>NZ_JAWJZH010000001.1:0-2400000 GCF_033063295.1 Nitrosomonas sp. Is35
ATGCAATCACTGAACACTTTCTGGTTATCCTGCCTTGATCATTTTAGAAAAGAACTCAACGCACAGCAATTTAACACCTGGATCAAACCCTTACAGATTGATCCGGAACTGAATAGCGACGATGAGGTTGTGTTGATTGCACCTAACCGTTTCGTGTCGCAATGGGTTAAAGATAATTTCATCGGGCACATTGAAAACATGGCGCTGATGTACTTCGACAAGAAAATCCAGTTTCACCTGAAACTGGCCGAGCAAAACGATGCAAAAACCGTGATAGTCAAAGCCGCGCCGGTGGAAGCACCACAGGAGCCGCCAGCGGAACCCAAGGCCGCATACCAGCCCGGCAGGAAAAATCCCAGCGGTCTGAATCCTAATTTCACCTTCGATAATTTCGTCACCGGCAAAGCCAATCAACTCGCGCGCGCCGGTGCGATCCAGGTGGCGGAATCGCCCGGCATCGCGTACAACCCGCTGTTCATCTACGGCGGCGTGGGGCTGGGAAAAACGCACTTGATTCAAGCCATCGGCAATTACGTGCAGAAAAACGACAAAAACGCCAAGATCCGCTATGTGCATGCGGAAAAATACGTGTCCGATGTCGTCAGCGCTTACCAGCACAAAGCGTTCGACAAGTTCAAGCTGTACTACCATTCGCTCGATCTGTTGCTGGTGGACGATGTGCAGTTCTTTGGAGGGAAGAACCGCACGCAGGAAGAGTTTTTCTATGCGTTCAACGCGCTGATTGAAACGCATAAACAAGTGATTATCACGTGCGATACTTATCCGAAAGAAATTACCGGACTGGAAGAACGTCTGGTATCGCGTTTTGGCTGGGGATTGACGGTAGCGGTCGAGCCGCCGGAACTGGAAATGCGCGTGGCGATTTTGCTAAAGAAAGCCGAGCAGGAAAAAATCCGTCTGGGCGAAAATGTCGCGTTTTTCATTGCCAAGCATATCCGCTCCAATGTGCGTGAGCTGGAAGGCGCATTGAAACGCGTGCTGGCTTTCTCGCGCTTCATCGGTCAGGAAATCACCTTGGATCTGGCGAAGGAGGCATTAAAGGACTTGCTTGCCGTGCAAAGCCGGCAAATCTCGATCGAGAACATCCAGAAAACCGTCGCCGATTACTACAAAATAAAAGTATCGGAAATGTATTCCAAGAAGCGCTCGCGTATCGTCGCACGGCCACGGCAAATGGCAATGGCCATCGCCAAGGAACTGACTTCATTGAGTTTGCCGGATATCGGCGAGGCGTTCGGCGGCCGGGATCATACCACCGTGCTGCATGGCTACCGCAAAATTAACGAATTGCGCATTTCCGATCCGGTGGTGAACCGCGATTTCAACGCGCTGATACTCATTTTGAGAGGTTGATAACAGTTGAACAGTTTGTGTATAACTCTTGTTTTAAAAAATCCGCCATTTTTATCCACAAACTATCCAAGCAGTATACACTCGCCATACAAAGCAAAATTTTAAACTATCTTGTTGATATTCAGCAGATGTTAGAAACTATACAGAAGATTGGCGGACATTATTAAATTACTATTACTTTTATATAAATGCTTTTAATTAAAACCAACCGGGATACCTTGTTAAAACCGCTGCAGACAGTCACCGGAATTGTCGAACGCCGTCAGACATTGCCTATCTTATCGAATGTGCTGATCCGGCAAACTGCGGAAAAGACCTCTTTTTTGACCACTGATCTGGAAATACAAATCAAAACGGTTGCAACCATTGATTTGTTGCCCAAACAGGATTTTTCCTTAACGGTTTCCGCGAAAAAACTTCAGGATATTCTGCGTTCTCTATCCGCCGACGCCGAAGTAACCTTAACCCGGCAGGACGATCATCTCTACGTCAAATCCGGCAAAAGCGCGTTCAACCTGCAAATACTTCCGGCGGAAGACTTTCCAGAAGTTGCGGAAGAAGCTGAATCGGAAAATGCGATCACGCTGAAACAAAAAGAATTAAAAGATTTATTGCACCATGTCCAGTTCGCCGTCGCGCAACAAGACATCCGTTATTACCTGAACGGTCTGTTGTTATTGACGGATAACAAGAAATTCATCAGCGTTGGCACCGACGGACATCGTTTGGCTTACATCGAGGCGGCACTGGACAAAGCACAGAAAAAGCAGGAAGTCATCCTGCCACGCAAGGCCGTGTATGAACTGTCCAAACTGCTCGAAGATAACGAAGAACCGGTAACCATTGAATACTTCCAGAACAAGGTGCGGTTTTCCTTTTCCGGCATTGTCCTGACGTCCAAAGTCATCGATGGTAAGTTTCCCGACTACAATCGCGTTATCCCGACCCGGAACAACAAACAGTTTGAAATTAGCCGCCAAACCTTCTTGCAAGCGTTGCAACGGGTATCGATACTGTCTAACCAAAGCGAAAAATTCCGCGGTGTGCGCTTGATCGTCAGTGAAAATAACTTGCGTATCGTTTGCAAAAACAACGAACAGGAAGAAGCCGAAGAAGAACTGGAAATCAACTACACTGAAGAATCGGTGGATATCAGCCTGAACATCACTTATCTGCTCGATTTATTGAACAATGTGGATAGCGAAACCGTGCAATGCGCGTTTGAAAATGCCAACAGCAGCGTGCTGATCACAATACCTGGGAACGATGCGTTTAAATATATCGTCATGCCGATGAGAATTTAAGCGCATGTGCGCAAGCACTCAGCAAAATCGGCAACTATCGAAGTCATTTCCTGCAACTTACATAACCCTGAAAATCCTGACCCATGAGCGATCAAAATCCCAACGTACCTAAAGACAGTTCGAGCGATTACGGTTCCGAAAGCATCAAAATCCTGAAAGGCTTGGACGCCGTGCGTAAACGGCCCGGCATGTACATCGGCGATACCAGCGATGGCACGGGACTGCATCATATGGTGTTCGAAGTCGTCGATAACGCCATCGATGAAGCGTTGGCCGGTCATTGCGACGAAATCACCGTCACCATCCATCCGGATAATTCCGTCAGCGTCATCGACAATGGCCGCGGTATTCCAACCGGTATTAAGCATGACGACGATCTGAAACGCTCCGCGGCGGAAATCGTCATGACCGAACTGCATGCAGGCGGGAAGTTTGACGACAATTCGTACAAGGTTTCCGGCGGTTTGCACGGTGTCGGTGTATCGGTGGTCAATGCGTTGTCGGAATGGTTGAAACTGACCATCCGCCGTGACGGAAAAATCAACCAGATGGAATTTCGCATGGGTGTTCCGGTCAAGCCGCTGGAAGTCACCGGCGAAAGCGAACGCCACGGCACCGAAGTGCACTTTCTCGCCAGCAAGGACATTTTCGGCAACGTCGAATACCATTACGATATTTTCGCCAAGCGCTTGCGCGAACTGTCTTTTCTCAACAATGGCGTGAAAATCCACCTGATCGATCAACGCACCGGTAAGGATGAGAGATTCGCTTTCACCGGCGGTATCAAAAACTTTGTCGAATACATCAACCGCAGTAAAACGGTGCTGCACCCCAGTATTTTTTATGCAGCTGGTGCGAAGGACAACATTGCCGTCGAGGTCTCGATGCAATGGAACGACAGTTACACCGAGCAGGTACTGTGCTTCACCAACAATATTCCGCAAAAAGACGGCGGCACGCATTTGACCGGCCTGCGCGCGGCGATGACGCGCACGCTCAACAATTACATCGAAAAAAACGAACTGGCGAAAAAAGCCAAAGTGGAAACCTCCGGCGACGACATGCGCGAAGGTTTGTCGTGCGTTCTATCGGTGAAATTGTTCGAGCCTAAGTTTTCGTCGCAAACTAAGGAAAAACTGGTGTCTTCGGAAGTACGCCCAGTGGTGGAAGAAGTCGTGGCGCAAAAACTGACCGAGTATTTGCTGGAAAATCCCATCGACGCCAAAACCATTTGCAACAAAATCATCGATGCCGCTAGAGCGCGCGAAGCGGCGCGCAAAGCCCGCGAATTGACGCGTAGAAAAGGCGTTCTGGATAGCATGGGACTGCCGGGCAAGCTGGCCGATTGCCAGGAAAAGAATCCGGCATTGTGCGAACTGTACCTGGTCGAGGGTGATTCCGCAGGCGGTTCCGCCAAGCAAGGGCGCGACCGTAAATTCCAGGCCATCATGCCGCTCAAAGGTAAGATCCTGAACGTGGAAAAAGCGCGTTTTGACAAACTGATCTCGTCGCAGGAAATCATTTCACTGATCACCGCGCTCGGTACCGGCATCGGCAAGGACGAATACAACCCGGACAAGCTACGCTACCACCGCATCATCATCATGACCGACGCGGACGTGGACGGCTCGCATATCCGCACGCTGCTGCTGACGTTCTTCTACCGCCAGATGCCCGAATTGATCGAACGCGGCCACATTTACATCGCGCAACCGCCGCTTTACAAAATCAAGCACGGCAAAAAGGAACGCTACGTCAAGGACGACCATGAATTGAAACAATATATGTTGAGCCTCGCGCTGGACGGTTCCGAGCTGCATACCGGCGGCGATAAACCGGCATTAACCGGCGAAACGCTGGAAAAAATCGCCAATGAATACATCCTGGCGGAAGCGGTTATCGAACGCATGAGCCAAGCCATCGACAGCACTGTCATGCACGCACTGCTGCGCCAGCCCGATGTCGACTTAAGCAACGGCCAAGCCGCGGCGGACAGCGCAATCCGTTTGGCTGCGCGCGTCAAGGACGTGGAAATCGTTGCGGAATACGACGATCTGCACGAACGTTACCGCCTCAAAATCATGCGTATGTCGCACGGCAACGTGCTGACCAGCTACCTCGACATTGATTTCCTCGAAAGCGGCGACTACGCGCAAATCCAGAAAACCGCGCAAGTGTTTGACGGCCTGCTGAGTCAAGGCGCGTATATTCAGCGTAATGAACGCAAACAAACAGTCAGCGAATTCAAGCACGCGCTCGAATGGCTGCTGGAAGAAGCGAAAAAAGGCCTGAACGTGCAACGCTACAAAGGCCTCGGCGAAATGAACCCCAGCCAGCTCTGGGAAACCACCATGGACCCGGAAAACCGCCGCCTGCTGCGCGCGCAAATCGAAGACAGTATTCTCACCGACGAAATCTTCACTACCCTGATGGGCGATGTGGTGGAACCGCGCCGGGCGTTTATTGAGAAGAATGCGTTGAGGGCGACAAATATTGATATTTAGGAAAGCTATCGAATGTCAAAATAAGTGAAATTTAGTATAAGTTATTGAAATTTAAATAACGTAATGAATGAAAGTATGGGTAGTGAGTAAGTGGGGCTCGTCAAGAGCCCTTTTTTTTAAGACTGAATTACATTTGTTCATCAAATGACTTGTAGGCTATGTAGGGATCATTTTGGGAATAAAGCTCACCGATGAATAAGCAACAATTAGCAGCCAAAATCTGGGAATCCGCCAACCAGATGCGTTCAAAAATCGAAGCCAATGAATATAAGGACTATATTCTTGGCTTTATTTTTTACAAATATCTTTCAGATAAAGAATTACAGTTTGCCAAAAAAGAAGACTTTTCTGCCGAAGATATTAAAGCGCTGTCAGAGGATGATGCAGAAACCGTTGAATATTTTAAAAGCAACATTGGCTACTTTATTGCCCATGAAAACCTTTTTTCCACTTGGATTGCAAAGGGAAAAGACTTCGATGTTTCCAATGTACGCGATGCGCTCTCTGCCTTTAGCCGTTTAATTCCAGTACACAAAAAGCTGTTTGATGGTGTTTTTGACACCCTGCAAACAGGCCTCAGCAAGTTAGGCGAAAGCGCAGCGGTGCAAACCAAAGCCATTAGCCAGCTCATTCACTTGATTAAAGACATCCCGATGGATGGCAAGCAAGATTACGATGTGCTTGGCTTTATTTATGAATACCTGATTAGCATGTTTGCCGCCAATGCGGGTAAAAAAGCAGGCGAATTTTATACGCCGCATGAAGTATCGTTGCTCATGTCCGAGCTCATTGCGCACCATGTCAAAGACAAAAAAGAGATTCAGATTTATGACCCAACCAGTGGCTCAGGCTCATTGCTCATCAATATAGGCCAATCCGTTGCCAAGCATATCGATGATGAAAACAACATCAAATACTACGCGCAGGAGCTCAAGCAAAATACCTACAACCTCACGCGCATGAACTTGGTGATGCGTGGCATTTTGCCCAGCAACATCATCACGCGTAATGGCGATACCTTAGAAGATGACTGGCCCTATTTTGATGAAAGTGACCCCACCAACTCCTACAACCCGCTGTATTTGGATGCGGTGGTTTCTAACCCGCCCTATTCACAAAAATGGGATTCCGAGCATAAAGACACCGACCCGCGTTATGCCCGCTTTGGCTTAGCACCCAAAACCAAGGCCGACTACGCCTTTTTGTTGCATGATTTATATCACCTTAAACCGGATGGCATGATGACGATTGTCTTGCCTCATGGCGTGCTGTTCCGTGGCGGTGAAGAAGGCGTTATTCGTCAAAAACTCATTGAAGCCAACCATATCGACGCCATTATCGGCTTGCCCGCCAATATCTTTTTTGGCACAGGTATCCCGACCATCATCATGGTGCTCAAACAAAAACGTGCGCAACCCGATGTGCTGATCGTCGATGCCTCCAAAGGCTTTATTAAGGTTGGCAAAAACAACAAGCTCAGAGCCTCCGATATTAAACGTATTACCGATACCGTAATCGAGCGGCAAACCCACCCCAAATATTCCAAGCTGGTGAGCCGTGACCAAATCCGTGAAAATGATTACAACCTCAATATTCCAAGGTATGTCGATTCATCTGAACCGGCAGAGAGCTGGGATATATACGCCACCATGTTTGGCGGTATTCCCGATAAAGAAATCAATGCGCTGGCTGATTTTTGGCAGGCTTTCCCCAATTTAAGGGCGGCGCTATTCACCGCAACTTCAAGTGAATATTCCGCGCTCAATGTGGCAGACATTAAAACCGCCATTACCCAGCACGCCGATGTCAAAGCCTTTGCGCAACGCTTTAACGCCGCTTTTGCGGATTTTGATGGTTTTTTAAAGCAAGGGCTACTCACCAACATGCAAACGGTGAACATTCAAAAACAACTCACCGTGATCAGTGACGATATTTTTAGCCGTCTAAAGCCTATCCCGCTCATCGACAAATACGAGGCCTATCAACTGCTCGACGACCATTGGACCAGCATCGCGGTGGATTTAGAAATCATCCAAAGCGAAGGCTTTGCCGCCACCAAACAGGTTGACCCCAATATCGTCAGCAAGAAAAAAGACGGCAAAGACCAAGAAGTGCAAGAAGGCTGGCTAGGCCACATTATGCCGTTTGAGTTGGTGCAACAAACCTACTTAAGCGGTGAACTGCAACAGATTCAAAGCAAAGAAAACCGCTTGGCAGAAATAAGCGCAGAAGTTGAGGAAATACTCGATTCACTGACTGAGGAAGAAAAATCCAGCGCAATCGTTAACGTAGCGATGGACGCTTTTGTGGCAAGCGAGGTAGCCAAAGAAGCCAAACAACTCAAAGCTGAAGTTAAAAAAGGCGTTGTATTTGCAGAAGAAACGATAGAAATCAAAACATTAAAAGTAGACGCGCTGCTTGCGGAAGAAAAAGAACTCAAAAAACGACTCAAAGCTGAAACTGCCGCGCTTCACTTAAAAACCAAAATCGCCATTGAGGCGTTAACAGACGCACAAGTGTGCGCAATGCTAGAACTGAAATGGATTAACCCACTGGTCGCCGCGCTCGACCTACTGCCTACCGTGCTGATACACACCCTCACCACCGAGGTGCAAGTGCTGGCGGATAAATACGCCACCACCTATGCAGATGTGGCAAAAGAGATTGCTAGCACAGAGGGTGAACTCGCCAGCATGATAGACGAACTCACCGGCAACGCCTTTGATATGCAAGGTTTGGCTGAGTTTAAGACGTTCTTGAAGGCTGATTAAGATGGCTGACATAAAAAAAGTGCCAGTCATTCGGTTTAAGGGATTTAATGAAGAGTGGATAGATGGTCCATTGGGAGAGGCTGTTGAATTTTTTAGTGGACTTACTTACTCCCCAAAAGATGTAGTCGATAGCGATGGAACATTAGTTCTTCGTTCATCAAATGTGATAAATGGGGAAATAGTTAATGCAGATGATGTGTTTGTGAATTCTGAAGTTGTTAACTGCGACAATGTAAGAGCAGGTGATATTGCTGTTGTAGTAAGAAATGGATCTCGTTCTTTGATTGGGAAACATGCCCAAATCAAAAGAAAGATGAACAATACCGTCATAGGTGCTTTTATGACTGGAATACGTTCGGAGCAACCAAACTTCATTAATGTACTTCTCGATACCCAACAATTCAATAAGGAAGTAGAAAAAAATCTTGGTGCAACAATAAATCAAATTACGACTAGTGCATTTAAAAAAATGCAATTCAGTGTTCCAGACCCAACCGAACAAACCCAAATAGGTAGTTATTTCCAAAACCTCGATAAGCTGATTAGCTTGCATCAAGCCAAGGTCGATAAGCTGGTTAACCTCAAAAAAGCCATGCTTGAAAAAATGTTTCCCAAAGATGGTGCTAATGTCCCTGAAATTCGGTTTAAAGGTTTTGAATTGGCCTGGGAAGAGAAAAATATTACAGAACTAGGTCAAATATTTATTGGTTTAGTGACAACTATGACCAAGTATTATCGCGAATCTGGTGCTTTGCTCATAAGAAATTCTGATATTAAAAATAATCACTTTAAATTTGCAGATTCGCCAATTTTTCTTGATGAGCAATTTGCGAACGATAACTCAAACCGTAAACTTCAAATTGGGGATGTTGTAACAGTACATACTGGCGAAGCCGGCACTTCTGCTGTTATTGCCAAAAGAGAAGAGGGTTCAATTGGATTTGCTACAATTAATACTAGACCCAACAAAAAAATAATTGATTCAAATTATTTATCAACGTTTTTAAACACAGACACACATAAATATTTTGCTATCAAAATGTCCACAGGTGATGGGCGAACAAATTACAATTTAGGTGACTTTTTTAAATTAGTTGTACCACTACCAAAATTAGAAGAGCAAAAGAAAGTAGGCAGTTATTTCCAAAACCTCGACAAGCTGATTTTCCTCCACCAAACCGAGTTAGATAAACTCAACAACCTCAAAAAAGCCTGCTTGGAAAAGATGTTTGTCTAAGGAAATGATTGGCTTTTTTGATTCTATTTTTAAGCCAGCACACCGTGCGAACGTAGCGTTGCATTATCGCTTAGCCCTGTCTAAAATACATACAGTCTAGTACACACATTTATTGCGGGAGATCAACATTATGCAAACACTAACGACACGGGTGTTTATGAATGGCAATAGCCAAGCGGTGCGCATTCCGCAGGCTTTTCAACTGGATGTTCAGCAAGTTGAAATAAGCCGTGCGGAGAATGGCGACCTTGTGATTCACCCCATAAAACCTAAACGGGGCGATAGCTTGCTAGCGGCACTCACGCAGTTTGACGATGATTTTATTGAGGCATTGTCGGAGGATGTTTCAACTGCGCAAACGATGCAAGATAGAGATGCTTTATGAGGTATATGCTGGATACCAATATCATCATCTATTTGCTGAAAAATAAGCCCGTCGCGGTTGCAGAGCGGGTGAATGCACTCAGTGACGATGATGTGTTGTGTATGTCTTATATTACTTACGCGGAGTTGTTAAAAGGTGCTGAGCGCAGTGTGCGTAAAGCGCAGGTACTTAAACAGATTAAACAGCTGACGCTGAGCATCCCTGTGGAATATGCGATTGATGCAAGAATTTGCCAGCATTACGCGGCGCAGTTTACCCAGCTTAAAACTTCTGGCACACCGATTGGCGCGAATGATTTGTGGATTGCCTGCCATGCGCTGGCAGTGGATGCCACTTTAGTGACTAATAATGTAGGCGAATTCGAACGTGTGCATAGCTTGAGCATTGAAAACTGGAGCCTATGACCTTCCCCTCTGAAGCCCGATTTGAAGCCGCCTTGATTGAAGAACTCTCAAACAAGGGGTGGGAAAAGACTGTGCTAAAAAACCCGGCGGAGGCGGATTTACTCAACAACTGGGCACAGATTTTATTTGAGAATAATCGAGAGCGTGACCGCTTAAACGATACACCACTAACGAACAGCGAAATGCAACAAATCATGGAGCAGATTGCCGAGCTACGCACGCCGCTAAAACTCAATGGCTTTATCAATGGCAAGACGGTGGCAATTACACGGGATAACCCGGCCGACACTTTGCATTTGGGTAAAGAAATCAGCTTGAAGATATACGACCGCCGCGAAATTGCCGCCGGGCAAAGCCGTTACCAGATTGTGCAACAACCGAGATTTAAGAGCCATTCCAAAATTCTGAATGACCGTCGCGGCGACCTGCTGCTGTTAATTAATGGCATGCCCGTGATTCACATAGAGCTTAAAAAAAGCGGGGTAGCGGTGAGCCAAGCTTGCCACCAAATTGAGAAATATGCCCATGAGGGTTTGTTTACGGGCATTTTTTCATTGCTGCAGTTGTTTGTGGCGATGGAGCCAGAAGAAACGTTGTATTTTGCTAACCCTGGGCCAGACGGCAAATTTAACAAAGATTATTTTTTTCATTGGGGTGATTTTAATAACGAGCCGATTAACCACTGGAAAAAAATCGCCGCTGATTTGCTCTCTATCCCGATGGCGCATCAACTGATTGGTTTTTATACCGTGGCGGATGATACCGATGGCGTGCTGAAGGTGATGCGTAGCTACCAGTATTACGCTGCCAATGCGATTTCGACCAAGGTAGCCAAAACGGATTGGGAAAATACCAACCAACTAGGCGGCTATATTTGGCACACCACAGGCTCAGGCAAAACCATGACCAGCTTTAAATCTGCTCAACTGATAGCCAACTCAAAAGATGCCGATAAGGTGATTTTTTTGATGGACAGGATCGAGCTGGGCACGCAATCGTTGCTTCAGTATCAAGGCTTTGCCGATGAAAACGAAGACGTGCAAGCCACCGAAAATACAGGTGTTTTAGTCACCAAACTAAAAAGCACCGACCCTGCCAATACCTTGATTGTCACCTCGATTCAAAAGATGAGTAATATCAAAGATGAGGCAGAGGGACTAACAGCGCATGATGTAGAAATCATGCGGGCAAAAAGAGTGGTGTTTATTGTGGATGAGGCGCATCGTTCCACTTTTGGCGATATGCTGATTACGATTAAGCAAACCTTTAACAATGCCTTGTTTTTTGGATTTACTGGCACGCCGATTCATGATGAAAACCAACGGCAAATGAACACCACCGCCACGGTGTTTGGCGATGAATTGCACCGGTACAGCATTGCCGATGGCATTCGCGATAAAAACGTATTGGGGTTTGACCCTTATAAGGTGATGACCTACAAAGACAATGAGTTACGCAAAGCGGTGGCGCTTGAAAAAGCCAAAGCCAGCAGCGAAGCCGAAGCGCTGGCTGACCCCAAGAAAAAAGAAGTGTTTAACCACACTATGCGCAAAGTGAGCATGGCGGGGCATTTGGACGAGGCTGGGCAATATGTAAAAGGCATTGAAGATTACATATCGAGCGTGCAATACGAACGTATTGAACATCAAGAAAAAGTGGTTGAGGATATTTTGGAGCACTGGGTCACGTTAAGCCAAAACGGGAAATTCCACGCGATTTTGGCAACCAGTAGCATTAAAGAAGCGATTGAGTATTACAGATTGTTAAAGGCTAAGTGTGATTTAAACATCACCGCGCTGTTTGACCCCAACATTGATAACAACGGCAATGCGCACGATAAGGAAGCCGGTTTGCTGGAAATTGTTGAGGACTACAACCAGAAATTTGGCCAAGCCTTTACCTTTGCGGCGCATGATAAATTTAAAAAAGACATTGCTGCCAGACTCGGCCACAAAAAACCCTATGCGCAAATTGCCAAAACACCCGAGCAGCAAATCAATTTGCTGATAGTGGTTGACCAGATGCTGACTGGCTTTGACTCAAAATGGCTCAATACTTTGTACTTGGATAAAGTGATTAAGTACGAAAACATCATTCAGGCATTCTCACGCACTAATCGACTGTTTGGGCCTGATAAACCGTTTGGCACGATTCGCTATTATCGTAAGCCACATACGATGGAACAGCATATCAACCGTGCAGTTAAATTGTATTCAGGCGACAAACCGATTGCGCTATTTGCGCAACGGCTGGAAAGTAACCTGAATAAGTTAAATGCGATTTATGAAGAAATTGTTGAGTTGTTCATCCATGCGGGCGTTGCTAATTTTGAGAAACTACCTAACGATTTAACTGAACGAGGCAAGTTTGCCAAGCTGTTTAAGGCATTAAATGATTATTTAGAAGCTGCAAAAATTCAAGGCTTTAAATGGAGCCAGTTAACGTATGAATTTGGTAATTCCAAATCTGTCGTGACCTTAAAATTTGATGAAAACACCTACCTGATTTTGGCGTTACGTTATAAAGAGCTATTTAGTAGCGGAGCTGGCGGTGGTAGCAGTGATGTGCCTTTTGAAATTGATGGCTATCTAACGCAGATCGATACCGGGATTATTGATGCGGATTATATGAATTCCCGATTTGAGAAGTTCTTAAAGACACTCCGGCAAGCAGGTGACGATAGCGGGGAAGTTCAAAAAACGTTAGATGAGTTACACAAGTCTTTTGCTTCGCTCACGCAAGAAGAACAAAAATATGCCAATATTTTTCTGCATGATGTTCAGAGTGGCAATATCACCATAGATATCCAAAAAACCTTTAGGGACTATATAACCGAGTATCAATTTACGGCTAAAGATACAGAAATACATGAGATTGCACAGGATCTTGGCTTAGATGAAACCAAGCTAAGAGCGATGATGAATACTGGTATCACCGAGGCTAACCTTAATGAATATGGGCGCTTTGATAGCTTAAAAAGTACAGTTGATATTTGCAAAGCAAAGGCCTATTTTGAAAAATTAGAGGGCAAGTCACTTTCTGCATCCAGAGTGAAGATGAAAGTTCATCACTTACTTCAGAGATTTATTATTAATGGTCGCTTTGGAATATAAAGTCTTTTTAAATCGCCGCTATGATTATAGTTTTGAGCGAAGTGGCTTCAGCTTGTTGCAAATGGATGCCAAAACACCGCTACAGAGATAATTAAAGTTATTGTCAAAGCTAAAATGAAAACATCTTATTATTTATCTAAAAAAGGAGGTCGGCGCATGAAAGCTAAATCCCTTATTCCAAAAATCTGTTCCGTATCGCTGGCGCTTATCCTGGCGCAGGGTGTTTCCCACGCCATGCCCGGCATGCACGATTCCGGTAGCGGCGCGGCGACGGAGCGTCCGCGAGTGTCGAACAGCATCGGCGGGAAAATCAATTCACCCGGTTCTGAGATGGAGATCACTTACAGTGCCGACGGCAAGACGGCGATTTTTGTGTCGACGCGCGAAGGCGGTATCCAGTCTCCCGGCGATACTTACAGTTTCGATATCTGGATGTCGCATCAAGTCGACGGTGAATGGCAATCGCCGATTCATTTGGGGCCGGGTATCGATCCCAAGGTGGGGCCGGACATCAATACTTCGGCGTGGGAGCTGGAGCCGAGTTTTTCCGATGACGGCAACGTGATTTATTTTACCCGCTACGAAGCGGGCAATATGTTGTCCGGCGATTTGTACGTGGTGCAGAAAGTCGATGGCGTGTGGCAAGCGGCCAGAAATTGGAACGATGTGCCGGAGTTGCCGAGCATCAATACCTCAACCGGTGAGGAACATTGTCCGATCATCGCGTCCGATAGCTTGATTTACTTCAGTTATCATCAGCCGGGCGAGACGCAGGATAGCGATATCTGGAAGGTCGAAAAGAAAGACGGTGTGTGGCAAAAGCCGGAAAGCCTGGGGCCGAAGATCAATTCACCGCAGCGCGACCATATGCATTGGACGGGGTTATCGAAGGACGGTAAAAGCTTGATCATCACCAGCATGCGCACCGATTTGGGTTCGCGCGGCGGTCATGACGAGTGGATTGCCCGGCAAAATGCCAATGGTGAATGGCAGCAGCCGGTCAATCTCGGTGACACAATCAATACCGGCGGGGAAGATATGTGCTGGACATTCACGCCGGACGGTAAGCAATTCACCGGCAGCTGGGGGCCGCACGGCACGTATGACATGGATCTGCGCTGGGTGAATAAGGACGATGTGCCGCTGTTGAAGGACTTTGAGCCGATTGGTCCGCCGCCCAATCTGCTGAAAAACAGTAAAACAGGCGGATGACGGACAAGCGGTGAAACAGTGAAGCTTTAAGGTTGCGCCGGTATTACCTCATACCGGCGCAATGGATTGAAAATCGTGATTAAGCTGCCGCTCTCGATGCGCGTTTGCGTTCGTGCTCGAGTAAAAAGCGTTTACGGATGCGGATGGTTTGCGGTGTAATTTCTACCAGCTCGTCGTCGGCGATGAATTCAATCGCGGATTCCAACGTCAGTTGAATCGGTGGGATTAACGTCACCGCTTCATCGGTGCCGGAGGCGCGGATGTTGGTCAATTGCTTGCCTTTGATCGGATTGACGACCAGATCGTTATCGCGGGTGTGAATGCCGATCACCATGCCTTCATACAGGCGGTCACCAGGGCTGACGAACATGCGGCCGCGGTCTTGCAGTTTCCATAACGCATAGGCGACGGCTTCCCCCAGTTCGGCGGAAATCAGCACGCCGTTTCTGCGCGGCGGAATTTCCGGACGCATCGGGGCGAATTCGTCAAACACATGGCTCATCAGGCCGGTGCCGCGCGTCATGGTCATGAATTCGGATTGAAAACCGATCAGACCGCGCGCCGGAATACGGTAATCGAGCCGCACGCGGCCTTTGGCATCCGACACCATGTCTTGTAAATCGCCGCGGCGTGCGCCCAAGGCTTCCATCACTGCGCCTTGATTGGCCTCGTCCACGTCGACGGTGAGCATTTCAAACGGTTCACATTTGACGCCGTCGATCTCGCGGATCACCACGTGCGGGCGCGATACTGCCAGCTCGTAACCTTCGCGGCGCATATTTTCCAGCAGAATGGTCAGGTGCAATTCGCCGCGCCCGGAGATCAGGAACGAATCGGTCTCGGCCGTTTCTTCCATGCGCAAGGCGACATTGGTGAGCAATTCTTTTTCCAGACGTTCGCGCAATTGGCGGCTGGTGACGAATTTGCCTTCCTGTCCGGCAAACGGTGACGTGTTGACCTGGAATGTCATGGTCAGGGTTGGTTCATCAACAGCGAGAACCGGCAGCGCCTCAGGTTTGTCGACATCGGCCAGTGTGGCGCCGATACTGAGTTCGTCCACGCCGTTGATCAGTACGATGTCACCCGCCAAGGCTTCTTTCATTTGCACCCGTTCCAGACCCTGAAAACCGAGTACTTGATTGACTTTGGCTTTTTTCGGCGGCTTATCGCCCATTAACACCATGATTTCCTGACTGGGCCGCAGTTTACCGCGGCGGATACGGCCAATGCCGATACGGCCGACGAAACTGGAATAATCCAGCGCGCTGATTTGCAGTTGCAAGGGTTCATCGGGGTTTTCATCGGGAGCGGGGACGTAGCTGAGGATGGTGTCAAACAACGGGCGCATGTCCGTGCTGGGTTTTTCAATATCCAGCGTGGCAAAACCGTTTAACGCCGAAGCATATACAACTGGGAAATCAAGTTGCTCGTCGCTGGCGCCCAGTTTGTCGAACAAATCGAATGTTTGATCGACTACCCAATCGGCACGCGCGCCGGGGCGGTCGATCTTGTTGATCACGACAATCGGACGCAACCCCAACGCCAGTGCCTTTTTGGTGACAAAACGGGTTTGCGGCATCGGGCCTTCAACGGCATCAACC
Source organism: Nitrosomonas sp. Is35 (assembly GCF_033063295.1). Taxonomy (NCBI): domain Bacteria; kingdom Pseudomonadati; phylum Pseudomonadota; class Betaproteobacteria; order Nitrosomonadales; family Nitrosomonadaceae; genus Nitrosomonas; species Nitrosomonas sp. Is35. Next base: position 15,906 of record NZ_JAWJZH010000001.1, read on the forward strand.
AGCAGCAAAACGCCGTCGACCATCGACAGCACGCGCTCGACTTCACCGCCGAAATCCGCATGACCCGGGGTGTCGACGATATTGATGTGGACGCCTTCGTAGTCGATAGCGCAATTTTTGGCTAAAATGGTAATGCCGCGCTCGCGTTCAATATCGTTGGAATCCATCACACGTTCAGAAATTTGTTGGTGCGCGGCAAAGGTGCCGGCTTGATGCAACAGTTTGTCAACCATTGTGGTTTTGCCATGGTCAACGTGAGCGATGATGGCGATATTGCGGATTGGGCGAGACATAAATAATTCCTCAAAAAATAAGCTTTTAGTTGTTGCGGCGGGGGCAGCATTATAGCAGCCGTAGCGTGAAAATGGCTAATTTTCCATTAACTTAATAGAATCTTCAGAGACAACGTTCCGTGCGGCAAAGTTCTGACATCCGGTATTTATCTTGGGATTTATTGCAATCGCTGCAATTAACGCCGCAGGAAATTGCGCTCAGTATTGAGCATCTGTTGCTCGGCCGTAAGCGGCAGCAGGTTTGGAATGCGCCCAAAGCGGTTATCACGCCGCCGGATGGCCGCTATATGATGGCTACGCTGGCGGCGGCCGACGATCCGCCTTTTCTCGCCGTCAAAGCTTTGGTGTTGAACCCGGATAACCCTAAAAACGGCTTGGCCAGTATTAATTCGCTGGTGACTTTGCTCGATAGCCGCAACGGATTGCCGCTCGCGGTGATCGACGGCAACTGGGTTACCGCGATGCGCACCGCCGGATTGAGCGCGGTTGCCGCCAAGCGGCTGGCACGGCCGGATGCATCCGTTGCCGCGTTTATCGGTTGCGGGGTGCAGGCGCACAGTCATTTGCAGGCTTTCGCGGCACTGTTTCCGCTTAAGCGCATTCACGCACTCGGACGTGGAGCCGGGAGCCGCGATGTTTTTTGCCGCAGCGCGGAAAAAATGGGACTGACGGCGATTGCCAGTGAAACTGTGCAGGAAGCGTTACGCGATGCGGACGTGATCGTTACGTCCGTGACTTTGTCGCCGCAACTGGTTCCTTTTCTGGATGCGCGCTGGTTGAAGCCCGGTGCTTTCGTCACCATGACCGATCTGGCCGCGCCGTGGCTGGCTGGAAGCATGGCGGCGTTTGACCGGATTATCGTTGACGACCTGGAACAGGAAGCCAGCATGCCCAAACCGCTGGTTGATCCGGCGCTGGTGCGTGGCGATCTGACCGGATTGGTGACGGGCGATGCCGCTGGGCGTTGCGCAGCGGATGAGCACACTGCATTTGTGTTCCGGGGGTTGGCGTTGGGGGATTTGGCGGTGGCCGGGTTGGCTTACCAGCGCGCCCGCGAATGCTCGCAAGGCGCGCTGTCCGGTTATCAGGATAGAGCAAGTTGATTGAATTGATCAGCCTGCCGCTGCCGGGATTTTAGAATTCTTCCCAATCCTCAGCGCCACCTCCAGCTGCAACTTTGCGTGGTTGAGCCGTTACGGCTTCAGTGTTTGTTACGGCTTTCACCGCAGGCTTTTTCCGCGCAGGGCCGCGATTCGGCAGTTTGGCTATGCTGGCGGAGCGATTGTTTCTTTTGATCACCGCCGGTGTTCCTGAGTAACCTTCCGATAATTTGAAGGTGTTTATCGCTTGCGTTAATGCATGGGCTTGTTCTTGCATCGATTCCGCTGCGGCTGAAGCTTCTTCCACCAAGGCGGCATTCTGTTGCGTGGCTTCGTCCATTTGGGTTACCGCTTGATTAACCTGTTCAATACCGGAGCTTTGTTCTTGCGATGCCGCGGAGATCTCGCTCATGATGTCGGTAACGCGTTTTACCGCAGTGACGATTTCGTCCATGGTTGCACCCGCTTCATCCACCAGGCGTGTGCCATCTTCTACTTTCGCTACAGAATCACTGATCAGTTCCTTGATTTCTTTCGCTGCTGCTGCGGAACGTTGCGCCAGTGTACGTACTTCTGTCGCTACCACCGCAAAGCCACGGCCTTGTTCACCGGCGCGCGCCGCTTCCACCGCCGCATTCAGCGCCAGAATATTGGTTTGGAACGCAATGCCGTCGATCACGCTAATGATGTCGACAATTTTCTTCGAGCTTTCGTTGATCGAGCTCATGGTTTGCACCACTTGACCTACTACCGAGCCGCCTTTCATCGCAACTTCCGAGGCACCGGCAGCCAGTTGATTGGCTTGGCGCGCGTTGTCGGCGTTTTGTTTGACGGTGGAGGTCAATTCTTCCATCGACGATGCGGTTTCTTCCAGGCTGGAGGCTTGCTCTTCCGTGCGTTGGCTCAAGTCCGAGTTGCCCGATGCGATTTCTCCCGATGCCGTTGCGATTTGGTCGGTTCCCGAACGCACTTTACCGACCAGGTCGACCAGATTCTCATTCATCGCTTTCAGTGCTTGCAACAGCCGCCCGGTTTCATTCGTGGATGTCGCTTCTATCCGTTTGGTGAGGTCACCGGTCGCTATGGCATTGGCGATACTGATCGCTTCCTGCATCGGCTGTGTGATGCTGCGTACGATAAAGACTGCGAACATAATCGCAAAAGTCAGTAAAGCCGCTATTAAACCAATCATCAAATAAACTGTTTGCTGCAGATTTTCTTCGCGGGTATGCAGCGCTTGCGTGAGAATCTCAGCAGCAGTGAAATTGTAATCATAGATGGTGTCGATTGTGCGCGTAAGCTCGGCAATATATTCAGTCGCGGGCAGTTTTAGTTCCTTCGCTAGTAATAATTCTTGGGTTACCATGAGCAATGTCTTTTCGACTAAAGTTTTGATTTCATTACCTCTAGCTTCCAGAGCAGCTTTTATTTTTGGATCGGAGTGCATTGATTTTTCGACATTACGCAAGAATTCCGTGGAAAACTGATTGACATTACTGGCCAGCCCCCCCAGTTTAGTTCGACCTTCGTCATTTATATGTCCCAAAGTCAAGAAAGCTGTACCGGCTGCACGCATTTGACCCAAGTTTTCAGCTAATCTAGGCGCATTGAGCATGGTTGCATTAATCAGGAAGTAGGTGTTTTTGGCCGGATCCAGTAACAGATTGGATTCAATGAGCACTTCCTCACTGATAAGCATAAGGGCCTGAACTATTTTGGTATGCTGCGCTGTGCTTTCCGGAGCTTTGAGCCGACGCGCAGGAACAGCTTGTTGAATTTCGGTGATGCGCTGTTTTTCAGCTGACCAAAATGACACATTTTGAGGAGATATATTTGCTTCCTTAAGCTTGGTATCTACTAAATTGATGGCTTTATTCAGTTCGTTCTGAGTTTCTAACAAGCGACCGGCTACGGATTCATTGCCGTTGAGTAATGCAGCAGATAGAGCACGATGTTGTTGAGTGAATTGCACCACTTTCTGTAACGCAATGACTGGTTGAGTACCCGCAGCTTCCCGTTTTGTGGTATCGAGTTCGGTGATCACTGTGTTAATGTAAAGTGCTGCCGGCACTGCGGCTATCAGCAATAAAAATACTGTCAGGATGGTCAGTTTCTGTGGCATGTTCATGTGATTCAGAAGCATCATGGCGCTTTCTCCATTTTTGTGTAGTTGTTTCGATTAGATAGCTTGGTATCAAACCGAAGCTATAAACAGTCTAGGGCCTGTTAACGCTATTTGATATAATTTGGTGATGGAAATCACCGAAACTCAATATCAACAGATCGAGCACTGCCTGCCGCGTCAGCGTGGCAACGTCAGCCATTCCAATCTGCAAGTTCTCAATGCCATTCTTTACGTTGCCGAGCATGGCTGCAAGTGGCGAGGACTGCCCAAGCGATTCGGCAACTGGCATACCATCTATACCCGCATGAATCGCTGGGCAAAGAGTGGTGTACTGAGCCATGTATTTGGGCAACTTCAGCATCAGCAAATCATCCGTATCCGTATTGAAACTGTTTCGCTGGACAGCACCAGCATCAAAGTCCATCCCGACGGTACGGGTGCGTTAAAAAAAACGGCCCCCAATCCATCGGAAAATCTCGAGGTGGATGGACCACCAAAATTCATCTGGTTGCCGCAGATTCCAGAACAACCATAGGCTTTGCCCTCTCGCCCGGTCACGCCCACGATGCGCCAGAGGGCAGGCAGCTTTTGCTTTCCCTCGGTCCCGTCAATACGCCCACCTACCTGCTGATGGATCGTGCTTATGAGGGCGACCAAACCTGGCAACTGGCACTAGATTTGGGTTACATCCCGGTTGTTCCGCCCAAAGCAAATCGCTTGTCACCCTGGGAATACAACCGTGCCATGTACAAAAAACGCAACGAGATCGAACGATTGTTCAGAAGGCTCAAGGGATTTCGCCGCATCTTCTCCAGGTTCGATAAGCTCGATGTCGTCTTCATCTCCTTTATCCACTTCGCTCTCATCGTCGAAGCAATCAGATTGTGTTAACAGGCCCTAGTAATTGCTGGAGGAAAATCATCTTTGATGAGATTTTTACTCTTGTAAACTTAAGCAAGCTTTTACTGTAAGTAACTTCTTACGGAAAATAGAAACAGCTCTTTAAAGCTTTTAGCAAGCACCTATTTTTAATACTGATCCTAAGTTCAACCACAGAAATGTAAGTAACCGGGAGAGTTATTGAGATTGATGCAAAGAATTTTCGCGCAACTTTGTCATTGGAATTGCTAGAGTTTATCAGGGCCTTTTGGTGAGAATGGTTTGCTATTCTTTCTCGGCGCCTGTCATCAGAAATTTGACGAGCAGCGCGAAAACGAAGGGAATTGTGCTTAATCCTGTCACCATATAATGCTCGGCCGTGAATTGATCGCCTTCATCCATGATGATGTAGCCAAAAAATACCGAGACCGGGGTAATGATCGATAGCGCTATAACCAAGTTAAATAGTCCTTTCATTTGCTCTACTCCTTGCGATTAATTATTTTTTAAGTATATGCGTATTGGCGCGGCATGCCCAGTGCGCGCGTTTGCTATCACAACTGTCCATTGCAGCGCTAAGCGAGGTAAAATCAGCTTATTTATTGTGTATTAACTGATAACGCCAATGGAAGCGGTACTGATCATTTCCAATTTTCCTGACGAAAAGTCGGCGATGCAATTGGCGGAAGCTTTAATTCATCAGCAACTGGCTGCATGCGTCAATGTGCTGAGTCCGTGCGCTTCCGTCTATCGCTGGCAAGGTAAAATCGAATCGGCCGGAGAAATTCCGGTTTTGATCAAAACCCGGAAGCAGCACTATGACCGGGTTGAACAGTTGATCAAGATGATGCATCCTTATGAACTTCCTGAAGTGATTATGGTTCCTATAACCGGTGGCCTGCCTGCTTATTTGCAGTGGATCGCCGACACAACACTACTATCCGATTCCGATTAAACACGACTGAATACCGATGCGATCAATCCAATTTTTGTTACTGATTTTATGTTTGGCCAGTACTCAGGTTCATGCCGAGGAAGGCAGTTCTTTCAGCTTATTCCAGAAACTGCAGGGACTGGGGATCAAGCTGGGTCAAAGCAATCCGCAAGAGCTTCTGCCTCCGGACGAAGCCTTCAAGCTATCGGTGGAAGTGCGCGATGGCCACACGTTGATCGCGAGCCTGACACCGGCCAAGGATTATTATTTGTATCGCGATAAAATCGTGTTTGAGCCCAAGCAAGACGGCATGGTCATTGAAAAAATCACATTGCCGCCGGGTAAAATGAAAGAAGACGCGACGTTTGGTCAAACGGAAGTCTATTACAGCCCGGTACAAGCCATCATTTCGCTAAAACGTGAGGATTCCGCAAGCGAGCAACCGCTGACGCTATCGGCGACTTACCAGGGTTGCAATGAGCCGGTCGGGGTTTGTTACGCGCCGATTCATAAAGCCATCGATCTGACGTTACCGGCGGTGAAGGCCGCTATCGGCGCGGTTGCTAACGCCGTGAGCAACCCGGCGGCTGCGGCCGGGGTGGATGCTACCGCGGAATTGTTCCGCATGCCGTCCAAAGCGCCTGCCATTGAAACCGAGGCGTACAAGATTGACCAAATGTTTCAAACCGGTGATTTCTGGCTGATCCTGACCGGATTTTTCGGCATTGGCCTGCTGCTGTCCTTTACCCCCTGTGTGTTTCCGATGTTTCCGATTTTGTCGGGAATTATTGCCAATCGTGGCAAACACGTGACTAAAAGTCATGGATTTATCCTGGCATTGGCGTATGTGCTGGGCATGGCGATCACATATGCCATTGCCGGTGTGGCGGCTGGGTTGTCGGGCTCAATGCTGTCGGCGGCATTGCAGAATGCCTGGGTGCTGGGTTCGTTTGCAGTGATTTTTGTGCTGCTGTCTTTTTCCATGTTCGGTTTTTATGAGCTGCAATTGCCCGGCGCGTTGCAGACCAAGCTATCCGAGGAAGCCGGTCACCTTAAAGGCGGGCATTTGACCAGTGTGTTCGGCATGGGCGCATTGTCGGCGTTGATCGTCGGGCCTTGCGTCGCGGCCCCTTTGGCCGGTGCTTTACTGTATATCAGCCAGACCCGCGATGTGATCCTGGGTGGCTCCGCGCTGTTCGTCATGGCGCTGGGGATGGGCGTGCCCTTACTGTTGCTGGGCACTTCCGCCGGTGCGTTGTTGCCAAAAGCCGGGGCATGGATGGAATCGATCAAGCGGTTCTTTGGCGTATTACTGCTCGGCGTCGCCATCTGGTTGATCTCTCCGGTTATTAACGACGTGGTGCATATGCTGCTGTGGGCGGCGTTGCTGATTATCTCGGCAATTTATCTGCATGCGATCGATCCGCTGCCGGAACGCGCTTCGGGTTTGCAGAAATTTCTCAAAGGCATTGGCGTTATTGCTTTGCTGGTGGGTGTAGCACTATTAATCGGCGTGTTATCCGGCAGCCGCGATGTGTTGCAGCCGTTGTCAAAACTAAACTTGGCAGCGGATGCGGCAAGCGGTCAAGAGACAGCAGTTTCAAGCTATCCGGCTTTACCTTTCCAGGGGGTAAAAACAGTTGCGGAATTGGATGAACAAATCCGCCAATCCAAAGGCAAGCACGTTATGGTCAGATTTCATGCGGATTGGTGCGTTTCCTGCAAGGAAATGGATCGTTTTACGTTGTCCGATGCCAAAGTGCAATCGCGCTTGAAGGATGTCGTGCTGCTGCAAATCGATGTGACCGACGGTACACCGGATGATGCGGCTTTATTGAAACGATTCAAGCTGTTCGGGCCACCGGGCATTCTATTCATCGATCCTCAGGGCAACGATGTTTCTGATATTAAAGTGATCGGTTTTCTGAATAAAAACGATTTCTTAACCGTGCTGAACGCCGTTTTGATTTAGGCATGCATCAAACCTCACCGCAGGTTTCTGCAGATTGAAAATTATCTAAGGAAGTGAAGTAGCGATGCCAAAATCTAAACTTCTTGCGTTGTATTTGCGCGCACTAAAACCCAATATCAAGTTTCTTCAAGCTGGAAAACTATCAAAGGATTTCGTGATGTCAAAATTTAAGCAGATTTTTTTGTATGTTTGTGTCGCATTATTTGCATTGGGAGCGGGTTCATTTCTGCGATCCGTATTAACGGAGTCGTACCAGGTTGAATTATCCAGCGCAGAGAGCCAGCAAGGTGCGAAAGCCATTCTGGAAGCTAATTTACCGGATATTCACGGCGAAAATCAGGCCGTTTCGCAGTGGCTTGGAAAAGTCTTGGTGGTGAATTTCTGGGCGACCTGGTGTACACCCTGCCAAGAGGAAATCCCCGAGTTTGTCGAGGCGCAGGAAAAATACCGCGCGCAAGGATTGGTGTTTGTCGGCATCGCGCTGGATCAAGCTGACAAAGTGAAAATGTTCAGCCAGGAATTCGGCATCAACTATCCCGTATTAGTCGGCAGCATGGATGCATGGTCGCTGGCTGCGGCGGCTGGCAACCGCATGTCGGTATTGCCTTATACCGTGGTCATTAACCGTTCCGGTGAAATTGCGGAAACCTATGTAGGCCGGGTCAATCTGAAAAAACTGGAAAAATTGGTTCTGCCGTTACTCAAGGAAAATTCACCAGCGCAGCCGTCAGAAAAAACCAGTTAATAGTTTGGCATCTATTGCGCAAGCATTCCAAAAAAACAATTGCTAGCCGTGATATTCAGGTAATATTTATTGCAGGAATGGAATGCTTTTTATACTGATATGCGCGCGAGCTACTCTGTCCATACAAAACCTCGCATTCTGATTTTGCGAATACTTACCGGAATTCAATAACACTGTTAATTTTGAATTGAATCAAGTTCAGAAGGCAGTAACGCAAGGGTCTTTAATCTAAATGTGACGAGGGATATTTTTCCAATATTCATTTAGGAGAACCTCATCATGGTAAAACTTGATCGTAATAGTTGTTTCGTTGTTTTCTTTTTAATTGCGCAGATGGCTTTCTTCCCGGCTTGCACGTCGGTGCCTAAGTATGAGGGAAGCACAGAGCAATACGATGATATTGTCATCACCACCAAGGTTCACGAAGCCATTATCGATGAGCTCTCCTTGCGGCCTTTCGAAATCAATGTCAGAACCGTGAAGGGCGTGGTCGAACTCAGCGGTACCGTCAATTCTCGCGACGATATCGATAGAGCGATGGCGGTTGCACGCGGTGTCAGTGGCATCCGGTTTATCAAGAATGATATGCGAACCCAAGGAACCGGTGATTATTAATTTTGTTTGTGCCAATGAATTGCAAGTTTTTGTTTTCCATACAACTTGCAATTCATTCCTGTCTCAATGGCGCGATGAGTTGTTGCGCCGGTCATCGTTAATGCAAAATTACCCAATCAAACACGCCATTGGCTGACATTGTACTGATCGTCCATTTTTTGTATGTGCTGTTTGTGGTTGGAAGCCTGCCCGTCATTTGGCTGGGCGCGTGGTTTAAGCTGCGCTTTGTCAGCAATCCGTGGTTTCGTTATTTACATCTTGGCGCGATTGTATTGGTCGTGATGGAATCTTTGATGGGTGTCGTTTGCCCGTTGACCGCATGGGAAAATAGCTTGCGCCAGGTTGAAACCGGCGGCAGTTTTATTCAGCATTGGCTGCATCGCATTATGTTTTACGATGTACCGGAGGGTGTGTTAACAGCGATTTATATTGTGTTTGCCGGTTTGGTCGCGATGACGTTCAAATGGGTGCCGCCCGTGCACGGAAATCGCCGGTCACGATGAAGAAACGAGCGAACGATCATCTGCTTCTTCCGCGCCAGGGGTTAGCATTTCTTCGATATTGGGTTCGAAAGTTTCTTCATCGAACGCCGTGTCCCCGTCGATAAAAGGTTGGTCTTGCGCTTTCAGATTGAAGAAATCATAGCGGGAAGTATCGGCCAGATGCGATAGTTGAACGTTTTGTAAGGAACGGAACATGGTTTCCAGGCGGCCGGGGAATTTTTTGTCCCATTGTTGCATCATTTCTTTGATGACCTGGCGTTGCAAGTTCGGTTGTGATCCGCATAAGTTGCAAGGAATAATCGGAAAACCCGCCATTGCCGCATATGCCGCCAAATCCTTTTCCTTGCAGTAAGCTAGCGGGCGGATAACGATATGCTTGCCGTCGTCGCTAACCAGTTTGGGTGGCATCGCTTTCAGTTTTCCGCCATAAAACATATTCAGAAACAAGGTTACGAGGATATCATCGCGATGATGCCCCAATGCGATTTTGGTCGCGCCCAATTCGCTGGCAACCCGGTAAAGCACGCCGCGGCGCAAACGCGAGCAAAGGCTGCACGTGGTTTTCCCTTCCGCGATGACGCGCTTTACAACGCTGTAAGTATCTTGTTCGACGATACGGAAAGGCATGCCGATTTCCGTCAGGTAGTTGGGCAGTACCTGCTCGGGAAAACCGGGTTGCTTTTGATCCAGATTGACCGCGATCAGCTCAAATTCCAATGGCGCATGCGCTTGCAGATTGCGCAGGATATCCAATAAAGCATAACTATCCTTGCCACCGGACAAACAGACCATCACCCGGTCACCGGCCTCGATCATATTGAAATCAGCAATTGCAGTACCGGTCAGCCGCCGCAAGCGTTTTTGCAGCTTATTGGTATTATATTGTTGTTTTTGTTGCATACTTTATGAGATTCCAGTGGATGAAAATGACCTTCTTAACCCGGTAAAATGCACGATACTGGTGGCGGAATATTAGACAAATAAAGTGGAACAATTTAGCATAGCCGGATTCTAATCAAGACGGATAAACAGGTTCGGGAATTATTTCAGGAGCATTCTATGAACGGGATTATACCATTTGTGGTCCTGGTCTTGTTTTCAACCGGTAGTTACTCGAATACTAACTATTCCAATGTTGAAGTGGATATTGGCAGGCTGGGTGATGCCGACAAAGTATCCCGTATCATCAAGCTGACCCAAGTGGATAATATGTTTTTACCGGCTGAAGTCAAAGTAAGTGAAGGCGAAACGATCCGGTTTGTGGTGAAAAATGGTGGCAATCACCCGCATGAAATGTTGCTGGGTTCGATGGCAGAGTTGAAAAAAGTTGCTAATATGCGGCGCATGTATCCTGATAAGGAGCACTCCGAAGCTCATTTGCTGCAACTGGAGCCGGGCGAGCAAAAAGAATTGATCTGGCAATTCACGCGTGTAGGAACGATTGATTTTGCCTGCCCGTTGCCGGGCCATTTTAAGAAGATGCATGGAACAATCATTGTGGAGAAAAAATGAAATTACGAATAGGTGCGATACTGGCAGCCGGATTGTTGGGTGTTGCTGCGCAAGCAGCCGCTACGACCACGGTTGATGTTTATAAAAGCCCGACCTGCGGCTGTTGCGCTAAATGGGTCGATCACATGCGCGATCACGGTTTTACCGTAAAAACGCACGATGTGGGCAATAAGGAAATCCGCAAAAAATCGGGTATTTCCGAATCCCTCGGCTCTTGCCATACCGCGTTGATCAACGGTTATGCGATTGAAGGGCATGTACCGGCGCCGGACATCATCCGCTTATTGAAAGAAAAACCGAAGGCGGTTGGATTATCCGTTCCCGATATGCCGCATGGTACACCGGGCATGGAAGGCAGCGGGCGGGTCGATCCCTATAATGTTCTGCTGATCGAAGAACGGGATCAAGCGCGCAAGGATACGAAGATCTATCACCGCTACGACCCTTTTGCCAAGAAAGCCTCGCAAGAAGCCGAACCGGTTAATGCTGAGCCGGAGAAAAGCGGTTCTGTGATGCGCTTGAAGTAGCAGCGGCTTTTTCATGATCGTCCGTAATGTGGTGCTCTGCATTTTTGCTGCAACGATGCTGGGCTGCGGTAATTCTCCGCTGCCCGGCGTTTCTTCCGGTCAGCATCAGGTCGATAGCAAGACAGGCTTAATAAAGCGGAATTTGGATCAAGCGCAAATCAAACGCGGTGAGAGTGTCTACAACGCCAATTGCATTGGATGCCATGGGCCTAACGGTGAAGCGACTCCGGAATGGCGTAAACCTGGCCCGGATGGAAAATATCCGCCACCGCCATTGGATAGCACCGCGCATGCCTGGCATCATTCGACCGATGTTTTGAAAAAAACGATACTCAAAGGAACACCGCTTGAAATTGGTTCCATGCCAGCATGGGAGGGTAAGCTGACCGAACAGCAGGTGGATGATGTGATTGTCTGGATCAAATCCCTATGGTCGGACGAAATTTATGACATCTGGTTCAAGAATTTTGAAGGAAAGTAGCAGTAGCACCGCTGATGATAGTCATTCTTCCGTTTTTTGTTCCAGTGATCTTATTTGTTCCAGGATAACCTGTTTTTCATTTTCCAGTTCCGTGAAGCGCGCATACAGCCGGTTTAAGTCGGCTGTATATTTTTCAATCCGTTGATCCCTTTCTTGTTTCTGCTGCATTAAATTATTGTAATTAGGCACCGGAATACTTTGCCCGGGTGTGCTCGGCAACGGTATATTCATGGGAGGCTCAGCCATGTCATTGCGGCGTAATTCTTGAATCATCATGAATTGCTGTTGAATGGATTGAGATTCTTGCTGTATGCGAGCTAACGCTTTTTCCAGCTGACGTGATTGTTTTTCCGTATCCGTCATACCCTTATCCTCATTAGCCCAAGTCGCGATGGAAAAAGTCAGTGCCAGCAAAAAAAGAATTGTCCGCATGGTATACGTGCCTATTCAAAAGAAGAATTACTGCGAGTGTTTCACGCCACAAAGCAGCATCTTCCATTCTACACGCCGGTTGATTCGATGCGCTAATGGCGTGCCGCTTGCGATTGCTTCAGTGTAATGCGTCAGCCAGCTTTTTTGTGAGTTTGTTTGTCTTGTTGATTGAAATATTTCAATAATCCTCAATACCTGGAATAGTGATTATTTCGATTTACTCAATCACTTAAACTTTGCTTCATTTTTGATACGATCCGGCGGGTCAATTTCCCGGAATTTTCTCAATAATTTTGCCTATAATGGAGTACAAATGTTGAGGTGGCGCTAAGCAGTTCTACTCCATTTATCCATCCGGATGATACATTTTCCAATACCATAATAATCTGACACGAATAAATGAAAACCCCAAAGGAACAGCACACGCCGATGATGCAGCAATATTTGCGCATCAAGGCGCAGCATCCGGATATGCTGATGTTTTACCGCATGGGGGATTTTTATGAATTGTTTTTTGACGATGCGGAGAAAGCGGCAAAGCTGCTGGGAATCACGCTGACACAACGCGGCGCTTCCGCCGGGGAGCCGATCAAAATGGCGGGTGTGCCATACCATGCGGCCGAGCAGTATCTGGCAAAGCTGGTTAAAGCGGGTGAATCCATTGCGATCTGCGAGCAGGTCGGAGATCCGGCGACGAGCAAGGGGCCGGTAGCCCGTGAAGTGACGCGCATCATCACGCCGGGAACGCTGACCGATGCGGCATTGCTGGAAGATAAGCGCGATTGCATCTTATTGGCGCTGTCGATACAGGAATCGGCCTTGGGGTTGGCTTGGTTGAATCTCGCGGCGGGGCAGTTGCGCGTGCTGGAAACGGCGCCGCACAATCTGCTCAGCGAGCTGGAACGCTTGCAACCGGCGGAGATTCTTTTGCCCGAGTCATTGAATTTGCCCGAAATACAAGGAAGAAACTGGGCGTTGAAGCGTTTGCCGCTGTGGCAGTTCGATCATGACAGCACGCGCAATACGCTGACGCGGCAATTTGCAACCCATGATCTCAGCGGCTTCGGTTGCGAGGATTTGTCCACCGCGCTGTGCGCCGCCGGGGCATTATTGGAATACACGCGCCTGACGCAGGGATCGGCCGCGCCCCATATTTCGTCGTTGCAAGCGGAGCGGGAAAGCATTTATGTGCGCATGGATGCCGCAACGCGCCGCAATTTGGAAATTTCCGAAACGATACGCGCCGAGCGATCGCCGACGTTACTGTCGTTGCTCGACACTTGCGCCACCAATATGGGCAGCCGTTTGCTGCAATTCTGGCTGCATCATCCGCTACGCGATCGCGCCGTCATTCAACAGCGGCTCGATAGCGTGGCAGCATTGACCGGAGAAAACGGGCAGCATCATTTTGCGGCAGTGCGCGTTCTGCTGCGGCAATGTGCCGATATCGAACGGATAACCGCGCGTATTGCGCTGAAATCGGCGCGGCCAAGGGATTTATCGGGTTTGCGTGACAGTTTGAAGCTGCTGCCGCAAGTCATCCTGGCTACCGCTCACTGTAACAGCGAGCGCATCGGTCAATTGCTTCACGACATGCAGATTGAACCGGCGGTGGTGGAGTTACTGAGCAAAGCGTTGCTGCCGGAGCCGGGCGTGGTGTTGCGCGAAGGTAATGTCATTGCCGACGGTTTTGACGCCGAGCTGGATGAGCTGCGTGCGCTGCAAAACAATTGCGGTGAATTTCTGTTGCAACTGGAAATACGCGAAAAGGAACGCACCGGCATTCCCAATCTGAAGGTGGAATATAACCGTGTGCATGGTTTTTATATCGAAGTTACGCATGCGCACAGCGAGAAAATCCCCGCCGATTACCGGCGCAGGCAAACATTAAAGAATGCCGAACGCTACATCACGCCGGAATTGAAGACCTTTGAAGATAAAGCCTTGTCTGCACAGGACCGGGCGCTGGCGCGGGAAAAATATTTGTACGAGGGATTATTGAACGCGCTCGCCCAGTATATTCATGCGCTGCAAAAAATCGCCGCGAGCGTTGCGGAAATCGATGTTCTGTGCGCATTTGCCGAACGTGCGCAAGCCCTCGATTATGCCGCTCCGCAGTTAACCGGTGAGGATGTGTTTACCATCGACACCGGCCGCCATCCGGTGGTGGAACAGCAGGTGGAAAACTTCGTCGCCAATGATGTGCAACTGGGTGGCGAGCATAGTGGAAAACCGCGTATGCTGATGATTACCGGTCCCAACATGGGCGGTAAATCAACCTACATGCGGCAAATCGCGCTGATTGCCTTGCTGGCGCATTGCGGCAGTTATGTGCCGGCGAAAGCAGTGCACATTGGAATGCTGGATCAAATCTTTACCCGCATCGGTGCTGCCGACGATCTGGCCAGCGGACGCTCGACGTTCATGGTGGAAATGACCGAAACCGCCAATATTCTGCATAACGCCACCGCGCACAGCCTGGTGTTGATGGACGAAGTCGGGCGCGGCACGTCGACATTTGATGGTTTGGCTCTGGCATTTGCCATTGCGCGTCATCTACTGGTCAAGAACCGCAGTTTTACTCTTTTTGCCACGCATTATTTTGAATTGACCAAGCTTGCGGAAGAATTCAAGCAGCTCCAAAACGTGCATTTGGATGCGGTCGAGTATAAGCACCGCATTGTTTTTCTGCACAAAGTTGCCGAAGGACCCGCCAGTCAAAGTTACGGCCTGCAAGTGGCTGCACTTGCAGGCGTTCCCGAAGCGGTGATCAAGCTGGCGAAGAAACACTTGATCAAGTTGGAACAGGAAAGTGTGAAGCAAGAACCGCAATTGGATCTGTTTTCTGTTTCGATTGCCGGGCCGCAAGAGGAAAGCGTGCAAGAACATCCCGTCATTACCATGCTGCAAAATCTTTCGCCGGACGAATTGAATCCCCGGCAGGCATTGGAACAACTCTATTTATTGAAAGAAGCCCTGGGTACTGCGGATAACAGCTGACTTTTATCACCCCAGTGCAATTTTTGCTGCATTAATGCTCATGCCCGTGCGCACCGTGAACATGCTCGTGCGCGATTTCTTCTTCCGTAGCCGGACGCACATCTGTCACGGTGCAGGCAAAATTCAATCGCATCCCGGCAAAGGGGTGGTTACCGTCGACAATAACCGAGTCTTCCGTGACGTCAGTGACTTTGTAGAGAATAAAATCATCGGAATCTTCCGCGCCGCCTTCGAAGTGCATGCCGATTGCCACATTATCGGGGAATGAATTGCGTGGTTCCACGCGAATTAATTCAGCGTCATACTCACCGAAAGTATCTTCCGGCTCCATCGAAACCGTGCAGGAATGACCAATCTCCTTTTCATGCAACGCTTCTTCAACCAAGGGAAAAATACCGCCATAACCACCGTGTAAATAACTGATCGGTGTATCGGTTTTCTCCAGAACTTTTCCCGAAGCGTCCGACAATTCATAGTTGAGTGAGACCACGGTATCTTTTAAAACGCGCATGTTATGTTTATCCTCGCTTTGGTGATTGCAAAATTAGAAAACTTCTAATAATCAAGATGATTATTGGTTACTAAAACTTGTATTGAATAGGCGCCCATTATACGCATAAAGCTATTTTTTTCCTGCAAAACAAGAGATCAACCATAGTTTTTGAGCATTTTCCGGGCAGCCTGATAATCGGGGTAAATCGTTCCGACCAGTCCCCAAAACGCCTTCGAGTGATTCATTTCAATCAGATGCGCCAGTTCATGTACGACGACGTAGTCGATCAAATGCAGTGGCAGTTGGATCAAGCGCCAGTTGAGCGTGACAAGACCACGGCTGTTGCAGCTGCCCCAGCGGGTTTTGGCGCGAGACAGGCGGAACGGCGGCGGGGGTACATGCAATGCCGGGGCGTAGATGGCAATGCGCTCTTTGAAGCAGGCAATCGCTTGCTGGCCGTACCAGGCCATGACGAATCGCTCGATTTGGCGGAGACTGAGTTGCACTAGGGATTGTTGCGCTGCTTCACAGGTAAATTGCCGCACCATTTCGATCTCGCCGGATGGTTTCAGTGCGATGCGCCACGGTTCGCCGAGCAACGGATAGGCCGCATCATGCGTCCACGTCAATGCGAGGCTTTTTTTGGTTTGCCATTGATCGAGCTTTTTTGTGATCCAGCCGGCTTTTTCCCGCAGAACGGTATCGATGTGCGGGAGTGCGGTTTGCAGCGGCACGCTGATGCGCAAACCGTGGTGATCAATTTGTAAACCGATCGATTTGCGCTGGCAACGTTTGAGTGTGTAGGTAATTTCCCGGCCGTTGAGCGTCGTGGTGGCTTGCACGAGCATGGTTACGGTTCTTGCGGGTTTTTCCGGCCGATACGCAGCATTTCAGCCTCGATCCAGGCTTCCACTTGCGCGTTTAGTTCCCCGGCTTCCATGCCGGTGGGATCGATCGGCTGGCCGATGCTGACGGTAATGGTGCCAGGGTGTTTGACGAAAGAATTCCTTCCCCACAACTCACCGGCATTGTGCGCGACCGGCACCACCGGCACATTGGTGTGCGTCGCCAGCCAGGCGCCGCCGATGCGGTATTTGCCGCGTTGTCCCGGCGGGATGCGCGTGCCTTCGGGAAAGATCACGATCCAGAATCCCTGTTGCAAACGGTCCTTGCCTTGCTCGACAATTTGTTCCAAGGCTTTCTTCCGCGCGCTGCGGTCAATCGCTATCGGGCTGGTCATTGCCAGCCCCCAGCCAAAAAACGGAATGCGCAGCAGTTCTTTTTTCAACACCCACACTTGCGGCGGAAAGATTTCCTGGAAAGCCAAGGTTTCCCACGCCGATTGGTGTTTGGATAACACGATGCTCGGGGTTTTCGGAATATTCTCCGCACCAATGATGCGATAGCGGATGCCGCACAGATTGCACAGCAGAAACAGCATGATGCGCGTCCAGCTCGAAGTCACGCGGTAGCGGTTATGCGGCGACAGTGGAAAACAAGCGAGCGTAAAAATGGCATACGGCGGCGTAATGATGATTTGCAGCAGCATATACAGCGCCGAACGGAAAATGGCCACTCTTATTCTTCTCCGGCCAGCGCATCCGCTACGGCGGCGAGATTGGCGAAAATCTGCGTATGCGCGGGAATTTCCTGAGCGGCGCGTGTCGTTTCTCCATTGCCGGTCAGCACCAGCATCGGTATCGCGCCGATTGCCGCAGCCGCTTGTAAATCCTTCAACGAATCGCCGACGGCAGGGATATTTTTTAAATTAACACCGTAGCGCTGCATGATTTCACCAAACAAACCGGTGGCCGGTTTGCGGCACGAACATTTATCCGCGTTGGTATGCGGGCAAAAGAATATGGCATCGATGCGCCCGCCTGCGAGATGGACGGCCTTGTACATTTTGTCATTGATGGCGTTGTAAGTCGCCATATCGAGCAAACCGCGCCCGATGCCCGATTGGTTGGTGGCGATGACCACGCGATACCCGGCATGCGTCAAGCGGGCAATCGCTTCCAGGCTGCCGGGAATCGCGATCCATTCGTCCGGCGTTTTGATAAACGTGCCGCTGCTCTGATTAATTACGCCGGTTTGATCGAGGATGATCAGTTTCATGTCAGCTGGCCAGTTTTGAAAGATCGGCGATTTGATTCATCGTCTGGTGCAGTTGCTTCAGCAAAGCAAGGCGGTTGTTACGCAATTTTTCATCGTCGACGTTCACCATCACGTGATCGAAAAAGGTATCGACCGGAGTTTTCAACGTTGCCAGCAGTTGCAGCGAAGCGGTGTAATCACCAGTGGCAAAAGCTTCTTTGGTCTTCGGTTCAATGCCTTGCAACGCTTGATAAAGCGCTTGCTCATCGGCTTCCGGCAACCCATCAGGATCGACGGCATCAGGGATAGCGCTTTCGGTCTTTTTAAGAATATTGCCGACGCGCTTGTTGGCCGCCGCCAGACTGACCGCTTCCGGCAGTGCGGCAAACGCCCGCACGGCAGCAAGACGTTTCGGGATATCGCTTAAATGCTGAGGATTCAAACTGAGTACGGCGTCGACTTCTTGTGCGGTGTAGCCTTGTTCGCGCAAATAACCAACGAGGCGTTCCCAGACAAATTTCTTCAATTGCAGCAGTAATTCTTCCAGATTAGGGGGCAATTTCAGAAAAACCCCTTGTAGATTCGGAATCGCGGTGATACTCAATATTTCTCGATAAGTCTGATCGATTAATTGATTCAATTCAAAATGAGCCAGGTTTTTTTCGATCAGAATGCGAATGACTCCCAATGCATGACGGCGCAACGCAAACGGATCTTTGTCGCCGGTTGGTACTTCACCGATTATGAACATGATCACTAGTGTTTCCAGTTTATCCGCAAGCGCCAGACAAATACCCGCCGGGTTACGCGGCAATTCGTCACCGGCAAAACGCGGTTTGTACTGATCTTCGATGGCAAATGCAATAGCATCGCTTAAACCTTCATGCTGTGCGTAATAGCGCCCCATGATGCCTTGCAGTTCAGGAAATTCACCGACCATGTCGGTCAGCAAGTCTGCCTTGGCCAACTTAGAAGCCTTAACGGCCTGATCGGCCAGCTCATTGCCTCCTAACTGTGCGCCAATCATTTTGGCGATGGCGCAAACAGAGTGTATGCGTTTTCCTTGTGTATACGCTTTGTTGTGATAAACCACTTTATCCAATTCCGGCAAGCGCGATGCCAGCGTTTTTTTGCGATCCTGATCGAAGAAAAACTTGGCATCGGCAAGGCGTGAGCGCACTACGCGTTCGTTACCGGTGATGACGTGGGCCGGATCGGACGGGCGGATATTGGAAACCAGCAGGAATTTGTTGGCCAGTTTTCCTTGTGCGTCGAGCAGCGGGAAGTATTTCTGGTTCGCTTTCATGGTCAGAATCAGGCATTCCTGCGGTACTTGCAGGAACTCCGCGTCGAATGTGCCAACCAGCACATTGGGATGTTCGACCAGCGCGGTAACTTCGTCCAGTAAAGCCTCGTCGTTGACCGGTGTGAGATGCTGCTGCGCGGCAGCGGCTGCCAGCTGGCGTGCGATTTCCGCGCGACGCTCGGCGAAACCGGCGAGCACTGCGCCTTCGGTGGCCAGTTGTTGCGCGTAACTATCGGCATTGTGCAATACGATGGGATTTACTTTCGCCTCAAAGCGATGCCCCTGGGTTTCCCGCCCGGCTTGCAGACCGAGAATATTCACCGGAACGATGTCCGCACCGTGCAATGCAGTCAGCGCGTGCGCTGGACGCACAAAATTGACGCTGCTCCAGCCGTCCGCCAATTGGTAAGTCATCACTTTGGGAATCGGTAGTTTACCAATCGCTTCCTCTAACGCTTTTTGCAGTCCATCGGTCAGCGCGATGCCTGTCACGGTGGTATCCCAGAACAGCGTTTCGGTTTTGCCATCCAGCGCACGTTTGAGCTGCGGCACGACCGAGGCATCCGCGCCGAGGCTGGCCAGTTTTTTCAATAACGGCGGTGTGGCCTGGCCTTCCGCATCCAGACCGACTTTGACCGGCATCAGTTTTTGCGTGACTGCTTGATCGGCCGCTTGATCGGCAACATTGACGATATGCACCGCCAATCGTCTCGGGGTTGCATACGGTGTGATGGTTGCGTCGTGCGCGATCAGCCCTTGCGCTTTCAGGCTGTCAGCCAGCAATTGCGCAAAACTGGCGCCCAATTGTTTCAGCGATTTGGGCGGCAATTCCTCGACCAATAATTCAACCAGCAGATTCTTGCTCATGATGCGGATTCCTGCATGTCGGGCATTTGTGCGACCCATTCGCGCGGCGCCATCGGGAACGGCGGATTGAGGTTTTTACGGCTGTCGTAATACGCTTTGGCGACCTGCCGCGACAGATTGCGGATGCGCCCGATATACGCGGCGCGCTCGGTGACGGAAATCGCGCCGCGCGCATCGAGCAAATTGAATGTATGCGCTGCTTTCAACACTTGCTCGTAGGCCGGAAGCGCCAATTGCTGTTCAATGAGGTGATTGGCTTGCGCTTCGTGCTTGCCGAACGCCAGAAACAGAAATTCGGTGTCGCTGTACTCAAAGTTATATTTGGATTGCTCGACTTCGTTTTGATGATACACGTCGCGGTATGTCAATCCTTTGGTCCAGGTTAGATCGAACACGCTTTCCACACCCTGCAAATACATCGCCAGACGTTCCAATCCGTAGGTGATTTCACCGGTGATGGGTTTGCAATCGATACCGCCGACTTGCTGGAAATAGGTGAATTGCGTGACCTCCATGCCGTTCAGCCAGGTTTCCCAGCCCAATCCCCACGCGCCCAAGGTCGGATTTTCCCAATCGTCCTCGACCAGACGCACGTCATTCTGCGTCAAATCAAACCCCAATAAGCGCAGCGAATCGAGATACAAATCCAGAATGTTTTTCGGCGCCGGTTTCAGCACCACCTGAAACTGATAATAATGCTGCAAACGATTGGGATTGTCGCCGTAACGGCCGTCTTTGGGGCGGCGCGCCGGTTGCACATAAGCGGCTTTCCACGGTTCGGGGCCGATGGCGCGAAGAAACGTGGCGGTATGGCTGGTGCCCGCGCCCACTTCCATATCGTATGGCTGCAAAATCGCGCATCCCTGCTCGTTCCAATACTGTTGCAAGGTCAGGATTATTTCCTGGAAGGTCAATGTCGGCATGAAAAGTCGAGTTTTATCGCCATTAAAAGAAAAATTATGCGGATTTTACCGGGTTTTCCATGCCGCGCGGAAGGCGGATAGCAAACCGATGCACAATAACAACCCGGCCAGCCCTAGCACCGGGTAATTTCCCATGCGCACATACGGTGTCGCGCCGGTAAAGCCTTGCGCCAATCCATGCAGCGCCGCGGTGGTGAAAATTTCGATGGTTTGCAACACCCTGCCGCGCTCGTCGATGATCGCGGTCACGCCGGTATTGGTGGCGCGCAGCATGTAGCGTCCGGTTTCCAAGGCGCGCATTTGCGAAATCTGCAAGTGTTGCTGCGGCCCGATCGAGCGGCCGAACCAGGCATCGTTACTGACATTGACCAGCATCGTCGCTTGCGGCAATTGATAGATGATTTCCTCGCCGAACACGTCTTCGTAACAAATATTGATCGCGACGCGCTGCCCGGCTAAATTCATCGGCTGCTGATCCAAACCGCCGCGCGAGAAATCGGACAGCGGAATTTGCAGCACTTGAATCACCCAGCCAAAAAGCGGTTTGAAGGGAATGTATTCACCGAAGGGAACCAGGTGATGCTTGCGGTAACTCTGTTCCGGCGCGGAACCGAAGCTGAACATGGTGTTGTAATATTCGTTGCCGTTATGCGTTGTGCGCTCGGCCAGGCCGATCAACACGTCGCCGTTGTTATTCCTGGCATGCTCGGCCAGATACGACAAATACAGTGGCGGCACAGTATCGCTGAACAACGGAATGGAAATTTCTGGCGTCACGATCAAGCGGCTATCGCTTTCCACGATCAGCTTGGCGTATGTTTGCATGGTGCTTTCCAGGTGATCTTCACGCCACTTCATATCTTGCGGAATATTACCTTGCAGCAAACTCACGCTAACCGGTTCTCCTTCCGGTTTAACCCAGTCGATCAACTGCAAGCCATACCCGCCGCACCACATCAGCAGCAAAGGCAGGGCGTAGCGCCATTTTTTAATCCCCTGATCAAACCAGAAGAAAAGCAGGGCCGCGCTGAATATCAGCAAAAACGAAATACCGTAAACACCGAAAACCGGCGCAAAACCCGCCAAGGGACTGAACGGTGCTTGCGAATAGCCCAGCGCCAGCCAGGGAAAACCGGTAAACAACGTGCCGCGCAACCATTCCGACAGCACCCATAGAGCCGCAGCCAGCGATGCCCAAAGAAAAGGCGAAGTCAGGCGGGAGCGGGTCAGAAGCCAAAAGCCCACAGCCGGAAACAGCGACAGGTAAGCGCAGAGTACGATCAATGCAACCACCGCAATGGGCATCGGCATGGCGCCAAAATCGTGCAAACTGACGTAAATCCAGGTGACCCCGGCGCTGAACAGTCCCATGCCGAAACCGAATCCCAACGCGGCATTTTTCAGCGGGCTTTGGCTTTTGTGGCACAATCCCAGTAATACAGCCACGGTGATGACCGGCACCGGAAAAAGATAGAAAGGCGCAAAACCGAGCACGGTCAGCATGCCCAGCAGAAAAACAATAACCAGTTTTAACAAAGGATTTTTCAATCGAGTCCAATTAGCGATGAAGATGGGAAAAACTGCCAGCCGCCGGAAATTACCGGATACCGTAGAAACTGCACTGAACTTTCATATTTTAATGGTGTTCTCAGCATTTGCTTTATCATAAATTAACCCGTGACATCTTTGCGTACAATTTTAATCTTACTTTTCCGGGTGACATTCCATACGACTTATGCTAAATAATTATTTATTCACTTTATTGCCGGTATAAAAGTAGAATATGCGCACTGTTTTGCGTAACATCCGGTCTTGAATCCAGCGCACGGCTGCACGAAAAATGACTGAATGCTAAATGATTTAATGAATCCTGCGAATGCGGCACGGAAGTTGTACGTTTTATCTTATATTTGAAAATCAATCGGATTTCTCATGAAATTTAAAATTCTATGCGTGTTATTGCTGTCCGGACTTACTGCCTGCGCGCAGCTTCCTTCCAATAAGGAAGCAGAAAAAACAGGGGAATCCGCCGATCCGGAAGAAGTCAGTCAGCTGAATTTACCCAAGCAGGAGCTGACTGCGCCCATTCTGTTTGATTTTTTAGTCGGAGAGACCGCATTGCAGCGCGGCAGCTTGGATATTGCGGTCAACCGCTATGTCAAGCTGGCCAAAACGACGCGCGATCCCCGTATCGCCAAACGCGCAACGGAAATTTCCCTGCATGCCGGCAATCCCTTTGCGGCGGAACAAGCGGCCACGCTGTGGGTTGGACTCGAGCCTGATTCCGTCGATGCGCGCCAAACCATCGCCGCACTGCTGGTCAATCTGGGCAAGCTGGATGCCGCGCGGCCCCATCTCGAAAAACTGCTGGCTACGGAAAAAGAGGGCGTCGGCAATGCCTTCATGCAACTCAACCAATTGTTGTCACGCAATCCGGATAAAACCGCGACACTGCAATTGATACAACAGCTTTCACAACCGTATAAGGATGTTCCGGAAGTTCATTTCGCCATTTCCCAGGCAGCATGGTTCGCCAATCAGCATCAGCTGG
Organism: Nitrosomonas sp. Is35; assembly: GCF_033063295.1. Lineage (NCBI taxonomy): Bacteria > Pseudomonadati > Pseudomonadota > Betaproteobacteria > Nitrosomonadales > Nitrosomonadaceae > Nitrosomonas > Nitrosomonas sp. Is35. The sequence continues at coordinate 39,261 of NZ_JAWJZH010000001.1, forward strand.
CACTGGATGAGATGCAGCGTGCGTTGGCTTTGCGTCCCGAATGGGAAATCGCCGCCGTGCATAACGGCAGAATACTGCAACGCGTTTCCGCTGCCGATGCAAGCGAATTTTACCGCGGCTATCTCGATAAATATCCGGAATCCAACGAAGTCAGAGTGGCTTATACCCGGGTACTGATCGGTGCAAGCGAGATTGAACAGGCGCGCGAGCAAGTGCAATGGTTATTGGATAAAAATCCCGAAGACGCGGAAATAACCCTGGCAGCGGGATTATTGGCCACGGAGATGGGTGATTTTGATGTTACGGAAGCCAGTTTCAAAAAAGCGCTGACTCTGGGATACAAGGATACCAATGCGGTGTACTTCCACTTGGCGCAGATTTATGAAGAAACCAATCGTCCCGATTTAGCCATGGAAGCGTATCAGCAGGTAAAAAGCGGAGGGCGTTATTTACCGGCGCAAATCCGTTATGCGGATTTATTGGCATTAAAAGGTCATTTGCAGGAAGCGCGCGCGCATCTGCAAAAACTACCCGCCGCCAATGATCAGCAAGCAGCGCATTTGATCTTGGCAGAAGCGCAGATTTTGCGGCGTTCCAAGGCTCACCAAGAAGTCTACGATTTGCTCGATGCAGGATTAAAGAAACTGCCGGATTATCCCGAGCTGCTTTATGATCGCGCCCTGGCAGCCGACAAGCTGGGTAAATTTAAAATCCTGGAGCAGGATTTGCGCAAATTGATCAAGCTGAAACCGGAAAATGCACATGCCTATAATGCGCTGGGTTACAGCTTCGCTGAGCGCGGCATGCATTTACCGGAAGCGTTGAAATTGATCAGGAAAGCCGTTGAGCTCTCTCCAGAGGATCCCTATATTATGGATAGCTTGGGTTGGGTATACTACCGCATGGGAAATTTCGTGGAAGGATTGAATTTTCTGAATTTGGCATTCGCCGCCCGCCCGGATGCGGAAATTGCGGCGCACTTGGGTGAAGTGCTTTGGGTACAAGGCGCTAAAGACGATGCCAAGAATATATGGCGTACCGCTTTGGAAAAAGATCCGGATAACGAAATCCTGCTGGAAACATTGCAACGCTTAACAAAAAAGAAAGCGATTGATTAAACCGGTTTTCATTGGCATGACCGGTATCTTTTCAAACATCATAAACAGTGCTTTGATCCCTGCCATGAATCTCTGTGAGCCTGTCAAACAATTAAAATGCTAAACACCACTCCAGCACTGGAATTCAAAAGCAGCACTTTTTTCGCGCCCATCTTGATTCTTTACACCAACGATCTGGCTGCAATCGAACAGACACTGCATGAAAAAATCAACCTGGCGCCGGAGTTCTTCAAAGACTCTCCGCTGATTATCGATTTGCGCGAATTAAACAAACAGAATCTGGATATCGATTTCACGCAGATCATCCAGCTGTTGCGCAGAGTCAGTTTTTTTCCGGTCGGTATCCGCGGCGGCAATGAGAACCAGAATAAACAGGCGCGCGCTTTATTCATTCCGATCGATACGGTGCGCGAACAAGGAAATACAATCACTGTCGGAGCGGAAGCACCCAAACAGGAAACGGCTCCACAGCCTGCCGCACAACCGGAAACAGCCGCGATCAAAGAGCCGGTCCGGCCTATCCCGATTCCGCCGGTTGCCGCAACGGCAACCTTGGTGACGCAGCCGATCCGCTCGGGACAACGAATTTACGCAGCCGGTGATTTGATCATTTTGTCGCAGGTCAGCGCCGGCGCCGAAATTATGGCCGAAGGCAATATACACGTCTATAATACGTTAAGAGGGCGCGCTTTGGCGGGCGTTCATGGCAATACAGCCGCCCGGATATTTTGTTTTGATCTACAGGCAGAGCTTATTTCCATCGCGGGCGATTATAAAACCAGCGAGGACTTGAACAAACAAACATACAAGAATCCCGTACAGATATACTTGCAGAATCATGCGTTAATCATAAAAGAGATCGCTTAAGACCAAACAGGCAAAGGAGGCTCAATTGGCAAGAATTATAGTCGTGACATCAGGCAAGGGTGGCGTTGGTAAAACAACTACAAGCGCAGCAATTGCTATGGGGCTGGCGAAAAAAGGGCATAAAACAGCGGTCATCGATTTTGATGTGGGCCTGCGGAATCTGGATTTGATTCTCGGCTGCGAACGCCGGGTGGTCTATGATTTTATCAATGTGATCAATGGCGAAGCCAGTCTCAATCAAGCGCTCATCCGCGATAAGAACTGCAATCTGCTGTATATCCTGCCGGCATCGCAGACTCGCGACAAAGACGCGCTGACGCAGGAAGGCGTGGGCAAGGTTTTAGACGAATTATCCAAGGATTTTGAGTATATTGTGTGCGACTCTCCCGCCGGTATTGAGAAAGGCGCGAATCTGGCGCTTTATTTTGCCGACGATGCATTTGTCGTTACTAACCCAGAAATTTCTTCCGTCCGTGATTCGGATCGCATGTTGGGGATTCTATCCAGTAAATCACGCCGGGCCGAAAGAAATGAAGAGCCCATTAAAGAGTATTTATTACTGACCCGGTATGATGCCGACAGGGTTAAGCTGGGTGAGATGCTGAGTCTGGAGGATGTGCAGGAAATCCTGTCGCTGGAATTATTGGGCATTATTCCCGAATCGAAATCGGTTCTATCCGCATCAAACGCAGGTATGCCGGTCATTCTGGATGAAAAGAGCGAAGCTGGTCAGGCCTACGCCGATGTCGTTGCGCGCTACTTGGGAGAAAAACTGCCGCATCGGTTTATCGATGGTAAACAAGGGTTTCTCAGAAGGCTATTCGGAGGAAGAAAATGAGTTTACTGGACTATTTCAGATCATCTAAACCTAAAACCGCTTCGCTGGCGAAAGAACGATTACAAATTCTGGTTGCGCATGAGCGCAGCTACCGCAATCAACCTTCGTATTTGCCGCAATTGCAAAAAGAGCTGCTAGAGGTTATCCGGAAGTACGTGAACGTTGATCAAGACGCGATATCGGTTAACTTTGAACAAGACGAGAATCAGGAAACGCTGGAACTCAACATCGTGCTGCCTGATTTTCAACAAACCAATAAATCGATCAACAGTTAAAAGTTTAAGCACATTCACTGCCGTTGGTAATTGCGAATTGATGTCAGCCCGTTTTAATAGTGAATTACCAGCAAACGGATGCAGAATTCAGCCGTGGAAAGTTACTCTGGGAATTCTGGTCAGTTGTATTTTTCCGCTATTTTCCGGCTGCCAGCTTTTACCCGTTCAAACGCAACCCGAAGCGGCCGTCACGACCATCCAGACAGAGCCTGTTGCGGGTGCGCATAACGCAGCTGCCCCTGATTTCAACATCCTGGGCAGAATAGCGATTCAAGACGAAAATCAAAGTTTTTCCGGCAGCTTCCGCTGGCAACATCTAGCCGCCAGTGATGAAATTTTGCTATTCACACCGTTAGGCCAAGCGGTCGCGGAAATTTCCAAAGATCACGAAGGCGTGCGGCTGATCACCTCTAAATTGGAAGCTTTTTATGCCAACGACGTGGAGAGTTTGACGGAAGAAATTCTCGGCTGGCGCTTGCCGCTCAATGGGCTGCAATTCTGGATACAGGGCATGCATTCGCCTGCAAACGCGTCGCAAAAGGATCTCGATAATAAAAATCAGATTATCGCGATCCGGCAAGATGGCTGGCACATTCATTATCAAGGCTTTACGGCGGCACAACCCAACGCCACAGCACTTCCCCGGGTGCTGAATTTAGTCTACCAGAAACTGAAAATCCGCTTGGTTGTGGATGATTGGAAAGTTGAATAACCGTTACTGCCGTTAAAGCATAAGCGCTTAATCCCTATTTTTATGTTCACATTTCCCGCTCCTGCCAAGCTGAATCTTTTTTTACATGTCGTTGGCCGTAGACCCGATGGTTATCATTTGTTGCAAACGGTTTTCCGCTTTATCGATTTTTCCGATCAAATCAGTTTCGAGTTACGCGATGACGGTATCGTCAAACTGCACAATCCGATTGCCGGTGTGCCGGAAGAAAAAGATTTATGCGTCCGCGCCGCCAAACTGCTGCAACAGAAAACCGGGACCACGCAGGGTGTGGATATCTTTATGCAGAAACAAATTCCGATGGGCGGCGGCCTGGGCGGCGGGAGTTCTGATGCCGCCACCACACTGCTGGCACTGAATCACTTGTGGAAAGTGAATGTAAACCCGGAGCAATTGCTCGAATTAGGACTTCAACTGGGCGCCGATGTGCCGGTATTTATTTTTGGACACAATGCCTTCGCTGAAGGAGTCGGCGAAAAACTCGCCGCCATTGAACTGCCACCGGCATGGTATCTGGTTCTTGTGCCACCGGTGCAAGTATCGACCGCAGAGATTTTTACCAGTAAGGAATTGACACGCAACACGATACCCATCACAATACCGCCCTTTTCTGTCTGGCAAGGGCATAACGATTTAGAATTAGTCGTTTGCCTGGCATATCCCGAAGTGGCAAGATGCTTGGAGTGGCTAAAGCGGCTAGAAAATACTACAATAGCAGCGATGAGCGGTTCGGGCGCTTGTGTGTTCGCAGAATTTGCCACAGAACAAGCAGCACGGGCTGCATTTGAACAGATTCCAGACGATATGAAAGGGTTTGTCGCAAAAGGATTGGATTGTCATCCGATGCACAAAGCCTTGAATTAAGAATTTAGGGGAGTCGCCAAGTGGTAAGGCACCGGATTTTGATTCCGGCATTCGTAGGTTCGATCCCTACCTCCCCTGCCAGTATTTTGGCTTGGTAGTAACTCCGGAGAGGAGACTATTCATTCATTCTGATTGAGAATGGATGCGGAATAAAACAAAACTGTGGTCATCACAGCTGCTTATTAACCAGAGAAACCTGTACTCCCTATTCCAGCTAGCTAGCGCGAAGAAATATCATGGCTTATGACAGTTTGATGGTCTTTACCGGAACTGCGAATCCCAAATTGGCGGAGGATGCTGTGAAGCATCTCAATATCCATCTGGGGCGCGCTACTGTCGGACGCTTCAGCGACGGTGAAGTCATGGTGGAAATTCTCGAGAATGTGCGCGGTAAGGATGTGTTTGTATTGCAATCCACATGCGCGCCCACCAATGACAGCTTGATGGAGATAATGGTCATGGTGGATGCGTTGAAACGCGCATCGGCCAGCCGTATTACCGCTGCAATTCCCTATTTCGGCTATGCCCGTCAGGATAGACGGCCGCGCTCGGCGCGTGTCCCGATTACCGCCAAAGTGGTCGCCAATATGCTGAGCACCGTAGGTATTGACCGGCTGCTCACGATGGATTTGCATTCGGATCAAATCCAGGGTTTTTTCGATATGCCGGTTGATAATATTTATGGCATGCCCATTTTGCTCGGCGATATCTGGAAACATAATTACCAGAATTTAATCGTGGTATCGCCGGATGTCGGCGGCGTAGTCCGCGCCCGCCATCTGGCAAAGCGCTTGGAATGCGATCTGGCCATCATCGACAAACGCCGCCCCAAACCCAACGAGGCGAAAGTCATGAACATCATCGGTGAAGTCAAAGACCGTACCTGTGTGATTATCGATGACATGGTGGATACCGCCAATACGCTGTGTCAGGCAGCCAATGCATTAAAAGAGCACGGCGCGAAAGCCGTGATAGCGTATTCCACACACGCGGTATTATCCGGCAATGCGGTGGAACGCATCCAGAATTCGGCGTTGGATAAGCTGGTGGTGACGGATACCATACCATTGCGCGAGGACGCGCAGGCATGCGATCGCATTTGTCAGTTGAGCATCGCCAACCTGCTGGCGGAAACCATGTTGCGGATCAGCAATGAAAGCTCTTTAAGCTCATTATTCATGGAATAGATTACGTTTTTTTAACCGGTTTGTTTGGTCGCGAACAAATCATCTTTATGGAGTATCACAATGAAAATAGAAATCAGCGCCGATAAGCGCACGTTGCAGGGAAAGGGTGCGAGCCGCCGCCTGCGTGGTTCCGGTAAAGTTCCGGCAATCATTTATGGTGGCGATCAAGTAGCCCAATCGATTGAGATGGATCACAACGATTTGTATCACAAACTCAAGCTGGAAGCCTTTCACGCCTCTGTGTTATCGCTGGAAGTCGCAGGAAAAAAAGAGTCCGTGCTGCTGCGCGATATTCAAATGCATCCTTACAAACAGCAAGTGCTGCATGTGGATTTTCAACGCGTCGACAAGAATAAGAAAATACACATGAAAGTGCCGTTGCACTTTATCAATGCCGAAGTTGCACCGGGTGTAAAAACCTCCGGCGGTATTGTTTCTCATATCCTGACGGAAGTGGACATCAGCTGTCTGCCCGATGATCTGCCTGAATTTATTTCAGTCGACCTGGCCGAACTCACTGCCGGACACACGCTGCATTTGAGTGATCTGGTCATGCCTAAAGGCGTAGAAACCGTGGCGCTGGGCAAAGGCGATAATTTGCCGGTGGTCACGATCGTCATTCCTCGCTCGGTATTGTCCGATGAAGCCGGTGCTGAGGGCGCAGGCGCTGATAAAAAATAAGCTGAGTGACAACACACTGAGCTGTTCTGGAAATTGGACAAATCTGCCGGGGGTTGCAATATACACCGGCAGATTTTTCGTTTCTGGGGATGCTCTCAGTAACCCGATAAATTCTCACAGAAGCCTGACATCATTTCATGAAACTTGTCGTCGGATTGGGTAATCCCGGCAGAGAGTATGCCGGTACGCGCCATAATGCCGGTTTTGAGTGGGTTGACCGGTTAGCGCATACGCTGCACGCCACGCTGAGACCGGAAGCCCGGTTTCATGGGCTGTGCGCGCAGGTGCGGGAGAAAGATACCGATTTGTGGCTGCTGGAACCGCAAACCTTCATGAATCGAAGCGGGCAATCGGTCGTCGCACTGTGCCAGTTTTACAAAATCCTGCCGGATCAAATCATCGTGGTGCACGATGAACTGGATTTACTCCCGGGCATCGCCAAACTGAAAAAAGGCGGTGGTTTGGGCGGACATAACGGCCTCAAGGATATCGCCGCAAAATTGGGCACGCAGGATTTCTGGCGGCTGCGCATCGGCATCGGTCATCCGGGCGACCGCAACGCAGTGGTTGGTTATGTGTTACACCCGCCGAGAAAAGAAGAAGCGCCGCTGATCGATGAAGCCATTCAAAAAAGCCTGGAAGTCTGGCCGCTCATCGCGCAAGGCGCGTGCGAAGCGGCGATGCTGAAACTGCACACGAAAGCATAAATTCCAGCAATAATTCATCACATTGTTATTTAACCCTTTTTAATGAGAAACCGGTCATGAGTCTAAAATGTGGAATCGTGGGTCTACCCAATGTCGGCAAATCCACCTTGTTTAATGCCTTGACCAAAGCAGGCATCGCGGCGGAAAACTATCCTTTTTGCACCATCGATCCGAATGTCGGCATTGTCGAAGTGCCCGATCCGCGCCTGCAAAAACTCAGCGGCATCGTCAAGCCGCAAAAAATACAACCGGCCATCGTCGAATTCGTCGATATCGCCGGACTGGTCGCGGGCGCGTCCAAAGGCGAGGGGCTGGGCAACAAATTCCTTGCCAACATCCGCGAGACCGACGGCATCGTCAACATGGTGCGCTGCTTCAACGATGACAACGTCGTGCATGTCGCCGGTAAAGTCGATCCGGTCTCCGATATCGAAGTCATTCAAACCGAATTGTCCCTGGCCGACCTCGCCACGGTCGAAAAAGCGCTGCTGCGCGAATCCAAGGTGGCCAAATCCGGCAACAAGGATGCGATCAAGTTATGCGCCCTGCTGGAGCAAGTGCAAGCACATCTTGACCAAGGCAAACCCGCCAGAACCATGGACTTGGATAAAGAGCAAAAACTCTTATTGCAGCCGCTGTGCTTATTGACCGCCAAACCGGCCATTTACGTCGCCAATGTCGACGATCACGGCTTTGAAAATAACCCGTTGCTCACCCGCGTGCAAGAATATGCGGCCCAGGAAGGCGCGCCAGTCGTCGCCATTTGTGCTGCACTCGAAGCTGAAATCGCGGAACTGTCCGACGAAGATAAGAAAATCTTCTTAGCCGACCTGAATCTCGAAGAACCCGGCCTCAATCGCCTGGTGCGCGCAGGCTATGAACTGCTCGGACTGCAAACCTACTTCACCGCCGGTGTCAAAGAAGTCCGCGCCTGGACCATCCACAAAGGCGACACCGCTCCGCAGGCAGCCGGTGTCATCCACACCGATTTTGAAAAAGGCTTCATCCGCGCCGAAGTCATCAGCTACGACGACTTTGTCACTTACAACGGCGAACAAGGCGCCAAGGAAGCCGGAAAAATGCGCCTCGAAGGCAAGGAATACATCGTCAAGGACGGCGATGTGATGCACTTCCGCTTCAACGTTTAATCGATATGTCGCAAAAACCGGAAATTTGCGACATATTGAGTTGACCTGTCGCTGCGAACGACATAAACTGACGGCGTGTCGCAAAAATGCAAAAATTAAACCATGATTGCCTGGTGTCCGGATCAACCATACAACGACCTACCGCTGCTGCCTCCCGCAGCCGAGCTGGAAACACGCACGGTGCTGAAGCAATGCATCGCGGCCCGCGCAGCACTGGCAGAACTCAAACAAGCTGCTGAACTCATTCCCAATCAGGGCGTTTTGATCAATGCCCTGCCGCTGCTTGAAGCCCAAGCCAGCTCGGAAATCGAAAACATCGTCACAACGACGGACCGGCTATTTCAGTTTCAAAGCGCAAACGAGTATGCCGACCCAGCTACACGCGAAGCCCTGCGCTATAGCAGTGCACTGCTGGAAGGGTTTCAGGCATTAAAGCAGCACCCGCTGAACACCCGCACCGCAGAACAAGTATGCACGCGCATCAAGGGCATGGACATGCAGGTGCGGCGCGTACCAGGAACAGCACTGGCAAATAAAGCCACCGGTGAAGTGATATATACACCGCCCGCAGGGGAAGACCTGCTGCGCGCCAAATTAGCCAACTGGGAACGCTACCTGCACGAAACACGCGAAATCGATCCGCTGATCCGCATGGCGGTTGGGCATTATCAATTCGAGGCGATTCATCCGTTCACCGATGGCAATGGCCGCACCGGACGCGTACTGAATAGCCTGTTTCTGATCCAGGAAGATTTATTGACGCTGCCGATTCTTTACCTCAGCCGCTACATCATCAAGAACAAAACCGAATATTACCGCCTGCTGCTCGATATCACGCGAAACCAAGCATGGGAACCGTGGATTGTCTTTTTGCTGCAAGGCATCGAAGACACAGCGCACTGGACTACGGCCAAGATCGCCGCAATCCGTACCCTCTCGGGATTCACAATTGAACATGTGAAACAGAGAGCACCGAAAATCTACAGCCGCGAATTGGTCGATCTGATCTTCGATCTGCCATACTGCCGGATTCAGAACCTGGTTGAAAAAAACATTGCCGGACGCCAAGCCGCTTCACGCTATCTCAAACAGCTGGTAGACATCGGTGTACTTGAGGAAAGAACCATCGGGCGCGAAAAACTCTTTATTCATCCCAAGCTGATGTATTTACTGACGCGGGATGACAATGCCGTGACATCCTATCCATAATGGCAAATGCATGATATGTCCGCACTCAAAGAACTACTCGAAATAGCTTCCATTTAATCTGACTGTATTCGACCCATAGCTTACTTTGATGCCTGTGGAGTGTTAGTACAGAAATGCTCAAGGAAAATTATCGTGAGGGAAATAAATTTATATGCCTGATGTTAGTTTAGATCATTTTAAGCGCGCAGCAGCAGATATAGGCGCCCACGGTGATAATGATACGCTTCCATTCGATATGGACAATCGCTTTATTAAAGATAAACAAGATGATCTTGCTAAAATGGCATATAAATATTTCTGTGAAGTAAACAGTAAAGATCGTAAAGAAGCGGCAAAAAAAATTAATGCCCTACAAATTTTTTCTGAGCGGTTACTTGTTCCTACAGGCCCTGCAGGATTTCGCATCACAACTAAGCTTCATCCCTTCTGGAATATATATTTTAATGGCCTTGGTGTCGCTATCGCAGAGAAGCATGAGCCATCCCGTAGCGATCGCGCACATTCCTATCGTTATATTCAAGACCAAGAGGGATTATTTGATCGTAATAAATCATGGCGTGCTTACAGAGAGGCTACACTTGCCGACAAAGCATTAAAGAATGATGGTGCTGTTATTGTCCAAACTGATATTTCCAGTTTCTATGAACATATTTATCATCACCGCCTTGAAAATTGTATCAATGATTTATTCTCCAATAACTCAACGGTTGCTGTTCAAATTGATCGACTTTTGAGTAAGTTTGCCTCTGGTCGTTCTTTCGGCCTTCCTGTTGGTGGACAATGCGCAAGAATACTTGCGGAATTGCTAATGTCGTCAATTGATCAAATGTTAAGTGATAGAGAGATAATTTGGCATCGTTATGTTGATGATTTTGTACTTATTACAAAGTCACAGGAGGATGCATACCGTGCTCTATCGATCTTATCTCATGCATTAGCCGACTACGGATTATCATTGAATAAATCCAAAACGACCATTCTAAATGCTAAGCACTATAAGGACTACATCAATACTCAGTTAGGGGTAACTGATGATGAAAGTAAAGCCTTAAGGGAGATTGACTTACACTTTGACCCATATTCTGATTCTCCTGATGAAAATTATAGTGCGCTTCGGGAAACTGTAAAAAGTTTGGATATTCAAACTTTGCTGAACTTAGAACTGAGAAAGGCCCAGCCTGACACATTTTTGGTGGCTCAAATTGGGCGGACATTAAAATTTCACTCTCCCAATATTGCGATTCAACTTTGTGCAACCTTACTAAACTCAAAAAACTTACATTCATTCAGAGCTTCTTGGTCGACGATCATGCGTGGCGTTGCTGCCGTTCGCTCTGATAATGACAACGATATTATCTTTAATGAGCTGGATGAAATGCTCGATCAGATTCCCATTCATTCCTCTCATCTTTTACAGGCTGAATCAAATTGTCTTCACTACCTCAAGACTATCAGATTTAAGCGAACTGAAAAAAGAGCGCAATTTGTACTTGGAACCTACGATTCTGCAAAATCGGAATCCGTTAAACGAGCATGCATAGATTGCTGGCGTATCTGGAAAGATCGTCCACAGTTTATTACTCTTAGAAATCGATGGCATACCCTTGGCACAGAGGAGCAGCGCATAATATGGCTAGCTTTTGCAGATTTAGGAGATGAAGGTCGACGCTCACGTTCTCAAGTTAAATTATCATTACCGAAAGCTTGGGCATTAGGAATTGAGCAAGATGATAAGCTTACTTTTTGCAAACTCTATGAAGAATGGGCTGCAAATGGTATATAGCCGCTTTCCGATGAAAGACCCACGCACTGTTGCACGCGATATTCCGGGAATTTTTGATGTTATATTTCCTCAGTTGACACAGGGTACTGTTGCTTATTTCAACAAAAAAGCAGTAATTTTTCCTGGTTTAAAAGCCCTCTCTGAAGATAATGTGCAGTCCAGCATACTTCAAAAAGCCATGTTATTCGAGATTGCCTTTGCAAGAGGCGAACAAATTCTAAATGGACTTCCTGAAGCAGATTGGGATGACTGTTTACATATCGCCATTCGAAGGCAGCGTCGTCACTTTGATGCGCAATTACCCGATGAAATTTTACCAACCGACAGAAAGATTGCTGAACATGTCGCAAATAATCTTGCTGCCATGCTTCACTATATGAAATTAAACGCTCCTGAATATGAGTTAATCCATTCTCCTAGGGTACCTGGATATCAATGGATTGCATCTGGAGAAGGTGATTTTTCACTAGGGCAAACTCTTATTGAAGTAAAATGTTCAAGTAGTAATTTTGGATCTGCCGATTATAGGCAAGTCTTAATGTATTGGTTGCTTAGCTATGCTTCCGCTATTGAGCAGAATACTCTCGAATGGAAAAGTGTAACGCTCCTTAATCCACGTAAGAATTATGTTGTTGATCTATCGTTTAATGAGATTATTGAAGTAACAGCTGCAGGAAAATCAAAAATCGAGATTCTTGAACTATTTTCTTCAATGGTAGGAGATTTTGCCCTTAAAGCCTTCCCTGAATTTAAGCTTTAATAAACAGAAGCCGCTGCGCCTAAATGTCCGCTATTAGCCGGAAGCAGCCATTTCAATGATGCTAATTGTCAGTGCTATCCTGGGGCAGATCTGTTTGCTTCTAATGCATCTGGCTCAGGCTTACCAGTAGTAACATATATAATGTGGTGGAAGAAATCACAGAATCGGGTAAAAACTAAGATAGAAAATGTAGAATTACTATGTAATTTACATCCCCCCAACATCTTATCGTTGTCTGTTTCAAGTCGCCACAATCACTCTTACGGCATCAAGCCGCAGATTACTGGATTTCAGCGCGCCGGTCAGTTGCTGCAATTGCTGTTCAAAGAACTGGATTTCTTCATCGCGCACGTTCGGATTTACTTGCTGTAACGCCTTGAGGCGTTCGATTTCTGGAACGAAGGTTTGCCGGATGCGCGCTTCGGCTGCGGCGATGAGTTGCGGGGCTTGGGCGCTGGCTTGTTGTTCGCTGGCGGTTAGCAGCTCGCGGATGGCGTCTTCTTTTAATTGGATCACTTGCTTGGCGATGCCGGTTGCGACCGGTTGCAGGTGTTGATTGACCGAGTCGTGGTCCAGGAACGGATAGTCGCCGCTGCCGTGTTCGTCGAGCACAATGCGGATTACGGCGGGCGGTAAATAGCGGTTGCTTTGTTGCACGTTGTGTCCGCTGGCTTCGAGCACAAACAGCGTTTCCAGCAGCAAGGTGCCGGGCTGCACGCGTTTGTGTTTCAGCATGGCCACCACGGCGTTGCCGTTTTCGTGGCTCAGAATCCGTTCCATGGCGTGCGTGACCATCGGGTGTTCCCACGTCAGGAAGTGCATATCCTCGTTGGCCAGCGCCACTTCGCGCGCGTAGGTGATGACCGAGCCTTCGTCCTGCAAACCGGGAAACGGCATGCTCATGTGTTCGCTTGGTTCGATCAAAAAGCTGCCGCTGCGGTGGTCTTCGATATGCACGCCGCAGCAATCGAATACCGTTTCCATGTACTGCGGTAGCAGCGGATCGTTATCCTGCGTGCGTGCGGCTTGCGTGAGCTGTTCCGCTGCAATGGGCCGGAACGAGTTGTATTCGAGCAGCTTGTCGCGCCCGCGGTCGAGTGCTTCGTTCAATTCCCGGTGCGCCGTTTGCGTCACACCGATCAATCCGGCCAATGTCTCGGCTTGGGTCTGGCGTTGATGCAGCGCGGCGATGAGCTGCTCTTCCACTTTGACAAACACCGTTTGACCGGCCGGGCAGGTTTTTTCGAACGCATTCAAGCCTTCGTGATACCAATGGAACATCACCGCCAGCGCGCTGTTTTCCAGATAGGGCACGTGGATCTGGATGGTGTCGGTCTGGCCGATGCGGTCCAGGCGGCCAATGCGCTGCTCGAGCAGATCGGGGTTGAGCGGCAGATCGAACAGCACCAGATGATGCGCAAACTGGAAATTGCGGCCTTCGCTGCCGATTTCCGAGCAGATCAGCACTTGGCCGCCGGTTTCCTTGTCGGCAAAGAACGCCGCAGCACGGTCGCGTTCGATCAGGCTCATGCTTTCGTGGAATACCGGAATAAATTGCCCGGTGGTTTCTTTCAGCGCCTGCGCCAGATCGCGCGCGGTTTGCGCGTTGGCGGCAATGACCAGCACCTTTTCCGGTTTCACCCGCTTGAGCGTGGCAATCAACCAATTCACGCGCGGGTCGATTTCGCTCCAGTACGGCTGATCGTCTTCGCATCGCACTTGGTAGATCAGTTCCGGGCATAGCAGCAATTGCGGTTTGGACAGAGGCGTAGTTTCGAATGTTACCAGGAATGGCAGGTATTCTGCCGGTAGCGGCAGCGGACTGGCAACCAGCTTGCGTGCGGGAAACCCCTTAACCGCCGCGCGGGTGTTGCGGAACAGAATGCGTCCGGTGCCGTGCCGGTCGAGCAATGATTCCGCGAGTTTATTCCGGGCTTGCTGGTCTTGCAGTTCCGCCAGCAGTGCTTGGGCTTGGGCCGGGTCAAGCGTGTCCGCGATCAATTGGCGGCTGTCTCCGGTCAAGTCTTTCCCTTCGAGCAACGCTTCGACGGCACGGGCGATGGGTTCGTACGATTGCTCTTCGGTGACAAATCCGGAAAAACTGCTGAAACGGTGCGGGTCGAGCAGGCGCAGGCGGGCGTAGTGGCTGGCTTTACCCAATTGTTCCGGTGTCGCGGTCAGTAACAGCACGCCCGGGGTACGCGCCGCCAATTGCTCGATCATGGCGTATTGCGGGCTTGCAGCTTGCGGCGACCAGTGCAAATGATGCGCTTCGTCGACCACCAGTAAGTCCCAGCGACCTTCCAGCGCTTGCTGAAAGCGCTGCGGATTTTGCCGCAGAAAATGCAGGCTGCACAGCACCAGTTGCTCGCTGTGGAACGGATTTTCGGCGTTTTCGCTTTCTTTGCCGTTGCCGTCTTCCTCATCTTCATCGTCTTCATCGCTTGCTTCCAGCGACAAGCAGCGCTCTTCGTCAAAAATACTGAATTGCAGATTGAAACGCCGCAGCATTTCCACCAGCCATTGGTGGATCAAGGTTTCCGGCACCACGATGAGCACGCGCTTGGCACGCTCGGTGAGCAATTGCTGGTGCAAAATCAGACCGGCTTCGATGGTTTTGCCCAATCCGACTTCGTCGGCCAGCAGCACGCGCGGCGCAAAACGGCAGCCCACTTCGCGGGCAATATACAGTTGGTGCGGAATCAGGCTGGTGCGCGTGCCCACCAGTCCATACAGTGGGGCATTTGCCAGCCGGTTGCGGATCAGCAGCGTTTGATAACGGATGCGGAACCATTTGTCCTGGTCGAATTGGCCGGTGAACAGGCGCTCGGACGGGCGGTTCAATCGTACCTGCGGTGCCAGCCGGTCTTCGGCCAGCTCAACCCGGCTGCCGTCTGCATGGGTACCGGTATAAACAATCAATCCATCGCGTTCGATCATGCCGGTGACTTTGATGGCGGTGCCATCCTGACTGCTGACGGTATCGCCCGATTTGAAGATGACCCGCGTCAACGGCGCCGATTGTTTGGCGTATGAACGGGTTTCACCGGTTGCTTTAAACAGAATGGTGACGATCCGGTGTTCGACGGTTTGCACCGTACCTAATCCCAGTTGCAGATCGACATCGCAGATCCAACGCTGGCCTGGCTTAAAATCTTGCATGTGTTACTTTGTGAGTGGTCGAAAAGGAGCAGTATAGTAATGGAATGCGAAGAAAAAGTTACTACTTCTTGTGTCTGCTGATATTCAATGCGGAAAATCGAAACGAAGAGCGAGATTTTTTATCCGCGTATACAATCCAGTGACTGCGGAAAAAATTAACCGGTTAACTTCCTGAAGTTAGGAAAATTAACCGGTCATTTGAATACAAACTAGGTGTTAACTGCTTAGCATCACTAGTGTGTCTTAGAAGTTCAGGAACAAGCTGGCTACAAAGTTATGCATCATTTGATCCGGACGTTTGCTATGCGGTCTGTTGATGAATTGGTTCATGTAACCCATTTCAACGGTCGCATACTGATTGATTTTGTAACCCAATCCGACGAATGCCCGGTTTTGATCGTAGCCGCGGGAAATAAAGCCCGGATTGTTATCAATGGTCGTCATGGCAATAAACAACTCGCTTTGAACAATGAAGCTTAAATTCGGATTGACTTGGGGCAATGGAACGGCCAATTTGACCAATTGGCGGAACCGATGTGCTACATCATTTGCACCTGGAAGCGGTGCATTATGATCAAAGAAGCGTTGCTCGAAGCGGCTACGCAATGACAATCGGCCAAACGAGAAATTATCCGCCCAGGTTATTTGCTCCCAGATCCGGTGTTCGTTGAATGGATGTCCTGATTTTAGTGCCAATGGTTCAGCAGTCGGTGCCCAAGCATAACCGACCCACGCTACCATCTTATCGGTTAGCGCATAACCTAAGCCCGGACGGATCAGTGATTGCGAGAATTGCGTAGCATCATTACCAAACCGGCCTTGTCCTTCCATCCACCATCTGAATTTTTTCAATTCAGGGTTTTGCGGATTCACGAAACCAAAATTACCTTGTGAGAAAATACCTCCCCACACTTCAAAGTCTTCCGCCGTAGCGTCAGCAGCAGCTGGATTGCTCAGCGACAAGCCAAGTGCAGACAACAAAATAACAGTACTTATCTTTTTAAACATGCAATCTCCCTATTAATGCAATGTGATTTTACTAAAATATTTGTTAACGTTATGTTACCAATGAAAAAACTCTACTGCATGCAACTGTTTCTTATTATATTGATGATAGCGGGTTGCTAACCTCATTTTTTAGCGTAACACTTGATTTTTTGTAGTAAAAGAATTTTGCCATTCTTTTACTACAGTGCTGCGCACAGTAGCATAGTAAATGTTAAGAAATTGTTAAGAATTACACTTAACGTAAATGATGCTATTGCCATTAATTGTTATTAAAATTGAAGAGCCTAAATTAATAATAATTCAGAACTGCTGCGCACAATAACATGGGAAATGTTAAGAAATTGTTAAGAATTACACTTAACGTGAACAATGCTATTGAAACTGAGACCTCAATCGGTTTGGCAGCTTCGGCAAATATGCGTTATCCCATTGATTGTGTTTGATTTGTAAGTAATGCTGAATGCGCTTATTTACACCGGATGACCTTAGGATGCCGGGAAACTGTCTTAAAACATTTGTTTGGCAAGCTGTTATGATACTGGGTATGGTTGGTCTTCTAAAGCGCGGAGCTGATAAATTTTATAAGCAACCAAGTAGGGGTCGGGATTACTCCCGGTATTTTTATTGAAGTAAATAAACTGGAGTCAGGGAATGAAAAAATTAAATTTTGCATTAACGATATCGGCGCTATTCATTTTAGCCGGCTGTGGCGCAAGCAAAGACTATACTCCGCCAAAAGATGCATCCGGAGAAACGATTTTTAGCTCTGCTTGTACAGAATGCCATAAGCCTTTAAGCGCTAATGTGGCAATGGTATTAAGCGAGAAAGTGGCCAATAAGGATGCAATTATCAAGAAATTTCAATCGGGCAGTATGAGAATGCCGGCATTTAAGAATATTCAGGGTGAATCTGCCGACCGTTTGGCTGAATATATTTTAACGAATAGCCAAGTCAAATAATTCCAAATTACCTGAGAATCCAGCGATTCTCAGGTAAATTTCAAATGGGTATCGAGCGGTTTTTACGTTGTTGCACAGCGCGCAGATACTTATCAAAAACCGCGCAAATACTGCTTATCATTAATTGCCCCTTGGGCGTCACTGTAATTTCCTGATCATTTAGCGTGACCAAGCCCGCTTGTTCGTAAACAATAAGCTCTGCTAATTCTGTAGCAAAATAGTTTTTGAATTCAATGGGGAAATACGCTTCCACCGATTCAAATGAAAGCACGGAATGACAAATAAGCGCTTGCATGACAGAGCGCCGGATTAAATCGTCGGGAGTTAATTCGATGCCGCGTCTGATCGGCAGAATATTGTGTTCCAGTTTGCTGTAATACTGCAGCAGGTCGCAATCATTTTGGCTTAAAGCCGGACCGATACTGCCGATTCCCGAAACTCCCAATGCGACCCGGTAGCTGTCAGGATAGATCGAATAACCTTGCAAACCGTAGTAAAGCCGGCCTTGGCGTTGTGCAATGATCAGTTGATCATCGTGCTTTGCAAACAGGTTCATACCGATGTGCAGGTACCCTGCTGCCGTTAAACGGGTAATAGCGAGCAAAAGCATTTCCAGTGCAGTTTCTATGTCTGGTAAATCTTCCGGATTTATATTTTGTTGCGGTTTAAATTTTTCTGGCAGGTGCTGGTAATTTAATAAGTTGATTTGATCCGGGTCGGCCGTTATGATTTTTCCCAGCGTGTATTCAAATTTTTTTACAGTTTGTTTGGGCAATCCATAAATCAATTCCGTTCTTATCGTTTTAAAACCGGCTTGTTGAGCGTCACGGATTGCAAGCAACGTGGCATTCTCTGTCTGAACGCGATGGACGGACTGTTGCACATGATCATCGAAATCCTGAACGCCGATAATCGCGCAATTAAAACCTATTTCTTTCAAAGCCTGCATGGATAGATCAGGCATTTGCCGTGAATCGATTTCAATTGAGAATTCACCGTCTTTTATCAGGTTAAAATTTTGTTGAATTTCTTTTAAGATACTGCTTAACTGAACATCATTTAGCAGCGTCGGTGTGCCCCCTCCGAAATATAGCTGTTCCAGCTTCGGGTCTTCTCTGAAAAACTGCGCTTGTAGTCTTATTTCACGTGATAAGTAATCGAGATAGGTTGATATGCTGTCATTTTTGTCGGCGATGATCTGATTAAATTGACAGTAAAAACATAAAGAACGGCAAAAAGGGATATGCACATATAATGAGATTGGCCGGCGGAAGTGCCCCGATTTGCAATTGTTCAACCAAGTGGAATAGGTGCGCGCATCAAACGTTTCGACAAAATATTCCGTGTCCGGGTACAAACGATAATCAGCATTGTAAACACCGAACCGGCGAATGAGATTGGAGCTGATTTGAAGCAAATCAGTAGATGAATCGGAAAATCGTAGTGGATGCACTGGGAATCTCATTTTATAAAGAACTTTACCCAAAGAAATCTGCATTGATATGCCATCATTGACTGGTTTTCATGGCCAACATGTCGTGTTGAACGCGACCGATTTAAAAAAGAATATCCACTCTTCCCCTCAATATCGTAGAATTATGCTGCGGGTTTGAAGTGTTAATTTTGATTCAGATCAATTAAAGCGTTGAAATGTAATTCCCTATTTGGAAAACACTTTGCTTAACGATACATCGCTACATCATCTCGATATCTCGCACATCCGATCCAGCTGCGCTACTTGCAGTTTGCGCGAGCTTTGTTTGCCTGTCGGTCTTAATGATCAGGAAATTCAGGTTCTGGGGGATGTCGTCAGTTATAAACGGAAAATTCAGCGAGGCGGCTACTTGCATCGTACCGGCTCGCAGTTTCAATCCTTGTTTGCCATTCGCAGCGGATTTTTAAAGACTTGCGTGCTTGAGGAGGATGGACGTCAGCAAGTGACCGGTTTTCACATGACAGGAGAGCTGCTGGGTTTGGATGCCATCAGTACGGACACTCATACGTGCGATGCAATAGCGCTTGAGGATAGCGAAGTGTGTGAAATTCCTTTCGCCAAGCTGGAAGAGATTAGCCGCACTATCCCTTCTCTCATGCGTCATTTCCATAAAATCATGAGCCGTGAGATTGTCCGGGATCATGGCGTAATGCTGCTACTTGGCAGTATGAAGGCTGAAGAACGTTTGGCATCTTTTCTGCTCAATTTGTCGCGCCGCTTTTTAATGCGCGGTTATTCCGAGTCCGAATTCAATCTCCGCATGACGCGCGAGGAAATTGGCAGCTATCTTGGTCTCAAATTAGAGACTGTCAGCCGTGCGTTTTCGAAACTGCAAGACGAAAATATCATCACTGTAGATAATAAACACATTCAAATAAACGATATTGCCCGCTTAAGATTGAAAATGGGGAACTCGTCCTGTATCACTTAAAAGTGAATGGCCGCTAAAAAGCCTTAAATCTTTAACGATTATTATCTTAGTGCCGCGCTAGAAAAGCGCTTGTCGCACATCCGAATTAATTTCCTGCGTTATCTGTTCTTCTGTCAACTTGAGTAAGCCAAGGAAAATGCTATATAATGCCGCCATAATTTAACGGTCCATGCGGTAGCGCATGAAACACAAGTTGAATTAAATACACACATTCGCTCTTAATTTTGAATCATTAAAGCGAATGGAGGCTCAATCCATAAGGAGAAATTTATGTCAGTAACTATGCGTCAAATGCTGGAAGCAGGTGTTCATTTTGGTCATCAAACCCGCTTCTGGAATCCCAAAATGGCCCCTTATATCTTCGGCCATCGCAATAAAATTCACATCATCAATCTTGAAAAAACTCTGGTGATGTATGAAGAAGCCATGAAATATGTGCGTCAATTATCAGCAAACAAGGGTGTTATCTTATTTGTCGGCACTAAACGCCAGGCGCGCGATATTGTGCGCGAGGAAGCTCAGCGTTGCGGATCGCCTTATGTAGATCAACGCTGGTTAGGCGGAATGCTGACTAATTTCAAGACCATCAAGCAATCTATTAAGCGTTTACAAGAAATGGAAGTAATGACACAAGATGGAACGCTGGATAAGCTTGTGAAAAAAGAAGCGCTTGATCTTCAGCGCGAATTGGATAAGCTCAATAGCAGTCTGGGTGGCATTAAGGATATGAAAGGATTGCCGGATGCGCTATTTGTCATCGATGTGGGCTATCAAAAAGGCGCTATTACGGAAGCCAGAAAGCTTGGTATTCCGGTTATTGGTGTCGTTGATACTAATCATAATCCCGATAATTTACAGTACATTATCCCTGGAAATGACGATTCGAGCCGGGCAATACGCCTATATGCGCGCGGTGTAGCTGATGCGATTCTGGAAGGACGTAATCAATCGATTCAAGAAATCATTGAAATGAGTGCAGAGGCTGAGCAAAGTTAAGAAATCTGCATTTATTATTTGATAGCTGCCGCATGCGCGGCGGCTATCGGTATTAAATACCATTGAACTGTTTCAAGGTAAGGCTTATCAACCTGTGGCGGATTTGTGAAGATTGTTTAATTTGCCATTGAATGTTAAGTAAATTTTAATCTTATCTTGATTAAAATCTATATTCATTCATAAATTAATTTTGTAACTGGAGTAAATATGGCGGAAATTACCGCGAGCATGGTCAAAGAATTGCGTGAAATGACCGGTCTTGGCATGATGGAATGCAAAAAAGCGCTGGCAGAGACTGACGGTGATATGAAAGCGGCAGAAGATCTGTTAAGAATTAAAAGCGGTGCCAAAGCAAGTAAGGCGGCAGGACGAATCGCTGCTGAAGGTGTCATTGGCGCGTATGTTTCGACTGACAGCAAATGCGGCGCACTGGTTGAAGTTAACTGTGAAACGGATTTTGTGGCCAGAAATGAAGATATTATCAATTTTGCCAAAAGCTTGGCCGGGTTGATAGCCACAAAAAATATCACGGATGTTGCAGTATTAAGCGAAGCGGCGCTGCCGGGCGGTGAAACTGTTGAAACGGTTCGTAAAGCGTTGATCATGAAACTGGGTGAAAATATCAGCATCCGCCGCTGCGGACGTCATGAAACACAAGGTCAGCTGGCTTATTACCTTCATGGTACTAAAATTGGTGTAATGATCGATTATACCGGTGGTGATGAAGTGCTAGGCAAGGATCTGGCTATGCATATCGCCGCAAGTAAACCCATGTGCGTTTCCAAAGAGCAAGTATCCGCTGATGTTTTGGCGCATGAGCGGCAGATCTTCACTGCACAAGCGGCTGATAGCGGTAAACCGGCGAATATCATTGAAAAAATGGTCGATGGCCGCATTGCAAAGTATCTGGCTGAAATCACTTTGTTAGGTCAGCCTTTTGTCAAGGATCCGGAACAAACCGTAGAAAAATTGCTGGCCAAAAAATCTGCCAAAGTAAACGCGTTTACGATGTTTGTGGTTGGAGAAGGGATAGAAAAGAAATCCGAGAATTTTGCGGAAGAAGTGAAAGCCCAGATGGAACAGGCAAAGTAACACGAGTTATCATCTTTCCAATTAACGATCAATGACCGCTGTTGCTTATAAACGTATTTTACTGAAGCTATCCGGCGAAGCCCTGATGGGTGAAGATAAGTATGGGATCAATCATGCAGTGATGGGCAGAATTGTTGCTGAGATCCAAGAGATCAGTAAATTAGGTGTTGAAATTGCCATTGTGGTTGGCGGCGGAAACATTTTTCGTGGCATGAAGTCCGCCAATGACGGGCTTGAGCGCGTTACCGCGGATTATATGGGTATGTTAGCCACTGTGATGAATGCCCTTGCACTGCAAGACGCCATGAAGCTGGTCGGCTTGGTGCCGCGAATACAGTCCGCTTTACGCATCGAACAAGTCGTGGAACCTTATATTCGCGGACGTGCCATTCGTTATCTGAAAGATGGCAGGGTGGTAATTTTTGCGGCAGGAACCGGCAATCCTTTTTTTACCACTGATACTGCAGCCGCTTTGCGAGGCATGGAAATGAATGCGGATATCATGCTTAAGGCAACCAAGGTGGATGGTATTTATACCAGTGATCCGAAAATTAATCCGGATGCGACGCGCTTTCATCAATTATCTTTTGATGAAGCGATCGCGAAGAATTTACAGGTAATGGATGCAACAGCGCTGACGTTATGCCGGGATCAGAAATTACCGCTCAATGTATTCAGTATTTTCAAGACTGGCGCTCTTAAACGTATAATAACAGGAGAAGATGAAGGAACGTTGGTGACGGTCTGATGCTACGATAGTCGGGTCTTCTGAAATAGATTCAAGAGGGATAGGATATTATGATTGCCGATGTAAAAAAATCCGCTGAACAAAAGATGCAAAAAAGCCTGGAAGCATTGAAAGTGGATTTGAGTAAAGTTAGAAGCGGGCGAGCACACACTGGCATACTGGATCATGTCACAGTCGATTACTATGGCACGCAAACGCCGATCAACCAAGTTGCCAATATCAACTTGATTGATGCGCGCACGATCGGTGTTATCCCTTGGGAAAAGAAAATGGCTAATGCCATTGAAAAAGCTATCCGTGAATCCGATCTGGGTTTAAATCCGATGCCGGTAGGCGAAACTATCCGCGTACCGATGCCGGCGCTTACCGAAGAGCGCCGCCGCGATCTGTTCAAAGTGGTAAAACATGAAGCGGAAGCCGTGCGTGTTGCCATGCGCAATATCCGCCGGGACGCGAATGCGCACCTGAAAGACTTATTAAAGTCTAAAGAAATATCGGAAGACGAAGAGCGCCGCGGGCAAGACGAGATTCAAAAGTTAACCGATCGATATATCTTAGAAATTGATAAGGTTTTACAGGTTAAGGAAGCCGAACTGATGGCGGTTTGATATGCCTCAAGGTCCGAGTTCAACCCGAGAAATACCCGAAACAGGTTCAATACCCAAACACATTGCTATTATTATGGATGGTAACGGCCGTTGGGCACAAAGCCGTTATATGCCTCGGATTGCCGGACATAAGCAGGGTGTCGAAACAGTTCGCGGTGTTATTAAAGCCTGTATGGAACGCGGTGTTGCTTTCCTCACATTATTTGCCTTCAGCAGCGAAAACTGGCGGCGGCCTACCGATGAAGTTATGTCTCTGATGCAACTGTTTCTTGGCGCATTGGAGCAAGAAATCACCAAATTGCATGAAAATGGCATCCGTTTTAAAGTCATCGGCGACATATCAAGATTCGATCCTAAAATCGTAGAATTCATTCACCTTGGCGAGCAGCTCACCGCCAACAATACGCGTCTCACATTTACGATTGCGGCCAATTATGGCGGCCGCTGGGATATCATGCAAGCCATGCGCAAAATGATGGCGCAGTCAAAAGATCTGCCGCTGAATTTTGAAGAAGAAAGCTTGGCACAATATCTGTCCATGAGTTATGCACCTGAACCGGATTTGTTTATCCGCACCGGCGGTGAGTACCGCATCAGTAATTTTTTACTATGGCAGCTGGCCTATACTGAATTATATTTCACCGATACACTATGGCCGGATTTTGACGAGCATGAGCTTGAACTGGCCATTCAATCTTATCAGCAGCGCGAGCGCCGCTTTGGCCGCACGAGTGAGCAGCTGCAAATGACACTATCCGCCGAAGGATAAAAAGATTACCTTTCATGCTTAAAACCCGCATCCTCACTGCAGTCGTTATTCTTCCCTTGTTTTTATCGGCGCTGTTTTTATTACAAGATATCTTTTGGGTCATCGTAATACTTTCATTGACGATAATCGGATCGCGCGAATGGAGCCGGTTAGCGGGATTTTCAGTACGGAATACCATCATTTTTATGCTCCTGACCACATTCATCGGGGGAGAGTTGTTGTTTCAAATGAGTGAATCGTTAAAAGCGAATATTTACTCTCCGGATTTAATCTGGGTTTATATTTTGTCCGCAGCTTTTTGGATCATCAGTGTACCGCCCTATCTGAAACAGCTTTACGCAATAAAAAATCCGCTTATTTTGATGCTGACCGGCTGGATACTCTTGCTGCCCACTTGTCTTGCGCTCTATCAATTGCGTGCTATCAGTCCGGAGCTGTTACTGGGTTTTATGGCAACTATCTGGATTTCCGATAGTGCAGCTTATTTCACTGGAAGATCATTCGGTAAACACAAACTTGCTCCCCGGATTAGCCCGAATAAAACTTGGGAAGGTGTAGCTGGTGCTCTAGTTGCGGTATTACTTTATGGTCTGATCTGGGATTTCTGGTTTCTTGAAGAATCTTTAGCGGCGAAATTGATACCATTGCTACTGTTTATGGCGATATTAGGTATTATCGGGGATTTATACGAATCGCTGATGAAACGTCAGGCCGGTGTTAAGGATAGTGGAAATATTTTGCCAGGTCACGGTGGAATTTTGGATCGAATCGATGCTTTGACTTCTTCACTGCCATTTGCCATTTTGGCCTTACTTATTTTTTATTCACCCGCGTCATGAAAACTACCCGTCAAATCACCATACTCGGCTCCACCGGCAGCATCGGAGAGAGCACACTCGATGTTATCGCGCGGCATCCGGATCGCTTTCAAGCGTTCGCATTAACGGCCAATCACAGTGTCGAAAAAATGCTCGCACAATGCCAGCGCTTTCAGCCGCGATACGCGGTCATGCTGGATACAGCCAGCGCCGGGCAGCTGGCCGATGCAATCAAAGCAGCCGGTATCCGGACGGAAGTTCTGGCTGGTATCGAATCGCTGGAAAAAGTCGCTTCACATCCTGAAGTGGATGCCGTGATGGCTGCTATTGTGGGCGCTGCCGGCATCCGCCCAACGTTTGCGGCAGCCCGAACCGGGAAACTGGTATTGCTGGCTAATAAAGAAACGCTGGTCATGGCCGGGCGTATATTCATGGACCTGGTAAAACAGCACAACGCCACGCTATTGCCGATCGACAGCGAACATAACGCCATCTATCAATCATTGCCGCATCATTTCAATGGCAACTTGGCGGCAGCGGGTATCAGCCGCATTTTACTGACCGCTTCGGGCGGACCATTCCGGCGAGCACCGCTGGAATCGCTCGTGAGCGTGACACCGGAGCAAGCCTGTGCACATCCGAATTGGGATATGGGGCAAAAAATCTCGGTGGATTCCGCCACCATGATGAATAAAGGATTGGAAGTGATCGAGGCGCATTGGTTGTTTGAGGCGCCACCGGAGAAAATTCAAGTGGTGATTCATCCGCAAAGTGTCATTCATTCCATGGTTGCTTATGTCGATGGCTCGGTCATTGCGCAATTGGGGAATCCGGATATGCGCACACCCATTGCCCATGCGATGGG
This sequence comes from Nitrosomonas sp. Is35, assembly GCF_033063295.1. NCBI lineage: Bacteria > Pseudomonadati > Pseudomonadota > Betaproteobacteria > Nitrosomonadales > Nitrosomonadaceae > Nitrosomonas > Nitrosomonas sp. Is35. Next base: position 64,880 of record NZ_JAWJZH010000001.1, read on the forward strand.
CTTTCCCGAGCGGATAGAAAGTGGAGTATCGGCTTTGGACATGTTCAAGGTTGCTCACCTGGATTTTGAAGAACCTGATTTTAAGAAATTTCCGTGTTTGGAATTAGCTTACCAAGCACTCGCCGCAGGCGGAAATATGCCCGCAGTGCTCAATGCGGCCAATGAGATCGCAGTGGAATCGTTTCTTAAAAGACGTATGCCATTTACCGCCATCCCGGTCATGATTGCGCATGCTATGAAAACCGTGCGGCAAGAAGAAATGTCGACATTGGATGATGTATTGAAAACAGATACACTGGCCCGTGATGCAGCGCGGAATTGGCTTGCAAACCTGCAATAATCCGCGTAAGAAAATTGTTACAGCGACTAGATTCTATTTTCCTAAATTAATGATAGTATCGCGTATTATTCAATCAGCATCGGCAGTGAAATGATAAGTATCGTGCGGTCCAACTCCCCTTTCTACCTGCATCCCTTACGTAATAAACCCATATGTCAATAACCTATACTATCATTTCATTCATACTGGCCCTGGGTATATTGATTACATTTCATGAGTTTGGCCATTATCTGGTGGCGCGCTGGAATGGTGTGAAAGTGCTGCGGTTTTGCATAGGATTCGGCCAACCTATTTTCCGCAAGCGCTGGGGAAAAGACCGGACAGAATGGGTGATTGCCGCTATTCCATTGGGTGGCTATGTCAAGATGCTGGATGAAAATGAAGGCAGCGTTGCGGCGGAGGATTTGCCGCGCGCATTCAACCGTCAGCCGGTCGCCCGGCGTTTCGCTATCGTAGCTGCCGGCCCTATAGCTAATTTTTTGTTGGCGATTGTTTTATATTGGCTGCTTTTCATTCTCGGTGTTAACGGCATGAAGCCCGTGGTGGGTCCGGTTGAACCCGCTACGGCTGCTGCTCAGGCGCAATTCGTAGAAGGCGAGACCATTGTCAGCATCGAAAACGAGCCGGTCGCCAGCTGGCAGGATGCGCGTTGGGCTTTATTACGCTACGCCATCGATCAATCCGCGAATGTAACGATACAAACCGTTAATAAAAATGGCGAAATCAATTTGCGCAAATTGGATCTGAGCCGTGTCGATCCGGATAAGCTCAATGAAAATTTTCCAGGTATGATTGGGCTTACCAGTTATCAACCCATTATCAAACCTGTCATTGGACAAGTCATAGCCGGTGGTGTTGGCGACAAAGCCGGACTGCAAGCTGGCGATGAAATCATCGCTGTGTATGATTCGGAAATCCATACTTGGATGGACTTTGTCAAAGAAATACGCTCAAGCCCCGGACGGACACTGGAGCTGGAAATTTTGCGCAATGGCGAAATGATCGCGCTGACCGTTACGCCGGAAACAGCGGCTGAAAATGGCAAGCAAATCGGCAAAATCGGTGTAGCGCCCGTTATCAATCAGGCTGAGTTTGACGAATTGCTCGTCACCGTCAGTTATTCTCCCGGCAAAGCATTCCAAAAAGCCATCGAGAAAACTTGGGAAACGACCATACTGACATTGCAAATGCTGTCCAAAATGATCACGGGTGACGTTTCACTGAAGAATGTCAGCGGGCCGATCTCCATCGCCGATTATGCCGGTCAATCCGCACAGATGGGGCTGGTGTCGTATCTCGCTTTTCTAGCATTGATCAGTGTCAGCATCGGTGTTTTAAATCTATTGCCGATACCGATTCTGGATGGTGGGCACCTTATGTATTATCTGATTGAAATCATCAGAGGCAATCCGCTTCCTGACAAAGCCATCATTATTGGGCAGAAAATTGGCATGGCCATGCTGTTTACCCTGATGACATTTGCCATCTATAACGATATTAACCGGCTTATTACTGGCTAGATAATGAAATTCCAGCATTTTGCCGTTGCAGTTGTCAGCTTTTTTTATGCGTTCTCCTGTTGGGCCAGCGATTCTTTCATCGTCAAGGATATCCGTGTTGAAGGCATACAACGTACCGAAGCCGGCACGGTATTCAGCTATCTGCCGATTAAAGTCGGCGATGCCATGAATGAGGACAAAGCTACCGAGGCGATCAAGGCGCTGTATGCAACCGGTTTTTTCAAAGATGTAAAATTAAAGTCTGAAAACAATATCTTGATCGTGGAAGTTGTGGAGCGGCCGGCGATTGCGCAAATCAGTATCAATGGTGCGAAGGAATTCGAGAAAGACAAACTGCTCGAAGGATTAAAACAGGCGGGCATATCGGAATCGCGGATTTTCAGCCGCTCATTGCTGGAAAGAGCGGAGCTGGAATTGAAGCGTCAGTACATCAGCCGTGGCAAATACGCCGTCAAAATTACCACAACCACAACCCCTCTTGAACGTAACCGTGTGGCGATTAATTTTGACATCAAGGAAGGCCGCACAGCCCGGATTAAAAAAATAAGTTTTGTCGGTAATGAAAAATTTCCCGACAAAGAGTTGCGTGGCATATTGGTTCTCAGAAAACCTGATTTACTGAGCTGGTTCACCAAGAATGACCAATATTCAAAGCAGAAACTAGCCGCCGACTTGGAAACGCTGCGTTCTTATTATTTGGATCGCGGTTATCTTGAATTCAATATTGAATCTACGCAAGTATCGATTACGCCGGACTTACGCGACATCTATATTACCGTCAACGTGACAGAAGGCGCGCAATATACTGTCTCCGATATCAAAGTGGCTGGCGATACCATCGTGCCGGAAGAAGAATTGCGTAAACTGATTTTACTCAAAAGCGGCGCGGTATTTGCCCGGCAAAAGCTGACCGAGTCGATCAAATCCATGACTGACCGACTTGGTGACGATGGTTATGCCTTTGCCAATATCAATGCATCGCCGGAAATCGATCATGAAAAACGCCAAGCTGGATTTACATTCTTTGTTGACCCGGGCCGTCGGGTTTATATCCGGAAAATCAACATCACAGGTAACGACCGCACACGCGACGAAGTGATCCGGCGCGAGTTCCGGCAAATGGAGGGCGCTTGGTATTCCACGAAAAATATCAATCTCTCCAAAGTGCGTGTAGATCGCTTATTTTTCTTCAATAGCGTCAATGTCGAAACGCCCGCCGTGCCCAATAAAACAGACCAGGTGGACATTAATGTCAAGGTCGAAGAGAGGCCAACCGGGTCCATCATGTTCGGTGCGGGTTATTCGCAACAACAAGGTATTATTCTGAATGGCTCGGTTTCTCAGAATAATATTTTTGGCACCGGTAATTTTTTCAGTCTGGATGTCAATACCGGTCTTATCAATAAAACCTATGCCGCTTCATTTACCAATCCCTATTTTACCGTGGACGGAGTCAGCCTTGGCTTCGATGTTTATAAGCGGGATTTGAATACCCGCCCTTTAACGCAAGTGGGTGCATTTAAAACGGAAACTATCGGGGCCGGCGTCCGCCTGGGTATACCGATTGCCGAAGGCGATATCGTTTCTTTCGGATTGGCTGCGGAAAATACCCATATTGGAACTTTTGACGATAGCCCAAGGCGTTATCTGGACTTTGTCAAAGAATTCGGCACATCGACCAATAATTTCCCATTGACCGTCAGTTGGGCGCGAGACCGCCGTGACAGCGCCATCTGGCCTACTTCCGGCACGACGCATCGATTGTTCGGTGAAGTCAGCGTACCCGGTGGAGATTTGAATTACTACAAAGTCAGTTACAATCAAAAATGGTATTTTCCCATTACCGATTTCTTCACTTTGATGTTAAATGGCGAAGCCGGTTACGGTGACGGATATACCGGAAATTCATTGCCATTCTTCAAAAACTTTTTTGCGGGTGGTAATAACTCCGTCAGGGGATATAATTTGAACTCTTTGGGTCCTCGCGATCAGTTTACAAATACTTCAAACAGCAATTCAATCTTGTTTGCCGTTGGCGCCAGCAAGCGTGTTGTAGGTAATATCGAACTGATGTTCCCGGTTCCCTTTATGAAAGACGATCGATCATTGCGCCTGAGCACATTCCTGGACGGTGGTACCACATTCAATAAATTCGGCGATCTGAATAATTTTATGCGTTACTCGGCCGGATTGGCGCTTACCTGGGTTTCGCCGATGGGGCCGTTGAAGGTTAGTATCGCGCAGCCTTTGAATGACCAGCCTGGCGATAATTTGCAAAGATTCCAGTTCATGTTCGGGCAACAATTCTGATTTAGTTGAGACTCCGGTAGCGTATATGTTGAAACAACAAATCAACCAACAGCGGCGCAATCTGGTTATGGTGGTAACTGTCGCTGCCATTGCCTGCGGGTTCACGGTTGCTTTTGCTGGCGATATCAAGATCGGCGTAGTGAATACCGAAAAGATTCTGCGCGAATCGCAACCGGCGCTCCTGGCGCAGAAAAAAATCGAGCAGGAATTCGTGCCGCGTGACGAAGAAATCAAGAAAATGGCACTAGAAGCCAAAAACCTGCAAGATAAGCTGGAAAAAAACAGCATCAAGATGGAGGAAACCGAGCGGCGTAATCTGGAAAGAAACCTCGCTAATCTGAGCCGGGAATATCAACGCGCGCAGCGCCAAATGCGCGAAGATCTGAGCGTACGCCAGAACGAAGAATACAGCGTCATCCTGGAGCGCACCAATCGTGCGATCAGCAAAATCGCCGAAGCGGAAAACTATGATCTGATATTACAATTGCAAGACTCGGTTTATAGAAGCCAGCGCATCGATATCACGGATAAAGTGATTAAAACGCTCGACAAGGAATAACCAGTCAATTCAGTCAATGTTGATCGCGTCCCAAGGGCTAAAAAGGAAAATAAAATGAGCACCATGAATATTCACGAAATCTTGAAATACTTACCACACCGCTACCCGATTTTACTGGTAGACCGGGTCATTTCATATGAAGCGGGCAAGGATATCGTCGCATTGAAAAACGTTTCCATTAACGAACCGTTCTTTTCCGGACATTTTCCGCATCATCCCGTCATGCCGGGTGTTTTGATTGTCGAAGCATTAGCGCAAGCTGCCGCGATTCTGACGCTGAGAACCGAAGATACGGTTAACAAAGAAGACACGGTTTACTATTTTGTCGGTATCGACGGTGTCCGTTTCAAGAAACCGGTCATCGCCGGTGATCAGCTAATCCTCAAAGTGGCCATCGAACGGCAAATCAAAGGACTGTGGAAGTATTCGGCGCGCGCGGAAGTCGATGGACAGCTCGTGACTGAAGCTCAACTGATGTGCACCTCCAGAAGCGTCTAGGATCCGATCCTATCGATTGAAATAGTGACTGCAGCGGAGACTGAAGAATCGTAACACCATGCGCCAATGAGCTGATTTGCGGTGTCGACGAAGCTGGCCGGGGACCCCTCGCCGGACCCGTTTATGCAGCTTGTGTGATACTGAAAGCCGACCACCCGATCACTGGACTGGCCGATTCTAAAAAGCTCAGTGAAAATAAGCGCGATGCGCTTGCAATCATGATCAAACAACATGCTGCCGCATGGGCCGTGGCATGGGCCACAGTCGAAGAGATCGATCAACTCAATATCCTGCAAGCAAGCTTATTGGCCATGCAACGTGCCGTTAAAAGCCTGCCGTTTTTGCCTGATGGCGCGCTCGTCGATGGCAATCAAAGTCCGCGCTTGCCATGTCCGGTGCGCACCATCATCCGGGGTGACAGTCTGATACCCGCCATTTCAGCCGCTTCCATTCTAGCCAAAACTGCACGTGATGCAGAAATGAAGCGATTGCATCAGCTTTATCCGTGTTACGGCTTTGATAAGCACAAAGGCTATGGAACCAAAGCGCATTTGGCCGCGCTGCAAGAATATGGCGCTTGTAAAATACACCGGCAAAGTTTTGTGCCGGTAAAATGCCTTAAACTTGCGATGATCATTGAATCGCCACGATGATTTTCATACCGCACCATCTTTTAAAACGACGTAGGATGTGCTGAGCGCAGTGAAGCGCATCACTCGTAATGGATGCCCCTCTCTACCGCGCCGTAAGGTAAATCAAAATACCATTGCGCAAGCTTGGCGTTTTGCAGGAAATTACCGGACAGAGACCCATATCACGTGTTCATTTGCGCCCGCTATTGGGCCACTTTTAGCGATTGAGCTGATTAATGCCCGCGAGTCGTTCCGATAGGTGGAGCATCGCAAGTAGCGTTCGCTATAGCCGAGATTCGCTCAGTTTGTTCTTCAACAATGTTATGATTTGCTCCTGAATATGAACCCATCGCTGGAGAAATCATGCGTGACTCAGAACCTCAATCCGGTTTGAATTTTAATTTCATCGTGCCAATTGCCATGTTGGCTGTTTTATTGCTGGTGCCTTTTTCGATCAACGCGGTGTTGCATAAGTTGTCGGCTAAAAGGATACATAACCCGGTGATCATGAAATTGCCGCTGGATAGCACGGTAATTACGATTCCATCCGAGGTGAAACAATATGAGCCGTTCGAGGTGGCGGTCAATCTGGAAACAAAACATCTTGCCAAGTTTTTAAATGAAATTGTAGCGACGGCGTCCGAAGGGACTTCGATACATGGAATTCGCGGTGTCGTGTCACCCAATATGAAGGCTGAGATCGCTGGCGATGATTTTGAAATTGACAGATTGGGTGCGCAGGATCCGGTTTCGGATTATGGCGGTACGGCCAAATGGCGCTGGCGCGTGACGCCGGAATCATCCGGAGAGCAGGTTCTGAAGTTTCAGCTGCATATAGTGACGCAAGATAATGCGCAAACAGACACTAAAGTGCTGGGTCTCGCCGAAGCGAATTTTTCCGTCCAAGCGAATATGTCGGAGTGGATGAAACGGAACGGAATCTGGGTTGCTTTGCTGCTAGCGGTACTTGCAGCTGCCTTTTATGGTTTACGGCGGCGTTACGCGCGTTAGTTACCTATCTGATTTGTATTGAGAATTATAGTAATCGTGTTGAATGATTTATCCAGAGTGCTTGAAAAAAAATAATTGATCCTTATATCAGGTTTGAAAGTGTATTTTTTGTAACTGTGAAAACGCTGCATTAAACGTAGAGCAATTTGAGATTGAATGAGGCGTTGATGTTGAACTTACACAATGTGCTTTTTTAATTGATAAGGAGAAATTGAGTATGGCTATTACACGTTATGAACCTTGGGGATTGTTAAGTCAACTGCAAAGAGAATTGGAACGCAGCGTCGCTGAGGGTTCTACCGCAACGGCGGAATGGTCTCCTGCGGTGGATATTAAGGAAGAAGCGGATAAATTTGTTATTCATGCGGATATTCCCGGGGTAAAACCGGAAGAAATCGATATCAGTATGGAAGATGGCGTACTTACCATCAGAGGTGAGAAAAAATCGGAAAGTAAAACCGAAAAAGAAGGCTACAAACGCGTTGAGCGAACGTACGGTTCCTTCTACCGCCGCTTCAGTCTGCCGGATACCGCTAACGCTGAAGCGATTTCCGCATCGTCAAAACACGGTGTGCTGGAGGTGGTTATACCGAAGCGTGAAGCCGTGCAACCGAAGAAAATTAACGTCACCGCTGCGGCTGAGTAATGCAGTCTTTTTGACGCGCAGGGATGCGAAATGGAGCCTTCGGGCTCCATTTTTATTACACCTGTTTTTGCCAAGCGGGCCAAAGCATGACAAAATTGCCTCCCTTGGTTTATTGAGAAATGCAAAATCAATAACTTGATTAATCCCGCAATCGTTTTTATCCACATTAAACTTCACTGATGCCGCTCATTACACTGGAAAATGCCTGCCTGGCTTTTGGCCACCATGCTTTGCTTGATCATGCCAACTTGCAGCTCGACCCAGGCGAGCGTGCCGGTTTGATCGGCAGAAACGGCGGCGGTAAGTCAAGCTTACTGCGATCATTAGCTGGTGAGATTAAACTCGATGACGGCCGGCTCTGGCGCGCGCCTAATTTAAAGCTGGCGTATGTGCCGCAAGAACCGCTGTTGAATCCCGCCAATACGGTATATCAAGAAGTTTCCACGGGTTTGGGCAATATCAGTCAGATTCTGCTGGATTATCATGCCGTTTCGCATGCATTAAGCGAAACACCGGAAAATACTGAAGCTTTGCTGATTCGTCTGCAAGATTTGCAAGGCGCTTTGGAAACCGACGGCGGATGGAACCTGCAAGCAAAAATAGAAACCGTGATCGATAAACTGAATTTGCCTGCGGATACCTTGATTGATCATCTCTCCGGCGGCTTAAAAAAGCGCGTGGCATTGGCCCGTGCGCTAGTGATATCGCCGGATGTGCTGCTACTGGATGAACCGACCAATCATCTGGATTTTTCTTCTATTGAATGGCTGGAAGGATTGCTGCGGGATTTTTCCGGTAGCGTTCTGTTTATCACACATGACCGCCGTTTTCTCGATAACGTAGCGACCAGAATTATTGAGCTGGATCGCGGAAATTTGCAAACTTTCTCCGGCAATTTCTCCGATTACCAGCGCCAGAAAGCGGAAATGCTCGAAGTCGAAGCGATACATAACCGGAAATTCGATAAATTCCTGGCGCAGGAAGAAGTCTGGATACGCAAAGGAATCGAAGCGCGGCGTACGCGTAATGAAGGCAGAGTGCGAAGACTGGAGGCATTGCGGCTGGAGCGCGCAGCGCGCCGGGACAAGGTTGGAAAGGCCAATATCAATGTTGATGCGGGTGAGCGTTCGGGTAAGCTGGTTGCTGAGCTGGAGCACGTCAATAAAAGCTATGGTGATAAAGCGATTATCAAGGATTTCTCCTGCCGCATTATGCGCGGTGACCGGGTGGGATTGCTGGGCCCGAATGGTGCTGGAAAATCGACGTTGTTAAAATTGATTCTGGGTGAATTGCAACCTGATTCCGGCAACCTTCAGCAAGGAACCAAGCTGTCGGTTGCTTACTTCGATCAGATGCGCGAGCAGCTCAATGAAGAAATGGTTCTGACGGATACCATCAGCCCGGGTTCCGATTTTGTTGAGATTAACGGTAAACGCAAGCATGTCATCAGTTATCTGGAGGATTTCTTGTTTCCTCCGGAACGCGCCCGTTCGCCCGTCAAATCACTTTCAGGCGGTGAACGTAATCGTTTGTTGCTGGCGCGATTATTTACCCGCCCTGCCAATGTGCTGGTACTGGATGAACCCACTAACGATTTGGATATAGAAACATTGGAATTGTTGGAAGCCCTGTTGCAAGACTATTCCGGCACGTTGTTTTTGGTCAGTCATGACCGGGAATTTTTGGATAATGTCGTTACACAAGTAATTGCATTTGAAGGAAATGGAAAATTATGTGAATATATTGGCGGTTATGAAGATTGGATACGTGCAAAACAGTTTGAAGATAATAGCAATCAGCAAAAAACAGTATCGAAGCAGCCGGAAACCTCACCAACCAGTAGTTCTACAGCGGCAAAGCCTGCTCGAACTAAAAAATTGAGTTATCAGGAAGCACGTGAGCTTGAAGCATTACCTGGTAAAATTGATAAGTTGGAACGGGAGCAGGCCAATATTACTTTACGCCTGAACGAACCAACAATTTATCGTGATCACCCAGACGAAGTAAAAGCATTACAAACACGCTTAGCGGCGATTGAAAAAGAATTGACAGACTGCCTTGCAAAATGGGAAGAATTGGAGTCGAAATCTACTGCAAAAATGTAGCTCGGGCAACAAATTTCCCCATAAACAACATGGACATGCTTACACTTATTCATTGACCAAATCGGGCGCATCGTTTAAAGTTCAACTTTTGAGAGAAGGAGGCTTACATGAAACAAAAATCGATTATGAATTTATTACTTGCCTTGGGCATGTTCTTGGCATTTTCGGGAGCAACTCAAGCAGCTGGAGACGCAGCGGCAGCAAAAGACAAGTTATCAATGTGTGAAGGTTGTCACGGAATTCCAGGTTATAAAACAGCTTTTCCTAGCGCTTATCATGTTCCCAAACTGGGCGGACAACATGCAGAATATATCATTAAAGCGTTGGAAGGTTACAAAAGTGGTTCACGTAGCCATCCTACCATGACGGCCTTAGCTAAGACATTGTCTCAACAAGATATCGAAGATCTTGCTGCATATTATTCTAAAAATTAACTGAGTCATTCACGCAAGGAACGAATTATGAAGAATTATTTAATTGCCGCATTAAGCGGAGCAGCGTTGATATTATCAAGTCAAGTAATGGCTGCTGATATTGAAGCAGGTAAAAGTAAAGCAGCTGAAGTTTGTGCTTCCTGTCATGGCGTTGACGGTAATAGCCCGGCACCTAATTTCCCCAAAATTGGCGGACAATACAGAACTTACATCGCAAAAGCATTGAAAGACTATAAATCCGGCACCCGGAATGATCCAATTATGGCGGGAATGACTGCCAATTTGTCACCTGCCGATATTGAAAACCTGGCTTTCTATTATTCCAGCCAGGCAGGTAGTCTGAATTCAAACAAATAATATTTATTTGAACTGACAACGAATTCAAAAGCGGGATAAATACCAGTCGATGGTTTTATCCCGTTTTCATTTTAATTGACCGAACCCAGCTGTTTATCCAAACAATCGAAATAGATGCCGGCATCCGGCGCGGATTGCGTACGCTGCGCTTGCCATATCATTTCTGCCAGGCATTCCATCGTCTGATGTGCCGCAACGTGTTCACTTCCGCAATGCTTCTGTAGACGCGCAAATCGCTCGCAAATTCCAACCGGTTGATTAATGGACAACTGTTCTTTGATCGCTACGTGCATGCTCATGTGCAGGAATGGATTTGTATCACCCATTTCCGGTGAGTAATCCTTATCCAAATAGCGCTCGGGGTCGCTGAGAATGTCATGGTATTCCGGGTGAAGCAGTATGACCTCGAGCGCGATCGTTTCGATACCGGATAATATTTCCCGCTGACGGTACTTACGCCATGTGTCGAAAAATAATTGCCGCGCTTGTTCTCTCGATGGTTTAAACATAAATAGTGTGATTAGAGTGCAAAATTTTTGTCTTTGAATTCACATAAATGATTGATCGTGCAAATTGCACAGGCCGGTTTTCTGGCTTTGCAAACATACCGGCCATGAAGGATCAGCCAATGGTGTGCATCATGGCGAAATTCCTTCGGTACTGCTTTGAGCAGCTTTAATTCGACTTCCAGAACATTTTTGCCGGGGGCTAGTCCAGTACGATTCGAAACCCGGAAAATATGCGTATCCACTGCAATCGTAGGTTCGCCAAACGCGGTATTTAGAATGACATTGGCAGTTTTACGTCCGACCCCGGGTAATGCTTCCAGTTGCGCGCGCGTACGGGGTACTTCGCTGCGATGATGCTGGATCAGCAATTGGCAGGTTGCCAGAATATTTTTCGCCTTGGTTTTATATAGCCCGATGCTTTTGATACATTCAAGCAAACCCGTTTCACCCAAAGCAAGAATTTTTTCCGGCGTATTGGCGTGAGGAAATAATTTCCGTGTTGCCAGATTCACGCTTTTGTCGGTAGCTTGCGCCGATAAAATAACCGCGATCAGCAGTTCAAAAGGGGAACGATATTCCAGCTCGGTGGTTGGATGCGGATTGGTTGATTGCAAACAAGTAAAAATTTCGTGCCGCTTGGCTGAATTCATGTCATTCCACCGGCGGCCGGTTATTATCAGTCCGGGCACGGATGGCCATGGCACGTTTTAAGGCTGCCTGCACGATGGCATGCTTACGTTCTTCCGCTGCAGTTGGGGTTATTTCCGGTTGTGCAATGGCTTTAGTGGGTGCTTTGGGACTGGCTTGTTTTGCTCTCGCTAACCGCTGCAATCTGAAGTGATACCGTGAGCGTGCGTTATCGGCGGCTTGTTTCTGCCGTATGCCGTCGGTCTTCTCGGCGACGGACACCAGGCTAATACAATCCATGGGGCAAGGCGCGATGCATAACTCGCATCCGGTGCATTCTGCGGCGATGACCGTGTGCATTTGTTTGCCAGCTCCAACAATGGCATCGACAGGACAAACCCGAGTGCAGAACGTGCAGCCGATACATAACTGCTCGTCAATTCTGGCAACGACTTTACCGGACCGGGGAAAGCCATGCGACGTGTTCAACGGTTTGGGCGGAACACCCAATAATTGCGCCAATTTCTCGATACCTTCCTGATCGCCGGGTGGACATTGATTAATATCCGCGCGACCTTCGGCTATTGCTTCCGCGTAAGGCCTGCAGCCGGGAAAGCCGCATTTTCCACATTGTGTTTGCGGCAATAGCGCGTCGATTTCTTCTATCAACAATTGATTCATGCTAATTCGATTCTTTTGCGTGATCAGCACAGATCACCCGTGCAATTTCCTTAACCAAATCCGGGCCGCGGTAAATCAAGCCGGTATACAGCTGTACCAAGCTTGCGCCCGCCGCCAGCTTGTCTTGCGCGTCATGCGCCGACAAGATGCCGCCGACGCCGATAACCGGTATGGCACCATGCAGTTCACTGTGCAGTTGCCGGATAACCGCTGTAGCGCGTTGCGTCAATGGGGCACCGCTCAATCCGCCGCTTTCCTGTGCGGCTGGCAAGTGCTCGATGCCTGTCCGTGCAATCGTAGTATTGGTGGCGATCACCCCGTCGATGCGATGTTTTATCAGCAGTGCGGCAATCGACTGGATCTGTGTTTCATCCAGATCGGGGGCGATTTTGACCGCCATCGGCACATATTTTCCATGAATTTGCGCCAGCTTGGCTTGTTCCGACTTTAATTGATCGAGTAACCGGTCGAGTGCATCGGCGCTTTGCAACTGCCGCAAATTCTGTGTGTTGGGCGATGAGACATTGACCGTCACGTAACTGGCATACGGGTAAACCTTCTGTAAACCGATTCGATAATCGTCGACCGCATTTTCCAGCGGGGTATCGAAATTCTTACCGATATTGATACCGAGTATGCCGCGATAAGCCGAGTGTCTAACGTTTTCAACCAATTGATCGACGCCATGATTATTGAAACCCAGCCGGTTGATGATTGCACTGGCTTCGGGAATGCGAAATATCCGCGGCGCCGGATTTCCCGGTTGCGGCCGTGGCGTGACAGTGCCAATTTCGATAAAGCCGAATCCCAGCATGGCGAGCGCATCTAGGTATTCGCCATTTTTGTCCAACCCGGCGGCAAGTCCGACCGGATTGGGAAAATTTAATCCCATGACAGTGCGGGACGGACAAGCGATGACAGCAGGCGTTAATAAGCCCAATTTTCTGGCCAGCTCAATGCCATCGAACGTGACGCGATGTGCAGATTCGGGATCAAGCTTAAAAAGGAGCGGGCGAAGAAGTGTGTAGAACATGCCGGGTTTTATTTTGAAGGGTTGCCGATTTGAGCCGATTTCACGAAAGAATGCTGCTATCCAGCAAAACCCACTGATTGTTAATCAAGATTTCAAGCGGTTGAAAATTGGCTTTATAGCGCATTTTCCGGTTTTCTTTGATCCAGTAGCCCAGGTAAAGATACTCCAAATGATGCTCCCGGCACTGTTCAATCTGCCATAGGATGTTGTAAGTCCCAAAACTCGCCTGAGCGACCTCGGCATCGTAGAAAGTATAGACCGACGACAGGCCATCCGGCAGCACATCGATAATACTGACCATGCGCAATTGCTCTTTGTCATGGAACTCGATCAATTTGGAATTCACATGACTCTGCAATAGAAAATTGTGATACTGCTCGCGGCAATCATTATCCATGCCGCCGCCAAAATGGCGATTGTTCTGATAGCGTTGATAAAGCGCGTAATGCGCCGGTTTATAATGCAACGGATGCACGGTGGCGGATAAATGCTGATGTTGTTTCCAGGCACGGCGCTGCGCGCGCTTAGACACAAAGTCGGTCACCTTGACCCTTACGGAAAGACAAGCACGACAATGTTCGCAGCATGGCCGGTAGGTATAATGGCCGCTGCGGCGGAAACCGGCTTGTACCAATTTTCCATAAGCTTGCGCATCGATATGATGCTCCGGCGTGACCACCTCGGAGCAAGCGAGCTTGCCGGGCAAGTAACTGCATGAATAAGGATTGGTGGTGTGAAATTTAAGCACAGGTATCTGTCATTATTCGATTGGAATGCGATCAAAATTCCATGTGTTGCCGGGCTCGATTCCGGTTATTAAGTCATCCAATGTTTGACTGAATTCCGTTCGTGAAATTTCCCGCGCACCCAAAGACGCCAGGTGGCTGGTTCTGACCTGGCAATCAATCAAGCCAAATTGCCAATATTGTAGCTGCTTTACCAGGTGCACGAAGGCGATTTTTGATGCATCTGGCTGGCGCGAGAACATCGATTCGCCAAAAAACACTTTTCCTAGCGCAACACCATAAAGCCCGCCGATGAGTTCACCATTGACCCAGGTTTCCACGGAGTGCGCCAGTCCCATTTTGTGAAGCGCGCTATAAGCGGTCACCATTTGCGGGTGTATCCAAGTACCTGCTTGATCTTTGCGCGGCGCGGCACAGGCTTGCATGACCTGGGTAAAACTGCGGTCCGTGCAAATGTGGTAATGGTCTTTTTTCAGCGTTTTGCGTAGTGACCGGGAGATTTTTAATTCGGCGGGAAACAGCACCATTCGGGGATCCGGACTCCACCAAAGGATTGGATCGTCTTCATTGAACCAGGGAAAAATGCCCTTGCGATAAGCCGCAAGCAAGCGTTGCGGTGACAGATCTCCTCCCACAGCCAATAATCCGTTGGGCTCGGTAAGCGCATTTTCCACGGGTGGAAACGGTGTAAAAGAGTTCATTTTGGGAATAATTTCTCTATCTATTTAATTCAGCAGTGATTTTATCAAATCGTTGTTTGGGAAAATATGTGACATATATCCCGAAGCAATACAGTGCATGCCATTTAGTCAAATATCCCATTGAATATGGATAAATGTCCCGATTCTGGGGCTGTTTTAAATCAAGCACTTCTGCTGCAAGCAGCAAAGTATTAACGGCGTTCTTCATTCAGGTTGATGCAGATCAATGTATCTGTATATCTTTTTTTTTATGCTGTCGCGGTTGAAGTCAGTTGCTAATAAAAAAACCAACCCTCTGAAGGAGAATCTTATGAAGTATTTATCACGTAATAAAAAATTAACCGTCAATTTTCTTGCCGGTTCGCTTTTAGCCGCTAGTGCGATGGCTGCGCCTCAAGTCGTGGCAGGTGAAGCAGCTGCTGAGCGTATTAGGCAATTAGAACAAAGCTTGCAAGCTATTCAAGTTGAATTACAAAGAATGAAATCTGAATCCGCTCAGGCTGCACAAAAGGTTAAAAGTATAGAACAAACCGCTACTCAGACAGAACAGAAAATAAATCAGACAGAAAAGAAAATAAATAGTCTTGAAGAGAGAAAGGATGCATTAGCAGAAAAAGTAGATCCTCTAACACAACGGATCGGTACAGATATCACAGAAAAAACTCGCATGCTGCACTTCCGCGGCGGTTTTACACACCAAATGAATCAGCGTAACGGCTCAAGCATACAAAGTATTGTCGCGCCGGTTGGAGCTCAAGATCAGGCTGGTCAAGATGGATGGTATGTGGGTGCAGGTATTGATTGGGGACTGACCAGAGATATGTGGGGGTTTATGCCAAGAACAACAGTCTTTGCAGAATTGATGTTTGAATATAAACAATTTGGCAACCATGTTCAGGGCAATGCGCTGGCTAATGCGCCTACGATGTTAGCGGGCGGTTCACTCAATCCGATTAATGTAACAGTCAGTCAGTTTACTTTAACGGCATCCCCTAAAATCAAATGGGTCTTAGGAAGTTAAGCACTTACGGAAGTGTGTTAACTTACTGAGATGAATGTTAAAAATAGATACTATTTCCGTTCTCGGATTGGAGAAGCTAAATTCAGACAACTTATTCGCTATTTTGTTTTGGATTTTACCGCTACAAGTACCGCGCAATTGACCGGTATTTCTATCCGATCCGTCAATACGATTTACCTCAAAGTGCGGCAAAAAATTGCCTACTGCTGCGAACTTGAATCGCCGCTTCAAGGTGCTGTGGAAGTTGATGAATCTTATTTTGGCGCGCAGCGTGTCAGAGGCAAAAAAGGTCGAGGCGCTTATGGTAAAACCATTGTCTTTGGCGTTCTGAAACGCCAAGGGAAGGTATATACGGAGATTGTTCCTGATTGCTCCAAAGCCACGTTACAAGCTATTATCCGTGGGCATGTAGCACCCGATACCATCATCCATTCTGATGGCTGGCGCGGATATGACGGGCTGGTCGATATTGGTTTTGATAAGCACTTCAGGGTTTGTCATGGCAACAATGAATTCGCCAGTGGCGAGCGGCATATCAACGGCATTGAATCTTTCTGGAGCTTTGCAAAAAGGCGTTTGGCAAAGTTCAATGGTGTTCCTGAACATACCTTTTATTTGCATTTGAAAGAAACCGAATTTCGTTTTAATCATCGCCGTGATAATCTCTATCATCAGATTCTCAAATTATTACGTTTAAACCCGCTTTAACTTCCTAAGACCCATCAAATTTTTTGAAGGTTCTAAAATAAGACCTTGGATTATTCCTGCAGGTTTAGCAATTCATGTAATGAGTCCAACGTCTGAAGCCATTACGTATTTAGCGCCAGGCATCCAGTTTGGCGCAGGCGTTGATTACAATATTTGGAAAGATTTCTTTATCGGTATCGATGGCCGCTATCAATTGGTCAATAAGACAGACGGTGTTAATTTGAGCGGTATGACCGCGGGCGGTTATGTTGGAATCGGCTTTTAAAGCATAATTCATCGTTCTCTTTATTGCTCCGTGCGCAGCAGCCAGAAGATTATCAGCGCGTAACGAAGCCTTGGCACCTCGCTATTCGTTTAGCGGGGTGTTTTTTTATGCGCATTTCCAGAGAGCTGGAGAGCTTGCATACTGTTATGCTTCAACACACTGATGTATTGACGGAAATATGATCAGGAGGCTTGTTGCCAGTTGATTCCAATGCGATCCGGTTGGCAAGCAGTATGCTGACGCATGACACATAGCCTTTGGATACATTTCTTTTTTATCAGGCTGATAAAGCGCAACTGCCAGCTTAAGCTGGCAGTTGCGCTTTTATGGTTAGACTAGATTAATGTCCTACAGGATTGCGTTGTGCAGCTGTTAAACCGCTTTTCCATACATCCGGCAGGTTTTGCACCCAGCCGTTGTAGACATTCGGTACAGCCAGAACGCCCTGTCCGCCGAATCCAGGCAAGCTGCTCACCGTGTCATCCTTAGCGGTGCTTGGGGTATCCACCAGAGAAACATAGCCAGCAATATGCGCATCGCTGATATCACCGTTATTGTCCGGATCGATATCAACCACCGTCAGCCGGTTACCGAATTTGGTGGTAACGTAAGCGTAGTAACCGCCACCTTCTTTCGCGCCAAAGTTGGCGCCATGGCAGCCCGGATCGCAAGGCAACATTTTGACGATTTTGTCAGTCTTGGTATCGACGATGACAATTTGTCCGCCAGTAGCAGCGATCACGACGGCCTTACCATCCGGAGATACCGGTGATTGAATCGGCAGAACACCCACTGCTATCGCTCCGTTGCCATCATTGTCGGCAAAACTGCCATCGATAGGATTGTAATCCGCAATCAAATTGATGGTTTTCAACAATGCGCCGTTTGCGCCATCAACAACCGATAGCGAATGATGCAACAGGTTCGCTGCGTAGATTTTGCTGGAATCCGGCATCATACCGATGGCGATCGGATGAGCGCCCGGGGCATTATTTCCCGTTGGGGTACGTGCATGGATTCCGCCAGTAGCACCATAAATACCGATATCATTGGTGTTAATGTTCGGTGTCACAATCTTGGTGCCATCAGCGCTTACCCAATGACCATGCGGATTGGCTGAAGTGTGGCCATGCGCCTGAGTCGGCAGCATTTTGCTGACACTGGTGGTGCCGGCGGGAATTATCGCAACACCGTTCTCGCCGTTGATCGCAATGGTAAGATCATCGTTGGAAGGCAGTGTCACCACATGCGATGGCGTATTGCCAACGGTGATATTTTTGATCAAGGCGCCCGTTTCACGGTTAATCATCGATAACTTGGTATCGAACCACTGGGTTTGATAAATCACCGATTGATCGCGATTGGTCCACATGTTATGCGGATTGTTGTTGTTGATTTCCGGCAATGCAACCTTCCGTTTAACCGTCCAGTTGGTGGTGTCTACTACTGTCGTGGTGCCGGGTTTGTATTTTCCAGCAGTTTTTTCAAATTGCGTGTTAACCCACACTTCCCCAACACCGGGTTTTTCGGGTGCTGCGCCAACGGCTAAAGGCGCATCGATTACATTCAGTGCGGATAACGCTAAGGCTAAACCGCCATCTTCAATGTTTCCAAACGGTGCGCCGGAAATTCTAACCGGTAAAGTTGGAAATTTTAAGTTCCAGATACCGGTGGAATAATCCTGCCAATTGCTGGGTGAGGTAGCCACGAAGAACGTTCTTAATAAACGAACGGCCAGATCGCTGCTGGTAGGTAATCCAGCAATGCCGGTAACCAAGTCGATCTTATAATCCATTGCCGGGTTACCTAAATCGAGTCCTTCGGTTTCCGGATCATCGACAATCACCGCACCGAACATGTACGGATGTACTTTACAAGTAAACACATACAGTCCTGGTGTCGTCAGTTTAACGATACCACCGCCACGGTAGGCGGCACTTTGGTCAAATGGCATGTGATGCGCGCCGCTAGGCCATAACAGCGAGCTGATGGTATGTACGCCATTGGTATCGGACATGACGAAGTTTACGCTGCTGCCGGGATACATGACTTCCAGCGATTTGGTTTTAATGTCGAAAGGCAATCCGACGATGGCGTCTCCACGAGGGCTTCTAAACCAGCTGGCCGGTTCGTCGCTGACTTCCAACGTTACGACACCCGGCTCGGATGGACGCGCGCCTAGCAAGATATTGCCATAAGGCGATGCACCGACAACACTGTGTCCGTCTCCACCCGCCGGATCAACGCGGAAACTGCCATGCATACCTGCTTCCATATGCGCGATCAAGTGGCAATGGAATTGCCAGTCGCCCGGACCAACCCCGCTACCGGCTTTAATGGTGAAGCTGTGAGTATCGGTACCGTCATTCAGCAATTTGGTGTCGATGACCGTTGCGGTATCGGTCTTGAGCCAGCGGTGCGCATGCAAGTGGAACGTGTGGCCAGGTCCTATCGCCAGCACATGGAAACGTACCAGATCGTTTTCAACCGCGCCTAAATCAGGGGCTGCCCAAAGCGGTTTCTGCACGCCATCCGCGGATATTTCGGTACCCCAGAATGTCGAGCCGACCATGAATAACACAAATTGTTTGTCGAGATCGGCCTGTGTAACTGGAACGATGCTGCCATCGCCGTTGACGAAACTATCGATCGGACCGTTCTTTTTGTCGACGATGATGGCGCCGAACAGCCCTAGTAACTCTTTACCGTTGTTATCGCCATGATAAACATAGGTACCGGTTTTATTGGCGTGCAATGTGTAGTTTTGCGTTTGACCCGGTGTGGTCTTTGCGCTATTGCTATTCACCAAACCTGGGACAGTGAAACCGACATCGGCTGCGGTGTTATTAGTCAACGTGATTTGGATGGTATCGCCTTGTTTGACAAATAAGGCCGGGCCTGGAATGACGGCTTCCGCATCGCCGCCGCCCGTGGCATAGCCTAATTGACCGTTAGGCAGAGTTTTGGCTGTGAAATTAAAGCTATGAACTGCGGCCATTGCCATCGATGATGATAAGAATGCGACGGCAAATAGCATAACAACCGCCATTGCCGCAATGTGTTTATTGAATTTTATAATCTGTTCTTTCATGACGTGATCCTTAATATTGGGATGCATATTGCTTATTAATCAACAATGAAGCTGCCTTTCATGCCCAGTAATTTGTTTGAAAAATTGTTATCCACGTATTGCGTGCTGTTTTTAGACCGGATAACGAATACATGTTTTTCCAGGGGGCCGATTGCAACTTGATTGATAAGATTATGTGTACCCGGATCAAACCATTTGTAGTTATTCAGGCTGAAATTGTGGAGATCCGTGCCTAAAGCGATGAGATGAAACCGCACATCGGTGTTTTTAGGTGCGTTGAGCGTTGGATTGACGCCATGCTTGGTTTGCTTTTTGGTTGTGCTATCGATTTCAACACCCCAGAACGCATCGTCTCCGAGATAGAGGACATATTCTTTTGAAAACTTATAACTATTCTGCGGTCTGGGTGTTGCTGCCGGATTGACAATGATTGCGCCAAACAAGCCTTTGTGTTCCGATCCGTTATGATTTTCGTAATTGTGATCGTGGTATGGCCATGTTCCAGCGGTTCCAGGTGCAACATCCCATTCGTATTCATACGATGCGAAGGTATCTTCAGGGCCTTCTCCGGCTCCCTCGTCCAGTTTTCTATTGATCACTCTAAGCGTGCCATCGCTCAAGATTTTGTAATGAACGCCATGAACATGCACGCTTACTTGCTTACTCACTCCTGCTACGGGATAGGCAGGGTCAATCGCGTTTAAAAGGGTTAACTTAACCTTGTCGCCTTCGGTTAGCTCGATAATCGGTCCAGGGATGGTAGGGGCATTACTGTATCTGTCCGTAACATCCAGGCCATCGATCTTATGGCTGAGCATTTGATATGCCAGCAATTTATTGCCGAAACCATCGTCTGAAATATCTTTGGCAGTCATTTCGATCACATGTTCGGCGGCATAACTCTTATCCGCGCCGATAAAGGATATCGACATTGCCAGGACAAAGCCGGCGGCAGCTCGTGCGCATAACGAGCGGTATGGAATCTTTGCTGTTTCGATGGCGCTCTGTGAAAGCGGCATGTCACAACTCGATTGATTAATTTGAAACGACATTTAAGGTTCCCTCCTTAGGTGAAAAAATTCGTAATCAGCGAACCGTGAGGGGAAAATACATCGCGGTTAGTGCGTGCGAGTACTTTCTTTGAATGAGGTCTACGATTCGCGTGAAGCCTACGATTTGAGAAATGGATAGCAGAGATGGAAATTTGCTATCTATTTAATCAGAGAGGGATTTTAACAAACATAACTTCTGCAAAATAGAAGTCATTTGTCCTTAAAATGATGCTATTTTTCGTGATCTTGTGGGAAGAATGTCCCAAGAAGGTAGGATTCTTTGAAGTAGTTATACAGCGGTGCTTTGAGGCACAGCTCGATTTGTTTCTTTACACCAATTTTTCTATAAATAACAGAAAGTTGGTTCCTGACCGTTTTTTCCGTGACCAGTAATTGCGCGCTGATTTCTTTCGCCGATAAGCCTTTACATGCCAGATAGGCAATATGGCGTTCACTATCGCTTAATTTGGGTTGCTCCGACGAGCGCTTGTCGGTTTGTATTTCTATTGGTGGATTGGAATCAAACTGCGCTTGCCAGAGCAGTTTGGTGACGTTGCGATCGAACCAGATTTGTCCCGCATGAATGGCATGAATCGCTTTCAACAGCAAATCGGAAGAGTGATGCTTGCTGATAATACCCATCGCTCCGGAACGAAAGGTTTTTAGATGCGTTTGTTCGCTATTCTGATGAGAAAAAGCCAGTACCTTGCTTTGCGGACAGGCATGCAGCAATTTGGTGATATGTTCGGCATAGTTACCACCGCTCAGCTGTAAATCCATGAGAACGATATCCGGCTTGTGCTGCGCCGCCAGCTTGAATAAGTCTTCGATTGAGCTGGCCTCTGCAACGAGGCGGATGGAATGGTGGCTTTCAAACAGTGAACGCAAGCCAATGCGCACGAGCTCAAAACTTTCAGCCACCAAGAGACGTATTTTTGTCTGAGACTCCTCGACCATGCTTTTTAGTATTTTAAAATTTTATATAGCCCCTGAAGAGGAAGGGCTGATTTATTTGCAGGAGCCGTACACAAATTACACTAAATCTCGCATTCATTCGAGATATATTATGTACTATACAGATTATAAAGATAAATTATTCTATCTGTCTAATTTGGCGATGAATTTTATCAAATCTGCCTGTTGATAAATAGATGGCATTTGTCCCTATGAAAATGCCATTTTCGGAAATTTATCAGAAAAAATGTCCCTATTGCGTAGGATTATTTGAAGTGATCAAATTGAAAAGCTATTAAACATAATTCAATTTGTTTTTTGACGCCGGTTTTTCTATAGATTGCTGATAATTGGTTACGAACAGTTTTTTCCGTGATATCCAGCCGCGCACTGATTTCTTTGGCGGATAAACCTTGACTCGCCAGAAAGGCAATGCGGCGTTCGCAGTTGCTGAATTTAGGGTGAGCCCAAATGTTGTCATTGCAGCGTACTTCTGCCAGTGGATCGGAGCCGGATCGCACCTGTTGTTGCTGCGGCTCCATGGTGTCACGGTTAAACCAGGTTTCTCCCGCGTGAACTGCATTGATGGCATTCAGCAGCGCTTGAGTGGATTGGTGCTTGCTGATAATCCCCGATGCGCCGGCATGGAATGCGAGTAAATTGATCGGTTCGCTGATGCAATCGGAAAATGCCAGCACCTTGGTCTGGGGGTGCAAGCGCGTTAATTTGCAAATGTGCTCAGCATCGGCGCATTCACTTAGCTGCCAATCAATGAGCGCCACATCGGGACGATGCTCTGCCACCAGCGCAAAAAGATTTGCGATATCGCTGGTCTCGGCGACCAGATGCATGGAAGTGTGATCCTTGAATAAGGCGCGTAAGCCAATGCGAATAAGATCAAAATTTTCTGCAACAAGCACGCGAACTTTATGATGTAATCTATCCATAATACTGATTCTTATAATATTTTGTGATAGGCATTCGTGAGATTGAAGAGATTCTGCGGCCGGTTGGGACCCGCTGCCGAGTAGGCGTGAATTTATGATGGTTATTCTATGAACGAATTGCAGCAAGCCAAGCAGCAAAAAGAAGCGGATAGCGTGCGTTATTTGCTGTTATGACCTATAAAAATTGCCGGATAAATTTAAAAAATAAACTGCTAAAACAGTGAAAATAAAAAAATTTCAATAAGAGTTCTTGTCAGATATTTTGAAATATTTTTGTTCGCGATATCTTTTTTGAATTATTTGTAATTTAATGAATAATAATGATTTTTTTATCATTCCCGATGTCGGATTATTGAGTAATAAAAAAATATTAAAATATAAGCAAAATCCTTATTGCAATAAGGATATTTTATCGACAAAATATGCATACCCCTAAAAAAGGGGGGATATATGTATATATATGAAAAATTAATTAAATTTAGTGGTCTTAGAATTTAAAAATAAGGAGTAATAATTATGAAATTCGAAATGAAAAAAAGCCACGTTGCAAAAGCTGTAGTGCTGGCTTTATGCGGTACATTCGCTGCTTCCGCACAAGCTCTACCAACCGTGATTAGCGGTTTTGGCACAACTTCCGCTACAATTGCCGACGCAGGTTATTTCTCACCTGCTGGCGCACTCGGCTTAAGTTTCATGGGCAGAGAATTTGTTAATCATGGCACATTTGCATCTAATTGGTCGCTCAATGCCAATAGCTCATCTGTTGCCGTTGCTGATTCGGTGACCGGTAGCAATCCGTTAGGAACGGTTTCTTTTCCCGTAGGCGGCAGCATTTCCGTTAGTACCAATCTTGGTAGCAGTGGCTGGAATCTGCTTGAGACAGTCAGTATTCCAACGAGCGGTCACGTAGCTGTTACAATTCAATTGACCAACAACACTGGTGCTGATGCTACCAATGTGCAATGGAGCGTTGGTGTTGATCCTGACCAAGGCATTCCAGGCGGCGTCGGATTTGGCACAACAAATGAGATCCTGGGAACAGGCAACGCTTCTGCTGTAAAAGCGACCAGTCTGGATGGATGGTCTTTAACCCTGGCTAACACCACCAGTGCAGGTGCATTTGACATTGCTGGGTATGTTGATCCGTTTAGCTGCTGCGCTCCTATTGATGCTGCTACCATTTTCTCTGCTGGACAAACGGTTGGAAATTACGGTTTTTCGGATAGCTCAATCAACTTGGCTTTTGCATTAGGTGATATTGCTAACGGGGGTAAATCTCAGGTAATCGGCTACGAATACATCATGGCTGTTCCAGAACCAGAAACCTATGCAATGTTGCTGGCTGGCTTAGGTTTGATTGGCTTCTCAGCACGCCGCCGTATCAGTGCTTAAGGCATAAAGTTTTAGTTCTCAAGAAGCCCGCGCTTCGCATTGAAGTGCGGGTTTTTTACATCCTGGTTTGTCATTCTGAAATGAATTCAATTTGTTTTATTAGGCAATCCGCGGCACTATAAAATCAAGCAAGTAAGTTCGATTCATAATAAAATCGCGCTTTTTGTAAAAGCTGAATCAACACTATGCATCCCATGCTGACCATCGCGGTGAAAGCCGCGCGCCGTGCCGGTAGTATTATCAATCAGGCATCTCAAAATCTGGATCTACTCAATGTATCGAAAAAATCGCACAGCGATTATGTCAGCGAGGTCGATGGCGCGGCTGAGGAAGCTATTATCAAGGTGCTGCAAACCGCTTATCCCGATCATGCGATTCTGGCGGAAGAAAGCGGGCACCGGGGCGATCAGAAGAATTCAGAATATCAGTGGATTATCGATCCTCTGGATGGCACGACCAATTTCTTGCACGGTTTTCCGAAGTACTCGGTTTCCATCGCACTCAAGCATAAAGGTGCATTGAGTCATGCCGTGGTTTACGATCCGACGAATAATGAATTATTTACCGCTAGCCGGGGATGCGGCGCCTTTCTGAACGATCGCCGCATTCGCGTCGCTAAACGCACCAAGCTGGATGATTGCCTGATCGGCACGGGCTTGCCGTTTCGTGATTTGACGCATATCGATGCGTATTTTGCCATGTTGAAAGATCTTGTGCCGCGCATTGCGGGAATCCGCCGTCCCGGTTCTGCCGCATTGGATTTGGCGTATGTCGCGTGCGGCCGCTACGATGGTTTCTGGGAAATCGGTTTGGCGCCATGGGACATGGCGGCCGGATGTTTGTTGATTACTGAAGCGGGCGGGTTGGTCGGTGATCTGGAAGGCAATGAAACACAATTGGAAAGCGGTCAGATAATTGCCGGAAATCCCAAGATATTCGGGCACTTGCTGCAAGTGATCGCGCCGCATCTCACACCGGCGCTGATCGAAGTGCAGCGCGCGGCAAAATCTCAATGACCGGATGCTTCCGGTTGTTCCAACGGTAGATGCTCATTTTCGCTGCCGGATTCAAGCAAGGATTTCATTTCTTCCAGCGGAGGCAGTTCTTCAATCGAGCGCAGATTCAAGTCGTCGAGAAAATGCGCTGTAGTGGCAAATAGTTCCGGTTTTCCCGGCACATTGCGGTGTCCAACCGCTTCAATCCAGCCGCGTGCCACGAGTGTTTTGAGTATCGCGCTGGAAACACCGACACCCCGTATTTCTTCGATATCGCCACGCGTCACCGGCTGGCGGTAAGCGATGATCGCGAGTGTTTCCAGAATCGCACGGGAATAACGCGGTGCTTTTTGCGGCGTCAAGCGTTCCAAATACGGCTGCATCTCCGCTTTGGTCTGAAAGCGCCAGCCGCTGGCCACAGTGACCAGTTCTATGCCGCTATCGCGCCATTGTTCGCGGATTTCCTCCAATAAATTCGCCAAGACCGCAGCACTTAACTCGTTATTGAATAATTTCCGTAATTCGCTGACCGGTAAAGGCTCTTGCGTTGTAAGCAAGGCTACTTCCAGAATTTGCCTGGTTTTTGCAGGGCTGAGCGAATCCTGTACTTCAGGCTGACTATACTCAGGCGGCATTGATCGAACGGACATAAATCATTCCGCTATCGGGAGATTGAGAAATTTCCAACAGCAACTCCTTGGCCAGTTCCAGAATGGCCAGGAAAGTGACGACGACTTCAGCGACGGTGGCCAGGGGGCTGAACAAGTCATAAAATTCAACTTGCTGCTCAAACCCGCGCAGATCGCGTAGCACCTGGCTCATATAAGCACGCACGGATAGGGTTTCGCGTTTGATGTGATGGTGGCGGTTGACTTTGGCGCGCGTCAAAATAGCCGCCCAGGCGTTACGTAAATCGTCCATATTGATATGGGGTAATTGCTCGGTCCGTTTTTGTTCTATCCACACTTGAATGATGCTGAAATCGCGCTCGGCTTGCGGTAATTGATTCAAGCGCAGCGCGGCTGTTTTCATTTGCTCGTACTCCAGCAAACGCCGTACCAGCTCGGCGCGCGGATCGTGTTCTTCTTCCACAGCCGTCTTGGGATTGGGCAGCAGCATGCGCGATTTAATTTCGATCAGCAGCGCGGTCATCAGCAGATATTCGGCCGCCAGCTCCAGTTGATCCACGCGCATCATTTCGACGTAAGTCATGTATTGCTGCGTGAGTTCGGCCATCGGAATATCGAGAATATTCAGATTGTGCTTGCGGATCAGATACAGCAGTAAGTCCAGCGGGCCTTGGAAGGTATCCAGAAAAACTTCCAGTGCATCCGGCGGAATATACAAATCCTGCGGGATTTCCAGCAGCGGTTCGCCGCAGATTCTAGCGACCGGCTGGGGTTCTGCAACATCAATAACCAGATTCACCGTTTCAATCAGTGGAAAACATATCAGGAATAACTGAGCCCCATCGCTTCGCGGATGTCGCGCATGGTCTCTTCCGCCAGCTTGTTGGCTTTTTCGCAGCCGTCCGCGATGATGTTACGCACCAGTGTCGGATCTTCTTCGTATTTTTTGATGCGCTCGTACATCGGAGCTTGTTCCGCGAGAATTTTGTCAATCACCGGGGTTTTACAATCCAGGCAGCCGATTTCGGCGTTCTTGCATCCTCGCTGCACCCATTCGCGGGTTTTGTCATCGGAATACACCAGGTGGAATTGCCATACCGGGCATTTGGCGGGATCGCCCGGATCGCTGCGCCGCACGCGCGCCGGATCGGTCGGCATGGTGCGGACTTTTTTGCGAATGCTTTCCGGGTCTTCGCGCAGACTAATGGTGTTGTTATACGACTTGGACATTTTTTGACCGTCCAACCCCGGCATTCTGGAGGCTTCGGTCAGCAATGTTTCCGGCTCGGTCAAAATCATTTTGCCGCCGCCTTCCAGGTAACCGAATAAGCGTTCGCGGTCGCCCAGGCTTAAATTCTGTTGTTCATTCAGCAACGAACGGGCTTCTTCCAGTGCATGCTCATCGCCTTGCTCTTGATACAAATTGCGCAGCTCGGTATACAGTTTGGATTTTTTGGAGCCCAGTTTTTTGATCGCAGCTTCCGCTTTTTCTTCGAACCCCGGCTCCTTGCCATAAATATGGTTGAAGCGGCGGGAGATTTCGCGCGTAAATTCCAAGTGCGGCGCTTGGTCTTCGCCGACCGGAACCCGGTTGGCGCGGTAAATCAGAATATCGGCGCTTTGCAGCAGCGGATAACCGAGAAAACCGTAGGTGCTGAGATCCTTCTCGGATAATTTCTCTTGCTGATCTTTGTAGGTAGGCACGCGTTCCAGCCAGCCAAGCGGTGTCATCATCGACAGCAACAAATACAGCTCGGCATGTGCAGGGACTTTGGATTGAATGAATAAAATCGCCTGCGACGGATCCACACCGGCAGCCAGCCAGTCGATTACCATGTCCCAGACATTCTGCTCAATGATTTCCGGCGTGTCGTAATGCGTTGTCAAGGCATGCCAATCGGCGACAAAAAACAGGCACTCGTATTGCTGCTGCAACTTCACCCAATTTTTTAATACGCCGTGATAATGTCCTAAATGCAGGCTGCCGGTAGGGCGCATACCTGATAAAACGCGATCAGCAAACATGTTGAAATCCTAAATGTAAAACGTTGTTAAATATATAACCCAAAAATGGATACGATGATGATTTTAACCCAGAGAATAACCGGTCCGATCACGGTACTCAAAATACCGCTGAATAACAATACCAGCAATATCATAAAGCCGTAAGGCTCAATCCGGGAAAATTGGTAAGCCAGTCGGTACGGCAGCAGACTCATGGCCATGCGGCCGCCATCCAAAGGTGGCAACGGCAGCAGATTAAGCACCATCAGGACGATGTTGATTTCGATTCCCGCGATACCCATCAAAGCCAACGGTTTGGCAAAGCTGCTCTCGGGCATGGCAAGCGCCAGTTTGATCATCAGCGCCCAGAAAAACGCCATCAACAGATTGGCGCCGGGCCCGGCGGCGGCGACCCACAGCATATCGTGCTTCGGGTGGCGCAAATTGGCGAAATTAACCGGTACCGGCTTGGCCCAGCCAAATAAAAATCCCGCGCCGACAGTCAGCTTGCTGAGAACAAATAACGACAGCGGTACTATGATCGTGCCGATAGGATCGATGTGCCGCGCTGGGTTAAGGCTGATGCGACCGGCGTTAAAAGCCGTGAGATCGCCGAATTTTTTGGCGATATAGCCGTGTGCCGCTTCATGCATGGTGATGGCCAGAATGACCGGCAAGGCATAAATGGCAATGCCTTGAATAATCTCATCCATGCTCGATTCCAAACGGCTCGAGGCTGCCTTTACCGGGCCGGATCAATTCCGGCACCGCGGTCGTCAGATCAATCACGGTGGTCATGTCGATGCCGCAGGAACCGGCGTCCATCACCAGTTCAACCTGATGCTCCAGGCGTTCGCGGATTTCTTCCGCATCGTTCAGCGGCAACTCGTCTCCCGGCAATATCAAGGTGGAACTGAGCAACGGCTCGCCGAGTTCTTCCAGCAGCGCCAGCACCACCGGATGATCGGGAATACGCAGGCCGATGGTGTTGCGTTTCGGGTGTTGCATGCGGCGAGGTACTTCGCGCGTTGCTTGCAAAATAAACGTGTAGCTGCCAGGCGTTGTGGCTTTGAGCAGGCGGTATTGGCTGTTGTCGACTTTGGCGTAGGTGGCGATTTCCGCCAGGTTGCGGCATACCAATGTGAAATGATGCCGCTCATCCACTTCCCGGATGGCGCGAATGCGCGTCATCGCTTCTTTATCGCCGAGGTGGCAACCCAAGGCGTAGCAAGAATCAGTCGGATACACGATGATTCCGCCGCTGCGCACGATGGCAACCGCTTGCTTGATCAAGCGCAAATGCGGGGTATCGGTGTGAATGGAGAAAAATTGGGCCACAGTGAAACGGTATCGGGATTATTTGAATTTCACATCAAAACATCAATACGCAAGCTCGGCTGCGGCCGTATTTTTCCAATGCTGCCAGACCGGAGTGCAACCGGATGGGAATTCAGGTAACTGCCCGAGATCGAAATGGCTTTCCCCCGGCCCGTGAAAGTCCGAACCGCACGATGCCAGCAGATTTCTGTCCTTGGCGTGCTGGGCAAACCGCTGTGCTTGCTCCAAGGTGTGACTGGATGTGACGACTTCGAGGCCTGATCCGCCGAGCGCGCAAAATTCGTCGAGCAAATCGCTGAGCACATTTTTGCCCAGATCGTAGCGGCCCGGATGTGCAATCACGGCGTGGCCGCCGCTGCCGCAAATCCAGCTGACCGCATCGCTGAGCGTGGCCCATTCGTGCGGTGCATACCCAGGTTTGCCTTTAACCAGATATTTCTTGAATACCGATTTAACATCCTTGGCATAGCCTTGCTCAACCAGAAAACGCGCAAAGTGCGTGCGTCCAATCAAACGGCGCACGCCGACATAGGCATAAGCGCCTTCCAGGCTGCCGTGGATACCGGTTTTTGCCAGCTCCGCGGCAATATTCTCGGCGCGTTGGGTGCGTCCGGCGCGAACAGCGGTCAAACCTTCAACCAGTGGTGCATAACCCGGATCAATATCCAGCCCGACGATATGCAAAGTGCGGCCGCGCCAGCTGACGGATATTTCCACGCCGTTTATAAATGTGATACTTTTCGTTTCGGCGGTCTGACGCGCTTCCGCGAGTCCGGCGATATCGTCGTGATCGGTCAACGCCAGCGTTTCGACGCCACGCAAGGCGGCGCGCTCAACCAGTTGAGCGGGTGATAACACACCATCGGAAATGGTGGAGTGACAATGCAAATCAATATTGAGCATGTAAATTCGTTGCGCAATGCAGGACACGCATGATAGCAAATAACCCGATTGAAGAGAAATAATTGTATTGGATAATGAAAGAGATAGTTAGATCCATGATAGAAAAACCATTTTGCAAGGACTCCCAATGACTATGCTACAAACTGTTCGCGATCATCTTGCCGCTGCACCGCATCGCAGCCTCTTTTTGGCAGGCGCGCTGCAAGGCGTGCTGACGGTATTATGGTGGATATTCGACCTGACCGGACGTTACGGCATCGCCGGATCGATGACCGCTTGGAGCATCGTCCCGACCTGGGCGCACGCATTCCTGATGATTTATGGTTTTTTCCCGTTTTTTATTTTCGGCTTCCTGTTCACCACGTATCCCAACTGGATGAACGGTGAAAAAGTAAAACCGCAAGAATATGTCGCTACCTGCGCTTTGATGGCGGCGGGCGTGGCGCTGTTTTATGCTGGCTTGCTGACGCACAAAGTGGTCAGCATTACCGGTGTGGAACTGATGCTGGCCGGATGGAGCATCGCCGTTTACGTACTGTTTCGCATCCTGCTCACGACACCGGCGCAAGACAAGCGCCATGCCCGGGTCACCAGCGTTGCGCTGCTGATGGGCTGGTTCGGCGTGGCGGCGTATTTGGTCTGGCTGGTGACCGGCGCGGCGCTGGCGCTCGATTGCGCGCGCGTTGCCGGGATCTGGTTTTTTCTGCTGCCAATCGTACTGACCGTTTCGCATCGCATGATCCCGTTTTTCTCCAGCCGCGTATTGGATAATTATGAAATGGTGCGGCCGTTCTGGATGCTGTGGCTGATGCTCGGCTGCATTGCCGCGCACGGTTTGCTGCAATGCTTTGAGTTAACAGCTTATCTGTGGCTCGCCGACTTCCCGCTGGCTGGGTGCGCGCTGTATTTGTCGTACCGCTGGGGATTGCAGCGCAGCTTTAAAGTGAGCCTGCTGGCGGTATTGCACATCTCGTTCGCCTGGTTCGGTGTGGCGATGCTGCTGTACGCTGTGCAAAGCCTGGTGTATTTCGCCTCCGGCAACCTGATTTTGGGCCTTGCTCCGCTGCACGCCATCGGCATCGGTTTCTTCTCCGGCATGATCCTCGCGATGGCCTCGCGCGTCACCCTCGGCCACTCCGGACGGCCACTGGAACTCGACCGCTTTACCTGGCTGCTGTTCCTGGGCTTTCAGGCAACCGCCGTGATCCGCATTCTAGCCGACCTCATCCCGGCGATTGCACCGATGTTCTACGTGCTGGCGGCGCTTGTTTGGCTGACTTGCTTCGGTCTTTGGGCGATTAAGTTTGCACCGATTTATTGGCGTGCAAGGGTTGATGGGAAGGCGGGGTGATGGTAAGTCATTGTCATAGTATCGATAGTGATTTAATTGGCAGACTACAATAGTTCTCAGTGAATATCGCGAGGTGATTTTTGGAGTATGACGATTTAATAAGAGAAACTCTATGGAATGATTATGACGATTCCAAGGATTATCCACATCAAAGACCACTTCTTGCTCACTATACTTCAATATCGACGATTGAAAAGATCATTAGCAATAATGAACTTTGGCTTTCTAATCCTCTGTTTATGAATGATTGGGAAGAACTCCGATTTGGTATGAATACAGGAGCTGATAGCTTTCGAGCAAGTCGATTAATTGCGAATGCTTGTGGATCACCTGCGATATTCAGTTCTCTTATACAAGCTTTCGATAAAATATTTCATAGATTTGCCAATGATCATGCTATCGATACCTACATCCTGTGTTTTTCTGAGCATGATTCCACTGATGCAGACGGACTTCTCTCAATGTGGCGTGGGTACGGAGAAATTGGAAGCGGTGCTGCTCTGGTGATTGATACTTCGAAAATTAATGTAGTTGAAGATATTCCACTTTCAATTGGCAAAGTTCATTATGCTACTCAAAGCGATAGAATTTCTTGGATAGAAAAGAAAATGAATGCCTTGGCTGATTTAATAATTAAGCTCCCAAAATCCGAAAAGGTCTTTGAGTCTGTGGCTCAAATCTGGTTTGAGAGACTTTTAGCGTTCTCGTTGTTTACGAAGCATAGGGGTTTTTCAGAAGAACGAGAGTGGAGGCTCGTATATGTAAAAGAAAATGATCCAGAATTTATTTTTTCTCCATTTTTAAGTTATTCGATCACTTCTCAGGGTGTGCATCCCAAATTAAAGTTAAGGCTTTCTGAATTTAGTAAAGCTTCTGATTTACTACCAGATTTTAATATCGCAGATTTAACGGATCGTATCCTACTGGGGCCATCTATATCATCTGAATTATCGGTACATTCATTCCGTCGTATGTTTCGCTTAACTAGTCATGACTTGCTTGTGGATAAGATAAGAGCATCTACTATCCCTTTTAGGCCTTGAGCTTGAATTTTGAGATTATTTGATAAGCTTGATTATGACTCATCAATATCAAACATGGAGTGAGGGTCATACCATGATAATGACGGCTGTAGTTTTTCTTAATTCGTGCATAAAAGCAAAATGACCTCCTCCGATATCCGCTGGCAACAACGCTTTGCCAGTTACCAAAAAGCCTTGCTGCAACTGCAAGGCGCGGTCGAACTCAGTTCGCAGCGTGCACTTACTTCGTTGGAAAAGCAGGGAGTGATTCAGGCATTCGAGTTCACACATGAATTGGCCTGGAATATGTTGAAGGATTTTTTGCAGGATCAGGGTAATCAAAACATCAAAGGTTCAAAGGATGCCACGCGGGAAGCGTTCAAGGTTGAGCTGATTGGCGACGGCGAGCAGTGGATGGCGATGATTCAGAGCCGAAATATCTCATCGCATACTTACGATGAGCGTACCGCCGAACAGTTGGTACAGGTCATCATCCGCGATTACTATCCGCTGTTCGTTGCGCTGAAAACGGAAATGGAAAAATACCGGCCATGACTGGTGAATGGCCATTCGGCTTATCGCCTGCGACATTGGAAAAACTCAACACTGTGTTTGCGCAGCACGGCGCCATCGATTCGGTGTTGATCTACGGTTCGCGCGCCAAGGGAAATTTCCGCGCCGGTTCCGATATCGACTTGACCATCAAAGGCGATGAAATTCCGTTCGCCGAGTTCATGCAGATCGAAGACCAGATCGACGATTTGATGCTGCCGTATACCGTCGATTTGTCGCAGTATTACCAACTGGAGAACACTGATCTGGTCGCGCATATCGACCGGGTGGGGGTAGCCATTTACAACAAAAGATAATTGCAAGAAATGGCAGCGAGCTACCGCGATACGTGCAGTGCCGGTCCATGGATATTTTGATTCGCATCCGGCAGTTTCTACATCACCGCCAAAATACAGATGACGGCTGATAATATTAATAACAATGAGTTGCTGGTAGCTTGTTTCAAGCAAATCGGAAAAATATTGTGAAAGATGATCTGAGAATTCAGGAGCTGAGTGTAGTCTTTGGCAATAATCCCGCAGCTTGGCTGCGGGATTATTGCCAAATTAACTTAATTTATTACGACGAACATTCCAGCCGAGTACTGCCATACCAGCCAGCAAGAGCGCGTAGGTGGAAGGTTCCGGTATCGGTGAAATGGAAATCGCATCGAGGTCGAATCCTTGGCTGGCGCCCAATACGTCAAGGCCGCCGATGCCAACTTTGGTAAATGCCGTAGCTCCCAGTCCGGCCAGGATACCCGCATAACCGGATAGATCCAGCGTGATTACGCCGGATGCATTGGTGGTAACAGTCGGTTGTATATTGCCGCCATTGTCAGTCCAGAGAAATAGCTGTGCACTTTCGGCGTTATCTCCAGTTTCCCAGATTTTAAGTATGTTGTTGGCGCTAAAATTAGCGCCGAAGCCTACTTCAATATAAGCGCCGGTGAAAGCTGTACCCGAAACACCAGGCTCGCCCGGCAGCGATAAAAACCGATCGTCGGGTGCTCCCAATACCGAGCTGCGCGCTTCTGCTTCTGTCAAAACAACTGGAAAGCCGCCTGACAGAGAGCCGCCATAAAATTCCCCTGGAAAACTGCCGCCGACACTACCCCGAAGCAATGTGTCCGTGGTGCTACCAAAAGTTTCTGCCGCTGCTGACACTGGGGATAGCGCGATAGCGCCGAGAGATAGTGCAACTAAAGAAGAATGGAAATATTGCTTAACTTGATTGATTGAGCCCATCATCTTACTCCTTTGTTGTGAAAAATCATTTAACTGCATATTCCATACTACTCTCTATTAGGATAGAGATAAAATGTTTTATGTGAGTGTCATCAATGATATAAATTTTTTGTAGACGCTGTATGAATTTTTACTGCATGCGCCACGGGCGCACAAATTACAATGACTTGGGTTTGTGTAACGACGATCCCGGCAGGAATGTGTATTTAACGGAAACCGGTATCGCGCAAGCGCAGTCGGTGGGGCATGAGCTGCGCGATGCGGTGTTTGAGCGCATCCTCGTTTCACCCTTGCCGCGTACGCGCCAGACGGCGGAAATCGTCAATCGCTATCATGCCGTGCTAATTGAAGTGCACGCGGATCTTGCGGATATCCGTTCGGGGTTCGAGAGCCAACCGGTGCCGGATTATTTTGCCGCGATTAGTCACGATCCGCTCGGCGCGCGCGTGAACGGCGGCGAGTCGCTGCTGGATCACAAGCAGCGCGTGCTGCGCTTTATCGATTGGTTAAAAGTGCAGCCGGATGAGTCATTGCTGGTCGTTGCGCACGAAGAAACGTTGCGGGTATTTGCCGCCTATTTTGAAGGCGGCATTGCGGATGCGCAGTTGCGCGACATCCACATCGGTAACTGCGAGTACCGTCGCTATGTTTTAGCGCGCTGATTTTAAGTTTCTTCTATTCTTCGCGCGCCAGCCAGCCTAGCCCTTTTGCATGCAGGCTTTGGATGTACAGCCGGTCGTGCGTTTCGGTGACTGCGGTGGTTTCGGGATAAGCGCCCGCCGGGTCTTGCAGATCGGCGACTACTTTTCCCTCTTCGGTAAATGCGATCACGTGACCATAAGCCTTGGGTACCGGCCATAGCCCGCGCGGCAAACGCAGCGTGATTTTGCGCAGCAACGGCTTATCGCTCATGGCGTCGATGACCGGGTTGCGCGGTTTGGCGAAGCCGAGCCAGAGCTTGTCGTCAAGGCCGCGCATCAGGTTGTCGGGGTAACCGGGCAGATTGTCGAGTAATACACTGGCCAGCGGCGAACTTTGCGTAACGTCGAGATCATTGGCGGATACGCTGATCTTCCACACCCGGAACTTGCCGGTCTCGCAGACGAATAAAGAGCGTCCGTCCTTGGACAGCGCGATGCCGTTGGCGAAACTGAATCCTTTTGCGACGATGCGCGCCGTTTTGTTGGCGGGATCGTATTCCAGAATGCGTCCGGTGGACGATTGCTCCATGATGTCGAGAATGCTGGCGGTGAAGGTGCCGCCCCAGTCTTTGGGTGCAAAGCGTGTTGAGGCATCGCTGAGGTAGATTTTGCCGTCAGCCGCGACCGTCACGGCGTTGGCATAGCGGATTGGATCACCGCTTACTTGATCAGCCAGAGCTGTGATGGCACGATCCGGCCCGATGGATAGCAAACCTTTGATCGCATCGGCTGCGATCAGGTTACCGGCGGCATCGAAATCGAAGCCGAGCACGCGTCCGCCGGTATTGACGAATATTTCCTGCGCGGTGCCATCGGAATTCATGCGCAGAATGTTGCCGCTGGCCATCGCGGCGTAGAGTTTGCCGTCACGCGACAGCGCGGCATGCTCCGGCCCGGTTTCATTGCCCAGATCGATTAATTGGATACCAGCAAGCTTGTTGTTTACCGTATGTACTCCGGTATAACCCGGCGCAACAGGCGCTTGCCAGCTCACCGGTTCTACCGGTACTGGCCATAAGCTGAGGTATGCAGCCAGCGCCAGCATGGCGATGATGAGTGTCCAACCGGTTTTTTTCATATTCCACCGTGAGTCCAGAAGATTCAGTGAGCGTGCGCAAACCGTTATTTTGTCATTTCATAGCATTTTCTGTAAAAATTATCGCTCGCGTGATCTACTTCCCAGCATCCGCACATCCTGCCATACTGCAAATTGATGGGTTGGCATCATTCCGGCAATAACTTCATGCGTGCGCCCGGATATACCGGGGGTTAAGAAATTGAAAGGGGAATTCCATGACTCGGATCACTGAAATTATCAATCATGCGGGCCGGTGGCTGGAACAGCAACAGGATAAAGAATCCAGAGGATGGGGCGAACGGCGCGGCGGTCATGTCAATGTGCTGAATACCGCCGAGGCGATGATCGCGCTGATCGACAGCGGTGTCTGCCATGCCGGTACTGGCTCGATCCGCGGCGCGGCCGATTTCTTGCTGAAGCATCAGACATTGGATGGCCCGGATGCCGGTTCATGGCCACGGGAATTAACCACGGATGACGGTAAAACCATCGATATTCCGGATTTGGTGCGCACGGCCTATGCGATTCAGGCGCTGATCAAGGCGGGCAAGGGAATCGACGAGCACCCGGTACGCATGGCATTGGTTTGGCTGCTTGGCCGCAGAAATGAAAACACCAAAGGCTGGAGTTATGCCCGGGGTAAACCCGATGCGCTGATGCCCACGTGTTTTGCGCTGAACGCCCTGCTCGATGCCTACGATGCTTACCCCGGAGCGTATCAGACACAGATTCAGGAGAGTCTGCAACATCTGGTGGAGGCTTACTACCACGACGGCGGGGATGAAGTGCGCGGCTCCTTCGGCGCGACGGGGCCGTTGCAAGGCATTCATACCATCCATGCCGCGCTGGTATTGCAAATTGCCCGCGCCAATAACTTGAGCCGGTATCCGGAGCAGGAAAAACAAGCGGTCGAATGGTTGCTGCGCAATCCCGATAAAGCCATCCGCTTGCGGGAAGAATGGGTGGGGATTGACCAAAACCAGGTTACGGATGGTCAAACCGGCGGCTATGGATTCATGGTGATGGCCGATACCTTATTGATGAAGCTGTTGCTGGGATCGGAAAGCATCGACGACAAAAAGAGCGCATTGGCGCAAGAAGCCATGCATAGCCTCAAAGACAAGATCGATGAAAGCACCGGCGCTTTTTACGGGCCGCGGTTATTTTCCTGGGCCACGGCAAAAGCATTGTCGGCTTTGGCGGTGATGCAGAAACACGCCGGTGCTGAATATCCCGATCTCCCCGCGCGGATGCCCGAATCCCGTGCCGGATCCGGCGGCTGGAAAACCGGTCCTGTCATTATCGGGTTTGTAACGCTGCTGTCAGGGTTGGGCTTTTATCTGATGCTCAACGATAAATTCGGCTTGCTCGAATTCAGCTTCTTTGTCGTGATGATGCTGGCGGCGCTGCTGGCATACGGCGCTATCGGCGAGAAGACTTTTAGCGAGCTGTTTGGCAACGTCGGCGGTTTATTAAAAAAGGGTAAATAGAAAACCAACGATGAGCTGCGCTGCATGAACGATTGTAATGTGAGAACGATGCCATGATTGATACCATCATTTTCGATGCGGAAGGCATTGTCATTGATACCGAAACGATCTGGGACAAGGGACAGGCAATTTTTTTGCAACGCCGGGGCTTTGTTTATGACCGGGAACGGATCAAACCTTTGCTCACCGGGCGTACGCTGGCCGAAGGCGTGGAAGTCATGAAGCAAGCGTATCATTTTGAGGGTGATACCGAAGCTTTGGCGCATGAGCGCGCGGATATCGTGCGCAATCTTTTTATCCATGAAACGGTTTTTATCGAAGGCTTCCTGCCATTCTACGAGTCCGTGCGCAGCCGCTACAAAACCTGCGTCGCAACGGCGATGGATCAGGAACTGCTGAAACTGGTCGATCGGCACCTCAATCTTTCGGCGTTGTTTGAAAACAGAATCTATACGCTCGACAAAGTCGGCTACCGCTCCAAACCGAATCCGGATATTTTTTTGTACGCCGCGCAGCAGCTTGGCTCCGCGCCGGAAAATTGTGTCGTCATCGAAGATGCGCCGCATGGGATTGATGCGGCAAAAAGCGCCGGGATGTGCTGCATCGCGATCACCACGACCTACGATCCGGAAAAATTGCGAAAAGCCGATGTCGTTGTCCATGCCTACGCGGAAATTGACCTTGCCGCCGTGGATCAATACGCATCGATACCGATGAAATGAACGCGCTGCATCAACGCCAACGTTTGACCGGATCCTGGCGGTAAAACAGCGCGAGCTGCTCGTAAACGGAAGGAAAATGTTCCTGCGTCACGAGCGGCAGTTCAAAAAACACTTCGCTCAGCACCGCGAAAAACTCCGCCGGACTTTCCGCCGCGTACGGATCGATGACGGTTTCCTGCTGCCGGTCAACCTGGCGGCAGAATTTCTTGTAGGCCGCGCTGAATACCTCATGCCAGGTATACGCGCTCATGTTGGCGTGCAATTCCGGGCAACCGTTGGGGCCCTCGTACAGCATATCGATCTTGTGCGCGAATTCATGGATCACCACGTTTTCCCCCACGTGCGAAGCCGGTTCCGCGGCATCTTGCCAGGAAAGAATCACCGGCCCGTCAGACCAAGCCTCGCCTGACGCCGCGTGCTGCACATGGTGCACGATGCCGAACTCATCCTCGTAATCGTAATCCAGCATGAATTCGCCGGGATACACGATAATCTGGCTCCAGTTGCGGTAGTAATCCAAGTCCAGATTGAGAATCAGAATGCACGCCTGCAACGCAATCGTGGCGCGCATTTCGTCGGTGATTTCCAATTCATGCGCACCGTAAAATTTCTTATCGTGCAGAAATAACGTGGCGCACTCGCGCAAGCGCAAGAGCTCTTCAAGACTGAGTCCCTTCAGGCAACGCAGATGAATCAATTTTTGCCAGACGGTATCGGCAATGCCCTCGTGCTGAAGGATCCGGTTACGGTGCCAATTCGTTAAGCTCCACGACATGCGAATAATCTCCGGGAAACTGCCTTGAACTTGTGCTTATGCCTTCGGACGGGTTGTATAAAAGCGGTCTAGCGAGGATGAAAATAATACCTTCTTTTGTTCCGTTTTGCCTGAAATGGACACGGAGAAATACTAAGACCATGAGAATTCAGGTAGAATTGCACTGTTAGGTTCGTGTGGCAGGGCCAACGCCAAACGATTGAGAAATCGGATATAACCATCAAGCCATAGTGTATTTTTAGATTTTTAGAGGAAGACTGTAAATGAATTTTAAATTTAGCATCGTTTGTATTATTGGCCTGAGTATCGCCCTGATCGGTTGCGGCGGAGTTCCCGAAGCAAGTTCGGAAAATTGTTCAGGAAGAGGAATGGAATCATCGCTGACAGCATTCAAGAACGACGAAGCTGCACGCGAAGCCTTTATCGCTAAATGCGATGAACTGAAAAAAGCAAAATAAGCATACAGCTGGAAATTCAAACCCGGCTCCGGGGATGGTTTCTAGCGCTTTGGAAAAACTGGAAGTCGATGTCACTTCCAGCAAACGGCGAATTGGAAGCATATGCTTCGTTCGCCGTTTTTGTTTTCATGGTATGGCGTGA
Organism: Nitrosomonas sp. Is35; assembly: GCF_033063295.1. Classification (NCBI taxonomy): domain Bacteria; kingdom Pseudomonadati; phylum Pseudomonadota; class Betaproteobacteria; order Nitrosomonadales; family Nitrosomonadaceae; genus Nitrosomonas; species Nitrosomonas sp. Is35. The sequence goes on from NZ_JAWJZH010000001.1 coordinate 104,426, forward strand.
TTGCGTGGATTTGAGAAACTGCCAATACGGCGGATAAGCGGTATTATTGTTTTTTTGAGTGCCGGTACGAAGAATATTTATGCCTAAAGTTTTCATCAGCTACAGCCACGATTCAGATGATCATCGTCAGCAGGTGTTGGAACTTGCTGACCGCCTCAACAACAGCGAGAACGATGTTGATTGTGAGATTGATCAATACATCAACGGTTCACCACCCGAAGGTTGGCCTTTGTGGATGGAGAGAATGCTAGAAGACTCCACTTATGTCCTCGTCATTTGTACTGAAACTTATCTGAACCGTGTAAAACGTCAAGAAAAACCGGGCACGGGCAAAGGTGTTAAATGGGAGTCTTTGCTGACATATCAGGATATCTACGATAACGATAGTCTGAACCGTAAGTTTGTGCCGGTTATTTTCAAAGTAACTGATGCTGCATTTATTCCTAAGCCGTTGAGAGCATTTACGCATTACGATCTGAGCCATAGTGGTAACTACGAAATGATGTGCCGTTACCTGACTGGGCAACCGCTAGTAGTTAAACCTAATCCCAAAAGTAAATTGCACTTGCCGCCCAGTAATATTCAGACAGCATCAACTCCAATCTACTCTGATCGCCTTCCAAATGTCATAGGAGAATTTTTCGGGCGCGAAGCCGAGCTGAAACTGCTCGACGAAGCCTGGGCAGGCAACGGTACGAATATTATCCAGTTTATTGCACCCGGCGGGACGGGTAAGACCAAGCTGCTGCGGCATTGGCTGGATCATACGGATAACATCGAGGCGTTGATTGCCTGGTCGTTTTATTCGCAAGGATCGAGCGAAGACAAGCAGGTTTCAGCATCACCGTTTTTCAGTCATGTGTTTGATAAGCTCGGTTTAACCCGCTCTTTGTCTTCGTTTGCTACTGAAGAAGATAAGGGCGAACACCTCGCCGATTTGCTGCGGCAGCAACGTTGCGTGTTAGTACTGGATGGACTCGAACCGCTGCAGCATGCGGGTAAAGGCATGCGTAACGAACTCAAGGACCGGGCAATGCGGCGATTGCTAATGAGCCTCGCCGGATACAACAACGGCCTGTGCATTATTACTACACGCGTTGCTGTGCATGAACTGAACAATCGTACTCACGTTAAAGTTCACGATTTACAAAACCTTGCTGTTGCCGATGGCGTAAAGTTGCTGCAATCACTGGGTGTGCAGGGCAACGGCAAAGAACTGGAAAAAGCGGTGAGGGAGTACGGCTGCCATGCGCTTGCGCTTCACTTGCTCGGCAACGCACTACATACCTATCTGGATAACGATGTGCGCAAACGTGACACATTGACTGAGTTGATTGGTGATAACGATGATTTGGAGCGGCATGCATTCAAAGTGATGCAGGCTTATAGCCATTGGCTAAATGGCACGCCAGAACTTAAGTTGTTACAGCTGCTTGGACTGTTCGATCATCCGATTGAAATTGAAGTGCTGCAAGTGCTGTGGCAGTCACAAATTCCGGATTTGACGACAAACATCAACGAAAAAGCCTGGAAAGTCGCCATTCGTGACCTGCGAGAAAAGCACCGCTTGCTATCCATGCACGAAAATCGTGCCGATTTGCTCGACTGCCATCCGTTGATTCGAGTGTACTTTGGAAAACAGTTGCGGGAAAAGCAACCCGATGCCTGGCGGCAGGCGCATACCCGGCTGTACGAATATTACAAAGCGTTACCTGAAAAGGAATTCCCCGATACATTGGAAGAAATGCAACCATTGTTTAGTGCGGTGGCACATGGCTATGCGGCAGGATTGCATCAAAATACATTGGAAGAAATTCATTGGCTTCGCATCAATCGTAGAAATGATAACTTTGTTTGTACTAGACTTGGTGCTTTCAGCGATGATCTGGCTGCTATGGCGCACTATTTCACCATACCATGGCATACGCCAACTACTGACATAGCGGTGTTCTGGCAAGCAGCTGTATTGAATTGGGTTGGTTTTAATTTGCGTGCTTTGGGAAGGCTACATGAAGCACTAGAGCCATTACAAGTATCAGTGGATATGGCAGTAAAGCAAGAAGACTGGAACAGTGCTGCTAATGGTGCATTTTCTTTAAGCAATCTGCATCTCACTCTTGGAAATATTGCAGCTGCAATTCTTGACAGTCAACGTAGCATAAATTTTGCTGATCAATCTAAGAATTATTTCTACCGCATATCCAGGCGTGCTGCTTGTGCATACATTCTACATCAAGCCGGGCAGGCGGTATTGGCACTTGAATTATTCAAAAAAGCAGAGCAACTCCAACGAGAGTTGCAGCCAGAGTATCCACATTTATATTCGCTCTGGGGGTTTTATTACTGCGATTTGTTGCTAGCACAGAATAAGATGGTTGAAGTATTGGAGCGAGCGCAATATGCTTTGGAGTTATCCCAACATCCAGATGCTAAGGATGGGATGGGGCTGCTTGATATTGCTCTTGATCAGCTTAGTCTTGGTCGTGCGAATTTTCAGCAAGGAAATTTTCCCCAAGCTGCTTTTTGGTTGGATTGTACCGTGGTTGGTTTGCGTAAAGCAGGGCAGCAGGATGTTTACCCCTTGGCCTACTCGCTCGCGCCGCCCTATATCGCGATGCCCGCAACCCCAATCACGATTTCGCCCGAGCCCGTCAGGATTTGCAGGAAGTGTACGATATCGCCGAACCGAGCGGCATGCGGCTGCATTTGACCGATTATCATCTGGAAATGGCGCGGTTGCTGATTGCGGAGCGAGAGAGTCCTCCTCGAGTTCCCTTGGAAAAAGGTGAGCCGGAAGGGATTTCATTGCAACAGCATGTGGCAGAAGCAGCCAGGCTGATCGAAGAAACCGGCTACAAGCGGCGCTTACCCGAGCTACAGGAATTGCAGCATAAGCTATCGGCCATTTCAGAGCTTTCCTAGCGTATCGTGTGAAGACCGCGGAGTCTGGTTACCCGTGCGCTTCCTGCGACAACGCTTCCGCTTCACCGTTGGAGAGCATGAACACGCGGTCGGCGGCGTTGATGACGGCCGGTTGGTGTGAGACCGCGATGATCGTTAAATCCTTGGCTAAATTTTGCAGTGTTTCGCAGATGGTGCGTTCGCTTTCCGGATCGAGCGCGCTGGTGGGTTCGTCCAGAATCAGGAATGATGGGCTATGCGCCAGCGCCCGGGCAATTGCAATCCGCTGGCGTTGACCACCGGAGAGCAATCCGCCGCGTTCACCGACTACGGTCAACATGCCATCCGGCAGCACACTGACAAAATCCCAGGCACCGGCCTGGCGTAGTGCACGCTCGGCATCGTCGGCGGTGAGCGTGGGTTCGCCGACCAGAATGTTATTCAGGATGGTGTCGTGCAACAAAATAGTGTCTTGCGAGACGTAACCGATCATGTGGCGCCATTGGCGCAGGTTGATGTCATGCAGCGGGATTCCATCGATCTGGACTTCGCCGGATTGCGGTTCGGTCAAGCCGCACAGTAAATCCAGCAGTGTACTTTTGCCGGTGCCGGAAGGTCCCATGACGGCGGTGAACGTATTGACCGGTATTTCGATGTTCAAATCCCGGAATATTACTTTGCGATCATAGTTGAAGCGCACGTGGTGCAGCGTTACACCTTTTTGCAGCGTGGGTTGCAGTGTTCCGGTCGCTCTCTCGGCGGCTGCGCGCGCGCCCTCGGCGGCTTTGCGCAATGCCCAGTAGGCGCTTTCTTGCGCCGCCAGTTGCTGGTGCCGACGCTGTGTTTTGTTCAACAAGCCCAGAATACGCGTCAGCAAAAATACCATCAGCATGACTTCCGGCAGCGACAACTCCCATACCACCAGGGCAAGATACAAGCCGCTGGCAGTCAAAGCGGCCAGAATAGGCTCTTGCAGCGCGTTTAACGCTTCCCGGTTCATTACCTCGCGGCGAGTGGCTTTTTCCAGTTGCTGCGTTTGTTCGCGCAAAATGGCGTCGGCCACGTTATCGCGCGCCATCGCTTTAAGTGATTTTACCGAACTCAGCACATCCGACAGGTAGGCGAGCAAATCGCGCAACAAATGGGTCTGCTTCGTACCGGCGCGGCGCGTGGCGCTGACCAAGCTGTTGAGCACAAACAACAGGAAGGAACCGATAATCAGCGAGGCAAGCGTCGCTTCCCATGAAATGAACAGTGCGACGACGGCGTACACCAGCACCTGCACCATGAGTGACAGCACATTGACGCTGTGTTCGAAACCGTTCGCGGCGCGGTAAGCTTCCGAAGCGATGGAATTGGCGAGCGAACCAACCGGCTGGCGCAGATAATATTGCCAGCGGCTGGCCAGTAAGGCTTCGATCAGATCCAGGCGCAATGCGGTAGCGACATGCGCAACGGTATAACCGACCTGGCGATTGGCCAGCAGCAGCACCAATCCCTTGAAAAACATGCCACCGACGATGATGATCAGAATGGTATCCAGCGTCGGATTGATGCCGATATCTTGCAGCGCTTTTTCCATGAACTTACCGATGCCGGAATCGTTCGATCCACTATCGCCGACGGCGATCGATATTAAAGGCAATAATGCAGTCAGGCTCAGTCCTTCGGCAATACCGGCGATCAACAGCGCAACGAGCACAAAGGCACTACGCTGGGGGAAAACCATAATGTACGTAAATAATGTACGCATAAGCCGGTTATAAAAATAAATCGAAAATCATGGGTTTTTTTACGTGATTATGATGCATCGGGCAGGTCGCATAAAACGCCGTCGATCAATTGCTGGATGCGCTGAGCGCGATTGGCCAGGCGCGTGTCGTGCGTGACGATGACCAGACTGGCGTTGATTTTATGATTCAGCTCCAGCATCAGATCAAATACGTGTTCAGCCGTCTGCCGATCCAAATTGCCGGTCGGTTCATCCGCCAGAATACAAGCCGGTTGCGTCACCAACGCGCGTGCTACGGCGGCACGCTGGCGTTCACCGCCGGACAACTCACCGGGAGTGTGTGTCAGACGATGGCTCAAGCCGACCAGTTTCAGCATATCGGCGGCGCGGTCATACGCTTCTTTGTTCGGCAGGCGGCGGATCAGCAGCGGCATGGCGACATTTTCCAGTGCGCTGAATTCCGGCAGCAAATGATGAAACTGATAAATGAAGCCGAGCGAACCGTTACGCAGGCGGCAGCGTTGTTCTTCGCCAATGTGGGCGATGTCTTGCCCGAGAATCCGGATATCGCCGCTACTCGGCGCATCCAATCCACCGAGCACATGCAACAGCGTGCTTTTACCCGAGCCGGACGCGCCGACGATGGCCAGCATCTCGCCCTTGTGCAGATCCAGGTTGACACCTTTCAGTACCGGTACCGCCAGATCGCCTTGCGAAAACTGCTTAACCAGGTTGCGGCAGGAGATGACCACATCATTCATAGCGCAATGCCTCCGCCGGGTTTACTTTGGACGCGCGGTAGCTGGGGTAAATCGTGGCCAGCAAACTCAAGATAAACGACGTTGTAGCAACGGTGGTGATATCCGCCATTTGCGGATCGGTTGGGATCTTGCTGATGTAATAAATTTCGCGCGACAGGAATTGCACGTTGAATAGGCTCTCAATGAATGACACCACTTCACCGACATTGTAGGCCAGCAGCATGCCGCCGGTCACGCCGAGTATCGTGCCGAAAACGCCGATGAACGTTCCCTGCACGATGAAAATTTTCATGATGCTGCGCGGGCTGGCGCCGAGTGTGCGCAGAATCGCGATATCGGATTCTTTATCGGTCACGGCCATCACCAAGGTCGAGACGATATTGAACGCCGCAACCGCGATGATCAACGCCAGAATCAGCGACAGCATGCGTTTCTCGATCTGGATGGCGCGGAAGTAATTGGCGTGTTGTTTGGTCCAGTCGCTGATATGACTGTCGACGCTCAGCAGCGCGGGCAGTTCTTGCACGACTTTGGGCGCTAGAAATAGGTCGGTCAGTTTTAAACGCACGCCGGATACATTGTCGTTTTCCATGCGATACAGCTTTTGCGCATCGAACATATGAATCAAGACCAGACCTGAATCGTATTCAAAATGCCCCACATCGAAGATACCGACGACGGTGAATTGCTTCAGCCTGGGTAAAATGCCTGCGGGGGTGACTTGGCCTTGCGGGGAAATCAAAACAATTTTGTCGCCGACGAATGTCCCCATCATGCGTGCCAGTTCCATGCCGATGACGATGCCAAATTCTCCCGGCGCCAGATTGTCCAGTGCGCCGCTGATCATCGAATCGGAGAAATCAGCCACCTTATCTTCCATCGAAGGCAAAATGCCGCGCACGATCACGCCTTGAACCACTTGGTTATGCGACAGCATGCCCTGTGCGCTGACATACGGCGCGGCGGCTTCGACGGCAGGATGTTTTGCTGCTTCTTGCGCGATTTGCTGCCAGTGGCTCAAATTGCCATACGGACTGCCGATCTGCACATGCGACGCGACACCCAGAATGCGTGTGCGCACTTCTTTCTGAAAGCCGTTCATGACCGACATGACGGTGATCAGCGCCGTCATTCCCAATGTAATGCCCATCAGGGAAATCAGTGAAATAAACGAGATGAAATGGTTGCGTTTTTTGGCGCGCGTATAGCGCAATCCAATGAAAAGCTCGTAGGGAGACACGAATTAAATTACCCGTAATAAGTTCAACTGCGAAGTTTGCCACATTTAAGCAAAACTTAACAAATAATCGGGCATCGTACGCCGGGAATGTTACAACAGTGCAGGCAGTTAGAAACTGCCGCGAGCCTCATTGACCATTTGAGTCAGCTTGGCGATATCGAGCACATGTAAATCATGTCCTTGGCGCAGGATGAGGTTGCTTCTGACGAGATTGTTCAGTTCACGCGAAACCGCTTCACGGTGAGTGCTGACCAAATTGGCGATTTCGGTTTGTGTCGGCGACGGTGAGATGACTGCAACATTCGTTGAAGTCATGTGATTTCTTGCCAGGCGCAGCAATTCCGATTGAATGCGGTTACGTACCGCCAATGTGCTGTAATCGTACACACGTTCGGTCAGGCGGCGGACCTGTCCGGTCAAACGTTTCAATATGGTTTCCGCGATCAGCCGGTTGGAATACACCAGATCTTTGAAATCCAGCGCCGGCATCGATGCCAGCAATGTGCTGGTTCTGGCGATGGCCGTGGCGGAGCGGGGGTGGCCGTCGATGGCCGTCAGCTCGCCAAACATTTCGCCGGTGGGCAAATCGCACAGGATCACTTCCTGCCCGGACAGGCTGTGATACATCACGCGGATTTCACCCTGGACAATGAAAAATGCGCTATTGGTGTGATCGTGATAGCGCACGATTTCATTTCCTTCGTCATAGCGGTGCCATTGGCAAGCTGCTGCGACCATTTCAATGTCCTTGGGCGGCAGATGTTGAAACTCTCTAATAACTGACAACATGGCCGTAGCGCGGTCGATCGGTATATTCCGCATGCTCATCCTTTCCCGGTTTTCTAAAAAGTCTTTGTCCATTTTCAGATTTTAAACAACTCTTCTATCCCCTGATAGGGGTGATGATATATCAAAATAGAATAAGGTAAAAAGACTTCTTATTTGACTGGAAAAAAAACAGAAAAGCCTTGGAAAGCAATGAAAAAGATCATTGCTATCGACAAAACACTTAGGATTTGTTGATAATGATCAATGTTCATTTGCATAATCACAAAAGTTTTTGCAAAGATTGGTAAGATGAAATTGTAGTTTGATGAGTTTGTTGTCAATGTAGATGCATGCCGTTCAGTCTCACTTAACTAGCAAATAGTAAGGGGAAGATCCATGACAGCTTTTCTGAACAGTAGCAATTTCACAACGGGTTCCAGTGATGAACAGCAATCACTGGCTCAGGCATTAAGCGATATTCTGAAAAACGAGTATCACGGCAGTTTCTTCGTGCTGCTGGCTGAGTACCAGCGCATCCTGGCGGATAACCATCAGCGTCAGCGCTGGCCGGAAATCCATAAAAAGCTCGATACTTTATTTAAGTGCGGCAGTGCGGAAGTTATCAGCGGACCGATGATCGGTATTCCCGTTTCCATTCGCGACAGCGATTATTTCAAGGAATCGGCCCAGTTGATCGGCAAGGAAAGATCCATGATGGCCACCATCGAATGGATGGCCACCGCCTGGAATGCAACGTATGCCGACACCGGTTTGTGGATGGGAAAAACCTTTGAGCCGGTATCGCGCGAAACGGTGGCGGCAAAAACCCGCAACGATGCAAAAACAATGAGCGGTTATGATCCGGCCACTGTGCGCATCGGACGCAATTTTTTCCGTGAACCGCCCGATCCCAATGCGCTGCAAGCGATCGGATTGCCCGCGCTGACGCAATTATGGAAGTTGAAAGACCGGCCGATGCGTCCCGATGTGCGCGGATTTGACTGCCAGCTGCTGACGGAAAATCTGGCTAAGGAGAAAGCCATTCCGTACAGTAAAACCGGCGGCTATTTTCTTTGCAATATGGGCACTTCCGTGGTTCCGGAAATGAATGGTAAAGCTGTGTACCAGCTCAATTACCGCTGGCCTGACCTCGGTCCGGTGTACCCCATGACGCGCTTGATCGATGAAATCGTTCGCATCGACGACGGTATTTATTTGGGTCAATTGGTGTTCGCCACGCAGCATTACAGTTTGGGAGCCTTGGTCTTGCCAAATGGCCATGTCGTATCGATCGGCGATCACTACCCATACTGCTCGATGATCGACAATATCAAACGAATTTTTCCCATGGGCTGGGTGGAAGAAAAGGATCCATACGGTTATCAGAACAACGGGTTTTTTCTGATGGTCGATCCAGCCTATGCCAAGGCATTTTATGCGGACGATGCATTTCCGCAATTGCGCCCGCGCTCAGGCGAAATCGGCTTTAACGAGCTGGGATATGCGCAGACGGCATCCATTGCGTGTGCGTCTGAGGGTGAGAAAGCCGCCGCAGCGGGAGTGCAGCACTGGCCGGAAATCACCGATTGGGTTGATGGCTGGAAACAGAATGAAGCGCTCAAGCATAAATTCACTACTTTCATTCTGGAAGAGTCGCCCAAAGGCGCGGAAGATGGTGATGTGACCCAATTGCTGCGTGAAGGCGAGTCGATTTTGCAAATGCTGCAACGCGTCAGTGCTGAAATTTCCGCGCAGAGCAATCCGCAAGATAATCTGAAACATTTCGAGAAACTCAATCGCCTGTTCCGCCGGGGCGTTGCACCAACGGTGGAAAATGGCTTATTTCAGGGACACGGCGCGCGTGGCTACAACATCCGCATCGACAGCGATGAAACGGCGGATTGGTACGGTGAAACAACACGCACGGCCGGTTTCGATTATTACCACGGCGCAACGCTCAACCTGCATTGCGGCTTTGCTGAAACCTTCTGTCCTGATCCCAACGCCAAGCCGGACGATGAATATCTTTTCCCCGGCCGTCTTGCAAGCGATCTGGCGCTGGGACACAGTACACCCAACGTGCTCAACCTGATTTGGCACAGTATCGGCAAGTATATTTTTCCGTGGGCGGGAAAGTCCTACGAAAAAATATCCGGGCGGAAACTAAGCATGTTGCTCGACGAAAGCGATGATCTGGCCGAGCGCTATCCCGAGCGTGTGCATGCGTTGAAAACACATCTTGCCAGCGCCCCGCATTACACGCTGGTGGAAAAAAATAAAGCGCACTTTTGGGGTGCGGAAGGTGTGTATGCCCAGCATTTGAAAAGCGGCGCTTGGGATCGCGGTATGTCCGGTGAAGACAAGGCATTTTGGGAAAATGAGGCGGCTGCGCATTGGGTGGATGGCCACAACATTCAGGACAAACGTGTCATTGCGGCGGATCCGCTGATGCGGATTATCGATATGAATTACCGGATTCCGGATGCAGTACTGCAAGCCGCATCGGCGGCTGGGCCGTCGCCGTTTGCGCGGCAAGGCTACATTTTTCTCGGTGTGGACGACCGGGAATCGATTTTGCCGATGAATAATGGCGGCGGAAAAAAGAAAAAGGTATTTCAGTTTCACTACCGCTTTCCAATGATCGGCGGGCCGGTTCCGATCGGTTTTTGTCTCGATGAAATTGTTGAGATCGCCGATGGCCTTTATCTGGGGCAATTGATTTATTCCACGGCATTGGATAAGCCATTCCATTCGTCCGTCGATCCTGCCGAGTATCGATATCAGCTGTTTGGCTATTTTTTGCTGCTCGATGACGCATGGCAGTATCACAGGCTGGCGATAGGATTGGATACATTGAGTTAATCAACGCGGAGGATGGAATCATGAGTAATGACAGGCACAATCGAGGCGGCATCCGGATCGATCTGGAACATGGAACGGCCGATACTTCCGCACTCGGCAATATCGCTATTTTTCCTATTCCCAATACCACACCCGATAAGATCAAGACATTGCGTGATCTTGCGTTGAGCGATATCAAGCTCAGCGATTTTCCGGTGGTGCAAGCGTGGCGCAATCAGCTGTTCGATCCGGAATGGATACCGGAGGTTTGCGATGAATTGCCGCGTTTGTTAACTGATTTTCTGCGCCAGCCCGATCATGCGGCGCTGCCGCCGGTGACGCGCCGCGCGCAGGCGTTGAAACATGTATTCAGCCGCAAAACGCCGATGGTGCGCGGCACCGATCTGCTGCCGGGGCAAACCACCACCAGTTTTGTCGGGCCGGTTGTGTATATGGATATGAGCGGCTATTGCATTTGGCCCGAGCTGGAAACGCTGGCGAAACGACCACAAAATCCGTTCAAGATCAAACCGGAAGTGGCCAAGCGGCTGAACGAGGAGATTTTCCCTTTTTGGCTGGAGCGGCGTACGGTACAGGAGGCGGCGCGTTATAGCGATTACGATACCGCGGATTACAAGAACGATCAGCGCGATGAGGTCGACGGCGGAATGTGCGAAGGCAAACCGTCCATCGACCCGCCGCTGAAAAAAAGCGCCGGTGAAACGCCCAAATGCCAGGAACTGTTTGAACGAGTGGCTTTTTATTTGTCCGATAAAGCCACGGCTGTGTCGCATACCGCGCCGGATTTCAGCCGGGTGCTCAAGTTCGGTTTTGATGGTTTGATTGCGCAGTTGCAGCAGGACATCGCGAGTGGTGTTGCGGATACGCCGGAAAAAATCGAGTTTGCGCGCAGCGTCATCGCAGTATACGAAGGCGCCAAAATCTATGCCGGTCATTTGGCCGAGGCTGCTGAGAAAGCTGGGAATAACGAGCTGGCCGCCATTTGCCGCAAGGTTCCGGCGCAGCCTGCCAGCACACTGGCGGAAGCGATTGCCGTCGTCTGGATTTGTTACCACTTGCTGTTGCAGGAAAATACCAATTTTGGCCTCTCGCTGGGACGATTGGATCAGACGCTGAACGAATTTTACTTGCGCGATTGGCGATCGCAGCCGGATGAAGCGGCGAAAACGGCGTATACAAAGCGGGCGGTTGAATTGATGTGCCACTTCTTTTTGCGCTGCTCCGATCATGTGCCGCTGTCGCCGGAAAGCGCGGAAGTATTGTTTGCTGGCAGCGGCTCAAACCAGGCCCTGACCGTGGGCGGCACGCGCTGGGAGAATGGTCAGACGGTCGATGCGGTCAACGACATGACCTACATCATCCTGAAAGCGACGGAGATGTTGTCCATCCGCGATCCGAACGTGCATGCCCGTTATCATAGCGATATTCATCATCGTGCGCCGGATGGCACGCCCTTGGCGGCGGATGAGATTTCCCCGTATCTGAAACGCATTTGCCAGGTGAATCTGGTTACACGCGCCACGCCTGCGCTGCACGGCGATGTGCCGATGATTCGCAGTATGGCGAATTATTATGCCAAGCACGATCATGTCACGGCGGACGAAGCGTTGGCGGATGCGTACGACTACGCATCGATTGGTTGTATCGAACAGAATGCCGACCATAAGCATTACGGTCATACCGGTTCCACCTTGCTGGTGCTCCCGGCGGTGCTGGAGCTGGCGATGTTCGGCGGCAAGCACCGCAGCGACGGCATCGGCAAGAACGATCCCAATTTGTTTTACGGTAAACCGGACTATACCTCTCCGCCGTTGACGGCAATGACATCGATGCAGGATTTCATCGACAGCTTCCGCTTTCAGTTGGACGAAATGGCGCGGCATTGCGTGCAATTCAACAATTATCTCGGGCGCACGCTGGAAAAAGTCCGGCCTTCACCGCTGCTGTCGGGATTATTCGACGGCCCTACAAACAAACCGGGAGAAAGCGGCGCCAAATTTCGCGATGTGTCCTCCGGCGGCGCCAAATATAACTCTTCCGGAGTGGCTATTATCGGATTGGCCGATGTGATCGATTCGTTCTGTGTCATCGACGCGCTGGTGTTTGGCGGCAAAATGTCGGCGCAGGAACTGATCGCGTTATTGGATGCGAATTTCGGCCGTAACCCATCGCCTGTCAATGCGACGGAAGCGCACAATTTTGTCAAAAACTGGCTGGATCGGATCCGGCAATTGGCGGGCGGTTCCGGCACGCATCCGGTGGCGATGGCACCAGAACGGCTGCAAGAGTGCATGCGCCTGATCCGGCTGGCACCGAAATATGGCGCCGGGGTCGATCAGACGCCCGGCGGTATCTACAACAATGCAATGGCGGTGAAATACACACGCCTGCTGACTAAAATGATCCAGGAAGTGTTTTTCAAGTACCGCACGCATCGCGGCGGGCGCTACCTGACCGGTTACTGGAGCATGACCAATCATGCCGGTTTCGGCATGCTGAGCCGGGCCACGCCGAATGGCCGGATGAATAACGCGTCGTTTGCCAGCGGCATCACGCCGTGTCCCGGTATCGTCAAAGCCAACGGAGATGCGGTCATGTTGCTCGATCATATGCTGTCGGTTGCCAGTGTTGATCCGGATACGGTACAAAACGGCTATACCTACAATCTCAGTCTGACGCCGCGCGGCAAAGCGTATTTCAACGAAGACTCCGAGCTTTTTGCCACGCATATGAAAACGTTCATGGATCAGAACGGCGTGCTGGTGCAGCTGTGCGTGACCTCGATCGAGGATTTTATCGCCGCCAACGCCGCCGCAACGGCGGCAAGCCGCGCCGGTGCCGGAGAAGCCGAGCAAAAAGCGCTGGCGCCGTACAAAGATTTAATGATTCGCGTGGCCGGTTATTCCGCTTACTATGTCACCTTGAGTCCGTTGATGCGGCAAGAAATCATCGATCGCGCCAATTTCGATATGAAGAGCGGTGTTGAGCAGCATGAAACCTATAGGGGCATAACGATGCATGCCACTATTCCCGCGTTACCCGGCGGTATTCACTATATTCTGAAATCCGGCATCCAGCTGGGCGAAGCGGACGGCGCGCTGAGCGGATTGTTGAATCGCATGGAAGGCACGATGCTGGCTGCGGGCATGGCCGTAATGATCAAGCTTGGTTTTGGTTTCTTGATCAATCCGGGTTTAAGTGAGTCCCAAGCGAAAAAAGCGCAGCATTTTTTTGAAAACAATTTCGTCATCAAAGATCCCAATGTTGCGGGCGGCATCCGCTACTATCAGGGAAAAATCCTGATTCGCACGCGCAAACCGCAAGATGACATGAATGTGCTGATCAAGTTTTGTCCCAATCCGGAGGCGCTCTATATTCAGACACTTCTTGGACGGCAACTGAATCCGGCGGCAATCGTAACCACCGAAGCGCTCAGCGAGGCGGAAGCGGACCGGATTGAGCGTGATCCAAATGAGGTCGATCTGGTGATCCGGTTCAAGGATACCCGGGCGATCCTGGGATTGGCTGAGCGCCCGAATGTGGATGTCGCACAATTATTGATTGAAAATCTGGTGCAAATTACCGGCAATTTCGGGCATATGTTCAAGTTCGGTGCGATTGGCATGAACGTGCAGGCGGCCATGAAGGATTTTTTATGAACGGCGAAAAGGGGCTGGTTTTCGACATCAAACGCGATTGCAGCGAAGACGGCCCCGGCATCCGCACGACGGTGTTTTTGAAGGGCTGTCCGCTGTCCTGCGTTTGGTGCCAGAATCCCGAAGGCAGAGCGGTCAAGCCCGAAACCGATATTCATGGCACGCACATTGGCACGTGGTACACGGTGGATGAGCTGATGTACCGCTTGCTGCAAGACAAGCCAATTTTTACTACAAGCGGCGGCGGTGTCACGCTATCGGGTGGCGAAGCGACGTTGCAAATGGGGTTCGCCAGTAACCTACTGCAAGCCTTGAAACGCGAAGGCATCCACACGGCGATAGAAACCAGCGGGTTTTTCGATTACGGGCGTTTCAAAAATGAAATGCTGCCGTGGCTGGATTTGATCTATTACGATATCAAACTGATGGATGAAGCCGCCAGCCAACAATATTGCGGACATTCGAGCAAGCGCATGCTGGATAATTTTTCCCGCTTGCTCAAGGATGCGCGGATACCCGTGATTCCGAGAATTCCGCTGATTCCGGGAATAACCGCAACCGAAGACAATCTTCGGGCCATCGCCGCATTTCTCGATCAGCAAGGCATCAAATCGTGCGCTTTGATGCCCTACAACCCGCTGTGGAGCGATAAGCTGAAGCAATTGGGCTTACCAGTTCTTTACGAGCACAAAGGCTTCATGACACCCGCTGAACAGAAAACCTGCATCGGCTACTTCACAAAATCCAATTAATCCAATCGAGTTAGAGGGAGATCATGCAAAAAGACTTTCATCATGCGACAACTTATGTCCTGGCACGCTTAGCCGGTTTTGATCACCCTGAAGCGGATATCATTGCCTATGCTTCGCAATATGTCGATGATGCGACCAATACCGGGGTGATTCGTTTTACCGATGGTTCTATGTACGAGCATGTCAGCTCGGCGCATAAAACATTCGATTACAAAAATTTTGACGAGCTGGCCAACCACCAGGCATGGCTGCCGTTTCACTTTCTTCCCGGCAATAATGAGGCGAATGCCGGGAAGAATCCGCTGGATACCTTCATGGACAAAATCGTCTGCAAACCGGATAGCCCTGTCGCCAGAGAAATGGTGACGGCCTGCATTAACAGCAGAAACAGTCCGCACGCATTGCAGCGGCTCGGCATTACCCTGCATGTCTATGCCGATACTTGGTCGCACCAAGGTTTCGCCGGAGTTAATCACAAAAACAACGATATCAGTAAATTGAACGATGAGGACAATCCCGGCAATTACCTCGCGGCCCGGCTGAAGGATTTCTTTGGCGATGCGTTTGATGATGCCGCCAGTAAGCTAGTGGGCGATACCTTGCCGCTGGGTCACGGCGCTGCGCTTTCTTATCCGGATCGCCCCTATTTGAAGTGGAGCTACAAAGATCACCATAAGAACAAAGTCGTTAGAGATAACGCGGCGATTTTTCTACAGGCGGCGGAAAAAATGGTCATGGCTATGCAGCGTTTCCGCCTTGGCGACGCCAATGCCGATGTTCCCGGGCTACAGGCTACGGATAAAGCCAGAATCGAGGCGTTGTTCCGCAATATCAAGCAGGATGAGGAAAATGCCCGGCATAAAGCATGGCTGGAACGGATCGCAACCGGTTATTTCAATTTTCCGCCGGTTAATCTCATGTATATCGCAAAAGGGCCCGGCTCGTGGAAACACAAGGCGCTGGGCACGATCAGAGTTACCGATGATAAAAGCGAGAGGTTTGAACTCAAACCTGACTTTCTGACCAGCCATTGGAAATTGTTCCACGATGCGTTGCAATTACACCGCTTTTATGTGATTCATGAGCTGTTGCCGCGCTATGGCATTTGCGCGGCGTAGCGGTAATGCGCTGAACGCTCTATTTCTGACTGATCTTATCGTCGAGATGCTCGACCTTGACTTTGGCCACGCCGTGCAAGCCGATCTTTTTGGCCGCACCATGCGATAAATCGATGATTCTGCCTTTCTTGAACGGTCCGCGGTCATTGACCAGAACGTCGACATGACGGCCGTTTTGCAAATTGGTCACCCGGACGCGTGACGGCAACGGCAATGTTTTATGCGCGGCGGTTAAGCCGTGCGGGACGAAGCGTGTTCCCATCGCGGTGCGATTGCCCGATTCCGAACCATACCAGGAGGCATGGCCGACTTCGCGGTAGCCAGCGGCCGAGCGCATCGGGTAGTAGGTGACGCCCTTTATCGTGTAAGGTTTGTTGTACGGTGCGGTGAGATTGGGGTAGCGTTGACTGCCCGCATCGGGTGAACGCTGCGAAGTGCCGGAAAACATCGAAGCGCAGCCGCTGATCAAACCGGCGGTCAGCAATATGACGCTCAAATGCTTGCGATAGGTTGACTGTTGCATCGTATCTTTCATACAGAAATGTTTCCAAAACGCGCTGGATTATAGCGGTATCCGGCTGCCATTAGCTATGATCGGTGGCATGAGCTTTTGTTCGCATCACAAAATCTTGAATTTGCATTGATCAATCATATTATCATCGCAAGCCGGTGCTGAAATGACAAGATTGCGCCAGCGCATTCAACGACAAAGGAAGAAGGATTGAACTATGACCGATAACAGCCACATCAAAATCCATGACGGGATCGCACGCGAGGGTTACTACGGTATGTTGCGCGAGCCGACATTTTCGGGCGTGCTTTCCTTCATGCGGCGCAATTCCAGCAAGGATATTACCGGGGCCGATCTGGTGATCAGCGGTATTCCGTTTGATCTGGCGGTGACTTACCGCTCCGGCACGCGTTTCGGGCCGCAGGGCATTCGCTTGGCGTCGGCGGAAGTCGCGTCGATGAAACCCTATCCGTGGGGGTTCGATCCGTTCGAGAACCTCGCCGTGATCGATTTTGGCGATTGCTATCTCGATGTGCATAATCCGATGACGATCCATGAAACGATTGCCGCTCATGCCCGGCATATTCTGGCATCGGGCGCGCGCATGCTGACGTTTGGCGGCGATCACTATATCAGTTATCCGCTGCTGAAAGCGCATGCGGAAAAGTTTGGCGCGCCGCTCGCGTTGATTCATTTCGATGCGCATAGCGATACCTGGTCAGACGATACGCCGAGTTCGCTGAATCACGGTTCGATGTTTTATAAAGCCGTACAGGACGGATTGATCGATCCCAAACACTCGGTACAAATCGGTATCCGCACCTGGAATGATGACTTCATGGGCATACATGTGTTGGATGCCACTTGGGTGCACCGGCATGGCACCGATGCGGTGATTGCCGAAGTTGAACGTATCGCCGGCGATCGCCCGGCTTATTTTACCTTCGATATCGATTGTCTTGATCCGGCGTATGCGCCCGGTACCGGCACGCCGGTGTGTGGCGGATTGACTACCGCGCAGGCGCTGGCGATCATTCGCGGTTTTACCGGCATCAATCTGATCGGCATGGATATCGTGGAAGTGTCGCCACCCTACGACCACAGTCAGATCACGGCGCTCGCCGCGGCGCATATCGCCTGCGATTTGATTTGCTTGCTGGCAAAGCGCAAAGCGGATGGGCTGCTGCACATTTGACTGGGTGGCTTAAAAAACATAGCGTAAATTAATACCGCCACCCCAATCGGGACTGCGTTCCGAGAAACCTTTCAAGCCATAAATGTTGAGTCTGATATTGTTGCTGACTCTTTGGGAAAGATAGAGCGTGAGGTCTCTGCTGTCTTGCAGCCGCACGGGCGATTGTCCCATGTTGTAACTCGTTCCCACAGTGACGGTTCCGGATAGCCGGTAACCGATTCCGGCCCCGCCATAAAATACATTGTGAAACGTTACATGGGACGGATTGCCGAGTATCCGGTAACCAAAAGTGGCGCTGAGTGTGAAATTCGAGATGGTTTTATATAGATCTCCTTGAATTGCGTAATCGACCCGGCCGGTACCCAGATTCTGGCTGGTGCTGGCCGTGGGGATTTTTAACCGGGTGGTGATATCAAAAGCGATACCGGTCGGCGCATGATCGATTAAGTTGTAGCTGAAGGCGGTAACCATATCGCCCAACCCGGAGCGGCTTGTGCTTGAAAGCGCAGAACCGCCCAAAGGAATGCCGCCCGCCAGGCCGAGTGTGCCGACTTTACGCTGTCTCAATTTGCCGCTGCTATCGTCAACACCACTGCCGTCGTCAATGCCACCGCCACCACTGCCATCGTCAACACTACCGCCGTCGTCAATACCTCCGCTGCCACTGCCACCGCCACCACTGCCGCTATCGTCGCCGCCGCCGTCATCGGTGCCTCCGCCACCACTGCCGCTGTCGTCACCACCGCCGTCATCGGTGCCTCCGCCACCACTGCCGCTGTCGTCACCACCGCCGTCATCGGTGCCTCCGCCACCACTGCCGCTGTCGTCACCACCGCCGTCATCGCTGCCTCCGCCACCACTGCCGCTATCGTCACCGCCGTCATCGCTGCCCCCGCCACCACTGCCGCTGTCGTCGCCACCACCGTCATCGCTGCCTCCGCCGCCATCATCGCCACCACCGGAGCCGGAATTTCCACCCGAGCCCGAGTTGTTTTCATTTTCGGAGATAATCACCGGACAATTGATGTTTAGTTCATCGCAAATAACGATACCACCGCCACTGGAGCCTCCACTGACACCGCCTCCATTAATGATGGTTCCTCGGCCATCGATACCGCCGATCCCGGGACCCAGCACATTGCCCGGTCCGGTCATATTGAGGTATGGAAGGGTTATCCGGAAGGATGCCCGGCCCTTGTCGTAGCGTGCCGTGAAAGGGACATACCAAATATCGGTCGCGGATGGTCCGCCGTATTTGCCCGTTGTGAAGTCGGTTGCAGTGCTGAAGCTGAATCCATCCGCAAATACTGCGGGCGAATTACAGGCAATCGATAGAAGCAGAATGAACTGGAACGGCGGTGATATGAATCGGTGCATGGAGACTTGCTATTGTTGGGGTTAGTTTCGTGCTCGACATGTATGGGATCATTTCCTACATTGTTGAGTGTAATTATCCTACATAGGATAAAACTAACAATTTGAAAAGTAAATAAGTATTTTACTGATTTGGGCTTGAGAAGCCATTAATCGCGCGTGCTTGCTTAGCGATCCAAATCCCGGTCGCGATGACTGAAGTCCCTGTCTCGATGATCGCTATGATCGCGAATTTGATCTCGATCCAAGACATGATCTCTATCCAAGGTATGACTTCTATCAAGGGCATGATCTTTATCCAGAGTATGATCCCTGTCGCGGTTATGATCTCTATCCGGGGTATCGATGTCGCGGAGATTGTCTTTGTGATCGCTTGATTTCTCCAGGCGATCCGCCCCCTCTGAGGGCTTCTCGGGTTTATCCGCGGATCCGTGACCGGAAAGATTTTGCTCGCGACTATCTTGCGGCTTTTCATCATGATCCTTTCCGGAAGAGCTAGGACGATCTATTTTCTGATCACTGTCGGGTGCGATTGTAGTGTCTTTGCCATGAGAGCCGCCCCCGGATGTGTGATCCTTGCCCGAATTACTGTCAGTGTCCTTTTTTAATTCCCCTTTATGACCTGAGCCGGACCCGCCGCCCTGGTTCTGATCGCTCTTGTCACCGTGAATCGATTTGGCTTCGGGCTCAGTGCCGGAGTTATTTTTTTTGCCGCGATCGCTGGTGTCGATTCCATCGTTGCCGATTCTTTCCAGAATTTGCAGTTGCACCGGCACTTCTTGCTTGAGTTCAATCCGTTCGGGATTGATCCGCTGATCCGCACCGGGCCGGCCGCTGATCTGAATGCGTTGATCCAGTCTGAGATCGCTCCTTACGTTGCCGGATACCGGGCTGCCCGGATCCAATGTGACAATCCGGTTACTCAGGTTTAATTCCTTGCCCTCCAGCGCATGGATATAACCTTCGATCACGACATGATCGACATTGCCGATACTCTGCCGGGTTGGTTCCGCTTGAACCTGATGCGCCTTCATTTGAAGACCATCCCAACGGCCGGCAATGGATATTTCCATGCCTTTCGCGAGACCTTGCGGCATTAATTTGGCATCGTGATGAATGCGGGTGCCATTGACTTCAATGCCCTGTTCGTCGATTTGCGTGATATGGCCGTTTAATCTGGCTTCGGCACGCGGTGCAATGGTCTCGACGCGTGAAGCGGCAATGGTGCCGCTGGAAAGACGGTGACCGCTGACTTGTACCCAATCGCCGGTTTTGAGATTGGAGAGGCTGCTGTGTTCTCCGCCTTGTCCGATCCGAACGGTTTGACCCAATACTTGCATTTCTCCCTTGGTGGTATCGAAGTGGCTGACCGGCCCGACCGCGGCATGGATTACTGCAATGTTGCGCGCTGTGAGTTTATCGCCTGTGCCCAGTGCCCGGGCGGCAACGATCTGGCCCACGGCCAGTTCGTCTGCGCTGGCTGGCTGGCCATCCATGGAGATGGTTGTGCCGGAGCTGTAATGAATTTCAATGCCGTTGACACAAATGCTGGCGAATCCGGTGATGACACCTACAATTCCTGTGCCGCCGATACCGCCATCGTTTGCGATGCTTCCGGTTCCACCGATTCCGCCTTGCGGGTTGCCGGTGCCGCCCATTCCGCCATCGTGCAGTCCAGTCCCGCCGACGCCGGATTGAGCCGCACCGGTACCGCCGATTCCGGAGTGGGTAAGCATGACGGGATTAATGAGAGAAGCGTTGTCATCGCAGTTATTTTTTGCGAATGCGCTGACAGCGCATAAGAATGTCAAAGCGATCATGCCGAATTGATGCAAACTGGCTTGGCATATCGCCGCTAATGAAATTTTTTTCATTCGGATAGATTCAAGTTCTTGTGCTAGGAATGCGAATCGCTTGTGTGCCCGGGGGTTTTTTTCGGCTCGACCGGTTCGCTGTAATAATAAATGCCAAATGTCATGCGGTAATCCGGCTCGCATTTTTGCGCATCGGTTTTTTCCAGCTCCAAAGCGGTCTTGTTGATTGCAAGCAAGGATTCCATGCCCAGTTGCGCGGATTTCTCAGCGAGTAGTTTGACTGAGTCGGCGCTCAATCCATCGTAGTAAACACTGCGCTCCAGGAAAGGCTGGTTGTGACCGAGCAAGTTGCTGGTTGCGGCCGCCGCGTGATCATGCAAGTTATGGCCAAAATAAAAAACTTTTTCATCAAAGCCATGTGCGGGAATGAACGCTGCTGTATTAAGACAAACACGGTTTTCTTCGTCGAAGTGAGCAACGCCAAGTCTTAGCCACTCATCCAGCACAACCCGTGAACGGATATCGCAGCTCACACTGGCAACCAATCCCTCAAAAGAAATATCGCCACCTTCCCGGGCAAATCTTGGCAATCGTTTGGGTTGATTGTTTTCGTCCAGATAACGGGGGTCGCTGCTCCAGAGACTGACCAGCCGGGCGCCGAGTGAAATCGCTTGCGGCGTGGTTTCGGCGCCGGAATAACTGCCATGGCGTAATCGCTTGATGTCTTTGCGGTGAATACCGGTCAGCAAACTGAGATGACTATCCGTCGAAGGTTTTTCGCCGATTTTGAAGTCGTTTGCGGCTACTTCAACATATAAATCTTTCAGCATTTCCGTCAGAAAAGGATAGGTGATTCCTTTGGCCAGCATCAGTTTGATGAATGGCCGTAATACCCGGCGCACTGCTGTGATCAGTGCCGGTGAAAGGCTTGAATTGGTTGAATGAACACCATGCATAACAAATTGTCCGCGAGGAAATTAAAGCCATTAACGAATGATTGCAAAACATTTTAGCATGTTGTGGGAAAATATCACACAAATTGTTGACATGGAAAATTTTCCCACGTATAGTATTTCTTGTGCGGGAAAATGTTACACGTAAATAGCTTTCATCAATGATGAATCGAGAGCTGCCGTTTTAGTTAATGTTGAATGAGAGATTCACTATGTTTGAAATATCAATAAAAAGAAAGAGTAAAAAGGTTATTGCCTGCGGTGCGGCGATCCTGGCTTTATCGGCAAATAGCGTTGCTGCTGATAACCAAGTCAATTTTGCACTGACCGATATCCCGGGCCGCTGGTTTGATACCGGATCGTCAGTCGCGGGCAGCCGCTCGATTGCCATCGCCTCGCCGGGCGCAAGAGTCAATTTTTCGGGAAACTCCAATACCGTGCATACCAGAACCAGTTTGATTTACCCAACTGGCGCGGCGGGCATGCCATTTAATACCGATCCCAAAAAGGGTGGCGACAGTCTGATACTGACGACACCGGGATTGTATGTCTTTACTTGCAGCATTCACCCGTACATGTTCGGTGCGGTGATTGTGGACGATCCGGCAACTACCGGATTGGACCTGGGTTCTTCACTCAGCCTGATCAACGGTATTACCGTTCCAAGCAGCAGCGATCTCGCTACGCGGTTGTTACGAACATTCTTCATTGCGACCAATCCGGCTAACTGGCAGAACTACGCCAGTAATGCTAAGTGGCATATTACTTATCCCAACGTGGATGTGCGCGTGGACATCGGTGTCGTCAATTTGCCCGCCGTATTGAATGCGCGCTACGGCAATGACATCAATTTATCCGCGTTGCAAAATCCCGCGATTCCGGCGGTTGGAGAAATCTGGGCGGCAACGCAATTTGAAATGACTGCGGGAAAATCCAAACCGGGAACCGTTTCTGCAATTGATGGCACTAATTGGCAAGTAACGCGCAAGGTGGCGCTGCCTTCGATCAAAATGAACAATCCGCATAATATGTGGACTGATAGAGATCAGAACGTTATCTATGTAACGCAATGGTTTGACAAAAAACTGACGGTTTATGACCGCAAAACCGGCGCGCTGATCCGCAACGTATCCGTTGGCGAAGCGCCAGCGCATGTGATGACGCTGACCGATACTGATAGATTGCATATTACCAACAATGGCGATACCCGCACGGATTCGGTGATGGAATTGAGTCCACTGGCTGCTCAAGTGTTGCGCCGGGTGGATATTGGACGAGGCAATGCGCACGCGCACTGGATGAGCCATGACGGCAAAACCATGGTGACGCCGAATGTGCTGAGCGGTGATACCACGCAGTACAACTTCAAAACAAATTCCATCGAAGCCATTCTGCCCGTGAGTGGTCATTTCAGCCATCCGCTGGCTACCGGCATGATGCCGGATGCCAGTAAGTATTACGTCGCTAATTTGCTGGATAGCACTATCACCGTGGTTGACATGAAGTTGCATAACGTTATCAAGCACATTAACCTGATTGAGCATTACGACCCGCTATCCGGCGTTATTTCCGGTCCTGTCGGCGCGTTACCGGTGCAAACGCCGGTATCGCCGGATGGGAAAAATATGGTTACGGCGAATACGCTCACCGGCACGATCACTATCGTCGATACACGCCCCAATCTGGCGACAACCGATGAAGTGGTGGCCATGCTGCCGTGCGATCCGGGCTGTCATGGCGTGCAATATGGCGCCAAGAAAGGCGGTGGCTACTATGCCTATGTCACCAGTAAATTCTCGAACAGAATGCTCGTTATTGATCCTGATCCCAACAGCGATGGCGATCCATCCGATGCCAAGATAGCAGGTAAAGTCGGACTGTTCGCCGCAAACTCTACCGTGAAGGATGACACGATTACGGCTAATCCTGGCATGGGAGGACAAGGTATTCTGCCGATTCCGCTGGTTTATAACGGCTGGGTTCAGAATTTGCCTGCAGCATGGCGCAATCAATTGACTGGGGCACAACAAGATCCAATTAAGTAACGGAATGTTGGATAAGAAGATACTTTCAGAAATTTGCTGTTAATTTAAATGTTGTACTGTGTTTGTTACTTTTATCAATGAGGAGAAAAAAATGAGTTCAGGACATGACGGACGTGATGATGATTCATCGGGACACGAGCACAAAGCTTTTAAATTCACGATTGTGGATAGTAAGGTAACAGCTGCATTTGAGCTGGATGATGGCGTGTGGGAATCAAAATCGATCGACGATGACGGCAGTGAAACCTACGTAGTGGAAGGAACCGAGGTCGTTCGTACCGAGGTCAAAGCTTTCGGCACGGAAATAACCCGCTATGCCGACGTCGATGGCGACGGCACTTACTTGCGTGTTTCGGAGCAATGGACAGTTTCACCGGGTGCTAACGGCACGGTTCCAAAGTTTTCCGGGATACTGAGATTCTCACCTACCGATAGCGATGATGCGATTGCAGTGCGCGCCGGTGAAGACTGCTCTGGTGGACGTGGTTCCGATGATTTTGTAATCCGCGATGTATCGCATTTGCGCATCGATGATTTCAGCTCGCTGGAGCATGATACGCTGGTTTTTGATACCGGCCTTGGCTTAACGTCGAAGGAACACTTGGCCAGCTTTGTTACCGATATTCATCAGGAAGGCACCAATTTCATCGTGAACTTCGGTTCCGATGTATCAATCACGCTGGTTGGCGTTCAACCGGATCACATCAGCTGGGATGATGTTAGCGTGCTGAGCTAACATCCGCGCATCAAGGGGTTTTTAACTCCTCCCGTTTATCAATTTCAGCTTCTCGCGGAACTTCCCAAAACAGGCCGTATCGCGCCTTTTTGGGAAGCAGGGGGATTATTTTCTAAAAAATTGGCTAACCCGGCATTTTTTGGAATTCACAGATAAAGGAATTTACCATGAACACTTTACTTATCAGCCAAGAGCGTTTGCTGCAAGCGAAGATTGCTTATACGCCGCGCAACTTAAAATTGGAAACAGTAGCGGCGTTGTTGCAAGGGGACGAAGTAATTCCCGATGCCGGCGATATGGTGCTGGCGAAGGTTACCAAGATTGGCCACCATAGCGGGCTGGAATTGGCTCACGGACGGCGTTCCGCGCTATTTGCAGGTGACGAAATCATTGTCTGCTATGGTGATCGTTATGCGCCCGATCAGTTTGAAGCGCATGTGTCGGATGATTTGCAGGCATGCGATCTGGTGGCATCCGGCGGCATAGCTTCGCGTGTTAATTACCGTCACGCCAGTGTCAAAGCACCGACCAGCATCGAACCCATCGGTTTATTGCTGGATAGCCATAATCAGCGCATCAATTTGCGGGATACCGCACTGCCTAAACTGGTCAGTTTGTTTCCACGCCCCTACACAATAGCGGTAACCGGAACTGCGATGAATGCCGGCAAAACAACCACTGCGGCCACTTTGATTCGCGGCCTGGTCAATGCAGGCTATACCGTAGGCGCAGCAAAAGTGACCGGCACCGGTTCCGGCAGGGATACTTGGCTCATGACCGATGCCGGATCCAAATTAACGTTGGATTTCACGCACGCCGGTTTTCCTTCGACGTATATGCTTACGCCGGAGCAAGTCGACCATATCGTGGAAACGCTTGTTATGCATCTGAGCGCAGCCAGAGTGGATGCGATTGTGCTGGAAGTGGCCGATGGCTTGTTGCAGCGCGAGACAGCTGCTTTGCTGGACTCCAAAGTCTTTGCACGAGCCGTGGATAGCGTAATTTTCGCCGCAGGCGATGCCATGGGCGCGGTGGCAGGTATTGAGCACTTAAAGCGTAAGAAGCTGCCGGTAAGCGCGGTCAGCGGCCGGTTGACAGCTTCTCCTCTGGCGATCATTGAAACAGAAAAGGCCACCGGATTACCTGTGTTTGATAAGGCTGCGCTCAGTTCTCCAGCTATCGCCAGTGCGCTGCATATTCCGCTGCAAGGTTCATCGCTGCGGAAAATATTGGCAGGCTAGCCAGCGTGCGAAGCGCACATTACTCTCAACATTATTAAGTCCGCACAATGAAAATTCCTCCGATACTTCACGGCTACCGCCGTATTCTGTTCATCCGCCTGGTTTCCAATGGGTTATTGCAAGCGGCATTGGCGATTGGCACGGCGTGGCTGGTGAAGGAAATATTCGACGGCTTTCTGACCGTGCAACAGCCGGTGTTGGATACGCGTGCGGTATGGCTGGTCGCAGGATTGATTATGGCAGCGGCGTGTATTGGCTGGCTGCGCATGGCGGAACGCATTGATGCTGAAAAAATGGGGCAGCACTATGCTGCCGAAGTGCGGATCTTGTTGTACGACTGCTTGAGTTTTTTGACTCCCCGGACATTACAAAAGCGCAGCCGGGGCGGTGTATCGCTTCGCTTTGTTGGCGATATGACGTCGTTGCGGCGCTGGATCAGCATGGGATTGGCGCGTGTCACCGTAGCGGGTGTCTCAACCGTATCCGCATTGCTGCTGTTGGGAATGATCAATTGGCAGCTCACCGTCACGGTAACCGTATCGCTCGCCATGGGCGCATGGTTGACTTATCTTTTCGGTAAGCGTATGCGCGCTGCGGCAAAAGAATCGCGGCGGCGCTTATCCAATTTGGCAGCCAATGTGAATGAAAAAGTAACCAGCATCGCGGTTGTGCAGGTATTCGGCCAGGTTGATCGCGAGCGTGAGCACATTATCCGTCAAGGAAAATATTTGCAGGATTCGATGGTTGCCCGGGCGCGCATAGCGGGTCAGATTCTGGGTATTACTGAATTTTCCGCTGCCATGACATCGGCAACCACATTGCTGGCCGGTATTTTTGCGGTAACAACCGGTACCGCGAGTGTCGGTGCGGTTATCGCGGCCATTACCATCGTCGGTATTCTTCTGCCGCCTTTACGTGACTTGGGGCGTATTCAGGAATATTGGCATGGCGCAGGTATAGCACGGGAAAGAATCAAGGAATTTTTGGATAGCCCATCCCTGGTGGCGCAAACAACCAATGCGCCCGATTTGACCGTAAGATCAGGTGGTTTGAAGTTTGACTCAGTCAGCGTGACGGGTGGATTGAATAAGCTGAGCGGTACCATAGCGCCGGGTAAAGTGGTTGCAGTGGTTGGGCCCAATGGCGCGGGCAAATCAACGTTGTTGCTATTGGCTGCGCGGCTGATCGATCCGCATGAAGGCAAGGTGTTTCTCGATGGGCAAAACCTGGCGGAACATAGCTTGAATTCAGTGCGCCAAGCTGTCGGCATGGCCGGACCTGATCTGCCTTTGTTACGCGGCACAATCGAAAGAAATTTACGTTATCGCTGGCGCAATGCGCCGGATAAGGAAGTGGCCAGAGTTCGTGTACTGTGCGGGATTGATGAAATGCTAGTGCCGTTTCCGGAAGGAGACAAAACCCGGGTTGCGGAAGGCGGATTGAATTTATCGGTAGGCCAGCGTCAGCGTATCGCATTGGCCCGCGCTTTGCTGGGAAATCCTCCGCTGCTGCTGCTGGATGAAGCGGATGCCAATCTCGACAGCCAAGCCAGTAAAGTCATCGACCGCATACTGGCTAGCTATCAAGGGACTGTTCTCATGGTGACGCATCATGTAGACCATATCATGGCGGCTGATGAAATCTGGTATCTCGAAGCGGGCCGCTTGCTGGAAGCGGGTCCACCCGCTGCGCTGTTGTCCGGTGATGGGCCGGTTGCGCGGTTTTTCGGTATTAGCAAGCCGGTTGCGATTTGAAACAGATTGTTTGGGGAGCGATATTGATGCTATTACCGCTATCTTGCACTATGGCTACGAGTATTGTGCCGCGTTCAAAACCGATGGAGCGTGGCGTGGTGTTGCAACGTACTCTGCAAACGGATTCTCGCCAGAAGTATTTTCTGTACGTTCCGCGGCAGGGCGGAAACGGTGCAAAAATTTTTATTACGGTACATGGCATTTCGCGCAATGTGCGCCAGCATGCTAAAGAATTCGTGGCTTATGCTGAGAGATATGGCGTTGTAATGATCGCGCCCTATTTTCCCTCGGATCGTTTTCCCGATTATCAGCGGCTAGGGCGTAAAGGCAACCGCGCGGATATCGTGCTCAATGCGATTGTGGCCGAAGTTGCGCAGCTAACGGGCGCCAGCTCAGATAAGCTTTATCTGTTCGGTTATTCAGGCGGAGCGCAGTTTGTGCACCGTTACATGTTTGCCTACCCGGAACGAGTCGCCAGAATCGTTTTGGGAGCACCGGGCTGGTATACCCTGCCGGATGCCTCGCTTAAATTTCCGATCGGGATACAGCCAGTTCTGAGCATACCGCAAGTACAATTTAATTCCGCCCGTTTCTTGAACATCCCGGTGTGCGTGCTGGTGGGAGAAAAAGATAACCGGCGCGACGCAGAACTGAACAAATCAACAATAATTGACAGACTGCAAGGTAAAACCCGGATCGAACGCGGCCGGCACTGGGTGGAGGAAATGAGCTACCAGGCCCGGTTGCTAGGCTTGCCGACTACTTATGCTTTTCATCTGCTGCCGGATTCGCCGCATTCGTTTGCGATCAGCATGGAGCGTGGCGACATGGGAGACAAAACGTTTAATTTCTTATTTCCAGAAAGCTGAGCATGTGCAGTTACTTCCATCCGGCAAAGCAAATGCATTGAATGGGTGTCAGAACTTATCCCATCACTCATTCCAATGAAAGTTATCTTGCTAAGGCTAATACTGAGTGCGGTGCTATGCGGTTTTCTGGGCAGCACCGCCACTTTTGCGCAGGAAGATACTTCCGATCGATCGCAGCGAGCCATCAGCAAAAAATCCTCCCCGGATAAGAAAAAGAAAAAAAGAAAACCGGGTTTTTTTTATGGCAATGCGGGAACCGGATTCCGATGGAATAAAGGCAAAAGTGAAGTACGGCTGGCTGGGTTTATGCAGGCGGATACCCGTACTTATTTTGACGATGTGGCGGATTCCGGCAAAGACAATTTTTTCTTGCGGCGGATTCAACCTTCACTCGAAGTTAAATTTAATAAAACGCATAGCGTTTTTATCATGCCGAGCTTTTCATCGGCGTTGGGAATTCTGGATGTGTACTGGGAAGGTAATTTTTCTAAGCCATTCAACATTCGAGCCGGTAAATTCAAAGCTCCATTTGGCTTAGAGCGTTTGCAGTCAGCTACTGCACTGGCTTTCAATGAGCGTGCTTTTCCCACCAATTTGTCACCCAATCGCGAGATTGGCGGGCAAATTTTCGGCGATATTTTGTGGGGTACCACGGAATATCAAGTCGGACTTTTCAGCGGAATGGTCGACAATAGCACCGGGTTGCGCGATAGCGTGATTTATTCAAACCACAGTGGGGTAGATTTCGTAGCGCGGCTGTTTTCCCATCCGCTCAAGCATAGTGATGTTGAGTTTGTAAAAGGTCTAGGGCTCGGAATTGCTTACAGTTATGGCACGCAGCAGGGCAATGCGCAGCGTGGCGAGTCTCACTTGCCGGTGTTTATTTCTCCCGGCCAGCAATCGATCGCTTCCTATGTGCGGGGTGCTTTTGCCGATGGCAGCCGGGAGCGGATTGGTCCGCAGCTCTATTATTCCTACGGTCCATTGGGCGTGCTTGGCGAGTATACTGTCTCTCAGCAGAATGTGAGACTCGGTGCAGTGACCGATAAAGTCACTCATGATGCTTTTCAAGCGCAATTGTCCTGGGTGCTGTTTAACGGCGATGCTTCCTTTCGCCGGATCCGGCCGCACAATCCGCTGACACTGGAAAACATCAGTTCGTTGGGCGCGGTGCAACTGGTCGGGCGATATGCGGTATTAAGCCTCGATGACAAAGCATTTGCGCATGGTCTGTTTGACTCGGATCACGCGGTTAGAAAAGCGCAGGATTTCGGTATCGGTATTAATTGGTATCTCAATCGCAATATTAAATTCCAATTGGATTACAATCAGACCCATTTCACGGGCGGTGCCGGTGGTGGAGCGAACAGGGCGGAAGAGAGGGTGTTGTTCTCGCGCATGCAAATTGCGTTTTGAGTTGTTTCTCACGGGTTCAAATCACCTGGTTTTCACTTTCAGCTTCGGAATGAATGCGCTATAGTGAAACGGTTATGTTCCGGTATCGCAATTTCGTTATGATGCGCGGGCAAAATTGTATCGCATACAAAAAGGAAAACTCATGGCAAATTGGTTTGAAAATAATTCATTATCGATTGGGCGTACCCCGCTGGTGCGGCTTAATCGGGTGACGGATGGTGCGGCAGCGCTGGTGCTGGGGAAAATCGAAGGACGCAATCCGGCATACTCGGTGAAATGCCGCATTGGCGCGGCGATGATCGACGACGCTGAACGCAGAGGTTTGCTGGATCCGGGCAAAGAGATTGTCGAACCAACCAGCGGCAATACCGGGATTGCATTGGCGTTTGTCGCTGCGGCACGGGGAATTCCGCTGACCTTGACGATGCCGGAAACGATGAGTGTGGAGCGGCGCAAATTACTGGTTGCGCTGGGCGCCAAACTGGAATTGACTGAAGGCGCGCGCGGCATGAACGGCGCTTTGGCTAAGGCGGAAGAAATCGTCGCTTCTAATCCCGGGCGCTATGTGTTGTTGCAGCAATTTAGAAATCCGGCCAATCCGGCCATCCACGAGAAGACCACCGGTCCGGAAATCTGGGACGATACCGACGGCGCTGTCGATATTTTTGTCGCAGGCGTGGGAACGGGTGGCACGATTACCGGTGTTTCACGTTATCTCAAGCAAACCAAAGGCAAAGCCATTACCTCGGTGGCAGTTGAGCCTACCGCCAGTCCGGTACTATCGCAAAAGCGCGCAGGTGTGTCGCTGGCACCCGGGCCGCATAAAATTCAAGGGATCGGCGCCGGTTTTGTACCGGATAATCTCGATCTTGCGCTGGTGGACGAAATTGAACAAGTCAGTAATGAGGAAGCCATACTGTATGCGCGGCGTTTGGCGCGCGAAGAGGGTATTTTGGCAGGCATTTCCTGCGGTGCTGCGGTCGCGGCTGCGGTGCGCCACGCCAAGCGCCCTGAGAATGCAGGAAAAACCATCGTGGTGATATTGCCGGATTCCGCCGAACGTTATCTGAGCAGTATTCTTTTTGAAGGTATGTTTGATGCGCAAGGCTTGGCAACAGAGTGAACAATAGCAAGCAGACACGGGATCTTTTGCTGCGCAGCGCGCAGCTGGATGTGGATAGTATCGTAGCGGAGCTGCGCACGCTGCGGCTGGCGTCATTGGAAAGCCGCAACCGGCATGACCGGCCGCCCAGGTTGCCGTCGCGCAGGATTCTGGCCAGTGTTGCGGAAGGCTTGAGCGCGGCCATGTTTCCGAACCGGCTGGGTTCATCGGAGCTGGCGGATGAAGGCATCGATCATTATGTCGGGCATACCTTGAATATGACGTTGCGCGAGCTGATGGTGCAGATTCAAAATGAATTGCACTACAACTCGGGATTGGAAATGCTCAGCGATGAAGATCGCGCGCAATCGATTGCCATTACGCAATCCTTTGCCAAACGTTTACCGCAAATCCGCACCCTGCTGGAGAGCGATATCAAGGCGGCGTATGAGGGCGATCCGGCAGCGCGCAATCTCGATGAAGTGCTGGTTTGTTATCCCGGCATCATGGCGATTTTGCATTACCGGCTGGCGCATGTTTTGCATGGCTTGGGCGTGCCGTTGATCGCGCGCATGATTTCGGAAATCGCGCATTCGGTAACCGGTATCGAAATCCATCCCGGAGCGCAGATCGGCGGCAGTTTCTTTATCGATCACGGTACCGGCGTGGTGATTGGCGAGACCGCGATCATCGGCCAGAATGTCCGGCTGTATCAAGCGGTGACACTGGGGGCCAAACGTTTCCCGGTGGACGAGAATGGCGCCTTGGTGAAAGGGAATCTGCGCCATCCGATTGTCGAGGACGATGTGGTGATTTATGCCGGCGCTACGATATTGGGGCGCATTACCATCGGGCGAGGATCGACGATCGGCGGCAACGTCTGGTTGACGCGCAGTGTGCCGCCGGGCAGCAATATTTCCCAAGCGCAGATGCGCCAGGAAGTGTACGAAAATGGCGCTGGAATTTGATCTGTGCGATTTTATTGTAAACAAGGGTAAATTATGACGGCTCATAAACTCATACTGACGCTGGATGACGCAAAGAAAATAGTCGCCGGAGCGGAAGCGGAAGCCAAACGGAACGGCTGGCCGGTTGTCATCGCCATTGTCGACGATGGCGGGCATTTATTGCATCTGCAACGTCTTGACGGGGCGCAGTACGGCAGTACCCAAGTTGCGATTGAGAAAGCGCGTGCGGCGATTGCATTCCGCCGTCCGACTAAAATATGGGAAGAAAATATTGCCGCGGGGCATTTGCGCTATTTGAATTTGCCTGGAACATTACCGATCGAAGGCGGCCTGCCGGTTACGGTCGACAATCAATTTACCGGCGCAGTCGGTGTCAGTGGCGTGCGGTCGCATCAGGATGCGCAGATTGCTCAGGCCGGGATTGATGCTTTGTTATCGAATAAGTAAACCGTAGTATCCGCGAGCTGTTTTTTATATCGCCCGAAAAACCGGCGGCCATTCAAATCTGCTGTGCTTCATCCGCTTGGGTCAGGTAAATGAGAATGGCGGCAATGATCATCACTAAACGGAATGCAGCCTGCTGTCCATTGGCTGTTTCCGATTGCCACATCAGAAACCATTCGCCGCCAACTGCCATGAATCCGGTAAACCACAGTAACAAGCCCAGTGTCAGTCCGAGAATTGCCAAACCTTTTGCTTGATTGAAAGCGGCGGGATTTTGGATGCTCCGGTATAAACGCAATCCGCCAAGCCAGCACAGCACGGCAATAACGATTTCGGTGCCTATGATGAGGCCGTAAACGGTGTGATGAATGACCGGAGAATGAATGGCGCGCCATAACCCTTGATTACCGGGAAACGTGGTGTCCATCATCAGCACATGTGCTACCAGCGTGAAATTCGAGTTGTAATCGGTGAGGTTATTGAACACCACCAGCGAAGCATACAGTGCGAAAGCCAACACCATGACAAGTTTTGATAATCTCGTATACATGCTTCTGACTCAAACGGGAATGCTGAAAATTGATGTGATGAAGAATTAGGGTCTGTTAACACAATCTGATTGCTTCGACGATGAGAGCGAAGTGGATAAAGGAGATGAAGACGACATCGAGCTTATCGAACCTGGAGAAGATGCGGCGAAATCCCTTGAGCCTTCTGAACAATCGTTCGATCTCGTTGCGTTTTTTGTACATGGCACGGTTGTATTCCCAGGGTGACAAGCGATTTGCTTTGGGCGGAACAACCGGGATGTAACCCAAATCTAGTGCCAGTTGCCGGGTTTGGTCGCCCTCATAAGCACGATCCATCAGCAGGTAGGTGGGCGTATTGACGGGACCGAGGGAAAGCAAAAGCTGCCTGCCCTCTGGCGCATCGTGGGCGTGACCGGGCGAGAGGGCAAAGCTTATGGTTGTTCTGGAATCTGCGGCAACCAGATGAATTTTGGTGGTCCATCCACCTCGAGATTTTCCGATGGATTGGGGGCCGTTTTTTTTAACGCACCCGTACCGTCGGGATGGACTTTGATGCTGGTGCTGTCCAGCGAAACAGTTTCAATACGGATACGGATGATTTGCTGATGCTGAAGTTGCCCAAATACATGGCTCAGTACACCACTCTTTGCCCAGCGATTCATGCGGGTATAGATGGTATGCCAGTTGCCGAATCGCTTGGGCAGTCCTCGCCACTTGCAGCCATGCTCGGCAACGTAAAGAATGGCATTGAGAACTTGCAGATTGGAATGGCTGACGTTGCCACGCTGACGCGGCAGGCAGTGCTCGATCTGTTGATATTGAGTTTCGGTGATTTCCATCACCAAATTATATCAAATAGCGTTAACAGGCCCTAGAAAAGAGATTCTGCTTTGGTTGAAACCCGGCCAGATTATAGTGTCAGAGGCATGTCTGGCCGGGGTGAAGCTACTACCGTAAGAGTTACGGAACTTGTTGAATTCCGGACAATAACCAAGTGGCGTTAGGATCTTTCAAATCTTTTTGCACGTGCCAGATTTCATCAAATGCTTCCGGTTCGCCGTTTGGAAGTTCGCGCAGCTGGCCGGTGAAGCGCACGCTGGCAATCGCCATATCCTCGGTAGTTTCCACTTCCAGCAAGTTGGCATCGATAAACATGACTTCCGATTTTTGTTGCGTATCGCCCTGTTCTTTCATCTGTGCGCTTATTTCCGCCAGCATTTCCGCGGTTGTGAAATCACGGATTTCATTGATATCGCCACGATCATGCGCGGCCTGTAAGCGGATAAACGAAGCTTTGGCGTTGCGGATAAAAGGTTCTACTTTGAAATCCGCAGGAATATTCGATTGCTGATATGTGCCTCCGCTGTCTTCACCGGAAGCAGTTTCTGCAGGTGCAGTGAAGGGGGGCGTATTGAAACGGTCTTGCGTACCCGCAGCAGCACCCATGCCGGAATACTGCATCGAAGCTGCTTGCTCCGCTCTGGGTTTTCGCAGCATACGGATGACGAAGAAAACAACGCCAATCAGTAACGCCATAATCACAAAATCCATCATGTTGATATTTTCAAACGCACCGCCCATGAATAGCGCAGCCAATAAGCCGCCTGCTGCCAGACCCGCTAATGCGCCGCCCCATTTGCTGCCAGCGGAAGGAGCCGCGGCTGGTGTTGCAGCAGGCGCTGCTTTTTGCGTATTGGGTGCCGGATTGACCGATTGGCGTTGCGTGCCTATATTTTTACCGCCGCCCATACGTTTTGCTTCCGCATCGAAAGCGAGTAATCCAAAACTAAGAAAAGCCAAAGTCAGAAAGGTGAGTGTCTGCTTCATCGTTTTGTCTCCCAAACTGTTATTAAAAGATTGAGTATAGCATCGTGCTTGTATTACCAGCTATACAGAATTTTTCGACCTTGGATATCCTGAAAAATTTCAAGTTATTTTGTTACTGCAGGTAATGGATGAAGTGTCTTACGCGACTAACGCAGCAAGTGCAGACGGGGAATTGCGTTACGATCAATCCACACAATCGCATTTTGGTTAAATTGCTGCCCCAATGATTTTGCGCTGTGTATATCGATCCCGGGGATAAAAAAACTTTTTTCTGCCGGCCATACGCCAGCCGGATCCGTGTGCACACTTTCAATGCTTGGATAAGCGTGACAGACCAGAAAATGTCTCAGTGATTCATGCGCCGCTACGTTTTTCTCATTGCTGACTAGGGCCTGTTAACACAATCTGATTGCTTCGACGATGAGAGCGAAGTGGATAAAGGAGATGAAGACGACATCGAGCTTATCGAACCTGGAGAAGATGCGGCGAAATCCCTTGAGCCTTCTGAACAATCGTTCGATCTCGTTGCGTTTTTTGTACATGGCACGGTTGTATTCCCAGGGTGACAAGCGATTTGCTTTGGGCGGAACAACCGGGATGTAACCCAAATCTAGTGCCAGTTGCCGGGTTTGGTCGCCCTCATAAGCACGATCCATCAGCAGGTAGGTGGGCGTATTGACGGGACCGAGGGAAAGCAAAAGCTGCCTGCCCTCTGGCGCATCGTGGGCGTGACCGGGCGAGAGGGCAAAGCCTATGGTTGTTCTGGAATCTGCGGCAACCAGATGAATTTTGGTGGTCCATCCACCTCGAGATTTTCCGATGGATTGGGGGCCGTTTTTTTTAACGCACCCGTACCGTCGGGATGGACTTTGATGCTGGTGCTGTCCAGCGAAACAGTTTCAATACGGATACGGATGATTTGCTGATGCTGAAGTTGCCCAAATACATGGCTCAGTACACCACTCTTTGCCCAGCGATTCATGCGGGTATAGATGGTATGCCAGTTGCCGAATCGCTTGGGCAGTCCTCGCCACTTGCAGCCATGCTCGGCAACGTAAAGAATGGCATTGAGAACTTGCAGATTGGAATGGCTGACGTTGCCACGCTGACGCGGCAGGCAGTGCTCGATCTGTTGATATTGAGTTTCGGTGATTTCCATCACCAAATTATATCAAATAGCGTTAACAGGCCCTAATTGGCTGCACGGGTTATAGGCGCTGATGATCGCCGCGCAAGATTGATTTGACGTCGCCAAGAATTGCGCGAGCGGTTCTGAGTATTGATCGATTTTTAGCGTAATGCATTCAGTTGCAGTGCCGATCCGGTAATCCGCGTGGGTGTAGTTTGCGATCAGTGAACCGGAGATCGTTGAAGAAACGGGATTTTTCCGGCTAATGTTCATGCGCATGGCTATGGTCATGCGCGGAATCCTTGGCTGAATGGACGAGCTCATCGTATTGCTCGGGTGTCATATGGCTCATTTTGAGGATGAAGGCGGTCATTGCCCAAATCGAATCATCGTCGTGACTGAGCCCCCAAGCCGGCATAGCGGTCATTTTCAAACCGTTTTTGATTACCCAGAAATATTCTTTGGCGCGATCCTGTTTTCCGGCTTGATCGATGACCGGTTCGCGCTGATGAAATACCGGCGGCTGGGGGTACAAACCGATGGAAAGTTCGGTTGGCTTCAAGCCGGGTGCAAGATGGCAGACCGGGCACATGGCATCGTAGTGAACCGCACCTGCCAACAGCAGCTTCTCATCATCCAAAGGCGGTACTTCGAGATCCTTGGCGCGCGCTTCAATGGAGCTTTCACGCACCCATTCGATGATTTTTTCAGTGATGGCCCAATGCTTCTCGGTGGCTGCCATATTGTAAGCACCGGAACCAAGAGCGGTTATGACCAGAACGAGTAATGCCAAAAACAAACTCAGAATCTTTTTCATGTTTCACCTCTATTAGATGATTGAGCGCTGGTTGCTTGGGCCGGATAGCTTTGCGATCATCGTACTTTCAATTCCGGTGAGAATCAACTTGCATTCTCGGGATCGGCGGATTTGCCTCTTTCCAGCTTGCTTTGAATACTGGCGTGATCAAGATGAGGCGCAAACATTTCGATGAAATCAAGAATATAACCACGCATATAGCTATTGCGGCTGATACCGATGCGTGTGGTGCTGGGTTCAAATAGATGACTGGCATCGATGGATCTGAGGGTTTTATCGCGCTTGGCATCGAAAGCCATGTTGGCAAGAATGCCAACACCCAGTCCCAGCTCCACATAGGTTTTAATCACGTCAGAGTCAATTGCGGTGAGTACCACATTGGGTTCTAATCCGCAGCTTGCGAATGCCTGGTTGATTTTTGAACGGCCGGTAAAAGTCGAATCATAAGTGATGATGGGATAGCGATTGATCGCTTCCAGCGTGAGTTTTTTTAATTTCAGCAACGGATGTTTGGGCGGCACGATGATGCAGCGGTTCCACTGATAGCAGGGCAGCATGATAAGCTCTTTATATTGTTCAAGCGCTTCGGTGGCGATTCCAATATCCGCTTCACCCGAAGTGACCAAAGCGGCAATCTGTACCGGGCTGCCTTGCCGCAAAATGAGTTTGACCTTCGGGTAGCGCGCGGTAAAACGCTTGATTACAGGTGGCAAAGAATAACGCGCCTGAGTGTGAGTGGTCGCGATGGTTAACGTGCCGCCGGCTTCGTTGGTAAATTCTTGTGCTATTTTCTTCAGGTTGTCAGCGTCACGCAGCATTTTGACGGCTGTTTGTATGATCAATTGTCCTGGCGGTGTTATTTTTACAATGCGTTTGCCATTGCGCAGAAAAATATCGACGCCGAGTTCTTCTTCGAGCAATTGGATTTGCTTGCTGATAGCCGGTTGAGAAGTGTGCAGATTTTTTGCCGCCCTAGATAAGTTCATGTCCTGATTGGCGGTTTCGCATAAATAGCGCAGTTGCTGAAGTTTCATAGGTTACGCCTGCTAATAAAAAATGGTGATATGTATCTAATATAATATTATTTTGATTTATAAATAGGTATTGGTATCATGCCATGCGGCTAAAAGTGGAAAAATGCGGTTGCAAGATTCATTCTGTCAGGTTCTCTGATTAGTTTCATTTATCATACACACTAGAATTGATTGCCGTGACAAGTTACAGGCGATTCCGCTTGGTTTTTTGATAAAATAACAAATTACGCTAAGCTCCGTAAAAAAATGTGAACAAAGACGGCTAAGCAGCGGTAACGGTTGTCAATACGATTGCAGTGTGTTGAATTTTAATAAAAGTGAAAAAGCTGATGCCGTGCATCAGGATGATAAGGTGAGCGGCTGGGGTGGCGGATTGCTGATTATTGGCAGGTCTCGGCAATTTCCCATTAATGAAACTAGGATTAATTAATGAGTACAAATATTGAGAATAAACCGAAACAAGTAACATGGTTTAATGGGTGTGGCGGACGGATCGGTATCGTGGTGGGCGAAAGCGGTGAGCATGCCTATATCGGCATGGCATTGCGGCATGATGAAGACGATGATGTGGACCATATCATGAAGTATGGCGCCAAATTTCCATTGGATGCGGCCTTATTGCTGCCGGTATCGAAACGATATACGCAAGAATCCTAAAGGCAAATCCATTGGGTATCTTTGAATGAATAGGCGGGGAAATTAACGATGTATCGCTATGATGAATATGATCAGCAAATAGTGGATGAACGTGTCAGGCAGTACCGCGATCAGGTGCGCCGCCGTCTTTCCGGTGAATTGACCGAGCAAGAGTTTTTGCCGTTGCGGTTGCAAAACGGTTTGTACATGCAAATACATGGGTACATGTTACGGATTGCGGTGCCCTACGGCCTGATTTCTTCGCAGCAGATGCGTATGTTTGCGCATATTGCGCGTAAGTATGACCGTGGTTATGGTCATTTCACCACACGTCAGAACATTCAATTCAATTGGCTCAAATTGCAGGATACACCCGATATCCTAGCCGATTTGGCGTCGGTGCAAATGCATGGTATTCAAACCTCAGGCAATTGTGTTCGCAATATCACTTCGGATGAATTTGCCGGTGTTGCACAGGACGAAGTGGTGGATCCGCGTCCGTATGCCGAGATTTTGCGCCAATGGAGCACGTTTCATCCGGAATTTGCCTATTTGCCGCGCAAATTCAAGATCGCCATCAGCGGTGGTAAAGAAGACCGTGCAGCCATTTATGCGCACGATATCGGATTGGCGGCTATCAAAAATGCGCAAGGTGAAGTTGGCTTCCGGGTTGTGGTGGGTGGCGGATTGGGACGTACACCGATTATTGGCAGTGAAATCTGTGAATTTGTGCCACGGCAGCATATTTTGACGTATGTCGAATCCATTCTGCGGATATATAACCAGTATGGCCGCCGCGACAATAAGTATAAAGCGCGTATCAAGATTCTGGTCAAGGCGCTGGGGATCGATGAATTCAAACGTCAGGTTGAAGCAGACTGGGCGGATCTGAAAGACGGTCCCGGCACGTTAACCGGCGAGGAAGTCGACCGGGTCGCATCATTCTTTACCGATCCGGCGTATGAAACATTACCCGATCATGATTCGAAGCTGAATGAATTCAAAGCGGACAGCCGCTCGTTCTCGAATTGGCTATCGCGCAACGTCAAGCCGCACCGGGTTCCCGGTTATGCGATTGTGGTATTGTCATTGAAAAAACCGGGCAATGCACCCGGTGATGCCACCGCTGAGCAAATGGATTTTGTTGCGGATCTAGCGGATCGCTACAGTTTCGGTGAATTGCGCATCACGCATAAACAAAATCTGGTATTGGCGGATGTCCGGCAAAAGGATTTGATCAGTCTGTGGCAAGAGGCTTCCGCTCAGGAGTTGACGACGCCCAATATCGGTATGCTGACGGATATTATCAGTTGCCCGGGCGCGGAATTCTGCACGCTGGCCAACGCACGCTCGATTCCGCTGGCGAAATTGATTGCCGAGCGTTTTGAGAATCTGGATTATTTGTACGATATCGGTGAAATTACGCTGAATATTTCAGGCTGCGTCAATGCCTGCGGACAGCACCACATCGGCAATATCGGTATCACCGGTGTGGAGAAGAAAGATCACGATGAGTGGTATCAAGTATCAATCGGTGGCGCGGAAGGTAACGACAGCTCGATCAGCAAAATTATCGGTCCTTCCTTTACCTTCCATCAAGTGCCGGAAGTCATTGAGCGGTTGATTCATGTCTATTTGCGTGAACGCTTCGAAGACGAAAGTTTTATCGGCACGGTACGCCGCATCGGCCATGCGCCTTTCAAAGAGCATGTGTATGCGACCGATTTCGTCGCACAGGAAGATGAAACTGCCAGCAAACACGTCGTGCTGCCCGCGCACTACGAGGTGCCTTATTATTCCCCCAGGTTTTAATGGACATGATTATCAAAAATAAAGCTATTGTCGCGGATGATTGGATGGTGTTGCGGTTGCAGGAACAAGAAACTCCTGAAAACGTTAGTGTTGCACCCGGTAAAGTCATTGTGCCGCTGAAAGTATGGCAAGCGCAACGTGAAACATTGCAACAACGCAAGGAAATCGGCGTATGGCTGGCCAGCGATGAGCGGCCTGAAGAATTGAAAGGCGATATAGAAAAATTTTCCGTAATTGCGGTTGATTTTCCGAAATTCTCGGATGGCCGTGGTTACTCGATCGCCTTTAATCTGCGCGCGCGCTTAGGGTATAGCGGAGAGTTGCGTGCGATTGGCGATGTATTGCGCGATCAGTTGTTTTATTTACAGCGCGTGGGTTTTGACGCGTTTGCGCCGCGCCCGGACCGGAAAATTGAAGATGTGATAAAAGGTTTGGGCGATTTTTCTGAAGTGTATCAAACTTCGTTTGATCAAAAACTGCCGTTGTTCCGGCGCGTACAGCGCAAAGCAAACGAAGCGGCATCCGGTCAATGAGTGATTTGCAACAAAAAATCGAGCAGGTTGTTGCGGTTCTGACCGAAACAACCTGTGACTTTGCGCCAGTTACCTTTGCCAACAGTCTGGGCGCGGAAGATATGGTTTTGACCGATATCATTGACCGCTATCAGCTCGATATCGATATGTTCAGTCTGGATACCGGCCGTTTGCCGCAAGAGACCTATGATTTGATGCAAGTCGTGCGGGAGCGGTACAAAACACCGTTGCGTATCTATTTTCCCAATGTAAAACAGGTTGAGGCCTATGTCGCCGAGCATGGCGTCAATGGGTTTTATGACAGTATCGAGTTGCGCAAGGCATGCTGCCATATCCGTAAAGTCGAACCACTGCGCCGCGCCTTGCAGGGTAAGCGCGCCTGGATCACCGGAATGCGAAGCGAACAAGCATCGACCCGGTCGAATTTGAAAGTATCGGCTTACGACATGGACAACCGCATGCAGAAAGTCAATCCATTACTGGATTGGTCCAATGCGGAAGTCTGGGAATATCTCAAGCACTATGAAGTGCCTTATAACAAGCTGCACGATAAGTTTTATCCCAGCATCGGCTGCGCGCCTTGCACTCGTGCCATTACACCGGGAGAGGATATCCGCTCCGGGCGCTGGTGGTGGGAAGCACCGGAGAATAAAGAGTGTGGATTGCACAGCAGCAAGGTTGTACCCATAAAATAACACCTGCGATTTGTTTGTACGTCATTGTTGTAAATCATTTGAGTTGGGTTGGAATCTGCTTAACTGTTGGAATGATTGCTTGATGGCTGTGGTGTTGTGATCTGAACAAAAATAAAACTGAACTGAACTTGTGTTTAATATTGCCGTGCCTTTCCCTTGTGAATTAGGGGGAAATTCATTGCGGCCGTAGTGTGTATTTCTGAGTGATATCAAATCAAGTATGCGATAAATTCGCAGATACGGGTAGAATATCGGCTGGAATTCATCGGGCTGGCAGTGTAAGGAAAATATTAAATCAAGCTAACAGTATGAATTTGATAAAAGAACAGAATAAAAAACTGAAGGGATTTACTATCCTGGTGGTGGAAGATAACGAATTGAACCAGCAAGTTGCTAAAGGCTTGCTGGAATATAACGGTGCGACTGTAGCGATAGCCAATCATGGAAAAGAAGCATTGGAGATGTTGAGTAAATCTCCCTTCGACTGCGTATTGATGGATATTCAAATGCCCGTGATGGATGGCTTGGAAGCCACGCAATTAATCCGTGCCAACCCGCAGTGCCCGGATACTTTGATCATTGCAGTAACAGCCAATGCAGACCAGCATCACAAAGATTTATGCCAAAGCGCGGGTATGAATGATTTTTTGACAAAACCAATTGATCCAGAACGGTTGGTCAATACGCTGTTGAAGTGGCTGATGCCAAAACCCGATGCACAGATCTCATGAGCGCTAAAAGATAAAAATGAATGGTTTTTTCTTGCTAAATCGGCTGCTTCTGATTGCGTATTAATTACATTTCTGGATGAATAACGAAAAGCCGATACGTGTGCTGGTGCTCGATGATGACAGATTTATGCTTGAATTTGTCAGTCATTTGCTCAGGGATCTGGGCGTCAGCGAAGTGCTGGTTGCTGAGGATGGCAAGGCTGGCTTGTTTGTTATGTCCGCGCAAGTCTCTGCGATTGACTTGCTGATTTGTGATATTGAAATGCCGGGTATGGATGGTATTGAGTTTCTGCGCAATATTGCGGATCAATATTACAACGGTAAGATCGTGTTATTTTCCGGTGTTAATCCCGATTTGCTCAAAGCAACAGAACGCTTGGCTTCTGTACGCGGGTTGAATGTCATTGGCACATTGGCAAAACCGGTGACGGTCGGTTCGCTGGCAGCCATTTTGGATCAGCTATCGATACCTGTCCCGAGACGTGCTAATCCGGCCCGGATACGGCAGATTTTTACGATGGAAGAGATTCAGCAGGCCTTGGCGGCGGATCAGATTGAATTATTTTATCAACCCAAAATCGCCGTCTCCAGCCGCCGTGTTACCAGTGTCGAGTGCTTGGCACGGTGGTGTCATGCGCAATACGGATATGTTTCTCCGGATAACTTCATACCGGTGATTGAGCAAAGTGGATTGATCAATGACTTTACTCGTGATGTATTGAGAAAATCCGCTCTGCAATTGGATTTGTGGCTGCAACAAGGGTTTGATTTAAAGATTTCAGTCAATGTTTCCATGGAAAATCTGGACCGGTTTAATTTGCCGGAAATTTATGCAATGGCCGTGCGCGATTGTTATGTGCCGATTGACCGGATAACGCTGGAAATTACCGAGGGCAAGCTGGGAAAGGATTTCGCGCAATCCTTGGACATTCTGACGCGGCTTAGGCTGAAGGGGTTTGGATTGGCTATCGACGATTTCGGCATAGGCTACTCATCGATGGAAACGCTCAAACATATGCCCTTTACCGAGCTCAAAGTCGATCGTATTTTCGCGCATGGCGCGGCAAAAGATCCGGCAACTCGTGCCATTCTGGAGTCGAGTATAAAATTAGGTAAGGCGCTTGGCTTGAATGTCGTGGTGGAAGGCATTGAGACCCGAGCAGATTACCAGCTGGCGGTAGAACTCGGATGTGATGAAATTCAAGGATTTTTTATTGCGAAACCGATGCCCAGCGGTGAGTTTACCGAATGGTTATCGAAACATGAAAAAACACGGGATGAGCGATTCTAAACGATCGGGGTTTTGGACAATAACCAAACACCGGCTGTAAGTACATTCGTATAAAATTAAGTAACAAGTGACTAATTGATTAAGAATATGACAAAAATGGATGCAACGTTGCACACTCAAACGGGAACAATCGCTGATACGTCTAATTTTAGCTTTGGCTTTACCATAGCCGATTTCTACCGGCGAAGCGGCTTGGTCAGGCTGGATCAAGTATTTCTGGATTTTCTTCGCACCGGCGATGAAGCGCTGTATAAAAAATTAGAGATTGCGCGCGCGCATCCGGATGATTTACTGCCTAAAGATGAATCCGCTTTATTGATCGAGATTGCGCCTTGGTTAGAAGATTTCATTGCCCGGTTGTTCAACATTGAGACCGAAGTGCAGCAATTGGCGGTGCGGCATCACGAATTGGCGCCGCTGTATTTTTGTAAGCGGCAATTTGTTCAGCGTCGCGCCAAAAGTAAAGTGAGCGATGAAGAGCTGGCAGGCATTGATGGCTTGGCGCTGGAAAAAGAACTGGCAGCTGAATTCGGCGAGGCTTTCTCAGAACTGATTTTCGCGACCAAAGTCACGCAGTGGATGGACGCGGAAGCGGAAAATGAAGCCCGTTTGAACAAAGCACTGCAATATGCAGCTTGGGCGTTACGCACACCGGCAGGCCAGCAGCATACGCATCAGGGTATTTTGTTCAAATCCCCTGCAAAGCTCGATTTTCAGCATCTGCTCTCGCTGCAAACGGATGATTCTGCCGGTTATACGATGCACCAGCTTGGGCATTTGCGTGAGCGCAACGGTTTTGCACTGACTGATAACGGCACCGATCTGATGGGTGCGCTTGATGAAACCAATTACTGCATCTGGTGCCATGAGCAGGGCAAGGACTCGTGCTCCAAGGGATTGATACAAAAATCCAAATCTTCGGATGAGCCACCCGCGTTCAAACGTAGCGAACTGGGTGCATTGCTGGCAGGTTGTCCGCTGGAAGAACGCATTTCGGAGTTTCATAAACTCAAATCGCAGGGTGTCGCCGTGGGCAGTTTGGCCATGATTACACTGGATAATCCGATGTGTGCCGGTACCGGTCACCGTATCTGCAACGATTGCATGAAATCCTGCATCTATCAGAAGCAAGAGCCGGTTGATATTCCACAAGCCGAGACCCGCACGTTGAAGGACGTATTGGCGCTGCCGTGGGGATTTGAGATTTATAGTCTGCTGACGCGCTGGA
The DNA here is from genome assembly GCF_033063295.1 of Nitrosomonas sp. Is35. Classification (NCBI taxonomy): domain Bacteria; kingdom Pseudomonadati; phylum Pseudomonadota; class Betaproteobacteria; order Nitrosomonadales; family Nitrosomonadaceae; genus Nitrosomonas; species Nitrosomonas sp. Is35. The sequence goes on from NZ_JAWJZH010000001.1 coordinate 148,901, forward strand.
ATCCTTTGAATCTGCACCGTCCAGTACCGAAACCGGCATCCGGACGCAAGGTTCTGGTGGTGGGCATGGGACCGGCCGGTTACACGCTGGCACACCATTTAATGAATGAAGGGCACACCGTCGTCGGCATTGACGGACTTAAGATCGAACCTCTGCCGGGAGACATCTCGGGTGTTAACCAGAAGGGTGAACGTGTGCCATTTCAAGCGATCCGCCTTGCCAGTACGCTGGAAGAAAATCTGGATCAACGGATGCCGGGCGGTTTCGGAGGGGTGGCGGAATATGGCATTACCGTGCGCTGGAATAAAAACTTTCTGAAACTGATCCGCTTGTTACTGGAACGCCGGGAAGAATTCGCATTGTTTGGCGGCGTGCGTTTTGGCGGCACATTGACGACCGATGATGCTTTTGCCATGGGATTCGACCATGTAGCACTGGCTGCCGGTGCCGGGCGTCCGACCGTGCTGGATTTGCCGAATGGATTGGCGCGCGGTGTGCGTGCGGCATCGGATTTTCTGATGGGGCTGCAACTGACAGGAGCCGCGCAGAGCGATTCCATTGCCAATATGCAGCTACGCTTGCCGGTGGTGGTGATTGGCGGCGGTTTGACCGCGATCGATACCGCAACCGAAGCACTGGCGTATTATCCAGTACAGGTGGAGAAATTCCTGCAGCGCTATGAAATTCTAACGGCGGTGCAAGGGGAGGCGGCAATCCGTGCAGTATGGGATGAGGAAGAACAGCAAATTGCCGATGAATTTCTCGTGCATGCCCGCGCCATTCGCGCCGAACGGGCGGTAGCTGAACAGGAAAAACGCACGCCGCGTATCATCCCTCTGCTGCAATCCTGGGGTGGCGCAACCATCGCCTACCGCAAGCGTTTGATCGACAGTCCTTCCTATACGCTGAACCATGAAGAAGTGGAAAAAGCGCTGGAAGAAGGAATCTGGTTTGCCGAGGGAATGACGCCAACGCGGGTTAACATTGATGCCTGGGGACATACCCAGTCGGTGCAATTTGCCGTACAGAAACGCGATGAAACCGGACAGTGGCAGGATGCCGGCAAGGTTGAATTACCGGCGCGCGCTTTGCTCGTTGCTGCGGGAACGCAGCCCAATACGGTATTGGCGCGTGAAGATGGAGAAATTTATCAACTCGATGGCCGCTACTTCAATGCATGCGATGAAGATGGTCATCCGATCAAGCCGACGTACGCCAATCCCAAACCGGACTATCCGTCGGTATTGCTGAGCCGTTACAAGGATGGGCAAGATGGGCGTTTCATCAGTTTCTTTGGCGATTTGCACCCTTCTTATTCGGGTAACGTCGTGAAAGCGATGTCCAGCGCCAAACAAGGTTATCCGGTGGTAAGCCGGGTATTGGAGCGGATCAAACCGTCGTTGGATCAACCCGCCGGGCAATTTTTCGCAAACTTGAACAACCGGCTGCGGGCAATGGTTTACAAAGTGGAAAGGCTTGCTCCGAATATTATCGAAGTGGTTGTGCATGCACCGATGGCGGCGGAACATTTTCAACCGGGTCAGTTTTACCGCTTCCAGAATTTTGCCACGCTGGCGGCACAGGCCGAAAATACCCGGCTGGCGATGGAAGGTCTTGCATTGACGGGAGCTTCGGTGGACATTGAACGCGGATTGGTTTCGCTCATTGTTCTGGAAATGGGCGGATCTTCCGATCTGTGCGCAATGTTGAAACCGGGTGAGCCGGTTGTGCTGATGGGGCCAACGGGAACACCGACAGAAATTCCATCCAATGAAACCGTGGTGCTGGTGGGAGGCGGTTTAGGCAATGCGGTGTTGTTCTCCATTGGCGCAGCGGCACGCGTAGCGGGATCGAAAGTGCTGTATTTCGCTGGCTACAAAAAGCTGGTCGATCGCTACAAAGTGGCGGAAATTGAAGCTGCGGCTGACATCGTGGTATGGTGCTGCGATGAAGCGCCGGGTTTTACGGCGACGCGTCCGCAAGATAAAAGCTATGTCGGGAATATCGTCCAGGCCATGGTGGCTTACGCCAGTGGTGAGCTGGGTGCGCAGCCGGTGGCCTTGTCCGATGCCGATCATATTATTGCGATCGGTTCGGATCGCATGATGGCGGCAGTCGGGGTTGCGCGTCATCATCAGTTGAAGCCTTACTTGAAAGCGGACCATTTTGCGATCGGTTCGATCAATTCGCCGATGCAGTGCATGATGAAGGAAATCTGCGCGCAGTGCCTGCAACCTCATGAAGATCCCGAGACCGGAAAAATTACCTATGTATTCTCCTGCTTTAATCAGGATCAACCTTTGGATCAGGTCGATTTCCCCGGACTAGCAACGCGCTTGCGGCAGAATACGGTACAAGAGAAACTGACCAGCCGCTGGATCGATCGTTGTTTAAAAACCGGAGTATGACGGAAGTGATAAAACAAGTCGAAGCAGGATCGGATCCGGAAGCGCCGTTACCGGTTGATATTTCAGTGATGAGTCAGATGTTTCATAATAACTCAGCGCTGGTACGTAAATTCGGCCTCAAATTTATCGAAGTGGCCAATGATACGTTAGTGGAAATGAAAGCCGCGCAAGCTGAAAAAGATTTGCTTGCGCTTGGCCGCTTAGGACATAAATTGAAATCTTCGGCCAGAACAATCGGTGCTGCGGGTTTTGCCGATTTATGCGAAGCGCTTGAGACCGCGGGTGTCAATAATAACTGGTCCGACGCGGAATCGTTGCTAACAAAGATTCCGCCCTTGCTGGAGCGGATTACACGACAATTGGAAAACGAATTCAGCAAAATGGATGAGTGAACTTCGTGGCAAAAACCGCAGTTTTCCAGGCAGCTTAAGAAAAATGCATTGAGATGAGTGGCGGAGCAGCCGGTTTCATCCGCTGCTCTGTACGCTTCATGTGTTGTCATTATCACTACAATAAACTGGGTCAGTTATCAAAGAATCCAGTCATATCAAGTTTTTCCTGATCCAATTAATGGCATTGCGCGCAAATTGATTTATAATCCGCAATTCATTAAAAAATTAAGCACAATTTTAGTTTTTATTTGCAAGCAGGTTGGCAAGAAAAGGGAGATTATCAATGCATATAGGCATACCAGCAGAGATTCGCGGCGGAGAAACGCGTGTAGCAGCTACACCGGAGACCGTGAAAAAATATACTGCCAAGGGTGTTCATAAGGTTTCAGTGCAATCAGGCGCTGGAGCGGGAGCGAGTATACCGGATTCGGCCTATCAGGAGGCTGGTGCGACGATTGTCACTGACGTGGCTGAGTTGTATGCGCAAGCGCAAATTGTACTCAAAGTGCGTGGCCCGGAATCCGCCGAGCTGGCCATGATGCGCAAAGATTCGGTATTGCTGGGATTATTGTCGCCGCATCATAAGGAAGGTGTCGATGCGCTGACGCAGCACGGGTTGACCGCCTTTGCGATGGAAAAATTGCCGCGCATTTCGCGCGCGCAGAATATGGATGTTTTGTCATCGCAAGCAAACATCGCAGGCTATAAAGCGGTGATCATGGCGGCCAATGTGTATCAAAAATTCTTTCCCATGTTGATGACCGCGGCGGGTACTGTCAAAGCAGCGCGGGTATTAATTCTGGGTGCGGGTGTTGCTGGTTTGCAAGCGATTGCAACGGCGAAAAGACTGGGAGCCGTGGTTGAAGCTTTTGATGTGCGTCCGGCGGTGAAAGAACAAGTGGAAAGTTTAGGCGCCAAGTTTGTGGAAGTGCCGCTCAGCGATGAAGAAAAAGCCAAGGCTGAAACAGCAGGCGGTTATGCGACTGAGATGTCGGATGATTACAAGCGGCGCCAGGGTGAATTAGTGCATGAACGTGCGATCGCGGCAGATATCATTATCACCACCGCGCTCATTCCAGGACGACCAGCGCCTGTTCTGATCAAGGAAGAAACTGTTCGGGCGATGAAGCCGGGTTCGGTGATTGTCGATATGGCGGTGGAAGCTGGCGGTAACTGTCCGCTATCGGAATTAAATCAAACTGTAGTTAAACATGGCGTGCATCTGATTGGTGTTGCGAATCTGCCCGGTTTGGTGGCAGCGGATGCCAGCACTCTGTATGCGCGCAACCTGATGAATTTTCTGAATCTGATGCTTGATCCGGCAAGCGGTGAATTAAAAATAGATCGTACGGATGAGATCATTGCGGGAACATTACTGTGCGGCGGTGGAGAGATCGCCGCTACATCATAATTTAAAGGAGTAATCATGATTGGTGAAGTCGATCCGGTGATTGTTAATTTAACGGTCTTTGTGCTGGCCATTTTTGTCGGCTACCATGTGGTGTGGAACGTCACACCCGCACTGCATACCCCGCTCATGTCGGTAACCAACGCCGTTTCCGGTATCATCTTGGTTGGTGCCATGCTGGCGGCCGGTCCTGCGGAAACCGACTGGGGTGTCTGGCTGGGTGCCGCAGCGGTTACGTTGGCTGCGATTAATGTATTTGGCGGGTTTCTGGTAAGTCAGCGCATGTTGGAAATGTTCAAGAAAAAAGATAAAAAAGGAAACGCCTAAATGTCAGCAAATCTAGTTGCACTTGCATATTTAGTAGCTTCGGTATTCTTCATACTGGCGTTAAAGGGGCTGAGTTCGCCCGAGTCTGCGCGCCGCGGCAATCTTTTTGGCATGATTGGCATGGCCATTGCTGTTGCCACAACACTGACGTTGACGCAAAACTGGATTTTGATTTTGGGTTGTATTGCCGTGGGCGGTCTGATCGGTGCAATCGTGGCGCAACGCGTGCAAATGACCGCAATGCCCGAGCTGGTTGCATTCATGCATTCACTGGTTGGTTTGGCGGCAGTTTTTATCGCGATTGCAGCAGTCAATAATCCGGTTTCGTTCGGATTACCCGCGGTATTGCCTGCGGGTAGTAAGCTGGAACTGTTTTTGGGCACGTTTATCGGCGCCATGACATGGTCGGGCTCCGTCATTGCATTCTTAAAACTGTCAGGGCGCATGAGCGGCACGCCGATCGTATTTAGCGGTCAGCATGCGGTTAATTTGCTGTTGGCACTCGCGATGGTTGGCTGCGGTTTATGGTTCTTCTTCAGTGAAACGACCAATTGGACCGCATTTATTGCCATGACTGCAATTGCATTTGTATTAGGATTCCTGATTATCATTCCAATCGGTGGCGCGGATATGCCGGTGGTGATTTCCATGTTGAACTCCTACTCAGGCTGGGCTGCGGCAGGTATCGGCTTCTCGTTGGGTAATCCAATGCTGATCATTGCCGGATCGTTAGTGGGCAGCTCGGGTGCGATTCTCTCGTACATCATGTGTAAAGCGATGAATCGTCCATTCTTGTCCGTTATTCTGGGCGGGTTTGGCAGCGATGGCGGTACTGCAGCAGCGGATAGCGGTGAGCAAAAAACCCACCGTAGCGGTAGTGCCGACGACGCAGCTTTCCTGATGGGGAATGCCGATAGCGTGATTATCGTGCCGGGTTACGGTTTGGCCGTTGCCAGAGCGCAGCATGCGGTGAAAGAACTGGCTGAAAAATTACATGAAAAAGGCGTCAATGTGCGCTTTGCCATACATCCGGTAGCCGGACGTATGCCAGGTCATATGAACGTGTTGCTGGCGGAAGCTGAGATTCCTTACGAACAAGTACAGGAAATGGAAGAAATCAACAGTGATTTCTCGAATACCGATGTGGTTTTGGTATTGGGCGCGAATGACGTGGTGAATCCTGCGGCTTATGTTGCTGGTAGCCCGATTTATGGCATGCCGATATTGGATGTGCATAAAGCACGCACCGTTATGGTGGTTAAGCGCAGTATGGCCGTCGGTTATGCTGGGCTAGATAATGATCTGTTCTACATGGATAAGACCATGATGATTTTTGGCGATGCCAAGAAAGTTGTGGAGAGCATGGTCAAAGCTCTATGATGTAATGGATTTTAAAGTCTAAAACAAAAGGCGCAATTATAGTTAATTGCGCCTTTTGTTTTTATCGATACATTTTTTCAATACTTATGGCGCTAAGCAACCGATTCAAGATCATTGAATGGATGGGGCTTAGCAATACCAAATCCTTGCGCATAGTCCACACCAATTTCCCGCAGCTTTGCCGTGATGTCATCGGTTTCAACGAGCTCAGCGATGGTTTGAGTACCAGCTTTAGTGGCAAATTCGTTAATGCTGATTATTCTGGCTAAGTCTTCCTCATCGCGCAGTATGTTGCAAACAATGCTTCCATCAATTTTCAGATAATCGACTTTGATCTTATCGAGCAGACTGAATGATTCTGGAGTTTCATTGAAGCTGCATAATGACACCAGGCACCCTAATTCACGAATTTTATTGGTAAACGTGCGCGTGTCATTGGTAAGGATTTCCGCATCGGAAATTTCAACTTCAAAACAAAGGCTGGAAGCAGGAACGCCTGTTCTCTTTAATAAATCTTGAATGAAACCGGGGAAGGCCTGGTCATTCAGAGAGTCTTTGGCGACATTCAAATAAAATACTGAATTGGCATTAGGGTGATCCGACAGCCAATGGATAATGTGATTAATGATCCACCGATCCAGCTTGGGCATCATCTTGAATTGATCGACAAGCGGTAGGAACGAGCCCGGGGGCATAAGATTATTTTCTTCCTCGTGCATACGGATCAGAATTTCGTAATGGGAGGACGAAGAAACTGAGGGTTTGATGGGAATTATTTTTTGGCAATATAAATTAAATTCGCCGCCTTCAATGGCTTGAGCGATGCGCGCTGCAGTTACACCCTGTTGTTTAGAAGTCTGTGTGTTTGGCTGAAGGCTTGCTTCGATCTTAATAGGTGCTGGATCGGGTTTCTTCGGTTCTGCTTTTGCTGTGTTTTCTTCTTTGATATTTTTTGGTGAAACACGGGTTTTTTCTTGCGCCCGAGGTGTGTGCAATGTATAGAAGCCGATTGTTTTGCCTTTATTGTCAAGATGCGGAAGGTACTGTTCGGTGAAAATATAAGGAAAACCTTTGGTGGATTTGAGAACGCGTTCGTTATGTATGGTTTTCCCGGCTAAGATTTCTTCAATACGATTTTGAATATCGGAGAAGAATTCTTCATTCGAAAATTCCTTTAAATGCCGGCCATCAATCTGATCCGGTTTTAGTCCGAACCAGCGGCGGAAAATCCGGTTATGGTAGCGGCAGCGCAGATCGTTATTAAAATAAGCCAGCATGACTGGAATGTTTTCATCGATAAATTGCGATTTTACTTTATTCTCGGAAGCGGTTTTTTCTGCCCATAACCGGTGCTTGATCTCATTACCTAATCTTTCCTTGCTTACAATAAGTTGATCGGAAAGATTCCGGGTATTTTTCTCTGCGCGTGCTATCTGAATGATTGTAATCAAGATCATGAAGATTAATGAAAACCATAATGCAGTTTGCCAGTGCGGTGCAATTTCGGCGACCAAGTATGGGCCAGCTGCTAGCGTAACTGCCAGCGTGAACGTAATGCTGGTGGCCAAATAAGGCTTAACAATATTAAATAAAGAAGTTTTTTGCACGGTAATTCCTTATTCCTGTTAGCTGAAATTCTTGATAAAGGGATTAGCTGTATAGATATCGCAAGAATGCTTGTTCATAATCCGGCTAGTGTATTTTACTGTGGATGGAGAGTGGTTTGGTTATGCGCCAAAATTTCCATAAGTCGGAACTTGTCAACGAAAAGTCTCGCGATGAAGTCTCATTTAACGCCGTAATGGTCAATTGATTGATTTTTCCTTCCTTGAGCGCTGTATGTAAAGGAGAGAACCAGTTGTGCTCCATATCTTTAAGTGTCTCACGCCAGCCATAAGCATTTCTGTATTGAGCTTTCTCTCGCAATGAATCCAATACTATAAGATGATCCCCGTTTGGTTGCGTCATGAGCCATTCGTTTGCATCGGCCGGTAGCCTTGAATGGCTTGTACCATTGGCGAGTGCTAATGCGCGAGGTAAATCATCGTTACTCCACACATGCGTATAAGGCGACCGGACAAATTGCGGCATGCTTCCGCCACCCCATAACCAGATGCTATTAATGGTGAGCTCACCACGCGATTCACGTGCTTGATTAACCGGATGTTCATGCAATAACATTTGAATTTCATTGAAAACTTTATGCCATAGCACGCTGTCAGTACCGGATGGCAAGAAATTATTGATGTTTTTACAAGTGACCTGACTAAGCATGTGCGTTTGCATGTCTGCTATCGCAGGTAAGCGGATGTACCACCGGTCCGGTCGTAATGACAACAAAGTGAAACCATCATGACTGAAATTATGATTGATATCCTGTATCAATTCATTGGCTTCTTCTTCGGTGATCCGGAAAGCTTGACTATCAGCGAGCATGATATGATTTTGTTCAATGCGAAGGTGAACAGGATCGGCACGCATCCAAAAATCTTTACTGGCTTTTGCCAGGTCAGGCGCATCGGTGTGCAACATGATCGGTGCAATAGGCCAGTTATTTTGTTGTCGTGCGATATTAAACTGTTGGCACAGCCAAGCTTCCGTTGCATGGATTGGATTTATCGAGGAGATGCTTTTTGATAACAGTGTTACCAAGTGACGCATCGGTAATTCATCATAAATGTTTTGCTGCAATGCATCGGACCAAAATAGATCAGGTATGAGAAGATTTAAATTCATTATAGAGAATAAATCACATGAGGTGATTTTGATAATTTATTGATTTTGCTGAATTGAGCTTGAAAACTGATTCGAATGATCAGCATTAATAATGGCCATTGCTGATGTTGTCTGTCATGGAAAGGCATCCTGTTTATAACGTATAATGCTCATCGAGTTTAAGTCCATTCCAGTGCGAGATTGAGAATTTTTCTTGCGATGCGGTCGGGATAGGACGGCCATATAGTTTTGCATAAAAATCCCTGATAATTGGCTCATTATAAATTGTATTTGAATACTTGGAGATACTATGTATCAGCATGTAAAGATACCCAGTGATGGAGAAAAAATTCGGATCAGTACCGATGGTTTTTTGACAGTACCTGATAATCCAATCATTCCTTTTATTGAAGGTGATGGGATTGGTATTGATATTACTCCAGTAATGAAAAAGGTTGTTGATTCGGCAGTTGAAAAGGCCTACGGCGGGAAGCGCAAGATTTCATGGATGGAAATCTATGCAGGTGAGAAAGCAACGAAAGTGTATGGATCGAATGTGTGGTTACCGGATGAAACCTTACAGGCCGCAAAAGAGTTTGTGGTTTCCATCAAAGGTCCGCTTACAACTCCGGTAGGCGGGGGTATTCGTTCGATTAATGTCGCGTTGCGTCAGCAGCTCGATTTATATATTTGTTTGCGGCCTGTGCGCTATTTTAGCGGCGTACCCAGTCCTGTGAAAAGTCCGGAAAAAACGGATATGGTCATTTTCCGGGAAAATTCCGAGGATATTTATGCCGGCATTGAATGGGAGGCGGAATCTGAGTCTGCTAAGAAAGTAATTGATTTCTTGGTTAAAGATATGGGGGTAACGAGTATACGTTTTCCTCAAACCTCCGGTATCGGTATTAAGCCTGTTTCAAGAGAAGGTACTGAGCGTTTTGTACGCAAAGCCATTCAGTATGCCATAGACAATCAGCGTAAATCGTTAACGCTGGTGCATAAAGGCAATATCATGAAGTTTACTGAAGGCGCATTTAAGAAATGGAGTTATGCAGTGGCAGCCAATGAATTCGGTGCAGAGTTGCTGGATGGCGGTCCATGGATGAAATTGCCGCCGGAAAAGGGTGGAATTATCGTTAAAGATGTGATCGCGGATGCTTTTTTGCAGCAAATCTTATTACGCCCGGAAGAATATGATGTGGTAGCTACTTTAAATCTGAACGGTGATTATATTTCTGACGCATTGGCTGCGCAGGTTGGGGGGATTGGCATCGCACCGGGAGCTAATTTGAGTGATTCCGTTGCGATCTTTGAGGCGACGCATGGCACTGCGCCTAAATATGCTGGGAAAGATCAGGTAAATCCCGGTTCGATCATATTATCTGCGGAGATGATGCTGCGTCATATGGGTTGGATGGAAGCGGCCGATATGATTATCAAAGCGATGGAAGCAACTATTCAGCATAAGATTGTTACTTATGATTTTGCGCGATTAATGCCGGGCGCTCAGCAGGTTTCGTGCTCGGCTTTTGGAAATGCGATGATTAAATATCTGGCTTAATAAAGTTAAGGTTTAAAAAAGAAGGTAAAAAAATGCCTCTTCCTGTTACAGGAAGAGGCATTTTACTATCAGGCTAAAACCTTATTATTGTCAATAAGTACTAAACCAGTATTTTATAAAAGTTAAGCGGATTGGATATTAGAGGCTTGTTTTCCTTTAGGTCCTTGAGTGACATCAAAACTCACTTTTTGACCTTCTTTAAGGGTTTTAAATCCGGACATGTTGATTGCTGAGAAGTGCGCGAATAAATCTTCACTGCCATCATCTGGAGTAATAAAACCAAAACCTTTGGAATCGTTGAACCATTTTACTGTACCTGTTGCCATTTCTACTTCCTATATAAAAAACTGGGCCGGAAACCCTAATACTATTTGAATTTCAAGACCATTGACGGATAAAACCAGTACCGCTGAAAACTTGAAGTCAAACGCCATTTGCTGTTTTACGCAAATCCAGGGTTAAAGTCAAGAGGTTACGGGATATTTATGTTTGCGGATTTGGTAATTATCTTAAGAGACTTGAAAATTTTGTCGTAATCGTCAAATATGTCATCACTGGAAGGAAGTATTTTTATGCTAATTATATTTATAATTGGAGTCAGATAGGGAAAAGCGTGATGACGGAAAGTAACACGGAAGCCGTTAAACTTGCAGAGGATAAGGTAAAGCATGAGCAGCCCCCGCTGTATAAGATACTATTATTGAATGATGATTTTACACCGATGGAGTTTGTGATTGAGGTGTTGAGACTATTTTTTTCTATGAATCAAGAGCAAGCGACGCGAATAATGTTAAAGGTGCATACGGAGGGAGTTGGAGTGTGTGGCATTTACCCTAGTGATATTGCAAGTACGAAGGTTAAGCAAGTGATTGAATTTGCCAGGAAGAATCAGCATCCACTGAGATGTGTAATGGAGGAAAACTGAAATGATCGCGCCAGATTTGGAAGTCAGTTTGCACATGGCGTTTGTAGAGTCCAGGCAAAAACGCTATGAATTCATTACAGTGGAGCATTTGTTGTTGGCAATGCTGGATAATGCAAGCGCCGCTGAAGTATTAAATGCTTGCTTAGTTGACATTGAAGAATTGCGGTTGGTATTGCTGGATCATATTTCACGGCATACCCCGGTCATTAAAGGCAGTGAAGAAGTTGACACGCAACCGACTTTGGGTTTTCAGCGTGTGATACAACGCGCCATATTGCATGTTCAGTCATCGGGAAAAAAAGAAGTGACCGGTGCTAATGTACTGGTGTCAATTTTTGGTGAAAAAGATTCCCATGCGGTATATTTCTTGCACCAAAGAGGTGTGACACGTTTGGATGTGGTCAATTACATTTCGCATAATATCCGGAAAGTACCGCAAGAGAATGACGCTAAAACCGGGGGCGAAGGAGAGGCAGAGCATGAGTCGAATAGCGGTGGATTGCTCGAAAGCTACACAGTGAATCTCAATCACCTGGCACTAATTAATAAAATTGATCCATTAATCGGGCGTGAAAAGGAAATCGAGCGCGTTATTCAAACGCTATGCCGGCGCCGTAAAAATAACCCTTTGCTGGTTGGTGAAGCGGGTGTCGGAAAAACAGCAATCGCAGAAGGCTTGGCAAAACGTATTGTCGAAGAAGATGTGCCTGATCTTCTGCTAAAGCATCAGATTTATTCGCTGGATATGGGCGCATTGTTGGCCGGTACCAAATATCGCGGTGATTTTGAGCAGCGCTTAAAAACGCTGCTAAAACAACTTACTGATAATCCTGCTGCGATTTTATTCATCGATGAAATTCATACGCTCATCGGCGCAGGCGCTGCATCCGGTGGAGTCCTGGATGCATCGAATCTGCTGAAACCGGTTTTAAGTTCGGGGCAATTGCGATGCATTGGTGCTACCACTTTCAGTGAGTATCGCGGGATCTTCGAGAAAGATCATGCATTATCAAGACGTTTCCAGCAAATAGAAGTAAATGAGCCCAGTGTTGATGAGACAGTGGCTATTTTGCGCGGGCTGAAATCACGCTATGAGCAGCACCACAAGGTTAAATATACTGCTGGCGCATTAGTTTCTGCCGCCGAGCTATCGGAACGCTATATCAACGATAGGCATTTGCCGGACAAAGCCATCGATGTGCTCGATGAAGCGGGCGCTGCGCAACGATTATTGCCGAAATCGAAAAAACGTAAAGTTATCGGCAAAAGTGAAATTGAAAGCGTGGTCGCGAAAATTGCACGAATCCCGCCGCAGAATATCTCGACCAATGATCGCAATAAGCTGAGAACACTGGGCCGTGATATGAAGGCGGTTGTTTTTGGACAGGATAATGCAATCAATGCATTAACGTCCGCGATCAAAATGGCAAGAAGCGGACTCGGCAATCCACGGAAACCGGTGGGTTCTTTCCTTTTTTCGGGTCCAACTGGGGTGGGAAAAACCGAAGTTGCAAGGCAACTGGCTTATGCATTAGGCATTCATTTGCATCGCTTTGATATGTCTGAATACATGGAACGTCATGCAGTGTCGCGCTTGATCGGCGCACCGCCCGGGTATGTCGGATATGATCAGGGCGGTTTGCTGACTGAAGCGATGATTAAACACCCCTATTCGGTTCTATTATTTGATGAGATCGAGAAAGCGCATACGGATGTTTTCAATATTCTGCTGCAAGTCATGGATTATGGGACGTTGACGGACAATAATGGCCGTAAAGCTGATTTTCGCAACGTCATTATCATTATGACCACCAATGCAGGCGCCGAGTCTTTGACCAAATCCTCCATCGGATTTACACAATCGAAGTTTGCGGGTGATGAATTGGTCGATATTAAGAAGCTTTTCACCCCTGAATTCCGCAATCGGCTCGATGCCATTATTTCGTTTGCGCCGCTAAATCAGGAAATTATTTTGCAGGTAACCGATAAATTCTTGATTCAGCTTGAAACTCAGCTGCATGAGAAGAAAGTGGAGGCGACATTTACGGATAAATTGCGGAATCATCTTGCAAAACACGGCTTCGATCCGCTCATGGGGGCTCGTCCGATGGAGCGGTTGATACAAGACACCATTCGCAGCGCGTTAGCCGACGAATTATTGTTCGGGCGTTTAGTCAGCGGTGGTAAAGTGACTGTTGACATCGACGGTAACGATAAGGTGGTACTGCTATTTGAGGAAGAGGCCGCAATTATTTGAGTCCCGCCGCAACTAAATAAAAGTGCGATATAGATATTTTCCGGAGTGAAATACTGTTACGCGCTTTTATTTATGTCCTATTTTTATTGCCGCTGATTCAGACGGCGTTTGCGCAGATTTATCAATAACGATTGGCGTGTCTTGGCTGGAAGGCGCGCTAATGTTCCATATCGAAGCAAAGATTTTGATAGAAATTACTGAGAAAATCCACTTGCAAGAGAAGTTATTGAGAGTCAGAAACAATTTCCCGGCCAAGCCGAAGAATGGTCTAAAATTATAGATGCGGACTAGCGGTCATCAAGATAAATTCAAACCTTTTGCAAAGAATTTCCTGTCTTTTTTGTGCTGCTGCCATGAGATCAGCTATCAGCGTTTCAGCAGGTAGTGGTAATATACAAATTTTCTCGGTTCCAAAAAATTTCAAAGGATTGGTATCACCATGTTTTCGCAGAAACACACAATAGAAAATGTCGACCCGGAATTATGGCAGGCGATTAAAGGGGAGATGCAACGTCAAGAAGACTATATCGAATTAATTGCTTCGGAAAATTATGCAAGCCCCGCAGTTATGCAGGCCCAAGGTTCTGTTTTAACCAATAAATACGCCGAAGGTTATCCTGCAAAACGCTATTATGGCGGCTGTATGTATGCGGATCAGGTGGAGCAATTAGCGATTGATCGCTTAAAAGCGCTTTTCGGCGCTGAGTATGTCAATGTGCAACCGCACTCAGGATCGCAAGCCAATGCGGCGGTTTATTTATCCGTGCTGAAGCCTGGCGATACCCTGCTGGGCATGTCGCTCGCGCATGGAGGGCATTTAACACACGGTTCCAGCGTGAGCATGAGTGGAAAGATTTTTAATTCAATTTCATATGGCCTGCACCCGGATACTGAGCTGCTGGATTATGACGAAGTTGAACGGTTGGCTCATGAGCATAAACCGAAAATGATCGTTGCGGGTGCTTCTTCATACGCGCGAGTCATTGATTGGGGGCGTTTCCGCAAAATTGCTGATGCCGTAGGCGCCTACTTGTTCGTCGATATGGCGCATTATGCCGGACTGGTTGCTGCCGGTTTTTATCCTAATCCCGTTGGTATCGCGGATTTCGTGACAAGTACCACGCATAAAACCCTGCGCGGTCCGCGCGGCGGTATTATCATGGCCAAGCCGGAACATGAGAAAGCACTGAATTCCGCTATATTTCCGCAAACTCAAGGCGGCCCTTTGATGCATGTGATTGCTGCCAAAGCGGTGGCGTTTAAGGAAGCGGCCAGCAAGGAATTCAAGGATTATCAAGAGCAAGTTATCGAGAATGCGCGAGTCATGGCGAAAGTGCTGACCAATCGTGGCTTGCGCATCGTATCCGGACAGACCGATTGTCATATGTTCTTGGTTGATCTGCGGGCGATGGATCTGACCGGAAAGCAGGCGGAAGCATCGTTGGAACACGCGCATATTACGGTGAATAAAAACGCAATCCCTAACGATCCGCAGAAACCTTTCGTGACCAGCGGTATTCGTGTCGGTTCACCGGCGATAACCACGAGAGGTTTTAAAGAACTGGAAGCGGAACAATTGGCTAATCTGATCGCCGATGTGTTGGCAGCGCCGGAAGATGCGGCGGTTTTGTCACGCGTGGCTACTGAAGCAAAAAAATTGTGCGCAAAATTTCCGGTTTATGGATAAACCTCATCAACCTGGACGGAAGTGAATAATCGTCCGTTCAGGTTGTTATTGCGGGTTTAACTGCGTATGAAATGTCCTTTTTGTAATGCCGATGACACCAATGTCATCGATTCGAGGGTCAGCGAGGATGGTCACAAGATTCGCCGCCGCCGCCGCTGCCCTGCCTGTGATAAGCGTTTTACCACATACGAGACTGTCGAGCTCCGTTTGCCGCAGGTGGTCAAACACGATGGCAGCCGGACGGAATTTGACCGCAATAAATTACTGACGGGTTTTAAGCGGGCGCTGCATAAACGCCCGGTTCCCACCAGCTATGTCGATGCCGCGATCGATCGCATTGTGCAGAAGTTTTTGGCGATGGGGGAACGCGAAGTTTCCTCGCGCAGCATCGGTGAAAGCGTGATGGAAGAGCTGTATAAGCTCGATAAAGTTGCCTATATCCGCTTTGCATCGGTTTATAAAAGTTTCCAGGATGTGGATGACTTTCGCGATGCAATCAAAGAAGTGCAAAAACCGCATCAGCCGTTGTCATCCAAGGAAGTATCCTGAATCAATAGAATGGCCCTGGACGTTCTATTGCCAGCACAGTCCATTACTCCACAGCAATAAAAGTGCCGATGTTTTCTGCCGCAGATTATGCCTTTATGTCGCATGCCTTGCGCTTAGCCGAGCGAGGATTGTATAGCACCACACCCAATCCGCGTGTCGGTTGTGTGATTGCGCGCAACGGGCAGATTGCGGGCAGCGGCTGGCATGAAAAAGCCGGGCAGCCGCATGCGGAAATTAATGCTTTGGTTGATGCGGGGGCAGCGGCCCGTGGCGCGACCGCCTATGTAACGTTGGAGCCTTGCAGCCATCACGGCCGGACGCCGCCTTGTGCCAATGCGTTGATTGCAGCAGGCATCGCACGGGTCGTTATGGCAATGGAAGACCCCAATCCGTTGGTATCCGGGCGTGGGCAGGCGTTATTGCAACAGGCCGGAGTTATCGTGCAGACGGGATTGTTGCAAGCCGAGGCGCATGCATTGAATGTCGGCTTTGTTTCCCGCATGACGCGAAAGAAGCCTTGGGTGCGTTTAAAAACAGCCGCGAGCCTGGATGGTAAGACTGCATTAAATAATGGTGTCAGCCAGTGGATTACCGGTGAAGCGGCACGGCGCGATGGCCACCGGTGGCGGGCTCGTTCGTGTGCTATCATGACGGGTATCGGCACTGTAAAATCCGATGATCCGCAGCTGTCCGTCCGGTATATCAAAACAGATCGTCAACCCAGGAAAGTCGTGGTCGATAGCCATTTGGCGATACCTTTGGAGGCTCGCTTGCTGCAAGACCGGGAAGAAACATTCATTTTCACCGCCTATGCAGAGAATCCGGAAAAAGAAGCTGCGCTGAGTCAGATGAATGCCCGGGTTATTGCGTTACCGGACGCCAAAGGCGCGGTTGATTTGCAGCAAATGATGACGGTGCTGGCTGAATCCGGAATCAATGAAGTCCTGGTGGAAGCCGGTAGCGGGCTCAATGGCGCTTTGGTTCAGGCCGGATTAGTGGATGAATTAATTATTTATTTTGCTCCGCACTTAATCGGTGACGATGCGCAAGGTATGATTGCATTACCTGAACTGACTAATCTTGAACAAAAGAAAAAGCTTACGATTCAGGATGTACGCATGATCGGCCAGGATATCCGGATAATTGCGGGGTTTCTATAAGACTTGTCATTCACGCAGCGGCCGTTTGGCGAGTTTGCGCTGCAATGTGCGGCGATGCATGTTTAATATTCTGGCGGTGACCGAGATATTGTTGTCGTTCTCCGTGAGGATACGTTGAATGTATTCCCATTCCAACCGGCCCACGGATAAAGGATGCGCGCTGATCGGAATATTCGCTTCCCCGACCGTGCGTTCAAAAGCTGCCATGATTTCATTCGCGTCGACCGGCTTGGCGAGATAATGCGTGGCACCGAGTTTGATCGCTTCTACCGCAGTGGCGATGCTGGCATACCCCGTCAACATCACGATTCGGGTTCCCGGATCCAGGTTTCTCAATTTCTCAACCAATACTAAACCCGATTCGCTGGATAATTTCAGATCGACAATCGCATATTCCGGTGTGGATGTTTCAGCCAGATTCAGCGCATCATCGATCGTGTGCGCGCAGGTGATACTAAAGCCTCGCTTTGTGAGCGCTTTGGACAATACATCACAAAAAACTTCATCGTCGTCGACGATCAGTAAGCTCGGGTATTCGCTATTATCCGTTAATAAAGGTTCAATCATGCTATTCATCCAATTAGCGGTAAAACGACCTGTGTGCAGGCACCGCCGCCTTCGAGATTAAACAAGCGGACACTGCCGCCAAAGCGCTCAATATTGGCATTGGCGAGGAACAAGCCAATGCCAAAGCCTTGCCCCGGCGCCTTGGTGGAAAAGAAAGCTTCGCCGGCACGCTGCATTACTTCCGCAGATAAACCTTTGCCGTCATCGTTAATTTCCAGTTTGAGCTCCAGGTTATTGTCCCAATGACTTTTAATTTCAATGCATTCGGACGATGCATCCGCTGCGTTATTCAGCAGATTTAACAGCGACTGGCTTAATAATTGATTGTCCATAATCTTGGGAGCTGGCAGATCACCTGTGCTTTGATAAGTGAACTTAACCGAGGGGCGTATCAGCTTCCATTTATCGAGAATCTGATTAAGAAAGACGTCAACGGGTAATTCGCTGCCATGCTCGGCTCTGGCTTGGCCTGCTTTCGCCAATAGCTGCGTTAAAGTTTGCTTGCAGTGCGCGATCTGATCGCGAAGAATATGGATGTTATTCTGGAATTCAGCGTCCTGCGTGTATTCCTGCTGTAATTCTCCCGCTACGACGGCCATGGTCGAGAGTGGCGTGCCGAGTTCATGCGCGGCGCCGGCAGCCAATGTCCCCAACGCGATGATTTGTTCATTGCGCAAGGCATGCTCTCGAGCCTTGGCGAGATCCTGATCCCGTTCGCGGATGGAGGAGCTCATTCTCACGACGAACCATGCAATGATGACGGTACTTAACACAAAAGCCAGCCACATCCCCGATACATGCAATGCAAATTCAATCAGATGCTTGTTATGATCATGCGGCAATGGCACGTAATTGAACAGCAACAAGGTGTAGCAGGCGATTGTGATGATCGCCATGGTCCAGGTGTAACGCCACGGCAGCGTGGCCGCGGCTATCGTCATCGGTAACAGAAATAATGAAATAAATGGATTGGTTGAGCCGCCGCTGAAATACAGTAGTGTGCTGAGTGCCAGGACATCGATCTGGAGTTGTAGAAAAAATTCCAGGTGAGACACCGGCCAATTGCGATGCAAGCGGATCCATGTCAGTAGATTTAACACAGCGAGCAACGTGACCACGGCGATCATTTGCGTCCAGGGAATGACGATGTCGATGGTCCAGTACACTAAAGCAAAGGTCAGGCACTGTGCGGCAATGGCGATGTTCCGTAACAGAAACAAACGTTGCAAATTTTTACTGAGGGGCGATTGACTGAGATCACTGAACATTTAGGATGGCGCAGCTTTAATTGCTTGGAAAACTTATAACATTAGCTTAAATTATTCGGTATGGCTATGCGACAAATTGTCTCAGGTATAATTCGACAAAATTAAAATAGAAAAATCAGCGGATGTGTTCATGCTGTGCAGCAAACCGCATTGTGAAAAACACGACGCTACCAACATTTGCCGGAATCGTGGTAAGCGGTGGTTTTTTCGGTTAGAATCGTGGACCGGTTTTATGATGGATTGGGAACTGGCGTTATCTTATTGAAATTATTTTATGATTTTAATCCTTGTTCCCAATACCCGGCCTAATAGCTCGGAATATAAACAGTTGATGGCACACTGGCCAACTTCCCGTGAATATCGGCGCGTATTCATACTGAAGTAGGCACCGAACAAACGCTGATAGAAATCTACCTGATTGGTAATACCAAAGTGTTGTCCGCTGAGGAAGTCAGCAGTCTTCCTTGTGTTGGCCGGGTAGTCAGGATTTCCGAAGAATATCGTGTTCTGGGGGGCACAAGCACAAGGTATCGTAGCGGGTGCCAATATGGTGCTGGTTGGCGGGCAAGCTTTGTTGTTAAAAGAACTACCAGAATTTCTGGAAGATATTCAAATTGCCCGGGATGCTTATGAGAAACGTGACGCACTGGCGGGACGCTATCAAGCAGCGTAAAAAATAATAGTGCCAAATTTTAATGCCTGATGTTTTTATCAGAGAATGAGTATAGGCAAGCTATCCATTGTTGGAGAATAAATAGATGATCAAAGTACTACTTTCGAACCCGAGGGGTTTTTGTGCCGGTGTTGACCGTGCGATAGAAATTGTGGAACGCGCATTAACGATGCACGGAGCGCCGATTTATGTGCGCCATGAAGTCGTTCACAATCGTTTTGTGGTCGAAAACCTTGAGAAGAAAGGCGCCGTATTTGTTGAGAATCTGGATGAAGTGCCGCAAGACAGCATTCTGATTTTCAGTGCGCACGGTGTATCGCACGCGGTACGGCGTGAGGCGGCGGATCGGAAACTGAAGGTATTTGACGCAACTTGCCCGCTGGTTACCAAAGTGCATGTGGAAGTAGCCAAAATGCGCAAGGAAGGCAAGGAAATTATCATGATCGGCCACCAAGGGCACCCGGAAGTTGAAGGCACGATGGGGCAGATTGAAGGTGACGATAAAGGGATGTATCTGGTAGAAACCGAAGCGGATGTTGATACCTTAAAAGTTAAGGACGAAACGAATTTGGCGTATGTGACGCAGACGACACTGTCGGTCGACGATGCTGCACGCATTGTGGATGCTTTAAAGAAACGTTTCCCAATGATTACCGGTCCTAAAAAAGACGATATTTGCTATGCCACGCAGAACCGTCAGGATGCCGTTAAGAAAATGGTTAATCAATGCGATCTGGTCATCGTGGTCGGTTCTCCCAATAGTTCAAATTCTAACCGGCTATGTGAAGTCGCGCGGAATGCCAATGTAGAATCGTATATGGTTGATCGTGCCGAGCAATTACAAGAAGCGTGGTTTGTCGGGAAGAAAATTATCGGTATTACGGCCGGAGCTTCTGCGCCGGAAATTCTGGTGCAACAGGTGATTTCCCGGCTTAAGCAAATTGGAGCCGAACAAATCGGTGAAGATGTGACAATAGAAGAATTGAGTGGCGTGGTGGAATCGGTGGTGTTTCCATTGCCCAAAGCTTGATATTTTTAGTTAGCACCCCATCCCGCCTGGTAAGGAGCGGTATCGAACGGTTGTGCTGCTCCAGTCATTTCATTTACCAGAATTTCCGCACTGGCAGGCGCCATCGTGACACCATAGCGGAAGTGGCCGCTATTAATCAAAAGATTGTGAATGACCGGATGCCGTCCAATGATGGGAATATTCTTTAATGAAGCCGGACGCAATCCTGACCAGTGCTGCTTGATGGGCATTTTCTCAAGGACAGGCAGAATGATTTGAGCCTGTTCAAGCAGAGAATCGCGCGCGGCTATTGTCGTTTGCTTGTCAAATCCAGAATCTTCCAAGGTACTGCCAATGAGCAAATGACCATCGCGGCGTGGGATAAGATACAAGTCATTCTGCACTATAATGGCTGGTATAGGGGGCGTATCAAATTTAAATAGTAGCATTTGCCCTTTTATCGGTTTGATATCCAATTTGAGTGCATGAGTTGCCAAGATTTCTTTACTCCAAGCACCTGCGCACACAATGTAGTTACCGGCCGAAAATTCTCCACACAATGTAGAAACGGATTGTATGTGCTGGCCTGTTATTTTTAGATGATTGACCGCACAGTTTTCAACGATCTTTCCGCCCAAAAGTTCAACTCGGCTTCGCAATGCACGTAAAAGTCTTGGGTTACGGACTTGAGCAACATCCGGCAGGAATAAAGCACAATTCTGAGCTTTCTTCATCCGATCGGCAGTAACGGTATGGATTGAATGAATATCGCAAGCCGTGCGCTGCTCTAGTTTAACTCCTCGCATGGAACACCACCGTCGCGCAATTTCTTCATCATAGGGCGGCAAAATCAACATACCGGATATTTCGTACTCCGGGTCAATTCGAGAAGTTTCACGCAATACGGAAACCCATTCCGGAAATTGCAACGCACTATAGCTGGTAAGACTTGTAACCGCATCGGAATAGCTCCAAGGAAAAAGCGGCGACAAAATGCCGCCACCTGCCCAGGATGATTCTTGCCCGGCTTTGTTGCGCTCAAGAATCGTAACTTTGAAACCTTGAACTAAAAGGTGCTCTGCTGTTGCAAGCCCTATGATTCCCGCGCCGATGACGATGATGTCCTGTTTCATTATGGATTCTGCTTGTTTTATGTTGATAGAAACTGGGATCAGTTATGACGATTAATTTTGGGGCTGTAGTAGATCAGGTTAAATATGAGTCCAAGATTTCAAAATTTTTAACTGTTGTTTAGGAGTTCCATAATTGAATCTGAATTCACATTCCTTGAGAAACAATGGAAATGATCCTTTAGGAATACCATTGTATTTTCTTAAGACGCGTTTGGCCTGATTCCAAAAGTTTTCAATGCCGTTGATGTGATTCTTACCTTGTGCAAATAGTGTGGAATGGTTGATACGCTTATGGTAAAAATGATTCACGTCGAGCGCATTATAACTACGATAGCAGTCTGTATAAACTATGCTGTCAGGCGCTATCTTTCTAGTAATTAGCGGCATCAACGTTTCTGTCTTAGTATCTCCAACAACCCTCGTATAAACCTTGCCACCGCGCTTCAATATGCCAAAAACAGCAACCTTACCCGCAGCGCCGCGACCACGCTTGCCCTTACGAATACCACCAAAGTAGCTTTCATCTAATTCCACTACACCATGAAAAATTTCGTGAGATTCTTGCTCTAGATGATAAACAATCACTTCCCGTATTTTGCGATAAAACAGTGCTGCACTATTAGGTTGAATTCCCAATATATCGGCTGCTGATCGCGCTGTAACTTCCAACACAAAATATTCCAACAACCTTGATTGCGTTTTCTTTAATAATCTACAATGACTTATCTTCATTAAATTAGCTTATCAGTTAAGCTAATCTACTACAGCCCCTTAATTTTTCCTGTTCTATTGTCGGTGGATCTACGGTGAGTTCTGAATTTTCCAATAAATCATTGAGGATATCGAATTGTACTAGGTTAAGCTAAAGTTAATCGACGTCATTACCGTTAAACCTGAAGGCGTTCAGGTGCATGAGATAAGGTCGGGTAGAGAAGAAAATTACTTGGGAATTTTTTGGATGAAAAAGAAACAAGTTTTAACAAATCAGTATGGCTTCACATTGATTGAATTAATGATCACAGTTGCTATTGTCGGTATTTTGGCGACAGTTGCTTACCCAGCATACACGCAATATCTGATAAGAGCGAATCGTGCTGCAGCTCAGGCAGAAATGCTGGATATTGCAAATCGACAACAACAGTATTTGTTGACTAACCGGAGTTACGCAAGCAAAACAGCTTTGGAGGCAAGTGGTTATGCGCTGCCATCGAGTGTAAATAGTAAGTACAGCTATGCAATTGTAATCGGAACTGGGACCGTGCCTTCATATACTCTCACATTTACACCGAGTGGCTCACAAGCAAGTGATGGAAATCTGGTGATTACAAATGAGGGTGTCAAAACTCCCGCAGATAAATGGTAAACAAGAAATGCAAATCTTGTGCAATTCAACTTTAGTTTTTTCAATGCGTGGTGTTTCACTTATTGAAGCCCTTGTTACTGTGGTGATTCTAGCAGTAGGGTTGTTGGGATTGGCTGGTTTGCAAATTCGTTTGCAGTCTTCCGAGCTCGAATCATACCAACGGACACAGGCATTGATATTGTTAGAAGATATGACAAACAGAATATCAACTAACCGTGCAAATGCAGCAGCGTACGTTACGACAACAGCCAATCCACTCGGAGTGGGAGATAGTCAACCTACATCTTGCTCGGGTAATGGACAGAGTTATGATGCTTGTCAATGGAGCAATGCGTTAAAAGGCGCTGCTGAACAATCATCGATATCGACAAATGTGGGCGCGATGCTCGGAGCGCGTGGGTGTATAGAGGACCTTGGAACGGGCGATCAATTCATGATCACCGTAGTGTGGCAGGGGATGACTCCGATTTCCGCACCTTCTTCTAACTGTGGGATGGGACTTTATGATAGTGCGACGGGTACAAAATGTGTAAATGATTTGTGCCGACGTACTGTGAGCACAATTGTACGTATAGCTAATTTAGCATCGCCATGAGAGTAAACACTTTAAATTGCGAAATATTAAATAAGCCTGAGTTTGGGATAGTCGACAAGCAAAGTGGTTTTTCTCTGATTGAATTAATGATCTCAATTACATTGGGATTATTGATCATGACGGGTGTGCTGGCGCTATATTTAGACCTAGCTAGAGGTAATGCTGAATTAGCAAAAATGAACCGACAGGTTGAGAATGGTCGATTTACTCTGCAGTTATTACAACAAGAATTATGGCATGCAGGTTATTGGGATACCTATGTGCCGCCATTACCGTCTATTACACCTCCAACAGCAATTCCCAATCCGTGTTTGACCTTTCCAGATTGGGATGCAGCTTACATTAACAACATGTACTTAATTTCTGTGCAAGGTTACGTGGCTGGAGGAACCCTACCTTCTGAATGCTCCTCAATCATTACAAACCGGCAATCTGATTCTGATGTAGTAGTGATCCGATCTGCTGCAACTTGTGTTGCAGGTGGAGCAGGATGTGAAAACTATTCAGTGGGTAAATTATATTTGCAAACCCAATCGTGTGGGAATACGAGCCATATTAATTATGTTTCGAGTGCAGCCACTACACCATTATTGAGTACCTCTACTGATGTGGTTTATAAAAGAGACTGCATAACCTCAGCTGATAGAAGAAAATTAATGATATCAATTTTTTATGTGCGAAATTATTCGGTGACATCGAGTGATGGAATACCGACACTAATGCGCGCTGATTTTGATCTCAGTGGTGGTGTCGTCAAGCTGCAGGCAGCCCAACCAATTATCGAAGGTATACAAAGTATTAAGTTTGAATACGGACGCGATACCGATGGAAATGGTGGAGCAGATGTTTTTGATGATTGTTCTGCTTGCACGGCATTGGACTGGGCAAACGTAGTGGCTGTACAAGTGCATGTGCTGGCACGCAATCTGGAGAGTTCTTCAGGTTATGTGGAAGATAAGACCTATCGGCTTGGATCAGCAACGTTAGGTCCTTTTAATGATGGCTACATTCGTCATGTTTATACAAGCTATGTTCGCTTGGTGAATCCATCAGGTCGTAGAGAGAAACCTTGAGGAGTGAATTTATGTTTTCACGACAAACCGGCGCTACTTTGGTAGTTGGACTCATTATGCTGGTTGCCATTACATTACTGATGATATCTGCATTTTCGCTTAGTGGCGGGAATCTAAAAGCAGTTGGTAACATGCAATTCAGGAATGAAGCCATTGCAGCAGCCAATATGGCTATTGAACAAACTATCAATATCAATTTTGTGGCAATCGACCCGGCGAACTATCCAACTACCGTTGATATCGATATTGATCAGGATGATACAACTGATTATGTCGTAACCCTTAAGGCTCCCCTCTGTTTAAAAGCTACTTTGGCTCCAGCAAATGTAGCTGCGCTGAGTGGAGTTAACTCCACGATAACGAATTCATCCAATTATTTGACATTGTGGGAAATTGAAGCAGCTGCTCAGAATGGAGCGACAGGGGCATCGGTAGTTGCTAAACAGGGAATCGCTAAAGAAATGACGCAGAGCGAATATCTGCTGTCTTCGTGCTCAACATAAGAATTTCGGAAAGGGAGTGGGGCTATGTTAACAATACTTAGAAGAAATTTGCTAGTTGTCACATTTCTAGCGATTATCAGCACAGTATCCATTGCTGAAGATATTGATTTATTTACAGGCGTTACGCCATCCGGCTCGGCAGATGTTCCTAATGTTTTGATAGTATTGGACAATACTGCTAACTGGAATACAGCATTCACAAATGAAATCCATGCATTATCCACTGTCCTCAGTGGCTTAGCCGTTAACAAGTTTCGGGTCGGTTTAATGATGTTTAGTGAAACGGGATCAGGAAACAGTAATCCAGATGGCGGATATCTACGTGCTGCAGTTAGACTGATGAACTCAACGAATAAGCCAATATACCAGAGTCTCGTAAATAGCTTACACATATTAAATGATAAATCTAATAACGGTAAACTAGGCCTAACTTTGGCAGAGGCTTACTATTATTTTGCCGGTACAAATGCATATGCGGGACATAATAAGGCCAAACGGGACTATGCCGGTAATGTCTCTGGAACTTCGGCATCCAATGCAATTTATGCATTAAGTGGAAATGCATTATCGTCATCGAGTGATACAGGTTATGAAAGCCCGGTAAGCTCAGGTTGCCAGAAGAATTTTATTATTTATATCAGTAACGGCCCTGTACAGGATAATAGTTCTGACACTTCTACCTCTAATTCAAAATTATCTACGGCAGGGGGTAGTACATCACAAATTACAATTTCTCCGAGTGGCTCGCAATCCAATTCTGGCGATGAATGGGCGCGCTTTATGGCGAATTCAAGTAATCCGCAAATTATCACATACACAATTGACGTGGATCCAGGAACAACAGGACAAGGTCCCGGATTTACTGCATTGTTAAAAAGCATGGCAGGTCAGGGTAAAGGAAAATATTTTGCGGTAAATTCTTCAGTCGATAGTGGCGTGCAAATTTCAGATGCGTTAAATCATATATTTTCAGAAATACAAGCAAAAGATAGTGTCTTTGCTTCAGCTAGCTTGCCTGTCAGTGTTAACACACAAGGTACCTATTTAAACCAGATTTTCGTCGGTATGTTTCGCCCAGATGCAACGGCAAGCCCTCGCTGGGTGGGTAATCTCAAACAATATCAGTTTAAGCCAAGTTTGACGAATAATAAGATCGAATTAAAATTGGCAGATGCTGATGGTGTATTGGCAATTAATAATACTACCGGTTTTATTACGCAATGCGCCCGTAGCTTCTGGACACCGACTACAGCAAGTATTGATACGTATTGGTCTTTTGCACCACAAGGATCTTGCTTGGCGATCGCCAATTCGGAGCTATCCAATACTCCAGATGGTGAAGTTGTAGAGAAAGGTGCAGCTGCATATAGAGTGCGGTCAATCAATCCTTCATCACGCGTCGTTAAAACCTGTAATCCAGCGAGTTGTACTGGATTTAACAGTTTTGATGATGCTAATACTTCAATAACACAAGCACTTTTAGGCGCGACTAATAGCACTGAACGTACAAGTATTATTAATTGGGTGCGTGGTCAGGATGTTAAAGACGAAAATATTAACGGCAATACTACTGAAACTAGACCGTCTGCACATGGTGATATTGTACATTCCAGACCAGTTGCTGTTGATTATGGTGGAAGTACTGGGGTCGTAGTATTTTATGGGGCCAGTGACGGCATGTTGCATGCAATTAATGGAAGTCAATCAAGTAATATTGGCACTCTAACACCAGGTAGTGAATTGTGGACATTCGTTGCACCAGAGCACTATGGAAGGTTAAAGCGTATTTATGACAACAGTCCTGCCTTAACGCTGCCCAGTGTGGGTGATGCAACAGCCAAACCATACTTCTTTGATGGGCGAGTTACAGCCTATAAAGATAGTAGTACAGTTTGGGTTTATGCGACTCAACGGCGTGGCGGGCGTATGATTTATGCTTTTGATGTTAGCACTCCAACCAACCCTGGCTTGAAATGGCGCCAAGGTTGCCCTAATTTGACTGATGATACAGGTTGTACTTCGGCCGATTTTAGTGGCATTGGTCAAACTTGGTCGGCAGCCGTTAATTTGAAATCATCCGGTTATGTTTCTGGATCAACTTCTCTACCTATGCTTATTTTAGGTGGCGGTTATGATACCTGTGAGGATGGGGCAAGTGGAAGTGATCTAAACACTTGCACAGCACCCAAAGGGAATAAGATTTTTGTACTGGATGCAAATAGTGGCGCATTACTTAAGACATTCTCAACAGACCGCAGTGTGGTGGGTGACGTAACTGTTGTACCCAATACCGTTACCGGACTGGCTGAATATGCGTATGCAGCCGATACAGGCGGGAATGTTTATCGCATAACCATAGGTTCTGCATTACCTGCCAACTGGACAATTACGAAAATTGCATCACTGGGATGCAGTACTACCAATTGTCCCGGAGGAGTAGCCAATCGCAAATTCATGTTTGCCCCGGAAGTAGTTGTAACACCTAGTTACAATATTATTTTAATCGGTTCGGGTGATCGTGAGCATCCACTCCTGAGTCATACGACCACGATTGGTGTCGATAATGCATTTTTCATGATTAAAGATAAGCCAACCGATGCTGCTTGGTGGTCATCTGAAACGGCTAATTGTCTGTCACAAGCGTTGGCATGTATGACCTCATTACTTGCGATAGATCCAGATAGTACGGTACTACCGACAGAGACGCAATTGGATGCCAAAAAAGGGTGGTATATGCCTTTTGGCGCAGGTAGTCATGATAAAGAGCAAGTTGTTACATCAGCGATTGCAGTACTTGGTGTTGTTACCTTCAGTACACATACACCAACTCCAACAGACATAAGTAGCTGTGGTTCCAATTTAGGGATGGCTCGTGTATACAATCTCGGCTTCTTGGATGGAAGACCAGCTGTTGGAGCAACACGATATGTACCAATAACGGGGGGGGGATTGCCGCCGTCTCCAGTGGCTGGATTGGTGACTGTGGTACATCCGACCACTGGACAGAATATTACAGTGCCATTTGTGATCGGTTCGAGTCCTGATTCTCCACTGGAAGGAGCATCACCAAAAGCTATTGCAACCCCCTCTAGTTTTAAGACTCGAGCATATTGGTATTTACAACAGTAATGTCTAGCAATGACTAGGGTAAAAAGAATGCATACTCGAGAAAGACTTCAAGGTTACCGTGGTGTAACTTTGATTGAATTGCTAGTTGCAATGTCGGTATTGTCTATTTTATTAACTGTAGGCGTGCCATCTTTTAATCAATTTACTGCTAGCACTCGTTTGAATAGTTATGCCAATACGCTATTCTCGCACATGGCATTAGCCAGATCGGAAGCGATAAAGCGTAATTTGCGTGTTGCAATCTGCAAGAGCTCGGATGGGTTATCGTGTACGAGTTCGGGTAATTGGAATCAAGGGTGGGTTGTATTTGTTGATGTGGATAATAATGCGAGTATCAGTAGCGGCGAGCAAATCATTACTACGATGCCAGCTTTACCAACCGGCTATAGTTTTTCCGGGAATTCCAACGTCAGTAATTATATTTCCTATGATGGACAAGGAATTCCCAAACTCACTAGCGGCGGATTTCAATCCGGAACAATTACCTTGTGTCCAACACCACCTGCAGAAGGTGGTAATGGGCGTGATGTCATATTAAGCAGTAGCGGAAGATCGCGTATAGCAAAGATTACTACTTGCTCGTGATTTGAGTGTTTTGTTTGTAGACTCTAGATAAATCACTTGATCAAGGGGACCTATTCCCTGATTTCCTGTTCGATCTGGTCGGCTGTCACGTGACGGACATCTTTACCTTTGACCATATAAACAACGTATTCAGACATATTTTTTGCATGATCGCCAATGCGCTCGATGGCCTTGGCGATAAATACGATTTCCAGGCAAGTTGAAATTTTCCTGGGATCTTCCATCATAAAAGTAATCAGTTGACGCAAGATGGAGCGGAATTCTTCATCGACGAATTCATCCTGCCGCACAATTTGCGCAGCGGCATTCAAATCCAAGCGGGCGAAAGAATCAAGCGCCTTGTGCAGCATATCCATGGCGATACTGGCAACATGCTTAACTTCGTTAAAACGCGGAATGTGCATACGATCCGTTGAATAAATCAATTTTGCCATGCGGGCGATTTTTGCGGCCTCGTCGCCGATGCGCTCCAAATCCGTAATTGTCTTGATCACCATCATGATCATGCGTAAATCGCTTGCAGTCGGCTGTCTGCGCGCAATAATCTGATTGCAGATCTCATCAATTGAAACTTCCATCGCGTTGACACGGTGATCACGGGTAATCACCAGATCAATCAGCTCTTCATTGCCACTCGTCAGCGCATCGATCGCATTCTCGATTTGTTCTTCAACAAAGCCCCCCATTTGCAAAACGCGCGTGCGCACTTCTTCAAGGTCAGCGTCGAACTGCTTGGAAATATGTTCTTTAGTTGCCATGGTCTGCCTTTTGAGGATATCGAAGTATGTGATGCTTTATGGTCTTAATTATCCATGCTTTAAATTAATCAGACAGTAATAGTGCGTACACCTTTGTCTGTTCCCAATAATAACGTATCTGCCGGACGCCGGGCAAAAAGGCCGTTGGTTACAACACCGGTAATCTGATTGAGCGTTGCTTCCAATTCAACCGGATTCATAATTTGCAAACCATGCACATCCAGGATGACATTACCATTATCCGTGACGAAGCCCTGACGTAAGGCCGGATGTCCGCCCAGTTGCACAATCTCACGCGCCACGTAGCTGCGCGCCATTGGTATGACTTCAACGGGCAGCGGGAAGTTGCCAAGAATATTCACTAATTTGCTTTGATCGGTAATACAGATAAATTTCCGTGCAACCGCCGCGACAATTTTCTCCCGTGTTAACGCACCGCCGCCGCCTTTGATCATATGCAAATGTTCGGTGATCTCATCCGCGCCATCGACATACACGGGAAGATCGATGACATTATTCAGATCCAGTACTTCGATACCATGACCTTTAAGACGTTGTGCCGTTACGTCTGAGCTGGCAACAGCGCCTTCGATTTTATTTTTAATTTTGGCTAATTCATCAATGAAGTAATTAGCGGTGGAGCCTGTGCCTACCCCAACAATACAACCCATCGGAATATGCTGAATTGCAGCTGCTGCAACCGCTCGTTTTTGTTCGTCTTGTGTCATTTATGGCCCTATCCAGACAAAAATTGATATAGCCCGTCAGGATAGCGTTATCTGCGAATTTAGACAATGCTTCTAACGATCCGTGTTATCAATCAAGCTTGGGAAAATCGCCGGGTTTGTAGACAGCAATGTGCCTGATCAATCCCTCCGGCGTGAAGTATATGCGTTCCAATCCTTGCCGTTTTACCTGCTCACCGGAAGAAGCATCCATGCCGGTCATTGTAAACGCGAATTCCACGCCATTATTTTCAATGCCGCGATATCCGGTAACTTCCCAATGGGCATCAGGAAAGCGACCAAAGAAGTTGACCATCATGGCATGGATGGCCGAACTGCCTTTGTATTCACCGAAGTAAGCAGAATAATAAGTGGCATCGGCAGCAAATAGGCGCTCGATCTGCACCAGGTCGTGATTGTTGGATAAAGTGACATAGTTTCTTGCCAATTCGATGGATTGACCGGTGTTCATTGATTTCGCTCCCATAAATACCTGCTGCGGGTTATGCCGATTTCGATTCCGCGCGGATAAAGACCCATTCATCCTTGCCACTACCTTCCTGACTGAAACGATAGCCTGCCACATCGAAGCTTTTAATGGCTTCAGGGTTTGTGAGTTTGTTCTGGATAATGTAGCGGCTCATCATGCCGCGGGCTTTCTTGGCGAAGAAGCTGATAATTTTGTAAACACCGTTTTTCTGATCCTTGAAAACCGGAGTAATGATCCGCGCATTGAGTTTACCCGTCTGGACGGATTGGAAATATTCATTGGAAGCGAGATTGATGAGGATGTCATCTTTTTGTTTGGCCAAATCCTGATTGAGCGCTTGGGTGATTTTATCATCCCAGAATTCGTACAAATTATTGCCACGCGGATTTTTGAATTGAGTGCCCATTTCCAGCCGGTAAGGTTGCATCAGATCCAGCGGGCGCAACACGCCATACAATCCCGACAAAATACGCAAATGATCTTGCGCGAACGCCAGTTCGTTTCCGGTCATCGTGTCGGCATCCAAGCCGGTATAGACATCGCCTTTGAATGCGAGAATCGCTTGCTTGGCATTACGCAGCGTAAACGGGCGATTCCAGGCGAGGTAGCGATTGGAATTGAGCGTGGCCAATTTAGAGCTGATCGACATCATCGCACCGATTTGGCTGGGTTCCAGTTTTCTCAGTTCATCGATCAGCATCGCCGAATCGTCGAGAAAATCCGGTTGTGTATGCGTTTGCGTCGATGGCGGTGTTTCAAAATCCAGTGTTTTTGCCGGTGAAATGACAATAATCATGCGTTTTCATCCTGAAATAAAAAATACTATCAGATTCGCTCACTGAGTATAGGTTACTTGTAATTTGCGTCAGCAGCCCCAAACTATTGCTGACCTAATCTATCAAACATTTTTTTGTCGATCGGAGGAGCGAATCATGCTTGGATATCGTAATTTAATTGTGCTGTTGACGCTGGCGCTGTTGATGCCGGTTGATCTGTTGGCGCAGCAGGGCAATGGCGTGGAAAGTTTGCGTCAGACTAGCAAGGCATTTGCCGCAGTGGCGCGCAAAGTTTCTCCATCGGTGGTACTGATTCAGGTCGAACGGGAAACTGAAGCGGTACAGATGTCGCCTTTCGGTATCCCTTTTGGCAATGGCGGTGGCGATAACTTTCCGTTTGGTGATGATTTTTTCCGGCGCTTCTTTGGCGATCGCCTGCCGGATTCTCCCCGCTTTAATGCACCGGGAAAGAAACCACAACAGGGTAAGCAACGTTCCGTTGTCGGGCAAGGTTCCGGCTTTGTTTTTGCTGCCAACAATAAAAAAACCTATATTCTGACGAATAATCATGTGATCGAAGGGAACGACAAAATCAGTGTCAAGTTTCTCGATGGCCGTGAGTTTGAAGCAAAAATCAAAGGCACCGACCCAAAGTCCGATATCGCCGTGATCGAAATCGAAGCCAGCGATCTGCCCACAGTGCAAATCGGCGATTATGCCCAATTGGAAGTGGGTGAATGGGTGGTGGCGATCGGCAATCCGTTCGGGCTGAGCCATACCTTGACGGTCGGTGTGGTCAGCGCGAAAGGTAGAACATCGCTCGGTATTAACGATTACGAAGATTTCATTCAAACCGACGCCGCGATCAATCCCGGCAACTCCGGCGGACCGCTGGCCAATCTCGACGGTGAAGTAATTGGCATGAATACCGCCATTTTTAGCCGCAGCGGCGGTTACATGGGCATCGGTTTCGCCATTCCGATCAATCTGGCCGCGCGTATCGCCAATCAATTGATCGAGAAAGGTGAAGTGGAACGCGGCTATCTCGGCATTATGATCCAGCCGCTGACGGTCGATCTGGCCAAATCCTTCGATTTGAAGAACGACAAGGGCATTTTGATTGCGCAAGTGACAAAGAATTCGCCCGCCGACAAGGCAGGACTCAAAGCCGGCGATGTGATCGTGAACTATCAGGGGCGGCCGATGAGCGATACCGGTGACTTCCGCAACCAAGTCGCATTGGCGCAACCGGGCAGTAAAGTGGAATTCGATATCATTCGCGACGGCAAGCAACGCAACATTTCGGTCAAAGTCGACAAACTCAGCGATCACAAGCAGTTCGCGCAAGAATCATCGCAAGCCAGCGAGAAATTGGGCATCGTGGTACAAACGATTACCGCCGATCTGGCGAAACAACTGGGTATCAAGGCCGGAAAAGGTGTGATCGTGACCGAAGTGGCGCCGGGATCGGTCGCTACGATGGCGGGTATCGGCCGCGGCAGCGTAATTCTCGAGGTCAATCGTAAAGCCGTCAATACCGCTGCCGAGTTCGATCAAGCGATAAAAAACAGCGCTAATAATAAAGTGCTGTTATTGGTGCGCGATGATGAGGTGTCGCGCTATGTGGTGCTGAGCTGGCGTTGATCCGCGTAAGTTACCGCAAGTTCTTTGGCCGGTGCATGTATGCTACGGCCAAAGAATGACTACAAATTTCTCTTAATTAACTATGAACATTGCCCCGGAAATTCAAGCATTACAAGCAGACATGCAACGTTGGCGCAGGCACATCCACCAACACCCGGAAACCGCTTTTGAAGAAACCGCAACCGCCCGTTTGATTGCCGATCTTCTGCAACAAGCCGGAATCGAAGTGCATCAAGGGCTGGCGAAAACCGGTATCGTCGGCGTTTTGCGCCGTGGCAACAGCAGCAAAAGTATTGCACTGCGCGCCGATATGGATGCGCTGCGCATTCAGGAACAAAATCGCTTCGATCATGCTTCCTGCCACAGCGGCAAAATGCACGCCTGCGGCCATGATGGGCATTGCGCCATGCTGCTCGGCGCAGCGAGTTACCTAGCCAAGCATGGCCGCTTCGACGGCACGGTGTATTTCATTTTCCAACCGGCGGAAGAATGCCGTGCCGGAGCGCATCAAATGATCAGCGAAGGGCTGTTCGAGCAATTCCCGGCGCAGCGGTTCGGCATGCATAATTTCCCGGATGTGCCCGCTGGTCATTTCGCCGTCAAAACCGGTCCGATGATGGCCTCGTTCGATTGCTTTGAAATCACCTTGCAAGGCCAAGCCACTCACGCCGCCATGCCGCATCTCGGCAACGATGTGCTGGTTGCTGCCGCGCATTTGATCACGCAGTTGCAAACCATCGTCAGCCGCCAAATCGATCCCGCCGATGCCGCAGTGGTCAGCGTCACGCAAATACACGGCGGCAATACCTGGAACGCATTGCCGGATTCCGCCGTCATTCGCGGCACCTTCCGCAGCTTCAAGAATTCTGTCCGCGAACAACTCGAACAAGGCATCCGGCATCTTGCCGACAGTGTCGCGCAGGGTTTTGGAATTCACGCCAAAATCCTCTTCAACCCCGAAAACCCCGGTTATCCGGTGACCATCAACAGCCCGGAAGAAACCGCCAGCGCCATACGCGCCGCCATCGCTGTTGCCGGTGAGCAATGCGTCGACACTGCACCAACCGCCAGTATGGGTGCCGAAGACTTCGCCTTCATGCTGCAACAAAAACCCGGCTGCTACATCTGGATCGGCAACGGCAGCTCGGGAGGTGGCTGCTTACTGCATAATCCTCATTACGATTTTAACGATGAGATTTTGCCGCTGGGTGCGGCGTATTGGGTTAAGCTGGTGGAGAATGAGCTGCCGGGGTAGTCTTTCCGAGACCGGTTAAAAAACCTATAATCAGGTCTCTTGGAAAACTTTTAAAGGATTAATGATGACGCATCGAATACTTGCCGAGGTATCCGCCAGCATTTCCGAATTGAAAACGAATCCCATGAAGGTCGTGGCCAGCGGCAATGGTATGCCAATCGCGGTATTGAACCGCAATGAACTCGCTTTTTATTGCGTACCGGCCGCAGCCTACGAAGCCATGATGGAGTTACTAGATGACGCGGAACTGCTGAAGATTGTCAAGGAGCGCATGGACGAGCCTGCTGTTAGTGTTTTGCTCGATGACTTATAACCTGGAATTCAAACAATCCGCGTTCAAAGAATGGCAAAAATTGGATCATACCGTTCAAGCGCAATTCAAAAAGAAACTCAAGCAACGACTCGAAAATCCTCACGTTCCATCCGCCGCATTGTCCGGCGCTCAAAACACCTACAAGATAAAATTGCGTCAACTGGGTTACCGGCTTGTTTATTCGGTTGAAGATCAAATGATTACCGTCATGGTCATCGCGGTTGGAAGGCGCGACCGCAACGAAATTTACGATATCGCGCTATCGAGAATGCGCGGCAAATCGTGACGATTGGATAATCGATGCTGTGAACACCCGATGGGTGCAATACTCGCAAGGGTCTGCATCTTTTTCCGATTGATTGATGCGTCTCCTTGTAGTCGGCGGCATCCTGCCGGGCTAAAAAGAGTTATGGCGATGATAGATTTTGCGTTTGATAGAGTTTAATGTCAAGGATTGGGCTCAGCATCAGGAAGTGCTTGTCGAGTGAAAATACTTCGCAGGAATTTTTTATTGCATTTTGCGCAATGATGAGATCGGGAATGCCGATGCCGTTTGATCCCGATTTTAAGCACAACCATTGCGACTCGATAATACCGCTCCAGTCAATTTTCAACGGGATTCGTTTAATTTCGCTCAATAGTTGGATTACTTTTACTTGGTGCTTCAATTTCAAGAAAGGAATCGGTTCGGCCAGAATCAAATCATTGGTTACGATAATGTCTAGGTCGATTAGAACATCCAATTCGGCTGATTGATGACCGGATCAAAAATAATCGATCCAAACCGAGGTATCGACCAGCACCATCATTACCGGCGTGCTCGAATGCTATCAAGATCGATATCCAGCTCGATCTTCCCTTTGAATTGCTTCAGCTCGGCAATTTTTGCTTTCCGTACCAACTCTTCCAAAGCCAGTACAATTACCGCTGTTTTGGTTTCAGCTTGAGTGACGCGCATTGCTTCGCTCAGCAACTGTTCAGGTAAATCTAACGTAGTTCTCATGATGTTTTCTCCTTCAATGCATAAGAGTGTAGGGAATTATGCATATTGGATCAAGACTGATTATTCGATTTAACTGTCTGCGAAAAGTGAGAATCATCCGCTGATTGATGTGCCTCCTTGTAGTCGGCACATCCTACCGTGCTATCGTATTTGAATTGAGCGATGGTTACTGCACTATGGGTACGGCCTGCCATCCTTGTGGAAGAAATGCCATGAACCATCGGCAAACCGGGCGATGAGATCGTCATCTGGGTAGGTTACTTCATCGCCGGGCGTCCGGTCGCCGACTTCCAAGTACACCGCATCGGACGAGGTTTCGTTGACAAGGCGGTGTGCGTCGCCAGAACCCGCTTTGAAACCAGCGCACATGCCCGTATGCAGTTCCGTGCGGCCAGCGCCGGAATAAAGTGCCAGCGTGCCGGACACGACGTAGACGAACTCGTCTTGTTTGCTGTGCGCATGCCGCAGCGCCGACACCGCTCCCGGCGCAAGCACGGTAATATTCACGCCAAAGTTAGTGAGACCGAACAAATCCCCCAATGGCCGCTTCACGCGCCCGTTCATCATCGAACGAAACGGCTCCGGATAGGACGAGGGCGTGGCTCGTGGCGCGGCGTCAAGCGCGGTAATTGAATGAATTTTTGTGTTCATCGCAAGTAGATAAGTTGATGTGAAATTTGATGCCTGAAGTTTTTCAGGCTTTTGCAATGATCGTGCTTAGGTATTTATCCGATTGATGTGCCTCCTTGCGGTCGGCACATCCTACCGTGCTCTCGGCCAATGACTGGGATTGCGGGCATCGTGCAAAACGGCCAAAACATATATCAAGTCATGGCGCACAACATAAAACAAACCGTAAGGAAAGCGAGGAAGTAGTGCGCGATGCACTTTGGAGATGACTTCTGCATAAAGCAGGGGTGCTTGTTCCAGGCGCTTTAGTTGTAGCTCAATAGCAGCGATAAACTCTTCGCCTAACCCGGAGTGCTGCGTTTCATACCACGTGCGAGCTTCCCCAATTTCCCGCAATGCACGCGCGGAAAATTTCAGACGGAACGCCATGAACCATCATTCAGATGAGACTTGACTTGCTCCCATGAAAACCCGGCATCCGGATTTTCCTCAAATTCCGCCAAACGGGCTTCAAGTTCGGCTTTTAGCTCGGGTGATATTTCAACAGCTTCCGGTACGGCCGCGACGCTATCCCAAATGAGCTCAACAAGGCGGATACGTTCCTGCACCGGTAATTGAAGAATGTCGGCAATGGAAATATTTTTCATGGCAATGATTGTACGCTATAAAAATGTTAGTGCCGCAAGCAATTGTTTAGATGAAAATTGTCTCGTTGTTATCCGGCAGTCCGGTGGATATGGCCGCCAATGCCGCCATTATCACCACTGCCGTCACGAGTAGGGTGCAATAACCGCAGGGCATTGCACCATTTTGCTGATTGATTGATGCGCCTCCATGTAGTCTGCACATCCTATCGGGCTGCAATATCATAAAAACAAGTATTTGTTTGTGAGACAGATTTGAGATATTTGACATTAATTAGGATAATATTTAAGAATCATCCGTTTTAAATATCAATGTACCTAATGCTGCAACTATTAACATGATAACAAGATGAATAGCTAAGCGAGTTAAATCTATTTCAACCTCAAATATACCGGTTCCATTATTACCAAATAATGTACCCAGAACTTTCCTATCTAAAGAAGGAGGTGTGAATATTAAATGATATCCTGCTGCTCTAATGATTCTTATAGTTTCTACATTTTCCATACCCAAAGTGGGATAAACAATGTAATTCCATGGCGGATAGATTCCAATTAGGGCCTGTTAACGCTATTTGATATAATTTGGTGATGGAAATCACCGAAACTCAATATCAACAGATCGAGCACTGCCTGCCGCGTCAGCGTGGCAACGTCAGCCATTCCAATCTGCAAGTTCTCAATGCCATTCTTTACGTTGCCGAGCATGGCTGCAAGTGGCGAGGACTGCCCAAGCGATTCGGCAACTGGCATACCATCTATACCCGCATGAATCGCTGGGCAAAGAGTGGTGTACTGAGCCATGTATTTGGGCAACTTCAGCATCAGCAAATCATCCGTATCCGTATTGAAACTGTTTCGCTGGACAGCACCAGCATCAAAGTCCATCCCGACGGTACGGGTGCGTTAAAAAAAACGGCCCCCAATCCATCGGAAAATCTCGAGGTGGATGGACCACCAAAATTCATCTGGTTGCCGCAGATTCCAGAACAACCATAGGCTTTGCCCTCTCGCCCGGTCACGCCCACGATGCGCCAGAGGGCAGGCAGCTTTTGCTTTCCCTCGGTCCCGTCAATACGCCCACCTACCTGCTGATGGATCGTGCTTATGAGGGCGACCAAACCTGGCAACTGGCACTAGATTTGGGTTACATCCCGGTTGTTCCGCCCAAAGCAAATCGCTTGTCACCCTGGGAATACAACCGTGCCATGTACAAAAAACGCAACGAGATCGAACGATTGTTCAGAAGGCTCAAGGGATTTCGCCGCATCTTCTCCAGGTTCGATAAGCTCGATGTCGTCTTCATCTCCTTTATCCACTTCGCTCTCATCGTCGAAGCAATCAGATTGTGTTAACAGACCCTAGTGCATTCGGTAGCTTTATAGATATTTGACGCATTTTGGTTTTCATCAGCAGAAGGAAAAGAGATACTTCAGTTATTAGTGCTCAACTTCTGCACCAACTACCTAACCCGCATCACCCGCTTATTCACATCCTCAATCTTCACCAGAATTTTCAATCGATCCTGGCCGGAGAGCGAGTATTCGCCGCTGCTTTGAATCAGTTAGATGATTTTTATGGGATCGATCGGCGGGTTGGGGATGAATTGCACTTGAATGCTGTCGGCGCTGGCGTTGATGCGCTAATATCACGGTGATTCCTGTTATCCCAATATTAACTGGATTTGCCCGGCTGCTGGGTTAAGTTGATCAAAGTTTTTGTTTCTTCCAGTAAATGCCGCAGAGCATTGTTAACCGCTTCATCGTTCGGGAAAGCTTTCGCGATGTCGGGCTCAAGAAGCACCACGTTGGTTTCTACCTTGATACGGCTGGCATATTTTCCGCGAATAATTTTACCGAAATCAGACCGTTTGTATTCCGGTCTTAGCTCGTCTGTCACTTCAGATTTAACCTTCTTCATAAATTTTCTTCTCCGTATTTGTAGCCAATCGTGCTGATATGATTCTAATCGTATCACCGCTTTCCGTATGCGCCACCGCGAGTAAACGTCCTTGGGAGGAAATGCCGAATGTTACATATCGCTCCTCGTTTTCCGAATGATCGGGATCATGAGTAGTCGCAGAAAATACATCGCGCAATGCACTGGATGCTTCTTCAAAAGTGACACCATGTTTACGATGGTTAAGCGCAGCTTTCTTGGCATTCCACTCAAAGTGCATAAAGACCGATGTGCCTCCGCTTTTAATGAAATCGCTTTAGAAAATACTTTCCAACTGACGGTTAAGTTATCACAAAATACGTCTGAATAGCGTTTCGCAGGTGGTTTTTCAACGGTCTGTTAATTGTTAGTGCCCAACTTCTGCACCAACTCCTTAATCCGCATCACCCGCTTATTCACATCTTCAATCTTCACCAGAATTTTCAGCCGATCCTGACCGGAGAGGGAATATTCGCGGCTACTTTGGATCAGTTGGATGATTTTGAGCGGGTCGATCGGCGGGTTGGGGATGAATTGCACTTGGATGCTGTCGGCGCTGGCGTCGATGCGGGTGATGCCGAGCGGTTTTGCGATGATGCGCAGGCGGTGGCAGTCGAGCAGGGCGCGCGCCGGGTTGGGCAGCAGGCCGAAGCGGTCGATCAGTTCGCGTTGCATGTCGTCGAGCTGGTCGTTGTCGGTGCAGTTGGCCATGCGTTTGTACAGCACTAGGCGTTCGTGGATGTCGTGGCAGTAATCTTCCGGCAGCAGCGCGGGCACGTGCAGGTTGATTTCGGTGGCGACGCCCAATGGGTGCTGCATGTCGGGTTCCTTGCCTTGCTTGAGCGATTGGATCGCGGTATCCAGCATCGAGCTGTACAGGCTGAAGCCGATTTCCTGCATTTCCCCGCTTTGCGATTCGGAGAGCACCGCCCCAGCACCGCGGATTTCCAGGTCGTGCATCGCCAGATAAAAGCCGGAGCCGAGTTCTTCCATCGCTTGAATCGCTTCCAGACGTTTCTTGGCTTGTCCGCCGAGCGCTTCTTCCGGTGGTGTGAGCAAATACGCGTAAGCCTGATGATGCGAACGCCCGACTCGTCCGCGCAATTGGTGCAGTTGCGCTAGGCCGAATTTGTGCGCGTTGTTGATGATGATGGTGTTGGCGCTCGGGATGTCGATGCCGGTTTCGATGATGGTGGTGCACAGCAGAATGTTGAAGCGCTGCTGATAAAAGTCGCGCATGACGTGTTCCAGTTCGCGTTCCGGCATTTGCCCGTGGGCGACGTTGATACGCGCTTCCGGCAGCAGGCCGGACAGTTTCTCGTACATCAATTGGATGCTGCTGACTTCGTTGTGCAGGAAATAAATCTGCCCGCCGCGTTTCAGTTCGCGCAAGCACGCTTCACGGATGATGCCCATCGAAAAGCTGCTGACAAAGGTGCGGATGGCCAAGCGGCGCTGCGGTGCAGTGGCGATGATGGAGAAATCGCGCAGCCCTTCCAGTGACATCGCCAACGTGCGCGGGATCGGCGTGGCGGTCAGCGTCAGCACGTCGACTTCGGCGCGCAGTTTTTTGAGCTGTTCCTTTTGCCGCACGCCGAAGCGGTGCTCTTCGTCGATGATGACCAAGCCCAGATTTTTGAAATGCACGTCTTTCTGAATCAGTTTGTGCGTGCCGATGATGATGTCGATTTCGCCTTTCCCAAGACCGGCCAGCGCTTGCGTTTGCTCCTTCGCGGAACGGAAGCGTGACAATTCGGCGATTCTGACCGGCCATTGATCGGCGATCAAGCCGAAACGGTCGGAGAAATTCTGGAAATGCTGTTCCGCGAGCAGCGTGGTCGGCACCAGCACCGCGACTTGCTTGCCGTCGGCCACCGCGATAAATGCGGCGCGCAACGCCACTTCGGTTTTGCCGAAGCCGACATCGCCGCAAATCAGCCGATCCATCGGCTTACCGGAAGTTAAATCACCGATCACCGCATTGATCGCTGCCGCCTGATCGGCTGTTTCCTCAAACCCGAAACCTTCGGCAAAGGCATCGTAATCATGTTGCCGCAGCGTAAATTGATGGCCTTCGCGCGCGGCGCGTTGCGCATACAGATTCAGCAATTCCGCCGCGGTATCGCGCACCTGCTGCATCGCTTTACGTTTGGCTTTGTCCCATTGGCTGCTGCCGAGCTTGTGCAGCGGCGCGGATTCCGGCGCGGCGCCGCTATAGCGGCCGATCAGATACAGCTGCGAGACCGGCACGTACAATTTGTCGCCGCCTTCGTATTCCAGCGCCAGAAATTCGCTCATTTCGCCCGGCTCACCTTCGCCCACATCCATGCTGACCAAGCCGAGATAGCGTCCGATGCCATGCTGTTCATGCACCACCGGATCGCCCGGTTTGATTTCCGACAAATCGCGCAGGATGTTGTCGGTCGATGTGGTCTTGCGCGATTCACGCTCGCGCCGCCCATGCACATGCGTGGCGTACAATTCGCTTTCGGTGATGAAAGCCAGTTTTTCGGGCGCATCGATGAAACCGGTATGCAGCGGCGCGACACTCAGCATGAAGGATTGCGCGCTATTCAGAAACTGAGCGTAGTCCTGGCAAAGATCCGGATGCAAATCGTATTGATGCAAATACTCGGCAATCAATTCGCGCCGCCCCATGCTTTCCGCCAGCAACAGCACCCGGCCGCCGGTCATCTTGAACTGTGCGATGAACACTGCCAGTTTTTCCAGCGGGTTTTCCACATGCCGGTTGACTTGCACCGATGGCAACGGTGCGGTAGTTTTGGGCGCGGCCAGTTTGACATCCTGTCCGTTGGACAAAATCTCAATGCGTCCATACGGCTTGAGCTGGCCGAAGAAGCTATCGCTGGTCAGGAATAATTCAGCCGGAGGCAGCAACGGCCGGTCGCTATCGCCGCGCAACAATTGATAACGCGACTGGGTGTCGTGCCAGAATTCGTCGATCACCGGACGCACATCCTGGTGCAGGCAGAGCAAGGTGTTTTCGGGTAAATAATCAAACAGTGTGGCGGTTTGCGTAAAGAACAGCGGCAAATAATATTCGATGCCTGCAGGCGTCAGGCCTTTGCTGATGTCCTTGTAGATTTGTTTTTTCGACGGATCGCCTTCGAATTTCTCGCGGAAATTGCCGCGAAAGCAAGTGCGGCCGGCTTCGTCGAGCGGGAATTCGCGCGCGGGTAACAAGCGGATTTCCTTGACCGGATAAATACTACGCTGCGTGTCGACATCGAAGGTGCGGATGGTGTCGATGTCATTGTCCAGCAAATCGATGCGGTACGGTAGCGGGCTGCCCATCGGGTACAGATCGATCAAGCCGCCGCGCACGCTGTATTCACCCGGTGAGAAAACTTGCGTGACATGCGAGTAGCCCGCTAGCGTCAACTGACTGCGCAATCCCGCAACATCCAATGTTTCGCCTTGTTTCAGAAAGAACGTATGCGCAGCGAGGTATTCGCGCGGCAGCATGCGGTAGAGCGCCGTCGTCAACGGTGCGATCAGCACATCGCAAGCGCCATTCATGACCTGATAGAGCGTGGCCAGACGTTCCGAGACGAGATCGTGATGCGGCGAGAACGTATCGTACGGCAGCGTTTCCCAATCCGGCAGCAAATGCGTTCTCAGTTCCGGCGCAAAATAGGGAATTTCTTCCAATAGCCGCTGCGCATCTAGCGCGTTCGCTGTGATGATGGTGACCGGTTTCGCTTGCTGTGCCAATTGCGCCAGAAACAGCGCGTCACTGGAGCCATCAAAATGAGCGTAACGTAAAACGGTGCCGAGTGCGGGTAGAGTGTGCTTTTGTTGCATAGTGAATGTGCCAGTTGCCATGCCGGAAAATGCAGCGTGCGCGCAGAAACCGGCGTGAAATCGAAAGCATCATATTATATGCCAGTTTCAAGATGCCTTTCTTTTAGGAACAAGTTGCGGTGGTGGATTAACTATAAAAGTGCAAATTGTTGTGTTATTTGTCATTTGAAATTGCGTTGGATAGCGCTATTCTTAATACGCCGGTCATAAATGGCTGGTATTTATCGTAGAATATTAAATAGCTTAGCCGGTGGAAAGAATATGAGTGCTTTCATGAAACTGAATATGTGGCGATTGGAACAAAAAATAATGCTGTTTACGTACAGGATGATTGCGGTGGCGTGTTTGACGGCACCGGCTTTTGCGCAAAATGTTTCCGCCACGGCATTAACCACCGAGAATCAACAAAAAATTGAACTGGCCGTGTGGAAGTATGCCATCGATACACCCTTATTGTTGAGCACGATCGACTGGTTTCGCGACCTGACGCGCAATTCGCGCGAATCGGCCGCCATTGCCGAGCTTTCCCGTCTGGAGTTCATGCGCGCGCAACTCGAGCTGGATTCAAACCGCCGCATTCAATTGTTTGAGAATTGTATTGCGATTGCAGACCAGTCACTGGCGCTGAACGCGAATGACGTGCGCGGACTTTTCTGGAAAGCTGCCGCGATGGGAAAAATGGCCGAGAGCAGCGGCATTGTAAGTGCGCTGAGAATGATCGGACCGATGGAGAAAATGCTGTTGAAAGTGGTTGCGCTGGACGAGCAATACGAGAACGCCGGAGCGCATCGCGCGCTGGGTCGCATTTATCACAAACTACCCGGATTTCCCATCAGTTTTGGCAGTAACCAAAAAGCCCTGATGCACATGAAACGGGCGCATGAACTGTTTCCGCGCGATGTCATCACACGCGCTTTTTACGCCGAATTGCTGTACGACGTCGGCAGAAAAGAAGAGGCGCGCAAGCATGCGAATTTTGTGCTGGCGACACCGATCGCCGATGAGGATGCATTGGAATTTTCCGAGTATGTCGATATCGCACTGGACGTGATCAAGAAAACCGGCGGCTCTGAATTCAGAGTTGGTAATTACTAACTTCCTCCCGAACAAGGGCTATCTGCGCACTGCGGTGCGGCATCCGGTTTTCTTTTTTGATCTAACTTGCTTCTCCACTGAGCAAATCAGCTACACTAGCGCATCTCTCTAATATCCTGGCAAAGTTTTATGACAGAAACAGTGATCGATTTGATCCGCCACGGTCAGCCTGCGGGCGGACGCCGCTATCGCGGCCACGGTGTGGACGATCCGCTCAGCGAGAAGGGCTGGTCGCAAATGTGGCATGCCGTCGGAAACTATAATGACTGGAACCACATCATCACTTCCCCGCTGCAACGCTGCCAGGCGTTTGCATTTGCACTCGGAGAACGTCACGGCATCGACGTTACGGTCGAATCGCGCTTCAAGGAAGTCGGATTCGGCGAATGGGAAGGGCTCAGCCACGATGAAATCAAGATTGGCCGTGTTACTGACTATCAGGCTTTCCTGCGCGATCCGGTCAACTGCCGCCCGCCCGGCGCCGAACCGCTCGATGATTTTATCCAGCGCGTCAGCTCCGCCTATGAAGAAGCGATCGAACGCTACCACAGCAGCCATTTTCTGATCGTCGCACATGCCGGCGTGATGCGCGCAGTTGTTGCTAAAACTGTGCATGCCGCCCCGGCTGGGCTGTATCGAATCAAGATCAGCAACGGCGGGATAACGCGCATTCGCCAGACCGAAACGGGTGGTGTGCTGGAATTGTTGAATGGGAAGTTGTCAGGTTGAATAACAATTTCTCTTTAGGGCCTGTTAACACAATCTGATTGCTTCGACGATGAGAGCGAAGTGGATAAAGGAGATGAAGACGACATCGAGCTTATCGAACCTGGA
Source organism: Nitrosomonas sp. Is35 (assembly GCF_033063295.1). NCBI lineage: Bacteria > Pseudomonadati > Pseudomonadota > Betaproteobacteria > Nitrosomonadales > Nitrosomonadaceae > Nitrosomonas > Nitrosomonas sp. Is35. Next base: position 193,498 of record NZ_JAWJZH010000001.1, read on the forward strand.
GAAGATGCGGCGAAATCCCTTGAGCCTTCTGAACAATCGTTCGATCTCGTTGCGTTTTTTGTACATGGCACGGTTGTATTCCCAGGGTGACAAGCGATTTGCTTTGGGCGGAACAACCGGGATGTAACCCAAATCTAGTGCCAGTTGCCGGGTTTGGTCGCCCTCATAAGCACGATCCATCAGCAGGTAGGTGGGCGTATTGACGGGACCGAGGGAAAGCAAAAGCTGCCTGCCCTCTGGCGCATCGTGGGCGTGACCGGGCGAGAGGGCAAAGCTTATGGTTGTTCTGGAATCTGCGGCAACCAGATGAATTTTGGTGGTCCATCCACCTCGAGATTTTCCGATGGATTGGGGGCCGTTTTTTTTAACGCACCCGTACCGTCGGGATGGACTTTGATGCTGGTGCTGTCCAGCGAAACAGTTTCAATACGGATACGGATGATTTGCTGATGCTGAAGTTGCCCAAATACATGGCTCAGTACACCACTCTTTGCCCAGCGATTCATGCGGGTATAGATGGTATGCCAGTTGCCGAATCGCTTGGGAAGTCCTCGCCACTTGCAGCCATGCTCGGCAACGTAAAGAATGGCATTGAGAACTTGCAGATTGGAATGGCTGACGTTGCCACGCTGACGCGGCAGGCAGTGCTCGATCTGTTGATATTGAGTTTCGGTGATTTCCATCACCAAATTATATCAAATAGCGTTAACAGGCCCTAGATAAGCGATATAGATCTCCCCTAAGACCCAGAGTCTGACAGCAGTAAAGTTTAAGTAATAGGCATTCCTAACTTTCTAATATATTGCTTGATATAATGAAATACCTATAATGTACATACTTTATGTACATTATAGGTTCTCCCATGACTTCAGTGAATGTGACTGAATTACGCCAGCATTTACCCGAATACCTTAAACAAGTGCAAGCAGGCGAAGCAATTGCAATCACTTTGCACGGCAAAACCATCGCCCATATCATTCCCGATCACGCAAAAAGCGAACGTGAAGCAGCGCTGAGTCGTTTGGATGCGCTGCGCGGCACGGTTATTGTTGGTGACATCCTTGCGCCTCTGGATGAAGAATGGCTGGGTGATGCTGATCATCTGTGATACGCAATTTTGTTATTTTGGGCAGATCGCTGCGAGCGCTTGACGATAGCCGCTCAACAGGCTGTGGAGCATGGCCTGGCGGGTGGTAAGCTGGCTTGCGCTGCATTTGGTGATCACTGTTTCTAAATGAACAACAACGCCAGCCCGAGACCGGCGGCGCAGGCCAGCATGCCGGATACGCATTGTCTGGCGAGAAAGCGGCTGCCGATGAAGAAAATCAGGCCGAGTTTGAAGCCGATGTTGGAAAGTATCGCGAGTGTGATTGCGGTGATCGCTTGATTTGCTTCCAGCTTACCCAGCTCGAACAGATGCAGGCTCGATAACGTAATGGCGTCGACATCGGTCAGGCCGGAAACGAGCGCGACGGCGTACAGGCCGCTGCTGCCGGCGATATCGGAAAGCCAGGTGGAAAAAAACAGCACGCTGCCGTAGATCAATCCGAAAGTTGTTGCGGCGCGCAATTCGGTGGGGTTTTTGATTTCCGGTACGGGCATTTCATGTTGGTGACTGAGCTTGAACCACCAGTATGCCGTGATGCCTGCTCCGAGCAGGAAGCCGCTGCCGAGCACAGGGAGCAACTGCGGCAGAATGGCAGGCGAGGCAACCGCGCTGATGATCGATAAACGGAGCAGCACCGTTAAATTGGCAATCAGAATGACAATTGCGGCGAGTTGTGTGAAGTTCTGGTTTTCCGCGCTGCGGCGCGCATAAACCAGTGTCGTGGCGGTACTGGATACCAGCCCGCCGAATAAACCCAGTATCACGCTATGTTGCTGGCCGATCAGTTGCAATGCGACGTAACCCGCCAGACTGACGCCGGAGATGAGGACTACCATCAACCAGATCTGGTGCGGATTGATCGCTTCATACGGACCGAAATACTTGTCCGGCAGAATCGGCAGAATGATAAACGTCAGCACGGCAAATTGCAGTATCGAAATTAAATCGCGCCGGGTCAGTTTCTCCGTTATGCCGTGCAATTCCGCTTTGAAGTACAGCAATACCGTGGTGATGATGGCCAGCATGACGGCCAAGGTATCGTTGCCGTACCACACCGAAGCACCCAATCCGTAGCAGACAAGAATCGCGGCGATCGTGGTGGTGCCCGGATCGGCGTTGTCGTCCTTGACGCGGGAATACGCCGCCACCATCATCAAGCCAACGATGAATAAACCGCCGAGCAATAACCACGGCGTGGCTTTTTCCGACAGCATGGCAGCCAATGTGCCGAACATCGCGACCAAGGCGAATGTTCTCAATCCGGCGCGCGAGCCGGGATTGCGTTCGCGTTCCAATCCGATCAATAAGCCAATCGCAAGGCTGGTCAGGAAATGCGGTAAAGCGGCCAATTCGCCATTCAACGTGAATTCAGTGTGCATCGCCGGTCACCGGGTTATCTGCGTGGAACCAATGCTCCAGCAGGAATTGTAAGGATGATTTGCCATTATATTCATTGATCTGTAATCGATAAACCGCATCGATCACATCCGGCAGCGGGTCGTTGTGGAAAAACAGAATGCCGTCGTAGGTTTCAGCCGATTTCCGCGCGGCTTGCGCTGCGTCACCGGCACCTGCAGAGTGCAGTTTTTTTAGCTTCAATTTCAAATGTTTTTCCCCGACGATGCGTTGGCTTTCGACATAAAAGCGCGCATTAAACGACGGCTGCGGGAAACCTTGCCCCCACACCTGGCGTTCGAGCGTTTCCGCCAGTTCCAATTTGATTTCGGAAAGCTCCAGATCGCCGTCGGTTTCAATCACGCGCGTCAAATCGGCAGGTGTCAGCAGCGTTTGCGCAACCTGCTCGAACGCCGCGCGGAATGCTTCAAAAGCATCGCTGTGAATGGTCAACCCGGCAGCGGCTGCATGGCCGCCGAATTTGCGGATCAGCTCGGGGTGTTGTTTGGATACCAGATCGAGCGCGTCGCGCAGGTGAAAACCGTTGATTGATCGGCCCGAACCTTTGATTTCACCGTCGTTGCCGGGTGCGAAAATGATCACCGGGCGGTGATATTTGTCCTTGATACGCGACGCGAGGATGCCAATGACGCCTTGGTGCCAATCGGCATCGAACAAACAAATGCTGTAAGCGCTCTGGATGTCCGGCTGGCGTGCATTGAGCGTATCTTCCAGCTTGACGAGCGCGCTTTCCTGCATGGCCGATTCGATTTCGCGCCGTTGCCGGTTCAGTTCGTCCAGTTGCTTGGCGATGTCGGCCGCATACGCCTCGTCATCGGTGATCAGGCACTCGATACCCAGCGACATATCGTCCAGCCGCCCCGCAGCATTCAACCGCGGCCCCAGCATGAAGCCCAGGTCATAAGTGGATATTTGCCGGGCATCGCGCCGCGAGACCTGCATGAGCGCATTGATACCGGCGCAAGCCTTGCCTTTGCGGATACGTTGCAAACCTTGCTGCACCAGAATACGGTTATTGCTATCCAGCTTGACCACATCGGCGACGGTTCCCAACGCCACCAGATCGAGAAAGCTGGCGAGATTCGGTTCCTGGCCTGCCGCAAAAGCGCCGCGCTGACGCAACTCGGCGCGCAGTGCGAGCATCAGGTAGAAAATGACGCCCACTCCGGCGATGCTTTTGCTCGGAAAAGGGCAGCCGGGCTGATTGGGATTGACAATGGCCAGTGCCGCGGGCAATTGATCGCCGGGCAGATGATGATCGGTAATCACCACCTGCATGCCCAATTGATTGGCTTCAGCCACGCCATCCACGCTGGCGATGCCGTTATCGACCGTGATCAGGACATCCGGTTGTTTGGAGGCATGCGCCAGGCGCACGATTTCCGGTGTCAAGCCGTAACCGAATTCAAACCGGTTCGGCACCAGATAATCCACGTTAGCGCCGAACTTGCGCAAGATGCGCATACCGGTGGCGCACGCGGTTGCACCGTCGGAATCGTAATCGGCAATGATCAGCAGGCGTTTTTTTGCTGCGATGGCATCGGCCAGCAAGGCTGCCGTTGCGGTGATATTTTTCAGCTGACCGAACGGGATCAGGCGCGTCAGTTCAGTTTCGAGCTGGCTGGAATCCTCAATGCCACGCGCGGCGTAAATACGCGCCAGTACCGGAGGCAATCCGCTACCGCTGAGTGTCTGGAAACTGTGCGGATCATACGGACGGATGGTGATTTTGGGCATGCTGATGCGGAAATAGGATAAGTATCCTCATTCTGCCGGGGTTTCTACTGTTGCGGCAAGCTTTTCCACCTTCAGTACGTGCAAGCGGCGGCTATCGGCGCGTTGCACGGTGAATTTAAATGGGCCGATGATGGCCGATTCGTTACGCACGGGTAAACGGCCGAACTTGCTGAGCACCAAACCGCCAATCGTGTCGAAGTCTTCGTTGCTGAAGTTTGCGCCGAGCACTTCATTGAAATTATCGATCTCGGTGATCGCCTTGACGCGGTAGCGTCCGTCCGCTTCCATGACGATATTGTCCTCTTCTTCGTCGAAGTCGTATTCGTCCTCGATTTCCCCGACGATCTGTTCGAGCACGTCCTCGATCGTCACCAATCCGGCCACACCGCCGTATTCATTGACGACAATCGCCATATGATTGCGGTTGCTGCGGAAATCCTTGAGCAATACATTCAGCCGTTTGGATTCGGGGATGAAAACCGCCGGGCGCAGCATGTCGCGGATATTGAATTCTTCCGGATCAGCGTAATAACGCAGCAGGTCTTTCGCCAGCAGAATGCCGATGATTTCATCCTCGGAACCTTCAATGACGGGAAAGCGCGAATGTGCGGCTTCGATGACAAACGGAATGAATTGCTCGGGTTTCTTGCTGATGTCGACGACATCCATTTGCGAACGCGGCACCATGATATCGCGTGCCTGCATTTCGGAAACTTGCATGACGCCTTCGATCATGCTGAGAGCGTCGGAGTCCAGCAGGTTGCGCTCAAAGGCGGAGTGTAACAGGGTAATCAGTTGTTCGCGGTCTTCCGGTTTGCGGATCAGCATGGCGCCTAATCGCTCTAACCAGCCGCTTTTAGGTGAAGGGTCATCCATAGTGTTTAAGAATTTGCATGGGTAAAAATAAAAAAAGGGAATGCATGATTATTGCGTTGCAACGGCGCCAGCTGGTTCACCGTAAGGATCCGCGTAGCCCAGCGCCGCCAGTATGCGGGTTTCCAGTTGTTCCATTTCCGCTGCATCTGCGTCTTCAATATGATCGTAACCTTGTAAATGCAGCACGCCGTGCACGGTCAAGTGCGCGTAATGCGCCAGCAGGTCTTTATGCTGTTGCTGTGCTTCCTGGCTGACAACCGGCATGCACAGCACGATATCGCCGGTCAGCGGTTGCATATCGTCATAAACAAAGGTCAGCACGTTGGTCGCATAATCCTTGCCGCGGAATTGCTGGTTTAACTCTCGCCCTTCGGCTTCGTCCACCAGCCGTAATACGATCTCGGCTTCTTGCATCAGCGCGGCTTTGACCCAGCGGCGGAACTGCGGCCGGGTGGGTACAATGGAACTGTCCGTTGCATATTGCACCATCAGTTTGAACGGTTTCTTTGTCTGCAAGGCGAATCAGGATTCCTGCTGCTGTTTGTCGTGTTTCTCATAGGCATTGACAATGCGCTGTACCAGAGGATGCCGCACCACGTCCTCGGATAGAAAACGGGTAAACGCGATGCCACGTATGTCCTTGAGCACCTGTTGCGCTTCCACTAATCCGCTTTTCTGATGTTTCGGCAGATCGACTTGCGTCACATCACCGGTAATGACCGCTTTGGAGCCCAAGCCCATGCGCGTCAGAAACATTTTCATCTGCTCCGGCGTCGTGTTTTGCGCTTCATCCAGAATGATGAACGACTGGTTCAAGGTGCGTCCGCGCATGAAAGCCAGTGGTGCGATTTCAATCGTATTGCGTTCAAATTGTTTGGCGGTTTTATCGAAACCCATTAAATCATACAACGCATCATAGAGAGGGCGTAAATAAGGGTCGACTTTCTGGGTCATATCGCCGGGTAGAAAGCCCAGACGCTCTCCCGCTTCCACGGCCGGGCGCACCAGAATCAAACGCGACACCAGACCGCGTTCCAATGCATCGACCGCGCTGGCGACCGCCAGATAGGTTTTGCCGGTACCGGCTGGACCGATGGCGAACGTAATATCGTGTTCCTGGATTTGTTGCAGATATTTTGACTGGCGCGGTGTGCGGCCATGTAAATTGCTGCGGCGGGTTAACAAGGTGAGCGCGGCGGGTTGCTTGGCGCCGGTGCCGTCGTCGTGGCTGGGGCCGCTGATTTGATCGGATGTATCGTGCGGATTCAGCACTTCAATCAAGCCGAGCTGGATTTGCTCCAGACTGATATGGTGTTGCGACTGATCGTAAAAATTGCGTAGCGCTTGCGCCGCCAGTTGGGTCTGCCCGGATTTTCCCGATACGCTGAAATGTTCGCCGCGCCGGGAGATCGTGACATCCAATGCGGTTTCAACTTGCTTGAGATTCTCATCCAGCGCGCCGCACAAATTGGCGAGACGTTGGTTGTCGGCGGGTGTGAAAGAAATTTCCAGGGGTGTCGGTTTCAAAGTTGGCTGTTGCAGTTACGATAACGCGATTCTCTCAGCGGGCGCGATACTTTGCAAGCGCAAAACTTTGCCGTGGATGTGTTTTTATCCATGCACAATTTCGCCGCGCAGCGTATGCGACCGTGCTTCGGTGATGCGTACGTTGACAAAACTGCCCACCAGTGTGGGATCGCTGGCCAGATTAACAACGCGGTTGTTATCGGTGCGCCCGAAAAACTCATCGGCATTTTTTTTGGAGATACCTTCCAGCAACACACGCTGTATCGATCCGACCATTCCCAAGCTGATTTTGCGGGCTTGCTGGTTAATTTGCGCTTGTAAGCGTTGCAGCCGCTCCAGCTTCACTTCCGGCGGTGTATCGTCGGGCAGATCGGCTGCGGGTGTGCCGGGGCGGGGGCTGTAGACGAAGCTGTACGATTCGTCGAAATTCATGTCTTCGATCAGTTGCATCGTCGCGTTGAAATCCGCTTCGGTCTCTCCCGGAAAACCGATGATGAAGTCGGAGGACAGCGAAATATCCGGGCGGATCGCGCGCAGCTTGCGGATGATCGATTTGTATTCCAGCACGCTGTAGCCGCGCTTCATTGCCGCCAGCACCCGGTCGGAACCGGATTGCACCGGCAAGTGCAGGTGGTTGACCAATTTAGGCAGCTGGCTGTAAGCCTGAATCAAACGCGTGGTGAATTCTTTCGGGTGCGATGTGGTGTAACGGATACGTTCAATCCCCGGAATTTCGTGTAGATATTCCAGTAATAGGGCGAAATCGGCAATCTCGCCGTCGTCCATGGTACCCAGGTAGGCGTTGACGTTCTGTCCCAGTAAGGTGATTTCCTTGATGCCCTGATCCGCGAGAATGGCGATTTCGGTCAGCACATCGTTCAACGGGCGCGACACTTCTTCGCCGCGCGTATACGGTACCACGCAGAAACTGCAATACTTGCTACATCCCTCCATGATCGAAACGAACGCCGTAACCCCTTCGGTGCGGGCAGGCGGCAGATGGTCGAATTTTTCGATTTCGGGGAAAGAAATGTCCACTTGCGAACGGCCGGTGGCTTTGCGCGTTTCGATCAATTGCGGCAAGCGATGCAGGGTTTGCGGCCCGAATACCACGTCGACGTACGGCGCGCGGCTGACAATTGCCTTGCCTTCCTGGCTGGCGACACAACCGCCGACGCCGATCAGCAAATTGGGATTATTTTCCTTCAGATGCCGCACCCGTCCCAGATCATGAAACACCTTTTCCTGCGCTTTCTCGCGCACCGAGCAGGTATTGAACAAAATGATATCGGCCTGCGCCGGATCGTCGGTGGATTCCATGCCATAGGCGGCGTGCAGGACATCGGCCATTTTCTCCGAGTCGTACTCGTTCATCTGGCAGCCGAAGGTTTTGATATAAAGCTTGTTACTCACGAATTATTTAGCGTTGTGTTAAAAAAAGAAAAAACGTTTTTTCGGTTTCGGTATCTGCTGCCCTTCGCTTTCCGCTTCCTTGACTTCGCCGGGCGTCAGAATCCAGACCCGGTGCAGATTGCCCATTGTATCCAATTGAAAGCGGATCAAACCGATATAGTTCGCCGTAGACGGCAGAATAATCATATTATCGATCCCCCGGATCTGCCCGCCCGCGCCCATCGTCATTTGCTGCCCGTTGATGGTGAAGTGCGGAAAAGCCACCGCCGTCAGGTTGCCCAATTGACTATTGGGAGGAAATTTCCGGGTTTGCTGGCTAAAAGCGGAGTGCGATAGCATGCTCAATACGAAAATCAATAGCAAGGATATCGCCTGCGTTTCTTTCATAGTTTTACTGAATGGCAACGGGATAAAAACAAACGGATAAACGGTACGAAACAGGGGTTTGAATCTTGACCGGCACCTGATGTTTCCGAGGACCTTATGATACGCTAAAGAGAAATTCCGTATCAACGAATTTGTAGCTTTCGCATTCATTGAAATCAATTTATGGGCAATCTCCAGCGAATCTATCAATTGCACCGCATATTGGCGTCCCGCACCCTGCCGGTGTCGCATCAAACGCTCGAACAACTGCTGGAATGTTCCCGGGCCACGGTCAACCGCACCATCGAATCGCTGCGGCTGTATTTCAACGCGCCGATCCTCTATGACCGGGAACGCAACGGTTATTACTACGATACGCAGGGAAAAACCGTGTTTGAATTGCCCGGTGTTTGGTTTGATGCGCAGGAATTGCACGCGCTGCTCACCATGCAGCAGCTGCTGGAACAAATTCAGCCGGGCTTGCTCGCCCTGCAACTCAAGCCGATGCAGGAACACTTGAAAAAGATACTGGCAACCCAGCAACTGAACGATCCGGATGCGATCAAGCGCATCCGCATTTTGACCATGTTGAGCAGGCAACCGGCCTTGCAGCATTTTCAGTCTGCCGCCAGCGCGGTGTTGCAACGCAAGCAACTCGACATCGTCTATCACGGCCGTGGCCGCGATCAGCAAACCGAACGCATCGTTTCACCGCAGCGGCTCACGCATTACCGCGACAACTGGTATCTCGACGCCTGGTGCCACAAGCGCGAGGCACTGCGCAGTTTCGCCGTGGAACGCATCGCCGCGTGCCAGATGCTCGATCACGCAGCCCGTAACATCACCGACAATGAACTCAATGGCCATTTCGCTTCCAGTTACGGTATTTTCGCCGGTCAGGCAAAACATACCGCAGTGTTGCGTTTTACCGCCGAACGCGCCCGCTGGGTCGCGGATGAACAATGGCATCCGCACCAGCAAGGCCAATTTCTGCTCGATGGCAGTTACGAGTTGCGTATCCCGTACGCCAATGAAACCGAACTGGTGATGGATATCCTCAAGCACGGAGCGGCGGTCGAAGTCATCGCGCCGGAAGCGTTACGCCAAACTATTCTGCAAAACTTACAGCAAGCGCAGGAGAATTATTTACCCAAGCAGAAAGAGTGAAACTTGCACGAAACGCCGCTCGTACCGAACAGCGAAACAGCGCTGCAAGCGGTTAAAACCCAAAACAACTGAGTAAACTGTTGCGCAATTTTGAAATGCAAAGCTTGTGTAAATGACCGGGATTAGAAAAAGCTGAAAAGTAAAATTCACAGGCTCAGGTTTTGAGCCTGCTGCTTGGGATAATGCAAAAGTGTCATTTTCAATGGAGAAACACCATGTCCCGGCGCGTATTCCTGCAATCATTCACCGCTCTACTCGGCGGATTTGCCTTCCCTGCGCTGCTGCAATCCAAACCGGAGTTAAATCAATGGAAAACCCTGCAAATCTCACCAGTGGCGGGATTTCAGTATCACCACGGCGAAACCCTCTGGCCGCAACTCGCCACCCGCCAAACGGTCACGCTGATTCGCGAACCCAGTAACCGCTTCGACCAACGCACTGTCCGCATCGACTGGCAAGGCGAAAAACTCGGTTACATCCCCGCAAAAGACAATGCCGCCGTCTCGCAACTGTTGGACCGTGGCGAAACAATGTCGGCTTTGATCGTAGGGTTGAAAAAAAGTAATAATCCGTGGGAGCGGATTGAAGTGGAGGTGAGGTGGAGAACATGACGATTTTTATCGCGAAAAGATCGATCCAAACGGAGGCATTAATGAATGAACTGTATCGGTTTCTAAATCTGTAATGAAAATATAATTCTTAACATCAAAAAGAGCATTGATATAAAGAAGAAAATATGAGAAATCCAATTTTTGATTATTGGGGTAAAGCTGATCCTAACTATCCGGGCGAGCAGAAATGGCATCCGCTGCCTTATCACTGTTTGGATGTGGCGGCAGTGGGATTTGAATATTTAAACCAGGAAAAAGCTATTTCTGATTGGTTTTGTAGTGAACTGAACTGCAATCATTCCGATTGGCTACAATGGACCTCTTTCTGGCTAGCTCTGCATGATTTGGGTAAATTCAGCGAAGCTTTTCAGTCACAAAAATCCGAATTATTTGAAGTGTTGCAAGGGCGCAAACCCAATTCGGGAAAATCCTATACCGAGCGCCATGACTCATTAGGGCAGTGGTTGTGGTGCGATTATCTTGCCGACCATGCAATTGAGAATGGTTGGTTTGGTGAAATAACAGAAGCACAAATGCCCAATCTCGATATTTGGATGAGGTCGGTTACAGGGCATCATGGTCAGCCACCGAAAGTGCTTCCTGCTTTCTGTGATATTAGCGGCTATTACTCTAAGTCAGATAAAAAAACATCACTTGCCTTTGTCGAAGCCATGCGTGAACTGCTATTTCCATGGACAGCAGCAAATGTGCCCACCGCACTCGATGCTACCAAGTTTGAGCATGTCAGCCATACATTGTCTTGGTGGTTTGCTGGGATTACTGTATTGGCTGATTGGCTTGGTTCCAATACCGATTATTTTCCTTATCATGCTGTACATATGTCTTTAGAGGAATACTGGCGCTATGCGCGTCAGCAAGCAAAGAAGGCATTAAATGATAGTGGCGTGGTATCCCATAAAGTTGTTGCAAATCTCACTTTCTCCGATCTTTTTAAAAAAATTCCGATTCCTTCCCCGTTGCAGCAGTGGGCGATAGATACAGACATATCAGGAGAACCACAGATTTTTTTGCTGGAAGACGTAACCGGTGCGGGGAAGACAGAGGCCGCACTGACACTTACTTACCGCTTAATGGCTAAAGGCACAGCAAACGGTTTCTTCATTGGGCTGCCCACGATGGCTACTTCTAACGCAATGTACGATCGAACAGCCAATTTTTACAAGGTATTATTTGAAGGCGATGCCAATCTGGTATTAGCCCATGGTAGCCGCCAACTGGTAGAAAGTTTTGCGAAATCTATTCTTCCCCGTTCACATACTAAAGATGATCCTGAACAACAGGATGAAACAGCATCGGCGCGCTGCACGGCATGGTTGGCTGATCACAATAAGCGCGCATTATTATCTCAAGCAGGTGTCGGTACCATAGACCAAGTTTTGCTTGGGGTGTTGCACAGCAAGCACCAATCCCTTCGGCTGCTCGGCTTGTTCCACAAAGTGCTGATCGTAGATGAAGTTCATGCCTGCGATGCTTATATGCAAGGTGTGCTGGAAGCGCTTCTGGAATTTCATGCGCGCGCTGGCGGCAGCGCGATTCTGCTGTCGGCAACTCTACCGAATCAGATGAAACAAGCTTTCTTGAATGCTTATGCCAATGGACGCAACGGTCTTTGTCCAGATATTAAAAAAGATGAATACCCACTCGCAACAACTTGGCGCGTATCAAATACCGAGCCAGACGAGATTGCTTTAGCCACGCGCGAGGCCGTAAAACGTACCGTTGCTATTGATTACCGCCATCTACAAACCGAGATTGTGGCGATAATCGACGCGGCATTGGCTGCCGGGCAATGCGTCTGCTGGATACGCAATACCGTGACGGATGCCACGGAAGCGTTTGAATTATTCGCTGAACGTTTGCCGCAAGAAAAACTTATCCTGTTCCATGCCCGTTTTGCTTTGAGCGATAGGCTGGCGAAGGAGGAAGATATTCTCACCGCCTTTGGTTCAGATAGTAACGCAAGCAAACGCTCAGGTCGTTTAGTGATTGCAACCCAAGTGATCGAGCAATCACTGGATGTGGATTTCGATCTGCTGATCAGCGACTTAGCGCCGATTGATCGCTTGATCCAAAGAGCCGGACGTTTACGGCGGCATAATCGCGATACATCCGGCAATCGCTTAACAATTGGCGAACCGGATCAGCGGGGTATGTCGCTCATGATGGTTTTTGGTCCTGCATGGAGTGACGAGCCAACAGCACATTGGTTTAAAAATGCGTTCCCCAGAGCTGCGGGAGTCTACCCCGATCATTCACAACTGTGGCTAACGGCCAAAGCCTTGCGGGCGGGCAAGTTCACTATGCCAGAAGATGCGCGCACTTTAATCGAAAATGTGTTTGGTGGTGCTTCAGAAATACCGAAAAACTTGCAACGGAATAGCCTCAGCGCTCAAGGACAACAAATGGCGGAAGCCAGTCTGGCAAAAATGAATGCCTTGAATTTTGCAACGGGTTATCGTCGTGGAGATGTAATGGATTGGTGGAGTGAAGTCAAAACACCATCGCGTCTGGGTGACGCCAGCGTCAATGTGTTGCTGGCCCGCTGGATTGGCGGGCAACTACTACCGTGGGCAGAGCACTCAACTCATGCCTGGGCGTACAGCACAGTACGTGTAGCTGAACGTTTGCTGACCAGTGTTCCGCAGCCTGAAGACAGCATCCTTCAGCAGGAATTGCTACGCATCACAGACCAGCTACCAAGCAAAGGCAAATGGTCAATCCTGTTGGCATTGGAACAAACCGAGACCGGATGCTGGCAAGCGCAGGCATGGAGTGGAGAAAGTCCGGGGCGGCCAGCACAACTTTGCTTGTGGGAATATGATGGCGAAATGGGGCTGCGACTGGTGGCAGATGAAAAATCTACAATTGAGGAGACGGAATGAACCTGCTGGATGAAGTCTGGATACCTGTGCACCGCAAGAACGGTATTCAGGATTGGATAGCGCCGTGGCAGATCGGCGAGCCGGAGATTGTTGCGCTGGACGCCCGGCGGCCAGATTTTAACGGCGCTTTAGTACAGTTTTTGATTGGCTTGGTGCAGACCACGACACCGATGAATAGTCATGTCGAGTGGCAACAGTGGTATGACGCACCACCTTCGGCGGAAACCTTGAAAGACTGGTTTGCACTAGTAGAAAACGCTTTTGAATTCGAGGGTGATGGTGCGAGATTCATGCAGGATTTCAGTTTGCGCACAGATAGCGAGAAAGATTCAGAATTCAACGATATCGGTTCCCTCTTGATTGAAGCGCCAGGCGATAACTCACTCAAGGAAAACAAGGATCATTTCATTAAACGTGGATTCGCTTCCGGCTTGTGTCCTCACTGTGCTGCAACGGCACTGTTTACCCTGCAAACTAATGCACCAGGCGGAGGAAATGGGCATTACACCTCACTTCGAGGAGGCGGTCCATTGACCACATTGATCGTTGCGACACCTGTCCGTTCGCTTTGGCATACGGTTTGGTTGAATGTGCGTGAACGCGCTTCTTTTCTTGGAAATTGCGGCGATGCCAGCAAAATTGCGCCACATTTTATTTTTCCTTGGCTCGCGGATATGCACTCGATACAGGCTGCCGGAGGAAAAACCGCTCCCATTCAAGTTCATCCTGCTCATGTATTCTGGGGTATGCCTCGCCGGATTCGGCTTGATCAGGATAACACCGTCAGTGGTCGTTGCGATACCTGTGGCCGTGAATCGGAGAAGTTAGTGACTCGTTACATTACCAAGCCAAAAGGTTTTGATTACAAGGGAGCATGGAAGCATCCGTTGTCACCGTACTATGAGAGCAAGCCAGAAGAATGGTTGCCTATGCATCCTCAGCCGGGTGGATTGGGCTACAAGCTTTGGTTGGGCTGGGTTCTCGGGGTGCAGGGAGACAAGAAAAAAATCCAACCTGCCTCACAAGTTTCGCATGTGCTGGGTAGCAGAAGACTCAAAGGGCAATTCAGACTATGGGTCTTCGGTTATGACATGGACAACATGAAAGCCCGCTGCTGGTATGAGTCTACTTTCCCATTATATGGTTTAGCTGAATGCAACAAGGATGGGCGCAAGCTGATACAAAAAGGTGTAGCGAACTGGATAACTGCCGCGGATCATGTTGCATTTCTATTGCGTTCAGCCGTTCGTTCGGCATGGTTCAGCGAAGGCGCGGAAGTTAAAGGCGAATGGGGATTTGTTGATGCTGCATTCTGGTCGAGAACCGAACCCGGGTTTTTTAGATTATTGAGCGATCTCATTGATCAGGCACAAAACGAGAGTGACGAAGATACATCCGCAAGATTGCAGCGTCCAAATAATCAATGGCGCACTGAGCTAATCGAGACAGCGCTAGAACTATTTGATGGCGAATTAGTTGGTTCTGCGCCCATTGAGCGGCAGAACCCGCGCCGTGTGGCGGAAGCACACAACCGGTTACGCGCCAATTTGTATGGCGACAAGCTAAAGGAAACTCTGGGATTACCAGTAGAAGCCAGAAAACCGGAGAAAAAATCTGTTAAGGCATCGACTTAAATCACAAGGAGAAAATTACGTGAGTAACAATATTTCATTTCGACCGGAAACCGTGTTGGGACAGGCTCTGCTGAAATGGTGGCAGGAACTGGACAATAATCGTGGAGATCGCGCTGAGTTGCGGCGCGCGCACAATTTAACGGCGATTACTCTGACAAGCGCCTACCAGCATTTGTATCGCATTCTCTTGTCGCGCGGGTGGCCTGAGGAAGGCAAACCGGAAAGCAATTGGCGAAACGAACG
This sequence comes from Nitrosomonas sp. Is35, assembly GCF_033063295.1. Taxonomy (NCBI): domain Bacteria; kingdom Pseudomonadati; phylum Pseudomonadota; class Betaproteobacteria; order Nitrosomonadales; family Nitrosomonadaceae; genus Nitrosomonas; species Nitrosomonas sp. Is35. The sequence goes on from NZ_JAWJZH010000001.1 coordinate 208,499, forward strand.
GCTCGCAGCCATTGCTGGTTTGCTCGCTCATATAAAAAGTCTGGATGAACGCAGTTTGCCGGTCATCATGTCTGAGGGAGAGCGACCGCCTTTTTCCGAATTGCGCTTCCGTCGCCTGTTGGAATCCTCTTCGTTGGATGAAGTGTTTAGCGGTTTGCGCCGGGCGTTGCCATTAGTCGCTTATCAGGTCAATGCATTGGAATTGGCAAATGATGTTTTGTTTTGGAGCGATGGCGTAAAAAAACGCTGGGCTTATACCTATCGCTGGCCCGCCAAATCGGCAGTTTGAATCTTATCTTTCTTTAAATAATGGAGAATGCAATGTCGCGTTTTGTTCAGCTTCACCTGCTTGTCAGCTATCCACCTTCGAATCTCAACCGGGACGATACAGGGCGACCCAAAACCGCCATGATTGGCGATGCCAATCGATTAAGAATTTCGTCCCAAAGCCTTAAGCGCGCATGGCGGACATCGGATGTATTTGAAAGTACACTTCAAGGGCATATCGGTATTAGAACCAAGGAAATGGGTGAAAAAATTTATGATATGTTTTTGAAGAAGGAAGTATCGGAAAAGAAAGCTCGTGAATGGGCAAAGCTAATTGTCGGTCAGTTTGGCAAATTAAAATCTGACAAAAAAACTGAAAATAACCAGGACTTGCACATTGAGCAGTTGGCACACTTTGGTCCCGAAGAGCAGGCTGCCATAGAAATACTGATGGATAAGTTGTCAGTATCGGGTGAAAATCCAACAGAAGAAGATTTGAAGCTGCTGAGGAAACCTCGTCAAGCAGCGGATATTGCCATGTTTGGCCGCATGCTGGCATCGTCGCCCGCCTTCAATGTTGAAGCCGCCGTTCAAGTAGCCCATGCCATTACCATCCACAAGGTAGCGGTGGAAGATGACTACTTCAGCGCAGTCGACGATCTTAATCGCGGTGAAGAAGATGTAGGAGCCGGCCACATTGGCGAAGCCGGTTTTGGTGCCGGGGTTTTCTATCTCTATTTGTGTATCAATCGAGAACTGTTGCTTGAAAATCTGGGTAACGATGCTGCATTGACTGCTAAAACACTGCAAGCACTGGTGCACGCGGCTACCAAAGTTTCACCAACCGGCAAGCAAAACAGTTTTGCCTCGCGCGCTTATGCCGCCTATGCATTGGCTGAGAAAGGAGATCAGCAACCACGTTCGCTGGCGCAGGCATTTCTCAAACCAGTAACGGGCGGCGATATGCTGGAACGCGCAGTCAACGAGTTGACCAAGCGTTACAAGAATTTTGATGCCGTTTATGGAGCTTGTTCCGATAGCCGTTACCAGTTCAATGTGGAAACGGGCGAAGGTAACTTGCATGAGTTAGTGAAGTTTGTGACGGAATGACGACCATGGACTATCTGGTCTTTCAGTTACAGGCGCCGCTCTCTGCTTGGGGTGAAACTGCGGTTGGCGAATTCCGACCTACCGCAAACTATCCCAGTGAGTCCGCTTTATTAGGACTGCTGGCAGCAGCACTGGGGATACGCCGGGAAGAAGACTCACACGCTGCTTTGTGTAAGGGTTATGGCTTTGCTATCGGTGTACTGGCTTCAGGTCGATTACTCCGCGATTACCACACAGCGCAAGTACCAGGGCGAGTTGCGTTAAAAAATCGCCCTCACTACACCCGGCGAGACGAGTTTAACTTACCTAAGAACGATCTCAATACCATCCTTTCCACTCGCGACTACCGGCAGGATGCGGCAAGTCTGGTTGCGATCCAGATGCGTGACGGTGCGCCTCATACATTAAACGATCTAGCGCAGGCACTCGCAAAACCCCGCTTCACTCTTTATCTTGGGCGTAAAGCCTGCCCACCGGCATTACCGCTCAATCCGCAGATCATTCCGGCAGACAATGCGCAGACCGCTTTGCATGATTACCGCCAGAAACTTGCTGAGCGTAGCGGCGAAACAGTCTCCGCATTTGAGCGCATCGTCTGGGGTGAGGGGATTGAATCCGGTATGACTCACGATTTGGAAGTTGTGCGCAAGGATCGTTTGTTATCGCGGGAACATTGGCAATTTGGCGATCGTATCGAATACATTGCTTTAGCATCGCAAGGAGAGCAATAACATGTATTTCAGTCTTATTACTCCCTCACCCGGCGCAGAACGAGACGCTGCCATGCAATGGGCAAAAGGTCCTTACGGTGATCACCAGTGGTTGTGGCAGTTCTTAAAGGCAGAACCAGGCACTGAGCGGGATTTTTTATTTCGCCGACGTGATGGTGAAGATCATATGCCAGGTTTCTACGTAGTATCTGCACGTAAGCCACAATCATTTTTCGATGCTTGGCAAGTGCAAAGCCGCGATTACAATCCACAGTTACAAGAAGGGCAGTACCTATCTTTCGAATTAAGAGCCAATCCAGTTTTAGTGCATAAAGTAAACGGCATATCACGTCGTGCTGACGTGGTGATGCATGAGAAAAAACGCTTGTTAGGAGAACGTGGCCTGAATCGTTGGTCCGATTGGAAGAACACAGATGAAGCAAAACCGGCATTATATGAGTTAGTACAAGAAAGATGCTTGGATTGGTTGGAGCAACGTGCGGAGCAAGCAGGATTTCATTTGCTGACTCGTGAGTTACATGATCGCGAACGCGGCGCACATACAGAAAAATCTGTTCGAATCGATGGTTACACGCAACATCGAGGTGGGTGTAAAAATATTCGCTTCTCAACAGTTGATTTCGCAGGAGAACTGGAGATAACTAACGCATTAGCATTTCGCAAAACATTGCTAAGCGGAATTGGCCATGCCAAAGCCTTCGGTTGCGGCTTATTATTGGTTCGCAGATTATAAATTTACTCAAAAATGCGCATTATTGATGGACTGAGTCTGACAGATAATATTTTGACTAACTACAGTTTTCTTCCCATCGCCAGTACACAATGTTATAGTCTGTCCGACAAATTGTCAGACGAGGAGTGAATGATGAGAATAACGGTACGGATTGATGACAGCTATGAGCAAAAAATCAAAGTCATTCAGCAGAGAATGCAGCTTAATACCACGGATGTCATTAAACAGGCTATTGACTTGATGTATGAGCAAGCGGAATTAAGTGCAAAGGAAAAAAACTGGAAGTTAATAGAAATGTTGGCGGGTACAGCTAAAGGCCCGGAAGATCTATCGGTTAATTATAAAAAATATCTCGATCAGGACTGGAAAGAGAAGCATGGTATTAAGTGACACTGGATTTTGGCTTGCATTCTTTAACGCTAATGATCGGTTTCATGCAATGGCTGTAGAAAGAATGCAAAAGCTGGAAGAAGTTTTGATAACTACCTGGCCTGTCATCACTGAAACCAGTTATTTATTGGGTAAACGCCTGGGCGTTTCCAGTCAATTACGATTTATTTCGGTTTTAGAAACGGGTTATATCGAGGTTTTTGATCTGCAAACTTTACATTTAATCCGAATTCGCCAATTAATTAAACAATACGAAGATTTGCCCATGGATTTGGCTGATGCATCTTTAGTTTTGCTTGCAGAAGAATTAGGGCACGGTGAAATTCTTTCTACTGATGTGCGAGACTTCAAAACCTATCGCTGGAAGAATCATTATCCATTCCAGAATTTGCTGTTGCCCGATGACTGATGTTACCGCCGCTTAAACCCATTGCCATGAAAGAGCGTTTGTCGATTCTCTTTATCGAGAAAGGTCATCTGGATGTGCTCGACGGTGCATTTGTCGTTGTGGATAAAACGGGCGTGCGCACACATGTTCCGGTGGGCGGTGTTGCTTGTTTGATGCTTGAACCAGGCACGAGAGTCTCGCATGCGGCAGCAGCGCTGGCAGCCCGCGTGGGTACTTTATTGGTATGGATTGGTGAAGCAGGTGTGCGGCTTTATTCTTCCGGTCAACCGGGTGGTGCGCGTGCCGATCGGTTGCTATATCAGGCCAAGCTGGCTTTGGATGAAACGTTGCGTCTGAAAGTGGTGCGCAAAATGTATGCCATGCGTTTCGGTGAGGAACCGCCGGCTCGCCGCAGCGTTGAGCAATTGCGGGGAATCGAAGGCGCACGGGTACGAGAAACGTATAAGTTAATCGCAAAAAAGTATGGCGTGGAATGGAAAGCCCGAAATTACGATACCGGAGATTGGGATAAAGGAGATATCGCCAATCGCTGCTTGAGCTCGGCGACGGCCTGCCTTTATGGAGTGACGGAAGCGGCGGTGCTGGCTGCCGGTTACGCGCCTGCGGTAGGTTTTATTCATACCGGAAAGCCACTGTCTTTTGTTTACGATGTGGCGGATATTTATAAATTTGAAACCGTTGTTCCGCTGGCATTCAAAATTGCTGCAAAACACCCAGGCAATCCGGAGCAGCAAGTAAGGCTTGCGTGCCGGGACATATTCCGTGAAAGCAAGCTACTCGAAAGAATCATACCGGGTATTGAGGAAATGTTGTCCGCCGGTGAGATTTCCCCACCTGCTGCACCTAATGATGCCGTGCAGCCAGCCATACCGAATCCTGAGAATCTAGGCGATGCTGGTCATCGTGCTTGAAAACGCACCACCCCGGTTGCGCGGGCGTCTGGCAATCTGGTTGCTGGAAATTCGCGCAGGTGTTTATGTTGGAAACTACTCGGCTAAAGTACGCACTTACATTTGGGATCAAGTTGAGCAAGGGCTTGAAGATGGCAACGCCGTGATGGCATGGCGTACCAATAACGAAGCGGGTTTTGATTTTGTAACACTCGGCACTAATCGAAGAATTCCGACCGAAATTGACGGCGCAAAACTGGTTTCGTTTTTACCTGAAGAAAAGGAAAACGCTCCTTAAAAATTTGGTAGAATTCAGGCACTCCTTTTATCGCTGATATTTCAGCGAGATAGAAGAAGTGTGTTCCCCACGCCCGTGGGGATGAACCGGCTGGATTGATTTTGTGTTGATTGTGGCACCCGTGTTCCCCACGCCCGTGGGGATGAACCGGAACACTGGTAGGCGCGAACCTAGCCTACGACGTGTTCCCCACGCCCGTGGGGATGAACCGTCAAACTGGGAGCGATACGCCAACAGACAGATGTGTTCCCCACGCCCGTGGGGATGAACCGCGAAAAAGCGTGATCCTTCGTTGCTAATTCAATGTGTTCCCCACGCCCGTGGGGATGAACCGCCGGGTTACGCGGTGCAGGTTGGACATTACGCGTGTTCCCCACGCCCGTGGGGATGAACCGTCCTTTTGGGCGAAAACAATAGGCCGACTGTTGTGTTCCCCACGCCCGTGGGGATGAACCGTATAATGCTTCTATTGATTCAACAAAAACAAAGTGTTCCCCACGCCCGTGGGGATGAACCGTCTATTGCGGCTTGTGTATTGCCGACCATGTCGTGTTCCCCACGCCCGTGGGGATGAACCGGAGCTAAACAAATGAACGAGAAAACTCTAAAGAGTGTTCCCCACGCCCGTGGGGATGAACCGAAATAATAACGGCGTTGCGCGGGAAGTGTGACGTGTTCCCCACGCCCGTGGGGATGAACCGAACGAGGACTTCATCGTTGTTCTTTCCCCAGTGTGTTCCCCACGCCCGTGGGGATGAACCGGCATTACTACGACTTCTACTGCTCTTGTTCAAGTGTTCCCCACGCCCGTGGGGATGAACCGATATGTATTGGCGAGACACATCAGGAACGCCGGTGTTCCCCACGCCCGTGGGGATGAACCGGAAAGAAACAATGATCAAGTTTTTCATAAGAGGTGTTCCCCACGCCCGTGGGGATGAACCGGCAGGAATTACTTTTAGAAGTGAGCAATAAATGTGTTCCCCACGCCCGTGGGGATGAACCGACCTGTGGGCGGAGTTTCTAGCAACCCGGGTGGTGTTCCCCACGCCCGTGGGGATGAACCGTTCTATACCTACCTTATTACCAGCGTATCGCCGTGTTCCCCACGCCCGTGGGGATGAACCGAATTTGCAGTGACCTCAAATGCCCATGGAAAAGTGTTCCCCACGCCCGTGGGGATGAACCGAAATTGAACAGTATAGAGAGAAGTCAAAGAAGGTGTTCCCCACGCCCGTGGGGATGAACCGGTAAAGTGTCAGCAATGTTTTTTATTTTTTTAGTGTTCCCCACGCCCGTGGGGATGAACCGATTGGTTGCGATACCAGCACCAGGTAAATCAAGTGTTCCCCACGCCCGTGGGGATGAACCGTAAGAAAGAATCCCGGCTTTTCCAGCGACAAGGTGTTCCCCACGCCCGTGGGGATGAACCGCGTTAATGGTTTTAGTGAATTAAAAGTAGCGCGTGTTCCCCACGCCCGTGGGGATGAACCGATCATGTTTTTGAAATGTTGCTTGATTATCATGTGTTCCCCACGCCCGTGGGGATGAACCGTCCGTAACCGATACTCTATGAATTTCTTTGTGGTGTTCCCCACGCCCGTGGGGATGAACCGCGTTGGACGATATCCTGCTTTATGCGGATAACGTGTTCCCCACGCCCGTGGGGATGAACCGATTTTGACCAATACCAGCTTGTTACCGATGGCGTGTTCCCCACGCCCGTGGGGATGAACCGCCGTGAAAATCTGTGAACTGGCTGCGGTCGAAGTGTTCCCCACGCCCGTGGGGATGAACCGATTGGTTGCGATACCAGCACCAGGTAAATCAACGTGTTCCCCACGCCCGTGGGGATGAACCGTCAGGCGGCACGTAGGAACTGATGCGGCCCATGTGTTCCCCACGCCCGTGGGGATGAACCGGTATACTAAATGGGGAAATGTTTTGCCCATTTGTGTTCCCCACGCCCGTGGGGATGAACCGAACGATTGAACTAATGCCGGAATGTGAATATTGTGTTCCCCACGCCCGTGGGGATGAACCGGCTATATCGTTATATGTGGCATTATCCGTTATGTGTTCCCCACGCCCGTGGGGATGAACCGGATGAGTATTAACGCTTATAGAGAATTAAGAAGTGTTCCCCACGCCCGTGGGGATGAACCGGTTCCACCATTTCTGTATGAGCCAGACAAAAAGTGTTCCCCACGCCCGTGGGGATGAACCGGTGCCCGCACTCAAGCTCTAATTCCATTAGAAGTGTTCCCCACGCCCGTGGGGATGAACCGCTGTATTCATAAGTTTCTGGCTGTATAAATGGGTGTTCCCCACGCCCGTGGGGATGAACCGCAACTAGCCTATGCGCCAGTAACTTCTTCCGTAGTGTTCCCCACGCCCGTGGGGATGAACCGGATTTTGAATCAAATCTGAATGGCTTTAGTGAGTGTTCCCCACGCCCGTGGGGATGAACCGATATAACCAATAATTAATTAATTAATTAATATGTGTTCCCCACGCCCGTGGGGATGAACCGGGAAACTCCACCAGATTGCCTGTGGCTTTGTAAGTGTTCCCCACGCCCGTGGGGATGAACCGACAACCGTAATGGATACGCTTAAAGCCGAAGAGTGTTCCCCACGCCCGTGGGGATGAACCGCCGCTCGAATCATGGAGCACACGATTGAACTGGTGTTCCCCACGCCCGTGGGGATGAACCGGATTTTCATTTCTTGCAAATCCGCCTTGATAAGTGTTCCCCACGCCCGTGGGGATGAACCGCCTGGGTGCGCCAGATACCGGCAGCCCTTCACGTGTTCCCCACGCCCGTGGGGATGAACCGAGCGACAATGTCATAAAACAGGCCAGCATTTTGTGTTCCCCACGCCCGTGGGGATGAACCGCTCCAGCACTTGCCCAAACAGCACCCTTCCTCGTGTTCCCCACGCCCGTGGGGATGAACCGAGTGGATACTGTTTGAGGGTATCACAGGGGCGGTGTTCCCCACGCCCGTGGGGATGAACCGTGAACCATGATCCGCGTCGAGATTAACGATAAGTGTTCCCCACGCCCGTGGGGATGAACCGCGATTTGTCTCCACTGGTGTTGCAATCGTTGAGTGTTCCCCACGCCCGTGGGGATGAACCGCCACGGCAAACCGTGGTGATTTCACCAAGCTTGTGTTCCCCACGCCCGTGGGGATGAACCGTAATAATTTTATCAACCTTAACGCCGTGATGGGTGTTCCCCACGCCCGTGGGGATGAACCGCTGCTTCGCATATCCAACCGATGCGCCAAGATGTGTTCCCCACGCCCGTGGGGATGAACCGGCGTAAACGATTCAATCAGCAAATTGACTTCGGTGTTCCCCACGCCCGTGGGGATGAACCGACCGATACCCTGACCGAATCCGGCCAAGCCAAGTGTTCCCCACGCCCGTGGGGATGAACCGTTGATTTTAGTGGTTCTTCTGGAAGTTATCCGGTGTTCCCCACGCCCGTGGGGATGAACCGTTACGCAAATACTGCGATGGACATATTAAACAGTGTTCCCCACGCCCGTGGGGATGAACCGATCGCAAGGGACAGGGACAGGGACAGGGACAGGGTGTTCCCCACGCCCGTGGGGATGAACCGAATTCATGCGGTTTAGTGCGATGCGAAGACTTGTGTTCCCCACGCCCGTGGGGATGAACCGCAATTCTTGCCGGTATTGCTCAAATATTGGCAGTGTTCCCCACGCCCGTGGGGATGAACCGCATGAGAAAAGTAACTGAACTTATAGCAATGGGTGTTCCCCACGCCCGTGGGGATGAACCGCGGGTTTCAGGTGGTTTTGATCCCCGCTTAAAGTGTTCCCCACGCCCGTGGGGATGAACCGAATCGCATCAATCCAGGCGCGCGATTTATCTGGTGTTCCCCACGCCCGTGGGGATGAACCGAAAACCTGTTTGGTGTGCCTAGCGTTATTCCTGTGTTCCCCACGCCCGTGGGGATGAACCGATAGCCGAGAGATTTACGGAGCGACTTATAAGGTGTTCCCCACGCCCGTGGGGATGAACCTGCTGGCGGGTCTGCTGTCGTTCCGGTTGTAACGTGTTCCCCACGCCCGTGGGGATGAACCGTAAATCTCCCACGCGAGCATGTCAACGTGATTGTGTTCCCCACGCCCGTGGGGATGAACCTGCTGGCGGGTCTGCTGTCGTTCCGGTTGTAACGTGTTCCCCACGCCCGTGGGGATGAACCGTAAATCTCCCACGCGAGCATGTCAACGTGATTGTGTTCCCCACGCCCGTGGGGATGAACCGAATCATATCAATGTGGTGTTCCTGTCGAACGAGTATTCCTCACACCCGTGGGAAGGTAAATCGCAACCAAGTTCATGGTGTTTGAAGAAGCAGGTCAATGATCAATTTGGCAAGTCATGAATACTCCGGGTTGTTATCGCTCTTGCCGCGAACAGATCGCATAGTGAAACATGCCGCATATACCGAGAAAGGCTCGCTCAACGGAAATCATTTCCTCTTCGCTGAGTGTCGCCAAAGGCCCTTCTCCGAATCGGGAACGATCCAAGGTTCGCGGTTGATCGACAACGATCTGACAGTCCTTCAGCAGGCGGTGGCGAGCGGTAACGGTAATGCGCCATTGTTTGAAAGCGGGATAAACCTGTGTTGTCAGTGGCAAGATGATGACCATCGGTGCGCCGATCGCAGTCAGCGCATTGTCCTGAAAAACCAAAACCGGACGGATTTTGCCGATTTCCTGCCCGCGCGGCGGATTCAGGTTGGCGGTCCAGATCTCGCCACGGCGGATTACTTCCACCATTTCCCGGGAGATTCCGTCTGCGATAGATCGCCGGATATACGGCCCTCAACATTCTCCAGCATTTCATTTTCAATCGGTAAAAATTCCTCGGCAATGGCTTGTGCTTCTTGCCGGATACTTTCGTTTGAGTACGCTGTGCGGGCTTCTTCCAGGAGTTGATCCATGAAACGTTTTTTCTCGATCTCCAATAAATACCAGTTCAATGCATCGCGAGCGATTTCGGAACGGGTTTTATTTTCGCGTTCCGCTTCTTCCGAAAGCCGCTGTTCAATCTGCCCGGTCAGCCGGATATTGAGTGTGGTCATGCTGTATTCCTCGGCATGTTATAAAGTGCTACACGAATTGTAATACAAAATGTACCAAATCCTCAACACGCTTTACATTATGATGCCCAATCCCTACGCACATTTGGAAAACGATACCGTACGCATCGATGTAGAACGGCAAAAAAACTTCAAGTGCCGTTGCATCATTTGGGCACGCTCGTTTGCTTTGGCAACATCATGATTTCTCCGGCGCTAATGCACCGCTGCGCCGACGATGGCATCGGTTTGGTGTTGCTCGATGGTAACGGGCGATTCAAGGCTTGGTTGGATGGCGCAGTCAGTCATAATATTCTGCTGCGACAAGCGCAACACAGCAAAGCGGCGGAGGAGTCGTTTGCATTGGCCATAGCTAAGCCATGATCGCCGGAAAATTGAGTAATTCCCGCCAGATAGCGCCCGGCCCCAAAGCCGGGCGAGGATTGAAACATTACGCTTGCAGCATAGTTAAATTGCTTATTGTTAAGTCCGCTTTCTTCCACTGACCTATTCAGATAGCAGGTTCTAAGTGTTTATCAGTTCCTTGAATTGATCAAAGTGATTGATTGCGTTAGTATCGCTTTCATAGCGGTTCGTTTCGGACGTATAGTTCAGGGGCGCGCAAGCGTGCATTGGATCCCGCTGCCAGATTTTCTCTTCTGATTCTTTAATCCTTAATTGCCATCAATTTAAGTGCGGCGGCACGATTGTATTTCATGATTATATTTCCAAAAGATTGTCGACCTCGGTAGTGCCTGGTCTCAAAAATAGAAGCAGAATTAAAGGGCTAATCGACCGCGGCCTGGAAGATCAGGCGGTTCGAATCGAAGGGGGTAATTTCTTCGCTCAACTTGGTGTGTCAGATGGGAATCAGGGGTTTGAACACCGAGTCAACGGATTATGACTTCGCTGCTTACCACTGAGCTAATTTGCCATGTGCTAGAACGCAAGGGCGGCGTTGATACGTTGAGCTTGAAGAGTCGCGTCCTGGCTTCGGCTCTTCGATCTACTAACAGGCCATTGACTTGATGTATGAGCAAGCGGAATTAAGCGTGAAGGAAAAACAGAGGGCTGCTGGTTAAACTGGCGGGAATCGGTCATGGACCGGAAGATGGTTCGGTAAATTATAAACGTTACATAGCTGAACTGAGGCGCTAGGGCATGGACGTATCTTTTCCACTGATACGCGTGACTTTGAAGCCTATCGCTGGAAAAATCATCATCCATTTGAGACTTATTATTGCCCGATGACTGATGTTGCCGCCGCTTAAACCCATTGAAGCGCTGCTGATTTTTTGAAGCGGTGTGGAGCTTTGAGGTGGTGGCGAATCAGGGATTTGAACCCCGGACCAACGGATTATGATTCCGCTGCTCTAACCACTGAGCTAATTCGCCATATGCTAAAACGCAAGGGCAGCATTGTGCCTTTGAGGGGTGGGCTTGTCAAGATCAAGAATGTGACTTGACAAGGGTTTATGCGTTCTTTCAGGGGGTTGGGTGATGTTGGCCGGTGGTTTAAAGCGAGTGGACGATGAGTCTGCGCAGTACAGGAAATGCACGCTTATCATGAAGTTGAAGTTTGTGTTACCCGTCCATAACAAAGCGGCTGTATAATCAATTCCATGAAATTCGATATGATCGTAATCGGTGGCGGACTGGTAGGAGCAAGCCTGGTGGCTGCGCTGAAGGATAGCGGCTTGAAGATCGCGCTGATAGAGCCGCACGAAACACCGCCGTTGCCGCAGGATGACAGCTGGGATAGCCGGGTGTATGCGATCAGTCCGGGCAGCGGGGCTTTTCTGCAGGAATTAGGTGTGTGGCAGTTGATGGAGGCCGAGCGCCTGGCGCCGGTTTATGAGATGGCGGTGTTTGGCGATGACAATGCCGCGCATGTTAACTTCAGCGCATACGAAATCGGTATACCGGAGCTGGCATTTATCGCTGAGAACCGCCAACTGCAAACGGCAGTTTGGGAAGTGCTCAAATCCTTGAATGAAAATCTGCACATTTTTTGTCCGGCGAAATGCACTGCGATTACCTGGCAGGAATCGCATGTCGAGGTGCAACTGGACGATGGCAGCCAGCTTGAAGCCGCTTTGGTGGTAGGTGCGGACGGTGTGAATTCGTGGGTGCGCAAGCAAGCGGAGATTGACGTGTCGCGCCATGCATATAACCAGATCGGTGTGGTCGCCAACTTTAGCACGGAACGGTCGCATCGCCAGATTGCCCATCAATGGTTCCGGCGCGACGGTGTGCTGGCGTTGTTGCCGCTGCCCGATAAGCGGGTGTCGATGGTGTGGTCGACGACCGAGGATCACGCGGAATTTCTGCGTAATTTGCCCGAAGATGAGTTGTGCCGCCGTGTGGAAGAAGCTTCTTCGCATACGTTGGGTAAATTGCAGTTGATTACCCCACCCGTGGGTTTCCCGTTGAATTTTGTGCATGTGGATAAACTGATCAAACCGCGGCTAGTGCTGATCGGCGATGCAGCGCACGGTATTCATCCGCTGGCCGGGCAGGGCGTCAATCTGGGATTGCGCGATACCCGTGAGCTTGCGGCGATTCTCAGTGCGCGCGGGATGCGGACGGATTGCGGCGATTTTATGTTGCTGCGGCGTTACGAGCTGGCGCGCAAGGAAGATATTCTGGCGCTGGAACTGGTCACCGACGGCTTGCAGAAACTATTCAATAATTCCAATCCGACCTTGGCGCGCCTGCGCAATCTCGGGCTGGAGATCACCAACCACTTGCCGCTGATCAAGAATCGCTTGATGCAGCACGCATTGAATTAAATTTTATTTTCTAACACTGGAGTCATTATGGCCACGCGCTTAAAGCTTTTCATCTCAATTCTGGTAATCAGTTTTTTCTCCGGATCCGCCTGGGCCGATGAAGAAGCATTAAGGAAGGCCATTCAACCGCATTTTGCCGGGAGCACTATCGATAGCTTGAAAAAAACACCTTACTTGGGTTTGTATGAAGTGGTTGTCGGCGATGAAGTGTTTTATACCGATGATAAAGCGGACTATTTCTTCTTCGGTCATGTGATCAATCCCAAAACCCGGGTGAGCATGACGAACGAGCGCATCCAGGAAATCAAAGCGGCGCGGCGTGTGCCATTGGAATCACTGCCATTGCAGCATGCCATCAAAATCGTCAAAGGCGATGGCAAACGCAAAATGGCTGTTTTTACCGATCCCAACTGCCCGTATTGCAAACAATTGGAAAAAGAGTTGCTGAGCATCAACAATGTCACGATCTATACATTGCTGTATCCGGTATTGAAAGGGTCGATGGAATTGTCGAAAAAGATCTGGTGTTCGAAGGATCAAATCAAAGCCTGGGATGACTTTATGCTGAAAGGCGTTGCGCCATCCAGTTCAGAGTGCGACACACCGCTGGATGCATTGGTGAAATCAGGCCATGAGAATAAAGTAACGGGTACACCGACGTTGATTTTTGCCGATGGCTCGATTGTCGGCGGGATGATTCCCGCTGCGACCATCGAGGAAAAGCTGGAAAACGCGAGCAAAAGCAAATAAATTCCAAACAAACGGTTTTAAAAAAGCTTGCCGGGGAAATCCGGCAAGCTTTTTTTATTGCCGTGAAAGTGCGGGCGGTTTAGCGTCGCGCGGCATCAACAGCCACATTTTTCCGCGCTGTTTCATTTTTCCTGCCTGATTGCCGGCTTCATGACCAAATCCCCAGAAGAAATCCGCACGAATGCCGCCCTTGATAGCGCTGCCGACATCCTGCGCCACCATCAGCCGGTTTAGCGGCTTGTTGCTGTTGGGCCAAGTGGTTGACAGAAATACCGGTGCGCCTTGCGGGATCGACTGCGGATCGATCGCGATGCTGCGCCCAGCGGTCAACGGCACGCCCAAAGCGCCGATCGGTCCGGATAAGTCGGATGGCAGCTCGCGGAAAAATACGTAGCGGGCGTTTTGCTGCAACAGTTCGGGTAGTTTTTTAGGGTTTTGCTGCCCCCATTGTTTGATACCTTGCATGGAGGCTTTTTCCAGCGGCAATTCGCCGCGCTCGACCAGAAGTTTGCCGATCGAGTTATACGGGTGGCCATTTTGATCGGCGAAGCCGATTTTCATCGTTTCCCCGTTATCGAGCACGATCCGTCCGGAGCCTTGTATGTGCAGAAAGAACAATTCAACTTCGTCTTCCACCCACAAAAGCTCGTAGCCATTCAGCAATTTCGGATTATTCATGATGTCCGCCCGGCTGTGATAAGGGACGATTTTGCGTCCATTCAGACGGCCGCGCAAACGCAGGTCTTTCAATTCCGGATACGCTGTGCCCAGCTCGATCGTCAGTAAATCATTCGGCGCGGCATACACCGGGTAGCGGTAACGGTTGGAGGGCTTCCGGCTGCCTTTCAGCAGGGGCTCATAGTAGCCGGTGATCAATCCTTCTTCGGTGTTATCGGTATTGATGACTTGATACGGCGTGAAATAAGTTTCAAAAAAGTTTCTCAACGCGGTGTTATCGGTTTTTTTCAGTGCTACAGCCATCCGGCAAGTTTCCTTCCAAGCTGGTTGCTTGCTTAAAGCCGTGCAGCTTTTTTGGAATGCTTGCCACGCCGGTTGCAGATCGTCGTGTTTCCAGCCGGTCAACGCAGACCACTGAACGCGTTTGTGAACCGATTTTGTCAGGGGTTTTTCCGCTGGCGGCGGTGCAACGGTTTCCGCCGGTTCGCTGGGCGGCAGCGTGGGGCTGATGGTTCCGGTAGCGCAAGCGGTGAGCAGCAGGTATGAAACGGCAATAATAAAACTTAATTGGTTTTTCATCGGATTTTGGTTAGAGTAACGGTCTGATTTTAACTTGAGCGTAACTTACATTATGAATTGGTGGTGGCTTGTAGTCGAGGCGGCAGTGGCGCTGGGTTTGTTTTTGTTTGTCATCTGGTGGACCATGTTTTCAGGCAGAAAGAAGCAGGATGATGACAGCAAGGATCAATAGATGACAACCCTTCCTTCAGGTTTGCCGCGGCTGCTGTGATATAGATACCGCCAGGCTGTGGCTGGGTTACACCGGATTTTCAATATCGATAAACTGATGCTGGATGCCGAATTTCTGCGCGATGTGATCGCCCACCGCTTGCACACCGTACCGCTCGGTCGCATGATGCCCTGCGGCGATAAATGCAACACCGGATTCACGCGCGGCATGCACGTTCTGCTCCGAGATCTCGCCGGTAATATAGGCATCCACACCCAACTGAATGGCGGCATCGAAATAACCTTGCGCGGCGCCGGTACACCATGCAATCTGCCGGATAGGCTTGTCAGGATCGCCGATGATCATCGGCTTGCGTAACAGCGTGCGGGATATTTTCTCGGCCAATGCGCTTAAAGTTGTGGCTTGCGCTAATTCTCCCTGAGCGGCGATGTCCTGTTCGCCAAACCGGCCTGTTTCGATCAATCCCAGTTTTTTCCCTAGGATGGCATTGTTCCCTAAATGCGGATGCACATCCAACGGCAGATGGTAAGCGAACAAATTGATGTGCTGCTGCATCAGCAGCGCAATGCGGCGGCTTTTCATGCCGGTGATGCGCATATCCTCGCCGCGCCAGAAATAGCCGTGATGCACGAGAATGGCATCCGCTTTCGCGGCGGCAGCGGCTTGCAGCAGATCGAGCGAGGCGGTAACGCCGCTGATCATGACATGAATGCTGTCACGCCCTTCCACTTGCAGGCCATTTGGGCAATAATCATGAAAACGGGATATGTCCAGTAGTTGGTTCAGATGATTTTCCAGTTCATCTCGATGCATTGATTTTTCTCCTTGGTGCATATACTACACCGCAATCAATTCATTTCTGCGGCTATTTTAATTTTGGAGTAACGAACTTTGATGTACAGACTCTGGTTGATTTTTGCACAAACGGCGGCAGTTTTGCTGGCTATTTTTTTTGTGATTTCCACGCTACGGCCGGAGTTGCTGCCGTTGAAACCGCGCGGAGAAATCGTGACCATCCGAGAAGCCGCACCAGCGGTTGAAGCGGATAGGCCGGACAGTTATTCCAGAGCGGCGGAAGTTGCTATGCCGTCGGTGGTGAATATTTTTACTAGCAAAGAAACCAAGGAACCATCGCATCCTTTGCTGGACGATCCCGCATTGCGGCGGTTTTTTGGCGAGCAATTCGAATCCAGGCCGAAGCGCACATCGAGCCTGGGTTCCGGCGTGATCGTCAGCGCTAACGGTTATATCCTAACCAACCATCATGTGGTCGAAGCCGCGGATGAAGTTGAAATCGCTCTGCTCGACGGCAGAAAAGCCAAGGCCAAATTGATCGGTTCCGATCCGGAAACCGACCTGGCGGTACTGAAAACCGATCTGAAGGATTTGCCGGTGATCACATTCGGGCAATCGCAACAAGTTAAGATTGGCGATGTGGTGCTGGCGGTCGGCAATCCTTTCGGTGTCGGACAAAGTGTTACCATGGGCATTGTCAGCGCGCTGAGCAGAAGCCGGGTTGGTATCAATACCTTTGAAGATTTCATTCAAACCGATGCCGCGATCAATCCCGGTAATTCCGGCGGCGCGCTGACCGATACATCGGGCAATTTGATCGGTATCAATACAGCGATCTATTCCCGCAGCGGCGGCTCGTTGGGTATCGGCTTCGCGATTCCGGTGCATATTGCCAGACAGATCATGGAACAAATTGTGCAAACCGGCGGTGTGACTCGCGGCTGGCTGGGCGTCAGTATGCAAGACATGACGCAGGAGCTGGCGGAATCGTTCGGTCTTGAAGAACCGGGTGGTGCATTGATCGCCAGCGTGCTGAAAGATGGTCCGGCGGACAAGGCTGGCATCAAGGCGGGCGATATTTTGGTTGCGATAGCGGGCAAAGCGCTCAAGAATTCTTCCGAGATGCTGAATGTGGTGGCCGCGCTGGCGCCGGGTGAAACCGTGACGGTTACGGTCATCCGCAACAAGCAGGAAAAATCGATTCCGATCAAAGTAGGCGTGCGCCCTAAACAGAAGTAACCGCATGCCAGCATTCTAATGTGATGATGCCAATTAAAATTTATGAAAAATCTATTACCTGCTAACGGATTCTTATCCATCATCGCGCAGTGGTTTAGCGCCAATATTCTGGCGCTCGGGCGGGAAATGCGCTTGTCTTACCTGCCGCCGTTGATGGTGTACGTTGCCGCCGGTATTTCCGGCTTAACGGGGATTGTGGGCACATTTTACGTCAAGGAAAAGCTCGGCCTTTCCGCCGAATTCCTGGCGGCGCTCGGATTCTGGATGATGTTGCCGTGGGCGCTCAAGATGCCGCTGGGTCATCTGGTCGATTTAGTGTGGCGCTGGAAAGGGTTGCTGGTGTATCTGGGCGCCAGCTTGATCATGCTGAGCCTGATTATCATGATCGGCCTGCTCGGGCACACCGAAGCCATGGCCGCGCTGGCGCCGGTTGAAACCTGGTATGTGTTATCCGCTTTGCTGGCACCGGTCGGCTATGTGTTGCAGGATGTGGTTGCCGATGCGATGACCGTTGAAGCGGTGCCGCGCGTCGACGAGAACGGCAATAAATTGGATGCGGAAAAACGCAAACTGATGCACGTCACCATGCAGACTTTGGGGCGTGTCGCCATCATTGGCGGCGGTGTGCTGGTATCCGTTGCCAACGTTGTTTTACTGCGCGATGCAGCATCATTACCGGAAGTGGAAAAGGATGCGTTGTATCTGTTGGTTTACGAGTTGGCTTTAATCATTCCGGCGGTTTCCATTTTCGGGGTTGTTTTTGCGGCTTGGTTACAGCGGCGTGAACGCAAGCGCTTTCAGGCGCAAGGGTATAACCGGCAGGAAGTGGATAAATTACTCGGTATGCATTCGGAACCGCCCGCAATCAACTGGTGGATTCTTGGCGGCGGATTGGTTTTTACCGTCATGTCGCTGGGCGTTGGTGTCAGTGGTGTATCCGGCGGGGAGGAGATCGTGTTTGCCATTTCCATGGCGATTATCGTGTTTCTGATGTGGCGATTGACTGGAGAACTCGAGCCCGATGCGCGCAATGTGCTGGTTGGAACCGCCGTGATGATTTTCATATTCCGCGCGATTCCCAGTCCCGGCGCAGGTTCTACTTGGTGGATGATCGATGAATTGGGGTTCGATCAGCAATTTCTGGCGGTTTTATCGCTGATTGGTGCGGTGTTGACGCTGTTTGGCATGTTCATTTTCCGCCGTTTCATGGCGGAGCGCTCAATCGCGTATATCATCGCTTTTCTCACCATCGTGAGCAGCTTCCTGTCACTGCCGATCGTCGGTATGTACTTTGGTCTGCACGAATGGACGGCGGCGGTCACGGGCGGCATTGTCGATGCGCGTTTTATTGCACTGGTCGATACCGCGTTGGAGTCACCGCTGGGGCAAATTGCCATGATTCCGATGCTCGCGTGGATTGCCAATTCCGCACCGGAAAAACTCAAAGCCACTTTTTTTGCCGTGATGGCTTCGTTTACTAACCTGGCGTTGTCGGCTTCGCAACTGGGCACCAAGTATCTCAACCAGATTTATGAAGTGAAGCGCGAAGTGAAAGATATGGCAACTGGCCAGATCACGGTTCCGGCCGATTACAGCGAGCTGGGGCATTTATTGATTACTGTCACGATTATCGGTTTTGTTTTGCCACTCGTTACGATTCTGATCGTTAAGCACTCGCGCTTCCGTAATGCTTGACCGGCTTGATGAAGGAATTGTTATTTTTCTCGCAAGTGCTTGAAAGTTCACATACTCGCTAAATTAATTTTAGCCCAATCCGATATCACTTAAACCTGCCTACATAGCAGCTTATGTATGCAGGTTTTTTTAATCCGCAAAAACTGAAGCGTTTTTTTACTTGCGCATTAGTATTTGTTTTTGTTTTGATAAGGAGAGTGCATGAAGCAATTATTTTTAATAATGACTTTGTTTTTCCTGGTTACTGGCACCACGTTCGCGGCTGTCAACATCAATACCGCTTCGCAAGCTGAGCTTGAGTCCCTGCAAGGGATTGGCCCCGCTAAAGCAAAAGCGATCATTGAGTATCGCGAAAAAAGCGGTGCTTTTGCTTCCGTTGATGATTTGGCAAAAGTGAGCGGAATTGGTGCGGGAACACTCAAGCAATTGCGTGATGCGGTTACCGTCGAAGGCGAAAAAAGCGTGGAAGCGCCAGCTAAGCAGGAGTAATGTTCCGGCGGTAGATTAAAAAACCCTCTCCGGAGAAATTCGGAGGGGGTTTTTATTTGCGTAATAACATTGTTTCAATGCCGGTTGCTTGTGCGATAATCTCGAGCATTCGTTATAAAGTCTAAGTTCATGTATAAAACGATTGAGAATTTTGTTGGCAATACGCCTTTAGTAAGACTCAAGCACCTGCCTGGCACAACCCGTAATGTTATTCTCGCCAAACTTGAAGGCAATAATCCGGCTGGATCGGTAAAAGACCGGCCGGCACTATCGATGATTTCGCATGCACAGAAGCGCGGTGAAATTAAACCGGGCGATACCCTGATCGAGGCCACCAGTGGCAATACCGGCATCGCGCTGGCGATGGCTGCCGCCATGATGGGCTATCGCATGGTGCTGGTCATGCCGGAAAACCTCAGTATCGAGCGGCGCCAATCGATGAGCGCCTACGGTGCGGAAATCATTCTGACGCCGAAAAGCGGCGGCATGGAGCAAGCGCGCGATTTGGCCGAAAAGATGCGCGATGAAGGACAAGGAATCATTCTCGATCAATTTGCCAATCCGGATAATCCGCTAGCGCACTATGAAAGCACGGCGCCGGAGATTTGGCGCGATACCCAAGGGAAAATCACCCATTTTGTCAGTAGTATGGGAACCACCGGAACGATCATGGGCTGCTCGCGGTTTTTTAAAGAGCAAGCGACGCCGGTTAAAGTGATCGGTGTGCAGCCCGAAGAGGGGGCGCAGATTCCCGGTATCCGCAAATGGTCACCGGCATATTTACCGAAAATTTTCGATACCAAACAAGTGGATGACATGATTTACGTGTCTCAACCTGAAGCGGAAGAGATGACGCGCCGGTTGGCGCGTGAAGAAGGCATTTTTGCCGGTATTTCATCCGGCGGCGCATTGGTCGCGGCCTTGCGCGTATCCGCTACGGTTGAAAACGCAGTGATCGTATTCATTGTATGCGACCGGGGCGATCGCTATTTGTCAACCGGTGTTTTTGCTGCATAGCGATGGCGCTGGTTGCGGTATCATTGCCATGCTGGTATTGAAGTCATGCTAAACGATAATTTTTCGCTGCCCGTTCGAGTTTACTACCAGGATACCGATGCAGGCGGGGTCGTCTATCACTCAAACTACCTGAACTTCATGGAACGGGCGCGCTATGAGTGGCTCAGGGCGCTGGGATTCAATGTGCACTCCATGGTTGAAGTGCACAACATACTGTTCATGGTACGTTCGCTTGAGGTTGAATATTTGAAACCAGCTATCCTGGATGATTTGTTGAGTGTAACGGTTGCGGTGACAGAGGTCGGTAGAAGCCGGATTGCATTATTTCAGGAAATAATATGCAATCATGTCAAACTAGTGAGTGCCACGATTCAGGTGGTTTGTGTCGGTGCGGATACGCTTAAGCTGGTGCGTATTCCTGCGCCATTACGTGAGAAAATTGGGAAAGTCGCATGAGTACATCAGTAACACAAGATATGTCGTTTCTTCATCTGATCACCAGTGCCAGCGTGCTGGTGCAACTGGTGATGCTGATTCTGGTCTTGATTTCGCTTTCATCGTGGTGGTTTATTTTTCGGAAATTATTCGTCATTCGCTACGAAATCAAGAAAACCGATGATTTCGAGGATATTTTCTGGCGCGGTGTCGACTTGAATGCACTGCATCAGCGCATCATCAGTTCGCGTTATGAATCGGGCAGCTTGGAGCGCATTTTTGCCGCCGGTTTCGGCGAATTCACCAAGCACCCCGCCGGTTCCGATCTCGACGCGGTGATGGAAAGCACACGCCGGGCCATGCGCGCTACCTATCAACGGGAAATGGATTATCTGGAATCGCATCTGTCGTTTCTGGCGACCGTCGGATCGGTCAGCCCTTACATCGGACTGTTTGGTACCGTATGGGGCATTATGAATTCCTTCCGCAGTTTATCGAGTGTTACCCAGGCGACCATCGCCCATGTCGCGCCGGGGATTGCCGAAGCGCTGATCGCCACGGCGATGGGATTATTTGCCGCCATCCCGGCGGTGGTTGCTTACAACCGCTATGCCAGCAGAACGGATCAACTGGCGACGCGTTTTGAGAGTTTCATGGAAGAGTTGTCCAATGTGTTGCAACGGCGAGCAGCTGAATAAACGAGATTGAGAGGTTGTTATGGCGCGTCGTGCCAAGCATAAATTGGTGAATGAGATCAATGTGGTGCCCTACATTGATGTGATGCTGGTGTTGCTGATCATTTTTATGATCACGGCGCCGATGATTAACCACGGCCAGATTGAATTGCCGCAAATCGGCAAATCGCTGGCGGCACCGGTGGCGCCGCTGGAAGTAATCATTAAGGCGGATGGCAGCCTGACACTGCGCGATCGGGCCAAGTCGGCCACGGAGCAGAAAGTGGATCGCAATCAGCTGATCGAAGCGATCAAGCAAAAACAAGCGCAAAATGCCGAGCAACCGGTAGTCATCGCCGCAGACAAAAATGTACGCTATGAAGAAGTCATCAAAGTGATGGATATTCTGCAGCAGAACCAGGTACAGAAAGTCGGTTTGCTGGCTCAACAGAAATAACGATTGCTCATGAGTTCGAGCGACCCGCGCAATTCTCCCCATTCAGAACCAAAATCATTATTGGCAGGTGTGCTGGCGGTGCTGGTGCATCTGCTGTTTATTGCATTACTGGTTTTTGGTGTGAGCTGGAAAGATCATCCGCCGGAAGGGATGATGGTCGATATCTGGACCGAATTGCCTAAACCGGTGCAGGAACCGGTAAAAACGCAAGCGCCGCCGAAGCAGCCTAAACCGGTCCCCGAGCCTGTGAAACTCGAGCCAGAGCCCCCCAAACCGGAACCGGTTAAACCCGAGCCGCCTAAGCCCGAACCGCCGAAACCGGAACCTGCTAAACCTGAGCCGCAAAAAGCGGCGGTTACGCCACCGGTCAGAAAACCGGATATTGCGATGAAGGAGAAACCGGAGCCGGTCAAGGAAAAACCGGATGTGGAAGCGCAAAAGAAAAAAGAACAGGAAAAAATTAAAGAGCAGGAAAGATTAAAAGAACTGGAAAAACAAAAAGAGCTGGAGAAGAAGAAAGAACTTGAGAAAAAGAAAGACTTAGAGAAGCGAAAAGATGTCGAACAGCAGAAAGAGCTGGAAAAACAACAAGAAATAGCGAAGCAAAAGGAAGCCGAGAAACAGAAAGCGCAGGAGAAACAGAAGGAATTACAGAAACAGAAAGAAAAAGAACTGGCGGCGCAACGGCAACGTGAGCAGGAAGCCAAGGCACAGCGCGAAGCGGAAGCGCAACGCGCCGCGCAGCAGGCTGCGGCAAGGAATCAGGTGACGAGTGAGATCGGCAAATATAAGGCGCTGATTCTTGCCAAAATCCGAAGCAGAATCGTGATGCCGCCGGACCTGCCCGGTAATCCGGTCGCCGAGTTCAGTGTCACGTTGCTGCCAGGCGGGGACATTCTCGATGTCAGGCTCAGTAAAAGCAGCGGACACGCCGCTTTTGACAGCGCGGTGGAGCGGGCGATCTTCTTATCCAAACCGCTGCCGTTACCGCCTGATCCTGCACTGTTTAACGAGTTTCGCAACCTGAATATTACCGTGCATTATCGTGAATGATTGTTATAATCAGCCGGTAATTTTTTGTTTTTTGAAAATTTAATGCCTATGTCAATTAATTGGTTTCAATCTATTCGTGTCGCATGGATTTTGCTTTTATGCTTGATCAGCGCACACTCGCATGCGCAGCTGAACATCGAAATTTTTGGCGGTGGCGCATCCCGTATTCCGATTGCGATCGTTCCATTCGCCGATGAAAATAAGCTGCAGCAAAGCATCACGGCGGTCATTGGCGCCGATTTGCAACGCACCGGATTGTTCAGACTGGTTGATCCCGCAGGGTTATCGCCGCATGCGCCGGTGGAAGTCGTGTATTCCGACTGGGCCAACCGTGGCGCCAATGCATTGGTGATCGGCCGCGTGGCTGCTGTATCCGGCGATCAGGTGGAAATACAGTTCCGTTTGATGGATGTGGCTAAAAAATCGCAACTGACCGGATTGGCGATCACGGTTACCACGTCACAATTGCGCGCTGCGGCGCATCGGATTGCGGATGTCATTTATGAAGCATTGACCGGCGATGTGGGTGTTTTCAGCACGCGAATCGCTTATGTATTGAAACGCGGTAACAAGTATGCCTTGCAGGTGGCCGATGCGGATGGCTATAACGCGCAATCGATCATTGAATATACCGAACCGATTATTTCACCGGCATGGTCGCCTGACGGCAAACAATTGGCCTACGTTTCTTTTGAAAATAAAAAACCAATTGTCTATGTGCAAACATTGGCAACCCGGGAACGCAGAGCGGTTGCCAGCTTCAAAGGCAGCAACAGCGCACCGGCATGGTCGCCCGATGGTAAACGATTGGCTGTGGTGTTGACCGGCCAAGGCGGATCGCAAATTTTTCTGGTGAATGCCGATGGAAGCGGTTTGCAAAGGTTGAGCCGAAGTTCCGGGATCGATACGGAACCCAATTTTTCACCGGACGGAAGGTATATTTTGTTTACCTCCGACCGTGGCGGCAGTCCCCAAGTTTATCGCATGGCGGTAGGGAGCTCGGAATCCGGCAATGCCGATCGGCTCACTTTCGAGGGCAGCTACAATGTCAGCCCGGATTATAGTCAGGACGGTAAAAGCTTCACTTTCATCCACCGTAACAATGGCCAATTCAATGTCGCGGTGCAGGATATCGGTTCGCGCCAAGTGCAGATACTGACAAACTCCAAATTCGACGAATCGCCCAGTTTTGCCCCCAATGGCAAGATGATCTTGTATGCAACCGAGATTAACGGGCATGGTATATTATCCGCTGTTTCCAGGGATGGGCAGACGAGGCAGCATCTGACAGTACAGACCGGCGATATCCGGGAACCGGCCTGGGGGCCCTTACCAACTTGGAAGTAATATTTTTATTTTAAAGGAGTTATAAATGAGAAAACTATTAGGTATTTCATTGATTGTTTTGTTGTCAGCGTGCGCCAGTCAAACAACGCAACCCGAAGTAGATGATCTTACCGCAGGCTCGGGCGCTGGCGCCGGTTTGGGCGGCAGCGATTTGGGCGGATCCGGCTCAGGCAGACCGGGCTATTTCAGTCAGCTGAATGATCCGAACAGTATCCTGTCGCAACGCAGCGTTTATTATGACTACGATAGCTATAGCGTCAAAGGCGAATACCGCGAACTGGTGCTGTCACACGCCCGGTTCTTACGCGACAACGCCAGCGCCAGCGTAATCTTGCAAGGAAATACCGATGACCGCGGCAGCCGTGAATACAACCTGGCTTTGGGTCAACGCCGCGCCGATAGCGTCAAAAACATGATGACTTTAGCCGGTGCCCGTGATGCGCAAATTGAATCGGTTAGCTTGGGCGAAGAAAAACCGCGCGCGCTGGGGCACGGTGAATCGGTGTGGAGTCAAAACCGCCGCACCGACATCCTGTACCGGGGTGAATAAACATGCTGATACGCGCTTTCCTTCTGCTGGTATTGCTGAGCTGTAATGTCAGTTATGCCGCATTGTTTGGCGATGATGAGGCACGCGAGCAGATTAACGCATTACGTAAACAAGTGAAAGAAATGGAAGCGCGTATTGCCAAGATGGAAGAGGCGCTGAACAGCCAGGCTTTACTCGAGCTTTATTCAAAAGTTGAAAC
This sequence comes from Nitrosomonas sp. Is35, assembly GCF_033063295.1. Classification (NCBI taxonomy): domain Bacteria; kingdom Pseudomonadati; phylum Pseudomonadota; class Betaproteobacteria; order Nitrosomonadales; family Nitrosomonadaceae; genus Nitrosomonas; species Nitrosomonas sp. Is35. The sequence goes on from NZ_JAWJZH010000001.1 coordinate 233,371, forward strand.
GCTGGAACAGGAATTGGGAAAGCTCAACGGACAAATAGAAATGCTGGGTAACGATAATGCGCTGTTACAAAAACGGCAGCGGGATTTCTATATTGATCTGGATAATCGCCTGCGCCAGATCGAACAGCAATCTCCTCAAAAGCGATCCCCTTCTTCTCACTTTGAGCCCAACAAAGGCGCACCCGGCAGCGCGGCTGCGCCTTCACCTTCACCTTCACCAAGCGAACAAGCCGCCGCCGCGCCTCCGCTAGATGCCGATACGGTAATACCGGAATCGCCGTCATCCGAAGCCGCGGATGCTTCCGCGACTCAGGATTCCGCTGCGGTAGCCGCGAATGAGCTGACTCCACCGGGAACTACAGAAAGTGGTGCTTATAAAGCAGCGTTTGATTTGTTCAAGAACGGTGAATACGCTAATGCAATCGCGCAATTTGAGAGCTTCCTGGAAAATTACCCGCAATCCAATTTAGCGCCGGGTGCTGCTTATTGGATCGGCAATGCGCGCTATGCTCTGCGCGATTATCAATTAGCGATCGATGCGCAAAGAAAATTGATCAGCAATTACCCCGCCAGCAACAAAGTGCCGGATGCATTTTTGAACATCGCTTCCAGTCAACTGGAAATGGGCGATAGCAAGGCAAGCAAGCAAACCCTGGAAAATTTGCTGGCAAAATACCCGCAGAGCGATGCCGCCAAAAAAGCCAAACAACGTCTGGCTAACATCAAATAAACGCCCAGTTTTACCCCTAGCTGTTCAATCGTAGTTTCCCGCATTACCTGCAAAGCAATATAATCGGTCTTTTTCTCCAAGCGATCCAACATCATGCAAGCGTTAGAGACAACAGTCTTGCGTATCAGTGAGATTTTCTTTTCCTTACAAGGCGAAACCAGCAGAATTGGCTTGCCGACCGTGTTTGTACGCCTGACGGGATGCCCGTTACGCTGTGGCTACTGCGACACTGCGTATGCTTTTAGCGGCGGTGAGAACCTATCGATCGCGGAGATACTGCGTCAGGTAGCCCGGTATAAAACGCGCTATGTGACCGTCACCGGCGGCGAGCCATTGGCGCAGAAGGCATGCCTGGTTTTGCTGACAGCGTTATGCGATGCGCATTATTCCGTATCGCTGGAGACCAGCGGCGCGCTCGATTTATCTCATGTCGATACGCGAGTATCCAAGATCATGGATATCAAAACACCCGGTTCGGGTGAAGTCTCCAAAAATAACTGGCGTAATCTCGAATACCTGACACCGCAGGACGAAATCAAGTTTGTACTGTGCGACGAGGCCGATTACCAATGGGCTTGTGAGATTATTCGCAGCAGCCAATTACAGCCGATATGTCCGATCCTTTTTTCCCCCGTTTATGAAAGCCTCGATCCCGCCCAATTGGCGTCTTGGATATTGCGCGATGAATTGCCTGTCCGGATGCAGGTTCAATTGCATAAGCTGCTGTGGGGCGAGGGGCCGGGGCGGTGAAGTTTTTAGTGTTTTTCTGGCTGGATTAAATCATGAAGAAAGCGGTGGTATTACTCTCCGGCGGTCTCGATTCCGCAACGGCCTTGGCGATTGCACGCGACCAGGGTTATCAATGCTATGCGTTGAGTATCGATTACGGCCAGAGGCACCGGTCGGAATTGGTTGCAGCGCGCAAAGTCGCGCAATCATTGGGGGCGGTTGCGCATCAAATTATTAAGCTGGATCTCACCGCTTTTGGCGGATCAGCGCTGACCGATCAGACCATCGAAGTGCCAACAAGTGGAGCAGAAACGGACATTCCGGTTACCTATGTACCGGCCAGAAATACCATCATGCTGTCACTGGCGCTGGCCTGGGCGGAAACGCTGCAATGCCAGGATATTTTTGTGGGCGTGAACGCCGTCGATTATTCCGGCTACCCGGATTGCCGCCCGGAATATATTCAAGCCTTCGAGAAAATGGCGAATCTAGCGACCAAAGCAGGAATTGAAGGCAAGAAACTTACTATTCATACGCCACTGATGCATTTGTCCAAAAAAGAAATCATCAAAGCCGGACTGGCCTTGGGTGTGGATTTCAGCTTGACGGTTTCGTGCTATCAAGCGGATGAAATGGGACACGCTTGCGGCGTCTGTGATTCCTGCCGGATTCGTAAAGCGGGGTTCGCGGCGGCGGGAAAATGCGATCCAGTGAGTTACCTTGCTTAAGTTTTCTTTAAATGATTTTTTGTTTTCAATAACTATAACTATAAGGAGATATATGAAGTTAAGAAATCTTATAAAAATAATCGGATTGGCGAGTTTCTTTCTTGCTGCACCCGTTGGTGCCGACATCAAGCTGGTTGCCAAAGTTGACCAGACTGCAGCAGGTTTTCCATCGCATTTTAGTTATAAGAATTTGCAGGAACCGGTCATCGGACCGTCAGGTCATGTCGCTTTTGCAGGGTTAGCTTTTGATGGAAGAGCTTATACAAAGGCGGCTTGGGCAGGACTGCCTGGGGATCTGGAGGCGATCATCAAGGAAAATGACACGATTGCCGGTTTTCCCGGGAATGTGTTTTTTAGTGATGTATCGAGTTCATTTTTAATAAGTCGCTCAGGAGCGGTTGCCTTTTCAGCAACATTGAAAGGAGCAATTACTCGCAATACTGCATTGGTTTACCGCAATGGTGTTACGCAAGGAATTTTAAAAGCGGCCGATCCGGCACCTGGTTTTCCACCGGGAACAGTTGTTGGTGAAGTTACCCCGCTTGCCATTTCGGACGCTGGAGTTGTGTTAGGCGGTATGACTACTGCTGGAGCTGCGTTATGGTTTTGGGATTTCGAGAAAATTGAACGCATTTCCACAACGATAGGAGATTGCAACTATTTCTCTCTTGCTGTTTATGTTCCTGGTTCAGTAGGTATCAATCAAACGGGGAATGTAGTTTTTAATGCAACGCTTTATAGTGGAGACAAAAAGAAATGCTTTTCAGGCGGTGTATTTAAATGGAGCAATGGAAAGACAGAACTGCTTGTAGCGGATGGCGATCCGGTGCCTGGAATGCCGGACGCAGTATTCGGGGTAAGTTTGACCGAATCCCCGCCAAAAATTAACGATCAGGATGAAATCATTTTTACTGCGAAATTGATTCAAATTACCTCTTCCAGATCTACAAATAATAGTATATGGATTAAAAATGGTTTGAATGAACCAAGATTATTACTTTTAGGTGGAGAGGGGTTAAAAGAAAAATCAGATAATTTAATTTTTCCTGCAATTTTTCTTGACTCTAATTTTGCTAATTTTGGCTATTCGATGCTTCCCGTTATTGCAAACGGTTTGGATGTATTGTTAGCCGGAAAGCCGAGGGAAATACAACCATATGACGATCCGAAAGGAACGGGAGCTACACAACTGACTACGATTGCAGCTAAGAATGATCAACCACCCGGTTTCGATCCGAGCTGGTATTACAATATTTTTTCAAATCGTGCCATCAACAACGCCGAGCAATATGTTTTTACTGGTTACTCTGCTAATGCGCTAGAAAGACGCAGTGTTTTTGCCATGTGGCGCGGAACCGGTACCGAACGGCCCAGATTGATTGCCCAGGACGGCATGAAGTGTTCCATAAACAACGTAGAATATATTCTCAGAGACATTGATCTTTTTCCTACCAAAGCTGTGACTTTATCAACCGCAGGAGGGCAATCATCGTGGTTTAGCGATACTGGTGAGATTGTATTCCGTGCTTCTTTAAATAGCAGTTCAAATGTCGCCATTTTACTAGGGCCTGTTAACGCTATTTGATATAATTTGGTGATGGAAATCACCGAAACTCAATATCAACAGATCGAGCACTGCCTGCCGCGTCAGCGTGGCAACGTCAGCCATTCCAATCTGCAAGTTCTCAGTGCCATTCTTTACGTTGCCGAGCATGGCTGCAAGTGGCGAGGACTGCCCAAGCGATTCGGCAACTGGCATACCATCTATACCCGCATGAATCGCTGGGCAAAGAGTGGTGTACTGAGCCATGTATTTGGGCAACTTCAGCATCAGCAAATCATCCGTATCCGTATTGAAACTGTTTCGCTGGACAGCACCAGCATCAAAGTCCATCCCGACGGTACGGGTGCGTTAAAAAAAACGGCCCCCAATCCATCGGAAAATCTCGAGGTGGATGGACCACCAAAATTCATCTGGTTGCCGCAGATTCCAGAACAACCATAAGCTTTGCCCTCTCGCCCGGTCACGCCCACGATGCGCCAGAGGGCAGGCAGCTTTTGCTTTCCCTCGGTCCCGTCAATACGCCCACCTACCTGCTGATGGATCGTGCTTATGAGGGCGACCAAACCCGGCAACTGGCACTAGATTTGGGTTACATCCCGGTTGTTCCGCCCAAAGCAAATCGCTTGTCACCCTGGGAATACAACCGTGCCATGTACAAAAAACGCAACGAGATCGAACGATTGTTCAGAAGGCTCAAGGGATTTCGCCGCATCTTCTCCAGGTTCGATAAGCTCGATGTCGTCTTCATCTCCTTTATCCACTTCGCTCTCATCGTCGAAGCAATCAGATTGTGTTAACAGACCCTAATACAGTATAAATTTTTAAACTTCTCACCTTTGCCACCGCTTATTCAGAATAATGAATAAGCGGTGTTATCGGTATTTCAAAAAAATCGTAATGCTTAGAATCAAGATAACTTAAGAGAACTCAACCATACTGGCTGTTAAATCAGCTGGATGTATGCCAATCAATGTAATTGAAGCGATATCATATACAAAATGAACCGCGACGCCTTCGGGGGTATCGTCGATGTGCGTGATTACTCCCAATAAACTTTCAAGATCGTGCAGCCCGGTTGTTGCTGAGTCAAATTTTAATAAATCATCTGATTTTTTAAAATCATGTACTACAAAATCTCCGGGTGAATAGAAGACAAAGGCATCCTTACCGTCTCCACCCGTTAAATCATCATGACCGAACCCTGCTTGGAGAGTATCATTTCCTGCGCCGGCACTAAGATTGTCATCACCTTCTCCACCATTCAACTCATTAGCTGCTGAATTACCGATGAGGATATTATTCAATGAATTTCCAGTACCGTTGATGGTTGTAGTACCTGTTAAAGTCAGGTTCTCAAAATCTGGCAATAGCGCATAAGTTATACCGCTATTTACGGTATCCGTGCCTTCGTCTGGTTTTTCAGTGACAACATCGTCGATGTTATCGATAACGTAAGTGTCATTGCCAAGTCCTCCTGACATGATGTCTTTGCCTAACCCGCCATCAAGAAGATTATCCGCCGAATTGCCAGTCAGGTTATTGTCAAGGTCATTACCGGTACCATTGATAGTCTCTGTACCCACCAAATTCAGGGTTTCTAAATTAGCACTTAGCGTGTATGTGATGGTACTGTTGACAGTGTCGTTACCATTAGGCAAGTCTTCGAAGATTGCAACCCCTGCATTATTTACGATATAAACATCATCACCTGATCCACCATATAAGCTATCGCTGCCGCCCATGCCATTGATGATGTCGTTAAATTTAGTTCCTTTAATACTTTCAGAAGATGAATCCCCCGTCATGGTGAGACCGCCGGTAAGGGAAATGGGAGCGCTATCACCTAACTGCAGCCATTCGACTTTTGCTTCGGTTAGTTGGCTATTTAAGTGTATCGTGCCATACCCATCTGCAATGATTTGGACGCTATCGCCATCAAAATATACACTTCTACCGACAATGCGTACGGTAGAAGCGGGGATGTCACTTAAGATATGTATGGTGTCACTTCCTTCACCAGCCAGTTCCCATATTCGATCAAAACTGCCCGAAGGTGAAAAATTACCGGAAAACTCATAGGTGTCATCGCCTAAGCCGCCACGTAAGTCATCACCACCACCCATGCCATTGATGGTGTCGTTGAATTTAGTTCCTTTAATTTCTTCGATAGAAGAATCACCTGTCATGGTGAGACCGCCGGTAAGGGAAATGGGAGCGCTATCACCTAATTGCAGCCATTCAACTTTTGCCTCGGCCAGTTGACTATTTAAATGAATCGTACCGTAGCTACCGGCAATAATTTGGACGCTATCGCCATCAAAATATACACTTCTGCCGACAATGCGTACTGAAGAAGCGGGGATGTCACTTAAGATATGTATGGTGTCACTTCCTTCACCAGCCAGTTCCCATATTCGATCGAAACTACCCGAAGGTGAAAAATTACCGGAAAACTCATAGGTGTCATCGCCTAAGCCGCCACGTAAGTCATCACCACCACCCATTCCATTGATGGTGTCGTTGAATTTAGTTCCCTTAATATCCTCAGAAGATGAATCGCCCGTCATGGTGAGACCGCCGGTAAGGGAAATGGGAGCGCTATCACCTAATTGCAGCCATTCAACTTTTGCCTCGGCCAGTTGACTATTTAAATGAATCGTACCGTAGCTACCGGCAATAATTTGGACGCTATCGCCATCAAAATATACACTTCTGCCGACAATGCGTACTGAAGAGGCGGGGATGTCACTTAAGATATGTATGGTGTCACTTCCTTCACCAGCCAGTTCCCATATTCGATCGAAACTACCCGAAGGTGAAAAATTACCGGAAAACTCATAGGTGTCATCGCCTAAGCCGCCACGTAAGTCATCACCACCACCCATTCCATTGATGGTGTCGTTGCCTCCTTTCGCGGTGATGGTGTCGTTTGAATCCGTTCCTACGAGCGAGTCACTAGTGTCGTCCCCTGTTATGGTTGCCATTTTTTTTGTTTTCCTAAAAAGTTGAATTACCGATTGAGAAATTTCAAATAAGCTGCGCTGCCTTAACGCCAATAAACAAGATTCCGTTGACGTAAAGTTCTTTATTTACAATAAGGATCTTGTTAACAATGGAAAAACCGTAGGAATTATATGGTAATTCTGTGGCGAGATGGATATTTGGGTAGAAATTCGTTTTTGACTGCTTACAACTTGAGATTAATGGCTGATTCTATGAGGTTTGTCTGGTGTCAGATTTTCGCTCGATACAAATTCCCAGTTTTTTTACCCCACGAATAATACCCAACTTCGCTACGCTGACCTTGACCCACGGCGCGTGAAATTCGCTCAGGATGGTTTGCGCGATATGTTCGGCCAGCGCTTCCAGCAGTGAGAAGTGTTTGTTGGTGAGAATGTCGTTGATGCGGTCGACGATCAGCGCGTAATCGAGCGCGTCTTCGATGTTGTCCGTCTGGCACGCGCGGCTGCTGGGCAGGGCGATTTCCAGGTCGAGCTGGATGGTTTGCGGCACGATGCGCTCCCACGGGTACACGCCGATCAGCGTTTTGGCTTTGAAGTCGTGCAGAAAAATAATATCCATGAATGATTAAGCGCTAAAATGTGCGGATTGTTCGGGTATGGCCGGAAGCTTTTGAAAGCGGGCGATACCGGATTCTAGTCTATTTTTTCCAGGTGGTGCTAATCCGATGACGTTATTGTTATTTGCCGTGCTGGCTTATTTGCTGGGCTCCGTGTCGTTTGCGCTGATTTCCAGTTGGATTTTTAAATTGCCCGATCCGCGCACTTACGGTTCAAAAAATCCCGGCGCGACCAATGTGCTGCGCAGCGGCAAGAAAGCCGCGGCGGTGCTGACCTTGCTCGGCGACGCCGGGAAAGGCTGGCTGGCGGTGTTTCTGGCGCAAACCTATGCGCCGCTGTGGGGATTGGGTGACGAAGCGGTGGCCGTGGCGGCGCTGGCGGTGTTTCTCGGGCATGTGTTCCCGGTGTTTTTGCGTTTCCAAGGTGGTAAAGGCGTGGCGACTGCGGTCGGCGTATTGCTCGGTTTGAATGTGTGGCTGGGATTGCTGGCAATGGCGACCTGGCTGGCGGTTGCGTTCACCTGGCGCATTTCGTCGTTGTCGGCCTTGATCGCGGCGGTTTTGGCGCCGCTGTATAGTGTCGCTCTGTTGGGCTTTGAAGCCGGGACGCTGGCGGTTTCGGCGATGTCATTGCTGCTGATCTGGCGCCACCGGTCGAATATTGTGAACTTGCTGGCGGGCAAGGAAGGCCGTATCGGCGAGAAAAAATCCCCTGAGTAGTCTCATCACGTTTCGGGCGTTTCCAGCATTTCCAAATTCCAGCGCGCGTTGACGGTGAAGCTGCTGGCCGGTTGCCGGGCGGATTCCGGCATCGCTTGTAAACGCATGGCACCGGCGAACGCGATCATGGCGCCATTGTCGGTACAGAATTCCAGTTCCGGATAAAACACTGTGGCGCCTCTGGCTGCGGCTTTGCCGCTGAGATTGCGGCGCAGTTGTTCGTTCGCACCGACACCTCCGGCGACTACCAGTTGCTTCAGCCCGGTTTGCGCCAATGCGGCCAGCGATTTTTCCGTCAGTACATCCACTACGGCTTCCTGAAACGCCAGTGCGATATCGGCGCGGATTTGATCGGTGATTTCCTGCTTGTTGAGCAAAGTCAGCACTGCGGTTTTCAGGCCGCTGAAACTGAAATTCAGATCGCCGCTGTTAAGCATGGGGCGCGGCAGTTTGAATTGCCTGGGCCGTCCTTGCCGGGCGAGTTTCGATAAAGCCGCACCGCCGGGATAGCCTAATCCCAATAACTTGGCGGTTTTGTCGAACGCTTCACCGGCGGCGTCGTCGACGGTTTCGCCCAGTAATTTGTAATGACCGACAGCGTCGACTTGCATCAACTGGGTGTGTCCGCCCGATACCAGCAGGGCGACGAACGGAAAGGCCGGTGCCGGGGTGGATAGCAACGGCGACAGCAAATGGCCTTCCAAATGGTGGATACCGAGCGCCGGGATATTCAGCGCAAAACTCATCGCCGCGCCAATGCTGGCGCCGACCAGCAATGCACCTGCCAAGCCGGGGCCTTGCGTGTAGGCAATTGCTTCAATGTCGTGCAGCTGGCATTGGGCATCCCGCAATGCTTGTTGGATCAATGGCAGCACGCGCCGGATATGATCGCGCGACGCCAGTTCCGGCACCACGCCGCCATATTCGCTGTGCATGGCGATTTGCGAATACAACGTATGACTCAGCAGACCGCGTCCGGTGTCGTAGAGCGCGATGCCGGTTTCATCGCAGGAAGTTTCAATACCGAGAACGAGCATCAGGAAAAGTGAAGGTTGGTTTAATGGGAGATTGGCGGTAACGCTGTTATTTTAACATCGTTGCACTGCGGCGGTTTGTTTGCGTGCGGACTGGAAGATAGAAGCCGGGGCTGTATCGAAAATCAGGTCTGTGCTAAAGTTCGTTTTTTGTAATTTTAGTGCACGAGGTAAGTCATGGATTATAACTACGAATCTGAACACACCAAATTTATGCGTGAATTTCTGGAAAAGAATCCGCAAGTGGAAGAAAAACGTTTGGCCGCGCGGAGCGTATGGTGGGATAAAAAACAGAACTTGGAAGAGCGTAAGCGTTTTAAGGAAGCCGCCGAGCCGATGAAACCGTATGTCTATTTTGGCGGGTAAGATTTTGTAACCCTTCAGCTGCGTTCAATCGATAGCGCGCTGATTCCCGGGAGTATTGCCATGCAGCGATGGATTGCCGTTTTAACCGTATTTATCCTGGCGGCATGCGCGAATCTAAATGGCGCGACCGATAAGACGCAACGCAGCGAAGAGCAATTTGCCGGAGAGCATGCCGCGCTCGCGGCGTGCGTGGTGGCAAAATTACAATCCGACGGGCGGTCGTTTCTGCGGCCGCTGCAATTCAAAAACCGCCAATATCCGGATATGCATGCATCGGAGATTCATGCCTACGATACCCGCTATCTGCGCAACGCCATCGCGACTTACGCGCCTTCAAATCCCGATGCGATTTTGATCTATGGCAATCCGGCGCTGGAAATTCAGTCCACCGCGCAGCGCAGTGACAATGACAAGCCGGTTTATGCTTTCGCTTTGTTGCTGCAGCAAGCTGATGATACAAAGGTTACCGCATCCTTGCGCGGCGATCCCTTCTTTGCCAATATTGCCTGGAAAATCATGGAGTCGTGCGTAGCTGCCACGGCCAAACCTTGATTCCCCAGGCTTGATTCCGCCTGTTAGTTGTTATTCCCGGATTTTGCCAATAAGAAATCCAGCGCGCGCGTGCTGAGAATGCGTTTGAGGATGCAGAACAGATACGTTGGAACCGTCACATAGTAACGCGCTTGCGGTTTTCCGGCTTCAAGCGCGTGAATCACGCGTTTGAGCACGGCCTCCGGCGGCAGTGTGAAGGGAACAGCCGGTCCCGGTTTGTTCAGACGGCTTAGTACGCCTTGGTACTTCTCCCGGTGAAAGCTGTTTTCGATGTCGATGTATTTTTGCAGCGCTTGGACGGCGTTCATCCGGAACTGGCTGGCGATCGGTCCCGGTTCGATCAGGCTGACGAACACATTGCTGCCTTTGAGTTCCAGCCGTAGCGTATCGCTCAAGCCTTCGATGGCATATTTGGAGGCGTTGTAAGCACCGCGGAAAGGCAGGGCGACGAAGCCGAGCACCGAACTATTCTGGATGATCCGTCCGTATCCCTGGCGGCGCATCACCGGTATCGCAAGATTGGTTAATTCCTGCCAGCCGAACACATTGGTTTCAAATTGCGCGCGCAGGGCGTCGCGGTTCAAGTCTTCGACGGCGCCCGGTAAGCCGTAAGCGCCATTGTTGAATAGCGCATACAATTCCCCGCCGGTGCGGCGCATGGTTTCTTCAAAAGCAAAATGAATCGAATTGGAATCGTTCAAATCCAGACGGAAGCTTTCCAGTCCTTCGGCCAGCAGTTTTTCTACGCTAGCGTGTCTTCTGGCTGTGGCAAATACGCGGTAACCGCGTTCCTGCAATCCCTTGGCAACGCAGTAACCAATTCCGCTGGAACATCCTGTGATTAATATGGTTTTTTTCATTTATTCAGATCAACTTGTAATGGGTATTTCTATTTCTTGAAGCTTGACAATGAATTCAATGCAACGATAGCATCAATTGCGGCTGATCAGCTTTTCACAACAGAAAATAACATAATCGAAGGCTATTCATGGCAAAAATTATATTCAGGCTTAATGGCGTTCCCGACGATGAAGCGCGCGATGTGCGCGAATTGTTAGCCAGCCATGCAATTGACTTTTATGAAACTTCGGCGGGAAATTGGGGGGTATCGATGCCGGCGATATGGCTCAAGGATGACGGCCAGTTTGAGCAGGCACGCGCACTGCTGGATGCTTATCAAAACGAGCGGACAGTCAGAATGCGGGCGGAATATGCGCGTCTGAAGCAGGAGGGGGGAAATAGAACCTTCTTTGATGCAGTTAAAGAAAAGCCTGTCAGCTTTACGATCCATCTGGCGGTTACGTGGCTGGTTATTTATTTGTCTATCCAATTGGTTCTGGATCTTGCGCGATAAAAGACATTTTTCATGCCAGCAATTTTCTCCGTGCAATGCGGTATGATAGCGATCCAAACCTTGTTTTATCCAGGAATATTCTAAAAAGGAGAGAAAACATGAAATATACGTTGAAAGCAATGGCCGCAGTATTCGCGATAACCTCAGTGTATGCCTATGCTGGCGGAGATCCTGAGCACGTTAAGTTTCCTGAAGGCTATAGCAAAACTTTCACGCAATACGGCACCATGAATCGTGCGAATCAAACCCAGGTAGCTAAGTTGTATGCCAACGAAGCCGCGATTTCCGGCTATAAGCAAGGAAATAAAAGCGCTCCCGGTGGCGTTTTGGTGATGGAAATCTATACTCCTAAAAAAGGCGCGGATGGTAAGCCTGTAGCCGGTAGCGACGGACTCTTTGAGATCGATTCGCTGGCTGCGGTTGCGGTGATGGAAAACAGGAATAATTGGGATGCATCCTTTCCAAAGGAAAATCGCACCGGAGATTGGGGATTTGCTGTTTACAATCCCGATGGCACCGCCAAAAGCAACGATTTGAACTGTGTGCAATGCCACACACCGTTGCAAGCGCAAGACTATATGTTTACGTATCAGAAGCTGGTTGATTTCGTGAAGAAATAAGCAACCGGACTAACTGAGCGGGCGATTCTGTTTTAACAGATAGTCTGCTCAGCGATTGCCTGATTGTGCATGAAGGCTTCTGGCTTAATTGATCATGGATCGTGCTAATTAAGCTTAATCTTCTCGCCCGCCGTGCTGGTACATCATCTCGGAGAAGTGCCGCGTAATTCAATAAGCATCCTCATTTAGATAATTCAAAGAATCGATGAGCGACTCAGTTCTCAATTTAGATAAACTCAATACCTGGCGGCAAATGGATCCCGAAGGTGGAACCGGGTTTATAAAAAAACTGATCACCATTTATTTGTCGTCCGCGCCCGTATTTCAGATGCGGATTGAGCATGCTATTCAAGCTGCGGATAGCGATGCATTGGTCAAAGCGGCGCATACTTTGAAGTCCAGCGCGTCAAATGTGGGTGCTGAATTGCTTGCTGATATTTGCCGGCAATTGGAAGAGTATGGCGATAAAAATGAGCTCAGCAGTGCTGCTGAGTTGCTGGCAGAAATGCAAAACGAATCCCGGCGGGTGATAACTGCGTTAGAAGAGTTATTGGGGAAATGTTGAGTTGCAATGCAATTGACTGGGTTTGCTGAGCGCTAGTTTCCCATCACTATCCACAGAGGAAAATCCATGCGTGAAGTTGTTATTCTAAGCGGTGTGCGCACGGCGATAGGCGATTACGGCGGTGCGTTAAAGCAAGTTGCGCCCGTTGATCTGGCGGCTAAAGTGGTTCGTGAGGCAGTCTTGCGTGCTGGGATTGATCCTAATGAAGCCGGACACCTGGTTTTTGGCAATGTCATACACGGTGAAGCGCGTGATATGTATCTTGCGCGCGTGGCTGGTATCAATGGCGGTTTGCCGCAACATACTGCCGCACTGACGGTAAACCGGCTGTGCGGAAGCGGCTTGCAAGCCATTATTTCAGCCAGTCAGAATATATTACTCAACGATACCGATGTGGCCATTGCGGGCGGAGCCGAATCCATGAGCCGTGGCGGTTATTTGTTGCCTGCTTTGCGCTGGGGTCAGCGCATGAACGACGGCGGCACTGTGGATATGATGGTGGGCGCGTTAACCGATCCCTTTGATACTGTGCATATGGGAGTTACCGCGGAAAATATCGCTGCGCAGTGGCAGATTAGCCGGGAAGAGCAGGATGCATTTGCCGTGGAAAGTCATCGGCGTGCGCTACGGGCGATTAAGAATGGTCATTTCAAAGAGCAGATAGTGCCTGTGGAAGTGATTGAGCATAAAAAAACCGTTATTTTCGATACCGATGAGCATCCGCGTGAAAATGTGAGTATCGAAAGCTTGGCTAAATTACGTCCGGTTTTTCAGAAAGATGGCACAGTGACAGCGGGTAACGCTTCCGGCATTAACGATTGTGCAGCGGCATTGGTGTTGATGGAGGGGGAAGTGGCGCAAAAGCGTAACCTTCATCCGATGGCGCGGCTGGTTTCGTACGGTCATGCCGGCGTTGATCCTAAATTTATGGGCATTGGCCCGGTTCCAGCAGTTCAGAATGCGTTGCGGCGCGCCGGTCTTAAAATATCAGATATGGATGTCATTGAATCCAATGAAGCGTTTGCTGTGCAGGCTTGCGCAGTGGCAAAGGAATTGCAGTTTGATCCGGAGAAAACCAATCCGAATGGTGGTGCCGTGGCGTTAGGTCATCCCATCGGAGCGACGGGAAGTGTTTTGGCAATCAAGGCGATTTACGAGCTGCAACGTAGCGGCGGGCGATATGCGCTGGTTACAATGTGCATCGGTGGCGGGCAAGGGATTGCTGCTATTTTTGAAAGACTTTGAAAGATTCCCGAATGTTGGTTAACCGGAATTTCGCATTGACTGGGCTGGGTAATTAAGCTATAGTCACGGCTTTTTTAAGTACGGGTAAAGCTGTCTTTCCAAGGGCAGGTGGTGAACATGTCTTGGATTAAGAATAGGCCGCTCAAGATTGTTTTGCGCGTGCAGTTGCTGATAACGCTGGTGGTGGCAGTTGCTATAGGGATTTTTCTTGGCGTGCAAAGTGCGATTTCAGCAGCATTGGGAGGAAGCATAAGTGTGATTTCCTCGGCAGCGTATGCAATCATCGTTTCTCATCATAAAGGTTATACCGCAGGAGAAACGGTCAGAACCGCACTAAGAGCAGAATCGGTAAAAATAATATTAACCGTCATTTTGTTATGGGTAGTGTTTAAATTTTATGAAGATGTAAACGCTTTCGCGTTTATCGGAACATTTATCCTGACAGTTTTGGCTTATAGCATGGCATTGTTGGTATCGGACGATACGAAGTAAGATAAATTTATAAAAGTAAAGTAGGCACGCATGGCATCGGGAACAGAACTTACTCCAACATCATATATTGATCATCATTTAACCTATTTAACAACACAAGTCAGTGAAGGTTCTTTTTGGGTATTGCACATTGATACCTTGATCACATCCGTAATCCTCGGTGTTATCAGTTTTGGTTTTATCTGGTTGATTGTGCGTAAAGCTACGCCAGGTGTGCCTTCTAAAAGCCAGGCATTTGTTGAGCTTGCGGTCGAGTTTATTGATAACGAAGTAAAAAATACATTTCATGGTAACCGGCATGTGCTGGTTGCGCCTTTGGCATTGACCATTTTCATATGGGTTTTGATGATGAATGCCATGGATATACTGCCAATCGATATCATGGCTTGGATCACGGAAAATGTATTTGGATTGCATAATTGGAAGATTGTGCCTACAACGGATGTCAATACAACTTTTGCGCTGGCGCTTTCAATATGGTTTTTGATGATTTTCTTTAATCTCAAGGTTAAGGGATTCGGCGGGTGGATGCATGAGTTGTTCTGTACGCCATTTGGGAAAAATCCCCTGCTTTGGATACTGAATTTATTATTTAATTTTATCGAGTATGTGTCCAAGCCTTTGTCTCATTCGCTGCGGCTTTTTGGAAATATTTATGCGGGCGAGATAATTTTTCTGTTGCTCGGCATGTGGGCAGCTACAGGAGTATCGGGCACAATTTTTGGTTCGATTTTAGGCGCTGGTTGGGCGATATTTCATATATTGATCGTAACCTTGCAGGCATTTATTTTTATGATGCTGACAGTGGTTTATATATCAATGGCGCACGAATCTCACTAAATTAAATTTTATAGAGCTCATCTAGTAACATATTATTAATCTTAACAAAAGGAAATTAAAATGGAGAATTTGCAGTTTTTGGCAATGATTCAGGCGTACACCGGAATAGGTATTGGTTTGATGATCGGACTTGGTGCGGCAGGCGCGTGTATTGGTGTGGGTGTGATGTGTAGCCGTTTTCTTGAAGGTGCAGCACGTCAACCGGAAATGATACCGACTCTGCAAGGTAAAGTGTTTCTTCTGCTGGGTTTAACTGACGCGTCTTTTATTATTGCTGTTGGTCTGGCTATGCTGTTTGCATTTGGAAACCCATTGTTGGCAGTGATTCAATAACAATGCTGTTGTTGTTTAGATCGGAAATTACAGGCTTGTCATGAATATTAACTTTACTTTAATTTCTCAGGCGATAGCCTTCTCGGTATTTATTTGGTTCACGGTCAAGTTTGTGTGGCCACCACTGCTGCGCGCGATAGAAGAACGTCAGAAAACGATAGCCGATGGTTTGGCTGCCGGAGAGCGTGGCCGTCATGAATTGGAGTTAGCCAGTCAGCGCTCATCTGATGTGTTGAAAGAAGCGAAACAACGTGCTTCGGAAATCATTCTGCAGGCTGAAAAACGAGCTACCGAAATCGTCGAGGAAGCTAAGCGAACCGCAAAAGAAGAAGGCGATCGTATTATAACGGGTGCTAAAGCAGATATTTCGCATGAGGTATTCAGCGCAAAAGAAGCTTTGCGTCAGCATGCTGCTCAGTTAGCAATTGCTGGTGCAGAGAAAATATTACGCCGGGAAGTTGATGCTAAAGCACATGCGGATATACTGATTGCAATTGAGGAAGATTTGAAATAATGGCTGAAGCGATTACAGTTGCGCGACCCTATGCGGAAGCAGTGTATAAGCATGCTGTTGCTAACGATAGTTTGTCGCAGTGGTCAAAAATATTGCAGCTAGCTGGAATGATTGCTGAAGATAATGATATGAGATCACTGATCGGTAATCCAATAATTTCAGCAAAACAACTTGGCGAAATATTTCTAGAGATCGGAAAGAGTAAATTTAATTCCGAAGCTCGTAATCTAGTGATGTTGCTGGCAGAGAATAAACGGATATCAATATTGCCGCAGATTAGTCAGTTATTTGAGCAGTTGAAAGCGCAGCATGAGGGTGTTCTTGAGGCAAAAATAGCCAGTGCTTTCGCATTGGAAGGTAAGCAATTAAAAAAATTAGTTGATGATCTGGAACAAAAATTTAAGCGCAAAATAGAGGCTCAGGTAAGTGTTGATCCAGAGTTAATTGGTGGTATAAAAGTTGAGATTGGTGATG
The DNA here is from genome assembly GCF_033063295.1 of Nitrosomonas sp. Is35. NCBI lineage: Bacteria > Pseudomonadati > Pseudomonadota > Betaproteobacteria > Nitrosomonadales > Nitrosomonadaceae > Nitrosomonas > Nitrosomonas sp. Is35. The sequence continues at coordinate 249,811 of NZ_JAWJZH010000001.1, forward strand.
AGATTCTAGATGCCTCGGTACGCGGTAAGCTTGAAGCTATGGCCATTGCCCTTAAAAGCTAGGAGTTAAATGAAATGCAGTTAAACCCATCCGAAATCAGTGAGCTGATTAAAAAAAGGATAGAAGGACTTGTTGATACGGCAGAGGTTCGTACACAAGGAACGATTGTTTCTGTAACAGACGGTATTGTTCGTATACACGGCTTATCCGACGTGATGCAGGGTGAGATGTTGGAATTTCCTGGCAATACTTTCGGTTTGGCGCTGAATCTGGAGCGTGATTCCGTGGGCGCCGTTATTATGGGTTCGTATGAACACATATGCGAAGGCGATACAGTCAAGTGTACTGGGCGTATTTTAGAGGTACCCGTAGGTGAAGGCTTGCTGGGCCGTGTAGTGAATGCGCTGGGGCAACCGATTGATGGTAAGGGTCCAATTACAGCGGCGAAATCTGAGCCGATCGAAAAAATTGCACCGGGTGTAATCTGGCGGCAATCCGTAGATCAACCCGTACAAACCGGACTGAAGTCTGTCGATTCGATGGTTCCGGTTGGGCGTGGACAGCGTGAGTTAATTATCGGTGATCGCCAAACAGGTAAGACTGCTGTAGCGATAGATGCGATTCTCAATCAAAAAGGCCAGAACATGCTGTGTATTTACGTGGCAATCGGGCAGAAAGCCTCTTCGATTGCCAACGTGGTGCGCAAACTGGAAGAACATGGCGCCATGGAATATACCATTGTTGTGGCTGCAACAGCATCAGAGTCAGCGGCAATGCAATTTATCGCACCTTATTCTGGGTGTACCATGGGTGAATATTTCCGTGATAAAGGCCAGGATGCACTGATTGTATACGATGATTTAACTAAACAAGCTTGGGCTTATCGTCAAATATCCTTGCTGCTGCGTCGGCCACCAGGCCGCGAAGCCTATCCGGGTGATGTGTTTTATCTCCATTCGCGTTTGCTGGAAAGAGCGGCGAGAGTAAGTGCTGCCTATGTCGAGAAAGCAACAAATGGTGCGGTAAAAGGTAAAACAGGTTCTTTGACAGCGCTACCGATTATTGAAACACAAGCTGGTGACGTGACAGCATTTGTGCCAACGAACGTAATTTCAATTACTGACGGGCAGATATTTCTTGAAACAGACTTGTTCAACGCTGGTATACGTCCTGCAATTAATGCAGGGGTATCGGTTTCTCGTGTGGGCGGTGCAGCTCAAACGAAGGTCATTAAGAAATTGGGGGGCGGTATACGGCTGGCATTGGCGCAATATCGTGAATTGGCAGCTTTCGCACAATTTGCATCGGACTTAGATGAAGCGACTCGCAAACAGCTTGAACGTGGAAAGATGGCAACAGAGTTGATGAAGCAGCCTCAGTATGCGACGCTCAGCGTATCAGAGATGGCGCTTACACTATTCGCAATCAACAATGGCTACTTTGACGATGTTGAAGTGAATAGAGCACTTGCGTTTGAATCTGCGTTAAAAAACTATATACGCGGTCAACATGCTGCAATTCTTGACAAAATTGAGAAAAGTAAAGAGCTCAATGCGGAAACAGAAAAAGAATTGACCGCTGCGATTCAAGAATTCAAGCAAAACGGAACCTATTAAGCAAATGGCCGGCAGCAGAGAAATCCGCAATAAGATAAAGAGTGTAAAAAATACACAGAAGATTACGCGGGCCATGGAAATGGTCGCAGCGTCGAAAATGCGTAAAGCTCAAGATCGTATGAAAAAAGCCCGTCCCTATGGTGAGAAGATACGGAATGTGGCTGCTCATATGAGCCGGGCAAATACCGAATATCGGCATCCTTTTTTGATTGCGCGTGATACCGTTAAACGAATTGGCGTCATCGTCGTGACTTCGGATAAAGGCCTGTGCGGCGGGTTAAATACCAACGTCTTACGCAAAGCTCTGAATCAGATGAAGACCTGGAAAGCAGAAGGAGAGCAAATCGAAGTCTGCTGTATCGGCAACAAAGGCTTAGGTTTTATGAGCAGAGTTGGTGCAAGTATCACTTCGCAAGTAGTAAATCTAGGTGATACTCCAGATATATCAAGGCTCATCGGCGCCGTAAAAGTGGTACTTGATGGTTATACTCAAGATCAGTTTGATCGAGTGTACATTTTTTATAATCGTTTTATTAATACCATGAAGCAAGAGCCTGTGATGGAACAATTGCTTCCGCTGACTGATGATCGTATGCAAAGTAGCGAACAAGATGGCGATAAATCTAAAGCGGCATGGGATTATATTTACGAGCCAGAAGCAAAGCCTGTCATTGATGATATCATGGTGCGCTATGTAGAAGCATTGATATATCAAGCAGTAGCAGAAAATATGGCTTCGGAGCAATCTGCCAGGATGGTGGCGATGAAAGCTGCATCGGACAATGCGGGCAATGTTATTGATGAACTGACATTAATTTATAACAAGTCTCGACAAGCAGCAATTACGAAAGAGCTATCCGAGATCGTCGGTGGCGCTGCAGCTGTTTAAAACATTTTTGAATATAGAGTCTAGGGAACAACGATGAGTCAAGGAAAAATTGTTCAGTGTATTGGTGCGGTGATTGATGTGGAGTTTTCGCGCGAATCTCTGCCAAAGGTATATGATGCATTAATTATGGAAGGCTCCGAGCTTACGCTAGAAGTGCAACAGCAGCTTGGTGATGGCGTGGTGCGTACCATTGCATTGGGATCTTCTGACGGATTACGCCGTGGAATGGTAGTGCAAAATACCGGTAAGCAGATTACCGTGCCTGTTGGAACCAAAACGCTGGGAAGAATTATGGATGTTTTGGGCCGCCCCATTGATGAAATGGGTGATATCGGTGCTGATCAACAAATGTCAATCCATCGTGAAGCACCTGCGTTTGATGAATTATCGGCATCAACCGAATTGCTGGAAACCGGCATTAAAGTGATTGATTTAATCTGTCCATTCGCTAAGGGCGGGAAAGTAGGATTGTTTGGCGGTGCAGGTGTTGGTAAAACCGTCAACATGATGGAATTGATTCGCAATATTGCGATTGAGCACAGCGGATATTCAGTATTTGCAGGCGTTGGGGAACGCACGCGTGAAGGAAACGACTTTTATCATGAGATGAAAGAATCGAAGGTTCTGGATAAAGTGGCATTGGTTTATGGGCAAATGAATGAGCCACCTGGAAACCGTCTCCGCGTTGCGCTAACCGGACTGACAATGGCAGAATCATTTCGTGACGAAGGCAAAGATGTGTTGTTCTTCGTTGATAATATCTACCGCTATACACTGGCTGGAACAGAGGTTTCAGCTTTGCTAGGACGTATGCCATCTGCAGTGGGGTATCAACCGACACTAGCAGAGGAAATGGGGCGATTGCAAGAACGTATCACATCGACTAAAACAGGTTCAATTACATCTATTCAAGCTGTTTATGTACCAGCGGATGATTTGACCGATCCATCTCCAGCAACAACATTTGGACACTTGGATGCGACCGTTGTGTTGTCGCGTGATATCGCATCGTTGGGAATTTATCCGGCTGTCGATCCTCTTGACTCCACATCTCGTCAGTTAGATCCGCAAGTTGTTGGTGAGGACCACTACAATACTGCTCGTGCTGTGCAGCAGACATTGCAACGTTATAAAGAATTGCGAGACATTATCGCGATTCTGGGAATGGACGAGTTATCACCGGAAGATAAGCTGGCAGTTAGCCGCGCGCGTAAGATTCAGCGGTTCTTATCTCAACCGTTTAACGTAGCTGAGGTATTTACCGGTTCACCAGGAAAATATGTTTCTCTTAAAGATACGATTAAAGGCTTTAAGGGAATTGTCGAAGGTGAATATGATGATTTACCTGAACAAGCATTCTATATGGTCGGTAGTATCGAAGAAGCTGTTGAGAAAGCGAAAACACTTCAATAAACCAAGAGGAAATAGTGATGGGTACCATATTTCATCTTGATATCGTTAGTGCTGAAGAATCTATTTATTCCGGTCCCGTTGAATTCTTGGTGGCGCCGGCGCAAATGGGTGAAGTAGGTATTTATCCGCGCCATACACCGATGCTGACAAGAATAAAATCTGGGATGGTGCGGATCAAAGCGCAACTTAAAGAAGAAGAATTAATCTATGTATCGGGTGGAATGCTGGAAGTCCAACCTGATGTGGTGACGATATTGGCGGATACTGCAGTACGTAGTCACGATCTTGACGAAGCTAAAGCGCTCGAAGCGAAGCGGGCTGCTGAAGAAGCAATGAAAAATCGAGAATCCGAACTGGATTACGCTAAAGCGCAGGCCGAGCTGATAGAAGCGATGGCACAATTAGCGGCAATTGATAAACTAAGAAAACGCGGTCATTGATTGTAAGTCATAAGTTCTAATGATGAAAAAGGCGACATAAGTCGCCTTTTTTGTATCTATTTATCAAACATTGATCTGGTTACAATAACTAGATTGTAAGCAGTAAAAGATAATGCGCTGGATTACATCAAATCGACGAGGAGATTTGACTGCATTTGTTGTTCATTTATGGCGCATTTAGTTAGAATCCATTGAAAACTTCATTTCATAAGTAGATTATCGTGTCCAAGCTTAATGTAGTGATACTGGCAGCCGGTGCTGGAAAGCGTATGCAATCAACACTTCCTAAGGTGTTACATACTTTGGCGGGGCGTCCACTGCTAATGCATGTCATTAACACAGCACGCATGCTCTCGCCTGACAAAATCTGTGTTGTTATAGGTCATGGCAGCGACCAAGTAAAACAGTCGATCACCGACGATGATTTGACATGGGTGTTGCAGGCGCAACAATTAGGCACCGGACATGCGCTCATGCAAGTCTTGCCGCAATTGAATACCAATGGATTCACGCTGGTTTTGTATGGTGATGTGCCATTGGTTCAGATTCAAACTTTGCAACAGTTAATCGCAGCGGCAGGAGAAAAAAACTGTGCGCTATTAACTGCAATAATCGATGATCCTTTTGGCTACGGCAGGATTTTGCGTAATCGGGAAACCGGCGAAGTTGTTGCAATCGTTGAGCAAAAGGATGCCACTGCAGAACAGCAGAGTATCCGTGAGGTTAATACCGGAATAATGCTTATACCTAATCAGCATTTGCATCAATGGCTGCCAAAGCTTGAAAACAAAAATACACAGCGCGAATATTACTTGACCGACATCATAGCAATGGCGGTAAAAGATGGTATATATGTCGCATCGTCACAAGCGGACAATTTCTGGGAAGTCATGGGTGTTAATAACAAGCATCAGCTGGCCGAGCTTGAGCGTGTTCACCAAAAAAACCGCGCTGAGAAGCTATTGGAAGAAGGGGTCAGCTTACTCGATCCCAATCGCATAGACATACGGGGTGAACTGAGCTGCGGTACTGATGTTGAAATCGATGTTAATTGTATTTTTGAAGGAACTGTGACGCTGGGCGATTCCGTCCGTATAGGCGCGCATTGCATATTAAGAAATGTAACAGTTGCGTCAGGGAGTATTATTCATCCCTTCTGCCTGATTGAAGAAGCCGAAATTGGAGAAGATGGTAAGATCGGTCCATATGCGCGCATCCGGCCAGGAACACGGCTAGCACAGAAAGTGCATATCGGAAATTTTGTCGAAGTCAAAAATAGTCAGATTGCAGCAGGAAGTAAAGCGAATCACTTAAGTTATATTGGTGATTCCACCGTAGGGGAAAATGTCAATATTGGCGCTGGAACAATTACTTGTAATTATGATGGCGCAAACAAATATCGAACAGTCATTGAAGATGATGTGTTCATCGGATCCGATACACAGTTGATTGCGCCCGTTAAGATTTCAAAAGGGTCGACTATCGGTGCTGGATCTACTATCACTAAAGAAACTCCAGAGAATCAGCTTACCTTGTCCAGATCGAAGCAAGTCAGCATTACTGGATGGAAGCGCCCGCAAAAATCAAAAGCATAGTAAGTCTATGCAGTATCGTTCTTTTAGCTTGAGTTGTGAGGAGAATGCGCTATGTGTGGAATAGTTGGTGCAGTGGCTAATAACAATGTTGTTCCGGTATTGCTGGATGGATTATTACATCTGGAGTACCGCGGATATGATTCAGCCGGACTCGTCGTTACCTGCAACGGTCTGCAAAGACTGCGAACTACAGGCCGTGTAACCGAGTTGCAAAAACTCGCACACGAAAAAAATACCCATGGCTTTGCTGGCATTGCGCATACCCGCTGGGCAACCCATGGCGCACCTTCCGAGCGCAATGCACACCCGCATTTTTCCGGAATGCCGGATTCATCGGTGCGGATAGCCGTTGTGCATAACGGCATCATTGAGAATCATGAAGTCATGCGAAAGCGTTTGCAGGCGGAAGGATATGAATTTGTTTCCGACACTGATACCGAAGTCATTGCGCATCTCATCGCGTTCAATCTCAAGCATACCGACGATTTGTTAACAGCAGTCTGCACTTCTATTGACGAACTGCAAGGCGCATACGCGATCGCTGTGATGGAAGAAGCCCGGCCGGAAAGAATTGTGGTAGCACGTAATGGCGCTCCATTACTGCTGGGATTGGGTGAAAGCGGTAATTATGCTGCTTCCGATGCTTCCGCGTTGTTAAAAGCGACTCGGAATATGATTTATCTGGAAGAGGGCGATGTAGCCGAGCTGACTCGCGATGGATATCGAATTGTGAATTGTCTGCATGGTAACTCGGTCAGGGAAGTCAAGCGGACAGTACACGAGAGCAATCTTTCCAGCGAAGCGATTGAGCTCGGACCATATACCCATTACATGCAGAAAGAAATTTTCGAGCAACCGAGTGCGGTGGCGAATACCTTGGAAATGGTCTTCAATGCGCAATCCATCTCGCCCAATTTGTTTGGCAGCGAGGCCGAGAAAGTATTCTCTCAAACCAGAAGTATTCTCATTCTGGCTTGCGGGACCAGCTATCATGCCGGACTGGTTGCGCGCTATTGGCTGGAAACCGTTGCCGGCCTGCCGTGCAACGTTGAGATCGCCAGCGAATACCGCTATCGCGATCCGATTGCGGATCCTCATACGTTGGTGGTTGGTATTTCACAATCGGGTGAGACCGCAGACACGTTGGCAGCGCTCAACTACGCAAAGAAACTGGGTCATCGGTATAGTCTGGCGATTTGCAATGTGCCGGAAAGCGCATTGATACGCCAAACCGACTTGCGCTTTCTCACACGTGCCGGGCCCGAGATCGGTGTCGCCTCAACCAAAGCATTTACTACACAACTAGCTTCACTGCTGCTGCTGACTGTAACGCTGGCAAAAATGCGTCATAAATTATCCGCGCAAGACGAACAAGAGATGATCATGACGCTGCGTCATTTACCGATGGCTTTGCAACATGCGCTGCAAGTCGAACCGCAAGTGCGTATTTGGGCGGAAAGATTTGCGCAAAAACGCCATGCATTATTTCTTGGGCGCGGCGTTCATTACCCTATCGCGATGGAAGGCGCGCTTAAACTAAAGGAAATTTCGTATATTCATGCCGAAGCCTATGCGGCTGGAGAGCTTAAACATGGGCCGTTGGCATTGGTGGATGATGAAATGCCTGTAATTGCGATAGCGCCCAACGATCAACTGTTAGGAAAACTCAAATCGAATTTGCAGGAAGTGCATGCCAGAGGTGGTGAATTGTATGTATTCGCAGATGCCGATTCACAGATCGCCCAGAGTGAAAATGAACATGTCATTCGTTTATCGGAACATGCCGGTTTGCTGAGTCCTATTCTGCATACCATACCGCTACAGTTGCTGGCGTATCATGTAGCTTTGGTGAAAGGCACGGATGTCGATAAGCCGCGAAATCTGGCAAAAGCAGTGACGGTTGAATAAAAATTGTTCTTGCGTGCACCGGATCGGATTCAATAAAACTGTATACACACCACTGAACTGCTCTTTCTTCTGTCATTGTTTATAAAGTTTGATACTTTATCCATGAGATGCAGGGTGGTAATATAAAAATACTTAAACAAAAGGTATAGATAAATGGCGGGTCATAGTAAGTGGGCTAATATCAAGCATAAAAAAGCTGCGCAGGATGCTAAGCGTGGTAAAGTGTTTACGCGGCTTATCAAGGAGATAACCGTGGCTGCGCGCATGGGGGGCGGCGATCCGGACAGCAATCCGCGCTTACGTTTGGCTGTGGACAAGGCATACGATCAGAATATGCCTAAGGATAATGTCGAACGTGCAATTAAGCGTGGCAGCGGCGCGCTGGATGGTGTCGATTATGAAGAAATCCGTTACGAGGGCTATGGGATCGCGGGTGCCGCCGTCATGGTGGATTGTATGACCGATAACCGTGTCCGCACGGTAGCCGATGTGCGGCATGCATTTACCAAATATGGCGGAAATTTAGGCACGGATGGATCCGTCAGTTTCTTATTCAAACATTGCGGGCAGTTGATTTTCGCTCCGGAAACCGATGAAGATAAACTGATTGAAGCCGCAGTGGAAGCCGGTGCAGAAGATGTGATCAGCAATGACGATGGCAGTATCGAAGTGATCACAGCGCCTTACGAATTTATCAATGTGAAGGTAGCACTGGAAAAAGCCGGATTTAAAGCTGAACTGGCAGAGGTCACGATGAAACCCGGTAATGAAGCTGTTTTAACGGGCGATGATGCAGTAAAAATGCAGAAACTACTGGACGCCTTGGAAAATCTTGATGATGTGCAAAATGTTTACACTACGGCCGTACTTGATGAATAGAAATTCCGCCGATCAGCAGGTGATAAAATCCGCATTCTTGGCATAGATCCGGGTTTACGTATTACTGGTTTTGGCGTGATTGATAAAAGCGGGAGTAATCTAACCTACGTCAGTAGCGGCAGCGTCAAGACCTTGGCGGGCGAATTGCCTTCCCGTTTGAAGTTAATTCTGAATAACTTGAGTGAAGTCATTGCGCAGTATCAACCTGAGCATGTCGCCATCGAACAAGTTTTCGTCAATATCAATCCTAAAACTACCTTATTGCTTGGTCAGGCACGTGGTGCAGCTATTTGTGCCGCAGTCATGAATAATTTAACGGTGTCAGAGTATACCGCGTTGCAAATAAAACAAGCCGTGGTCGGGAATGGGCATGCAAAAAAAAACCAGGTGCAGGAGATGGTGGTGCGTTTGCTCAGATTGACCGGTAATCCCAGTGCCGATGCCGCGGACGCCTTGGCTTGCGCGATCTGTCATGCGCATGGCGGGCTCGGTTTTGGGAAAATTGCAACCACGGGTTACCGCATGAAACGGGGGCGTTTGGTGTGATCGGACGATTAACTGGTGTATTGCTGGAAAAACATCCGCCGCAGGTTTTACTGGATGTGCAAGGGGTCGGGTACGAGATCGACGTACCGATGAGCACTTTTTATGAGCTTCCGGCGCTTGGCGCGCAAATAACCTTGCATATACATTTGGTGATACGGGAAGATTTACATCTGTTATTCGGCTTTGCAACAGAGCCGGAGCGGCAAACTTTCCGTCAGCTGATAAAAATTTCAGGTGTAGGCGCAAGAACCGCATTAGCAATTTTATCGGGGCTAAGTGTGCCGGATTTGCACCGTGCGGTCGTGGCTCAGGATAGTGCACGGCTAATCAAAGTACCCGGTATCGGCAAAAAAACGGCTGAACGTTTGTTGCTGGAGTTGCGCGATAAACTCGACTCCGCCGCGATCAGTCTGGACCAAACCCATTCTGTACCTATGCATGATAGTGACATACTCAATGCACTGTTATCGCTGGGTTATAATGATCGCGAGGCAGGTTGGGCGATTAAACAGATCTCTTCAACCGCAACGGTATCGGAAGGCATACGCCAAGCATTGCAGTTATTATCGAAGGAAAGGTAGCCGACTGAATGAGGAGTAGTGAATGATCGAAACGGATCGACTGGTTACCGCAATCACTTCATCATCGCAGGAAGAAATTCTGGAGCGCGCGTTACGCCCGAAACAACTGGAGGAATATGTCGGCCAGGAAAAAATACGCGGGCAGTTGCAGATTTTCATTGAAGCCGCAAGGAAGCGGCGCGAGGCGCTCGATCATGTGCTGTTGTTCGGTCCTCCGGGTTTAGGTAAAACTACCCTCGCGCATATTATCGCCAGGGAAATGGGTGTGAATCTGCGGCAAACTTCCGGCCCGGTTCTGGAACGGCCAGGTGATTTGGCCGCTTTGCTGACCAACCTGGAACCCAATGATGTATTGTTTATCGACGAGATTCACCGCTTATCGCCGATGGTTGAAGAAATTTTGTATCCAGCGCTGGAAGATTATCAGTTGGATATCATGATTGGTGAGGGACCGGCGGCACGATCGGTTAAGTTGGATTTGCCACCATTCACTTTGGTAGGCGCAACGACACGCGCCGGTATGCTAACTAATCCGTTACGCGATCGCTTTGGCATCGTTTCCCGGCTGGAGTTTTATACACCGGAAGAGCTGAGCAAAATAGTGAGCCGTTCCGCAGGATTGCTGAATGTGAAGATATCCCCGGATGGTGCGTTTGAAATTGCACGCCGCGCGCGTGGCACGCCACGGATAGTGAATCGATTGTTACGCCGGGTGCGTGATTACGCTGAAGTCAAAGCCGATGGACATGTAACACGTGTAGTGGCGGATGCGGCCTTAAGCATGTTGGATGTAGACGCCATAGGTCTGGATATCATGGATCGAAAATTATTGTTGGCGGTGCTGGAGAAATTTGGCGGCGGGCCAGTTGGTGTCGATAATCTCGCTGCAGCGATCAGTGAAGAAAGGGATACGATCGAAGATGTATTGGAGCCCTATTTAATCCAGCAGGGGTTCCTGAAACGGACACCGAGAGGCCGGATGGCAACAGCGGCTACGTATCAGCATTTTGGTATTACCTTGCCCAGAGACGAGCTCAGTAATGGTTTGCGGGAAGAAAATAATTCATAGTTATTTGTTTTGGTATCTCAAAATTTATGCAAATCCATACATTACGCATCATCGTCGCTATTTTGCTGACATCGGTTGTCATGTTGTATTTTTATACGGATCGTGAAAAGAGCTACTACACTAAGGCTGCGGAACCGGCTGTTGCTCAGATTCTCACTGAAATTTCCAGTTGGGAAAAACAAAAATTGCTGCTTCACTTGGCGCCGGAAGCCAAGCAAACAATCAATGATGAGCAACTGGATGAATTGTTAAAACTTTATCGCGGTTTTGGCCGATTTCAATCCATTCAGGAACTTAATTTTTCGCGCACGGTGAGCGCATTCTCGCTGATGGGTGAAAAGCGAATCAATTACTCCGGCATAGCTAAATTTGATGTAAGCCTTGTCAATTTGAATATTACTCTGATTGAACGTGGCGGATTTTTTCTTGTTTATAACTTTACTTTGGCAAAAGCCAAGTAAGAATAATGTAATTAAAAGATTGACATAATCCATGCTATGATAGTTTGAACTATATTTTGGATATAGTAGTCATAGCGGTCGTTAGAGGATAGTTTTGTATGAATTTCACAAGGGAGGCTATTTAAATGAATCAAAATTACTCGACAGTTGCGCAAAGATCTACGTCTGCAATTGCAACAAATAAGGTGCTGCGTAATACCTATTTGCTTTTATCCATGACATTGTTGTTCAGCGGATTTACTGCTGCGCTTTCAATGATGATGAATACGCCACCGATGACCTATTTAATATCTGTTATCGGCGGTATGGTAATCGCCATGTTTGTGTTACCGCGTTTTGCCAATTCACCGGCGGGCATTGGAATCGTTTTTTTGATTACCGGTATGCTGGGATTTGGGTTGGGACCAGTGCTGAGCATGTATGCATCTCTGCCTAATGGCGGGAATATCATTACGTTGTCGTTAGTTGGCACGGGTGTTATATTTATAGGCTTGTCCGCGTACGCATTGGCTACAAAAAAAGACTTCAGCTTTTTAGGCGGATTTTTGATGGTGGGTTTCCTGCTGGTATTGTTGGCAGCGCTGGCTAATATTTTTCTGCAGATACCGGCCATGTCATTAATGATTTCCGCAGTTGTCATCATGATAATGAGCGGTTTTATTCTGTACGACACCAGCCGCATTATTCATGGTGGAGAAACCAATTATGTATTGGCTACGATTGGACTGTACATGACAATTTTTAATATTTTTATCAGTTTGCTGCAAATATTGGGAATTATGAGCAACGATGATTAATTCCTAAGTTCGTTTGTTTTAGGCATTTGAAGCCCCGGTTTAGCCGGGGCTTTGTTTTGGAACGAGTGTCCAGGTTAATTCGGGATCAATTATGGATTGGATGGAAATTATTTCTGCTTTGGCATTAATCGCGTTCATTATCTTTTTATTTCCGGCAGCCCGGGAAATGATAAAAAACAACCCGCAGGGAACATCGTCCGATTGGATGAGTTTTGTCATTCCTATAATAGCTATAGCCTTATTTGTCACATTTTTGGTAATGTTGGTGTAACTCTAATTTTGTCGTGGGTAGGTAGAATTTCAGTCAAAGAAAATTTCAGATTGGAATGTGGTGATGATGTATTTTAACGTAGCACTTGTATCAATAATTAAGATGAAATTTTCTGCTTTATGCGGTGTTTCTTAGTAGTGTTCTTAGGGCAATACCATTTTATAAGCATGGGAATATTGCTATAAAAATCATGATTTTTCCTTGTTTGAGCAGCGGTGGCATGCTAGAATTTCCATTCGATTAATTAGCATGTAGAAGATATCTATAACTAAGAAAATCTAAGTTGCGGATAATTAGGAAATTCGGCCAAGGAAATTTAATTAGCGTCAATCATGGTGTGGTTTTAACAAAGTAAGATTCTGGCGTATGACTTCCGTTAGCTGGCTGAACAAAAAAGCGTGCAGGTAGGTGGCGTTCTTGGTTGTACCTAGATCTGTAAAATTAGTAATCATGTGGGGGGGAAATATGAGAAGTAAATCAGTAGTAACGCTGTCTGGAATATCCGCTCTTGCTTTGTACTCAAGCATGGCGGTGGGATCTAAATATAATTTTCCAGAACCGCAGAGTGTCATAGCAAGAGATATCTACGATCAGCACATTTTGCTTATGTGGATTTGTTTGGCTATATTCATAGCCGTTTTTGGGGTTATGTTTTATTCGATACTCAAACATAGAAAGTCTTTGGGTTATAAAGCGGCGAATTTTCATCACAGTACAGCCGTTGAGTTTATTTGGACCATCATACCTTGTATCATTTTGATTGCGATGGCTTATCCTGCAACAAAAACAGTGATTGCAATGAAAGATACATCAAGTCCTGATATGACCATTAAAGCAACTGGCTATCAATGGATGTGGGGTTATGATTATCTCCAAGGTGAGGGCGAGGGTATTAGTTTCTATAGCAAGCTTTCGACACCGCCCGCTCAAGTTGAGAATAAAGCGCCTAAAGGCGAGAACTATCTGCTGGAAGTGGATAATCGTGTAGTGGTGCCAGTTGGAAAAAAAGTGCGCGTTATACTGACAGCAAACGATGTGATTCATGCATGGTGGGTACCAGCATTGGGTATCAAGCAGGATGCTGTGCCGGGTTTTATTCGTGATACATGGTTCACGGCGGATAAACCAGGGATTTATCGTGGTCAGTGTGCCGAATTGTGTGGTAAAGATCATGGATTTATGCCGATTGTGGTAGAAGTCATGGAAGCAGGTGAATATTCGAAATGGGCGGCCGCTCAGTTGAATGCATCTGCAGTTAAAACATCAATGCATGTAGAAAATAAGTAAAAGGAGATAATTATGGCAGCAGTACATGGTGACGCACACGGTCACGGACATGATGATCATCATCCCAGTGGGATAATGCGTTGGGTTAGAACGACCAATCATAAAGATATTGGTACGATGTACCTATGGTTCAGTTTTACCATGTTTCTTGTGGGCGGTTTTTTGGCTATGGGTATTCGAGCAGAGCTATACCAGCCAGGGATTCAAATCTTAGAACCTGAATTATTTAATCAATTTACGACTCTTCATGGCTTAATTATGGTGTTTGGCGCCATTATGCCGGCTTTCGTGGGCTTTGCGAACTGGCAAGTGCCGTTAATGATCGGCGCGCCAGATATGGCATTTGCGCGCATGAATAACTGGAGTTTTTGGTTATTGCCTGTAGCGGGAACTTTGCTTGTTAGTTCGTTCTTTGTGCCAGGTGGCGCAGCAGCGGGCGGTTGGACTTTTTATCCGCCACTATCAGTACAAGGTGGTTTGGGTGTTGATCTGATGATTTTCTCAGTGCATATCTTGGGAGCATCCTCAATCATGGGTTCGATCAATATCATAACGACCATTTTGAATATGCGCGCGCCTGGTATGACGCTGATGAAGATGCCGATGTTTGTGTGGACATGGTTAATTACCGCTTATTTGCTGGTATTGGTAATGCCAGTGTTAGCAGGTGTGGTAACCATGTTGTTGACCGATCGTCATTTCGGCACAAGCTTCTTCAATGCAGCTGGCGGTGGTGACCCAGTAATGTTCCAGCATATTTTCTGGTTTTTTGGTCATCCAGAAGTTTACATTATGATTTTGCCAGCGTTCGGGATTGTTTCTGAAATTATTCCAACGTTCTCACGTAAACCGTTATTTGGTTATTCATCAATGGTTTATGCTACTGCGTCGATCGCTATTTTGTCGTGTGTAGTTTGGGCGCATCATATGTTTACAGCCGGTATGCCAACCGTTGGTCAGTTGTTCTTTATGTATGCAACGATGTTGATTGCAGTACCAACAGGGGTGAAAGTATTTAACTGGACAGCAACAATGTGGCGCGGATCAATGTCTTTCGAGACACCAATGTTATTTGCAATAGGTTTTATTTTCTTGTTTGTAATCGGTGGATTCAGTGGCGTTATTTGCGCAATCGTACCGATTGATATTCAAGTGCAAGATACCTACTATGTCATTGCACATTTCCATTATGTGTTAGTTTCAGGTGCATTATTCTCATTGTTCGCAGGTGTATATTATTGGCTGCCAAAATGGACCGGTCATATGTACAGCGAAACATTGGGTAAAGCACATTTCTGGTTGTCAATGTTCTTCTTCAATCTGACATTCTTTGTTCAGCATTTCTTAGGTTTAGCTGGAATGCCACGTAGAATTCCGGATTACAATATCCAATTTGCCGATTTCAATATGATTTCAAGTATCGGTGCGTTTGGATTTGGATTGACACAATTGCTTTTCTTGTACATTGTGATTAATTGCATTCGTAGTGGAGAAAAAGCGCCACAAATGCCGTGGGATGGTGCAACGACTTTGGAATGGACACACTTGCCTTCACCGGCTCCATACCATAGTTTTGAAACACCACCTATCGTTAAGTAAATGGAGTAGTTAGGAAATCTTATGTCACAGGAAACGGATCTGAAGCGCAAAAAAATTAGAACAGCAATGTTTCTATTAATGACTGTATTAGCGCTTTATATAACGGTAATCATAAAACAATGGGATTGATAAATAGCAATTCTAGAGCGAACGTGCTGATGTTTAAGAAGCTAATGATTTTCTCATTAGTGATGTTCGTATTTGGTTATGCATTAGTCCCATTTTATGAGAAGTTTTGTGAAGTAACCGGAATTAATAATCTGTTGCAGCCAGATGTTCTAACTAAAGATAACTGGGTGGATGAAACGCGTTGGGTCACAATTGAGTTTGATGCCAATATAAGAGGATTACCTTGGCAATTCAAACCTCTTCAATCGAGCGCTCGCATTCATCCAGGAGAGCCGATTACTGTGATGTATGAAATTACAAACAGCTCAAATCGTGAGATAGCGGGACAAGCAATACCTAGTTATAGCCCACGGTTTTTGGAAAAACATTTAAAGAAATTTGAGTGTTTTTGCTTTACAAAGCAAGTGCTGAAAGCGAATGAAACAAGGCAAATGCCGGTTCAATTTGTAGTTGAACCGGGATTGCCAGCCGATGTGGATACTGTGACGATTTCATACACTTTTTTCGAATTACCAGATGGTGGTAGTACGACCAAAAAATAGGGGATAGAAGTTGAACAATGTTACTGATAAACAAACCAGTGGAACAA
Organism: Nitrosomonas sp. Is35; assembly: GCF_033063295.1. NCBI lineage: Bacteria > Pseudomonadati > Pseudomonadota > Betaproteobacteria > Nitrosomonadales > Nitrosomonadaceae > Nitrosomonas > Nitrosomonas sp. Is35. The sequence continues at coordinate 265,880 of NZ_JAWJZH010000001.1, forward strand.
TTTGGCAAGTTGCAAAAGCAGTAATGTTCGCCTTTATGGGAATACGAAAAAAAAGTGATCTTGAAAAAGATGCGGCAACGTTGAAGCCAGTTCAATTAATCATCGGCGGAATTATAGGTGGTGCACTTTTTGTAATAAGCGTGATGCTTTTAGTCAGATTAGTTGTTAGTTAGAATTTGAGAAAAACATAAAAGTAGGAGGAGAGAAGAATGAGTCAAGAATCAGGACATTATTACGTCCCAGCTCCATCGTCATATCCAATTATTGGATCAACGGCGATTTTGTTTATGGGATCAGGCGCAGCTCTGACCATGAATAAAATAGAGCTAGGTTACGGTCTGTTAGCGATAGGTTTTGCAATTTTAATTTATATGTTGTTTGGTTGGTTTGGAACAGTAGCCAGAGAAAGTGAGAGTGGTAAATATGGGGAGCAAGTGGATCGCTCTTTTCGTTGGGGAATGAGTTGGTTCATCTTTACTGAAGTTATGTTTTTCTGCGCATTCTTCGGCGCGTTGTGGTACATGCGCAACCTTTCGATACCATGGTTGCAAGAAGAAAGTACAGTGTTAGGTAATTCTTTCTGGTCAACCTATGACGGTACATGGCCGACAGCTGGTCCAGGCGTGCATGAGAAATTTACATCGATGGGTGCATGGGGATTGCCAGCATTTAATACAATGTTGCTTTTAACGTCAGGCGTTACAGTTACATTTGCGCACTGGAGACTAAAAGAAAACAGACGTGACGGACTGAAATTATGGTTGCTGGCGACTATATTCTTAGGTGCATTATTTATTGGATGTCAAGCATACGAATATATTCATGCATATAATGATTTGAATCTGAAATTGACATCAGGTGCATACGGTTCTACTTTTTTCATGTTGACCGGATTCCATGGCTTCCATGTGACAATCGGTACGATTATGCTGATTGTGATTTATTTCCGAAGCGTAGCAGGTCATTTTACGCCAGAACATCATTTTGGCTTTGAAGGTGTGGCATGGTACTGGCACTTTGTTGACGTGGTATGGCTTGGATTGTTTGTGTTTGTGTATCTGATGTAAATTATTCAGTCATAGCAAGTTAAGATTCCAGCCTTTGCACCGAAAAAGTTGTGAATTTCAAGTTAAAGTGAAAGCGCAGCAATAAAGTGTGTAAACGGCTGGAATCTTTGTTTAAACGATTAACTAATCAACAATTTAGATTGCAGCTTTCAATAAAAATATCGGATTCCGGTAGTTCATTCAGAAGCAATTCACAATTCATATAGCAATATTCAAATAAAATGAATCTATTGGGGTATCGCTTTGAACCAAAACTGTGGGCAATTGCAATCACGATTGTTTCTGTAATAATTTTTATTGAGTTGGGTAAATGGCAATTATCGCGTGCAGAAGAAAAAAGTGCGCAATTTGAGCAATTGGAACAATACGCAAAACAGCCCGCAGTTTTATTGCCTGGTACTTTGGTAAAGTTAAAAGATTTTCAATATCGTGATGTGGAGGTAAGTGGTGAATACTTACCGGAGCATACAATTTATCTGGATAACAAAACATACCATGGTCGAGCAGGCTACCACATTATCACGCCGCTTAAAATTTTGAACAGCGCGCTTTATGTGATAGTAAATAGAGGTTGGGTTGCAACAGGATCGGATCGGTCAGTATTACCTGCCGTCGCGGAAGTACGTGGTGAAGTAAAAATTACAGGAATTGCAGCGTCGCCTGAAATCAGAACGCTCGAGATTTCGGATAGAGCTAATGAAGGGCAGGTGTGGGATAATTTCGACATACAGCGGTATCAAGAAATTACTGGTTTAACATTGCAGCCGCTGATGCTTCTACAGAAAAGTGAAGAAAAAGACGGATTGATACGAGATTGGAGTAAGCCTGATTCGGGTGCTTCTAAAAATATCGGTTATGCGATTCAATGGTTTTCATTAGCTGCGACAGCAGTAATTATTTTCATAGTGTTGAATGTCAAACGAAAAAATTCAAAAAACAAATAGACGTAAGTTTTTATTATTGCTAGCACTAATGTGTTCTCCGGTAATAATTTCATATGCACTCTATTTCTTCGAATATAGACCTATTAGTACACATTATGGTGATTTGCTGCCTATTGTGAAGGTTACGGGAAAAGGTACAAATCTTACAGATAACACGATTCTACGCATGAAGGATTTGCATGGTAAATGGGTATTAGTCACGGTAGATTCTGGTCATTGCGATGAAGCGTGCAAAGAAAAATTATATTTCATGCGTCAAGTAAGACTTGTGCAGGGAAAACAAAAACATCGGATCGAACGGTTATGGCTCATAAATGACGATAGTGCACCCGATGCTGAACTTATTAAAGAATATGAAGGCATGTTTTTTGTGAATGCTGAAAATAGTGAAATTTTAAGTTTTATAGAAAATGCTGAAACACAAACAAAACATATTTATCTCATCGATCCGATGGGTAATTTAATGATGCGATTTCCAGAAAAAGTTAATGGAACCAAAATGGGGCAGGATTTAAAAAGACTGCTGCACGTATCACAGATAGAACATTAAGACTGGCAGTTTTCTCCTCGTAGAAAACTATGTAACTAATAAATAAAAAATATTCGATTTGCAAGGAGGTTAATAAGATGGCTATCAGTATGGCGTTGAATGAAACAGCAACACGAATCAACCAGTTTTATCGACTGACAAAACCGCGTGTTGTATCTCTCATCGTATTTACCGCTGTTATAGGGATGTTTATGGCTGTTCCAGGTGCTGTACCTTTAGATATTTTGCTATTGGGTACCATCGGTATTGCACTGGTTGCAGGGGCCGCGGCCGCATTGAATTGCTTAGTTGAACAAAAAATGGATGCTGTTATGGCCCGGACAAAGGGTCGTCCGTTACCGCAAGGTAAAGTAAGTGTGCCAGAAACACTGTTTTTCCTGATGATTGTTGGCGGCACAGGACTCTTCATATTATATGAATGGGTAAATGAATTGACCATGTGGCTGACATTAGGCACTTTTGTAGGTTATGCCATTATTTATACTGTAATTCTGAAACCACTGACACCACAAAATATCGTAATTGGCGGCGCATCAGGCGCTATGCCTCCGGTACTTGGATGGACAGCGGTGACTGGAGAGATCGCAAGTGATGCGTTATTACTCTTTCTGATTATTTTTGCATGGACTCCGCCCCATTTTTGGGCCCTTGCGTTATATAGAAAGAATGAATATGCCTCAATTGGCATGCCAATGTTGCCAGTGACACATGGCGACCAGTTCACAAAATTGCAGGTATTGTTGTATACCGTTATTCTGTGTGTAGTCACCTTTCTGCCATACGTAACTCAAATGAGCGGAATGATCTATTTGGTGAGTTCAACGATATTAAATGGCATTTTTATGTACTACGCCATAGAGATTTATCGTAATTACAGCGATCAACTGGCTCGTGAAGCATTCCGCTACTCGATACTTTATTTAGCGCTGCTGTTTGTTGCGTTGCTTATGGATCACTATTTCTTTTTTTAGATGAGCAACTAAGCTGCGCCTGTGATATTTGATAAGCTGCTGTAATGATCAAATATCGCAAGCGCAGTTTAGCAATTGAAATTTCAAGCTTATTCGACTGCGGGAAATAATTTGCCCGGATTAAGAATATTATTGGGGTCAAACAGTTTTTTGATATTCCGCATTAAATCCAAAGTCACACAATCAATTTCTTTGCTTACAAAAGCTCTTTTCTCACTACCCACGCCATGTTCTCCTGAAAGCGTACCGCGAAGCTTGATCACTAAGTCGAATATTTCATCCAAGCAGCGTTCCGCTTGTGTTACTTCATCCGCATCATCAGGATTAATCAGCAGGTTAACATGGATGTTACCGTTACCGGCATGGCCAAAATTCACATTCTGTAGATGATAGTGCGCACATAATTGCGTCAATCCATGCAGAAATTGCGGCAATGTGTTAACAGGCACGACAACATCTTCATTGATTTTCTTCGGTGCAATTTCACGCAGCAGTGGTGAGAGCGCCTTGCGCGCTTGCCAGAGCATGGCTGTATTTTCTACCTGGTTTGCATGAATTAAGCCGTCTGATTGGCATGCGGATAGAATGACCGCGATCGCATCGGTAATATCATTGTGAAAACCATCAACTTCAATCATCAGCATGGCATTGGTATCCACCGGAAGCATGTCAGGGTAGCGGCCTCGTATCAGATTCAGTGAACCGGAATCCAAGAATTCAAGTGCACTAGGCAGTTGTGGCTGTGCCATAATTTTACCGATGGCTGCCGTGCAGCTCGTTAAATCACGAAAATGCGCTGTGATACCGGCAACGGCGGCAGGTGATGCAGTCAGTTTAAGCGTCGCTTCCGTAATCACAGCCAATGTGCCTTCAGAACCAATCAGCAGGCGCGTGAGATCATAGCCGACAACACCTTTGGTGGTATAGCAACCGGTGGTAATAAAATCACCTGCGGCAGTAACGGCTTTCAAACCTAAAACATGTTCCCGGGTTGTACCGTATTTGACAGCGTGTGGTCCACCCGCGCCAGTTGCAATATTTCCGCCGACTGTTGAGAACATCGCACTGGAAGGATCCGGCGGCCAAAAAAAACCATACGGCTTCGCTGCATCTTGCACGGCTTGATTCAATACACCGGGTTCAACAACAATTACCCGATTAGCGGGATCAACCGAAATAATGTTCAACATGCGCTCCATCGACAACGCTATACCGCCTAATTCCGGCAGACTGCCGCCCGCTGTCCCCGTGCCACGTCCACGTGGAATGAGCGGTACTCGATAGCGATTGCAGAGGGTAACGATGTTTTTTACTTCTGCGGTGGTGAGCGGAAACAACACGGCATCAGGAGGAAAAATCTTGCGGCTATTGTCATACGCATAAGCATAACAGTCTACCGGATCGGTATAGAACCGATCCGGCGGAAATGTGGCATGTAATTCAACAAGCAGATTTTCCGGCAGCATGTTTACTAATTACTTGATTGCTTAATTCAAATATTCAAATACTTTGACGACCTTCTTAACGCCTGAAGTTGAACTGGCAATTTGCGCGGCATTGTCCGCTTCCTGACGTGTCACGACACCGAGCAAATAAACAACTTCGTTTTCAGTCACAATCTTGACGTGATTGATTTGAAATTTTCGTTCAGCAAGAAAGCGTGCTTTCACTTTGGAGGTCAGCAGCGTGTCATTGCTGCGGGAGGCTAATGAAGTATGTCCGGCAACCGCAATTTCGTTGAAAATCCTGCGTACGTTATCAACGCCCATCACAAGTTTTCCGATATCCGTCTTGATGTCCTCTGAGGGGGCTTCGCCGGTCAAGAGAACCATGCGGTTATAGCTGGTGATATTGATGTGCACTTTATCGCCAAATTGCTGGTGAATGCGCCGCGAACTTTTCAGTTCAATACCTTCATCCTCGATGAACATACCACTGGTTCTGCGATCTTCAGAGATGTACGCTCCCGTTCCTGCTGCGGTGCCGATGGCAAACATAGGAACACACCCCGTCAAGAAGGGCAGGAGTATCAAAAGAGATAACCAGCAGCGATCGTAATATTTCATTTTTCCACTCCGTAGAATTCAAAATTTAATGACCGATAATACAGTAAAATAACCGGACAACGAATAATCAATTGCCTCGCGATGAAGCTACAAAAGTTGTAATTTTACGCAGATGATGGACACAAAAGAATCTCTACAATTGCTGACCGCACAAATGCCAGGCATAGATAACAGTGAAACCTCATCAGCAGTGCTGGGTGTTGCCGTGGGCGAAGATCGTTATCTGATACCGATGACGGAAGTCAGTGAAGTGATCGCGATACCCAAGTTAGCACATGTCCCGCTGACACAACCGTGGTTTCTTGGGTTAGCCAACGTACGCGGAAATCTTTACGGTATTACGGATCTTGGTGTTTATCTGGGCGGCGATCCGGTGCCATTCAATTTAAAGTCACGCATTCTGCTGGTCATGCCGGGGAATAAGCTGTATGGCGGTTTTATTGTCAATAGCATGTTGGGGATCAGGGATTTGTCCGAGTTCGCGCCGGCAAAACTGGCAAAGAAAAAGTTACCTAAGTGCGTTACTGCGCAATATAAAGATGCAGAAGGGCGGCAATGGCGGGAGTTGAGTTTGTTTAAATTAATCGGTGATGAAAAATTTTTACAAGTTGCACGCGAATGAGAAATTTTTTTATCAGTGGCTTATTTTTGGAATTGTTTGAAAAGAGATTGAGAAAGTTATGCTGACCTCCCCTATCGTTGCGAAAGACAAAGCCAAGATTCTGGCTGAAGCGCTGCCGTATATTCAACGTTTTCATGGCAAGACCATCGTCATTAAATATGGCGGTAATGCGATGATTGAAGAAAATCTGAAACATGGTTTTGCGCGTGATGTTGTGCTGCTGAAACTGGTCGGTATGAATCCGGTGGTTGTGCATGGCGGCGGTCCGCAGATCGACGAAATGCTTAAGCGTGTCGGCAAACAAGGTGAATTTATCCAAGGCATGCGCGTAACCGATGCTGAGACCATGAATGTGGTTGAAATGGTATTGGGCGGATCGGTGAATAAAGATATCGTGAATCTAATCAATCGTCATGGCGGTAAAGCAGTCGGTCTAACAGGTAAGGATGGTGCTTTTATTCGCGCGAAGAAAATGCTCATGGCAGATCGGGAAACCGCTGGAAAATGGATTAATATCGGTCAAGTCGGCGAGATCGAGTCGATTGATCCTGCGTTGATCGCGCTCCTCGATACGCAGGATTTTATTCCAGTTATCGCACCAATCGGTGTGGGTGCTGACGGCGAGTCCTACAATATCAATGCTGATCTGGTGGCTGGTAAACTGGCGGAAATCCTCAAGGCGGAAAAACTGATTCTGTTATCCAATATTCCGGGTGTTTTGGACAAAGAGGGCAACCTATTAACTGGACTGACTGCACAAAGAGTGGATGAGTTATTTGCCGATGGCACCATTTCCGGCGGTATGCTGCCCAAGATTGGCTCGGCACTCGATGCTGTCAAGAAAGGGGTTAAATCCTGTCATATCATTGATGGGAGAGTAGAACATGCATTGCTGCTAGAGATTCTGACCGATCAAGGGATCGGTACATTGATCAAGGAAAATTAGCGGATAATCCGCTAAGCACCGCTACCAGCGCTTGCCCAGAGCTGTCAAAATACCGCGTAGAATCTGTACTTCTTCCTTTTCCAAACGTGCGCGGGCAAACAGGCGGCGGATACGCTGCATCAGTAATTTGGGTTTCTGCGGATCGAGAAAACCGCTGGCGGTCATCAGCTGTTCAAGGTGCGTATACAATAATTCCAGTTCGTTAAAGTTTGCCGTTACTCCACTTACGGCCGGACGCGTTGGATTTTCGGTAATTGCCATGCGCAATTCATAAGCCATCACTTGCACGGCACTCGCCAGATTCAGCGACGGATATTGCGGATTTGCAGGGATATGAATAATGATCTGGCATTTGTTCACTTCCGCAGCGGTCAGGCCGGAATTCTCACGGCCAAATAGCAACGCCACCGGTTGCTGCCGTGCTTGCTGCATTAATTCCATTGCACCCTGCCGTGCATCGAAAATGGTGTGCGATAGCTCGCGTGGTCGCGCGGTAACTGCTGCGGTTAGAACGGTATTTTCCAATGCCTTGTCAAGTTCTACGCAAACATTAGCTTGTTGCAGAATATCGATGGCATTGGCTGCCCGGGCGTCAGCTTCCGCATCGGGAAAGCATTTCGGATTGATCAGATACAATGAATGCAGCCCCATTGTTTTCATGGCACGCGCAACCGCGCCGATATTGCCGGGGTGACTCGTGTGGCTTAGCACGATACGGATGTTATCTAGCGGACAAGGTGTGTTCATGTGAATGGGTTGATCTCAAGCGGCGTGCGCGGTTAATGACTTTGCCAATTTATATCAATCGATCCGATTTTAGCAAAACAAAACAATCGGTAAAGCGCATCTGAAGGTGCGACAGGATTTTTTGTATAATTCTGCTTACGGAGGAGTTGCTGTGTGAGGGATAATTAAGGTCTTTATTTGCAAATGAATTTAGAAAAATATTGACATAAAACCCCATAACAAGTTCTAATACGCGGTTCTATTGACCAAATAAATTAGAGAGAAAAATGAAACGTACTTATCAACCTTCAGTGACAAGAAGAAAACGTACACATGGATTTCTAGTGCGCATGAGAACGCGCGGTGGTGCGGCTGTAATTCGCGCTCGCCGGGCAAAAGGCCGTGCTCGATTAAGCGTTTAAATCTGATCGGATAATTTTTATTTTTAGATTTGTTGAAACCTACTCTTTGCCGAAAAGCTACAGGTTACATAAGGCAACGGAATTCGCAGCAGTAATCAATTTACGATGTCAGACCAACGGTGATTTAATTCAAATTTATATGAAACCGAATGAGTTTGAATATGCGCGGCTGGGTCTAATTGTTGCAAAGAGAATTGAACGATCCGCAGTAAAGCGCAATAAGATTAAGCGCATTTTGCGGGAGACATTTCGTAAGAACCGGTTTTACGATCAAACGATAAAAATGGATTGGGTTATGCGGTTGCGACGGCCTGTTCGGAGCGATGAACTAAAGAAACTGGCGGCTGAGACACAATTACTAATGCATCAACTACAGCAATGTCACGGTTAATTATTGCTTTAATAAAATTCTACCAATATTGTATCAGCCCCCTGTTTGCGCCATCGTGCCGTTTTAGTCCGACTTGCTCACAATATGCTCTTGAGGCATATGAAAAATATGGTTTATTCCATGGAACGCGGTTGAGTGTTTGGCGCATCCTGCGATGCAATCCTTGGAGTAAAGGTGGTTATGAGCCCGTTCCTTGATGCCAAGTCAGTTCGACTGTAGTTAAGCATATAATTTATTGCTGTATATGTACAAAATTTTCGACAAAATAGCGCTGCGATAAATGAAAAAAACAATAACTGAACGGTTTTGTCGAAAAATTAACTTGATTAGATAAATAATGGAAACAAAAAAACTCGTACTTATCATCATTTTCTCCACGTCACTATTGTTTTTGTGGGATGCATGGCAAAAAGAATTATATCCGCCCGCTTCACAAGTCATGTCCGGAGCGGTTTCGGGTTCCGCGAATCAGCGCCATGACCCATCATTGCCGGTACCCAGCGACGAATTGACTGCTTCCGCAGCCGGAGGATCCGGGGCCATTCCGGAAATTGATGGTGTTAATTCATCCGTGACACCGAATCTATTTACAATCGGTGAGAAAATTCATGTCAAAACAGATCTGGTTGTTGCGGAAATCGATACTGCAGGCGGTGATATCCGTCAGCTCGGTTTGATTGCGCACCCATCCCGAGAGGACGTGAACAAACCCTACGATTTGTTGTTGGATAAAGCCGCACGGTTTCAGGTTGCTCAAGCCGGATTGATTGGCGATGGATTACCCAATCACAAAACAAAGTACACTGTAGATTCAAATAATTATGAACTTGAATCCGGGCAGAACAAGATTGTGGTACGACTTCTTGCACCGGAAGTGGATGGTATACAGGTCGCCAAGATTTATACTTTCCATCGCGGCAGTTATGTTATTGATGTTGAGTTTGAGATCGTAAATCATAGCGAAGCTACGATCATGCCGTTCTCGTACTTTCAAATGCTAAGGGATGGGAACGATCCTACCGGTGCCAGCACCATGGTACATTCGTACACTGGTGCCGCAATGTATACAGACGCAGAAAAATTCCTGAAAATAAAATTCTCCGATCTCGATAAAAATAAAGCGGAATATCCCACCAATGCGGATAATGGCTGGATCGCCATGCTCGAGCATTACTTCTTGACGGCTTGGTTGCCTCCGCAAAACACCCCGCGTGAATATTTTGCCAAGCGTTTGGCACCCAATCAATATACTGCGGGCGTTATTGCACCGGTTGGCGTTGTTGAGCCAGGACAAGTGAAAAATATTACGATGCCGCTCTATGCAGGTCCACAGGAGCAGAATAAGCTTGCCGAGCTGGCGCCCGGCCTCGAATTGACAGTGGATTATGGCTGGTTAACAGTCTTGGCTGTACCGCTTTTCTGGTTGCTTTCCTTTTATCATTCATGGACTGATAACTGGGGCGCGGCGATCATTTTGCTGACATTAACAGTCAAGCTGCTGTTTTTTCCACTGTCGGCTGCGGGCTACCGGTCGATGGCAAAAATGCGGCTGGTGACACCCAAATTGCAGCGGATACGTGAGCAATATGCCAGTGACCGTCAGCGTATGCACCAAGCGATGATGGAATTCTACAAGGAAGAGAAGATTAACCCGATGGGAGGGTGTTTGCCGATTCTGGTGCAAATTCCAGTATTTATTGCACTGTTTTGGACGTTGCTGGCTGCCGTTGAACTCCGTTATGCGCCGCTTGCGTTATGGATAACCGACATGTCGGTACCTGATCCCTATTATGTATTGCCATTGATTATGGGTGTGTCGATGTGGGTTCAATCGAAACTTAGCCCGACACCCACTGATCCAATTCAGGCAAAAGTCATGCAGATTATGCCGGTTGCTTTCAGCGTGTTCTTTTTCTTCTTTCCGGCGGGGCTTGTACTTTACTCACTCTGCAATAATATTCTGTCCATTGCGCAACAATGGCAAATAACACGCATGTTTGAGAATAAAGCGGAAGAAGAAGCCAACAAGGATAAAAACAGGAAGAAAAGTAAAAACAAGCCTGAGCCAGCTAAAGAGAATTCTCAACCAGCTGTGCTGACTGACGAAGGAGAGGAGGCAGTTAAAGCAGAAACTGTTGCCGCTGCCAGCAGTCAAGAAAATGAGAAACAACAGCAACAATCCAGCCAAGCGGCTGCTTCCGCTAAAGGCAAAGCGCCGGTAAAAGCGAAGAGTGCCCCTGCTGGCAAAAAAACGAAGAAAAAATAAAAAATCATGACGGGTTATTGCTTATCATCAATGACCCGTCATGATCAGTTACAGCAAAGTAGTCATGGAGATGATCTATAGCAGGCTCTGATATCATTGCAGCAATTGCAACCCCGCCCGGTCGCGGTGGAATCGGAGTCATTCGGATTTCCGGCAAGCATCTGACAAAATTGGCGGAAGCAATCCTTGGCAGACTCCCGAAACCGCGTTATGCGTGTCTCAGCCAGTTTCTGGATGCCGGTGGACAAGTCATCGATCAAGGTATCGCGCTCTACTTTCCTGCACCTCATTCCTACACGGGTGAAGATGTCCTGGAGTTACAGGGGCATGGCGGTCCAGCCGTCATGGATTTATTGCTCGATCGCTGTCTTGCGGCCGGTGCCCGTTTGGCGCAACCCGGTGAATTTACGTTACGCGCTTATCTCAATAACAAGATTGATTTGATTCAAGCGGAAAGCGTCGCAGCGATTATCGAAGCCAGTACCCATGAAGCAGCGCGCTGCGCAATCAACTCATTGCAAGGGCATTTTTCATCCCGGATTGAAGAACTCGTCAGTTTATTGATTAAGCTGCGCATGCTCATAGAAGCTACGCTGGATTTTCCCGAAGATGAAATCGATAATTTGCAAACGTTACGCATCGACGAGAAATTAGCGCAAATCTATGTGCTACTTGAGCAGATATTTCTGGCCGCACGGCAAGGTAATTTGTTGCAGGAGGGTATTCGCATCGTTTTGACGGGAGCGCCCAATGTCGGTAAGTCCAGCTTACTGAATCAATTGGTGCAAGAAGAGGCCGCTATCGTCACAGAAATTCCCGGAACCACACGCGATACAATTCAACGCACTATTTCCCTTGCCGGTATGCCAATTCATATCATCGATACGGCCGGACTGAGAGAAACCCAGGATGTGGTTGAACAAAAAGGCATTGAGCGTACGCATGCTGCGATCAGGGATGCCAACATGGTGCTCCGGCTCATTGACAGCAGTCAACCCCAGCCCGCTGAAAACAATCCGGCACAACATGCTATTCCGGCCGGTAAACCGCAAATCACGGTATTCAACAAAATTGATTTAGTCAGTGAGAATCCAAGAACTGAAGATCTGGAAGGACACAGCGTCATTTATCTTTCGGCCAAAACCGGTGCGGGTATTGAACTACTGCGCAGCAAAATATTGGAAATCGCAGGCTGGCAATTTAATCAGGCCGGGGAGGGTGTGTTTATGGCCAGACAGCGCCATCTGGAAGCACTGAACCAAGCCAAGAAGCATCTGGAAAATGCGCAGAGATTCACGGAAGGTGAATATCAATTAGAGCTGCTGGCGGAAGAGTTAAGATTGGCGCAAAACGTTTTGTCGTCGATTACAGGACAATTTACCGCCGATGATTTGCTCGGGGAAATTTTTTCGCATTTTTGCATTGGTAAGTAATACCGCCAGCGCCTATTAATTTGCTCGAGTCTTAATAAAGTCCATCGCTACAGAAAATGATCCAGCAATTTGCGGCTATGACGGTCCAGTGCCGTGCGGTCACGAAGCAGAAAATGGATGCCATGGTCATCGGTGATCATTAACGACGATGCGGTTAAACGGCGGATATCCTCTTCCCCCTTCAGAATCAGTACCGCTGCACCACGATCTGTTTCGATATGCCAGGTGCTTGGCGTGATGAAACCGGAGACTTTCGTGATGCGTTTTATCTCCGGCATAAATTCACGGCTTGCCAGTTCTGATTCAATCAACATGCGATACGCTTCCGGTAAATCATCGAACTGCTCTATCCATGCCAACTCATGGCCATGCGAATCGATCAGCGCGATGCCTTGTCCCGGATCGGTAATCGGAAATGATCGTACGGGAATGACACCTTCGTGCGTGACACCGGATTGATCGGTCAAAACCAAACGGCCGTAGGAATTCCGGGTTAATTGATAAGTAACGGTAGCACTCATTTGTGTTCTCCTGCAATGCTGTGTTCCGCAGCGGAAATCAGTGCCCGTTCTTCTTCATCGACATTACGCGCTTGCGCCAAATACAGCCGGTGATAGTAGCCCTCACGTGCCATTAATTCAGCGTGATTGCCAACTTCCACGATTTTGCCACGATCCAGGACAATCAACCGGTTGGCTTCGCGAAGAGTCGATAGACGATGTGCGATCGCGATCGTGGTTCGGCCGCGTACCAGATTATCCAATGCTTTCTGAATGTCTTTTTCCGTGGTGGTGTCGACCGAAGAGGTGGCTTCGTCCAGAATGAGAATACGCGGATTAATCAATAGCGCGCGCGCGATTGAAATGCGCTGACGTTCACCGCCCGATAATGCTTGCCCGCGCTCGCCAACCAGCGAATCATAACCATGCGGCAGGCGTAAAATAAACTCATGTGCGTGCGCCGCTCGCGCCGCCGCGACAATTTCTGCGCGGCTCGCGTCTGGTTTGCCATAAGCGATATTCTCAGCGATAGTGCCGAAAAACAGAAAGGGCTCTTGCAGCACTAGGCCAATATGTTTGCGATACTCAGCAAGCGGTAAGGTACGGATATCGTGTCCGTCGACCAGAATGGCGCCTTCGGTGACATCGTAAAAACGGCAGATCAGGTTGACCAACGTGCTTTTTCCCGAACCGCTGTGCCCAACCAGGCCAATCATTTCGCCGGGTTTAATAACTAGATTGATGCCGCGCGTTATACTGCGCGTTCCATACCGGAAACCAACGTGACGCAGCTCTATTTGCCCTTGAATCATTGGTAAATGTACCGGATTGGCCGATTCTGGAACGCTGGATACATGATCCAGAATGTCAAAAATGCGTTTGGTGCCAGCTGCCGCTTTCTGGGTGATCGATACAATCCGGCTCATTGAGTCGAGCCGGATGTAGAAACGGCCAATGTACGCAAGAAATGCCGTCAGCACCCCAACAGTAATTTCATCTTGCGATATTTGCCATATGCCGAATACCCATACGACGAGTAACCCGACTTCGGTCAGCAGGGTGACCGTCGGCGTGAATAGTGACCAGATTCTATTTACTCGGTCATTGATCTGTAAATTGCGTTGGTTGGCGGCATGAAAACGCGCCGCTTCTCTTTTCTCTTGCGCGAAGGCTTTAACTACCCGGATACCTGGAATTGTGTCTGCGAGCACATTGTTCACTTCGGCCCAGATGCGATCCACCTTTTCAAAACCAATTCGCAAGCGGTCGCGAACCAAATGAATCAGCCATGCGATAATTGGCAGCGGTATCAGCGTTACCAAAGCTAACCAGGGATTGATCGACACTAAAATGATAGCCGTCATGCAAATCATGATGACATCCGTGGCGAAGTCGAGTAAATGCAATGAAATAAAAAGATTAATGCGGTCAGTTTCAGCACCGATACGCGCCATCAAATCGCCGGTCCGCTTGCCGCCGAAATATTCCTGCGAAAGATTCAGTAAATGCTCGTAGGTGGTGGTGCGCAAATCAGCGCCGATACGCTCTGAAACCAGCGCCAGCATGTAGGTTCGCGCCCAGCCCAGCATCCAGGCAAGGATCGCCGCTCCCAGTAAGCCGGAGAGATAGAATTGTACTAAGTCGGTATCGATAGGCTGGCCATTCTGATATGGAATCAACACATTATCCATAAGTGGCATGGTTAAGTAGGGCGGCACCAAGGTTGCGGCAGTGCTGCATAAGGTCAGCAGAAAACCGATGAGCAGTCGTCCTTTGTAGGGTTTTGCGAAGCGCCACAAGCGTAGTAAGACCCAGGTGGAAGGCGGTATATGATTTTGTTTTTCGCAAACAGGGCATTCATCCTGTTCAGCAGATAGAAAAGCGCCGCAATGGGGACATTGAGCCGATGCCTGCGAGGATTCGGGCAGCTTGCCGTCGACATGATAATCCAATTGCTGCGTAAAGCACTCGATCAGCCGGTTTGCCGCCATGACATTACCTAAGCGGTAACGCCAAAAGGCCAGCCGCGTATGCGGATCGAACAATTCCAAACAGCCAACACCGGCATGATCACGCTGTGTCAGCTGCAATCCTTGCTGATAATTCCACGTTTGCCAAGTTTCATCGCCAGCCATTTTTGCCAATACACGTTTATTCGTTGCGATGATGATGCCTGTAGCAAAATGCAGCTGGTGGTCGAGATCGATTTCAAGCCAGGCGAGAATGCTTTCTTCGTTGATCAATTGTGAAGAAAGCGCATTGAGCCAAGCTGAAGGCAAGTTGCTTAATGATGGATGAGGGAGTTGTTGCATGAATTAAACTGCAAAAAAGATAAAATGAGATTTTCTTTAGAAAGTGAAGTAAGACACGCAATCAACCCTTTAATGGATTGATTATAGAATTTTCCAGCATGCGTTTTTTATAGCTTCAGCTTCTGGCTGGACTATGTGATTTCTTCTGGTTTATGTTCGCCAGTTGCAAGCTGCTGGAATTTTTTCCTAGCCTTTTCGATTATTGCAGCTTTAGTTCTTTCCTTAAAGAATCAGTGGATTCAGGCGAGGCATTAAAGAAAGAAATAGGTCCATTAGGGATCTAATTTTTCATCTAGTTCACTATCAGCGCGGGCTTCCGTGGGTAAATCCTCGATCAATTCCGGTTCACTCTCAATTTGAACATTTGCCGGAGAGCCATCAATTTCCTCAGGGATAGGCTCATTAGCGATCAGAACCTCTGCGGATATGTCCTCAACCAATTGGAGTACATTGTCAATATAGTTATCGATCGATAACTCATCAATCAGTTTCGGCTCATTATCACTAAGACCGTCTGCCGATAAGCCATCAACCAGTATCGTAGTGTCTGTGGTTAGCCTGTTTCTTTCCAGAAATTGCCAATAAGTTGCCGACACCAAAGCAAAAGTGACCAACACGGCTACTAATAACAACAACTTTCCAGCATTGAAATGTTCGTTGTGTCCACCGAAAACGGACGTGCCATTACCTGAATTCATCATTTCCAATGTGGGCTGGCAATTTTCCAGAGCGGCACGGCGCGCTGCTTGCAGCCGATACAGGGTACTCTGCTTAATAGTTTCATTAGCACTGGTGTCCAATAATCTGGCAATTTCTTTTCCCAGTTCCTGCTCGTTCATAATTTCACTCCTTTTTCTCTGAGAATTGTAGCTAATGTATGAACTGCCCGTGAGCAATGTGTTTTTACACTACCTTCCGAGCATTTCATAATAGCGGCTGTTTCCGCCAAACTCATTTCTTCCCAGTAACGCAGTATGAAGGCTTCGCGTTGACGTGATGGCAGAATTTTTATTGCTTCCTCTATTAAATTAATGAGTTGTAATCTTTCAAGCTGAGCATGGGGATCATTGGATTCCTGCTTTACCTGTAAAGTTTCGAGTATATCGAAGTCTTCTTGATTCTTATCTTGATCACTGGGGGTGAATGCTGAAAACAGTGTCGTCCATAGTGAACGGATCTTCTGCCGCCGGTAATAATCGCGAATGGTATTTTGCAGGATGCGCTGAAACAATAACGGTAGCTCTTCGGCTGGTTTTGAAGCATAGCTCGCCGTCAGTTTCATCATGGAATCCTGAACAATATCCAATGCCATATGCTCGTCATGAACCGCGAACAAGGCTTGTTTATAGGCGCGCTTTTCGGTTGCAATCAGAAAATCTGAAAGTTCTTGTCGCGTGGCCAGGATTTGTAACCTTAAAGTAAGTGATTAAAAATAATTTAGAAAGTTAAAACTAACGGGCGCTAAATTTTTGTAGAATACTAAATCTCGCGGGCTGCTGGAATAGTGTTAAATTTCATCACAGATAAGAAAAAAAGGATTTTATTTTTTATGATCAGTTTAAAACTAAAACGAATAATTCCCTATCAGATTCATGCGTAATAATTTTATTACTATTCTACTTATTTTTCGCTAATACAAAACTCTTATCTTAAAACAATCTAACAATGATCTGCTTTTATGCAACAGCGCACAGTCAATTGCCCGCAATGCGGTAAAGAAATAATCTGGGAACCGGCCAGCCGTTTCCGTCCGTTTTGTTCCGAACGGTGCAAAACGAACGATCTGTCGCAATGGGCCCAGGAATCTTACCGCATCCCTGAAGTAGAAAAAGATCCGGAGAATACTATAACCACTGAGCCGATATAATGGATGAATCGATCTACGAGAAGAACCGGGAGTTACAGCGTAAGCTCGATCATCTGCTCAAGCAAGCCAGAGCCAATGAGAAAAAGCAGGAGTTATATGAGACCTTTGGCTTTGAAATTATTGGCGCCAGCACACCCAAACAGCTGCGGGATCTGCTGTTATCGCAAACCGTTGAGCGTTTTCAGTTACTCGATGTTGTTTTGTGTCTGGTTGACTACCATAAAGACACCGAACGTCTGTTCTTTGAACGCGACGAAGAAGCGCAGCTGAGCTACGAGAACAAGCTCTTGATTCTCGATACCTTAAAAGATGCGGAAATCATCCATTCGCTATCCAGTCATCCGGTGCTGGGCGTGGAAGCATTGAAGAATTACCGCTGGATGATCGCTAATCTGAAAAGCCGCGATCAGGTAAAAAGTGCTGCATTTCTGCCGTTGCTGCGCGGCGATCAGATAATCGGCGCGTTATTGTTGCTTAGTCACGATCCGCATCGCTATCAGGCGGGTATCGGGACGCTTTTCTTGCAAAAAATATCCGCGATGGCTGCCGTTGCGATCGAAAACTGCCTCAATCAGCAACGGCTCAAGGAAATCAGCTACCAGGATGTGTTGACGCAAGCGTATAACCGCCGTTATTTCGATCTGCGTTTCAAGGATGAAATTGCACGCTGCATGCGCTGGGATGATGATTTGATCTGCATGTTTCTCGATGTGGATCATTTCAAGAAAATCAATGACACCTACGGCCATCAAACCGGCGATCTGGTGCTCCGCTATATGGTCGGCTTAATCAAGGAGCAAGTCCGGTCGTGTGATATTGTGGCGCGATATGGCGGGGAAGAATTCGTCGTTGCGCTACCGTCGACGACGTTGCAAGCAGCGCATGAAATTGCCGAACGGTTGCGTCAAGCGATTTGTTCCACTGCGCTGAATTTTCATGACAAACAATTCACGGTATCGATTTCGATCGGTATTGCCAGCCTGCGAAGTTTGTTGACTGCGCAGCAACACGACGCGGATTTCATCTGCAGCACCTTACTCGATCGAGCCGACCAGGCGTTATACGCCGCCAAATCAGGCGGCCGCAATCAGGTGGCGGTATACGCCGATGCCGATCTGATTACGCACTGAACCGGGGCGGTTCTTTTCACCTGCGTTCATTCGATTCCGCGCATCATCGCAATGCCATGCGCGCCCATTTCCTGGGCGATGGGCAAATCTTCCCGGTGCAATCCGCCCAGTGCATACACCGGCAGCGAATAGCCGCGAATCAGCGTCGCAAACCTTCTCCATCCCAATGACGACAATCCCGGATGGCTCAGTGTCGGCTGCACCGGTCCCAGCACGGCAAAATCAAGCCCCAGCTGTTCGGCGGCAAAAAGTTCTTCGGCGTTGTGGCAGGATGCAGCGCATAATCCAGCGGCCGGATCGGGGCGGGATGACATGGCCATCAGCTGCGACGATGTGAGATGTACGCCATCGGCGCCAAGTTCTTGCGCCAGTTCCGTGCTGCCATTGATCAACACTTTTGCTTGATAGGGCCGGGCAAGTTCCAGAACTCTCCCGGTAAAGTCACGTAGCGCATCGGGCGTCATTTGCTTCTCGCGGATTTGCAGCAAGCGCAAGCCGTTTTGTAATGCGCGCTCGATGTGCTGTAATGCGGCCTCGATGCCGGTTTCAGCCGCATGGGTGATGGCATAAACCGGCGGTAACCGCAGCGACTGCAAAATCGGGCCGTTGGCAGGCAGCATCGGAGATACTTCAACCGGATGTGGCCATTGCCAGGATAATCCCTGTTTTTCCCGGGGTGAGGGCTGACCTTCCCATTCCACCACGCGAAAGAAATGCAGTCGTACGGTGGCATGTGAATAGCTGAAAACGCGTGTGATCCAGGAATGAGCTTGGCGCACGTGGATGCCGAGTTCTTCCCACAATTCCCGCTCCAGCGCGTGCAGCAACGATTCGTTCGGTTCAACCTTGCCGCCGGGAAATTCCCAGTAGCCGGAATACACTTTCCCGGCGGGCCTGCGTGTCAGTAAGAACCGGCCATCCGGTTGCAGAATCACCGCTGCGACGACTTCAACGATAGGTGTCGATCCGGCAATTGGCGTGGTTGAGTGATTCATTGACTAGGGATGGTTGCCAGCCGATTGTTGCCGCCCTGCCAGATCGCGCGCGAATTGCCACGCCACCCGGCCGCTGCGCGAGCCGCGTTCGATCGCCCATTGCAATGCTTCGGTACGCGCCAGCGCGGTCATTTCCGGAATACCGAAATAAGCCAGCCAGTAGCGCACGATATCCAGATACTGATCCTGATCGAACGGATAAAACGACACCCACAGCCCGAAGCGCTCCGACAGTGAAATCTTCTCCTCAATGGCCTCGCTCGGATGCACTTCGTCGCCGATATGCTTGGTGTCGAGATTGTCGCGCATGAATTCCGGCACCATGTGACGCCGGTTCGATGTGGCATAAATCAGCACATTGTCGGAAACCGTGGCAATCGAACCGTCCAGCACCACTTTGAGCGCTTTGTAGCCTGGCTCGTCGGTTTCAAACGACAAATCGTCGCAAAACAGAATGAAGCGTTCCGGGCGCTGATAAATCTTTTCCACAATGTCGTGCAGATCGACCAGATGATGCTTCTCCACTTCAATCAGGCGCAGCCCGTCTTGCGCGTATTTATTCAATAGCGCTTTAATCAAGGACGATTTTCCGGTGCCGCGCGCGCCCGTCAGCAACACATTGTTGGCGGAAAAACCCTGCACGAACTGCTGCGTGTTCTGGTCGATGCGCTGTTTCTGTTCGTCGATGCCGCACAATGCGTCGAGTGTGATCCGATGCGGCTGCGTCACTGGTTGAATGAATCCGTTGTTGCCCTGCCTGCGCCAGCGGAAAGCGATCGCTGCTTGCCAATCCGGTTCCGGTGATACGGACGGCAGCGCTTTTTCCACGTGATCGAGTAATCGATCCAAACGCGCACAGAGCTTATCTAAATCATTCATCGGATTGGTTTACCGGTATGTCAGCTGCGGTAGCTGGCATTAATCTTCACATAATCGTAGGAAAAATCGCAGGTCCACACCGTAGTCGATGCGCTACCGCGATTGAGCACGACCCGGATGGTGATTTCAGCTTGATTCATCACGCGCTGCCCATCCGCTTCGCGATAATTGGCTGCCCGGCCGCCTTTTTCCGCAACCAGCACATCGTCGAGATACAGTTGAATGCCGTCGACGTTTAGATCATCGATTCCGGCGTAACCGATCGCCGCGAGAATTCGGCCCAGATTCGGGTCGGAGGCGAAAAAAGCGGTTTTGACCAGCGGCGAATGTGCAATCGCGTACGCCACTTTGGCGCATTCACCGGCATCCTTGCCCGCTTCGATTTGCACGGTAATGAATTTGGTCGCGCCTTCGCCGTCGCGCACGATCATTTTCGCCAGCTCGGCGGCAATCGCGGTCACGGCTTGCTGCAATTGGTTAAATTCGCTGCTGTCTTGCCGGGTGATTTCCGCATTCCCGGCTTTTCCGGTCGCCACGACGATGAACGCGTCGTTGGTCGAGGTGTCACCGTCCACCGTGATGCGGTTGAACGAATGATCCGCTGCGTATTTCACCAACTCTTGCAACAAAGGCTGGCTGATGACCGCATCGGTCGCGACATACCCCAGCATCGTCGCCATATTTGGGCGGATCATGCCGGAGCCTTTGGCGATGCCGGTCACCGTGACCGTCTTGCCGCCGATCTGCACTTGCTTTGAGGCCGCCTTCGGCACGATGTCCGTGGTCATGATCGCGTGCGCGGCGTTAAACCAGTTATCCGCTTTGCAATTCGCCACTGCGGCGGGCAATCCTTGAACAATCTTATCGACCGGCAACGGCTCCATGATCACGCCGGTCGAAAACGGCAGCACCTGCTGTGTGTCGCAACCCAACAACCGGCCAGCTTCGGCACAGGTTGCCAGGGCATGCTGAATGCCTACCTCGCCGGTTCCGGCATTGGCGTTGCCGGTGTTGACCACCAAGACGCGGATGGCAGCGTGCGCCAAATGCTGCTTGGCCACGGTCACCGGCGCGGCGCAAAAACGGTTCTGCGTAAACACCCCGGCCGCTTGCGTGCCTTCGTCCAGCACCATCACCAGCAAATCCTTGCGGTTGGCCTTTTTGATCCCGGCCTCGGTGGTGCCGAGCTCGACACCCGCAACAGGCAGCAATTGTTCAGGGGTTAGAGGAGGAATATTGACAGGCATAGTTAGTAATCAGCTTGATTGAAAGCCGCTATGCTACCTCATCTGCTGTGATATTTGCCATAAATTGCGACATCATTTTTCCCGCAATGTACCCAATTTTCGCTATGACTAATTCAAGCATTTGGCACTAAAACTTCACATGGATAAAAATTTCGTGGACAGGATTTATCGAGCATGGCCGAACTGGGTGAGCAATACGGTAAGCTGCTGATAAAGGTGATGGCTTGGTTTTAAGCCGATACTAGCCGCGTAGCGAAGCAGGGATAACGATTTTAAGGAAAGAAATGTTTATTGGATTTCGGGATCTCGCCCATAAAAAACCCCGGATTACCGGGGCTTTTTATTTAAGCTTTAAGCTCGTTTACTGCGGCACAATGTTCGATGCTTGCTTGCCTTTAGGGCCTGTCGTTACATCGAAAGTAACACGTTGTGCTTCACGCAATGATTTGAAACCGTTACTGTTGATTGCAGAGAAGTGTGCAAACAAATCTTCTCCACCGTTATCTGGGGTAATAAAGCCAAAACCTTTAGCGTCATTGAACCATTTAACTACACCTGTTGCCATGTTTATTTCCTTAATAATTAATGAATTTACTTCTTCTACAGTGATCCGTAGTGGCCATCGAATATCAAGGAAAAAGCTCAACTATAAGCATCACATTTCACAACTTGAATCCAAAAGACTCTTCTAAGATACACGTTTCCTGACAAAGTTCAAGCATTTATTAATAATGCTGGAGTGATGATTCAAGAATTAAAAACTAACGGTGGCTCTAGCGGATTGATTCGATAGTTTAAAAATAAGCAGTAACTCAGATTGAAAATATTCCAGTTGATATGTTGTGGATTGCAACCATTTCGTTTTTTGCTCGAATCTTGCGCTCGTAAACATGCTACTGGGAAAATTTTTATCGCATTTGTAGCTTATTCTATTTCATCGCATTACTGCCTGTTTGTTCATGCCTAGAAGGAGAATGCCATGACTGATGAGAGGAAATTGAACGCGGCGCAGATGGTACCGGGCGTGATATCCGCAGCGTACCCAGACAACTCGGCAACTTTTGTAATTGAGTGCATTTTGCCCTTCATACTCGATTCAAGAAATGCCTTGAATTCCCGATTACCAATCCAGCCGGTTGCTGCGCATGGAAGGGTGTGCGCTACCCGGACTGAAAGAAACCGGATATCCAATATAATCAATCTTGTATAAATTCATCAGTCTATGCGTTTAGGAATACTTGAAGACGAGCCCACTCAGGTAGCCATCTATGAGCTACTGCTTTCGCCCGATCGCTACCAATGTGAATTTTTTGGAACCATAGCATCCTTTCTCGATGCGCTGCGGGATGAAAGATTTGATCTGCTCGTGATCGATTGGATATTGCCGGATGGTACTGCCGGGGAAGCGCTGAAATGGATCCGAGGAAATATGGATTGGCATATTCCGATTATTTGTGTGACTTCGCGTAACAGTGAATCGGATGTCGTTAATGTTTTGCATATGGGCGCGGATGATTATTTCGTGAAATCTTCCCGGCATTTTGAGTTGCTCGCCAGAATTGAGACGTTGGCGCGTCGTAGCCGCGAAAAGCCGCCCGCAATGTTGCAATTCGGTCCCTATAAGATTGATTCAGAAAATCAAGCAATCTGTGTCGATGGCAAAAATGCCGGACTTACCCAGAAAGAATTCGTGCTGGCCTGCTATCTGTTTCAGAATATGAATAAACTGCTGTCGAGAATTCACTTGTTGGAAAAAATATGGGGATTGTCGGCAGAAATCGATACCCGTACCGTGGACACGCACATCAGCCGGATCCGGAATAAGCTCAATCTCGCCACGCGAAGTGAATGGGATATTTTGACAATCTACGGTTATGGTTACCGCTTGCAACATGCCAAAACTGTTGAGCCGGTTAGATAACTGGCTTTATTCCGGCTGGTTGCCGGGTTTTTATCCGCACACAGTAAAACGGGAGCCTCGGCTCCCGTTTTCAATCCAGAATGAAGCGGAATTAAACAGCCACTGCTTTTCTACGGCGAATGGCAAAACCAACTAAACCTAAACCGGCCAGTAACATCGCATAAGTTTCGGGTTCCGGAACCGGTGTGACATTAAACTCGACTTCGCTCAGGAAAACCCATGCATTACTTCTATGGATTGTCACAGCGAGATCGTTACCCGTGAACGATAAGCCATTTGCTACAAAAGCGAATGGCGCAGAACCGGCAGGATCCGAAATGGGGAAATTGATCCCGTTCACATCCACGCTTGCTGGCGCGCTGACGCCACCGGAGCCATTTGAATCATCAAAATGAAAAGTGACGGAGCTGATATTGACAGGCGCATTCCAGTGAAAGGTAATGGTCGGATCCAGAGTCCAGCCGACATAAGAGCCATTGCCGGCAGGTGCTTCAGTGACAAACCAGTTGTCAGTTGCAATGATTCCATCGGTCAGATCGCCACGGCCGCCCGTCAAAGCTGCGTTGTCACAGGTTACACAACCGGCTCCGCTGTAGGTTTCATCCCAGTAGTTATAACTGCCGGTATTGCCGTTCAGCATGTTGTAACTGTCCGGCGTGAGAGCGGCATATGCGCTGCTTGCCGCACCCAGAATCACCAGTGCGGTGATATTAGCCAATATTTTCTTGTTCATTTCACAATCTCCATCGTGTATAAAAAATTGTATCGTTTTGTTTTATTAAATTGTTCAGTTTTTACTTCTGCAATTTAAGACAGCAGGTCCTCTGAGTACATAGGTATCAACTCCTCTTTTTCTGGTACATCTGTACTAGAAATAAAGAGATGCTACGCTGATATTCTTATCCGCTGTTTTTGCTATCATGCGAGTGAGTACAGTATCCGTGGGAGCTTTTTTATGACTGATGCAGTTGCGGTTTCAAATAATAGAAAACAGGATCGACGTCAGGATATGCCATTCTTCTGCGCGTACCATGTAGGGATCAAAATGGGCAGGCGGATCGGGGAACGCAGAGTGTCGGAGAAAGGGAAACCGGTGTACGTCGATCGTTACACGGGAAATGTGCTGTTTTGCGTTATTGCTATTTTATTGCTGAGCGCGTTGGACGCTTACCTGACGCTCAACATCCTTGCCAATGGCGGAGAGGAGATCAACTGGTTTATGGCGGTGCTGATCGAGGAAAGTACAGAAAAGTTTGTTGCTGTAAAACTGGCGCTTACCGCGATGGCACTCATTCTGCTGGTAATTCATCATAACGTCCGGCTGATTGAGTCCCTGCGTGTCAGGCATCTCAAGTACGCAATCCTCGCTGGATATGGCACATTGATCGGATACGAATGCTATCTGTTGGGATTGGCGGCTGCGCTTTGAGCCGAGAGCTGTTCAAGCGGAAAAGAATGCGGTGACCTCATTGGCAAATGCACGATCACAGCAAAAACCTTTTTAACGCAAGCCAGTTTTGAAATAGCTGGCTATATTTCTTAAATCATCCAGTACCAGTGTGCCCGCTGCTAACTGCAAGCGCAGATAGGCCAGCAGATAATCAAATCGCGCCCGTGAAAGATCGCGTTGTGCGGTATATAGTTGTTGTTGCGCATCCAAAAGATTTAAATTGATGCGGATACCGCCACGGATACTTTTTTCTGTCGCATCGACGAGCAACTCAGCAGACTTGACTGCCAGCTCCAGCGATTCAATTTTTTTGACGCCGCTTTTTAGCAGATTGTATTGTTTTTTCAATTCGACGAGGACCTTATCGGTTACCGCATCGAGATCCGCTTCCGCGCGTGCGTGATTCGCTTTAGCCTGAGCCGTGAGGGCATTTACACGGCCACCGGCATACAGAGGGAAATTAACTTCAACCCCAATGGTGGCAAGTTCGGCATCCTGACTCCGTGTGATAAATGACCCTCTATTATTTTTAGAGAGACTGGCGACTAAATCGACGCGCGGTGTATGTCCGGCAAAACTCTTTCTGATTTCTTCCTTACCGGATGTTACTGCATGGCGTTGTGTTACCAGCTCGGCATTGCGTTCCAGCGCCAAGGAATACCAACTGTCATAATCTTGCAACTGAATGGCACGCGTATTAAACGCATCGGACAGTCGGTCTAGCTGGTTTGTTTTTTGTCCTATGATGGCTTCAAGTTTGAGCCGGGCTCCTTCCAGCTCATCATTGGCTTCAATAACACGTGCTTGTGCAATGGCGTGTTTCGATTGTGTTTCCAAGACATCGGTCGTTGTTCCCTCGCCCTTGATTAACATACGTTCATTGACACGTTTGAGTTCTTCAAGGGAAGTCAGTTGCGCTTCGGAGAGCTTGACGTGATCCTGTGCCAGTAAGGTTTCCACGTAAGCCTCTACCAGCCTTACAACCAGCTGTTGGCTGCGGCCGGTGAATTTTGCCCGGCTGGAATCGGCTTGCGCTTTTCCGATGCGGTAACTGGCTACCGCTTCCAAATTGATCAATGGCTGACGCAAAGTCAATGCGCTGATCTGGCTATCAAAATGCGTATTGTCTGAAACTTCGATGACCCTGTTTGGCGCGACTTGTTGCGGGGCTGTGATAGTTCCCGTGCTTCTGCTTTGATTATGCGTGAGCGAGAGATTGGGCAGTAAGCTAGCCAGGCCGATGGCCTCGGCTTGTTGCCCGGCTTCATTTTCATGATAAGCGGAACGATAAGTCGGGTCATGCAGCAATGCAGCTTCATAAGCCTCTAAGAGGCTCATTGCATGGCCATAGCTGATCGGGCTCAAGAAAAACCCGGCTAAGACTAAAATTTTACGGATATCTATCATTACCGTTATTCTTCACTCAAGGCCGAATGAACACGATCCAGGATCGGTTTGAAGAGGTAGCTCATCAACGAGCGTTCACCGGTTTTAATGAATATTTCCACCGGCATGCCGGCACGTATTTGTTGATCGGTCAGCTTTCTCATGCCTTCCGGCGTAACCTTAGCCTTGATATTATAAAACGGAAGCCCGCTGCGTTCATCCATAAGACGATCCGCTGATACCTGAGTGACGGTGCCCGGTATGTTAGGGGTTTGCTTTTGATTCAACGCGGAAAAAATAAGATCGACAGGAAGGTCGACGTGCACCCGGTCAATCAGATGAACCGGCACTTGCCCGGTAATGATCAGCATATCATCGCTCGGAACGATATCCATGAGCTTAAATCCCGGGCTGATCACACCGCCTTCGGTAAAAACGTTCATACCGACCACAAAACCGTCCACAGGTGCTTTGACTTCCACGTTGGCCAGTTCAAAATCCTGTCCGCTCAGGCGGCTGCTTAAAGAATCAATTTCCCGTTTGATATCGGATAACTGTTGCCGCACTTCTTTCTGGTATTCCTGCTGGCGGTGGATGCGCCGTTGTTCCAGTTCGGCTATTTGGCGCTGGATGCGGCCGATATTGCCGGTTTCCGCAGAAATCTCCCCGGTCAATTGGGTATACGTGCGTTCGAGTTCCAACACGCGATTGCGCGGGACGAAACCATCCTGTGCCAAGTCGCGCAGGTTGACAAGCTGTTCTTCCAGAAACTTCAATTGCGCATTTTTACTGCTCCGCGAAGCTTCCAGTCCACGCAATTGCATTCTTGAGCCTGCAATATTTTCTTCCAGTGCTGCGATTTCATGATGCAAGGCTAACTGGCGCGATGTGAATAATTGGTTCTGAGTGATGATGTTATTGGCAATGCGCGGATCATGCTGGAATGTCAGCAAGTCTTGCGGAAAAGTGATTTCCTTGCTGCCATCGCGCTCCGCCAATAGACGCGCTTCCACTGCGCGCGCGGTATACAGTTGACTGCGGGTGATTTCAGCTTGCGCTTTGAGCTGAACATCATTCATCCGGACTAAAACTTGGCCAACCGCGACATGCTCTCCTTCCTTCACCAGAATGCTGTCGATAATGCCACCGATTTGATGCTGGACCGCTTGCAGATGACTGGCGACCGTGACTGTGCCAGGAACCGGCACGCCTTTATCCAATGGTGCGAAAGATGCCCATAGGATAAATCCGCCAAAGCCTGCCAAAACGATCCACCAGCCCAATTTGGTATGGAGCGTCTCATCGATGTCAACCTGATGGGATAAATCGGCGGGAACATTTTCAATAACGGTCTTTTTTTCTTCAGCTGCAAGCTTCATTATTCTTCCTGTCCGGTAATCTGTATGTGCTCAAGGTAAGGTTGAAAGGCGCGGTAAAAATTAGCTGGTTTGAGAGTCGACCGCAGGAGTGGTTGGAGGTGCTGGGGGTGCTGGATTTTGCGCAGCTTGCTGCCCGGCTTTCTTTTGCGCCAGCTGTGCCTGATGCGCTTGTTGTTGCTTTGCGAGCGCCTCCACCACTTGATTGGTCGGCCCGAATATTTTTGCTGCGCCGTCCTGCAATAGCAGCAATTTAGTGGTTACACTGAGAATACTGGTGCGGTGTGTGATCAACACGATGGTTTTGCCGCGTATGCGCAGATCGGTGATGGCTGCCAGAAGCGCCTGTTCTCCGACATCGTCCAGGTTTGAGTTGGGTTCATCAAGAACAATCAGGGATGGATCGTCATACATGGCGCGCGCCAAACCGATGCGTTGTTTTTGTCCGCCGGAAAGACCGGCGCCGCCGTCACCCAGATGCGTGTCGTAACCTTCCGGCATATTCAAGATCATGTCGTGAACCCCGGCACGTCTGGCTGCCAGAATAACTTTTTCCGCGTTGATTTCGCCAAAACGGGCGATATTTTCCGAAACCGTGCCAGCGAAGAGCTCGATATCCTGCGGCAGATAACCGATATGCGGGCCCAATTCATCCTTGTTCCACAGATAAACATCGGCGCCATCCAATCTGACTTTCCCCGCCGCTGCCGGCCACACGCCGACCAATAAGCGCGCCAGAGTTGATTTCCCCGATCCGCTCGGGCCAATAATACCGAGCACTTCACCGGCAGCGAGGGAAAAATTCAATCCCTTGATGACGGGAACTTTACTGCCGGGCGGCGCTGCCGTGACATTTTCCACCGCAATCACGCCGAGCGGTTTAGGCAGCGCCATGCCAGCCGTTCGCTCCGGATTCTGTTCAAGCAATTGCGTCAGACGCTCATAAGCGCTGCGGGTGCCGCCAATCTGCTTCCACACGCTGATGAGTAACTGTACCGGTGCGATGGCTCTGCCCAACAGGATTGAACCGGCGATCATCATGCCCGGCGTGATGCTGTTATCCAGCACCAATAAGGCGCCTAATCCCAGCATCAGCGACTGCAATGCGACGGTACAAGATTTTGACAGCGCGGTGACGATGCCGGATTTCTCGCTGGCCTCGGCTTGCAAATTGAGAAAACGGCGATGCAGCTTATACCAGCGTGCTTGGAGATTAGGCAGCATACCCATCGCTTCGATGACTTCGGCATTGCGCAAATTGTTGGAGGCGATATTGCTGGACGCAATCGACATCGAATTGGCTTCGGCTAGCGGTTTATGCGAGATTTTCTCATTGATGTACGCTAATGCAATCAGTATGACTGTGCCGCATAAAGCGAAAACCCCTAGAATGGGATGAAACATGAATATCACGAACAAATAAATCGGAAACCATGGTGCGTCAAAGAAAGCGAACAAGGCATTGCCGGTCAGGAATTGCCGTAGATTGGTCAGATCTTTTAACGCTTGCCCGGCGTTGCTATCGCCTTTTTTGAGACTTTCCTCAAAGGCGGCGGTGTAAACGCGCTTGTTCAACTTCATATCGAGTTGCGCGCCGACACGGATCAATACAAAGCTGCGGACGAATTCCAGCGCACCCATGAAAATGTAGGCGCCTAACATGATCAATGTCAGCATCAACAAGGTCATTTCATTGCGGCTGGTTAGCACGCTGTCATACAGTTGCAGCATGTAAATGGCCGGCATGAGCATCAGCATGTTGATGACTGCACTAAAAACACCAATGTTTCTAAAGGTCTTCTTAAAGCCGGTCAGTACCTGCGCAATTTCATTCTGAGGCGCTTTAAATTTAAACTTCATTGGGATATTAACGCCATGGTGTTGAATAATTCATCAGTGAATACGTGATCCATTGAATTGATGATAGTTGTCGATTGTTAGTGTTGAACTGGTAAATCTTCTGCAGTCAGTTTGAATGATCGTGGAGAAAAATCTAACTCCCGTGTGGCTTCGGAACAGTCAAATTTCAAGTCCTGATTCATTCTTTCCGCCATTGCCGTGGTCCAATTGCGGTACTTCGGCAGCCATCGCAGTCCCCATGTTGCGATCCGGAAAAGCCATAGCGGCACTGTCAACATGCGTGGAGTACGGTGCATCGCCGCGAATACGCGCTCAACCATTGCGCGATAGGTCAAAGTTTCCTCGCCGCTGAGGTTGTAAGTCCGGTGGCTTAAATTTTCCCTGCTCAGCGCGGCATAGCATGCAGTGGCCACATCTTCCACATGGATCGGCTGCCGCAAACCGCTCGCTGAGCCGAACAAGGGAAAGAACCCAAACCGGCGGATAAATTGTGCAATTTCAGCAATATTTTTGTCACGCCCGTATCCGTAAATCAGTGTCGGGCGCAAAATGACGCATTCTACCTCATGTGCGGCGGCCCATGTTTGCAGTAACTCTTCGCTTTCAATCAATTGTTGTGCAATTTTTCTTTCGTTGGGATCGGATGAAGTATTTTTGGTGAAACGACTGGTGGAGGATAATACGACGATCCGTCGAGCGCCGTAAGCCGATAAAAGATCAAAGTGCTCGGATAACACCCAAATCGGTGCCACACATAACCAAGCGCGAATTTTATTGTTTTCATTGCAAACTTTCGTGCTATCCATTGTAGCAAATTGTCGCCACGTGATCTGTGGGTGCAGTGTTTTGTTTGTGATGGAATGGCGAGAGAATGCGGTGACATGCCAGCCATACTCAATCAGTTTCCTGATTAAACATTCTCCTGTCAGGCTTGTTGCACCCAGCAATCCGACGCGCTGCTCATTCATGCTTGAATTTCAATGTCCGGTAACAATTTTGCGCCGCATAGACTAGTACTGTGGCGCTGAAGCGCAGCCATACACCTAAAGTAATCAATCCCATTAATATGCCGGGATAGCGCTGACGGAAGAATTTCCGGTAAAAACGCAGCATGCCCTTATGTTTATGCCAAGAAACGAAGTACGGCCGGGCGCGGCTGCAGGTTCCCTGGAAATGAACAACCGGCGCATCCGGCACAAAAACAATTTTCCAGTTTTTTTGTTTGAACCGCATGCACCAATCCAAGTCCTCGCAATGCAGGAAATAGTGCTCGTCCCAGGGGCCGACATCGTCGATGGCTTGACGCCTTACCAGCATCAATGCGCCGGATATCGCTTCTACTTCGATGGGGGCTTGGGGTAAAGGCTGTTTATCCAGATGAAAATCAAAAAACAACCGCGGCCAGTATTTTTCCAGACGATGCAAACCGATGGCGCGCACGAAAGCCCGCCATGGCGTAGGTATGGCGCGCCGCCCGCCGCCTTGCTCGGAACCATCCGGGTTAACGAGATAGCCGCCAATCATACCGATCCGAGGATCCGATTCCATTACGCGCAGCATACGCTGCAGTGAATTTTCCTGCAGAATGCAATCCGGATTCAAGAAAAGCATATAGGGTTGCGTTGCTGCGCTAAGGCCAGTGTTGCAACCGGCGGCAAAACCGGCATTACTATTGAGGCGGACTATCTGGAGGTGATTGTCTGCGGCAAAACTGGATTCAAGTTCTGACAGACTGGAATCAGATGAAGCATTGTCAATGACTAAGACTTGCTGAACTTGTTGCAAAACTGCCTGAACACACTGGGTTAATATTCGTCCGGCATTATAGTTGACGATTATTACCGTTATGGGTTGTGTGCACCGTTCTTTTATGTCGTGGCAGATTTGTTGTGGAGCGTGCATTGTCTATCTTCAAATAAAGCCGCTATGAGGTGAAATAACTGCTGCTCAGTATTATCGGTAATTATCTCACAGTGTCAATGGGTTGTATTTTCTAGTTTAGCCGGTGCTTTAATAGGAGCTCTACGCGGCAGCCAAGCCATCAATTGCAGCAAGCTTAAGCTAGAACAGACCCGCTTACTCTGAATTTTTTTTCTTTGCTTCAATAATGATCCGATATGCTTAAAGGCATCGATTTTAGCTTGCCAATAAAGCCTAAGACGGCCAGAAGCAGCATAAAAAAATCCCACGTAAAGAATCATGGCTAGATGAACCGGCAAGAGGATAAAAATGAGCGGACTGGGCATATTCTTGATAAATGTCCAAGTTAAGTTACGATGCCCATGATAAACAGAGAAGTCGCTCGAGCTTCCTGTGATACCTGAACCGACGTGATGAACTTTAGCATCGGGTAGTAACAAGCTTTTACCACCGGTAAGCCGCAGACGAAAACCAAGATCGACATCTTCAGAGTAAGCAAAATAAGCTTCATCGAAGCCGCCTAACCGGCGATATGTTTCGGTGCGGTATATTGCCGCGGCTGCACATGCTGAAAAAATCTCTACCGGCTGCTTGGGTGTGATATCGCAAGGGTATCCATGGCCGTTGCGCCAATGTAATCCGGATATGTGGTAAGCATCGCCCAGTCCATCCAAATGTGATGGTTTATTTGCGTCAATTAGTGCACAGGCAAAACAATCGACGTCCGTAATCCGATTAATATTTTTTACAATTACTTCTAGGCATTCCGGCTCAGGATAAGCATCGGGGTTCAGAAAAAAAATCCAATCACTGTGAATATAATCCGCCACAGCGAGGTTATTTGCAGCTGCGAAACCGGTATTTTCATTTAGGCGGACAAGGCGGCATGGGAAGTTTGTTTTCTCGGCCGCTTGCCAGGAATTATCCACGCTGTGGTTATCTATTACGATAACCTCGAAATTTGAGTAGGTTTGCTCCGCTAACGCAGACAAAGCTTTGGACAGCATCTCTCCGGAATTGTAATTGACGACGATGACAGAAATAAAAGGGTTCTGCGCGCGAGTCATTCGTTTTGCAGAGCATGATCAGGTTGCATGATTAAGTATGATTTACTCAAGCATTAATTGCTTGATTGGCCGTATTCTTGGAATTCCGGCCATCTTGCAGAATAGTGCGCAGTTGGCGTTCGGCAACAGCAAATGAGAAATGCTCCTCGATATTAACTTTCCCAGAATTGGACAAACTTGTCCATAATTGCTCATCATCGTAGGCACGGACAATTTGCCTGGCGAAGTCTTCCGGAGTGTCTGCAACCAGGATGTCTTTGCCGTGCACGAGATTCATTCCTTCGGCTGCGATTGTGGTGGCAATTACCGGCACACCGTAAGTCATGCTGGTGTTGATTTTGCCTTTAACGCCAGCGCCATAACGAATGGGGGCGATAGATAGTCTGATACGATCAAAAATTGGTTTTATGTCTGATACAAAGCCTTTAATAATGATATGCGAGGAAGCGTGAGCAGCAATTTTGGGAGGAATATTGGAGCCGATAATCAAAAGTTTTAAATCCGTTTTTAATGAATGGAGTATCGGGAAAATTTCGTGAATAAAAAATTCCATTGCATCAACATTAGGCCGGTGTTCAAAGCCGCCGATAAACAGAATATCCTTTCTTTCTTGATATCCGTAAACGGTTTCCTGGTTTTGATGAATATTCGATAACAGCACTACCGGCACATCGGGAGCTTCTTGTTTAAATAATTCAATTTCTACCGGGCTGACTAATAATGTTTTATCCGCTTTACGTGCAGTGCTCAATTCCTGCAGTTTTAGCCTCTCGGCTGCAGCCAATTGCTGTTTGTCCTGATTGATCAATGCTTGCCGCTGTTCACGCAAGAAATGTAGATCCACGGTATCGAACAGTATCATTGCATTGGTGCAGTATTCTTTTGCGGTGTCTATGAATTGCTCGGCAACATTTACCCGGCTGAGTAATACAACATCATATAGATGCCCATGTGCCATCAAATGCGAATGAATCGAGTCCAGATAAGGCAAATAAAAGCATTCGATACCGATAGATTGCATTTTTCGCGTATAAACCGGATGGTATGCAAGCGTTTTTGCGATAAAACTGACTTTGTATCCTAGTTTTTTGAAAATATGCAACAAATTAAACATGCGTAATGAGCCGGAATCATTGTCGGGCATTAGAACCAGATCATCCAGGACCAGCACACGCTTGCTGACGTCGCGTTCTTTCTCAAGATGGGGCATATCTCCGTTGGTCCGGTGAGATTGCAGCGTTTCACGCCAGCGCCGGTAAAACTTTTCATGGTTAACCGTCTGATAACGTTTGGTGCCTTGCGTGACATCTGTTCCGGAAGACACGCCTTCAAAATGAATGACCGTAACGGCGGGCTGATAGTACACTTTCTTTCCAGCCTTCCTGACCCGGAAAGCGAGATCGGTGTCTTCATAATAAGCCGGGGTATAGTAGTCATCCAATAGTCCGAGATCGATAAGATCTTGCCGTTTAATCATTAAGCAAGCGCCTGAACAATAATCAACTGCTCTGCAATAGGAATATTCCGGCTTTTCCGGATCATCGCTGCGCCCATAATTCCAGGCTGAAGCATCCTGCCACACGATACCTCCGGCTTCTTGCAACTTGCCATCGGGATAAACCAGTTTGACTCCCACCAAGCCGGCATCGGGAAAATCCGAGAATGTGTTTGTTAACCCGTTCAACCAGTCGCGAGTGACAATAGTATCGTTGTTCAACAGTACGATAAAACGCCCTTTTGCGGCATTAACCCCGGCATTGCAAGAATAGATGAACCCCTTGTTCTCTATATTGTGGATGACTGTAATTCCTTTGATGTCATTGAGCATCTTGGCGGTTTCATCGGTTGATGCGTCATCCACGACAATCACTTCATAGGTGCTTTCTGCGCTGTTTTCATAAATCGATTTAAGGCAGGTGAAAGTGTACAAATGTTTGTTGTGAACCGGGATGATAATAGAAATATCGGGATGAGCGGTCTCTGGAAAACTAAGCGGGTGATAGCGGGTTGCTATTGCATAATCATTTTTCTGTGGAAGGGCTATCTGAGGCGTAGAAAAGCACTTTTTGTAGATTCGAGTGAGTAAGGCACGTAATCCTTGTGTTCTTAGAATGTTTATTGCGGCTGGAACGTATTTAAATAGATTGGTCATTTGTAGGCTTGCTTTTGTTGGTATTGATGTATTTCGAAAACCAATTGAAATACAAAGGTTTCTTATTGATATTTGGTGGAACGACAATTGGACGGCATTTTATAGCACGCGATGATCGTTTGTTAACGCACCAGACCGTGGCCATAATAATAATCATCCAATACTAATGTGCGCAGCAAATCAGTTTCTGATCCGGAGGGGTTTTTAATAAACTGCAAGAAAAGATCTTCTGCAACTTCTCCGGGGACTTCAAAATCAGTTAATAAGTTATCTCTGAGATGGATGGATTGGTTAACAAAATCCAGAATACCTCGGCGGATTTCCGCGCGTGTTGCCGCAGTTTGGCGTTCTTCATGTGATTGCTCGCGGAATTCGGGTGTTATATCGGTTGAATTGGTTTTTCTGTAGCACACTACTTGCGCGTCATCGGCGCTTAGAAATTTTTCAATTGTAAAACTTTTTCTATATATGATTGGTTCAGTAGCAGTCGGTTTAGCATAATGATAATAGTAACCCTGTGCAATGACTTGATGTTTCAAAGCAACCTGTTCTGCCGAGTCAAGTGTCATCAAATAATAGCCATGTATTTTTTGTCCCAGAAGCTGATTGAGGCGTTTTTGTGTTGTCGCCGCATAACCAATATCGACAATGGCGGCAGCCGAGTCTTTGTGTAATCCAAGATGATGCAAATAGGCCATTAATCCGGGGCGTTCTTGTTCAGCTTGATTCAGGATTCGCGCTTCGAGTGCTTGCAACAGCGGTTTCAGATGATCGATATTTTCTTCTTCAACCGCAACCATTTTTTTCATTGGCCATATTTTGCGGTGCGCCAATTCCTGACACTCTTCGTCTGACAGGCTTAATCCATACCGCTCAAAAATAAAATCCGGCATTGGGTTGGGCGCATAGTGAGTACACGCGATTTTGAAAATATCATCCAGATTCGAAATCATCGGCACCGTGATTGCGCGGCGTGAGAGCACTAGATATTCAGATGCAACAGCATCCGCTTTGCCGGATACCCACAAATCGTAAACTATTTTGAGTATTTGACCTTCTCGTGCGAGAAAATATAACCGTTTCATGCTATCGGTTGCCGCATTTTTAACTAACCATTGCACGAAAGAGAGTACCAGGGGACCCGCGATGGTGAATCCAATCGCCCAAGGTGAAGCGGGAACAAAGTCGGCCGGATCGAAGCGGGGATAGAACACGGGGTGGAAGTTGCCTTGTGTGATGACTCCGAGTGTAAGCTGCTTATTCAGATCATTTCGGGCATCCCGATAGAGAGCTCGTTCGATAACCGGTTCAAAACGCGGAGTTGCCCGCGCAAGTTCGACGGGGCGCATAATATGCATGGTTCTGAATCCCATATCGACCGGTATTTGCACATCAGAATGTTCGTTATCACCGATGACCAGGATTTCATGGGGCAATACATTTTCATCGGCCAGGAGTTGGCGGTAAAAATGACCGGTATCTTTTCTCAATCGATTGTCGGAAGATAGGTGAAACTTATGCCATCCCTCGATTCCACAGCGCGTCAGCATGGTTTCAATGACGGACCGGGGTAGATACATGTCGCTGGCAAGAACGACGCGTTTGCCGAGATTGATAGCGAGTTTAAATAAGGCAATTGTTTCCGGGCGGGGTGACACGATTGCCAGTTCGATGGTTTTCTCAAGTTCGCAGATTTCTTCAACGGCATCTGCTGAAAGGCCGGACAAGGCCGCGAATTGTTTGAAAATGGCATCCAAACCAACATCGTGTCCTGCGATCCGGCGCGCCTCGTTTTCTGCCGCAGCGCGGAATTCAAGATAAAGCTGACCTGCTTGGCCACCGGTACGCCGGGCGACGATTCGCTTGATACTTTCAGGATCCAGCAGCGGGCGCGTGATCAATGTATCGAATATATCGAATACTACCAGGTGTATGGCGGGGTTTCTGAGTTGAGCGTGGATGTCTTCCGGTTTGTGTAACAGGTACTGGTCAATACGCCAGCGAGACCAGTGATTGGATGGCTTATCCCAGAGAATAACCGCATTTTGGCCGGATTTCCGCGCAACCAAGACAAATAATCGTTCAATGCAATGTGCCAGTGTCGCATCGGTTTGTCCGGTTTCTTCGGGAAAATCTTCGATTCTAAGATGAGCGTCGAATAAAGGTTGTAATGCTTTGGATTGCGCCCAGAACATCGATCCGGCCGGGAAGTCAAAATAGCCGATTGGAAAATCGGCGATGCCCAGTTTTTTACACAGAATATATCCATTGGCTTTATTGGAGAGCCAAGTATTGGCCCAATAAGGCAGAACGGTTGAATTATGCGGATAAATAAAGCCAATATTTTTGTCACCGCTTAATAATGAAAAGATTTTCTGGATTTGTAATGGACTGCTCAATAAATGGGTCAACAAGTATTCGCGCCAGCCGTCGGCCGCGCCATTGGTATATAGCGATTTTTTGCTATGAATATGCGCTATATAATCATATTCTTGTAATGCTGTGCCAAAAGTACAAAACATGGGGGCAATATCGCGTCCGCGGTTGGGCACGATAGTGACGATTAGTTGCCCTAGATGCGGCAAACGAGAAAAAGCATGCTGGCATCTTTGGCGTGCTGCCTCATCGGGCGTTGAAACAAACAAGTCATACGGAAAAGGCATGTTACCCAGATAGCTTGCAAATTCTGCTGCCAGATCCGCGTAAAAAATATGCGCGTGGATCGCAATGCGTCCGGCTGGCGGTGTTGCTAGCGGTGCAATCGTGGAAAGATCGACCATGCCTGCCAGAGAGCCATAGGAATCCACAGTCCCTGGAGTCGAATGACCGGCCTTGCTGGCACGCCATGTCTCATAATGCCCCATCCCGGAAAATAGCGGACCGGCGACGCGATAGGCGATATTCAATGCATTTTTGCGCCATCGCACCGGAAATTGCCAGTAGATAGCTTTGAGTAACGGGAAAATTCTGCGCCGCACCCCATCCCAAGCGGCGTAATGCTGTCCGCGGATTATCCGAACAAGGAACCGTAAAGGAGCCGTGATTTTCCATGAAGTTGAGTGAAATATGTCATGAATTGTTTTTTGCAGATCACTGATTATTGTTTGCAGGGATTGCTCACGCTGAGTACTTGCAATTGTGTTTTGATTCAGTTGACTGTGTAGCGAAGCAAGCAAGTGTTCATTACTAGCTAATTGGCTGCGAAGACTGGATATCAAGTGTTCACTTTCCGTTAACTGATTGCGAAGGCCGGATATCAAATGCTCGCTATCAGCTAACTGGTTGCGAAGATTGAATCCCAAATGTTCACTATGCGCTAATTGGCTGCGAAAACTGGATATCAAATCTTCACGGTATTCAATTAAATCCTCCAATTGCTTACCGGTTAGCAGCATTTTCCATTTATCGTAAACTTTGCTTCTCGATTCCTTTAGAAAAGTTTCATCTTGCTGGAGCCCTAAGCCGGAGTGTCCATAATTGTGATAAATGGCGGTAATGTTGTCGATATGCAATATTTCGCTGTGCTGTGCGACTTGAATCCAGAAATCCCAATCTTCAAATACCTGCAGGTTTTCATCAAAACCGCAATGATCTTGCGTGACTAAAGACTGTTCAAACAGCATGGCATGAATCGGGATAAAATTTCTGCCCCAAAGCCGGCGTTGATCGTAAGGTTCGTTAAATGCAGTGACTTCCTGAAGTTGCCAATCCACATAGTGTTCAACGCGTACGCCAGAGTATACGCATCGAACGCCGGGATGATTTTGTAGCGCAGTAACTAGGTTTGTAATGTGTTCCGGATAAAATAAATCATCGTCATCAAGGAAAATCAGATAGTTTCCTTTCACCGAATGCAGCCCGATGTTGGCTGCCCGGCTTCGATCCAATGGTTCGCCATTCTCAATGGTTCTGAGTGGAAAGCGCCCGCACCATTCACCTAGTTTTCGATGGTCTTCCCCCTTTGCGTCCACCACCACCACTTCGATATGCTGATAAGTCTGCAAAGCTACGGAATCCAATGCATCGGGTAGCGTGGGCCGATCCATGCTGCGGATAATGACGCTGACCAGTGGCAGATCGCTGCTATCCAGCGGAAGTCCCAGTAGTTTTTGGCGGGTGTGCTCGGATTGATAGAGTTTGAGTGGATCGTTTGCTAACTCTTCCGAGGAAAGGAGTGTATAGGCTTCTGCCGCGATGACATCGGCCGGCAGTGTATAGGTGCGGTAGTGATTCAGTGATGCAATATGCTGATCGTAGCGCTGCTTTGTATTTTGTGAAATAAAACAGGCCATCGCGGCTGCCTTACGTGCAACCAAATCGCTGATATCGAGTAACTGATTGGGGGGCAATGGAATGCCCACTTCGTACAATGCAATGTTGACCATAGCACCGATGCGTCTGACAGCCTCAACAGCTGCCATACTCAACGCGCGATGGTCCGGATGCATTTCAAAAACCGATGGAACATACACCAGATCAGCGCCGGTTTCGCGGATGGCGGTCAAAATTTCCTGAATCAGTTTCTCGCCATAGCAGACTTGCCGATCCTGGTGTTGCCAGAAAACCGGTGTGCCATAGCCAAGTATCTCAGCTGCGGCCACGCTCTCCTGTTGACGCTGCAGAATGTATTCAGCTTTTGTTTCTTCGCTTGCGCCATAAGCGCCATCGGATACTACGATAACGTGAACAGGAATGCCTTGTTCAACGTGGCGCATAATGGCTCCGCCACAACCGAATACTTCATCGTCGGGATGGGGAGCAAATACAAGTGCGCAATTACCAGGGATTGTTCTAACAGCTTGGTAGGGAATGAGTGTGTTTTCCAATATTTCTCGCTAAAAGTTCTTACTTTAGATTATCGATCCGGCTCTCAAGTGGTGCGGATATTCATGTCTTGAAAGTCTATGGTGGCAATGTTCGCATTTATTGTTTTAACTTGCAATTCTCCATGACGGCCGTGCGGATTGCGCTTTGACATCGATACAGCGCGCCATTTCCGGTCTTCTGTTTTTATTCTCGCAATGCTGTCAGGCAACGTGCAACCAATGCGGTGACTGGCGTCGGTAGTGCTTCTTAGAGGTAATTTCTTGCATTTAATTTTGGTAAGGAAGCCTTTCTTATATTCTAAAAGAATATAAGAATATATTTATATATTATTTCTCTTATATAGAAACTCAATCTTATAATGCGCGCAAGTGATCGGATTGGATTGGTCACGAGAGTCAAGTATCACTATGAATATGGTATTTGCAATGCACCATTAATGCTCTGCGGGGCTGGTTGTATAGCCACTGAGCATCAAGCCCTTATTCTCATCTTATTGTTACAGTAAGGATTACACCATGAAAATAAACAAACTAAAAAGTCTTGCGGCAGCACTGTCTCTGCTAGCTGGCTCGAATATGGCGCATGCGTTGACGCCATGGAATGACGGTCCGCCTGACATCGTGATTTATACATCCGGCGGCGCGGCGCAAGATAGAGCGATTGATTTGGCGGTCGTGAGTTCCCTGGTTGAGCCGGGAACCGATGACTGGTTTAGTGATAAAACTTCAACCGGTTCTATCGGTGGCCGTTGGCGCGCTTATTACTTCATTGGCAAATCAACGTTAGGTGAAGGTCTGGCGGGACGGAAAATTCTGTTTGAGAAACGGTCTTACGGTGCGGCCGGTTACGGGGTTATCCCACTGGTCGCCAATGATGGCCGGGGTATTCCTCTCGAACATTTGAATATCCAGGGCTTGCCGCAAACTGCCTGGACAGCGGACGGAGCCAAACGTTGGGTTGCAACCATCACCGGCGCCAATGCCAGCACCTACCTAGCTAAGGTACCTTCGGATGCTGGTTTTCTTGGCGTCGATCCCGACATTCTGTTGAAACCGGGCACCGAGAACTATCCCGAACAAGTTAAAGAGCTGATTTCCGGTCAGTTTGAGTCCGGTTGGCCAACCAATATCGATCGTTTCCCGGATACCTTTGCAGCACTATCGACCGGCGGTCTGGTGTACGGCATCAGTGTCACCGAAGATCTATACCGTGTGTTACAGGCTGCGCAAATCCGATCCGGAGAATTGCCGAGCGACACAGTCATCGGCCGTTATGACGATAAAAGCCTGCCATCGCTGAACCGTACTTTCCTGGCTTCGTTATTTGCAGGAAAAATATCGGCGTGGGATCACGTGAAGATTGTGGATAAGCTCAATGGTAATCAAGTCAGAAGTTTAACCGATTCAGAGATTCTTTCCGATGCGGGTGTCGATGCGCCAACCAAAGAGTCGGTAACGGGCGGTCAATTAACCCCGGTCGCCATCAGCCGCCGTAACAGAGGTGCGGCAATCGGGGCCGTAGGTCATGCCAAGTTGCTCAATTATCCGTTTGCCAAGGGATCGAATCCACCCGCAACGGTCACCCCCGATGGGGAATTTGAAGAAGAATCGACGTTACCTATTGTCAAGGCTCCGGGTGGTGCAAGACCGACCGACGATTTGCTGAAAGATTGGCAAAATGGCACAAACAGCACTGGATGGAATAATGTCTCGGATGGCGCCGGTTTTGCCAAACGCTGGGGAATAGCATTCCAGTCCGGTGACCGCAACGCAGGGGCAACGGTTGAAGGTACCGGTGGTCAAGGCTGGCGCTATATCAAAATCGATGGCTATGCACCGACCATCGCTAACGTAGCTGCCGGCACCTATCCCTATTGGGCGGAAGGCGTGGTCCTGGGGAAAATCGAGAAACCATGGGATCCTGATTGGGCGATTAAAGCGCGTGCACTGATCGCTTTCGCACAAGATTTGGGTAGCCCGACTGTGGCTGCTGCAGCAAATGCGAATTCCAATCTGACCTTCGGCCGCTCCGGAATTTTCGCTACCACGAAAGATCCTCGCGGTTTCAGAGGAGCAGTTCCTTTCAACGAAAACAACCCTGTTGTTCCTTATACACATTTGAGTGTGGGAGGCGCGCCTAAAGCGTTCCCCTATCCAAGTCTGGAGGTTGCACCGGTTGCGGATCCCAGTGTGACGGAGTTCGAGTTGAAATAAATTCCAGAACATTTGATAAGTTGACTCGCTGTGCCTCTTTTGGGGCATGGCGAGTTCATTTGAAGAATCTGGTTATTTTCTTTTACTAATCAATCAATAAAGAAGGGCGGATGAGGATTGTGCATTGAGCACAGGCACTTTCTTTGCCTAAATAATGCTTAGTTATTTTGTTAAGTTTTTTCATTACTTTTAATTAATTACTGATTACATGTTCCAAATGATACTGCCTCTGTTCATTTCACTGCTTGCGTCTTGTCTATCCATGCCTGCGTGGGGAGATCAAAAATCATCGGAACAGGTGCATGCCGGGCAATCGCAGCCAAAATTCGATTTGCTGGTGCTGCAAGTAGATGGAAATACCATCCTGGAACAACAATTAATTGAAAAAACGGTATATCCATTTCTGGGTTACGACAAATCCATCGACGATGTTGAAAGCGCCCGCCAAGCCCTGGAAGCGGTTTATAAAGAGCAAGGTTATCCTACCGTGCTGGTGGAAATCCCCGAACAGGATGTGGTGGAAGGGCAGGTTCGTTTGCAAGTCATGGAAGGTACCATCGAACGTCTGAAGATTACCGGGTCGCGCTATTTTTCTCTGGGGAAAATCCGTGAACAAGTACCCGCATTGGCTGCGGGACAAGTGCCGCATATGCCGGACGTTCAAGAACAGGTGGCCGCATTGGGCAAACAATCGGGTGATCGCCAAGTCACGCCGATATTCCGCGCTGGTTCCACACCCGGTAAAACCGAAGTCGAACTGCGGGTTGCCGATACGTTTCCATTGCACGGCAGTTTGGAAATCCACGGCAATAATCCGGAAGGGACAACGCGTCCGCGCCTTGTAGGCACATTACGTTACGACAACTTATGGCAGCGTTTCCATAGCGCGTCTTTTCAATATCAAGTAACACCGGAAAATCCCAGCGAGATTCAGGTGTGGTCAGGCACTTATGTCATGCCGACCGGTTTTTCCGATACCCGTCTGGCGATGTATGGTATCGGCATTGACTCGAATACCAAATTGGGAACACCCATCGGCGGATTGACGGTTGTCGGCGCCGGTACCATCTATGGCGCGCGTTTGACCAAACCTTTGGCTACCCGGGAAACCTACAACCATAATCTGGTTCTCGGTTTTGACTACAAAAATTTTAACCAAGCCATTACCGTTCAGGGACAGGACGAGAATTCCACGCCCATTTCTTACACGGCATTTCAGCTGGGCTACGACGGAAATTGGCGTTACAACAAGGCTGTGACATCTATTAATGCTGCCGCCAATTTTGCGGTACGCGGCTTGGGAAATGAAACGCAGGAGTTTGAAGACCGGCGCTTTAAGGCGCAAGCCAATTATGCTTATCTGACTTTAGGGGCCAGGCATTTGCAAGAACTGCCGGGCGACTTCAGAGTGGCCGTGCGGACAAGAGGTCAAATCACGAATACACCGCTCATCAGTAATGAGCAATTTTCTGTCGGCGGTCATCAAAGCGTGCGCGGTTACCACATGACGCAGCAATTGGGCGATCACGGCGTTAATTTTTCGGTTGAGTTGCAGAGCCCGATGCTTCAACCGACTAGCTGGGAAATCATCCGCAGTTTCCGTCCGCACATATTTTTCGATTACGCGGCTTTATGGATTAAAGAGCCGCTCCCCCGTAATCCCGATTTCTACAAACTGGCAGGTGCTGGTGCAGGTTTCAGAATGCAATTGCACAAATTCTTAAGCGGTGAGTTTGACTGGGCTTACCCGCTGTACCGGCAAGGAAAGGTCGATGTGGGCGATCAGCGCTTTGACTTCCGGCTGAATTACGAATTTTAGATTTTGCTTCGCGCCTATCAAATAGAGGTTGAGTATGAATAAGAACAAACAATCAACATACGCGAATGATAGTTTCCAGCTGAAAC
This sequence comes from Nitrosomonas sp. Is35, assembly GCF_033063295.1. Lineage (NCBI taxonomy): Bacteria > Pseudomonadati > Pseudomonadota > Betaproteobacteria > Nitrosomonadales > Nitrosomonadaceae > Nitrosomonas > Nitrosomonas sp. Is35. The sequence continues at coordinate 309,291 of NZ_JAWJZH010000001.1, forward strand.
CATTGTTTCTGGCGATACGCACACTTTTGGCCGGTAGCATCACCCTGATGAGCAACAGTTATGATGTCCGCGCCGAATTGCCGGTGCCGGTTGATCCTGCCGCGCTCGCATCGCATGGGCAAGCTGCCGCCAGTATTTCCGGTGACAGTATGATTATTAAACAGATCTCGGATCGGGCGACGCTGGAGTGGCAGAGCTTCAATATCGGTGAACATAATAGTGTCAAATTCGATCAGCCTTCCGCAACGGCCATTTCATTAAACAATATTCACCAGGCTGATCCTAGCCGTATTCTCGGCTCCTTGACGGCCAATGGCCAAGTCTATCTGGTCAATCAAAACGGCTTTCTTTTCGGTAAGGACTCGCAAGTCAATGTGAATGCTTTGGTAGCCACGACCTTGGGTATCAGCGAAGAGACGTTCCAGCGCGGTATTACCAAGGTTTTCGATATCAATAATGCCGCAGCCTTGCAAGGCAATAGTGAGATTTATCTGAAGAACGAGCAGGGTCAGTTCATCCTGGATCCGAATGGCGAAAAAATAAAGATTCAGATTTTTGTCGAAGCCGGCGCGCAGATTAAAACCAGCGGCGACAATGGCCGTGTGATACTGGCGGCGCCTGTGGTTACCAATGCAGGCACGATTCAAACACCAGGCGGCCAGACCATTCTTGCTGGGGCGCAAGATAAAGTGTATTTGCAAGAGGCTGGTACCAAATCCGATATTCGCGGGCTTTTGGTCGAAGTCGGAACCGGCGGTGAAGTCAATAATATCGGCAAGATTCTGGCGGAACGCGGCAATGCGAGTCTAATCGGCTTTGCCGTGAATCAGGAAGGCATTGCGTCGGCGACTACTTCGGTGCAATTGGACGGATCGGTCCGGCTGCTGGCGCGTGAAGGTATTCAAGATCCGAGCGGCACGGGCGGAAAATTAACGGGCAGCGTCACGACACGCAGAACCGAAAAGGATGATGGTTTAGGCAAAAGCGCCACCGTGACGCTGGCCGAAGGCAGCCGCACCAGCGTTGATCTGGATGCCGATAAAACGGCGAAGGCCATCGATGCGCAGCCGCAGGAATCCTCCAAAATTGAAATCAGCGCACACGAAGTTCATTTGAAAGAACGCTCCGTGCTCGAAGCAAAATCGGGGATTATCGATGTCAAGGCACTGGATAATCTGGCCGATGCGTCCATTAAAGGAAGCGCCCGCATCTATCTTGAAACCGGCAGCACAATCGATGCATCCGGAGTCAAGAACGTCGTGTTGCCGATGGAACGTAATGTTGTGCAAGTCGAGTTGCGCAAGAACGAATTGCGCGATGCGCCTTTTCAACGTAATGGCGTTTTATTTGCCGAGAAAGTATCGGTTGATTTGCGCGATGCGACGCTGGTCTATGACCCGAATACCGGTTTACTGACCAGCGCTACCATCCCGATCGCGGATATCAAGGGCGCGGTTGATCGCATTGAGCGGAATATTGATGAGCGCAGCACAGCGGGCGGTTCCATCAATTTGACTTCCAGCGGCGATGTGATTACGCAAGCGGGCAGCAAGATAGATTTCTCCGGTGGTACGGTTGCCTATCGCGATGGCTATATCGAAACCACTAAAGTGGTTTCCGGCGGCTTTGTTTCCGATATTGCGCACGCCGATCCCAACCGTCCTTATGACGCCATACTGAATCATTTCACAAAAGTTCATCCGAAATGGGGCATCACCGAAAGCTGGGCGATTTCCGGCATGGCGCTCAAGCACTTTGAACGCGGTTATATCGAAGGTAAAGCGGGCGGCAATCTGACGATTAATGCCTATGAGGCGATGCTGAATGGTGTTCTGGACGGCACGACTGTTGATGGTTCCTTGCAGAGACAACAAGCTCAGCGCGCCGATGGCAGCAATTTCTCGATCGATTTAAGCCGGAACAACCTGTTCGGTAAACAAAATGTAGTGTTCAGCCAGAACATGGATCCGCCGGTACCGGCACTGAAACCGAATGCGCCAATACCGCGAGAGGCTAATAAAAAAGAACCCATCGCACTGAATATCGATGCGGAAAATCTCAAAAAATCCGGCGTACGGAACGTCAGTGTCACGACCAACGGTTCGGTTACCATCGGCCCGGATGTGCAACTTGAATTGCCCATAGGCGGCAAGTTGACGGTAGCGGCGAGCGGTAGCGACATTCAAGGATCGCTGACAGCACCGTCTGGCGATATCACTTTCAAGCCGGTGGTCGTCAATAGCGATCAGTTGCTGCCGAACCCGATAACCTTGGGCGCGCATTCACAAATCGATGTCAGCGGGCGCTGGGTGAATGATCTGCAGAACATCCGTTCGGGCCTGCCATTGGATCCGGTATCGGTTGACGGCGGTTCGGTCACGCTGATCAGCGAACAGGGGGATTTGCGGTTAAATGATGGCAGTCTGATCAACGCCAATGGCGGCGCTTGGTTGCAAATCATCGGTGGCACCCGGGGGGGGCGCGGCGGATCGGTTCATCTTGAAGCGGCTACTGTCGAGCCGGGCGGTAAATCATCCAGCTTGATACTCGATGGCGAGTTATCGGCTTTCGCGCTCAATCAAGGCGGTCAGCTGCATCTGGCTTCCAATGAAGTGGTTATTGGCAGCGCTGCGGATGTGCCCGCGCGTTCCGCTTCGACTGTCCAGCCTTTGCTGCTGGCGCCGGATTTTTTCCAGAAGGGCGGTTTCTCCGATTTTAGTTTGAGTGCGAATCTCTATGGACTGAAAGTGGCCGATAATGTCAACGTCCGTCCTATTCAGCAGAATTTTTATTTGTCGACCAATGCCGCCACCCAGCCCACCGGCGCTGATTTGACGGCATTCAGTTCGATCGTGACATTACCGGAAGCAATCCGCCAGCCCGCCAATCTGCATCTTTCAGTTGCACCGTCGATCGCGCAGAATCGCCAGGAGCAATTGACAATCGGCGCAGGCGCATCGATTAAAACCGATATTGGCGGCCGGGTTGAGATGAATTCGGCAACTTCTATCCTGATCGAAGGCGGTATCGATGCACCCGCCGGGACAATCAGCGCAACCATCGATCCGCCAGCGCGTGGCGATACCGGTTTTTATAACGCGCAAGGCATCTGGCTGGGTGCAAACAGCAGCCTGAATGCACGGGGTGTTTTCAAAGAACAGTTGAATCCTTATGGCTTGCACATGGGCGATGTTTTGCCGGGCGGGCATATCGATCTCATCGCCAATAGAGGTTACATCGTCAGCTATGCCGGTTCTTTAATCGATGTGAGCGGTACGCGCGAACGCGTTGATTTTCGTGAGCCGGATCAAAGCGGCAATGCATTTGTGCCGGTCTCACGCGATATCCCTTCGTTTGGCGGTCAAGTCACTTTGAAAGCGGGTGAAGGGATGTTAATCGACGGTACCTTCAAAGCGGATGGCGGCACGGCTTCCGGCGGCGGCACACTGTCCGCCGAAATCAACAAAGGGCTGCGCGATAAACCGGAATTCCCCGTGGGCGGCGGCTTTTTCCCGGACGATGTGGCCGCGCTTACCAATAGACCGCGCAGCATCGTTATTTCAGCCGCATCAGATCCCGTGATACCGGGCGATTTATCGCTGGGCGGTAATATCAATACGGAACGTTACAATGGCTTGGCTTTTTTCAATAATGATCAATTAAGCCACTCCGGATTCAACGCATTACAGCTTAAAACCGATGTGCTTGGCGGCGATGGCCAGTACCGCGGAAGCATTCGTTTCAATGGCGATATGCAGCTGGCAGCGCATAAGGAAATCATTCTGGATACACCCAGTATCGAGACTTCCAGCAACCAGGTCAGTTTGAACACAACCTATGCCGCGCTGGGATCCACGCAAAGCCGTATCGATACGCAATTATCGCAAGGCTTATTCGATACCCGGCTGGCGCCAAATGCAGCGGGCGGCACAGGGCGGTTTTCGGTGGCGGCGAAAGGAATTGATTTGGTTGGCGGCCTGAGTTTTAACGGTTTTGGCCAGGCTGAATTATTCAGCGAAGGCGATGTGCGCGCCGTGGGCATTCAGATAAGACCGGACACGAAAAACTTTCTCGGCACATTCAAATTTGCGGGTGATTTGGCGATAACCGCCTCGCAGTTGTATACCGCGACATTGACCGATTATACGTTTGCGCTCGGCGGTACTGGGCAGGAAACGCTGACTATTCTGCAAGGCTCCGGTGCACAAACACCGGTGCTCTCCGCAGGTGGCAGTCTGACGATTAACGCGCCGAACATTAAGCAACATGGCACCATCGAGGTTCCATTCGGCAGCATTAATCTGAATGCCGGTAATCATTTGGTATTGGCGCACGGTAGTTATACTTCGGTATCGGGCAACAGCTTAACCGTACCGTTTGGCCGCGGTGCGGCGGGTATTAATTGGTTGTACCCGATGACAGCCGATGGCGCAATTAACCGGCTGATTTCGTCGCCGCCGGAAAAACGGCTGGCGCTGACGGGTACCAACGTTGAATTGCAAGAAGGCGCCAAGCTTGATCTGTCGGGCGGTGGCGATTTGTATGCCTACGAATTCATTCCGGGTCCGGGCGGGTCACGCGATATTCTGGATCCGCGCGCTGCCGGTTATGTTCCTAAATTCGCGGTAATGCCGGGTTTCAATCCGGCCCTGACGCCGATTGATCCGCTGGAATTTTCATCAGCGAATTTGCATGCCGGCGATAGCGTTTATCTGAGCGCCGGTTCCGCCTTGAAAGAGGGCTGGTATACCTTACTGCCTGCACACTACGCCTTGTTACCCGGCGCGTATCTGATCACACCAAGACCGGATATTCCGGATATTACACCGAGTCAGCGCTTTACTGATTTTACCGGCGCAACGATTGTTTCCGGGCACTACGGCACGGCGGCCGCCGATATTCAAAATCCCCGCACGCAAGGTTTCTCGGTGGCGCCGGGAACACAGGCGAGACTCTTCTCCGAATATACCAATTATTCCGCCAATCAGTTTTTTGCCAAAGCGGCAGAGCAAAAGGGCATCGCCCGTCCACAGTTGCCCGAGGATGCGGGCAGTCTGGCAATCACCACGCGTGAGCATCTGACGCTGGCAGCGGATCTGGCGGCGGTTCCCGCCAAAAACGGCAGGGGCGGGCAAGTGGATATCAGTGCCGACCGCTTAGCCATTGTAGGCCGCCAGGAAGATTTGCTGGCGCCGGTTCCCGGTACAGTCAAATTACTGGCTGACGATCTGAACCGCTTAAATGCTCCCAGCTTGCTGCTCGGCGGGGTGCGTGGAAAAGATACGAGGGGTCAACGGGTAACGGTAACCGCACAAAACCTGAATATCGATGGAAATAGTCATTTGCAGGGCCAGGAAATCATTTTGGCGGCACGTGATGAAGTGAGAGTTTCTTCCGGTGCGCTGATCGAAAGCAAAAAAGATGGCAGTGGCACGGCGGCGGATTTGTTTATCGAAAACAGCGGCGCAACCAATAGCGATGGCGCATTGTTGCGGGTTTCTTCCTTCAATCAAGTGGGACTGAACCGTGACCGCAGTGTTACTGGCAGTACCGGTGTTTTGACCATTGAAGAAGGCGCGCGGCTGAAAGCGGACGCTTCCATGGCGCTCGATTCCACCAGAAATACGGTATTTGACGGTCTTATCGATATGAATGGCGGTTCGCTGGCATTGAAATCCAGCCGCATCAGCGCGGGCGCCGCGCCGCTTGGCACGGAAGGGCTGGTGCTGAAGAATATTCCCTTGAATCTCACTGAGCTGAAGTTAATCAGTACATCCGATTTCGATTTGTACGGCGATGTCGTTTTGCAATCGAAGCAGCTTGAAATCAACGCAGCGCGAATCAATGGCTTCAATAATGCGGGTCTCGGTGCGCAGATCAATGCGGATAGCGTTACTTTCAGAAATCCGGGCTTCAATTCCGCCCGGACCGGCACGGGTACAGGCGCGTTAACGCTGAATGCGAAAAATATCCTGCTGGCGGAAGGCGACTATGCCATTTCCGGTTTCGGTAACACCACCTTCAATGTGTCCAATGCGATTACCGGATTGGGGTTAATGCAGGATGCGCAAACCGGCAATAGCACTTTGGCCAAGCCAGGTTCATTAAGCGTAGCCGGAGACCTGAATTTGAATGCCGCTTATTTTGCCGGTAATTCCGGTTCCACTACGCGCATTGATGCCAGCGGTCATCAAATCAACTTTAACCGGCTGGGCAGCACTGTGCCGGGAAGATCCGCAGGGCTGGGATCGGCATGGTCGGTAACAGCCAATGCAATTGCCGGTAATGGTTTCTTTGATCTGCCGGGAGGTATTCTTGAGTTACATGCGTTAGCCGGTGATATTAATCTGAATAGCGGTGCACAGATCGATGTTTCAGGCCGTGCCGTGCCATTCGCAGAACTGACTCGATATGCGCCAGCGGGGCGCGTTGTATTGTCGGCCGATGCTGGGAATATTAATTTTGAAAGCGACGCGAACATCCGGCTTGCCGGTGCGGCGGGCAGCGAAGCCAGTCAGATTGAGCATGCCAGCAAGGCTGGCACGCTGCACGTTCAAGTTCCCAAAGGTCAGTTCAATTGGCACGGTGATATTGACGCATCGGCTTCTGCAAACACCCAAGGCGGAAGCATCCGCTTGGACGCGGATAATTTTGGCGCGGATGGTTTGTCCGCGTTGAACGCCAAATTAGCGGAGGCGGGATTTAATCAGGAATTAAGCCTGCGCCAGCGTCATGGCGATATCGCAATCGCTGCGGCCGATACGATCAAAGCCGATCAATTCAATCTGACTGCCGATCAAGGGAAAGTCACTATCGCAGGCCGGATCGATGCAGGGGGCGATGCTGCCGGTTCCGTCAATATCTACGGCGCTAATGGTATCGCGCTGGGTTCCACCGGCGCAATTGCGGCTAAATCTACTGCGAATGGCGCAAAAGGCGGCAGCGTGACCTTGGATACCGTGCACCGGCAGGACGCCGGTAGCGGCTTGCTGGATTTATCCGCTTCCGGCGCATCGATCGATGTTTCCGGCGGCAGTGGCGGCGCTGGCGGGGATGTCCATTTACGCACCGGCAGGGATTCGAATCATGCCGTTAACGTTACAGCGATCAATACGCGCATTACCGGCGCTGATCCGAATCATGCGGTGCTCGAAGCGGCCCGGGTTTATTCCGGTCAATCGGTCATTACGAGCGATGCCATCCAAGCGTGGAAAGCCGACACCGCTGCATTCATGGCGAACAGGCCGTTGCTGGCGAATCTTTCCGGAACGGCACTGCAATTTTTGCCGGGCATAGAAATACAAAGCAAAGGTGATTTGACGCTGCAAGATCGCTGGGATTTCATGGAAGGCGCATGGAATGAAAAAACGCTGAGCTGGGATTCCAACTGGCGCTACTCGGCTTCGGACGGACAAAAAACATTGCCGGGCTTTCTCACTCTGAGAGCCAATAACAATCTCAATATCAATGCCTCATTAACCGACGCCTTTGCGAGAACCCCCATCGTTGGCCAGAAACCGGAAAACCGTTTCCCTGACATGATACAGCCGGGTTTATCCTGGAGTTATGGTTTATATGCAGGCGGCGATATCAATCTGGCAGCAACCGATAATCGATCAAGCCCGGCCCAGGTGGTGGTCCGGACGGGTACCGGCAGTATTGATGTGGAAGCCGGAGATGATGTGCGCTACCTGAGTAATCCCGGCGATGCAAAAGCCGCGGCCGCGATTTATACCATGGGCACACCCGCACAGTACACGCGCGGTCAGTTATTGGCGGGCAGTATTCCCGGCGCGCCTGCGCGTTTTTCCGGCGAATCTGACACCAATTATTTGAACCGTCTCGATCCGGCGTGGTTAAACAGTGTGTTGCGGTATGGTTTTGCCAATGAGGTTTTGCTGGGCACGCAGTTTGTTGCGGCGGATTATCCGACGCAAGGCGGCGACATCTCGATCCATGCCGGGGGAGACATACAAGGCATTGCAACCGGCCAAAAAATCAGTGACTGGCTGGTGCGCAGCGGCGTTTGGGACGTGAATCACCGGCCCACAGCTTGGGGTATCAATATCAGTGGCGATACTTTCAGTAGCCGCGGTGTTAGAACGTTTAATCAGAATGTCGGTGCGTTGGGCGGCGGTGAGGTTACGATTGAAGCCGGCGGGGATATCCGCAATTTATCCGCAATGCTGCCCACCACGGGTAAACCGCTCGGGACGATTAGTGCCATTTCCGGCTTTGCCACCACCTGGAGTGCTAACGGTACCCAGATTAATGGCGGTGGCGCATTGTCGGTTACGGCTGGTAATAACATCGCCGGTGGCGAATATTATGTCGGCGAGGGACAGGCCAATATAACCGCAGGCGGCAGTTACTCCGCATCGGCGGAAGCAGGAAACGCGCTGCATCTAGGTGATGCGCAGGTCAATGTCAGTGCGCGCAATGACCTGGTTCTGGCATCCGTGGGCAATTCCACGATACGCGGTCAGGATTCTTTACCGGTTGGTTCCGGCGGTACCGATTCGCGCTTTTTTACTTACAGTGATCGCAGTGCCATTTCACTTGCAACAACCGGCGGCAGCGTGGTCCTGAATAACAGCCCCGAATCGGGGTTCGGTTTCAGCGTGTACCCGGGCACTTTGAAAACGGTTGCGTACTCCGGCGACATCCGTGTCAATAATTCGATGACCTTGTTTCCGTCATCCCAAGGTCAATTTGAGCTGCTGGCGCAGAGAAATATATCCGCAGATAGAAGCGCCGCACAGTTCTTTAATATCGGCATGTCCAATACGGATATTTCATTGTTGCCAGGTATCGCTTCACCCGCGCAGCAAGTCGAAGGCAATTTGGTCAGCGGTATTATCCGCGCGCGCGAACGTCTGAATCTGACCACGCCTGATCCGCTCCTTATCAATGCGCCGGTCCCGGTACATTTGGGCAACGTCAGCAAACCTGCGGTCATTGCGCATTTGGGTGACATCGCATTCGCCACTGATAAGGAAGCGACCTTTTATTTGCCTAAGGCTGCCGAATTTGTTGCAGGCCGGGACATCAAGAATCTGACCCTGAAAGGCCAGAATCTGGCGGCTGACGATATTACTCGCGTACAAGCGGGACGAAATATCCTGTACGACACGATCATCAATAACGATGGAAATATTCTTTCCAATATCAGAAAGCTGGAGCTTGGCGGGCCGGGTCAATTGCAAGTGCTGGCTGGGGAAAGCATCAATCTCGGCAGCTCCAACGGCATTCAAACCATCGGCAATTTATTCAACCGCACGTTGAGCGACGAAGGTGGAGCGGCGATTACGATTCTGACCGGTTTGGCCGGGAAAATGGATTTGGCCGGTTTTATCAAGCGTTATGAGAATACCGACAAATATCGAAAAATCCTGCAAGGGCTTGCCGATTTGCCGGAAGCTGAACAGCGCCAGCATCTGGGTACGTTGTTGAATGTTTTTTACAATGAAATCAAAGAATCCGCATCGGCTGCGGCGGCTGCGCCCGAATCAAAACGCAAGGATCTTTACGAACGCGGCTTCGAAGCGATCAAAACGCTTTTTCCGGATGAATCCTATAGCGGAAATCTCGGTTTGGTATTCAGTCAGATTAAAACGTTGGACGGTGGCGACATCAATCTGGCGGTTCCCGGGGGTAATGTCGATGTCGGCCTGGCCGGACAATTGGCGGGGATTCGTAAAACCCCGGAACAACTGGGTCTGGTCGTACAGCAGAAGGGTAATCTCAGTGCTGTAGTCAATGACAATTTCAATGTCAATCAATCGCGCGTCTTTACTTTACTCGGTGGCAACATTCTCGTGTGGTCGTCCGAAGGCAGCATCGATGCCGGTAAAGGCGCTAAGTCAGCGATCTCCGCACCGCCGCCAGTCAGCGTGGTGGATGAGCGCGGCAATATCGTCACCATTTTCCCGCCGATCGTGTCCGGCAGCGGCATACAAGCGGTCGGGAAGGGAAATGTGGTATTGGCCGCGCCGGTGGGGGTGGTGGATGCCGGTGAAGCGGGTATCAGCGGCAGTCAAATTGTGATTGCGGCAACGGCGGTGATTGGCGCTTCCAATATTCAAGCTTCGGGCGGCACGGTGGGTGTGCCCACCAGTGTTGTCGCGCCGACCGGCGTGGCCGGTGCGGATGGCGCTGCTGCCAGCGCGGCGCAATCGGCATCGCAATCCGCGTCGCGTGGAGGTTCAGGGCGCGATCAGGATGACAAGAATAAACAGAAGGGAGTCAGCATGTTGAGCACTGATGTGGTGAGTTATGGCGATTGCAGTGTGAAAGACATCAAGGAAGGAAAGAAAGGTTGCGGTGATTAAACGCACGGTATTTATTTTTGATATGGGAATCGTTGGTTAATGAAGAAATTTTTGTTTATGCATCGTTTTATATTGCTGTTGATACTGACATTAGTATCTGTGGAGGGCCGTGCCTGGTGGAACGATGCATGGCCTTCACGCAAACAATTGACGGTTGATGCCAGCATCACCGGGGCTGATATACAAGGTACCGTGCAGGATTTTCCGGTATTGGTGCGTTTGCACAGCGGCAATTTTGGTTTTTTTCTCGATCTGGCGGAAAACGGTAAAGATCTGCGCTTTATGCAGCAGGATAAAACCGCGCTTAAGCATGATGTGGAGAAGATCGATTCACTGGTAGAGCTTGGATTGGTCTGGGTCAAATTACCCGTGGTTCGTGGCGGTATCAGTAGTGGTAGTGACAATTTCACGATGTATTACGGCAATGCCAATGCGGCAAACGGTTCCGATCCCCAAGGCATTTACGATGTCAATCAAGTGCTGACCTACCATTTCAAGGAGGGCGAAGCGCTGCCTCAAGATGCGACGGCCTATTTACTGCACGCAAACGATTCCAAAGCCATTATCGATCCGAATGGATATATCGCCGCTGCTGCGCGCTTTGAGGGGCAAGGCGGAATTAAAACAGGGGCGCAACCGGCGCTGGAGATCGATCCGGAAAATGGCTGGACATTCAGCACCTGGATTAGAACCGAGCAGGAGCAGAATGCCACGATTCTGCAGGCCAAGGATGCCACTGCGCAGCTTGAAATCAAGTTACAGGGCGCATTTGTACAAGCCAGTTATCAAAACGGCAGCGGTAGTGCGAACCAAACCGGTGCAATCAGCTTGACTCCGGGACAGTGGCAGCATCTGGCGCTGGTGGTTGAGAAAAACAATTTGCTGCTTTATCTCGATGGCGTACAGGTGGCTAACGCGCCGATTGCATTGAAACCATTTTCACCGGCGCTTTTAATCGGCTCATCCGAAGCAGGAGCGCATCTGACCGGTTGGCTGGATGAAGTGCAAATCGCCAAGATTGCGCGCAGTCCGGATTGGATTAAATTGCAATTCCGTAGCCAAAGCCCCGATTTTACCGTGATCAATTTCGGTTCCGACGAATCGGCGGAAGGCGGCGCCAGTGTCAATTATGGCCGGATTATTCTGGAGAACCTGACGGTCGACGGTTGGGTCGTGATTGCTTTGTGCGGCGTGATGCTGGTTATCGGTCTGATGGTCATGATTAGCAAGGGTGTCACTCTGAAGCAGGCGAGAAAGGAGAATGCTGCGTTTTTACATCAATACCGCAATATTAATGTATCCAACTTGGACTCATTGGATCACGACGAAAAAGACGAGGATCAACCGGCTGAAGATTCCGATTTTCTGGCGATGTTTGGCAAGCACGACCACTTCCAGGGTTCTCCGATCTATCGTGTTTATCATGTCGGCGTACAAGAATTACGTAAGCGGATCAATGGCAATCAGACAACACTGAGTTCCGAAGCATTGAACGTGATTCGTGCCCGGTTGGATGCCGCGGTTGTCCGGGAGCATCAGAAGCTCAACAAAAATATGGTGTTGCTGACAATCTCGATTTCCGGCGGCCCATTCCTCGGGCTGCTGGGTACGGTCATGGGCGTGATGATTACCTTTGCAGTGATCGCCGCAACCGGCGACGTTAATATCAATTCAATCGCCCCCGGTATTTCCGCGGCATTGGCCGCTACCGTTGCCGGTCTTGCCGTCGCCATTCCGACCTTGTTTGCCTACAACTATTTGCTGGTGCAAATCAAAGATATCACGGCTGATATGCATGTATTCACCGATGAGTTTCTGGCCGTGGTTTCCGAACGTATCGCCGAAAGACAAAAAAGGAGCGAGTCATGAAAGTTGGAGAGGACGACAAAATTTATGACGATATAAACATTACTCCGATGCTGGACGTGGCTTATGTATTGGTGATTGTTTTCATCATCATGACGACCGCGTCAGTGGAAGGGATTGCGGTCAACTTGCCGAAGGCCAGCAGCACACCGTCATTAAGCAAACCCAAAACCAAGGCCATTTCGATTACTCAGGACGGCACCATTTATTTGGATACTTATCCGGTATCGATTGCCGACCTGGAAACCCGGCTGGGGCAATACAAAGCAGCCAATCCGGATTTGCCGGTGATACTCAAGGCGGATGCTACGATTCAATACGAGAAGGTCATTGAAGTGCTCGATGTGGTGTCGCGGCTTGAGATTAGCCAGCTGGGCTTGGTTACACAGAAACTGGTGAAGTAGGGTTCGTCCGAAGTGAAAAAAAACGAGCACTGGCTACGCCGTCTGCCCATCATTATCGGAGTGTCACTGGCGCTCAGTATTGTGGCGGTCATTTATTACATTCAAAGCCAGTTCGATAAACCGGTACAAACTAAAAAGCCAGTCCAGCAGATTACGGTTATCCAGCCGCCTCCGCCTCCGCCACCTCCTCCACCCGAGGAAAAGATTCCGGAACCGGAGCCGCAGCCCATTGAGGAGCCCGAACCTGAAAGTGAGCCGGAACCGTCGCCGGACGATACGGATGCGGACGCACCCGCCGGTGATGAGTTAGGACTCGATGCGGAAGGCGCTGCCGGAAGCGATAGTTTCGGTTTGCTCGGTAAAAAAGGCGGGCGCGGTTTGCTGGGCGGGGGCGGTGGAAATGCCATTTTGTGGTATGGCAACCAGGTCAAGCAAAGTTTAGAAGAAGAATTACAAACGCTGCTGGCTGACAGTGGCGCCCGAAAAGAAAGATATAGCGTGTTGCTGAATATCTGGATCAATCCCGATGGGCGTATTGGCCGCGCGGAACTGATCGGCTCCAGTGGTAAGAAAGATGTCGACCAGAGCATCCAGGCGGCACTGCCCAAGCTGCGCATCGCGATCGGTAAAGCGCCGCCGCAAAATATGCCGCAACCGCTAAAAATAAAATTGATATCAAGGATTTAACGTGACGAAGCAAATGATGACTGTATTTACCGCTAGCCTGAGACCTATTATTTTCAGGAGAAATGTAATGATTTCGAGAATGATCATCGCCGTTTTACTGGCCAGCATGATACCGGTGCCGGTCATGGCCGATGAAAAGAGCGAATTGCTCAAGCTCAAGGAAAAAATCGCTAACGAACGCGAGGAGCTTCTGGAACTCAAGAATACCACTACCAATTTGATCGAATTATTTGTTGAGCAAGGGTTGTTGGACAAAGAGAAAGCCAAGGTGCTGGTGAATGCGGCGAAAAAGAAAGCAGCGCAAGAAGCTAAAGATCAAATAGCGAAAGAACGCGCCGAAGAAAAACAGGTGGCGGAGCCGAAAGTTGTGAAAAGCACGGTGCCGGATAAACCGGCTGGCGAGAAAGAAAAGGTAAAAGGAAAAGGGCCGGTTTTCGTCGGCTATGTGCCGGAATTCGTCAAGGATGAGATACGCCAGCAGGTCCGCGCGGATCTTAAAGATGAAGTTGTTCAAGAAGTGAAGGCCAATGCGAAGAAAGAGGCATGGGGTGTTCCCGCTGCTTTGCCGGAATGGCTTAACAGAACAAGGTTAACCTTTGATATGCGCTTACGGGGTTCAAATGATTTTTTTGGAAATGGTAATGCCCCATTTCTCGATTATTTAGCGATTAATCGGGATGGCGGTCATATTCCGGCTTTTCAAAGAAACGAAGAATTTCAAAATACGGAGTTTGATCGTTTGCGTTTCAGCCAGCGTTTTCGTGCCGGTATTGAGATGGATATTACCGATAGCCTCAAAGCGGGCGTCCGCTTGGCGACCAGCAATATGCGCAACCCGGTGTCCAACGATCAAAGCTTAGGGGTTACCGGACAGAGTTATGAATTGGCAATCGATCGAGGTTTCTTGCAATACGATTATCGCGACGAAAAGGGTAGAGACCGGTTCAGTGTGTACGGCGGTCGTTTTCGCAATCCATTCTTCTCTACCGACGTCGTCTACGATTCCGATTTGAGTTTCGAGGGATTCGCGGCTACTTTCCGGCAACGCTTTAACGAAGATGCCCCCAATGTTAAAAACTATAAACCGCCCGCATTGGTCGATCTCGGCGGCCGTTTCGGTATTAATATGGGGCCGCAAACACCGAATACAATGTTTGCTACGGTCGGCGTTTTTCCGATTCAGGAAGTCAATCTGTCGGAAAGGGATAAATGGCTGTTCGGTGGTCAGGCCGGTGTGGATTGGTTAGTTCATGACCAATCCCGCTTCAAAGCGGCGGTTAGTTTCTATCATTTTCATAATACACGTGCTCGCGCCAATGCCCCTAATAGCTTTGCCAACGATTGGACAGCGCCGCAATTTGTGCAATGGGGCAATACCATGGTGCCGATTAACGTGAATGAGGGTAACGAGCTTGACGGCACACCGATCAATAGCCGATGCAACAGCACGCAAAGCTTTGTAGGTCAAGGTTGCTTGTATGGTTTGGCATCCGATTTCAATATCTTTAACTTTACTGCGTTGTATGACTACGCCGGATTTGCGCCAATCAATGTCATGTTTACTTTTGATTTTACAAAGAACTTTGGCTATAACGCGAACCGGATACAGCGTGAATTCGCTGGCCGTTTGCTCGATAATCGAGACAAGACCACCGCGTACCAATTCCGTATGGATGTGGGCGATCGTGATGCGCTGAAGTTTAAGAACTGGAATGCATTTATTGCTTACCGGTATATCGAACGTGATGCAGTGCTGGATGCCTTTACGGATTCGGTATTTCATCTGGGCGGCACCAATGCGCAAGGCTGGTGGATCGGGGGTAATTATGGCATTGCCAATAACACTTGGGTTAACCTCCGCTGGATGAGCGCTTCCGCTATTCATGGACCGACACTCAACGTAGATTCGCTGTTGCTGGATCTGAATGTGCGTTTTTAGATGAGAGGTTTGGATCAATGAGAATAAAAGGAACGGCTGTTTTAACATCTTGGCTGCTATGTGTGTTGGCATTGAACGCGCCAGCCATTCATGCACAAGCGACTAAGCAGAGTAATGCCGGAGATCAGGCGTTAAGAAAAGCGCAAGGCATGCTGCGGCAATTGGGTCAGGAGAAAGCGGCGTTGGAAGCGGAGAAATCCGAACTATTGCAGCAGGTTAAAAGTCTGGAAGCGGAAGTCAAACGATTGCAGCCGTTGCAACAAGAGATTGATCGTTATCGCGCCAACACGGAAAATCTTCAGGGTATTAAAGGTAAGCTGGAGTCGGATTTGGAAAAAGCGCAGAAACGAGCGCAAACACAGTTAAAGAAACAACAGAAAATTATTGACCAGGCCCGTCAAATTCAAAACGATAATCAGCTATTGGCAGCTGCAGTGCAGGAGCGTGAGCAATGGATCAGTGTATGTACTGCGAATAATACCAATCTGGTTGAAATTAATCAGGAATTGTTGAATAAGTATCAGAAGAAAGGTTTCTTTCAAAAGCTGGGCGAGCTGGAGTTGCTGACGGGTATTTCCAATGTAACGACAGAAAATTTAGTCGAGAGTTACCAGTATCGATTGGAAGATTTGACTGTCACCCGGATTCAAAAGGCTGTTGAGAGTAATTGACTGAATTTTTTGCTGCGGTTTGAAACGGCGGTTGGCTGCGATGGCAGCCAATTGAAGCACGCGGTTATTTCAGTAATCCAGTACAAGGTACTGCTGTTTTTTTCGCTTTGCCGGGTTTTCCGGTTCAGCGGAAATCTTTATCGCCGCTCATCAGCCACCAACGATCTTTCAGTGTTTCCGGGGAAGGGCCATCGCTCCAGGTGTTTGCGGGTATATGGATGTTCACGGCATGTTGAGTACCGCCTGTAACGGCAAAGTGGCGGGCGAAATTCTCAGTAATCCGGCAAAACACTTTTGCGGCCCCCTGTAGACCAGCCAGCCTTCTGGCATGAGTGATTAAGAGCGGAATTTCAGCCAATGGCGCAATCAAATCAAGAATTTCACAACCTTCAGGATCGAAGCGCAGTACCAAGATGCCGCGCGCGTGCGGGCTGAAGCGGCTTTTTACCAATATCACCTGATAGCGTTGCTGCGGATGATTAAGGTATCGGTGCAGCACATATTCCCAGTCGCGCACGCCGACAATCGCATGCTGCAGATCTTTGGCCATACGTTGCCAGCATTGATTGACTGTGGTTTTTGTAAGGCTGGTTTGATCGTGGCTAATCAGGTGCAAACGTGTTCCCCATAATGGGAAACGTGATCGTGTGCTCCAAGAGAATTCTGTCATGCGCCCGACTGCCGCATATAATCCATGCCGTTCCGCAATTTTCATGTGGCGTTCATTCGGGAAGCCAAAACCGATCAGATAGGGTTTGCCATAGCCGATGAAGCGTTCCAGAAAAGTTGCCGTCGTCAGGAAAAATGGCCCCTTGCGAGTGAGTATGCCGCGTTCACTCGTATCAACCATGACATCGCAAATCTGCACAGCCATTTGCGGCTGGCCGAAGAACAGAATTTTCCGGCCTACGCCGCCATAATGAGCGATCAGTTTATCGCCCCGCCACGCGCCCACTTGATGACTTAAATTGGAGCCGTATTTCCACTGCCAGGTAGCTGGCGTCATGTCATGATGAAAGGTATCTTTGAACAATCCGAGCATTGCCGGGATATGGTTTTTGCCCAGAAGCTGCAAGCGCCATTTAGGGAGTGATTTTTTTCTGAAATGCAGCAGAGCGTAGCCATGATGTCCGCTCGCATATTGATTGCGATAGTTCCGGTTAGATTCGTCCAGCTGTTGCAGTTGCTCTGTGTTCAGAGCAAGGTCTTGCAGCAGATTTCTCCGGTGGGTCGTGGTCATTCGCAGCAGGTGATCCAGTGTGGGAGCAGCCATCGTGGATAGATCCAAGTGCTCAAGCAGCTCGAATCCAAATCGCCCGGCCAGCTCTATCATGTCCTGTAATAAATGGAGACTGCTGATTCCAACGCGATCATACTTAAGCGCGAATTCATCGATAATAATTAAGTCACCCGATAAGGTGAGCAAATTCATCGCTTTCTTGAAAATCAACAGCGGTTCAATGTATTGCGCCGATTCCTGGAATAATACGGCATCAAAGCTGCCAGGCTCGGCTGTAAATGCTTCCAGAGAGTGGTGGCTAACGGAAGCTTCCGGCCCCAATGATTTCTGAATGTATTTCAGTTGTTGGATATCGGCAGTGATGCCATGCACATCATAACCGTGCTGGCGAAGTAAAGAAAAGGTGGTGCCAAGGCCGACGTCTACCTGCAGAATGCGGCAAGGAGGAAGCGGCAGCCGTGCCATCAGCAGATTGGTGGAAAATTGCTGTGCGGCGGTTAAGCTGGTTTTGTCATTCTCAAATAATCCATAATGCAGATAGACGGCTTTATCTTCCTGCAATGACAGTGCGTGGGCATAGACATTCGCCGGAAATGTCAAATCTCTAAAAGGAGAAGATGGTGTAGACATGCCCGCAGCGGCAAAAGTGTCGGCCTGCCGGTAGTGCTGGGTGTCTGGTAGCGGATGATGATTAATGGACTTAGTCATTATGGGGAATCGCGTTATTTTCCCATTGATGAGGAATTGAAAAATATCCTTGTAAGCGCCCCTCTTGTTTGACTTGCAAGTTTGCTACAGCTTCGGCTGCATCATAAAGATGCAACCCGCGTTCACACAGCAAATATACATTAATCAGATATTCGCCTTTAAGCAGCGGCAACTGATCCAATCCGAGGCGAACCTGGCCTGCACCGGATGGCGCCCGCTGCAGAGCAAATTGATCTTCCCATGTTGCCGCACTGGTGATCGTGCGTCCATCCTTTGCTTGTATGGTCATGGCGATCGTGGGACAGGGCAGTGCGGGATCGGAAATAAACGCCACTTCCAGCATCATGCGAGACTCGCCGCTTGTGATTATAGCCTGTTGAACAGGCCTATCATTGACGTGCAATTTGATTCTTTTCAGGCGTGCGCTACCGGATCCATGTTGTGTATTGGATACCGGTTCGGTACGAGCGGCGGCGGGAGTTTCCAGCGTTGCATCCCGAGCATTTTTATCCAGAAATGTCTGGTAAGCGGATACCACTTGCGCTGATTCACCATCCAATACGATCTCGCCTTTATTGATCCAAATGGCGCGCGCGCATAAAGATTCAACTTGAAAGAGCGAATGTGAACAAAACAATATCGTTTTTCCGGCATCGCGCATTCGCATGATGCGATCAAATGATTTACGGGCAAAAGCGCCATCGCCGACGGACAAAGCCTCGTCGATCACCAGAATATCCGGATCTACATTAATCGCAACGGAAAATGCCAGACGAACATACATGCCGCTGGAATAAGTTTTGACCGGTTGATCAATGAAGTCGCGAACACCGGAGAAATCAATAATGTGCTCAATGCGATCAGCAATTTCAGATTGACTGAGCCCCATGATCGCTGCGCTCATGAGAACATTCTCGCGTCCGGTGAACTCGGGATTGAATCCGGCGCCGAGTTCCAGCAGGGCGGCTATCCGGCCATTGACTCGAACATCGCCGTGTGTTGGTGTTAAGGTGCCACAAACCAATTGCAGCAGGGTCGATTTTCCGGAACCATTTTGGCCTACGATGCCGACTACTTCCCCGGGCATGATCGTCAAATTGATATCGTGTAACGCCCACAGTTCACGATAGTATTGCCGCGCACCTAACCAGCGGTGTGGCCACAAGAATTGTTTGAGGCGATCCGCCGGATGTTCGTACAGCTGATAGCATTTGGAGAGGTTTAGCGCTGCAATAGCGGATTCAGAATTCGCGGTACTAAAGAACATCGGCAAACCCTTTGCGCGTTTTGTTAAACCACAGCAGACCAATCCAGGCAATGAGAAAAGCGAATAGATAGTACAGAATCAAGCCGCTCCAGTCCGGTAATTGCCCGTAAAGAATGACTGCTCGCGCTTGCTCGATGATTAGAGTCAGCGGGTTAAGGAACAGATAATCACGAATAGATTCCGGCAATGCGGAAGCAGGGTAAAAAATAGGGCTGAGAAATAGCAGCATGGTTAAGACCAGGCCAATAAATTGGCCGATATCACGAACAAAAACGCCAATTGAAGCCAGTATCCAGGATAGTCCCAAGGTCAGTAAAACGAGCGGCAGCAAAATCACGGGTAGAAAAATGATTGTCCATTCAATAGGATGACTGGTGATCAATAAAAAAGAAAATAATACCAAGAAACTAATCCCGGCATGAAATAGCGCGGAACATAAAGAAATCAAAGGCAGTATCTCAAGAGGGAAAATGATTTTCTTGACGTAATTAATATTGGCCAATATCAATCCGGGGGCGCGAGCAAGGCATTCGGAAAATAAATTGAATAGAATCAGGCCGGTAAATAGCAGCAAGGCAAAGGCAAATTCATCATCATGTATAACAGAGCTGTTGTGCGAATCCAGACGTACTTTAAATACCACACTAAAAACAAATGTGTAGATGGACAACATTAAAATGGGATTGATAAACGTCCATAGCAAGCCCAGAAATGAACCGCGATATCGGCTAATTACCTCCCGCTTGGTCATCTGCAGGATAAGTGGATAGTGCTGCCGCAAAGTAAGAAAGCTATTAAAGAAAGTAGTATTGAGCAAATGCAAGAATTTGGATAGATAGCTGTAAAATTGACGGGCGTATTATCGCAGAAAAACTAACAAAAATATCGGATAGAAATGGGATGGTTTAACCTGGCTAATCTCTCCAAGGCATTTTGATGCAGAAACATCCAAATCCGCTGATAATTTAGGCGCTTATTTGCCAAAATAGGATACTCCGATCTGCATCGAGCGTTTCAATCGCTGCATGCGCCATATTACGTTGCGGCTATTTTTACAAGTAATATGTCAACTGATGTGAAAAGAAGCACATTTTTCCGCTTATTTTAAATTTAAAATCTCAAGGTATTCTGTTAAGGTATTAAATACTCAGTATTGTTGCAAATAAGCAACATATTCAATGTAAACTTCAGACGCATACTTGCAAAGCAGTTTTGTTTTCGGCAGAATGCGCTTTAACTTGGCTTTTGTGGTATCTTCTGGTAGATATATTATTAGCTGCATAGAAGCTGCTTAGAGACAAAGTGAAAAGTGAAAAACTTGCAAGTAATTTACTTTCGGAACTATTTTAATTTTTATATCGAGGAGCTCCCATGGCAATAACGATTCCACAGCAAACTGAAATTTTGAAGGTAGTTGCAGGTTTGTTCAATGCAGCGCCTGGAGGCAGTAATTTAACTGAATTGGCAAAAATAATTGAGGGCGGTGCGACCGGTAGTCAGTTAGCTGATGCTTTGGCTGCCAACACATTGTTTACAAATGGAATTCTGGCCGGAAAAGTCACTGTTGAATCACAAGTTTCAGTCTTGATGAATAATTTTGGTGTGGTGGCTGATGATAGCGATCCATCAAGTGCGGGATCTCAGGCGCATGCGTATTTTCAACAGCAGATTGAAGCAAAGGTTGGCTTTGGTCAAATTGTTTACAATGCAATAACCTTTTTATCAACTACGACAGATCCTGCATTTTTAACTGCTAAAACACTGTTGGATAATAAAGCTCTGGTTGCTGCAGCTTATTCTGAAAAAACCTCTTCCAGCGATTTGAGCACATTGCAGAAGGTTTTAAGTAATGTTACTGGAACAGCGCCATATACAGCGGCCGATGTAGAAGCGATATTGGTCGGATTAACTCCTACTGGAGGCGAGACTTTTACGCTGACTACGGGTGTGGATAGCGGTTCTGCCTTCACTGGCGGTTCTGGTAATGACACTTTCAACGGTACCACGGGTGCGACTACCCTGACTGCTCTGGATAATCTGGATGGTGGCACTGGCACCGATACGCTGAATTACATTCAAACAGCGGCCATTGCGGTTCCTTCCTCCGTTTCTCTTAAAAATATCGAGGCGCTCAATTTTACCAGCGGTGCTGATATCGCTCTGGATGCTTCTGCTTGGACGGGTGTTACGTCGCTCAGTGCATCGTCGACTGGTGGTAGTGATATCACAGTTGCTTCCGGTGCAAATGTGACTGTTACCGATACAAATCAAGCAGCTGGTACGATTAATGTGGATGGTGCCAAGGATGTGACGATCGACACTGCCAAGGTAACGACCGGCGATGTGACTGTTGGTACCAATACAGCGGTTACCGGTGTTGTCGGTATCACTGCTCAGTTGATTAATGGTGCTGTTGGTGGCGGTATTACTGTTGTGGGTGGTACTGCTGTTACCGCAACTCAAAATGTTAAGGCTGGTGCTACAGCAACCACTTCAGCAGTTGATGTGACCAACGATGGCGCGTTGACCAGTGTAACGTCTACCGTGACTAAAGGCACTGGCGCTACCGTCACCTACAATACTGTGAGCGTGACTGGTGTTGCTGATGCGGATAGCGATGATACGATTACCTCCGTCAGTGTGACTGGTGCGACTACTGTTGGTCTTTCCCATCTCAACAAGTTGACCAGCCTGGGTCTTAATACAACTTCGGGTAACGTTATTCTCGACAACAGTGATACCGGTGCAACCGATGCAGCTACTACGCTGGCTTTGGCTGTAGACGGTGTGACCGGCGGTACGTTGGACGATGCTGATATTATCGAAACCTTGAATATCACCAGCAGCGGTACGGCATCCACGCTGGCCAATATTACCTTTGGTGCACTGAAAAACATCACATTGGCGGGCGATAAGAACCTGACTCTGACTTCTATCGCTGGTGCTACTGCGCTGGAATCTATTAATGCAGCTGCAGCGACCGGTGGTATGACCATCAGCAGCACTCTGTTGACCACGACTAATTTTGCTGGCGGTTCTGGTGCTGATACCATCACTCTCGGTGCAACCACTCAAGCCATCACTACCGGCGCGGGCGATGACGTTGTTACTCTAGCGGCTGGTACGACAGCTCTGGGTACTGGCGGCACTATCGACGCTGGCGATGGTACCGGTGACGTTTTGTCCTTCGCGGATGCTGACGATGCAACAACAGCTTCAGGCGGTACTACTTTTGAAACCAAGATTTCCGGTTTCGAGTCTGTGAATTTGGCTGGTGCTGCCGGTGCGGGCGTAACCGTTAACGTTGCTAACCTGGACGATGTTAACAAGGTCAATGTGGCAGTGGATCTTGGTCAAACGTTGGCTGTTTCTAACATAGCATCTGGTGGTACGGTAACTTATGAAGCCGCTCAAACCGCTGCTTCCACCATCACTGTAGCTAATGCAGCGACTGGTACAGCGGATACTTTCAACGTTGGTATCACTTCTGCTGCTGCTCGCAACATCAACGGCTTAACGATTTCGAATGTTGAAACCATCAACTTTGCAACGGATGATACCGCCACCACTACTACCGGTATCGAGCACACAGCGGCATTGACAGCTGCTGCTGCTACCACTATCAACGTGTCTGGTGATGCTGGTCTGACGCTGACTTTTACCGGCACAGCACTGACCACATTCGACGCTTCCGGTGTGACCGATGGTGACGTGACTTGGACGGCAGGCGCATTAGCAGCTGCTGCTACTGTCAAAGGCGGCGCAACCAGTGATGCCAACGTTATAGTGTTGAGCGCAGCTCTTGATGACATTACCTATACCGGTGGATCTGGTACAGATACCATCACGATGAACCATGCCACCAATCACGATGCAACGACCAACAGCTTCACATTGGGCAACGGTACCAACACATTGACAGCTGGCAATAACGACGGTGACAATACCGTAACCGGCGGAACGGGTGTAGATACCATCACAGTGGGTAATGGTACCAACACTATCACAACTGGTGACGGCAATGACGTGATCACCGTCGGTACAGGTGCTAACACTATCAGTGCTGGCGCTGGTAACGACACTATCACCATCGGCGCTTCTGCCGGTACAAGCACAGTGGACGTGGGAACCGGTACTGACGCTATCGTGTTTACTGGCGTGCAAACAGCGGCTGGTTTCTACACATCCATCACCGGACTGGGTGCTGGCGATACCATCGACTTCAGTGCTACGGCCAATGATGGTGGTGGTTTGGCTTCTGGTGTTCTGGGCGCTAAGATTACTTTGGGTGGTGCTTCCAGCTTCGCTAACTATCTGGATGCAGCGGCTGCTGGTCTTACTAGTGGAACCGATTCAGTTTTCAATTGGTTCCAGTTCAACGGCAACACTTATATCACTTTGGATAACAGCAATGCTGCAACCTTCCAGGATGGTGCAGACCAAGTTGTCGAAATCACTGGTTTGGTTAACTTGGCTACTTCGACCCAAGACGGTTCTTACGTTGTTACTTTAGTATAATCTTCTACCAAAAGAGCATCTGCCTTCCGGTAGATGCTTTAAGGTAAAAGTTAAAAAAACCTCTGCACTTTAAGTGCAGGGGTTTTTTTATGAGTGTATTCAGGGTATAAGATACGCAAACATCGAATGTCATATGGTGGCATGCAAGAACCAAAGCAGTTACTGCGTAATGTTTGCAGGAAATATCGCTATATGAATCATCAATCTTCAGTGGCGAATTCAATTAAACACAAGCAGCAGAAGCGATAAAAGTGAAAGATTGTAATGTGTGTGCTCGCGAGTTCGATCTGTTTGATGCGAGCGTGTTTAGAGCCAGTCTTATGGCGAAGGTTAATGCTTGCCGGTTTCCAGATTCAATCCGGCCATGGTTGTGAGAATTTCCGCGTTTAATTGCTGGCACATCAGAAGCGGATCGTTTGCTTGTGTGATCGGCCTGCCGATAACCAAATAACTAGCGCCATTAAGGATAGCTTGCTGTGGTGTGGTAATTCTTTTTTGATCGTTCACGTGACCGTCGGCTGGACGAATACCGGGTGTAACTAAGCAGAATTCGGTACCGAAATGTTGCCGCAACTGAGCGGCCTCCAGTGCTGAGCAGACAACACCGTCCAAGCCACAATCATTTGTTAACTGTGCAAGGCGCAGTACAATTTGTTCCGGAGATCCTTGTAATCCGATATCGGTAATATCACTTTGATCCATACTGGTCAGTAAAGTGACCGCGATAAGCTTGGTGGCGGATCCATGAGGGATAGCATCCCGCGCTGCCGTTAGCATTTTCCGGCCACCCAATGCATGAACATTGATCATCCATACGCCCAGATTAGCTGCTGCTTTGCAAGCACTGGCGACAGTATTGGGAATATCGTGAAACTTGAGGTCCAGGAAAACTTTAAATCCTTGATGTGTGAGCTTCTCAATGAGTTGTGGTCCAGCCGCAGTAAAAAGCTCCTTACCTACCTTCAGGCGGCATAAATCAGGATTTAATTTTCTTACGAGGAGGAGCGCATCTTCGGCACTGGGAAAATCCAGTGCCACAATAATGCGAGGATCATGCATAGGGGTTATTATTGATTATGGCAGCGGCATCGAACAAACACAGCAGTGATGAGTACACCCACTGCAAAGAAAATCAACAGTGCTACGCTCAAGGGAAGCTCAATGGATTGAGATTGATCCAGATAATATTGCAGCACAACAGGCTGGGAGTTTTTTGAAGCAAATACGGCGAGAATAACAAAGACTGCAATACGAAAAAGCCAGGTAATTAGATTGATCATGATGAGTTTGCCTACGAGTTGATAGATGTCTTAATATTAAACTGACAAAAAAGCTGAATAACAACTTGCCAGAAGAAATTCTAGCGCTTTTTTCTTGGAGAGCGCTTTAGAAATTCAGCAGCGCTCTCCATGCTATCTTTTATTTCTTTTCGTTGTAATCAACACGTTCTCGCATTTCTTTTCCTGCCTTGAAATGCGGAACATATTTCTCTGGTACCTTAACTTTCTCACCCGATTTCGGATTCCGCCCAATCCGAGGCGGCCTGTAATTCAGGTCAAAGCTGCCAAAGCCGCGAATCTCAATGCGCTGACCTTTTGCCAGGCTTTTTGCCATGGCATCAATAATCATTTTGACTGAGAGCTCGGCATCCTTGGTAACCAATTGCGGAAATCGTGCCGCAAGTCGAGTAATTAATTCAGATTTTGTCATGAATTTTCCTTATTGCTCTGTATTCTTGCTATCCATTTTAGCTTTCAGCAAAGCACCCAGGCTGGTAGTTCCAGCATTGGCTGGGGTTTTGATTTTTTGCATAGCAGTGGATTCATCCGATTTATCTTTCGCTTTGATTGAAAGATTGATGGTGCGATTTTTGCGGTCAACATTGATAATCATGGTCTCGACCTTATCGCCTTCTTTCAAGTGTGTGCGAATATCTTCAACGCGGTCACGCGACACTTCGGAAGCGCGCAAATAACCTTCCACATCGTTTGTCAGGGCTATGACAGCACCTTTCGCGTCGATGGCTTTTACAGTGCCTTCGATGATACTGTTTTTATCATGTTCAGCGACAAAACTGGTGAAAGGATCGCCTTCCATTTGTTTGATGCCGAGTGAAATACGTTCGCGTTCGACATCGATAGAGAGAATCATGGCTTCAACTTCATCGCCTTTTTTGTAATTCAGAACCGCTTCTTCACCGGGCTGGTTCCAGGACAGATCGGATAGATGCACAAGTCCGTCAATGTTGCCTGGCAAGCCGATAAATACGCCAAAGTCGGTGATGGATTTGATTTGACCGTTAACTTTGTCGCCTTTTTCATGGGTTGCTGCGAATTCTTCCCATGGATTGGTCTGGCATTGCTTCATACCGAGTGATATGCGGCGGCGTTCTTCATCGATCTCAAGAATCATGACTTCAACTTCATCGCCTAACTGCACAATCTTGGAAGGATAAACATTTTTGTTGGTCCAATCCATTTCCGAGACATGCACCAATCCTTCAATGCCTTGTTCGATTTCAATGAATGCGCCGTAATCGGTTAAGTTGGTGACTTTGCCGAACAGACGGGTACGTGCCGGATAACGCCGTGACAAACCAACCCACGGATCTTCGCTCAGTTGTTTCATACCCAGTGAAACACGATTTTTTTCCTGATCGAATTTGAGAACCTTGGCAGTAACTTCATCACCGATATTGACGACTTCGGAAGGATGTTTGACGCGGCGCCATGCCAGGTCGGTAATATGCAGCAGACCATCTATGCCGCCCAGATCGACGAATGCGCCGTAGTCGGTAATATTTTTAACGATACCATGAACAACCGAACCTTCCTGCAGATTGGATAACAAGGTTTCGCGATCGGCGCCTTGTGTCGCTTCCAATACCGCGCGGCGTGATACCACCACGTTATTGCGTTTGCGGTCTAGTTTGATGACTTTGAATTCCATTTCCTTATTTTCATAAGGCGTAGTGTCTTTGACGGGACGGATATCCACCAGAGAACCGGGCAAAAAGGCGCGGATACCGTTGATCATGGCCGTCAAACCACCTTTCACTTTACCGTTGACCATGCCGGTCACTATCTTACCGCTTTCCATGGCTTCTTCCAGATCATGCCAAGCAGTCAGGCGTTTGGCTTTGTCACGGGAAAGCCGTGTTTCTCCATAACCGTCTTCTAGAGACTCGATGGCAACACTGATAAAATCGCCCGGTTTAACTTCGATTTCGCCGCGGTCGTTTTTAAATTCTTCGACCGGGATAAAACTTTCGGATTTGAGACCGGCGTTAACAACGACGATGTTATAGTCAACACGGACTACTTCGGCGGTGATTACTTCGCCGATGCGCATTTCCTGGCGCGAGAGGCTTTCTTCAAAAAGCGCGGCGAAACTATCGGGAGATTGCTGGGTTGCAGTAGAAGCTTTAGTCATTATAAAAATACCTGATTTATCATTCCGGCGGGACGGGTATCCTGCGGATTGGGTTGGTTAATAAAAATGTTTGAAACAATCACTCCATTTCTTTTCTGCACGGGAATGTTAGGAAAAGCGGCTTTTTTTCGTGTTCAAACGCGGGTTTTTGCAAGGACGTCATTATACCAGGAGAGCACTGCATCTTGCGCCTGGGATATGGTCAATGAAGTCGTATCCAGCAATTTGGCATCAATCCCTTGTTGCAAAGGCGCGATGCTGCGATTGCTGTCACGTTCATCCCGTTTCTGGATGTCCTGCAATAAGTCGGCGATATTAGCACTCATTCCTTTCTCTATCAACTGCTTATGCCGTCTTTGCGCACGTACTTTCGCACTGGCGGTTAAATAAATTTTAAGAATGGCATCGGGAAAGATAACGGAACCCATATCACGTCCATCCGCCACCAGCCCGGGCAGTTGACGAAATGCACGCTGACGCTCGGTAAGCGCGGCGCGAACCTGCGGATAAGCCGCCAGCTGGGAAGCCACGATGCCGCATTGCTCGGTACGAATAGCATTCGTGACAATTATATCGTCCAGGTAGATGTGCTCATCCTTAAAAAAGACATTCAGATGGCTGGCAATTTCCGCGACTACATTGGGATCTTGGGTATCCGTATTCAACTGTATCGTTTTCAATGCGACCAGACGGTAAAGCGCCCCGCTGTCGAGGTAATGGAAATCAAGCTTGCGAGCAACCAGCTGCGCGACAGTGCCTTTACCGGATGCAGATGGGCCATCGATGGCGATGACGGGAATCTTATTCGTATTCATGCAACAGTTTTGTTATGAATTAAATGAGCGGGGTGCAGATTATTTCATTTCAGGGTGAATTATTTGTGAAAATTTCTCAAAATAATCAGGAAATGTTTTGGCAACGCAGCCGGGATCGTTAATCCGCACCGGTGCTCCCAAGGACGCCAAAGCAAAGCACATGGCCATGCGGTGATCGTCATAGGTATCGATTGCCGCATGGGGAGTTAAGCCATGTACGGGCGGTGTGATGCGCAGATAATCCGCGCCTTCTTCCACAATCGCGCCTAGTTTACGCAATTCTGTTGACATGGCGGCGAGACGATCCGTTTCTTTCAAACGCCAGCTGGCAATATTGCGTAACGTGCTGGTACCTTCAGCGAATAACGCTGTGACAGCCAGTGTCATAGCCGCATCGGGAATATGGTTGCAATCCAGATCGATAGCGCGAAGAGATTTTCCCTTGTTGCTGACTTCAAGCCAATTTTCTCCCATCGATATGTCTGCACCCATCCGTTCGAGTGCTGCAGCAAACCGGATATCCCCTTGCGTACTGTCGCGGCCCACGCCTTGGACGCGAACCGGACCATGCCCGATCGCACCGGCTGCCAGGAAATATGAAGCGGACGATGCATCGCCTTCGACAAAAATGTGGCCGGGGCTACGGTATTTTTGTTGCGCCGGTATGATGAATTGCTGCCAGCCGGAATGCTCGACCTGAACGCCGAAATGCTGCATTTGCGCCAGTGTTAATTCAATATAGGGCTGGGAAATAAGCGTGCCGGATACATTGATGATGGATTTTTTTCCGCTTAATGGCAGTGCCATGAGCAATCCGGTAAGAAACTGACTGGAAACATCGCCTTTGACTGTCACGGTTTGAGTGTCAGTCTGGTCAAGCGGCGCAGCCGGTCTGATCTCTACGGGAGGAAAGCCGGGATTGCCCAGGTAATGGATGTCTGCGCCCAATTGCCGCAAAGCATCGACCAAGTCCGCAATCGGCCGTTCATGCATACGCGGCACGCCGGATAAACGATAATGCCCATGCACCAAAGATAATACCGCCACCAGAGGGCGGAAAGCAGTACCGGCATTGCCGAGAAATAGGTCGGCATCTTTGACCGGGAATACGCCTTCTCCTCCAGCGATTGTGTAATCATTATTGCCTGTGTGCGTGATGGGCACACCCAAGCGGGTAAGTGCATCCAGCATGCGGGCGGTGTCGTCGGAAGCCAATAAGTCATGAATTTCCGTGGCGCCTTCCGCCAATGCAGCAAGCAAAAGAATGCGATTCGAGATACTCTTTGATCCGGGTAATTGCACGGTGCCTTGAGCATTCTTGGCAAATGGGAGGTCAAGCCATTCCATGGTCGTATACGGTAGTAAAAAGTGTTAGATGATATCCCATAAAGATAGCCGGAACGTAATTTTATTGATTCTTGGGGAGTGTCTGCTCAATGGAAATTGTTTGGATAGATTTATTGCATTTGGAAAAATCTTTATTAAACTATCGCGTTTGAGGTAATCTATCTTTTTTACAAAAAAGACACTTTATATAAAAGAGGTTGATGAATGGAAGATGCAGAAATTGTTTTAATGTTTTCTTTGCTAATGATCCCCGTGGCTATCTGGTTGCAGTTGTGGGTAAAGAATCGTAGAGAGAGACGCAGAAATGAAATGGGTGAGGAAGAGTTTGAGAATACGGCACGAGCATTCGGATCGATTATTCTTGAGGGTACGGCGATTGTAGGCGGACTCATCATGATTATCATGGGTTCCAGCGGTGTACTCAAATACGTCCTTAACTTTTATAGCGCATAAAAACCGTATTGGAAGTATTAATTGTCCGGGTCATTAGCGCATGCTGATGCCCGGAAATTTTTTGTCACTTACTTTCCGATGGGCTGGCGGGCGGATATTAAACCAACGCTGCACGCCCTATACATCATGAGGTTGTACTGTCGGCCGCTGGGGTTTCCGCTTGCTTCGTTTTAGATTTTGTTCCAGTTGCTTTCTTGGGCGCTTTCTGCTCAAACTCGAAACCTATTTTTCCATCCGTATTTCTGACCAAATAGGCTGAGAAAGGCTTACCTTTCTTGGAGATGAATTTGGTCAGCAGATCAGTTCTTCCGGTTTCCAGCAGTTTGGTGATTTGTTCCTGCTCTATCGGGCGTTCAAGGATGATTTTGCCGGTTTTAAAGTCGCAGGTACGGTTAGCGCCGGTAGATTTTTCGCAAACATACTGTAAGCCGTGTTCATACACTGCATGACTGCATTTTGGACACTTGCCCAAGGGTGTTTGGCCGCTGAAATCGACTTCTTCATGATTGTCATTATTGTTGCCAAAATCAAATTTCATCTCAAATGTGTCGGTGAGTTTGATCATGGCATTGAACAGCTGACCCATTTTGCTCCGGAAGCCCTGTAGTGGCCCGACTTCCCGCTGGGTAATGAGCGTTTCCATCTCTTCTACTTCAAACTGACGGCCCGCCAGAATTTTCCATAGCGCGAAGTCGCATTTCTGGCATTGAAACTTTTTATAGGTTTCATGCACGGTTCCGCCACATTTGGGGCATGGGGATTGGAGGGTTGCGAAGTCTCCCGCAATGGTTTCGCCGCGATGCGTTTTGGCTTGTTCCACGATATGCCGTGTCATTTCGGCAATTTTTTCCATGAATGCGGTGCGTTTAAGATTGCCCTGCTCAATTTGGCGCAGCTGGGATTCCCAGTTGCCGGTTAACTCAGGTGAAATCAATTCAGGGATCTTGAGGCCGCGCAATAGCGTGATCAAGGAAAAAGCTTTCGCTGTCGGGTGCAGTTCCCGGCCCATGCGCTGGATATAATTTTCAAATACCAATCCCTCGATAATCGCTGCCCGTGTTGCCGGAGTTCCTAAACCCTTGGCGTTCATCGCCGCACGCAGTTCTTCATCTTCTACCAGTTTGCCTGCACCTTCCATCGCGGAAAGCAGTGTCGCTTCATTGAAGCGTGCCGGTGGCCGGGTCTGATTGGCGATCATTTCGATCGCTTGGGTAGTAATGGATTCACCGGGCGTAATGGCCACGAGTGTTGTATCTTCTTCTTGATCATCCGGTTTGACAGACTTGCCGTAAACCGCTTGCCAGCCCGGATTGACCATGACCTTGCCTTCCGTTTTGAAGGGTTCATTTTCAACCCGGGTAATGCGGGTAGTGACCAGAAATTCAGCGGCAGGAAAGAAAATGGCCAAGAAACGCTTGGTGACCAAATCGTACAGCTTGGCTTCGATTTCGTTTAACTTGGTCGGATTTAACGAGGTCGGAATGATGGCAAAGTGATCCGAGATCTTGGCGTTATTGAAGATGCGTTTGTTCGGAACAACCCAGCCGGATGCCAGAACTTGCCGGGCAAATTTGCCATAATCCGTATTTTCCAGACTGAGCAAAGTGTCTTTGACGGTGGCGATATAATCTTCCGGCAGGGCGCGTGAATCCGTACGTGGATAAGTCAGCACTTTGTGTTTCTCATACAAGGCTTGCGCTAGCCCCAGAGTCGTTTTGGCGGAAAAACCGAAACGGCTGTTGGCATCGCGTTGCAAGCTGGTCAGGTCGTAGAGTAACGGACAGATTTCTTTGCTGGGTTTGCTTTCTTCGCTAACGTGCCCCGGTTTTCCTTGGCATTTGTCGCGAATGGCCTCAGCTTGTTTTTGTTCCCATAACCGTTCAGGCTTTGCTTCCTGGGTAGCTTTATCCTTGTTGAATTTGTCATCAAACCATCGGCCGGTGTAAATGCCACTACTGGCTTCGAACGTGCCGTGAATCTCCCAATAATTCTGCGGCCGGAATTTTTTAATTTTTTCTTCGCGCTCGACCAGAATCGCCAGTGTGGGTGTTTGTACCCGTCCCACAGTGGTTTTGTGGAACCCGCCTTCCTGCGAGTTAAACGCAGTCATGGCGCGCGTACCGTTAATACCGACCAGCCAATCCGATTCCGACCGGCTGACCGCCGCTTCAGCCAATGATTGCACAGCTGAGTTATCCAGTAACCGGGTGAATCCATCGCGTATGGCATCGGGGGTCATCGATTGAAGCCAGAGGCGCTTTACCGGCTTACTTGTGCCGACATGGCGCAGAATATAGTAAAAGATCAATTCGCCTTCGCGTCCCGCGTCACAGGCATTGATGAGCGTTTCGATATCCTTGCGTTTGATGAGCTTGCTGAGAAGTTTCAGCCGCGCGGAAGTTTTCTCGATCGGATTCAAATCAAAATGCGGCGGAATGACCGGCAAATTGGCAAAACTCCATTTGCCGCGCTTGACTTCATATTCTTCCGGAATGACAAGCTCAAGCAAATGACCCACCGCGGAAGAGACCACGTATTGATCGCTCTCAAAGTAATCGGTGTGTTTGGTAAAGCCGCCCAATGCTCGCGCGATATCCGCTGCAACAGAAGGTTTTTCTGCAATGATCAGAGATTTACTCATTGATTTCCCGAAAGAAATCATTCGCCGGTACTGTGTTTCCCAGCCTTTGGGTTATTTGATGTATCAGGGTTGCAAACATGGTCAGAATTTAATGAGTGTATTGGAGGTATTCACTCCGGCAGCCATTGCGTTAGATGCGGCTTAATATGAAATGGATTTTTTCTTAGTGCCGGTAATGCGAATCGCTGACAATCAGCAATTTCTCAAGAACAGCATCATCAGTCAGCTGATTTTGAATCCAAAGTTCGGTTAAAACAATCAGTTTGATTTTTTCCAAACTGGAGGAATTTTCATCCATGGCTAATACACGGTCGATTAACAATTCCCGTTGTAACGGGTTAATGATGCGAGCTTGCTCCAGGAAGAAAATAAATCCCCGCCCTTCGGTGTCGATTCTTTCCATTTCATAGTCGGTATAGCAGCGGAAAGAGTCGTTTTCGGCGAAGCTGGCAGGATAACTGCCAATATCATGGCGTTCGAGTTCCGAGAGCCAATTCAAGGTCTCATGAATATCCTCGTCGGCGAATCCGGCCATAGTCAGTTTGCGCGTCAATGTCGCAGAATCCGGATAGCTGCCCGAGTCAAAGAAATTTTCAAATAAATAAACGAGTATGTCGAACATAATTGTGTCTAAAAAAGCGAGTATGTTTACAGATCAGTGCTTCCGGTTAATGCCATCACATCGATTGAATCCGCTGGTAACATCCTCCCGGCAAACTGCTGATCTGACCGTCAAGCTCGAGCGTTAATAGCATGGCTGATACAACCTCAGCCGTCAAGCCACTGCGCGAACAGAGCGTATCAATATCAACGACATCATAACCTAGGTGTTTGAGTAATACCGTGTTTTCAGCTGGCTTTGCGGCAGAAAATTCTTTCACTGTAACGCTATTCTCATGCCGGGTTAAGGGTAAATGATTCAATTCATCCAGAATATCCTGGGTATTTTCAACCAATTTGGCGCCTTGTTTAATCAATGCATGGCAGCCTTTTGACAGGGGTGAATGTATCGAACCCGGGATTGCCATGACTTCACGCCCTTGCTCCAATGCTTGCCGGGCTGTAATCAATGACCCGCTTTGTAATGCTGCTTCCACTACCAGACAGCCGTGACTCATACCGCTGATGATACGATTTCTGCGCGGAAAATTCCTGCCGATGGCAGGGGTACCCAGCGGAAATTCGGAGATTAATGCACCTTCTTTGGCCAGCTTGTGCGCGAGTGGATGATTCTTTGCCGGATAAACGATATCCAAGCCAGTGCCGACAACGGCAATGCTGGAGGCTAAGCCGCGCAAGCCGCCCTGGTGCGCGGCGGTATCGATGCCTAGCGCCATGCCGCTGATGATGCATAATCCGGCGTTGCTGGCGGCTTCAGAAAAAGCTTCCGCATTCGATAAGCCCTGCGGTGTGGCGTTGCGGCTGCCGACCACGGCCAGCGCCTGGTGTTGCAGCAGCTCCCGCCGGCCTTTGAAATACAGTAGCGGGGGCGGGGCGTCAATATTGAGTAACTGCGCCGGGTAATCGGAATCGGCCAAAGTGATGACCGCGTTGACAGGGTCCTCCAGCCAGCGGAACACGGCGGCGATTTTGTGTTGCTCGGCACCTTGCGAGATGCGCTGCGCGACGGTTTTTTTTACGATGCGCTCCAATGCGCTCATATGCGCGGACAGGATGGCTGCAGGACTGCCAAAAGCGATCAGAAGTCTGCGGATGGACTCGCCACCCAGGCCGTCGATCAGATTAAGACTTAGCCATGCTTCAAGATCCGGTGCATGTTTCATGACGATACGAATTAATTTCAGGGTGTTTTGACAGCGTCCAATACTTTGATGGATTGTGTGCTTTGTACCACCAGTGCGTAGGCTATTTTCTCAAAGACGCGGAAAACGAATACCAATCCGGTTCTTTCATCAGGTAATTGCACCATTTGCCCTTTGAGCGACTTGGCTTGACTTCTCCGGTAGATAGCCAGAACATGCCCCATTTCCAGGCCATCCAACCCACCTTTGTTGAGTGTGACAATATCGCCTCGGCCGATCTCGGAGACGCCGCCATACACCGAAATAATTCTGCCATTGAGCGAAAAATCCGGTGCATGCGGAGCGTAGTTATTGAAGATAGTATCGGGCGCCGGAACTAAACGATCGCCTTTCAGGATTTCTTCCGAAGCGTGCGTGATGATGACCGTGCTGACATCCGAGAAAGCATTCACTTTGGCATTGCCCAGGTAGGTTGCTTCAAAACCGAGAACAGCGCCTTTTTGATCGGGGTCCTTCAGTGCTTTGCCAGGACGGAAAACTTGCCATGCCGAACCTTTATCTTTAGGCAGTTCGCTGACATAAGCGATATTGCCTGTGCTCAAAGCTACCCGGCCCTCGCTTGAGCCTAATATATACGGTGCATTGTCGAGGCCGTCTTTTTCGATGACGAGCGGCTGGCTCAGGAAAGGTTCGATTGCCGCTGCCGGGATGCTAGGAATTGCCGCAGTGCCGGATTGTTCCGTACGGATTTTCGGTGATAATTTAACGGTTCTTACACCGTATTCATCGTCCTCCGAAAGGCGTAAGCGGACTCCATGCAGTGTTTTCTCCAGTATGACAACATCGCCGGGGTAAATCTTGTGCGGATTCTTTACCTGCGCGCGATTGAGTCCCCAGATTTCCGGCCAGCGCCAAGGATCTTTCAAAAACCGGGAAGCAATTCCCCATAGCGTATCGCCCGGCACGACCACATGATGATCGGGCGTGTCACTACGCAATTCGATCTCTTGAGCCTTTATTGACGTGACGGAAAGCAGGCCCAGAAATAAAATCATAGTTATAATAAGCTTTCGCATGGATGATCTCACAGGCAGTGATAACGCATACAGAATGATTGGTTAATGATACGGTCTAAATGCGAAATTGGGTTTGTTAAACTACACATTTTTTTCATGGCTATTCTAAAAATACTACAATATCCGGATGAAAGGCTACATACTGTAGCGATTCCCGTAGCACAAGTCACGGATGAAATCCGTTCGCTGATAAAAGATATGACTGAAACGATGTACGCTGCGCCCGGTATCGGGTTGGCCGCTACTCAAGTGGATGTGCACGAGCGCATTATTGTGATCGATACATCGGAAACTCGCGATGAATTGCTCGTATTGATCAATCCGGAAATTATCGCCAGTAACGGCCTATCGGACTATGAGGAAGGTTGCTTGTCAGTACCCGGCATCTATGGGAAAGTGCGGCGCGCCGAATCTGTGACTGTGAAAGCGCTGAATGCGCAAGGCGAATCCTTTGTTCTGGATGCCGATGGATTATTGGCAGTATGTATTCAACACGAGATGGATCACTTGGCGGGAAAAGTGTTTGTGGAATACTGGTCAAAGCTCAAGCAAACGCGCACGTTGGCTAAATTAAAGAAAAAACAGCGCAGCACCATGTAGCGGGTGCATGTTGGCATAAAATAAAGCTGTGCGCTGCATCCGGATCTTCTGAATCACTAATCCGATTCATTGGTACGATTGAATCCCGTCACCCCAATTAACAAGTAATCGATGCGCTAGCATGAAAATCATATTTGCTGGAACCCCTGTCTTTGCCGCGACGGCGCTGGATGCGCTGATTCACGCAGGGTATGAGATTGTCATGGTGTTGACCCAGCCGGACCGCCCTGCGGGCAGAGGAATGAAAGCTGCCGCCAGCGCCGTTAAATTGCTGGCCGAACAACATCATCTGGCATTATTGCAACCCTTGACCCTGAAAACTGATGGCATACAACAGCAATTGCAGGCACTGCACGCGGATGTGATGGTTGTGGCGGCGTATGGATTGATTTTGCCGCAGGCGGTACTCGATATTCCCCGTCTGGGATGCTTGAATATTCATGCTTCGCTATTGCCGCGCTGGCGGGGTGCCGCGCCGATTCAACGCGCCATTCTGGCGGGTGATCGCGAGACCGGTATCACCATCATGCAGATGGATGCCGGATTGGATACGGGTGATATTTTGTTAATGCACAATGTGGAGATTACGCCGGACGATACTACGCAATCGCTGCACGATAAATTAAGTGTGTGCGGCGCGCGAAGCATCGTTGAGGCGCTGACGCTGCTGCCTCAGGAAAAACTGGCTCCCGTGCTGCAAGACGAGACGCAAGCCTGCTACGCCGCCAAGATAACCAAAGCCGAAGCGGAAATTGATTGGCGGCACAGCGCGCAGCAGCTAGACCGGATGGTGCGGACATTTAATCCCAATCCCGGCGCCTATGCGCATTTCCGGGATATGGCGCTGAAGATCTGGCAAGCTGAAGCGCTAGACGGAAATGCAGGAAAGCCGGGAGAAATTGTTGCGGTGGATCGTTCCGGTATCACGGTTGCCTGCGGTTCGGGTTTGTTACGGATAGCCATGGTGCAGAAACCTGGCGGCAAGAAAATGAGCGCGGCGGATTTTCTGGCTGGCAACCCGATAGAACCTGGCGAGTGTTTTATGACTGCGCATCATCCTGCTGCTGCATCGCATGATTAAGGCGCAGCTGGCGGCAGCTTCCGCAATCGGTAAAGTGTTGACGGGATCAAGCCTGACCGGCGTGCTGCAGGATGTCTGGCGCGCCGATCCCATGTTATCGAAACAACAAAAGGGCGCCATTCAGGATTTAAGTTATGGCGTCCTGCGTTTTTACGGCCAATTACAGGCGATTCTCGCGTTGTTACTGAAAAAACCGTTACGCGATAAAAGTTTGCAGCAGTTGCTGCTCGTGAGCTTGTATCAATTGCAGTACAGTAAAGCATCTCCGCACACAGTGGTGGATCAAGCCGTATCTGCATCGCGCGCCTTGGCGCATGGTCAAGGAATGCAAGGGTTGGTGAATGCCGTTTTGCGCAATTTTATCCGCCAACGTGAGCGCTTGTTGCAGCAAGCGGCCGCCCATGAGGACGGACTTTACTCGTATCCGCAGTGGTGGATTGACAAGTTGCGGCAGCAATATCCGGAAAAATTTCACACAATACTGCAAGCCGGCAACAAACGTCCTCCAATGACGTTACGGGTGAATCAACGCAAAATTAGCGTGGCCGCTTATCGTGATTTATTGACGGAAAAAGCGATGCAAACGGAATTACTCTGGTCCGGCGCGTTGCAACTGAGTCAGCCGGTCGCGGTGGAGCATCTGCCCGGTTTCAGCGCCGGGCTGGTGACTGTGCAAGATGCCGGAGCGCAGCTTGCCGCGCCATTCCTGGATGTGCATGATGGCATGCGGGTATTGGATGCGTGCGCGGCCCCGGGAGGGAAAAGCACGCATGTGCTGGAATTGGCCGATGTGGCATTGACGATACTGGATAATGAAGCAGCAAGATTGACTCAGGTGCAACAGAATTTGCAGCGCCTGCATATGACGGCAGAAAAGATGGTGTGCGGCGATGCATCGGATCCCGATGCCTGGTGGGATGGCCGCTTCTATGACCGTATTCTGGCGGATGTGCCTTGTTCGGCATCCGGAGTGGTTTGCCGGCATCCGGATATTAAATGGTTGCGGCGTGAAAGCGATCTGATCAAATTTGCAGAAATTCAACAAGCAATTTTGCATGCCTTGTGGAAAATTTTGAGCAAGGGTGGTAAGTTGCTGTATGTGACTTGCTCAGTGTTTGCTGAAGAAAATACCATGCAGATTGAAAAATTTCTTAACCATCACCCCGATGCAAGTTTATTACCGCTTTCCGCAGCGGCAATGGTGGATGGACAACTGTTACCTGATATTCGACATGATGGCTTCTTCTATAACTTACTGCAAAAAGCCTGATCCGCAAGTGCGCCGAATAAAGCTACCCTTCCTTAATCTTTTATTTTTGCTACTGATTTTGTTATCGGCAATGTCCGTTGTGAAGGCGGAAGGTATCCAGATAAAATCCGTCAGTCTGGCGGCGACCGAGCAAGGCTATACCATCAGCATGGATTCCGAGATTACGCTGAACGAGACGTTGGAACAGACGCTTGAGAAAGGTATCGTGCTGTATTTCGTCACCAAATTCGGCTTGCTGGATACGCGCTGGTATAAGCTCAATGAAGAGGTGGCGCGAAGTAAGTTCGTGGTCGGTCTGCGCTATTATGCGCTAACACGGCAATATCACCTCAACCATCCGGTGTTTTCACAAAGTTATTCTTCATTAAAGGAAGCATTGCAGGCATTGGGGCGGATACACGATCTTCCGTTGACGGTTAAAACTGAATTAAAGCCAGACGCCGATTATGTGGCGTCGCTGCGAATCTGGCTCGATCTGACGCGGATGCCAAAACCGTTCCAAGTTGAAACATTGGGTTCCAGTCAGTGGAATTTGAGTTCGGATAAACTGGAATGGCACATGAAGCTGCCCACACCCGGGGAACCGGTACAGATTAAAGGTCATTGATGAAATACGTGCTCATTGTGGGTGCCGGTGTAGGGGCTGTGATGCTCTTTCTGCTGGCGACCGCGGGCGCCAATACCGAGTTTTTTGAACGGAAGTACCGCTTATTGCTAGGCATCAATATCGCCTTTGTGATCTTTCTCATGGCGATCTTGGGATTTTTGCTGTGGCGGTTCAGACGCCGCCTCAAATCGGGTGTTTTCGGATCTAGGCTGGCGTTACGGTTGATGCTGGTTTTTTCCATGATGGCGACACTTCCCGGTGCTTTGGTGTATGCCGTGTCCGTTCAGTTTCTTGAGAAGAGTATCGAATCCTGGTTTGACGTGAAAGTGGATCGCGCCCTGGAAGGCGGCTTGAACCTGGGACATACCATGCTGGATAATCTGCTGGAAGAATTGCAGCGTAAAGCGCAGGCGACGGCGTTAATATTGTCCGATCCTGCAAATCCGCCTTTATTAGTGCTGAATGAATTACTGCTGCAATCGCAAGTGGAAGAAGCGACCTTGTTTAACCAGGATGGCAAAGTCATCGCTTTTTCCAGCGAGAGTAATCTGGCGTTATTTCCTGGGATGCCGAATGCCGTCGTCATGCGCTATATCCGGATGCAGAAAGCGTATGGCGCGATTGAGTCGATTACCGATAAGGGCTTGTATCTGCGCGTAGTCGCTCCGGTTAATGTGCTGAGTTTGAAAGAGGATATCCGGATGCTGCAATTGCTGCAGCCGGTTCCGCTGCAATTGGCAAAAGACGCCGAACGGGTCCAGGCCGGTTATCAGGATTACCAGGAGCTTTCTTTGTCGC
Source organism: Nitrosomonas sp. Is35 (assembly GCF_033063295.1). Classification (NCBI taxonomy): domain Bacteria; kingdom Pseudomonadati; phylum Pseudomonadota; class Betaproteobacteria; order Nitrosomonadales; family Nitrosomonadaceae; genus Nitrosomonas; species Nitrosomonas sp. Is35. The sequence goes on from NZ_JAWJZH010000001.1 coordinate 348,805, forward strand.
GTCACGGATTGACCCGGCTGTATAGCGTTACCTTGACGCTGGCTTTGTTGTTATCGTTATTTTCAGCATTGGCGACGGCTTCTTTGCTCAGTGAGAAACTGAGCGCTCCGCTCGGCATGCTGGCGGAAGGCACGCGAGCGATTGCGCAGGGTGACTACAGCCGCAGGCACCTGGTGCAAAGTCGTGACGAATTGGGTGTGTTGACAGAGTCCTTCAATTTGATGACGCAACAATTGGAGGAAGCGCGCGCAGCGGCGCTGCATAATCAGCAGGCGGTCGAGAGCGCGCGTGCGCACTTGGAAAGTATCCTGGCGAATTTGTCATCGGGCGTGCTGGTATTCGACGATCAATTGGTATTATCCAAGGCCAATCGCAGTGCCGAGCAGATCCTGCAAATACCGCTGATCAGCTTGGACGGTTCGATTATCGAAGGCTGCGTGAGCAATGAACCGCAACTGGATACCTTGATTGCCGAGATCAGGGCGGGATTTAATTCCGGGGAAACCGGTGTTTGGCAGCGCCAATTGACGCGTTCGGAAGATGGCCGTAATCAGGTTTTATTGCTCAGAGGAACGCGCTTGCCCAAGATATCGGGCGGCGGCGGTGTGGTGGTTTTTGATGACATCACCAATCTATTGCAAGTGCAGCGCGCGGTTGCCTGGGGCGAGGTTGCACGCCGGCTGGCGCATGAAATTAAAAATCCGCTGACACCGATTCAACTATCCGCCGAGCGCGTGCAGCACAAATTAATCAATAAGCTCAATGAAGAAGACGCCAAGATACTGCGGCGTTCAACTGAAACCATTGTCAATCAGGTGGAAGCCCTGAAGCGGATGGTGAATGAATTTAATCAGTATGCGCGCGTACCGGAGATGCAATTGCACCAACTGGATTTTAACCGCCTGGTGCGCGAGGTATTGTCGCTTTACGAAACCGCGAATATGGCGGCTGAGAATAGCAAGCATGTGCAAATCCAGCAGCTATTGGCGGACGATTTGCCGCTGGTCAAGGGCGATTCGGCACAATTGCGCCAAGTGCTGCATAATTTGCTGCAAAATGCGCAAGACGCGCTGATCGATACGCCGCAACCTGTGATCGAGGTGAAAACCGAAAAAGTGCATGGCGGGGTGCAACTCAGTGTGCGTGATAACGGTTGCGGTTTTTCGGATGAGATCAGAGCCCGGGTTTTTGAGCCTTATGTCACCACCAAGGCCAAGGGAACCGGATTGGGATTGCCGATTGTGAAGAAAATTGTTGAAGAACATGAAGGGATTATCCATATCGAAAATATTAAACCGCAGGGCGCGCAAATTTCAATTATCCTGCCAGCGGTGGAGAAAAGCGCATCCACCAACGATAACCGGCTGGCGGTTCATTAGGGAACAACCGGTGATAACAGCAAAGATGAATAAAATCTTTCCTGGCAAGATATCCGTCAATCAAAAAACTTGGAATTCATAGATGACCGTGAAATTTGACAGTTGTGGCTAAGCTGATTAGATTTCAGTAGTGGAGAAACACTCAATGATAACGAACAATACAATACTGGTTGTTGATGACGAAATTGGCATCCGCGAGCTGCTGTCTGAAATTTTGCGGGATGAAGGATATCGCGTGGCGTTGGCCGAGAATGCCGAGCAAGCGAGGATCTGGCGCGCGCAGACGCGCCCCGATCTGGTGCTGCTGGATATCTGGATGCCCGATACGGATGGTATTACGCTCTTGAAAGAGTGGGCCAGCAATGGCTTGCTGACGATGCCGGTGATCATGATGTCCGGGCATGGCACGATTGATACGGCGGTGGAGGCAACCCGCATTGGCGCATTCGGTTATCTGGAAAAGCCGATACCGTTGCAGAAGTTGTTGAGCACGGTCAGCAAGGCTTTGCGCGGGGCGCAAAACAAGCAGCAATCAGCGCTGTCACTGGCCAGTCTGGGTAAAGGCGCTTTGATTCTTGATCTGAGAAAAAGGCTGGAACAAGTGGTGAACTTGAAAACACCCGTGTTGCTGATGGGTGAACCGGGCGCGGGTGCGGAAATTTGCGCGCGTTTTATGCATCGTCCGGGCACGCCATGGGTGGAACCCGAGACGTTGACGGGATTGGCTGAATCACCGTTGGATTTGCTGGAGCTTGCGCGTGACGGGCTGTTGTTTCTCAAGGATGTCGGCGAAATCAGTAAACTGGCGCAAAAAGGCTTGCTGTTATTGCTGAGTAAGCTGGAGAAGTATAACGTCCGGCTGGTTTGCGCCACATCGCAACCGTTGGCGGAGTTGACCGCGCAGGGTACTTACCATCCCAAGCTGTACGAAATATTGAGCAGTCTCAGTATCGGCATTCCGGCATTGCGGGCGCACCGGGAGGACATTCCCGAGCTGGCCGGTCAAATCTTGTCGCGTTTCGTTGAATCGGGAGAAGCTTCGTCCACGTTACAGTTCAGTACCGCAGCGTTAAATTGCCTGCGCAATTACGATTGGCCCGGCAACTTGACGCAGTTAACCGGTGTCGTGCATTCGCTGGCACTGACTTGCACGTCCGATGAGATTTCGGTCGAAGCTGTGCAGCAGGCGATGGTTTTCCCGGAATCGGCCTCGTCATCAGTTTCGCCGGAGATTCCACTCGATCTTTCCCTGCGCGAAGCGCGCGATTTGTTTGAAAAAACTTACTTCGAAAGATTAATCGACCAAGAAAATGGCAACATGACGCGAGTCGCGGAACGCGCTGGATTGGAGCGCACACACCTGTACCGCAAAATAAAATTATTGGGAATTAAATTGCGGGGGAACTGATTTTTTAAAGAAATTCCGCTGCTACCGGATTGGTTTTAGGCGCAAAAAATGAAGGTCTCTAGTTGTCCTATCCTCTATCTTAGGGGATAATATCGCATTAATTTATTTACCGATACGATGTGTTCCTATTCAATTAGCGCACAGTTCGATCTTTTTTATTCGTTTAAAATATTAGGGAGTTAGTGTTAATGGGGACATTCAAGGATTTTGACGCGCCGGTGTTTAAGGATTTAACCAGCGCAATACGTGCATTGGCGATGGATGCAGTGCAAAAAGCCAATTCCGGTCACCCCGGTATGCCGATGGGAATGGCGGAAATCGCTGAAGTGCTGTGGATTCATCATCTGCGTCATAATCCTGGTAATCCGGGGTGGGTTGATCGTGACCGGTTTATTCTTTCCAACGGGCATGGATCGATGCTGATTTATGCTTTATTGCATCTGACGGGTTACGATCTGCCGATGGAAGAGATTAAGAAATTCCGGCAATTTCATTCCAAGACACCCGGCCATCCGGAATATGGCTACACACCGGGTGTTGAAACCACAACCGGCCCATTAGGCCAAGGTATTACCAACGCCGTGGGCATGGCGCTGGCGGAAAAAATACTCGCCGCAGAATTTAACCGCCCGGGGTATAACATTGTCGATCACCATACCTACGTTTTCCTGGGCGATGGCTGTCTGATGGAAGGTATTTCGCACGAAGCTTGTTCCTTGGCGGGTACCTTAGGTTTAGGAAAACTGATTTGTTTCTACGATGATAACGGCATTTCCATCGATGGTCATGTGGAAGGCTGGTTTACCGATGACACGCCGAAACGGTTTGAATCCTATGGCTGGCACGTAGTGCCTAACGTCAACGGGCACGACCCGGTGGCCATAGAAGCCGCGATTGAAGCCGCTAAAAAAGTCAATGATAAGCCAACCATGATTTGCTGCAAAACGGTTATCGGATTGGGATCACCCAATATGGCCAATACCCACTCGGTACACGGCGCTGCATTGGGTGATGCGGAAATCGCCGCCGCTCGTCCGCACATCGGCTGGCATCATCCACCGTTTGAAATCCCGCAGGAGGTGTACAGCGCCTGGGACGCAAGAGCTAAAGGACAAGCACTGGAAACGGAATGGAATCAGAAATTTGCTGAATATGCGGAAAAATATCCTGCTGAAGCAGCCGAATTCAATCGCCGCACCGCTGGTGAGTTGCCTGCGAACTGGCGCAGTCATGTCGACGGTGTGATCAATCAAGTTAACGCAAAAGCGGAAACCATTGCTAGCCGTAAAGCTTCGCAAAATGCAATCGAAGGTTTGGCACCAGTTCTGCCCGAATTACTCGGCGGTTCTGCCGACTTGGCTGGCTCCAATCTGACCTTGTGGTCAGGCTCCAAAGGGATCAGCAAACAAAACGGCGGTAACTACGTGTACTACGGTGTGCGCGAATTTGGCATGAGCGCCATGATGAATGGCTTGTCGTTGCATGGCGGCTTGATTCCTTACGGTGCTACTTTCCTGATGTTCTCAGAATATGCGCGTAATGCATTGCGCATGGCCGCACTGATGAAGATTCGCAATATTTTCGTCTTTACGCATGATTCCATCGGTCTGGGTGAAGATGGTCCGACGCACCAGCCGGTAGAACAAACCGCAACCTTGCGTTTAATCCCTAACATGGATGTATGGCGTCCTTGCGACACGGTAGAGTCGACCGTGTCATGGGCGCGCGCCATCGAACGCAAAAACGGTCCGTCGACATTAATATTCAGCCGTCAGAATCTGCCATTCCAGAAGCGAGATGCCGCTACCATTCAGCTGATCGATAAAGGCGGTTATATATTATCCGAGGCCGGTAATGGCAAGCCACAAGCGATTTTGATTGCGACAGGCTCCGAAGTGGGGTTGGCCATGAGTGCGCAAAAAGCGCTGGCCGAAGAAGGCGTTCATGTGCGCGTAGTTTCCATGCCGTGCACGAATGTATTCGATCGCCAGGAACCATCCTATAAGGACAGTGTCTTGCTGAAGGGTGTTAAGCGCGTAGCGGTGGAAGCTGGCGTAACTGATTTCTGGCGTAAGTATGTTGGACTGGACGGCGCGGTAGTCGGCATGGACACTTTTGGTGAATCAGCGCCTGCGGATGTGTTATTTAAGCATTTTGGCTTTACCGTCGAGAACGTTGTTAAAACAGTCAAAGGCATTCTCTAATCCAATTTATGATTAAAGCAGCCGGATGATGAATTGCATTCATCCGGAAGCAACAAGTTTCTTATTCAAGGAGTTTTAGTATGACAATTAAGGTTGGTATTAATGGGTTTGGTCGTATCGGGCGTATGGTTTTCCGCTCAGCTTTGCAGAATTTTTCGGATATCGAAATCGTTGCCATCAACGATTTGCTAGAGCCGGATTATCTGGCTTATATGTTAAAGCATGACTCAGTGCATGGCCGCTTCCATGGTGATGTTTCCATCGAGGGTAATACCCTGGTGGTAAATGGTAAAAAAATCCGCTTGACCGCGGTTAAAGATCCGGCCGAGCTGAAATGGAATGAAGTCGGCGCGGAAGTTGTGGTTGAATCGACAGGTCTCTTTCTGACGAAAGAAACCTGTGAAAAACATTTAGCGGCCGGTGCCAAGAAAGTCATCATGTCTGCACCTTCCAAAGACGATACACCGATGTTTGTGTATGGCGTGAATGACAAATCCTACAAAGGCGAAAGCATCATTTCCAATGCTTCTTGCACGACCAACTGTCTGGCTCCGATCGCCAAAGTATTGAACGATAAATGGGGCATTAAGCGTGGTCTGATGACTACCGTGCATGCCGCAACCGCAACGCAAAAAACCGTCGATGGTCCATCCAATAAAGACTGGCGCGGTGGCCGCGGTATTCTGGAAAACATTATTCCTTCTTCAACCGGCGCTGCTAAAGCGGTCGGCGTTGTGATTCCGCAACTGAACAAGAAACTGACCGGTATGGCTTTCCGTGTTCCAACATCGGACGTGTCGGTAGTTGATTTGACGTGTGAGCTGGAAAAAGAAGCGACCTACGACGAAATTTGCAAAGCGATGAAAGAAGCTTCCGAAGGTTCCATGAAAGGCGTGCTCGGATATACCGATCAAAAAGTGGTATCCACCGACTTCCGCGGTGAAAGCTGCACCTCCATTTTCGACGCCGAAGCAGGTATGGCGTTGGATAAAAGCTTTGTCAAAGTGGTTGCGTGGTACGACAATGAATGGGGTTATTCCACCAAAGTACTGGAGATGGTGCGCACTGTCGCCAAGTAGTTTTGTATGCTCAGATAGGCAATCAAAATAGAGTGTCTTGATTGCTATCTGATTTAAATAGTTAATTTATTAAGACATAAAGGGTAGCGCTGCTATCCTTTATATTTTGTTAAAGACATTTCTGGAGCTTACTGTGTCCGTTATTAAACTAGTTGACCTTGACCTTAAAGGTAAACGTGTATTTATTCGCGCTGATCTGAATGTCCCTGTAAAAGATGGAAAAGTGACCTCGGATGCACGCATTACCGCCTCGATGGCGACCATTAATCACTGCATCAAACAAGGCGCGAAAGTGATGGTGACTTCGCACTTGGGCCGCCCTGAAGAAGGCGTGTGGACTGAAGAGAATTCTCTAAAACCGGTGGCTGATAATATTGCCAGCCGTTTGGGAAAACCAGTGCGTTTAATCAAGGACTGGGTTGATGGCGGATTTGATGTCGCGGCTGGAGAACTGGTCGTGCTGGAAAACTGCCGCATCAATAAAGGCGAAAAGAAAAATGTCGAGGAGACCGCGCAAAAATACGCAAAACTATGCGATGTTTTTGTCATGGACGCATTCGGCACCGCGCACCGCGCGGAAGCTTCAACCCACGGTATCGCTAAATATGCACCGGTGGCTTGCGCCGGTATCCTGCTGACAGAAGAACTGGATGCGCTGACCAAAGCGCTGTTGAGCCCAGCTCGTCCGATGGTGGCGATTGTCGGCGGCTCGAAAGTCTCAACCAAGCTGACTGTGCTGGAAGCATTGTCCGAGAAAGTGGATCAACTAGTGGTGGGCGGCGGGATTGCCAATACCTTCCTTAAAGCGACCGGCAAAAATGTTGGCAAATCGTTGTGTGAAGATGATTTGGTTCCAACAGCCAAAGCCTTGATGGATAAAATGGCGAAACGCAATGCCTCGATTCCGATTGCGGTCGACGTGGTGACCGGTAAAAAATTCGATGCCAATGAACCGGCGGTATTGAAAGATGCCGGTGCTGTGGCGGACGATGACATGATTTTTGATATCGGCCCGAAAAGTGCGCAAGAATTGGTGGACATCATCATGAAAGCCGGTACGGTGGTATGGAACGGCCCGGTCGGTGTGTTTGAGTTTGATCAATTTGGCGCCGGAACCGAAAAAATCGCGCGTGCAATTGCGGAAACGAAGGCTTTCACGTTAGCGGGCGGCGGTGATACCATTGCAGCTATTCAGAAGTATGATATTTACGACAAAGTTTCCTATATTTCAACCGCAGGCGGGGCATTCCTGGAGTTCCTGGAAGGTAAAAAACTCCCGGCGGTAGAAATATTGGAGACGCGTGCCAAATAATCAACCAGAAAAATCATGATCCGAAGAACAAAAATTGTAGCGACCCTGGGTCCCGCCTGTAACAATCCAAAAATCTTGGATCGTTTAATCCGGGCCGGTGTTGATGTTGTCCGGATCAATTTTTCGCACGGCACGCGCGAACAGCATATCGAATTCGCCGAGATGACACGGTCGCTGGCGCGGGCTGCGGGTCTTACAGTCGGTGTGCTGGCCGATCTGCAAGGGCCGAAAATACGCGTCGGCAGATTCGAGCACGGTAAGATCAGGCTCGAAGTCGGTGATCAGTTCATTCTGGATGCCAATTGTGAATTAGGCAATCAGGAAAGAGTCGGTCTGGATTATAAGGAATTGCCGAACGATCTGGAAACCGGCGCTACGCTGATGCTGGATGATGGCCGGATTGTACTCGGTGTATCGCATGTGAAAGGTCATCAGGTATTCTGCGTGGTCGAGCAGGGCGGCATACTGTCCAATAATAAAGGCATTAACCGTAAAGGTGGCGGACTCGGTGCGCCAGCGCTGACCAGCAAGGATCTGGAAGACATCAAAACAGCAGCCGAACTGGGCGCGGATTACTTAGCCGTATCGTTTGTCCGCTCTGGCGACGATATCCGCCAAGCGCGCGCATTGTTTCAAGAGGCAGGCGGCAGAGGTATGATCATGGCCAAGATCGAACGCTCCGAGGCTATTCTTGCTTTGGACGATATTCTCGAAGCCTCGGATGCCATTATGGTGGCGCGGGGTGATCTGGCGGTTGAAGTCGGCGATGCCGCCGTTCCGGCGCTGCAAAAAAGAATGATCCGCTCCGCGCGCGCCAACAATAAAACCGTGGTAACCGCCACGCAAATGATGGAATCGATGATTACCAATCCGATTCCAACACGGGCGGAAGTATCGGACGTGGCTAACGCGGTGCTGGATGGCACGGATGCAGTCATGCTGTCGGCGGAATCCGCCGCTGGGGAATATCCGGTGGAAGCGGTCGAAGCGATGGCCAGAGTTTGCCTGGAGGCGGAAAAGGAATATCTGGTCAACACCGACCGGCGGATGCAGAATATCAATCCGGCGACTATCGAAGAAGCCATTGCCCGCGCCACCATGTACACTGCCAGCGGCTTACAGATTCGCGCCATCGCCGCACTAACGCAAAGCGGCGTAACCGCGTTGCTGATGTCGCGCAGAAGCTCCAAAGTACCTATTTTTGCGTTGAGCCCCAACGAAGAAACGCGTAGAAGGGTCACGTTGTTCAGAGGTGTATATCCGGTGGAATTCGGCGCGGGATTGAACGATCCGGAAGAAATTCTGAATCTGGCCGAACAGGAATTACTCAATCGCGGTGTGGTGCGTAGCGGTGATATTATGGTGATGACGATCGGCGAACCGGTGGGTAAAACCGGTGGCACCAATACGATGAAGATTATCAGAGTCGGCGAATGGAAAACAAGACAAGGTATTGATGCGAAATAAGCTGTCTGCGGATGCGAATCCGGCATTGGCGCAGCGCGAATGGCAGTGGAAAGAATCAAAAGGTATTCATCAAGAATATGCTTATACTGGTATACAATTTTATTAAGATAATCAATAAGGAGATCTAGATGGCACTCGTATCATTAAGACAACTACTCGATCACGCAGCGGAAAACGGCTACGGTTTACCGGCTTTCAACGTCAACAACCTGGAACAGATCCAGGCGATCATGCAAGCCGCTGACGAATGTAACAGCCCGGTCATCATGCAAGGTTCCGCCGGTGCGAGAAAGTATGCCGGTGAAGCATTTTTACGTCATTTGATTGAAGCAGCTGTTGAATCTTATCCGCATATCCCGATTGTGATGCATCAGGATCATGGTGCTTCTCCTTCCGTTTGTGTCAATGCGATCCGTAGCGGTTTCTCAAGCGTCATGATGGACGGCTCGTTGCAAGCAGACGCCAAAACACCGTCTTCGTACGAATACAACGTTAATGTCACAGCCGATGTCGTTAATATCGCGCACTCCGTTGGCGTATCGGTAGAAGGCGAGCTGGGTTGCCTGGGATCTCTGGAATCCGGCATGGGTGAAGCCGAAGACGGTCACGGCGCGGAAGGCGTGTTATCGCACGATCAACTGTTGACCGATCCGGAAGAAGCCGCCGATTTTGTCCGTAAAACCGGTGTGGATGCACTGGCAATCGCTATCGGAACCTCGCATGGCGCGTACAAATTCACTCGCAAACCCACCGGCGATATCCTGGCGATCCAACGCATCAAGGAAATCCATGCACGTATCCCCAACACGCATTTGGTCATGCACGGCTCCAGCTCGGTACCGCAAGAATGGCTGGAAATCATCCGCCAATTCGGCGGCGACATCAAAGAAACCTACGGTGTTCCGGTCGAAGAAATTCAACAAGGGATCAAGTATGGCGTGCGTAAAGTCAACATCGACACGGATATCCGCTTAGCGATGACCGGCGCGATCCGCCGCAGCCTGGAAAAAGACAAAAGCAATTTCGACCCGCGCAAATTCCTGAAAGAAGCAACCGCAGCGGCCAAAGACATTTGTAAAGCGCGCTTTGAAGCCTTCGGCTGCGCCGGACAGGCTGGAAAAATCAAACCAATTTCTCTGGAAAGTATGGCGAACCGCTATGCTAAAGGCGAATTGAACGCGGTTATTAAGTAAGTCAAGTCTCAGAAGTATTCATATTTCCATGATTGATTGTGCGGTTTGCATCATCAATCATGGGATTCAGGTTAGAAAGCTATAGTAGTCTTTTCTTTCTTCACACGTGCCTAGCGCAACAATCAAAATATTCCTGGTTTACGGAGATCCTAAACGGCTTCGTACTGCGGAATTGTCGAACTGGACTGGAAAGGCTGTCGCCGGTCCCAGAAGTGAGTTTGAAGGGGTCTTTTCTCGCGAAGAATCGAGCGGTGCGGGAGTCTATTTTTTGACGGGCTCTGATCCTGAATCGGGAAAACCAGCAATCTATATCGGTGAAGCCGAGAGCATTCGTGATCGAATTAAAGCTCACTTGGAAAAAGATTTTTGGAATCAAATCATCTTTTTTATCAGTAAAGACGAGAACTTAACTAAGGCACACATCCGCTTTCTTGAAGGAAAGCTAATAGACCAGGCGCGCAAATCTGGGCGAGCCGTGGTTACAAACGGCCAAAGTAGCGGAGCTCGATTGCCTGAATCTGATCGAGAGGATATGGAAATATTTTTAGAAAAGATTAACCAATTATTGCCAGTTCTAGGGGTCGAGCTCCTCGTGCCAACAGCAGCAAAAGCCGTCACAGAATCCGAACAGAAGAAACTGTTCTGCGAGATTAAGGGGATTAAAGCAGAGGGTCATTTGGCACCCAATGGTTTTGTGGTACTTAAGGGTTCTCAAGCTATTTTGAACGATCGGGCTTCAGCTCAAAAGTGGCCATGGACAATGAATATGCGGCAGCGCTTAAAAGATGAAGGTGTATTAGAGATCAAAAACAATACATTGGTATTTACAAGAGATGCGGAGTTTACAAGCCCGAGTTCGGCAGCAGCGGTTATTCATGGCGGACATGCAAATGGACTCACCGCATGGAAAGATATAAGCGGGAAAACTCTTAAGGAAATAGAATCATTATAACCAGCCATTTCACACGGCGCTGTGCGATAAGGGTTTTTCTATGATTTCAATGTTATGTTTTAGGTATATGTCAAAAATTAAGATTAATTCTTAGGAGGCACATACCCTGCTGCCTGCTCCGCACCTTCCCCAAAAAAATGCGCTTCCATTTGTTCCGCCAGATATTTCCGTGCTTTGGCGTCTGAGAGATTTAAACGATTTTCGTTGACCAGCGTGGTTTGGTGTTTGATCCACTGGCTCCAGGCTTCCTTGGATACATTCTCAAAAATCCGCTTGCCCAGTTCGCCGGGGTAAGTTTGAAAATCCAGGCCTTCGGCTTCGCGGCCTAGTTTGATGCATTTCACCATTCTTGCCATTTCTTATCCTTGCTCCCAGTCAGTAAAAGCGTATTGGAAATTCTCTGAAAAAACTTGTTGCCGTGCGTTCCGAACATGTCAAAGGACATAACCAGAGTTTCCTTTTGAGGAAAGTCCGGCATTATGAAACGTTCGTTTCATTGAGTAAACAGCCGAAGCGTATTTTGTATGAAAAATTACAAGTGCTTGATCAGCACTTTCGAGCGGCGCTGGTAGTTATATAAATTCTGTTTAGTTTTCGGTAATTCGGCTGGGGTAGCCTGGCTGAAGCCGTGTTCGATGAACCAATGCGTGGCATGCGTGGTGAGTACGAACAGTTTGTGGATGCCTTGCGCGATGGTTTTGTTTTCGATGTGTTTGAGCAAACGTTCGCCGTGTCCCTGATCGCGGTAATCCGGGTGAATCGCCAAACAGGCGAGTTCGCAGGCGTGTTCTTCGGGGAAGAAATACAGCGCGGCGCAGCCGAGGATGATGCCGTCGTGCTCGAATACCGTAAACCGGTCGATTTCGATTTCCAGCAATTCACGCCCGCGCCGGACCAGAATGCCTTCGGCTTCGAGCGGCTCGATCAGTTGCAGAATGCCGCCGACATCGTCGATTCTGGCTCTGCGCAGCGCTTGCAGTGTTTCTTGCGAAATCATGCAGCCGATGCCGTCGTGCGTGAAAAGCTCCTGAATGATCGCGCCGTCGTTATGGCGGCTGACCAGATGCGCGCGCGCGACACCTCTATCGCAGGCTTTAGTGGCCGATTGAAATGCCGGTAAAACTGCCTCGGGTATTTTACGCATATCGGCTGTAATTTCTTGTTCCAGCAGCAATTTGCTTTCGGCTACGGTCAGTTCGCGCGGGAGCATTCCGGCTTTTTTTTCTTCGGCAGCTTTGCAATTGATGGCATCCAACAGAAAAATCAGTTTCTCGGCGTGAAGTGCGATGGCGGTTTCGGTCGCCACATTTTCCATCGTCAAGTTAAAAATCTCGCCGGTGGGTGAGTAACCCAGCGGCGAGATCAGTACTACATCGCCTTGCTCCAGACACGAATGAATCGCCGGAGCATTGATTTTGCGCACTTTCCCGGTATGCATCAGGTCGATGCCCTGAATGACGCCATAAGGGCAGGCGGTGACAAAGTTCCCGCTGGTCACACGGATGGCAGCATTGGCCATCGGTGAATTGGGCAAACCCATCGACAGCAAGGCAGCGATCTCGTGGTGCACGCGCCCGACCGATTCCTTGACGCACTGTAACGCGGCGGGGTCGGTGACGCGCATGCCCATCACGGTTTGTGTTTCCAGTTGCGACTCATCCAGGCGCAGTTGAATTTGCGGACGCGCGCCATGCACCAGTACCAGCCGGACACCGAGGCTGGCGAGCAGATTGACGTCGTGAATAAAATCGACAAAGGCGGCGTTCGTGACCATTTCGCCGCTAAAACCGATGACGAAGGTTTTTCCCCTGAACGCGTTGATATAGGGAGCAACCGAGCGGAACCAGGCGACAAATTCAGCAGGTGTGTTCATGGTCTGTGCAGATAGCGGATTTTTGTTCATGCGATCGGTTAAAAATCACCCCACAAGGTTTGTAATGCGGCAATAGCCGTCAAAGCCGCGCTTTCGGTGCGCAGGATGCGTTTTCCCAGACGTAGCGGGACGAAGCCGGTGTGTAAAACAGCTGCTTCTTCTTCCGGCGTAAACCCGCCTTCCGATCCGATCACAAGCGCCAGATTGGCATCGGCAGGTGGTTTGGCAATCTCTTTCAAACTTTGCGTGGCTGTCGTGGATAACATAAAGCAACCATCATGAGGCGACCGGCCGGATTTTTTCCGGCTTAGCCATTCCGGCAGCGAAATCAACGGCAGTACTTGCGGCACGTAATTTCTGCCGCATTGCTCGCACGCGGAAATGACGATTTTTTGCCAGTGTTGCTGGCGTTTACCGGCACGTTCGCCGGATAAGTGCACGATACTGCGCGCCGTGGTCACGGGTTGAATGCGTGTCACGCCCAACTCCACTGCTTTTTGTATGATCCAATCCATTTTTTCATTGACACAGACTGCCTGGGCCAACTCAATCGACAATGGCGATTCGCAATCTATCGCGTGATAGGCGTCGACCCGGACGGCCGTGCTGGATTTGGTGATGCTGGTGATGTGTGCGGAGAATTCACCGCCCTGTCCATTGAACAACGTGACCGCATCTCCCTCTTTCAGCCGCAATACCCGCGCGGCATGGTGTTTGTTCCCGGCCGATAATTCGATAATCGTTCCGGCAGTGATTTCTTCGGGATGGTAGAAGCGCGCATGCATGATGGGGGCTGACCGGGGTAAGTAGCAATTCGATAAATGGACTCATGATAATATAGCACGTTATTTATCCGGCATTCATTGTCTGACCGCTGTTTCAGTGGGTGAACGCGGCAGGCTGGAGAAGCGGTTTTCAAGATTATTATCGATAGTAGGAGAAAAGAATATGGCAAGTTTGGAAACACCGGTTTGTGATTTTGGCTGGAAAGCGGTTGATTTTGATTTGTTGGGCGTCGACGGCAAACGCTATAACCTGGCTTCCGCAAAAGGGGAAAACGGCCTGCTGGTGATGTTTATCTGCAATCATTGCCCGTATGTGAAAGCGGTGCAGGATCGCATCATTCGCGATGTGAATGAATTGAAATCGCACGGTATCAATGCCATTGCGATCATGTCCAATGACCCGGCCGATTACCCGGAAGATTCATTTGAAAACATGGCGCTGGTGGCGAAACAATTAAACTATCCTTTCCCGTACGTGTGGGATGAGACACAAGAAATTGCCAAACGCTATGGCGCAGTGTGCACACCGGATTTCTTCGGTTTCAACAACAAACTGGAATTGCAATATCGCGGCCGCCTGGATGCATCGCGCAAAGAGGCCGCCCCTGCCGATGTGCGACGGGATTTATTCGAAGGCATGTTGCAAGTTGCCAAAACCGGCCGCGGTCCGGCAGAACAAATCCCCAGTATCGGTTGTTCGATCAAGTGGCGGTCGGAGTAAACGTGCTAGAAGAAGTGATCACGGCGGTAAAAGAAGTCGCGCAGCAAGTCATCATGCCGCGCTACCTGCAAGTCGACCGTCAGATTAAAGCGGACGGCAGTTTTTTTACCGAAGCGGATGTCGCGGCACAGAATGCGCTGTTGGAAAAGCTGCAAAAAATTCATCCAGCCGCCGCGATGGGCGAGGAAATGACAAAACAGGAGCAGGAAGCGCAGTGGATCAAGGGGCAATCCGGGTTGTGGAGCATCGACCCGATCGATGGCACGTCTAACTTTCTCAATGGGTTACCGTACTTCGCCATTTCAGTGGCGTTCATGGAGCAAGGCAAGAGTGTGCTGGGCGTGATCTACAATCCGGTAACGGATGAGATGTTTTATGCCACCAAAGGCGGCGGTGCTTTTTTGAATGGTATTGCGTTGCCGCTGAAGACGTATACGCCGGCATTATCGGGTGCCATGGCCAATGTCGATTTAAAACGGCTGGATCGGAAATTCGCGGCCAGAGTGGCTGCTTATCCACCGTTTGCCTCGCAGCGCAACTTCGGTGCGTGCGCGCTGGAATGGTGCTATACCGCCGCCGGTTATTTTGATTTATATCTGCACGGCGGACAGAAGCCGTGGGATTACGGCGCGGGTTCATTGATTCTCGCAGAAGCGGGCGGACATATGTGCGGCTTCGAACAGGATGACTACTGGGCGGGATCGCCGTGGACGCGATCCGTGATAGCGGCACTGGATCCCGGGCTATTTGCGCAATGGCGTGACTGGGTGCGCGAGAACCGGAAAGAGTAGGTTGTTCAAGTGAAAATTATCATTCTGGGCGCGGGTCAAGTCGGTTCGTCGGTCGCTGAGAGCTTGGTCAGTGAAGCCAACGACATTACCATGGTCGATATCGATTCCAAGCGTTTGGCGTTATTGCAGGATCGCTTGGATTTGCGTACGGTTGTTGGCAACGCGTCGCATCCATCGGTGTTGGTGAATGCCGGGGCGCATGATGCAGATATGGTGCTGGCCGTAACAGAGCACGATGAGACCAATCTAGTGGCGTGTAAGCTTGCCGCCACACTGTTTAACACACCGACTAAAATTGCCCGGATCCGCTCCACGGAGTATTTGACGCATCCGGAAATTTTTTCAACGGAAAACTTCTGCGTCGATTTTGCCATTTCACCCGAACAGATTCTGACTGAATATATTGAGAAACTCGTTGAGTTTCCCGAAGCCTTGCAGGTGCTCGATTTCGCATCGGGAAAAGTAAGCTTGGTGGCGGTGCGCGCGTTAAAAGGCGGTTCGCTGGTCGGACAGGAATTACAGCAATTGCGCAAGCATGTGCCCAATGTGGATACGCGCGTGGCGGCTATTTTCCGTCAAGACCGGCCGATCATTCCGGAAGGCGACACCATCATCGAAGCGGAAGATGAGGTATTTTTCATTGCCGCAACCGAAGACATTCGCACCGTCATGCGGGAATTGCGCAAAATGGACAGGCCGGTCAAACATGTGATGATCGCTGGTGGCGGAAAAATCGGCAGGCGTCTGGCCATGACGCTGGAAAAAGATTATCAGGTCAGGATCATAGAACGCAATTACCAAGCTTGTGAGCGTTTGGCGGGTGAATTGAGCAATGCGCTGGTGCTGCACGGCGATGCAACGGATGAAACCTTGCTGGAGAGTGAGAGCATTGCCGAGATGGATTTGTTTTGCGCGCTGACGAATGACGAAGAGAACAACATTATGGCGGCGCTGCTGGCGAAACGGATGGGGGCGCATAAAGTGATTGCGCTGATCAATCGCCGCGCTTACGTGGATCTGGTGCAAGGCAGCCGTATTGATATCGCGATCTCGCCAGCGCAAGTGACGATCGGCTCATTGCTGGCTTATGTCCGGCACGGCGATGTTGCTGCTGTACATAGTCTGCGGCGGGGTGCGGCGGAAGCATTGGAATTGGTTGCGCATGGCGATGCGCGGTCGTCCAAAGTCGTCGGACGCAAGATTGATGAAATCAAGCTGCCAAAAGGCGCGACCATTGGCGCAATAGTGCGTGGTTTGCCGAGAACCGAAGGGTTATTTGGCGAGAGTTTGAGTTCCGCAGAGCTGGAAAAGAATCTAGCTGAGTCGAGTCACTCAATACGCGTCATCATTGCGCATCACGATACGGTCATCGAATCGGAAGATCATGTGATTCTATTTGTGGTCAACCGGAAAATGATTCGCGAAGTGGAAAAACTGTTTCAGGTTAACGTTGGCTTTCTGTAGCGCATCATTCCATGAATCGGTTGCTTACGGTTGTTAATGTGCTGGGCAAGATGGTGCTGGTATTCGGGCTGACCATGCTGATTCCATTCGGTTTGGCGCTATGGATCGATGACGGTGCGCGTTTTGTTTTTGGCGAGTCTATTCTGATTACCCTCGGTAGCGGTTTAGTCATGTGGCTCGCGACACGCCGCTATCAACGTGAATTGCAGACGCGCGATGGCTTTTTGCTGGTGGTCATGGTGTGGTCCGGGTTACCGGCTTTTGCCATGCTGCCATTACTGCTGTATTTGCCCGAACTCAATCTCAGCATGGCTTATTTTGAAGCTGTTTCGGGCTTAACCGCTACCGGTGGTACGGTATTGTCGGGGTTGGATGCGTTGCCGCCGTCCATCAACCTATGGCGTGGCGAAATTGTGTGGCTTGGCGGTATGGGTCTGATTGTGCTCGCGGTAGCGATCTTACCATTGCTGGGCGTCGGCGGACGGCAATTGCTGAATGCTGAAATACCGGGGCCCATGAAAGAAAACAAACTGACGCCGCGTATCGCTGAAACAGCTAAAGGGTTGTGGTCGATCTACGCGAGTCTGACCTTGGCGTGTGTTTTTGCTTACAAGTGGGCAGGCATGGATTGGTTTGATGCGGTCATGCACGCTTTCACAACTTTGGGATTAGGCGGTTTTTCATCGCATGACGCAAGTTATGCTTACTGGGATTCTCCGCTCATTGAATCGGTTGCAATTGTCTTTATGCTGATTGCCGGAATAAATTTTGCGACCCATTTTCTGGCTTGGCGGGCAAAAAGCTTAACGCCTTATCGCTATGATTCCGAAGTGAGCTGGTATGTCATGATCCTTTTTCTCAGTTGCGCCGGATTGGCATTGTATCTTTGGTTAACCGGCGTTTACTCCGAGCCGCTGATAGCCTTGCGTTATGCCGCTTTCAATATCGTATCCGTTGCCACGACGACCGGCTACAGTAATACCGATTATAACCTGTGGCCGATATTCGTTCCTCTCTGGATGTTATTTTTATCCGGATTTTGCACTTCTTCAGGCTCCACTGGCGGTGGCATTAAGATGATACGGGCCCGTATTCTGTATCAGCAGGTTTATCGTGAAATTATTACGATTATGCATCCCAATGCGGTAATGCCCGCGAAACTTGGGAGAAGTGTGCTGGCAAGCCGGGTCATTCTTGCAGTCTTGGTATTTCTGTTTGTTTATACGGCGAGTATCGTGCTGATGATGCTGATGCTCACATTGAGCGGATTGGATGTCATTACAGCTTTTTCGGCCGCGGTGGCTTGCATCAATAATCTAGGGCCGGGGCTTGGGGAAATTGGACCGGCAACCACTTATGCATCGCTAACGGATTTTCAGACATGGATATGTAGCTTTGCCATGTTGCTGGGCAGATTGGAATTTTTTACCGTGCTCGCTATATTTACGCCTGCATTCTGGAGGAAATAAAATCCAGAATGGTACAAGCTTAGTTTATGCCAAATTTTCGTAAGGAGTATGGGTGGATAATGCCGGTGTATTGAAGGGTATTAAAGTCATGGTGATCGATGACAGTAACACGATTCGGAAAAGTGCCGAAATTTTTCTAAGACCATTTGGTTGTGAAGTCATATTGGCAGAAGATGGTTTCGATGCGATGTCTAAGATTGTTGAGAATCAGCCTGATATTATTTTTGTGGATATCACAATGCCGCGCCTGGATGGTTATCAAGCGTGTAAGTTAATAAAAAATAATCCAATTTATCAGTCTACGCCAGTGATTATGTTATCCAGCAAGGATGGATTATTTGATAAAGCGCGGGGCAGAATGGCAGGATCGAACGATTATCTGACTAAACCATTTACCGCAGAGGGTTTATTGAGCATAATACGCAACTATACTTTGCAGCAAAATTAAGTAACCTAATTTGGCGAATGAGAATGCCATTCTAATCTTCCATTGAGTTTAGTAAGGAGAGTGGGATTTATTTTTAATATGCTTGAGGAGTGTTTTCTTAGTATTTGTATACGAAGTAGAATCGGGTAAGTTTTGAGTAAAAATCCCTAAATTAGAGTAGGGGATTTTATGACAAATGACTTGACTTTGAGGGGTAAGGTCGACTAGCCTGAGAGGTGTGGTTAAATTAAGGGTAGAAAATAGGTTAATTTAACTGCCGAGATAAAAGCAGTACTAATTAATTAGTATTAGAAGTAGAAGAGTAAAAGAACGAGAAGTAGTTTTGATTAACAGTTAGGAGGTAGAAACATGGCAACAACTTACGGCACGTCAAGTGCATCAAGCGCAAGCTATGACATGTCACTGTGGTACGACTCGAAGTACTACAAACTGGGCATGTTAACAATGCTGTTGGTAGCGATATTCTGGATCTGGTACCAAAGAACGTTTGCATACTCACACGGTATGGACTCGATGGAACCGGAATTTGACAAAGTATGGATGGGCCTGTGGCGCGTACACATGACCCTGATGCCTTTGTTTGCGTTAGTAACCTGGGGTTGGATCCTGAAAACCCGTGACACCAAAGAACAACTGGACAACTTAGACACCAAGCTGGAAATCAAACGTTATTTCTACTGGATGATGTGGCTGGGCGTGTATCTGTTTGGTGTTTACTGGGGCGGCAGCTTCTTCACCGAACAAGACGCATCCTGGCACCAAGTGATTATTCGTGACACCAGCTTCACCCCAAGTCACGTAGTCGTGTTCTACGGTTCATTCCCAATGTACATCGTGTGTGGCGTAGCATCATACCTGTACGCGATGACCCGTCTGCCACTGTACAGCCGCGGCACATCATTCCCATTGGTTATGGCAATTGCTGGCCCATTGATGATTCTGCCAAACGTAGGTTTGAACGAATGGGGTCACGCATTCTGGTTCATGGAAGAACTGTTCAGCGCGCCACTGCACTGGGGCTTTGTGATTCTGGGCTGGGCAGGTTTATTCTCGGGCGGTATTGCAGCACAAATCATCACCCGTTACTCGAACCTGACTGATGTAACCTGGAACGGCTCAAGCAGAGACATTCTGAACAACCGTATCGTTCCTTAATTCTGAATGCAGCACATCCTTCCCGCCTGTGATACGGGCGGAAGGATAAGAAGACTTAAGTTACTATGCAGTAATGAAAACGAGCAATAAGCAGACGACAAAAAGAAGCAAGGGAATCGTCAAGTTTTCATAATTTAATATCACACGAAATGAAGAAGGGAGGGTCTAGTGAGTAGAACAGACGAAATTTTAGCAGCGGCCAAGATGGTGCCGGAAGCGGTCAAGATGTCCAGATACATAGATGCGGTATATTTTCCGATTCTGTGTATATTGCTGGTAGGAACCTATCACATGCACTTCATGCTGTTAGCAGGAGACTGGGATTTCTGGTTGGATTGGAAAGACCGTCAATGGTGGCCTGTAGTAACACCGATTGTAGGTATCATGTACTGTGCAGCACTGATGTATTACCTGTGGGTAAACTATCGCCTGCCATTTGGCGCGACACTCTGTATCGTATGCCTGTTAGTAGGTGAATGGCTGACCCGTTACTGGGGCTTCTACTGGTGGTCACACTATCCGATCAACTTTGTACTGCCATCGACCATGATTCCAGGTGCATTGATGATGGATACAATCATGTTGCTGACCGGTAACTGGCTGATCACAGCACTGTTAGGCGGCGGCTTCTTTGGATTATTCTTCTACCCAGGCAACTGGCCGATATTTGGCCCAACCCACTTACCAGTGGTTGTAGAAGGCGTACTGTTATCAGTAGCTGACTACACAGGTTTCCTGTACGTACGTACCGGTACACCTGAATATGTTCGCCTGATTGAGCAAGGCTCACTGCGCACCTTTGGTGGACACACCACAGTGATTGCAGCGTTCTTCGCAGCGTTCGTATCTATGCTGATGTTCTGCGTATGGTGGTACTTTGGCAAACTGTACTGCACCGCTTTCTACTATGTTAAAGGAGAAAGAGGACGCATCTCAATGAAGAACGACGTAACCGCGTTTGGTGAAAAAGGCTTTGCACAGGGGATTAGATAATGAATATAAGAAGCATATTTAAACTGGGCGTATTAGGCCTGTATGGAGCAGCGATTGGAGCGGCATCGCTGGCGATGACGCTGACGTTAGATGTTAAGACAGCAGCGGCACACGGTGAACGCTCACAAGAACCGTTCCTGCGTATGCGTAGTATTCAATGGTACGACTTGAAATGGCAACCGAAAGTCACCAAAGTCAACGACATTGCGACGATGACTGGTAACTTTCACTTAGCTGAAGACTGGCCACGTGCGGTAGGTAAACCAACCCGCGCCTTCTTTAACGTAGGTAGCCCAAGCCCGGTGTTTGTACGTTTAAGCACCAAACTGAACGGCGAACCAACGTTTATTTCAGGTCCTCTGGAAATTGGCCGTGACTATGCATTTGAAGTCAGACTGAAAGCCCGTATTCCAGGACGTCACCACATGCACGCGATGGTAAACATCAAAGATGCAGGTCCTATTGCAGGTCCAGCCTCATGGATGAACATCTCCGGCAGCTGGGATGACTTTACCAACCCAGTAACCACACTGACTGGTAAAACCATCGACCTGGAAACATTCAACTTCAGCAACGGTATATTCTGGCACATCGTATGGTTAGGCTTAGGCTGCTTCTGGATTGGCTACTTTGTAGCGAAACCGATGTTCCTGCCACGTAGCCGCGTATTGCTGGCGTATGGTGACGAACTGTTAACCTCCCCAACGGACAGAAAAGTAGGTCTGGCAGTTGCAATACTGACCTGCGCGATTGTTTGGGGCGGCTATCGTTACACCGAAAGCGTACACCCATACACAGTACCGATCCAAGCTGGCGAATCGAAAGTAGCACCGTTACCGATTGCACCGAACCCAGTTGCAATCAAAGTAACACATGCTAACTACGACGTACCTGGCCGTGCACTGCGTGTAACGATGGAAATCACCAACAACGGTGACACAGCGGTTAACATTGGTGAATTCACGACAGCGGGCGTACGCTTTGTGAACGAACTGGGCCGCAAACACCTGGATCCTGACTATCCAAGAGAACTGGTAGCAACCGGCTTATCGATGGATGATGACAGAGGCGTTCAACCTGGAGAAACCCGTGAAGTTAAGATGGAAGCCAAAGATGCGTTGTGGGAAGTACAACGTTTGATGGCACTGTTGGGTGACCCTGAAAGCCGTTTTGGCGGATTGTTGATGACCTGGGATGAAGCAGGCAATCGTTATATCAACAGTATTGCTGGCGCGGTAATTCCAGTCTTTACCAAACTGTAAGAGAAGTTAAGTATCAACACCGGTACACCACTGTCGAAAGACAGCCGGTGTACCGGTTTTTTTTATCGGTAGAGAAAAGAGTAAAAATTTAGGGTATTAAAAGAATGCGGACAAAAGAATTGGCAAAATTAGAGGCGCTCATCCAAGAGGAGGATTTGTCGTGGTCAGGCAAATAGCACAAACGGGGACAGCAGTCTTTACACTTGTTATGGCACTGTATGCCGGCACAGCTGGTGCACATGGCAAAGTAGCGATGGAAGAAGACAACTGCATGCGCCGGATCGGCGAGAACATGATTCACCTCAGTACCTATCAGCCACAAGTAAACGAAGAAGGACATTACTGCACGGAAATACCCAAAGCGGGCAATGCCATACTCGTGATAGATTTAGTAGACCCTGCACTGCGTGAGATGCCGATAGGCGTAAAGGTTATGAAAGGCAGCAAAGCTGGCGAAGGGGACACGGTCACCAACCTGCACGCGGCGATGTATCAGGACGGCGTGATCAGCACGCAAAGCCCCCTCGAACAAGGGAAATATCTGGTATTGATTACTGCCGAAGGCGTACCGCCACTAAACTATGAATATCATTTACGGGTGGAAATGATCAACTATGCCGAAGTATTCAGAGCCACCATAGGACCGGCAGTCGGCCTATTGCTGACCACAATACTTGGGTATAAACTCATCCGGTCAAGACGTTTCAGAGACTGGCTGGCAACGCGCCGGGCCAACAAGAACTGAACAATCTGATAGCAAACAGAGCATATTAGAGACTAACCATTTATAGACACAGGAAATCCAAACGATGTCAGCAAGACTCATAGAAATGAAACAAGCATTATTCGCGGTTATACTTGCAACAGGTATGATATTTACCTCACAAGCACAAGCGCACGGTGGTTTGGCACTGGCTGAAGACATGTGCGTATTGACGGTAGGACCGTACCGGATGCACTTTACCGGTTATCAACCCTTATCGCAGGAAGAAGAATTCTGTGAAGACATACCGGAAACAGGCAAGACCGTGATCGCACTGGACTATATCCAGGAAGAGTTACGTCCGTTGAAGACGGAAGTGAGGATTATTCGTGATACAGGATCGGAAGCGAATCTGGACGAGATCACAGTATTCCACTTACCACCGAAGGTATACCCATCGGCATCGATTACGGTAGATCACACCTTTCCGGAGAAAGGCAAGTTTGTAGGGCTGGTGACGGTGACGGGTGGAGCGCAGGACTATGTATCACGCTTTCCGTTCTCGGTAGGTGAAGGCCGTCCGACCCCGAAAGCAGCGATTATTGCACCGGTTGTGCTGGTCCTCGCTGTTGCCGCTTTCTTCTTCTTGCGTAAGCGTAAACCGAAAGCTGCTTGATAATATAGCAAGTCAAAAAACACAAAAAGCACAGCAGGAAATTTCCTGCTGTGCTTTTTTTCTATTCGGAAATTAGAAATGCGCGCTTTCTGATCAACGGGTACTACTAGTTGACTTATCCATATGCGATTGTAAAACCTTATACAACCGCGCCATCATTTTCTAAAGGTTTTTTCTCAATCTTAACCAGATCTTCGCGTTTGACGCCTAGAAGCATGATGATTGAGCTGCCGACCATAATCGACGAATAAATCCCGAACCAAATACCGATGGTTAATGCCAGCGCAAAGTAGTGAAGCACTTCACCGCCGAATAAAAGCATCGCGATGACGACCATTTGTGTGCTTCCATGGGTAATGACTGTACGTGACATCGTTTGTGTAATGGCGCTATCGATGACTTCGGTAATGGATGCTTTGCGATATTTACGGAAATTCTCGCGGATTCGATCGAAAATAACGACCGACTCATTAACGGAGTAACCCAATATGGCCAATATGGCGGCGAGTACGGTGAGCGAAAATTCCCATTGGAAAAAAGCAAAGCAGCCAACGATGATAACAACGTCATGCAAGTTGGCAATAATACCCGATACGCCAAATTTCCACTCGAACCGTACTGCCAAGTAAGCAACGATACCCAGCGAAACAAATAGCAAGGCAAGCGCACCGTTTTCCAGTAATTCTGCTCCAACTTGCGGACCGACGAATTCCATTCGCTTCATTTCTACCGAAGAATCCGACTGTTTCAATGCATCCATAACGGTTTCCGACAATTGCGCGCTGGAAACATTAGGTTTAATTGGTAAGCGAATTAGAACCTCACGAGAGGTGCCGAAATTTTGCACACTGGCGTCAGACATACCGAGATCGGTGAGTACGCTTCTGACTTTTTCGAGATCAGCGGCTTGATTGTAACTGACTTCCAGTACTGTTCCGCCTGTGAAATCTACACCGAGATTGAGTCCTTTTGTGGCAATAAAGAAAACAGATAGAGCAAATGTCACAATTGAAATGACAGCCCCGACCCGTCTCCATCGCATAAAGGGAATGTTACGATTAAATCTAAAAAATTCCATGACTTACTTCCTTATAAATCCGATCAATCAGCTTTTGGATTGCTTGGTATCAGATGATTTTCGCTTGTTTTTAGCCTTACCCGGCTTTCTTTCGCTCGATTCAGCTTGAACATCAAGATCAGCTTCTTGGATAACTTCAGCTTTAGCCTCAGGCTGTTCTGTAATTCTTTTCTGAGTATCGATCGATTCTTCGCCTGCTTTGTCACGAACTAATGCAGTTCTATGAGTGGCCTGATTTTGCTCCGGTATCCAGATTTTTCCAATCGGAACATGATCAAGTCTGCGACGGCTTCCATAGATCAGATTGACTATGCCTCTTGTCACAAAAGTGGCGGTAAATACGGAAGTCATAATGCCTAAGCAAAGTACTACCGCAAATCCTTTCACCGGACCTGAACCGAAAGCAAACAACGCAATACCGGCAATGAGGGTGGTAACATTGGAGTCCACAATTGTACCGAAGGCTCGCTCGAATCCTGCATGAATAGCCATTTGCGGAGAACTGCCGGCGCGCAATTCATCCCTAATCCGTTCATTGATCAGCACGTTGGCATCAATCGCCATACCGACCGTCAGGGCCAGTGCGGCCATCCCCGGCAGTGTCAATGTAGCCTGCATGATGGATAATAAACCGACCAGCAGCAATAGATTCATGGCCAGTGCAATGACTGAAATCATGCCGAACGCCGTGTAGTAGATGGCAACGAAGATAGCGACGCCCAAGAAGCCATATAAGGTCGAGTTGTAGCCGCGGGCAATATTCTCCGCGCCCAAGCTCGGTCCTACTGTGCGCTCTTCAATGATATCCATCGGTGCTGCCAAAGCGCCAGCGCGCAGTAATAACGCAACATCGCGCGCTTCCCTGCTGGTCATGCGCCCGCTGATCTGCACGCGCCCGCCGCCGATTTCTTCCCGAA
This sequence comes from Nitrosomonas sp. Is35, assembly GCF_033063295.1. NCBI lineage: Bacteria > Pseudomonadati > Pseudomonadota > Betaproteobacteria > Nitrosomonadales > Nitrosomonadaceae > Nitrosomonas > Nitrosomonas sp. Is35. Next base: position 374,134 of record NZ_JAWJZH010000001.1, read on the forward strand.
TGACCGGCGCGGTTATGACTTCCGCCTTATTTTTCTCAATCAGCAGAATGGCCATTCTTTTGCCGACATTATCCCGTGTCAATTGTTTGAAAATGCGCGATCCGCCATTGTCTAAATTGAGGTGTACTGCGGGCTGATTGTCTTTATCAAAGCCAGGTTGCGCATCGGTGATATGTTCACCCGTCAACAATACTTGTTTTTTAACGAGTAATGGACTTCCCCCCCGTTCTTCATACAACTCGGTACCCGCTGGTACTTTACCCCGCAATGCGGCATCGAGATCGTGCTCATCATCTACCATGCGAACTTCCAGGGTGGCTGTCCGTCCCAGAATATCTTTTGCTTTGGCGGTATCTTGCACCCCCGGCAATTGCACAATGACACGATCCGTTCCGGCTTTCTGGATGATGGGTTCAGCAACGCCCAGCTCGTTAACGCGATTACGCAGGGTTGTGATGTTTTGCAACACCGCAGACTCTTGCATGCGTGCGAGCGCCTCGGGTTTAATCGTAGCGACGAGATGGTAGCGGTTATCGGCATTCTCTTCCTTGAAACCAAGGTCGGGGTAATTCGACTTTAACTCAGCTTCCGCTTTGGTGCGTGATTCAGCATCGCGAAATTTCAAAGTCAGTTTCTTGGCTTGTTTTTCCAGACCGGCATAGGAAATTTTTTGTTCGCGTAATTTGCCGCGAATATCAGCGCTGTAACGATCCAGTGATTTTTCAAGCGCGCCTTCCATATCGACGGCCAGCATGAAATGCACGCCGCCGCGCAGATCCAGTCCCAAATACATCGGCAATGCGCCGAGATCGGTCAGCCACCGGGGAGAATTGGGCAGTAAGTTCAGCGCAGTGATATAGTCATTACCCAAAGCCGATTCCAGCAAATCTTTTGCTTTGATTTGGGTCTCGGTATCGGCGAAACGTACTTTAATGCTTCCTTCTTCAAGGAGCACTCCATCCGTTCCAAGGTTGGCTTGTTTTAATGCGTCTTCAACGCGTTGTAACAAGGCGGTATCAGTGCTTGCGGACGTCCGTAAAGGGGAGATCTGTACTGCGGGCGATTCGCCGTAAAAATTCGGCAATGTGTACAGCAAGCCGAGTAGCAGTGAAACCGCAATAATCAAGTATTGCCAAAGTGCGTAGCGGTTCATGGGTGTCAGTTAAGTATTAATTAATGATAAAAGGTAAGAAAGACATGTGACGGCAAGCAATTCAATAACGATTCGTTCCGCCACGGCACGCGTGGTTATTTCTTTTCAACATTTGCAGCATCAGTAGCGTTGCTCTCCGTGGTTTCGGCGGCACTGTTTTCCGAAGCGGTTGTTGTTTTGGTTGTTTTGGATTTTTGAGCTTTTCCTTTCGGCTCGATACTCTTCAGTGTTCCTTTGGGCAATAGGGTTTGCACCGAAGATTTAAGCGCGGTGACTTCGATAGCCGGTGCTATTTCGATAATCACATAAGCTTCGCTGACATTCAGGACCTGACCGAGAATACCGCCGTTGGTAATGACTTCATCGCCTCTCTGCAATCCTTCCACCATCTGTTTTTGCTCTTTGGCGCGTTTAGCTTGCGGGCGGATCAGCAGAAAATAAAACAGCACCAGTATCCCAAACATCGGTAACAGGCTTAACAAGTCCGAGTTGTCTTGCGTTGACGCAGCAGCTTGTGCAAATGCATCATTAATCAGCATAAAATTCTCCCTTTCTGAAAAAAGGTACATATTAGCATGATGACCGCTTATGCCAGAAATTCTTGTGCATATTCTTCAAATTGTTGGTTTTCGATTGCACTGCGGATTTCTTGCATCAGTTGCTGGTAATAATACAAGTTGTGCACGGTATTCAGATGCGCCCCCAGCATTTCGTTGATGCGTTGCAAATGATGGAGATAAGCGCGGCTGAAATGCTGGCAGGTGTAGCAACCGCAGTGCTCGTCCGGAGGCGATGTATCCAGCCGGTAGCGGCTGTTACGCAATTTAATAATGCCGTGACGCGTATACAGCCAGCCATTGCGGGCATTTCGCGTTGGCAGTACGCAATCGAACATATCAATACCGTGCGCCACGGCATGCACTATATCCGCCGGTGTGCCGACACCCATCAAATAACGCGGTTGATCAGCGGGTAGGAGCGGTGCGGTATGTTTGAGGATGCGCTGCATGTCAGCTTTGGGCTCGCCGACGGATAATCCGCCGATCGCATAACCGTCAAAACCGATGCGATATAAACCAGCAAACGATTGATCGCGCAGATGTTCGTACATGCCACCTTGCACGATGCCGAACAATGCATTCGGATTGCCATGATGCGCCTGTTTGGAGCGTTCCGCCCAGCGCAGACTGAGTTCCATTGAGAGTTGAGTGGTCGATTCATCTGCTGGATACGGAGTGCACTCATCAAAGATCATCACAATATCGGAATTGAGCGTGCGTTGAATCCGCATCGATTCCTCCGGTGACAGAAAACAGTTGTCACCGTTGACCGGCGATTTGAAATGCACGCCTTGCTCGGTGATTTTACGCAAATCGCCCAGGCTATATACTTGGAACCCGCCGGAATCGGTGAGTATCGGGCCGCGCCAGCCCATGAAATCATGCAATCCGCCATGCGCTTCGATTACTTCCAATCCGGGGCGCAGCCATAAATGAAACGTGTTGCCCAGAATGATTTGCGCGTTTGTCGTTTGCAGTGCGGCGGGTGGCATGCTTTTGACCGCGCCATAAGTACCTACCGGCATGAAAACCGGTGTTTCGACCGTGCCGTGCGCCAAGGTCAAGGTGCCGCGGCGGGCTGCCTTGTCGGTGGAATGTAACTGAAATTTCATGATTTTCTCTCAATCAGCATGGCATCTCCATAGCTAAAAAAACGGTAGCGCTCAGTTACGGCATGCCGATAAGCAAGCCGGATGTTTTCTATGCCGGCGAAAGCCGAGACCAGCATCAGCAGTGTTGAGCAGGGCAAATGAAAGTTGGTCAATAATCGCTCGACTACTTGAAAGCGATAGCCCGGCGTAATAAAAATCCGCGTATCGCCATACCCTGCGATCAATTGGCCATTCTGAGACGATGCACAGGATTCCAGCGCTCGTAGCGATGTCGTGCCGACGGCAAGAATGCGCCTTCCCGATAGCCGGGCTTGCCGGATCGCATCCACGGTGGCCTGCGGGATATGATAGGTTTCGTTGTGCATGGTGTGATCGGCAATATTTTCAACCCGCACCGGCTGAAATGTTCCGGCACCGACATGCAAAGTGACGTAGGCAATGGTGATGCCCATCGCCCGTAATCGATCCATCATACCGGCGTCGAAATGCAGTCCTGCGGTCGGTGCTGCAACAGCTCCTGCATTTCTTGCGTAAACTGTCTGATAACGTGCTTCGTCCGCGGCGGTCGCCGGGCGGGCGATATAGGGAGGCAACGGCAATTGGCCGTAGCATTCCAGCAATTCCGCTGTCGTTTTTTCATGCTCAAAGCGCAAGGTATAAAATTCCTGCTCACGCGCGATCACGGTTGCCGGTATCGCATCCGCCAGCAATAAGGTTGAATCCGGTTTGGGTGCATGGCTGGCGCGGATGGCTGCCAGAACATGGCGATCATCGAGTATTCGCTCCACCATGACTTCTACCTTGCCACCACTATTTTTTTTTCCGTACAAGCGCGCTTTAATCACTTGGGTATCATTAAACACCATGACATCTCCGGCGCGCAGGAAACTGGGTAAATTCGAAAATAACGCGTCCTGCCACTGATTATTATTGCTATCCAAATAGAGCAAACGGCTGCCGGTGCGCTGCTCGGCGGGAAACTGTGCGATCAATTCGGCGGGCAGATAAAAGTCAAAATCTTGCGTCTTCATGCCGCCTATTATACCGGCGCAGCATGTTTTCCGCCCATGCGGCTTGCTGTACTCCGGCTTTTCAGTGATAATTGCGCCTGCTGTTTATTCAAAACAAGCAAATTGTTTGGCCGAGATGGCGGAATTGGTAGACGCACGGGACTCAAAATCCCGCGATGGTGACATCATGGGGGTTCGATTCCCCCTCTCGGCACCAATAGTAATTTCCAGAATACTCTGCGTATATTTCTATCGCAGCAATCAAGCAAGACTCAAAGGCCGCATACGATCATCGTCCACGGGGATGATAAACCGCTGTGAATGGTCGAATTGAAGCTGTTCATCCGGACAAAATCTATTGGGGTGTATTTCATTAGATCTGGAAATCAGTAGGCTGAGTTCAGCGTTTCCGTTTACATCGATTTCTTAGTTAATTCTAATTCTTCTTATTTTTGTGACTTTTGCCGATAAGAATCGTCTTTATGACGCTAATCTTCAAGATCAGATTGGCTTTGTTGAAAGTGATTGTCCGTCGAAAAAAAACGATGAACCCATTCCTGGTAATGATTATTCATTCTATAGTTTTATTTCATAAAAGGTTTTTTCTGTTGTCCACAATTTCTGTGGATAACTTTGTGGACAATCGAGTTGAATGGATGACTAACTTATAAATTTCTAAGGGTTTTTCTTGGATTGCTTAATAATTTAACATATCGATTATGTTTAAATTATCATTTACTTGCGGGATATTTTTCAGTCTGATATCAAGATTGTCACGGGATATTTATAACTTTCTTAAACTGTGGATTATTTGGAATGTCAAGGAAAAAATAAAAAGTAAATTGTAGAGATTGTGTAAAAAGAAAATGCTTAATGTGCCATGATTGATGTGCGTGATGAAATTCTCATCATGGTTTTTGTGTATGGAAAATTTTTATCAGGGAAACTTTGCCGAATGTTAACTAGATGGTTAACAAATGTATTGATTGAGTCAGCGGTTAATATTGTAATGATAGGGGTACGAGGTATCTCATGTTAGCAGTGCTGAAATCGGATCGATGCGGTGTTAAGCTGCTTTTGAGGTGGCGTCACTAAGAAAAAAACGGGAGCTTGCGCTCCCATTCCGGATCTTATCGGGATTTGCTTAAACGGCTGATTCTTTTCTGCGGTGTGCTATAAATCCCATCAAACCTAAACCGGCCAGAAGCATGGCGTAGGTTCCCGGCTCTGGAACAGGACTCAGGGAGTCGTTTGTGCTGAATGTTGTGAAATCACCAGTCCCTCCAATCCTGAATTGGGCTTGCTGGCCGCCGTCACAGCAACCTTCAAGGCCGTAGAGGTTGAGTGTGTGATAGCCGGCAGCGAGGTTCAATGTATTGATACTCAAATACTGCGATGAATCGCTGTAGCTGCCATTCCACCACATATCGTTTGTTTTGAAATCATATGCTAAACCATCGACAAAAATGGCTCCGCCGTGACCAAAATCAACACCGGCACGAATTTGCCATGCCCCCGCATTGGCTGGGGATACATAAAAATCAACAGTTGATTTAAAGGCTATGTCAGTTGTCGAGCCACCAGCAAACAATCCATGATTGGAAATGTTGTCGTAAATTGCAGGGGTTGCAATTCCGTAACCAATTGTTGGGATTGCAACGGCTGAATCAACTACGGATTGATATGCTGCTGCGTCAATTTGAGGACCCGCGGTTAAGAAACCGGTTTCAATTGTTATTGAACTGGCATTAGCACCGCCAAATAATGCAAGCGATATTGCGGTAACTGATAATGTGAAAGTTATTTTCATAAGACTCCTGTTATGCAGCATTAAGTTGTTAAAGTACTTAGGATATATGGTTCGTCATCTCTAACCAGCACAGAACAAATCAAAGTTAAATTGCTCGATGAATGAATGCAATTGAACAACATCATAGTTTCTATCCATCCTCATGAATGTTAATAGAATCTCAGCCGATCAACTATGCGAAAAATCACAGCTCATCGTTTAATAAGCCCTGCGCGATTGATTTATCGATATATATGGAAACAGCTTTAGAAAGAAGAATATTTTTTAAATTTTGGGGTTACAAATGCTGTGGATAACTTTGTGAGTAATTCATGTATTTGAAAATTTAACTCATCGATTTCTAAAGATTTCTATTGGTTTGTGTACTTGTTTTACACATTGATTATGAGCTAATTATCATCAAGTTATTACTGCTTTTTATGCTGCGTGCTCATTGGGTCAAATGAAATCCATAATTGACTCAGTTTGTGGATTGTTTAAATGATCGAATAAAAATTAAGGTGTATTGAATCGATAGAGAATTTTTTGAGTTGTTTTGAATGGAATTTTTCTTTCAAAACGTCGATATAAAACCGATTTTTTGCTTTATTCGAGCTATCTGTGTAAGAAAATATGAGTATAATAGTAAGAAAATACCCTAGGTGGTGTTTTTAAGATAATGATTATATTGTAATTGGTTCGAAATATCCGTGCGTTATAAATGACATAATTGATTTAAGATTATTTTAAGTTAGCGATGCTTATATTTTTCTCCCAAGAGAAGACTGATTTATTGGATCCGTATCAGGATCTTTTTGAAATTTGCCATTTCAGTGATTTTTCGGACTGGGAGAAAAATAAAATCATTCCTTCCGCGTTTATCATCGCGGGAAATGATAAACACTATATTGCGTCGATTCTTGGCAAGATACGCAGAGATGACGAAGTTTTTGCGTCGCTGTGTTTTGCAGCGAATCCGGTGGCGGCATCTGATAACTTGTTGCTCGATGGTCAATTGCCGCAACCTCCGGTTTTGCTGGAAGTGGTAAATCAAGTTGAGAACTTGCTGAAGTCGCTGAAGGGCAATGAGACCTATATCTCCCACCAAGGACGGTTAATAAAATACTTGTGGTTACGCCCTGATTTCATCCTTCAGCCGCACCATGAGTGGCAAAATCCCCGTTTTTATCGCTATCCATTGTTGGAAGCGTTGAGTCAGGACAGATCCGATTCTTTCGAGTGGCTGCGCAATCTCGCCAATAACAAAATAATTGAACCTTTGACGATGCTCGACCGGCAGCGCGAATGTGCTTATTGCCGCTCGGCGCACTTGAGTTTTATCGATATATGCCCGAACTGCCAGTCGATCGATATCAAACTGCAAGCTTCCTTGCATTGTTTTACCTGCGGTTGTGTCGATGTGCAAGATAAATTCATGCATAGCGGTACGCTGGTTTGTCCCAAATGCCATACGCATTTGCGGCATATTGGCAGCGACTACGACCGGCCTATCGAGAATTATCGCTGTCAGTCTTGCAGCCACTCGTTTATAGAAGGCGATGTGCAAGTCCGCTGCGCGATGTGTGAGAAAGAGATGAAACCGGGTGAGCTCATCTTGAATGAAGTGCACAGCTGGCGCTTAAGCGATAAAGGAAGAACGGTTGCGTTCCGGGGTGAAGTATTCGACTTGTCCTCGGGGTTTGATCAGCTGGATTTTATTTCCCGTGAGTTATTCCTGCACGATCTTGATTGGCAGATGGTTACATCCCGGCGTTATCCCAATGTGCATTTCAGTTTGTTCGGAATCTACTTCGCCAATTTGCCGGATCTGGTCGAACTTTTTAACCACGCGCGCCTGCTGCAAATGCTCGAAGCCTTTGCGCAACGATTGAGAAGCTTGCTCCGGACTCCGGACCTTTCCACGCGGACTTCGGAGAATATGCTGTGGTTGCTTTTGCCGAATACGGATGAGCAAGGGCTGGGCGGTTTTCAAAAACGTATCGAAAGCAGTATGAACGTACTGCTGGAAGAAAGTGAGCATAAGCTGGATTTCCGTTTTATCGGTATTTCTTCGCGAAATATACCCGAGAAGGAAAGCGCTCCGCTCCTGCTGGCCCGTCTTGCGGGCGAGTTGCTATAGTTCATGGAAAGTCTGAATCAAGCGTGGAGCTTTTTTCTTATCGCAACGTCGCGCTTCCAGGATATCGAGTACGTCTTCATGCTGATTCCATTCGTACTGTTTTTTGAATTACCGCTGTATTTTGTCAATTGGATGAGCGTTTTCCGCTATCTGTTTAAAAAATCGGTGGAAGCGCCGGTGTCATTTCCTTACTACCCGCGCGTAACTTGTGCGATTACCTGCTACGCCGAAGGAAAAGCAGTGCAGAGTACAGTGATCTCTTTATTGGAGCAGATCTATCCGGGACATATTGAAATCATTGCGATGGTCGATGGCGTGCAAAAAAATTTGGCTACTTATCAGGCATTGAAAGAACTCGTGCCCGTGGTTGCCAGTTATCCCAAGCGTTCATTGGTCATCATTCCGAAAATTCAACGCGGTGGCAGGGTTTCATCATTGAATGCCGGACTAAGCCGAGCACAAGGTGAGGTTTTTTTCGCTTTGGACGGCGATACATCGTTTGATAATCAAATGGTGAACTCCGCTGTATCGCACTTTCGCAATCCTGATATTGTCGCGGTGACGGGGCCGATGCGTGTGCGTAACGCCAGAAAAGCGATCATCACCCGGCTGCAGAGTTTGGAATATATGTTGACCATGCAGATAGGGAAACTGGGGTTTGCGAAACTGAATGTCATTAATAACGTCCCGGGGGCGTTCGGCATTTTTAGAAAGTCCTTTATCCAGAAAATTGGCGGATGGAATACCGGGACCGCCGAAGATCTTGATTTGACTCTGCGTATCAAGCAATACCATCAACGTTATCCGCATCTGAGGATTGAGTTTGAACCCGGTGCGGTTTCGCATACCGATGCGCCGGAAAGTTTCAAGGATTTTCTGAAGCAGCGCCTGCGCTGGGATGGCGATCTTTGGTATATCTACTCGAATAAACACAAGTACGGCATTTCTGCGGCGACCATGGGGTGGAGTAATTTTATATTTCTACTCTGGTACGGCATTCTGTTTCAGATCGTCATGCCTTTTTCTATCGTGATTTATACGGTCTATATGGCGGTAAAGCTGCCGATGCTTACTTTTTTTCTAAGCATGGTGCTGGTCTATTTATTCTATTTAAGCCTGATTACCCTGCAATACATTTTTTATCTTGCGCTCGTCTCAGACAGAAAATGGGAGGACTGCCAAGCTGCTTTGATCCTGCCAATTTATCCGCTGTTCCAGTTTGTTTCACGCGTCTGGAGCGCTTGTGCAATCTTAAACCAGATACTGAACAAAGGGCACTTGGATTCTGCGATGGCGCCTTTGTGGGTGCTTAAAAAGGGAAAACAATAAAAGTGCGCGTTTTCCCGATACTGATGTTGCTTTTGATGCTGACAGCCAATGCAGCCGCTGAGGTTAAAACGTTGACCGAGTTTTATACGCATCTGGAGCAAGCCGCGACGGTGTTGAAAGCGAAGGCCGATTTGGAGGCGCAACGCTCAAATTTAAATGTGCAGGAAGCGCAGAAAGGCTGGGAAATATTTGGCGGAATATCGGCTGGTTATCAAAAAAGCCCTTTTGCCAGAGAACCTTTCGGGCATTTCTTCGATCCGATGGGGCGGATCGGGGTACGTTATCCCTTGCTAGGCAGTGCGGAGAGGCAGCAACGGGCGATCGATGATGCCGCGATGCAAGTTAAAATAGAAGATGTCCGCCTGGATTGGAGCAAACGGCTGGCGCGGCTCTTTATGGAAGAAAACTACGCGGCGTATTGGAGCGCAAAAAAAATGCTGGCTTTGACCGAAGCCTACTTGCGTTTGCGCGGCGACGGTGTGATTTCCATCCTGCATAAACGGCGCGAAGCGGGTTTGTTATTCATGTCGGATTATCTCGAGTTTCTTTCCGCTTTCGATCGCGCGGAACGATCGCAAATCGAATTCGGCAATAATCGCGATCAAGCACTGATCAGACTGGGTTATTTGACGAATTCGGAAATACGGCCGTTCGAGCCCGTAAAACCAGTTTTGCATGCGATCGACAGCAATGCGCCGATCGATATCGAGCAATTGGATCTGAAAATACTGCAAGCGCGCATAGAAAATATTCAAAAGACCAAAGAGACCGAGAATTGGCGTGGCATTGATTCGGATGTCAATGCCACCGCATTTGGCGGTCCGGCCATTCCGCATCCCTCGCCTGAATCCATGCAAATGGGCTATGGCGGCTCAGTCGGTTTTAATTTCCGCATGCCGATTGAGATTATGAGTGTGCGTAAGAATGAAGCATCGCGCTTGAACAGTCTATTGATCAGTCTGCGAGCCGACTACACGCATCGCGATCAGGAACTGCAACACGAATTCCGTGCTTTGCTCAGCAGTTATCAACAGCTTGCGCAGCAAATTAAATTTCAGCATACGCGACTTGAAGCGGCGCGTGAGTTGATCCGTGAAAGACATTTGCGCCTCAAGATGCTGGATGGCGATGTGATCGAGAAATATTTTCAGGCGGTGAATACATATTACCGGGTGGCGATCGAGAACGTCGAAACGGAATCGGAACAATGGAAGCTGCATATCCGGTTACGGCAATTCATTACGCTGTTGGAGGGAAAAGGCCGGGATATTCACCCGGAAATCAACCTAAGCCACTTGACCGATCCACTGCAGCAAGCGGCATCGTTTCTTATCAGCGGAGAAAAAACCAAGGCTGCGCCAAAGCGCACCAGTTTCTCTGCTGCCGGTAATGCAGAAGTTTCGTCCGGGCGCGTTGCCGTGTATGTCTGGAACTTTGACAAATTGAGCACGCAACCCGGTTTATGGGAGAAGAATCAAACGATCGAAATCGATCGTTTCCTGATTTCTTTGAATCAGCAGCAGATTGCAAAATTTGCCGTAAATCCCGCACCGCTTAAAAAATTTCTCACCGAAGCGCAGCGGCGAGGGAAAAAAGTTGAATTGCTGTTAGGCGATCCCGACTGGATTCTGCCGGAGCAGCGCGAGAAGCTGCTCATGATCGTCAAGAAATTGAGCAACATCAATTTCGATGGACTGCATTTGGATATCGAGCCGGATCAACTGGAATCGAACTTGCCTGGCAAGGCGCGTCTGGAGGAGTTGATCGAAACGGTGCGCCAAGTGTCGGCTGTTTCTCCGTGGCCGGTAGGCGCCAGTATTCATCCGCGCTATCTGACGAAAGCGGCATCATTTGATATTTGCGTGCCCTGTGAACTCAAAGCGAAAGGAATCAAAGAGATTACTGTCATGTATTACGCGATGAATCTGACGAATATCGTTACTGCGCTCAAGTCGGCCATGAACCAATATCCGGATCTGTTATTTAGTCTGGCGCAAAGTCTGGAACCAGAATTGGGTCCGGAAAATAGTTATGTGCATAAGCCGCAGTCCATTTTTATCCATGCAATGAAACAATTGCAGGATCAACTCCGGGCCCCTAATTTTACCGGGCTAGTTATTCAATCATGGCAAGACTTGGTAAGCTATCTTCATGAAAATACGCTTTAATCAACCAGAAAATAAAGCTCCGGATACCGACCGGGGATTACGGGTTCAATATAGCGCCGCCAAACGAGCCGGCAGGCCGTGGCGCTGGTATTTGATCATCGCCATTTCCAGCCTCCCGGTGGTGTATTTGCTCGGGACGATTATTTGGGACACGATCAGCATTGAGGCCAATGGCCGCATCCGGGTACCTAGCTTTACCGTGCGTACCGCTGTGGATGGCTATGTTGAGCAGCTTTTTGTCGAGCCGTTGCAGACAGTTTCCGAAGGGGCGCCGTTAGCTGCGCTGGTGAATACTGCATTGCTGGATAGCCGTGACCGGTTGCAGGTGGAGTTGGACGGGTTGAAACAGGAAAAGCATAAGATGTTGTTGCAAGCCGATGATTCCAGAACGAGCTCGGCTCAGTTGTTGAGATTCGCGCATGAACAGAAGCATTTCGCATCCCAACGCTTAAGTCAGTATGAAACCCTGTACAAACAAGGTGCTGCAACACAAGCTGAAATTGCGCTGGCGCGAAGTCAATTAAACTCGGCGCTGGAAAATCTGGTGGCGCTGGAGAAAGCGCAACGCCAGGAACGTGACCGGATGTATAGCCAGGAACAAGGTCAGTCGCCGGAAATACGCATGCTGTCAAACCGGATCAATCAGCTGCAACTCGAATTTGATAAGACTCAGGATCAAGTCCTGCAGTTAAGCCTTTTTGCGCCATCGGGCAACGGCATGGTGACAGAGATGTTTACGCAACCCGGAGAGTTTCTGGGCCGCGGTCAGGCCTTGCTTGAGATCATATTTCTCGAAAAAGTGCATATCGATGCATTCATTCCGCCAAAATACCAAGACTATGCCGTCGTGGGACAAATGGTCACGGTCAAATTCCCCAACGGAGAAAAAGCCAAGGCAAAAATAATTTCCGTGCCCGGTGTGATGCAAAAGTCTACGACAGCTGAAATTAACCCGTTGGAAACGGTTCGTTTTGCAATTCTGGCGCAATTGGAATTTGTTGGAAACGTGAAAAACCGGTTAATCAATGGGATGCCGGTTACGATCTATTTGCATTGACAAACCAACCTGCCAAAATGCGTTGAATCCCGGAAATAGGAAGCCAGCCGGTTTCATGTTCCGCCAGGAATATACTCCGCTCCTAGAGGTATCACCTTCTTTACCCTGAGCAATTTTGATTTATCCACATTTTTTGTGGATAACATTGTGTATAAGATTTATTTTCACTCATTAACTTAATGGACACTAAAGAGAATTCTCTCTCTGCCTAATAACTTAACACTTTAATTATGTATTATGTATCATCCGGTTATGAGCATTTTCTTTTTCCATATATCAGCCGCTATGTTTTGTATGGCGTGTTAACATTGACCGCTGTGTGCTTTGGATAAGCGGATAATTGATACAACTGGCATTCGCAAGTTTGCTTTCCTCTCTTAAGCTGTTCAATCGGGTGTTCTGAAATTTTTACAATGTTATGCTGAATATTCAGTCTTTGACTTATTTGCAAGGCGGGGTTCCGCTGCTGGAAAATTGCCATTTGCAGATTTTTGCCAATCAGCGTGTGGGGTTGGTCGGTAAAAACGGGTGCGGGAAATCCACTTTGTTTCGTTTGATCCGGGCAGTGATCAAGCCGGATAACGGCGAAGTCAGTTTGCAATCGGGCAAAACCGTTGCCTTCGTTGAACAGGAAATCGTTAACTCGGCGCAGTCTGCCATTGAATTTGTACTGGATGGCGATGTGGAATTGCACCGGCTGGACAAGATTCTGGCTCAGGCTGAGCACGATGCCGCCTGGTTTGAAGCGCAGCAGCGCTATGAAGCCATTGACGGTTATACCGCACGCGCCCGAGCGGCGCAGCTATTGAGCGGACTGGGTTTTGCCAATGCCGCGCTGGAGCAGCCGGTTGATCATTTCTCGGGCGGCTGGCGGATGCGCCTGAATCTGGCGCGCGCCTTGATGCACCGTGCCGATTTGTTGTTGCTCGATGAACCGACCAATCATCTGGACCTGGAAGCAATTCTCTGGCTGGAACAGTATCTGGCGCGCTATCCGGGCAGCTTGGTCGTCGTATCGCATGATCGTGAGTTTCTGAATGCGTGCGTCAATCGCATCGCGCATATCAATGACCGGAAAATCGACAGTTATAGCGGTAATTATGATGATTTCGAGCGCGCGCGCGCCGAGCGTCTATTGCAACATAATCAGGCTTTGCAGCAACAACAAAGACAAATTGCGCACATGGAGGATTTTGTGCGGCGCTTCCGCGCCAAGGCCACCAAGGCCAAACAAGCGCAAAGCCGCATCAAAGCGCTGGAACGCTTGACGCGTCTGGCGCCGCTGGCTGTGGAAGATGGTCACTACGAGCTGCAAATTGAAGCGCCGGAACGGAGCCCCGATGTGTTGTTGCGCGTACAAGACATGAGCTTTGGTTACGGCGGTCATCTACTGTTTCAGCATGTCCATCTGATCTTGCAGGCGGGTGCGCGGATTGCATTGCTGGGACCGAACGGTGCGGGAAAGTCGACATTGATCAAACTGCTGACCGGAGAAATTCAACCGGTAACCGGTTCATTGGAATGGGCGCAAAATATCCGTATCGGTTACTTTGCGCAGCACCAGCTGGAGAATCTCGACGGTAAGGCGACGCCTTTGCAGCATATGCAGAAACTGGCGCCGGCGCAAATCGAACTGGATTTGCGGAAATTTCTGGGGCGGTTTGGGCTTGGCGGAGAGGGTGAAGACCGCCCAGTCGCCAGTTTTTCCGGAGGCGAAAAGAGCCGTCTGGCGCTGGCTTTATTGGCCTGGCAAAAACCGCATTTGCTGTTATTGGATGAACCGACCAATCATTTGGACCTGGACATGCGCGATGCACTCACGTTAGCGCTGGAAGCCTATAGCGGCGCCGTGGTGCTGGTTTCGCACGATCGCAGCCTGGTGCGTGCGGTGGCGGATGAATTGTGGCTGGTGGCGGATGGCAAAGCACAGCTGCTCGATGGCGATCTGGAGGATTACAAAAACTGGATAGAAGCGCGCCGTTCCAGTGAAGCTGCGGAATCAAAGCCAGCTTCGCAAAAAATCCAGCCTAAAGCAGCAGCGAAACCGAACAAGAAAGCATTATTGTCCAAACAAGCAAAACTCGAAGCGGCTCTGGAGATTGCGCAAAGGGAATTGGCCGAAGCAAACCGCCGTTTAGCGGATCCGGCGACGTATACGAACTGCCCGCGTGAGGAAATTGATCGGCTCAGCACCGTTCATGCGGCACTGGAGAAAAAAGTGGCTGAACTTGAAGAAAACTGGCTGGAACTGGAAATGGCGATGGAAGAATGAATAAATGCGATTGAGGAAAATCAGATCAGCGGCAACCGGTCTTAAACCTGCATGTTCATGATTTCCTGATAAGCGGTCACCAGCTTGTTACGGACTTGAACCATGGATTGGAAGGATACGTTGGCTTTCTGTAACGAGATCATCACTTCATGCAAATCGACATTCGATTGGTCGCTGACAAATTGTTCGCTCAGCTTATCTGCGCTCATTTGCGCATGATTGACCTGATCGACAGCCGCTTTGAGTTTCTCGCTGAAATCAACACCTGCAACTTCATCCGCGCCCGATAGTTTTTTTACACCGGAAGCCAGCGCCGATGTCGCTTGCAGCTGCTGCAAAATGTTATCAATTCCGGCTTTGTCCATGATTCACTCCAACATAAAGTTTTTTAAGTATCGCGTAAAAAATCATAAAATTCAAATGATCCTAGTCAGCTCTATCGGTAGAAGCTGGGGTTTTAATTAGCCCGACATCCGGTATTGCTGCAATTTATACCGTAGCGTCCGTTCGGAAATCCCCAGCTTCTTTACGGCCAGTTTGCGGGAACCATTAACGGCTGCCAAAGTTTCCAGGATATGTTTGCGTTCGAGCGTTTTCATATCTTCAGAATCAGAAGATGATTCCTGATAAATAGCTTCCGCGGCTTGGACTGGATCCGCTTGCGGCAAATGGAGATGCTCGGTATCAATGATGTGATCCGTTGCCAGAATCATGGCGCGTTGCATGACATTTTCCAATTCCCTGACATTGCCCGGCCAGGGATAGTGCGTTAGTGTGCTGATTGCAGCTTGCGTCATGGTGCAGGGCGGCTGCGCCGAACCTGTTGCTGCTTCGATAAGCACGCGTTGCGCCAGAGGTTCGATATCCAGCGGCCGTTCCCGCAAGGGAGGTATTTCGATCGGAAACACGTTGAGGCGGTAGTACAAGTCTTCACGGAACCGCCCGCTTTTAACGGTTGCCATCATATCGCGGTTGGAAGTCGCCAGAACACGGATATCCAATTTGATTGCTTTATGCCCGCCGACGCGCTCCACTTCTCTTTCCTGCAAAACGCGCAGCAATTTGGCTTGCAGTTCCAGCGGCATTTCGGAAATTTCATCCAGCAGCAATGTGCCGCCTTGCGCTTGCTCAAACTTTCCGGGCTGAGCCTGTGCCGCGCCGGTGAAAGCGCCTTTTTCATAACCGAATAAAGTCGCTTCCAGCAGATTTTCCGGAATCGCCGCGCAATTGATCGCGACAAAGGGCTTGGCCGCGCGTAGGGAATGCTGATGGATAAAACGCGCGATGACTTCCTTGCCGCAGCCGCTTTCACCCGTTAGCATAACAGTTGCCGGTGATTGCGCCACCCGCTTGGCCAGGGATAGTAATGCCCGTGTACGCGGATCCTTGGCAACGACGTTGTCATCCTGTTCCGGTTCGGATAAGGCGTAGCGCTTGATATGCGCCAGTAAATTGTCCGGATCGAACGGTTTCAGCAAGTAATCGCATGCGCCTGTCTGCATCGCGGCAACGGCTTTTTCCACATCGCCATAGGCCGTCATCAGCAATACCGGTAGTTCCGGGTTAAATGCCTTGATTTTTTTTAATAATGTAAAGCCGTCAACGGGGCGCATTTGCACATCGCTGACGACCATGCCTACCTCGGATTCTTGCAGAATAGCCATGGCAGTATTGCCGTTCGAAGCGGGCAATGCCGGATAACCGGCCAGTTTCATCGTGGTGCAGATCGCTTCCAGCAAATCCTGATCGTCTTCTACCACCAGAATGGGCAGTGCTTTCATAATTTATCTCCTCTATTTCTTGGCAGCCGGATCATAAATTCGCTTCCCTCGCCCGGCGCTGAATGAATTTTCACCTCACCGCCCATGGATTCAATGACACCGCGGACGATGGCTAAGCCCAGCCCCGTGCCTTCCGCGCGCGTGGTGAAGAAGGGTTCGAATAATCGTTCTTGTAATGCCGCTTCGATGCCTGGACCATTGTCATGAACACTCAGGATGATATTTTTTCCTTCCAGGCGGCTGGTCAGAATAATTTTCCCGCCTGTAGCCGATGCTTGCATGGCGTTTTCCAGCAGATTGATCATGGCGCCGCATAAAGCCTGCCGATCTGTTATCAAAGCTTGTGCCATGCTCTGATCCTGCACAATAAATTGCAAATCCTGCTGTGTTATTTGTGGCTCTATGACTTGATGCAACTCCGCTAGCAAATCGCTGATGACGACACGTTCGCGCCGCCTTGCTTCGCCTTTCACAAAACGCAGCATATCTTTTGTTAAATGCTCGAGATGGTGCAGGCGTTCAATGGTTTTTGTTGCGAATTTGCGCCGCTCGACGGGCGTCAAAGCATCGCTTCCCAGGTGATTGGCATAAAGCAATGCGGTCGAAAGCGGGGTGCGTAACTGATGTGCCAGATTGGCCGCCATCTCGCCCATGGAAGTCAAGCGTTGATTACGCCGGATCTGTTCCTGTATGGCATAGGCTTCAGTGATATCGTTCACCAGCAAAATCCGCCTGCCAGCTGCGTCGGTGGCGCTGCTCTCGATGCGAATACGCCGTGGCTGCGCGGTTTGCTGCAGTTTTACCAGCCACTCATTGACGATCGCCGTTGGCGACAAACGTTCTTGCGTTACTTGCCGCCAATCCCCGCCAACCAGGGATTCGCCAAGAATGGCGATAGCAGCCGGATTGACTTGTTCGATGCATTCCTGAGCGTCAAGCGCGATGACGCCGCCCGGTAATGCGTTCAATAATAGGCTTAACTGCTGCGATAGATTTTCCTTAGCGATTAATTGTTTGTGCAATTCACCGTTGGCAAGCGCCAGTTCACGGGTGAGCTGCGCTACCTGGTGCTGTAAATCCTGATAGACGCCGGATAGCTGCTCCGATGCTGCATTAAAAGCCGCGAACGCCAGCTTGAGCTGCTCTTGATCGGCCGGTATCGGTTTAATTTCACTGACGTTTTCGGTTTGCACGCGTTGAGATGACGGTTGTTGGGAATGGTCAGTAGCTTACCACCGCGACCTGTTCCGATCATGTTGCGAATAGGGCAAGCAAACCTATTCTATTTAAGCATTCAGATTTTATAAGTTTATAGATAATCATCGCATCAATAAAAATCCATTTTGTATGAGGATAGTTGATTGATGTTTTTTTACGGCATGGCGCTTGATCAGTTGAACAATGATGCTGTCAACGGCATGCCTGGTAATGCAAACTAAATAACAATAATTAGATTAGTTTTAGAAAAGAAATCTTCGGTTTGTCGTCGATGACAAATCCAATATTGATGAGCGGCCCAGAATTTAAGCAGGAGAAAAACACGTGGCAACAGTACCGAGTGAATCCAATACAACAACACCCGCCTCAGCAATGAGTCTGGGGCAGTTTAGCCAGTTATCCAATCAAAAGAAGCTTGGATTGATTCTCTCGGCGGCGGCTGTTGTCGCTTTGCTGGCGGGTGCCTTGATGTGGAGTCAGACACCGGAGTATCGCGTGCTCTACAACAATGTGCCGGATCAGGATGGCGCTTCCATTATCGGCGCTTTGCAACAAATGAACGTGCCGTACAAGTTTTCCGAAAGCGGCGGCGCCATCATGGTGCCCGAGAAGCAAGTGCATGAAGTGCGGTTGCGCTTGGCGGGACAGGGATTACCGAAAGGCGGTCTGGCAGGATTTGAGTTAATGGAAAATCAAAAATTCGGCGCCAGTCAATTCCTTGAGCAAGTTAACTACCAGCGCGCGCTAGAGGGTGAATTGGCGCGTTCGGTTCAGTCCATCGCCGCGGTGCAAAGCGCCCGCGTGCATTTGGCAATCGCCAAGCCTTCCGTGTTTTCACGGGAAAAGCAGCAACCGAGTGTTTCGGTATTACTCAATTTACATCCGGGCAGGGTGCTGAGTGTTGAGCAAGTCAGCGCGATTGTGCATTTGATGTCCAGCAGTGTGCCCAATTTGCCGGTAAAAAATGTCACGGTCGTGGATCAGCACGGCAATCTGCTCAGCACACAGAACGATAAGCAAGATTCCAGGTTTGACGCGAAGCAATTGGAGTATATCCAGGAGCTTGAGGAAAATTATATCCGCCGCATCGAAGCTATTTTGACGCCGATTACCGGTGCCGCCAATGTGCGTGCCCAAGTGACTGCCGATGTGGATTTCTCCCGCGTTGAACGCGCCGAAGAAATTTACCGGCCGAATAATACCGAATCCGAAGCAGCTGCGATTCGCAGTCAGCAAACGCTTGAAGCGACTTCGACGGGTTCGAAATTGGATGGTGGTATTCCAGGGGCATTATCCAATCGTCCGCCTGAACCTGCATCTGCGCCCATTGAAGCGGGCGGGGAGAACAAGGAAGGCGGCGATAAACCGGCAGTGCCGACTGACAAGAAGAAAGAATCAACGACGAATTACGAAGTCGATAAAACCGTGCAGCATGTACAGCAATCGACCGGCAATATCAAACGCTTATCCGCGGCTGTCGTGGTGAATTACCGCAAGAAAGTGGATGAAAACGGTGAGGTCACGAACGAACCGTTAACAGCCGATGAGATCAAGGAAATCAACAATCTCGTGCGCGAAGCCATGGGTTATAACGAGAAACGCGGGGATTCACTCACGGTAACCAACAATTTATTTACGCACACGGGCGAAATGGTGCTGGATGTTCCACTCTGGAAAGATCCCGATGTGATCATGCTGGCCAAGGATATCGGCAAGCAATTATTGATCGCGGCTGTGGTTTTATTTTTCTTGCTGAAGATACTCAAGCCGTTTCTGAAAAGCTTGACGCCCCCAGCTCCACTCCCGCCGCCAGCGGAGCAAGGGCAATTAACCGATGGCAGCGCAGTAGCAGGTCAATTGCCGGGGCAAGTCGATGAAGCGGCCATTCAAGCGATTCAGAAATCGATCTTCGATGAAAATCTCAAGCGCGCCAAGCAATTGGCTTTGGATGAACCTGCTATTGTTGCCAATGTGGTGAAAGATTGGATGGGTAAAAATGGATGATGATGGAATCAAGAAGAGTGCAATTTTGCTGATGACCTTGGGCGAACAAGAGGCGGCATCCGTGATTAAGCTGCTGGGACCCAAAGAAGTGCAAAAGCTGGGTGAAACCATGTCCACACTGCAAAACATAACACGTTCGGAGATCGAAGGTATCGTAACGGAATTTTGCAATGAGGCCGAGGGCAGAACCACGCTGGGTCAAGGCTCGGCCGATTATATCCGGAAAGTTCTGACCAGCGCGCTGGGCGATGAAAAAGCGGCCAATCTTATCGATCGCATTTTGCAAGGTGGCGATACCAGCGGGATTGAAGGATTAAAGTGGATGGATGCACCGTCGGTGGCAGAGCTGATCAAGAATGAGCATCCGCAGATTATCGCCACCATCCTGGTTCATCTGGAACGGGATCAGGCAAGTGAGATTTTGAGTTTGTTCAGCGAACGGCTGCGCAACGATACGTTGTTACGCATTGCGACACTCGACAGTATTCAGCCCGATGCGCTGCGCGAACTCAATGACGTGCTAACAAAATTGTTATCGGGCAGCAATAACATCCGTAAAGCGGCGATGGGCGGAGTGCGGGCCGCCGCGGAAATTCTCAATTTTGTGCCGACCGCGCAGGAAGCCAGTGTCATTGAGAATGTCAAACAATATGACGAAGAATTGGCGCAAAAAATCATGGATGAAATGTTTGTATTCGATAATCTGATCGAAATTGATGACCATGGCATTCAATTGCTGCTGCGCGAAGTTCAGTCGGAATCCTTGATTGTTGCCTTGAAAGGCGCGCAAGAAGAATTGCGTAAGAAAGTTTTCAAGAATATGTCGCAGCGTGCCGCTGAAGCCCTGCGCGAAGATCTTGAGAGCAAAGGTCCGGTCCGCGTGTCCGAAGTCGAAGCCGAACAAAAAGAAATCCTCAAAATTGTGCGTCAATTGGCTGACGATGGGCAGATTGTATTGGGCGGAAAAGGTGACGATGGTTTCATTTAGCGGATCGTTTTTTCGTTCGATCCATTGGACCAATGCGCAACAGCCCATGTTTATTACTGAATCGCAGGTATATCGATGATTGCAAGTAACTTTGTTCCCAAGGAAAAGCTCAGTGCTTATCAACGCTGGGAAATGGATTCCTTTGAAGCGGCGGATATGCCGCAAGAAACCCGGGAGATTGACGCTGAACCGGGCTTGCAGCCGGATGATGAGCCACAAGTTGCGCTGCTTGCCGAAGAAGTTGCGGCGGTTTTTCAGAATGCCAAAGATGAGGGGTATGCGGCGGGTTTGCAAGAAGGCCATGCGGCCGGGTATGCGGAAGGCAGAAGCATAGCGGAAGCTGAAGTTAAAACGGAAGTGGCGCATATTCAAGCGCTACTGCACAAGCTGGATCAGGATCTTCATGACATGGATCAGCATGTGGCGAATGACCTTCTGGAACTGGCCCTTGCGCTGGCAAAAAAAATAGTAACGGAGGCATTGAAATTACAGCCCGAGCTGATCATACCGATCGTGCAGGAAGCCATCCGTAACTTGCCCAGCACCATGCAGAATCCACGCCTTTTCTTACACCCGGAGGACGCCAAATTGGTGCTTGCGCATTTGAGCGGCCAACTGGAGCAGGATCATTGGAGCATCCGCGAAGACGAACAATTACCCCGGGGCGGTTGCCGCATTGAAGCCAGCGGCAGTGAAGTCAACGGAAGTCTGGAAGTACGCTGGCAACGAGTATTGTCAGCAATCGGGCAGCAAGACGCCTGGCTCGATAGGAAGAATTAATATGTCGCGCCATGAGCAATGGGGTGGTTTTTTAAAGAACTGCACACAACTGGTTCATCCCTCCAGCCCATTCCTATTAAGCGGAACCATTACGCGCGTTTCCGGACTGGTCATGGAAGCGGTCGGGTTGAAACTGGCCGTCGGTAGCAGTTGCACTATTTTCCTCTCGAATGGCCATAGCGTTTCAGCTGAGGTTGTGGGATTTTCCGGAGAACGTTTGTTTCTCATGCCATCCAGTGATGTGTATGGTTTGTCACCCGGCGCGAAAGTGGTGCCTGCCGAACTGATGGGTGAATTGCCTCGCCTCGGTAGTTTCCAGCATCCGCGCCGGCGCGCGGCGGATCGCGCCAAACATGTGTCCGTCGGCCCTGAGCTGTTGGGACGTGTGCTGAACGGTGTCGGTGAACCGCTGGATCGTCTCGGCCCTACCCATGCGGAACACAGCGTGCCGCTCTACAGCCGTCCCTATAATCCGTTGGAGCGCGTGCCGGTGACTGAGCCGTTGGATGTCGGCGTGCGAGCGATTAACACACTGCTGACGGTCGGGCGCGGGCAGCGGATGGGATTGTTTGCCGGTAGTGGCGTGGGTAAGAGCGTATTGCTGGGCATGATGGCGCGTTACACCACAGCCGATGTCATTGTGGTTGGTCTCATTGGTGAGCGGGGACGCGAGGTTAAGGAATTTATCGAGAATATTCTCGGAGAAGAAGGGCTTGCACGTTCCGTGGTGGTTGCCGCGCCTGCCGATACTTCGCCGTTGCTTCGCCTGCAAGGTGCAGCCTATGCAACGGCTATTGCCGAGTATTTTCGCGATAGCGGTAAGCATGTGTTGCTCATTATGGATTCATTGACTCGTTATGCCATGGCGCAGCGGGAAATTTCTCTGGCGATTGGTGAACCTCCGGCGACTAAAGGTTATCCGCCATCGGTATTTGCCAAATTACCGCAATTGGTTGAGCGGGCCGGTAACGGCAATCAGAATAGCGGTTCGATCACGGCCTTTTATACTGTGTTGGCAGAAGGAGACGATCAGAACGATCCGATCGCCGATAGCGCTCGCGCCATTCTGGATGGTCATATCGTGCTTACGCGGCGGCTGGCTGAAGCGGGACATTACCCGGCCATCGATATCGAAGCTTCGATCAGCCGGGTTATGACCAGCGTGGTGCCGCAAAAACAGACGGATATGGCGCGGCAATTTAAGAGTCTTTATTCGCGTTATCAGCGTAGCCATGACCTGATCAGCGTTGGCGCTTATGTCGCGGGCACGGACCCGGAATTGGACCGTGCTATCCGGCTTTACCCGTCAATGGAAAAGTTTTTACTGCAAAATATGCTTCAGCACGACAACTTTGCCGATAGTCTTGAAAAACTATCCAAATTGTTCGAGAGCGAAGGAATCCGCTAACCAAGGATAAATGATCATGCCAACAACGTCGTCGCTGAAACTGCTGCTGGAATTGGCTCAACAACAAACGGATGCTTCCGCCAGGCACTTGGGGAAGTTAAATTTTCAACAGCAGGAAGCGGAAAAGAAATTGAATTTACTTTTGCAATACCGCCACAGTTATCAATCGCATTTTCAGAATTTCACAAAAACGGGGATTGATCATATTGAATGGCTTAATTTTATTGCATTCATGGATAAGCTGGATGCTGCCATCACGGAACAACGTCAAGCGGTTTTACATGCGCAGAATAAAAGAAGCGTGGGCAACGATGAGTTTTTATCCTGCCAGCGTAAATTAAAATCCTTCGATACCTTATCTCAGCGTCAACAAAGAGCTGAGAATCAAAAGCAAATAAAACAAGAACAAAAGATGCTGGATGAATTCGCTCTGAATTCATTTCATCGTAATGCCTCTTCTGTCAAGGAAAGTTGATTACAACCATAGCAATAGCTGGATTGGTATAGATATTGCTTATTCATAGCATAAATTAATCGTACGAGACCATAAACCTATGTTAAACATATCGGTTGCACCTCAAATCAAATCGTCGGGTGAAAGCACAGCAGCGCTGATAAGTGCCGGTTCATCAGGGGCTAACACTAACGATGCGGTGACGGAAGACTTCGGTAAAGTCCTTGATCGTCAAGTATCGGAAGCAACAGAAAAGCAGGATAAGCATAAGCAGAATGACGCAACGAATGCTGCTCAAGAGCGTTCGGATAACACAATTCCTGAAAAAGATAAGGATACGGATTCCGCTGCGGATGTTCCCGCGGATGGCACTAACAGTTTTATTCAAAGCTTGTTGACTGATGCGACTACGGCATACAAAACGACGCCGTCATTACAGGCTATGGGAACCGTAGTCAATCCGGATGCAATGATGGCGGCATCCACGTTGCAGCAGGGCGTAACCTCATTACCGGTCAATACAGCATTGCCTCAAGAAGGTGAACAAATTGCCCATGCCGTGACTCCGGCTGTAAATCAATTGCTGCAGCAAGGACAAAGCCAGGCAAATTCAGTCGCGGGCAACTCGGCTTCGTTACCCAATAATTATTGGCAATATTTGGGAACGGCAGATTCTGCCGCTTACGGCAAATTCTTGCCCCCTTCAGAAATGAAGGAAGATATTCAACTCGACAGTGCAACACCGATATTTAAGACCCAGGAAGAACCGATTACAACACAATCATTCGGCTTAAATAGCATCACAGCTGCAACTTCCCAGACTGCGGTTTCAATGGATGTCAAAGTCGATGCACCCGTAGGTCAGCACAGATGGGGCGGTGAATTTGCGCAAAAAGTTGTCTGGTTGACAACGCAACAGCACCAGGTTGCTGAAATTCGCCTGAACCCGGCTCATCTCGGACCGGTTGAAGTGATGTTGAGTATTACGCAAGATCAAGCGACGGCGCAATTCATATCGCCTCACTCAGCGGTGCGTGACGCTATTCAGGAAGCTTTGCCGAGACTGCGGGAGATGATGGCGGAGAGTGGGATTCAATTGGGTAATGTAATGGTTGGCGCTGATTCATTTCAACAGGAAAGTAAACAGCAACAAGCGCAGTATGCTGCAAAAGACACGGGCAGTATGAGTGGTGTGAGACAGGAAGTTACCGGCCAAATTCAAACGGCTGCCGTGCCAATCAGACATCAAGGTCTCGTCAATACTTATGCGTGAAGATCAATCCAGTCAGTTTTTTGTTACAAAGTATTAATTCCATATGTATCACCGGTCACGCTGATCAGTCTTGTATCAGTGTGACCGGTCTGGTTTCGATCAATTCATCTGGATTCCCGTGTCTGTGCGATTCAAACACGAACTGATCGTTTGCTTTAAACTCATCAATATTTCTTTGTTTTCAAGCCAAAAATCAGCGCATATGCGTTGAATTCCCCGCCAGCTTCCCTAGCTGAAAATAGCGACATTATTTCAGTGTTATTTGTGACATCGGTTTATGGTCATCTCGCCCATAATGGATTTCATTCAATGAGGAGTTGCGAAAAATGGCAAAAACGATGGAAGCACCAGCTGCAGAAGGTAAAAAGAGCAAGAAGGGACTGATTATTATCATCTTGATAGCAATCATTGCGATCGGTGCAGGCGCCGGTGGCGCATGGTACTTCATGAAGATGTCAGGCGGTGAAGAAGCCGAACCGGAAAAACCAAAAACTAAGCCGACTAAATTCATGGAACTGGATATTTTCACGGTTAATTTGCAACCGGAAGATAACAGTCAATATCTCCAGGTCGGATTAACAGTCAAGGTTCGTGAAACCGAAGTCGTGCAAGAGATTACCAAACAAATGCCGGATATCCGCAACCGGATTCTGATGTTGCTGTCCAGCAAAAAAGCGACCGATATTGCAGGTATTCAAGGGAAACAATTGTTAAGCCAGCAGATCGTTGAAGAAATCAAGCAATCGCTGGGTTCGGAAGATCTGCAAGAAGATGTACGGGAAGTGTTATTCACATCATTCGTAATTCAGTAATCATTCCATGGCTGAAGATTTTCTTTCACAAGACGAGGTCGATGCACTTCTCAAAGGCGCCACGGGCGAGAGCGATGAAGTGCAGGAGGAAGAGGATCGTGGCGGGGTCCGGCCTTATAACCTCGCAACGCAGGAACGCATTGTTCGTGGCCGGATGCCGACCTACGAAATTATCAATGAACGTTTTGCGCGCTTCTTCCGCATCGGCTTGTTCAATTTCATGCGCCGCACAGTGGACATTGCAGTGGGTCCGGTCAAGGTGATCAAGTTTAGCGAATTCGTGCGTAACTTGGTGGTGCCGACCAATCTCAACATGGTACATATGAAACCATTACGCGGTACGGCGTTGTTTGTTTTTGATCCCAACCTGATTTTCCTGATTGTGGATAACTTGTTTGGCGGCGACGGCAGATATCACACGCGCGTGGAAGGAAGAGACTTTACCCAGACAGAGCAACGCATTATTCATCGTTTGCTCGAAGTGGTATTTGAAGATTATGAAAAATCGTGGAAATCAGTGTATCCGGTGAAATTTGAATACATCCGATCGGAAGTGAACCCTCAGTTTGCCACGATTGCCACACCGAACGAAGTCGTGGTGACCGTTACTTTCGATATCGATATGGGTAACCAAGGCGGTGAATTCCATGTCTGCATTCCTTATTCGATGATTGAACCCATCCGCGATACTTTGTATAGCGCGCTGCAAGGCGATCACCTAGAAGTTGACAAACGTTGGATCAAATTATTGTCACAACAAGTACAAGGGGCGGAAGTGGAATTGGTTGCTAATCTCGGGCAGACGAAAGTGACTTTTGAGCAGATTCTCAGCATGCAAACCGGGGATATCATCCCGTTGGAGATTCCTAAGTCCATTACCGCGCACATCGACGGGGTGCCGGTTATGGATTGCCGCTATGGCACCATGAATGGGCGTTATGCGCTGAGAGTCAACAATATGATTGCGCCGTCCGAGTCTGAATAATTTATTGGAGAGTAGTGAAATGTCTGAGACTACAGCAAACGATCAAACCGAGACCGACGACTGGGCTGCTGCAATGGCGGAACAGGCGGCGTCCTCGCACAATGATTCCGCAGGACAGGAAACGGAAGTAGACGATTGGGCTGCTGCGATGGCGGAACAAGCAGCATCCGATCAAGGCTCACCGGCCGCCGCGGAGAAACATGGTACTCCCATCATGGGCGCGCAATCGGCATCCGCATCGGTTTTTCAGGAATTCTCAAAAGACGGTGTAGCGAATAATACTCGTCATGATATCGACTTGATTCTCGATATTCCCGTGCAGATGACGGTTGAACTCGGCCGCACCAAGATTGCCATTAAGAATTTGCTGCAACTGGCTCAGGGTTCGGTGGTGGAGTTGGACGGCATGGCCGGCGAACCGATGGATGTATTGGTCAACGGGTGCCTGATCGCACAAGGTGAAGTCGTGGTCGTGAATGATAAGTTCGGTATCCGCCTGACCGACATCATCACGCCT
Organism: Nitrosomonas sp. Is35; assembly: GCF_033063295.1. Taxonomy (NCBI): domain Bacteria; kingdom Pseudomonadati; phylum Pseudomonadota; class Betaproteobacteria; order Nitrosomonadales; family Nitrosomonadaceae; genus Nitrosomonas; species Nitrosomonas sp. Is35. Next base: position 400,944 of record NZ_JAWJZH010000001.1, read on the forward strand.
AGTGAACGTATTCGCAAACTTAACCGCTAGAGTGCAGCCATGCTAATTCGCTATGGAATGTTCTTGCTACTGACACTGTCATTTTCCGCCCTTGCGGAAACCGGCAAACCCAGTTATGTGCCGCCTGCTCCGGTGATATCCACGGAAAGCACGGTGCAAATGATCGGTGCGTTATTGCTGGTATTGGCCGTAATCGTGGGAGGCACGTGGCTGCTCAAGCGCTTCTCATTGATACCCACAGCGGCATCGGGCGTTGTCAAGGTTGTCGCAGCTGCCGGAGTGGGTCAGAGAGAGCGGGTTGTTGTGGTCGAAATCGATCAAACCTGGCTGGTGCTCGGTGTGGCGCCAGGCCGTGTCAATAAGCTCCACACGATGACCAAGCCGGCATCCGATGCGCCCGGCACGAAGCCGGATCATCCTCCGGTGGAAACATTCGCCACGCAGCTTAATCAGAGTATGGAAAAAGAAAATGCATAACCGGTGTGTATCCGTCATTCGTTCCTTATTTCAATGGCATGGATTCAGAGCAGTTTTTGAGCGCGGCTGGCGTAACTTGAACATGCGTAACGCATTACGGGCCGTGTTGTTTTTGGCCGGTTTGATCGCTGTGCCTGCTTTCGCGCAGAAATCTGGTTTTCCGGCATTCACCAGCTCACCGAACGCGGACGGAAGCGCTACTTATTCGCTCAGCCTGCAAACGCTGATCCTGCTGACTTCGCTGACGTTTTTACCCGCGGTGATATTAATGATGTCGAGTTTCACCCGTATCATCATCGTATTATCGCTGCTCAGGTTGGCCCTGGGCACGCAATCTTCCCCTCCTAACCAGGTGCTGCTTGGTTTGGCGTTGTTTCTGACCTTTTTTATCATGTCGCCGGTTATAGACCGGGTATACAACGAAGCGTATTTGCCGTTTTCGCAAGACAAAATCAATATCATGGAGGCGGCCGATAAAGCCAGCGTGCCGCTGAAGGAATTCATGCTGCATCAAACCAGGGAAACGGATTTGGCGCTGTTTGTGCAGATCTCCGGCAGTGAAGAAATTGAAAGCCGCGACAAGGTGCCGCTGAAAATACTGGTGCCCGCATACATCACCAGCGAGTTGAAAACCGCATTTCAGATCGGTTTCGTTATCTTCATTCCCTTCCTGATCATCGATCTGGTGGTGTCAAGCGTGTTGATGGCGATGGGTATGATGATGTTGTCGCCGATGATTATTTCACTGCCGTTCAAATTAATGCTTTTTGTGCTGGTCGACGGCTGGCATTTAATTATCGGTTCGCTGACACAAAGCTTCTATACCTGAAAGGAAATTCATCATGACTCCAGAAAGTGCAATGACAATCGGGCGGCAAGCACTGGAAATTACCTTTATGATTTCTGCGCCACTGTTGCTTGCAGCGCTGGCAACCGGTTTGCTGGTGAGTATCTTCCAAGCGGCGACGCAGATCAATGAAATGACTTTGTCATTCATCCCTAAATTGCTGGTTATGTTTTTGGTCATCGTATTGGCCGGACCTTGGATGATTACCCTCATGACGGATTATATGCAGCGTCTTTTTACCAGCATTCCCTGGCTGGCGGTCGGTTGATCTTGAAAAAATCTCCGGTACTGTGTTTGCCAGGAAGCAGTCGTGCCGATCTCATTCATGAGTGATCGATTGCCATGATCAGTATTACCACTGCGGAATTAAACACGTTGCTGGCGGCATTCCTTTGGCCGCTCAGCAGAATCCTGGCATTGGTCGCAACCGCCCCGCTTTTGGGCAACCCCAGTGTTCCGGTGCGGGTCAAATTGGGGCTGGCAGTGATGATTACTGTGCTGGTTATGCCGCTGGTGGAAAAGTCATTGCCGCAGATTGATCCCGCTTCAGGCGTCGGTTTTGCCATTTTATTGCAGCAAATATTGATCGGCATTGCCATGGGTTTGGTCATGCGGATTGTTTTTGTTGCGGTCGAAATGGCGGGCGAATTGATCGGTTTGCAGATGGGGCTTGGTTTTGCAGTTTTCTTTGATCCGCAGAATTCCGGCCAGATCGATATCGTCGGCCGCTTTCTGGGTGTGATTGCCAGTTTGGCGTTTCTTGCCATCGATGGACACCTGATAATGATCGCGTTGATTTCGCAGAGCTTCAGCACCCTGCCCATTGGGTTGGAGGGAATGACGAACGCGACATTTACGACGCTTGCTAACTGGGGCAGTGAGATTTTTAAATCCGGCCTGCAATTATCGCTTCCCGTTCTCACTGCATTGTTGATCACTAACTTGGCTTTGGGTGTGCTGACGCGTGTGGCACCGCAGTTGAATATTTTTGCGGTGGGTTTTCCCCTGACACTGTCCATCGGTTTGCTTGTGATGGCGCTGAGCATGCCTTTTTATGCGCCGATTCTGGAACATTTGGTGCAGGACGGTTTGAATCTGATGATGGGGATTCTAAATGTCAATAAAATCAATATGCCATAGCTGTTTATCCAATTTTCACAACAGCAATTATCTGTAGATCTTTAAGTAAGCTGGCTTTTTGCATCTCGCCGTATAAACAGACAATTTTCCCCTTCTTTTTCAATGCAAGCAATTTATTCAAAGCTGCTAAAGTGAGTATCTATATAACAAGAAAAGCTGCTGATTATTAATATGAGCGTGTTCCAATAATTGCTGGTTCGGTTAATCATTTATGACATTTAAGTCGCGTTTATTCAATTCGTTGCGCAAGCTATCGACATCACCGGAATCTCAACCGGGTGACGAGATTGCCGCGTCTGATGATGAGTCGCAGCCCGATCACGTGGCTGATTCCAATCAGCAATTTGCATCGGCCGATGAGATAAAGCAGCTGCTTGATTCCGCCTACCGTAACCGGTTGAGCGCGGAGGATCAGGCCATCAAGGAGGCTCATAAGCGGATTGAAGCGGAAAATATTGCAAAAGTGGCTGCGGAGGCGCGGGCGAGAGCCGAAGCTAATGCCAGAATTGCAGCTGAAACCAGAATTCAAGCTGAAGCGATTGCTACCGATCAAGCCCGGGCCAGGGCCAAGCTGGAAACCCTGGCTATCAGAGAAGCCAATGCACGCCGTGAATTGGAGCTGAAAGGTAAGCTGCTGGCGGAAGAAAAAATCAAAGCCGAAAAAGCGTTGAGTGCTTTACTGGAAGCCAAAATCAGAGCGGAAGCTTCGATTGTGGAGAAAATGCAGCGGCGCGTTGAGGAAGAAGCAGCCGCTTTGGATCAAGCGCATGCCGCGGCATTAAAGGAAAGCGAAGCTGCGGAAGCTGCGCTGAATCGAAGTAAAGCGGCGGAGGAAGCGCGGCTTGCTGCGCAGGCCGCGATTGAAGCGGAAACCGGTGCGGCGGCGCTGGAACAAGCAAGAATTCAGGAAGCGCAAAAAGTAGCGGCATTGGCTAAAGCACGCGAGGAGCTTGAGAAGCAGGCCATGGAAGATGTGCAGACCCGCTTGCAACTGGAAACGCAAGCGCTGGAGCAAGCCGATCGCCGTTTCCATGAAGAAAGAAAAGCGAAAGAGAGAGAAGAAGATAGGTTAAGAGCGGAAACTGCCGCAGTACAAGCCGCACTGGAGAAAGCCGAAGCCGAGGCGATTGCAGCCGAGCAAGCCGGAAAAAGAGCTGAATTGGACGCGCAAGCCACTATAGCGGCACGTGATAGGGCCGATGCGGATAAAGTGGCTGCTGAAATGGCTGAATCGATCCTGGCAAAAGAGCAGGCCGCCGCCGATGCTGTGAAAGCCCGCTTGGCTGCCGAATCCGAGTTACTGGAACAAGCCAATCAGCGGATGCAAATTGAAGCCGATGCGCTCGCAGCAGCGGAAACGGCTTTGCGTGCTGAGAAAGAAGCTAAAGCAATGGCCAACGAGAGAAAGAAAGCGGAGGCCGCCGCAGCGAAAGAATATCAAAAACGAATCAAGGTGGATGAAGAGGCAATGAAAGAAGCTGAGGCTCGTGCTGAGGCGGAGAAAGCCGCAAGGAATGCAGCAAAAAGCAGGCTGTCAGCCGAATTGCGATTGAAATCCGCTGCGGAGGCAAAGGCGCAGATGGATATGCTTGCGACTGAGGAAGCGAGCAGTAAAGCGGATTTGGAGCAACGTTTGCAGGAAGATGCGGAGATACGCACGAAGACGATAACCGATGCAAAACGGGCAGTGGCTGAGCGCCTTGAGATTGAGCAAAAAATTACAGGATTGGCAATTACCAGAGCGCAAGCGAAGATCATTGCAACGAATAAAGCCAGAGCGCAGCTCGAAGCCGAAAAGAATGCAACAAGAATCGCTTTGGAAAAAGCCAGAAAAGAATCCGCTGCGTTAGTTGCTATGCAAGAACGTGTTGCACTGGAATCAAAAGCCCTGGAAGCGGCGACGGCAAGAGAAGCCGTTGAAGTCATGGCGAAAGAAGCGCTATTTGTGCGTTCCCAGGCGGATAAGGAAGCAACTGCGGCTGCAACTGCGCGGATTCGAGCTGAGATTGCTGCTGCGGAACATTCCCGTAACCGGATTGCTTCTGCTCTGAAGAAGCAGCAATCAGATGATTTGTTACCCAAAACAGCAGTAAATGGTTCATCTTCCTATCGATCAAAGCGCTAAAAGAAGTTTGTTTTAGCGTGTCAGTAAATTGAGGTATTTTACTCAATCCAAGCTTCACTGAAGTTCTGTACCACGGTCATTCTCTTCTGTAAAAACATCTGCAAAAGGTGTTATCCGTTATAATCCGGAAACTATTTGATGTGCTGAAAATTGGTGATTAAACCGGTTGTTGTTTTGGTGCAACACCAGCTTAATATTGCCTTGACAGGGAAAAGCACCTTATATAAGCTGCGGATTGGTCAAATATGACACACTTATATTCATTAAGCAATGTCAGCGGTAAGCGTTTGAATGAAAATTTTCCAGCCAACAAAATGTGCATTATTTAAGATTAATAATAAGAGTTGGCACGCTCAACCAGAATTTCTTGCTAGTCAAAGCGAGATGACAAGTACTATTACTTCGAGGGGAAGATCTTGAGTTCGACAATAACCAAGTTGAACGCTCCGTTAACGCAAGCGTTTGATTTTCAACCTTCAAGCGAATTACAGTTAATGCCGACGCCGACGCTCAATACGCTAACACAGCAATTGGCTGGTTTTAATACTTTAACGAGTGCATTAGAGTATGCAGCGGAAGGGGTAACGGGGTATAACTTTTATGATGCGAGAGGCAACTTACGTTCGGTTTTGCCTTACAGCGCACTTCGGCATAACGCCCATACATTGGCTCGGCGTTTGTCGGGTTTTCATTTGCCGCGTGGCAGTCGAGTGGCAATCGTTGCTGATACTTCGCCTGAGTTTGTCGAGTTGTTTTTCGCATGCCGTTATGCCGGTTTAGTTCCTTTTGCGATGCCGATTCCAGTCAATCTTGGCAGCCATGCAATTTACGTTCAGCAGCTGAGAGGTATGCTTGAAAGTAGTCAGGCGAGTATCGCATTGGCGAATATTGATTATTTTGGTTTTCTGGAAGAAGCCGTTGCAGGAGTGACTCATATACAGTGGGCGGGTACTCCGGGAAAACTAAGTGAGTTGCCGGCATTGGATGTCGAGTTACAATCCAATCATCCTGATGAAACTGCTTACTTGCAATTTACTTCAGGTAGTACGCGTACACCTAGAGGTGTAATTATCACCGAGCGGGCCTTGATGTGTAACTTGCAAGGTATAGTACGCAATGGTTTGGAAATAAAACCTGATGATCGATCTGCATCGTGGTTGCCTTTTTATCATGATATGGGATTGGTTGGTTTGGTTCTGGCGCCTATGGTTACACAAATTTCTGTCGACTATTTGGCGACACGGGATTTTGCTATTAGGCCATTGCAATGGTTACGCTTAATCAGCCGTAACCGTTGTACCGTAGCTTTTAGTCAACCATTTGGACTTAAGCTTTGTACTCTCCGGGTAAGGGAATCGGATCTCAAAGAATTGGATCTGAGTTCTTGGCGAGCCGCTGGTATTGGAGCAGAAATGATTCGTCCTGAAACTTTGAGAAACTTTGCGGAAAAGTTTGCATCAGCAGGTTTTGATGGGAATGCTTTTTTACCTTGCTATGGTCTTGCAGAATCAACCCTCGCGGTTACTTTTTCAAAGATTGGTGAAGGGTGCAAAAGCATACAAGTTGATAGTAAAACACTGATTGATAAAAGAATGGCTGTGAGATTGCAAGCTGATGGGCGTAAGCAAAATGAGTTTGTGAATTGTGGGCAGCCGCTGCCTGGGCATATCGTGAAGATAGTCGATGAAGATGGCCAGCAATTATCAGAAATGATGGTTGGTAGTGTTCTAGTGCATGGTGATAGTGTGATGACCGGCTATTACAATAATCCGGAAGAAACTAATAAAGCACTGAAGTCTGGTAACTGGCTGGATACTGGTGATATTGGGTTTCTGTTTGAAGGTGATTTGTACATTACTGGACGTCGTACCGATGTCATCATCGTGAATGGTCGGAATATTCGCGCGCAAGATATAGAAGAGCTAGCGGAACAGCAACCGGAAGTTAGGTCACGTGAAGCCTCTGCATTTGGGGTAAATGATGAAGATGGCACAACAACTATTGTGCTTGTTATTGAATGCAGACTCACCTCTGTAGCAGAACGTCAGTCATTGACAACTAGACTGCAACAGCTTGTTTATATGGCATTTGGAGTTAATTGTGTTGTGGAATTGGTTCCGCCGCATACCTTGCCACGCACTTCTTCTGGAAAACTGTCACGTTTCGCAGCAAGACAAGGCTACATACAGAGGACAAACTTAACGGGTCAATTGTCTTTTGTAGAATCGGGTGATAGATAACGCGCGTACCAAAATAGTAGCCGTAACCGGTGCTACTGGCTTTATTGGTGGTGTATTAGTAAAAAAACTGATTCAGAGCGGATGGAGTATTCGTGCGCTCACCCGGAAAAATCAATCTTCAAGTCATGAGTCCATTCAATGGATTCAAGGCGACTTAGATAATTTGACAGCGCTGCATCATTTAGTCGATGATGCAGCGTTTGTTATTCACTGCGCTGCAACTGTAAGGGGCGGTTCTTTTCGTGAATTTTCACATATCAATATCACGGGCACCCAGAATCTCTTACGTGTTATTGCTCATAATAAACAATCCCCTCGGTTCTTACTAATCTCATCTCTAGCAGCACGCCAACCAGAACTATCCTGGTATGCGCAAAGTAAGCACTTGTCGGAGCAAGCACTCGTTACGAATTCAGAGTCATTGCGGTGGGCAATATTCCGGCCAACGGCTGTTTATGGTCCCGGCGATAAAGAGTTAAAGCCCCTATTTCAAGCAATGCATCGTGGGATATTTCCGGTTGTAGGAAAACTCAGCAACAGAGTCGGGTTAATTCATGTATATGATTTGGTTTTCGCTGTGGAAGCTTGGCTAGCCTCTGAGAATAACCACAATGGAATTTTTGAGCTGGACGATGGTACACCGGGAGGCTACAGCTATGAGGGTTTGGCTGAAATAGCGCAACGAGTATGGAAGCGTCCGGTGCATTGTATTACGATACCCAATATGCTTATTCGAAGCATCGCTTCAGCGAACCTTTGGCTTGCTCGATTGCTTCGGTATTCCCCCATGCTGACCCCAGGAAAAGTGAATGAGCTACAACATCCTGATTGGGTATGTGATAATGCGCCGTTAATCCATGCACTTCCCGCGTGGCGGCCGAGTATTCGTTTACAAGATGTATTATCTGAAGTAATCTAACTTCAAAATTTAACCACGCTGAATTTAATCTATGACTGAAAGTAATTACGATGAGATCATGCAAGTGCTCTGTGATCGCCTAAGTAGTTTAACCAATTCCAATGTGCAAATTACTCCCGAGACAAATCTGATAAGCCAATTATCCATTGACTCAATTAAACTTCTTAATCTGATCATGGAAATTGAAGATACTTTTGATGTTTCAATTCCGATCAACGCGCTAACAGATGTGCAAACTGTCCGTGAATTGGTCGACCTGGTCTATAAAATTAAATCAGCGTCATAATGAATCTACTCGAGAAAATTGATGCAGCGGCCGCTGCGAGAATAGCGCTTCTGCCTAATGGTGTGGGAGCTTTTGGCATTCCGATCGAAGAAGTGTATTCTGCAACAGAAGCCAGAATCGGAGATCGTCGTGTACTCCTGTTAGGTACAAATAACTATCTGGGTTTGACTTTTGCTCCGGAGTGTATCCAGGCCGCGCATGATGCCATTGATAAGGAAGGCACCGGCACCACCGGGTCGCGAATGGCGAATGGCAGCTATTTCGGCCATCGTGCTTTAGAAAGGGAGTTCGCCGATTTTTATCAATGCAGCTCCAGCATCGTTTTTACAACAGGCTATCAAGCGAATTTGGGTACGATTTCGGGTTTGGTCGGACCGGGGGATACGGTATTAATCGATGGCGATTCCCATGCGAGTATCTATGATGGCTGTATTCTCAGCGGAGCCGATATCATTCGCTTCAAGCACAATGATACGGTTGACATGGAGAAACGCCTGCGTCGACTGGGTAATCGCATTGAAACTACGCTGATTATTGCTGAGGGAATTTATAGCATGCTGGGCGATCAGGCGCCTTTGGCAGAAATCGTCAGATTAAAGAATCAGTATGGTTGCCTATTGCTGCTTGATGAAGCGCACTCACTGGGTGTTTTGGGTGAAACAGGCCAAGGTCTGGTAGAAAAAACAGGATTATTGCAAGAAGTTGATTTTATTACCGGAACCTTCAGTAAAAGTTTGTGCAGTATCGGCGGATTTTGTGTGAGCAACCATCCGCAGCTCGAGCAATTGCGCTATATCAGCCACCCCTATATCTTTACCGCATCTCCATCCCCTGCAACGATTGCTTCAACCCGCGCGGCATTAGAATTATTGCGTAACGGAAGTCATCTGCGGAAACAATTGTGGAATAACTGCACGCAGCTTTATTCAGCGCTCAAGGAAGCCGGTTATGAGCTTGGCCCGGATCCTGGTCCGGTGATCGCAGCGGTTGTGGACACGCCGCAACAAGCCCTGTTGCTGTGGCAAAGACTGCTTGAGCATAATATTTATGTGAATTTGATTTTGCCGCCCGCAGCGCCGGAAGGTAAATCGCTGGTACGATGCAGCGTGAACGCGGCGCATACTCGCGATCAGATTCAGTATGTGGGCGATACGTTTACAAAATTATTTAAAGAAATAAACTGACATTTCTAAGTTCCGCGATGCTATGTTGTAACAACTGATTAACTTAGCAAAGAAACAAGAATTCTTGCTGAATACTGAGTTTGCCGATACGTAACGAGACCTGTACGGTCTTTTTCTGGAGGTGCCGCCATGAAAATGTTGCAAGGATTGGTATTCGCATTTTTTTCTTGCTTTATCCATAGCAATGCATACGCAATCAGCATCGTGTACCAAGGATTTGAATGTCTGAATGCCGTCAATACGGAAGATCCGGCGCCAAATAACGGCACGCCCGTCCAGAGCAGATTTGAAGTCATTGAGGATTCTGGGGACGGAATATACCGTTTAAAGCTGACTGGCGGCATTCCTCGCTTCGTCAGTAACGACCGCACGGTATGCATTGATAAAGCGACGGCTATCGGGTATTCCGGCATTCCTGAAATCGATGTCTTGCCTCAACCTTTAGATTCAATCGATGCGACTGGTTATTTTGATGGCGAAGAACTGATGATTGTCACCAGTTCACTCTATACCGACTTAAGCGCTAGAAGAAATCCATTTTCATCATTCACGACCAGTTTTATTTTTCCTTTTACAAATACGCTGATCTTTAAATTTAATTCTGCAGCGTCCTCATTTAGATTGAAGAAAGTCGTGCGTAACCGGGGATTTGTGCACACCAGTGGTTCCACGAACTCGATAACGCCATTTTTTGAAACAGTGCTGCCATCGTTTAACAAGGAAGCGCAGGATAAGCCAGTCATATTAACTCCGCTCTCTACGATAGAATATAAATTGGAGAAATGATTCGGTTGGCGCAAAATAATATCCAGTTGTGCTGATAACGATCTGCCAGTGTATTTTTACATTGTCAACTTCTGTTCTCCCTGCCTTGATGATCTAGCAATGAATGGCTTTTTAGCAAGCTTCCGGCAAGCATCAGTAGTGCTAAATATTGGAGTGATAACCGTCTCCAGTCCATCATAAAAAATTAAGCTCATCAGCAATTAGTTTATTCGGATTGCGTTATGAGCCGAAAAGTGTGATAGTTCACATCGCAACATGATAAGTTAGTCCGCGTAACAATAAATAAAAAACATGTTGTGGTAACTTTAAGGACTAATTAAATAAGGCGCTGAAGTTAAACAAGTTTGTCATTGAAGTATGTTTTAATGCAAATTTAATGACGTTTCACATATACATTTTCACTATGGAGGGTAGCAATGAAATCTAGTAAGATCAGTAAGTTAGTGGCTTATACTATTCTTTTGTTATCATTGGGATTATTGTTTGGCTGTAAGCCAATTTTTGAAAAGAAACCAATTCCTAAAGATAACAAAGATGCGGCGGCAGCACCGGCTGCTCCGGCAGCAGCGCCAGCACCTGCTCCAGCAGCACCGGCCGCAGCACCTGCTCCAGCTGCAGCTGAGCCCGCAGCTAAAATTGAAGAAGTGCAAAGTATACAGAGCATAGAATCAGCAGCCTCGACTCAGGAAGCTCAGCCAAGTGCCGCAGCCGCACCATCAGTGGATGATGGTGATGATGTGGTGAAAGTGACTCCGGCAATTATGCGGAAAATACAGCAAGCACTGGCAAGTGCAGGGTTTAATCCTGGTCCGGCAGATGGTGTCAGTGGCGCTAAAACAGTGGCAGCTATCGAAAGCTTCCAGAAACAAAATAACATTCCAACCGGTAAAATCACCAAAAGAACGTTACGCGCATTGGGTGTTGATTTCTAAGCGGCAAATTACAGCATGAGATTTTATACACCAGGGATCTATGATCCTTGGTGTATTTTTATCAGCTGAGTAATTTTCAATAATCAGGAAATTTATTTAGCGTTGTAATATTATTGACGCTAGTTCTTAGTTTTCCGGTTGATTTAAAAATATTTGCTATACGAACAACCATGTTCTATAGTTAAATTTCAAATCCGGTTTCAGAGATTATTCAGGTAATTATAGATCTAAAGATGCTGAGCAATATCCATAGTCATTGGTTGTGATATCTACTTTAGTTTTAAATTCCTTAGCATAAGTTGAGTTTCGCTGTATGGCGCAAACTGTTTGCATGTATGTCAGCATTTTTCAGATAAAATTTGCGTTATATACACGATTGGTTTTGTTAAATTTTGTTTAGTAGCATTAGTCATTAATTTGCTTTTGAAGTACTTTTGGAGGTTTTGCTCATGGGAGTTCCTTTACGTCAACAGATTGCGGTTGGCACTTATCTAATTAAACAGAAGTTAAAAGGGGTTAAAAAATATCCTCTGGTGCTGATGCTGGAGCCTCTATTCCGCTGTAATCTGGCATGCGCCGGGTGCGGAAAGATTGCGCATCCGGAAGATGTTCTCGATCAACGTCTTTCGTATGAAGAGTGCATGGAGGCAGTCGATGAATGTGGCGCGCCCATGGTGTCAATCCCGGGCGGTGAACCGTTGCTTCATAAAGAAATGCCACAGATTGTTGCGGGCATTATTAAACGAAAGAAATATGTTTATCTATGTACGAATGCGCTGTTGTTAAAGAAACGGATCGATGACTATACACCGTCACCTTATCTGACTTTCTCCATCCATTTGGATGGTATGAAGGAGCGGCATGATGCCTCAGTTTGCCAGGATGGCGTTTTTGATCGTGCGGTTGAGGCGATCAAGCTGGCATTGGAGAGAGGCTTTAGAGTGACAGTTAACTGCACGTTGTTCCAAGGCGAAACACCAGAGGATGTCGCTGAGTTTCTCGATTATGCCATGGAGCTGGGTGTTGAAGCCGCCACAATCGCACCGGGCTTTAGCTATGAGAAAGCCCCGCAGCAGGATGTGTTCATAAAAAGCCAGGACACCAAAGTATTATTCCGCGGCATTTTTGAATTGGGTAAAAAATTAAAGCGCAAATGGCGATTGAATCATTCCGCGCTGTATCTGGATTATCTGGCCGGAAATCAGGATTATGAGTGCACGCCGTGGGGAAATCCGACACGTAATGTATTCGGTTGGCAAAAACCGTGCTATTTGCTGTCAGATGAAGGTTATGCAAAAACTTTTAAAGAGCTTCTCGATGATACGCCGTGGGAAAAATACGGTACGGCAAATAATCCAAAATGCGCACAATGCATGGCTCACTGCGGATATGAAGCGACTGCGGTGGAAGATACTCTGCAACGGCCATGGAAAGCGATGGTGGCAGCGATGAGAGGACCCAAGACGAGCGGTCCTATGGTCGCTGAACCTACACCAAAGTGGGCAACTGAAGAAAGCAAAGCATCCAAGAAGCTTTCAGACATAGCGGTCACACTGATAGACAAATAACAGATGCAAGTACTGAGTTTGGTTTTTATTTTTAGAATCTATCTAGAATAATGGTGGACTTAGTACTATACGCATCTGTTTTCGGTGCTATATGCTGGGTGGCCCTGGCATTGCTTCCGTGGCGCCCCTGGAGCACGCGCGAGAAGATAGAAGCGCCAGCGTTATTCCAATCCGGTGAAGATCTGGGTGATATCACCGTACTGATTCCGGCGCGCAACGAAGGCCCTTATATCGGGCATACACTCAATGGTGTCAGAGCACAGGGTATCAATGTGCGCATCATTGTGATCGATGATCAATCCAGCGACGATACCGCTGAACAAGCAAGGCGCAGTGGTGCGCGGGTATTGTCCGGTACCGCGCCGCCTGCGGGGTGGAGCGGTAAATTATGGGCGCTGGAGCAAGGGTTGCGGGAAGTTAAAACCCCTTACACCCTGCTATTGGATGCGGATATCGAACTGGCTCAAGGAATTGCCGGTGAGTTACTGCGCAAAGCGCGCGCTGAGAATCTGGCTTTGGTATCGTTGATGGCTGAGCCGCCGATGATGAACTTCATCGAACGCTTACTGATGCCAGCCTTTATATTTTTCTTTAAACTGCTGTATCCTTTCGGTTTGGCGAATAAACCGCAATCCCGCATTGCAGCGGCAGCGGGTGGATGTATTCTGGTGGAAACACAAGCATTGCGTTCTATTGGGGCGTTTGCCAATCTGCACAATGCGCTGATCGATGATTGCACTTTAGCTGCTCATATCAAACGGGCTGGTTTGCATACTTATATCGGACTCAGTCATGCGGCACGGAGTCATCGGGGTTATCATGCATTGCAGCCGATTTGGGAAATGGTCGCTCGTACTGCTTTCACGCAATTAAAATACTCGCTGAATTTGCTCATCGTCTGCACCGTGTTAATGACTTCAATGTTTTGGGCTGCGCCGTTTGCATTTTTGCTGTCATCTGTAGAAGCCTATACGGTGAGCGCATTGGCATGGATGGCTATGCTTTTTACCTATGCGCCAACTTTAACTTATTATCATCGTTCTCCGCTCTGGGGGCTGGCATTGCCCGCAATCGGCACATTGTATCTTGCCATGACCTGGACATCGGCATTGCGCTACTGGCGCGGGGAGCGTGCTCGCTGGAAAGATCGTCATTATGAAAGTAAAACAAACTATTAAGTTGTTGCTGGCAGGATGCCTGATGCTGGCATTGCTATTATCTATCGCTCCGGTATTGAGCGCATCCGGCGCTGGTTCGGACAACCCGGAACAAGTTATAGGTCAATTGCAATCTTCGCTGCTCCAAGTCATGCGTGAAGGTGAGAAACTGGGGTATGAAGGGCGTTATAAATTTCTCGAACCGGTCATTGATCAGTCGCATGACATCGATCTGATCATCAAGACCATACTCGGTGCAACTTACTGGTCGCAGTTGGACAAAACGCAGCAAGACTTGATTGGTAGCACTTTCCGCCAATTGAGTATTGCCACTTACGCCAGCCGGTTTACCCAATATGAGGGAGAGCAGTTTAAGATCATCGAACAACGCACCTTACCGCGTGATCAAACCCTGGTGCGCAGCCAACTGACAAAATCCGACGGTGGTACGGTAAATTTTGACTATGTGTTACATCAGATGGAAGGACACTGGCGGATTGCCAATATCCTGTTTGACGGCGTAAGCGATCTTGCCATAAAACGCGGAGAATATCGTGCCGTTTTGCAACGGGATGGTTTTGCTGCATTGATAGAACTGCTGAAGGAAAAAATAACTTTAGCTCAGCAGCAGAACTAACTAACAATCAGACCGTCTCGGTTTCACTGACGGGCTCAGGTTTACTATCCGTTTCTGCTATTTCTGCACGAACTAAAGCGGCTGCAAAAAAGCCATCGGTTTGATGCAACCGAGGGGATAATTGTAAGAATTCCCCGGTGTTGAGCGGTATTTTCTGTTGCGATAGCAATTCTGCACAATTCAATAAAGTAAATTGCGGATGTTTGGCAAGAAAATCACCGATAACGGCTTGGTTTTCTTCCGGCAGGAAACTGCATGTCGCATAGACTAACCGCCCGCCGGGTTTAAGCAAACCGGCAGCGGCGGACAGAATAGCCGCTTGTTTTGCCTTCAATTCTTCAATGCTCTGCGCAGATTGGCGCCACTTTAGATCCGGGTTGCGCCGTAAGGTGCCGAGACCGCTGCATGGCGCGTCGACCAATACGCGATCTATTTTTCCCGACAATCTTTTGATCTTGCTGTCATTCTCATCCGCAATGCGCTGCGTATGCAAGTTCGACAAACCGGAGCGCTTGAAGCGGGGTTTCAGATTACTCAATCTTTTTTCCGAAACGTCAAACGCATAAAGACGTCCTTTTGAATTCATCAAAGCGCCCAATAGCAGCGACTTCCCGCCAGCACCCGCGCAGAAATCGACAACCATCTCGCCGCGCTTTGGCGCCAGTAAGTAGCCGAGTAACTGGCTGCCTTCATCCTGTACTTCTATTTTTCCCGATAAGAAAAGCGCGTGGCGATTGATCGCAGGCTTCCCGGTGAGACGAATGCCGCAGGGGGAATAAGGCGTTGCCTGCGCTTCGATGCCTTCCTGCGCCAATGTTTCAAGCACTTCAGCGCGTTTGGCGAGAATAGTATTCACCCGCAGATCCAGCGGTGCCGGTTGTTGCAAGGAAAGCCCCAAATCAAGAATATCGCTATCCGGCATGCCGTGTTGCAATTTTTCCACCACCCACGCAGGAAATTCCGCCTGGATTGGCAACGGTAGCGTATCCGGTTTGCTGCCTTTGATTTCCGCCAGCCATTTGCTTTCCGTTTCGCTGATCAACGGTGACAATTCACGCAAGTTCATGCCTTGAAATTTAGCCAGATAAGCGAGCACCAAAGCGCGTGGTGTTATGCCGTTTGCCAGGCTTTCAAGAAAAAAGCGGTGGCGTAAAATGCCAAAAACGGTTTCCGCGATGAATGCCCGGTCTTGTCCGCCAAGCATGGGGTTTTCCCGGAAAAAGCGGCGCATGATGGCATCGGCAGGATATTCCAGCGGCAGTACGGTACGCATGGCGACGATGGCCGCGTCCAATTGGGGAGGTGTTAAATGCATTGATTTCCAGTGTGTGAGCTATCAGCGAAGCAAATGAATTAATGATCCGGTTTATAGCTGATATTAACTTCGGTCACTATTTTGTCGATTTCCCGGCCATTATCCTCAACCGAGACAATACGTACGGGTAGCATGTGATTGTTCAGCGCGAGCCATATTTTCCTTTTAAGCTTGGAGTGCTTTTCTTCCTGCCGGGTTAATACTATTGTTTCCATTTTCCCGATCGGTGTGTTGAGGGTTTCTTTCGCGATGGTATAGCGTGTTAACCGCAGGTTATGGCCATTGGTAACGTACCGGTCAACATGGTGTTTCGGCAGCTCGGTAAACACAAAGTTGTACGATAAGCTGAGACGATCCAGCGTACCATCCGGCAACTTTTCCCTGGCATGATGACCTTGGTGATTCAGTGTGATGATATGGTTATGCCAGTCAAATTCTGCGACGCTGGGTTGTTTTTTACCGCGTTTTTCATAAGCGCGCATGGGCCGTAAACCATGTTTGGTGATGATGCCTTCGCTATGGCGCATGATGCTATTCGGTTCGATGAGTTTGTACATACCGGTGGCTTGCGCTTCGCTGTTGATCGAATAATGCGCCTTGCCGTCGACGTGCTTGATTTCCATCACTTCATCGATTTCCCCTTCGCCGATATCCGTCGTCACCGCATATTTAATTTCGATGCGTGACGGCATATCCGTCGCCATGACCGGGAAACTGAGCAGTCCCAGCAGAAAAAGCAATGCTGCACATTTCATTCCGGCAATCCTGGTGAGAAAAGTGCAACCTCACTAACGTTGGCGTCAGTCACTTCAGCTCGATTTCCATTCAGGCGGATCCGGTCTTCCATAAACCAGCGGACAGCCTGCGGATAAATGCGGTGCTCTTGCTGTAAAACCCGGGCAGCCAGGGTTTCTTCGCTATCTCCCGGTAATACCGGGACAGCCGCTTGAATCACAATCGGACCGTGATCAAGCTGCAATGTGACAAAATGTACCGTGCAGCCATGAATCCTGATGCCTTCTTGCAGCGCCCGCGCATGTGTGCCCAATCCTGGAAAAGCAGGGAGTAAGGAAGGGTGAATATTCATTAACCGGCCTTGGTAACGTTGTACAAAGCGATCGCTAAGTATACGCATGAAGCCGGCCAGTGCAATCAGTTTTGGCTGACAGGTGTCAATTTTTTCCGCCAATGCCGCATCGAATGTCTGGCGGTCCGGAAAATCGCGGTGATCCAGAATCAAAGTTTCAACACCCAGTTGCCGCGCAATTTCCAGCCCGCTCGCATGGGGATTATTACTGATCACCGTAATGCGATCCACCTGCAATTTCGCCTCCAGCAACGCCTGCATATTACTGCCGCGGCCGGAAATCAGAATAACCAGTGATTTCATAGGATGCTGTTGCCGGAATAAGGGTTTACACGAGTACGGTGGCTGGCTGATTAGCCGTACGCGGCTTGATTCCCCCAATCCGCCATGCGGTTTCTCCCGCCGCATGTAAACTGCTCAGCGCGGTCTCGGCATGCTCGGGTGCGACAACGATCACCATGCCGATACCGCAATTGAATACGCGCGCCATTTCGTGATCGGCGACATTGCCTTGTTGTTGCAACCAACGGAACAATGGCGGTATTTCCCAGGCATCGCGCTGTAAAACCGCCATAAGCTGATCGGGTAAAATACGCGGCACATTTTCCACCAAGCCGCCGCCGGTGATATGCGCCAGCCCCTTGACCGGCAGTTGATTGATTAGCGCCAGCAACGGTTTGACGTAAATGCGTGTTGGCGCCATGATGACATCGGCGAGGGGCTGGCCGTGAAAATCTCCGGACAAGTCGGCGTGACTATGTTCGATGATCTTGCGGATCAGCGAATAACCGTTGGAATGCGCGCCGCTGGAGGCAACACCCAACACGATATCGCCCGCTTGTATCGCCGCACCGCTGATAATCCGCTCTTTTTCCACCGCACCCACGGCGAATCCGGCCAAATCGTATTCATCGTGCGGGTACATGCCCGGCATTTCCGCCGTCTCGCCGCCGATTAACGCGCAACCGGCCAGTTCGCAACCGCGGGCGATACCGCTGATCACTGCCGTCGCCGTTTCCACCTGCAATTTTCCGCAGGCGAAATAATCCAGGAAAAACAGCGGCTCTGCGCCTTGCACCAGAATATCGTTGACACTCATCGCCACCAGATCAATACCGATGGTGTCGTGGCGGTTAAGCTGGAATGCCAGCTTCAGCTTGGTGCCCACGCCATCGGTACCGGAAACCAGCACCGGGTTTTGGTATTTCTTGGAAATCTCAAATAATGCGCCAAAACCGCCAATGCCGGTGAGTACCTCGGGCCGCAGGGTGCGCTTGGCCAACGGCTTGATATTTTCAACCAGCCGGTCGCCCGCGTCGATGTCGACCCCGGCATCCCGATAGGATAATGGCGTTGTGTTCGGATGATCAGATTTGGATGAAGTCAACTTGGATTCCCATGCGGTTAAAATGAATGCTACCGGCAAAACTGGATTTTACCGCAAATGAGCGATGCGCATGGTGCGCGCAGATAAAAATCTCCGTCCGGCGATGGTGTTCCTGGGGATTGTTTGGATTGACTCTATATTTTGCTATTGCACCGGTTTGACTTATACTCAAGAAGCAGTTGAAGTAAAAGAAGTTCTGTCAGTAAACAGTATGGCAAGGGTAGATTGATCAGCGTACTTTAATTGGAGGTGGAATATGAAAACAATTCACGGTCGTGGACTGGGCTGGCATAGAGACCTGCCCGATATGCGGGATCACACGCAATCGACATCGGCGGTTGCAAAAGTTCTGGCAAAATCATCAGCATTGAAAAAAGCCGCGAAGACTTTACCGGCTTCGGTCGATCTGCGCAAATACTGTTCGCCGATCGAAGACCAGGGGCAGCTCGGTTCCTGTACAGCCCATGCGGGTGTCGGCATGGTGGAATACTTTGAACGCCGCGCTTTTGGAAAACACGTCGACGCATCGCGGCTGTTTTTATACAAAGTCACCCGGCAACTGCTGGGGTTCACCGGCGACGATGGCGCATATCTGAGAGACACCATGAAAGCGCTGGTGCTGTTCGGTGTTCCGCCGGAGAAATATTGGCCTTACGACGTCGCCAAGTTCAACGATGATCCTTCTAATTTCTGCTTTTCATACGCGCAGAGCTATCAAGCGATCAACTATTACCGGCTTGATCCACCCAATACACCCACAGCCACCGTGTTGAAAAACGTAAAAACCAGTCTCGCCGGGCAACTTCCCGCCATGTTCGGTTTCTCGGTTTACAGTTCCATGCCGCGATCCGGCGATGGCAAAGGGGAAATTCCTTATCCCACCGGCGGCGATACCTTGGATGGCGGGCACGCGGTACTTGCAGTCGGGTATGACGACCAGAAAAAAATCGGCTCCACGAAGGGCGCATTGTTGATTCGTAATTCCTGGGGGACGGACTGGGGTGATGGCGGCTATGGCTGGCTGCCGTATGCGTACATCGAAGATGGCCTCGCCGATGATTTCTGGTCGCTGGTCAAAGCGGAATTTGTCGATAGCGATTTGTTTAAGTAATCGTTTTAAGAATCTCAGAGTAAGAGACTCCTAATCAATGATTTATTCTCTATTTTAGGGAATCGAAAACAAGCAGTTTCAGCATTCAAGATCGGTTTCGTGAATTTTTTGTAATTTTTTTGTGAATAATTTGTGAACTTTTGTGATTTCTGATAATCTCATCATATGTTTTTAACTAACTATCAATGAGGAGAGAATCTTGGAACGATTAGGAAATGCTTATTTTGCAGTTATATTTATTCTGTTTGTGCTGGTTACATTGGAATCGTTTTCGTAAGCAGTAATCGTTAATTTGAAATAGAGCATTTGCATCAAGAAATGCTCTATTTTTTTATGCTGTGCCGCTCAGCTGCGGTAAAGTTCAAATCCGGTATCAAATCGTACCGTGTTCTCAATGTAAGAAATCTACAGACATGCCACCCAATCATTCTTAAATTTGGGAATGCTTGGCTTAAGAAACTATTCATTAGCACTTCAAGTAGGATACTGATATATCCTTGTCATTTGGGCCTATTGCGGCTTTTCGGAAGAATGAAATTTCCTTCAAATAGGTTGTTTCCCGAAGGATTACATCGCTTACATCCAAATCCATCGGCTATGTCTTGGGATTTTCCCTACATTCAAATCACTCCATGTTTTTAACAGCAAAAATATGTGCAAGAATGGTATGATCTGCGCTAATTTTTGTTGTCGTAATACGGTTTTGCAGTAGTTTTTCTGGGTGGAGTCAATTAATCATTTTTCCAGCGTTGCTGGCTGGTTTTCCAACACCGGGGTAGTTCATGTCTTTCAGTATCGCTGATTTGTTATCGCAACATCGCACCGACAAATTTGATTTGCACGATCATTACCTGAATGCGCAAATGGTCAGGGTACTGAAGACAATCGGCTATGACCGTAATTATGAGCGCGCGATCGGGCAGTATTTGTACGACGAGCAAGGGAACGAATATCTCGATTTGTTGAGCGGTTTCGGGGTGTATGCGTTCGGCCGCAACCATCCGGTCATCGTCAATGCATTAAAAGAAGTGTTGTCGCTCGAAATGCCCGATTTGGTGCAGATGGATGTGTCGATTCTGAGCGGCCTGCTGGCCAAGGAGATCTTGACCACGACACCGGATAATCTGGAACGCGCGTTCTTTTGCAATTCCGGCACCGAGGCGGTCGAAGCGGCGATCAAGTTCGCACGTTACTTTACCAAACGCAATCGCATTATTTGCTGCGATCATGCTTATCATGGCCTGACGATGGGCGCGTTATCACTGAACGGTGAACAGATTTTCAAGGATGGCTTCGGGCCGTTGCTGCAAGATTGCGGCTCGGTGCCATTCAACGATCTGGCCGCATTGGAACAGGCGCTCAGCAGCCGCAACGTGGCGGCGTTCGTGGTCGAGCCGATCCAAGGCAAAGGCGTGAATATCCCGGACGATAATTACCTGCCCGAAGTCGAACGCATGTGCAAGAAATATGGCACCTTGTTTGTCGCGGATGAAATTCAGACCGGACTGGGGCGTACTGGTAAATTCTGGGCAGTTGAGCATTGGGGCGTGAAGCCCGACATGATTTGCATGGCCAAGGCACTGTCCGGCGGGTTTGTTCCGGTTGGCGCGGTGGCAATGACGCAACCGATTATGGACAGCGTGTTTAACCGCATGGACCGCGCGGTGGTGCATGGCTCCACGTTCTCCAAGAACAATATGGCGATGGCGGCGGGGCTGGCCAGTCTAGAAGTGATCAAAAGCGAAAAACTGGTCGAGAACAGCGCCAAGGTCGGTGCGGATTTGATCGCACGGTTGAATGCCTTAACCGGTCAGTTTGAATTCCTGAAGGGAGCGCGCGGCAAAGGATCGATGATCGCGGTGGAATTCAAATCGCCCGACAGTTTCTCGTTAAAAGCCGCCTGGATGATGCTGGAAGCGGCCAACAAAGGGTTGTTCTGCCAGATGATCACGATCCCGTTGTTCAAAGAACACCGAATCCTGACGCAGGTGGCGGGGCATGGCATGAATGTGGTCAAACTGTTACCGCCGCTGATCCTGACACAAAAAGATTGCGACCGCATTATCAGTGCATTTTCCAAGACGATCGCCGATACGCATCAAGTGCCGGGTTCCATTTGGGAGCTTGGCAAGAACCTGGCCAGCCATGCGTTAAAAGCGAAGGCCGGTCAAAGCTAGAATCCGCATGAATACCGAACACTCCAACGAACTGCATTATTTCTGGTGGCTGGCGCTGGCTTGTGTGTCGGGCGGGGTGCTGTACCTGCTCAGTCCGATTCTGACACCCTTCTTGCTGGCCGCAGTCATTGCTTATATCTGTAATCCGATGGTGACACGCATGGCGGGCAGAAATATCTCGCGTACCGCAGGCACGATATTGGTGATGTTCTTATTACTCGGCATGTTCGCGGCGCTGATTTTGATCATGGTGCCGCTGTTTGAAGAAGAAGCCCGGCGGATGCTGGACAAAATGCCGGTTTATCTCGAAGTGCTGCGGACCAAGGTGATTCCGTGGCTGGAAGCCCGGTTTAACATCAGCCTGCAACCGGACATGAATGTGCTGAAGCAAGCGATATCGGAACACTGGCAGAGCGCGGGTGGAGTGGCGGCAAAAGTGCTGCCTTCGTTGACCAGCGGCGGCATGGCGATTGTCGAGTTTCTGGTCAATATGCTGCTGGTGCCGGTGGTGTTGTTTTATCTGCTGCGCGATTGGGACATGTTGATCAAGCTGATCGATGAAATGATCCCGCGCTACTGGCACAAGCAGATTTCCCTATTGGCCCGGGAAACTGACCAGATTCTCGCGGAATTCCTGCGCGGGCAATTGTCCGTCATCGTACTGATGAGCATTTGTTACATTACCGGCCTCTGGCTGGCGGGATTGGAATTTGCATTACCGATCGGCTTGGTTGCGGGCATTCTGGTTTTCGTCCCGTATCTCGGCATGATCGTCGGCCTGACGCTCGCAACACTGGCCGCTGTGATGCAGTTTCAAGATTGGAGCGGATTGATACCGGTATGGATCGTGTTTGGTATTGGTCAATTGCTGGAGGGCATGCTGTTTACCCCTTGGCTGGTGGGTGACCGCATCGGCTTACATCCGGTCATGGTGATTTTTGCCTTGATGGCGTTCGGTCAATTATTCGGTTTTTTCGGCATCCTGCTGGCGCTGCCGGTGAGCGCCGTATTGCTGGTATGGCTGCGGCACCTGCATCAGCATTATCTGATCAGTAATTTCTATAATTCATAACCCTGCCGGTTTAGAGTCTGGCGGCATCCCTGAGTCATGATGATGCAACAATTGCTGCTCGATATTTTGCCGCCGCCGTCCCCCGCGCTGGAAAATTTTCAACCGGGAAAAAATGCCGAATTGCTGCACATGCTGACCGGCATTTTGTCCGGCCGGGAACAGGAACGTTTTGTTTATGTGTGGGGTAAGCCGGGGTGCGGCAAAAGTCATGTGCTGCAAGCGATTGTTGCTGCGTATACACAAAGAAACCTAAAAGCGGTATATTGCAGCGCCAAAAAGCAGAGTGAATTTCCGGTTGAAGGTGATGTAGATTGCATCGCCATCGACGATATCGATGACCTGAATGCAGCGGCTCAGATCGGATTGTTCAATCTGTATAACCAGTTGCGCGACGAAGGCCATGCCTTATTGCTGCTGAGCGGCACAGTTGCGCCGATGTATCTGAATTTGCGCCAGGATCTGGTGACGCGTTTGGGCTGGGGGTTGGTTTTTCAGGTGCATGAACTGACCGAAGCGGAGAAAATCCAAGCCATGAAAACGCATGCTGCGGATCGCGGCTTTGAGATTTCGCAGGAAATTTGTCTTTATTTGTTGCGGCACGGGCGGCGCGATTTACCGTCGCTGATGATGACGCTGGATGCTTTGGACCGCTATTCGCTGGTGCATCAGCGTCCTATTACCATTCCTTTGTTACGAGAATTATTACAGGTGGCTTCATGAATTTAGCATTATTTGATTTGGATAACACGCTGATTGCAGGCGACAGTGATTTTCAGTGGGCGCAGTTTTTGATAGAAAAGAACGCGCTGGATCGTGAGTTGCACGAAGCGAAAAATATCGAATTTTACGAGCAATACAAAGCCGGGACGCTGGATATTCACGAATTTCTCGATTTTCAGCTTAAGCCGCTGGCGCGTCATCCGCGAGCGCAACTGGAAGCCTGGCGTAAGGAATTCATGACCCAAAGGATTACCCCGATAATCGCGCCCGGCACGCGGAAATTGATCGAACAGCATATGCTGGATAACGATTTGTGCATCATTATCACCGCCACCAACAGTTTCGTCACCGCGCCAATTGCCCAGGCGCTCGGTATCGAGTACTTGATTGCAACCGAGCCGGAAGAAAAGAACGGTGAATTTACCGGCCGGGTTTCCGGCACACCGTCATTCCGCGAAGGAAAAGTCGAACGGCTGGAGAAATGGCTGGATGCGCACAATCTGACGTGGCTGTCGTTCCTGCGCAGCTGGTTTTACAGCGATTCGCTGAACGACCTGCCGTTGCTCAGCAAAGTCACGCACCCGGTCGCGGTTGATCCCGATCCGACACTGAAAAGCCACGCCGAGAGAAACAACTGGCCGATTATCAGTTTGCGTTAGTGTTAATCCGTGTGAATCGCCCATTGCTCTGCTGAGTTTTCGTTACGATTCAATCAAATTGCATGGAATAAAACAGATCGACCGCACTATCCTCACCGGCTTGCGTGACGATGGTAATTCTCGGTGTCAGACTGTAATTCAGCTTAGCGATACCAACCGTGGTTGCTGTTAGGCCCCGCTCATAAGTCAAATAAGCGCGCGATGAAATGCGCTTGCCAATCACGCCGATCTGCCCGGTCAATGAACTGCCGATGCTTGCTTGCTTGAAAGTGATCTCGTCCACACCGAGCGCTTGGGTGATTCGATCGGTAATACCGCTGCCGGATTGACCGCCGAGTATCGATCCGGCGGCTGACAGCAGTACCGAGGTATCGAGGCCGCTGGCGTCGGGTTTTCTACCCAGTACGATCCAGGACAGTTTTTCGAGATCGGGTACCTCCGGTGTCGATACCAATCTTACCCGCGGGTGGCGTACCGATCCGTCGATTTCGACACCGGCCTCGACTGCCAGCCCCTCCCGCACCGCTAGTACGCTCAGATTGGGATCATCGAGCGGCCCCTGGAAACTGACGATGCCGCGTTTGACCGTCAAATTCTGCCCGTATGCTTTGAATGCAGTGTCCTGCGCAGCGATCACACCGGTGAGCTTGAGTTGCTGATTGTTGTCGTTGCGGACTTGCAGCTGGCCAGCCAGGCGGCCTTCCAGACCCGCGGCGCGGATATGGAATTTTTCCCCCAGATTAAAGTTCATCGCAAGATCCAGCGCCAGTTTCTGCGCACGTTGCGGTGCTGAGGTATTGACCAGAACGACATCGTCCGGCAAAGACGGGCGATCTTCCGGCGGCTGCATGATCAAACCGGCGTCGGCCCGTAAATCGCCGGCAACGCTGAGGCGGTTTTGCTGTAAACGGACGGTGCCGCTGCCGGAAGAGACAATCCAGTAATCGGTTTTATGCGCCAGCGGCAGTTTCTCGATGGAGAAATCGAGGTGGCTTGGGCCGCCGGTTAATCCGGCCTTGCCGCTGACAGTCAGGGAGCCCGCCGTATCTTGCAGCGCCAGATTGCCGAACAAGCGATTATCCGGTGGCGGCCCATGAGGACTGGCGAAGTGCAGCCGGTCGATGTGCAGATCCGCTTGCTGAAAATGCGCAGTCAGGGTGCCTTGCTGCAGGCGAATGCCCTGTTCCAGTAAGGCCAGGCGTAAATTTGCGCCGGACACCGTGCCGCTGATATCGGGTTGCTGCAGCGTACCCCGGACTCCAGCTTGAATGTGCAATTCGCCATCGGCGTGGAGATTGTCACCGAACGCATTGAGCCACTTCAAGCTGGCGATGCTGGCTTGGATATTCCCCTGCAACGGCGATTCCTTGACCATGGGCCACAGTGCTTTCGTGGGTTGCAGCGGCATCGCCGCTTCCGCTCGAACGCTGCCCAGTGTTTCGCTATTCAGCGTGAATTGTCCGGATAGTTTTCCCTGCCGTGCGGTTGCTTGCAGCAGTAATTGTTGCAATCCCAATGGCTGCGGTATGTCTCCGGGCAAATACCAGTCGCCGCGTTCGCGCTGGATGTGCAATTCGCCGCTCAGCTGCGTGGCGTTATCGAGATACCAGCGGCCGCCCAATTGTAACGGAGCTTCTTTTGCGCGCACCGGTGCGCCGGGCAGCAGCCCAATGCCGGTGAAATCACCGCTGGTTTTCAAACTGTCCGGAGTCCAGTGCAATTGCTCGATGCGGACCGATCCGCCGGAAAGCGAAAACCCGGCATCATGTAACAAAAACGATGTTGTGCTGGCCGCGAGTGTGGCCGGTGCCAGCAGGCGAAACGGCATGTCACCGGTAGCAGACAATCCGGTCAGTTGGCCTTGCCAGCGCGGCGGCTGCCCCGGTTTTGCCTTGCTCAAACCGCCGTTTGCCGCCAATCGTACCCCGCTATCCCGGTTGATAGCGGCATTGACTATGAGGTGGTGGTGCCCGGTTTTACCGTCGAGGGTGCCGATCAACTGCCTGATCGTTGCTTGCTCATGCGCGCGATAGGTATCGGCTGCCACGTTCAGCGCAATGGTGTCATCTTGCTGCCACCGCGCGCTGGCGGATAGGCCCGAGAATTGTTGTTTACCGGGTAATTCGAGATGTTTGCTGGTCAATTTCCAGTCGAGATCCGGTGTTTTTAGAGTGCCGCGGAAACTAAGCTGCGTCTGCAAATCGCCCGACACGCCCAAACCCAGCTGTGCCAATGCGGGGGCATTGACCGTCAATTGAACGTCGTGCCGTTCACCGTCCAGGCGGCCCTGCGCAAGCAGCCGGTTTGAGCCCGCCAGCAATTCAGCCTTGCCGCTGAAGCGCCCCGCGCCGGTGAATGCGATCTCTCCCGAGCCGCTGACCGGTGATTTCGCCAGGCGGCTTTTTTGCATAGCGTATTTCAAAGTACCGGTAACCGCCGGTAATCGTTGGCCGGATAACTGCAAGGTGGCGTTCAGGCTGGAGTCGACCGCTTGAATAAAATCCGCGCTGTTGAAATCAATCAACTCGCCCGACAATTCAAACGACTGATCCCCCGTCAACTGCAATTTGCCTTGACCGGCCAATCGCGACCGGTTGCGTTGCACAATGAACTGCTCGAGCACGAGTTGTTCCGGTGTGCGGGCAATGTTGGCAGTCAAACGCAACGACCGGTCGCGCAGATCGATGCGGGCAGATTGCTTTTCCGTACCGCCGCTGAGCTCGATCTTGCCGGAAACTGCGGCGGTTTGCAGGCGGCTGTCGAGCTGTTGCGGATCGAGCCGCTCGACCGCTAAGTCCGCGGTGAGGATGTGCTTGCTCCAGTCCCAAGCCAATGCTCCGCGTACAACCCCATCCTTTCCGGATTGCGCATGCACATCCGGTAGCGTCAGCGATTGCGGGGAAAATTGCACGCGAGTATCAATGGCGGACAGCGGAATACCGTTTTGATCGAACGGCGCGGGCGCATGATTTTCGATGTTGATGTGACCGGCCAATTGTCCGGCCTTGTTTTGCATCAACTGTGACGACAGAGACAGTTTTGCTTGCGGCGCATTGGCCAGAAAATCGGCCGGATTCCACTGTTCCAGCATAGCGTCTAACTGCGTTAGCGGATTCGCGGCAAACGGCTGCACTTGTGCTTGCAGTGTCATATTGGCGGCAGGCGGCTTGCTGGCGGATTGAATCGTGAGCTGTTCCAGATTCCCGGTAACGGTTGTGTCGATGCCGCCCCATGAACCGTCAGCGGTGATGCCGATACGGGCGGATAAGGCATACGGCGCGTTGCCCGCGAGCTCCGCCTGCGATTCGACAGTCGCCCAAGGTGTTGTGAAATTCAGCTGCGTGAGCCGGTGATGCTTGCCGTCGCTGTCCAATGCCAGTACTAAATTGGATATGACCGGCGCAGCATTCTCCTGGGTTGCCGCATTCAGATGAATTGAACCGGCAGTCAATTCCGCAATCGATAATCCGAACGGTAGCAGCAAACTGTCCGGCGGTTGCGGAGCTGCGGGCGTGGTCTCAGTCGTATGCTGATTGATCCAAATCGACTCCAACGCCAGCCGGTTGACACTGATCCGCCGCTGCAACAATTGCCCGGGATTCCAGTGCATGTGGAGATTTCTTAGCGTCAGTGCCAGTTCATAGTTGCTGAAATGAATATGTTCAATGTGCAGGTCTTGCAGTGTGCCATAAACACCGGTCAACTGAACCGTGCCGCCGCTCCAACGGTTAACAGCGGCGGCTGTCGATTGCAATCCGGATGAGCTATACAACAACCAATAACCGGCAATTACCGTTAACACCAGCCAAAGCAACAAACTGCCAACCAACGTGCGATAACGCCGGGCGGTTTTCGAGGAAGACGGGTTTACGGTGTGTTGCTCGGACATAAACGATCCTCAGCCGGTCAGAAAGCGACGGCCATTGAGAAATGCACGCGTAGCGAACCGGTTTCGTGACCCCGCGCCAGATCGAGCGCGAGCGGTCCCGCTGGGCTGCGCCAGCGGACACCGGCGCCGTAGGCGAGAAACATCTGCATGTCTTGCCAGCGGTCGGCCGCGCTGCCAATGTCGGCAAACGCCGCCGCGCCCCATTGTTGGGTCAGCCAATGGGTATACTCGGCGGTCCCGGTCGCCATCACCCGGCCGCCGACGATGGCATTGCCTTCGTGGACACCGATGCCTTTGAAA
Source organism: Nitrosomonas sp. Is35 (assembly GCF_033063295.1). Classification (NCBI taxonomy): domain Bacteria; kingdom Pseudomonadati; phylum Pseudomonadota; class Betaproteobacteria; order Nitrosomonadales; family Nitrosomonadaceae; genus Nitrosomonas; species Nitrosomonas sp. Is35. The sequence continues at coordinate 428,959 of NZ_JAWJZH010000001.1, forward strand.
TCGTAACCGCGCAGCGATTGAATACCACCGGCGCGAAACAAGTATTCCTGCGGAATGCCGAAACGTGACGATGCCAGGGTATAACCGGCTTCCGCGCGCAGGAAGAAAACGTCGCGCGATCCCACCGGCCACCAGCTCTGATGCCGGGCATAAGTGCGGATAAAATCCTGATCCGACAGCAATTGCTGACTGCCGCCGCCGATGCGCACTTCGGTGCTGTGGCCGCGCCGGATATTGACCGGATCGTCGACAATCTGCCGCCGCCAGCGCCAATCCAGCACCAGCGCTTCGTTGATCTGATTGATCGCACCGTCGGGTTTTTTATGTTCACGCTGCCAATTCAAGCCGAATTGCATGAACATGGTTGGTGTCTGGTAATTGCGTGAAATACCGACTTTCTGGCCGACGGTTTGCAGGCCTTGAATATCGGTCATCTGCAGGCTGGCGCCGAGCGAATAATTGATCTGGTTTTGATCGGGCAGGGTGTCGATTCCCGCGAGAAACGTTTGCCGTTTTTGCTCGAGACGCAGCAAACTGGTGAGATTCCAGGCACGGTCCAGTAAATTATGATGATGGTAATTGACTTCACCGCGTGCGCCATTGTTGGAACTGTAACCCACACCGAAAGCAAAGCGTTGTGCCTGCGCTTCCGTCAGCATGACTTTAACCGGTACCGACCGGTGTTGGGCGATATCGGGCGCGATACTGACTGAAACCGTGCTGAATTGCGGTTTTTTCTGCAATGCGAGTTGATACTGATGCAGCAAATCGCGTTGATAAATATCGCCTGGCTTGAAAGGCGCAAGCCGCGTGATCAGTGATGCATCGTAACGTTCCAGGCCGGAAACTTGAGTTTCTCCAAGATAGAAAACCGGCCCGGAATCGATAGTGACGGTAAGGTCAGCGCGCGCTGCGCCCGGATCGACGCTGGCCTGGCTGCCCGTGATGACGGCGGCGGCGAATGCTTGTTGGGTGATGCTATCAATCAAAGCGGATTTTGCCTGTTCCCAATCGGCGGAGCGGAAGGGCAATCCGGTCTTTAACGGCCACACAGCGCGAAGCTGCTCGATGCGCTTGTGGTGATCTTCATCGCCATTGGCGATATCGCCCGCAAATTCAAGGTTAACCGAACCTACGCGGGTCAATTCGCCAGGATCGATTTTGATCTCGATTGATTGTTCTGGCGCCGGTTTTGTCACGGAGATCATGGCATTGAAGTAACCTTCAGTCGCCATGATTTCTTTGATTTCTTTTTGTAAGCGATGCACAAAAATGTTTTCATCAAACTCGCTGGCGAATGACTCTGTAGGTAATTGAATATATTTATCGAGTAATTCTTGTACCGGCTGCGGCGCCGATAAGGAGACGATAGCCGACTTACCGGGCAAATCGGAAGTTTCTTGCGCAACCGCGTGGAAACTCGATAAGACCAATAGCACAATCATATAAAAGCGGATATTACAGAATCGAGTCAACTGATAATTGGATTAAAAAATCTTGAATACTGAGAAATGAACTGCCGCCATGGTTCGAAAGGCTTATTCTATAAGTATTGGCACGGCTAAAGGGAAAGGGTTCCCTCAGGCAGGAAAATAATGAACTTACTTTTACGGGGCTTTTATTAGCATGAATGCACGGGCGGTATAGGAAAACCGCTTTGTCCGGTTGTTAAGAGTCTTTTGATGGCCATATGTTTTTTCGTATGGAAACAAATGATTTCTCAAGAATCATTTGCAGTAAGCGAGAGTATCTACCGTGCTTGCTTACCTGATCGCAGCCGATGCGAAAATTTCAGGTGAGCCGCTAAGTGCTTAGTTTTGCAAACGGACCAAAGGTGCGCGATGGGACTAAACAACTAACCACCGCATTCTGCGCAATGGATGCGCAAACATTCCCGATAGGGAATATTTTCTCGAGTAAGATAAGTTGAAGCATAATTTTTCCCGTTCAGGAAAATTAACTTGCTCAGATGTGCGCTTTGTTTCATAATTTCCCGAACGGGAAAAATAGGCAATGCGAAATTCATGATCCGCATCCACAGCACTCAATCGCTCGGACTCGCTCTGCGTGCAGCACGCAAGCAGCTTGGCCTGACGCAATCTCAACTGGCTTTGGCAGCCGGTGTCGGGCTGCGTTTTATGGTTGATCTCGAAGCGGGAAAGCCCACGTTGAGACTTGAGCAGGTTCTGCGGGTTATCGACGCCTTAGGCGGTGAGATCGTTCTTGCGGGCCTGCCGGAACAACAATCCGCGGTGATGAAGATAGACAGCGATGGCACATGAACTGGAGGTCTGGCTGTTCACCGATCACGTCGGCACCTTGTCGCTGCAGGAGGGGCGGCTCAGTTTCCGCTACCGCGAAAACTGGCTCAATCGTCCGGGAGCTGTCGCGTTGTCTTGCTCTCTCCCCTTGCAATTGGATGCATTCGATGACATCCACACGCGCCCATTCTTTGCCGGTCTGCTCCCCGAAGGTCATCTGCGCCGCTTGATCGCACAGCAGTTCCAGGTATCGGGTCAGAACGACTTTGCCTTGCTCGATCACATCGGTGGAGAGTGTGCCGGAGCCATTACGTTTCTGCCGCCTGGAACACCTCCTGCACCGCCCGGGGATGACTGCGTTCAGTGGCTGAACGATGATGAACTGATCGCCATCCTTGATGAATTGCCCCGCTGCCCGATGATGGCAGGCAAGGATGACTTGCGGCTATCATTGGCCGGTGTGCAGGACAAGCTGCCGGTTGTTTTTGACGGACAGCGCATTGGTCTGACACAAGGAGGGCAACCCAGTACCCATATCCTGAAGCCGCTCAAGCGCAGATCCGCGCCGACGCCAGCCGCCGCTTTCTGCTGGTGGCGCGTTATGACCGGCAAACCGATACGCAAAGCCGAGTAGCACGCCTGCATCAGGAGGATTTCTGTCAAGCACTGGGCGTGGTGCCCGAGATGAAATACCAAAACGAAGGAGGCCCCGATCTTGCCGCGTGCTTCAGCCTGTTGCGCCATGCTACCCGGCCTAGCGCACCGCAGGTGCTGCGTCTGCTCGATTACGTGGTGTTCAACGCCTTGATCGGCAATCATGACGCACATGCCAAGAATTTCTCCTTACTCTACACCGGCGAGTTTCCGGTACTGGCGCCGCTGTACGACACTCTGTCGACGGCGATATACGAGAATCTCACGCCCAAGATGGCGATGAAAATCGGCAGCAAATACAAATTCAGTGAGGTGCAGGCCCATCATTGGGACCAGTTCGCCGAAAGCGCCGGATTGGGCCGGGCCCAAACCCGTAAGCGCATTCTGGAACTGGCGCAGATCCTACCGAAAACTGCCCGCCAGCTTCAATCGCAAAAAGAACTTGGATTCGCTGAAAACCCCTTGGTTGAGCAGATTATCGCACTGATAGAGCAGCGAGCCGCGCTGACGATACATCGGCTCACCGAGCCGTAAGGAAATGCACAGACTCGATGGACGTAGATTTGATTCTTATTGGGGGATTGAACCGTCTCGGAATGGTATAAATGTGTCCTCTGGGATTGACTGAAATTGGGGAAGGAACGAAAAATACCAAAGAATGGAGTGGCTACCATTCTTCAAGGTTAAACCAGCAGTATCGGGTTATTTATCAAATCAACAACAATGAAGTTTATGTTCTCGTTGAACAAATTTAACCGCACGATTACCGGAGAAAATAATGGACGAATATCAATTGGCCAAAAAAACATGCGACGTGACAGTCGGCGAGTCGGTAAAAATTATCCGCGAACTCCAAGGATTAAATCAGAATGAATTGGCTGACCTTACCGGCATTCCGCAATCAACCCTCTCCGCCATCGAACATGACAAAATCAACTTGGGAATTGAACGCACCAAAATATTGGCAAAAGCCCTCAAGTGCCACCCAGCAGTGCTGGTTTTTCCCGGCTGGGATTATTCTGCTGCATAACACTCTTGTGCAGTTTGATGTTGGGCTTTCTTCGGCAACCCACAACCTACCGTGCTTGATTTATTCTGCAATTCGATTGAGCCAGTAACCGGGTTTTCTGCTTTGATGCATCACGGCAACCACATAGATTTTTTCTTTTGATTGCCTGTAAATTACCGCAAATGGGAAGCGGGTAAGGATATAACGCCGGAATCCATTTCCGAACTGAGGCCATACACCGGGAAGCTCGGCGATGGCAGCATAAGCGCTTTCAAGCTCATTGATGAAATCACCGCCTAACCCTTTTGCCTGCGATTCATACCAGACGACCGATTCACGTATATCGCGCGCAACTTCAGGATGAAAGTAAACGTTTGTCACAACTCGCGTTTCAATTTCAACTTGATTTCTTCCCAGCTAACCGGTTCCACCGCACCGGATTCAAGTTGCGCGAACCGGCGTTCTGCGATTTGAATCCAAGCCTCATCGACATGCTCCTCGTTGGCATCATCCAAACTTGAAATCAGGCAATGCGCGAGCGTCGCTTTTTCTTGGGACGACAATGTCTTGATATTTTCCAGAATCCATTTCATCTTATCGGGCATAATAAACTCTCCGAAACCTTCATTAATAGGCAGTTAATCATTGAAAGACGAATTGGATTCCAGTATTAATGTTTGAGAAATTTATCCTGGATGGCGCAAGCTTTATCCAGGCTACTTGCTGAATTGCCAAACGAGCACATTGTTATATGTTTTTTGCTGTAGATTTAAGTGCTGCAATGAAATCTCTAAGTTTTGATTCCTGAATTTGCGCTTTTAGCACATATTTGTCGTCACTTTTTGCTGAAAATATAAGAAACCATTTGTTTTTTATTTTGAGCCTTTCTACGTGTGCGTGTGCCACAGAATTCCTAAGATGTTTGAATAGGCTTCTGGCTCTACTGTTGTTGCCTATTTGGAATATTGCTAATTGTCTCGCCTCAGAGCCAAAGGATAAATTTTCATTTATCTCTTTATCAGATTCTGATTTAGTATTTAATGGTTTTATCTCAAATTTGTTGTCACGTTTATAAGCAGTAAATTCCTTACTCCGTATATCAAAACCGCCTTTCTCGGGTATATCCCGATAGACCGTTTCCCATGGTACTAATAAATTCAAATATAAATTTGCTGCCGTATTTCTATCGAGTATGAAAATCATTTTACGTATAACGGCACTCACTAAAGTGGTGCGTGTGTCTGGTCATCACTCATCCATAAAAGGTGCATTTCATGGCCATCGGCGAATTATTCAGCCTTTCCCTAATCCTCCCGCCGCAACTGCGGAAACAAAATCACGTCGCGGATACTCGGGCTATCGGTCAGCAGCATGACCAGCCGGTCGATGCCGATGCCTTCACCGGCGGTCGGTGGTAAGCCGTATTCCAAAGCGCGGATGTAATCCGCATCGTAGTGCATGGCTTCGTTATCCCCGGCGTCCTTGGCTTTGGCTTGTTCCAGAAAGCGCGCTGCTTGGTCTTCCGGGTCGTTCAATTCCGAGAATCCGTTGGCGATTTCGCGTCCGGCGATGTACAGCTCAAAACGGTCGGTGATTGCGGTGTTGTTGTCGTTGCGCCGCGCCAAAGGGGATACTTCCGCTGGATAATCGACGATAAATGTCGGCTCAAACAGCAAATGCTCGGTGGTTTCGTCGAACAATGAAAGTTGCAAGCCGCCGATGCCGTCGTTCGGGTTGTGATGAATGCCGAGTGCTTGCAGTTTGTTGATCAGAAAATCGCGGTCATTCAGTTGCGCGTCGGTGTATTCCGGGTGGAATTTCCGGATGGCTGCGGTGATGGTGAGCCGGGCAAACGGTTTCGCCAAATCCATGGTTTTGCCCTGATACGTGACTTCGGTCGTACCCAGCACTTTGTGCGCAATTTCCGCCAGCATTTTCTCGGTGAAGTCCATCAGATAGGTAAAGTCTTGATACGCTTCATAGAACTCCACCATGGTGAATTCCGGGTTATGCCGGGTGGAAATGCCTTCGTTGCGGAAGTTGCGGTTGATTTCAAATACTTTTTCCATGCCGCCGACCACCAGCCGCTTTAGGTAAAGTTCCGGTGCGATGCGCAAGTACAGCGCCATATCGAGCGCGTTGTGATGCGTGGAAAACGGCCGTGCCGTGGCGCCGCCGGGAATCGGATGCATCATCGGCGTTTCGACTTCCAGGTAGCCGCGCGCCACGAAAAATTCGCGCATGGCCTGAATAATTTTCGAGCGCGCCGTGAACACCTTGCGCGCATCTTCATTGGTGATCAAATCCAGATAGCGCTGACGGTATTTTTGTTCCTGATCGGCCAAGCCGTGAAATTTTTCCGGCAGCGGACGCAGCGATTTGGTCAGCAACTGCAAATCCGTGACACGGATCGACAGTTCATTGGTTTTGGTTTTGAACAACGTGCCCTGTGCGCCAAAAATGTCACCCAAGTCATGGTGCTTGAACGCCGAATGCACGTCTGCGCCGGTGAGATCGTCCGAAATGTACAGTTGAATCCGGCCGCTCATATCCTGGATGGTGGCGAAACTGGCCTTGCCCATGACGCGCTTCAACATCATCCGCCCCGCCACTTTGACCGCAACCGGCGATTCTTCCAGTTGCTCCTTAGTTAAATCATCGTATTGCCGGTGCAGATCCGCCGATAGATGTTCGCGCCGGAAAGTGTTCGGGAAAGCATTGCCCGCCTGCCGCAATTCGGCCAATTTGGCGCGGCGCTCGGCAATAATTTGGTTTTCATCCTGAGGAACGGCTGATTGATTTTCCTGGGTCATGTTCTGGTTTGCGAAAGTAAGTAATCGATTAAATGGATGGATTTGTCTTTGGTCGCATATTATACGCTGCCAGCAGGGGATTCGTGCCAGAGTGTGCGGCTGCAACCCGGTTGCGGCTTTTATACCCGATTTGGCAAAATCGCTAGTTTTCTGGCACGATGATTTCAAGATATCTTACATCAGCGGGACAGTTTATTTCCTGGGCAACCAAAAATGACTATCGATTGAATGATAAATGACATCTATTTATTAAAAATTAATTCAGTTACATTGATCATCGGTCAAAAAAGTTTGAGATCTTCCAACCGGTAAGGCGATAAGGAAAATGATTCAAGCCAATGGTTTAATCGCATGCAATGCGTGTTATGAAATAAAAAAGATGCTGCATATGGCCATGATCAATAATTTGAGCGCAGATCAACGATGTACTTAAGATTGAAACCATCCATTCTCCTTCAGCGTGCAAAAAAAGAGCAAGGAGATCAGGCGGCTTCCGCTACTGTCAATTCCGAACGGCGCCGGGACGAGCGCCGCCAGCAGGAGGACAGACGCAATTTGACGGTTCTGCGCGGACAGGCGCGCTATAACCGGCGTCGGCATGAACGGCGTGATGTGCTCATGCAGCGTGATCCGGCTTCCGGTTTGTCCATTGAGTCAGTAGCCAGGCGATTTGACGCAGACGGGCCGTCTGCGCAATGGAGTGCTCCTTTTTGTCTATGGATTGTTTCCGGGCGAGAGGATTTAACGGGCCAGTTGCAGAACTACGCGGAGAACGTGCCCGTTATCAGCGTTCTTTCGTACAAGCCCGATCAATTTAAAGAACACTACGAGGAATTGGAGGATTCCGGTTCCAATGTAATCCTGATCGATACCGCTTTACCCGAAGCCATTGTCATCGAGCAGTTGCGCGCCATCAGAAGAAGCCCGTCGGATGTGAAGATAATCTTGTTGTACGATAACGTTCTGCCCGATTTGGTCCAGGCTATTGTTGAATTTCGCGTATCGGGACTCCTGTTGACCGGAGTTAGCCAGGAATTTTTTTTGAAGGCGGTACATGCGGTGCATAAAGGGGAGTATTGGTTTCCCCGTCAACTCGTGAGCCGGATACTGAGTTTTTTCAGTGGCCAGCGGAATCAATCTACCAGTTTGCAGTCAGGCGATGTTGTTTTTACCGAATGCGAACAGAAAGTCATCAATTTGCTGGTTCAAGGGTTAAGCAACAAGCAGATTGCATTGCGTTTGGCCGTGAGTCCGGAAACGGTCAAGTCGCATCTGAAAGCCATTTTTGCAAAAACCGGTGTCACCAACCGCAACCGGTTGATCTCGCTTTGTCTTACCGGGATGCGCAGTGGCCGGTTGAATCTAACAAGTAGCGAGCGTTAATCTGCCGGGAGCCGTGCAAACGTTGTTTGTTGTGGTGATGATGGTCCGGCTGGTGAAGGTGCTAGTTGGGGTGCAAACAAGAATGTGATCTACAGCCGGATTCAGGGAGTTTCTTTCAACGATCCGTTCTGGCCACTTCAACCCGGTTACGGCCTTTGTGCTTGGCTTGGTAAAGCGCGTCATCGGCCCGTTGCAGCAGCAAATGTTCATCCAGTGATTCTTCACCGGTAGCGATAGCCACGCCCAGGCTGATGGTTACCGGAATCAATGTCTGGTTGGTGTTGATTTCCTCGCTGGCGATGGCTTTGCGGAATCGTTCCGCGGCTTTTACCGCGCCTTCCTGGCTAAACGGTGAAATGATCGCCAGAAACTCCTCGCCGCCATAGCGCCCGATGTATTCGTGCGAACGGGCCGATTGCGTCAAACGATTGGCGATTTCGCATAACACCGCGTCCCCGGCGGGATGGCCGCAGGTGTCGTTGATGTTTTTGAAGTGATCGATATCGATCATGATCACCGCGATGCCAAACCCGCCGCGCTTGGCGCGCAGAATCTGCTTGTGCAGGATGTCGAAGATGGCGGGACGGTTGAGCAAGCCGGTTAATGCATCGTGCGTGACACGCTGTTCCAATGATTTCTTCTGCGCGATGAGTTGTTTGTTGAGCTTAATGCCTTTGTAAAGCTGGGTTTTCTCGATGATCACGGCCAGTTGACTGGCGATTTGCAGCGATAAGTCCTTATGCAGGTTTTTATAGGCGTTTTTTTTGCGGCAGGAAAAGAAAAGAAAGCCAATGGGCTTTCCGTCTGCAATCAACGGACAAATCAGGCAGGAGCGGATACCTTCCTTAAAAATGGCTTGTGCCAGCCTGGATTCCGCATACCTTTGCAAATGGGTGTTCAAATCATCGATGATCAGCATTTCATTGAGATCGATGAGCGTATGTAAGCTGCGATCCGTCATGGGAATAGATAAACCGGAGATCAATTCCGGCTTGTCATAGCTTGCACGCGACCAATGCAGTTTCAGTTTGTTTCTGTCGCTCTCCAACAAAGCCAGACTGATCCGGTCGTAAGGCAAATGCGTCTGGAAAGATTCATAAATATGGTTCAGCACATCGATCAACTGCAAATTGAAGTTGCATTCAACCATGATTTTGTACAGCGACTGGCTTCTTTCCGATTGTTTTTGCAGGTAAGCGGATAACTCTTTGAGAGACTTGCCCAGGTTGCCGATGTCGTCGTCCCCGATGGGAATATCCGGTGCGAAATCACCGCGTGCCATTGCTTCAGCCGCTTTACGCAAAGCCAGGATCCGGTCATTTTTTTTCATCTTCTCACCAATCCGTTCAAATAGTGACGTGCTTCAGCTTAAACCATGCAATCATCCGCTCATGTCAATTACTGCATCAGGGGCTTTGATGTAATTTACAGTGTATTAATTCACAGGAAAAGATATAACGTAAATAAATATAACGTATTAAGCCCTCAAATGGTTGGATATCATCAGTCGTAAATATTTTCATGATCATTCCGGTAACACGGCATATTAAGGCACTGTCAATGCTAAAATCCGGAATTAGCGCGTATTAACCGGATAACAATATAACAAACAGAATGATCGGGATTTTAGTTCTTACACATGAAGATTTAGGCGAGCATTTGATTCGTTGCGCGAGCCACGTCGTCGGTATGAAACCGCCGCAACTACTGCACCTGGGCGTTTTTATTCAAGATGATCCCGATGCGGTGCTAATCCAGGCGCGTGAGTTGATTCAGCAGCTGGACAGCGGCGATGGTGTTTTGATATTGAACGATATGTTTGGCGCGACGCCGTGCAATATTGCCAGCCGCCTGGTGCGGCCGGGCAGGGTGGAATGTTTGAGCGGCGCCAATCTGCCGATGCTGGTGCGGGTGCTGACCTACCGCCATGAGCCGCTTGCGGCCGTGATCGAAAAAGGCTTGAGCGGCGGTCAACGCGGTGTGATACAAATTGATGCGGAACCTTGTCATGCAAATTAAAGAAGTCGAAATTATCAATAAACTCGGATTGCACGCGCGTGCTTCCGCCAAACTGACCAAACTGGCCAGTCAATTCAAGTGCGAAGTCTGGGCGACGCGCAATAACCGCCGTGTAAATGCGAAAAGCATCATGGGGGTGATGACGCTTGCGGCTAATAAAGGCTCGCTTATCCAGCTGGAAACCAGCGGCGATGACGAAATAGATGCGATGGCGGCGCTGGTTGCGTTGGTTGAAGATTATTTTGGCGAGGGCGAATGAGCTTTATATTGCAGGGTTCGGGCGTATCGGAAGGCATTGCCATCGGGCACGCGCATCTGGCTGCTCCGGCTGCATTGGAGGTGATGCATTACCTGATTCCCAAGCATCAGGTGGACAAGGAGATTGCCCGGCTGGATAGCGCTTTTGCAGTGGTGCGTAAAGAATTTGAGGCGCTGCAGAAAGCGGTTGCCGACGGGCATGCGCGCGCTGAGTTCAGTGCGTTTCTCGATCTGCATTTGATGATTCTGGACGATCCGACCTTGTCGGACGCCACCCGCAACATGATTACGCACACGCTGTGCAACGCGGAATGGGCGCTGACGCAGCAGATGCAAGTGTTATTGGAGCAGTTCGAGGAAATCGAAGATGCCTATTTGCGTGAGCGCAAAGCCGATGTCATCCAGGTAGTCGAGCGTGTGCTCAAGGCGATGCTGGGGCATCCCGGTTATTTGCCGGTGGCATCGCGCTTAACTGGCGACAGCATTCTGGTGGCGCATGATCTGAGTCCCGCCGACGTGATGCAATACAAGCAGCACCAATTCACCGCTTTCCTGACCGATCTGGGCAGCCAGACATCGCATACCGCGATTGTGGCGCGCAGCCTCAATATCCCTTCGATTGTGGCATTGCATCACGCGCATCAGCTGATTCTGGAGAATGATTGCCTGATTGTCGACGGCACGCAGGGCATCGTCATCGTCAATCCGGATAAATACGTGCTGGATGAATACCGCTTGCGGCAAAGCCAGCTCGAGCTGGAAAGAAAGAAACTGCAACGTATCAAGAGTATTGCGGCGATGACGCTGGATGGCACGCTGATCGATTTGTACGCCAACATCGAGCTGCCGGAAGATATCGCGCAGGTTAAAGAAAGCGGGGCCACCGGTATCGGCTTGTTCCGCAGCGAATTTCTATTTCTGAACCGCGATGATTTGCCCGGCGAGGATGAACAATTTGAAGCGTACCGCACGGTTGCGGTCAAAATGCACAAACAGCCGGTCACTATCCGCACTTTTGATCTGGGCGCGGACAAGAACCTTAAAGGCAGCGAACAAGTAGCGGCCAACCCGGCGCTGGGCCTGCGCGCGATCCGCCTGAGTCTGGCGGAACCGAAAATGTTTCATACGCAGTTGCGTGCGATTTTGCGCGCTTCCAAGTACGGTGATGTGCGTATCCTGGTGCCGATGCTGTCCAATGTCGCGGAAATCGATCAAACCCTGGTTCATATCGAATATGCCAAACAGGCATTGCGCGATGACAAAATTGATTTCGACGAACACATCAAAGTCGGGGGCATGATCGAGATTCCGGCAGCGGCGTTGAGCCTGGATATTTTCATGCGCAAACTGGATTTTCTATCGATCGGCACCAACGATCTGATTCAATACACCCTGGCGGTCGACCGCATCGACGATACCGTGGCGCATCTGTACGATCCGTTTCATCCGGCGATTTTATGGCTGGTTTCGCATGTCATTCAGAGCGCCAATCGCGCCAAAGTGCCGGTATCGATTTGCGGGGAAATGGCGGGTGACAAGCAGTTCACACGGCTGCTGCTGGGCCTAGGGTTGCAGCAGTTTTCCATGTATCCGGCGCAATTGCTGACGGTGAAGAACCAGATCTTGAAGAGCAATTTGCCTGATATCATTCCGTTAGCGCAAAAAATCATCAAAGCCGACCAACCGGAAAAAATCGCTGCATTGATGGCCAAGTTGAATGATTAAAACGCGCTGTTGGGTTGAATCATGGTGTGTGCCTCTTTTTTTGGCGATATAATGACTGCCTGATATTCAGCCGTTTCTTCGGGATTTTCCTAAGCTACTATACATGCAAGAATCAAAATCAGTCGGTGTGGTAACACCGCAGTACGTGCAAATCGACAAGCCGTTGCAGTTGAAAAGCGGATTGTCGCTGGAAAGCTATCACTTGGTGTACGAGACCTACGGCCAATTGAATGCCGCGCATTCCAATGCGATCTTGATTTGCCATGCGCTTTCCGGTAATCATCATGTGGCCGGTGTGTATGCCGGAAATGAAAAGAGCGTCGGCTGGTGGGACAATATGGTGGGTCCCGGCAAGCCGATCGACACCGATCGTTTTTTTGTCATTGGTGTGAATAATTTGGGTGGCTGTCATGGTTCTACCGGCCCGGCCAGTATCGATCCGCGTACCGGTAAGCAATATGGCGCGAGTTTTCCGGTGGTGACGGTGGAAGACTGGGTCGAGGCGCAAGCACAATTGGCCGAGCATTTAGGTATCGAACAATTTGCCGCCATCGTTGGCGGCAGCTTGGGCGGTATGCAGGCGATGCAGTGGACGCTCGATTATCCGGAAAGAGTGCGTCATGCGCTGGTGATCGCAGCCGCGCCCAAGTTGACCGCGCAGAATATCGCATTTAACGATGTGGCCCGCCAGGCGATCATGACCGACCAGGAATTTTACGGCGGTAATTTCTATGCCTACGACACCTTGCCGCGCCGCGGTTTGCGGCTGGCGCGCATGCTGGGGCATATCACTTATCTTTCGGATGATTCGATGGCGGCGAAGTTCGGCCGCAGTTTGCGCAAGGATGAGCTTTCTTTCGGTTTCGACGTGGAATTCGAAATCGAATCGTATTTGCGCTATCAAGGCGACAAATTTGCCGATTTGTTCGATGCCAACAGCTATCTGTTGATGACCAAGGCGCTCGATTACTTCGATCCCGCCGCGGCGTACGGTGGCGATCTGAGCGCGGCATTCCGCGCGGCCAAGGCGAATTTTCTGGTGGTTTCGTTTACCTCGGATTGGCGTTTCTCGCCGCAGCGTTCCCAGGAAATTGTCAAAGCGCTGTTGGATAACGAACTGAACGTCAGTTATGCGGAAATCAGCTCCAGCCATGGCCACGACTCGTTTCTGATGGAACCGTCCTGTTATCACCAGCTGGTACGGGCGTATATGGACAATATTGCGATCTGAGTAAAATCATGACTGATACCCCACCAGCACCTTCCACCCTTGCATTACGTCCGGATTTTGCCGCCATCGCCGAATGGATTAAACCCGGCGCGAAAATACTCGATTTGGGTTGCGGCGACGGTTCGTTGCTGCGTTATTTGCGTGATACGCGCAATGTGTTCGGCTACGGCGTGGAAATCGACGAAACCAATCTGCTGAAGTGTTTCCGTAACGGTATTAACGTGATCCAGAATGATTTGGAAACCGGGTTATCGAGCTTTGCATCGGATTCGTTCGATTATGTCATCCTGTCGCAGACCTTGCAGGCGACGCGGCATACCGAAGCGATCATCCAGGAAATGCTGCGCGTCGGCAAGGAAGGCATCGTGTCCTTTCCCAATTTTGGTAACTGGAAAAACCGCATGCAAGTCATTTCCGGCCGTATGCCGGTGTCGGAAACGCTACCGTACCGCTGGTACAACACACCCAATATTCATCTTTGCACCTTGGGTGATTTTGAAGAACTGTGCCAGCAATGCGACGCACGCATTCTGGAACGCAAAGTGATGAGCAATCATTACCGCCCGGTTAATTTTCTGCCGAATCTGCGCGGTATGCTCGCGTTTTACCGCTTTGAACGGCGGACATGATTTCTGACCGTTGAACACTTCTCAACGGTTGTAATTCACCGCGCCGTATTTCCACCCTGCGCTTTGGCGCTCCCCATCTGTTCCAACGCTTTGAGTTCCGCCACGGAAAAGCCCGCTTGCTGTCTTGCTTCGTAGTGGAACGGGCCCAACACTTGTCCGCTAAAGTATTGCCCGGCCAATGTATGAAATGTCTGTTCGGAATCCAGTCCGCGCCGCTGGCATAAGTACTTGAACCAGTGCGATCCGATGGCGACATGCCCGATTTCGTCGCGCAAAATGATCTCCAGCACGGCAACGGTTTTTTCGTCACCGGCCTGACGCAACCGCGCGATTATACCCGGCGTTACATCTAATCCCCTAGCTTCCAATACCCGTGGCACCAGCGCCATGCGCACCAACGGATCGAAAGCCGTGCGCGCCGCCATGTCCCACAAACTGTTATGCGCCGGAAAATCGCCGTAATCGCAACCGAGTTCGTTCAGGCGTCCACGCAGCAATTGGAAATGGTAGGCTTCCTCAACCGCTACGGTAATCCAGTCGTGATAAAACGCTTGCGGTAGATCACGAAAACGATACACCGCATCCCACGCCAGATTGATGGCGTTGAACTCGATGTGCGTGATCGCATGAATCAAAGCCGCTAACCCTTCTTTTGTGTTCAAACGGCGTTTCGGCACATCAACCGGCGCGACTAGCACTGGCTTCATCGGGCGACCAGGTTCTTCAACCGGTTCAGGCTTGCTGCGGGATTGCAGCGTTAACAGATCATCCCGCCATGCCTGCGCGGTTTGCCGGGTCAAATACAGTTTTGTTTCGATTTCACCGGCTGCAAGGCAGCGGGCTGCGGCATCAAACAAGGATTCCATAATTCAAACAGACCAAATAATTCAATCGCGCTATTTTCCCGTGTTTTAGACGGAATGGCCAATCCGGCGATGCGGAACCGGCGGTGGAAAAGAAATTCTGGTTCAAACGGAAAGATCATTGTATTCTTGGATGACAGAAGCTTTCTTTGATCACTATCCGTTGAGCGCTCATCTGCTATGACTAATATGCCGGGCGAACCATCACTTCAAGTTCACTTGCCGGAAGGGCAACCGGTATTGCGCACAGTGCCGATGCCAGCGAATACCAATTATGCCGGGGATATTTTCGGCGGCTGGATCATGTCGCAGGTCGATATGGCGGGCAGCATCCCGGCTATCCGCCGCGCGCGTGGACGGGTTGCGACTGTCGCGGTTAATTCCTTTGTATTCAAGCACCCGGTGTTTGTCGGCGATCTGGTCAGTTTTTATGCCGACATCGTCAAGATCGGGCGTACTTCGATTACCGTCGACGTGACCGTTTATGCGCAACGCGGTGTGCGTGAAGGCGGTGAGGAAATCTGCATCAAAGTGACCGAAGCGGTGCTGACATACGTCGCGATCGACAACAACCGCAAGCCAAGGGCTGTGCCGCAGGATTAACGTTGTCGCGTTGACCGGCGCGTTGCTGCGCTGCTTTATGGCCCAGCCGAAATCGATGAAAAGCATACTTTCCCATCTGCATATCTACGCGAACAATTCCCGATCGCGAATCTTCCGGGCGTCGGTGTAGTCCTCGTCCCACCAGGGCTTCTCACCGGGGGTCCGTGGCGGCTTGGCGAGCACAAATTGTTTCCGGGCTTTCTTGGCTTCCTGTTGC
The DNA here is from genome assembly GCF_033063295.1 of Nitrosomonas sp. Is35. Taxonomy (NCBI): domain Bacteria; kingdom Pseudomonadati; phylum Pseudomonadota; class Betaproteobacteria; order Nitrosomonadales; family Nitrosomonadaceae; genus Nitrosomonas; species Nitrosomonas sp. Is35. The sequence goes on from NZ_JAWJZH010000001.1 coordinate 444,624, forward strand.
GCGACACGGAAATGGTGGTGGTCGAAAATGCGCAGCGCTTCAATCATGTAGGAGACGGCAATGCGGCGGTCCCGAATCAGCAGGAGGTTTTCCCCATTCTTGAGGTCCGCCGGGGAGGAAAAATTGTAAGAGCCGAGATAAACCCGGGCGCTGGGTTTATCGAAGTCAATGACGATGAATTTGTGGTGCATGCGGATGCCGCCACCGCCTGCCGGTTCCGCGGAGAATGGTTCAGGGACGTTTTTCGTCAGTGCGGAAGGAAAAACGGGGGCGACATTGCCGTTCGGTTTTTGCAAATCGAGACCGCCGACTTTGCGGTCGGAAATGCCATACACAAAGATATCGGTGTTACTGGTCACATTGGTGATCGCATCGAGAATTGGCCCAGGCGTCTGGTACAGGAACGCCAGCGAATAGAACAGGGACGATGTTGTTTTGCCGCCGATGTCGTTAGCCACTGTTTTCAATAGCGCATTCGACTTATTGTGGGGTGAAAACGCCACACGCGCATCGATCTTCGTCAAACCCAGATCGTTCCACAGCGCCGATGCCGTGCCAGTGAAATCTTTCGGCTTCTGCGACCAATAGCCCTCAAACGCCGCCAGGAATGGTTTGATCGCGCTAGCCCCTTGCAGAATCATGGCGTTATTCGATTGCACGAAAAAACCACGCCAACTGAAATTGGTCGAGCCGCATACGGCCTTCTGAATGTTGGGGCTATCAACCACGATGGTCTTATTGTGTTGCAGTGACAGCATGTGCTGCCGCTTCACATTTTCTGTCCCCGCCGAGGCCGTGAGCCGCTGTGCCGCCAGATTTTCACTGGCGTCATCTTCGCCGTGTTCCTGACTGTCGTCGATGATGATCTTCAAACGCTTGCCGAGCTTCTCCAAGCGCGTCAGAACACCGGGTTCGTTCAGATCATAAGCAACCACGCGAACCTGAGCCTGCGGGTCGGCGATGGCTTGATCGAGCACTTCGAGGATGGCATTGCGCGCCTCGAAGCCCATCCATGCCAGCGCTTCTTTAGTCTTGGGGTGGGCCGGGGTAAAAGTCAACCCATCGGTTGCCTTCGCCGGTAATAATGTCGAAATGTCACCCGCCGATGCGTACCGGTCGACAAATGCCTGCGAGGACACGAAGCCGCGCGTGAACGTGACGTTGAGCAATCCCGGATAAGTTTCGCGCCGCAGTTCGATAGCCACTTCCTGAGCATCGCCATAACTCAGTTCATCGGCGGTATTCATAAACACCGGCGTGACTCTGTAGATGAATTCACCTTCGAGTTCGGCGTTACGCGGGAAATGCACCCAGCGGAATTTCTGGATCGGCGAGAGCCGCGTCGATAATTGGGTGGTATTGAGCTTGCCATCGGCGCCGCGAAAACCGAGGCGGTTTTTCAACGCGAAAAATCGATCGCCGCGAGGTTCCTTGTATTCGATGGCGAAACCGACGAAATCCTGCGGCGGCCGCCCATTCTTCCAACTCATGGCAATGAGCGCCATGCCATCGCCGCGATGAAGCTTGAGCGTAAACAGTGCTGCCGCATTCTGACCACTGATCTGAAATTCACCTGTCATAACAACCTCCCGGTATCGATGAGATGGATAAGCCGATGGTAATGCACACCGCGATAGCCCCGCGCGGCCTAACCGGATCCGCTCTGCGATACCCGGTTGGAGCAAGGTGTTTCATGATCATAATCCAATTCATGATCGATGTCCTCGGTTCACGAGGCGGTTATCGAAATGATACAGACGGATGTCCGGACAAAATTTTTTCGATATCTGCATTCAATAAAGCCATTGATACGTATCTCTTAATGACGGCGTACTCGGCAACCAGAGTACATCGCGTATAGGCCGCTTAATTATTCAGGAGATACGCATCATGAAACTCGGATTTAAAAAAATCAGCCCGCTCATCGCAGTATTTTGTTTACTCAGCGCCAGTGCCAGCCTGCACGCGTTTACACCGCCGGAAGGCTATCAAGGCCGGTTTTTGGTGCCGCGCACCTTGGCGATTCAACCCGGCATCATCAATCCGGCAATCCAACACCGCAACCGCAACCGGGATTTGAAAACAACATCACGCAGCAGGAAGGCTTACGCATTTGTTTTTATGAGCTCGAAGTCGATGTGCGCAACTGCCAGCATGCATACCAAAATAATGTTGCGGGTTATAACGACTGCATCACCATGGCGGGGGAGTCGCACACCAGCTGTTTGACGTGGGTGCAAAAACTTCCGGTGGAAGAAAATAGTAATTAGGCGGTTGCCGGATTTAAGGTCATCTCATGCGGTGACCAATTTTTGCTGATTTTTCGCTGCATGATGACATGAAAAGTCCGGTATTTTGGTAAATAATGAAGATGATTGTTAAGTACTGGGTACAATAAGAAAAGGAAAGTATGAGATTTATTGGAGAAGAAATTTATGAAGTGCTTTTTTCAGAAAATTTTATTGGTAATGCTGTTCACGGGTTTTAATTATCAAAATGTGTCAGCAAGCGACATCTATTCGCATATCGTGTTAGATTTGCCCGGTCGATTGGAGAGAACAGAGCCTTGGGTAAAGATTATCAAAACACACGAGGAATGGGCGCAGCTTTATGATGAACTCACTCTCGTTGTTAGCGAACCTGATCCGCTGCCGGGAATTGATTTTGAGAGTTTTCAATTGATCGTCGGCGGAATAGGTGTAAAAAGCTCGGGCGGTAATAGTTTGCTGGTAGATGGGATCTTTGAATCCGATCATGACATTGTCATTTATATTCTCGACGCGATACCCTGTGCTGCGACAACTATGACTGCCTTGGCTGCTATTACGGTTATTGATTATCCCATGACGGCTTTTTTAATCCGAAAAACCGAGAAACCTTTAAGTTTTTATGTACAGCAAGCCAAAATTGGTTGTGCAGAGTGATAGGGGGATAACCGATGCTTGCAATATTTTTTAGGCTATTTCTTTTTCCGGCTTGAGTCGCGCCAATTCGATCGGATAAAGCCGATAACTACTATTTTTTGATAATCACACGCGATGACATCATAACTTTTCAAGCGCTTGATTAAACTTTATAGTTTGCTCATCTGAAATAGCTTTGAGTTTTTCATAAAATGCTTTTATTTCAACTACATCAGTTTCTTTTTCAAACTCAATGCGTTTATATTTTTGCTCATAATAGATTTCAATAAAATATATAGGACCATCCGCACAACCCGGACATCCGAATCCATTTGGTAGTTTCTCAAAAAAAGCAAAATCAATAAGTTTTACGAGTGAATTCCATGATTCTTCAGTGTTTAAGGTATTTGCACTGATAGTTGGTAGAGTCTGTCCATCGTCAGAGAAAGAAGCTGATCTCGTTAGTAACAATACTACTTTAGTTACTTCAAGGAGAGTGCTGCAATAACCTGAACAAAAGTTGCCACTGACACCGTAACGAACCTTTCTTACCCCTGCTGGCCCATTTGAATAATTCAATAAATCCCAACGGCCATCTTCGGCTAATTTGAATTGCACATCATGAACTATGCCGGGTGAAAACGGGACCGTAACTTCACTGATACTCAATGAACTATCTTTGTAACTTGCACTTTGACCAAAACACACCGATGAGACAAAATAAAATAGTAAAACTAGATATCGCATTACTTACCTCCGATGGATAGCTCATTATATGGATAAGCAATAGTGCGGTATTGATATCGCACAATTGCTCAGACAATATCCGTTTCAAAAATATTGATCGTTGCTTGAGAGTGATGTATTAACCAAACAATCGGCAATTTCGAATCAGGATTTTCACTCACTCGATCCAACAATTGCCGCTTACTTTCCCCTGTAACCACCAGCACAATCTGTTCACTGCTTGCTAGCATTTTCAGCGAAAGACTCATGCGTAGCGACATTGCGATGGGGGGCGCAACGGCGATGCAGTGGTGCGCCGATAGCGAATCCTGGGTCATGCCGGGAAACAGCGAGGCGATGTGGCCGTCCTCTCCCAGGCCCAACACCGTCAGACTGACCGGTAAGGGTAGCGAGTCCAAGCGTTGATGAAGGGCTTCGATGGCATCGAATGGATTGTCGTGCGCGGTTTTTAGGCCAACGAACGGGGTATTAACCGGGAGGTGTGCCAGCAGGTGCTGTTTGATCAGTTTTTCGTTCGATTGATCGTCGTTGACATCAACCCAGCGCTCATCGGACAGCGTGACAGTAATCCGATCCCAAGGCAGCTTACATTTTGCCAGCGCGGGCAGATAATGGCGCGGCGTGCTGCCGCCGGGGACGACGAGGGTGGCTTGGGGTTTGCGGCTTAGGGTATCGCGTAGTGCGGCAGCGGCAAATTCGGCGAAGCCTTGGCTTAACGATTCGATGTCCGGATAAACGCGTCTTTGCATCACGGAACTGCCAACGTTTATTGCACTAAGCCGCGTAAATCCGGGACGACTTCGATATGCGCCGGGAATGGATTCGGATCGCCGGGAAAGACGCGGCCGAGGAAAGCGGTGTTGTTGGCTTGCGCGCCTTCCAGGTCGGCCATCGCATCGCCGATCATCAGTACCGATTCGGATTTCAGTCCATGTGCTGCCAGAATTTCCGCGATGATGTTTTTTTTCAGTGCTGGTGCACCGCGTACAGCGGTGAAGTAGGGTGTGAGTCCTCGCCGTTCGACGATGACTTTGAGCTCGACTTCCGGTGTACCGGAAGCGACAAATAATGGAATTTTTTGGGATTGTTGGCGAATCAGTTCGATCGCGCCGGGTACGGCTTCGGCGGCGATGACGGCTTCCACCACCAGCTCGGAAAAGCGGATGTCCAGTTGTTGTTCTTCCGCTTCCGTTAATGGCGGTTTGTTGATGAAATGCTCCTGGAAGTGGCGGAATTTGCGGTAGCGCGACATGCCGCCGTTTTGCGTGTGGAATTGCACCACTTGTGCGACGATTTCTTCGCCGTACGGGCGATAGAGTTCCGCGAACGCTTGTGTTTTGATTTTTCCGGATTCGACCACGACGCCGTCGAAATCAAAAATGATTGCTTGCCAGTCAAAATTTTTCATATGGCTTATGCGCGATTATCTGACGTGGATGGTGTGGCGTCGTCATTTTCATCGCCATGATGCAAATCCTGATGAATTTCCCGCAGGCAATCGAGAATGCCTTGCCCCAGATCGACATGCTCGTTCAGCACCAGCTTGCGCCCGATGCGTGGCTGAAACGCATACGGCGTAATTTCATAGTGATGCACCGCATTGGCTTCGTCGAAATGCAATTCCACCGGCCACGGCAGGATTTCCGAGATCATCGTCATGACATCCTTGATGCGTAATCTTTCCTGGCCGGTCAGAATCATGTGCCGGTTGGCAAATTCGGGTGCAAGGATTTGCACGCTCATGCGTGCCGCATCTTCCACGTGGATATATTCGCGCATGGCGTCGCCGCTGCCTTTGTAGGTGATGGAATGATGCGCGACCGCTTCGTGCAGCATGCGGTAGATGCCGTTGCGTTTATCGGAACGCCGGCCATACAGCGAGCCATAGCGCAGAATGCTGTAATCCAGGCCGTAGCGCTCGTGGTAGGTTTCCGTGAAACGTTCCGCGGCCTGCTTACTGGCGCGGTAAAAAGAACCGGATTCGGAATAGACATAAATGCTGCTGGCGAACACAAAGCGTCGCGCACCGGCGATGCGGGCGGCTTCCAACGCGTGCATATTGCCCAGTACGTTGATAGTCGCGGTCGGGATCGGTTTGTCGTTGGCTTCGTCGATGTCGGCGATCGCGGCGAAGTTGTATACGATCGAAGCGCCTTTGGCAGCCTCGATCACTTGATCGAGGTTCATGATGTCGCCGATGATCATTTCCTGGTTGCTTTTCAGAAACGGCGATGGGCTGCGGTCAAATAACCGCACCCGGTAGCCCGCAGCCGATAATGCATCTGCGACATGGCTGCCCAAAAAACCGCTGGCGCCAAATACCACAACCGTTTCATTCACCATAGTGTTTATCCGTTTTTGATGAGACCTGCTTTGATTAAACCCTGCACTAGATTTTCCGCCGCTTCGATTTCCATGCGCTGGCGCGATTCGCGGGCCAGGGAGCCGACATGCGAAGTCAGAATGACGTTGCCGCATTCGAGCAGCGGGCCGTGATACGGTTCCTGCTCAAAAACATCCAGTGCTGCGGCGCTCACTTTACCGGACTGCAATGCGGCCAGCAACGCGCTTTCATCGACCAATCCGCCGCGTGCGGCGTTGATGACGATGACCTCGGGCTTCATCGCGGCGAATGCTTTGGCATCGAGCAGATGATGCATATCCGCGCTATACGGGGTATGCAGCGTGATGATGTCGGCGCTGGCCAGCAATTGATCCAGCGGCAGCATGCTGACGCCGTCCGGTATTTGGCTGGCATACGGATCATGCGCGACCACCGTGGCTTCAAACGCCTGACACAAGCGTGCGACGCGGCGGCCGATGTGTCCCAGGCCGATGACGCCGACGGTTTGCGCCGCGAACAAGCGGCCTTGCGTGCGCGGCCATTCGCCATTGCGAACTGCCCGGTCGATCGGATTGATTTGCCGCAATAAACTCAGGATGTAACCCAAGGTAAGCTCTGCCACGGCTTGCGCGGGCGCTTCCGGTGTATTCAGCACTTGAATGCCGCGATTTTTCGCTGCCGCCAGATCGACGCTATCCATCCCGGCGCCGCAGCGTGAAATGACTTTCAGATTCGGCGCGGCTTGCAACACTCGTTCGGTCAGTGGCTCAATACCCGCGATCATGCCAGTTGCGCCGCCGCTCAGCAATGCGATGATTTCATCTTCGGTGAGTTTGCGCTTGTGCGGATTGGTGATGACCTGAAAACCTTGTTGCAACAAGCGCTGAATGGCCGGATTGTTGACGGTGTCGAACGACGAAGTGGAAATGACAAATGAACTCATGATGTTTTCAATGTTGCGCGGATGCTTTGTAAATGCGTGCGGCAGATGGAATCGAGAATGCGGATATCCAATCCATAACCGAGGAAATTAAAACCGGCTTGAATGCGTTGCTGCAATGCTTGCGGATCCGGCTCGATGACGTGAATGCCACCGGGTTTTTGCGCGCGGCGGCCTGCTTCCAGCACTTGCGCGATGGCTGCTTGCACATCCGGATGATTGAGATCGCCGGGGCGTCCCATCGAGCCGGACAAGTCGTACGGGCCGATGATATACGCATCGATACCGGGAACAGCGAGAATCTCGTCAATCGCTTTGACGGCGTCGACATGTTCGATCATCACGACGATCACCGCGTTTTCTTCCAGCCACTGGCGGTACGCCTGGAAGCTTGCGCCGTAGCCTTGTGCGCGCGCCAGGCCGACGCCGCGTTGTCCGCGCGGCGGGTAGTACACGCCTGCGACAGCCGCTTCGGCATCGGCGGCGGATTTGATCATCGGCACCATGATGCCGGTGGCGCCAGCGTCCATGACGCGTTTGATCTGATCGGGATGATTCGACGTGAGGCGCACGATGGCCGGACATTGCTTGCCGTCCAGCACCTGGATAATGGCTTGCACTTCGCTGAGTTCCAGCACGCTGTGTTCCATATCCAGCACCAGCCAGTCAAATCCGGCGGATGCCATGATTTCGGCAATCGAAGGATGCCCCAATGTGACCCATGAACCGATGGTCAATTCAGACCGGTTCAATCTTGATTTCAATGACATAATGATTCCTAGTAGCGGGAAAGTAACGGGTCGGATTCCATCAGTTTTTCAACCCGCGCCAGATCGGCGGGGGTATCCACTGCCTGCGTATCGAATCCGGTAGGCACCATTTTCACCTGCATGCCATGCTCGAGCAGCCGCAGCATGTCGATCGATTCCAATTTTTCCAGCGGTGTCGGTGTCAAATGTGTGTATTGATACAAGGTGCTGCGGCGGAATGGGATGATACAGACCTGCTTGTACGCTGCGGTATCGGCAAAACCGCTTTTGGCGATTGTCGGAATCGGGCGGCGCGACATATACAGCGCGTCGTTGTGTTGATTCATGACGACCTTGATGGTATTGGCGTCGAGGTAATCGGCTTCGTGGTCAATTTTGCGTACCAGGTTGACACAGCCCAGCTCCGGGTTATCTTTGAAAGGCGCTACGGCGGTATCGATCATATCGGGGTGTGTCATCGGTTCATCACCTTGCACCATGACGATCAGATCGGCATCCAGGTACACGACCGCTTCCGCGACGCGATCGCTGGCGCGTTCGTGCGTATCGGAGGTCATGATCACTTTGGCGCCGAAACCTTCGGCGGCTTGACGGATTTCTTCATCACAAGTGGCGATGTACGTGGCGTCGAGTGATTTACTCATGGCTACACGTTTATAGATGTGTTCGATCATTGGGCGTCCGAGGATTTTTGCCAGGGGTTTGCCGGGGAAACGCGATGAGCCCATGCGGGCCGGTATGACAGCGATTGTTTTCATGAAAATGTTGTGTATTTGGTTAATGGTTGAGTACAAAAAGTTACCGTCTAAGGCGATGTGCTGATTATCCGGTTTTTCCTCTTTTCTGGGCAACACTTATTGTTAAATTTAACGTTTTTTTTGCGCTGTGATTTTATCCCGGTTGGTGTGCTGGTAATTGGATAGTCGCAAGAGTAGAATGAGCGCGCTTTTCAGAATCTTTTGTTTAAACTGGGGAAATAGTAGAGATGCTGCGTATCCTGAATATTTTTGTCTTCGCATCACAGCAATGAAAGCGCTTTTTTTTCTTCGTCACTATAACGATATCGATCATGTCACTCCGGTCATTTACAAATGGATTAAGTCCGGTCATCAATGTGATGTGGTATTAATCGGTTCCACCCAATTCCGCCGCGATTTCCGCGTTCAATACTTGAGTCAACTCGAAGGTGTGCGCGTTGCGCATATGAAAGAGCTGTTTCCGCTGGCCGAGTATATAAAATGGCGTTTACAGATGCTGATGCTGACGCGCAATGTGCGGCGCATCAAAGTAATCGGCGGTCTGGCTCAGAAGCTGGCCGATCGTTACGATGAAAAACAACGTGAGCCGTTGTGGCGGCATACCGCCGATTTTCTGCTTAACCGGTGTTTTGGTGCTACCGGCAAGGGTGTTGTGGCGTTTGACTGGATCGAACGCAATTCGGTGATTTGTTTGGAATGGGTTGAAGTCGTGATTGCCATGGCAAAAGAACGCGGTCTGGGTACGATCTCGCTGCCGCATGGCGATAGTCCGCATTACAGCCAATTGATCCGGCGCGGTGAAAGACGCGTGGAGCCCGATATTACATTCTCGGCGGCTACCATATTTGATAAGGTGGTGGTGCCTAATGAATTATGTTCCGTGCGTTTCCGCCCGTTTATGACGGATAACCAGCTCGCTGTGTTGGGTTCGCCACGTTATTGTGAGGAATGGCTGAAAATACTGGCCGGATTGATGCCGCCTTCGCCGCTGATTCGTTCGGACAGCCGCCTTAAAATTGTCATGTTCCTGAGAAAAGCCAATTTCACGACATTCTGGGAAGAAGTGGGTGAAGTGGTTCATATGATCGCCGAGTTTCCCGGTGTGGAGCTGGTTATCAAACCGCATACCCGTAGTGGCTGGAAACAATCCCTGACCACCGACAGTTCGATCAAGAAATTGCCCAATGTGCGTGTTGCCAGCGACGATGCGCATTCGGTGCATTTGATGAACTGGGCGGATGTCATCATCGATCTGGCGACTTCCGTGGTGTTTGAAGCGGTCAGGGCGAGAAAGCCGGTGCTTGCGGCTGATTATTTGATCGCGGCGCGTTCGGCGGTGGCGTATTACATGCCGGAAACTGAGCTGAAATGCCGCGACGAAGTGTATGAGAAAATAGATTATTTTCTTAACAATGGCTGTGATTCCTTTTATATTGAAGAACACCGGCAGCGCTTTTTAAGAGAGATGCTGGATTATCCGGATGCTAATGTGCTGCCCCGTTATGTATCGTTGCTTGAACAGTTGGTGGATTGAAGTGCGGTTTCAAGCTGCCGGGCAGCGGTCATATGTATCGATAAACCATAAGGTGGTGTGAATGCGGGTAAAAGACATCTTGAATGAGTTGGTGGTGGCCGCTTACAAATTGAAAGGCGGCTATACCGATGTGCTGGTGAGAGGACAGCGTATTTTAATTTCTGTCGATCACTTGCGCACGCTCAATCGTGCCAAGACTTATGCAAAAAAAGAACCGGATACCTTGGATTGGCTCGATAGCTTTGAACCGGGTTCGTGCTATTTCGATATCGGCGCCAATATCGGGCAATATTCGCTATATCCGGCCCAAAAATACGGCGATAAGGTACAAGTGTTTGCTTTTGAGCCACAGAGCAACAATTACTACGCGCTCAACAAAAATATCTCTCTGAACAATCTGGGGAAAAATATTTTATCTTACTGCGTGGCGGTGTCGGGGCGCAGTGAGTTTTCCAAGTTGTATATTCCCAAATTCATTCCCGGCGGAAACCGTTCGCAGTTCGGGCAAGAAGATCTGGAAAACATGAAAATCCCGGCAACGCATATTCAAGGGATGTTCGGTGTGACGTTGGACGATCTGTGCAGCCAATGGGGGTTTCCGGTGCCGAATTACATAAAAATCGATGTCGATGGCATTGAAATATCCATTTTGCAGGGCGCATCGGCGGTTTTGGCAAATCCGGCGCTGAAATCCGTGATCATAGAGCTTGGCACGGATACCGAGCAGGAAAAAGCTATCGCCATCATGCAACAGGCAGGTCTTGAGGTGAAGCAAAGACCGTCAAAAAATTGGGGCGAAAGCTATTTGATTTTTGGCCGGATGTGATGCAGTAAAATTTCTTAGGCAGAACATGACGAGTGAAACTGCTACCCCAATAATTGATGTCGTAATCCCTGTTTATAATGCTGCGGAATTAACCAAGCGGTGCATTGATTCCGTCATCGCCTATTTAGGTTCATCAATCAGAACGATCCATATCCAGGACGATGCATCGGGTGTTGAAACCCGTGCCATGCTCGACAATTTATCTTATCCGCAGTTGCATGTTTACCATGCGCCTGAGAATCAGGGGTATGGAAAGTCTGTCAACGACGCGGTGGCGCGTTCCGATGCCGATTGGGTATTGGTGCTGAATTCCGATATCGAAGTATTGAATAATTTTCTGCCGTGGTTGTGCGGCGCCTATGCCGCTGATCCCCGGCTGGCGGTCATTAGCCCGACGGAAGGCGATAGTGTGGAAACACAAGCCAGCCGTTATGTGCGGCAGCCGGGCGGATATATCGCTACCTATCGTTTCAGAGGTTATGCATTTTTGATCCGCCGCGCTGTTTTTCAGGCGATGGGCGGTTTTGATGCGCAATTTGGCCGGGGTTATTATGAAGATACCGATCTGGGGCGGCGGTTGGATCAACAAGGCTGGCGCATGGGCGTGCATCCGGATGCAACCGTTCGTCACGAAACCGGTGCGTCGTTTGGGCGCGGAAAGGCTTACCGGGAATTGGTGCAACGCAACCGGTTACTCTATTTGTCGCGTTATCCGCTGGCCCGGCAGAATGTGCTGACCGTTTCCGGCAACTCTACTTTGACCGACTTACCATCCAAGATCGCGGATCCGATGGAACAAGTGATGCGGCAAGGCGGGCGGCTGCATTGGCTGACACCAGCGCCATTGCCGCAGTTGTCGTGCTTGCAGATGCGGAATGGTACGGCCGGTTTCAAAACCATTACGAAACTGATGCTGCGCGGCTGGTTGCGCGAAGATAAGCGCATCAACGCTGTATGGATTTTGCCGGGTGTATCCGCAGGGTTGCGAATTTTATTGACACTTTTTGTTCGCCTGCGCCGGCTGGAAATGCGCGAGTGGCAGGGAGATCAGCGCGAATCTGCGCAGCAACAGGATGCTGACAAACGAGATACGGAATGACTGTGCTCCCAGGATTTTCTAAGCTGTTGTAGCGGTTTAAAAAAAACTTCGATTGGCAGGTCTTATGCAAACATCTATCACACGGCAGGAATTATTTATCCGGTTTGCGTTGGTTCTTGTGTGCGCGGGGTTTTGGCGTGGCGAAGTGAATCTTCTTTCCATTCCATTGCTGGTTATTGCTTGGCTGATGGACGGTGGTCTATCTCGATTGAATCAAGCTCTTAAAGTGCCCTTAGTGCAGGCGATTCTACTGTTGTGTGCGCTGCTGCTGATCGGATTGTCATGGGGCGAATGGCTGGATAGCGGGCGGATGAAATGGGTGAAATACCTTACTTTGCTGATTCTGGTCCCACTGTATTCGCTGCTGAATAAGGAACGCATACCGTGGATGATCGGCGGATTGGCCGCCGGTTATGTGATTGTCCTCGGTCTGGGTATTTATCAATGGCTGGCGATAGGAGAGCAGGGTATTCCGCTACTGAAAATGTCCTATCTGAGTTTTTCGGCGATGCTCGGCGCTGGCGCGATTGTATCTGTCGGACTTGCGTGCGTGAGCCGCTCGGTCATGCTGGGGATAGTGCTATGGATCGTGGCACTGGCGTTAATCTTTGTGCAATTTCATCAATATGGCAGAGTGTTGCTGCTGGCAACACTGATCGCTATCGTGTTCCAGGCTTATTTACGCTACAAAATAGACATCCGGAAATTCGCTGTCATTTTTATTACGCTATTGACGGCTGCCGGGATTTTTGCCTACAGCAGTCCTGCTTTTCAAGAACGGCTGCTGCTGGTGAAAAGCGATATCGAATTGCTGCAGCAGGGCAATTACAGTTCTAGTTTGGGTTATCGTCTGGCCATGTGGGATGTCGGCTTGCATGCGATTGCGGAACGACCGCTGACGGGTTATGGAACAGGCATGCCGGAGCGCTATTTCGACACGGCGATTGTGACGTATAAAAATGGTCTTTATAAGGACTTGCCGGCGTTTCAGAAAACTGCGCACTATCATAACGATTGGATTGAGATTGGCATGCATGTCGGCGTTCCTGGCATGTTGATCTTGCTGTTTCTATACTGGGGATGGTACCGGGCGTTTGAGAAAAACGGTCTGGGCATACTGGGCGCGGGTTTGGTAAGTTATATTGTGCTGGCGGGGTTGACCGATGCTTTTCTCATTTTTAGCCGGATGCCGGTGCTATTGCTGGCGATTACCGCGCTCGCCATGGTCTGGCAACAACAAAAACCGAAAGGGACTTAAATGACGATGTCAGCGGAGCGGATTGGCACCGAAACAAATTCAACTTGCTATTCGTGCGGCAAGCAAGGCGAAGTCCTGTATCGCGGTCTGACCGACCGGTTGTTTGGCGCGCCAGGCGAATGGACACTGAGAAAATGTACGGATGCCCAGTGCGGTCTGATTTGGCTGGATCCCAGGCCGGCGGTGGACGAGATTGGCAAGGCTTACCGCAATTATTATACGCACGGCCATGCGAATCATGCGCGGCAATCACGCGGGGTGCGCATCGTTCGCGCCATTTTGCATACTATTAGTATTTATTTGCTGGGATTGCGGCGTGAACGGCGGCGTTATAAGCGTATTTATCTGGACAAAACGCCGCCGGGACGATTGCTGGAAGTGGGCTGCGGTAATGGAAAACGGCTGGCGCGCATGCGTGCACTGGGCTGGGAGGTGATGGGGCAGGAAATTGACCCGGTGGCTGCGGAGCATGTGCGTAACGTGAAAGGAATCCCTGTGCACTTAGGGCCGCTTGAAACTATGGGCGCCTCGGCTGAATACGATGTGGTGATTTTGAGTCACGTCATTGAGCATGTGCACGATCCCGCGGCGATGCTGATGACTTGCCAGCGTTTGCTGAAGCACAATGGCTTGCTGGTGGTGCTGACGCCGAATGCTGCAAGTTACGGGCACAGTCAGTTTGGCGCTGCCTGGCGCGGTCTTGAGCCGCCCAGGCATTTGCATTTATTTACCAGCCAAACGTTAAGTAAACTGGCGCAGAAAGCCGGTTTCAGCGATCCGCGTTGCTGGACAACACCGGTCGGTGCGTATGGCATTGGTCAGAGCAGTCCGCCATTGGTTGAGGCAGCAATCGGACAACAGTCCATTACGATCCGCGATGTCATGCGGGGGTTCAGGTTCCAGGTGGCTGCTAGCCTGGTTTTTCTGTTTGATAAAAACTCCGGTGAAGAGTGCGTATTAATGGCTTCAAAGAAAACAACTCCACCTTGATGTACGATCATGGAGGTGAAATCAGTGAACGATAGTCAGTCAGCGGTTATTCCTGAATCAGACGGACTCATTCCGGTAAATCCGGAGATTGAAGCGTATATGCGCACTTTGGTTACGCACAGCGATCACCCGGTGCTTGTTGAGATGGAGGAATTTGCGCAGCTGAGAAATTTTCCGATTGTTAATCGCTTGGCCGGTATTTTTCTTGAAACCCAGGCGAAAATGATTAACGCCAGACGGGTATTTGAATTTGGCAGCGGTTATGGGTATTCGGCTTACTGGTTTGCCAGAGCGGTCGGCACCGGCGGGTGTGTGATATGCAGCGATGCGGATGCCAATAATCGCGCGCGTGCCGAGAGATATCTTTCCGCTGCGGATGTGTGGCAACGAATAGAATTTTGCGTGGGGCTGGCGCAGGATGTTTTTGCCCAAACGGATGGGATATTCGATATTTGTTATAACGATGTAGACAAGGGCGATTATCCGGAAATCTGGCGGATGGCGAAGCAGCGTATACGCTCCGGCGGGTTGTATATTGCCGATAATGTGCTGTGGCATGGCCGTGTTGCGTTAAAAGGTCCGCAAGAGACGGTGCGCGGTTCGACTGAAGCGATTATGGAACATAACCGGTTGATTTTTAATGATCCCGATTTTGATGCGTTTATCAATCCAATTCGTGACGGTGTGATCGTTGCCAGAAAGAAATAATAGCCGTGTGTGCCTCTGAACGATGCAAATCCTGGTGCGGAGCTGATTTCCTGATCATGCAATTGGCATGGCGGTTTAATCAATAAATTGGTATAGTTAATATACTTTTCGTTTGCAATGCGGCACGTTTTTTAGGATGTGCACAGTGCTATAAATTATCTTTTTCAAGGAAATAAATTTTTATGCAAATTCATGTTTACGATACGTATGTTAAGGCAAAAGATGGACATACCATGCACTTTGATGTATTCACAGCGGTGAAAGATGATCAAAAAGCGGTTGACTATGCCAAGCAGTGGCTGACAACAATCGGTGAGAGCGATGCGGTTGTGACCAGCCGGGAATGCAGTTTTTGCCATAGCCAGAGTGCTCCGGCAAATGTGGTTGATGAAATCACTAAAAACGGTTTTTATATTTACAAGATGGAAGGCTGTTAATCATCTTGGCGGATGATTGGTCATTGTAATTGATGATGTTTCACTTTTGATACTGATCATTCGCTGAAAAATCGTATCGACAATACTTCTCAAGGTTTTCAAAATGAAGCGGAAATGTAGAAAATTGATATTGGCTGGTGTTATTTTTTCATTCTGTAATGCAGCGCAAGCCGCAGAGCCCAAACTGCTCGGCCAGCATGGTGACTGGACTGCCTATATGTTCATGGAGAACAATAGCAAAGTGTGTTACATGGTGAGCCAGCCGAAAAAATCGGAAGGGAATTACTCAAAGCGTGGCGATGTATTTGCGCTGATTACGCATCGCCCTGCGGAAAAGAGTAAAAATGTTTTCAGCTATATCGCCGGTTATCCCTATAAACCGGGAAGTGATGCGACGGTTACCGTTAATAATCAGAATTTCAAGCTGTTTACTCAGGATGACTCAGCATGGGCTCCCGATCAAGCAACCGATAATAAAATAACGGATGCGATCAAGCGTGGAAGTTCTCTAGTGGTTAAAGGTGCATCGGCTCGCGGCACGGAAACCGTGGATACATTCGGATTGAGCGGTTCGACTTCCGCGCATAAGGCAATTTCGGCTGAGTGTGGTGTGAAATAACCGGTTTCTTATCGCGCAGTTAGAAAATATCGATCCAGCAGACGGGAATGAATATGAGTGACAAGATCGTTATTTATCAAAAACCAACTTGCAGCAAATGCAGGGCGGCTCTATCTCTACTCCAAGAAAGTGGCGAAGAGTTCGAGTCGATCAATTATTACGAGGTGCCTTTAACAGCGGAAAAGTTGAGCGAGTTGATCCAAAAACTTAACTTGCCGGTGCGTGATATTCTACGCAAAGATGAGCCCGCAGCGCGTGACTTAAGTGCGGCATCGGACGATGAAATCCTGGCGGCTATGGTTAGAAATCCAGATCTGATTCAGCGGCCCATCGTGGTGCGGGGTAACCAAGCCAAATTGTGCCGTCCGCCGGAGAATGTTTTGGAACTGCTTAATAAGGTCAACAAGTAGGGGGCTGCTTGCCCTTGCATGTGTCAATCTGCGCGGTGCTTCTGAGATTAGGTAAGAAGGATCAGTGCTGACATCGCACTGATCCTTATGTGATGTTTGTTGTACTGCGTCTTACTCTGCGGCTGCTGCGTTTTTGTTGTCACCTGAAGAAGCACGAGCTGGCAGTTTCTCGCGAATCCGGGCCGACTTGCCTGCGCGATCTCTGAGGTAATAGAGTTTTGCACGGCAAACGTCACCACGGCGCTTAATTTCTATGCTCGCTATCAATGGCGAATAGGTCTGGAAAGTACGCTCCACGCCTTCTCCGCTTGAAATCTTCCGTACTGTGAACGCTGAATTCAAACCACGATTACGTTTGGCTATTACGACGCCTTCGTAAGCCTGAACGCGTTTACGGTCGCCTTCAACCACATTAACGCTGACAATGACGGTATCTCCCGGAGAGAAATCAGGTATTTCTTTATTCAGGCGTTTAATTTCTTCTGCTTCTAATTGTTCAATAATGTTCATGATATTTCCCCTCTTTCTACCTGGATTTACAGGATTGTTTAAATTCTTCCAACAGTTTTTCTTCTTCCCGCGTCAAGCCATACGCAAATTTCAACTCAAATAAATCAGGACGCTTTAACCATGTTCTGCCGAGTGCTTGCTGTAAACGCCAACGGCGGATATAGGCATGATTGCCTGACATCAATATTTCCGGCACACGATCCCCTTGATACACCTCAGGGCGCGTGTAATGCGGATAGTCCAGTAATCCCTCCACAAATGAATCTTGATTCGCAGATTCGGGATCACCCAAGGCTCCCGGGATTTGCCGCACTATACAGTCAATTAGCACCATTGCAGCCAGCTCGCCGCCGGAAACCACATAATCGCCAATTGAAATCTCAATTTCAACTTGACGATTGATTAGGCGCTCATCCACCCCTTCATATCGCCCGCACAGCATAATCAGTCCTGGCATTTTGCTCAGCTGCGTCACCATTTGGTGGTCAAGCCGTTTTCCCTGGGGTGTTAGATAAGCAACCGTGGGTTTTTCAATCCCAGCAGCATGCTGTCTCGCTTTGGCTTGTATGATGGCATCTTCCAACGGTTGAGCCATCATGACCATTCCGGGCCCCCCCCCGTACGGACTATCATCGACAGTACGATAATTATTGCTGGTAAAGTCGCGCGGATTCCATGTGTTGAGTTGAAAGATATTATTCTTGCTCGCTTTTCCTGTTATGCCATAGTGCGTGATGGCATTAAACATTTCTGGAAATAGCGTAATAACATCGCATTCAAAAGGCATCGCTCATTATTACCTTAATCGTCTTTGCCCCAATCCACCGTAATTCGAGAAAGCTTCAAATCAACTTTGCTGATGAACTGATCAACAAAAGGAATGAGAATTTCTTTTTTATCCTCGTTTCCATTTTGTATGCACAAAACATCATTTGCGCCCGTCTCAAGTAAACCAATAACCTTGCCTAATTCTTCACCCGCTAGATTTTGCACCGTAGTGCCGATCAAATCCGACCAATAATAACCGTTCATTCCATTTTCGGATAAGTCAGGAAGCTGGTCGCGCGGGACCGCTATCTGCATTCCGTTTAAGGCGAAGGCTTGCGTGCGATCGGTATATTCGGCGAATTTTGCATTTAGGATGCTACCGTTTATGCGACCAGAAACAACATGCACCTTTTGCCAGTTTTTACTATCTTTACTTAACCACCACATTGGATAATCCATTAATCCATCGATGTATTCTGTGTACGGATTAACTTTTACCCAGCCATAAACGCCAAATGGGCCGATAATATGGCCCATTATCACCATCGGTGTATTTTGTTCGCTTATTTTAGCTATTTGCTGGCACTGCTTTGCTGGTGGAAAATTGTTTGATTAACCGGGTTGCTGTTGACGATAACTGCGCACCTTGAGATTGCCAATAAGCAACGCGATCTAATTGAACGCGCAATGCTTCTTCGCCACCAGCGGCTCGTGGATTATAAAAGCCAATACGTTCGATAAACCGGCCGTCACGTGCATAGCGGGAATTAGCCACTACCATATTAAAAAACGGACGTTTTTTTGCACCACCCCTTGCCAATCTAATTATAACCATGTTTTTCCTATAAACCTGTCAGTCTAAAAGTGTGAAGCTTGAATTTAATTAACATTTAATTTTACAGTAATTGTTGCAATTCTGACAAGTGATAAAATAGCCATGTATTACCATGATGCTATTAAAGTAAGTGCGGATATCATGTCCAATTACAGTATTTCTGAAGCGGGATTATAAATTGCTCTCAAAGTTTTCCAAGAATTTGATTATCGCTGAATCAAACCAGTGCGTTTCATGTGGTTTATGTTTGCCGCATTGTCCAACTTATCGTGTGTTGAAATCGGAAGCGGATTCTCCGCGCGGGCGTATCGTTTTAATGAATGGTGTTGCCAATGGGCGGATTGCTTTGAATGCGCGATTTATTCAGCATATGGACCGTTGTTTGACTTGCCGGGCTTGCGAAGCGGTTTGTCCAAATAGCGTTTCTTATGGGCGTCTTATTGATGAAACGCGTGCTCTTATTGCGGATCAATCAAAGTCCGTGGCAGTAGCCCGGAGGTCAAACTGGCGCATTGCGCTGGAACGGCTATTGCTGACCCAGCCTGCGCGTTTGGACCGGTTACGCCGATTGCTACATTTCCTGCAAAAAAGAGAATGGCTGCGCGGGTTGCGGAAATCAGGTTTGATCGAAAAAAATCGAATATTTAAATTCATCGCTCAGCTTCCTGTAGTTAAGTTTCCCTATACAGCGGCTGCGGATGGGGGAAATGCTGCGAGCGATAATAGTATTTGGCAGCAGGTTTATCCCGCGCAGGGCGAGAAACGTGGTGAAGTTGCATTATTTTTGGGATGTGTGGCGCGTGTGACCGATGTGGCTACCTTAAATTCGAGTATTTATGTATTGAATCGCTTGGGCTACACGGTCCATATTCCGCGCAATCAAACGTGCTGTGGCGCTATCTATCAGCATAGCGGCGCGCTGGAGCAAGCCAATGCGCTGGTGCAGCGGAATAAATCGGCGTTTGCTGAATTTAATACGGTGATCAGTACCGCCTCGGGTTGCGGTGTGCAATTACTGGAATCCGGTGTTGCCAGTGAGCAGGGCAAAGTTATGGATATCAACCATTTTCTGGTGGCGGCAAAAGGGTGGGAAAGTATTGATATTGTCCCATTGGCGCAAAAAATCCTGGTGCACGAGCCTTGCAGTTTGCGATATGTATTGCGTGAGCAGGCATATCCTTATCAACTGATTGCCCGGATACCTGGCGCGGAAGCGGTGTCTTTAGCTGGTAATGACCAATGCTGTGGTGCTGCGGGTACTTACTTCATCGATCAACCCGAAATTGCGGATACTTTGCTACAAAATAAGATAACTACGGTGCAGGAAAGCAAGGCTCAGTACTTGGTGACTTCGAATATCGGTTGCGCGATGCATATAGCCAATGGATTGTATGAAAAAGGAATTCATGTCGAAGTGTTGCATCCGGTTACGTTATTGGCTAGACAAATGGGGTTGGAATTATAACCGGGTAAATTTTAGTGTACCTAAATGCGGGCATATCGGCCTATAATGGCGCGTCAATTCTTATTCAAGGATGAGGTAGAAGACGATGATTACTATCGATAAGCTTATCATTGGTTTTGACAGCGCCCTGCGGACACTCTCGACGCCGGCCCAGACTTTGCGGCCTGTGCCTGGCAATGAACTGCCGGAAGCTGAAATGACGGATGCGGAGAAACGATTGTCGTGTGCGTTGATGCGGGTGAACCATGTCGGTGAAGTATGCGCGCAAGCGTTGTATCAGGGGCAGGGACTGACAGCACGCAACGAAACGGTGCAGCAAACACTGATGCAGGCCGCGCGTGAAGAAACCGAGCATCTGGCCTGGACGGAGCGCCGTATCGCTGAACTGGGCGGGCATAAAAGTTTCCTGAACCCGCTCTGGTACGGCGGATCTTTTGCCATCGGTGTAGTAGCAGGCATGCTGGGGGATAAATGGAACCTGGGTTTTCTTGCCGAAACGGAACACCAAGTCGGCGCCCATCTGGCTGGTCATCTGGAGCGTTTGCCCAATCATGACGAGAGAAGCCGCGCCATCGTGTCGCAAATGAAAATTGACGAAGCCAGTCATGCGACCATGGCATTGTCATATGGTGGCGCAGAACTGCCGTTGCCGGTAAAGTTAACCATGAAACTTGGATCGAAATTAATGACTCATACCGCATACTGGGTTTGAGCGCGGCATTACACTGGAAAGATATCGGATAAGAGAGAAATCAGAATAGTCAGTTCATCGGTCAAAACACATTCGCAATGAAAAGTATTAATCTGACACATCATTTTCTAATTGCAATGCCGGCAATGGCAGATTCTGTCTTTTCCAAAACACTGACGTATGTTTGTGAGCATAACGAGCAAGGCGCGCTCGGTATCGTCATCAACCGCCCCACCGATCTGACACTGATCAATCTTTTCAAACAATTGGGGATTCCACCGGCAGATTCTCTGGCGGATGCGGCGCCGGTGTTATTTGGCGGGCCGGTGCAACTCGACTGCGGATTTGTGCTGCATCAACCGGTCGGTAAGTGGCAATCCACGCTGGCTGTGAATGGGGAAGTGGGATTGACCACCTCGTTGGATATTTTAAAGGCCATCGCCAATGCCGAAGGGCCGGATCAAGTCTTGATCGCGATGGGTTATGCAGGCTGGGCTGCGGGACAAATCGAACATGAATTGGCTCAGAACGCCTGGTTGACCGTGCCTGCATCAACCAATGTGATATTCGATATGCCAACAGAAGAAAGGCTACCGGCTGCGATGCAGCTACTGGGGATTCAGGACGCCAATCTATCCAATGAAGTCGGGCATGCCTAAATATTAGTTCTGTATGACGGAAAGTCTTCTCGATGAACCACCGGAAAATCATGTGCCAGAACAGCTTCCAGCCGGAGCCGTGCTGGCCTTTGATTTCGGAAAAAAACGCATTGGTGTGGCGATTGGCAATACAGCCGTGGGGGTGGCGCATCCGCTGGCCACGGTGGACAGTGAATTGACGGAGCGGCGTTTCGCGCTGATCGGGCAATTGATCCAAACCTGGCAGCCGGTTTTGCTGGTTGTGGGTTTGCCGCTGCATAGCGACGGCACGGCGCATGAATTGACGCAATTAAGTCAGCGTTTCGCGCGGCGGCTGTCAGGCCGTTTTAATATCCAAGTGATCATGAAAGACGAGCGCTATACCAGCGAAACAGCCAGTGCAACGTTACGCGAAGCCGGTATCACAGGAAGAAAACAAAAAGCGGTATTGGATCAGATCGCGGCACAACAAATCCTTCAATCATTTTTTGACGAGCAGTATGCAATTACCAGACGCTGAGAAAGCATTCGACAGTCTTGCTAAAAAAATCCAAGCCGATGCGGGCAGGGATTTTGCGCTGGTTGGTATTCACACCGGCGGGGTGTGGCTGGCCGAGCGCCTGCATCAAGCACTGGGGATCCAGCAACCGCTAGGGACGCTGGACGTTGCTTTTTATCGTGACGATTTCGATAAGATAGGCTTGCATCCACAGGTTAAGCCGTCGGAAATACCGTTCGCAGTGGAAGGTGCGCATATTCTGCTGGTGGACGATGTGTTGCAGACGGGGCGTACCATCCGTGCTGCGATCAACGAGTTGTTCGATTACGGTCGCCCCGCTTCGATTAGTTTTGCCGCTTTAGTCGACCGGGGCGGCAGGGAATTGCCGATAGCCGCGCAATATACCGGCATTACGCTGGAGTTACCGGCGGATAAAATGCTTGAGTTAAAGTGTGGAGAGAACGGAAAGTTAAGCTTTCATTTGTACGATAAGAGTCTTCCGGAATGATCAATAGGAACCCGCAGCTGGATGAAGATGGCGTGTTGCAGCATTTGCTGACAACCGAGGGATTACCCGCTTCTGTTTTATTGCATATCCTGGATACCGCAGAGTCATTTGTCGGTGTCACGGAACGTGATGTCAAAAAAATTCCCCTGTTGCGCGGGAAGTCAATATTCAATCTTTTTTTCGAACCGAGCACGCGCACGCGCACAACCTTTGAAATCGCCGCCAAGCGCTTATCGGCGGATGTGTTCAATCTCAATATTGCCGTTTCAGCGCAATCCAAGGGCGAGACGCTGCTGGATACGGTCAACAATCTTTCCGCGATGAATGCGGATATGTTTGTCGTGCGGCATGCGCAGAGCGGCGCGGCGCATTTGATTGCAAAACATGTGCAACCGGATATTCATGTGATCAATGCTGGCGATGGCAGTCACGCGCATCCGACCCAGGCTTTATTGGATATGTTTACGATCCGGCGCTACAAAAGTGATTTCCGCAACTTGCGCGTGGCGATTATTGGTGACATTTTGCATTCCCGAGTGGCGCGCTCCCAAATTCATGCGTTGACCACGCTTGGTGTGCCGGAAGTACGTGTGATCGCGCCTAAAACGCTGCTGCCCAAAATGGTGGAACGCTTGGGGGTGCACGTTTATCACGATATGGCCAAGGGACTCAAGGACATTGACGTGCTGATGATGTTGCGCTTGCAGAATGAGCGCATGAAAGGTGCGAATCTGCCCAGCCCGGAGGAATATTTTAAATATTATGGGCTGACCCCGGAAAAACTGTCGCTCGCCCGGCGCGATGCTATCGTGATGCATCCGGGGCCGATGAATCGCGGTGTCGAAATTGATTCGGAAGTCGCGGATGGCAAACAGTCGGTGATTCTCCCGCAAGTGACATTCGGCATAGCGGTGCGCATGGCGGTGATGTCAATTCTGGCAGGCAATCAGGTTTAGAGGCGGTTGCATGAAAATTCATATTAAAAATGGGCGCTTGATCGATCCAAAAAACGGTATCGATGCCGTGCAAGATATTTTTATTGCCAAAGGTAAAATCGTTGCCATCGGTGCGGCGCCGGATGAATTTCAAGCCAGCCGGGCGATCGATGCGCAATCGCTGATCGTGTGTCCGGGGCTGGTCGATTTGTCCGTGCGTCTGCGTGAACCGGGGCTGGAATATATGGCTACGCTGGAATCGGAAATGGCCGCGGCGGTTGCCGGTGGTGTTACGAGCATCGCCTGTCCGCCGGACACCGATCCGCCTTTGGACGAGCCGGGGCTGGTGGAAATGCTGAAACATCGCGCCAAAAGCCTCAATCAGGCGCATGTCTATCCGATTGGCGCATTGACACAAGGATTGAAAGGTGAACGCTTAACCGAGATGGCCGAACTGAACGACGCCGGATGCGTGGTTTTTGGGCAATCGGACGGGTTATTACCGAATTTGCGGGTGCTCATGCAGGCCATGTTGTATGCATCGACGTTCGGTTTCAGCGTGTGGTTGCGTCCGCAGGAAATCACGCTGACCGGCGATGGCGTGGCGCATGATGGCGAAGTGGCAACCCGGCTGGGTTTGCTGACAGTTCCCGTATGCGCTGAAACGATTGCCATCGGCAATATTATTTTATTGACCAAGGAAACCGGCGTCAGAGTGCACTTGTGCCGGATTTCCAGCGCTGAAGGGCTGGCGATGATTCGTACAGCCAGGCAGCAAGGTTTGCCGATCACCTGCGACGTGTCGATTAATCATCTGCACTTGTCGGATATGGATATCGGGTTTTTTGATTCCAATTGTCACCTGATGCCGCCATTGCGCAGCTCGAGTGATCGTGATGCGTTGCGTCACGGTTTGCTGGATGGCACGATCGGCGCGATTTGTTCGGATCATGCGCCGGTGGATGAAGACGCCAAATTATTGCCGTTCGGTCAATCCGAGGTTGGCGCGACGGGGGTAGAGTTGTTACTGCCGCTCACTTTGAAATGGGGATCGGAAATGCGCCTGCCATTGCTCAACGTGTTATCCAAGATTACCTCGGATCCGGCCCGGATACTGGGAATTGACGCAGGGCATTTATCGCTTGGCAGTGCTGCGGATATCTGTATTTTTGATCCTGACCATTACTGGAAGGTGACCTCATCAGCCATTCAAAGCCAAGGAAAGAACACGCCTTTTATGGGGATGGAGATACCGGGTGGTGTTAAATATACCCTGGTAAATGGTCATATTGTTTACGAGTGCTGAGTCTTCAGCAAAATTTCCCTATCATTTTTGTTTTTAACCGATCATTTGGAGCGCCATGTCAAACCCATTACTTGATTTTTCCGGACTGCCCTGTTTTGCAGAAATAAAGAACGAAGATATCACGCCAGCGATTGAAGCGTTATTACAGGAAAATCGCGCGGTGATTGACAAGGTGCGGGCGGATGACAAAGCATCTACCTGGCAGACTTTTGTGCAGCCGATGACCGATGCCAATGAACGGTTATCCCGTGCTTGGGGACAAGTGTCGCATCTGAACGCGGTGATGAATACGCCGGAGCTGCGTGAGACCTATAATGCTAATCTGCCTTTGATCACGCAGTTTTATGCCGAGTTATCGCAAGATGTGCGGTTGTTTGAGAAATTTAAACAGTTACGTGCAAGTGCGGAATTCGATCAACTGACTCCGGCGCGGAAGCGAATCATCGACAATGAATTGCGCGATTTCCGTTTGGGTGGTGCCGAGTTACCGGCTGAAAAGAAACAACGTTTCTTGCAAATCCAGGAAGAACTATCCAAGTTGACGTCCACGTTCAGCGATAATTTACTCGACGCCACTAATGCTTATTCATTATTGATTGAAGATGCGGAGAAGGTGGCGGGTATTCCGGACGATGTGCTGCAATCGGCGCAACAGTTAGCCGTAGCGGATGGCAAAACAGGCTGGAAATTCACCCTGCACATGCCATCGTATCTTCCCGTGCTGCAATACGCCGATAACCGCGATTTGCGCGAACAAATGTACCGCGCCTATGCGACGCGCGCCAGCGAGTTCGATAGTCAGGGTGATTCGAGCAAAGATAATATGCCGTTGATCAACAAAATACTGGAGCTACGCCGCGAAGCGGCGCAAATGCTCGGCTATGATAATTATGCCGAGGTTTCGCTGGCGACAAAAATGGCAACTTCTCCGCAGCAAGTTTTGGATTTCCTGACGAAGCTGGCTGCTAAGGCGAAACCATACGCTGTGGGCGATCTACAGGCATTGCAGCAGTTTGCCGCAGAGAAATTGAATCTGCCGGGACTTGAAGCATGGGATTTGGCGTATGTCAGTGAGAAATTGCGGCAAGAGCGCTACGCTTTTTCGGACCAGGAGGTTAAACAATACTTTCCAGAGGATAAAGTATTGACCGGTATGTTTAAAGTGGTGGAAAAGCTGTACGGCATCCGCATCACGCTTGCGGCGCCTGCACGCAATATTCAGCGCTGGCATCCCGATGTCAAGTTCTTTGATATTCACGACGCCAATAGTCAATTAATCGGTCAATTTTATTTGGATCTCTATGCGCGGCCTACCAAACGTGGCGGCGCCTGGATGGATGACGCGATTACGCGCCGCCGGATCGATAATCAACAAACGGGAAAAAACGGGATACAACTGCCGGTCGCATACCTTACGTGTAATTTCTCGGCACCGGTTACGATGGATGATCAACCCCGTCCAGCTTTATTTACGCATAATGAAGTGATTGTGTTGTTTCATGAGTTTGGTCATGGTTTGCATCATTTGATGACCAAAGTGGAAGACTTGGGGGTATCCGGAATTAACGGCGTTGAGTGGGACGCGGTGGAGCTGCCAAGCCAGTTCATGGAAAATTTTTGCTGGGAATGGGATGTGTTGACCGGAATGACTCAGCACATTGAAACAGGAGAATCATTACCCAAAGCGCTGTTCGATAAGATGATAAAAGCCAAGAATTTTCAAAGTGGCTTGCAGATGCTACGGCAGATTGAGTTTGCGCTGTTCGATATGCATGTGCACTTCGATTTTAAACCGGACGGCGATCGGACGGTATTACAGTTACTGGATGATATCCGCAATCAGGTCGCGGTAATTATTCCACCGGACTTCAACCGTTTCCCCAACAGTTTCGCGCATATTTTTGCCGGAGGCTATGCCGCGGGCTACTACAGTTATAAATGGGCGGAAGTGCTTTCGGCGGATGCCTACAGCATGTTTGAAGAAACCGCTTCGGATGGTGTCGTGAATGCAGCGACGGGTTCGCATTTTCTGGAAGAAATTCTGGCTGTGGGAGGAAGCCGCTCCGCACTCGAGTCATTTATTGCGTTTCGAGGCCGTGAGCCGGAATTGGATGCGTTATTGCGCCATAGCGGGATGGAAACGGCGTAACCGGAGAATTGCATCGTTTTGTCCATGCTATTGTTGAATCCATAATTTATAAAGTGCGGGCATAATTTGTCGTATATTGAACGCCGGGCACCTGATGAATTGGAAACTTCCTAATTATTCCGCATAGTATCGATGGATGACCGCCTGAACAAAAATAGCACTTTGTGCGAGGTTGTATTGAACCTATCGTATAAATGTGGCAAGATCGACCGAAATTTTTATTAGAAGAAATAAGAACATGATTAATATTATCCGTACCGTAGCTATTGCTGTGCTGGTTTCTGGTTTGTTTTTAACGGGTTGTGCCTCAACGAAGACAGCGGCGAGCGCGAACGTGAACAACCAAAATAGTGTGAACGATCCTCTGGAATCCATGAATCGCGCTGTTTTTAATTTCAATGAAATGGTGTACGACAATGTTTTTGACCCTGTGGCCAGAGGCTATAAGCGGGTTACACCTGATCCGGTTGAACTGGTTGTTGGAAACTTTTTCTCCAATTTGAACGAAGTGGTGGTAATCACTAACTCCGTGCTGCAATTAAATTACGAGAGCGCGCTTGCCAGTAGTGCACGTTTATTGGTCAATACCACTTTCGGGATATTCGGCATGATCGATATCGCGAGTGATATCAGTGCTGTGAGCGATATTAATCTCAGCAAACGAAATGAAGATTTTGGTCAGACACTGGGACGCTATGGAGTCGGCAGTGGGCCTTACATTGTATTGCCTTTGCTGGGGCCAAGTTCTGTTCGTGATACATTCGGTATCGCTGTCGACAGCTTCTTTATGGATCCTGTGACGCAAGGGGTGACGGGTGTTTTTATGACCGGTGTTCCTTATCTTAATACAACGGCGCTACGTCTCCCTGTAGCTGCAGCGAGAACGGTTAATGCGCGGGCGCAATTCCTGGAACAAGATAAGACACTCGAGGAAGCTGCATTGGACAAGTATGAATTCGTGCGCGATGCTTATTTGCAAAGACGTACAAGTCTGGTGAACAACAAGGCTGAAGAAAAATAGATAGCGCGGGAATCTTTTTTGATCCCGGATGCGTGCCGCATCCGTGCGCATACAAATAGAGTAGATACAACAAGGCACATTGATTAGGAAGCGTACTCCGCTAATCAGTGTGCCTTGTTTTTTGTCAATCCAGGAAAAAAAGCCGATTGCCGCTATGCCGCTACGATGGCAGTCATAGGGTTAGCGTGAATGAGGTGGATTTAGTGATGGTGGAGATTTGAGTTAATGAAGAATTCCGTAGTTATTATAGGAAGCGGATTAGCCGGTTATGCGGTGGCGCGAGAATTACGTAAACTAAATACGGAATTTGATGTCATCATGCTATCTGCCGATCATGGTGGTTTTTATTCCAAGCCCATGCTGTCAAATGCATTGTCATCCGGGAAAACTCCCGAATCGATTGTCAACGGTGACGCCACTCAAATGGCATCACAATTGAAGATTTCCATTCGACCCCACTGCCGTGTCAGTGCGATTGATCAAGCCGCGCGCGCAGTGACATTGGCCGATGGTGAGAAAATTCCCTACAGTCAATTGGTTTTGGCGTTGGGCGCTGATCAAGTGCATTTGCCGCTTTCGGGCGATGGTGTGTCGAGTATATTGACTATTAATGATCTTGACGATTATAAAAAATTTCGCGTTGCACTGACCGGAAAAAAACGTATCAGCATTATTGGCGCGGGTTTGATCGGTTGTGAATTTGCCAACGATCTGGCAACCGCCGGTTACCATGTCGATGTGATAGATATCAGCGCGCAGCCGCTGGGGCGTCTTCTGCCGCCAGCAGGCGGGGCCTTTATACGGCAAAGGCTGGAAGCGGCGGGTGTGGTATTTCATTTGAACGCAACCACACAGTCCATTGATCAAGCGCAAGAAAGACTACGCCTGACATTCGCCGATGGCAACGTAATTGAATCAGATATCGTTTTGTCCGCGGTTGGGTTACGCGCACGTACACAACTGGCCGCATCAGCCGGTATTCCTGTTAATCGCGGAATTGTCGTTAACCGCTTGTTACAAACACAGTTTGACGATATCTATGCCTTGGGCGATTGCGCCGAAGTTGCAGGAAAAGTGTTGCCTTTTGTGATGCCGATCACGCATGCAGCCCGGGCTCTGGCGGCAACGCTTGCAGGCAATCCGACAGAGGTTCGTTATCCGGCGATGCCGGTTATCGTTAAAACACCGGCGTGTCCTGCGGTTGTTTCACCACCCGATTTCACTATAAAAGGTGAATGGCATGTGGAAGCCGATCAAAATGGTGTAAAGGCGCTCTATAAAGATGATACCGGTCGATTGCTTGGTTATGCTTTGTTGGGTGCGGCGACGCAGGAGAAAAATAGCCTCACTCCTCATTTACCTCCGGTATTGGAGTAAGAAACATTTCTTGCTTTTGATGATCTACTCTCGGACGAGCCATTTAAAAAATTCACGATACGTGCAGCGATGAAATTTCTCTTTGATCTATTCCCGGTAATTTTATTTTTCCTGGCGTTCAAGCTGTACGATATCTTCATCGCCACTGCGGTTGCGATAGTGGCAGCGATTGCACAAATAGTTTGGCTTTGGTTTCGCAATCGCCACGTCGATAAGATGATGTGGATCAATTTGGCTGTTATCGTCATTTTTGGTGGTGCGACATTAATATCCCAGGATGAGATGTTTATCAAATGGAAACCAACCGTGTTGTATTGGTTGATCGCAACCGTTTTATTAGGATCCAATGTAATTTTTAGAAAAAACCTGATACAGGCCATGCTTGAGAAACAGATGGTTTTACCGCCTTTTGTCTGGAGCAGACTCAATTTAAGCTGGGTGGGGTTTTTTCTTACGATGGGGTGTGTCAACCTTTATGTCGCGTTTAATTTTCCGGTAGATACCTGGGTTACATTTAAGCTTTTTGGTGCGACGGGATTGATGCTTGTTTTTGTTATCGGACAAGTGTTGATGTTGGGAAAATATTTGAAAGATGCACCGGCCACATTGACTGCGGATGCTCCTGCCGGTGAGCCGGATGATTTCAAGGGTGAAAGAGAAAATAAAGCGAACAAGGAACGATAATGTTATATGCCATTAATGGAGAAGATGTGCCGGATAGCTTGGGAAAACGGATGGCAGTCCGTCCGGAGCATCTGAAAAGAATTCAAGTATTACAAGATGAAGGACGCTTGGTTTTGGCCGGTCCTTATCCGGCTATCGACAGTCAAGATCCTGGTCCTGCAGGGTTTTCCGGCAGTTTGATTGTAGCTGAGTTTGAGTCCTTGGAGGCAGCGCAGGCGTGGGCTAACGCCGATCCCTACGTGAGTGCGGGCGTCTATCAGAAAGTGACCGTAAAGCCTTTTAAAAAAGTGTTACCGGCGTAAGGCAACTGCAAAACCATTTCTTCAACAGTATCAAGTTATTCAATAGAAATAATGGGCTGTAGAGATTCACGTCGATTCAGTTAAGGCGTATACTTTCTCGCGGCGATATATTCTGGCGAATATAAATTTTATCTCAATCACAAAAAAGGAAATTCAATGCGTTTGACGAAATTCTCACAGGCAATGATGATTAGTGTTTTAGGAGTGATGACGCTATCAGCTCAAGCCCAATCGACAGGTACCGTGGCTAAGGTGAATGGCGTAGCAATTCCGCAGTCACGTCTGGAATTAATGGTGAAGGCCAGTGCGGCGCAGGGACAGCCTGATGGTCCGGAAATGAGAAAGGCTTTGCGTGAAAATCTGATTGCTGAAGAGATCCTCGCGCAAGAAGCAGTGAAAAAGAAGCTGGATAAAGATCCCGACGTAATTGCACAACTCGAAATAGCTCGTCAGGCAGTGCTGGTCAGAGCTTTCCAAGCGGATTACATCAGAAATAATGTGGTGAGTGAAGAGACTTTGCGCAAAGAATACGAAGTTCTGAAAGTGCAAATGGGGGATAAAGAATACAAGGCACGCCATATTCTTGTCGCCAATGAAAATGAAGCCAAGGATATTATTGCAAAACTCAAAAAAGGCGGTAATTTTGCAAAAATAGCTGAAGAGAAATCGGTTGATGACGGCAGTAAAGAAAATGGCGGTGAGCTTAATTGGAGCCCACCGGCAGCTTATGTCAGACCATTTTCCGAAGCACTGGTGAAATTATCCAAAGGGGGATTGACGGAACAACCCGTGCAAACATCTTTTGGCTGGCACGTGATTCAGTTAATGGATATCCGTCCAATGGAAGTACCACCTTTTGAAGAAGTTAAACAAAATATTCAGCAACGTGTATTGCAGCGCGAATTTGGAACAGTGGTGCAAGAATTGCGCAGCAAAGCAAAAGTAGAGTAGCACTTGTAATTGCGTGTGTCCTGGATAGATCGGATTGCGATGCTGTGTTTTTACAGCGAAGCAGTCTTTTCTACCCGGGGGGATAGTGCGCAAAGCAACTCATAGCTGGTTGTACCGGCACTCTGAGCAACTTCATCAACATCCAATCCTTTGCCCCATAATGTAACGGGGCTATTCAGTCCGGCATTTTCAATACCGGTTAAGTCTACCGCAAGCATGTCCATTGACACCCGGCCCAACAACCGGCTGCGTTGATTATTGATCAATACTGGGGTGTTTGTTGGCGCGTGGCGTGGATATCCATCCGCGTAGCCGCATGCGACAATACCGATGCGCATTGGCTCGGCCGTTTGAAAAAGGCCGTGATAACCGACTCTGTCACCAACTCCCAAATCCTGTGTGGCAATAATTCTGCTCGAAAGCGTCATGACGGGTTGCAAGTGCAACTCTGCTGCGGTTTTATCCGTAAAAGGCGAGGCCCCGTATAGCATAATGCCAGGGCGCACCCAATCGGTATGCGTGACAGGATAACGAATGATTGCTGCTGAATTTGCGAGTGAGCTGGGATAATGGCGGTACTCTTTCGTGATGGTTTCAAAGTACTGTAACTGCCCAATGACATTCTCTGCTTCGCCAGGTTCATCAGCGGAAGCAAAATGTGTCATCAATGTAATGTTTTTGTAGTATTGCTTCTCGATCAGTGTGCCGATGGCTTGTGAAAATTGCTGTGGCGCTAGCCCCAAACGATTCATCCCAGTATTAATCTTTATAAATAAATCAATGTTGTAATGCTTGGAAGCTGACAACATGGCAATTTGCTCAGCATGATGGACGACCGCGCTCAAACGGTATTGCTCAAGAATTGCTAATTCTTCGGTTGAAAAAAAACCTTCCAGGAGCAAGATCGGATGCTGGTAACCGGCATCACGCAGGCATATTGCCGCATCCAGCTCCAGTAATCCGAATCCATCGGCGTTTTTTAGGGCGCTGGCGCTATGGAGTAATCCATGACCGTAAGCATTGGCTTTAAGGATTGCCATGATGCGCGACTGTGGGGCATGTTGGCGGACTACGGATAGATTATGGGTTAAAGCGGTAAGGTCGATAAAAGCTTGGGTAGGGCGTGGCATGAATTTAATGTTCAGAATAAGCAAGAGCGAGTATTATTCGCAAGTTTTTTTATAATAATCTAATTTTGTGATACCGATTTAACTATTATGTCGACATACCTTAACATGCGAAGCGGCATGATATGCTAATCTAATCTTGTGCGCCCGACTGGAAGCGCTTGAATAGATCTGCAGTTGGTGATTTTGTTACACAGGTGATGTGTTGCATGAAAGAATGACTCAACACCTGAATTCACTCAGAAAAAATAAATATACAAGGAAATAGCTTGGAACGCGGTTTTTATACGATTATGGCAGCGCAGTTTTTCTCTTCTTTGGCAGATAACGCGTTGCTGGTTGTGGCGATTGCACTGTTGATTGATTTACATGCACCTGCCTATTTAACACCCATGCTGAAGTTTGTTTTCGTGTTGTTCTACGTGATTCTGGCTCCTTTCGTTGGCGCATTTGCGGATTCTATGCCGAAAGGGCGCGTCATGTTCATTAGCAACACCATCAAAATTACCGGCTGTGGATTACTCTTCATCGCCATGCATCAATATTTCGCATTGGCTGCGTACGCGGTAGTGGGACTCGGTGCGGCCGCTTATTCGCCTGCCAAGTACGGCATTTTGACCGAATTATTGCCCGCGGAGAAATTGGTGATCGCCAATGGCTGGATCGAAGGATTAACGGTAGCATCGATAGTGCTGGGTACGGTATTGGGCGGTGTGCTGATTACACCGGCTGTAGCAGGCACGCTGCTGCAGTTTGATTTTCCTGTGATCGACACGGGGATCGATAACGCATTGGAAAGCGGTATCCTGATCATCGCCGTCATTTACGCCATCGCCGCGTTGTTTAATCTGTATATCCCGAATACCGGCGTTGATCATCGCATTCCCAAAAAGAATCCTTTCTTTCTGATTCACGAGTTTAGACACTGTGTGAAATTATTATGGACCGACAAGCTGGGGCAGATCTCGCTTGCGGTGACCACGCTGTTTTGGGGCGCGGGTGCGACATTACAGTTTATTGTGTTGAAATGGGCCGAAGTGGCGATGAATTATCCGCTCAATCAAGCTGCGCAATTGCAGGGTGTGGTTGCAGTGGGAATTGCCGTGGGCGCTGTGATGGCAGCCCGGTGGATTTCGCTGCGGCAGTCCGTCAAAGTGATTCCATTGGGCATTGCGATGGGCATTGTGGTGATGGCGATGATTCTGGTAAAAGATTTATGGATCGCAATCGCATTGCTGATGCTGATTGGCGGCCTGGCAGGATTCTTCGTGGTACCGATGAATGCTTTACTGCAACATCGCGGACATATTTTGATGGGTGCGGGGCATTCCATTGCGGTGCAAAATTTCAATGAAAACCTGAGTATTCTGGCGATGTTGTTACTCTATGCATTGCTGATATGGTTTGAAGTGCACATCTATATTGTGATTGCCGCTTTCGGATTATTTGTTTCTGTCATGATGGCATTGATACGGAAATGGCATTTATTAAATCAAAGTAAAGAAGACTCGCTTCATTTGATCGGGGCAAAGAAAATACACTGATCATGAAGGGCAGATGCTATCGCAGTGATTGCATCGTTGTTTGTGCGAAACACAAATCTTTCCAAGCTTTTGCTTTTTCAGGCAGAGAACGTAGCAGATAAGCCGGATGGTAGGTAACAATCAACGGTATGCCTGAATAATCGTGTACTTTGCCACGCAAACTGGAAATGCTGTCGTCGCACTTCAGAAGATTCTGCGCGGCAACCTTGCCTAACGCGACGATGAGCTTGGGTCTGATTAATGTGATCTGCCGGGTTAAGTAAGGTTCGCATTGCAGTGCTTCATTCGAGCTCGGATTTCTGTTATTGGGCGGGCGGCACTTGACGATATTGGCGATATAAACGTGCTCGCCGCGCTTTAAGTGAATCGCAGCAAGCATTTGGTCCAGCAGCTTGCCGGCTTGACCGACAAACGGTTCGCCGATTTCATCTTCGCGCGCGCCGGGGCCTTCTCCGACAAATAGCCAATCGGCATTTTCAGCGCCAACGCCAAATACGGTCTGGGTGCGTGTTTGGCTTAAAGGGCATGCAACACAATGTGCTACCGCCGCCTTCAACTGATCCCAATCCATCTGAGTTATGGGCGACTGTGCCGTACTTTTCTCAGACTCGGACGGCAGCGGTAAATTTCCGCTTTCAGCAACATGTGGTTCAGCTGCTTCGCTGTGCTGCGTAGTGTCTGATTTTAACCGCCACACCGGCAGCAAATTCAACTCCTTCAGTATTTGCCTGCGCCGGGTATTCATAACATCAGCCGCATAACAAGCGCATCTTCGCGTCCGCACATGGCGGGGTAGTAGCCTTTGCGTGTGGCGATATGCTGAAAACCCATTTGTTTGTATAGCTGTGCGGCACCTTGATTGGATTCGCGCACATCCAGGAAAATCGATTTTGCGTTTTGTTCTTTGGCATGCTGAATGAGGAATTGCAGCATTTTTTTCCCCAAGCCCTGTTTTTGCCAGTTGGCGGCAATGCCGAGGGTGAGGATATGGCCTTCTTCAGGACTCATCATCATGATTCCGTAACCCATCAGCGCATCGGTTTGTTGCAGAACCCGGCACACATATCCGGTTTTGATGGAATCGGCAAAGTTTCCCAGTGACCATGGAAACAGAAAGATTTCCCGCTCGATCAGGATAATACGATCCAGATCGGAAAGTTGCATCGGTCTGATTTCAATAGGTTGTTGCGCTGCCATGTTCATCGCTCGTTTTCCTTTAGCGCGACTTTGTTGCGGATATATACGGGCATTGCATGAGCCGGATCAATACATGCGCCATCGCGGAATTTAGGAAGCGCAAGTTGCGCCACTTCTAGTGCTCGCGGGTGTAGTCCATAATGTATCTGCTGAATATGTTCGCGATACAACTGCGATAAATCCGGATAAACATCAAAACCGCTGCCGCATCCATGCCACCCATTACCGGAAACTGCTGGCGCTTGTTGCGGCAGGCAGAGTGCGGGCGGGTTGATAATTGTCCAGCCGATATGTGCCGATTTCTGATAGGCGGCATAATAAAGCTCACCCATACGGGCATCAAGGGCTACGATCACTTTTTCTGCGTCAGCTTGTTGAGCGACAGCTTCCAGTGTGCTGATTGCCGCAACCGGGAGGCCGGTGGCGTAAGCCAAACCTTGCGCAACGCCGCAGGCAATGCGTAGACCGGTAAAAGATCCGGGACCTGCGCCGAAAGCGATGCCATCCAATTGTTGCAATGCTAATTCTGCTTCTGCCAGGAATTTTTGTACCATCGGGAGAATCATTTCAGAATGAGTGCGTCCGGCAAGGATTTCCTGACTGGATACTGTGCCGTCCAGACTGAGTGCGACGGAACAAAATTCAGTAGAGGTTTCGAGAGCGAGAATTTTCAAGTTAATTGCGGGCCGAGGTATGTGGGAGTTTTACTGTCAATACGATTGAGAAATAAGTTAGCGCTATGAAATTCTTGCTGTTGGCTGCTTATTTTAACTGCCAGTGACCGAGTGGAACATAGTCAACGCCTGTTTGCGTTGGTTTCGATTGCAACAGAATCCATTCACTGACAGGCCAATGAATCGGATTGATCAGCTCCGTATTGACTGGATGCGCGGCTTTCCGGAAGAGCGTAAGGTGCGGTTTGTACACCCGGCGGTCAAATGGGAATCCGGCTTCTGACAGAGTTGATTGTAATGCAGCAACCAGATCGAACAGTTCAGCCGGGAATTGCTTCGCGTGGAGGTAAATAATTTGATTGTGTTTCCAATAGCTGATCTTATCCAAACAAAGCGCAAATTTCTGTGCTGCTATATTTCTCATAATGTGACGGAGCGTTTCGATGCGATGAACGCTGACATTACCCAGAAATACCAGCGTGAGGTGAAAATGCGGTATCACGATTTGTCGCCCGTCGCAAATGGGCGCCAGTAATTCTGCCTGGTGCGCCAGCTGTCTTTGTACAATTTTACTGGGAGAAATAGCAAAGAACACACGAATGGATTTTATTTCCGGATCAGCATCTTGTTTAGTCAATCTTACTTTCCGCGCGGTCGATCAGGCATACGACTTCGGCTGCGATGCCTTCTTTGCGGCCGATCGCGCCCAGATGTTCGGCTGTTTTGGCTTTAATATTGATGTTGCGTGCTGATGTTTGTAGATCTTGTGCAATATTGGCGATCATTGCCGGGATATGCGGTGCCATTTTTGGGGCTTGCGCAATAATGGTTGCATCGAGATTGACGATTTTGTAATGATTATTTTCCAGCAAACTGTATACATTGCGCAGCAGCACGCGGCTATCAATATTTTTGTAGCGCGGATCGGAATCGGAAAAGTGTTGTCCGATGTCTCCCAATGCCGCCGCACCTAACAGTGCATCACAGATGGCATGCAATAACACATCCGCGTCCGAGTGGCCAAGCAGGCCTTTTTCATGCGGGATCGTAACGCCGCCTATGATCAACTGACGTCCTTCAACCAGTTGATGAACGTCAAAACCTTGTCCTATTCTTATCGTGCTCACGGATGATTCCTTTTTTGTATGATCAATTCGGCCAAAGCCAAGTCCTGCGGGTAGGTTACTTTAAAATTGTACGCATCGCTAGGCACCAGTTTGGGATGAAGTCCTAATGCCTCAATGGCGCTGGCATCGTCCGTCACGCTAATATTTGTCGCATTTTTCAGCGCCCGGGTGAGCAGCTCGCAGCGAAACATTTGCGGTGTTTGCGCTTGCCATAGATTATCGCGTGATTCGGTTTGTCTCACGTGGTTGTCTGCGTCACTGCGCTTCAAAGTATCGGCTACAGGTACAGCCAATAATCCACCTACTGCGTCACCGGCTAATTCACTGATCAATTTATCCAGTTGATCTAATGTTAAGCAGGGTCTGGCAGCATCGTGCACCAACACCCAGTCTTGTGGATTAATCAGGTTCTTTTGCTGTGCGGCGGTAAGGCCATTGAGCACGCTGTCCGCCCGGGTTGCGCCACCGCATTGTAATACTGTTAATTTTTGAGAAAATTCGGACCAATCGGATTGAGACCAATGGGTGTCGCCGGGTGCCAGTACGATAAATACCCCCGCAATCGACCGATTGTTACATAATGTTTTGATTGCATGATAGATCATCGGTTTGCCGCATAACGGCAAGTATTGCTTGGGGAGTTCGTTCCCCATGCGTGAGCCTGAGCCAGCGGCAGGAATTAAGGCAAAGAATTTGGACATTATTTAAGCGGTGACGAGATCGGTTTTAAAAAATAGGTTAGCGGATAAAAGTGTGCGGTCAGCTAACCATATATATAAGCCGGTCATTATAATTTTTTATTAATCGCTTGTTTGAAATTGTTACCAATCGTTCTTGCGTGTTATCGGGAATATATATGCAATGACTGGATTGGCGGACGGCGCCCGGAACTAGAATCCAGTAAACGGTATAATCAGTAAATTCAAACTAAAGGTGAAATATATGGAAGCAGAACAAATTAATGCAATTTCTAATCATCTCCAGGATCTGGGCAATCGTGCCGGTGAATTACGGAGGTTTCTTTGACTTCGATGCTAAACAGACTCGATTAAATGAGTTAACGCGTTTGCTTGAGGATCCGGCAATCTGGAATGATAGTAAGCGCACTCAAGAAATTGGACAAGAAAAAAAGCTGTTGGAAGATATTGTGGTGACATTGGTATCAATGGAGCAGCAGTTGCAGGATGCGGAAGAGTTATTTCAAATTGCGAAGGAAGAAAGCGATGAAGCGGCGCTTGAGAGTATTGACGTTGATGTCAATAAGGTAGAGCAGGTCATTGCAAATCTGGAGTTTCGCCGTATGTTTTCCGATCCGATGGATCCAAAGAATTGTTTTGTCGATATTCAATCGGGTTCGGGTGGAACGGAAGCGCAAGATTGGGCTGCCATGCTTGAGCGTATGTATCTGCGCTATTGTGAAAGGCAAGGATGGGCAGTTGAAGTTTTGGAAGAGTCACCGGGGGATATTGCCGGCATCAAGAGTGCTACCTTGAAAGTGACAGGTGAATATGTGTATGGATATTTGCGCACTGAAACAGGTGTGCACCGTTTGGTTAGAAAATCACCGTTTGATTCCGGTAACCGGCGTCATACCTCATTTGCAAGTGTTTTTGTTTATCCTGAAGTCGACGATACGATAGAAATTGAAATTAATCCGGCCGATTTGCGCATAGATACATTCCGCGCATCGGGTGCGGGAGGTCAACATATCAATAAAACCGATTCCGCTATTCGCATTACTCACAATCCGACGGGGATAGTTGTGCAATGTCAAAGCGGACGTTCGCAACATAGAAACAAAGCAGATGCGATGGTTATGCTGAAATCGCGTTTGTATGAAGCGGAGCTGCGTAAACGTAACGAAGAAAAGCAAGCCATAGAAGAAACGAAGACAGATATTGGCTGGGGTCATCAAATTCGGTCTTATGTATTAGATCAGTCGCGCATAAAAGATTTGCGAACAAATGTTGAAATCGGGAATACGCAAAGTGTTTTAGATGGAGATTTGAATAGCTTTATTGAAGCGAGCCTGAAACAGGGTGTGAAATGATAATTTAAATAAAAAAAGATGAGCAGCATGAGTGACTGTAATTAAAGGAATTTTCTCAGTAGGCAAGCTTCTTGAGGTTATTTAATTAAAATTATCTGCAGAAATTGCTTGACCGGTCTTTTAGACTCTGTATAATTCCGCTTCTCGCTACTGCGCAACATTAAAAACAAGTAGCAACGCTCTTTAAAAAATTACAATCGATAGGTGTGAGTACTTAAATTGAGAGTAGATTCGAAAGAATCAAAAAATTTAAATACTCGCAAGAAATAATAGATATTGGTTTTATTAATCAACATCATAATACGTCAAGCGAAAGTTTTACCAGAATTAAACTTAAGAGTTTGATCCTGGCTCAGATTGAACGCTGGCGGCATGCTTTACACATGCAAGTCGAACGGCAGCACGGGTGCTTGCACCTGGTGGCGAGTGGCGGACGGGTGAGTAATACATCGGAACGTGTCCTAAAGTGGGGGATAACGCATCGAAAGATGTGCTAATACCGCATAATCTCTGAGGAGAAAAGTAGGGGATCGAAAGACCTTATGCTTTTGGAGCGGCTGATGTCTGATTAGCTAGTTGGTAAGGTAATGGCTTACCAAGGCGACGATCAGTAGTTGGTCTGAGAGGACGACCAGCCACACTGGGACTGAGACACGGCCCAGACTCCTACGGGAGGCAGCAGTGGGGAATTTTGGACAATGGGCGCAAGCCTGATCCAGCAATGCCGCGTGAGTGAAGAAGGCCTTCGGGTTGTAAAGCTCTTTCAGTTGAAAAGAAAAAGTCGTGACTAATAATCATGGCTTATGACGGTATCAACAGAAGAAGCACCGGCTAACTACGTGCCAGCAGCCGCGGTAATACGTAGGGTGCAAGCGTTAATCGGAATTACTGGGCGTAAAGGGTGCGCAGGCGGTTCTGTAAGTCAGATGTGAAATCCCCGGGCTTAACCTGGGAACTGCGTTTGAAACTGCAGAGCTAGAGTGCGGCAGAGGGAGGTGGAATTCCATGTGTAGCAGTGAAATGCGTAGAGATATGGAAGAACATCGATGGCGAAGGCAACCTCCTGGGCTAGCACTGACGCTCATGCACGAAAGCGTGGGGAGCAAACAGGATTAGATACCCTGGTAGTCCACGCCCTAAACTATGTCAACTAGTTGTCGGGTCTTAATAGACTTGGTAACGTAGCTAACGCGTGAAGTTGACCGCCTGGGGAGTACGGTCGCAAGATTAAAACTCAAAGGAATTGACGGGGACCCGCACAAGCGGTGGATTATGTGGATTAATTCGATGCAACGCGAAAAACCTTACCTACCCTTGACATGTCAGAAAATTTTCAGAGATGAATTTGTGCCCGAAAGGGAATCTGAACACAGGTGCTGCATGGCTGTCGTCAGCTCGTGTCGTGAGATGTTGGGTTAAGTCCCGCAACGAGCGCAACCCTTGTCATTAATTGCCATCATTTGGTTGGGCACTTTAATGAGACTGCCGGTGATAAACCGGAGGAAGGTGGGGATGACGTCAAGTCCTCATGGCCCTTATGGGTAGGGCTTCACACGTAATACAATGGCGCGTACAGAGGGTTGCCAACCCGCGAGGGGGAGCTAATCTCAGAAAGCGCGTCGTAGTCCGGATCGGAGTCTGCAACTCGACTCCGTGAAGTTGGAATCGCTAGTAATCGCGGATCAGCATGTCGCGGTGAATACGTTCCCGGGTCTTGTACACACCGCCCGTCACACCATGGGAGTGGGTTTCACCAGAAGCAGGTAGTCTAACCGCAAGGAGGGCGCTTGCCACGGTGAGGTTCATGACTGGGGTGAAGTCGTAACAAGGTAGCCGTAGGGGAACCTGCGGCTGGATCACCTCCTTTCAAGAGTATCTCGTTTAAGTACTCACAACCTATCGATTGTTTATAGGCAAGACTAAAAAATCAAAAGCTTGTGCTAATGTTTGAGTGGAATTTGGGCTCATCAAGGGTCTGTAGCTCAGTTGGTTAGAGCACACGCTTGATAAGCGTGGGGTCGGTGGTTCAAGTCCACCCAGACCCACCAACATATAGGGGGTGTAGCTCAGCTGGGAGAGCACCTGCTTTGCAAGCAGGGGGTCATCGGTTCGATCCCGTTCACCTCCACCAATTTATAGTTCTTAAGCGCTGGTATTAGTAAAAACTATTTTTTATCATCATAAGCTTGTGTGATATATTTCTTGCCTGTTGAAATTAATTTTGTTCTTTAAAAATTTGGAAAAAGTAAAATATTTATTTGTATCAAATAATCGTAAATTTTTTGATTATTTGTGAAATAAATTATGGGTTAGATTGTATCTTAAAAATAATGCAACAAGTATAGAGACTATAATTTCATTAAGTTATTAAAGTTATAGGATCAAGTGAATAAGTGCATGTGGTGGATGCCTTGGCGATTACAGGCGATGAAGGACGTGGAAGCCTGCGAAAAGCTTCGGGGAGCTGGCAAACAAGCTATGATCCGGAGATATCCGAATGGGGAAACCTGACTCTTGCTTAATTAGTTTTGATTTTTATTAAAATTAATTGAGCAGGAGTCAACCTTAGCTGAATATATAAGTTAAGTGTAGCGAACCTGGAGAACTGAAACATCTAAGTAACCAGAGGAAAAGAAATCAACCGAGATTCCCAAAGTAGTGGCGAGCGAACTGGGATCAGCCTTCAATATTTAGTATTTGAATTAGTCAAATTTTCTGGAAAGTTAAACCGTAGTGGGTGATAGTCCCGTAGGCGAAAATTCAAATATAGAACTAAGATTGAGATAAGTAGAGCGGGACACGTGAAATCCTGTTTGAAGATAGGGGGACCATCCTCTAAGGCTAAATACTCGTAATCGACCGATAGTGAACCAGTACCGTGAGGGAAAGGCGAAAAGAACCCCGGAAGGGGAGTGAAATAGATCCTGAAACCGCATGCATACAAACAGTGGGAGCCCGTAAGGGTGACTGCGTACCTTTTGTATAATGGGTCAGCGACTTACATTCAGTAGCAAGCTTAACCGGATAGGGGAGGCGCAGCGAAAGCGAGTCTTAATAGGGCGTATAGTTGCTGGGTGTAGACCCGAAACCAGATGATCTACTCATGGCCAGGATGAAGCGAGGGTAACACCTCGTGGAGGTCCGAACCCACTAATGTTGAAAAATTAGGGGATGAGCTGTGGGTAGGGGTGAAAGGCTAAACAAATCTGGAAATAGCTGGTTCTCTCCGAAAACTATTTAGGTAGTGCCTCATGTATCACCTTTGGGGGTAGAGCACTGTTATGGCTAGGGGGTCATTGAGACTTACCAAACCATTGCAAACTCCGAATACCAAAGAGTGCGAGCATGGGAGACAGACATCGGGTGCTAACGTCCGGTGTCAAAAGGGAAACAACCCAGACCCTCAGCTAAGGTCCCCAAGACACAATTAAGTGGGAAACGAAGTGGGAAGGCATAGACAGTCAGGAGGTTGGCTTAGAAGCAGCCACCCTTTAAAGAAAGCGTAATAGCTCACTGATCGAGTCGTCCTGCGCGGAAGATGTAACGGGGCTCAAATTGTGCACCGAAGCTAGGGATTTACATTTTATGTAAATGGTAGGAGAGCGTTCCGTAAGCCTGCGAAGGTAGTTTGTAAAGACTGCTGGAGGTATCGGAAGTGCGAATGCTGACATGAGTAGCGATAAAGGGAGTGAAAGACTCCCTCGCCGAAAACCCAAGGTTTCCTGTGCAACGTTAATCGGCGCAGGGTGAGTCGGCCCCTAAGGTGAGGCAGAAATGCGTAGCTGATGGGAAACTGGTTAAAATTCCAGTACCTTTGTTCAATGCGATGTGGGGACGAAGAAGGTTAACTCAGCCGGGTGTTGGATGTCCCGGTTCAAGCGTGTAGACGTGCTGTTTAGGTAAATCCGGATAGCTTAGTTGAGACGTGATAACGCAACACTCTTAGGAGTGCCAAGTGAGCGATACCATACTTCCAGGAAAAGCCACTAAGCTCTAGTTGAATAGAGACCGTACCGTAAACCAACACAGGTGGGTAGGATGAGAATTCTAAGGCGCTTGAGAGAACTCAGGAGAAGGAACTCGGCAAAATAGCACCGTAACTTCGGGAAAAGGTGTGCCCTCTGTATGTGTAGCGCCTCGCGCGTGAAGCAGAACAGGGTTGCAATGAATTGGTGGCTGCGACTGTTTAATAAAAACATAGCACTCTGCAAACACGTAAGTGGACGTATAGAGTGTGACGCCTGCCCGGTGCCGGAAGGTTAAATGATGGGGTGCAAGCTCTTGATTGAAGCCCCGGTAAACGGCGGCCGTAACTATAACGGTCCTAAGGTAGCGAAATTCCTTGTCGGGTAAGTTCCGACCTGCACGAATGGCGTAACGATGGCCACACTGTCTCCTCCTGGGACTCAGCGAAGTTGAAATGTTTGTGAAGATGCAATCTCCCCGCGGCTAGACGGAAAGACCCCGTGCACCTTTACTGTAGCTTTACATTGGACTTTGATAACATTTGTGTAGGATAGGTGGGAGGCTTTGAAGTGAATTCGCTAGAATTCATGGAGCCATCGTTGAAATACCACCCTGGTGTTGTTGAGGTTCTAACCTAAATCCATTATCTGGATTGGGGACCGTGTATGGTAGGCAGTTTGACTGGGGCGGTCTCCTCCCAAATTGTAACGGAGGAGTACGAAGGTACGCTAGGTACGGTCGGAAATCGTGCTGATAGTGCAATGGCAAAAGCGTGCTTAACTGCGAGACTGACAAGTCGAGCAGGTGCGAAAGCAGGTCATAGTGATCCGGTGGTTCTGTATGGAAGGGCCATCGCTCAACGGATAAAAGGTACGCCGGGGATAACAGGCTGATTCCTCCCAAGAGTTCATATCGACGGGGGAGTTTGGCACCTCGATGTCGGCTCATCACATCCTGGGGCTGTAGCCGGTCCCAAGGGTATGGCTGTTCGCCATTTAAAGTGGTACGTGAGCTGGGTTTAAAACGTCGTGAGACAGTTTGGTCCCTATCTGCCGTGGGCGTTGGAAGTTTGAGAGGACCTGCTCCTAGTACGAGAGGACCGGAGTGGACGCACCTCTGGTGTACCGGTTATGACGCCAGTCGTATCGCCGGGTAGCTATGTGCGGACGAGATAACCGCTGAAAGCATCTAAGCGGGAAACTCTCCTCAAGATAAGACTTCCCGAGGGTTTAACCCTCCTAAAGGTTCGTCGAAGACTACGACGTTGATAGGTCGGGTGTGGAAGCATAGTAATATGTTAAGCTAACCGATACTAATTGACCGTGAGGCTTGATCCTATAACTTTGATAATTTTTGTTATTAATATACTCTA
The DNA here is from genome assembly GCF_033063295.1 of Nitrosomonas sp. Is35. Taxonomy (NCBI): domain Bacteria; kingdom Pseudomonadati; phylum Pseudomonadota; class Betaproteobacteria; order Nitrosomonadales; family Nitrosomonadaceae; genus Nitrosomonas; species Nitrosomonas sp. Is35. Next base: position 488,663 of record NZ_JAWJZH010000001.1, read on the forward strand.
ATCCATTTTACTTTTTCCTTTTTGAATAATATTTGTTTAATATTATTCAGTTTCAAGTTACGCTTGGCGGCCATAGCACTTTGGACCCACCTCTTCCCATCCCGAACAGAACCGTGAAACGAAGCTGCGCCGATGATAGTGTGCATTCGCATGTGAAAGTAGGTTACCGCCAGGCACTCTTATTTAGAAACCTCTCATCAAGATTTAATTTGATGAGAGGTTTTCTGTTTTCTACTTCCCGGATTTGTAAAACTGCAAAATTTCTTCAATAGTCTTGTTGCTGATAATAATCGACAAGAGCTTCCTTAGAATCTAGATTGCAATTGTCTGCAATATTTTCAATAATATTCATTTCTGATTTAAGTGGATGGCTATGAGTGAATCTGAAGTTAAGAAAGAGGATTGGGAAAGAGATCTAATTGAAAACCTTGCTCTGGCATCTCTTCGTGAGCAGCGACGCACGCGCAATTGGGGGATATTTTTTAAGCTAATCACTTTTTTATATCTTTTCATTTTGTTATTTTTTGCCCTAGGCTGGATAGAAGATGGCAGAGTTCGAATTGCCGAGAAGCATACTGCACTTATTGATTTACGCGGCATGATTACTCCCGATAGCATGAGTAATGCCGATAAAGTTAATGCTAGCTTGCGTTTAGCGTTTCAAGATAAAAACACCAAGGGTGTAGTATTACGTATAAATAGCCCTGGAGGAAGCCCAGTTCAAGCTGGGTATATCAATGATGAAATACGCCGATTGCGAACCAAATACCCGGATATACCGCTTTATGCTGTAGTTGGAGACATTTGTGCTTCGGGTGGATATTACGTAGCTGTAGCTGCTGATAAAATTTTTGTTGATAAAGCCAGCCTGATTGGTTCAATTGGTGTGCTGATAGATGGCTTCGGCTTTACTGGTACCTTAGAAAAACTAGGTATTGAGAGGCGATTGCTTACTGCTGGCGAGAATAAAAATTTCCTGGATCCTTTTGCACCTTTAGATCCTATACAAAAGGAACATGCGACACATTTATTGCGTGAAATACACGAGCAATTCATTCAAGTAGTAAAACAAGGCAGAGGTGAACGTTTAAAAGATGTTCCGGAGATATTCAGCGGAATTGTCTGGACAGGTCAGAAAAGTATTGATTTAGGGCTTGCCGATGAAATGGGCAATGCCGAATATGTCGCACGCGAGATTATTCAGGCAGAGGATTTGGTTGATTTTACGCCGAATGAAGGTCTATCGGGCTTATTTAGCAAACGATTTAGTCAAATCGTTTTTAATATGCTTTCTGGCCATGCACTGACAATGCGGTAAGAGACACATTTTTACTTGACCGCATTTACAGATTATTTATTGAGTAGCTCTGTTAGCGTTCGCGCTGCTCCGGTTTGCCATGATGGCAAAGTGAGATCAAAAGTTTTTGTCAGTTTTCCAGTATCGAGACGAGAATTGAACGGACGTTTTGCTGGCAGAGGAAAATCACTGCTAGCTATTGGTTTCAATGTGCTGGATTGGATTTTGAGCTGGTAATTCATGCGTTCTGCATTTTCCAGGATAAATTTAGCAAACCCATACCATGAAGTGCTTCCACCGGCAGTCAAGTGATACAAACCGGATATCGCGGGTTTTTCCTTAATCATAAGCAATGCATGAGCAGTAATATCGGCAATTAGCTCTGCTCCGGTTGGCGAACCGATTTGATCATCCACTATGGTTAATTTGTCGCGCTGCTGCGCCAAGCGAAGTATTGTTTTGATGAAATTATTTCCATAAGCGGCATAAACCCAGCTGGTACGAAAAATCAAATGTGAGCAGCCGGAATTGAGGATGTCTTTCTCACCTTCCAATTTAGATTTCCCATAGACGTTGAGCGGATCGCAATCATCAGTTTCAAGATAGGGTTGACTGCTATGGCCATTAAAGACGTAATCGGTTGAATAATGGATCAGCCATGCATTGAGTCTTTTTGCCTCTTGTGCCAGCACAGCAGGTGCTTCAGCATTGAGTGCATAAGCTCGTTCAGGCTCACTCTCAGCTTTATCGACCGCAGTATAAGCTGCTGCATTGACGATAATATCGGGCGAGAGTTGCCGCAAGGTTTGTTGTATACCGGCGAAGTCGGTTATGTCACCGCATAATTCTTTACTGGCTGAACTTAATGCGATTAATTCACCCAGTGGCACGAGACTGCGCTGTAATTCCCATCCGACCTGACCGTTTTTGCCGAATAATAGAATTTTCATGACTGCAATCCGGCATAGTGCGTTTTGATCCATTCCTGGTAAGCGCCGGTTTGCACATCAGTTACCCACTGCCGGTTGCTCAAGTACCACTGGATCGTTTTTCGTATACCGGTAGCGAATGTTTCGACCGGTCTCCAATCGAGCTCGTGTTCGATTTTCGTCGCATCGATTGCATAGCGTCTGTCGTGTCCTGGCCGATCCTGAACGTACGTGATGAGGTTATGAAAATTTTTTCCGGGATAAGATTCTTCCAGCAGGCCGCAGATGGTCTGCACAATTTCAATATTAGGCTTCTCGTTCCAGCCGCCTATATTATAAGTTTCTCCCGGAGTGCCACGCTCCAATACACGCCGGATTGCGCTGCAGTGATCGGTAACATAAAGCCAGTCGCGTACTTGCTGGCCATCTCCATATACCGGCAAGGATTTTCCTGCTAACGCATTCACGATCATTAAAGGAATCAATTTTTCTGGAAACTGGTACGGGCCATAATTGTTAGAACAATTGGTAGTCAGTATGGGTAACCCATAGGTATGGTGATAGGCGCGGACTAAGTGATCGCTGGCTGCTTTGCTGGCTGAATAGGGGCTATTGGGTTCATAACGATGTGCTTCGGTAAATGCGGGATCATTTTTTCTCAATGAACCGTAAACCTCATCGGTTGAAACATGAAGAAAGCGGAAACTTTGTTTTGCGGCGGACTCCAGCTCGCGCCAATAGGCATGTGTTGCTTCCAATAAGCGAAACGTACCCAGAATATTGGTTTGAATGAAATCTTCCGGTCCGAGAATGGAACGATCGACATGGCTTTCAGCAGCAAGGTTGATGATTGCGCGCGGCTGATACAGAGTCAGCAATTGTGAAATCAATCGGGTATCGCCGATATCGCCTTTTACAAATATATGCCGAGAATCTTGAGACAATGGCGCTAGGTTTTGTAAATTTCCGGCATAAGTCAATTTATCGAGATTGATGACCCGCTCATCCGATTGTGCTAACCAATCGAGAACAAAATTACTGCCAATAAATCCTGCGCCCCCTGTGACTAAAATCATGCAATTTTCCAGTTGAGTCAATCGATAATCTGAATTCCGGTCTTGTTCATGCTGAATCCCACAGCGGTAAAACTCCCGTTTCTCCCGATTTTACTTGAAATTCACAATCGATGCCGATTCCCGGAACCCATACCAGCTGTTCGCCGCAGAACAGTAGCGGTAGGGTATTGCGTTGCCAGGGTGGAATGGATGCTTCTTGCAGTAAGTTTTTCAAGCTTCTGCGCGGGCGATTGCAAGCCGGCATGAAGCGTTCGCCGCCTTGCCGGGAACGAACGGTTACCGGTGCATTTGATAATTTTTGTTGGTTGATACCCTGATTCTCTACGTGCGTAAAGCGGATGCTGCCGCTCAGATGCCGCAACGCTAAACACGGTTCTCCTTGCCATGTGAATTGTTCCGGATTTTGCAGTGAAGATTGCTTAGGCAGGATATGAACGGCACCTTTGAAACAACGAATTTCGCTATGACCAAAGATGATGTGGAGCCGGTTGTCCTTATTCGCGGACAAAAGCTGATTCACAATATCTTCCAATTTTGCCGTGCTGGGAAGTAGCGCACCCTGTTGCGACAACCTATAGCGTAGGAGATTTTTTGCACGCGCAAAACTGAGCTTGCGTATGCGCTCGACTTGCAGCAAGCCGGAGACAACGCAATTTTCACTGTCCATTGCAGCCAGTTCGTCCAGTAATAACGATGCTTCAGACAAGTGACGGCTGGTGCGCAGCAATGTTTTCGGATAACTGGGATAGCGTTTCTTCAGTAAGGGCAGAATCTCGTGCCGCAGGAAATTCCGATTGAAACCGGTGTCGTCATTGCTTTCGTCGTTGATCCAGGTTAATTGATTTTTATGAGCGTAGGCTTCGATTCTACTACGGGAAATTTTCAATAGCGGGCGGAGAATTTGCGGCGCGGTATCGGAATCTTGCTTTCTGATCAGCGGCATCGCGCTCAACCCCCGGATTCCAGCACCGCGAAATAATTGCAGTAGCAGTGTTTCGGCCTGATCGTCCAGGTGTTGCGCAACAACCACGTAATCCGCATGCATGCGGCTGAAGATGCGATAACGTTCTTCCCGGGCAATGGCTTCAAGGCTTGTTCCGACTTCTTTTTTTAATTGCAGAGTAGCAACGTGGATCGAAACACCATAAGCTGCGCAGAGATGGCTGCAGAAATTGCTCCAACCGGCTGCATTGAGGCTGATACCATGATTCACATGTACAGCGGAAAGTGTAAAGGGTATCTGTTGAGATAATTGAGCGAGTACATCCAGCAACACGACTGAGTCGATACCGCCGCTCAGAGCAATGGTGAGATGATCGCCAGGTTTTATATGCGCAAGTAATACTGCTTCAGCGTCACTTAGCAGGCTATTCGATTTTGACTTCCTTGAATGAGCCATATGCCATAAGCCGGTCCAGACGTTTTGCCAGTAGCGTTTCACTGGAATGATCCTGAAATTTGCGCAGTGATTCCTGCAACACGGTTTTTACCGATTGCATGATAGCCGGGTAATCCCGGTGGGCGCCCCCGATCGGTTCCGTGATGATACTGTCGATCAAATTCATTGCCTTCAAGCGATCAGCCGTAATACCCATGATTTCTGCGGCTTCCGGTGCTTTGTCGGCGCTTTTCCACAAAATGGAAGCGCAGCCTTCCGGCGATATGACGGAATAGGTGGCATACTGCAGCATGTGTATCACATCACCAACGGCAACAGCTAAAGCACCGCCAGAACCGCCTTCACCGATAACGACGCAGATAATAGGAATTTTTAATTCCGCCAGGACATAAAGATTTCTGCCGATGGCTTCGGATTGTCCGCGCTCTTCCGCATCAATACCGGGATATGCGCCGGGTGTATCGATAAAAGTAATCAGCGGAATTGAGAATTTTTCCGCCAAGCGCATTAAGCGCAATGCTTTGCGATAGCCTTCCGGTTTCGGCATACCAAAGTTGCGGTAGATTTTCTCCCGAGTGTCACGCCCTTTCTGATGGCCGATCACCATAACGGTTTGGCCGTTAAATCGCGCTAAACCGCCGACAATCGCATGGTCATCCGAGAAATTCCGGTCGCCATGCAGTTCTTCAAAGTCGGTAAATAGATGCTCTATGTAATCCAATGTATAGGGGCGTTGCGGATGGCGGGCCACTTGCGAGATTTGCCAAGGTGTCAGTTTTGCGTATACATTTTTTGTCAGGGATTGGCTTTTTGCTTGTAAGCGTGCAATTTCAGCAGAGATATCCAAGGCCGAATCATCTTGCGCAAAGCGTAGTTCTTCAATTTTTGATTCAAATTCTGCGATATTTTGCTCAAATTCCAGAAAAGTGATTTTCATGTGGGCTAAGATATAATCCTAAAAACGAAATGATACAGGATTTGCGGTTAAATCTGCACCGCTGGATGCAGCAAAATCTTGGTTAGCTAGACCTGAGTATTGAACGTTTTAATGCAAACTTGTCTGCTGAATGGACATTCTTTTTCGATGTGATAAGGCCGACGGGCCGCTTGGATGATATAAGGGTTTTTTAATGAACCGGCGCATTTTTCTGCAACGGATGAGCGTATTGGCGACGTTACCTGCCGTTTCGCTTATGTGGCCGTTGCGGCTCGCAGCAACAGGCATCAATCCGGCGATTGTGACGCTCAATAAGCCGCACGAAGCATGGCGCGGATTAGTCGCGCCGGAAGCTTACCGGATTTTGTTTGAAGAAGAGACCGAAGAGCCCGGCAGTAGTGAATTGAATAGCGAAGAGCGTGACGGGACATTCGTTTGTGCCGCTTGTTACTTACCGCTGTTTGAGAGCCGGAATAAATATGAAAGCGCAAGCGGCTGGCCAAGTTTTACGCAACCGATAGCCGGGCATGTCGGCACCAAACCGGATTATCAGTTGATTTTTCTCCGCACCGAGTACCATTGCGCGCGTTGCGGAGGGCATCAAGGACATGTTTTTAAAGATGGCCCGCCGCCCAGAGGGGAGCGCTGGTGCAATAACGGATTGGCGCTGAAATTCGTACTGCAAACTGAATCATTGCCGGCATTGAGAAACTGAGAAATGGTAAGGAGATTGAACATCAGTAAAATAAAAACTATTTCCTTGGGCGATGTGACCCCGAAGAATTTTTTGCGTGATTATTGGCAGAAGCAGCCTCTGCTGGTGAGGAATGCTTTACCGGGTTTTAATGGCTTATTGACACGCGAAGAATTGATGGCATTGGCGTGTGATGAAGACGCGCAATCCCGTCTTGTGATACAGAGAAGCGGCAAATGGCATCTCACGTATGGTCCGTTTAGCGACCATGATTTGGCAAAGCTGCCAAAAAAACAATGGACATTGCTCGTGCAAGATGTGAATCATTTTCTTGCTCCGGCGCGCGATTTATTATCAAAATTCCGCTTCATACCGCACACCCGGCTGGATGATTTGATGGTGAGTTATGCTCCTAAGGGCGGCGGGATCGGGCCGCATTTCGATTCCTATGACGTGTTCTTATTGCAAGGGATGGGTTCCAGACGGTGGCAGATATCCGCGCAATTGGATGATGAATTTATCGCCGATGCGCCGCTCAGGATTTTGAAGAATTTTCAACCTGAGCAGGAATGGGTGCTAAACCCCGGCGATATGCTTTACTTGCCGCCAAAATACGCGCATAACGGTATTGCCGTGGATGACTGTATGACATATTCCGTAGGTTTTCGTGCTCCCAGCCAGCAAGAATTGATAACGCAATTTCTCGTTCATTTGCAGGATACTATTTTAACGGATGGGTGGTACTCCGATCCCGATTTGCAATGGCAATCGCACCCTTCAAAAATCAGTGCTGCAATGCAATCCCAGGTTAATGTAATCTTGAAGAAGATTAACTGGGGGCGCGATAACATCGAGGATTTTCTGGGTATTTATCTCTCGGAACCTAAATCACATGTTTTTTTTGCGCAACCCGCTAAACCATCGTCATCGCGTGTTTTTCTCAAGCGGATTAAAGAAAATGGCGTGCAGTTGGATTTAAAAAGCAGAATGCTGAGTGGCCGTGATAAATTCTTTATTAATGGTGAGACTGTTGAAGTCGGTGCTGATGCATACAAGACATTGATTGAGCTGGCTGATAATTATGAATTGCCGCCCGCTTGCGAATTGGATAAAGAAACTGAGGAAATTCTTTATCAGTGGTATGTCAATGGTTATATTCGAGATAAAAACTAAGTACTGTCAAAGTAAAGTTTTTGTTCAATCAAATCGTTGGTTAATCTTCTCTGCAATCACTTGTTACCGCATTGTATTAATTGAACAATACAGCGATTCTGGAGCAGAATTTCTTGAATCAAATTTGTATAATCGGATGAGTTCGATTATCCTATTGGACGTAAATGTAAATGAAAAAACGGGAGATTGAATGTTTAGATTTTCACTGGTAGTAATCGCTTTTGCTATATTGACATTAAGTGCTTGTGAAGGAAAGAAAAGTCTTGATGGTTATCCAATGGATAAACCACCTCCATCCGCTTATGGACCTAGAGATTCCGAACCTCAAGAATCAAAATAAAAAGGATTAGCAAATAGCAGAGTTATTGCGAAAATATTATCGCAGTAATCGTCAAAAGCTGTTTAGAAACGCACTTCTTGAGTCACACATTCTCGCAAGGAAATTTGTGACTTGCTGATTGATTATAAAAAGATAAATTTGCTGGATATTGTTGGCAGTTTGTTTTTTTGTGCATCAATCAAAATCTCTGGTTTCCATTTCTCACTGCTATACTCAAGTAACAGGAAATGGATTTTCAGAAAACAGGGATCATTCAGATGCTTTTATTGTCTGGATGATTAAAACCTGAATGGCAGATATGAATGGATTACTTTCGGCTAAGTAAAAAGCTTGAAAGATGAGTTAAATTTGTTATATACTGCATTGTTTATTTTAAGAACTTTTTATAAGGAAAATCATATGAAATATGCTCTTCTGGCTGCATTTTTACTATCGGTAACTTTATCAGCATGTGGTGGAAAACCTAGCCAAGCACTGCCTGAAACTGAAAAAGCAAACTACGAAAAAATCATGAGTGGTGGCGAAGCAGATAGTAAAAAATAATTCTTCTGCTTGGAAGGATTAAAAAAACCGCCTTAGGGCGGTTTTTTGTTTGTAAATTTGTTTCTATTTTTTGTGCTCTTTAATAAGAGAAGAGCAACTACAAAACTAACGCCTCAAAAATCTCATCCAGGCTGAATTGCTCCTGCTATTTAAGCTGCTCGTGCAATAGCTTTAGAATGCGGCTTGCAGTAGCGGAGCCTACAGTTGTTCCATCATCATTCAGCAAAGTGACATTACTGGTGTTTGTGCCGGTGTTGTGTACCTGTATGCGGTATTTTTCGGCTTTCGCGCTATCTTTATCCCCGCTGCGCCAAAACATGATATTGGAAAGAATGCCTTCATCATCGCCTTTTTTCTTACTGTCTTTATCAGGGCTGACGTAACGTACAAAATAGATGCCTTGCTCTCGATTGCGATCCTCAACGGTGAAGCCAATTCGATCCAGTGCCAAGCCGACTCGCCGCCATGACCGGTCAAATGCTTCGTTAACGACCAGCGAAGTACCCTCTGAATTGATGAATGCGCGTTCCGTGGTCGAGCTTCTGCCGGTGGTTAACTCCAGTTTTGCCTTTTGTTCCTCGACACCAAAGCGCATCATCAAACGGGATAGCATTTCGGCTTCCAAATCAGGATCGGCCGGGCGCGGTTGCCAGACCGTGCGGTTGAGACTACCGCCTTCCAGCACCTCAGTCATGCCGCGATGGCTGATATACACCTCGGTGGTCATGTCGTTGCGTTCCAGCCGGGTACGGAATTTGTCGCGTTCAGCGGTTGAATAAATGCTATCCAAAAAGGTGGAGAGAAAAGTACGAATAATATCTTGCGGAATCTTGGCTCGATTCTCAGCCCAATCGGTTTCCATAATACCGGCTTCGGGGACTTCCATTTTGATCAGGAAACCCAGTTCTTGCCAGAATTCCTTAACCACCGGCCAAACGGCTTCGGGAGGTTGAGGAATCACCAGCCAGCGCTGTGTTCCGGCGCGTTCAATATGCACATTCTGAATGGATAGCGGTATTAAGGAGGAATTGGCGGTTTTTTGCTGTCCACCCCCTCGTTCGTTGTTGTAGCTGGAGAAAGTCGTGCTGCCGGATGAATTCACTTCGGGAATTGCATAACGTTCATCAATAGCCGGTTGAATCAGATCGGGTGGAATTTCTAAAGGCGGCAGTTTTCCTGCTGACTTGTAATCGATGGTTTTAGTTTCCGGGAACAGGTCGATCATTTTACAACCTGTACTTGCCAATGAAAGCGTCAATACCAGAGACGGTATAGTGACTTTCCGCCATTTCATTTTTGACATCTTACCTCTTCAAATCGTGGATATTGGCTGACTGCATTGCTTCGCGAATAAGTTGGTGGTACTGGCTGGATAAAGGTGTGAGTGGCAGGCGGATTCCGGGACCGATCAGTCCCATTTGTTCGACAGCCCATTTTACCGGGATAGGGTTGGCTTCAACGAACAGATCGATGTGTAAACGCAAAAGCTTATTATTGATCGCGCGCGCGGTATTGAGGTCGCCTGCAAATGCCGCGGCGCACATGTCGTGCATCATCCGGGGCGCTACATTGGCCGTGACTGAAATGACACCATGCCCGCCCAGCAGCAAAAACGCCAGTCCACTGACATCATCCCCGCTATAAATGAAGAAATCGGACGGTGCGCGTTGTAATAGATCGGAACCGCGCCCAATATCGCCGGTGGCATCTTTAATGCCGACGATGTTGGGAATCTGCGCTAAACGTAACGCCGTATCGTTGCGGATATCGGCCACTGTCCGGCCCGGAACGTTATATAAAATGTGCGGGATATCAACCGCCTCGGCGATTGCTTTGAAGTGTTGATACAGCCCTTCCTGAGTCGGCTTATTGTAATAAGGTGCAACCGAGAGGCAGGCATCAACGCCGGCATTCTTGGCATAAATTGATAAATCGATCGCTTCTCGTGTTGAATTGGCGCCGGTGCCGGCAATCACCGGTATGCGTCCGGCCACATGATCGACCGCGGTACGCATCAACAGATGATGTTCCTCAAAATCTACTGTTGGGGATTCGCCTGTCGTACCAACGATGACGACACCGTCGGTACCCTGGTCTATGTGGAAATCGAGCAGCGCGCGAAAGCGATCCAGATCCAATCCGCCTTCTTCATCCATCGGGGTGACGATAGCAACCAAGCTACCTTTAAACATGACAATCTATCCGGTAAAAAGAATACATTTTACCCGAATCTCATAGCGTGTAAGTATATTCACCATGTCTCCCGGGTTATTTTTTCTGACTGCTCGTTTCCATTCGCATTTTGGAATTCATTGATAGCATGCCGCTATCCGCTCACACGCGTGAAACGGATCGTGTCATCGCTGAGATCAACCTTAATCGTATCTTTTGCAACAAATTTTCCTTCCAATATCTCTTTGGCCAATGGATTCTCAATTTGCGTCTGGATCGCGCGTTTTAGCGGACGTGCGCCGAATACCGGATCAAAGCCAACTTCCGAGATAGCTGACAATGCGGCATCGCTGACCTCAAGCTTCATTTCCAGCTTGGCCAGTCTGGCTTCAAGATACTGCAACTGAATCTTAGCGATGGATCGGATATGCCGCTGATCCAGCGCATGGAACACGACCACTTCGTCGATACGATTAATGAATTCCGGTCTAAAGTAGGTTTTTACCTCACCCATCACAGCCTGTTTGATAACCTGATAGTCGTTCCCGGACATTTCCTGAATCATTTGCGATCCTAAATTGGATGTCATGACGATCACGGTATTTTTAAAATCAACCGTGCGTCCTTGGCCATCGGTCATGCGCCCGTCATCCAGAACTTGCAATAACACATTGAATACATCGGGATGCGCTTTCTCCACTTCATCCAGCAAGATGACCGCATACGGTTTTCTGCGCACCAGTTCGGTTAAGTAGCCGCCTTCCTCATAGCCGACATAGCCTGGGGGGGCGCCAATCAGGCGTGCAACCGAATGTTTTTCCATGAATTCGGACATATCGACGCGGATTAAGTGATCTTCCGAGTCGAACAAGAATCCGGCCAAGGCTTTGCACAGTTCGGTTTTGCCCACGCCGGTCGGACCCAGGAACAGGAACGATCCATACGGCCGGTTCGGATCGGCCAACCCGGCACGGGAACGGCGGATCGCATCCGATACCAGGCGCACGGCTTCATCTTGCCCGACCACGCGGTCATGCAGCTTTTGTTCCATCAGCAGCAGTTTTTCGCGCTCACCTTGCATCATTTTCGATACCGGAATGCCGGTCGCGCGCGATACCACTTCGGCGATTTCCTCCGCGCCGACCTGGGTACGCAATAATTTAGGCGCGTTTGCCGTGCCAGCTTCCTTATCTTCTCCTTGTTGTTTCAGCTGAGATTGCAATTGCGCTTCCAGTTGCGGCAGCCGTCCGTACTGCAATTCCGAAACTTTCTGCCAATCGCCTTTGCGGGTAGCCGCCTCGATTTCCAGCTTGATTTTTTCCATTTCTTCTTTGACTTGCTGCGAACCTTGCACCTGGAATTTTTCCATTTTCCAGATTTCCGCCAGATCGGCGTATTCGCGTTCTTTCTGTTTTATTTCATCTTCCAGCAATTGGAGCCGTTTTTGCGAAGCTTCGTCCTTCTCTTTCTTGATTGCTTCACGTTCAATTTTAAGCTGTATCAAACGCCGGTCCAGTTTATCCAGCGCTTCCGGTTTGGAGTCAATTTCCATACGAATGCGTGCCGCAGCTTCGTCGATCAGATCGATTGCCTTGTCCGGCAGGAAACGGTCGGTAATATAGCGGTTGGATAATTCCGCTGCCGCGACGATGGCGGGGTCGGTAATATCCACGCCATGATGTACTTCATATCTTTCCTGTAAGCCACGCAGGATTGCAATGGTGGCTTCCACACTCGGTTCTTCCACCAGCACTTTCTGAAAGCGCCGTTCCAGTGCGGCGTCTTTTTCAATGTATTTGCGGTATTCGTCCAGGGTTGTCGCGCCGACACAGTGCAATTCTCCGCGTGCCAACGCCGGTTTCAACATATTGCCCGCATCCATCGCGCCTTCCGCTTTACCGGCACCCACCATGGTATGCAGTTCGTCGATGAAGACAATGGTTTTTCCTTCGTCCTGCGCCAGTTCTTTGAGTACCGATTTGAGGCGTTCCTCAAACTCACCGCGATACTTGGCGCCGGCCAGCAGGGCGGCCATATCCAGTGAGAGAACGCGTTTGTCTTTCAGACTTTCCGGCACCTCCCCGTTGACTATGCGCTGCGCCAAGCCTTCAACGATAGCGGTTTTGCCCACGCCTGGTTCACCGATCAGCACCGGATTGTTTTTGGTGCGCCGTTGCAACACTTGTATTGCCCGGCGGATTTCATCGTCGCGCCCGATCACCGGATCCAGTTTGCCTTGGCGTGCCCGTTCGGTGAGATCCAGCGTGTATTTTTTCAAGGCTTCCCGGCTGCTTTCCGCTTCCGCGCTGCTGACCTGTTCGCCGCCCCGGATGGCGTTGATGGCGCGTTCCAGTGCTGCGGCATTGGCGCCATGCTGTTTGAGTAATGCGCTAATCTCGCCTTTGTCCTGCAAACAGGCCAGCAGGAACATTTCTGAAGCGATGAATTGATCATTGCGTTTCTGCGCTTCCTTATCCGCCAGATTGAGCAGATTATTCAGGGTGCGTGAGATATTCACTTCTCCCCCCGCGTTTTCCACTTTCGGCAGACGCTGCACGTTCTGTTTGACGCTCTCCAGCAGCGGCGTGGTATTGACACCGGAGCGTTGCAGTAAAGAAACGGTACTGCCATCGTCTTGTTGCAGTAACGCCAACAGAAGATGCTGTGGTTCGATGGCCGGATTATCCTGACCGACGGCGATACTCTGCGCATCCGCGAAGGCTTGTTGAAACTTAGTGGTTAGTTTGTCAAAACGCATTAAATTCTCCCATCGTAGGTTGTTGTAGCCTACGTGGGGGAAATGTGTGAAATTTCAAGAGTGGATTAACCGGCCGAACGGATGGCGTGAATCTTTCTATGGTGTGGTGCAGGTTTAATGAGCATGTGCTCGATTTCAGCGGCGGAGACCGGCTTGCTGAAATAATAGCCTTGATAGTGATTGCAGTGCTGAGTGCGCAAAAGATTGAGTTGTTCCTCTGTTTCTATGCCTTCCGCGATGACATCCATTTCCAGGCTGTGCGCCATCGCGATAATCGTTGCGACAATGGTGTGGTCGCTTCTGTCGGTGACGATGTCGCGCACAAAGCTGCGGTCGATTTTGAGCGTATGAATCGGAAAACGCTTCAGATAACTGAGACTTGAATAGCCGGTGCCGAAATCATCAATTGAGATACGGATGCCCATGGCGTTGAGACAATTGAGTGTTTCCACGACTTTCTCAATATTATCGATCAGCATGCTCTCGGTGATTTCCAGCGTGATGTACTGGGCTGCTACACCGGTTTCATCCAAGATACGCGCAATATTATTGATTAACTCCTTATCACGGAATTGCCGGGCCGACAGGTTAATCGCTACTTTGGGCACACGGTAGCCTTGCGCTTGCCACGTTTTGATTTGCTCGCACACTGTTTTCAATACCCATTCACCGATCGGAATAATTAAACCGGTTTCTTCCGCCAGGTTAATGAATTTATCCGGTGCGATCAGCTTGTGTTGCGGATGCCGCCAGCGCAGCAGGGCTTCCACGCTATGCAGCCGATGATCCGGCATATCCATGATCGGCTGGTAATGTAAAACTAACTCATTGCGCTCCAGCGCATAGCGTAAATCGAGACTGAGCGTGTGCCGTTCATGCGCTGATTTATTAAGATCATCGGTGAAGAACTGATAGTTGTTCCGGCCATTTTCCTTAGCGTGATACATCGCCACATCGCTGTTCTTCAGTAATGTCTCCGCATTTGCGCCATCATCCGGGAAAACAGCGATGCCGATGCTGCCGCAGATATGTAATTCATTCTTGTGGATATAGTAGGGGCGAATCAATGCATCGAGAATTTTCTGCGCCACTTTGGCGGCATCCAGCGATTCCGCAATCGCATTCAGTACCACAATAAATTCATCGCCGCCCTGCCGGGCTACGGTATCTTCGCTGCGCACACAAGTCAGCAATCTTTCCGCGACGGCTTGCAGCAGCAGGTCACCGATATCGTGACCGAGTGAGTCATTGATGGTTTTGAAATGATCCAGATCGATAAATAACACCGCCATCTGCTTTTGGCTACGTGTATCGTGCACCAGCGCTTGTTCGATACGGTCTTGCAGCAAATGCCGGTTGGGCAGGCCGGTCAAGGCATCGTGCGTGGCCATTTCGATGATGCGTTTTTCCGCTTCTTTACGCTCGTACCAGCGGCTCAGGTCATGCGCCACAGTATCGATGAGATTTTGCTCGTAGGGCAGAGAGAACGGGAAGTCTTGCGTATAGGATATTCTTAACCGCCCGCACACCTCCCCATTGGCGATAATCGCCGCGCTGATTGCATTGGGAAGATCGGCTTGATAGCCAGCGGTGGCGAACTGTTTGCCGCCCAAAGCGATAAAAGCGACGGCTGCTTCAGAAAATTGCAATGCCTGCGTCAGCGATTTGAGTATGTTCTGGCAAGTTTTTTCTGTGTCTTGATCTTGTTCCAGATAGTTGCGTACCGCATGTAAACAATTGCTTTCCTTCAGGCGCTCGCTGAGGTCGATGTCTTTTTGCTTACGTGCGGTAATATCCACTTTCACAGAGAGGTAACGATCAATTTCTCCACTTATCCCGACAAGCGGTACGATGGTGGAATCGACCCAATAAAGCTTACCCGATTTACTGCGGTTGCAAATTTCCTGGTGCCAGGTTTGACCTTTGGCGATCGCAGCCCACATGCCGGTAAAAAATGACGGCGGATGCGTGCTTGAGTTTAATATGCGGTGATCCTGCCCAATCAGTTCCTCGGGCGAATAACCGCTGATTTCACAAAATTTTTCATTGACTTGGATAATCTTGCCCTTAAGATCGGTAATCGAGATTAAAGCGAGCTTACCAATCGCGTTTAAATAAGCGGTTAATTCGGATGAGATTTTTTCAGCGTTGTTTTTGGCTTGAATGAGTTTATGGTGTGCCTCAACCGAATCATTTTGGGAGTTAATTGTTTTATGAATGAGCGGTTTGATCAGCCAATACACAACAACCATGCCGGCGGCGACCAGTAAGCCTAAATACAATGAAATGGTTTTGATCTGGCTGGAGAGATTGCTATACAGTTCTTTCTCATCGATCTTGAGTACCGCGCCCAATCCATAAGCAACTGGTGAATAGGCTGCAACCACATCGATTTGCCGGTAATCCTTGGTGAATTTAACACCCTGTTGTCCTTCCAGTGCAAAATGCAGCGGTAATGGGCTATTGGACATGATGCGCTGCATGCGCTGAAATTGGTTTTCACCGATTGCGCGTATGAAGCAATCCATCTCGAGATGACTTTCCTTGACCGGTGCGCACAACAGAAAATCACCGGTTTCTCCGATCAAGACGGCTTCCTTGAATATCCTGGTCAGATCGGGAGCAAGCTCTTCGGTGATGATTCTGCCGATGAATTGATTGTTTTCATTGAGAATGCGCAAGGAATTGCGGATAACGAACTGTTCCTGCCACAATAATGCCGTGCTGATAGCGGCGCCGGTATTCAGTTCGATGCGCGAATTCGAATGACTGGAATGGACTCCTGCATCGAGTATGAGATTGTCTTTGGAGTCATAGATGCTGATGCCGGAGAAATGAGTAGTCAGTATTTTTTCCGCGACTCGTTGCAGCTCGGCGATTCCTTCTTGCCTGGATTCATCCGTATGCGTTTTTTCCAGGCTTTGAGTCAGCAAGGTGCTGGTGGCTACGATTTTAGTATTGGATATGGAATGCGAGATCTGATTTTCGATCAATTTCACCGTGTTTTCCAGCGCCATTCTGAGCCCGGAAGTCGTCATCGCCTCCGTTTGCGGCTGCATGACACTATACACAGAGAATCCCGCTGACAAGATGAGTACACTCAGTGTCAGTCCGCTGATAACACGGATCTTTTTGTCATCCTGATTGATAAAAAAGCGAAACATTATGTGTCGTATGACTACCTGCTGGTCTGTAGGATTGGTATAAGGCGTAAGGCATGTATTATCGGCAGTCGGGTAGTCGATTTAAGCTTTATTTAGAGGGCTTTTTTTCCCCTAATTCTCAGTATGATAGGCGAAGCTTACAGGGGAGGATTTTTACATCGGACGGGAAGCTTAGGTGCCATTGTGAATCTGTCAATCTATGTTTTTTTCTTCAGCGGTTCCGGGTAAGGGTACAGAATATTCAGCGCTACGCTTTTGCCGGCGGTTTCGACAATGCGCACGTGCTCGCGCTTAAATTGCCGTGCGTGACGTAAGCCGCACGAATGCGCAATCATGTTGATTTCTTTGTTGACGTTCCGGGCGTAGTTCGCAACCCGCAGGTATTTTTCTTCCACCACTAGACCGTTTTGCAGCCGTTCGTCGTGCGTTGTAATGCCGGTGGGGCAGGTATTTAAATGACAGCGCATTGCCTGAATACAACCGAGTGAAAACATAAAGCCGCGCGCGGTGTTGACAAAATCGGCACCGGCGCAGAGCGCCCAGGCTCCTTCTGCGGATGTCACCAGTTTTCCGGCCGCCACCACATAAATGCGTTTTTTCAAATCGGATTGCAACAAAGCATCGACGACGCGCGGCAGGGCTTCCGCGATCGGCAAGCTGACGTGATCCATCAGTGTCTGCGGCGCCGCGCCGCTGCCGCCTTCGCCGCCGTCGATAGTCAAAAAGTCCGGCGCATAGTCGAGTCCGCGCCGGTTGATGCTGTCGCATAGCTCATTGATGAAATTCCAGCCGCCAATCGCCGTCTTGATCCCGACCGGGCGTCCGGTCAGTTCGCGGATGTAATGGATTTTATCGAGCAACTCGTCAATGTTGTTAATATCCTTGTGGCGGTTCGGGCTGATCGAGTCCTGATTAACCGGAATGCCACGGATCACGGCAATCTCACTATGCACTTTACCGGCTGGCAGTAATCCGCCTTTGCCGGGTTTCGCACCTTGCGACAACTTGATTTCAAACGCCTTGACCACTTTGCTCAATTCTTTCGCGCGCTGCGGCGAGAAATTGCCGTGCTCGTCGCGGATGCCGTATTTCGCGGTACCGATTTGCATGATCACATCGCAGCCGCCTTCCAGGTGATACGGTGCCAGACCGCCTTCGCCGGTATTCAACCAGCAACCGGCTTGCGCGGCGCCGAGCGATAACGCGCGTACCGCAGGCTTGGAAATGGCGCCATAACTCATGCCACTGATGTTGATGATCGATTTCGCCTCGAACGGCTGTTCGCAGTAGCCCTCGCCGATATGCAACGACGGCGTGGGCAACTGATCTTCTTCCTGAATCGGGAAAGCGGCATTGACAAAAATAATCGAACCCGGCTGACGTAAATCATTGGTCGATCCGAAACCGACCACGCTGCCTTTATTTTTGGAATTCTTGTAAATCCAGCCGCGCGTGGCGCGATTGAATGGCATCTCGTCGCGATCGTTGGCAAAGAAATATTGCCGGAAGTATTTGCCCTGGATCTCGAAAAAATAGCGTAGGCGACCAATGACCGGATAATTGCGCAGGATCGAGTGCTTTTTCTGCGTCACATCCTGGATGAACCAGACGGCGATCATACCGACGGTCACAACACCCAGCATCGTGGCAATACTATAAATGATCAAATCAATCGCGCTGGACATACAATCTCCTGGTTATGCTGGGCACCCTATATACTATCTGTTCGATGGATGTAAGTGAACTGTACGGGATAGTATGAAAAACCGCCGGAAATACGGCGATGCCAGTCGGGTACCCTATAATGCACTCTTCGTTGAAAATAAGGGTACAAAAGAATTGAGAGATTTACACAATGAAATTTACGCCAACGTGCAACGCGCGCTGCAAGAGGATATCGGCACGGGTGATTTGACGGCGTCGCTGATTCCCAGCAGCAAGATTCTGACGGCGACGGTGATCAGCCGGGAAGCTGTGGTTTTGTGCGGTGTGCAGTGGTTTGAGGCGTGTTTTGTATCGCTGGCGGCGGACACCGAGATCGAATGGTTCGCCAAGGATGGCGATTTTGTTCCGGCCGGGCAGACATTATGCGAGATCAAGGGAAATGCCCGCGCGCTGCTGACAGCAGAGCGTTCGGCGTTGAACTTCCTGCAACTGTTGTCCGCCGTGGCGACGCAAACCAAACGGTATGCCGATGCCGTCGCCGGTACCCGGGCGGTGATCGTCGATACGCGTAAAACCTTGCCGGGTTTGCGGCTGGCGCAGAAATACGCGGTGACGTGCGGCGGTGGGGCGAATCATCGCATCGGGCTATACGACGGGATTCTGATCAAGGAGAACCACATCATCGCCGCCGGAGGGATTCAACCGGCTTTAAGCAGGGCGCGCGAAATCGCGCCGCCGGGTGTGTTTATCCAGATCGAAGTGGAGTCGTTGCAGGAATTGCAGGAAACATTGGCAGCGGGCGCCCGCATGGTGTTGCTGGACAATTTTACGCTGAATCAGCTAGCGGATGCGGTGACGTTGACTCGCAAGCAAGCGGGTGAGGCTGTGATATTGGAGGCATCCGGCAACATTGCCTTGGATAATGTGCGGCAGGTGGCGGAAACAGGGGTGGATCGAATATCGATTGGTGGCTTGACCAAAAATATCCAAGCGATCGATTTATCGATGCGGTTTGCCGAGCCGGGATAAAACCGTGGTGTGCCAGCGGTTTCTTTATTCGAGCGGCTGCTTGGTTTCCGGATCCAATGCCAGGATGTTCGCTGGCGCATTTTCTGCATCCGAAGCCGGTTCGAACCATGCCAGATTCCGATGCAGCTTGACGACTGCGCCGACGATGATCAGTGTGGGCGGAGTCAAGTGGGCGTCTTCCGCCAGACCGGGCAGTGTGTGCAGGGTTCCGGTGACAATCCTCTGCTTTTGCGTCGTGCCTTGCTGAATGATGGCGGCGGGTGTGCTGTCCGGCAGGCCGTGCGCGATCAATTGCTGGCATAGTACGGACAATCCCAACAGTCCCATATAGATCACGATAGTTTGATGGGGGCGGGCGAGATGCGGCCAGTCTAGATCGATACTGTTGTTTTTCAGATGGCCGGTGACAAAAATGCACGATTGCGCGTAATCGCGGTGCGTCAACGGAATGCCGGCATAAGCCGCAACGCCAGAGGCGGCGGTAATGCCGGGTACTACCTGAAAGGGGATATGGTGCGCAGCCAAGGTTTCGATTTCTTCGCCGCCACGGCCGAAAATAAAAGGATCACCACCTTTCAGCCGCAATACCCGCTTACCTTCTTGCGCCAATCGCACCAGCAACTGGTTGATCGATTCCTGCGCCAGGGTATGACGGTTGCGTTCTTTTCCGGCATAAATGCGCGTGGCGTCACGGCGCACCATGTCCAGAATCGCCGGTGAGACCAGGCGGTCATAAACCACGACATCGGCTTGTTGCATCAGGCGCATGGCGCGAAATGTGAGTAAATCGGGATTTCCCGGACCGGCGCCGACCAGATACACTTCGCCTTGCGGCGGCTCATCTTTCTCTTGTTGCAACGATTGCAACAAATAATTCTGCGCCGCTTGATCCTTTCCGGCCAATACCATTGCCGCAAATTGGCCTTGCAGCGCTTTTTCCCAGAAGATGCGCCGCTTTTCCGAGTGCGTGAAATGTTGTTTGACGTGTTCGCGGAATCTACCCGCCATCGCGGCAAGGCGCCCATACGCGGCGGGTATCATGGTTTCCAGTTGCGCACGCAGTAACCGTGCGAGAACCGGCGATTGCCCGCCGCTGGAGATGGCGATCAACAGCGGTGAACGGTCGACGATGGAGGGCATGATGAACGTGCATAATTCCGGATCATCCACGACATTGACCGGAATTTGCCGCTGCTGTGCCGCTGCGGAAACCTGCCGGTTGGTGTCGCGATCATCGGTTGCGGCAATGACTAAAACGATATCTTCCAGATGTCCGGGCTGAAAATATTCAGCACGGTGTTTGATTTTGCCTTGTGCGTGGAACTCATTTAATGCGTTACTTAGCTCTGGCGATACCACCGAAACATGCGCTCCGGTCTGAAGCAAAAGCATAACCTTGCGCGTGGCGACTTCGCCGCCACCGACAACCAGGCAAGCTTTGTTTTTGATGTTGAGGAAGACCGGCAGAAAATCCATGATGTTTCGAAGAGTTTTTAATCCCAATAATAAAGGAAGCGCTGATTAATTCTAAGCCAAATACCGGCTTATGCGTTAATCAGCGCTTCCTAGAGTTGAGGCAATTTTCTACAGCGATATCCGTATAGAAGTTTTTACCGGGGAAGGCTATAAACTGGATTCCAGTTTAAGTATATCTTCCAGTTTGATGTTCGTTCCGGTTCCTTTGAACACGGTGCCTACTTTCTTCTTGCTCAGATGCTCGATGTTGAGGTTATAGACTTCTTTTGAGAGCGGGAAATATTTGACTTCCGTCACCAGCGCCGCGGCATTCTGCATGTAGAAATTAACAAATTCCTGAACTTCGGGTTTTTCGGTCGATTTGGCGTTGACGTAGATGAATACAGGGCGCGATAACGGTTTATAGCTGTTATTTTCTACCGTGGCAGCGGATGGCAACACGCCGCCGTTGCCATTGTCGATCGCGACGGCGCTGATTTTTTTGCTATTTTCGATGTAATACGCGAAGCCGAAGAATCCTAACGCGTAAATGTCGCTGGCGACGCCTTGTACCAGCACGTTGTCATCTTCCGATGCGGTGAAATCGCCGCGGCTTGATTTGGCTTTGCCGACAACGGCTTCGGTGAAGTACTCGAAGGTACCGGAATCCGCGCCGGGGCCGTAGAGCTTAATCTTTTTGTCAGGCCATTCGGGATTGATTTGATTCCAGCTGGTGATTTTACCTTGCGCACCCGGTTCCCAGATTCTCTTCAGCTCGTCGACGGTGATGGTTTTGCTCCAGGTATTTTTTGGATTTACAACGACGGTCAAAGCATCAAATGCGATGGGCATTTCGATATATTGCACGCCTGCTTCCTTACAGGCTTCCATTTCCAGTTGAGTGATGGGACGCGAGGCATTGACGATATCGATTTCATTGCGGCAGAATTTTTTGAACCCGCCGCCTGTTCCGGAGATACCGACGGTGACA
The DNA here is from genome assembly GCF_033063295.1 of Nitrosomonas sp. Is35. Taxonomy (NCBI): domain Bacteria; kingdom Pseudomonadati; phylum Pseudomonadota; class Betaproteobacteria; order Nitrosomonadales; family Nitrosomonadaceae; genus Nitrosomonas; species Nitrosomonas sp. Is35. The sequence goes on from NZ_JAWJZH010000001.1 coordinate 510,285, forward strand.
CGAACCGCACCACGCTTGGCAATCTGGAAGTCTTCGGCGACTGCTTCGGTAATGGGGAAAACCGTGCTGGAACCGTCGATCTTTACGATCGGACTGGCGATTGTTGTTGTAATAGCGGATGCGCTCAACAGTATAGCCGCTAAGAATGTTCTGAAGTTAAACGAGGTCAACATGAATATGTTCTCCAGGTGAGTCAATAAAATGGTCATGAAAGATTGTGCAACCGGTGCGGTATCTTATTTCAGAATTGTTACAGGATTATGACAATCATTTTTTTGTCTTAAGGCCGGTGTGCGTGTGCTGATTTTTTGCGCATTTATGCAAAAAAGCTGCCGGTAAAAATGATGCCGCATTAAGAATTGCTGGCAGTCTGGATGGTTTCAGCGATACGCTCAGCCCAGTGATTGATTTTATGCTTCGATTCCCCTTCAACCATGACGCGAATCAATGGTTCTGTGCCCGATGCGCGAATCAGCACACGGCCTTTATCGCTCAAATCGGTCTCGGCTTCTTCGCGCACGGCTTGGACTGCTTTGTTGGCGCTGAAATTGAACGGTTTGGGAGTTTTCACGTTGATCAAGCGTTGCGGGTAAAGCGAGACGCCGCGCATGAACTCGGCCAGGGTTTTATTTGTATCGCGTAACGCATACAGCACTTGCAGAGCGGAAATAATGCCGTCGCCTGTCGTATGCTTATCCATGCAGATGATATGTCCGGAATTTTCACCGCCGAGCTGCCATCCTTTCTCTTGCAATGCCTCCAACACGTAGCGGTCACCGACGTTGGCGCGAAGAAATGGAATATTCATTTTTTTGAATTGCGCTTCGATCGCCAGATTGGTCATCAGGGTACCGGCAACCCCGCCAGTCAGCATTTTATTCTGCTGGCGGTGTTTGGCGATAATATAAATCAGTTGATCGCCATCATAAATCCGGCCATTTTTGTCGGCCATCATGAGCCGGTCGCCGTCGCCATCCAACGCGATACCTAAGTCGGCGTGGTGCTGTTTGACAGCTTTTTGCAACGTCGCGCAATGCGTCGCGCCGCACTCCAAGTTGATATTCAGTCCATTGGGTTGCACACCGATGGGTATGACATCCGCCCCCAATTCGTGCATGACGTGACCGGCGATATGATAAGCGGCACCATGTGCGCAATCGACGACGATACGCAGTCCGCGCAGGTCAAGGTGATAGGGGAATGTGCTTTTACAAAATTCGATATAGCGTCCGGCGGCATCGTCAATACGCTGTACTTTCCCTAATTGAGCGGAAGGTTTGGTTTCGATCGGCGCATGGATGCCGCTTTCGATTTTATGTTCTATTTCGTCAGGTAGTTTTCTACCTTCGGCAGAAAAGAATTTGACGCCGTTGTCCTCGAATAAATTATGCGAAGCCGAAATCACGATCCCGGCTTGCAGCCGCAAGGCGCGGATCAGGTACGCGATGGCCGGGGTCGGCATCGGTCCGGATAGAATGACATCCACACCGGCGGCGCATAATCCTGCTTCCAACGCGGATTCCAGCATATAACCCGATACCCGGGTATCCTTGCCGATCAGAACGGTCGGGCGTTTGCCTTGCATCAAATGCCAATCGGCAGCAGCGAGAACTTTACCGGCGGAATAGCCTAGATGCAGAATAAAATCCGGCGTGATGGGTGCTTTGCCGACACGTCCGCGAATACCATCTGTTCCAAAATATTTTTTAGTCAATTTGAGCGGTGTTTAATTGCGATGAGATGCGGTTGAATGGGTTTACTGTGTGTCACAATTTTTCATTGCCGCGTAGACAGCGAGCGCTTCCTTGGTGGCTCTGACATCATGCACACGCACAATTTTGGCACCTTTGACTACTGCAAGCAAGGCTGCCGCGATACTTTCATGAATACGGTGATTTGCGCTGTTTCCCGTGATGGCGCCGAGCATGGATTTGCGCGATAAGCCTGCTAACAATGGAACACCAAGTGTAGTCAATTGATCCAGCTGATTTAACAGGGTGAAGTTATGTTGCAGCGTTTTGCCAAAACCAAAACCCGGATCGATCACCAACCGGTCTTCCGCTATACCGGCGGCGGCTGCTGCCTGGATGCGTTGGTGCAAGAAATCTTTCACTTCATGAATGATATTCTGGTATTGCGGGTTTGCTTGCATCGTCTGCGGCGTGCCTTGCATATGCATTAAGCAAAGCTGCACATGATTGCTTTGTGCGACGGCTTCCAATGCACCGGGGCTGCGTAACGCATTCACGTCATTGATCATGAAAGCACCCGCAGCTATGGCGTGTTTCATCACTTCGGGCTTTGAAGTATCGATCGATATTGGAATTCCGGTATCGGCAAGCGCTTCCAGTACAGGGATAACACGACTTATCTCTTCGTCAATGCTGACTTGCTGACTTCCCGGGCGCGTTGACTCTCCGCCAATATCGAGGATATCGGCGCCTTCATCGATCAAATGCTTGGCGTGGGTAATCGCTTGCTGTGCCGATAAGTACAGCCCGCCATCCGAGAAAGAATCGGGTGTTACGTTAATGATGCCCATGATCAACGGGCGATTGCTGGACAGGATTGGGTTTTGCGCGAATGAAGACACAGTGGAATGAAAGGAGTTATAGAAGTGAAAACGGGATACGATTTTATGGTCGTATCCCGTTCATCCCGATTACTGATGATTAATCAGCTTCTTTTGCAATCTCTTGCGGTGCAGCGGGTTCTTTGGGTTCATCCGTTTTTACCGCAGTAGATGGTCCTTCGTTTGCCACTGTGGAAGACATTGATTGAGGCGGTTTGGGTGGACGTGGCGGACGACCGTCCATAATATCGTTGATTTGATCGCTATCGATCGTTTCCCATTCCAGCAATGCTTGTGTCATTGCTTCAATCTTATCTTTGTTTTCTTCAATGAGTTTACGAGCAATCGCATACTGTTCATCCACAATGCGGCGAACTTCTGCATCAACGGCTTGCATCGTTTTTTCACTCATATTTTTATGCGTGGTGACTGAACGGCCAAGAAAAACCTCGCCTTCATTTTCACCATAAACCATCGGTCCAAGTACGTCAGACATCCCCCACTGGGTAACCATTTGCCGCGCCAATTCGGTAGCGCGTTCAAAATCGTTGGATGCGCCCGTGGTCATTTGATGCATGAAAACTTCCTCGGCAATACGGCCGCCAAACATCACGGAAATTCTTTGCAGAATTTCTTCACGTTCCATGCTGAAACGGTCTTCCGTCGGCAGTTGCATCGTTACACCCAAGGCGCGGCCACGCGGAATAATCGTTACTTTATGCACCGGATCGGTTTTTGGCAGCAATTGAGCTACTACCGCATGACCTGATTCGTGGTAAGCAGTATTGCGGCGTTCATGTTCCGGCATGACCACCGAGCGGCGTTCCGCACCCATGAAAATTTTGTCTTTGGCACGTTCAAAATCTTCCATGTCGACCAGACGCTTGTTGCTGCGCGCGGCAAACAACGCTGCTTCATTGACCAGATTGGCCAGATCGGCACCTGACATACCTGGAGTGCCACGCGCCAGAATATCCGCTTTGACATCGGGTGAAAGCGGTACTTTGCGCATATGCACGTGCAGAATTTGCTCGCGTCCGCGGATATCCGGTAACGGTACCGTAACTTGACGGTCAAAACGGCCAGGACGTAACAATGCTGGATCCAATACATCAGGACGGTTCGTTGCTGCGATTACGATCACGCCCATGGCGCCTTCAAAACCATCCATTTCCACCAGCAGTTGGTTGAGCGTTTGTTCGCGTTCATCGTTTCCGCCACCCAATCCAGCACCGCGTTGACGGCCAACCGCATCAATCTCGTCAATAAAGATAATGCAGGGTGCATGTTTTTTAGCTTGCTCGAACATGTCACGCACACGGGATGCGCCCACACCGACAAACATTTCAACGAAATCCGAACCGGAAATGCTGAAGAAAGGTACTCCCGCTTCTCCTGCGATGGCTCGCGCCAGCAATGTTTTACCGGTACCTGGACTGCCTACCATCAAAACCCCACGGGGGATTCGTCCGCCAAGTTTCTGGAATTTGGACGGATCACGCAGGAATTCAACCAGCTCTGCTACTTCTTCCTTTGCTTCCTCGCAACCTGCAACGTCGTTGAAAGTCACTGTGTTGGCTGATTTATCCAACATTCGCGCTTTGCTTTTACCGAACGAGAATGCGCCGCCATTGCGTCCACCACCCTGCATTTGCCGCATGAAGAAAATCCATACCGCAATCAGTAATAGCATTGGGAACCACGAGATGAAAATACTCATCAGCATGGATGGTTCTTCTTCCGGTTTAGCTTCAACAATGACGCCGGCTTTGAGTAAATCACTGACCATCCATGGATCGGATGGCGCATAGGTTGTAAAGCGTCTGCCATCGGATTTCGTACCTTTCAGGGTCCGGCCTTCAATGACAACTTTGGCAATTCTGCCTTGATTCAATTCAGAAATGAATTGAGAATATTCCATCGGTACTTGCGTCGGTTGACGTACGCTGAATTGGTTAAATACAGTCATCAACACAAGTGCAATTACCAGCCAAATGGCCATGTTTTTAATTAAGTTATTCAAGATAGCTCCTTGGTTTGCACCTTAAAAATCATTGATTGGACATTCTAACTCTATTTTGTCAAATAGAACAGAACAGTTCATGTTATAGAAATTTGCTATCAAACTATCATCCTACTCTTTACATTCGCCTTAATCACTGAGGGGATCCATTCATTTCTCAGTGATTGCCGTTGTTACTTTTTTCCGAGTCCTAATAAATATAATTCGTTGCTGCGATTACGCGAGGCTTCCGGTTTTCGCACCGCAACGCTTTTGAATCCGGCGCGCATGTCGCGATGAAACTGATCAAAATCCCTGCCTTGAAAAACTTTGACTAGGAAATTTCCGCCATAGTTCAGTTGTTCCATCGAGAACGCCAGCGCTAGTTCAGCCAAGTACATACTTCTGGCTTGATCGCTGACTACAATACCACTCATATTGGGTGCCATGTCTGAAATGACAAGATCCGGCTGCCGCTCCTCCAGATGTTTTCTTAATTCAAACAGTGCGCGCTCTTCTCTAAAATCATCCTGAATAAATGCTACACCGGGCAAAGGCGCCATTTCCAGGATATCCAATGCAATTACTTTTCCATGCTGACCTATTTTCTGGCTGGCGACTTGAGACCAGCTGCCGGGTGCAGCACCTAAATCGACAACAATCATACCGGATTTAAATAGATGATCCCGCTCGGCGATCTCAAGCAGCTTGTAAGCGGCACGAGAACGATAACCTTCTTTCTTGGATTGCTTGACGAAAAAATCATTAACATGTTCTTTCATCCAAGCTTTGCTGGTTTTAGCCCGTTTCATCAAGTAAAATAATACGTTTAAAGAGAATTTATGTTAACACTAACAATTGTTCAGCGGCGTGAATTGAAAGCGCAAGCGCACGCGCTGAATCCGGTCGTAATGATTGGAAAATCGGGATTATCCGCCACGGTTATCGAAGAATTGGAGCGTGGACTTACAAGTCATGAACTGATTAAGGTTAAGGTTCAAGTCGACGATCGGACTGCCAGGAATGCGCTTTTTGAAGAAATCTGTGAAAAGCTGAGTGCCGCACCGGTGCAGCATATCGGGAAAACTTTTGTTATCTATCGTCCCAAGCCGGAAGAAGCTGGTAAAAAAACCGAACGTTCTGCGCAAAAAAAGAAGCGCGAGCCGTTTCGCACCAAACGCAGTTATCAGAATTGAGCTTTCGCGGCATCAAATGTATTTGACATCCAATATTTCGTATTCACGTACTCCGCCGGGTGCCTGAACTTCGGCGATATCGCCCGCATATTTGCCGATTAAGGCGCGTGAAATGGGGGAGCTGATGGAAATTTTTCCATTCTTGATGTTGGCTTCATCGTCGCCGACGATTTGGTAGGTAACCGTCTCGCCGCTTTGCAAATCTTCCAGTTCAACCGTGGCGCCGAAAACACAAGCACCGTCGGCGTTAATCAGTGCAGGATTAATGATCTGAGCGCTGGAGAGTTTGCTTTCCAGTTCGGCAATGCGGCCTTCAATGAACCCCTGTTTTTCCTTGGCAGCATCATATTCGGCATTTTCGGACAGATCGCCGTGCGAGCGCGCTTCTGCAATCGCCGCGATGACTGCGGGGCGATGTACGGTTTTCATTTCGTGCAGTTCTTTGCGTAGCGCTTCCGCTCCGGCTACTGTTAAAGGGATCGTGCTCATTGTAGTTGTTTGCCTTTCATTTTCATTCTCATTCTATTCCGTGATAATCAGAGAAAACCGGAAGTTATTCTTTTACTTATGCCTTAAGTTGTACATGTAATTTCTGCAAATTGTACGCTTGCAGTTCACGCTTGCTGGTAATGCCTACACACGCCGCGCGTGCGCCTGCTAGTGTCGTATAGTAGGTCACCTTTGCCTGCAGCGCGGCATGGCGGATCGAATACGAGTCCTTTATCGCGCTGCGTTGGTTTTTTACGGTGTTGATGATCAAGTTGATTTCACCATTTTTGATCATATCGACAATATGCGGGCGGCCTTCCGCTACCTTATTGATAATGATGACATCGATCCCCGCTTCGGTTATAGCCGCGGCAGTACCGCGCGTAGCATAAAGGGTGAAGCCAAGTTCTGCAAGGTTGCGCGCGATTTCAACCGCGTGAGGTTTGTCCGATTGGCGCACACTGATGAAAATTTTACCCGAAGTGGGAAGACGGACATCGGTGGCCAATTGGGATTTCACAAACGCTTCGGCAAAAGTGGTGCCCATGCCCATGACTTCGCCGGTCGACTTCATTTCCGGCCCCAGTATCGTATCAACGCCAGGCAGCTTGATAAAGGGGAAAACCGCTTCCTTGACCGAATAATATTCAGGAATCACTTCTTCGGTAACATCTTGATCAATCAAGCTCTTGCCGGTCATGCAACGCGCCGCAATTTTGGCCAGTTGCAGACCGGTAGCCTTGGAAATGAAGGGTACCGTGCGCGATGCCCGAGGATTGACTTCAAGGACATAGACGGTGTTGTCTTGAATCGCAAACTGCACGTTCATCAATCCAACCACATGGAGCGCCCGCGCCATTTCGGCAGTCTGGTAGCGCAACTCGTCGAGCATTTCCGGTTGCAGATTAAACGTCGGCAACGAACATGCGGAATCTCCCGAATGCACGCCAGCCTGTTCAATATGTTCCATGATGCCGCCAATCAGCACGGTTTCTCCGTCGTAAATGGCATCGACATCCACTTCCGTAGCATTGGTCAGGAAATGATCCAATAATACCGGGGAATCGTTGGAAACTTTAACCGCTTCACGCATGTAACGTTCCAGATCGGCTTTTTCATGCACGATCTCCATCGCGCGGCCGCCCAATACGTAGCTGGGCCGTACTACCAGCGGATAGCCGATTTCCTCGGCGGCGATCAGAGCGGCTTCCGGATTGCGTGCGGTGCGATTGGGCGGTTGCCGCAATCCCAGTTGTTGCAGCATTTGCTGAAAGCGCTCGCGATCTTCCGCGCAATCGATCATATCCGGGCTGGTGCCGATAATCGGCACACCGTTGGCTTCCAGATCGCGTGCAAGTTTAAGCGGTGTTTGCCCGCCATACTGTACGATCACGCCATCGGGTTTTTCCACTGCAACGATTTCGAGCACGTCTTCCAGTGTCAGCGGTTCAAAGTACAAGCGATCCGACGTGTCGTAGTCGGTTGAAACCGTTTCCGGATTGCAATTGACCATGATGGTTTCAAAACCGTCTTCGCGCAGCGCCAGAGCCGCATGCACACAGCAATAATCGAACTCGATGCCTTGCCCGATGCGATTAGGACCGCCGCCCAGCACCATGACCTTCTTATTACCGGTTGGACGGGACTCACACTCATCTTCATAAGTGGAGTACATATACGCCGTACTGGTCGCGAACTCGGCCGCACAGGTGTCGACACGTTTATAGACCGGGTGCAGATTGAATTGATGGCGGCGCGAACGGACTGCGGTTTGCCCGGTATTGAGCAGCTTGGCCAGGCGCCGGTCGGAAAAACCACTGCGTTTCAATTTGCGCAGCGACAGATAATCCAGAGCTTCCAGCGCCGTACCGGTTAATGCTTGTTCCTGTTTGACCAAATCTTCGATTTGCGCCAAAAACCAGAGATCGATGTGTGTCAACTGATGCACTTCATCGAGTGACAAATGGCAGCGGAACGCATCGGCGATAAACCAGATCCGCTCGGGGCCGGGATTGGCCAGTTCGGTGTGGATGGTTTCCAGGTTGTCGGTTTTTTCGTCCAGACCGTCAACTCCGGTTTCCAGTCCGCGCAGTGCTTTTTGCAGCGATTCCTGAAACGTGCGGCCGATTGCCATCACTTCACCGACCGATTTCATTTGCGTGGTCAGGCGATCATTGGTTTGCGGAAACTTTTCAAAAGCAAAGCGCGGCACTTTGGTGACGACATAATCAATGGTGGGCTCAAAAGAGGCCGGGGTGATGCCGCCGGTAATATCGTTACCCAGCTCGTTCAGCGTGTAACCGACGGCCAGTTTGGCGGCGATTTTTGCGATGGGAAAGCCGGTTGCTTTCGACGCCAGTGCGGAAGAGCGCGACACGCGCGGATTCATCTCGATCACCAGCATGCGGCCATTATCCGGATTGATCGCGAACTGCACATTGGAGCCGCCGGTTTCCACACCGATTTCCCGCAACACGGCGATCGATGCATTACGCATCAATTGATATTCTTTGTCGGTGAGCGTTTGCGCCGGTGCAACGGTGATCGAATCACCGGTATGCACGCCCATTGGGTCGAGGTTTTCGATCGAACAGACAATGATGCAGTTGTCGTTTTTATCCCGCACCACTTCCATTTCGAACTCTTTCCAGCCGATCACGGATTCTTCGATCAGCAATTCCTTGGTGGGAGAGATTTTCAATCCACGTTCGCAAATGTCGAGAAATTCTTCGCGATTATAAGCAATGCCGCCACCGCTGCCACCCATCGTGAACGAAGGGCGGATAATGGCCGGATAACCCAGCATGGCTTGAACCTGCATGGCTTCTTCCAGACTGTGCGCCACGGCGGAGCGTGCCGAGCCTAAGCCGATACGAGTCATCGCCTGTTTGAATTTTTCCCGGTCTTCCGCCATATCGATGGCTTCGCGCGAAGCACCGATGAGCTCGACACCGTATTTTTCCAGCACGCCATGTTTAACCAGATCGAGCGCGCAGTTCAACGCCGTTTGTCCGCCCATCGTGGGCAGTAGCGCTTGCGGCCGTTCGATCGCGATGATTTTCTCAATCATGGTCCAGGTGATCGGCTCGATATACGTCGCGTCGGCCATTTCCGGATCGGTCATGATGGTGGCGGGATTCGAGTTCACCAAAACGATGCGATAGCCTTCTTCACGTAAGGCTTTGCAGGCTTGCACGCCGGAATAATCAAACTCACAGGCTTGGCCGATAATGATCGGGCCGGCACCGATGATGAGAATGGACTGAATGTCGGTACGTTTAGGCATACTCTCTAGCGGATGAACATGGCGTAATTATTGGGAATGCTGGCTTTTATAGCGCTGCATCATGGCGATGAATTTATCAAACAAATAATCCGCTTCATGCGGCCCTGGGCTGGCTTCCGGGTGACCCTGAAAACAGAAGGCCGGTTTATCGGTTAACTCAAATCCCTGCAGACTGCCGTCAAAGAGCGAAACATGGGTGATCCGCGCGGTTGCGGGCAACGTATCGATATCGACGGCGAAACCGTGATTCTGGCTGGTAATAATTACCTTGCCATTGGCTACATCCTGCACCGGATGGTTGGCGCCGTGATGGCCGAATTTCATTTTAATCGTGCGCGCGCCGGTAGCTAACCCAAGCAATTGATGGCCCAGGCAGATGCCGAACAGCGGGATATTCTTTTCCAGCAAGGTTTGCGTGGCGGAGATGGCGTAATCGCACGGTTCCGGGTCACCGGGACCATTGGACAGAAAGATACCGTCAGGGTGTGTTTTCAGAATTTCCTCAGCCGGGGTTTGCGCCGGGAATACCGTCACTTTACAGCCGCGCTGCGCCAGTTTGCGCAAAATCGTGCGTTTGATACCGAAATCGAAAGCGGCAACGTGAAATCTGGGATTGTCCTGAGTCCGGAAACCGGATTCGAGCGACCATTCACCTTCTGTCCATGTATACGGCTGGCGGCAACTCACCACTTTGGCGAGATCCATCCCGGCCAGTCCGGGGAATGCCCGGGCAGCTTGCAATGCTTTTTCCTCGTCGATATCGCCCGCCATGATGCAACCGGCTTGCGCGCCTTTTTCGCGCAAAATCCGCGTCAGTTTGCGCGTGTCGATTTCAGCGATGGCGACGACATTCTGCTCTTGGAGAAACTCCGGTAATGTGCGGGTTTTACGAAAACTGCTGGCCATGAGCGGCAAATCACGGATCACTAATCCGGCGGCGTACACTTTATTGATGTTACCGGATTCAAAATCTTCAGGATTGGTGCCGGTGTTGCCAATATGCGGATAAGTCAGGGTAATGATTTGCTGGCAATACGACGGATCGGTCAAGATTTCCTGATAACCGGTCATTGCTGTATTGAACGCCACTTCCCCGGTATTGATGCCTTCAATGCCAATAGACACGCCACGAAAAATTGTTCCATCGGCAAGTGCGAGGATGGCGTGCGGTCGTTGTGACACAAAAAACTCCTTGGAAACTGACAAGATCTGGAAAATGGACCGGAGTTATTCATTGAAATACCCCAGCTATTGAAGACCGAATTATACGTGAAAAAGGTTTGTTTTTGTATGTGCATGGTTTTGCATGCGACAAAGTTGTCCATGCGTTCCCGATAATCGAGTGGATGGATTGTGCACTCGATGCAGTAAGGGAGAAAGTAAGCCCCGGTTTCCTTGCGTTTGTTTGCATGGATCATCAATGCAATAATCGTCACAGGGATCTTTTAAAGTAATGCTGGTGCAAGTTTTGTTTTTAAAACGATAATAGGGCAAAATTTGCTGATTTTTTTAACCGGGATTCGCAGTGCGGCAATTCATTGCGATCAAAACGAAGTAAGTTTTGTGTGCTATCACCGAATCAATATTATAAGAATGAATAATCATGCATGTCTTCAAGTCTAAAATCGATAACTGGGTACTGATTTGTTTGTTGCTATCCGTCTCCGCCTGCCTGCTGGGCGCATCCGTTCCGCTGATGATCGGCGGAATAACCAATTATGTGTTTGCGGCGATCATACTGATTGCGGGCGCTGGCTTCCCGGTTTGGATCTATGTTTCGACCCGGTACATCGTCAGCGGTGATGATCTCAAAATCATCAGCGGTCCGTTTACATGGAATATTCCCATTCAGTCGATCATATCCCTACAGGAAACCCAGATCGCGGCGACAAGCCCGGCTTTGTCGTTCGATCGCCTGGAAATTACTTACGGAGAGGATAAAGTCATTATCGTCTCGCCGGTCGATAAAGAAAAATTCATCCAGAAATTGGGTAAGGAAAAATTAATCGGTAGTGCTCAGCGGGACGGAACAAAAGCCGCAGCTAAGGATGCCAGAAAAAAGCTAAGAAAAACAAAATAAACCGGAACAATCCATAGGTCATGATGGCGAGCAGACAGGACTCAATGGCAGAGTGCTGCCATGCGATGCTTGCCGGGATCATGTCTATCCATCATCACTTGCAAAATCCTAATTTAGATGGTTATCTTCGCATATTGATTTATCATTGAGGTAACCATGGGTAATGCCAAGCAAACCAAGTCTCAGCTATTGGAAGAACTGCAACAGTTGCATTCCGAATTGGCTGCCGTCGAGTTGATGACCGAAAAACGTACCCATGAGCTTTATGTCAGTGAGGAGCGGTTTTCGTTGGCGATGCGCGGTGCAAACGATGGACTGTGGGATTGGAATCTGGAAACGGATGAAGTGTATTACTCGCCGCGCTGGAAAAGCATGCTGGGTTATGCGGAGAATGAGCTGGCGAATCAAATCAGCACCTGGGAGAACCTGGTTCATCCCGATGACAAAATCGTCGTGCTGGAGAGAGTGCAGGATTACTTCGATGGCCGCAAGGATTCGTTTGAAGTCGAAATGCGCATGCGCCATAAAGATGGCCACGAAGTTTTTGTGCTATCGCGCGCATTTCTGGTCACGCGCGCGTCGGACAGTAAGCCGTTACGTCTCATTGGCACGCATGTCGATATCACCGAACGCAAAAAAGCCGAAACCTTTGACAATCAATACGCCGAAATACTGGAGATGATTGCGATAGGGTGTCCCGCGCCGGATATTTACAATGCTATTGCGCTCATGTACGAAGCCCGCCACCCCGGCATGCGCTGCTCGATGCTCGAATTGAGCGGTAATAAACTGCTGCACGGTGGCGCGCCCAGTTTGCCGCAAGCTTATTGCGAAGCCGTGCACGGCCTGGAAAACGGGCCCAGTGTCGGTTCCTGCGGGACATCCACTTTTACCGGGCAGCGGGTGCTGGTGGAAAACATCGAAACCGATCCGAAGTGGGCGGAAATCAAACACTATGCGTTACCGCACGGCATGCGGTGTTGCTGGTCCGAGCCGATCAAAAGCTCCAGCGGAAAAGTTTTGGGCGCATTCGGCATGTACTACAATCACCCCGCACTGCCGGACGAGAAAGAGTTAAAAGATCTGATATCCGCTGCCCGGCTGACGGGGATCGTCATGGAACGGGATCAAGCGCAAAAACGCATCCGCGCGCTGGCATATACCGACGAGCTGACCGGACTCGCCAGCCGCGCCTCATTCATGCAACACATGGAAGAAATCACCAAATCATCCAGCCGGCACGGCCGCCGCTTCGGGTTGCTGTACATTGATCTGGATAACTTCAAATACATTAACGATAGTCTGGGACATGACGCCGGTGATTTGTTGCTCAAAACCATTGCAGCGCGATTGATCAATACCTGCCGCGACATTGACTTCATTGCCCGGCTGGGCGGCGATGAGTTCTGTATCCTCATTGAAGAAGTCGAAGCGGATTACGCCGCCAATGTGGCAAAACGCTGTCTTGAAGCCATATCTCAACCGATCGGGATTTATTCCAGAAAAATCGCCCCAGCTTGCAGTATCGGCATCGCCTATTATCCCGATGATGGCGCAAATCTTTCCGCTTTGTTGAAGGCGGGCGATATCTCGCTGTACACCGCCAAGGAAAATGGAAAAAATCAGTATGCATTTTATAAAGCCGAGCTGACTCACAAGGCCGAGTATCGTTTTCAAATCGAGCAAAACCTGCGGGAAGCCATCGAAAAACAGCAACTGTCCCTGGTGTATCAACCGCAAATCAATATCAAGAACGGGGAAATTTTTGGTGTTGAAGCGCTATCGCGGTGGTATCACCCGCAATTGGGGCAAGTTCCGCCCAACGATTTTATCGTCATCGCCGAAAGAATCGGCATGATCAAACCGCTCACTGAATGGGTGATGCGCACCGCGTGCAGCCAACTGGTAGCTTGGAAACAAGAGGGTTTTCGCACGCTTCGCATGGCCGTCAATATTTCCCCCAGTCTTTTTCTGGACAAAGGATTTGTGTTGCTGGTTAAACGTATCATCGATGAGGTCGGTATTGCACCAGCCGAATTGGAACTCGAAGTCACGGAAGGCATCGTGCAAACCGATCCGCGCAATCTCACCATTTTTCAGGACTTGAAAGACCTGGGCGTGTTACTATCGATCGACGATTTCGGCACCGGTTATTCCTCTTTCGCATCGCTTAAACACCTGAAGGCGGATTACCTGAAAATCGACAAATACTTTGTTGACGACATGCTGACCGACCAGAAAACCCTTACGCTGGTCAGCTCCATGATAGAAATGGGACAAAAACTCGGCTACGGCATCATTGCCGAAGGCGTGGAAACGTCAGAACAACTGGATATTCTCAAGCGCCTTGGCTGTGAAATGGTGCAAGGCTATCTGTTCAGTAAACCCGCCGCTGCCGCCAGCATTTCAGAATTTCTGAACAGCCAGGCACACAAAGCGATTCTTGCTCAAGGCCGGTTGGATGAGACTGCGTAGTTGCGGGTAGAGCTGCTGCTGTTAATTCTTGTAAACTGTAGGGCCTGACGTTTTTGGTATGCTTATCTTCTTGTTCGACCAATGAATCAACGCTTCCCTAATAGTCGGCAATTTTTAATCGGCGTTCTATTGTTGTGGTGTTGGACATCGTTGGCCGCAGCGAATGAAAAAATTGTTCATGTCATCGATTTTTCCGGTAATTCAAATGGCAGTGCCGTTTCCTGGTTGGAGGAACGAGGATTCGAGTTGCAGCTGGATGCAAAAAAACTGAACCCTAGATTTGAAAATGATGCCCTGGTGATCAGCGCGGACGGCGAGATAGCCGGATTGTTTGGTTTGCAGCTGAAGCAGCAGAACTTTATTCACAATGTTAAGCGGGTGGAAATCGTTTGGGGCGTGAACAAGTATCCCCAGGGTGCAAATTGGAGTGCGGGAATTAACAGTGTGCCCATCGCCGTGATGTTGTCATTTGGAACCGAAAAGCATTCAAGCGGTTTGCCGCTGGGCATCTACGCGGCACCCTATTTTTTGAGCGCCTTTATCGGCAAAGCTGAAGAACTGGGCCGCATGTATCTGGGCAAGCTATGGAAAAAGGGCGGACGATATTTTTGCGTGGCATCCGGCGATCAACCGGGCACAGTGATTACCACCGATTTTGAAGTCGATGAAAAATTCCGTACCACTTTCAAACACCCTAAAACACCACCGATTACAGGAATTGCTTTCCAAGCCAACACCAACAATACCCAAGGCGGCGCGGAGGCGTTTATCAAGAAGATTACCTTTTTATCTGACTAGGGTCTGCTGGACGTAAAGCTAATCTACTGCGTCAGCATGAACCGGATTCAGACCTTTATTTTGGGTTGCTATGTAACTGAAAACGTAACTACATTATCCTCATCTGTCACAATAAGTAACTAAAGAAAGCCTTGCCGTCCTTCATTAGGGTTACCGGTGAACACGGTCATACTTAAACCACCCAACACTGAATCGGGAGGATGTTGGTTTTCAATGATAATTATCTGGCTGTCGGTAGAATGGTGGTTGGCAAGATAAGAATAAAAATTTTCTTTTAAATTTGTACCCTGTAGTTGTCGATCATCGTCGCCTTCTGGCTTGAAATAAGCCAGAAGCGGGGAATCCAGAACGATGAAACCAGGATGCGGCAAATCATTTTCCTGACAATATTCCAACAATGCGATCGTTACCGCTGCGTGCGTAATGGCGCGGAGCCCCTTACCTCGACTACCTCGCAGCTTTCCATCTATGACAAAATCGGTAGCTTCCTTATCAAAATGAACAAAACAATCTCCGGGAAAATCCCAAGCTTTCAGCAATTTGGATACTCTAAGTGAGAAGTCATGTGCAACTGAGTCAGGCAGACCGGAGGCAATAATTCCAGACGTTCCTTCTTCGCTCTCATCCTTTACGATAGATTCCTTGCGCTCTTCCAGCCTTGCTATTCGTGCATAAAGATCGAGTCCTTTCTGTACCTCGATTCGCTTTTCAATAAGCTCCGAGAAAGAGGCTCTTTCATTACTCACCGTAGGTGCAACGATTTCCTGAATCTGAGTATTGATATTTTTATATTCTTCGTTTTTCTTTGATAACTCTTGTTTTTGTAAAACTGCCTCAGATTCTAAATCCGCTACAGTACCTTCGAGCTCGTTTCTAAGCCGTCTAATTTTCTCGATTTCTGCAGAAGCAGCTTGGACGATCGCTTCAACATCCCCATCGCAAGTAGCATCATGTTGTTGTGCATCGGGCAGTGCTCCGCAGAGAGGGCAAGGTACCGATTCCGCATGAACAAACATCGCTCCACTTTCCTGGATTGCGGTTAGGCGTTCGATATCAACAGAATAGTGCTGCAGGAGCAAATCAAATCTCGTCATCAGATTTGTAATCTCGTCAAGTCTGTTCTGAATCACCGTTTGAATATCCACCAATTCCCGACGTTTAACCAAAAGGGAATCGAACTGTGCTTGAGCATTATTTAAGTTTGCCTTGCGCTGTTCGATTGTTTTATCTAGCCGATTAATCTGCTCTTTCAGTCCTGCCTCTTCTTCGCCAACATCGGTGATTTCCTGACTGAGTTCAGCAAGCAATTCATCAATCAACTCGATCTGATTCGTTTTATCTGTTTTGCTCCGAATTGCCTCAACAACATTAGAGTCATCAATGCCTGTTAGAAGAAGTTTTATCGTCGCCAATTCGGCAGTTTTTAAAGTGTATTGTCCACCCCAGAAAGGCGAGCCAGTTTGCTGAATTTCACCTTCCTGGATAATTACAAGTCTTGCCAGATTTCTAAAACTGAGGCTCTGCGTCGTGCCATTCTTCTTGCTTCTTAATATGCGTTTTCCGAGAAGTCCGATTTTATCGAGAAGGAATCCTGACATGTTGTCGGTTCTGTCGTGAGTATGATCTTTTCTTAGAACCTCATTTTCAATCCCCTCCTCGAGTAGATTCTTCACCTTGAAATTTCCACCAGAGGTCGCGCGCAAAAACCTCCACTTCTCCCCGGACGTCACATTAAGGTCAAACTGGATTTCGCCAAAGGGAGTTCTTTCTGGAATATCTCTAAGTTCTGACCCTCCAAGCATAAAATCAATCGCTTCGGCCAGAAACGATTTTCCTGTGTCTGACGCACCGCAAACCACATTTACGCCGTTAGAGAAAGTCATTTCGGACAATTTCTTGGGGCCGGAGAAAGCAATGCGCCGCAATTGAAGGTAACCGTTGCTCAATGATTACTCCGTGATTTATCAACGGCCTGAAATTGAGTTGACCAATTTTCAAATAGTCGATGCGTGACTTGCCTGATCTCAGATGTTGTCATATCAGTAAACCGTTCGGCCGCCCATTGTGCTCGCTCTTTAAGCTTCTGGGAATAAATAGATGTAAGCGAAGCGAGAAATGGTGCGGCCGCGTCTCCAGCGATGTAGTTGAAACCATCTTCTGCGGGTATCCGTTGAATGAGGTTCCGACTCATCATCAATAAAAGACCTTTCTCAATCAGCCCACGCCGAACCAGTAATTCTCCTGCTCTCATAGGGAGAGCGGCATGAAGGCTTTGGGGACCGCTGGCATCACTTGAATGCACGACGAGATAGTCCATTTCGATAAGTCTTTCCAGATCGAAAGCTGCTGGATGTGCAGCTACCAGAATTGCTAGGGAGCGAATTCCAGTTTCCAGTGGACTGTTGAATGGTGTTGGGCGTGTTCGGTTACTCATCATCCGTTACCCATTTGAGACGATCTTCATTTGCTAGCTGGTGGCAGATACCCTGGCGATCCTGCGACTTTGTTACTGACGCAAGTGGATTTGCGGTCAAAGCAACTGTTGATGCTTGCGCCACAGTCGCCTTCATCCTCTCGTACCCGTTGGGATGCTTTGAATCCGTAACATCAATCACACCATGATAGATCTCATCCTGAAGGTCATTGAATGTTCCTTCAGGAACTGTGTCTCTGGCAAAGTTTCTCAGTGCTTCAGCATGATAGAAACGTTCGCGTTGTCTCTGGAAATCTCTTTCTAATGCGCCGTGGGTCGCCAATGCGCTTATATCGCGGAGTGGTGCTCCTAAATGATCTCCGTAGGCATCAAGGAGTTGTCGGATATATCGACTTTCGGAGATAGTAGGGAAGGTGGGAGGTATTGCCGGATTGGGGCGTGCAGGTAGACCTCCCCCAAACCGGACCGCATGAAAACCTGTATGGCTATGTGCATCAATTAGCTCAACGTGTGATTTTGATGTGAAGATCGTAAAATCAAAGTCGTCGATATAGGATAGAAGTTCTCCATTGAGTTCAAGTTGTTTAGTTGTCGTAATCTCGCTTTTACAGTATCCATTCCAATTTTCCTTAAATCTTTCGCGAAGTTCAGCTGGCTTATTTAGAAGTTTTTCCAACGTCGTTCCGACACCAAGGGATGCCACAAAATAATGCTTTCGAGGTGGTGTATATTCACCGATGTGAGAGTAGTAAATAATTTTACCCAGCTCAACCCAAATGTCACTTGGCCGCAATGTGTGTGCATAGCGCTTACATTGGTAGTTATCCCACGCACCTTCAAAACCTCTATTGGTGCAAAATCCGGCGATATCGACACCACAATCCCCCGCTCCGCCGAAACGGCGAACTTTGGCATACGCGCTCTCAAGGCTAGTAGCCCATTCTTCGATAAAGTTTTCCCATTCATCAGGGCTGAAGTTTTTGACACGAATTGGTTTCGGAATGGGGATACCAAAATGCACATGCATAGACGAAGGTGCTATTGAAGGCACTTTTGGTTTAATTTCTTTCATGTCTGCACCAGATATCATTTGGCTTTAATGATTCCCCTTACCTTATGAAATGCTTATTCAAAAAACCATTTCAGTGATCAGCCCCACTTTCGCAAGCTTAATCCCAAAGTCTGGATCAACTCTTGGGACTCGCGGATAATTTTTACCTACTAACCGCGTATTAAAACGTTCTGACGTATCACCCCACCCCAATCTCAATCAACACCTCATTCGGATTCACCGATTCGCCTTTGATCACGTGAACGGCTTTGACGGTGCCGCTGACCGGGGCGGTGATTTCGGTTTCCATTTTCATGGCTTCGGTGATCAATACCGGCTGCCCGGCGGTGACTTTCTGGTCGATTTTGACGAGCACGTCGAGAATATTGCACGGCATGCTGACAACGACATCGCCTTCATTTGCGGGGCTGCGGCGTTTGCTGGCGATGGCGCTTTTGACGGCGCCTTGGGTGCCGCCGTCGAGTACGATTTCATCGAGGGTTTCGACGACGATTTCTTCCGGCATGCCGTCGACCATGAAGTAGAAGTGCCGCAGCGACTGATTTTTCGGGCTGGTGCCGGTGACTTTGACGTGGTACGACTCGCCGTGCAGCGCGACGTTGAATTCGGTCGGTGCTTTTTGCACGCCGTTACCCGCTGCCGACGCTACTTCCAGCGGTTCCGGCACGAGGTGGCCGGTGGAGCGCAGTTCCAGGAATTGCTTGCCGACTTCCGGGAACATGGCGTAACTCAGCACGTCTTCGTCACTCGATGCCAGATGGCCGATTTCCCGGCGCAGGTGCTCGAATTCCGGTTTCAGCAGATCGGCGGGGCGGCAGTCGATGATGTCTTCTTTGCCGATGGCGCGTTTTTGCAGTTTGGCGTCGATCGGCGCCGGTGCTTTGCCGTAGCCGCCTTGCAGATAACGCTTCACTTCGTTGGTGATGGTGTCATAGCGCTTGCCGGTCAAGACGTTGAGCACCGCTTGGGTGCCGACGATTTGCGACGTTGGCGTGACCAGCGGCGGGTAACCTAAATCTTTGCGCACGCGCGGAATTTCCGCGTAAACCTCGCTGATGCGATCCAGCGCGTTACGCTCCTGCAGTTGATTGGCCAGATTCGAAATCATACCGCCGGGCACCTGAAACACGTGCACGCGGGTGTCGACGCCGGTGAATTCACTCTCGAAACGGTGGTATTTTTTGCGGATTTGCGCGAAATAATCGTTCACTTCTTGCAGTTTTTGCAGATTTAATCCGGTGTCGTGATCCGTGCTTTGCAAGGCCATCACCAGGCTTTCGGTCGGCGGATGGCTGGTGCCGCCCGACCACGACGATAACGCCGTATCGATATGGCGGCAACCGGCTTCGATCGCTTTCAGCTGACACATTTCGGCCAAGCCGGAAGTGGCGTGGGAATGCAGATGAATCGGCAGATCGGTGGTATCTTGCAGCGCCTTGACCAGTTCGCTGGTCGCATACGGTGTCAACAGACCGGCCATATCCTTGATCGCAATCGAATCGCAGCCGAGCGCGGCCAGATCCTTGGCCAGTGTCACGAAGCTTTTGACGTCGTGCACCGGGCTGGTGGTGTAGCAGATCGTGCCTTGCGCGTGTTTGCCGGATTCCTTGGCGGCTTCGATGGCGGTTTTGAGATTGCGTACGTCGTTCAGCGCGTCGAAAATGCGGAACACATCCATGCCGTTGGCCGCAGCGCGTTTGACGAACGCGCGCACCACATCGTCGGAATAATGCCGGTAACCGAGCAGATTCTGTCCGCGCAGCAACATTTGCAGCGGCGTATTTGGCAACGCGGCTTTCAGTTTGCTCAAGCGTTCCCAAGGGTCTTCCTTCAAAAACCGCAAACAGGCGTCAAACGTCGCGCCGCCCCAGCATTCCAGCGACCAGTAGCCGATGCTGTCGAGCATTGAACAAGCCGGTAGCATGTCTTCGGTACGCATCCGTGTGGCGATCAGGGATTGGTGCGCGTCGCGCAAAATGACATCGGTGATATGAACTTTTTGCATGGATTTTCCTTGATTAACCAATGAGCTCGGTATTTACAGACCGGTATGCGAGGCCACGACCGCGGCGATCACGCTGGCCAGCACTTCCGGCCGGGGTTTGTCGGAATATTGGATGAGATTCGGATTTTGTTCGACGAAACCGGTATTGAATTTGCCGCTGCGGAATTGTGGGTGTTTCAGAATCCGCAAATAATAGGGAATCGTCGTTTTGATGCCGAACACTCCCATATCGCGTAAAGTGCGTTGTCCGCGCTTGATCACATCTTCCCAGGTCAGCGCGCTGACGATGACCTTTGCGACCATGGAATCGTAAAAGGGCGGGATCTCATAACCGGTGTAAATGGCCGTATCGGTGCGCACGCCCGGGCCGCCCGGCGCGTAATAACGGGAAATGCGGCCGAAACTGGGCAGGAAGTTATTTTTAGGATCTTCGGCGTTGATGCGGAACTGGATCGCATAGCCGCGCCGGACAATTTCTTCTTGCTTGAAGCGCAACGGAAAGCCCGCCGCCACCCGGATTTGTTCTTCGACGATGTCGACGCCGGTGATGGTTTCGGTAATGGTGTGCTCGACCTGCACGCGGGTATTCATTTCCATAAAATAAAAACGCCCGCTGTCATCCAGCAGAAACTCCACCGTGCCCGCGTTGGTGTAACCGACCGATTTCGCGGCAATCACCGCCAGGCCGCCGATATACTGACGTTGCGCTTCGTCCAATTGCGGCGACGGCGCGATTTCAATGAGCTTTTGATTGCGGCGCTGAATCGAACAATCGCGCTCGTAAAGATGGATGACATTGCCGTGATGATCGGCCAGCACTTGCACTTCGATATGTTTCGGATTGACGATGCATTTTTCCAGAAACACATCGGCGCTGCCAAATGCTTTGGTCGCTTCGGAAATCACCCGCACATAATTGCGTTTTAATTCCTCGGCATTATCACAGCGGCGGATACCGCGCCCGCCACCGCCGGATGTCGCTTTCAGCATGACCGGATAACCGATCTGTCCGGCAACTTTGAGCGCTTCGTCGACCGAGTGCAAATTACCATCCGATCCCGGTGTTACCGGAATACCGGCGGCGATCATCGCCTTGCGGGCTTCGGTTTTATCGCCCATGCGATGAATCACATCCGGTTCGGGGCCGATGAAAATCAGTCCGCGCTCCTTACAGGCGCGCGCGAATTGCGCGTTTTCGGATAGAAACCCATAACCCGGATGTATCGCATCGCAGCCGGTTGCCAGCGCCAGATCGACCAGCGCGTGAATGTTCAGATAACACGCCATTGGCTCGCTGCCGATGCAATACGACTCATCCGCTTTCTTGACATGCAGCGCGAAACGATCCGCTTCCGAATAAATCGCCACCGAGCGGATGCCCATCTCGGCACACGCTCGAATGATGCGCACCGCAATCTCGCCGCGATTGGCAATGAAGATTTTACGTAACATCATTTTTGGGGCCGCTTTGAAAAACATAATGGCGGTATTCTACCTGATCGATTCCGGTTAGGGCGTTTGAAAGGAAACTTGAGAAACTGCTGTGCTGATAACCCGATGATCGTCTTCTGGTAATTGCTCGTTTTTGTTTTCCGGGTTTCCTTGGGTTGACGTCTATTTTTAAAAAGGAATCATCGCATCCAGCGAGAATAAAAACTGATCCTTTTTGCCGTCGAACGGGTGGAAAGCCGTGTTGATGCCATCTACCCGGTCGTAGCGGATATTCTTGCGGATATTGAGATTGCGCACCGGCTTCCAGCCTTTGTTCCAGTGCATCGCCGGTTTCCAGTTCATACCCAGGGTAACGGCGTAATAATCCGCAGGCGCGCTGGCGAAAGGAATATTCCCGGCATAGCTGACGCCCTTATTGTTCATTGCCGACAGAATACGATAAGGGGAAAACACCCGCCAGCCATTGCGGTCGTGAAACCGTTCGGCGCGAATGCCGATCGACAGGTTTTTTTGCAGATCGTAAGTCAGGTGGGTATTAATGCTATACCAAGCAGCGTTGCTGATTCCTCCGGGCAGGCTGATATCGGCCGCCCAGCCATGCGTATGCTGTAATACGCCGTGCATCCTGGGAGTGAGCCAATGTTGCAGCACCACGCTGTACATCATCCATGGTTGATTCACCGCCGTTTGGCCATAGGTGCCGCCCAACGCCATACTGGTTCTTTTATCGTCGCTATTCCATGTTAGATTGGCCAATCCGCCCCAGTTGTCGAGCTGTTTGTCAAAGCCGCCGTCCCATCCGCCAGTGGCGCTGCCGGTGGTCGCCGCGCCCTGGATGGTCCAGTTTTTATCAATGTTATAAGTGCCTAGAAAACCGGTGTGCGTGAACGGCTCGCCGCTGTTCAGGATATATGCGCGGGTGTAAAAAAAATTGTCAGGCGCGGGAACGCTTTCATAACCCAGCGGCGTATAAAAATGTCCCGCCTTGATGTTCAGGCCGTTGCCGACCGGTACGTGCGTTTCCAAATAAGCTTGCGGCAGCGCGATGCCATAGGTGCGCGTCGACTTGCAGCAGAGATTCAAATCCCAGTTGCCTCGCTCCGATGGTTCGCCGGTATTTTCGTCGAACGCGGAAATACCGAAGGCCTGAGTGTAAATGGCATCGGTTCCGAACAGGAAATCGAAGCGCCCGCCAAGACTCCAATTGGAAGCATCCGTTTCGACGCTGCGTTCGATAAAGAGATTTAGCTGATTCAATTGAAACCGGTTGGCGCGATCGGCGAAGGTAACCGCGCCGTTGAAACCATCCGACGGATTATTAGCATTGTAGGTTGCGCCGCCATTGATCCAGCCGCCAATTTGCAAGCCGCTGCGTTTATAGAGTTCCGGTAAGCTGTTGGCATGAGCTTGGTCAAGCGTGATGATTGCCGATAAAACTATTCCGAGTACTGTGCTGATCGTGTTCATGTGGTAATTCATATTGTTGTTCCTGATGTTTAGTCAAAACAACTCAAAGTTGGCATGCTGCGCGAAACGATTCGCTTCGGAATAAAACGTAGCCGGACGGATCGATTATTCAATCAATCCGGACAAGTTTATACTGCATTTTCAATTGGAGTTGTTTAGGAAAGCCGTTATTGTGTTTGAAATGTAGAGCTCACAACCGATCCCGAAAAATATTTCAATTATCGATATTGCCGGACTTCTCAATTATTCTTCAGCTGATCAATCACCACTTGGCGGATATCATAATTATCTCCTGGATTAACAATGACAAAATCTGGGCTGCCCGGTTTCAGATAATCCAAACCGCGATCTTTGCCGGAAGCGAGAAAGTCGTTGATCGCGAGTTTGTAAATTTTTTTGGTATCCAGTGGTTTGCCGTTAATTTTCCAGGCGCCGTTGACCTGTTGCGTGTTCGCGGATTGCAGAAAGCCGCCTGCACCGGCATTTGCTATCCCTTGATTCAGCGCCTTTAACAGCAAACTGCCTTTGATCGCGGCCAGTTGCACTTTGCCGCCGAACGGCAGTACCCGTATAACATCATAGACGGTGATTTGACCTGCGGGCAGCACATCGTCGATGCGGATCGAACCGCTGTTGTAGAGCGAGAGTTCGGCTTCCGGGTAGGGGCGCAGCAGGCTTTGGGCGATCAGTTCGGTCAGGTTGGTTTTGCGGGTGCGCACATTCGATTCGAGCCCGTCCAATGCTTCCGTGGTGGTCGTGACCACGGCTTCGGGTTCAAATCCTTGCTGCCGGAAGGCATCGAAAGCGATGTTCATCCATTTGTCGACCACGGTTTTGACGGCGGGATCTTCGGCCAGAGTGCCGTTGATCGGCACAAACGTGGGTTTGACTTCGGTTTTGCCGGTTTGCGGATCGAAATAAAGATCGACTACGTACACCGAGCGTACATTGGCGTCGCCTTTCAGCAAGGGAGTGAAATTGCCGCGCCAGTTTTGATAGTTGACATGTTCATGCCCGCCCAGCAGTAGGCCGATTTGCGGAAATTTTTGCAGCAGTTCGATGTCGTCATCAATGGCTTGATGCGTCAGGGCGATCATGAAATCGGTTTGCCCATTGAGTTGTTTGATTTGCTCGGCGGTGGCTGCGATGGGGTCGGAGTAGCGCACGTAGCCGGGGTTGTTTGCGGCCAGTGTTAAGCCAAACATACCGATTCTGAAGGTTTTTCCGCTTTTTTTATCCGCAATGGGAATCACCAGATTCTGTTTGACGCCGGCATAAGGCTGACCATCAGCGGCAAAAACATTGCTCGATACCCAGGTGAATTTCGCTTCTTTCATGCGCTGGTTGAATTGACTTTCTTTGACATCGAATTCATGGTTGCCGAAGGTGGCATAGTCGAGTGCAAAGTGATTCAGCACATCGACCATCTGCCGTCCGGCCAGCCGGTCGCCTTCATACTGGGCGGTGCCGATTGCGGATGGGCTGAACAGATCGCCGCCGAGTGTGGTGATGGTATTGGGGTTGCGCGCCAGCAATTGCTTGCGCAAGGTGGCGACCCGTGCAATGCCGCCTTCCTTACCGCCGCTGACCGGGGTGATTTCGTAAATATCGTTAAAGTGCAGAATGGTCACGTGAATGCGGTCATCACCGGCGGGTGCGGTGGGCGCTGTGGCGCAGGCAGTCAGTGCGAAAACAAAAACGATCGAAAGTAAAACGGCGAATGGATTTTTCATGATAACGCCCTGTATTTTGATGGTGGTTGTATTTAAGGTGCCGCTCAATGCCAATGTATGGCCCATAGCGGGAAACCCGTTGTTGCCAATTTGCTTTCCCGTCCGGGCTCTTGGGTTGCTGACAAACGGTTTCAAGCCGGTGCAGTGAGAAAGCTAATGCGATTCCTTAAGGTTATACCGTAAAGTTGCTGTTTGTATCAAATATGTTTCTGAGATGTGCGAGTATTGCTATGATCAGCAAAGGATTGTGAATATAATCGGGAACTGCCAATAAGAAAAATACAATCCGCCAAGATTGAGCGTTAGCGTCAAGCACGGGCCTCGAGAAGAAATAATCCAAAGTCAGGTAATGTAAGGAGCAGGAGTTTACGGGTATTAGTAATGCACATTGTCCTTAACAATGCTGATTAAACAAATTCAAATGAAAGGGGATTTATCGTGAAACAATATTTCATTTCGTCAGAAAAACGATCTTTATTTTCTTATGTAGCTTCGATGCTTTCCATCGGCATACTATCCGCCTGCACCCTTATCCCGGGAAACGAACCTGATGATCGCCACGCGGTTACTGTTGAGAAAGATCATCTTGGCGATAGCTATACAAAGGTGCAATACCTTGATCAGGGTTGGAATTCTGTCGACAGTTTGTGGTTTTACTACACTACACAGGGATCAAACTTGATGCCCTATGATTTCTTTCTGGCGTTGGAGAAGCCGGGACAGTCCCAGCTTTTCCGTTCCGATGAGAATATGAATTTTTACCGGTATTTACCTCAGAAGGCTTCATCGGCAAACCCGGATGCATTGCCGGTCGGTTGGGTTAAAGATAAGTACAAAGGCAAGGAATATGTCGGTTTAACTTGCGCGGCTTGCCACACCGGGCAGATAAACTATAACGGTGTGGGTATCCGCATTGATGGTGGTCCGGCTAGCGCGGATATGGAAAACATCATGATCGATCTGGCAAAAGCCTTGAAACATACGCGCGAAGATGCGGAAGCCAAACAGCGGTTTGTCAAAAATGTATTGGCCAGGGGGAATTACAAGTCGGAAGCTGATGTGCTCGCTGATTTAAGTAAATATGAACAGCGCATATACAGTTATACCTATATCAATGCCAGTCAAACTTCTTATGGCTATGCACGGCTGGATGCCTTCGGACGCATATATAACCGTGTGCTTGAACATACCATTAACGCAAGAGAGCTGAGAGAGATACTGAGCGACCGGAAGATAATGGATGATAAAGTGATGACGAAGGAGCAAATCGATGAAATCCTGGCAAAAATTGATAATGTGATAACGGGAGAGCAGCGTGATCATTTGATGGAACGTCTGAGTAAGTATCTGACATTTGAGCAAATAGCGCTGTTGAATAATGAGATTTTCAATCGGCCTGATGCGCCCGTTAGCTATCCTTTCTTGTGGGATATTGCGCAACACGATTATGTGCAATGGAATGGGATCGCTGACAATGCCGGGCTGGGGCCGATTGGCCGGAATACCGGTGAAGTGATTGGCGT
The DNA here is from genome assembly GCF_033063295.1 of Nitrosomonas sp. Is35. Classification (NCBI taxonomy): domain Bacteria; kingdom Pseudomonadati; phylum Pseudomonadota; class Betaproteobacteria; order Nitrosomonadales; family Nitrosomonadaceae; genus Nitrosomonas; species Nitrosomonas sp. Is35. The sequence goes on from NZ_JAWJZH010000001.1 coordinate 536,869, forward strand.
ATTTGGCACGCTTGACTGGAAAGAAGAGAAAGGGACGTCATTGACATCGATTCTCTTCCAAGGTTCTGGCAATACGCGCGTCAAATTTGATTCTTCCGTTGATGTGCAAAACTTGCACAGAATTGAATCGCACTTGAAGAAATTGAATTCTCCGGTATGGCCGCAAGAAATTCTAGGAAAAATCAATGAGGAGCAAGCTGCAAAAGGCAAACTATTATTCGATGAATATTGTGCGGCCTGCCATGCCAGAATTGATCGTGACGATCCAAACCGGCGCGTCGTTGCTCATATGACGAAAGTCAGCGCGATAGGAACGGATTCCACGATGGCAGAGAATAGCTTCAAATATCAGGGGTATTCCGGCATTTTGCGCAACCAGTATGTAGGATTGGAAGTGGGTAATATTTTGCTGGATAAGGAAGCGCCCGTTGCAGCCTTGCTGACTCAAGCAACAAAAAATGTAGTGGCTACTCCTGATCCTGATAAGTGGTTTTTCCAGCGTTGGACGGATTGGGCAGCCAATCTTGTAACAGCCTATGCGGAAAATGAGATTAAATCCTCAATCAAAAATGGTAACTATGACCCGGATACTACAGTCAATCCATTGGCCTCACTCAATGCCTACAAGGGACGGCCTTTGAATGGAATCTGGGCAACCGCGCCGTATTTGCACAATGGTTCTGTTCCATCATTGTATGATTTGTTATTACCCAAAAAGCGTGAAGGTGATCCGGAAGATGGGGAATACCGTCCTGATCAATTTGAAGTGGGTTCACGCGAATTTGATCCGGTCAAAGTGGGATTAAAAAGTAGCGGGTATAAAAGCTTCACTTTTGATACCAGTTTTCCTGGCAATAGTAACGCCGGACACGAATATGCATCCGGTAAAACAGCGCAACCGAATGGTGTAACTTTAAGACCGCTGAACAAGGATGAAAAACTCGACGTGCTGGAATATCTTAAAACTCTGTAATCTGGAATCATTCTTAACCTGCGATTCCCCGTGGTCTTGCTGCGGGGATGCTTATTGAACAAGGAGTATTGAAATGAGTACAAGCTATCTTGAACGGTATGATGCGACTCCCGATGCGGAAAAATTTCCATTGGTGCGCCGCTGGATGGATACGGAACCTTTACCTTTTTTTAAGGAATTGCGCGCTAAGCGTCCAATCCTGGTGACGCCGGATTGCACCTTGGTGACCCGGTTTGACGATGTCAGGGAAATACTGCTGATGTACAAAGTATTTACCGTCAAGCCGTACGTTCCCAAAATGGACAATTACCTAATGGCGCACGATGACGATGCACTGCATACCCGTGAGAAATCGCTGATGCAATTTATGTTGAATCGTGATGATTTGCCCAGAGTGCGCAATATGGTTGCGGATATCGCCGGTGGCATTCTCGGTAACGCCAGTGGGCAGATCGAAGTTGTGAATAAATTTTGCCGGATGGTTCCCGCGACATTGGTGCAAAAGTATTTTGGACTGACGGGCGCTAACAGGGAAGACTTGATCGAATGGTCTTACTGGAATCAATACGATACGTTCCATAATCAGCCATTCGATTTACTGCCTCCGGAACTGTCAAAACGCATTATCGATCGTCATAATGAAACTTCCAAAAAACTGGGAGACTACATCACGATGCTGATTGCGAAGCGGTTACTGGCGGTGAAACTGGAGAAATTGACGTTTTCAACAATCGTCCGATTGGATGATGATATCGTCACCCGGATGCTACGCACCAGTTTTGCTAAAGAACTGGATTTTGATATCAAACGGCTGGGTGTGAATGCCGGCGGCTTGTTGATCGGTGCGATCGAGACCACTGCGCAAGCTGTAGCGCAAGTGCTGCAATATTTGTTCCAGCATTCGCAATGGCTGGCGGCGGCAAAAGCGGCTGCACAGAAGGAAGATACAACCGAGTTCGACGGTATCGTATGGGAAGCATTGCGTTTTGTTCCGATCACATCGTATTTATTCCGCACTACGGTGAGCGATTATACGGCGGCGAAAGGAACAGACCACGAAACAGTTTTGCGTGCCGGTACTTATGTTCTGCCGGTGACGTTATCCGCGACGTTCGATGAACGGGCATTTGAGTCGCCGGACGAATTTATCCCGCAACGTAACTGGTATAACTATTTCCACTTTGGATTCGGCAACCATGAATGCCTGGGGCGTTACGTGGGTATGGTGATGATTCCTGAAATGGTCCGGCAAGTATTGCTGAAGAAAGATGTGGAACCGAAAGGTGATATAGACTACAAATCCGGACCGTTCCCCGAAGCATACGACCTTTCCTGGGCAACAGCGTAGAACAGGGTAGGTTGCTGGTTTTGTGGCGGCCGTTAAAGTGTGCGGAACAGGCGGATAACTTGGCTAAGGCGCCCGGTCGGTGTTTTCTCTGTACTGTGTGTAAGTAATTTCTTCTTGTGTGATAAAAAGACAGTGCTCTACAGCCTCAGTTGCTTGTGATTTTCAACCATAGAGCACTGTCCACCCTCTAGCAAACTTTAGTAATTCGATTTTTCTTCAGTCGATCTGGCTTTTCCGCCACCTTCCTGATCGCCCGATGGTATTTGATGGAAAGGCTGAATGGTTTTACCGTAAGCATCCGGATCAGGTGATTCCGGCGCTGTTGGCTTTCCACCGCAGGCAACTAGAACTAAAACCGCCGATACTGCTAAAAATTGTGTAATTCTCATATAGAACCTTCTGAATGTTATTTGTTAATTGATTTTGTATGACGCTGATTCGCAGAATACCGTTTACAGTTACGCGAAATATTGATCTTGATCAAATTAAATTCACCTTGACATCAAACACCTGCAGGCAATCCGAATCTAAACAATAACTCATGCTGGAAATGTAATCAGTGGCGCAGATCGGAATACGCTTTTATCAATCGTTGAATGATTTTCTTGCACCCGGGCAGGGCGATACGGAGATTATTCACAACTTTGAGCGGAAAGCTTCGATTAAGGACATGATCGAATCGTTCAATGTGCCGCACCCGGAAGTTGAACGAATTTCGGTGAATGGTATTGCAGTAGATTTTAACTATACTGTGCGGGATGGCGATCATATCGAGGTTTTTCCGCAGAGTGAGGATTTTAACGGTATACCGGCACAGCGACTGAGGGCGGAGTTATTGCACCCACCCCTGTTCGTGGTCGATAGCAATCTTGGAAGATTGGCGCGCTATTTGAGGTTGCTTGGATTCGACTGCCTTTATCGTAATGATTACGACGATGGCGCGGTGGTAAGAATAGCCAGTGAGCAACGGCGCGTCGTGCTTACCAGGGATCGTTCGTTATTAAAACGCAGGATCATTACGCACGGGTATTTTGTGCGTGCGGATAGACCGAAAATTCAAACCCGGGAAGTTCTGAAAAGATTTGCGTTATATTCCCTGATCAGACCGTTAACGCGTTGTACCCAGTGCAATGGAATATTGACAGAAACCGGCAAGAAACCTATTGAACATCGTTTGGAGCCGTTGACAAAGCGGTATTACGATAAATTTCTGATCTGCCCGGAATGCGATCGGATCTACTGGCAGGGGAGTCACACTATGCGCATCAAACAGCTGCTTAACGAATTCGTTAACGAGAAAGCGTAATCAACACCTTAAATCGAGGCTGATATTCATCACATTTTGTTCAGATTTTTATTCAGTATGCATTCAGATTTACCTCGTTATGATGGTGTCAAATAGCAGGTGAGGTGGGTTGATGACTGAGGAAGCCTGAGGTGTTGTTTAGAGATTTGATTAACGGATAAAAGTTGTAGTGAATTCTGATTGAGGTTGATATGAATAAATATAAATTAGCGTGCTTGGCTATCGCCCTCTGCGGAATATTTTTAGTGACTCCAGCAAGCGCTGAGGGAGATGGCGGCGGGTTCGATGGCGGTGATTTCGGCGGTGACTATGGTGGCGATTTTGGTAGTGACTACGGTGGTGATTATGGCGGTGATTTCGATTCGGGTGGATATTCGGATTACTCCGATCAGGGTGGTTTTGACCAAAACGATGCTTTCGACCAGAACGATGAGTTTAACCAGCCGGAAGATTTTGGGTCGGCCGATGATGCGTTCCAGGGAAATGATTTAGAGCAAACCGATGCAGTGAGTCAACCAGATGACTTTACTACGGAAAATACGCCGGATAACAGCACTGATACGGCATCCGGTAGTGATGGTCCGGCGGATGAACCCTTGAAAAAGGAGCTAACGGATCAATCTGTTGATGCTGCTTCCGATCCAAGCCAAGGTGCTCAAGCGGACGCTCAGGGTCAGCACAATGATTCGAGTCCGAATGCGGAAGCTACCGATCCAACTCAATCTGCAGGAACAACGGATTCTGCTGGATCTGCCGAAACTGCTTCTAATGCGGGTGACCAATCCGCCCAGAATGGCAGTACTGCCGTTCAAGACGGTTCCTCCACGCAAAATGTGAATATTCAAAATAATACGAATGTAAATCAAAATACTACAGGGAATGATTATGACCATCATCACGGGGGAGGGCATCATCATCACGATAACTTTGGTTTGGGATTCGGCTTAGGTCTGGGAGTGGGATTAGGATTCGGGTTTGGACCATTTGGTTATTACAGTCCGTTTGTTCCCTTTGGTTATTATGGCTTCGGCGGGCCATTCAGCAGCTTTGGTTTTTACGGCGGACGGGGTATTGGCGTTGGATTCTATAATAGCTATGCAGGTTTTGGCCCTTACCGTTATTTTGAACCGTATTATCCCTTGGGCGGATATCTGGCTGGCTCGCCGGTGTTTTCGTCACCCATGGCATTCGCTCCGGCCAGAGCACCTACCTATGTTCAACGTAATGAAGTTTCCGGACCCGCGCCTGTGCAGCAAAGAAACTATTGGTATTACTGCCGCAAGCCCGAAGGATACTATCCCTATGTGAAGCAATGCTCAGGCCAATGGATCAAAGTTCCTCCGCAACCTTCCTGAGTTTTTGACTCCGCAAGCGCTCTGATCAAGAGTAAGCAGACTTACACATCATTAAGGCGATACCTGAGTTACCCCAGGTATCGCCTTATTTCAATCAACGTTTATTGTTAAAATTCTTCCCAATCTTCTTTACCACCTGATGCAACCTTGCGAGTTGGCATCGCTAATTTCTCGGGTGCTGTTTCAGCCTTGGTATTAACCGCAGCTTTCCTGGTTGCTGATCCACGATTAGGCAGCCGTGTCACTACACCAGGGTTTTTTGTTGCCGGTACGACTGCCGTTTGTTCACCATGGTTCGCGAATTTGAACACACTCACTGCTTGAATTAATACTTTGGATTGGTCCTTCATTGATTCAGCAGCGGCGGAAGCTTCTTCTACCAAGGCCGCATTTTGTTGCGTCACCTCATCCATTTGCGTTACTGCCTGGTTGATTTGCTCTATCCCGGAGCTTTGCTCCTGCGATGCGGCCGAGATTTCACTCATGATATCGGTTACACGTTTTACAGCGGTAACGATCTCGTCCATGGTTGATCCCGCTTCATCCACCAGTTTGGTGCCTTCATCCACTTTTGTCACGGAATCATTGATCAATTCTTTGATCTCTTTGGCTGCCGCTGCTGATCGTTGCGCCAGTGTCCGGACTTCTGTCGCCACCACTGCGAAGCCTCTTCCTTGTTCTCCAGCGCGGGCTGCTTCCACTGCGGCATTCAATGCCAGTATATTGGTTTGGAATGCAATACCATCGATGACGCTGATAATCTCAACCACTTTTTTCGAACTGTCATTGATCGAGCTCATCGTTTGCACCACTTGTCCAACTACAGCACCACCTTTCATGGCCACTTCAGATGCACCTACGGCCAGTTGATTCGCTTGACGCGCATTATCCGCATTCTGTTTCACAGTTGACGTCAGTTCTTCCATCGAAGACGCTGTTTCCTCCAGACTCGAAGCCTGTTCTTCGGTGCGGTGGCTTAAATCCGAGTTACCTGACGCAATTTCACTGGATGCGGTTGCGATCGATTCCGTGCTGTTGCGTACCTTGCCAACCAAATCCAGCAAATTGTCGTTCATTGTTTTCAGTGCTTGCAGTAAACGTCCTGTTTCATTGGTTGAATTCACTTCGATTCGAGTAGTCAAGTCACCCGAAGCCACGGCATTTGCAATAGCAACGGCCTCATTCAGCGGTCTGATGATGGCACGTATCAGTAAGAGTCCTGCGATTACAGCCAGAATTAGGCCAAGTACAATCATGCTATTACTAATCGTCAGTAATCCCTGGTATGCTTGATGTGCTGCTTTGTATTCATTGGATCCCAGTACCCGCTGCATATCGAGCAATTTGAACATGGTGGTATGCGCCGCATCAAATTTGGCAAACATATCATCATGCAGATTTTGTTGTGCCGCCTTAAATTCTTTGTTCAGCGCCAGGCTCATCGAATGATCGACAGATTGTGACAGACTTCTCCATTGTTGCTCGAAATCCTTGGCTAATGCGGCTTCTTCAGTAGTTAACTTCGTTGCCATATATTTCGGCCATAGTGTGGCTATTTCTTCAGCTCTCTGATCACTTAGTGATTTTCTTTCAGACACAATGGCCGGGTTCTCAGAATAACTTGAAATTACAGTATTAAAACGGATACGTTGAATGCGATCCAACACCACTCCTAGGTCGCCCAAAGGCAAAACACGATCGTCATAAACACCTTTGAATGCGCTATTCATTTGGTTCATACCGTAAATTCCCATACCACCAATGCTAACTAGCAGCGCAGAAAGAAATCCAATGACAACGATCAATCGAGATTTAATGGTCATGTTTTTAAACATTATGTTTCTCCTTCAAGAGTATTTTATGAAATTTGTAGATTAATTAATGTTATGTGTAATAAAGCCCATGTCGCTTCGGCTCATTAGCTTTTCGATGTCGATCAATATCAGCATCCGCTCATCCACCGTACCTAAGCCCATGATATATTCCGTGTCGATTACCGAACCTAAACCCGGTGCTTGACGCATTTGCTCATCTGTTAGCGTAATCACGTCTGATACCCCATCAACCACAATTCCCATCACTCGGCCTGCTACAGTGAGTATGATGACCACCGTGAATTGATCATATGTTGCCTGACCCAGATCAAACTTTATTCGCATGTCGATGATCGGAACGATGATGCCGCGCAGATTAATCACACCCTTGATATAGTCTGGCGAATTGGCAATATGCGTGATGGAATCGTAACCTCGGATTTCTTGTACTTTCAGAATCTCAATCCCATATTCCTCGCTTCCCAAACGAAACGTCAGAAACTCATTCGTAACCAGATCGACTGCCATCGCCGGCACTCCGGTTACGCTATTTGCTTTCAGTTCTTGCAATGACATTGATTCCTCCACTCGCTGTAATAAAATCTGATTCATACTCTTAATCAATTGGATGGTTCTTTGATTAAAAACACGTTGCTGCGTTGGAATGAACTATACCTGCGAGGACTTGCTGAATTGTTGAGAGAATGTAAACTCTTTGCAAACTATCAGACACAAAGAAACGACCATTGCATGACCTCACAAGAAGCCGTGCGGTATATTCATGGCAGCTAGGGATATCGCTTTCGTTGCGGCGGGGATAGGATAATGGTGTGGTTCCTATAGCAATGCGCCAGCTGGTGCAACTGGAAAGTATCCAGGGAGCTCTAGCAGCCGCGAATGTTGAGAAGTGTTTTTCCGGCGTGTGCGGAGTGGTTGTAAGCGCGTTGGATAATCTGTAATCTATAGCCAGTGCGCCAGTCTGCTGGAATAATTGAAGTTTTATTTTTACCGGAATCAATAATGAAGAAAAAACAACTATTAACTCTGATTGCTTTCTTGCCGGTGATACCGTTGTTATCCGGCTGCTGGACGTTAGTGGCTGCCGGGGCGGGGGCTTACGGGGGGTATAAAATGAAGGAAAACGGTTATACCCTGCAAAACCCGATTACGAAGGAAAAAAGATCTAACAAATGAGATTGGTTTATTTCGTTGCTTTTGCAGAGTCTTCCGGATTTTCTTTTTTCCGGAAACTGTCATAAATCATCAACGCGGCGCCGATAAAAATAGCGGAATCGGCGATGTTAAACGCCGGCCAGTGGTAATTTCCAATATAAAAATCCAGGAAATCGACGACATGACCCAGCGTAATGCGATCGTACAAATTTCCCAGCGCACCGCCCAGAATCAAACTCAGCGATAAACAAAATAATTTCTCCTGCCGGTATTTATTGAGCAGAAAGATAATCACTAAGGCCGCGCTGCCCGCGATTCCGCTCAGGAACCAGCGTTGCCAGCCGGGTTGGTCGCTGAGGAAACTAAAGGCAGCACCGGGATTGTAGGTCAACACCAAGTTGAAAAAACCGGTGAGCGGAATGCGCTCACCGAATTCCAGCGTGGATTCGACCCAGTATTTGCTGGCAAGATCTAATATCAAAAAAATTAAAGCAATGCTTAGGCTGATGTAAAGCTTCATCGTAACAAGTTTCCGGTAAATAATAGCTAGGCTTTACGCATAATGTCGCTGACCATAAAGATTGCTGATGCAGCGTTGGCACAACGTCGAATGTTCCACGTGTGTATTGGATGTTACAAGAATACCTTCCTGCCGCGGATCGTTAACTTGGGTCAGATTGACGGCTGAAACAATCAGCATAAAACGCAAATTATCACTCAGCATTCGACTTAAATGGCTGGTCGAAAGCCAATCCACTCTGCTTCACTTGCAGGAATTATTAGGTCGTGATCCAGCGCGCGGCCCTGCCTGGATTACGGTTCGTAACAAGCTCCCGATGGGTCGACTTGAATCTGAATGAGGTCGCCACCAGAATTGAAGTGACCGCCATCGGTGAAGATTAGGCAGCCCTCGTCCTTGTAGAGAACCTGCATGCGTCTAGCGTCGTTGCCAAAGTAGAAGGGAATCCAGCGCTTGCCAGATTCGTAGCTATGAGATTTATCAGGAAAACCAATCATCTTCTGGATTTCCATCGCCTGCATGCCGATTTGCAATTGAGAGAATTTGCTACCCGCTGCAGGGGTGCCAATGATTTCGCCGGTGTACGAACCATCGCGCGACTTCACCGTGCGGGTTTCGCCGCTGGTCGACGCGGCAGGCGCGAGTTCCTGTGGACTAGGGGTTTCAGTACGCGCTGAGTTGGTAGAGCAAGCGCTGAAAAACAAGCAGACGGTGATTGCAGCGGAGATCGTGTTAAATCGCATGAGTAGGCTCTTTGTCAGTGTTGGAATTTGATCGAGTGTCGTGAGTATGCTGGATGTACATCAATCCGAAGTGTCTCATTCTAGGTTACAAGAATAATCTATCTAACTGTTAATATTCATGCAGTTTAGAGTAAATTCAGTTTAGAGTAAATGGACGATTCATGCAAATGAATACGACATCGCTACCTGCTAAAAAATCACTGAATCAGGCGACTGCTGTCCCATTAATGAGAATGGTAACGCGGCCCAATTCAACCTTAATTGGTATTCATCCAGTATTTGCCGATAAGATCTAACAGCCGCTGAAAAACTATCTGCGTTGCCGCTGTGGTGTTAAATACAGGCTAAAAATGCTCATTTATAGAGCATAAACTGAGCGTTACGCATAGTGCCGCTCTTCGCCACGACCATAAAGATTGCTGACGCAACGTTTGCACAGCGTTGAATGTTCCGCATGCTGGCCGGTATCCTGGCGATAGTGCCAGCACCGCTCGCATTTCGTATGCGCACTGGATGTCACGGTCATGCCTTCCTGCTGCGGGTCATTGACTGGAATCAGGCGGACTTCGGAGACGATCAATACGAAACGCAAGTCGTCGCCCAGTGCACTTAGTAAGGCGAAATCTTCCTGATTGGCGCGTATTTCTACCGCAGCTGCTAATGAGGAACCGATTTCTCCTTGTGTGCGGGAATCTTCCAGTTTTTTCAGCACGTGCGAACGCAGCAAACGGATTTTTGCCCACCGTTGCTGCAATGATTCGGTATCCGGTTGTGCTGGGAGGTCGTGCCACGTATGAAACAACACACTATCCTGAGTATCGCCCGTCAAATGCTCCCAGACCTCCTCCGAGGTAAAACTCAAAATCGGCGCAAACAGCCGCACCAAACTATGCGCGATATGGTGTAGCGCAGTTTGTGCCGAACGGCGCGGAAGACCTTTGGCTGCTGCCGTGTACAGGCGATCCTTGAGGATGTCCAGATAAAATCCTCCCAGGTCTTCAGAGCAGAAATTGTGCAGTTTATGCACAACCTGATGGAATTCATAGCGTTGATAGCTGCGCGTTAAATCTTCCTGAAAGGCTTGGGTCAATGCCAGCATATAGCGGTCGATTTCCAGACAATCTGCCACGGCAACGGTGTCTGTCTGTGGATTAAAGTCCATCAAATTTGCCAGTAAGAAGCGTAGCGTATTGCGGATCCGCCGGTAGCTTTCCACCACCCGTTTCAGAATTTCCTCGGAAATGGAAAGTTCGCCTGAGTAATCGGTGGAAGCGACCCACAACCGTAAAATATCGGCGCCGGAAGTATCCATCACTTTTTGCGGGGCGATGACATTACCCTTGGATTTACTCATTTTGTGACCGCTGCCATCGACCACAAATCCATGCGTGAGCAATGCATCATAGGGTGCACGGCCATCAATGGCGCAACCGGTCAGCAATGAAGACTGAAACCAGCCGCGATGCTGATCCGAGCCTTCCAGATACAGATCCACCGGGAATTTGAGTTGCGCATCCGCTTTGACAACGGTGTCATGCGTGGTGCCGGAATCGAACCAGACGTCCAGCGTGTCGGTCAGCTTTTTATACGTTTGCGCTTCGCCGCCGAGCAATTCGGCGGCATCGAGGGCAAACCAGGCTTCGATACCTTGTTGCTCGACTTTTTGCGCGACTTGCTCAAGCAGCTCAAGTGAGCGTGGATGCAATGTATGGGTATCTTTATGCACAAAGAAGGTCATCGGCACGCCCCAATTACGCTGGCGGGATACACACCAGTCCGGGCGGTTTTTGATCATCGCTTCCAGGCGCGCTCTGCCCCATGCCGGATAGAATGCGGTGGAATCGACGGCTTGCATGGCCAGATCGCGTAATGTTTTATCTCCAGCACTCGCAGTTGTGCTGTGCAGATTCATACCGATGAACCATTGCGGGGTTGCGCGGAAAATGATGGGGGTTTTGTGCCGCCAGCAGTGCGGGTAGCTGTGGTCGATTTTTTTCAGGCAAAACAGATGCCCGCTGGTTTTGAGCGTATCGATGACAATATCGTTGGCTTTCCATACCGAAAGCCCGCCCACCAAAGGTGTACTGGCAATAAACTTGCCGTTGCCATCCACCGGGCTGTCACTCGGCAGGCCGTAATTCTGACCGGCAAAATAGTCATCCAAACCGTGCGCGGGCGCGGTGTGCACCAGTCCGGTACCAGCTTCCAGGGTGACATGCTTGCCACAAATGATTTTTACCGTGCGCGGCTCAAATGGATGTTGCAGGGCCAGATGTTCTAATGCCTGGCCTTTGCAGGTGCCGAGCGTTTCACCGGTTAAATCATAGCGTGCTAGACAAGCTTGCTGTAATTCATTGGCAAGAATCACCAGACCGCGTGCAGTTTGCACCAGCGCGTAGTCGAAATCGGGATGCACGCTGACCGCTTGGTTAGCCGGTAATGTCCACGGTGTGGTGGTCCAGATGATGGCGTAAGCTTGCGCATTTTCAGGAATGACGACGCCGAAGATGCTGCTCAGCGATGAGCGCGCGGACTGAACGGCAAATCCCACATCAATCGCCGGTGAAGTTTTGTCTTCGTATTCTACTTCCGCTTCAGCCAAGGCAGAGCCACAATCGATACACCAATTGACCGGTTTTTGTCCCTGATACAGATAGCCGCTTTGATAAATTTTTCCCAGTGCGCGGATAATACCGGCTTCGGTTTTGAAATTCATCGTGAGATATGGATTATCCCAGTCACCTAGGACACCCAGGCGAATGAAATCGGCTTTTTGACGCTCCACTTGCTCTTGCGCAAAGGCGCGGCAGAGTTCTCGTACTTTGTCGGCAGGCAAATGTTTGCCGTGTTTCTTTTCGATCTGATGCTCAATCGGCAAGCCATGGCAATCCCAGCCGGGAACGTACGGCGCATCAAAACCGGATAGTGTCTTGCTCTTGATGATGATGTCCTTGAGGATTTTGTTGACGGCATGACCGATGTGAATGTCACCGTTGGCATAAGGCGGGCCGTCATGCAGAATGAATTTGGGACGTCCTTTGCTGACGGCGCGGATTTTTTGATACAGGTTTTTGTCTTGCCAGGCTTTCAGCATACCCGGTTCTCGGCTGGCCAGATTGCCGCGCATCGGAAACGGTGTGTCGAGTAAATTGAGCGTTTTCTTATAATCAGTCATGAAAGTTCAATGGATGGGTTAAAGGGCGTTGCGCATGCTATTGGAATGAATCGGGGTAGTCATAAAAAAGCTTTTGGCTTGCGCGACATCTTTCTCGATTTGCCGGATGAGTGTGTTGATATCCACATATTTTTCTTCGTCGCGTAATTTGTGCAAGAAGTTAACCTGTAATTGCTGTCCGTAAATTTTCTGATGAAAATCGAACAAATGAACCTCCAGCACAGGCCTGCCATTATCATGGGTCGTCGGCCGCACACCCAGACTGGCAACACCTCGCAGCGGAGTAGCGGGTGAGGATGGTATGGCACCGTACACGGATACGACAAAAATACCCGAAAGCGGCGGGCGGTTATGCTGCAATTGAATGTTCGCGGTGGGAAATCCAAGTTGCTTGCCTAATTTATCCCCATCTACGACCCGTCCGCTGATGCTGTAAGGTCTGCCGAGCAATTTCCTGGCGGTGTCGAGATCGCCGTTGGCAAGCGCCTGCCGGGTTGCGGTACTAGAAACGCGCTGCCCGTCGATGGTAACACTGGGCATGGCTTCGACAGAAAAGTTATTTTCTGCTGACAATGCTTGCAACATGGCGAAGTCACCGGTGCGCCGCGCGCCAAAACGGAAATCATCGCCGACCAGCAGCCAGCGCACTGCAAGTTCTTTATTCAGGATGTCCGCGATAAATTGTTCCGCGCCGATTCTGGCAAAATCGTAATTGAAACGGCAAATGTGGATACAGTCGACTTCTGTCTGAATCAAGCAGGTTAATTTTTCCCGTAAACTGGAGAGCCGGACAGGTGCTTGATCCGGCGCGAAAAATTCACGCGGATGCGGTTCAAAAGTCATGACACAGGCCGGAAGCCCTAGCCGGCTGGCGGTGTCTTTCAACCGGGAAAGCATGGCCTGGTGGCCTAAATGGACCCCGTCGAAATTGCCTATGGTCAGTGCAACCGGTGTTTTGGCACCGGATGGCACTTTTCGCCATGTATGCATGCGCTCGAACCCAAAAAATTAGCAATTCTAGCGTGTTTAAGGTGAACAGGTCTAGCTTGCACTGCGCTGCCGCGCATATTGAACTCAAATAATTATAGATACTTACTGGAAGGAGCGAAGCAGGGAAAATTGACGGTAGGATAGATTAATACTCGCGTTGATTTATTAATTTGGTTATATTCCTGCAATCGTTTTTGTTATGTTGCGGCCAAATAATTGAAGCATTCAAATCATTCAATCAAATCAAGCGAAAGAGAAGACCGGATCCTGCAAGCGCTGGCTGGGATGCTGGAGTATCCGCAGCGAGTTAAGATCACCACGGCTGCGTTGGCTAAGCAATCGGGCATTTCGGAATCGGCGATCTATCGCTGTTTTTCCAATAAATCGCACATGTTTGCGGCTTTAATTGAATTCATTGAGAAAACATTATTTGTGCTGATCAATAAAATTCTGCAAGAAGAACAGCCGAATGCCAAGCAGATTGAAAACTTGTTACTGCTACTGCTAGGTTTTTCACAAAAAAATCCGGGCATGACGCGGATTCTGATTGGCGATGCGCTGGTCAATGAGAACGATCATTTGCAATTGCGCATTCATCAGCTGCACGACCGGCTGGAAACGACTTTAAAACAGGCATTACGGTTCGCCGTTAGCGAGCAACGGCTGAAAGCGGACGTGGATATTGCAGCGCAAGCCAATTTATTCATGTGCTTCGTGATTGGCCGCTGGTATCAGTTTGTTAACAGCGGATTCAGGCGTGATCCGCTGGCCAATTGGGAAACGCAACGATTGATTTTGTTGCCGAAGGAACTACTTTAAAGTGCAATAACCATCAGTTTCTGATGCATTATTTTTTACCGGTCATTGCGCCGGCATACCGGGCAGAGCGGGTCCTTATTTAATCTGACCGAGCGCCAGTTCATTGCGAGACCATCCAGTAGCAGCAGACGGCCGTTCAGACTCTGGCCGATATTCAATAGAATTTTTAGCGTTTCCGCGGCTTGCATGCTGCCGATGATACCAACCACAGGCGAGAATACACCCATAATTGCGCACGGCATATCCTCCTGGTCTCCAGCAAGCGGATATAAACAATGATAGCAAGGACTGCTGTCATGGCGTAAATCGAACACACTGATTTGACCGGAGAATTGCACCGCGGCACCGGAAATTAGCGGTTTCTTATGAGTGACACAGGCCCGGTTCACATGATGGCGGGTACTGAAGTTATCACTGGCGTCAATGACCGCATCGGCTTGCGGGACCAGCTGCGACAATTCTTCTGCATCGACATGCGCTTGAATTGTAGTGATATGGGTTGCGGGATTGATTCTGTGCAGCGTTTGTTTTGCCGACTGTGTTTTGGCTAAACCGATGGCGCCGCTATCATGGATGATCTGACGCTGCAAATTGGTTAAATCAACTTGATCGCCATCACAAATGGTCAGATGGCCAATTCCGCTGGCGGCGAGATACAAGGCGGCGGGAGAACCCAGGCCGCCTGCACCGATAATTAATACATGCGATTGATTGAGTTTTTCCTGCCCCGCAATGTCGATTTGCGGGAGCAGGATATGACGGCTGTAGCGAAGTAACTGCTGGTCATCCACGATTCCTGAGATCAGCTCTTGGTTTCGTCGCTTTTTTTCTCGGGTGATGGGGTAATGCCCTTGAAGTAATTCATAGCTTGTTTCAACAGGAGATCTTCCTCGGAGCCGAATTCCATAGGGGCTTTATTTTTGTCTTTGTTTTTCTTTTCTTTCTTCTCTTTTTTGTCGCTAGCGGGTTTCAAAGCGGCTTTTTCAGCTTCGGAAGCAGCTTTTTTCTCCGTTTTTTTGCCATTGGACAAATGCCGGTTTAGGTCCGCTTCCCGCAAACGTTGCTCATCGCCGCTGTCGGTTTCATCCAGTACATCGGGTGTGATTCCTTGCGCCTGAATAGATTGGCCATTCGGTGTGTAATAGCGCGCGGTAGTCAGTTTGATCGCGGTATTGTTACCTAACGGCAGAATTGTTTGCACCGATCCTTTACCAAACGTTTGCGATCCCATCACGATGGAGCGTTTATGGTCTTGCAACGCTCCCGCAACAATTTCCGATGCGGAAGCGGAACCGCCATTAACCAGGGTGATCATTGGTACCGTTTTAACCGCGGATGGCAATCCTTTCAAATAATCTTCATCCGGCCCGCGCAGATAGTATTCCGGGTTGGCGTGCAATTTCATTTTTGCATCCGGACTACGGCCTTCGGTATAAACGACTAGAGCATTTTCTGGCAGAAAGGCAGCCGATACGGCGACAGCGCCATTGAGTAATCCACCCGGATCATTGCGTAAGTCCAGGATTAATCCTTTCATTGCGCCGCTGTTTTCGGCAAAAAGCGTTTTGATAGCTTGCGCCAGATTTTCACCGGTTTGTTCTTGGAACTGCGTGATACGGATATACGCATAACCCGGTTCGATCATTTTCGATTTAACGCTTTGGATTTTGATGATATCGCGCACCAGATTAAAGACCAGCGGTTCGGTTTCTCCTTCCCGCACAATCGTGATCTTGATCGAAGTGTTGGGCTTGCCGCGCATCAGCTTGATCGCATCATTCAGTGTCATACCCTTGACGACGGTATCATCCAATTTGACGATAAGATCGCCGGTTTTAATGCCAGCGCGAAACGCCGGTGTGTCTTCAATTGGCGATATGACTTTTACGACACCGTCTTCCATCGTAACCTGAATTCCCAAACCGCCGAATTCGCCTTGTGTGCCGATTTGCAGCTCTTTGTATTCGTCTTTATCGAGGTATGACGAGTGCGGATCCAGTCCGATCAGCATGCCATTGATCGCCTCGGTAATCAGTTTCTTGTCTTCCACAGACTCAACATAATCGCTTTTGATCCGGCCGAACACTTGGGCAAAGGTTCGCAATTCTTCGATCGGCAGCGGATGAATCGCCTCGATACTTTCTTTTTTGGCAATAGCAGAGAAATTCAAACTGAGCATCATTCCAGCAATTGCGCCAATCAGAATTAAACCTGTTTTTTTGATTACGTTACTCATTTAAGCTATCTCCGCACTGATCAAATTTATGTAAATGGCTGTTGCGTTCATTCTATTTTTATCCACGTCAACGGGTCAAACGGCTTTCCTCCGTGACGAAGCTCGAAATATAAACCTGAATCGGCATTACCGCCGCTATTTCCAACGGTTGCAATCGTTTCGCCGCCGCGAGCCGGCTCGCCAACTTGTTTGTGAAGTGTTGCATTATTGCCATATAAGCTCATGTAGTTGTTTCCGTGATCCAAAATTATCAAATTACCAAAACCTCTTAACCAATCCGCAAATACGACCCGGCCTGCGGAGATTGCTTTGACTTCACTGCCATCAGGTGATTGTATGAATAAACCTTTCCATGTCACATGTTTACCTGAACGTTGACCACCAAAAGTGTTTACAAGTTTCCCGCGCACCGGCAAATTTAATTTACCCTTTAACGTTGAGAATGCCGCGCTCGTAGTCGAAGCATCCGGAAGTTTGTTGTTAATTATTGTCGTGTTGGATTTTTCTTGCGCAAGCAATTGATTAATTTCGTTCACTAGATTCGTTAAGCGTTTTTCATCCTGTTCGAGTTTACTGATTTCCTGTTGCTGCTGAGAAATTTGACTGGATACTTGCGTAAGCAATGTTTGCTGCTTGGTTTTTTCTTGTTGAAGTTTTTTTCGTTGATCGAAATATTCCGCTTGGATAGCGGCAATTTCGTCTTTCTTTTGACGGCTGGTTTGTGTCAGAGTCTCGATTTCATGTTGATTGTACTGGAGATTCTTGATGCTATCCGAACGGGCGAGTGAGAGTTGCCGGTAATAATAAATATCGCGCGCGATCTGATGCGGATTTTGCTGATTCAACACCAACCGCAAATAATCTTGTTGTCCCCCGATATATTGTTGATAAAGCAATTTTTCCAGTTGATTTCGTACGATGCCGATTTCATCGCTGAGTTTTTTGTGCTGTGCTTGCAGCTGCTTGTATTCTTCTATGGCTTGCCGGTCGTGCTCAATCAGTTTGGTCATTTTTTGCGTGATGGCACTGATTGCCCGCTCAGTTCCTTGTAATGCATCCGCTGCGCTCTGTTTTAGCGCTTCTTTGTTGGCTAAATCTTTTTGTAATGATTGGATGCGTTCACGCAACAGTTTTAGATTTTCCTGATTGCTTGAGAATGCGGATGACGGGCAAAATAAGATAAGCGCCCAAATCGCCAGGATTGACCGGTAATGTTTTGTGTGAATTGAATTAAACGTATGATTTCCAGATTGATAAGATTTATTCGAATCGCGCGCCCGGTTACACTAAAGAATGGATTATGTTTTAAGCACTCGATTTACCTTGGTTAGCGACGGTTTGCATTGCTTCCTGGATTTCAGCTAAGTTACCAAGATAATAATTTTTAATCGGTTTCAGATTATCGTCTAATTCGTAAACTAATGGAACGCCGGTCGGTATATTGCAGTTTAGAATAGCTTCGTCGGAAATGTTATCCAGATATTTAACAAGTGCACGCAAGGAGTTACCGTGTGCGGCTATGATGACGCTCTGACCCGCTTGAACTTGCGGTGCGATGGTTGCGTTCCAGTAAGGCAGGAATCGAGCAACCGTATCTTTAAGGCATTCTGTTACAGGGATATCGTTCCGCGCCAGATTTTTATAACGCGGATCGTTACCTCCATAGCGGATATCATCAACGGTTAATGCGGGCGGTCTGACATCATAGCTGCGCCGCCAAATGAGGACTTGTTCGTCACCATATTGCGCCGCAGTTTCCGCTTTGTTCAGTCCTTGTAGTGCGCCATAGTGCCGTTCATTCAGGCGCCAGGTGTGTTGGATAGGAATCCACATTTGATCCATTTCATCCAGTACGATCCATAAAGTGCGGATAGCCCGTTTGAGGACGGATGTATAAGCAATATCAAATGCAAACCCGTGTTCGCGTAATAACCTGCCGGCACTTTGAGCTTCCTGTATGCCTTGAGGCGTTAAATCAACATCTGTCCAGCCAGTAAATCGATTTTCTTGATTCCAGGTACTTTCTCCATGCCGCAGGAGAACAATTTTCTTCATATTGGCCTTTTGATAAAAAGGAAATGAGTATCGTCAAGCAGATTAAAAAACGCAGCTATTTTATTATACTTTTTATTGTAAACACAGCATTAGACTGATTCTTTGGCATGAAAAAAATAAGAATGCTTTTTTTTCATGAAAAATGATGACAGATTTTTGTATTTCTTGTTAAGTTAATTAAAGATGGAATAGGTGAAGTATTCGTGGATTTGAATGCGATAAGTCGGTGAGCATGATGCTATGATGTGCGAAGTCAAATGTCTGGCAGCAGAGAATCCCTTAACTTTTCAGTTTCTGATAAAATTCAGAGTTTAAAAAATCTAATAAAATAAAGCTTATATGGAATTGTCATTATTACAAGATCATTTTCTTCTCAGGTTAGAGAATTTATTGTTCGTTATCACCGCGGTTATCAGCGGTTCATTATTGGTATGGTCGATGGTAACGCAAGGCGGCATCAAAGAAATCGATACACGCACTGCGGTACAGTTCATCAATTACCAGGATGCGTTGGTATTGGATGTGCGTGATGATAGCGAATTTGCCGCAGGGCATTTGCCGAATGCCAAGCATATTCCGGCGGAGAAAATTGAGGAACGTTGGACGGAATTACAAAAATTCAAGGAAAAGCCCGTTGTGGTGGTATACCGGGGTGGTATTCGATCCAATAATGCCAGTCTTGTTTTGAAGAAAAACGGTTTTTCCCAAGTAGTTAATCTGATGGGGGGGATTGATTCTTGGAAGCGCGCCGGTTTACCCATGGTTAAACGATAAAGGAAGTGAACGTAAATGCCCCGGGTTATCATGTATACCACTGGTTTTTGCCCCTATTGCAAGATGGCGGAAAGCTTGTTGCGCGCAAAAGGAGTTCAGGAAATTGAGAAAATCCGCGTTGATCTGGAGCCAGAGCAACGTATCGAAATGATGGGAAAAACAGGGCGTCGCACGGTCCCGCAAATCTACATTGGTGAAAAGCATGTGGGTGGATATGATGACTTGGCGCAATTGGATCGCGCGGGTGAGCTGTCGGCTCTGCTGGCGAGTTGATTTCAGCCGCGTTGATTGACGCGATAGCAATTTGTATTTTAGGTTTATTTTATTAATTCACTATATTGGACAAGATCAATATGAGCGAGCAACAGCAACCGGTTTTTGCCATAGAAAAAATCTATGTGAAGGATTTATCCCTGGAAATTCCCAATGCACCGAATATCTTTCTGGAAAGAGATACGCCGGAAATTAACTTGCAGCTGGGAACCAAGAGTCAAGGAATCGGTGAAGGATTATATGAAGTATTATTAACTGCAACGGTGACGGCTAAGATAAAAGACAAGAACATGTTTTTGGTGGAAGCCCAGCAAGCGGGAATTTTCCGTATCCGGAATATACCGGCTGGAGAAATAGATCCGGTGTTGGGAATTGGTTGTCCCAATATTCTCTTTCCTTATTTGCGGGAAGTGGTGTCGGACGTTGTGACGCGCGCCGGATTTCCACCGGTAATTCTCAATCCGGTTAATTTTGAGGCCATTTATCAGCAGAAAAACGCGGAAACAAAACTGAATTAAAAGTAACCGCGTGCATGGAGATGAAAATCGCATGAAAAAAAGCTCACTGATTGATTCATGCTGGTTAAAAAATAAAGTAGGAATTTTTCTGACCGGTATTTTTTTGCAGTCTCCCGGTTATGCAGTCGCTGAAATGGAATTTTTTTCAATCGCCGACAGTGCCGTTGTCATGTATGACGCGCCATCGCTGAGAGCCGATAAACTGTTCGTGGCGGATCGTCATCTTCCCGTTGAAGTCGTGGTGGATGTCGATGGCTGGGCAAAAGTTCGCGACAGTAGTGGAAGTCTTGCTTGGGTTGAAAAGAAAGCGCTGAGTCAGCAGCGCTTTGTGGTGGTGACGGTGCCGTTAGCCAGTATCCACAAATCAGCCGATGCAAACTCGGAACTAGTGTTTCAGGCTGAGGAGAATCTTGTCTTGGAATGGTTGGACTCCGATAGCAAAGGCTGGGTCAAAGTGCGGCACTCTGGCGGTCAGACGGGCTATGTCAAAGTCAATCAGGTCTGGGGGTCATGAAAATTGCGGTACTGGGCGCGGGTGCATGGGGATCCGCCTTAGCGATTAACCTATCAACGCGCCATCAGATTCATCTATGGACAAAGGATCCGGATCATGCAACTGAGATGGATCGTCAACGAATTAATCAAGCTTTCCTACCGGGTCACTCATTGCCTGAATCCCTGAAGATTACTGCAACGCTGGATGAGGCGTTGGAAGGTGCCAATCTGGCGCTAATAGTTGTGCCTGTTGCCGGTTTGCGTGACACATTGCGGGCCATCGTTGCCAGTAAGATCAAGGTACCGGTCATTTGGGGATGCAAAGGGTTTGAATCGGAAACTACTTATCTGCCGCATCAAATTGCTACTGAAGAATTTTCCGGTCGATTACCGCCTTGCGGTGTATTATCCGGACCAAGTTTCGCGGAAGAAGTGGCTCAAGGTCTCCCAACAGCTTTGACACTGGCATCTGATGATATTGATTTCGCCAGTAAAATGGCCGCTGAGTTGCACAGTGCAAGGCTGCGTATTTATACCAGTGAGGATGTTGTCGGAGTGGAAACCGGGGGGGCGGTAAAAAATGTGATCACCATCGCAGCAGGCATTTCTGATGGCATCGGTTTTGGACATAATGCTAGGGCAGCACTGATTACACGAGGATTGTCAGAAACTATGCGATTGGGGCTTGGCTTGGGAGGGGATATGAAAACCTTCATGGGACTGGCTGGAGTTGGTGACTTGATTCTGACTAGTACGGGAGATTTATCCAGAAACAGACAAGTCGGATTGATGCTGGCTGAAGGAAAATCGCTGGCGGATATTTTAAATGCATTAGGGCATGTCGCCGAAGGTGTGCACACGGCGAAATCGGTTTTGCAATTAGGCAGGCAATTGAAGATTGAGATGCCCATTACTCAAGCGGTTTGCGATATTCTGCATGGCGTAGTATCCGCCAAGAAAGCAGTCGAAGTGTTGTTAAATCGCGAACAGAAGTCGGAAATTTATTAGCGTAGAATTTATCCAGAGAACTTCAAGTTGATTCTGCTTCTGGTGACTAGTTATTTGTTTTTATGAAATTTTATAACTGATGCAGTTGGTCACCCTCCTCTGAAACGGTTGATTTGCTTGATAAATGGTGTGGTGAGAGCACGCTAATTCGCTTGACCAGCCGTTAACAGCTTGATATAAGAGCGTCTGCAGTACTTGCTTGTGATTTAATTACCATTAACCAAGAAGGGGAATTATATGAACAAATCCGAACTCATCGAAGCTATCGCAAAATCGGCTAAAATTTCTAAAGCTTCTGCGGGCAGCGCATTGGATGGCGCATTAGCAGCAATAAAAGGGGCACTCAAAAAAAATGAAAGTGTTACTTTGGTCGGATTTGGGACTTTTAAAGTAGGCACAAGGGCTGCGCGTACAGGCCGTAATCCCCGTACGGGTGCTGCAATTAAAATCAAAGCAGCGAAGGTTCCTAAATTCAGTGCTGGTAAAGCGCTTAAAGATGCAGTAAACTAGCGCACTTTCTTGACCGGGTGCTTAGCTCAGCTGGTAGAGCGTCGCCCTTACAAGGCGAATGTCGGCGGTTCGATCCCGTCAGCACCCACCAGTCAAATTTGCTAGTTCTAGGAGTGGTAGTTCAGTTGGTTAGAATACCGGCCTGTCACGCCGGGGGTCGCGGGTTCGAGTCCCGTCCACTCCGCCAAATTAGGTTTATCAGCTTACGATAAGTAAAAAGTTATTTGATCGTCATTTCACTTTCTAGCATTCTCAGGTTCTAATTGTGTTTGATTTCGTCAACCGTAAAAAACGTGTCGTGCAAGTCTTTATGGGCTTGTTAATATTACCTTTCTTATTTTGGGGTGTTGAATCGTATCGTACGATGGGTGGCGAAGGTTATGTTGCGGTAGTGGATGGTGAAGAAATTCCACGGCGTGAATATGAGCAAGCATTACGTGATCATCATGAAAGAATGCGCGCGATGTTGGGTGCAAATTTCGATAGTGCGATGCTGGATACTTTTGAGGTAAGAAACTCGGTGCTGGAAAAACTCATTCAGCAGAGACTATTACATCGGGAAGCTGTTAGCAATGGTTTTACCGTACTCGATTCACAGCTAATCAAAACTCTCCGGGAAGCCCCCGCATTTCAAAAAGATGGTAATTTTTCCAAGCAGCAATACGAAGAATTGCTGCGCAATCAAGGGCTAACTCCGGCAGTATTTGAGTCGCGTGTGCGTCAGGAGCTTCTGCTTCAGCAATTGTTGGACGGTTACAGCGATAATGCATTTGCTCCCAAAGCAGTTGCTGAGAAAGTGCACTACCTCACTGAAGTTAAGCGCGAGATCAGTCAATCGCAGATCGCTCCTGAACAATTCCTATCGCAAGTGACACCGGAAGAATCCGACATTACCAGTTATTATGACAAGCATAGAGCTGACTTTGATTTGCCGGAACGTGCGCGAGTTGAATATTTGGTGTTATCGCTGGATGCAGTAGCAAAAAATGAAACAGTGAGTGACGAAGCGATTCATACTTATTTTTCCGAGCATCATAATGAGTTTGGTAAAGCCGAAGAACGCAAAGCCAGTCATGTTTTGATCAGTATTGCGGCTGATGCCACAGATGACGAGAAACGCGCAGCAAAAGAAAAAGCTGAAAGCATTCTGGAGAAAATTAAGCAAAATCCGGAGCAGTTCGCAGAAATTGCCAAGCAAGATTCAGATGATCCAGGTTCGGCAATGCGTGGTGGAGACCTCGGTTTTTTTGGTCGTGGTGTCATGGTTAAAGCCTTTGAAGATAAAATTTTTTCAATGCAACTGGACGAAGTGAGCGATATCGTGGAAACGAATTTTGGCTTCCATGTAATCAAGTTAACCGCTATCAAGGAAGAGAAACGTCCTGATCTGGAAGAAGTGCGGGAGCAGATTGCAAATAAGCTTAAATTAGAGATGGTGAGCAGTATTTTTGGGGAAATTGCTGAAGACTTCAGTAATATCGTTTATGAACAAGGCGATAGTCTGCAAGCTGCGGCAGAAAAGTTTGAACTATCCACACAAGAGAGTGATTGGATAACAAGAGATAAGGCAGAGCCATCCATTCTTGCAAATGAGAAACTGTTGTCAGCAATTTTCTCAGCGGATGTGATTTCAAACCACCGTAATACTGAAGCAATTGAAGTGAAACCCGACACATTTGTGTCAGCCCGCATTCTTGAGCATAAGCCAGCCACGACGCAATCGCTTGAGGTTGTTAGAGAGCAGATCGTGGGAAGGCTTAGAAAGCAAATGGCTGAAGCGAAAGCGGTGGAAGAAGGACAAGCAAAGCTCGTGCGCTTACAAGCTGGAGAAGAGGTAAGTGATGTCATCTGGGACGAAGCCAAGCAGATCTCTTATATGCAGCCGCAAGGACTGGATCATGAAACATTAAGAGTTGTTTTTAGAGCGAAGACTAGTGCTCTGCCAGTGTATACGGGAGCAGTCAATCCAAAAGGCGGATTTAATTTAGTGCGAATCAATAAGATCGTTGAATCCGAATCTGCCGATAAGACTAAACTGGATGGCTTTACCAAACAACTCCAGCAAATGATCACACAAGAAGAAGTCTCGTCATACTTAGCTGCACTCAGGCAGCGCTACGATGTAAAAGTTAAACAAGACAGCTTCTAGTTTCCTGAATTTGTTGCCCCCTCCTGTGTTTAATAGCTAATCGTTGAGATTAAACGCAACGGTGTTGAATCCTGCATCGACATAAGTTATTTCCCCGGTAACGCCACTAGCAAGATCGCTGCATAAGAAAGCGGCAACGTTGCCGACCTCATCCGTGGTTACATTGCGGCGTAATGGTGAGACCTTCTCAGTATAACCTAACAACTTTCCAAAATTTCCAATACCTGCTGCGGCTAATGTCTTGATTGGACCGGCGGAGATAGCGTTGACGCGGATACCTTTCGGGCCCAGGCTGGAAGCCATAAAACGGACATTTGCTTCAAGACTGGCTTTAGCCAGGCCCATGACGTTATAGTTCGGCATGACCCGGACAGCACCCAAGTAACTCAATGTCAGAAAAGCGCCGTTGCGGTTTTGCATTAACGGTAGTGCGGCTTTGGCAAGTGCAGAAAAACTATAGGCGCTGATGTCATGCGCGATACGGAAAGCCTCCCGATTGACGCTGTCCAGGTAATCGCCGGTTAATGCTTCGCGCGGCGCGAAAGCAATGGAATGCACAATACAATCGAGTGAATCCCAGTGCTTCTGTAAGTTCTCGAAACATGCAGCGATTTCATTGTCATTGGCGACATCGCAAGGAAATAACAGATTACTATCAAATTCTGCCGCCAGCTTTTCCACCCGGCCACGAACTTCTTCGCCCTGATAAGTGAAAGCCAGTGACGCGCCTTCTCGTTTCATAGCTTTTGCAATACCGTAAGCAATGGAGCGGTTGCTGAGCAGCCCGGTGATGAGAATGCGTTTATTTGCCAGAAACCCCATATAATTTCCTTGTAGAATTGAGTCAATTGTCAAATTATAGCCGATGGGTGGCATAAGATGGAATTGTGTGAAGGAAGATATATAAGATGGTTGCGTCATTTTTACTTAAAACATGGATTCCATCGAATCAAAATTGCAATGGATAAACGGATTCTCTTACCTGGATTGCTGATACTTTTGGCTTGGCTTACCGCATGCAGCGGGCATCAATGGAATAATCCCTATGCAGCGGAGGATGCGGGAAAAAACATTCTCTATACAGTATTCACAGAACGGCCTAAACATCTGGATCCGGTGCAATCCTATAGTTCAAACGAAATTCAATTCACTGCGCAAATCTATGAGCCTCCACTGCAATATCATTATTTAAAACGGCCATTCGTGTTGATTCCAGCAACAGCGGAAGAAATGCCCGTGGTGCAGTATTGGGATGTTCATGGTAATCAACTGCCGGGTGATGCGCTACCGGATGATATTGCCTATAGCGTGTATGAAATTACAATCAAAGCGGGAATACATTTTCAACCACACCCGGCATTTGCCCGCGATGCGCAAAGTCACTGGTTGTATCATGATCTAAACCGGCAGGAAATGGCGTCCGTGCGGAAACTTGCGGATTTTTCGCAAACCGGTACCAGGGAATTGGTGGCGGAAGATTATGTATATCAGATCAAGCGTTTAGCACATCCAAAATTGCATTCGCCGATTTACGGACTGATGGCTGATTATATTGCCGGACTCAGGGAATATGCCGATGTATTAAAGCAAGCCGATAAGGATCGGCCGGAAGAAAAAACATTCCTGGATTTAAGAGATTATCAATTGGAAGGCGTGCAAGTTGTAGATAGATATACTTACCGTATCACAATAAAAGGCAAGTATCCGCAATTTGTGTATTGGCTGGCGATGCCTTTTTTTGCTCCGATTCCGTGGGAGGCTGATCGTTTTTATTCGCAGCCAGGATTAAAACAAAAAAACATTACATTGGATTGGTATCCAGTTGGCACTGGCCCCTATATGCTGACCGAGAACAATCCAAATTCACGAATGGTATTGGAAAAGAATCCCAATTTTCATGATGAATACTATCCAGAACAAGGTATGCCGGGAGATGAGGAAAATGGACTTCTCATGGATGCCGGAAAGAAATTACCGTTCATTGATAAAATTATTTTCACCCGGGAAAAGGAAAGTATTCCGAGATGGAATAAATTCCTGCAAGGTTATTACGATGCTAGTGGTATTGGCTCGGATAGTTTTGATCAAGCTGTGCAGCTGGTAGGGCAGGGTGAGGCGACGGTGACCGAGGCGATGGCTGAACAGGGGATACGGTTGGAGACGGCGGTGGCGGCATCGACATACTACATGGGATTTAATATGCTCGATCCGGTCGTCGGTGGCAGAAATGCACGAGAGCGCGAATCGGCCAGAAAGCTGCGCCAAGCGATTTCGATCGCCGTGGATTACGAAGAGTTTATTTCGATTTTTGCCAATGGCCGTGGAATGCCGGCCCAAAGCCCTATTTCGCCAGGCATTGCAGGTTACCGAGAGGGTGAGGAAGGCATCAATCCGGTGGTGTACGATTGGGTAAACGGTGAGCCGCAGCGTAAGTCAATTCAAGCTGCAAAAGCATTGCTGGCTGAGGCGGGTTATCCGGATGGAATAGATCAACGAACCGGCGCGCCGCTCATTTTATATTTTGATGTCACTGCGCGTAGCGCTGAAGATAGATCCAGATTGGATTGGATGCGTAAGCAATTTCAGAAATTAAATATCCAGCTGGTCGTGAGAAGTACTGATTACAATCGCTTTCAAGACAAGATCCGCAAAGGGAATGCACAGATTTTTGAATGGGGCTGGAATGCCGACTATCCGGATGCGGAAAATTTTTTATTCTTATTGTATGGCCCGCAACGTAAAGTAGGAAATAGTGGCGAGAATGCAGCAAATTATCACAACGCGGAATATGATCGCCTATTTGAGCACATGAAAAATATGGAGGATGGGCCGCAGCGGCAACTGATTATTGACCGCATGGTTGAGATTCTACGCTTCGATGCGCCGTGGTTATGGGGGTATCATCCGAAGGATTATGGCTTGTACCACGATTGGTATCAGAATGTAAAATCCAACCGGATATCAAATAATAATCTGAAATATTTCAAAATCGATACTGCTTTGAGAACGAGCAAGCGCGCTGAATGGAATGAACCGGTTATATGGCCTGTCGTGTTGATTTTGGCTGTGCTGGCAGTCAGCTTTGTTCCCGCTGTGAATGCTTTTCGCCGTCACGAGAGCAGTACCGCAGTGCGTGCAGCTTCTTCTGACGTTACAGGATAAGTTAAATGCTGAGTTATATCATCAGGCGCATTTTTTATGCGATTCCGATCTTGATCGGAGTTAATCTCATTACATTCGTGTTGTTCTTTGTCGTGAATACACCCGATGACATGGCGCGGATGCAGCTTGGCATTAAGTATGTAACACCTGAAGCGATTGAAAAATGGAAGGCGGAGCGAGGTTATGATAAGCCGCTGTTATTCAATCAAGAAGCGGAAAATCTGAATAAATTGACCAATACGGTTTTTTTTGAGAAATCGGCATCCATGTTTATTTTTGATTTCGGCAAAGCGGATGATGGCCGGGATATTGCTCAGGAAATCAAGTCGCGCATGCTGCCAAGTCTGGCAATTGCTTTGCCGGTTTTTGTGTTGGGTTTGCTTGTGTATATTACTTTTGCGTTGCTGATGGTTTTTTTTCGTGCCACTTACATCGATTTCCTGGGTGTGGTTTTATGCGTGGCATTGATGTCAATTTCCAGCTTATTTTATATCATCGTCGGACAATTCTTGATCAGTAAACTTTGGCATTGGGTGCCAATATCCGGTTACGAAACCGGACTGGATGCTGCGAAATTTTTATTTTTACCGGTTATCATTGGCGTGATCAGTAGCGCGGGATCCAATATACGCTGGTATCGCACTATATTTCTGGAAGAGATGAACAAAGAATATGTGCGTACAGCCAGAGCCAAGGGACTATCCGAACGCATTGTGCTATTCCGGCATGTGCTTGGGAATGCGTTGATTCCAATTTTAACCGGTGCGGTTGTTGTGGTGCCTTTATTATTTCTCGGCAGTCTGCTGGTTGAATCGTTTTTTGGTATCCCTGGATTGGGCAGCTACACCATTGATGCGATTAATTCGCAGGATTTTGCGATTGTAAGGGCAATGGTTTTTCTAGGTTCTCTTTTATATATCGTAGGTTTGGTTCTGACTGATATATCGTACACATTGGTCGATCCAAGAATTCGCTTGGCCTAATGAGTTAAGAATGAAATTCACTATTTGTTTTCAAATTATGAAGTTTTGTGGCATCGAAACATGCACTAACCTCTGTAATGTGTTCTTGTCAAAAACTGTGGATGGTATTAATCCCTATCTATCTACAATTGCCCGTTAAAACTAGATTGACTTATGCGTGCAATATATTCATAATCGCCAGTTTCGTTCGGAGGGGTTCCCGAGCGGTCAAAGGGATCAGACTGTAAATCTGACGGCTCTGCCTTCGAAGGTTCGAATCCTTCCCCCTCCACCAATTTTGGAAATGCAGTAGAAGAGCAGGGCGATAGCTCCTGCTAATATGGGTTTAAGTTGTGCTTCTTGCAAGTAGCGAACTAGTGCGGGTGTAGCTCAATGGTAGAGCAGAAGCCTTCCAAGCTTACGATGAGGGTTCGATTCCCTTCACCCGCTCCAAATGGGAATTAGCAAGTAAAACGGTAAAGTAGAGTTGTTTATGCTTGCCCATGTAGCTCAGTGGTAGAGCACTCCCTTGGTAAGGGAGAGGTCGCCAGTTCAATCCTGGCCATGGGCTCCATAGGTTGTATGTAAAATTGTATGGTTAAAGCACGCAAAGGGGAAACAAGACATGGCAAAGAGTAAATTTGAGCGGTCGAAGCCACACGTAAATGTTGGTACGATAGGGCACGTGGATCATGGTAAGACGACGCTGACGGCGGCGATTACGACGATATTGACGAAGAAATTTGGCGGAGAAGCGAAGAGCTACGATCAGATTGACTCAGCACCCGAAGAGCGTGCGCGTGGGATTACCATTAATACGGCACACGTGGAATACGAAACGTCGAATCGTCATTATGCGCATGTGGACTGTCCTGGGCACGCGGATTATGTGAAAAACATGATCACGGGTGCGGCACAAATGGATGGAGCCATATTGGTAGTGTCGGCTGCCGATGGTCCAATGCCGCAAACACGAGAACATATCCTGCTGGCGCGCCAAGTAGGCGTTCCTTACATCATTGTGTATATGAATAAAGCAGATATGGTGGATGACGCCGAGCTCATAGAGCTGGTGGAAATGGAAATACGCGAACTATTATCCAAATATGACTTTCCGGGTGATGACACTCCGATTATTGTAGGCTCGGCGCTGAAAGCGCTGGAAGGCGATCAAAGCGATATCGGAGAGCCTTCTATATTAAAATTGGCGGAAGCGCTGGATAGTTACATACCACAACCGGAACGCGCAATCGACGGCGCATTTATCATGCCGGTAGAAGATGTTTTCTCGATTTCGGGCCGTGGAACGGTTGTAACGGGACGGGTTGAAAGAGGCATCATCAAAGTAGGTGAAGAGATAGAGATCGTAGGTCTTAAACCCACACTGAAGACAGTATGCACGGGCGTTGAAATGTTCCGTAAACTATTGGATCAAGGTCAAGCCGGTGATAATGTGGGAATACTGCTACGTGGCACGAAACGTGAAGAAGTAGAACGCGGACAAGTGCTGGCAAAACCGGGCAGCATATCGCCGCATACCAAATTTACAGCGGAAATATATGTATTAAGCAAGGAAGAGGGCGGAAGACATACCCCATTTTTCCCTGGTTATCGCCCACAGTTTTATTTCAGAACGACGGATGTTACGGGGGCGATTGAATTACCGGCGGGTACGGAAATGGTAATGCCCGGGGATAACGTATCGGTAACGGTCAATCTGATAGCACCGATTGCGATGGAAGATGGATTGCGATTTGCGATACGGGAAGGCGGGCGTACGGTTGGCGCAGGCGTCGTCGCAAAAATTATTGAGTAGATTGTTGTGATAATAAAAGCAGAATAGTAATTGTTTTTTTTTTGTGGTTTTAGCTTCAGATTATTTCAGTTAAAAGGCCAGTAGCTCAATTGGCAGAGCGTCGGTCTCCAAAACCGAAGGTTGGGGGTTCGATGCCCTCCTGGCCTGCCATTAACTGGATTGCTTTGATAATAATTAAGAGACTTTTAGCTAGTAAATAGCGGTTTTGATTGTGGCAATAAAATGAGCTAATTCAGCTTTATAGTGCAATCGAATGTTTTTACACAATCGCAAAGGAATAAAAGGATTCAATAGACGTGAATAAATTGAAGCTTGGACTTGTATTTGTATTTGTTATTGCTGGTGTGGCAGGTTTCATTTATTTAAGTGAGAGCGCCATGGTTGTGCGCATATTGTCTATCCTGGCAGGATTTTTGCTAGCGGCGGTCACTGCAAGATTTACAACTCAAGGTCAGGAATTTTATGTGTTTTGCAGAGAATCTTCTGAAGAAGCGAAGAAAGTAGTTTGGCCTAGCCGCAAGGAAACACTGCAAACATCCGGTGTGGTGTTTGCTTTTGTCATTGCCATGGCACTGTTTTTATGGTTGATTGATGCTGGGTTGATGTCACTTGTAAAAGTTATGATGAATCCGGATGCTTGATCACATCTCTCAGAGGAAAGAATGGGTATGAAATGGTATGTGGTTCACGCTTATTCGGGTTATGAGAAAAGTGTACAGCGCGCATTAAAGGATCGTATTGAGCGAGCTGGCATGCAAGATAAATTTGGTCAAATTCTAGTGCCGGTTGAAGAGGTGATAGAAATGAAAAGCGGCCAAAAAAATATCAGTGAGCGTAAATTTTTTCCGGGCTATGTGCTCGTAGAAATGGAGATGTCTGATGATTCATGGCATCTGGTTAAGAATACCGAGAAAGTGACGGGTTTTGTCGGTGGTTCCGCTATGAAGCCTACACCGATAAGTCAGAAGGAAGTCGATAATATACTCCATCAAATTCAAGAGGGTGTTGAGAAGCCAAAACCAAAAATTCTATTTGAAATTGGTGAAGCAGTCCGCGTTAAGGAAGGACCGTTTACAGATTTCCATGGCAATGTGGAAGATGTCAATTATGACAAAAGTAAACTCAGAGTCTCGGTTTCCATATTCGGACGTCCAACACCAGTTGAGTTGGACTTCAATCAAGTAGAGAAATCCTAGTAGGATAGTTAATTAAAGTTTTTTAGTTGTTTTTATTGTTTATAAACGGGGAGAACGCATAGTCGTTCGAACGTACCCATCAGGAGAATGTAGTGGCAAAGAAGATTATTGGCTATATTAAGTTGCAGGTGCCTGCCGGAAAAGCTAATCCAAGCCCACCTATTGGACCGGCGCTCGGTCAGCGGCAGTTAAATATTATGGAGTTCTGTAAAGCGTTTAACGCGGCTACCCAGAAATTGGAGCCGGGTTTGCCTGTTCCCGTAATTATTACTGCGTATGCTGATAAAAGTTTTACGTTTGTAATGAAAACAACTCCTGCATCGGTCTTAATCAAAAAGGCTGCAGGTGTTGGAAAAGGAAGTCCTAGGCCGCATTTAGACAAAGTAGGGAAATTAAGCCGTAGTCAAGCCGAAGAGATTGCCAAAACAAAAATGCCGGATTTGACAGCGGCAGATTTGGATGCTGCTGTACGTACGATTGCTGGAAGTGCAAGAAGTATGGGCATAGAAGTGGAGGGTATATAAGATGGCACGTTCATCGAAGCGCTACAATGCTATTGCAGGTAAAGTAGATCGAAATAAGACATATCAAATTGACGAAGCGTTGGGGCTCGTTAAAGAAGCTGCAACAGCAAAATTTGATGAATCTATTGATATTGCAGTGAACTTGGGTATTGATGCGAAGAAATCCGATCAAGCTGTGCGCGGCTCGGTAGTTTTGCCCGCAGGTACAGGAAAAACAGTGCGCGTTGCTGTATTTGCGCAAGGCGATAAAGCAAAAGAAGCGCAAGAAGCAGGAGCAGACATTGTTGGTTTTGATGACTTGGCTGCTGAAATTAAAGCTGGAAATATCAACTTTGATGTTGCTATTGCAAGTCCGGATGCGATGCGCGTCGTGGGTCAATTGGGTCAAATTCTGGGGCCACGCAGTTTAATGCCAAATCCAAAGGTAGGTACTGTGACTGCGGATATTGCCGGTGCGGTTAAGAATGCGAAAGCTGGGCAAGTACAATTTAGAGCAGACAAAACAGGCATCATTCATTGCACAATTGGCCGTGCGTCGTTTGGTGTGGATGCATTAAAACAAAATTTGAAAGCATTGATTGAAGCGCTGAATAAATCCAAACCGGCTTCGTCAAAAGGCATTTATCTGAGAAAAGTGTCCGTTTCAAGTACTATGGGCATTGGTATACGGGTAGATCAAACAAGCATAACGTAACAAAAGAACTTTGGGCCATCGAATACAATTTGTATTTGAGGATTATCAAAGACCGTTGGGGTGTGCTGAAAGTGAGTGAAATACTGACTGGATAACACTTAAACACTCGACTATGCAGAAGAAAGATTATTGAAATTTTTAGTTTCTTTTCTGCGATATCTTGAGAACCCAGCGTAGATGGTGAACCCAGACAGGAGTTTTTTTTCCTGGTTTAAGGTCACCAGTGTGTAGTGTTCGATGATGGGAAATTTATTCATGAGTCGAATGCTATTTTTAACTGATGGAGAGTGAACCTTGAGTCTTAATCTTGATGAGAAAAAAGCAATAGTAGCTGAAGTGAGCGCTCAAGTAGCTAACGCTCAAGCGATTATTATTGCAGAGTATCGAGGGATGGAAGTTGGTCAAATGACGCAACTGAGAGCGAAAACTCGCGAGTCAGGAGTTTATTTTCATGTCATAAAAAATTCATTGGTTCGCCGTGCTGTCGTAGATACGCCTTATGCAGAGTTAGCCAAGCATATGGTTGGTCCGCTTGCTTATGGCATCAGTACCGATCCGGTAGCAGCCGCGAAAGTGCTGCATGAGTTTTCTAGAGACAATGAAAAATTCGTAATCAAAGTTGGTGCAATCGGCTCACAAGTGATATCGCGTGATGAGATTACTGCACTCGCAGTATTGCCAAGTCGTGATGAATTGCTGGCAAAATTGTTGGGAACAATGCAGGCACCTATTGCCAAGTTTGTACAAACATTGAATGAAGTACCTGCTCGTTTTGTACGTGGCTTAGCCATGGTACGAGATAGCAAATAGCGTTCTTCAAGCTTCCTTAATACGTAAACAGAAAATAACCAGGAGAAAATAATGGCTGTAACAAAAGATGAAATATTAGAAGCAATTGCGAGCATGACCGTACTAGAATTATCGCAATTGATTAAAGAAATGGAAGAAAAATTCGGCGTATCTGCAGTTGCAACCGCTGCTGTTGCTGTTGCCGCACCGGGTGGTGGAGGTGCTGCTCCTGCTGCTGCGGAGCAAACTGAGTTCACCGTTATTCTCTCATCTGCTGGCGAAAGCAAAGTCAATGTGATCAAAGTGGTAAGAGCAGTAACCGGACTCGGTTTGAAAGAAGCAAAAGACTTGGTTGATGGTGCACCAAAACCAGTTAAAGAAGGTGTATCCAAAGAAGATGCTGCTGCAATTCAGAAACAGCTGGTAGAAGCTGGCGCTACATGCGAAGTTAAGTAATAAAAATTATAAATTTTCCAGGCTGGTAGGCTATTGTAGCCGCCAGCCTTTGATATTTTGACCATTTGATGTGTCATTTTGGGCATCTGAACAATTGATAGTTATCTGGCCTCAGTCCTTCAATCCTCTGTCTTCTTCTCTCGGAGAAAATTCATGAGCTATTCGTTCACAGAGAAAAAACGTATCCGCAAAAGTTTTGCCAAACGTGCGAGCGTATTGCCTATACCGTTTCTTCTTGCTACTCAGCTCGAATCATACGCAGCTTTTTTACAGGAAAATGTCGCGCCTAATAAGCGTCAAAACCAGGGATTACAAGCTGCCTTTAATTCAATATTCCCAATCGAGAGTCATACTAAAAATGCGCGTCTTGATTTTATCAGCTATGAACTCGGAGCGCCGGTATTCGATGTTAAGGAGTGTCAGCAACGCGGGCTAACCTATGCATCGCCACTACGTGCCAGAGTAAGACTGACGATTATGGATAAGGAAATATCCAAACCGACTGTCAAGGAAGTGAAGGAACAAGAAGTCTATATGGGTGAAATACCCCTAATGACCGATACCGGTTCTTTTGTCATCAATGGCACTGAGCGGGTGATTGTGTCACAGCTGCATCGTTCACCTGGCGTGTTTTTCGAGCATGATCGCGGCAAAACCCATTCTTCAGGAAAATTATTATTTTCTGCACGAATTATTCCTTATCGCGGATCGTGGCTGGATTTTGAGTTTGATCCGAAGGATTGTCTGTTTTTCAGGATTGATCGCCGCCGCAAGATGCCTGTGACAACTTTGTTAAAGGCAATCGGTTGCACTTCCGAACAGATACTGCAAGAGTTTTTCATTTTTGATTGCTTTCATTTCTCAGATAAAGGTATTCAATTTGAACTCGTGCCGGAACGCATGCGTGGCGAGGTAGCGAGTTTCGATATTACGACTAAAGGCAAAAAAGTCATTGTTCAAAAGGATAAGCGCATTACCGCTAAACACATACGCGAAATGCATGAGGCCAAAATCGATCAATTGGATGTGCCGGAAGATTTCTTGCTGGGACGGATACTGGCGCAGAATATTGTTGATAAGGAAACAGGCGAGGTTGTCGTCCTTGCCAACGACGAGATTACCGAAGATACATTGGCTAAAATTCGTAAAGCCAACATCAAAAAAATTCACACACTGTATGTAAACGATCTTAATTATGGCGCTTATATCTCACAAACGCTGAAGATCGATGAAACGACCGATGAAATGAATGCGCAGGTTGCGATCTACCGCATGATGCGCCCGGGTGAGCCGCCGACCGAGGAAGCTGTTAAGGCATTATTCGCCGGTTTATTCTATTCGCCCGAACGCTATGATTTATCCGTTGTCGGTCGAATGAAATTTAATCGCAGAGTGGGCAGAACCGAGTTGACCGGTGCGCAGACACTATCGAATGAAGATATTATCGCGGTTATTAAAATTCTGGTCGAGCTGCGCAATGGCCGCGGCGAGATCGATGATATCGATCATCTTGGTAATCGCCGTGTACGTGCGGTCGGTGAACTGGCGGAAAATCAATTCCGGTCGGGATTGGTGCGTGTTGAACGTGCGGTGAAAGAGCGTTTGAGTCAGGCAGAATCAGAGAACTTGATGCCGCACGATTTGATTAATGCGAAACCGGTTTCAGCTGCGGCTCGTGAGTTCTTTGGCTCCAGCCAATTATCGCAGTTCATGGATCAAACCAATCCGCTATCTGAAATTACCCATAAACGTCGTATCTCGGCTTTGGGGCCAGGTGGATTAACGCGGGAAAGAGCGGGTTTCGAAGTGCGTGACGTGCATCCGACGCATTATGGCCGGGTATGCCCGATTGAAACACCGGAAGGTCCGAATATCGGCCTGATCAATTCGCTGGCATTGTACGCGCGCACCAATGAGTATGGTTTTATCGAAACACCCTATAGCAAAGTGAAAGATTGCCGGGTGACGGAAGAGATAGATTACCTGTCCGCAATTGAAGAAGGTAATTATATGATTGCGCAGGCAAATGCTGAGCTTGATGAAAATCATCAGCTGATCAGCGATATCGTTTCCTGTCGCTACAAAAATGAGTTTGCATTATCGTCACCGGAACGTATTGAATACGTGGATGTGGCGCCGGCGCAGATTGTTTCCGTGGCTGCTTCGCTCATACCATTTTTAGAGCATGATGATGCGAACCGTGCGTTGATGGGATCGAACATGCAGCGTCAAGCCGTTCCATGCTTACGAGCTGAAAAACCATTTGTCGGTACAGGTATTGAACGCGTCGTGGCTGTGCATTCAGGAACTACTGTGAGAGCCAAGCGCGGCGGTATTGTAGATTATGTTGATGCCAGCCGGATAGTCGTACGGGTGCATGACGCGGAAACGCGTATGGGTGAAGTGGGTGTGGATATTTATAATCTGATCAAATACACCCGTTCAAACCAAAATACCAACATTAATCAGAGGCCTCTGGTTAAAGTTGGGGACAATATCAGTAAAGACGACGTGATTGCCGACGGCGCTTCGACCGATATGGGAGAGCTCGCGCTCGGACAGAATATGCTGGTCGCTTTTATGCCATGGAATGGTTATAACTTTGAAGACTCCATTCTGATATCCGAACGGATCGTTGCGGAAGATCGTTTTACCTCGATACACATTGAAGAACTTTCCGTTGTGAGCCGGGACACCAAGCTGGGTACGGAAGAGATAACGGCTGATATTCCCAATTTATCGGAGCACCAACTGGGCCGTCTCGATGAATCGGGCATTGTTTATATTGGCGCAGAAGTAGAAGCCGGTGATGTATTGGTTGGGAAAGTTACACCTAAAGGTGAAACGCAGCTGACACCGGAAGAAAAATTATTGCGTGCAATATTCGGTGAAAAAGCATCAGACGTAAAAGATACTTCGTTGCGGGTGCCATCGGGTATATCCGGAACCGTCATCGACGTGCAAGTGTTTACGCGAGAAGGAATTGAACGTGACAAACGCGCGCAAAAAATTATTGATGATGAGTTGGACCGTTATAAAAAAGATCTGGCCGATCAGTTGCGTATCGTGGAAGAAGATGCATTTCAACGTATTGAACGCTTGTTGATTGGTAAGATCGCAACTGGCGGTCCTCATAAGCTGGTCAAAGGGAAAGAGATCACGGCTGAATATTTGCATAGCTTTGATCCGCATTATTGGTTTGATATCCGTCTGGCCGATGAAGATGCGAGCATACAGCTGGAGCAAGTGCGCGAAAGTATGGCGCAAAAGCGCAAAGCGTTCGATGCGGCATTCGATGAGAAAAAGAAAAAACTCACACAGGGAGATGAACTGGCCCCCGGTGTGCAAAAAATGGTTAAGATTTATATCGCGATTAAACGGCGATTGCAACCAGGCGATAAGATGGCAGGGCGGCATGGTAATAAAGGCGTGATTTCGAAAATAGTACCGTTGGAAGACATGCCTTATATGGCGGATGGAACGCCAGTCGACGTCGTATTGAATCCGTTAGGTGTGCCTTCCCGGATGAACGTGGGGCAGATTCTTGAAGTTCATTTGGGTTGGGCAGCAAAAGGACTTGGCAGAAAAATCGACGAGATGTTGCAAGCTCAACAGAATGCGAATGAGATCAGGGAGTTTCTGAATAAGATTTACAACGGAAGCGGTAAAAAAGAAGATATTGCTTCGTTATCGGAAAGTGAAATCTTATCGTTAGCCGAAAATTTAATCGAAGGGGTTCCATTTGCAACGCCAGTATTTGACGGAGCAACCGAGCATGAAATTAAAGATATGCTAGAACTTGCTGGTTTACCGCAATCAGGACAAATTACCTTATACGATGGACGGACGGGAGAAGCTTTCGACCGGCCAGTCACGGTTGGCTATATGCATGTTCTGAAACTGCATCACTTGGTGGATGATAAGATGCATGCACGTTCAACTGGTCCTTATAGTTTGGTGACACAGCAACCATTGGGCGGTAAAGCGCAATTTGGCGGACAACGTTTTGGTGAGATGGAGGTCTGGGCGCTGGAGGCGTATGGCGCAGCCTACACCTTACAGGAAATGTTGACTGTGAAATCCGATGACGTGACCGGGCGTACTAAAGTATATGAAAGTATTGTGAAGGGTGATCATAAGATTGATGCTGGCATGCCGGAATCATTTAATGTACTGGTAAAAGAAATACGTTCATTGGGAATGGATATCGATTTAGAACAAAATTGATATTCATGGGCTTGAATGATAGAACGCGATTCTATTCTGCCATTCATACTTTAGATTTATACAATTTTTTATTGCCCCCTGATTGACAGGAGTGACAAATGAAAGCACTGCTAGATTTATTTAAACAAGTTACTCATAAAGAAGAGTTCGATGCCATCAAGATTGGCCTTGCATCTCCTGAGAAAATACGCTCATGGTCGTATGGTGAAGTAAAAAAACCGGAAACGATTAATTACCGTACTTTCAAACCAGAAAGAGACGGTTTGTTCTGCGCTAAAATTTTTGGGCCAGTAAAGGATTACGAGTGCTTGTGCGGCAAGTACAAACGTCTGAAGCACCGTGGCGTTATTTGTGAAAAGTGTGGTGTTGAAGTTACTTTATCCAAAGTGCGTCGTGAAAGGATGGGGCATATCGAACTTGCTTCTCCAGTTTCGCATATCTGGTTTCTCAAATCGCTACCGTCTCGTCTGGGCATGGTACTGGACATGACCTTACGTGATATTGAGCGGGTGCTTTATTTTGAAGCTTACGTGGTTACCGATCCCGGGATGACGCCACTAACGCGTTGCCAGCTGTTGACTGAAGATGATTATTTAATCAAAACAGAAGAGTATGGCGATGATTTTAGTGCCAGTATGGGTGCGGAAGGTATTCGCGATTTATTGGGTAACCTGGACATCACCGCAGAGATAGAAATTCTGCGGCGTGAAATGGAAAGTACGGGATCCGAAACAAAAATCAAGAAAATCTCTAAGCGCCTCAAACTACTCGAAGCATTCAATAAGTCCGGTATTAAACCGCAATGGATGATATTGACGGTGCTACCGGTATTGCCGCCGGATCTTCGTCCGTTGGTGCCGTTAGATGGCGGACGTTTTGCAACCTCTGATTTGAATGATCTGTACCGGCGTGTCATCAATCGTAATAACCGCTTAAAGCGTTTGCTGGAACTGAAAGCTCCGGAGATTATCGTTCGTAACGAAAAGCGGATGCTGCAAGAAGCGGTTGATTCGTTACTGGATAATGGCCGCCGCGGTAAAGCGATGACGGGTGCGAATAAACGTGCGCTCAAGTCCTTGGCCGATATGATCAAGGGTAAAGGCGGGCGCTTCCGTCAGAATCTGTTGGGCAAACGTGTGGATTATTCCGGACGTTCAGTGATTGTGGTTGGACCACAGCTTAAGCTGCATCAATGCGGATTACCGAAAAAGATGGCCCTCGAGCTGTTTAAACCATTTATTTTCAATAAACTGGAGATAATGGGAATTGCAAGCACTATAAAAGCTGCTAAGCGCGAGGTTGAAAATGAAAGCCCAGTAGTCTGGGATATATTGGAAGATGTCATTCGCGAACACCCGGTCATGCTGAACCGTGCGCCAACGCTGCATCGATTGGGTATTCAGGCGTTTGAACCGGTACTGGTTGAAGGTAAGGCAATTCAATTGCATCCGCTGGTATGCGCAGCTTTTAACGCTGACTTTGACGGTGATCAAATGGCTGTCCATGTGCCGCTCTCGTTAGAAGCGCAGATGGAATGCCGTACGTTGATGATGTCAACCAATAATGTATTGTCACCCGCCAATGGTGAACCGATTATTGTACCGTCGCAGGATATTGTGCTCGGGCTTTACTATACAACGCGGGAAAAGGTAGGGGCGCGGGGTGAGGGCATGATATTTCAGAATGTGGGCGAGGTTTCGCGCGCTTATGAAACCCGTAATGTCGAGTTAAATGCCAAAATCACAGTGAGAATCAAGGAGTATGAAACTAACGCCGATGGCGAGCGCTGTGAAAAGATTACTCGCTATGAGACAACTGTGGGAAGAACTTTATTATTTGAGATTTTCCCGCCGAGCTTACCTTTCTCACTATTGAACAAAACTCTCAAAAAGAAAGAGATTTCAAAGCTCATCAATGCGAGCTTTAGACGTTGCGGATTACGCGAGACGGTTATCTTTGCAGATAAACTGATGTATTCGGGCTTCACATATGCGACACGCGCGGGGATATCAATTTGCGCGGATGATATGCTGATACCGACGCAGAAGGGCGATATCATTGCGGCAGCGGAAAAAGAAGTGAAAGAAATTGAAGGTCAATATACTTCAGGTCTGGTGACGCAAGGTGAACGCTATAACAAAGTAGTCGATATCTGGGGGCGCACCGGCGATCAGGTTGCTAAGGCGATGATGAATCAACTCGGCGTGGAAGTAGTGCAAGATCCAGCTACGGGTAAAGACAAATTGGGTGAAGATGGTAAGCCATTGGTGCAAGAATCATTCAATTCGATCTATATGATGGCGGATTCCGGTGCACGCGGTTCGGCAGCACAAATACGGCAGCTCTCGGGTATGCGTGGACTGATGGCGAAACCGGATGGATCGATCATTGAAACCCCGATTACCGCTAATTTCCGTGAAGGATTGAACGTTTTGCAGTACTTCATTTCGACGCATGGTGCTCGTAAAGGTTTGGCGGATACCGCATTAAAAACTGCAAACTCGGGTTATTTGACACGGCGCTTGGTTGACGTTACGCAAGATCTTGTAGTTACAGAAGAAGATTGCGGCACCGGTAACGGTGTGGTGATGAAGGCACTGGTGGAAGGCGGTGAGATTATTGAAGCACTCCGCGAGCGGATTCTTGGTAGAGTTGTGGCAAACGATTTAATTAATCCGGAAAATCAGGAAGTCGTATTTGCTTCGGGCGCATTATTGGATGAAGATGCTGTTGATTTAATCGAATCCTTGGGTATTGATGAAGTTAAAGTGCGCACGCCATTAACTTGTGAGACCCGGTACGGATTATGCGCTAAATGTTATGGCCGGGATTTGGGGCGTGGCACACCGGTCAACGTGGGCGAAGCCGTCGGTGTCATCGCCGCGCAATCGATTGGCGAACCAGGCACGCAATTGACAATGCGTACTTTCCATATCGGTGGTGCAGCATCCAGAACGGCCGTCGTCAGTCAAGTTGAGAGTAAATCAAGTGGTGTAGTGCATTACTCTTCTACAATGCGTTACGTGACGAATGCGCAAAATGAATTAATCGCCATCTCGCGCAGTGGTGAAATCATCATTCAAGATGAAAATGGCCGTGAGCGTGAAAGACATAAAGCATCGTATGGTGCGACATTGATGGTACGAAACGGCGAGGCGGTAAAAGCCGGTCAAATATTGACCACGTGGGATCCGCATACACGGCCAATTATCACAGAATATACCGGTAAAGTACGATTTGAGAATGTCGAAGAGGGTGTAACGGTTGCCAAACAGATCGATGAAGTGACCGGATTGTCGACATTGGTGGTCATTGATCCGAAACGACGTGGTGTTTCGCAGTCGAAAGGTTTGCGTCCATTGGTTAAATTCCTGGATGATGATGGTAATGAAATTAAGATGGTTGGCAGCAATCAGTCGGTGAGCATTACTTTCCAGATCGGTTGTATTATTACAGTACGTGACGGACAGCAGGTGAGTGTTGGCGAAGTGTTGGCAAGAATACCCCAGGAAACATCGAAAACGCGTGATATTACCGGTGGCTTGCCGCGTGTGGCTGAGCTGTTTGAAGCACGATCACCCAAAGATGCCGGCATGTTAGCTGAGGTAACAGGCATCGTGTCGTTCGGAAAAGATACTAAAGGTAAGCAGCGGCTTGTCATTACCGATCTAGAAGGCACCGTTCATGAATATCTAATTCCCAAAGATAAGCATGTTATGGCGCATGATGGGCAAGTTGTTAACAAAGGGGAAATTATCGTTGACGGTCCGGCTGATCCTCGTGACATATTGCGTTTACAGGGTGTTGAAGCACTGGCACGTTATATCACCGATGAAGTTCAGGACGTATACCGGTTGCAAGGCGTTAGGATAAATGACAAGCATATTGAAGTTATTGTGCGTCAGATGTTAAGACGAGTGCAAATTACTAATGCGGGTGATTCGACGTTTATTACCGGTGAGCAAGTCGAGCGTGCCGATCTGTTGATAGAGAATGAGCGGCTGATTGCTGAGAAAAAAATGCCTGCTACGTATGAATTCCAGTTGCTTGGTATTACAAAAGCATCATTGTCTACCGACTCATTCATTTCAGCGGCATCTTTCCAAGAGACAACGCGCGTGTTGACTGAAGCTGCCATCATGGGCAAAAAAGATGATTTACGTGGCTTGAAGGAAAATGTGATCGTAGGAAGGCTAGTTCCAGCGGGGACGGGACTGTCTTTCCATAGCAAACGCAAGAATCAAGGAAGAATATCCGATTTAGGTTTGGAATCAAGCATTTCAATCGATAGCACAGTCTAGAAAATAGAAATTTAATAATCGATCATCTACAGTCCCCTTGACAGTGGTGAGGTGACTAAGTAGTCTAGAAGATGCTTACTGCCTGTGGGATGAGGAATTGTATGGGCAGAGGGAATGGATAGATAAAGGAAGTAAAAGCTCTGGATACTGGGTATATGAAGGGTATTCATGGTGGAAGAGAACAAGAAGAAGAGCAAAGTAAAGAAGAGGCAAGGAAGAAACTTATGGAAAACCAAAGGAGAGAGAGATGAAAGGCAAGCTATGGCCGAGGATAGTAGCGGTACTGTTAGGAGGGATGCTGATAGGAGCGGCCCAGGCTGACATACCGAGCGTACCGAACGAACTGTATGAAGCGTTGAAACTGGACCGTACGAAAGTAACGCCGAAGGAACTGCACGAAGCGCTGGTTAAGCGCTACAAAGATCCTGCGCAAGGAGCGGGACGCGGCACACTGGCGCAATACTGGGAACCGATCCCGTACGGAATTTACCTGGATCCGGCGACATTTTACAAATCACCGACCACGAACAAAGAAGTAGCAAGCCGTAAAGAATGCGTGGAATGCCACACCGACGAATCACCGGTATGGGTACAAGCATGGAAGAGAAGCAGCCATGCGAACCTGGACAAAGTGCGCAACCTGAAACCGGGCGAACCTACTTTTTACAAGAAAGCCAAACTGGAAGAAGTCGAAAAGAACCTTCGCTCGATGGGCAGACTGGCTGAAGGCGAGAACCTGAAAGAAGTTGGCTGTATCGACTGTCACGTAGACATTGGTGCGAAGAAAAAAGCCGACCACACCAAAGACATCAGAATGCCGACGGCCGATGTATGCGGCACCTGTCACTTGGCAGAATTTGCGGAACGTGAATCGGAACGCGACACGATGATCTGGCCGCACGACCAATGGCCGGATGGACGCCCATCGCACGCACTGGACTACAAAGCCAACGTAGAAACTACCGTATGGGCAGCGATGCCACAACGTGAAGTAGCCGAAGGCTGCTCAATGTGCCACACCAACCAAAACAAATGTGACTCATGCCACACCCGTCACGAATTCTCAGCAGCGGAATCCCGCAGACCGGAAGCCTGCGCAACCTGTCACAGCGGCGTAGACCACAACAACTGGGAAGCGTACTCCATGTCCAAGCACGGCAAAATTGTCGGCATGCTGGGCAACCAATGGAACTGGGAAGCACCGTTAAAAGACGCCTATGCAGTAGGCGGACAAAGCGCACCAACCTGCGCCGGCTGCCACATGGAATACGAAGGCGAATATAGCCACAACATGGTCAGAAAAATCCGCTGGGCGAACTACCCGTTTGTTCCTGGAATTGCGGAAAACATCAAAAGTGAATGGTCGGAAAAACGTCTGGACTCATGGGTAGTCACTTGTACCCAATGCCACTCGGAACGTTTTGCCCGCTCCTACCTCGATCTGATGGACAAAGGCACATTGGAAGGACTGGCTAAATACCAAGAAGCCAATGCAGTCGTACATCAACTGTACAAAGAAGGCCTGCTGACCGGTCAAAAAACCAACCGTCCTGCACCACCTGCACCGGAAAAAGAAGGCTACGCCTACTTTGCCCAACTGTTCTGGTCGAAAGGCAACAGCCCTGCAGCCATCGAACTGAAAGTGCTGGAAATGCATGAAAACGACCTGGCCAAGATGCACGTAGGCCTAGCGCACGTTAACCCAGGCGGCTGGACCTACACCGAAGGCTGGGGTCCGATCAACCGCGCTTATGTTGAGATTCAAGACGAAAACACCCGCATCCGTGAAATGGTTGCACTGCAAGAACGTGTTAAAAATCTTGAAACCAAGAAAACCAGCCTACTCGACTTAGACGGCACAGCAGAGAAAATCTCTCTGGGCGGTTTAGGCGGTGGCATGCTGCTAGCCGGAACACTGGCACTGGCAGGCTGGCGCAAACGTAAACAAAGCGAAGCTTGATAAGCGCTAACGCAGAAGATCGCACTGCCAAGGCAGTGCGATCGTCAGACAAGCTACTCCCGTCATTAGGAATCATCCTAGTGACGGGAGGTTTGCTTTTATTGGGCTGGTTTGCGTATTTATGGTTTAAACCGGTACCGGCCCCCTATCAATATCAACTGGTCGCGGAAGGCGACAGCCAGAAGTTCAGCAAAATGGACCTATCGGGCTGGCCCGAACTCAAGCTAAGCCAATACAAAGTACAAGCGGACGGCGTAGCCAAACCCATCGCCGAATTCATCGTCGCAAGACAAAAGGATGAAGCACCGGTACTAATTTACTGGAAGAACAGCACCAACGAAATACTCT
This sequence comes from Nitrosomonas sp. Is35, assembly GCF_033063295.1. Taxonomy (NCBI): domain Bacteria; kingdom Pseudomonadati; phylum Pseudomonadota; class Betaproteobacteria; order Nitrosomonadales; family Nitrosomonadaceae; genus Nitrosomonas; species Nitrosomonas sp. Is35. The sequence continues at coordinate 581,538 of NZ_JAWJZH010000001.1, forward strand.
ACAACTTTGACCGCAAACCATCGGAACTTAGCACCCTGGCAGCGGCGATAGCCAAACACGCCCCGAAAGACGCCCTGATACTCTCATGGTGGGACACATCGCGGCAAATCAAACTGCTCACCGGCCACGACACACTCTTTACCAGCCACCTGAACGAACCGCTGATGATACCGGTCCCCTGGTTGGAACAAAGCGAAGCCATCCAAGCCTATGAAAAACAATTCTGGGGAAGCAAAGCCAGTCAAAAAGAACGGGAGCAATTCAAACGTTTCAGCGAAGCCCTGACGGCCCCTGCGGAAGAAGGCGTCAAGCAACTGCGGGAACTGATAGGCTCAGACCGGGAAACCTATGTCATCGTACATGTCACCGACCTGTATAAAGCAGGACTCATGCACCCCGACAGAATCGGCGTAGCGTTTCAGAACTTCCCGATGACCGGCAACATGCACGGCATGATCAACCAGATGAAAGTGCAACTGAAGGAAAACGACTTTGACACCTACACCCTGCAATCGGTCGCGGACGAAGAAATCAGAGTATTCTTCCTGAGTGACGAAAAGAGCAGCCAAACCCTACTGGCGAGGATGTTACCGTTTGTAGACAAAAAAGCCCCGACCGAACTGGACGTAGCGCAACTGATCTATCAACAAGGCGGCTACTGGGTATACCGGCTACCGTAAACGGAAACGCCAGCGAAATAGCCATTTACACAAAGCGGCGATAGCGTACAATACGAGCCATCAAAAACTTGAATTAAAAAAGCATAAAGGAGGAAGGATGAAACACCCAATAACCTATCTACTGGCTGTTCTGGCAGCAGCCGCATTTTTCTCAGGCGCAGCGATAGCGGACACTTTTGAAGGACGCGCGAAATGCAGCTCCTGCCACAAATCGCAAGCCAAAGCATGGAAAGACACCGCGCACGCCAAAGCGATGGAATCGCTGAAACCTGGCGCACGCAAAGAAGCCAAAGTTAAAGCCAAACTGGATCCGGAAAAAGACTACACCCAAGACAAAGACTGCGTAGGCTGTCACGTAGACGGCTTCGGCAAGAAAGGCGGCTATACCATAGAAGCAGCGAAGAAGCCCCTAGCGGCAGTAGGTTGTGAATCGTGCCACGGACCTGGTAAGAACTACCGTGGCGACCACCGCAAGGCAGGACAAGCATTTGAAAGCAAAGGCACCACCACACAACGTAAAGTGGTTGCTGACAAAGGCCAAGACTTCCACTTTGAAGAAGCCTGCGCAGCTTGCCATTTGAACTACGAAGGCTCACCCTGGAAAGGCGCGAAAGCCCCTTACACCCCATTCACCCCTGCAGTAGACCCTAAATACACCTTTGACTTTGACAAGATGGTCAAAGACGTCAAAGCAATGCACGAGCATTACAAACTGGACGGCACTTTCGTAGGCGAGCCAAAATTCAAGTACCATGACGAATTCCAAGCCAGCGCAAAGGAAAAGACAGGGGACAAAAAAGATAAAGGAAAAGAGTAATGACAGGCATACAAAAAGGAGCGATAGGCACGCTGCTGACAGGTGGTCTGCTGGGCATCGTACTGGTAGCGGTCGTATTTGGCGGGGAAGCAGCACTCTCGACCGAAGAATTCTGCACCAGCTGCCACTCGATGACCTATACGCAAACGGAATTAAGACAATCGACGCACTATGGTGCGTTGGGTGTCAATCCCAGCTGTAAAGATTGTCATATACCGCAAGGCTTCAAGAACTTTCATTTAGCGGTGTATAGCCACGCAGTGGATGGCGCGAGAGAACTGTATCTGGAACTGATGAATGACTACTCGACGCTGGAGAAATTTAACGAACGCCGCTTGATCATGGCGCACGATGCGCGGATGAACCTGAAGAAATGGGACAGCATCACCTGCCGTGACTGCCATAAGAACCCGAATCCACCGGGAGCTGACGCCCAAGAAGCGCACAAGAAGATGAAGACGGAAGGTGCGACGTGTATAGACTGCCATCAGAACCTGGTACATGAAGAAGTACCGAAGACCGACCTGAATGCGAGCTTGAAAGCTGGCAAGCTGGTTTTGGTGAAGGAAGAAGATGAAGGCGGTAGTGGAGAAGACGAAGACGAGGAAGAAGACGAGGGTGAAGGAGCGGCTGGAGGATCAGCTGGCAGCACAGAAGCCCAGAGTGATGATGAAGATGAGGATGAAGAGTAATTTAACTTTTTACGCTCAGTTTTTATTTACTTTTCAGAGTGTTTTGAAATTCTGAATAAGGCTAATGATGTAACTAGAAGAGAACCCGCACAAAATAACTTGTGCGGGTTCTTTTGTTTGTTGGAATCGTATAACTATCATTAAAATAATGAATCTTTTTTTCTCGAAAACTTCAATGATGAATTATGAATATAGCAAATAAATCAGGAAATTTTCAGGAGCAGTAAATATGTCATTCGAGCAACTCGGTTTATCTGCCGAATTATTGCGCGCTATCTCTGATCAGGGATATATCAATCCGACACCGATACAAGAACAAGCAATACCAGTTATTTTAGAAAAAAAAGATGTGATGGGAGGGGCTCAAACGGGTACCGGCAAAACGGCGAGCTTTACCCTTCCCATGTTGCAAAGGCTGGAGATTCATGCAAACACCAGCATGTCACCCGCTAGGCACCCCATCCGTGCATTAATTTTAGTTCCAACGCGAGAACTTGCTGTGCAAGTGCATGATAGTGTCAAAACATACGGAAAGCACTTGGCACTCAGATCGACGGTTATTTATGGCGGGGTAAATATCGATTCTCAAATCGATATTGTTCGTTCTGGCATAGAGATTTTAGTAGCAACACCGGGACGATTGCTGGATCATATTCAGCAAAAAACTTTAACGCTGACAAAAGTTGAGATATTGGTTTTGGATGAGGCTGATCGAATGCTGGATATGGGATTCATGCCCGATATCAAACAAATTATTCAGTTACTTCCTGAACAGCGTCAAAACTTGATGTTTTCAGCGACCTTCTCGGAAGATATCAAAAAACTTGCAGGTAAGATATTACGAAACCCGGTACTGATCGAAGTGGCCAAACAAAATTCAGTGAGTGAATTAATAACTCATGTCGTTTATCCGGTTGATGCCACTCGAAAGCAAGAATTACTGATTCAGCTGATTAAACAAAAAGATTTGCAACAAGTGTTGGTATTTACACGAACCAAACAAGGCGCGGATCGTTTAGCGCAGCGGCTCAACAAGCACGATATATCAAGCGAAGCGATACATGGCGATCGAAATCAGCTGCAGCGTACCAAAGCATTGGATAATTTTAAACAAGGTTTGATTCGTGTACTGGTTGCGACCGACGTTGCTGCACGGGGTCTTGATATCGACGAATTATCTCATGTGATTAATTTTGAGTTACCCAATAATCCCGAAGATTACGTGCATCGCATTGGTAGAACAGGGCGTGCCGGAACAAAAGGATTTGCCATTTCGTTAACCAGCAAGGAAGAAAATAATGCACTGGCTGATATCGAGAAATTATTGGGAATCAAAATTAATACAGAACAAATCGAAGGATTTGAATCAAAAGAACCGCAGATTCGCGATGCCAATAAAAAAGTAATGACCGGTGAGCAGAGATCCAAGCATGGTGGATCATCCAAGCAAAATAAGAAACCCAATTCATGGGTGAAAAGTGATGAAAAAGTTGTTCACTTTGGTAAAGAAATAACCGCCCAACATACCCGACGTGCCAAGAAGGCCGAAGATCCGCTATTTACGCAGCCCTATGTTTCTAAATATTCCGATGCGAATGCCTTGACGGCAGATTCCAATGGATTACATAAGAAAACAATGCACCGGCATCATGCCAGTAGACCAATTCCAGCTTTGTTTATGACTCCCGTAGCCAACAAAGAGAAATAGTACAGATTCCGGGATTCATGCGCTGTTTCTTCCAGGTAATAAATGACAGGAAACTAAATTCGCACGAGAGGCATAGCGTATTTCCAGCACGGAAGTGCGAGGATAACATATATAATGCTGGGGTCAATTTAATCGGAAAATTTCAGTATTGCAAGGTTTGGGGTTTGGTTTCTTATTCCATCTCAATAGATTCCGTTGCTTATCATGCGTCCAATTTTAAAATCCAGTAAATTAACCAATGTCTGTTATGACATTCGCGGCCCTGTGCTTGAACGGGCGCGGCAAATGGAAGAAGAAGGGCATCACATTATCAAGCTGAATATTGGCAATCCTGCTACGTTCGGTTTCGATGTACCCGAAGAAATTCTGCAAGATGTCATCCGGAATTTATCAGATGCTTCCGGCTATTGCGATTCCAAAGGATTGTTCGCCGCGCGCAAGGCGATCATGCATTACACCCAGGAAAAGCAAATTCCCAATGTGCAATTGGACGACATCTTTATCGGCAACGGTGTATCCGAGCTGGTTGTGTTGACGATGCAAGCACTGCTGGATAATGGCGATGAAGTGCTGATTCCGATGCCGGATTATCCATTATGGACTGCCGCGGTAGTTCTGTCGGGCGGTATTGCCAAACATTATCTGTGTGACGAAGCATCAGGCTGGTTGCCGGATCTGGACGATATCCGCGCAAAAATCAGTTCCAGGACTCGCGCCATTGTCATCATCAATCCGAACAATCCAACCGGTGCGCTATATCCCAAGGAACTGCTGCTGGAGATCATTGAAATTGCCCGTCAGCATCAATTAATCATTTATGCCGACGAGATTTACGACAAAATCTTATACGAGCATGCCGAGCATACTTCGATTGCTTCATTGGCCGACGATGTCTTGTTTGTGACATTCAATGGCCTGTCAAAAAATTACCGCGCCGCCGGATTTCGTTCCGGCTGGGCGGTGGTTTCGGGTGAGAAGAGTCATGCGCGCGATTATATCGCCGGGCTTAATATGTTGGCTTCGATGCGGTTATGCGCCAATGTACCGTCGCAATTCGGCATTCAGACCGCGTTGGGCGGTTATCAAAGTATTTATGATCTGACATTACCGACCGGCCGCTTGATGCGGCAACGCGATGTTGCTTGGAATTTGTTGACGGAAATTCCCGGTGTGAGTTGCTTTAAACCGCAGGCTGCGCTGTATTTGTTTCCGCGTCTGGATCCGGAAATCTATCCGATCGAGGATGACCAGAAATTTGCGCTGGATCTGTTATTGGAAGAGAAGGTTTTATTGGTTCAAGGCACCGGTTTTAACTGGAAGCGTCCGGATCATTTTCGCGTGGTATTTCTGCCTAATGTCGACGATTTGACCGAAGCGATGGGACGCATTGCCCATTTTCTGCAACGCTACCGCAAACGGTATGGAACATAATCAAGAAGCTCTCAAGTAATTTTTTCTCGCTTTCCGGTTCCTGTCATCCGGTAAGTACTACAATCACACACTGTTTTTTATATTGATAAATGCTATGAAACCCATCCATATTGGCTTATTAGGAATTGGCACTGTCGGTGGCGGCACCTACACTGTTTTGAAACGTAACCGCGAAGAAATTGCCCGCCGCGCGGGCCGTGAAATTATCGTCACCATGATCGCTGATAAGGATCTGGAAAAAGCGCGCGCACTGGCGGATAGCAATGTGATTGTCACTGGTGATGCGCATGAGATCACGACCAATCCCGACATCGATATTGTCGTCGAACTGATCGGTGGACAAACCATCGCTAAGGACTTGATCCTGGAAGCACTGGCGCACGGCAAACATGTCGTAACAGCGAATAAAGCACTGCTGGCCAACCATGGTACGGAAATATTTGCAGCCGCGCGTGCTAAGGGTGTGATCATCGCATTTGAAGCCGCGGTAGCTGGTGGTATCCCGATCATTAAAGCATTGCGCGAAGGCTTAACGGCCAACCGCATTACCTGGATTGCCGGGATTATCAACGGCACTTCGAATTTTATTTTGTCGGAAATGCGTGAGAAAGGATTGTCCTTTGAGCAAGTGTTAGCGGAAGCGCAAAAGCTGGGGTATGCCGAAGCCGATCCGACGTACGATATCGAAGGCATTGATGCCGCGCATAAGATCACCCTGATGTCGGCGATTGCTTTTGGCATTCCGGTGCAATTCAGCAAAGTGTATACCGAAGGCATTACCAAGTTGACCGGTGAAGATATTCGTTATGCCGAACAACTCGGTTACCGCATCAAGTTGCTCGGGATTACCAAACGGGTGGAAAAAGGTATCGAATTGCGCGTGCATCCCACACTCATTCCGGTACGGCGCTTGATTGCCAATGTCGAAGGTGTGATGAACGCCATCGTGGTCAAGGGTGATGCCGTCGGTGCTACGCTTTACTACGGCGCCGGTGCCGGTGCGGAACCAACCGCCAGCTCGGTCATCGCCGATCTGGTCGATGTGACGCGTCTGCATACCGCCGATCCGATGCATCGCGTGCCGCCGTTATCATTCCAGCCCGATTTGCTGTCCGATACGCCGGTGATTCCGATGGAAGAAGTGGAAACCTCGTATTACTTGCGCATACAAGTCATCGATAAACCCGGTGTGATGGCGGAAATCACCCGCATTGTCGCAGACAATAATATTTCCATCAGTGCCTTGCTGCAAAAAGAAGCGAGCGACGAATCCGAACAAGTCAGTGTCATCATGCTGACGCATTTGACGGTGGAGAAAAACATCAACGCGGCGATTGCCCGCATTGAAGCGCTGCCGGTGGTCAGCGGCAAAGTATTCCGCCTGCGTATTGAAGAACTGAACAACTAAAGCGATGGCCGGTCCGGAGAAAGCGGACTGCTCTGCGGGCGTCTGCTGTGCTCCCGGTCTCTCGCTGTTGCATAACCTGAAGAAACCAGCCATGCGTTATATTTCTACCCGCGGCGGTATGCCGCCCAAAACTTTCTCTGAAATCCTGTTGAGCGGTCTGTCGCCGGACGGCGGACTGGCCATTCCGGAAACTTACCCCAGAATCACGGCAGCGGAACTGGCGGCTTGGCGGAATTTAAGTTATCCGGCGCTCGCGTTCGAGATCCTATCGCGCTTCGTCGACGACATTCCGGCGGACGATTTGCGCAGCATCATCCATCAAACTTACACCGCCGAAGTGTTCGGTACCCCGGATATCACACCGCTGAAAACACTGGAACCGGGTCTGTATATTTTGGGATTGTCCAACGGGCCAACCCTGGCGTTCAAAGACATCGCGATGCAATTGCTCGGCAATTTGTTTCAATATCAATTGGCCAAAACCGGCGATGAATTGAACATTCTCGGCGCGACTTCGGGTGATACCGGTTCCAGCGCCGAATATGCGATGCGTGGCAAGCGCGGCATTCGCGTGTTCATGTTGTCGCCGCTCGGCAAAATGAGCCGCTTCCAAACCGCGCAAATGTTCTCGCTGCAAGACAAGAATATTTTCAACATCGCCATCCGCGGCGTGTTCGACGATTGCCAGGACATCGTCAAAGCGGTCAGCAACGATCATGCTTACAAGGAAGCGCACCGCATCGGCACGGTCAACTCGATCAACTGGGCGCGCATCGTCGCGCAAGTGGTGTACTACTTCAAAGGCTATTTCGCCGCGACCAAAAGCAACGACGAGCAAGTATCGTTCGCCGTGCCGTCCGGCAATTTCGGCAACATCTGCGCCGGACATGTCGCCCGGATGATGGGATTGCCGATAAAACATTTGATCTTGGCTACCAACGAAAACGACGTGCTCGATGAATTTTTCCGCACTGGTGTCTACCGTCCGCGTGCCACCATCGAAACCCAGCATACCAGCAGCCCGTCGATGGATATTTCTAAAGCCTCCAACTTTGAGCGCTTTATCTTCGACCTGACCGGACGCAACGCGCAACAGGTCAGGGAATTGTGGTCAGCAGTTGATCAAGGCAAACCTTTCGATTTGTCGCAAACGCCGCTATTCGCCAAAATCCAGGACTACGGCTTCGTCTCCGGCAGCAGCAACCATGCCGCTCGAATTGCCACGATACGCGACATTTATCAACGCTATCAGGTGCTGGTCGACACGCACACCGCCGACGGCCTCAAAGTCGGCCAAGCACACCGCGAAACCGGCGTGCCGCTGATTTGCCTCGAAACCGCATTGCCGGCGAAATTCGCCGAAAGTATCCAGGAAGCCATTGGCCAAGAAACGGAACGGCCGGCCGGGTTCGAGAATCTGGAGAGCTTGCCGCAACGGTTTGTGGTTAAGGATGCGGATGCGCAGGCGGTGAAAGGTTATATTGATGCGCAGTGCAGAGTGGTTTTATAGAGTGAAATTCCAATAGTTCTAAGCCGTGAATGGAACAGTTTTGTTGATAAGTTTTTATCTATTCGAAAGAAAGAATAAAAGTATCAACATGAGAGCTGATGCTGTTGATTGTACAAGGAATCAAGGATCGAGTTTTGAATATTGGTGAAGAATTAGTAGCTTCATATTTGGAGCACATTAAAGGTTGCGATTTTATTCAGAAGAATCTTTACACTCCCGATGTTCAAGGTGAAATTGATGTTGTGGGAATTAATCTGAAAGAACGTAAGGTATATATTTGTGAGGTTGCTATTCACCTCGCGACAGGACTCAGGTATGTAAAAGATAGGCGGCCAAATAATGCGCAGAAACTAACTGAGAAGTTTTCGCGCGATATTGAGTATGCCAATAAGTATTTTCCCCATTATGAGCGACATATCATGTTATGGAGCCCAATAATTAAGGGCTCGAGAGAGAACTCAAAATACAGCCAAGAAAAGGATATTGCGAAAATTCGAGCAAATATTAAAGCTAAGTATGGTTTTGATATCGAATTTGTCATTAACGAGAGATTTCTTGATTGTTTCAATGAGCTTCGTAAATTTGCAAGGACGAAAACTGAGGAACTGAAAAATCCCGTATTACGGTTGCTGCAAATAGAAGAATCACTGTTAAAACATGTGGGTGCGAAGGGATAACGATTATGCAAGCTTGAATATCAGCAAAGTGAGGTGCAATGCACTTTGTTTATCAATGCTTGCTGGTTGCAGGTAATTTGCTCATGATTATTTATCACTTTACTTCCTCCGAATTCGCCCTAAGAGCCCTGCGTGACCGCCGGTTGAAAATTGCACGCATCAATGAACTGAGCGATCCGTTTCAATTGTGTGCTGCCGATTTTTCCGGTAGCGATACACAGCCCAAGCTGGAAGCCTTCAGAAATCAAATGAATGAGGGCTACGGCGTCATTTGTCTTACAGAACACTATCGAGATCCCGTGCTATGGAGTCATTATGCCGATGGTCATCGCGGTGTTGCGTTGGTATTTGAAATTCCGGATGATATGGCGATCCGCGTCAGTTATCAACCGGAGCACGTCAAGCTGGATGTCGACGCTGCATGGCAGCGCGGCGGTTTTACCGAATCCGATTTAACCCAATTAATCTCGATCAAATTCTCAAGCTGGCAGTATGAAAGCGAGGTGCGAATGATGTGCCGCCTGAACGATCATTTCTGCCAGATCGATTCAAAGGGAATAAAAGTCTATTTTGAGTCATTAAGTCTGGAGTCTTACGGTGTGGATGCGTTGAAGCTGATCGGCTTGATCCGCGGCGTCCGCTGTGATTTGAAACCTGCGGATATCGCGAGCGAATTGCTGGCGGTCGATACCTTGCCGGTTCAGGATGCCCGATTGGATGTGTCGTCCTTTCAAATCGTTGCCGGTGAAACTTACCCGGTCAATGGCGTGCGGTCATTTTCTGCTTGCTGCTTTAGGGTTTGATGGCAGATTGAAAAGATTACTCGGAAAGATAAAAGGTTATTCGGAAGGAAGCTAGAGGAAAAGCCGAGGAGGTTTCTAATTTTTCTGGTTTCGATGAAGTTTCGAAAAAATATTCTAACTTACTGGAGGTGTAAATAATTTTGTGTAAATGGTCATATTGCAGGAAACTGTTTATATATTTTTGGAGCAAAAATGACCACACCCAAACCCCTGCCAGCCGGCTTAATTGATAGCCTGCTGGCCGATTACAAAAAGCCAGAAGATTTAATCGGTGAGCATGGTCTTCTCAAGCAACTCACCAAAGCGTTGGTTGAACGTGCCTTGCAAGCAGAAATGGCCGATCATCTTGGTCACGATAAGCACGAAACGGTAGTCAATGCCACTGGCAATACCAGAAATGGTAAAAGCCGTAAGACCCTGAAAGGTGAATTCGGTGAGTTACCCATCGAGATCCCCCGTGACCGTGAGGGCAGCTTCGAGCCTCTGATCATTTCCAAGCATCAGACCCGCTGGGCGGGCTTTGATGACAAGATCCTCTCGCTGTATGCCCGTGGCATGACAGTGCGTGAAATCCAACAGCACCTCACTGAAATGTATGGCACAGAAGTATCGCCTACGCTCATTTCTACGGTCACTGATGGCGTAATGGATGAAGTGAAGCAGTGGCAATCCCGGCCTCTCGATGCGGTGTATCCTGTGATCTATCTCGATTGTATCCATGCCAAAGTTCGTGACGCTGGTAGCGTTCGTACCAAAGCGATTTACCTGGCGATCGGCATTAACATGGAGGGCCATAAAGAAATACTGGGCTTATGGATTGCTCAGACCGAGGGTGCCAAGTTCTGGCTCAGCGTTGTCACTGAACTCAAAAATCGTGGCGTGCAAGATATCTTTATCGCCTGTGTCGATGGCTTAAAGGGCTTTCCCGAAGCGATTGAAACCATCTATCCACATGCCATTGTACAACTCTGTATCGTGCACATGGTTCGTAATAGTCTCAACTACGTCGGCTGGAATAAACGCAAGGAAGTAGCTGCTGATTTACGTTTGGTCTACAGCGCCGCCACGATTGATGAGGCTGAACACGCGTTAGCCGACTTTGAAGATAAATGGAACTATGCTTATCCACCGATCGCCCGATCTTGGCGCAATAACTGGCAACGCATCATTCCATTCTTCGACTACCCGCCTGAGATACGGCGCATTATTTACACCACCAATGCGATTGAGTCAGTCAATATGAGCCTACGCAAAGTCAGCAAAAACCGTGGATCGTTTCCCAACGATGAAGCTGTGATCAAATTGTTCTATTTGGCTCTCAGCAATATCGCCAAAAAATGGTCTATGCCACTAAGAGATTGGAAACCGGCACTAAACAGGTTTACTATTCAATTTAACGAAAGAATGCCTCGGCATTATTAACCGCCGTTTACACAAAATCTAGGACACCCCCCCCTGGAAAAATCATCGATGGCCACAAACAGGTACTCGCGAGGTTCATTGGCGGATTGCCCTTTCAACAAGGAAAGCCGCTTGGTATCAAAGTGAACAAGCTCGCCTGGGTAAGACTTGTTATAGCGTTTGGCTTCACGCTTGAGCCGTTCCTGGATGGCTTGTTCGACCTTAGCCAGGCGCTTAAGACCGTATTGCAACGTCTTGAACCGCTGATTGGTACTGTCACGCGGCGTAAATTCCTGCAGTCTCGCGCGTTTCAGTACATCATAAATCGTTGGCCGGCTGACATGAAAGCGTTCCGCCAAATGCGCCACCTTCCACAGCCGGGTTTGATAAAGCCGCCAGATTTCCTGACGATCTAATAAAGTTAATCGGGTGCGTTTGTGTATGTTCATCTACAGTATTCTCCCAAATACTGTAAACAACGCTAGTAATTCTTACAGCTAATTTAGGGCCTGTTAACGCTATTTGATATAATTTGGTGATGGAAATCACCGAAACTCAATATCAACAGATCGAGCACTGCCTGCCGCGTCAGCGTGGCAACGTCAGCCATTCCAATCTGCAAGTTCTCAATGCCATTCTTTACGTTGCCGAGCATGGCTGCAAGTGGCGAGGACTGCCCAAGCGATTCGGCAACTGGCATACCATCTATACCCGCATGAATCGCTGGGCAAAGAGTGGTGTACTGAGCCATGTATTTGGGCAACTTCAGCATCAGCAAATCATCCGTATCCGTATTGAAACTGTTTCGCTGGACAGCACCAGCATCAAAGTCCATCCCGACGGTACGGGTGCGTTAAAAAAAACGGCCCCCAATCCATCGGAAAATCTCGAGGTGGATGGACCACCAAAATTCATCTGGTTGCCGCAGATTCCAGAACAACCATAGGCTTTGCCCTCTCGCCCGGTCACGCCCACGATGCGCCAGAGGGCAGGCAGCTTTTGCTTTCCCTCGGTCCCGTCAATACGCCCACCTACCTGCTGATGGATCGTGCTTATGAGGGCGACCAAACCCGGCAACTGGCACTAGATTTGGGTTACATCCCGGTTGTTCCGCCCAAAGCAAATCGCTTGTCACCCTGGGAATACAACCGTGCCATGTACAAAAAACGCAACGAGATCGAACGATTGTTCAGAAGGCTCAAGGGATTTCGCCGCATCTTCTCCAGGTTCGATAAGCTCGATGTCGTCTTCATCTCCTTTATCCATTTCGCTCTCATCGTCGAAGCAATCAGATTGTGTTAACAGGCCCTAATTAAGTTTTCTTGGAAATTGGGTTTTGTAAAGGTCTCGCATTATGTGCAGACTCGGTTTGCTATATCTCTCGCCGATTCATCACTCAGAGCCAATCTTGGGTAGTTAATCAAGAAATGGGTGGTAATCGGGCTGTTATTTATAGTATTAGTTTGAAGAATTGACAATAAAATTCCGATTTTTAAAGAGATAATATAGTTATCTTTCAAGTTTTTGCAATGTAATAATGATCGCACTGTTTTCACCAGTGCATAGGGTGCGACTGCAGTTTCTTTAGCTTTAGCCAAAGCCAATCAACCAGTGTTGGGAGGTAGTAATGACAGGGAATTTTATTGGCAACAAAAGGAAAAATATACCTAATTTATTAACAACCTTTGCTCTAATACTTATATCTTTAGGATTCCAATCTTTCTCAGTTAAAGCTGAAATAATTTCTTATCCTGCAAAGCTTGTTGGTTGCATGCTCGGAGGAACTCCTTTTGCCTCTATTAAATCTACATGTCCTATCACAATTGCAACATATTACAACGCAACATCTGTTTCTTGTTCTCAGGAGATAATATATGCACAACAGAATGTTACGTGCACAGTATCTGGTCTCAACCTTGGTATACCTTGGACTTTTACTGCTACACAAGCGATGTGGCCATGGTATGTCTGTTCTTATGGTGGAATGCCAGTTGCTGGAGTAGCGGCGTACAATTGTGAACAGAATACTGCGAATATCAATCTAGGGCCTGTTAACGCTATTTGATATAATTTGGTGATGGAAATCACCGAAACTCAATATCAACAGATCGAGCACTGCCTGCCGCGTCAGCGTGGCAACGTCAGCCATTCCAATCTGCAAGTTCTCAATGCCATTCTTTACGTTGCCGAGCATGGCTGCAAGTGGCGAGGACTGCCCAAGCGATTCGGCAACTGGCATACCATCTATACCCGCATGAATCGCTGGGCAAAGAGTGGTGTACTGAGCCATGTATTTGGGCAACTTCAGCATCAGCAAATCATCCGTATCCGTATTGAAACTGTTTCGCTGGACAGCACCAGCATCAAAGTCCATCCCGACGGTACGGGTGCGTTAAAAAAAACGGCCCCCAATCCATCGGAAAATCTCGAGGTGGATGGACCACCAAAATTCATCTGGTTGCCGCAGATTCCAGAACAACCATAAGCTTTGCCCTCTCGCCCGGTCACGCCCACGATGCGCCAGAGGGCAGGCAGCTTTTGCTTTCCCTCGGTCCCGTCAATACGCCCACCTACCTGCTGATGGATCGTGCTTATGAGGGCGACCAAACCCGGCAACTGGCACTAGATTTGGGTTACATCCCGGTTGTTCCGCCCAAAGCAAATCGCTTGTCACCCTGGGAATACAACCGTGCCATGTACAAAAAACGCAACGAGATCGAACGATTGTTCAGAAGGCTCAAGGGATTTCGCCGCATCTTCTCCAGGTTCGATAAGCTCGATGTCGTCTTCATCTCCTTTATCCACTTCGCTCTCATCGTCGAAGCAATCAGATTGTGTTAACAGGCCCTAATAAAAAATCTTGGTTATGATTCAAATAGCTGCCCGCTTTATGCGGGTAATCCTATACATACTCGAACCGGCAATAAGTATGTATTTGAATCCGATTATGACTCCCAATTACTTAAATTCACACGTTATTACAACAGTGCACAAAATACACTTGATCGTCATATTGGTATACAGTGGCGGCATAGCTATAATTCTCAACTCGTATTTAACCAAACAACTAATTCGATACCTATAGCCTTTGCAGAACGTCCTGATGGCAAAACAGTATTTTTTAGGTTCATCGGTGGTCAGTGGATAAGCGATAACGATATTACAGATCGATTATTAGAAATTCCCGGCAGCGGCTGGCAATTTATTACAGTCGATGACTTGATTGAAGCCTATGACACATCTGGAAGATTGCTATCGATTACGAACCACAACGGTCGTACCCAAACGTTGTTCTACGACGCCAACGGCCGCCTAACCACAGTAACTGACAACACCGGTCGCGTACTCAGTTTCACTTACGATGGTTCCAGCCGCATCAAAACAATGACCGATCCGGCTGGCGGTATTTTTCAGTACGCTTATGATTCCGTCGGCAACCTGACTTCAGTCATCTACCCCGACGGCAAAGTTCGCCGCTATCACTACAATGAACCGGCGTATACCAGTGGCGCGAATCTACCGAATGCGCTGACCGGCATCACCGATGAAAATGGCGTGCGTTTCGCCACTTATACCTACGACACTCAAGGCCGCGCAGTGGTGACCGAGCATGCGGGTGGAGTGGAGCGCTATGTGCTCGGCTATAGCACCGACGGCAGCCACACACTCGTGACCGATCCGCTGGGCAGTCAATATACGCACAATTTCCAAACGATTCTTGGCGTGGCCAGAAGCACCGGTCAATCGCAACCGGCGGGTTCGGGTTGTAGTGCTGCTTCTAGCCACATCAGCTACGATGCCAACGGCAATGCGATCAGCCGTGCGGACTTCAATGGCAATAAGACATGCTATGCCTACGACCTAAACAGAAATCTGGAGATCGCACGGGTTGAAGGCGTGAGCAGTGCCAGCAACTGCCCGGGCGATTTACTGGGTTATACATCCGCAGCCAGCAGCAGCGAACGCAAGATTCTCACCGAGTGGCATGTCAACTATCGCTTGCCGCTCAAAATCACCGAGGCTGGGCGCGAAACCAGCTTTGTTTACGACATGTACGGCAATGTCACGCAACATCAAATCAAAGACACTGCAACCAATACGACGCGCACTTCGAGTACCAGCTATAGTTATCACCCCAGCATTCCCGGCGTGATCCTGCAAAAAGTCGAAGATGGCCCACGCACCGATGTCGCTGATATCACCACCACAGACTATTACCTGCCGGATGCTGCCTGCAGCGGCAGTCACTTCGGTTGTCGCGGGCAGATTGTCAGCATCGCCAATGCGCTCGGTCACGTCACGCAAATTACACGTTACAGCCCTCACGGTCAGCCGGAAGAAATCATCGATCCGAAC
This sequence comes from Nitrosomonas sp. Is35, assembly GCF_033063295.1. Taxonomy (NCBI): domain Bacteria; kingdom Pseudomonadati; phylum Pseudomonadota; class Betaproteobacteria; order Nitrosomonadales; family Nitrosomonadaceae; genus Nitrosomonas; species Nitrosomonas sp. Is35. Next base: position 597,021 of record NZ_JAWJZH010000001.1, read on the forward strand.
GGCTTGATCACGGTATTGACTTACGACGCTCGCCAGCGATTGCTAACCCGCGCGATTGGGACGGAAACTTCCGTCTACCAATACGACGGTGCTGGACAGCTCAAGAAAATCACCTTCCCCGACGGCAGTTTCATCAGTTATAGCTACGATGCCGCGCATCGTTTGACTGGTATTACCGATAACGCGGGTAACCGCATTCAATACACGCTCGATGCAATGGGCAACCGCACTAACGAAGAGCTGTTCGATCCGCTCAATAACCTGACCAGAACCCAGCAACGCGAATTCGATGCGCTAAGCCGACTGTGGAAAGACATTGGCGCGCAAAGTCAGATCACGCAATACCAATACGATGCGCAAGGTAACCTCAAGCAAATCGCTAACCCGCTGCAGCACGCGGTCAATTTCCAGTTCGATGCGCTCAACCGTTTGACGGAAACCACCGATCCGGCCAGCGGCTTGACCCGGCAAATGCACGATGCGCTGGACCGGATCACCCAGGTAGCCGATCCGCGCGATATCGCCACAACTTATAGCTACAACGGTTTTGGCGAAGTGACGCAAGAAATCTCCGCCGATCGCGGCACTACGACCTACACCTATGACAGTGCCGGTAATCTCAAAACCGTGCTCGACGCGCGGGGTGTCAAACATACGTATACCTGGGATTCCTTAAACCGCCCGACCAAACGCAACCATGCCACAATACCCGGTGTGCCTGGGGCAATTGCGCTGATCTGGAGTTACGATGCAGGCGCCAATGGTGTTGGCCGATTAACCGGCATGACCGATGAATCTGGTTCCACTGGCTTCAGCTACGATCAGCATGGCCGTTTACTCACAAAAATACAAACCGCCAAGATTGCAAGCGGCACAGGTAACACCATCAATTACATTCACACACTGGGTTACCAATACGACAGCTTTGGCCGCTTAAACCAGACCACGTATCCATCTGGCACGCAGATCACCACCAGCTATGGTGCCGACGGACGTCCGAACGAGATCCGTATCAATGGCAATGTGCTATTGAATAACATCACTTATCATCCCTTCGGCGAACCGAAGAGCTGGGTATGGGGAAATGGCCAAGCGTATACGCGCAGCTTTGACTTAGATGGACGGCTCAGCACCCATCCGGTTGGCAACGACACTCGCACGCTGACCTACGATCCTGCCAGCCGCATCACGCAGACAACTGATACCAATCCGCTTTACAACCGTAGCTACGATTACGACGCGCTCGACCGCTTGGTCAGCCAGTCGGACAATAACGGCTTCAAGCTGTGGGGGTATGACGCCAACAGCAACCGTACCCAAGCGCAGTTCGGCGGCACGGTTTATCCCTACGTCATCGCTGGAACCAGCAACCGCCTGACAAACGTGGTCGGACCGGTTGCGAGGAACTATACCTACAACGCTGCCGGTTATCCGTTGAGCGATGGTATCGCCACCTTCACCTGGAACGCCGCCGGAAAACTCGTAGCCACGGTCAAAAGCGCCAAGACACACACCTACAAATACAATGCCCTGGATCAACGCATCAGCAAAAACGGCCCGCTGAGTCCGAAGTTTCTGTTCTTCTACGATCCAAGCGGACAATTGATCGGGGAGTACCGGGATAACGCATCAACAACCACACCAACCAATGATTGGCTGGTCAGGCAGGAAACCGTGTGGCTGGGCGATATTCCGGTCGCGGTAATCACGAAACCCGCCGCCACCAGTGAGATCCAGGTGCATTACATCCACGCTGACCACCTCAATACCCCGCGGGTGATCGTGAATCAAAACAACACTATCGTCTGGCGCTGGGAAAACACCCACGCCTTCGGCGCCAATCTGCCCAACGAAGACCCGGATGGTAACGGTCAATTATTTGAATACCATCCAAGATTTCCTGGCCAGTACTTCGATAAGGAAACCGGGCTACACTACAACCACTTCCGCTATTATGAACCAGAGACTGGAAGATACATCTCGCCCGATCCGATTGGACTGGCGGGGGGAGTCAATGTCTGGGGCTATGTGGGTGGGAATCCAGTTTTGAATTTTGATCTGCTGGGTTTGGAACTAATTTCGTTTGAGGAAGGGCAACGGATTACTGAAGTTGCTAGAACTTGGTCAGGAGTACCTTATTATGAGAATGGTGGTGCAAGGTCAAGTCGAGATAGAGCTGATTGTTCTGGGTCTATTTGGAAAATCTATGAGGAGGCAGGTTATCCTTATGAATATTCAAATTCTAAAATGTTTCCGGATAACCTGCGTTTTAAGCCTGTTCCTGATAATAAGCCTCAGCCGGGTGACGTAGGACAATGGAATGGTCATGTATTAATTTTCGATCCTAAAGCAGGCGCTAGATATGATTCCTGGTCTGCTCGCAGACCAGGGGTGCCATTTGGTGCTGCTCAGATAATTTGGTGGGAAAAATCAATGGGGGCAGTAACATGGTATCGATATGACAAACCAAACAATAATATTAAGTAGTAAGCATATAATATTCATAATCTTAGCTATTGTATGCTATGTATCATTCAATCACAGTATCTGGGCTAAATCTCTCACTGAAGTTGATGCTGTAAGGATTGTCGCGGAAAAATTTTGCCTCGCTGAATTCGAGGGTGATCCAGATATGCGAATGGATATTGCAAAATATACAACAAGCCGACGAAAAGAAGAGAGCAGAAAAGATCCTGAATTACTTGGAAAAGTTATTGCATTTGAAGCGGATCCAATTTTTGTTGTTAAATCATTTGAAATCACAAATATTTTAGTTGAAAAAAATACCGCAGTTGTAACCATTGTTTTTGATCGGATAGCAAAAAGTATGGGTAGTGGATTACCTGGAAGAAAGATAATTGCTGATGATTTGAAACAAGATGTTGTAAAACTCCGGTTAATTCGCGATCAAGAAGAATGGTGGATTTTGGATCCTCCAATACCACGGGTGTCAGTAAAAGCGTTACATCAGTTTTATAAAGATAGAATTGATAGCATGGCTGACTGGATTTTTACAAAGCGAGCCTCTGAGTCTCAAAAAAATAATTATGAAGAAATGAATAAAACTTTAGAGATATTGAAGTTGTTAATGGTAAGTAAGTAGCCGGATAAGCTTGCATCATCTGGGTTAACAATGCCAAGCGGTGCAAAACCTGTAAGAATTACTAGCGTTGTTTACAGTATTTGGGAGAATACTGTAGATGAACATACACAAACGCACCCGATTAACTTTATTAGATCGTCAGGAAATCTGGCGGCTTTATCAAACCCGGCTGTGGAAGGTGGCGCATTTGGCGGAACGCTTTCATGTCAGCCGGCCAACGATTTATGATGTACTGAAACGCGCGAGACTGCAGGAATTTACGCCGCGTGACAGCACCAATCAGCGGTTCAAGACGTTGCAATACGGTCTTAAGCGCCTGGCTAAGGTCGAACAAGCCATCCAGGAACGGCTCAAGCGTGAAGCCAAACGCTATAACAAGTCTTACCCAGGTGAGCTTGTTCACTTTGATACCAAGCGGCTTTCCTTGTTGAAAGGGCAATCCGCCAATGAACCTCGCGAGTACCTGTTTGTGGCCATCGATGATTTTTCCAGGGAGCTGTATGCCGATATTTTTCCCGATAAAACTCAACACAGCGCAGCTCGCTTTCTCATAGACACTGTCATTGCCCAATGTCCGTATCAGATCGACTGCGCTTATTCCGATAACGGCAAGGAATTTAAAGGAACTGACGGCCATGCTTTCGGCAAAGCTTGCACACAACACGGTATCGGACAGAAGTTTACCCGCATCAATCGTCCGCAAACCAACGGCAAAGCCGAACGAGTCATCCGCACCCTGATGGATAGTGGCACAGCCAGATTTCCTTTAAAGACTGCGCCGATCGGCGCGTTCTGCTTTCCCGTTTCATTAACTTCTACAATACCGTCAAACCTCATAAGAGTTTGAATAATGCTACCCCTTATGAAATACTTCACGCTTATTTCAATCAACCTCTCTGTAAACAACCCTGAGATTTCTTACACCTTAAGCACTATCTTGATTGAAAGATCATTCTGGCATATTGGCTATTCAAATTATTTGCTACTGCTGAGTATTCTTGCTGTGATGCACATCGTCGTTAGTACTATGATAATCATCGCTAATCCAGGTAAACTTCTGTTGCGATTGGGAGCAATAGTGATATTTATCATTGGTCAACGGTGGTCCATTGAGCTGATTGCAATGGTAATGATTTGGCAGGTTCGCGGATTTGCGCCATAGTGAGCAGCTTGGATCAGCTTGCAACATTCAGGATTCACGGAATAACATCTTGCAGTAGTCTCTTCGATCTGAATAGTCTGAAAGAGGATTAAAGTGTAAGAAATTAACCGCGGTTTGCAGAATTGATGGTGGCAAACGGCGTTTCTCTGATCTACCTGACGATTTACAATTACAACCAAACGCTGTCAATCCGGTTTCAAATCTGTATACTTTGCAGTGTTCTGAGTTGTTTCTATCGATTTAAGCCGTATTCAAACCATCCGGAGCCAGCCCATGAAGTTTTCGATTTACCGCTACGATCCCGATAAAGATGAAAAACCTTACATGCAGGATTACGACGTGCAGCTGGCGCCGACCGATAAGATGTTGCTGGATGCGTTGCTGCGCATTAAGTCGATCGATGACAGTTTGAGTCTGCGCCGTTCCTGCCGCGAAGGGGTGTGCGGTTCGGATGCGATGAATATCAACGGGCGCAATGGGTTGGCGTGCATCACGCCGGTCCGCAGCCTGAAAGAGCCGGTGGAAATACGGCCGTTGCCCGGATTGCCGGTGATTCGCGATCTGATCGTGGATATGACGCAATTCTTTCAACAGTACCATTCGATCAAACCTTATTTGATCAACAACGATCCGCCGCCCGAAACGGAGCGGTTGCAGTCGCCGGAGGAAAGAGCGGCGTTGGACGGCGTTTATGAGTGCATCTTATGCGCGTGTTGCACCACTTCCTGTCCGTCGTTCTGGTGGAATCCGGATAAATTCGTCGGCCCGGCGGGGTTACTTCAAGCGTACCGGTTCCTGGCCGATAGCCGTGATCAGGCGACCGCTGAACGGCTGGATAATCTGGAAGATCCTTACCGGCTGTTTCGCTGCCATTCCATCATGAATTGCGCCGATGCCTGTCCTAAAGGCTTGAATCCTACCGAGGCAATCGGCAAAATCAAGGACATGATGGTCAAAAGAACGGTATGAAGGAATTCGAACGCGCCCGCTGGCGCTGTCGGCGCGGCCTGCTCGAATTGGATATTATTTTGCAGCGTTTTATGGATCAGCATTACGCGCAATTGGATCAGCAAGGACTAGAGCAATTTGAACGATTACTGTCCTTACCGGATAATGACCTGTGGGATTTGATCGCAGCAAAACAAATCAACCGCGATAGTGACTTGCAGGCAATTTTGGAATTACTACAAAAGAGTTAGGTTTCCGATGGTATTCTGGCAGCTCTGGAACCTGATAACAGTGCATACTCATCAAATCATACGCAACACAAGTGGAGAAGTCATATGGCACAAAAAGGCACAGCGACTCTGAATCTGAATAACGGCAGCGCGCCAATCGAGCTGCCGGTTTTATCCGGAACTATGGGCCCGGATGTGATCGATATCCGTAAGCTGCACGCACAGAGTGGCTTGTTTACTTATGATCCCGGTTTTTTGTCAACCGCGAGCAATAGCTCGACGATTACTTTCATCGATGGCGACAAGGGCATTTTGCTGTATCGCGGCTATCCGATCGAACAGCTGGCGTTGCATTGCGATTTCATCGATGTTTGCTATTTATTGCTGCATGGCGAATTACCGTTACCTGAGCAGAAAAAAACCTTTGATGGTGCGATCAAAAGCCATTCGATGTTGCACGAGCAACTGGTGCGGTTTTATAGCGGATTCCGCCGTGACGCCCATCCGATGGCGGTGATGGTTGGCGTGGTCGGTGCGCTGTCGGCGTTTTATCATGACGCATTGAATATTTCCGATCCGTCGCACCGCGAACAATCGGCATTCCGCTTAATCGCCAAATTGCCGACGATTACCGCAATGGCGTACAAATACAATATTGGGCAGCCGTATGTTTATCCGCAAAACAACTTGAGTTATGCGGAAAATTTCCTGCACATGATGTTTTCCGTGCCGACGGAAAAATACGAGGCCAACCCCGTCATTGTGCGCGCCTTGGACCGGATTCTGATTTTGCACGCCGATCATGAACAGAACGCTTCCACCTCGACCGTTCGTCTGGCGGGTTCCAGCGGGGCTAATCCGTTTGCCTGTATTTCCGCGGGTATTTCCTGCCTATGGGGCCCTGCGCATGGTGGCGCGAACGAAGCCTGCCTGCATATGCTGGAGGAGATTGGTGATGTGTCGCGCATCGATGAGTTCATCCGGCGCGCTAAAAACAAAGACGATAATTACCGGCTCATGGGCTTCGGTCACCGGGTTTATAAGAACATGGACCCGCGCGCGAAACTGATGCGCGAAACCTGCCACGAAGTGTTGAACGAGCTGGGGTTGCAAAACGACCGCTTATTCAAACTGGCGCTGCAACTGGAAAAAATCGCTTTGGAAGACGATTATTTCATTTCGCGTAAGCTCTATCCGAACGTCGATTTTTATTCTGGTATTGTGCAGCGGGCATTGGGCATCCCGACCAGCATGTTTACCGCGATTTTCGCGATGGCGCGCACCGTCGGCTGGGTGGCGCAATGGAGCGAGATGGTATCCGATCCGGATTATAAAATCGGGCGCCCGCGTCAGCTTTATACGGGCACGACGATGCGCGATGTGCCCAGTTCGTACATTAAAAAATAGCCGTTCATTTATTTTAGGCCGCTGACCTTATGAACAAGCCGTTGTTGGATGATACGCTCTTGTCCGGTGCGAATGCCGCGTTTGTCGAGGCGGTTTATGACGAGTATCTGCATAATCCCAATTCGGTCGCGCTCGCCTGGCGTGAATACTTTGACCAGCTCGCGAAACAACCGGAAGCTGCCGCAACCCGGCAAACGCAACCGCCAGTGAGTGGTTCGACGGCTGCCGTTCCCACCGCGAAACCTTCCGGCAGAGAAACACAAACCGTATTACCCGAAGCGGTGGCCGCGGATACGGACGATCGCAAGCAAGTTGCCGTGCTGCAACTGATCAACATGCACCGCTATCTGGGTTTGAATCAGGCTAAGCTGGATCCGCTCGGACTGAAACAGCAAGCGGATGTGCCCGAACTGAATCCGGCGCATTACGGCTTTATCGAATCCGATATGGATAAGGTATTCAACACCGGTTCTTTGGTTGGTCCCGAGCATGCCACGTTGCGCGAGATATTGCAGATTCTGCGGGAAACCTACTGCGGTTCGGTCGGCGCCGAATACATGTATATCTCTTCGGTGGAGCAGAAACGCTGGATTCAGGCGCGGCTGGAAGGTCAACGATCGAATCCGGATTATTCCGCGGATTATAAGCGCCATATTCTTGAGCGGCTGAATGCCGCAGAAGGGCTGGAAAAGTATCTGCACACCCGCTATGTCGGGCAAAAACGCTTCTCCGGCGAAGGCAATGAAAGTCTGATCCCGCTGCTGGACAATCTGATTCATAGAGCGGGTAAAACCGGTGTGCAGCAGATCATCATGGGCATGGCGCATCGCGCCCGGCTCAATGTACTGGTCAACACGCTGGGAAAAATGCCCGCCGATCTGTTTCGCGAGTTTGAAGGAAAGCAGCCGGAAGCGTTACCATCCGGCGACGTGAAATATCATCAAGGATTTTCATCCGCGATTAAAACTGCCGATGGCATCGTGCGCTTGGCGCTGGCGTTCAATCCGTCACACCTTGAGATTGTCAATCCGGTGGTCGAGGGTTCGGTGCGCGCACGCCAGCATCTGCTGAACGACAAATTGGGCGACCGCGTGCTGCCGGTGTTGATCCACGGCGACGCGGCTTTTGCCGGGCAAGGCGTGGTGATGGAAACGCTGAATTTATCGCAAACCCGCGGTTACGGCACCGGCGGCACGGTGCATATCATCATCAATAATCAGATCGGTTTCACCACATCCGATCCGCGCGACAGCCGTTCGACCTTGTACTGCACCGATGTTGCCAAAATGATCGAAGCGCCGATTTTCCACGTCAATGGTGACGATCCCGAAGCGGTGGTGATGGTAGCCGAACTGGCGCTGGATTTCCGCATGCGTTTTCATAAGGATGTCGTGATCGATATGGTGTGCTTCCGCCGCCTTGGTCACAATGAACAAGATGAACCGATGGTGACGCAACCGCGCATGTATCAAATCATCAATCAGCATCCCGGCACACGCAAACGCTATGCCGATAAGCTGATTGGAGAAGGCGTGATCAAACCGGAAGACGCGGATCAGCTGGCGCAAGCATACCGCGAAGCGATGGATGAAGGCGTCAACCCAAACAAGACGGTGTGCTATGACTATAAGTCGCCATATGCCATCAATTGGGAGCCTTTTGTCCAACCCTGCAAATGGAACAAGAAGGTTAAAACCGGTGTTGCGCTGCAAACGCTGAAACAGCTTGCATTGCGGCTGACGGATATTCCCGAAGGTTTCAAACTGCATTCACGGGTGGAAAAAATCATTGCCGACCGGCGCTCGATGGGCAATGGTGAATTGCCGCTGGATTGGGGCATGGCGGAGAATCTGGCTTACGCATCCTTGTTGAAGGAAGGGTATCCGGTCAGATTGTCGGGACAGGATTCGGGCCGCGGCACATTTTTTCACCGCCACGCGGTATTGCATGACCAGGTAGCCGCCGATCAGAACGAACGGATTTATGTGCCGTTGCGCCATTTGTACCCCGAACAACCGGATTTTGTCGTCATCGACTCGATGCTGTCGGAAGAAGCAGTGCTGGGTTTTGAATACGGTTACGCCACCACGCAACCGACCGAATTGGTGATCTGGGAAGCGCAGTTTGGCGATTTTGCCAATGGCGCGCAGGTGGTGATCGATCAGTTCATTGCTTCGGGCGAAGCCAAATGGGGCCGCTTGTGCGGCTTGGTAATGATGCTGCCGCACGGTTACGAAGGGCAAGGGCCGGAACATTCTTCCGCGCGGCTGGAGCGGTATTTGCAATTATGCGCGGACTACAATATTCAAGTGTGCGTGCCTTCGACCCCGGCGCAAATGTTTCATGTGCTGCGGCGGCAGATGATCCGCCCGATCCGCAAACCGCTGATCATCATGAGTCCGAAAAGCATGCTGCGCCATAAGGAATCGGTGTCCAGTCTGGACGAACTGGCGCATGGACATTTTTATCCGGTTATTTCCGAAACTGAAAATCTGGATTCCAATCAAGTAAAACGCATTATCGCGTGCAGCGGGAAGATTTATTACGAGCTGATGGCGTACCGCAAAGAGCAGCAAATCTCAAATATGGCCATTATCCGCTTGGAACAGCTTTACCCGTTCCCGCACGAGGAATTTCAAGCCGAGATTGATCGCTTCGGCAACGCCAAGGAAGTGGTGTGGTGTCAGGAAGAACCGGGTAATCAAGGCGCATGGCATCGCATTCAACACTATTTATTGCGCCATATGAAACCGGATCAGGTGCTGGGCTATGCGTTGCGCGCATCTTCGGCTTCCCCGGCAGTCGGTTATACGGCAAGACACAAATTTACACAGAATGAGTTAATCGTCGCAGCATTCCGAGAAAAAATTTAGCACGAGGGCGCCATGCTAGTTGAAGTCAAAGTTCCCGCATTATCCGAATCCGTAGCGGAAGCTACGTTAATCTCCTGGCACAAGAAAGCGGGAGACTACGTCAACCGGTCGGAAAATCTGATCGACATCGAAACCGATAAAGTCGTGATGGAACTGCCCGCACCCAGTGCCGGTGTATTGGCTAAAGTGCTGAAAGGGGATGGCGCAACCGTCGTCAGCGGCGAAGTGATCGCGATGATTGAAACCGAAGCGGCCGTTCAACCGGAGAATGAAGTCAAACCGGCTCCCGCTGCAAGTCAGCAGGCGCAAGCCCCTGCTGCGCTGAACGCAGAAAAATCAAGCGTTGAAGCAGTCGATACCGCAATTCCGATGCTGATGCCGGCAGCACGCAAACTGGCGGAAGAAAATAATCTGAAAGCGACGGAAACGTCGGCGATCAAGGGCACCGGCCTCGGCGGGCGCATTACCAAAGAGGATGTGCAAGCATATATGGCTAGTAAATCCGGTGTGGCTGCAAAAGTTGGAATTGAATCCACCGCAACGGGTAAACCAGCAACAGGAACGCGCACCGAACGCCGGGTGGCTATGTCGCGCTTGCGCCAGCGCATTGCGGAGCGTTTGGTAGAGTCACAATCGACCGCAGCGATTCTGACCACGTTCAACGAAGTCAATATGCAGGCGATCATCGATCTGCGCACGCGCTATAAAACCGAGTTTGAAAAGGAGCACGGCGTCAAACTCGGCTTCATGTCGTTCTTCGTCAAAGCGGTGATTGCCGCATTAAAGAAATACCCGATCGTCAATGCCTCGGTGGAAGGCAATGAAATTGTCTACCACGATTACTACGACATCGGCATCGCAGTCGGCAGCCCGCGCGGGCTTGTCGTGCCGGTTATCCGTGACGCGGACAGATTGTCGCTGGCGGAAATCGAACTGCAAATCGCCGACTTTGCCAAACGCGCGCAAGACGGTAAACTCACCATTGAAGAACTCAGCGGCGGGACCTTCTCGATCACCAACGGCGGCGTTTTCGGCTCGATGCTGTCGACCCCGATCATCAATCCGCCACAAAGCGCCATTCTCGGCATCCACGCCACTAAGGAACGTGCAGTCGTCGAAAACGGCCAAATCGTCATCCGCCCGATGAATTATTTAGCGCTATCGTATGATCACCGCATCATCGACGGCCGCGAAGCGGTGCTGTCGCTGGTGGCGATGAAAGAAGCGCTGGAGTATCCGATGAGTCCGTTGTTGGAGAGGTGAAAGAAAATCGCAGGTACCGATGAAATCGATGCGCCTCTTTGCATCAGCGCATCCTGCCGATTTTGTAAATTCCGAAACTTTAGTTATATATACATAATATGTGTAGACATCTAATTATATTCGCAATTATTCTTTTTTTGCCTTTTCCTGCACTTGCCGCAGATGTTAGGGATCTCATGAACAACGATGCTGCTAAATATGATCGTCAACAGAGAAAAGAACTGGCTATCGAATTTAAAGATCTATTTGAATCCCTTGATAAAGCTATACCCAGCTTAAAGCCATCAGAACAAGAATGGATTAATCAAGAAAGAAATAACGTATACCGGATGGAAGATAAAGTAAAAGCTCTGGAAAGACTTTCAAAGCTCGAAGAAACAGTAGAGTTTCAGCAAGAATTTATAAAAAAACATATCCAGAAAATTCTGGAAGCAACAAATTGCATTATTCAGGCTCAAGAAATTCGGCGAGAAATTTATTGCTGGTCTCAGTTAAGCTATTCACTAACCGAAGAAACTGGTTTGAACTATGCTCTTACAACTCTAGAAAAATGGCAGAAGATCTACATATCAAAAGAACGGGGAAAAAAGGGGCTTTATTTGGGAGATCTACTCAAATGGGATTTCTATGGTTTCGTTGGTAGAAATATAATTAGTTCTTTTGTTATCCCATATTTAGCAAGAGAACTCAAAAATTGAAATGCACCTCCCTATTCACTGAGCTTCCAAAAATCGCGCTATCGGCCTTTGCGAAGGAGTAACGCTCTTAAAAGTGTAGTGGCTTGGAAGTTATGGAAAGAACAGAGGAGAAACGGAATATTTGGTCGCTGGGTTTGCGTGGTTGATTCTTGAACCCGCCTGGGATGAATGGAGCGATCCATAGCGTTCAATAGATTATTTCAATATTCTCCAGCTTGAAATGCGATTTTAACGATTCCAGCAAATCGTCGTGTAAATACACCCGCCAGTCATTCCCCAATTCCAGTTCCCCGCTCGCCAAATCATTGCTATAGACGACTGTAACCGGGCAGTAATTCGCATAGTTTTTTTGCACCTGAGAGGTGAAAGGTGTCAGTAAGGCTTTGAGGCTGGAGATTTGTCCGATGGTGCTAGCATCGCAGCGGATTTTAAGTTGTCTGGCGAAGCGTGAGCGGATGCCGGCGAGGCCGTAGAGTTGTTCGACGGTGATGCGGAGTTCGTCGCTATCTTCGCCGTTGTAGTTGCGGTTGCTGATTTTGGCTTCGGCGATCAATAGTTGATCTTCTTTTAACCAAGCGCGATTGGCGTCGAATGGTAATCCCCTCAAAAATTGAACGAGCAAAGCAGTAGAATTTTCTATCCTAGACGAAGAGGAATTTTACTGATGAAGAAGCAGCGATTTACGGAAAGCCAGATCATGCAGATATTGAAGCAAGCTGAAGGAGGAATTCCTGTGGCTGATTTATGCCGGGAACATGGAATGAGTACTGCAAGTTTTTATAAATGGCGCAGCAAGTATGGTGGGATGGATGCTGCCTTACTATCTGAAATGAGGGCGATGGTTGAGGAAAACAAACGGTTAAAGCGGATGTATGCGGAAAGCCAGATGCAGAATGAGCTATTGAAGGAGGCACTTGGAAAAAAGTGGTAAAGCCCTCACAGCGCAAAGTAATGGCACAATGGGCAGTACAGGATAAATCCGTTAGTATCGTTTTGGCCTGTACAACATTTGGCATTTCTGAGACCTGCTATCGTTATCGTCCGGCGGGGGTGTCCTAGATTTTGTGTAAACGGTGGTTAATAATGCCGAGGCATTCTTTCGTTAAATTGAATAGTAAACCTGTTTAGTGCCGGTTTCCAATCTCTTAGTGGCATAGACCATTTTTTGGCGATATTGCTGAGAGCCAAATAGAACAATTTGATCACAGCTTCATCGTTGGGAAACGATCCACGGTTTTTGCTGACTTTGCGTAGGCTCATATTGACTGACTCAATCGCATTGGTGGTATAAATGATGCGCCGTATCTCAGGCGGGTAGTCGAAGAATGGAATGATGCGTTGCCAGTTATTGCGCCAAGATCGGGCGATCGGTGGATAAGCATAGTTCCATTTATCTTCAAAGTCGGCTAACGCGTGTTCAGCCTCATCAATCGTGGCGGCGCTGTAGACCAAACGTAAATCAGCAGCTACTTCCTTGCGTTTATTCCAGCCGACGTAGTTGAGACTATTACGAACCATGTGCACGATACAGAGTTGTACAATGGCATGTGGATAGATGGTTTCAATCGCTTCGGGAAAGCCCTTTAAGCCATCGACACAGGCGATAAAGATATCTTGCACGCCACGATTTTTGAGTTCAGTGACAACGCTGAGCCAGAACTTGGCACCCTCGGTCTGAGCAATCCATAAGCCCAGTATTTCTTTATGGCCCTCCATGTTAATGCCGATCGCCAGGTAAATCGCTTTGGTACGAACGCTACCAGCGTCACGAACTTTGGCATGGATACAATCGAGATAGATCACAGGATACACCGCATCGAGAGGCCGGGATTGCCACTGCTTCACTTCATCCATTACGCCATCAGTGACCGTAGAAATGAGCGTAGGCGATACTTCTGTGCCATACATTTCAGTGAGGTGCTGTTGGATTTCACGCACTGTCATGCCACGGGCATACAGCGAGAGGATCTTGTCATCAAAGCCCGCCCAGCGGGTCTGATGCTTGGAAATGATCAGAGGCTCGAAGCTGCCCTCACGGTCACGGGGGATCTCGATGGGTAACTCACCGAATTCACCTTTCAGGGTCTTACGGCTTTTACCATTTCTGGTATTGCCAGTGGCATTGACTACCGTTTCGTGCTTATCGTGACCAAGATGATCGGCCATTTCTGCTTGCAAGGCACGTTCAACCAACGCTTTGGTGAGTTGCTTGAGAAGACCATGCTCACCGATTAAATCTTCTGGCTTTTTGTAATCGGCCAGCAGGCTATCAATTAAGCCGGCTGGCAGGGGTTTGGGTGTGGTCATTTTTGCTCCAAAAATATATAAACAGTTTCCTGCAATATGACCATTTACACAAAATTATTTACACCTCTATCCAGGGCGCTCAACGATGAGAACGAAGAAATCGCCGATTGGTTACTACGCCTGACGACTTGTCACAAGCGTTGGGGCTTTGGCTTATGTGTAAGAAATCTCAGGGTTGTTTACAGAGAGGTTGATTGAAATAAGCGTGAAGTATTTCATAAGGGGTAGCATTATTCAAACTCTTATGAGGTTTGACGGTATTGTAGAAGTTAATGAAACGGGAAAGCAGAATGCGCCGATCGGCGCAGTCTTTAAAGGAAATCTGGCTGTGCCACATATCCATCAGGGTGCGGATGACTCGTTCGGCTTTGCCATTGGTTTGCGGACGATTGATGCGGGTAAACTTCTGTCCGATACCGTGTTGTGTGCAAGCTTTGCCGAAAGCATGGCCGTCAGTTCCTTTAAATTCCTTGCCGTTATCGGAATAAGCGCAGTCGATCTGATACGGACATTGGGCAATGACAGTGTCTATGAGAAAGCGAGCTGCGCTGTGTTGAGTTTTATCGGGAAAAATATCGGCATACAGCTCCCTGGAAAAATCATCGATGGCCACAAACAGGTACTCGCGAGGTTCATTGGCGGATTGCCCTTTCAACAAGGAAAGCCGCTTGGTATCAAAGTGAACAAGCTCACCTGGGTAAGACTTGTTATAGCGTTTGGCTTCACGCTTGAGCCGTTCCTGGATGGCTTGTTCGACCTTAGCCAGGCGCTTAAGACCGTATTGCAACGTCTTGAACCGCTGATTGGTGCTGTCACGCGGCGTAAATTCCTGCAGTCTCGCGCGTTTCAGTACATCATAAATCGTTGGCCGGCTGACATGAAAGCGTTCCGCCAAATGCGCCACCTTCCACAGCCGGGTTTGATAAAGCCGCCAGATTTCCTGACGATCTAATAAAGTTAATCGGGTGCGTTTGTGTATGTTCATCTACAGTATTCTCCCAAATACTGTAAACAACGCTAGTAATTCTTACAGCTTATGCTTTCTTTATTTGCGTAATGTGAAGGGTTTTGGATGGAATCACAAACGTGTGTATCGTATTTACCGTGAGCTGGAATTGAATTTACGAATTAAGCCACGCAAGCGATTAAAGCGGGAGAAACCGGAGCCGCTAGCTGTGCCAGAACGGCCCAATGACACATGGTCGATGGACTTCATGGCTGATCAACTCACCAATGGCCGGTCTTTTCGAACCTTCAATGTGCTGGATGACTTCAACCGTGAAGGGTTGGGAATCGAAGTGGACGTATCGCTTCCATCAGAACGCGTTACGCGCGCTCTGGACCGGATTATCGAATGGCGCGGCAAACCCAGGAAGATTCGTTGTGATAACGGGCCGGAGAATATCAGTGGCACGCTTTGTTGCTGGGCAGAAACTCGAGGTATCCAGCTCGATTACATCCAGCCAGGAAAGCCACAGCAAAATGCCTACGTGGAACGCTATAACAGGGCCGTCCGGCATGAATGGCTGGAGATGAATGAATTTGCAACCATTGAAGAGGCCCAACTCACTGCGACACAGTGGTTATGGATTTATAATAATGAACGTCCAAGTATGGCACTTGGAGGTATCACGCTAGCAATGAAGTTGGCAGAAGCTTTTAAATTAAAACTCTCTACTGCATGCTCCTGTTAAAAATGGGGGGATTAGGGAATAATTCTCTGAAAACAACCAGTTCGACACGCGCCTTGCCATCGTCCAGATTGATGACACACATCCGGCCGCGGCGCGTCATTTGCACGCGCACCGAGTGGATGATACCGGCGATTAGTTGCGGTTCGCGGCTGGGGTTCAGCCGGTCGAGCCGGGTGCGGACGAAGCGTTTCAATTCCGCGGCGTAGGTATCGAACGGATGGCCGCTGAAGTAGTAGTCCAAGCCGATTTTTTCCTGGTGCAACTTTTCCCGCTCGGACCAAGCTTCGGTTTGGATCGGTTGTGTTTGCAGATGCGAATGGTCGCCGGTTTCACCGAACAAATTGGTCTGACTGGCAGCCCGGCTCATCTGTTCGGCGGATTCGATCGCCACCCCGACGGAAGCGATCAGGCTGGCACGGTTGGTGTTGATGGTATCAAACGCGCCGACGCGGATTAGCGATTCCATCACGCGGCGGTTGGCGATGCGCCGGTCGACGCGGTTGCAGAAATCGAATAAATCGCTGAACGGGCCGGTTTGTCCGCGTATCGTGATGATCGAATTGACTGCCGATTCTCCGGTGCCTTTGACTGCGCCGACACCAAAGCGGATGGTTTTGCCGTCCACGGGAACAAAACGGTAGTCGGACAAGTTGATGTCGGGTGGTAGAATCGTCAAACCGTTGGCGATGCTGTCCTCGACGAAAATTTGCACTTTATCGGTGTCGTCCATGTCCGCGGATAAACATGCCGCCATGAATTCGGCCGGGTAATGCGCTTTCAGGTAAGCGGTTTGGAACGCGATCAGCGCGTAAGCGGCGGCGTGCGATTTATTGAAACCGTAACCGGCGAATTTCTCCATCAAGCCGAACAGTTCGGTGGCTTTGTCTTCGCTCAAGCGGTTATCAACTGCCTGCGCAGCAGGTACAGGTTGGCCAGGCCCATCAACATGTTCACCTGAACGGCATTCTTCATCAGCCCACAGTAGCGAGTCCGGGTGAATCCAAACTGCCGCTTGATCACCCGGAATACATGTTCCACCCGCGCCCGGATCGAGGAATGCTTCCGGTTGCTTCTTCTGACTCTCCGAGAGATTCTGTCCGGGCTTGCGTTTATCTTATATGCACCAGCGTATTCCCAATTGCCGTGATCCGCGTTTGTATTCATCGCTGGCGTAGCCCGCATCGCCAAAATTCTTGGTCGAACTTGGCGCATGAATGAGCGTGGTATCTACCATCGTGCCTTTGGAAACCAGCAGCCCCTGGGTCTTGAGGTGAGCATTGATCGCCTCCAGCAATACCGACGTCAATTCGTGCTTCTCCAAAAGATGACGAAAATTCAGTGGTCAGCTCTGAATAAATCATAACAATATGATTTAAATTATAATATTTTTCATGTGCAATGGTTTTGATTGCAAGAAATTAATAAAATACCGGTAATTTCTTGCAGATTTCTGAGGGCGCTTGGTTTGAAATGGGGTTGTTTGTATTTGGAAAGTCTTGGATCAAAAATTCGAGGAGACTACAGAAGCACTCAAACTTTGGACTCAGATTTAATCTGATCTACTACAGCCACTTTCATTTTCTTGCAGAATGAGCAACAATGTCCAATCTGGATCTAACCACTTGTTTGATAATTGGAATAAACAGAAGAAAGCTAAATAAGCTAAAGGATACACACAAACTATGAATACACAGGAATTTTTTCTAATGGTGATGGTGATCATTTTCTCTGTTCCCTATCTCATTTGGCGTTTTGGGAAAACTGATTTTTGGGCACCTTTGGTGGTTGTGCAAATTTGCGTTGGCATTTTACTTGGGCCGGGGGTTTCAGGGGCAATTTTTCCAGAGCACTACAAGTCTATATTTAATCCGCAGGTACTCCAAGCGCTCAACGGTATTGCCTGGTGGGCGGTTATGATTTTTGTGTGGATCGCTGGTATCGAATTAGATTTGAAAAAAGCCTGGCTGTATAGGCGTGATAGCTGCATTACTGCGGGATTGGCATTGGGTTCTCCGCTGTTATTGGGTTGCCTTGCTGCAATTGTCGTGCTGATGACATTTAATATTAATTGGATAGGCCCTAAGGGGATGATATGGCAGTTTATTATTGGTGTGGGCATGGCATGTGCAGTAACTGCTTTGCCCATTTTAATTTTGTTGATGGAAAAGCTCAAAATCTTGCGTGAGCCTATTGGCCAGCGGATTATGCGTTACGCAAGCCTAGATGACATCGCTATCTGGATTGTGTTATCTCTGGTTCTCCTTGATTGGGATAGAGTGAGCCTTCAAAGTATATTTATAGTAAGTTTTATTACAATCAGCTTCTTGTATCGTAAGCTGATGTTATCCATTCAAGAGAGTGATCGTTGGTATGTGAGTTTTATTTGGTTGGCAGTTTGTGGTTTAACATCGGACTGGGCAGGTTTGCACTTTATGGTTGGAGCATTTCTGGCTGGCGTAGTGATGGATTCTGATTGGTTTAATCAAGAGGATATGGATAAATTGCGCCACTTTGTGATGATGACTATGCTGCCAGTATATTTTATAAGCACTGGTTTACGTACAAATTGGGAAATGGACGGCGTCTCGGTTTTTGCGGCGGCGACCATACTTTTGTTTGCCTCTGTAACAGGAAAATTAGCAGGCGCCTACGCCGCTGGCAAAATTCTAAAATGGGAAAAAGGTGAGGCATGGATTATTGGTTGGCTGCTGCAAACCAAAGCCCTTATTATGATTGTTTTCGCTAATGTTCTGTTGGATAAACAAATTATTACTAGTCAAACATTTACAGCTCTACTGGTGATGGCTGTGGTAAGTACCATGCTTACAGTACCCGTTGTGACGCCGAAGTTGCGGTAATGTTGGTGATTATTTTTAGGTAGAATAGAGATTCCAGACATCGGAATACAAATACTTAAAATAACAATGATTCAATTGGATCATCTCGTTCATAAAACGGATCCGTTGCTATTGCTTTCTGTGTTAAACATGACTATCAAGGGAAGTCGTACCGCTTATGGGAGAAATGGTGGATAAACTTCACATTCCCTCAGCTTTACAAATGTAAATGCTACATTATAATGTTTGTTTAAATTTTAATTGAGGGCATGGAATTTATTTAGATTATCTAGAAAATCATTTGCGCACATATGTCTATCCTTAAAATTGGGAAAGAGCAAAGGCGGTATGAGTTCCGCGAAAATATTTAAAACAGAATGAGATTGATGTTTTCTGGATAGAATATACAAACCTTCGTAGATTCTGATAACTAGTAATCACATCAATTACATGGATTAGTCAAATATAGCGTCTGAGTGCATATAATATTTTGAAATAATCATTAATTGAGTTCTCAAGCATTTGATACAAGTCTTGCGAATATGAATCTGCAGAAGTAAAACATTCAAGCTATGAATAATTCTATCGATAACACTGACCTAACCTCCAAATTAGAAAGCGAAATAGCACATCTTATTGTGTCAACATTAAATCTTGAGGTAACGTCAGATAAAATTGATCCTGATTTGCCATTATATAGGGATGGTCTAGGACTTGATTCAATTGATATTCTGGAACTGGCATTAGCGATATCCAAGCAATACGGCTTTCAAATAAAGTCTGATGACCCTGAAAACGAAGCTATTTTTAGTTCATTGCGGTATTTGGCTGCTTATATCGCTGTGAATCGCACCAAATAAATAGTTCATCTATGATGTTAATTTTAGCTCGATGAAGATAACGTTGAAAACCAACTCTAGTAAAATCATAACGGTGACAACAGTTGCAATTGTTACGATAGTAGGCTATCCGTTACTGATGCATCATTTTTTACACAAAGGGCAATACCAGGATTTAGCACTAATTTACCTCATGCAATTCATCATTACACAGCTTTTACTTGCCACTGTATTTGCTTCGACGTTGTTACCAGGCAAAACGCCATTGGTTACTCATTTTGCTCAAATGGTATATGGATTAGAGTTGCCATCAGAAGTAGATCACTATTGTAGAAATACAACATGGGCATGGGCGTTATTTTTCATTGCATTAGCTTTGGTAAGCTTACTATTGTACATATTCGCATCTGCCGTAATATGGTCTTTCTTTTGTAACGTATTGTATTTCCCGCTTATTGCAATGATGTTTGTGATTGAGTATTTTGTACGATCCTATTCTTTGCCTCATCTCAAAAGATTGCCGATTCTGAAAGGATGGAATCTCTACTGGGAAAATAAAAAATCTTCCTAAATGCTTTTCGTTTAGCAAGCCTATGCCTAAGCTGATTGCTCACCAAACACCGGATGCGATAATCGCTTATACGCAAAGTCACGCTATAACAGCACATGATTTTCTACGTGACTGTTTTGGGTTGGCAATGCGATTGCCCACCAAGCCTTATCTGCTAAATTTTTGTAAAAACCGGTATTTGTTTGCCGTAGGGATGGGAGCGGCGGCCTTGAACCGGCAAGCGATGTTGTTACCACCAACCTATAATCAGGGTATGATTTTTCAATTGCAGAAAACCTATCCTGATTTTTATATCCTTTATGACCAAGATGTGCTTGAGATAACCGAGTTTCCAAGCTTTAAGCTGGAGTATCCGGTTTTACCAAGTCATGAGTGTTATGGTTATCTATCCGATTTAAAAAAAGACTTTTCAGTTCCAGAGATTCCTGCTGATCATGTGATGGCGTATGTATTTACTTCTGGTTCTACCGGAGAGCCTATTCCTCATGCAAAAGCTTGGGGGAGCTTGACACGCAACGTACAGGCGCAATTATGCAGAATTAGGGAAAATGTGAATTTTCTGAATCAAAAGTTTACTGTTCTGGCTACCGTACCTCCGCAGCATATGTACGGATTGGAGTCGAGTGTATTGGTCGCATTGCTCGGCGGCCAGGCGTTCGGTGCGGCGCATCCTTTTTTTCCACAAGATATTTGCACTGAACTGGAATGTTTGCCGCGCCCCCGTGTATTGGTTAGTACGCCGTTGCATCTTAGAACGTGGATGGAAAGCGGAATGGAATTACCCGCAGTGGATTTGGTCATCAGCGCTACTGCACCTCTGAGTCTGCAACTTGCCGAAAGTATCGAAGCGAAATTTCAGGTTCCAGTTCAAGAAATTTATGGCTGCACGGAAACAGGACAGATTGCCACTCGTTTACCCACGGTAAATCCAGTATGGCAAACTTATGGTGAGGTAGAAATTATGCAAGCCGATGGCGGAGATGATGGATGTGGCGGGGCAGTGGTGCAGGGCGATTATATTTTCTCACCTACAGAGCTCAACGATGTGCTCGAAGTGATTGATAAAAAACACTTCAAATTACTGGGACGCAAGGTCGATCAGGTCAATATAGCCGGTAAGCGGAGTTCATTGGGTTATTTAAACTATCAGCTCAATACCATTCAGGGTGTAAAAGATGGTGTTTTTTTTATTCCGGACATGGTGGATACGCTGAAAGAAAAGCTCGGAGAAACTCGTCTGGCGGCATTTGTGGTTGCTTCGGGCATTAGTAAGGCTGATATTCTGAAGGCCCTGCGTAGCCGCATCGATGCGGCGTTTATCCCCCGGCCGCTTTTTATCGTCGATGAGCTACCTCGTAATAGCACTGGTAAGCTTCCACATCAGGTATTGGCAGAACTTGCTCAAAAATTACAATCGGAGCAGAGTGCAACAGAACCCCAAAAGCAGTAGTTTTACAGAGCTTTCTAAGTTGTTTCTTACTTAAGATGAAATAACATTTATTATTACCTCATTGAACAATGTATCGATTAATCTGGGTGAATCTACTTGGCGCTTTTCTAGCATCATGAGAGAGAAGCGGATGAAAATGCTCTGAGTGGATTTGACCATACTCTTGGAAGAGATGACTGATATAAATACAGATGTGGATTGGATGAAGCGAAAAGAGCGTGGCAGTCTCATTCTGCTACGCTTACTGGTTTGGTTGAGTTTGTTTTTTGGGCGAAATTTTGCGAAGCTTCTACTCTATCCCATCAGTTTTTATTTTGTATTGGCCGCTACGCAAGCCCGGCATGCTTCGCGCCAATATTTGCAAAAAGTCCTAGGTAGAACGGTGCGATGGAGGGATATTTTTAGGCATTTTTTTTGTTTTGCGACCATATCGCTGGACCGGATTTATTTTCTAAATGGGCAGGTTCGGCTATTTTCCATTACCCTAGAGAACGAACATCTTTTGCACTCAGCCATGCAACAACATACCGGCATGTTTCTTTTCGGTGCGCATATGGGCAGCTTTGAAGCGCTGCGGGCGTTGGCTCATCAACATACGAACTATCCATTGGTACAGTTGATGTATCAGGAGAATGCAAAAAAATTGGGCCAAGTGCTGGCCGCCATCAATCCAGAACTCCAACAAGAGATCATACCGCTAGGTAATCTGGAGACCATGATACAAGTGCATGAGGCGCTAAAACAGGGAGCAATGATTGGTATACTGGCAGACCGTACATTGCAGCAGACAAATCTTAAAACACAGTATTTCCTAGGTGAAGAAGCAGCATTTTCTGAAAGCGCCTTCCGGCTCGCAGCAATATTGCGCAAACCTGTGCTGTTGATGCTAGGTTTGTATCTGGGCGAAAATCAATATCGATTGGTATTTGAAGAGATTTATGATTTCTCGAGCATGCAGGAAGATCAAGTGCAGGCCGTAACAGTCGCTCGCGAACGATACGTAAATTTGTTGGCAAAGTATTGCCGGGAATATCCCTATAATTGGTTTAATTTTTATGATTTTTGGCAAACATCATGCGAAGAATGAGTCATTATCAATATTGGTTTGCTGGTTTTTTATTGCTGCTTAGTTCGAATATTCAGGCACAAGTTGAAGCTGATCGAATCAGTCTCCACCAATTGATGCAGTTCATGACCAAACATAAAGAAATCCATGCAACCTTCGTTGAGAATAAATATATCAAAGGCGTAGATGTACCACTGGAGTCTTCAGGAGATTTAATGTTCATAGCTCCATCTACCATGGTCAGAAACACGTTGCAACCTAAACCAGAGCTGCTCAAACTGACAGGCAATACCGTTACAGTAGAACGCATGGGTAGAAAGCACAGTTTGCAGATTGATGACTATCCCGAAATCAGCCTGCACTTTGAAGGAGTGCGGGCTTTATTAGCGGGAGATATCGAACGATTGACCCATCTTTACAGCGTTGGATTAACCGGTACTTTTGTTGACTGGAAGTTGGTGCTGAATCCCTTGCGACAGGGAACTGCTCTAAAATCGCTGAATCTGAATGGAAGCCACGACAGTGTAAAGTCAGTTGAAGTACATTTGGAGGATGGTGACTATTCCATCATGCAAGTCAGCAGAAAAGATGCGGGTGAGTAGGCCGGGACGGTTCGATCTGGTCTGATTGCTTTATAAAGCTAATGTATATTACTCGAAATAATCGATTCGTAACGCAAATCCTGTGGTTTCTATGTGTGCTAGTGTGTGGTTGGGTAATAGTCAATACCGATTACAGAACCGATTTGTCGGTTTTCTTGCCTTCTGAACCTAATAAAAAAGAAGCCATGCTGCTGGGGCAATTGCAGAATGGTGCAGCAAATCGCATTCTTTTGGTTGGTATCGAAGGAAGTGATACCGTTACGCTTGCTCAGATAGGCAAATCGTTTGCCGCTAAAGCTCGAAGTAATTCAGTTTTTTCTCATGTCCTGAATGATCAGAGTGTAATCGACCCTGCCGAGCAAAAACTGATCTATACCTACCGCTACTTACTATCTCCAAACACAAGCACTGAGCTGTTTACCCCCAAAAGCCTCGAAACCGTAATTTCTGCTAATTTACTGGAATTATCTTTCGCTTCAGGGCTATTGAGTAAGTCTCTTTTTATGCGTGACCCTACTGGAGAAATCATGGCCTTGGTTGATCGAATGACCCCAGTGCAAGGTCCGCAAACCATACACGGTCAGTGGTTCAATGATCAGGGTGAACGCGCATTACTGTTGGTGCAATTAGCTAGTGACGGTACGGATACCGCTGCTCAGGAAGCCGCCTTAGAGCTCATGCAAACCAGTTTCAAGGAAGTGGTGCAATCATTTCAAGCGCAGAGCCAAGAAAACAGACAAAAAACGGATGATATCAGACTAGTGATCAGCGGACCTGCTAGTTTTGCAGTCTCAACGCAAAAAATCATTCAGCAAGAAGCGTCTCGCCTATCCGGAATAGGACTGATACTGATCATTACCATTTTGCTCTATGTGTTGCGCAAACTTAAGCTGTTGTTTGCGGGTTTATTGCCAGTTTTTAGCGGGGTGATTGCAGGAATTACGGCTGTGAGTCTGGGTTTTGGCAGCATCCATGCCATGACTATCGGCTTCGGCATTACATTGATTGGAGAGTCCATAGACTATTCAATTTATTTCTTTTTGCAGCGTTCACAAACTGCAGAAAATGGCGGTAATAACCCTATTTTCTGGCGTACGGTAGGTTTAGGCGTGATGACGTCCATTTGTGGTTTTTTGACCCTGCTGTTTTCCGGTTTTACCGGATTGATGCAATTGGCTACATTCTCAATTTCCGGTCTTGTGGTAGCTGTTGTCTGTACCCGTTGGGTCTTGCCAACGCTACTCCCGCAGCGGCTAAGTATCCATGATCTCAATCCCGTCGGAGCATGGCTAAGATTGATGATGATGAAGGGGTATTATCTCCGGTATTTCATATGGTTTTTGACAGTAGGCGCTTTGCTGTTGCTCTTAAGCAGGCAGGATTATTTGTGGAGCTATGAATTAAATGATTTAAGCCCGATACCTGCAGCATTGCTTGACTTGGACGGTGAGCTGCGGGCCGATATGGGGGCGGCTGATGTGCGGCATATGTTGTTGTTACAGGATAAAACGGAAGAGCAAGTCTTGCAACGCTGCGAGCAGTTTCTATCCAGACTGGATGCGCTCGTTGCACAGGGGTTGTTGGGAGGTTACCAAGCCCCGTGTGTTTATTTGCCAAGTCAAGCCAAGCAAATACAACGTCAGCAAGTACTTCCTGATCACGAGCGACTAGAACAGGCGCTTCAGGAAGCTACTCATACATTGCCTCTATCCGTGCAAAGTTTTCAGGGTTTCGTTGAAGATGTCTCAAACAGCAAAGCACTGCCTTTGCTGCGGTCAGATAAGCTAGAAAGCAGCACTTTCGGAATCACGCTGGGTGTCACACTCTATCCTGTAAAAGCAGGCGAGAATCACTTTTATCATGCGTTGATACAGCTACAAGCTCCACTGCAAAATGGTGAAGTCGGAAGCATCAATCATGAGTTGCTGCAAACTGAACTACTCGATATCTTGAATGAGCAGTCGGTATTATTGGATTTGAAAGATGATTTTAACTCTATCTATAAGACTTATTTGAATAAAATATTGAAGCACTCGGCTGCTGGTTTTATTGCAATTATTGTTTTATTGTTACTGGTGTTAAGATCTTTCCGAGCAACTCTTCTGGTAATTTTACCGTTGGCATGTGCGATACTTTTTGTGACCGCCTTGTTGCATTTGCTTGGTTCGCAGTTGAATTTATTGAATATAATCGGTTTATTACTTGTTTTTGCAGTGGGTTCAAATTATGCATTGTTTTTCAGTTCTTCTCAAAGTAATATGACTTTGGCATCGCTGCTGATGGCTGCGACCACGACTGGGATTGGGTATGGTGTTTTGATTTTTTCGCAAATCCCTATTTTACAAACGATTGGCATTACAGTTGCATCTGGAGTCTTTTTTGCGTTGATTTTTTCTGCGCTGATGGCACCCAGTACGTTGCGGAGAGACTCAGGCTCTATTAGTCAGAACTGAATAGGTACATCAATGTTTTATCACTATAATAGGTTGATACGTGTCAGTATCGTGTTGCATTTACTAGCAATCTGCTTGTTTTTGATACCGGATGGATGGTTCTATGCTCTGTTCGTCATGTTTGGCAATCATGTTGTTCTGATTGCTCAGGGTTTGTGGCCACGAAGTCAGTGGCTGGGTAGAAATATAACGTATGTACCTTTGGCGAAAGCGGGAGGCGCTGTGTATCTTACGATTGATGATGGCCCTTGTCCCGAGGTTACTCCACAAGTATTGCAAATCCTCGAACAATATAATGCAAAAGCTACTTTTTTCTGTATTGGTAAACGTGTGCAGCAGTATCCTGATTTGGCAAAATCAATCGTCGCGGGCGGCCATAAATTAGAGAATCACAGCATGGTGCATAGTTATACTTTTTCATTGTGGTGCACGCAAAAAATATACCGGGATGTGGTTAATGCTCAGACTGTGATACAGCAAGTGACAAATAATCGCCCACATTATTTCCGTGCACCAGCAGGCCTGCGTAATATTTTTCTGGATGTGGTGCTGCAGAAACTAGGATTGTGTCTGGTGAGTTGGACACGCCGCGGTTTTGATACGCGTCAGCGTAATGCAAGAGTAGTCCTGGATAGTTTGTGCAGGAATTTGCAGGCGGGTGATATATTGCTGTTACACGACGGTAACGCGGCGCTGACTTGCAATGGAAAGGCGGTGATTGTGGAGGTACTGCCGGTATTGTTGCAGACATTATTTGAGAATAATCTCAACCCTGAGGTGTTGCCGGATGGTTTGTAGATATGGCTTTTCTAACTTGATTGATTACTAGGAATGGGTCATTTTTTATCACCTGAACTCGTTGATCATATTTGTAAGCCTTACCAGCGTGCAGGCAAGTTTGCCTGGCATTTCGCCAGAGGTAAATTAAAGCGAGATCCGGTATTTATGCACATTTTGCAAGCCGGCTATATATCTCCTTATACACGTATACTTGATATTGGTTGCGGGCAGGGTTTGCTGGCAGCCATGCTGTGCGGAATGGATGATTACACGTACAGGTATTCTGAGAAAAAGGCAGAAATTAAGGCGGCCTCGGTAACTGGGATTGAACTCATGCTCAATGATGTGATCCGAGCGCGTCAAGCGTTGCAGGTTTTTGGTTCGCGTATCCAAATCATCCATGGCGATATGCGCAACATCGATTTCGGGTCTGCAGATGTCGTTGTCATTCTTGATGTTTTGCATTATGTGCCTTCTAACGAGCAAAACGACATACTCAAGCGCGTCTATGCGTGTTTATCCTCGGGTGGAACACTTTTGCTGCGAGTGGGGGATGCAGCAGCAGGCCTGCCTTTCTTGTTCAGCAAGTGGGTGGATACCGTGGTATTTGCTTTTCGTGGACACGTATCGATCCGCGTTTATTGCCGTTCATTAGCAGAATGGAAAGAACAGCTTGAAAAAATCGGTTTTAGAGTGACAGCTATTCCCATGCACCAGGGAACGCCGTTTGCCAATATTCTCCTGCATTGCCATCGACCTTGATTATCAATGAGTTTTATCTAGATAACATATGAAAGACCAAGCTTATTTGTCCATGCCTGCATTTACGGCGACCTGCTGCCTGGGTAACGGTTTGGCAAGCTTGCGCTCTAGTCTTTTGTCGCAACATACTGGCCTGGTACCCTGTAAGTTTGAATCGGTTGATTTAGACACCTATATAGGAATTACGAATATCACAGAAGATAAAGTATTTTTATCTGCTGAGTTGCAGGACTTTGATTGTCGCAACAATAGATTGGCTTATTTGGGCTTGCAGCAGGATGACTTTATCGATGCCGTAGAAAAAGCTAAATGCCGTTTTAATAAAACCAGAATTGGCGTGTTTCTGGGGACCAGTACTTCTGGGATGTTGCAGACAGAAAAGGGTTATCGCGAGCTTGATCCGCAAACGGGGGCATTACCCTCGTGGGTGAATTATCGTTTTGCTCAAAATACATGCTCGGTTGCGCATTTTGTTCGCCTGGCACTTGGCTTGGATGGACCTACAGCAGTGGTGTCTACAGCTTGTTCTTCCAGTGCAAAAGTATTTGCCATGGCGCAACGTATGTTGTTACTGGGCGTGATTGATGCAGCAATTGTTGGAGGTGTTGATAGTTTGTGTCTGACAACACTGTATGGCTTTCACTCTTTGCAACTACTCTCTCAGAATCCGTGCATGCCGTATGACACCTATAGAGAGGGCATTTCGATCGGTGAAGCAGCAGTTTTCGCACTTTTGACGCGTGATGATTCCTATACACCGCCTGGAAGTTTATTGATCAAGGGCGTGGGTGAGAGTAGTGATGCATATCACATGTCCAGTCCTCATCCAGAAGGGCTGGGTGCTCGCCAGGCCATGCAATCAGCTTTGCAACAGGCGCGCCTTAGCGCACCTGAAATCGATTATATCCACTTGCACGGTACCGCCACAAAGAATAACGATGCGATTGAAAGCATCGCAGTTTCGGCAGTTTTTGAGGAAAAGCCGCCTGCGAGCTCAACCAAAGGCGCAACCGGGCATTGCTTAGGAGCGGCAGGTGCATTGAATGTGGCCATAGGAGCCCTAGCCTTGCAACAACAGGTTGCATGGGGAAGTCCCGGCACGGAAGAGTTGGATGCTACCCTCTCTCCGATTCATTATCTGATACATAATGTTGCCCGCCCTGTAAATCATGTACTCAGTAATTCATTTGGTTTTGGAGGTTCTAATTGCAGCATCGTTTTGGGGCTTAAGGATTAAGTATGAATGGGGGGGCTGATTTCTCGCAAGATAGGCTACAGTGTCATGTGCTAAGTATCGGTCTTCTGGGCCCCGGTTTGCCCAATTGGAATGTAGCCCAGTCAATTTTGAGTGGAGAGCAAAAATATCAGTGGGCAGACTTCGAAATCCCTGCGGTAACATGTCTGCCCCCTACGGAACGTCGGCGAGTAGGAAAAATGGTTCGCCTCGCATTAACTGTCGGGAATGCTGCAGTACAGGCTGCAGCTATCGATGCGCATCAATTAGCAACGGTATTCACTTCTTCTTCGGGAGACGGGGATAATTGCGATGCAATCTTTACAACACTCGCACATACTGAAAAAAGTGAGCGGTTTATTTCACCAACGCGCTTTCATAATTCCGTCCATAATGCACCGGCGGGTTACTGGAGCATTGCGAATCAATGTGCGCTGCCATCGACCAGCTTGTGTGCGTATGATGCAAGTTTTGCGGTTGGCCTCATGGAAGCTTGTAGTCAGGCACTGTGGACAGGAGAATCGATTTTACTAATATCCAGTGATGTTATGTATCCCTACCCGTTAAGTGACGTGCGACCGATGAGTAGTAATTTTGCAGTGGCTATGGTGTTAAATGCAGCCGCTAATGACGCTGCTCTTGCAAAATTGACATTACGATATGCGACTGAACTTGAAACTCGGATGGAAATGCGTGAATTTGATGAGTTGCGTCTTTCCAATCCGAGCGCGCGCTGCCTCCCTTTGCTGCAAGTGATTGCACGAAACGCACTTCATTCTTATCGTGCTGTTCCGCGCCAGATTCATTTAGAGTATGTTGAGCCTTTAACGCTTGAAGTGGTTGTCGATTAAAATGCATAACAAAATTAATGCGCTTGTAACTGGAGGCAGTGGATCAATCGGAACCGCAGTTAGTCATGTACTGGCGCAAGCTGGGTATCATGTCTATATTCAAGCCAACCAGAACTTTCAAAAAGCGCAAGGTCTAGCGAATCAATTGCAGCAACAAGGATTATCGGCGAGTGCGCTGCAATTTGATGTTACCAACGCTGAACAGACGCGTCAGTTGCTGGGAGAGCTGACTGAACATACGCCCATACACATATTAATCAATAATGCCGGCATACATGATGATGCCATATTTCCTGTCATGAAGCAGCAACAATGGCAGCATGTTATGGATGTGTCACTGAACGGTTTTTTTAATGTCACCCAACCTTTGATCATGCCGATGATACGCAACCGTTTTGGTCGTATCGTCAGTGTTTCGTCAATTGCAGCGATGATTGGGAATAGAGGACAAGTCAATTATGCCGCAGCCAAAGCGGCGTTGCATGGGGCCAGCAAATCATTATCTCTGGAACTTGCAAGCCGCAACATAACGGTTAATGTCGTTGCGCCGGGTATTATCGCATCGCCTATGATCGAGAATGTGTTCGATGCTAAGGCAATTGCAAGTCTTGTGCCGATGAAACGCGCTGGAGAGCCGGAAGAAGTTGCTAGTCTGGTAGCTTATCTGTGCAGCAATGGCGCAAGTTATATTACCGGACAGGTAATTTCAGTAAGTGGAGGAATCATCTAATTTTAGGTTGTAATTTAGTGGCCTGATACTCTGAGAAAATCCTTAATTCACGATGCTGCTTGACGCCTGAGAAACCGATGCTTTCCAATGTTTGAATAATTCTCTGGGGTGAAACACAAGCTTCTATACTGTCCCAGTAATATCTCCACAGCTTGCTTGTTCGACTGTTTGAAGAAATCGCTCTTGCGAGTAGCGGGACGATGGTTCGCATGTAAGTCTTCAATAGGGTGGAACCGAGTCGTGTTTCGGGCCGGGTAATTTCGAGAATGCATAGCTTACCCTCAGGTTTGAGTACTCTGAGAAATTCACTAAATACTTGCTCTAGGTTACTCACATGACGAAGCGCATAACCCATGCTTAGGAAATCAAAACTATTGTCAGGAAAAGGGATAGACTCTGCTCTGCCTCCAATCAGGGCGGCTTGTTTGAACAAAGAACTTGCTTGCATCATGCCCAAACTAGGGTCAAGACCGATCAGTAGTTTTGATGAACCGATAATTTCAATGGCCTGTGCCGCTACCAATCCTGTGCCGCAACCAACATCCAGTATCTGCATTCCGGGTTGCAGGCCCGCACGCTTCAATGCCTGGCCGCGGTACCATTGACCGGTACCAAGTGCCAGAAGATGTTCGATACGATCATAATCAATACTGGTTGTGTCGAACATTTCTCGTACAAAGCTGGCACGTTCTGCTTCAGTTGTGTAATAACCTGAAATAGGCTTATGAGGAGCTTTTACGAAACTAGTGGATTGCTCTGAATCTGACATAAAATGTTAAGAGTTGAATTTGCGCCACAGTAGCAGTGGTAAATGTACGATAAAACCGACAATAAGGCGGATGTGCATCCATGTTAACAACGCGTTGTCACGCCAGTAGTTGAAATGCGATACGCCTCCTTCATCTGCATTCAAATATTTGACCGGTGCATCCACATTGATTGGACGGATATTTTTCCAGCATAAACGGACTACTGCTTCTATATCAAAATCGAAGCGACGCATAAAACGATTTTGCTGCATGATGCGTAGAAGTGGAACAATGGGGTAAACGCGAAAGCCGTAAAGAGAATCGCCAATGCCCATCCAAAGGGTATCAAGATTGGCTAAGAAGTTCGAAATTTTTCGTCCTTGCACGCGAAGTTGTGGGGCAGTGTCATCAAAGACAGGTTTGCCCAGTATCATGCTGTCAGGATTATCCATAGAGATATTCATAAATCGCGGGATAAGGTAAGCAGGATGCTGTCCATCGGCATCCATTGTCAACGCATGCGTAAATCCTGATTCTGATGCTTGGCGCAGACCTTCCATTACAGCTGCTCCTTTCCCTAAATTGAATGGAACTACGATCACTCTCAGGTTGGGATTATCTTCGCTCATCTTTTGAAGAATTGCTGTACTACCGTCGGTACTGCCGTCGCAGACCACCCATACCGGCTGCCATCGTAATAGAGCTTCCCGCACCGTGACCATAATCAAGTCACCTGGATTATAACTAGGTATGAGCAGTATGTGGCTGGTGGAGGGAGTCGTCAAGGGTGCGATCATAATAATTTTGTAAAAGATTGATGATTTCTGAAGTTCTACTTGTAGGCTCAAATCGTTGACCGATAACAGCTTTGAAATATATAGGGAAAGGGGGAGGGGTCCAGATAGACCAATGTTTAGCCAGGTAGGGTGAATCGGTGAGCAGCAGAATTGTTTGAATAGGCGCTTGAGCTTTTGTACTGATAAGACCTATGCCGGTTTTCAAGCGATTTATGGGAAGCTGCACCGTTCGAGTACCCTCCGGGAAAATCAATAAATTACTGCCGCTTTGGAGTTCTTTAACTGATCGGCGAACCATACTTTTAGTAGAGTCGTTTCGTACGTAACCAGCCAGTCTGGCTCCAGAATGTAAAAAAATACTATTCCAAAGGCTGGCTTTCATTAAACAACTGGTATTTTTGATACGCGACAGAATCAAGAGCGCATCCAACATGCTGGGATGGTTAGGTGCGATAATGATCCCTTGCTCTACATTTAGCTTGTCAAGTGCGTGCAAATCTAAATGCATTAGGCCCAGATGGCAGCATCCATTCAAGAACAACCGAAAAACAAAGCTGTTCAGTTTTCTTCCAAAAATTTTTCCAGTGTCAATGGGGAGCAGGTAATAGAGAAAAAACACCACGAAATTTCCAATCAATAACATACTAGCAAGCCAAGTCAGCGCCAAATAAAACGCTACGATATGAAAAAAGCGCAGGGTTAATTTTGTCATTTTAGGCATTTCTTATATGATCTGATTGAGGAGTGAAGTAATTCGCGCTCGCTTCAATCTCTAATAGTAATTCCGTTCTGCAAATATCGGCTTGCACATATACTGCTTGTGTGATCCCCGCTTGCTGCAAAACACTTCGCACACTTTCAAAGTGTTCGGGTAATCGGATATATATACGCCAGAAAAGCTCATTCAAACTCAAAGAATATTGAGCATTCGTAAATTCTGCTCTGTTTTCTTTAATGATCATATTGGCTTGTGTCAGTATCGTATTCAAATTTTTCAAAGTTTCATAGGCTTGGGTTTGAATATTATTTTTGTGACGTGATTCATGGCCCACAATACTGGCAGTGCCGCTGATAAAAAGTGCTGCGCCGGCGACTTGAGGTACAAGTGTGGCGCGCGAAAAAAGAGGGGGGGCGATACCGTATTGTTCAGGATAAAAACTGGAGCTCATTTGGCGTGGATTTTCAATGTAGTACGGCTTCCGGGTAGAGGCTAAGAAAACGATCCTGAGAGTAGTATCAAAGGAGCCCAAAGCGCAAGCTGCAGGGTATCTGTTACTGATTATCTGAGGATAATCGTCAAAGGCCTTTTTTCGGCCTATATTAAACAATCGATAACGCTCAGTCATGCCTTCAGTTTCATTGATATGGGGTACATAATTCCATATTCGCAAAAGATGTGGAAATTGCAATGTCAAGCACAATTGCAACATTTCACGATAGGCATGTTGACTTGTTTCTTCCAAATGCTCCAATCCTAAATACTGTTCAGTTTTGATATATCCGAAAATAAATTCCCGTGTTTTGCTATACCGAATTGTTCCACGAGGAAAGGAGCATTCATGTGTTACAGGAAGCGTATCGATCAAGATCAATTCATTTAATTCAGTTTTTTTCTCTAATAAGGGTAAAGGCAGTTGCAGTATAGTACCTTGCTCAGTAGCGAATTCATGTGTATGACTCATGCCTCCCAATACGTACTGACTTTGTTCCAGTTGCTGTGCTGATGGCGATATAATCAACGTCTCCACGATGCACTATGCCTTTTCACAAATTCGGGAGATTTGTTTATTTTAATATCGATGAACAGAGAAGAGAATTTTATGATGTGCCACGTTGCGAAACTAATTTCAAACCACAGATTGTCTTGATGTCTCACTGCACAGTGCTATCCACATCACGAATGTTATGAGTACGTCGCTTCATTGCTACCCAGGAACGTTTTAGATTAATTACAGATGATAAATAGTATATGAATTTGAAAGCATAGAGAGACGGCCAAATTTTAGGGTTTCCGAAAATATCCCCGGATAGGACACTGAGGATACTCGCTTTTGTTTTGAGAATGGTTTTGGGATACATAAATAATTCACGTATCATCGGGTTGGTTACTCGGTGAATAAACCAAGAAAATTCTTTGGGGCCATGCTTGATGACTTCTTGAAATTCTTTAAGTTTAGCAGGAGCTTTTGTGGGTTCTTTTAGAACAGTTTCAACGACTTCTGCCCCTTTGAAAGCGCTATTCATTGCCAACATAACGCCTGATGAAAAGACTGGATCGACAAATGCGTAGGCATCGCCAATCATAATAAATTGTTTGCCGTGGGATATCGTGCTTGAGTAAGAGTAATTGCCCGTTGCATATGTCTCAGATACAAGTTTCGCATGCTTCATGCGTTCAGCCAATTGTGGACTTAAGTTAATGGTATCCCAAAAAAAATCATCTAGAGGTTTTTTACGGGAGTGCAGGTAATACGGCCAGCATACCGCACCTACACTAGTTGTGCCATCCGCTAAGGGAATAAACCAGAACCAGCCATGTTCAAACCAAAAAATGGAAATATACCCCTCCTTGTCTCCGGGTAACCGAGTGGCCTGATGGAAATGTCCAAAAATTGCGGAACTACTATGTTTTTTGTCTTTTTGTTTAGTTTTGTATTTATTGGCTAGAAACGTATCGCGTCCAGAAGCATCCACTATAAATTTAGCTTCAAAAGTAATTGCTCGTCCAGTTTCCATTTCTGCATAGACATGGACTGGTGCAATATTTTTATCATCGATCTGAACATCCCGAACACGACACTTTTCTATGGTATGTACACCGTTTTTTGCCGCGTTACGAAATAATATTTCATCAAATTCAGATCGCCTGACCTGATAAGCCCACGATAGATCCTTATTCCAACTATCTGAAAATTCTATCAGAGAAACATGCTCATGTTCGGGTGAGTTAAATTCTATACCGAGTTTTAGCAGGCCAATTTTTTTTATTTCTTCGGCAACGCCCAATCGTTCCAGTAGAGGCATATTAGCGGGCAGAAGCGATTCACCAATATGAAATCTCGGGTGTTCTTCTTTTTCCAGCATAATGACGTCGAAGCCCTTCTTGGCCAACAATGCGGCGCATGCTGATCCAGCAGGACCGCCGCCTACTACGAGTACATCGCATTGTGTAAATGCGGATTCCTTCGG
This sequence comes from Nitrosomonas sp. Is35, assembly GCF_033063295.1. NCBI lineage: Bacteria > Pseudomonadati > Pseudomonadota > Betaproteobacteria > Nitrosomonadales > Nitrosomonadaceae > Nitrosomonas > Nitrosomonas sp. Is35. The sequence continues at coordinate 631,616 of NZ_JAWJZH010000001.1, forward strand.
TGTAGGCATGATTTCTGGCGCGATATTGTTCATCTCCGACTAAATAATCCTTATGTTAATGACGCAGAAGAAAACATTTTTTACCGATCCGAAATATACCGGATGTTAAATATTTTTTCAAACCTACCACTGACTGACCTGGCCTTACGAATCCGAACAGTTTAGTTAGGAGAAAATAGCTTAATGACTGTAGTCTCCTCGCATTTTTGATCTAATCAAACGTAGAAATATTGGGATTTTGCCATAGTGAGTTGGTGACCTAGTCAGGCTGCCTGGCTGTGGATATATCGGATGGTCTGCTTTTGGCCGCTGCCCATTCGGTGAACAACTGTGAGACCAGTTTCGGTCCAGTGTTCAGCCATATGGTATCGGGAACATCATAGCGACCGAGCAGGCGATTAACACCCGATCAACCGTGCTGAAGGAATCGATGTGCCGTAGGCACTCTCGGTTTGCTTCATCTATCACATTCAACGTTCGGAGCCGTCTGCCACAGTATAAGATGTCATGCATGAGATCAGTGCTCAGCAGCAATTCGGTGCGTTGGTCAGCTCCAGCGCTCATGGCAGGTCACGATGGCATTAAGCGCATCAATCACTTCGGCATCTCATTTCGATGCCAGTGCTGTCCTTTTGTAGTGTGCCGCTCGCGATAGGTCGGCATTCAGTGATTTCGTAGAATAATACGCAGGAAAAAACGCATTAACGTTTCGGGTAGATATGGATTTTAGAAATGACTGAAGAGTTGTATTTTTTAATCAAAACTAATATCTAACTAATTTTTGACTATATGTCATTGGCAGTGATTCGACAAAATCTATCTTTTGCGGAATCTTATGAGGAGAAAGATAATCTCGGCAAAAAGTTATCAATTCCTCTACATCAATTTTTTTTTCGCCATTATACAAGACGACCTCTGCTTGAACATATTCACCCAGAAGATTATGCATACAGCCGCTTATCCGACAAAGTTTTATAGCAGGGTGCTGATTTAGAACCGCCTCCACTTCTTCTGGGAACACTTTATTACCCGCAACATTAATCATATTTTTCTTTCTTCCTGCTATGCGTATCAGTCCATCGATGTCCATAGAAGCAAGATCCCCCGTGTGAAACCAACCGTTTCTTAGAATATCTTCTCGGCTGCAGGGAGGATCAAGATAACCATCCAGCATGCCGGGGCCGCGTATTACTAGATTTCCTGTTTTTTCAGAAGGCAGAATACTGCCTTGATCGTTGATTATCTGTGCCTGGTAATCTGGAAGGACATAGCCTATAGCATCAGGGTATTCTTTATTTCTTTTAAAATTGAGGATGGGAAGTCCAATTTCGATGATGCCATAAGCTTGACTGACGGGAATATCAAATCGATTTGAAAACATCTGGCATTGTGCTCCAGCAATAGAAACGGATGTGGAAATGACATATTTAAGAGAAGGCATTTTTCGTCCACTTTGATCATTGATCAATAGACGTATGTGCAAGGGTGAACAATATAGTAGAGTTGCCTTATGGCGGTTGCTGTTTTCAATAATGGTATCCGCCATGAAGTTTTTACAAATGACTATACTACTTCCATAGCGCAGATAAAGAATAATTGTTACTACAAAATGATAAGCCATTGAAAGAACCCAGGTAATAGTATCCGCTGGTCCGAGCTGGAGTACTCGATTGGCTGACTCAGTGCGTTCTGCGATGCTTTCATGAGAAAGAATGGCACCTTTGGAAATACTTGTGGTGCCGGAAGTGAAACGAACGAAGGCGGGGTTTTTGACATGCGCTGCAAAGGGGATTCGCTTATTAGCATTATTGAAGAAGAATAAACGCCAATCCTGGTAAGTAAGTTTTATTAAGTCCGGTGTATTATCAAAATGTGCTTTACTAGTGTGATCAGCCAATATTGCATGTAAGCCCGTGGTCTTGACTATTTCATGAACTTCGTCAGTTGTAATCTCATTGGAAAGCGGGATGACTACAGCCCCACACTCCATCACAGCAAAGCATTGCGCTATAAAATAGCGACTGTTTTTGCCCATCACGGCCACGCCAAGATGAGGTGCTATATTAAGAGCTTTCAAATTTGCTGCAATTTGTCTAACTAAGGCTTCCAATTCTGCATACTTCACCATGCCCCATTCGTCGACTATTGCTGTATTGTTCGGCCAACGGCGTGCGGATTGGTAAAGAAAATCCGGTATTTTCATAATGATTTTTGTTCAAAAAAAGAGCAATCGTTGAACAGTCGCTATGGTTGTTTCATAACTTTCATTATTAATAACACCTGCTGCTAGATGACCTGCCGCATATCCTGTCGCCAAACAAGTTCCGATAACTCTGGCACTGGCAAGCGCTTCTTCAGAAGCCGAGATGTTCCTGCCAGCAAACAATAGGTTTTTTATAGTGGCTGATTGTAGTGCCCTTCCCGGTATGTCGTAGTGATCATTTAAAGCGAAGTACTCCAGATGAAGTTTTTTTCCTGGTACCCATAACTCAATGGGCCAAGTCCCCCGAGCTACAGCATCCTGCACTTTTTGGCAATTTATGACATCTTCTTTTTGTAGAGCGATCTTTCCGACATTACGTGGTCCGGTGCGGATGCCCACTTCGGGAGCTATCATTGACAGCACAGCATTCTTGAATAAATTGTTGTGAGTTTTTAAATAATCCACAATTTCAGTCACTGCTTTTCTCGCAAATAACTGCAATCGAGTAATCTCGGATAGATCATTCCCTACTTCTAAAGGGAGTCCTAGCTTGAAAACAGCCCGACTAAATTTCAGGCTGCCAGGAATTATCGACAACATTTCATAGTGTTTTGGGTACAACCCATCTTCGATACCTTTTCGGATGCTGCGTAAAAGACTAAGACTGAGCTTTTGCTCATCATTTGTTGCAATACCCGCCATAATAAAAGTTTGCGCTGCGGCTTGATATTTTTCGTTTTCGACAGTATCCACACCAGCAAAACGTGAAACGACGGATTCGCCGGCCGAGTCTATCACGACTTTGGGTTGAAAGGTAATAGGTCGATTATGGATGATTGCGCTGACTTTATGAATGCGCTGATTATCTTTTTCAATTTGTATTAAATGCGCATGAAGGTAAAGCGTTATATTTTTTTGTTGCACAATCTCATCACAAAGTCGAATAAACGCGAAGTGATCGTAAGGCAAAAAGCGAAGACCGTTTTTATAAAAAAAAGGGTAGGAACTGCTTAAAACCTGGAGTTTCTCAGCAAAGATGTGAGGGAAACCGCCGACCGCATACCTAACAACGGGATCGTCATTACGGTAATAAAGCCCACAGATCGTACTTACATAAGCAGCAGTTGCTTTACCTCCGAGAGTGGCGTTTTTTTCTAATAATACGACATCTGCTCCTGTCTCTGCTGCTCCTACCGCTGCCGCAATACCTGCTGAGCCGCCACCGATGATAAGGATATCGGGGTGAGCTATATTGCTATGAGTAAGAAGCTGTTCACTCAAGAAGATTTTTCCGTAAAGATGACTCAAACCAGGAAATATCTTCCTTGCTCACAGTGGTTTCGGTATAGGCAATAATGGCGTGAAGCTTCTGCTGGAAATCCATGAAGATAATGGTAAAACCTGGGTGGCTGCTATTGGGAGGATAATGAATGGCATTACTGACGGGTAACCCGCAGAAGATGTTAAAATCATCCAGCGTTTTGCCGGTATCGGAAAAAAAGAAACTGGCCAGCGCGCCGTGGGTGGGAGATTTGACAATTTTTTCATATAACCACAGCGGGAGCCTCAGCAACAAATCCATCATAATACTAAAACTGGCTGGAATGTCTTTGCGCATTTGGTCGATCATTTGTTGCTGGATAACAGCAACGGTTTTTTGCAGAGCTTCCAGGTGCTGAGGGAAAAGCCGGTAAAACAAATACGATAGGTGATTTCCGACGACTGGGCCGAAGGCGCCTTTTTTTCTGTTATTGTGAGGAACAGGCACCCAAATCGCGGTGACCGTCTTTCCCTTGCGTTTAAGCAAATCACTAAAGCTGTGCATGCACGCCGCAAGCAAAAACGGACTTCTCCCGAATCGGGCGCCGTAATGTTTACAGTGGACAGCGATTTGCTCAGTTTCTGCTTCAGAGAAATACAGTGTGTGATAGGAATTGGCTTGCCGGCTGCCGCTTTTTCCCAAAAAAGAAATCGGCATGGGTTTTTTTTCAAAAAAAATGAAATCCCTGGTTTTCTGCGTTTGCTTCAATTGCTCAATGAGAGTGAAGGGTGAATTCTTTGAGGCAAATAGCTGTATTGGTTGATCACCAAGAGCATTTCCTAAATAACGCACTAAAAATTCTGCGCCCTGAGCATCCATTAACAGGTGGCTCCAAGTGAGCAACAGAGTCGTGTGGCCGTGTTCACGGGAAATCAAATCAACTTGAAAGGGAGGGTCGTCACGGGGTTGGATATCCTTCGCGAAAAGCTCATTGAGGATGCCGTCATCCTTTTGGGGCACCTCAAACTTTTCGATCGGAATGGGGTGCGACGACGGTATCCGTATCCATTCAGGCAACTGGAGTGGCCACTGTTTTTTTAACCGCAGAGAATGTAACCAGCAGAAAATCGGATCGCCGTTGAGGGTTTGTTTCAATCGGTCAATATCCAATGGTCCTTCTACGGTCACCGCAAAACGGCCGACGTTGCCCTGCAGCCCATACCGGCGATGGTGTCTGTCGAGCAACAGCTGGAAATAATCCGAGCCGCTCAGTAACAGCGTGTCGGGCCATCCTGATTCATCGGGATTCATGAAAGCTTTTGGTGGACGTAATTTGCCAGTGTTTCTGAAGAACAGATATTTTCTTGACTGAGCGCCTCGTCAGAGAGTTGCAAGTGGTATTGCCGCTCTACGAAAAGAATTATCTCGATCAATGAAAACGAATCGAGACCCAAATGCTCCAAAGGAGTTGCCGGTGTGACTTCAGTGCCACTCGCCACGAGATGACTGCGAATGAAAAAACAGATGTTTTCAGCGATCTCGGAGGAAGAAATTGGGGTTATCATGCGCAACGCAGGATGGTTGAGTGTTGGGTTGATTGGGGAATAATCAGATGCATTGTTCAGTCCCTTGGTCCCTTGAGAATCAATTTATTATTAACTATTTGTGTGAAGGGCATGATTTTTCATGGATTCATTCGTTAACTTTCACACAACTCATTAATGTTCATTAGCTTAAAACCGCATCCGATGTGCTAGTAATGATTGTTATTATATCAAAGCGAAATTCTCTAATGACGGTCATTTTTATGGTTAATTAGCAGGTTGGCAAGGGTATATATGCCAAGTTGATGACATACAATGACAAGTGCTTGATAGATGCGGCGCGCGGATGGATTGGACAGTGAATCTCGAGGGTATATTCGGAACCTGTAAAAAAGATGGCGAAATTCGGTGAAGAAAAGCGAAGCCAATTCATTAGGAATTTCCCAAACATAACAGGAAAAACCGCCCGGCTTCCACTCAGCCAGGCGCTCGATAAAATCGGGCATCTGCCTCAAAAGGCTCATTCATTATTCGTCGAGTATTCAAGGCGATCAGGATTCATTCAGACCGTCATTCGCTGTTTTTTCCGCGTCAAATTACCGGTTATTTTGTGTATACGATAAGATTTTTGGTGACTGGATCGGTGATGATGTCCTTGACCTGACCCTTTTCATTCCATAGCAATTGATATTCACTGAAGCTGTCAATCCACATCCGCCATAATGGCGCATCCATAGTTGGATTTTCATCCGTTAAGGGATAACCAACTGACATGATGACCTGCTCCTTGGTCATGCCATTCATTACTTTGCCAAGTTTAATGGCGTTCTGTATTTCCTTTGGAAAGGTCGCCAGTTTGATGTTAGGGTCTTCCGGGACAATAATTCGTCTTACATATTGCTCAAGCGACAGGGATTTGCGCGTGTAATCTTGACCCAGGCGTATCGGCTTGCCGCCCAGATTTAAATGAGCGCGGTTTCGCCCATACTCGGTCACTGAAGCGGGAGTTCCTAGCGGAATCATGTCCCATTTGGCATACGTCAGCTCACTTATCCAGTCTCCGCCACCTTCATTGCGTAAGTTGCAACAGGTATACCCGGAGATAAGTGGAGCAGTTTCGTTGGTACTGCCTGGAGTCCCGATTGAGCTGCATCCCGTTATCAACACACAGCTGAGCACCAATATGACGATAAAGCCAAGGTTCTTAATTTTCATTTATATTCCCCTTTGATTTTTTTGAACGATCAATGTGCGGCATAAGCGTTTTGTTTATAGTAGAGATTTAACCCAATCTGATGATTTCTAAGGTAAGGCGTACTCAGTTTTGCAGCCGCAATGGAAAAAATTCCCAATAAACAAGGCTATACATAGTTTGATCATGGCATGGAAAATCATTGGGCTTGGTTTCAAGAAGATTCCGCAGAATACTAGACCTCGACATCAAAAATTGTGTCATTCGAATAACATGAACAATGTGCTCACTCTAATGAATCATTAATTCACGTGGATCTTCTCCTTTCATGCCATATTGAGTAATAAAACGCAGCAGGCCGACACTGTAGGGCGATGTTGATGCTGCGCCGCTGAAAATTCGACCCATATGCTTGTCGATATGCGGATAAAGTAGTTTAACTATAAGATTATTTTGCATACTCTGCCCGACTTTGAAACACGTGAACAGTCGTCCATCGTAATAGTAGCTGACGATTTCTTGCCAAATCTTTAAGTGATGTTTTTCTTCATTTTCATATTGCTGGAATGCGGCTTGAGATCCATTGCAAATGGTCTGTGCGAGTTTGAAAGCGCCTTGCATGCCGAGAAAGAGTCCACTTGAAAACACGGGATCAATGAATCCAGCTGTATCACCTACCAGCACCCAACCATCGCCGAACATTCGTTCAGATATCAACTGGTAGTTCGTATATTCCATCACGGGAGTAATTCGCTGTGCGTTAGCAGCAACGGTTTTCAGCACGGAATCCTGCTTCAGTAAATTGTCATACCGTTCCTCTTTGGTTTCGCCGAACTTCGGCAAATGCTGCGAATTGATCACCATCCCCAACGAAACGCGTCCTGGTAGAGGAATTCGCCAACTCCATCCATGATCCAGCCGGGTTGTATGTACATGGCCTTCATAATCCAAATGGGTTTGATCAACATGAGCGAATAAGGCGGTATCTTTACGTGTACCTTCTTTGCTTCCGATGTTAAGCAGTTTTGGCAACAAGCGTACTCGACCCGTTGCATCGACAATCATGTCAGGATGTTGCGCAAAGAAACCGTTGGTCGCAGCAAGCGTATCCGGGGTCAAGATAACTTTGTCAGTATTTGGAATGCACTCGAGGTTAGCGGGCGATTCATAAACCATTGCGCCATTCTTCTTTGCCACCTCTAATAAAGCAATGTCGAACTGATCGCGTGGTACATTATAGGCATAGGTTGCGGTAGTACCCGTGAGGTTTTTGAAGAAGAACGAAAAATTGATTTCCTTGCTCAAATTAAAGGTCGCCCCGGGCTTGAACATACTAAAGCCGCGGATCGCGTCTTCCACGCCAAGAGTTTGCAACATCGGAATAACAGCCGGTACAAGTGATTCACCTACAATAAGCGGTGCTGTCTTGGGTTTATGCCACATGGCCACCTGCAAACCAGCCCGGCACAACAAAATTGCCAGTGCACAGGCGGCAGGTCCGCTACCCAGTATGGCTACAGTGTTAATCTTTTGGTGAGAATGGTTACCAAAATTCATAAATAAAGTTATAAGAATAAACAAATATCAGAAAAAACACAGGCAATGTAACATATCTAAAATCACGACACGAGTATTGATTTGCAAGCTAGACAGACTGTTCCTGATCCGTCCATCCCAAAATCAAAACATACACCTATAATGTATTAATGCCGATAAAGTAGCCTATGAAGCTTGTGTGAAAGCTAAATTAGGGCCTGTTAACGCTATTTGATATAATTTGGTGATGGAAATCACCGAAACTCAATATCAACAGATCGAGCACTGCCTGCCGCGTCAGCGTGGCAACGTCAGCCATTCCAATCTGCAAGTTCTCAATGCCATTCTTTACGTTGCCGAGCATGGCTGCAAGTGGCGAGGACTTCCCAAGCGATTCGGCAACTGGCATACCATCTATACCCGCATGAATCGCTGGGCAAAGAGTGGTGTACTGAGCCATGTATTTGGGCAACTTCAGCATCAGCAAATCATCCGTATCCGTATTGAAACTGTTTCGCTGGACAGCACCAGCATCAAAGTCCATCCCGACGGTACGGGTGCGTTAAAAAAAACGGCCCCCAATCCATCGGAAAATCTCGAGGTGGATGGACCACCAAAATTCATCTGGTTGCCGCAGATTCCAGAACAACCATAAGCTTTGCCCTCTCGCCCGGTCACGCCCACGATGCGCCAGAGGGCAGGCAGCTTTTGCTTTCCCTCGGTCCCGTCAATACGCCCACCTACCTGCTGATGGATCGTGCTTATGAGGGCGACCAAACCCGGCAACTGGCACTAGATTTGGGTTACATCCCGGTTGTTCCGCCCAAAGCAAATCGCTTGTCACCCTGGGAATACAACCGTGCCATGTACAAAAAACGCAACGAGATCGAACGATTGTTCAGAAGGCTCAAGGGATTTCGCCGCATCTTCTCCAGGTTCGATAAGCTCGATGTCGTCTTCATCTCCTTTATCCACTTCGCTCTCATCGTCGAAGCAATCAGATTGTGTTAACAGGCCCTAGTTTGGCTGGAAGGGTGGATTAATAATTTCAATAACCAACTTCAACGTTCCCATCCCCGAAATGCGCTTTCAACGCCTGCAACAACTCATCATGCAAATAAACTCGCCAATCATTCCCCAATTCCAGTTCCCCGCTCGCCAAATCATTGCTATAGACGACTGTAACCGGGCAGTAATTCGCATAGTTTTTTTGCACCTGAGAGGTGAAGGGTGTCAGTAAAGCTTTGAGGCTGGAGATTTGTCCAATGGTGTTAGCATCGCAGCTGATTCTAAGTTGTCTGGCGAAGCGTGAGCGGATGCCGGCGAGGTCGTAGAGTTGTTCGGCGGTGATCCGGAGTTCGTCGCCTTCTTCGCCGTTGTAGTTGCGGTTGCTGATTTTGGCTTCGGCAATTAGTAGTTGATCTTCTTTTAACCAAGCGCGATTGGCGTCGAACAATTCGCTGAAAACGACCAGTTCGACACGCGCTTTGCCATCGTCTAGATTGATGACGCACATCCGGCCGCGGCGTGTCATTTGCACGCGCACCGAGTGGATGATACCGGCGATCAGTTGCGGTTCGCGGCTTGGATTCAGCCGGTCGAGCCGGGTGCGGATGAAGCGTTTCAATTCCGCTGCGTAGGTATCGAACGGATGGCCGCTGAAGTAGTAGCCCAGGCCGATTTTTTCCTGGTGCAGCTTTTCCCGCTCGGACCAAGCTTCAGTTTGAATCAGTTGCGTTTGCAGATGCGAGTGGTCGCCGGTTTCACCGAACAAATTGGTTTGACTGGCAGCCCGGCTCATCTGTTCGGCGGATTCGATTGCCACACCGACGGAAGCGATCAGGCTGGCGCGGTTGGTGTCGATGGTATCAAACGCGCCGACTCGGATCAGCGATTCCATCACGCGGCGGTTGGCGATGCGCCGGTCGACGCGGTTACAGAAATCGAATAAATCGCTGAACGGGCCGGTTTGTCCGCGTACTGCGATGATCGAATTGACTGCCGATTCTCCGGTGCCTTTGACCGCGCCGAGACCAAAGCGGATGGTTTTGCCGTCCACGGGAACAAAACGGTAGTCGGACAAGTTGATGTCGGGCGGGAGAATCGTCAAACCGTTGGCGATGCTGTCCTCGACGAAAATTTGCACTTTATCGGTGTCGTCCATGTCAGCGGATAAGCACGCTGCCATGAATTCGGCCGGGTAATGCGCTTTCAGGTAGGCGGTCTGGAAAGCGATCAGGGCGTATGCGGCGGCGTGCGATTTATTGAAGCCGTAACCGGCGAATTTCTCCATCAAGCCGAACAGTTCGGTGGCTTTGTCTTCGCTCAAGTTGTTATTGACTGCACCGGAGACGAAAATATCGCGTTGCTGCGCCATTTCCTCGACTTTTTTCTTACCCATGGCGCGGCGCAGCAAATCCGCGCTGCCCAGGCTGTAGCCGCCGATGACCTGTGCGATCTGCATGACCTGTTCCTGATAAATCATGATGCCGTACGTCGGTCCAAGGATCGGCTCCAGGCGCGGATCGAGATATTCGATCGTTTTCCGGCCATGCTTGCGGTCGATAAATTCCGGAATCAGATCCATCGGGCCGGGGCGGTACAACGCGACCAGCGCGATGATATCTTCAAAGCGATCCGGTCTGGCTTTTTGCAACAGGTCGATCATGCCGCGCGATTCAAACTGGAAAATACCGACCGCGTTGCCTTTACGCATCAGTGCATACGTCGCTTCATCATCGAGCGGCAGCGTTTCCAGTGAAAAAGGTTGAGTAGCGGCCGATCCGCTGTTTTGATGCGACTGACGGATGTAGCCGACGGCACGATCCAGAATGGTCAGCGTGCGCAGTCCAAGAAAGTCGAATTTCACCAAGCCGATTTTTTCGACATCGTCCTTGTCCAGCTGGCTGACCACCGAATCGGCGGATTCGGTGCAGTAAATCGGACAGAAATCGGTGATCTCGCTCGACGCGATCAGCACACCGCCTGCATGCATGCCGATGTTACGCGTGATGCCTTCGAGGCTTTCCGCCAGTTCCAGCAGATTGCGCACGTCTTCCTCTTCGGCGGCGCGCTGATTGAGCTGCGGTTCGAGCTGGCGCGCTTTTTGGAGCGTCATGCCGATCTCGAACGGTATCAATTTGGCGAGCTGATCGACAAAGTTGTACGGCAAGTCCATGACCCGGCCGATGTCGCGGATCACCGCCTTGGCCGCCATCGTGCCGAAGGTGGCGATTTGCGAGACTTTGCCGGTGCCATAGCGTTGCTTGACGTATTCGATCACCAATTCGCGCCGGTCCTGGCAGAAGTCGATATCGAAGTCCGGCATCGAAATACGCTCGGGATTGAGAAAACGTTCAAACAGCAAATCGTAGCGCAGCGGGTCGAGATCGGTGATGCCCAATGAATACGCCACCAGCGAACCGGCGCCGGAGCCGCGCCCGGGACCGACCGGCACGTTGTTGTGTTTGGCCCAGTTGATAAAATCGGCCACGATCAAGAAATAACCGGGAAATCCCATCTGAATGATGGTTTTTACCTCGAACTCGAGGCGCGCCTGATATTTCGGCAGCTTATCGGCACGTACTTGGGCATCTGGAAACAGTTCAGCCATGCGTTTTTCCAGGCCGATTTCGGCTTGGTCGCGTAAATACGCATCAAGACTTTCGTTATTGGGTGTAGGGAACAGCGGCAGGCGGTTGACACCCAGCTCCAGCACCAGATTACAGCGCTTGGCAATTTCAATGGTATTCGCCAGTGCGCTGGGGATATCGGCGAACAGTTGCGTGATTTCGGCCTGGTTTTTGAAATATTGCTGTCCGGTGAAATTTTTCGGGCGGCGTTTGTCATCCAGGGTGTAACCTTCGGCGATACACACCCGGGCTTCGTGTGCGCGGAATTCTTCCGCATTGAGAAACTGTACCGCCTGCGTGGCCACGACGGGTAAATTCAATTGGCGCGCCAGCGCCAGCGATTGCTGCACCAGCATGGCTTCATTCGGGTGGCCGTCGCGCTGGATTTCAAGATAAAAACGCCCGGGAAACAAACCGGCCCATTTGCGTGCCTGAATTTCGGCTTGTTGCGGATTATTCTGCAAAATGGCCAGGCCGATGTCGCCAAAGCGGGCGCCCGACAGCGCAATGAGTCCTTGCGTTCCCCCTTCATCGGAATGCAGCCACGATTCCCTGATCTCGGCCCGGCCGTGATATTGATTTTCCCGGTAAGCGCGTGACAATAAGCGGGATAGCAACAAGTAACCGTCGCGCGACTGGCACAGCAATAACAACCGGATCGGCTTGTTGCGGTCGGATTCGTTGGTGATCCAGACATCGCAGCCGAGTATCGGTTTGATGCCGTTTTTACGGGCGCTTTGGTAAAATTTCACCAGCCCGAACACATTGGCGAGATCGGTTAGCGCCAGCGCTGGCATTTGATCCGCTACCGCTTTGGCAACGACATCCGGAATCCGGATGGTGCTATCCAGAATGGAGTATTCGCTGTGCAGCCGTAAGTGAATGAAAGCAGGGTGAGCGGGCATGGTGGTACAATTCGAGTTCGCGGAAACTCTGTCATTTATACAATCGAGCGTTATTCTACCTTATGTTGAAATCACCTGAACTTTTACTTCCAGCCGGTTCTTTGGACAAAATGCGCATTGCCTATGCGTTTGGCGCTGACGCGGTGTACGCCGGGCAGCCACGTTATTCGATGCGTGCGCGTAACAATGAATTCGCGTTGGAACAATTGCAAACCGGGATCACGGAAGCGCATGCGCTGGGGAAAAAATTCCTCGTGGCCAGCAATATCATGCCACATAACGCCAAAGTGAAAACCTATCTGGACGATATGGCGCCGGTCATTGATATGAAGCCGGACGCGCTGATCATGGCCGATCCGGGATTGATCATGATGGTGCGGGAGAAATGGCCGGATGTGCCGATTCACCTGTCGGTTCAGGCCAATACCGTGAATTACATGGGTGTTAAATTCTGGCAGAAAATCGGCTTGACGCGGGTGATTTTGTCGCGTGAATTGTCGCTCGATGAAGTGGCGCAGATCCGTGATTATTGTCCCGACATGGAGCTCGAAGTGTTTGTGCATGGCGCGTTGTGCATTGCGTATTCCGGCCGTTGCCTGCTGTCGGGCTATTTTAATCATCGCGATCCGAATCAGGGCACGTGCACCAATTCATGCCGCTGGGATTACAAAGTGAAATCCGCCGAAGAGAATCCGAGTGGTGACATTCAGGAGATTGGCAAAATCGATTTTGATTTCGGTCAGGCGATGCAGCAGTCCGAACAATCCGCCCTGTCTGGCGGTTGCGGTTCGATTCCACGGCATCCAGCCGCCGATCAGGTGTATCTCATCGAAGAAAAAGAGCGTCCTGGCCAGCTCATGCCGATCATGGAAGACGAGCACGGCACGTACATCATGAATTCCAAGGATTTGCGTGCGGTCGAGCATGTCGAGCGGCTGGTCAAGATCGGTGTCGATTCACTGAAAATAGAGGGACGCACCAAGTCGCTATATTATGTGGCGCGCACGGCGCAGGTTTACCGCAAAGCGATCGATGACGCCGTGGCCAATAAACCGTTTGATCTGGCCTTGTTAGGGGAGCTGGAAGGTTTGGCGAATCGCGGCTACACCAGCGGTTTTTATCAGCGCCATAGCACGCAGGAAACGCAAAACTATCTGCGCGGGCATTCGGAATCCAACCGTAGTCAATACGTCGGCGATATCACCGGTTTTGATGAAACCAACGGTATGGCGGAAATATTGGTGAAAAACCGCTTCCAAGTCGGCGACCGGCTTGAGATTATTCATCCCGCAGGCAACCAGGTTGTCGAGTTATCGCACATGCTGGATGGCGCTGGACGGCCAGTGCAGATTGCACCCGGCAGCGGCCATCGCGTTAAGATACCGTTAGCCGGAAATGTGCAGAACGCTTTTGTCGCGCGCTTCTTCTGAGCCAGCTTGCTGGCACTGGTAATGGAAGAAACTGAGAATTTTTTGCGGCAGCCAGCTTAGTTTTCCTGGGAACGGGCCTTGCATGAATCCGGCGTGACCGCCTTCCTCCGGAAATTCCAATGTAACCATGGGCGATACTTCAGCCCGAGCGGGGAGTACCGATGCCGGCATGAAAGGATCGTTCCGCGCATTGATCACCAATGTAGGTACCTGTACATGCGGCAACCATTGCTTGCTGCTGGATTGCCGCCAGTAATCATCGGTATCGCGGAAACCGTGCAAGGGTGCTGTGACGATATTGTCGAAATCATAAATCGACGCGCATTTTTTCAGCGCATGGGCATCGAACAAACCTGGAAATTGTTTTAATTTATCAGAGGCTTTGTCTTTGAGTGTATCTAGGAAATGGCGCGTGTAGACTTGATTAAAGCCCTTGTCCAGAGCCGCGCCAGCCGCCGCCAGATCGAGCGGCACGGATACTGTTGCAACCCCAGCTACTAGCTCTTTGGCGCGCTCTCCTTGCTCTCCTAGCCATTTTAACAGCGCATTTCCGCCCAGCGAAACGCCCATCACATACACCGGTTGCACTGTGTCAGTTGTTTGCGCCTGAGTCGTGATCCGCCGCAGCATCCAGTCGATTTCACTGGAATCACCGGCATGGTAGGCGCGCGATAAGCGGTTAGGCTCACCGGAACAACCGCGGAAGTGAATGACGGCGCTACGCCAATGATGGCGTTTCAGGCTGTTGATCATACTGAGAATATAGTGGCTTGATGAACCGCCTTCCAGACCATGAAAAAATACGACCAGAGGAGATTCGTCCGAACCATCGCTCCAGTCGACATCGATAAAGTCCCCGTCATCCAGTTCCCAGCGCTCGCGCCGGTAGGTAAACCGTTGTGCCGGTTTATTGAAGTAAGGGTAGAGTGTTTGCAGGTTGCCACCGGGCAGCCAGGATGGTGCTGTGTAGTGCGCTGTATACAAAGGAATTGTGTTTCCAGGCATGGGTATTATTTTACGCTGCGGCATTCGGGTTGTTTATCGCTGTTTAATTTCAGTGAATATACCCTAACTTGCACGGATTCTAAAACAACAATGGCCAGCTGTTCAGGCTGGCCATTGTGGTGAGGCCGGGGATAAACTAGAGAAGGGGCACGGCTTCTACTAGAATTCACTCCATTGGTTATTGTGATCGCCGACAGCGATTTTAGCTCTTCTTGGTGATTTGGATCTGGCGCTACGCACTGTAGCATCGCCAGTCAGTCCATCATGCTCCGTGCTGTTCTTGTCAGCCAGTTGAACCACGGTTGCCGGTTTTTTGCTGCTGCTCTGTGACAGGTGGAAAATAGAAATAGCGCCGACCAATTCGTAGGCCTGCTGCTCCAGTGAAGCGGCTGCAGCGGCGGCCTGTTCGACCAGCGCTGCATTTTGCTGCGTGACTTCATCCATTTGCGATACCGCTTGCGTGACTTGCTCGATACCGGTGTTTTGCTCTTTGGAAGCGGAAGTGATGTCCGACATAATTTCGGTTAAATTTTTGATGGCCATGACAATTTCATTCATGGTTTGTCCGGTTTCATTGACTAATGCAGCGCCTTGATCGACTTTTTTTACTGAGTCATCTATCAAAGTTTTGATTTCTTTCGCCGCCGTAGCGCTTCGCTGCGCCAGATTACGCACTTCGGTTGCTACCACGGCGAATCCGCGGCCTTGTTCACCGGCTCGCGCAGCCTCAACGGCGGCATTGAGTGCCAGGATGTTGGTTTGAAACGCTATGCCATCGATGACACTGATAATGTCTGCAATTTTGCTTGAGCTTTCGCTGATGGATGACATTGTCGAGACCACTTCCTGCATCATTTCGCCGCCTTTGGTGGTGATGTTGCTGGCGGTCATCGCGATCTGATTGGCATTGATTGAATTATCCGTATTTTGACGCACGGTCGCGGTGAGTTCCTCCATGCTGGATGCTGTTTCTTCCAGTGAAGAAGCTTGTTCTTCGGTGCGCTGTGAGAGATCCAGGTTACCCGAAGCGATCTCTCCAGTAGCTAGACGTACCGACGCAGCATTTTTCTGCACATCCAGCACCGTTGCGCGCAGGTTAACCCCCATCTGACTCAACGCTTTCAGTAGTTCGCCAAATTCATCGCCGCGGCTCACCGAGAATTTGTGCGTCAAATCGCCACCGGCCAGTTTATTGGCGATATCAATCGCTTGTTGTAGCGGTACCAGGGTATTTTTGACCATGCCGTAGGCCAGATAGGCTATTAATGCGATCCCGGTTGCTGTTATTGCGGCAATCATGCCACTGAGTGATGCGGATGCCTGAGTTTGCGACAACTCCCACCAGCCTATACCGCCGACCGTCAATAAAAATAGAGCGGGTATTGTCATTGCAAGTGCAATGCGTTTTCTGGTGGTCATTTTCAGGAAAGCTTGCAGTTTTCCGATGAAATCAGTTCGTACAATTTGTCCTTTCTCGATTTTCAGATTTTTTGCTTTGCCTTCGAGAATCTGCTGATAAGCTGGTGCTGCTTGCTCGATTGCCGTCTGTGATGCTTTGGTGCGAACCGATAAATAACCGGTGATCTGGCCATTTTCTATTAACGGTGTTGCATTGGCGTTGATCCAGTAGAAGTCGCCATTTTTACGGCGATTCTTAACCAAGCCGGTCCAGGGTAAGCCCTGTTTTAATGTGGCCCATAAATCTTCAAATGCTTCGGGAGGCACGTCCGGATGGCGCACGATATTGTGTGCTTTGCCGATCAGTTCTTCTTCTGAAAAACCACTGACCTCGACAAATGTGGAATTGATATAGGTTATCCTGCCTTTAGTATCCGTTGTCGATACGATTAACGTATCATCATCGATGGGATACTCGGTGTTTGTCACCGGAAGATTCAGTCTCATGATTTATCCTTGAGGTTTGTTCGTATGAGACTGGGCTTACGGTATATAAAAAAATAGATTCTGTCGGTGATTTCTTTTTTTATGAGGAAAATATTCCTCTTGTTATATAGGAATTATCTTATAGATTTGAAAGGTTATTGTGAAATGAGAATTGAAGAGCATATAACATATGTTTTATCAGCGGAATTTCTTGCATTGCTTGTAAATAAGTTAATAAATTGCCTTATTTCCGAACGATAGCTTGGTAATTTTTTAGGTTAATATGTAATTGAGAAAAATTGCTCATAAAAGAAATTTTGATGAACGGAATTTTGATTTGAGCAATCCTCGCGATGGCAAGATTCTCATATTTAGATCATTTTTATTGGGTGTGATGAGGGGAATTAACGCAATGATCAGAAAATACAATCAGAATATTCCTATAGTTTTTAACGCTCCAGGCAGATACTATTGACGGTTATCAATATTAGTAAGTATCCAACCGGAATGGCAGCTAATGATTGAGATGGTAGCGATGATCAGATATCTGAATATATGCATATGGATTGATGGCGAATGAATGCACGGAAAGAATCCGGTTGGGTAGAAAAATTTTCTCCAGATGTGCTCTGGGATGCACCGGATAATCAAGGGATGCATTCCGGGGCGAAATCAATTGCAAAAATGCCAGCGCATGGAATGCAATTGCTTTCATGCATATCTCATGATGGCAACGATCATTCAGAAATCGCCGAGACCAAGACGCAGGAGAGACTGACTAAACTGGCGTGTTTATATGAAATTTCACGCGCCATGTTGCGGATACATTCTGTTGATGAACTGTGCCAGCAGCTGATTGAACACATGCGGCTTGCGTGGCAGTCGTATGATCTGATTTTTCCTTTCATAGAAATTGATGGCAATTTTTATGCAGCAGGCGAACCCGGGTCTTTGTTGATTCATAAATTTTCTGTCCCGCTGCTGGTAAATGGCGATGTTGCCGGTCAAGTGGGCGTACTTTCCGAGGATATGCGTGTTACCAGCTGGCCGGAAAATGAAGACACGTTATTTTTAAAAAATATCGCCAGTGACCTCGGATTATGGCTGGAACAAAAAAAGCTTGCTGACGCCCAAAATGCATTAGTGCATGATGTCCGGATGATCGAAAGCGCATTTAACGCTCACTCCATCGTTGCGATAACCGATAAAACCGGAAAAATACGCTATGTTAATGAAAATTTTTGCCTGGTTTCCAAGTACTCGACCAGTGAATTAATCGGGCAAGATCATAGCATTGTTAATTCCGGCTACCATTCTAAAGAATTCATGAAAGACTTATGGGTTACTATCACCCAGGGTCAGGTCTGGCGAGGAGAAATCAAGAATCGCGCCAAAGACGGCACGTACTACTGGGTCGACACGACGATAGTGCCTTTTCTTGACGGTGACGGATTGCCCTATC
Source organism: Nitrosomonas sp. Is35 (assembly GCF_033063295.1). Taxonomy (NCBI): domain Bacteria; kingdom Pseudomonadati; phylum Pseudomonadota; class Betaproteobacteria; order Nitrosomonadales; family Nitrosomonadaceae; genus Nitrosomonas; species Nitrosomonas sp. Is35. The sequence continues at coordinate 649,670 of NZ_JAWJZH010000001.1, forward strand.
AATACGTGGGGATACGAACTGAAGTAACGAATTACAAGCAACTGGAACAAAAAATGGAAGAGCAAGTAGCGGAATTAGCCCGCTCTAATGATGAGCTGGAACAATTTGCGTATGTTGTTACGCATGATCTGCAAGAGCCGCTCCGTGCCATTAACAGCTTCGTTCAACTACTTAAAAAATATTGCGATCAGCAACTGGATGAACGCGCCAGGGAATTGATTACACATGCGGTGGCCGGTACCAACCGGATGCAAATCCTCATTGATGACTTGCTGACATATGCACAAGTCAATGCATGCCAAACGCTCGCAGAAATTGATTGCGAGCTGCTGTTGGAGAATGTGTTGACTGACTTATCCGTCATTGTGGGCGAATGCAACGCGGTAGTGACCCACGATAAACTTCCCGTGATCAAAGGTATTCGCTTCCAGTTTATTCAGTTGTTTACCAATTTGATCAACAATGCGCTCAAGTTTCGCAGAGATCAATTGCCCCAAATCCATGTCGGAGTAGAAGAAAATCAAAGCGAATGGATTTTCTCGGTCATCGATAACGGCATAGGCATTGAAGAGCAGTATCTGGAACGTATTTTCCGGGTATTCCAGCGTTTGCACAGCCGCCGCGAATATGCCGGTACCGGGATTGGTTTGGCCATTTGCAAGAAAGTGGTGGAACATCACGGCGGGAAAATCTGGGTCAAATCAGCGCCCGGCATCGGTTCTTCGTTCTATTTCACAATTCCGAAAGTTAGTTATTAAGATGCAACAAAAAAGAAATGTTGATCCCAGAATGATCCTGATGATCGATGATAATCCGACCGATGTGTTATTGATCAAAGAGGCTTTTGCATTCTGTGAGGGAAATTGTGAAGTGTATGTCGCTGAGGATGGCGTTTACGCACTGGAGTTTTTAAGGCGGCAAGGGGAATTTCTATCTGCGCCGCGTCCGGATATCATCCTGCTGGATTTAAATATGCCGAGAAAAAGCGGGTTGGAAGTTTTAACCGAGCTGAAATCAGACCCCGATTTCAAGAGAATTCCCGTCATCGTTTATACCTCTTCCGTGACAAAAGAAGATATCAAAGCGGCGTACAACCATCATGCCAATAGTTATATCAGAAAATCGGTGGATTTTGACGATTGTATAAGAACTGCAAAATCGATCAAGGATTTTTGGTTTACTTCTTCTGTTTTATCAGAGCCTTGATTAATCATGACTTCATCTAAAATTCATATTTTGTTGATTGAAGATAATGAAACGGATGCCATACTCGTACAAAATGATTTACAGCTCGCGATGGGCGATCAGATTACCGTGGTTCATGCCGAACGATTAAGTTCCGCGCTCGAATTAATCCGCAAGCAGCCGTTTGATTTAATTCTGTCCGATCTGACATTGCCAGATAGCGATGGGGTTACGACAATCAACCGGCTGCGTGAAAGTGCCGCGAGTATTCCTATTGCAGTTCTGTCATTTAGAGATGATGAAAAACTGGCGATCAAAGCGATCAAGGCGGGTGCGCAGGATTATCTGGTGAAAGGCAGTCTGACCGAAGGGGTTCTGGCGCGTGTCATCCGGTATTCAATCGAACGGAAGCGCTTGGAAGAGGGGAGCAGAAAGGCGCAAAAGCGGTTCCAGACAGTGTTTGAGAAAGCGCCGCTGGGAATTGCCCTTATCAACTTGCAGACAGGAAAATACTATGATGTCAATCCAATGTATGCCTGCATTGCGGGCCGCAGCGTAGACGAGCTTCTCCACCTCAATCAATCGGACATTATTCACCCGGACGATGTGCTGTCCTATCGGAAGGAGATCGAGCTTTTCATTCATCATCAATCGCACGATAGCAAAATAGTCAAAAGAGTGTTGCGGACGGATATGTCCATCATCTGGATCGAGATGTCCCTGGTGCCGTTTGAATCCATGGATGGCCAGGAAATCTGTTATTTATGCATGATTGAAGACATTACGGAACGAAAGCGGATGATCGAGAATCTGCGCCATTTAACGACGCATCTGCAGGATGTCCGGGAAGAGGAAAGAACCCGGATCGGCCGGGAAATACACGATGTTCTGGGCGGCACATTGACCGTTCTGAAAATGGATCTGGATTGGCTGTCAAAAAAAATTACGGCGGATCCCATGCATGAGCGGATAAAATCGCTGTATGCCTTGACGGGCGAGGCAATTGAGACTGCGCGCCGGGTGTCAATCAATTTGCGGCCTAATGTACTGGATAATCTCGGGTTGTATGGTGCCATCGAATGGCTGGTGCGTGAATTTGAACAGCGTACTAATATAAAATGCTACTTGGAATCCGTCATATCGGCCATATCTTGTAATAACAAGAACTTTGAAACCAGTATTTTTAGAATAATTCAGGAAATATTTATCAATATCACCCGGCATTCGCGCGCCACGAGAGTGGATATCGAACTCATTGAAGATGATACGGATATTGTGATTACCATTAAAGATAATGGCGTTGGCATTACGGAATCACAACTGCTGAATCCCGAGTCATTTGGAATTATAGGCATGAAAGAGAGAACACAACAGTTTGGCGGTACGCTGGAAATAGCCGGTACTCCCCTTCAGGGCAGTGTCGTAACACTCAAAATACCGCTGACCATTGCGGTAACCAATGTCGGGGAATTAGTTCATGATTAACGTTCTGATTGCGGATGATCACGCTTTATTTCGTGATGGCCTGAAAAGGATATTTAACGAGACGGACGATATCAATGTCGTTGCGGAAGCCATAGACGGTAAGGATATTCTAAAGAAAACACGGGAATTTGACTGGGACATCGCGCTGCTGGATATTAACCTGCCCGATATCAACGGTCTGGATATTCTGAAGAGAATATTAACGACCAATGCTTCGTCATGTGTGTTGGTGCTCAGTATGTATCCGGAAGAGGAATATGCGATCCGCGCGATCCGCTCCGGTGCTTCCGGTTATTTGACCAAAGACAGTCCTACGGATCAGTTGATTAACGTGATTCGCCGTTTGGCGAAAGGTGGGAAGTACGTCAATCCGGAATTGGCCGAGAAGCTGTTATTCAATCCGGTGATGGAATCGGATAAATTAACCCACACGACCTTTTCGGATCGCGAATTTCATGTGTTTAAACTGATTGTTGCCGGTGAATCGTTAACTGCCATCGCCAATAAACTGTCGCTCAGTGTCAAAACGGTCAGCACGTACCGCTCGCGCATTCTGGAAAAGATGAATATGAAGAATAATGCGCAACTGGTACGGTACGCGATACAACACCGGCTGGTGGAATAAAATCCGCTGCGGGTTTTATTAAAGCTGGTTGGAAAAGTAGTTGAGTATCAGCTGCTTGAGTATCGTCAGCTTGCCATGAAAGAAGTGCCCGGCGCCGGGTATGAAAACAATGGGTTGCGATACGGGCGCCGCCCATGTCAACACCGCTTCAGGTAATACAATATCATCCTTGTCCCCTTGCACGATCAAAGCGCATTGCGTCGTTTCAGGCACTGGCGGCGCTTGCAGATTAACCACCGAGGGTGCGACTAGAATCAGAAACTCCGGAGCCAGTCGCTCGGCAACGTGCAGTTGAATCGCTCCACCGAATGAAAACCCAGCCAGTAGCAGTGGAATATCCGTGACTTGATGTGTGAACTGTTCGCGTAGGGTCTGCGTGACTGCAAGCACGTCGTCGATCTCGCCGCTGCCATGATCGAATTGACCTTCGCTCAGGCCCACGCCCCGGAAGTTGAATTTAGCGGTAATAAATCCAAGTTCCAGCAAAGTCGTGAATAAAGTATGCACAATCTTGTTATCCATGGTTCCGCCGTGTAGCGGGTGCGGATGGGCGATGACGGCAATTCCCTTGGGAACCGATTGAGGTTCGCCCAAAACGGTTTCGAGCCTGCCCGCGGGGCCATCGATGAAAAACTTTTGCGTAGCCAGTGCCAAGTTATCGGTCTCAATGCGTGTCAGCAAAGTGAATCAGATTTTCAAGCGTTCAACGATGTTTCCTTTGATCAGATGTTCGTCGATGATTTCGTCAATGTCGTCCTTGTCGATATACGTGTACCACGTTTCTTCCGGGTAAATGACGATCACCGGGCCTTCATCACAGCGATCCAAGCATCCGGCGTTGTTGATGCGGACTTTTTTTGGGCCGCTCAGCTTCAGCGATTTAATGCGCTGCTTGGCATAATCGCGCAGTTCCTGCGCACCGAAATCGTTGCAGCATTTGGCGCCACCCTCGCGTTGATTGGTGCAGAAAAAAACATGGTGCTGATAATAACTCATGAGTATTCCTGGAAAGAATGTGAAAGAAGGTAAGTTTAACGCAATTTTATTTCCGTCCACATACGGCTGAGCACCCGGCGTTGTTTGTGATCCAGATCCGTGATCATCTCCAGCCGCGATAACGTATCCTCGTCCGGAAATATCACTTTATTGTGCACTAATTCCGGCTTGATGAATGACTTGGCTTCGCGGTTAGGATTGCCAGACCCGATCAAGTTGGTCAGTTCGGCGGAATTTTTGCCATCGAGCATGAAATTAATAAATTGATGTGCTAAGTCAGTATGTTTTCCGCTTTTATGCAGCACCATGCTATCCAGCGACATGACCGCGCCTTGCTTGGGAATGGCATAATCGATGGTGAAATGCCGTCCGGTTTTTTGCGCATCCATGGCCGCCTGAAATAAATCGTTCGAATAACCGTGCACCACCCATAAATCGCCGATGGCGATTTCGCGGATGTAACTGGTGTTACTGAATGCAGCCCAGTAAGGTTTGACGCGGATGATCAGTTCCTTGGCTTGATTCCAATGCGCCTCATCTTGATCGTTCGCGGCATAACCTAGGTATAACAACGCCGCCGCCATCAACTCGCGCGGACTGTCCAGCACGGTCACGCGCCCTTTTATTTTCTGCAGGTATTCCGGTTCGAAGATAACGGCCCAGGTATCCACCGGCAAACCCAGTTCGCGCATTTTGTGGGCATTGAATCCCAGTAATGTCAGCGTGTAAGCATACGGAACGGAATAGCGATTGTCCGGGTCGAAGCGTGTCTTCAGGTAAGCGGGATGAATGTTTTTCAGGTTCGGCAGCAATGCTTTATCCAGCGGAATCAGAACGCCTTGGCGTATCAGGGTATCCAGGGCGTTGCCGGTTGGTACGATCAAATCATAGCCAGTCGCGCCCGCAGCGAGTTTGGCGAGCATTTCCTCATTGTCGGAAAAATAATCTTGTTCGACGCGGCAATCGCATTGCGCTTCAAAGCGCTCGATCGTTTCCGGCGCGATGTAATTGTTCCAGTTGAATAGTTGCAGGACGCGCGCAGCCGCTTGATCGTGCACGGCATCGTCTGATTGCGGCGCGCATCCGGCTACCACGACGAAGAATAATGTCACACTCAAACGAACCCAACGCGGCAACGAATCGATCATGACGATTAGGATTTGCCCAGCATGCTGTTATCGAAGCGCGTGGCGATGATAATCAGCGTTAATGTCAGCAGCATCAATAAAGTGGAGACGGCGTTCACTTCCGGCGTGACCGCCACTTTGATCATCGTATAGATTTGGATCGGCAGAATCGGATCACCCACGCCTTTAGTGAAGAAGGTGATGACGAAATCGTCGATCGATAGCGTGAACGACATTAATGCACCCGCGATGATGGCAGGTCTGATCAGTGGCAGCGTGATTTGCCGGAAAGTCTGCCACGGTGTTGCGCCCAGGTCCCGGGCCGCTTCAAAAATGGATTCATCCATGCCCTGCAAGCGTGCGCGTACGATAATTGCGACAAATCCAATGCAAAAAGTCGTATGGGCGATGATGATGGAGAGCATGCCCAGCGTCAGGTTGAGCACTTGCAGAAAAAACAGCAGCAATGAAACGCCCAGCAGGATTTCCGGCATAGCCACCGGGGTAAAGGCTAGAACCGGCAATACTTTGAGTTTGTAGCGATGAATCGCCAAACCGGCCATGGTGCCCAGCACGGTGGCAAGAAAACTGGCGCTGACCGCGATGATCAATGAATTACGCGCGGCTTCCAGCATTTCATGATTGTGCAATAACGCTTTGTACCAATGAAATGTAAATCCCACCCACTCGGCATTGAGCTTCGAATCGTTGAATGAAAATACAACCACAATGATCAACGGAATGTACAAAAAGGCATACACCAGAATCGAGACGATCCACAAAGCGGTCAGGCGGTGCGATGAGGATTGTTTTGCACGAAAATTAGGCATGGCTTTATGTAATTCGGGTGACCGGTTTGGCAAGCCAGGAAAATAATCCGGCGATGCCCAGTACCGCCAGCGTCAGCATGATGGAAAGCGTCGAACCGAACGGCCAATCGCGCGTGCCGAGAAATTGATCCTTGATGAGGTTGCCGATCATGATATCGCCCGTTCCACCCAGAATGTCGGGAATGGCGAACATGCCGAGAACGGGAATGAAAACCAGCGCCGACCCGGAAAATATGCCGGGCAGCGACTGCGGCCAGGTGACATACCGGAAGCGCTGCCAGCGGTTTGCGCCGAGATCCTGCGCGGCATCCAGCAGAATGGGGTCGTGTTTTTCCAGATTGGTGTACAACGGCAGGATCATGAACGGTAAGTGCACGTAAATCATCCCGATCAGAACCGCGAACGGAGAAAACAGCAGGGTGACCGGCGCCATGCCGAAAACTGCCAGTACGCTGTTGATCATGTGACTGAGCGCGGATTCCGGGCCGAGGATGATCATCCAGGCATAAATACGGATCAGAAAATTACTGGCGAACGGCAGCACCACCAGCATGATCATCAAGTTACGGAATTTCTTCCCGCTGCGGGCGATCAACAACGCCAGCGGATAAGCCATGGCGATGCAAATGACTGTGGTGAAGGCGGCTACTGTGAACGATTTGAGGAATATCTCGAAGTAGATGAAATCGCTGAAGAAAAATCGATACGTTTCAACCGTCAAGCCGGAATCTTCGACTGTATTTCCCGGCAGGATATGAACCGGCGCCAGTCCGCCAAATTCACCTGGCAGGCGGAATGAAGTAAAGATCATGATCAAACTCGGCGCGGCAAAGAATATCAGCAAGAAAGCGAGCGGCGGTGCGCTGATGAGCCATTTCACGAGGCGGCTGGATGTTTGCATGTTTTTAATTGGGCTATTGATCCAGTGGAATGCAGCTTGAAGTTTCCGTGCGATTATTTTACACCAGGGTCATGAAAGGGATTTTTAATTAATATAGGCATCGATTCGATGTACAGCGACCTGGCCGGTACATTTTTTGGTATAAAACGCATTTATTTTTCCCCTATACTTAGACCCCGTGAAAACTTATCAATCAATTGACGTGAATCCCATCAAAGGAAAAGAAAATGCCATTTAGCTATAGTAATCAGCTCAGCACAATCGTTGGTTTCGCTGAGCAGCAGAATCCGGAATCAATTCTCGATATTGGCATTGGAATGGGACAGTATGGATTTTTGCTGCGCACAAATTTGGAAAATGTAAATCTTTTTGAAATTGACGGTTCAAATGGACGCCAACGCAGTAGGGATCAATGGAAGATTAGAATCGACGGGATTGAAGGTTTTGCAGGCTATATTACTCCGGTGCACGAGTATTCATACACCAATTTGTTCATCGGCGAGGCGCTGAAATTGCTGCCGACGCTAGGGGATAAAATTTACGACTTAGTGCTTGCCATCGATATTCTGGAGCATTTTGATAAAGAGCAGGGTGTCATTTTTCTAAAAGAATGCCGGCGGGTATGCAAGGGTTCTGTCCTGATCAGCACGCCGAAGGAATTTATTGAACAAGAAGTCCAGGCAAATCCCCTGGAGAATCATCGATCGCATTGGACTGAGGAGGATTTGAAGCTTTGTGGTTTCGATCATTTTTTACCGAATCCATTGAGCCTGATTGCGATCGCAAACAATAAGAGCGAATAGTATCGCGGCCGATGCAATCCGGCTTGCGCAGAATCCTGTTTCTTTTGCTTGCAAGGAATAAACCCGGAATTGGGTCAATCAGGCAAAAATTGCGCGGATTGTTCTTGCCAGCTGATAACTACGGAATCGCCGATGTCAAAAAGCTTGGCATGACCCGGTACGGAATTGGGAAGCAATGCTTCGATCAATGTGCCGTTGGCCAGTGCGATGATATACGTGGTGACATCGCCGATATACAGGAAATCCTTTATTTTTCCGAGTAATTGCGATTCAACCGCTGTCTCCGGGGATTGTGCAACGATCCGGACTTGTTCTGGACGCACGGCGAAAACACCTTGATCGCCCGCTTTGACTTGGCCGCTGAACGGCACCATGACTTCTCCCAGTCCTGTCACTGTTAATTTTAAATCCGAAGCGGAAACCTCGATCACCCGGGCACTCAGCAGATTGATCTTACCAATGAAATCGGCCACGAAGCGGTTGACTGGGAAATTGTAAATCCGGGATGGTTCGTCGATCTGTTCGATTCTGCCTTGATTCATCACGGCAATGCGATGCGACAACGCCAAGGCTTCGTTCTGAGCGTGCGTGACATAAATGAACGTGACACCGGCGTTGGCTTGCAAATTGATCAGCTCGCGTTGCATGTTTTCCCGCAACTTTTCGTCCAGAGCGCCCAATGGTTCATCCAGCAATAATAGCCGCGGTTGATTGATGAGCCCCCGGGCAAATGCCACGCGTTGTTTTTGCCCGCCGGATAATTCATGCGGGTAACGATCGGCGAATGGAGTCAGCTCGACTTCCGCCAAAGTATCGGCCACCCGGGTTTTAATTTCCGCCGGTGTTTTACCCGCCATTTTCAGCGGAAATCCGATATTGCTGGCAACCGTCATATGAGGGAATAAGGCGTAGCTCTGGAAAACGGTATGAAACGGGCGTTGCTCCGGCGGTAAGCTGACGATGTCTTCACCGTCCAGCAGAATTTTCCCGCCGTCGGGCGCGTCGAACCCAGCGATCATGCGTAACAATGTCGTTTTGCCGCAACCGGACGGGCCCAGCAGCGTAAAGAATTCACCGGCTTTAATGGCTATGCTGATGTTATCGACGGCAGTGAATTGTCCAAACCGCTTGATCACATTCCGGATTTCGAGCAGTGCCATTACGTTTCCCGGTGAGAAAACTGATACTTTATCAAAGTTTATTGCCGTGCTGAATGTATAAATTCAATGGCCGATCGTGCTGGTTAAATTGATGGAGCATGTACCAAACCTGCCAGCATTGGGCTGTTATTCCTGATCACAGGGATCGGGAATAATTAAATCGATTAATTATTTAGAGATGTGCCAGTGGGAGCGGATGGTGAATCAGCATCTGCTGATGTAGTGTTCCGTTTTTCATTGCGTACGATATTCCGTCTCAAACTTTCCGGTCCATTGATCATGGCATCCAAGAAAACCGCACAGTAGCTTTTATCGATAATGGCATTCTGGCGGTTAATTTCCGGCAGCATGAGCACATGCAGTTTCTGAAGGTTGTACCAAGGTACCGCAGGGTATACGTGATGCCCGATGTGATAATTAATATTGTTCCAGAACCATGAATTCATCGGATTGCTGATAATGGTGCGGGTACCGGCAAGCTGACCGGCATTCCAGGGCGTTCCATAGTGTTCCGCCACAAAACGGACGCTATTGAAAAATCCAAAGAAAATGAGCGGCCAGAACCATAGTGCGAAAACCTCAGCCGCAATTCCCTGACTGCTGGCCCATTCAAAAATACTGACGGTAATCATCGCATGCAGCGCTATTTCGCTCCAATGCGCGAGGGCTTTCGCGCCCCGTAATTTTTGGATGGGAAAAATAATAACGAACTGGATGGCTGTCAGCAGTACGCCAATGACGGCATAGGCATAAAAGAGAATGTGATCACCGATCCCTCGCTTGCCCATCGTGAATGCATCCGGATCTTTAGCGGAACGGTTAAAACGATGATGAAGAAGGTGATCTTCTTTGAAAGCGGTGAATGAAATGACCAGCGGTATCATGGTGAAAACGCCGAATACCCAATTCTTCCACTTGGCCTTAAACAGCACGCTGTGTGTGCAATCATGCATAAAAGTCACGATGCCCATCTGCATGTAACCCATCGCCAGATAACAAAGCCAAACGATGGACCAATGCGGGGCTTGCCAGGCGATGATACCGAGCCCTATCCATATGCCGTAAAACAGAGGAATTTTTAGGTTGGGTTGCCAGCGATGCTGATAGAGTGCTTTCAGCTCGGCTTTATCAATAGAATTTGCCATAGCGATGCAGGGACTGTAACACAGTAATGGCCCGGAAACCCTGTATCTTGAAAATAAACTTACAAATCCAGATTTTAGTACGTGATTTGTTTAATGATTATGGCGAACCGGGGGAGAGCAGGAAGGAGGAGGGACGTCCGTGTATACTATTTTTGCGGTCAGACTCCGGTGTCTGGAATTTCCGGGTGTGCTATAAATTTTTTGTTTTCGTCACAGGGCGTGGAACAGGTTACGAATTGAGGCGATATCGTTGGGCTTGGATTAATGGCGTTTGTGATTATTGAAATATCTGCCAAGCCAGCAATCCTGCCAATAAGATTGCGATAAGCGCCAGCAAGCGGTTTTGCCGTTTCTCTTCAATGACCAGATCGGTCATTCTTTTTTCCAGTTCGTGATTGCGGTTCTCGGACAGCATCTGATGGACCAGGCGGGGAAATTCCGGCAGGATGACAGCCCAGTTGGGTGCTTCTTTTTGTACCCGGCTGGCAAATCCGCGCAAGCCGATTTGTTCCGACATCCAATTTTCCAGGAAAGGTTTCGCTGTTTTCCACAGATCCAGATTCGGATCCAGGTCGCGCCCCAGGCCTTCGATATTGAGCAGGGTTTTTTGCAGCAGTACCAATTGCGGCTGGATTTCGACATTGAATTGCCGCGAGGCCTGGAATAATTGCAGCAGTACCCGTCCGAACGAAATTTCTTTCAACGGTTTGTCAAAAATCGGTTCACAGACAGCCCGAACAGCGGATTCGAAATCGTCTACCCGGGTATCCTTAGGCGCCCATCCGGCCTCGACGTGCGCTTGCGCAACACGCGCGTAATCACGGCGGAAAAAAGCCAGGAAATTCTGTGCCAGATAATTTTTGTCTTCATCGCTGAGCGTTCCCATAATGCCGAAGTCGACCGCAATGTAGCGGCCATCCTTGCCGACAAAGATGTTTCCCGGGTGCATATCGGCATGGAAATAACCATCGCGGAATACCTGGGTGAAGAATATTTCCACGCCAACGCGCGCCAGTTGCGGGATATCGGTGCCTTGCGCGATTAATTCGTCGACATGGCTGATCGGAATGCCTTTGACGCGTTCCATCACCATCACGCTGTTGCGGCAGTAATCCCAATACACTTCGGGCACCAGTAACAGTGGAGAATCCAGGAAATTGCGGCGTAACTGGCTGCAATTGGCCGCTTCGCGCATCAGATCCAGTTCGTCATCTAGGTGCCGGGCGAATTCCGACACGACTTGACGCAATTTCAAGCGTTTGCCGTCGGACCATAGCGCTTCAGCCAGCCAGGCGCCGGTGTCCATCAACGCAATGTCATGGGCAATGACTTCTGCGAGATTGGGACGCAATATTTTAACAGCGACTTCGGTGCCGTCATGCAACACCGCCAGATGAACTTGCGCGACCGATGCGCTGGCGATGGGTGTCGAATCAAACTTGAAAAAAACTTCTTCAACCTTCTGGCCGTATTCTTTTTCCAAGATGGTAAATACCAAGTCGGAAGCAAAAGGCGGCACCTGATCCTGAAGCTTGGCCAGTTCGTCGGCGATATCCTGCGGTAATATATCGCGCCGGGTCGACAGCATTTGACCGAATTTCACGAAAATCGGGCCTAACGTCGCCAAAGCCAGCCGTAACCTTACGCCGCGTGGTTTATCCAGATTCCGCCAGAAGGTTAATGTCTTGACAATGACGCGCAGGAATCTTAGCCGGCTATGGCTCAGGACAAATTCGTCCAATCCGAATTGGAACGCGACGTATTGAATTTTTAGGAGGCGGAATAGGCGCATGGATGATGAGAAAACGGTGGTGAGAGAAGCCTGGCGGGGCCGTTAAAACAACGCCAATGGATTGTTATTCATGTCTGATGGTTTTTCAATGTCTTAGATGTTTTGCCGGGTAAGCCGGTTTAATCGTTGTTCCAATTGCTCGGCATCGAATTGCAAGTTTTGCACTTCTTGTGCAAAGTATTCGATAGCCGCGGGTTTTGTCAGAAAACCGCTTTCCTCGGTCCAATATTCAGCAAGTGCCTGCGACAAGCGCTCAACATTTTCAACCGGCCATCGTATGAGATGCTCGCTTGCTTGCCCGACACGATGGGCGGGAATGTCACCGATCGTTTTGCTCAGATCCTGCTCAAAAATGACACGAAGATCGATTTGCTTGCCAATCGCGATCAATTCATCCGCCAGTGATTGGTCGCCGGTAATGGCGATCGAATCGAATGCGCTTGTTTCCCGTGTCAGCAACTTGGACACAATCAACGGTGAAAAAGTAAGCGTCGCGTCTGCGCATATAGCGTTGCTGGCTTGTTGCATTTCTCCTGATGCGTCGATGAGCACACTGAAGTTAACCAACGGCGGCACCCGGATACCGATCGTTTTGCCGGTAAAAGTTTGCAATCGCTCGCATGCCCACCGCTCACTGCGTAAAACATGATTGATAGACGTGGTTACAACGGATGTCAGCATTATATTTAACGTTAGAAGATTGTAATAAGCGGAATAAAAGAAAAAGCCCCGGTTATTTCTTCCACCCTTACAACAGGCTCTCGAGTATAGCACTATAACCGCTATCCATTATACCGGTCTGCATGTCTTCCTGCATGCTCAGGCTGTTGCCAGCTCATGGGCAATCATCGCAGCCTGCTTCAACACCCTTTCAGTCGCCAGCAATTGCATATCCGGCGGGTAACCGAATTGGCGCAGCGTGCGTTTCACGATCACTTTCAGCTTGGCTTTCACGCTTTCCTTGATGGTCCAGTCGATGGAAGCATTTTGGCGCACGCGCTGGGTTAATACGATGGCCAGTTCGCGTAACTGGTCGTTTTGCATCAGCTCGCGGGCGCTATCGTTACTGGCGACGGCAGTGTAAAAGGCATACTCAAAGGTGGATAAATCAAGTTTGCCGGCTTCCTTATCAGACGCAACGATTTCCTTGCTGATCTTGATCAGCTCCTCGATCACTTCGGCAGCAGTCAGAATTTTGTTGTGATATTTCTTGATGGCGTTTTCCAGCATTTCCATCAACGAACGGCTTTGCATCAGATTGATTTTGGTACGCACTGTCAGCTCATCGTTGAGCAGTTTTTTCAGCACTTCCAACGCGACATTCTTATGCTGATAATCTCTGAGTTCGGCCAGGAAGTCTTCGGACAGGATGGAAATATCGGGTTTCTTGATTCCGGCGGCATCGAAGATATCAATCACTTGTTCCGATACCAAAGCCCGGTCAATGACTTGCCGGATGGTGGTTTCGATGTCTTCATCGGTTTTGCCGCCGCTGCTGTCGAATTTGGCCAAGCGCGCTTTCACCGCCTGAAAGAAAGCTACTTCCTCTTTCACATCCAGTGCTTGTTCATGCGGGATGGCGATGGCAAACGCCTGAGACAGTGCGGTCACTTCATTGATGTAGTGCTTCTTGCCGTCGTCCAAGCCGAGAATATGATCCTCAGCTGCCAGGATTAAAGCTAGTTTTCTCGAAGTATCGGCCGCAAAATAATCTTCATACGCAAAGCCGTGGTACATCGCCGCTACCAATTCGAGTTTCTCCAGCATGAGCTGTACCGCCTGCTCCTGCAGCAAGGCCGGATCGCCTTTGCCGCCCGCATCGGAATAGAATGACAACGCTTCTTTCAAGTCCGACGCGATGCCGAGATAATCCACCACCAATCCGCCGGGCTTGTCGCCATAAACACGATTCACCCGAGCGATCGCTTGCATCAGGTTGTGGCCTTTCATGGGTTTGTCGATGTACAGCGTGTGCATGCCGGGCGCATCGAACCCGGTCAGCCACATGTCGCGCACGATCACCAGTTTCAGTTCGTCGCTGTTGTCCTTCATGCGCTCGGCCAGTAGCTTGCGTTGCTGCTTGGTAGTGTGGTGTTGCGCCATGACCGGGCCGTCGGAGGAAGCCGCCGTCATCACGACCTTGATCACACCTTTGTTCAGATCATCGGCATGCCAATCCGGGCGCAGCTTGACGATCTCACTATACAGATCGGCGGCAATGCGGCGCGACATGCACACGATCATGCCCTTACCGGCAAACACTTCCTGCCGTGCTTCAAAATGACTCACCAGATCCTGCGCGATGTTCCGGATGCGCCGCTCGCTGCCGATCAGCGCTTCCATTTGCGTCCATTTGGCTTTGGCTTTCTGCGTATCGGTCAGTTCGTCCTGATCCAACTCATCATCCAATTCCTTGATCAGTTTCCGGCCTTCCTCGCTCAACGCGACTTTTGCCAAGCGGCTTTCGTAGTAGATGCGCACCGTAGCGCCGTCTTCCACCGCCTGGGCAATATCGTAAATGTCCACATAATGGCCAAACACAGCGGGGGTATTGACGTCGGTCTTTTCAATCGGCGTGCCGGTAAAACCCAGATAAGTGGCATTCGGCAGCGCATCGCGCAGATACTTGGCAAAACCGTACACCGTTTTCTTGCCGATCACTTCACCACTGGCATTCTTGTCGTCCACCGTTTTGGCCGAGAATCCGTATTGCGTGCGGTGCGCTTCATCGGCAATCACCACGATGTTGCCGCGATCCGAAAGCTCTTCATACACGTTGCCTTCCTCTGGCTGGAATTTCTGGATCGTGGTGAAAATCACGCCACCGGAGGCGACACGCAACAGTTCTTTCAATTGCTGGCGGTTTTCTACCTGCCTGGGTTCTTGCCGCAGCAATTGTTTGCACGCGGCAAAAGTATCGAACAGTTGATCATCCAGATCGTTGCGGTCGGTAATGACGACAATCGTGGGATTATTCAGCGCCAGCACGATCTTGCCGGTATAAAACACCATCGACAGCGACTTGCCGCTGCCTTGCGTGTGCCATACCACACCGGCTTTTTTGTCTCCCCTGGGCTGCTGCGTCACATCCGGCAACCCATAACTGGCCGGGCTTTGCATGACTCTGGATGAGCTCATATCGGCGGCGCGCAAGGTGGAAGCCACGGCGGCATTTACCGCATAATATTGGTGGTAGGCGGCAATCTTTTTCACCGTATTGATGCTGATCACACCGGTTTTGGGGTCTTCTTTCTTGGATTGCTCGAATACCACAAAATGCCGCACCAGATCGAGCAAGGTTCTTTTGTTCAGCATGCCATTGATCAGGGTTTCCAATTCAACCCGTGGGGGCAAATATTGTTGGGGCAAATGATTATTTGCCCCTACCACACCATGCATGGCCCCGACATCATCGGGAATCTTCCACGTCATAAAACGGCTGAATCCCGCCGACAACGAACCGGCTTTGGCTTCCAATCCATCCGAAATCACCAGCAAGGCGTTGTAGGTAAACAAACTAGGAATGCTGCGTTTATAGGTTTCCAGTTGCCGGAATGCGGATTGGATGCTGGCGTTCTCATCGGCGGCATTTTTGAGCTCGATCACCACCAGCGGCATGCCATTCACAAACACCACCAGATCCGGACGCTTGTTCAGGTTGTTTTCGATCACGGTGAACTGGCTGGCCACGGCAAATTCGTTATGGCCGGGGTTGTCGAAATCAATCAGCCAGACGATATCTCCGCGCTCATTGCCTTCGTGCTGAGTGCTGACTTTGACGCCTTCGGTCAGCAGGCGGTGGAAGGTTTCATTGTTAGTCAGTAATTCGGGCGAGTGAATGCGCTCAACCTCTTTCAAGGCAGCCTGTAATACTGTAGCCGTCATACCTGGGTTGATGCGTTGCAACGCTTTGCTTAAACGGCCGATGAGCAGTACCTCGTCATAGCGGGTGCGTTCCGGCTGATCTCCGTCGGGCGCGATATCGGGCGCATAAATAGCACTGTAACCGAGCTGTTCGAATAGTTGAATTGCTAGTGCTTCAATGGCGGATTCGGTGAGTTTAGACATCGTGAACCGGTGCTGCCAAATTAAGCCGTAACGCAGCCGCCAGAAGCCGCTTATCCTGTGTCCACAACCGGGTATGGCCGGATAACCGTGTGGAAGCCAGCAAATGCGCGTCGATCAATCCGATGCCCAAATCATATAAAGCATGTTTTTCGATGAACACATTCACTTCATCGGTAAAAGCAACGGGGGCCTGGGGCAGGTTATCCAGTGCGGCCAGAATGGTTTCACGCTGGCGCAAATTGCCCAGCGCCAGTTCGCCACGAACAAAGGGATGACCTAATACGCTGTTTCCGGTCAGCAGGCGGACTAAATGCGGATCGTTATTGCGCAGATGGTTAATCCAGACCGAGGTGTCGACCAGAATCATTCCGGCGGTTATTCGCTGGTTTGCCGGCGAGGGATGATTTCCAACTGCGCTTCGGTACCGCCCAAATTGGCCAGCCTTTTGGCACTCTCGCGCTCGATCAGGGCTTTCAAGGCTTCTTTAACCAAGGCGGATTTTTCCTGAACGTGGGTCAGGGCTTGCGCTTTTTCCAGTAATTCGTCATCCAATACGATGGTGGTTCTCATGGCTTTCCTCCGGATACGTCATCGAATGATGCACTTTGTTGTGCACGAAGACAAGTAGGGGCCAATAATCATTGGCCCTTATACATAATAAGTATCGACTTCCCAGCGCTGCGGATTGGTTTGAATATATTCCGCGATTTTCAGGTAAGCATCCTCGTTGCGGATAATGTGCTCATAATAATTGCGCTGCCAAACCGCATGAATATCGGTATTGGCGCGAAACCACCGGGTAACGCCAATTTTGAATCCCCTCACCATCGATCCAATCGTGCGGGATGTGCCATGTTGTAATGGCCGGGGTGTTTTTTTGGATGGTTGGGGCAAATAATCATTTGCCCCTACGTTATTTACCCCAACGGTAATAATTCCATGCACATGATTGGGCATCACCACGAATTCATCCAATGTGACCTGCGGAAAATGCTCGGGTATCGCACACCAGCATTTTTCAACGATCTGCCCCGCTGTATTCAACGCCATAAACCCATCAACAATTTCCCCAAACAACGGCGCCCGGTTATGGGTGCAAACGGTAATGAAATAGGCTCCAGCCTGTGAATAATCATAACCTTGCAATCGAATCGATTTGCGCCGATGGATGGTTGGATTGTAGGTCATGGTGTTCTTTTATGCGGTGTTGTTGGGGCAAATGATTATTTGCCCCTACGGATAATCGACCCGCACCTCGCCGCTCATCAGTTTGGGGAGCAGGGTGTCGCGGAGGGTTTCTAGGGTGCGGATTTGTGTTGAATTGGAATTAATTTTTTTAAGTGCAGATTCGCACCATTCAATTGAATTACTCAGGATTGATTTCGAAGGGATATTTATTTTTAGATCCTTTAACTGATCAAAAGTTATTTGCGGAAAAGTACCTGAACGTGATTCAGCCAATAGCTGCAACCAATCTACAGTTTGAGAATTTGTTAAGAAGAAATAAACAAAAGCTTGACTCAAAAATCCTTTTGATCGCAGCACCATTAATTTTGTAGATACAACATAATCTTCTGCATCAAAATGTATATATGCCCATCTTCCATTTGCTGGTCTTATCTCGCTGAATAAAATGTCATTCCGTTGTATTGATTTTTTTGCTTGACCAGGTAACGAGTTAACATTGACTTGAGAGTTATTTAAAACATCCCCTTTGTAAATATCAGAAGTATTGAGAAAAATAATCGTATCTGTCTGGAGTCTATGTGTTATCGAGACACTTTCAATTAACTCTCCTAGAGTCAATTGATTTTCTGATTGAATCTCCGCTTCCTCCACAAACCACTGCCTGAAAAGCGTTTCAGCCATGGCTTCGAGGGTTTTGTTCTGGCGGTGCAGCAGGTCTATTTTGTCGTCAAGGCTGCTGAGGACGGAGGCGATGGCTTTTTGTTCTTCAATAGGAGGTAATAGAATATCTAAATCATATACTTCATCCCTATTAGTTGATGGTATAGCTGAGCCGCTATCCATTGAGTTTATATCAATGCATTTAAACCAATAATACAAATAGACTACATCCAAATCTTCGAGTTTGTTTTTTGTGTAAAAAGCAGTGTCTATAACAAAAAAAGGAAACTTTGCTAAGTGAACACCTCTGTAAGCGCCTTTTCTTCCGATTATTAGCGATGGTCCATCATGAAGGTATAATTCTGTAACACCAATTTTTCCATTTGTACCAAAAACATCAAAATAACCATTTCCATTTCGATAGTTCTGAAGTGCCTTGCCATATTCCAGTGTCAAAATATCCCCGATTTTTAAATCGCGCCATTTTGGTGAATCTATACTTTGAATCTCACTCACACCTTCACCCTCGCCAAACTCTCAACAATTGCCCGGTTCAGCGCTTCTTCTTCCTGCAACTGCGCCTCAAATTCCGCTTTCAACGCTGCAAAACGCTCGGGGAAATTAAAATCGTCTTCTTCGTCCGGCAGCTCGACGTATCGTCCCGGTGTCAGGACGTAATCCAGTTCGGCGACGCGCGAAATCGGCACCGATGCACAGAAGCCTTTGATGTCTTCATACGGCTGGATTCCCGCCTGCGCGGGAATGACGGCGGCATTGCGCCAGGCGTGGTAGGTGCTGGCGATTTGTTGGATGTCGTCATGCGACAATTCGCGCGTGCGGCGGTTGATCAAATGGCCGAGGTTGCGGGCGTCGATGAACAGAATTTCGTGGGGGCGGGGGTGTTGTTGGGGCAAATGATTATTTGCCCGTACATCATTTGCCCCAACGTTATTTGCCCCTACGGTTGCGGCAATGCGATTCCGATTCAAAAACCACAATGCCGCCGGAATTTGCGTATTCAGAAACAATTTGGCGGGCAGGTTGACGATGCAGTCGATCAGGTTGCCATCGGTAATGAGGCGCTTGCGGATGTCGCCTTCGCCGGAGGTTTTGGAGGTGAGGGCGCCTTTCGCCAGCACCACCCCGGCAATGCCGGTGGGCGATAGGTGATAGACGAAATGCTGTAGCCAGGCGAAGTTGGCATTGCCGGGCGGCGGCGTGCCATATTGCCAGCGCGCGTCGCCGCGCAGTTGTTCGCCGCTCCAGTCGCTGACGTTGAACGGCGGGTTGGCGATGATGAAATCGGCTTTCAGGTCTTTGTGCGCATCGTTCAGAAACGAACCTTCGTTGTTCCATTTCACTTGCGAGCTGTCGATGCCGCGGATGGCGAGGTTCATTTTCGCCAGCCGCCAGGTGGTTTGGTTGCTTTCCTGCCCGTAGATGGAGATATCGTTGATGCGGCCTTGGTGTTCTTCGACAAACTTTTCCGATTGCACGAACATGCCGCCGGAACCGCAACACGGATCGAATACGCGCCCTTTGTACGGTTCGAGCATATTCACCAGCAGTTCGACGATGCTGCGCGGGGTGTAGAACTGGCCGCCTTGCTTGCCTTCCGCCAAGGCGAATTCGCCGAGGAAATATTCGAACACGTGGCCGAGTACGTCTTGGCTGCGCGCTTTGGCATCGCCGAGCGCAATATTGCCGATCAGGTCGATCAATTCACCCAGTGAGGTGGGATCGAGGTTTTGCCGCGCGTAGACTTTGGGCAGCACGCCCTTGAGCGATGGATTTTCCTTTTCAATCGCGTCCATGGCGGTATCGACATGAGTGCCGATAGCGGGTTGCTTGGCGTGCGCCACCAGATGCGGCCAGCGCGCTTCGGCGGGAACGAAGAAGACATTTTCCGCCTGGTATTCATCCTTGTCTTCCGGGTCGGCTCCGGCGAGATCACCTTCACCTTTTTCTAGCCGGTCATGCAGTTCCTCGAACGCATCGGAAATGTATTTCAGGAACATCAATCCGAGCACGACATGCTTGTATTCGGCCGCGTCGATGTTCTTACGTAACTTGTCGGCGGCTTTCCACAGTTGCTTTTCCAGCGGTTCTTGTTTGATCTCTTTCGTGGCTTTCTTCATACCGGCTTCATTTCCTCGATGGCAGAAAGCGCTTTACGGCCTCATTCTGTTGATCCGGTGCAAGGGCAGTCCATCAGGCGGTTGTTTAGCCGTCCAGCTTTTTCTTCAATATGGCGTTTACTTGCGCGGGATTGGCTTTGCCTTGGGTGGCTTTCATGATCTGGCCGACCAGCGAGTTGAAGGCTTTTTCCTTACCGGCGCGGTAATCGGCGACTTGCTGTGCATTGGCGGCAAGTACTTGATCGACAATTTTTTCGATGGCGCTGTCGTCGGAAATTTGCTTGAGTCCTTTGGCGTCGATGATGGCGTCGGCATTCTTGTCCAGTTCGCCGTTCCACATACTTTCGAATACCGTCTTGGCGGCTTTGCCGGAGATTGTGCCGTCGCCGATGCGTTTCAGCAGCGCGGCGAGCTGCGCCGGGTTGATCGGGCAGGCGGCGATGTCGATGCCTTCCTTGTTCAGCTGCGCGCTGATCTCACCCATAATCCAGTTGGCGCACAGTTTGGCTTGTGCGGGCAATTCCCGGACGGCGGCTTCAAAGTAATCCGCCATTTCGCGCGAGCCGGTCAGCACGGCCGCATCATAGGCGGACAATGCGAATTCCGCTACATAACGGTCCCGCCGCGCTTGCGGCAATTCCGGCAAAGCGGATTTGACCTGCTCGATCCAGCTTGCGGAGATCTCCACGGGTAACAAATCCGGATCGGGGAAGTAACGGTAATCGTTGGCGTCTTCCTTGCTGCGCATGGTGCGGGTTTCGTCTTTGTTAGCGTCGTACAGCCGGGTTTCCTGGCGGATCGAACCGCCGTCTTCGAGAATTTCTATTTGCCGCCGGGCTTCGTAATCGATGGCTTTTTCCAGAAAGCGGAACGAGTTCAGATTCTTGATTTCGCAGCGCGTGCCGAGTTTTTCCGTGCCGCGCGGGCGCACCGAGACATTCGCATCGCAGCGGAACGAGCCTTCCTGCATGTTGCCGTCGCAAATGCCGATCCAGCGCACCAGCGCGTGCAGCGTTTTGGCGTACGCCACCGCTTCCGCGCTGCTGCGCATGTCCGGCTCGGAAACGATTTCCAGCAACGGCGTCCCGGCGCGGTTCAGATCGATGCCGCTCATGCCGTGGAAATCTTCGTGCAATGATTTACCGGCGTCTTCTTCCAAGTGCGCGCGCGTCAGGCGGACGGTTTTTTCAGTGCCGTCGACTTGAATCGCAATCGTGCCGCCTTGCACCACCGGCAATTCGTACTGGCTGATTTGATAGCCTTTCGGTAAATCGGGATAAAAATAATTCTTGCGCGCGAAAATCGATGGCGAATTGATTTTCGCGCCGACCGACAAGCCGAACTTGATCGCCCGTTCCACCGCGCCTTTGTTCAACACCGGTAGCACACCGGGCAGCGCCAGGTCGATCACGCACGCTTGCGTGTTGGGCGGTGCGCCATAGGCGGTGGAAGCGCCCGAGAAGATTTTGGAGTGCGTTGAAAGTTGCGCATGTACTTCAAGACCGATGACAATTTCCCACTGCATAATGAATTTTCCAGCTAAATATGTATTTCACAAATGAAGGTTAATTTTAAACGGGTGACCGGCTATGCCAATCCGTGACCAATTGGTATTGGTGCGCAACGTTGAGCATCTGCGCTTCCTTAAAATAATTGCCAATGATGTGCAAGCCGATGGGGCGGTTTTTGTCGCCGAAACCGATCGGAATCGACATAGCCGGCATGCCGGTCAGGTTGGCCGCGCTGGTGTAGATATCGGACAAGTACATCTGGATCGGGTCGCCGCTTTTTTCACCCAGATTGAAGGCGACCGTCGGTGTCGTCGGACCCATGATGATGTCGCATTGTTGATAGGCTTCGGCAAAATCCTGCGCGATCAGGCGGCGCAGCTTTTGCGCTTTGATGTAATAGGCATCGTAGTAACCGTGCGATAACACGTACGTGCCGATCAAAATGCGCCGTTTCACTTCGGGACCGAATCCTTGCGCGCGCGATTTGCGGTACATATCGGCCAGATCGCTGTACGACTCGGCGCGATGGCCATAGCGCACGCCGTCAAAGCGGGATAAATTGCTCGATGCTTCGGCGGGCGCCAGCACATAATAAACCGGGATTGCCAGCGGCGCGTTCGGCAAGGAAATCTCGACTGTTTGCGCACCCAGTTTGCGGTATTCATCCAACGCTTTGTCGATTGCGCTGGCAACGTCGCTGCTCATGCCCTCGGCGAAATATTCCTTCGGCAGACCGATACGCAAGCCCGCTAACGGTTTTTGCAGATCGCGCGCATAGTCTTCGGCTTCGCGTTGCAGACTGGTGGAGTCACGCGGATCGAAGCCGGTCATGACATTCAGCAGCAGCGCCAGGTCTTCCGCCGATTTGGCCATCGGGCCGCCTTGATCCAGGCTGGAAGCAAAAGCGATCATGCCGTAGCGCGACACCAGTCCGTAGGTTGGTTTGATTCCTGAAATGCCGCACAGCGCCGCGGGCTGGCGGATCGAGCCGCCGGTATCGGTGCCGGTCGCTGCCGGGGCCAATCTGGCGGCCACCGCGCAGGCTGCGCCACCCGAGCTGCCTCCCGGTACCGCAGCATGATCCCAGGGATTTTTCACCGGGCCATAATAGGACGTTTCATTGCTCGACCCCATGGCGAATTCGTCCATGTTGGTCTTACCGATGTTGACCGCACCGGCTTGATTGAAGCGTTCGATGACACCGGCGTCGTACGGTGAAACGAAATTCGACAGCATTTTTGAACCGCACGTTGTTAGCCAGCCTTTGGCGCAGAAAATGTCTTTTTGCGCAATCGGGATACCGGTTAACGGACCGGCTTGTCCGGCCGCGATCATTTGGTCGGCTGCGCGCGCTTGCGCCAGGCTTAGGTCTTCGTTGACAGTGATAAAGGCATTGTATTCCGGGTTAAGCTGCTTGATGCGTTGCAGGAATTCGCTGGTCAGTTCAGTGCTGGAAATTTTCTTTCCGGCAAGCTGAATCGAGAGCTGTTTAAGGCTGGCGTTAAACATGGATTTACTGATGAGAGAAAAATAAAATGTTGCGTATAATTGCGCTGTTCTTTAAGTCTTGTGCTTTCTTTGGCTTGCCTTGCTACGATAGTCTGTTCTGCTATTCAATAACTTGCGGCACCAGATACAGACCGGCTTCGACTTGCGGTGCTATTGATTGATATAATTCGCGTTGGTCGGTTTCAGTAACTTCATCTTCACGTAAACGCTGCACGACGCTTTGCGCATGAGACATGGGTTCCACTGTCGATGTATCGACCGCTTGCATGGATTCAATCAAATTGAAAATACCGGATAACTGAGTCAAAGTTTCTTTGGCCTCATTGTCGTCAATTTCGATATACGCAAGATCAGCAATGCGTTTTACGTCGCTAACAGATAAAGTCATTTTAATCGGTAACCTTATATTCAAATAACTATTAGAGTATCATGCCCCGTTTTAACCGGCGTATTATTTTTTGATGGTTTTATTTATTATTCGCTCTCATCATAATTATTAATAACGGATTCTGCCACTATGTTTAATTTCTTGAACAACAATATCCTTGGAAGCTATTTCTCGACAGACATGGCGATTGATTTGGGCACGGCGAATACGCTGATTTATGTCCACGGCCAAGGTATCGTGCTGGATGAACCCTCTGTAGTCGCAATCCGTGAAGAAAGCGGGGCCAACGGCAAAAAAATGATCCAGCAAGTGGGTCTCGCCGCCAAGCAAATGCTGGGCCGCACACCGGGTAACATTACCGCGATCCGTCCGATGAAGGATGGTGTGATTGCCGATTTTACCGTGACCGAGCAGATGCTCAAGATGTTTATCCGCAGAGTGAATCCGCCGCGCCTGCTTTCCGCCAATCCGCGCATTGTCATTTGCGTCCCGTACGGCTCCACGCAAGTGGAACGCCGTGCGATTCGCGAAGCAGCTTATGGCGCAGGCGCACGTAAGGTGGAGTTGATCGAGGAGCCGATGGCGGCGGCGCTGGGTGCGGATATGCCGGTTGAGTCGCCCACCGGTTCGATGGTGGTCGACATCGGCGGCGGTACCACCGAAGTGGGCGTGATTTCACTGGGTGGTATCGTGTATTCCAATTCGGTGCGGGTGGGCGGGGATAAATTTGACGAAGCGATCATTAATTATATCCGCCGTAACTACGGCATGCTGATCGGCGAGGTCACCGCGGAAATCATTAAAAAGGAAATCGGTTCGGCTTTTCCCGGTTCGGAAGTGCGCGAAATTGAAGTGAAAGGCCGCAATCTGGCGGAAGGCATACCGCGCAGTTTCACCATTTCCAGTAACGAAATTCTGGAAGCGCTGGCGGAACCGTTGAACAGCATCGTCAGCGCGGTTAAATCGGCACTGGAGCATACGCCGCCGGAATTGGGTTCGGATATCGCCGACAAAGGCATGGTGATGACCGGTGGTGGCGCGTTGTTGCGCGATATTGACCGGTTATTGATGGAAGAAACCGGCTTGTCCGTTATTGTCGCCGATGATCCATTGACCTGCGTGGTGCGCGGCGCCGGTATCGCGCTGGAGAACATGGATCGGTCCATCGGCATTTTTGCCCGCGATTAAATCTATTAGTTGGTTAATTATTTTTATCTCTTTCCTTATTGGTTGAAAAATAAATCGATAGTTGAATACGGGACGTAATGGAAACAGTTCCTCAGTTTTTCAGACATGGCCCCGGCCCGTTCACGCGGCTGTTTGTATTCACCTTATTGTCCTGTTTACTCATCGCTGAAGATACGCGTCTCAAGTATTTCCCGCAATTCCGCCAGACCATCGGGGTGATCATCTTTCCATTGCAGAAAATTGCATATATTCCCGCCAGCATTTACGACCAAATCGGCGAATTCATCGCCAGTTTCTATTTGCTGGAAGAAAACGAGAAGCTCAGACGGCTCTATCTGGACAATCGTGAACAGCTGCTGAAATTGGATGCCCTGGAAGCCGAGAATGCGCAACTGCGCAAACTGCTGGGCGCGGTGCAGCAAATTGAAACGGCCACTAAAACCAAAGCGGTTCTGGCAGAAATTCTGTACACGCCGCGCGACCCGTTCAGTCATAAGATTACTTTGAATAAAGGCAGTCGGCATCATATCCAGCTGGGTCAAGCGGTGATTGACGATCAAGGCATCGTCGGGCAAATCACGCAGCTGTATCCCTGGTCGTCGGAAGTTACGCTGCTGACCGATAAGGATCATTCGGTGCCGGTGCAAGTGGTGCGCAACAGTTTACGTTCGGTGGTGTCCGGCACCGGTAGAAACGATGAATTGGAATTGCGCTATTTATCCGTTAACACCGATATTCAGCGTGGTGATCTGCTGGTGACCTCCGGAATCGGCGGGGTTTATCCTCCCGGTATTCCTGTTGCGGCGGTGTTAAGAATCGAACGCGATCCGACCGGTGATTTCGCGCAGATTATCAGTACCCCCGTTGCCGGTGTGGACCGGAACCGGCAAGTTTTGATTCTGGCGCTGGTGCAACCCGAATCCAACGAATCTCAAGAGACGCCTGCAATTGAACCCGGGAAAAATTAAAGCGGGCCATGTCAACAAGGACCAGTACATCAGACAGGATGTGTTCGTGCCTGCCAGTAATTGGTTTGTCGCCGCCAGTTTGATTGTTGCGTTGATTCTGAATTTCTTGCCGCTAGAGGGCGAATTCCTGTTGTTACGCCCGGACTTTTTAGCGCTTACGATCGCGTATTGGAATATTAATTATCCGCACAAAATGGGTATGAGCGTTGCTTTCGGCTTGGGGTTGATGATGGATGTCGGTAACGCTGGCATACTGGGGCAGCACGCCTTGGCTTATTGTATCGTGGTCTATCTCACTTTGGTTTTTGGCCGCCGGTTGCGGCTGTTCACGCCGGTAAAACAAGCGCCGCAGATTGGTTTGGTGTTGTTGATGATGCAGTGGATCATTGTATTGGTTGCACTATCGACGGATTCTTTATTACCGGATTGGCAATATTACCTGGCTACGGTGGCGGGAGCGTTACTGTGGGTGCCGGTTTCTTATCTGTTTACGCTGCTGCTGCGGCAAAAACCAGATCCTGATGCTTTATGAAACAACATGTTGAACTGAGAAATCATCCGGCCGAATTACATAAATTCCGTCTTCGCCTCAGCATCAGCGCGGGTTTTGTATTGATCCTGTTGTTGATTCTGTATGCGCGTTTCTATTACTTGCAGGTTATCCAGCAGGAACACTATCAGACGCTGGCGGAAGCGAACCGGATTTCCATTTCGCCGCTGGTGCCCAATCGCGGGCTGATTTATGACCGCAGCGGCAGGATACTGGCGCAGAATTATTCCGCCTACACGCTGGAAGTCGTGCCCAGTCAGATCAAGGATCTTGAAGCGACATTGAATGAATTGGCGGACATTATCGAGATCACGCCGACCGATCGCCAGCGTTTCAAAAAATTGCTGAAGGAAAGTAAGCGCTTTAAAAGCCTGCCGGTTCGAAGCCGCTTGACCGATGAGGAAATCGCCACTTTTGCGGTGAATCGTTACCGTTTCCCGGGGGTTGAAATTAAGGCGCGCGTGCTGCGGCAATACCCGGAAAAGGAGATTGTGTCGCATATTGTCGGCTATATCAGCCGCATCAACGATCAGGATCTCGATCAGCTGGAACGCGACGGCGAGCTGCATAATTATCGCGGTTCCCAGCACATCGGCAAAATCGGTATCGAACAGAGTTATGAAAAACAATTACACGGCATCACCGGTTTTGAGGAAGTCGAGACCGATGCGGCTGGCCGCTCCATTCGCGTATTGTCACGCACGCCGCCGCTTTCCGGCAGTAATCTGATTTTATCGCTGGATCTCGGGTTGCAGGAAGCCGCGGAAAAAGCATTCGGCGACCGCCGTGGCGCGCTGGTTGCGTTGGATCCAAATAACGGTGAAGTGCTTGCGTTTGTCAGCAAGCCGGGCTACGACAACAATCTTTTTATCGGCGGTATCGATCAGGAAAACTGGAATCTGCTCAACAAGTCGATTGACAGACCGCTCAACAACCGGGCGCTGCGCGGTGTGTATCCGCCCGGTTCGACATTCAAGCCATTCATGGCGCTGGCGGCGCTCGAACTGGGAAAACGCACGCCGGAATACAGCATGAGCGATCCCGGTTTCTTTTCCCTGCCGGGCGTCGATCGCCGTTACCGCGACTGGAAACCGGGCGGGCATGGCCGGGTTGATTTGCATAAATCGCTGGTTGTTTCATGTGATACCTATTACTACAGTCTCGCCAACGATCTTGGCATCGACAATATCCATAGCTTTATCGGTCAATTCGGTCTGGGCAAAAGAACCGGGATTGATATCGAAGGCGAAGTGGCCGGATTGCTGCCTTCGTCCGCCTGGAAGATGAGCCAATATAAACAGAAGTGGTACGCTGGCGATACCATCTCCGTATCCATCGGGCAGGGCTATAATCTGGCTACGCCGCTCCAGCTGGCGTTCGCCACCATGGTCATTGCGAATAACGGCAAAGCGTATGCGCCACGACTGGTGAAACAGATTCAGAACAGCCAGACCGGGGAAGTGGAGGATATCCCGGCGAAGCTGCTGTACAGCCTGAATCTCAAGCCGAAGAATCTGGAGGTGGTCAAGAACGCGTTGGTGGATGTGACCCGTCCCGGCGGCACTGCGGCAAAAGCCGGTGCCAATGCGGCGTATACGTTCGCCGGTAAAACCGGCACTTCGCAAGTGATCGCCATCAAACAAGGGGAGCGCTACAATGAAAAAGCGATCAACGAGCGGCATCGCGATCATGCGATGTTTATCGCCTATGCACCGGCCGAGAATCCCAAAATTGCCCTGGCGGTGCTGGTGGAAAATACCGGAACCGGCGGTTCGACTGCGGCACCGATAGCGCGGCAAGTGTTCGATTACTTCTTATTGGGAAAACCGTCCGAAGCGGCGATTGCGCAATTGGCCGAACCAGCCGCGGATCATGATCATAATCATCACTATCATGATCATTTATAGGTAATACAAACCGGCAGGCGATTACGGATGAAGCATCCGCCAATATACTGAAACTCTCCAGCATGGACGACATTAAAAAAATCTGGCACTTTCTGACACGCTATATCGATAGTTTTTTGCTGATCGGGCTGCTGACATTGATGGCTGTCGGATTGATCGTGCTCTACAGCGCTACCGGAGCGAATATGGCCAGAGTCAGCAATCAAGTGATCAATATGCTGATTGCGCTAGTGATCATGTGGCTGGTTGCGAATATTCCGTTGCAGCAGATTATGCGGCTGGCTTTGCCCATGTATATCCTCGGGCTGGTTTTACTGGTCGGCGTGGCTTTGTTCGGTGAAATCAACAATGGCGCGAGACGCTGGTTGAACATCGGCGTGACACGCATTCAGCCGTCCGAATTGATGAAAATCGCTAT
Organism: Nitrosomonas sp. Is35; assembly: GCF_033063295.1. Taxonomy (NCBI): domain Bacteria; kingdom Pseudomonadati; phylum Pseudomonadota; class Betaproteobacteria; order Nitrosomonadales; family Nitrosomonadaceae; genus Nitrosomonas; species Nitrosomonas sp. Is35. The sequence continues at coordinate 678,212 of NZ_JAWJZH010000001.1, forward strand.
ACCGCTGATGATGGCCTGGTATTTCGACAAGCATGAGATCACGTTGCGTCTGAAAGACTATATCGGCGCGACGGTGCTGCTATTATTGCCGGTTTTGCTGATTCTGCGGCAGCCTGATCTCGGCACCGCCATTCTGATTGCCTCGAGCGGTTTTTACGTGCTGTTTCTGGCGGGGTTGTCGTGGCGCATCATTATCGGATTAATGGTGGCGGTGGCGGGCAGTTTGCCGGTATTCTGGACGGTCATGCATGATTATCAGCGGCGGCGCATTATCACGCTGCTTGATCCTTCACAGGATCCGCTCGGTGCGGGGTATCACACCATACAATCTTCCATCGCCATCGGTTCCGGCGGGATTGTGGGCAAAGGGTGGCAGAACGGCACGCAGACGCAATTGGATTTTCTGCCGGAACAGAGCACTGATTTTATCTTTGCGGTTTTTTCCGAAGAGTTCGGATTGATGGGGAATACGGTATTGCTGCTGCTGTATTTATTGGTGATCGGCCGGTGCCTGGTGATTACCGCCAATGCCTCGACACAGTTTACGCGCTTGATTGCCGGTTCAATTACACTGACTTTCTGTACTTATATCTTCGTTAACATGGGCATGGTTAGTGGTATCCTTCCGATCGTCGGTGTTCCGCTGCCATTGATCAGCTATGGCGGCACGTCGATGGTGACAATGTTGCTTGGTTTTGGTATTTTGATGAGTATTCAGACGCATCCTAAACTTGTAAAGACATGACAAACCTGTATTCAAGATTTCACAAGGCGCATCACTATTTGTCCGCAAGAACCGCGCCGGGCGCTGGAATGGCCTCGGTGATGGTGTTAGCGTTATTGACCGCTTGCAGCACTACACCGCAATATCCCGGCACTATCGCATCGAAGCAAAAAAACAAATGGGTTGCGTCTCTACCGGATACCGGCAAGGGCCCCGGTTCAGCCGCCAGAAAAAGCGGAGGATATTATCTGGACGATGGTCCGGAGGATAATCCCCCGGCTGACTTGCATCTGGTTCCGGATGCGGTGCCCAAGGCCGAACCGTTGCGGCAGGCCAATATGCAGCCTTATGTTGCCTTGGGAAAGAATTTCAAACCGATGACGGAATTGAAGTCGTATAAAAAACGCGGAATCGCTTCCTGGTATGGCCGCCGTTACCATGGCAATAATACCGCCTCGGGTGAAGTCTACGATATGTATGCCATGACCGCGGCGCATCCTACCTTGCCTTTGCCCAGTTATGCCCGGGTGACCAATCTGGATAATGGCAAATCCGTGATCGTGCGTTTGAATGATCGCGGACCGTTTTTGTCCGACCGCTTGATCGATTTATCGTATACCGCAGCCTATAAATTGGGCATTCTGGCGGGTGGCAGCGGCCGTGTTGAAGTCGAAAGCATCGTGCCGGAAGGTTCGGCCGCATTGGCCAGCGCCAAACCGTCGGCATCGCTGTCCGCAGCCGATAGCGATGCGGTGATGAATATGTTTTACTTGCAATTGGGTGCATTCGGCTCATCCGATAACGCGCATAATTTTCTCACGCAAGTCCGGCAGAAGCTTCCATCGCTCAAGGACGCCGTCAGTATTACAAAAAATAACGGCTTGTATAAAATTCACGCCGGTCCTTATCCCGACCAAACGGTTGCGAAACTGGCAGCCAACACCATCAGCCAGCAACTGGCGATAACACCCGTACTGGTGACCGACTAAGCCGGGGCAAAAAAAATCCCTATTGCAAGCAATAGGGATTAAAGGGCCTCGTCATAAAATCATTCATCGCACAAGCTACGGTCGAATGTAAAAACATCTTCCTCAGTAAAAGTATCACGACAATTTTTACATTCCGGCTTCGATATTTCTATCGATATTGCGATAACTGATTTTAAGTTTAATACCTACTGAGTACCTTTGAAGATGAAAACAGAGAGGAAATATACCCTTATATTCAAATTATGCTTGTGACATTTGTCACATACGGGTGTAACCTCGATGTAAAGATTCATTAACCGATTAATTTAAAAGTATTTACATGTTGAAATTGGTAGATTGGATGATTTACCGTTAAATACGTTCAACGCGGTGTATTTTCAGCGCTGGCCAGCTTTTGCAGCATTTATGCCGTGCCGCTGAGTATGGTAGCGCTGCTTTGATGCCGGTCACCGGTTTTTGCGGAGAGTGATAATAGCCGTTAATTCCACCCATTTCTATAGGATGAATTCCCTATTTTTTAACAACTGCATATACGCTATAATTCGCAGGCATTTGTATTTTAGAGAGAAATTTTATCTCTCGATATCCGAAGATTGAGCAACAGCACGACTCCGAATTTTTTCTTATTGTAAGTTCATTGCATGAATAGTGATGGTTTTGTTCCGAAGGATCCTTTAGATTGTGATACAGCAATTCCCGCTTCGATTGTTCTGAGTGAAAAACAGTTGAGAGAATTGTTCGATGATACGAAAGATTTAATTCAGAGTGTTGCACCGGATGGCCGTCTTCTTTTTGTCAATCGCGCCTGGCGCGAAGCGCTCGGTTATACAGCCGGCGAAGTGGCAACATTGACTATCTTCAATATCGTTCATCCCAGCCACCATGTGCAGTGTCAGGAATTCATTCAGCGGATCATGGCGGGAGAAAATACCGGATTGATTGAGATCCCTTTTCAGACTAAGGATGGGCAAACCATCATGGTCGAAGGCAATGTCAGCTTGTACGTTGCAGATGGTCAGCCGGTTGCGACGCGCGGCATTTTCCGGAATATTACCGGACGCAAGGCGGCCGAAGCGGAAAGCCTGGCGCTGAAGCAAAATCTCGAACACACTGTAATTCAGCGGACTGTCGAGCTGCAAGCCAGTGAAAAGCGTTTCCGTAATTTGGTCACCAGCATACCGGGCGCAGTGTATGAATTTTGTGTCGATGCCGCCGGATGCCGTTCACTTCCCTTCATGAGTGAAGGCATTGCCGATTTGATTGGGCGCACTGCGGCTGAATGCATGGCGGATGTTGAAATTTTGTTTCAAATGATACCCGGCCATGCGGTACCGGCTTTGGAAAAATCCATCCGGGATTCCATGGAAAAGCTGATCCCCTGGTTTTATGAGTTTCCCGTGCAAACTTCGTTCGGAGAGAAATGGTTGCGTGGTCATTCGATACCGCAGCGCGAGGCGGATGGCAATACGCGCTGGCAGGGTGTCTTTGTCGATATTACCCGGCAAAAACAGATGGAAATCGCGCTGCGCAATAATGAGCAGCTTTTCCGCAGTTTGACCGAAGCCTCGTCAGTCGGCATCTTTCGCACCGATGCGGCGGGTAAATGTTTATATGTGAATGAACGCTGGTGCCATATGACCGGTCTGGATGCCAGTGCAGCGGCAGGTCATGGATGGATTGCAGCCATTCATCCGGAGGACCGGGAAAGAGTCATCGCGGAATGGAATGAAGCAGTGCAGTGGCAACAGCCGTTTATGTGCGAATATCGTTCTCAAACTAAAGAACAAACAACGGCCTGGATTCTGGGGCAAGCACAGGCGGAACGCGATCAGAATGGCGATGTGCGGGGGTTCGTCGGCACAATTACCGATATTTCCGACCTGAAAATGAAGGAAGCCGAACTGGCGGAATCGCGCAATCTGCTGAAAACGATCGTCGATACGGTTCCGGTACGGATTTTCTGGAAGGATAAGCAGTCGTGTTACCTCGGTTGCAATCCTATTTTTGCGCGAGATGCCGGGATGGCATCACCGCAGGAGATTATCGGTAAAGTTGATTACGATCTGAGCTGGACAAAGGAACAAGCCGACCACTACCGTAATGACGACAAGCGGGTGATCAGTTCGGGAACATCCATGCTGTATTACGAAGAACCCTTGAATAATGCCGCCGGTGAAAAGCTTTGGATAGAGACTTCCAAAGTGCCGCTGCTCAGTACCCAGGAGGAAATCATCGGCGTGCTCGGAATTTATCAGGATATTTCCAAGCAAAAGCAGGCGAGTGACTCGATGCGCCTAGCGGCCGCGATTTATCAGTCGAGCAATGAGGCCATTATGGTCATGGATGAGAACAACCGGATTATTCAGGTTAATCCCGCCTTTACCCGCATGACCGGCTACGAGATGGCGGATGTGCTGGGTAAAGATCCGGCCATGTTCCGCTCAAACCGGCACGATGAAGCCTTTTATCAGGAAATGAAGCGCAAGCTTCTGGATGAGAGCCATTGGCAGGGGGAAATCTGGGATCTGCGCAAGGATGGCTCGATTTATGCCAAATGGCTCAATATCAGTGTGATCCGTCATCCATCCGGGCATGTTCATTATTACGTTTCGCAGTTTTCCGATATCACTGAGAAAAAGAAAAAAGACGAAATCATTCTGTTTCAAGCTAATTACGATCCATTAACCGGATTGCCCAACCGTAATTTGTTTAAGGAACTGCTGGATCAGGAAATCAAGAAGTCGCAGCGCGGCAAATCACCGTTGTCGTTATTACTGATGGACTTGGATCATTTCAAGGATATCAACGATACGCTGGGGCATGACAAAGGGGATGAACTGCTGAGAGAAGTGGCTTCGCGCATTAAATCCTGTGCCAGTAAAACCGATATCGTTGCCCGTTTGGGCGGGGATGAATTTGCGATTATTCTGTCGAAGTGCGGCGACAATAAGGCGGCGGAAACGATCGCGCAGCAGATTACACAGAAACTGAACAAACCTTTTAAACTCCGGCATAACCGGGCTGATCATTACATTTCCACCAGTATCGGTATCGTTTTTTATCCGCAAGACGGCGCCGACCGGAAAAGCCTGATGAAGCATGCGGACCAGGCGATGTACGCAGCGAAACTGGAAGGGCGTAACCGTTTTTGCTACTTCACCCCTTCCATGCAACAAGCGGCACATGAAAAAATGCTGTTGATGCAAGATTTGCGGCAGGCCATCGTCAAGAACGAACTGCGTGTTTATTATCAGCCGATCCTGGAGTTGTCCAGCGAACGCATCGTCAAGGCCGAAGCGCTGCTGCGCTGGAATCATTCGAAACGAGGCATGATCAGTCCGGCTATCTTCATCCCGCTGGCGGAGGAAAGTGGTCTCATCCTGGAAATCGGCGAAATGGTATTCCGGGAATCGATCGATCTAATCGATCAATGGCGGAAAAGGCTGGGTTATATCATACAAATCAGTGTGAATATTTCGCCGGTTCAGTTCAAACACATGAACGATTACCGCTGGCTCGACAGTCTGATCCAGCTGGGACTGCCCGGCGACTGCATCAACGTGGAAATTACCGAAGGCTTGTTGTTAAAGGATTCCGCCGTGGTGCAGCAGAATTTGCTGGAACTTCGCAATAATGGTATTGAAGTCTCCATCGATGATTTCGGCACCGGGTTTTCCTCGTTATCTTATCTGAAAAAATTCGATATCGATTTTCTTAAAATCGACTACTCCTTTGTGCATCAGTTAATGGGCAATGCAACCGACCGTGCGCTGGTGGAGGCTATCATCGTCATGGCGCATAAACTGGATATCAAAACCATCGCGGAAGGAGTTGAAACCGAAGCGCAGCAGGATCTGCTGACGCATTTCGGCTGCGATTATGTGCAGGGCTTTCTTTATTCGGTCCCGGTTCCCCAGCAAGAATTTGAACAATTATTGATCGACCAGGAAAACCGCAAAAAAGCGTAAGTTGACCAGCAATTCTGACGGTCTGCCGCAATGTCACCGCGCGAATGTTTTCAGCAGAACCGTGCTTTCCTCCAAGCGGCTGACTCCGCGCTCCCGGAAACGCGGATTTTGTGCCAGCACATTGTGCTGCGACAGCAGGGTAATTCCGGCATGCGCCCGGAACAGCGTGGTTACTTCATGCAAGGATACCGCAAAGGGCGGGCCGTTCATTTCATACTGCGGATAGTCGAGTGTGATGAGCAGGATTTGCGTATTTGCCGGAACAATCCGCAGAAGATGCTCCACATAACGTTTACGCAGATCGGGCGGTAACGCGATGAACGCGGCGCGGTCGTATACGGCGCTGACATTGCACATGTCTTCTGTACTCAGATCGAAAAAATCGCCGCACAAAATAGCGATATCATCCGCTTCCCAGCGCGTGAAGCGGCCATGCGCATGGCTCTGGGCTGTCAAAGCGTTTTCGCTGAAAAATGCCTGCGCCGCCGTGGCGCTTAACTCGACACCCCGCACCGCATGTCCCTGTTGACGCAGCCACAGCATATCCTGACTCTTGCCGCACAGCGGCACGAAGACGGTACTGTCACGACTCAATTGCAACGTGTGCCAGAACTCAAGCAAATACGGATTGGTCCCGTTCTGATGAAAACCGGTGTCATTCCGCTCCCACCGTTCCAGCCAATATGTTTTTCTGCTGTGTTCTTGCGGATTATCGTCAATCATGGCGCAGTCTTCTTCAGTGCGGCGAGCAATTGCCCGGCGGAGACACCATCCCCCTGGCGGCACAGAATGCGTTCGACGGTGCCGCTGAGCGGAGCTTCCACGGCAATTTCCATTTTCATCGCTTCGATGACGATCAACACATCACCAGCCTTAACCTGCTGGCCTTCCTGGGCCAGTATTTTCCACACGGTGCCGGTGACTGGCGAGGCGATGGCGTGACTGCCCTCGGGTAAATCCAGCTCGCTTTGCGCATCGGCTTCGTCGAGATCCGATTCGCTGGCGAACTCCATTTGCCCGTTGATGCTCCAGCGCTCGCGCTCGGCTTCAAAGGCGGCTTGCTGCCGGGTTTTGAAGTCATGGATTGCCGCTTGGTTTTGTTGCAGAAACAGGTGATGTTGCTGCAAACTGAACGTGGTTTCTTCAACGCGCAGTTGAAATTGCCCGCGGATAAAATCCTTGCGCAGTTTCAGCAGCTCGCTTTCGCTGACCGGATAAAAACGGATCTGGTCGAAGAAACGCAGCAGCCAAGGTTTGCCATCTTTAAAGTCGGCGGTTTGACGGTAGCGGTTCCACACTGGCAGCGTGCGTCCGACGAATTGATAACCGCCCGGGCCTTCCATGCCGTAAATGCACAAATACGCGCCGCCGATACCCACGGCATTTTCCGGCGTCCAGGTGCGCGCCGGATTGTACTTGGTGGTGACCAGGCGATGCCGCGGATCGGCCGGTATCGCGACCGGCGCGCCCAAATACACATCGCCCAAGCCTAGAATCAAGTAACTGGCGTCAAACACGATCCGATGCACCGCTTCGATACTATCCAGTCCATTGATACGGCGGATGAATTCGATATTGCTCGGACACCACGGCGCATCGTTGCGCACCGATTGCATGTATTTCTCGATCGCCAAGCGTGTCGCCGCATCGTCCCAAGATAGCGGCAGGTGCACAATACGCGATGGCACCGACATGCTGGCGCTGTCCGGCAGCGATTGTTCCGCGGCGAGCAAGGTTTGCAGCAGGCTGTCGCGCGGCAGAATTTGCGCGTCGAAATGAATTTGCAGCGAACGGATTCCCGGCGTCAGATCGATAATGCCGGGCAAATTGGCGTGTTGCAGCCATTCCATCAAGGCATGCGCGCGAAAACGCAAATCCAGATCGAGCACCATCGGGCCATATTCCACCAGCAAGTTACGATCGCCGGATTGGCGGTACGTCACTGCCATTTGCTGCGGGCTTTCCGCGATCTGATGCAGAATCGGGCTCGGCAACGTTGCAATCGCACCGCTGGATGCTAATGCGGGCGGCGAACGCAACAACCGGATCGATTCGTTCTGCTGTTTTTCCAGCGTTTGTGCTTGTTCCATGGTCAGCGGGCGGAAACGGATCTGGTCGCCCGGTCTGAGTTGTCCGACCTTCCATAATTCAGCATGAGCCACGGTTACGGGACAAACGAAACCGCCCAGACTCGGGCCGTCCGGCCCCAGAATGATCGGCATGTCGCCGGTAAAATCGACCGCGCCGATGGCGTACGCCGTATCGTGAATATTAGACGGATGCAAACCGGCCTCGCCGCCGTCGCTACGCGCCCACTGCGGTTTCGGGCCGAGCAAGCGCACACCGGTGCGGCTGGAATTGTGATGCACTTTCCAATCCGTGTTGAAGAACGTTTCAATATCCGCATCAGTGAAAAAATCGGGCGCGGCGTGCGGGCCGTACAACACACCGATTTCCCATTGATGCGTGTAGCAAGGGATCAATTCCGCTGCCAGCACGGTTTGCGCCGGTTCATATTCCGCCGCGATGTGCAGCACATCGCCCGCCCGCAGCGCACGCCCGGCATGGCCGCCGAATTGCCCTAGCGTGAAAGTCGATTTGCTGCCCAGATAATCCGGGACTTGAAATCCGCCTTGCATCGCGAGGTATGCCCGGCAACCCTGATTCTTGATCTTGCCGAATTGCAGAATGGCTCCGGCTTTGATTTCGTGCGATTGCCATAAGGGCAGCGGCTCGCTGTCCAGATAGACTTCGATCGTTGCGCCGGTCACGGCGATGAGGCAATCGCTGTTGAAACGCAACGTTGGGCCGGTCAATGTGATTTCCAGCGCTGCTTTGTCTGTGGAATTATTAACCAGCCGGTTGGCCAAGCGGAAAGCGAGCGCATCCATCGGCCCGGAGGGCGGCACACCGATTTGCCAGTAGCCGAGCCGTCCGGGGTAATCCTGCACAGTGGTTTGCACGCCAGGGACTAAAACGTCCAAGGTATGCGCGCGATAGTGAAATCCATTGAGAAAGCCGGTGGTGTATTGCCCGTTGCGAAATTGCACGCTGCCGAGAATTTGCTGCAAGTAATCCAGATTGGTTTCGATGCCTTGCAACGAACTGCTTTCCAATGCAGCCTGCAACCGTGCGATGGCTTTTTCCCGGTCCGGCGCGTGCACAATGATCTTCGCCAGCATCGGATCGTAAAACGCGGATACATCGATGCCGCGCTCGACCCAGGTTTCAACGCGCGCCGCTGCGGGAAATTCCGCCGCCGTGAGTGTGCCGCTGGAAGGTTGAAAGTCTTTGGCCGGATTTTCGGCGTAAACCCGCGCCTGAATCGATACGCCACGGGGTTCGATGGTGAAGGAATCGAGCGGCGGCAAATCGCCCGCAGCTTGCCGTACCATCCATTCCACCAGGTCAATGCCGGTCACTTCCTCGGTCACGCCATGTTCCACCTGCAAGCGCGTGTTGACCTCGAGAAAATAGAATTGGCCATTGGCGGCGTCAAAAATATATTCCACCGTGCCAGCGGATTGATAATTGACCGCTTTGCCGAGACGCACCGCCGTGTCCAGCAATGCTTGGCGCAGTGGCGGTGCGAGATGGGGCGCGGGTGTTTCCTCGATGACTTTCTGGTTGCGCCGTTGCATGGAACAGTCGCGTTCGCCCAATGCGACGACTTGGCCGTTACCGTCGCCGAAGATTTGTACTTCGATGTGGCGTGCCTGATCGACAAATTTTTCCAGAAACAAACCGGCATCCTTGAAATTATTTTGCGCGAGATTCTTGACCGATTCATAAGCACCGCTCAGTTCATCCTGGTTCCAGCACAAACGCATGCCGATACCGCCGCCACCGGCGGTGCTTTTCAGCATCACCGGATAGCCGATGTGCTTGGCTTGATGGCAGGCGTCGTCGAGATTCGCCAGCAAACCGGTGCCAGGCAGCAGCGGTACCTGATTTTCGAGCGCCAGCGCACGGGCTGTGTGTTTCAGGCCGAACGCGCGCATTTGCTGCGGTGTCGGACCGATGAAACAAATGCCGTGCGCCGCGCATTGCCCGGCAAAATCGGCGTTTTCGCTGAGAAACCCGTAACCGGGATGAATGGCCTGCGCGCCGGATTGCTGCGCGATGGCCAGGATCTTATCGGTGCGCAGGTAACTGTCGGCCGCGATACCGTCACCGATGCAATAAGCTTCATCGGCCTCATTGACATGCCGCGATAATGCATCGGCTTCGGTGTATACCGCGATGCTGGTGACGTTCATGCGGCGCAGCGTGCGGATGATGCGGCAAGCAATGGCGCCACGGTTGGCGATGAGCACTTTATTGAACATACGATCCTCCGGAATCTGAAACTGACGTTAATCCCAAATCAGTAAACGTATCGGTGTCGGATTATAGGCATTGCACGGATTGTTCAGCTGCGGACAATTCGAGATCAATACCACGACATCCATTTCCGCGCGCATTTCGACATACTTGCCGGGGGCCGAAACACCATCGGCAAACTCCAATTCGCCCGTTTCCGTGACCGGCACGTTCATGAAGAAGTTGATGTTGCTGGGCAGGTCGCGTTTACTCATGCCCAATTGCTGGCACAGCGGATCATGCGCCAGGGCGTGCAGAAAATTGTCGCGACAACTGTGCATCGGTAATTTTTCCAAGGCATAGCGCACGGTGTTGCTTTCCGCCGCGCAAGCGCCGCCCAATGTGTCGTGCCGCCCGCAGGTATCGGCGGTGATGGTCAGCATGACATTGCCGGAATTGGAATACAGCTTGCTGCCGGAAGTCAGGTATAGTTTATTCTGTCGGCTGACGGTATCGGTTGCGCTGTAGCGTTCTTGCGCGTCGTGCGCGTTATAGAACAGCGTGTCGACCGCTTGGTTGCCTTCTAGATCGACAATACGGAAGGTTTGTCCGTGTTTGATTCCTTTGACCCACGGTTCACCGGCCGGGCAGATTTCATTGATCACCGCATGGCTGGGATCGAGATGGCTTACAAATAGAGTAGAGGTATTCATTTTTCACCCTCGCAATAAAAGTGTTGCGCGTTCTGCAGTGCGCGGATATTTTCGGCGATATGCAGGCATTCGTTGGTTGCATCCGCTGGCGTATCAAACAGTTCCAGATTGACCGCGCCGGGCTGATACGGCTTTCCCGGATCGAGCGGATGCGGTGCGGCGGACAATATCATCAAGGTATTCATGACAAAACTGAGGTCGACATAATCGCCCGCTTTGCTGTGATTGACGTGATATTGAAGTTCTCCCATGTGATCGGCGGTCACTTTGCTGAAAAAATTGATGTTGGCGACGACATCGCGCATGCCCAGCCCCCATTTCCCCAGTTCGATCAGCATGCCGTCCAGGCCGCTGCGGAACATTTGATTACGGTGCTCCTGATAACGTGCGGTGCCGTATTTTTGCTGGATCAGATTGGCATCGCTCAAGCCGCATACGGTGTCGTTCCAACCGGCGGTATCGGCTGTGATGCAACAAAATATCCGTCCCATATCGGAATGGCACGCATGGCCTTTGGTGAGGCGGAAAGTATGCTGCGATTTCAGGGTGTCGGCCATGTTGTAGCGCTCCAGCTTTTCTTCCTGATTGAAGAATAGCACAGCAGCATTCGCGCCTCCGCTGACATCGGTGAGACGCAGCGTGGTGCCGCGCCGTAGTACCCCGGACCAATGGCATCCGCCTGGAATGAGTTGTTGCCAGATGGGTTTATTGTGTTGATTCATGATGAATTCCTCATTAAAAATGGGTTGACTTGCTGGGCATCCATTTTTTGCACAGGATGTACAGTGTGGTGCAAGTTAAAATACATCCCAGTACCAGCGGCGTCGCCCATAACTGCCACCACGGCGCATCCGCGGAGATGGCATAAGGGCGCGGCCAGGCGATGTTGATGAGCTCAAACAATGACCAGATGAATGCCAGAATATTGATGACTAATCCCCATGCACCCAGTTTTAATTCGCCCAGCGCGGGATTCCACCGCCCTGTGAGCCGGGCAAACAAGGCAAAGCCGGTGGTGAACGTGAACATGGCGTATAAACCGCCGGTACCGAACGCGATGATAGTGGCCACGGCATCGTCATTGAGTCCGAAGATCAATCCGCAACCCGCCAGAAGAACGGTAAAGAGAATCGCATTGCGTGGCGTTTTGCTCACCGTGACTTGACTCAATACCGCTGGCATATTGCCTTCGCGCGCCATGGAAAAAACAATGCGCGAGGTGTATTTGACCATGGACGCGCCGCAGGCCAGGAAAGCCGTCATCACGATGGCCAGAAACGGTTTTTCAAACCAATCGCCGATGCTGCTGGCTATCAAGGGAGTGACCGGATCGGCGGTATGGCTGGAATTTCTCAAGGTGTCGTGTTCAAAGGCCAGAATCAGCGCGGCTGAATTGAACAAAACGACTGTGCCGACGACGAGTAGCGACATGAAAATGGCACGGGGCACCATGCGTTTCGGTTGATGCGTTTCTTCCGCTGTGGTGGAGCAGGCGTCAAAACCGATGAAAGCCCAACCGGCAATGGCCAACGCGGCCAGAAAAGCAGCCATTTCGCTGGGGGCTGTGCCGGTGCCCATGTGCTGGAACAATTCCAAGACAGGATGCTGGCGGAAGAAAAAAAATAATAGCAGCGCTACGCCGAATGACCCGGCGACTTCCGCGTAAACACCCAGTTTGATCACCAGATTGAAAATACTGACCGGAGCCAAATTGAGGAATGTGCAAAGCAGCAGAAAAAGAGCACCCCACAGCACCATCAAACCGCCGCCAGTACCGGGCGATCCGCAAAAAGTGGCGAGCCAGAAGCCGCCGGTATACGCGGTCGTGGTGACCATGGCGATGGTGGAGCAAATATAAATCACACCGGCATATTGCCCGGCGATCGCGCCGCCGAGTTGCCGTGCCCATTTATAGGCGCCACCGGCAATCGGGAATTGTGATGACAGCTCCGCGTAAACAGTCGCCACCAGTAACTGCATGAGCAAGCAAACCGCCAGCGCTACAAACCAGCCGCCACCGGCGACCACCGTTTGCACACCGATGATGGCATACAGTCCGGCCACCGGTGAGACCACCGCGAAACCGAGCGTGAAACTGTGCCATACACTCATGCTGCGGCTAAGCGTATCGCTTGTCACAGGGGCATTTTGCGCAGCAGAGATTTGTTTTGTTGAACCTGACATAACCAGTCTCCATACCAAAGGGTTTTCCGGGATTGTAATGTACTTCGAGCACATTACGCTTAATCTCCCGGGCTTTTATCCCTCCGTGGAGCCTCGTTATCACGAGACCGGAAACTCTTGGACCTGACGCCGTTAACTGAACCGGCCGGAACCCTAGTTTCCCATTGCGCTACCGCTTTTTGAGTTGCTATGCCGCCAATCGTTCAATGGGCATTTTAGAAAGCGAATAACGGGTGGCATTTTAAGTTTGAATTTTGGAAAAAGCAATGGTTTTGGAGATTGAATTATTGCTTGTTTTGATATGTAAATTGCAGAACTGGATTCCAGCGTCTTGTTGTTTTCATTCTGTATTTGTGGGTCTAAATAAGCCTGATATGATGGCAGTCAGATTGATCAATTAGCTTAAAACATAAGGGGATGATATGAACAATACCGTATTAGATTTCATTTGTGACGCATTATATTGCGTCATTTCCGACGTCTAATTCTAGTTAAACGTCAACACATGAACATACAGCCGTGCGAAACTTGGGAATGTATTAACAGTTTTGCTAATTGGTTATCCGCTTTTGGCACTATATTAATTTCAGGAATTGCTCTGTGGCTTTCTGTACAAGATAGAAGAATTAATGTCAGCGCAAATTTATCCCTCGGATCCATACCGGGAGATGGTCCTTTAGTAGTAAATAGACGCGTTTACATTTTAGAATTTACAAATATTGGGCACCGTCCTGTAACAATATCATCACATTACTGGTACTTGCCTTTCAGAAAAAGTAAGTCATTTCTAATGCCGAATTTAGACAGTAGGGTATCTCACTTTTGTTCAAAATTTCCAATTGAGCTTACCGATGGAAAAACAGGCTATATATTTTATCCAGAAGATTTCTTTTCTTCTGTGCTAGACGAACCACATAAATTCCTATTTCACGAAAATACACTTGTCGCATGGCTTAGAATAAATTTCTTCAAAGTTAAGTTGTCTACCTCTGTTGGAAAATTAATAAATGTCAATGTTTCTAAGCAGGTAAGAAAAAAACTTTGGAAAATATATCGTGCCGCCTAACAAAGTCGCTCAAACCCGTTCAGCGCTTCGTGCTTCACTGGACAGCGAGGTAGCGAGGTAGGTTGGGGTGACGATAGGAACCCCAACATCACACTTTGCTATGCAGCAACCTCAATATTCCACCCAGGAAAAACTAATACCGCAGGGTGACTTCGCATATTTTTTTGGCGAGTCGATATTCATTCTGCATCGATAAATTCAGTGGGTTATGAAAATCGCTTAGTCTATCCATAAGGATAATTTATTAAGTATATCTTCGCTTATAGTAAACTCTGCTTTCAATTGTTAGAATCACCGTTTTTCAAAAATAAATCAGACTCTATTATTAACTTAGGATTGTTCATGAATACCGAAGATTTTCGCCCCGAAAAAGAAGTCAAAGTTTTTTATCCGCCGCAACGTGTTTTGATGGGACCTGGTCCGTCGGATACGCATGCGCGCGTGCTGAACGCCATGGCGCGTCCGACCTTGGGTCACTTGGATCCCGTTTTCACTGAGATGATGGAAGAAATCAAAGGCTTGATGCGCTATGCATTCCAAACCAAGAACCGCATGACCTTCCCGGTTTCCGGGCCTGGCTCGGTGGGTATGGAAATGTGTTTCGTCAATATGATCGAACCGGGCGATAAAGTCATCGTGTGCCGTAATGGCGTGTTTGGCGGTCGTATGATCGAAAACGTTGAACGTCATGGCGGCGTTGCCGTGGTGGTCGATGATAAATGGGGTGAGCCGGTTGATCCGCAGAAAGTGGAAGATGCGCTGAAAAAGAATCCCGATGCCAAAATTGTTGCGTTTGTTCACGCCGAAACTTCAACAGGTGCACAGTCCGATGCCAAAACATTGTGCGAAATCGCGCGCAAATACAATTGCCTGACCATCGTCGATACCGTGACTTCACTGGGCGGAACGCCGATCAGAGTGGATGAATGGGGCATCGATGCGATCTATTCCGGCAGTCAGAAATGTTTGTCTTGTCCGCCGGGTTTGTCACCCGTGAGTTTCTCCGACCGCGTGACCGAGCTGGTTAAAAATCGTAAAAGCAAGGTGCATAGCTGGTTTATGGATATCAGCCTGCTGTTGAATTACTGGGGATCGTCCGCCCGGACTTATCACCATACCGCGCCGACCAACGCATTGTATGGCCTGCATGAGTCACTGTTGATGATATACGAAGAAGGACTGGAGCATTCCTGGGCGCGCCATCGCTATAACTACGAAGCGCTGAAAGCCGGTTTCGCTACATTGGGTATGAATTATGTGGTGAAAGAGGAATATCGTTTGCCGCAACTGAATTCGGTTTTTGTTCCTGCCGGTGTCGATGAGAAAGAAGTGCGCCGCCGCCTGTTGGATGAGTACAATCTCGAGATTGGTGCAGGGTTGGGAGATTTTGCCGGAAAAGTATGGCGTTTCGGCTTGATGGGTACCTCTTGCCGCGTAGAAAATGTGATTTTCTGCTTGAATGCGCTGGAAACCATACTATCTGACTTGGGTATGAAAGTGGAACGCGGTGCCGCAGCTGCAGCCGCTCACAAGAGCTATGCGGCTAAGCCTATGTTCTAAGGTTGTTTCAGGCTAGCTGAGTTGGTTCTTCCGATGCCACTTTCTTGTCATGCACGATGAGAAAGTGGATTATTTTTTTATTGATTCACCCCGGATAATCCGGTCACTAAAGTAGGTGTTGGATTTTCCCGTGACAATTATCACAGCGCCGCTGTTATCGTTTGTTTTATCATTCTTCTTCATTTTATGGTTGATTAAAAGAAAGGCGCGTTGGGGGCTGGATCATCCTAATGCGCGTTCGCTTCATACTGTGCCCGTACCGCGTACCGGCGGATTGGGTTTGTTATCGGGTGTAATCATCACATGGTTGTGTTTTTCCGTAGCGATTCCGCTAACCGTTTGGGCCGGTGTCGGCTTACTGATGGTAATATCACTGCTTGACGATATCCGGCATGTGCCGGTGTGGTGCCGGTTACTGGCCCATACTATCGTTGCTGCCGCATTTACTACGGTTTTTTTACTGGATGTCACGAGTGGATTGACTGTGCTGTGTGTTACAGCTGCGGTGATCTGGATGTCCAATTTGTATAATTTTATGGATGGTTCGGATGGGCTGGCCGGTGGAATGACGGTGATCGGGTTTGGATACTATGGTTTGTTTGCGTACTTGGCCGGGGATAACGATTTTGCCGTGATCAATTTTTCGATAGCGGCGGCGGCCCTGGCTTTTTTGTGCTACAACTTTCATCCCGCGCGTATTTTCATGGGCGACGCGGGTGCCGTTCCGCTTGGGTTTCTGGCAGCGGCGCTGGGATTATTGGGATGGCTCGATCAACTATGGTCGTTATGGGTGCCAGTGCTGATATTTTCACCGTTCATCGCGGATGCGACGGCAACGATAACCAAGCGCCTGATGCGCGGCGAGAAAATCTGGCAGGCGCATCGTGAACACTATTATCAACGCATGGTGCAAAGCGGCTTAGGTCATCGCAATACTGCGCTTTTAAGTTATGCGCTGATGCTGGCTGCCGGCGGCTGTGCAGTCTGGGCTGGCGGACAGGATCTAACGGTGCAAAGCAGGGTCGCCATGGCCTGGGGAAGCATTTATTTGCTGCTCATGTTTCTTTCTGATTGCCACCGGAAATATTATTCCAACCGGGGATAGCATGCTTCTCAAAAAATACGGAATTCGCACATTCATTGCTTTCACCCATGATTTCATTGCGATCGGGGTGGCGTGGTGGCTGGCTTATTTATTCCGTTTCAATTTTGAGATTCCGGCTGATTCGGTTCAATTGCTGCTGGAAATGCTGCCTTGGCTGGTGTTGGCGCAAGGTGGCTTCTTTCTGTGGCTCGGATTGTACCGAGGGCTGTGGCGGTATGCCAGTCTGCCCGATTTGAAGCGGATTTTTGTGGCAGTGATGTCCGGTTCGTTAACCGAGCTGCTGCTCCTATGGTTGTTTGGTCTGCTGGCTAAAATTCCAGGAGCGGTGATCGTGCTGGCGCCATTGCTGTTGATGCTGATCATGGGCGGCAGCCGTTTGATCTATCGTGCCTGGAAAGAACGCCGGTTGTATGGCCTGGAGAGCAATGAAGCCAAACTGGTTTTGATCATTGGTGCAGGCAGCACTGCGGTAAATCTGGTCAAGGCTTTGACGGGAAGCCGCGAATGGCATGTGGTCGGTATGCTGGACGATGATCCACGCAAATTGGGCACACGCTTGCAAGGGATCCGGGTGCTGGGCAGGATCGACGAGTTGCCGCACTGGGTGCACACCCTGAATGTCGAGCATGTGATTATCGCCACACCGTCGGTATCCCGTCAGATTCACCGCAAGGCTCTGGAAATGTGCTCGGAAATCGATGTGAAAGCGATGACGGTGCCGTCGTACGCGGATTTGATCAGCGGTAAGTCCATGGTGACGAATATCCGTGAAATCCAGCTGGACGACTTGCTCGGTAGAGCGCCGGTGGTTTTGGACGATGACGGTCTGCACGGTTTGTTGACCGGAAAAGTCATTCTGGTGACGGGAGCGGGCGGTTCGATCGGTTCCGAGCTGTGCCGCCAGCTGGCCGCATTTGGACCGGATCGTATCGTTTTCCTGGAACTGAACGAATTTGCGCTCTACAGCATTCAGGAAGAATTTTTGCCGCGCTTTCCCGCGATGAAAATGTCGTTTGTGATTGGCGATATCAAGGATCGCGCGCGCATGATGCAATTGTTCGAGCAGTTCCATCCCGCTGTGGTTTTTCACGCCGCCGCTTACAAGCACGTGCCACTGATGGAAGAAGAGAATGCTTACCAGGCACTGCTGAACAATGTGTTGGGGACATACGTGCTGGCGCAGGTCGCGATCAGTTTCGCGGTGGAAAAATTTGTTCTGATCTCGACCGACAAAGCGGTCAATCCGGTCAGCGTCATGGGCGCCAGCAAACGCCTGGCGGAAATGGTATGCCAGGCCTTACAACAATCCATTGCGGCTAAGCAAAATCAACTGGACCGGAATAACCAATCGCGCCCGACTTGTTTTGTGATGGTACGTTTCGGCAATGTGCTGGGCAGCACCGGCAGCGTTATTCCGAAATTTCGCGAGCAAATTGCCAAAGGCGGCCCGATTACCATCACCCATCCGGAAATGACGCGTTACTTCATGTCCATCCCCGAAGCGGCGCAATTGGTATTGCAAGCGGCATTGATGGGCGGAACCAATGGCGGCGGGGAAATTTTCGTGCTGGATATGGGCGATCCGGTCAAAATTGTCGATCTCGCCAATGACTTGATCCATTTATCCGGATTGGGAGAAGATGATATCCGTATCGTTTTCAGCGGATTGCGGCCAGGAGAAAAGCTGCATGAAGAGTTGTTGTCCGCCAGCGAAAGCACATTGCCGACACCGCATCAAAAATTGCGTATTGCCCAAGCACGCCAAGTGGATGAGCAATGGCTGTCCGATATGACGGCGTGGTTGAACAAAATTTCGGTATTAAGCGATCAAGAAGTCCGGGATCAACTGGTGAACTGGGTGCCGGAATATAATAGTAAGGAATGGAACGGCAAGTAGTGCGCACCTGAATATCAGCGCGTCCTTGCATCGACGGAAGAAACGGCAGCGGGGCGAATTTGAATGGGGTTAAGTGTGCTGAGGACTGTCTGCTGCTCTTAAGCTTTCGGCAATACACCCATTTTCCAGCACAAAGATTCGGTCGATCTTTTGCAATTGCGGGATCGATGGATTGAAAATCAGCGTGGTGCGGTTTTGCATCAATTTTTCCAACACGGGCAGCAGATTTCCCGGATCGGGTTCCTGGGGAGTGAATAATTCATCCAGGATTAGGATGCGAGGGTCTTTCACGAATGCGCGCGCAATGGCGAGCTGCTGTAGTTGGTGCCGGGTGATTGCCGTGCCTTTGGCACTGATATCTGTCTGCAAGCCTTCGGGCATGTGCCGGACAAATTCGATGGCGTGTGATGCCTGCACGGCTGCGGTGATTTTTGCTTCATTGCTGCAACGCATCGCGCCATAGGCAATGTTTCCGGCAATTTTATCGTCGAGTAGAAAGGTATCTGTGGCAACCAAAGCGATGTTCGCGTACAAACGGTTTAATTGGATATCCGGCAGCGGCTGATCATTGAGTAAGATTTTCCCGCTGGCCGGTCGACGCAAGCACAGTATCAAATCGATCAATGCATTTTTTTCTTCCAGGGTATAGCTGGTAAATACCACGACCTCGCCCGGCCGTACGGTGAAATGCATGTGATTGAGAGTCGGTTTGGCGCCTGTGTCGTCTTCGTAACGTACTTGGTCAAATACCAGCTTGGCGCAACCCTGCGGAGTGCCAAGAGTGCCGCTATCCTGTTCGGATGGCTGATCGAGGAATGCAAAAATGGCTTCCAAAGTCGTTTGATCATGCTCCAGTTGTTTGGGTAGATTGGCGATGCGTTGTAGCGGCAGGATAAACAGCAATACGATGGTGATCAGCGCGCCGGTTTCGGGCAGATCGAGTGCGCCATTGATTGCTTGCAACGCGATAATGTAGGCTACGGCGAGCATAATCAACATCATGATGAGCTGACCTGCGGGAATCGCCATGGCCTTGATTTGCGTTTGTTGCATGTCGGCTTGATAGATCGCTGCGGAAATTTTGCCAAGACGTTGGCTTTCATGATGTTGTCCGCCGTCCAGTCTGATTTTTCTGTAGTGCGCGACGGATTGCGCTAAGTGTTCAATCAGATCGCCAACCGCTGGTGAGTGTTGATACTCGGGTTTATTGAAACGGCTTTGCGTCATTTGATGGATCAGCAGGATGAGCGGTATCGCCAGCAGGAGCAGGATGGCAAACTCTTGATTGAGACGCAACGTGCAAATCATTAATGCGATGATTGTCAGACAATCTTGCGTTAACCGGGCGAGGTGTCCGGCAGTGGTTTGCGCAATCGTGTTGATATGCGCTATCAGTGCGCTGGTTTGATGAGAATTGAAATGCGCGTAGCAATGGATGGGCAGCGTCAACAGCTTGTTAAAGAATTCCATGCGCAAATCGGCGCCGAGCTTGCCACCGGCTTTACCAGTGGCGTAAAGGCTGATATAACCCGCCAATCCGCGCGCGGCAAATACCGCAACCATCGTCAGTGACGTGGTTTGTATCAGCGATGGGTCTTGCAGGACAAATGCGCCTGCCAGCATGTGCTTAACGAGCAGGGGCAGAAACGCCAGCAATAGCGCTACCATCAGCATGGCGGATAATGCCAGCAAGAGTAACTTCCAGTAAGGCGCCAGTTTTCTGACTAAGCGATGGTAATGTTGCAAGTCGATCATAACGCACCATTTTACATGAACCGGCTGCGGATTCGCTGGTTGCTTGATGCGGACAATGGCGATTTGCGGCGGCAATTATCCGGAGCGTGAGGCGGATATAGTACAATCGCCCATTCTTTTAATGAATGGATCCGGATGACAACGATGCATTAATGTATTTTTAAAATCCGGGTTTTTATTTATGCCAATATTCAATACTTCCAAAACTCTATCTACGCTTCCACGGAGAAAAGGCATCGTGCTGGCCGGCGGTTCCGGAACGCGGCTTTATCCCGTGACGCAAACGATCTCGAAACAATTGCTGCCGGTATTCGACAAGCCGATGATTTATTATCCGCTCAGCACACTGATGCTTGCTGGGATCCGGGATATTCTGGTGATTTCAACCCCGCGCGATGTGGGCAATTTTCAGGAATTATTACGTGACGGAAGCCAATGGGGATTGAATATTTCATACGCCGAACAACCGTCTCCCGATGGCTTGGCGCAAGCTTTTCTGATCGGCGAATCGTTTATCGGTAACGATAACTCGGCGCTGGTTCTGGGCGACAATATTTTTTACGGGCACGATTTCCATCATCTGCTGACAAATGCGATGCAGCGCGTGCAAGGCGCAAGTGTTTTCGCGTATCACGTGCACGATCCGGAGCGCTATGGTGTGGTTGAATTCGATGCCGGTGGCAAGGTCGTGAACTTGGAAGAAAAGCCCGAACAGCCGAAATCGCATTATGCCGTGACCGGTTTGTATTTTTACGATGCCCATGTGGTGGATTACGCCAAAAGCTTGAAACCATCGGTGCGCAACGAACTGGAAATCACCGATCTGAATCGCATTTATTTGGAACATGACGCGCTCAGTGTCGAAATCATGGGGCGCGGCTATGCCTGGCTGGATACCGGCACGCATGAATCGTTGCTCGATGCGAGTCAGTTCGTTGCTACCATCGAGCACCGCCAAGGCTTGAAAATCGCCTGCCCGGAAGAGATTGCCTTCCGGCAAGGCTGGATCGATGCCGCGCAACTCGAAGCGCTGGCGCTGCCACTGGCCAAAAACGGTTACGGTCAATACCTGCAGCAAGTTCTGAAACGGGAGTTTTGATGAAGGCGACACCCTTGCGTATCCCCGATGTTTTTCTGCTGGAACCGCGTGTTTTCGGCGACGATCGGGGGTTCTTCTATGAAAGCTTTAATCAGCGTGCATTCGAATCCGCCATTGGTAAGCCCGTCTGTTTTGTGCAAAGCAATCATTCGCGCTCCGCGCATAACGTGTTACGCGGCTTGCACTACCAGATCCAGCACGCGCAAGGAAAACTGGTGCGCGTCGTGGCGGGGGAGGTGTACGACGTTGCGGTCGATATTCGCCGTTCTTCGCCGACTTTCGGGCAATGGGTGGGAGAGATCTTGAGCGCGGAAAACAAAAAACAATTGTGGATTCCCGCTGGTTTCGCGCACGGCTTCGTGGTGTTATCCGATAGTGCCGAGTTTCTCTATAACACTACCGACTATTGGGCACCGGAGTTCGAGCGTTGCATCGTGTGGAACGATGAAATCTTGGCGATAAACTGGCCGATCTCGGGATCTCCGGTGCTATCCGAAAAAGACGCGCGCGGTGCGCAGTTTACTATCGCCGAAGTCTACGATTAGCAGGCTTTTAAATGGCCAAATCAAAAACCATTTATTCCTGCACCGAATGTGGCGGCCAAACGTTGAAATGGCAAGGCCAGTGCCCGCATTGTCAGGCCTGGAATACATTGGTCGAAACCATCGCGGAAAAATCCGTGTCGCGCTTTAGTCCGGTATCCGAAACCGGGCAGGTGCAGAATTTAAGCACCATCGAAGCGCGCGAAGAACCGCGTTATCCGACCGGCATCGAGGAATTGGACCGGGTGCTCGGCGGCGGCATGGTGCAGGGCGGGGTGGTGTTGCTGGGCGGCGATCCGGGCATCGGTAAATCGACGTTGCTGCTGCAAGCGCTGTCATTCATGTCGGCGCAGCATTCCGTGTTGTATGTCAGCGGCGAAGAATCGGCGCAGCAAGTCGCATTGCGAGCCAAACGTCTGGCGCTCGATGTGCGGTCAGTCAATTTGTATGCCGAGATTCAACTGGAAAAAATCCAAGCGGTGCTGGCTGAACGTAAACCGTCGGTGGCGGTGATCGATTCGATCCAAACGGTTTATTCCGAAGCGCTGCAATCCGCGCCGGGATCGGTCGCGCAGGTGCGCGAATGCGCGGCGCAATTGACGCGTCTGGCGAAATCGAGCGGCACCTGCATCATTCTGGTCGGTCATGTCACCAAGGAAGGCGCGCTGGCCGGTCCGCGCGTGCTGGAACATATGGTCGATACCGTGCTGTATTTCGAGGGCGATATGCACTCCAGTTTCCGCATGATCCGCGCGTTCAAGAATCGTTTTGGCGCGGTCAATGAATTGGGTGTGTTCTCGATGAGCGAGAAAGGCTTGCGCGAAGTGAAAAATCCTTCCGCGTTATTCCTTTCGCATCATGACACGCAAGTGCCGGGATCGTGCATCATGGTCACGCAAGAGGGCACGCGCCCGCTGCTGGTGGAAATTCAGGCCCTGGTCGATGAAGCACGTTCGCCCAGTCCGCGGCGATTATGCGTCGGATTGGAACAAAACCGCTTGGCAATGCTGCTGGCGGTGTTGCATCGCCATGCCGGAATTCCGTGCTATGACCAGGATGTGTTCGTCAATGCCGTGGGCGGTGTCAAAATCACCGAACCGGGTGCCGATCTGGCGATTTTGCTGGCGGTAGTGTCGTCGCTGAAAAACAAACCGCTGACGGAAAAAATGATCGTCATCGGCGAAGTCGGCCTGGCCGGTGAAATCCGCCCCGTGCAGCGCGGCCAGGAACGATTGAAAGAAGCGGCGAAACTGGGTTTTAAACAGGCGATTATTCCGGTAGCCAACAAGCCCAAACAAGCGATTGCCGGTATGAACATCATTCCGGTGGCGCGTATCAGGGACGCGGTTGCGCACATGCATTAGCCGCCGTTGAAAATTTCCGTGCGCATAAACCCATGAACCGGCACATCTGGATACTGACGGGAATTTCGATTCTGATCATCGTGGCCGCTCTGTTGCTGCCGCCGTTTGCCCAGCCTGCCGGTTATCATCATTTCGCCGATCAACGCGATTTTCTCGGCATTCCGAATTTCAATGATGTAGCCTCCAATCTGGCTTTTCTGTTCAGTGGCACCGCCGGTTTGATATTTCTGTGGCGCGTGCATCAAGATCCCGCGCAAACCACGTTTCAAGATCGCAGGGAAAGTTTGCCGTATTGGGTGCTGTTTTCAGCTATCGCCTCCGTCGCTTTCGGGTCCATTTACTACCACTGGACACCGGATATCGATCACTTGCTATGGGATCGCCTGCCCATCGTCATCGCCATAACCGCCCTGTTATCGGCCACACTGGTTGAGCGCATAAGCCGGGACGCCGGTCTTTGGGCTTTACCGCTGCTCGTTGTGCTGGCCGTGCTGAGCGTGTTGTATTGGTACTGGACGGAGCAGCAAGGCGCGGGCAACCTGAATTTCTATATCGTCATGCAGTTTTACTCGATCCTGCTGATCGTTTGGATCAGTCTGCGCTTTCCATCGCGTTACACGCATGGCAACAGCATCTATCAGATCATTGCGCTCTACGCGGCCGCAAAAGTATTTGAAATGCTGGATGCGCAAATTTTTGCCTGGACAAACGGCTGGATCAGCGGCCATACGATCAAACATCTGATTGCTGCGTTTGCGGCATATGGGATTGTGAGGATATTGCGGGAGCGGAAATTTGTAAGGTATCAATAAGAGAAGCGTATTGCACCGGAATTTTTTAGATTTTGTTCTGATTATTAATTGTGTCGAGTTTTTCTTGTAGATGATCAGACAGCATTTTTGCCAAATTGATGAAATCTTCCAATCGTTTGATTCGACTTTCAATTTCCTTTCGCTCTTCATTGGTCGCAGTTTCTTCGCCACTTAGTTCGGCTTCATTTGAGACAAATCGTATGACTGAAAAATAATTATCATCTACTGCCCCCGCTGCCTCGGCAAGAGTGACCCACTCCTTGGATTTTTCAATTGCATCTCGAGCAGCGCAAGTCAAACAAAAGCGGATCAGAAGTCTGGCTGTGTAATCTACTTTTTCAGCACTTTCCAGCCAGGTAGCGCTTTCCGTATTTTTCTGTTGCTTTACTGCTGCTTCGTGGACAGGCCGGAAGTATCTCGGGATATTGCTGTTAGGATCGAGGCTCTCAAGTGTTCTCAGGATAGGATCATAGTCTTGGAAAGGTCGTTTGCCATTCGGTATTGCTGTGTAATGACTCCAAAGCTCGAGAATTGCACCCGCGCATTTCGAGCGCTGCTCGTCTCGATTTTCTTCATTTGCTATCTCTGCATTATGAATTAACTCTGCGATATAGTGCGCCATCCACCGGCTAAGCGTGTCGGCAGACTGATCGAAACCAAGTTCTGCAACAAGCTGCTTGCCCAGTTTTAGAACATTATCAAACTGTGTAGAATCTGCCATCAGATTTGAGTAGATAGATTTTTGTATAGGGTGGGATGTATCCAAAGTCATTTTTTCTTTCATAGCGATAATGGAGAATGTCTCTTTCGATCTGAACTTCTATGATCAAGTCTTTGTTAGTACGATTAAGCAAATCTGTCAAGTAACCAAAATCTGCAATAAGTCTTCTACCCTGCTCGACAGCATTATCATCATCTTTGTTTTGGTGTCGGCCCCAAATTTCGCACCAAAGAACATTCTGGTTACTATCTTCTCGTTTCCAAGCTCTACCTTCGACATCTGAAACGATTGGCAGTACTTCCAAAACCTCACTTCCTGGCCGGATGGATGGAAACCTTATATCGCCCGACCAGGGATCAAATTCATCAAGCCCGCCGCCTCGAGTTCGATCAACAAGCCAGCCTTTAAGTTGATATTCTCCCTGATTGATCTGAAGATCGCTATCCGCATCAGGGATGCCATAATGTATGGAGTTGGTGGTTGTTTGCAACGCCCGCAAGAGGGCATTCGATCTTTCACAGGATACGAAAGCGCTACTAATGCGAACAGATTCTTTCCGCTTTCCAAATTTAGTAGTCCAATGGCCCCAGGTATTTATTCGTTTGTCAGTGATCCCCAATAATCTATCGAAATCAGAAACATGAATAGACCATGGCCATTCATCGGTGTCTTCTTTTTGATTCTTCCAATCTGGCCACTCAAAAGGTTGTGGATCGCGTCGATCAGCGAGCCAATTTCCGTCTTCTCGAGATAATTTGTGACTATCCAACCATTGCTGAAACTCATTCTCGGGATCTTCTGAGCTTTGATGCAGCGGCCTGTTAAGCAGTAACTTTCCTGCTACAACCATCATTCCATGATAGGCCAAATAAAATTCGAGATCGTCTGTTTCTGGAGTAGATCCATGCGAATGAGATGTTTCACCTTCTGAAAAAAGGTGTTTGTATCGCCTTTGATCGTTTCTCCAAATTTCACGAGAACCGAATCCCCATTTGCATTCAATGACATTAGCGACTTCTATCGAAATATCTGCTTGAGTTAGTGCGAACAATTGCCCCAGACTTGAAAGCCAATAAGGCCCGATATCGAGGCCAAAATAATATTCCCAGTCTTGCGAAGTTGTTGATTCTCTTCCTCTCTGCTTGTCAACTCGATCCCAATTTTTAGGAAACTCCACTGGAAGACTCGGAGTATTTATGGAAATAAGCTTATTGGTAGTTTTGTCGTCTACACTCAAGTGCTGGGAATTGGTGAGAGCTAGTATCGCGTTTGCCGCAAAATCTCGAATCAGCACATGTTGATTATTCAAGGCGATATTCATAAGAAAAGCTGAAAAGGGCTTGATGGCATTCGGGCTTTCCATTGCTGCTCGCGCCAGTGCGATAAGGAGCCATTGAAGAGCGTGCAGTTCGTAGAAATGCAACGTACGGTCGGCGAATGGTCCTGCTTTCCCGGTTTCAGCGAGACTTATCAGCTCTTTCAGAATGTCACCGCGATCCAGAACGCACAGCCCTCGGACAGCGTGAGCCGCTTGCCAGCGAAGCGAACTGTTGGGAGCGGCTAGACCGGTCCAGATGTAGCCTGCTACGGCACCATTGATGTTTGCGGGTGGAGCAAGCTCGATGGACCATTCGCCGTCACCGTCATCCTCTTTTAGAAATTCATTGAACAGATCAAGTCCGAATCTGAGTGTGTCCAGTGCCTCGTCCTGATTAATCCGAAGAGCTAAAAGCCCGGTAAGTGTGAACAGTCGACCGGATGTTAACTCTTCTGTCGTTTCGGAAATCGCGTCGAGTATGATGTTCGCAATATCGCTTTCCGAAAGGTCGCAAAATTCACGTGCGGTACTAATGGGTAAAACTTCATAATAGCGACTTTTAGTGATTTCCATACAATAGCGTCGACAGTAGACTTTCAACGTATCGCGAAGTGCCGATTTTATGACTAGTCGCTGTTTCCAATCATTAGGGAATTGTTCGAGAAATTTCCGGAGTTCGTACAATTCAAACTGAGGAACTTCCGCTAGTGCTCTGATGAACTTGTCTTCCTGCCCAACCTCGATCCGTTTACACGCTTCACGAAAAAAATGATCAGCATACCAAGGAGGCTCAGAGGATTTGAATCGGCGATAAGCGTCTGAAATTCCATTTGGAGAATTCAGGTCGAGACCGGAAAATGTTGCATTCCAATCTCGTTGCGCTTCACGTGGTGATACGCTGTTGCCGAAGTTATGATCGTTTGATTGGCGGGAATGCTTTTTCCGCTCACTAAATGCAATTACCTCATCAATGCCATCAAGCGCTAGGCCGTGCGATGTAGCGATGATATTCACTTTTCGCCAAGTAGACACACTGTGTTCATCCAATCGCATGTAGCGGTAAAAGTAATTCGATACAGTACTTTTCTGTAACTTGGATTCGCAGGCTTCGAGTGCCGAACTCAACAACTGTGCTTCATCCCATTCGGCGCGAAAGCCTATGAGTGACAATGGCGCTAACGGATCAAGACTTCGATTCTCTACGAGAAATTTGATAGCTTCCGGCAATAACCGTTCTGATCGACCGAATTGCCTGTCTCGCCAGCGGCTCAGAATTGTCATGCAGGAAGAGGGACACAAGGCGGCAATCGCTCTGACAGTTGTTTCCCAGTCAAAATACTTCCGATCAATATAGTCATAGGTAAGCTCTGCGCACCTCGAGAGTTTATAGGCGACTTCTGGAATAGGTTTGCCGGGATCGGCAGCGCGAGCAGCCAGATAGAGGATGGATGACCAGCGATCCAGATTCTCGTCACCAATGTTGCTGGCAACTTCCACGGCATGATCAAAATATGCACTGGCTTCGGATTTACTGACTGCTAGTACTGCACGTGCTATATCAATATATGAAGTAACTTTCGAGTTGGCGTCTTCTCTGACATTGTTTGTCAATTCAAGTGATTGTCTAGCATAATTGAATGATCTAGTCTGAGTTGGTTCATGACGCGCTGCGATACGAGTGATGTTATTGAGCGTCGTTGTAAAGAGCGGATGTTTGAGCGAAGCAATCCAAGCATCGAATTCATTCAACCTAATTACTTGCGACCCACCAGCCATTACCAAGATATCGAACCAAAGCTGTACGATCTCATTAGACGTATTCGATTCTTCACGATAGCTGATTTTGGCTGCTTTAGAGGAAGCGGTGCGAGTGTCTGTTATGGCAGCGCCTAATCGGTCTTTTGGCAATTTACCGAGAAAAATACGAATCCAGAGTTGGTGCCAGGGTAAAAGCGCTCCTACATTTTCTTTGAATTCTCGTGCATCTTGTGAATCGTAATGTGCGTTTTGTTTCTCCAGCTCTTTCCGTAATTCTAGATGCGCTAGGTCGTTCATTTCTAGAGTTTTATCATCCAACGCTGCTTTAAGTGAGTAAGCGCGAAGAAGATGAAACCTTGAACCGCCAAAGTGAGATGTAAGACTACGCGGCGGGTTATCGGGAAGATAGCGATTGAGAAGTACTGCGAGTTCATTTGCAGTGCGTAACGAAAGTTGACATCCCGCCTCCACGAGTGCAGTCACGGCTCCGAGTAGATTTTCTTCGTGATCAAATCGTTCGCCTGACGATAACTTCACTCTCGAGTTACACAGCAAACGCAATGCCCGTTCTACTACTTGCCTGGGTGGGCTCTTGTGAATGCGTCGTAATTCTACGGCGATCGCAAGAATAAGACCCAGATCATTTCCTGCGGCGACAGCGAGATCGTTCAAGTCAGAATATCGCTTATGATCGATAAGTCTTCAGGAAATGATTGTCCCCGCCCTAAAAGAAATATCACGTGGTTTCCAGCTGCGAAGATAATTTGCAGCATCAGCCGCACCGTGAACATTTAGGTGGACCATTGCCATTTCGGCGATGTCAGTATCCTCAGGCTTTTCGTTATGTCGCTCGTCTTGGTTGAGTTTTGACCAGTTTCTGAGCCATTCATGAGCCATTCGTAGACGGCTGCGTGCATCACCGTGTAAATCAGGTCGTGCAGAAAGTAATCCTGCTTCATAGGCATGATGACAACCAAGCCAACCGCCCCCGAATGTTCGTCGCGATACCAGTTCTTGGACAAGATTTGCATCCATAAACACGGCAGCCAAATCCGTGTTTTCTTGGATAAGATTGTTTTGACGATTTTCACCAGCTGTTTCGCCTCCGGCTTTTAAGGCGAGCTTTGCTGCATCCGAGTAGCGTTTTGCACGAAGACTGGCCTTAAGAGCGAATTGAAGCCGTTGCAGTTGCACATCACGTTTCTCAAGGGGGCTACCGTCTGGAAGTCCCTCGGACGATAAAGCCAAATCCATCAATTCGGAGAATTGACCTGCTTCCAGCATCAACTGTGGAAGCGCTGCTGCCGCATACGCACTTCTTGAAGCGAGAGGTTTTAAAATTCCGATGAATTCTGCAAGCTTAGTTGCTTTTGGTTTGAATCGCTCTCTAAACCAGGTTTCCGCTGGCTCGTCGAAAAACTGGATTGTCTCACCAGTCATCAAAAGGGGGCGACCAAGATCAATCGCAAAGCTTCTAATGGCTGCTTTTTCCACTCCTGAAATCAATGCGAGAACTTTGATTGGGATGAGTGGCCGAAGAGTAGCTAGCCCTGTACAGATAAGATCAATCTGCTCACGTTCGGTTTCTCCATCACGATCTCGAAGCTGGTTGATTGCGTGTTCGAGCAGATTTGAAATCGTATCCTCGATGGTAGTTGGGTACGGACCAAGAGTCCGAAGAATTTCGTGTAAAGGGGCTGTACGTGAGAGCGCAGTTGCTTGCACGCGGGGATTTTGCGAACTTAGCCGGTGGAATTCGTTAATATCGTGTTCCGTTGCCGCAGGAAACTTCTGTCGAAGCAATGTTGCTGTTTCTGATCGGCTGAACGTTTGCAATTCACGTTGAAGAGCGGTCAATGGAGGATCGAGCAGCTTACGTCGATGGGTTCTGCATGTCACAACCAATCGCACGCCTTCCGGCAAGTTTTCACGCAACAAATCACGAGCGAAAGAGCGCGATTCGCCTATTTCTTCCGCCGCCATTTGTGCGTTATCGGCGGCGTCTATAATGATGCACAGCAATGCTTCCAGGTGTGTCGCCCGTATTGAATTGATGCTTTGGCTAAGCCGGTGCTTGAATGCTTTCAGGTATGCTGTTGCATCTGCATGCGGTGTCGGAATGAGTGGATGACAGAGGCCCATGCTGGCAAGTTCGTTGGCAATTTGCACCAGAGCATCTTTGTGTCGATGTCGAAATGCGCTTCTGCTGCGATATTGTCCATTGCCAAAGCAATCATACAAAATGCATACAGAACCCTGAGGAGGGCCGAACTTTATCTGTGTCGAGAAAACGGATTTACCGACGCCGCCATCTGCGTGAATAATGACGGGACCGGAGTCAGTGGCAATAATGTCGGCAATAATTGCTGCATATTGTTCTCGAAGCACAATATTATTTGTATCCGAGATAAGGCAGGGGGCTGGGAAAATTTTGCTCTCATCGGACTTGAGTGCCCGAAGCACATCGATTTTTGTGATGACCGGATTATCCGAGTTTTCAGAAAGCGCTTTTTGACTTACCAGTACTGTGAGCTGTTTCGGTGCGTCCATATCAGCATCGGGGAGATAATCATTGATATCTTGCACCAAGATGTTACGTTGATCCCAGTAGCCCTCATGCTGCCCTTCAAGATGCAACAATCTGCAAAAACGAGACAACTCGTCGTCCTTTAATCCGGTATGTTTCCCTAGCTTGGCTAATTCTTTTGGGTGGCGTGGATTGGTTTCAGAGGCAGCATCAGTTAAAGTTTCCAGAATGTTAGAACTTATAGGACGATTGGAAATAAAAAAGAATCGCAATTTCTGTTCGCATTGCTCGGAGCCAAATTGCTGACAAAAAGCGCTATATCGTTTAGCAAATCCTTTAAGTGTTTTTTTCAGACCACTTGCTGTCCACGGTTTATTTGGAGTCTGGGTCGAATGTTTGAGTTGATAATATCTGACAGAGTCAGCCTGCTCAAAATTCTCACTTCCATAATATTCAGCAATGTCGATAAGCTCTTCGCCTGCTTCGATGGTAGAGCTTCCATTACTTTCAGAGACAGATGCACCTTCGATTGAAATTGCTACCAATCCAGAAATTCGTGAGAGTAATGGCAAACAGCGCCTTGCAGCCCACAAATAGTGGAATTGGTCGCCGTCTCTACTAAAGCGAACTAATTCACTGTTGTTGCTCATATTGAAATCAGATGCCGAATCAGATGGCTTTATTGTAACCAACTAGTGGGTTGCAAAACTGAGGAAATCCACCTATTAGGTTTTTGTGGTATGAGGCTTTAATGCTACTTTTCAAAAAAGTATCACGTAACTACGTTAAGTCTTCATGATGCAGTATTGGTTATATTTTTCTGGTACAAGAAGAAATTCTTCTGAATGTCTTGAATGAAACGCCTCGATCATCCCAAATGCAAATCTTCCTGCAGCGTCCGGCGAGCAATAAACCCTGAACGCGATTCTCCCGCTGCTTTCGCTGCCGCATCGATACGGCGCAGTACGCGGGCAGGTAGCGTAATGTTGACTCTCTCCACTTTATCCGATAATTCGGATAGGTCAATTGCAACAATCGCCCATATCCAGCCTGAATATTCAGGATTGGATTGATGTTCAGCGATGGAGCGTGGTTCAGGTATGGCGCCTCCGCTATCGATTGTTTCCTCCAGCCATAGCTCAATGGCTTCTTTGGCGTTGTCGATGGCGTCATCCAAGGTATCGCCCGCTGAAAAACAACCCGGCAAGTCAGGAACAACTACGCCGAATGCATGCTGCTCATCACCTGGTTCAATCACAATGGGAAATCTCATTTTTACTCCTTTATTTCAGACCAGCTTGTTTCAGTAGTTTATGAGCTAGACCGGTACCCAGATCTTTCTTGGGATGAGGAACGGTAATGTGACCGCTCTTTTGGGGATGTGTATAGATATGGTGAGAGCCTTTAATCCCTCGAAGCACCCATCCTGCTTTCTCAAGTTGCTTGATAATCGCTGCGCTATTCATAATGTGTAGTATACACACTATAGATGGAAAGTGATGTTAACGAATAAACAGCACTGCTGAAAGGATGTAATGCGGATGAATCATTTGCCCCGGTACGCCCGAGGCAAATGGTTTATTGATAATTACTTCGTGCGTGCGAACTGAAAACCGGCTTTGTTGCCGCTATTACTGCGGAAAGAATTGCCACGGTTGTCCTGATCGAACGAGCGGCCGCGTTGCCCGCTGCGGGCTCTGCCGGGTTCGTTGGCCGCGCCGAAGCCGGGGCGGTTGTCGTTGCCTGCGAAGGGTGAGCGCTTGCGTTTTTGTGTCACGCTGGGCGCGCTGCTTTTTGGTCCGTTACTTTGGAAACGTGGTTTGATGCGCGGTTCCAGGCCGGGAATGATGTGCGACGCGATGCGCTGGCCGGTGTAGCGTTCGATTTTCGATAAGTGTGCGCTATCCTTATTGGACGCGAACGAAACGGCAATGCCGGCTGCACCTGCGCGGCCTGTACGGCCAATGCGGTGCACATAATCTTCGGCGAATTTTGGGAGATCGAAATTAATCACGTGCGTGATGTCAGCCACGTCGATACCGCGCGCAGCGACATCGGTTGCCACGAGCACTTGCAAGCCGCCGTTACGCAACCGGGTCAATGTGCGGGTACGTTCGCGTTGATTCATATCGCCGTGTAATGCCGCTGCTGAAAAGCCTTGCGCATATAAGTTATCGGCCAAGGTATCCGCATCGCGTTTGGTCGCTGTGAAAACGATGGCTTGTTTCACTTTCTCGTCGCGCAGCACATGATCCAGCAGGCGGTTCTTGTGTGACATATCA
Organism: Nitrosomonas sp. Is35; assembly: GCF_033063295.1. Taxonomy (NCBI): domain Bacteria; kingdom Pseudomonadati; phylum Pseudomonadota; class Betaproteobacteria; order Nitrosomonadales; family Nitrosomonadaceae; genus Nitrosomonas; species Nitrosomonas sp. Is35. The sequence continues at coordinate 710,898 of NZ_JAWJZH010000001.1, forward strand.
TCGGCATAATGTAAGCGTTGCTCGATGTTATCGAGTTTGGCTTTTTGCGAGGCTACTTGAATACGTTTTGGCGTTTTCAATAGTTTTGTCGCAACTTTGTCGATGGCATTGTCGAGTGTGGCGGAGAACAGCAAGGTCTGGCGTGTGTCCGGTGTTGCGGCTGCAATGGTTTCGACATCGTCGATGAAACCCATATCCAGCATGCGGTCGGCTTCGTCGAGCACGAGCATTTGCAAGCGTTTGAAATCGATACGGCCACGTTGGATGTGATCGATCAACCGGCCGGGTGTTGCAACCAGAATATCAACGGGTTGTGACAAAAGTTTGTTTTGCAAAGGATACGGCATACCACCCAGAATGCTGACCACGTTGATACGCGGCAGATATTTGCCATATTTTTTGGCTGCTTCTGAAACTTGCAATGCCAGTTCGCGGGTTGGTGTCAATACCAAAATGCGCGGTCCGCGGCTGCGCGCTTCCGATGGTGTTGCCAGCAGATGCAATGCCGGTAACATGAAGGCGGCGGTTTTACCGGTTCCGGTTTGTGCGCTGGCCATCACATCATGACCGGCGATTAATTCTGGAATCGCTTGTTTCTGAATCGGGGTCGGAGCGGTATATCCCGCTTCGCTAATGGCTTTGATAATAGCAGAGTGTAGATTTAAATCTTCAAAAGACACGTTGATTTCCTAAAAAAGTGAAATAGAACGCGCGGGCAAGAAAACATTGCCAAAATGGTGATGGTGCATAACCTTGCAAGCGCATTAATAAAGCATCGCCGCTAACCAAAGTTGTTGCACATTTTCCGGAAAAACTTGAAAAATTTAGGAGAGGCCAGGAACGATGAGACCAGGAAAGTTGATCGAATCAGAGATTCCGATCAACTTAGGCCGCGCAGTATAGCGGGTTCTTCCCGAGCATGCAAATTATTCGCAGCCGGTGAGTTACTGAATGATGGCTTTGGCGAATTTTCGTTTGCCGACCTGAATAACGACGGATTCTCCCCGTTTAATTTTGGTGGATTTATCTTCCACTTTTTCACCATCCAATTTGACTGCGCCTTGCTCGATCATGCGCAGCGCTTCGCTGGTGCTGGCAGTCAATCCGGCTTGTTTTAATAATTGCACCAGGGGAATTTCTCCATCCGTGGTTGGGATGATTTTTTCCGGTATTTCGTCGGGCAACGCGCCGTGTCGAAAGCGTGCTTCAAAATCGGCCAGTGCTTCTTCGGCAGCTTGCTGGCTATGAAAGCGTGCGACGATTTCCTGTGCGAGCTTGACCTTGATGTCGCGGGGATTGCGGCCATTTTCGACTTCTTCGCGCCATGTCCGGATAGTTTGCAGCGATTCAAAAGAAAGCAGCTCCAGATAGCGCCACATCAATTGATCCGATACCGACATCAGCTTACCGAAGATTTCTTTCGGACTCTCTGTGATACCGACATAATTATTCAGCGACTTGGACATTTTATTGACGCCATCGAGTCCTTCCAGCAGCGGCATCATGAGAATACATTGCTGTGGCTGGCCGAAATGCCTTTGTAATTCCCGCCCCATCAGCAGGTTGAATTTTTGATCGGTGCCGCCTAACTCCAGATCCGCTTTCAGTGCGACGGAATCGTATCCTTGTATCAAAGGGTAGAGAAATTCATGAATGGCGATGGGCTGGTTGTTGCGGTAGCGTTTATCGAAATCATCCCGTTCCAGCATGCGTGCGACGGTATGCGTTGCGGCGAGTTTGATCAGATCGGCGGCGTTCAGCTTATCCATCCAGGTGGAGTTGAAAACGACCTCGGTTTGTTCCTGTTTCAATATTTTGAAAACCTGTGTGGTATAGGACTGTGCATTTTCCGCGACTTGTTCCCGTGTCAGCGGCGGGCGGGTGCTGTTCTTTCCGCTGGGATCGCCGATCATGCCGGTGAAATCGCCGATCAGGAACAGAATATGATGTCCCATATCCTGTAACTGACGCAATTTATTCAGTAAAACCGTGTGTCCGAGGTGCAAATCCGGGGCTGTCGGGTCGAATCCTGCTTTAACCCGGAGCGGATTTCCGGAAATAAGCTTACTTTCCAGCTCTGTTTCCACTAATAGTTCGTGACTGCCGCGTTTTATAATTTCAAGATCAGATAATATTGATTTTTTCACGATATTGCTAAATTTATGATTTTTATTAAAATTTCTGTAATTAGAAAGAGTTTATTAGTACAATATTAGTTGTTTTCTAGTACAAATTAACTATTTTCGTGTTAGACTCGCGCCTGTTTGCAAAAATGATACAAATGACTGGAGGTACTTCATAGATGCTATATACGCCTATTAGCAATAAACAAGGGATTCTAGCTCAAAAATCATCAAAACTAACAAAAAAATCAATTCGCTGGCTGGTAGCTTTATCCAGCATACCATTGTTCGGTATAGTCACTGCATTCGGTATTGCACCTAATTCCCCCTCATTTGAAGAGATTCAAGTCGAAGAAGTCGTTCTGGATATATCCATTCCAGAGGCTATTGCTGAGACTCAAGCGAATCAAACCTTCTGGCGCCAGGAAAATATCCGCCGGGGTGATACGATTGCAGCGATATTGAACCGCTTGGACGTGAGTAATCAGGATTCAACGGATTTTCTGCAGGCTGCGCGTGGAAGCCGCGCGATGCGTCAATTGAAACCGGGACAAACCGTTTATGCGCAAACGACGGCAGACGGCGAGTTGTTAACGTTGCGCTATTTCTTCGGTAACGAAGAGCTGTTTTTGATGGAAAAAACAGATGATGCATTCAAAATGACCGAACAATCGGTCGAGCTGGATACGCGGGTTCATATGAAGTCCGGCGAAATTAACAGCTCACTGTTTGCGGCAACCGATAATGCAGGCATACCCAATAACATCGCGATGCAATTGACTGAAATTTTTGCATCGGAAATCGATTTTTACCGTGATTTACGCCAAGGCGACCGTTTTACCGTCGTCTATGAAACATTCGCCAATGACAATGGCAAGCGCGCCAAAACCGGCCGTGTTTTAGCGGCTGAGTTTGTCAATAAAGGCAAATCGCATCAAGCGATATACTTTAAAGCATCCAATGGCGCGGACGGATATTACACTCCGGCAGGGGAAAGTTTACGTAAAGCATTCCTGCTTTCGCCGCTTACTTTTTCGCGCGTCAGTTCCGGTTTTACCAATGCGCGTTTTCATCCCATTCTGAAAGAATGGCGCGCCCATAGAGGCATAGATTATGCCGCGCCGACCGGTACGCCGGTTAAAGCGACAGCCAGCGGGATCGTGGCGTTTTCTGGTTCGCAAAAAGGATACGGCAATTTGGTTGTGCTGAAACATAACGGTAAATACGAAACCGCGTATGGCCATTTATCACGATTTGCCAGTGGGATGAGTAAAGGTAAGCGTATCAGCCAGGGAGACGTGATCGGTTACGTCGGTTCGACCGGCATGGCGACCGGCCCGCACTTGCACTACGAATTGCGCATCGACGGTGTGCAGCGCGATCCAACCAACGTGGTGCTGCCATCGGCCCCGCCGATTGCAAAACGGGATTTGAATACTTTCCAGAAGGAAACCCATGCGCTGGTTGCACGTTTGAACATCATGCGTAATATTCATCTCGCTGTATTGGAATAATTCTGGCTGGTCATCACGGACGGCGGTTTTGACGTAACACCGCCGTCATCAACTCTGCTTTAAGCATCGAAAAATCGTTGGAATCCGCTTATTACTATATCGGCATCATGTCTGGCACCAGTCTGGACGGTGTGGATGCCGTTCTGGTGGATTTCAGCGCGGCAGCGCCCGTGCTGCGGCAAACTTTCTTTTGTCCGTACGGTGGCGAATTGCGCGAGCAGCTATTGGCGCTGCATCAACCCGGTCATGACGAACTGAATCGCGCGGCTATTCTCAGTAACCAACTGTCTTCCCTGTATGCACAAGCCACTGCGGGAGTATTGGAAAATACCGGTATCGCAGCGCGGCAAATTACAGCTATCGGATGCCATGGCCAAACGATCCGGCATTGTCCCGAAGCCGGTAAAAATTACACCATCCAACTGATCAACGCCGCTTTGCTGGCGGAACTCACACAAATTACCGTTGTTGCGGATTTCAGAAGCCGCGATATTGCAGCGGGCGGGCAGGGTGCGCCATTGGTTCCGGCGTTTCACCATGCTATTTTTAAACATGTTGATTATCATCGCATCATCGTCAATATCGGCGGCATTGCGAATATCACTCGCCTTGATCCCTGCCAGCCTGTCAGTGGTTTCGATTGTGGCCCTGGGAATTTATTAATGGATGCCTGGTGTTCGCGTCATACCGGAAATGTGTATGACAAAGACGGGCAATGGGCGGCAAGCGGCCGCATCATTCCCGCGTTGCTGGAACGCTTCTTGTCCGAGGATTTCTTTACTCGAAAACCGCCCAAAAGCACCGGCAGAGATCTGTTTAATCTGCATTGGCTGGAACAAAAGCTATGCGGTGACGAAGCGCCGCACGATGTGCAGGCCACCTTGTTGCAACTGACAGCAACGACGATTGCGTGGTCGATACAAGAACATTGCCCGGCGGCTGAGGAAATCTATCTATGCGGTGGCGGGGCGCATAATACGGCGCTGGTTGATCGCCTAACCGCCAGCATGCCGGGAAAAATTGTGGCGTTGACCGATCAGCTGGGTGTCGCGGCCGATTGGGTGGAAGCCTTTGCATTTGCCTGGCTGGCGCATCAGACTATTGTACGGAAAGCGGGTAGTTTGGCGGAAGTGACCGGCGCTAAAGGAAATAGGATTTTAGGCGCGATCTATCCCGCCTAAAGGGCGGCTCGATTAACACTGCCGCGTGAAATTCATACCGAGAACGACGAGCCGCAACCGCATGTGCTGCTAGCACCAGGGTTTTTGATAACGAACTGAGCACCTTTTATATTTTCCTGGTAATCAATTTCAGCACCGATCAGGTACTGAAAACTCATCGGATCGACCAGCAGTTTGACGCCGTTTTTCTCCATGATAGTGTCATCTTCGTTGATGGTTTCATCAAAAGTAAATCCATACTGAAAGCCCGAGCAGCCGCCGCCGCTGACAAAGACCCTGAGTTTGAGATTATTGTTGCCTTCTTCGTCAATCAATTGTTTGACTTTAAAAGCCGCATTTTCAGTAAATAAAAGCGGGGTGTGATTTTCAGTGCTCATGTTTGTTGATCCTCATAATTTTTTCAGTATAGCAAACATCCGGCAGCTTGCTGGCTATGATGCTTCCTTTTCTACCGCTATATGCGCCTGATCGGCCGAGGGTGGCAATAATGTTATCATTTTCTCGGGCTGCTGCGCATTTCCGGATTCCGGTTTGTTGTGATGCAGCATTTTTCCGTCAACGGAAGCGCCGAGCTGGATCTCTATCGAACCGTACTGCACATCGCCATGTACTTTCGCTTTTTCCTGTAATTCCAAATAGCCTGATGCATCGATAGGGCCGGTTACCGTACCGTTGATGACAACATTAACAGCCTTTATTTTTCCTTCGATGCGGCCTTCGGTACTGAGAACCAATGTGCTGTTCTCTTCATCGGTTGCAATGACATTGCCGGTAATATGTCCGTCAATCCGTAGGCCGCCAGTGAAATGAATATCGCCTGAGATATTTGTATTAGCGCCGATCAAGGTATCGATATGGTGATGAAGCTGGTTTTTCTTTTTTCTACCGAACATATTCTTTCTCCTTCACGATGCCGGTTGGACAGTTTCAGTAGCGATAGGTTTTTTGTCGCCATTTTTGTAAATTTGCACTTGAATGTTCTCCACGATGGTGTCTGGAGATACTTGGAAATGCTCTTCCAGCCGATGGATGAACTTGAAGCTGATAGGAAAATCCTGTTTAGAATTCTTATTGATCAGCGGTATTACTTTACTTTTGTCCTTCTGCAGCAATTTTACTTTGAATCTTAAGTTCCCCTTGAAATCATTCGGTCTTTCTCCACCCTGGATGAGTGTGAGCGCGTAGCGGTACTGGCCCGGTGTTTGTGTTTCTTTCAGACTGAATTGATAAATGGAAATCCCGCTTTTTGTATTGTTGGCGACAAGATTGTGGAAAAACTCCAGTTTTTCCTTGAGATGATCATTTTCGGCAGCGAGCGACTTCACCTCTTCGGCGAGATTCTGGTTGGCGGTATTGCTGATTTGCACTTGTTGAATCAAATCACCAATCTGCGTGCACAATTGTTGCTTCTTGGTTTGCCGGCAACTGCCTGGATCAAATAAATACGACGGTTTCTCCTCGATCCTATCGTCCAGCTCATCCACAGAGTGCCGGCCTGCTTCGTACATGCCCCAGGAAAGCGCAGCCAGTAAGGGGCAGACTATTGCGGCTGCGGCTAAGTAGAATTGCCATGAACGGTGCGGGCGTACGACAACGCGCTGGGAGAGAATTTGCGGTTTTTTCTGGAAAAGTTTGAACACCGTTAAGCGCTCCGCTGATGCAAATTCGATTTATGCGCGAACACCGGCGTATTGGGCATTGTCAAGGCAGGAGCGGAACCTGATTGATGCCGAGTGTTTCGGGTAAGCCGAATAGGATGTTCATATTTTGTATTGCTTGCCCTGCCGCACCTTTGACCAGATTATCGGTTACCGACAGGATTACGACGGTATCGCTGTTTTGCGGTTGATGCACGGCGATGCGGCAAAGGTTAGAGCCTCGTACGGAGCGGGTTTCCGGATGTTTACCGGCGGGCAGCACATCGACAAAAGCTTCATTCTGGTAACGTTTCTCGTACAGCGTTTGCAAATCCACCTGTTTGGTCAGCTTGGCGTAGAGCGTTGCATGAATGCCGCGAATCATCGGCACCAGATGCGGAACAAACGTCAAACCGACCGGTTTCTTGGCTATATTGGAAAGACCTTGTTTAATCTCCGGCAGATGCCGGTGCCCTGGAACACCGTAAGCTTTGAAATTATCCGATGCTTCGGCGTGCAGGGTATGTACCTCGGCTTTTCGTCCGGCGCCGGAAACGCCGGATTTGACATCGGCGATCAGATGTTTGATATCGATCACACCAGCCTCGATCAGCGGCAGGAAGCCCAGTTGCACGGCGGTTGGATAACAACCCGGATTGGCGATCAGACGGGCATTCTTGACTTGCTCGCGATTAATTTCCGGTAAGCCGTATACAGCCTCGGCAACCAGATTAGGACAAGCATGCTGCATGCCATACCATTTTTCCCATTCTGCGACATCCTTGATACGAAAATCAGCCGCCAGATCGATGACTTTTACATCCGCTTTCAACAGGGATTCCGCTTGCTGCATGGCAATGCCATTCGGTGTGGCAAAAAAAACCACATCGCACTTGGTGAGTTTGGCATTAACAGGATCGCTGAATTTGAGGTCGATATGTCCGCGCAGATTAGTGAATAATTCCGCCACATTCATGCCCGCTTCGCTGCGCGATGTAATCGCTTTTATTTTCACTTTGGGATGTTGCGCCAGTAAGCGCAATAACTCTACGCCTGTGTAACCGGTTCCACCGACAATGCCGACATTGATCATCGTAACTCCTGTGATATTTCTTCGCTATAGGTTTTACTTATTTGCTATCCAATAAAAAAGCCGCCCGGAAAGAGGCGGCTTTTTGATAATTCCTGCGATAAAAAATTATCGTTTAGAGAATTGTTTGCGTCGCCGGGCTTTCCGCAAGCCTACTTTTTTCCTTTCTACTTCACGTGCATCGCGGGTAACCAGTCCTGCTTTACTGAGTACAGATTTTAAAGCTGAATCATAGTCAATCAGTGCACGCGTAATGCCATGACGTACTGCACCAGCCTGACCGGATTCGCCGCCGCCATGAATGTTTACCATAATATCAAAAGTATTGGCATTATTTGTAAGTTCTAGCGGTTGTCTTGCGATCATGCGGCCTGTTTCGCGAGAGAAGTAAACATCAATCGGTTTATCGTTGATGATAATCGCGCCTTTTCCCGGTTTAATAAAAACACGGGCAACAGCGCTTTTACGCCGGCCAGTACCATAATTATATTGAGTAGCCATAGATATTATGCTCTAATTTCAAGTGGTTTTGGTTGTTGAGCGGCATGTGGATGCGTATCGCCAGCATATATTTTCAATTTCTTTAGCATCGCATAACCCAGTGGTCCTTTAGGTAACATGCCTTTGACAGCCTTCTCAAGCGGACGGGTTGGAAAACGCGCGTGCATTTTCTTGAAATTGGTTGCGTAGATCCCGCCTGGATAGCCGCTATGGCGATAATAAATTTTATCTTCCGCTTTATTGCCTGTAACGCGCAATTTGTCGGCATTGACTACAACGATATAGTCGCCGGTATCAACGTGCGGTGTATAAATGGGTTTGTGTTTGCCGCGTAAACGGTAAGCAATCTGCGAAGCAAGGCGGCCTAAAACTTTACCGGTCGCGTCAATGACAAACCAGTCATGATTTACTTCGTGTGGTTTGGCTGAAAATGTTTTCACAAAAACCTGTCCTGCGTATTCAAAAAGAGCCGCGAATTTTAAGTCAGGGATCAACAAAAGTCAAATATAGAATGCGTTATTTTATGCCGGGTTGGCGTATTTTTGCAGTAAACCGGAAGCCAGCACGGCTTACCGAAGAATGATGGATTTTAAACCAATCGCCGCTATAATCTCATCCTATAAGGGATGACAAGCATTCCACCTTAACGTATCAATCACATACCGAGAGACCCGCTTTGAAAGAAAAACCAGAAACCAATTCATCTGTTGAGGCAACACCGGCCAATTTTATCCGCAATATTATCGACGAAGATAATCGTTCCGGAAAATGGAACGGACGTGTGGAAACGCGCTTCCCGCCCGAGCCCAATGGCTATTTGCACATCGGCCACGCCAAGAGCATTTGCCTGAATTTCGGTATCGCACATGATTACGGTGGCTTGTGTCATTTGCGTTTCGACGATACCAATCCGGAAAAGGAAGCGCAGGAATATGTCGACTCGATTTGCGACAGCGTGTCATGGCTGGGGTTTGATTGGGGCAAACACCTGTATTATTCGTCCGATTACTTCGATCAACTGTACGAATTCGCCGAATACCTGATCACTCAGGATAAAGCCTACGTCGAGAGTCTTTCCGCCGATGAGATCCGCGAATACCGCGGCACACTCATTCATCCCGGCAAGAACAGTCCCTATCGTGACCGCCCGGCCGCTGAAAGCCTGGATTTATTCCGCCGTATGAAGGCCGGTGAGTTTGCCGACGGTCAATACGTGCTGCGCGCCAAGATCGACATGGCGTCACCCAACATCAACATGCGCGACCCGGTGATTTACCGCATCCGTCATGTGCATCACCAGCGCACCGGCGATCAATGGTGCATTTATCCGATGTACGATTACACGCATTGTATTTCCGACGCATTGGAACGCATCACGCACTCCCTGTGCACTTTGGAATTTGAAGATCACCGTCCGTTGTACGATTGGGTGCTGGATCAATTGGCGGATAAAGTGCCGTGCCATCCGCAGCAAATCGAATTTGCCCGGCTCAATCTGACCTATACCGTGATGAGCAAGCGCAAACTGATCGAATTGGTGGAGAAGAAATTGGTCGATGGCTGGGACGACCCGCGTTTGAGTACCCTGGCCGGTGTGCGCCGCCGTGGTTTTACGCCGCGTGCGATTCGCCTGTTTGCCGAACGCATTGGCATCAGCAAGGCGGATTCCTGGATCGACATGAGCATATTGGAAGATTGTTTGCGCGAGGACTTAAACGAACATGCGCCGCGCCGTGTTGCCGTTCTGAAGCCGCTCAAACTGATCATCGATAACTACCCGGAAGATCAGCAAGAAGACTGCTTTGCGCCGAATCACCCGCAAAAACCGGAATGGGGCAAACGCACGATCCCGTTTTCCAAAGTGCTGTACATCGAGCGCGACGATTTCATGGAAACGCCGGTCAAAGGCTATTTTCGTTTGTCGCCGGGCGCGGAAGTGCGTTTGCGTTATGCCTATCTGGTCAAATGCGTCAGCATCGATAAAAATGCGCAAGGTGACATCGAAGTGATTCACTGCACTTATGATCCCGATACCAAAAGCGGAACGCCCGGCGCGGATAGCCGCAAAGTCAAAGGCAATATCCATTGGCTCTCGGTCAAGCATGCGCAAGTAGCGGAAGTGCGCTTGTACGACCGCTTGTTTACCGATCCCCATCCAGATAGCGGTGACAAGGACTACAAGACCGCGTTGAATCCCGGATCGAAACAAATCATCACCGCGTATGTGGAACAATCGCTGTGCGATGCGCAACCGGAACAAAGCTTCCAGTTCGAGCGTAACGGCTATTTTGTCGCCGACCGGCTCGATATGAAACCCGGTAAGCCGGTGTTCAATCGCGCGGTGACGTTGCGCGATTCGTGGGGGAAGGCTGTGGCTTCAAGTGTGTAAGGAGACAAAACAGAACCGGATAACCGGGCATTAACGAGGGTCGCCATGAAAAAACTGAAAAATGAGGCTGCTTTATTCAAGGAAGCCATGCTTGCGGGCGTGAAGTATGCGGAAGGACGGGGCGTGGTGCAATTTGAAGCGACCGATTCGGCGAGTGAGAAATTGCTCTACATTTATCGCTTGCTGGTACACGATAAAGTTATGCAGCCCTTACCGGAAGATCAAGTCGCCGAGAAAACCATGCGACATAAGCTTACCCTGTGGTATGCCAAACAGCTGCCAAAAGATCATCCGTTGTTGAAGTGATACCTAATAGAGACGTATCAAAGGCGAAGAACATTGTATTGGATGGATAACTTGTTGCAACGATCAGATCGCGAATCAAGAACGAAGAAGCAAAAATTTTCTAATTCACGATCTTTGTTTCTTGATTACTTCGGTGCTTCCTTTTTAGGTTTTTTCGCTTCCTTGTTTTTGCGTTGCTGTCCTTTAGCCATGATCGCTTCCTTGTGTAATGGTTGTTACATCATAAACTGAATGACAGTGCTTGTGTTGCCTCGTGCATGCTATCGTGCGTGTGTGCTTTGTGGCTGCGCTATCAGTCGATATAGAACAATCCCCGTTGCCGGACCATTTTCCAATCGGTGTGGCCGTTCTGGCGGCATGCGCCGTAGCGGAAAGAGGGCGGTAATTCCGGGAATTTGAAGCGCAGATCATAGAACCAAGCGCACTGGTTTTGCTCCGAAATATCGATGCGTTCCAGCGCCGGGAATTGGGCAAATGCCCGGAAGGGCGCAAAAGCGGGGTGCAGCCAGGCTTCGCGGGCGAGCTTTATTTCTGCCGGATCGCCGCCGAATTGCTGCTGGAGCTGCCAGTTATTTTCCGCAACCGGGCGATATAAGCGGCAGCCATCCGGGTGAGCAGCCAAGTGGTTTGATTGTGTTGCGGATGACTGAATGGTAATAAGCTCACATTAGCGAGGTGATAGTTGTCATCGTGCCGGATGATGATTTTCCAGTGGAACGGCGATAGCGGTTGCGGCAAAGCGCTTTCTTCGCGCTGCCGTTGCGCCATGGCTGGCGCCGCAGCCCGTGCCAGGAGGGCGCCACTTAATGCATGCGTGATGGGATCCACGGTTTAACCGGATTTCGCATGCCTTTCATGTACTACCGGTTCGGTCAACGGTGAGGATTCAAGCGATTCCGGGATTTCATGGGGGGATTGTGTTTCTGTGGCGGCGTCGGCTACGGTTTCTTCATGCGATGTCCTGTAGACCAGATGATCCAAGGATTCCGCATACTTCAGTTTGTGCGCTAGAAAGTCGCGTGTATTCTGCGAATTTTCCGAGTCATCCTGCATCCAGTAGACGAAAGTCGCGAGATAGATCGTCGTCAGCGCGGTTTCCTCCAGCGCGCGGCGCACCGAGGTGGCATCGCGTTGTGCGGCTTCGCGCAGCCATTGCACGGTGCGGCTGACGCGCATGATGGCGGGAATTTGGATATGCAGGTGACCAGGCTCCAGCTTGGCGCCGATCATCTGCCGCGTAACCTTACGGTGTGCGGTCAAGGCATCCAGCCAAGCCATCGTGAGCAACTGCAAGCGTTCGCGTGGCGGCAGCGACATGAATTCAACCGTTTCCGCCGCCCGTAGCATCTGGCTGTCGGCCCGGTCGAACCAGGCATCGACCAGATCCTCCTTTTCGCGGAAATGAACCCGGATTTCATCCAGCGTAATATCGAGTTCCGCCGCTACATCAAATAACCGTACTGCTTCCCAGTTAGAACGTTCCGCGATGGCGATTGCCGTATCAACAATTGCTTCACGTAAATCAAGCTTACTTTTCTTCATCTCGATCCTCCACATAGCGTTAACAGGAGTGGCGTGATGCGATGCCGTTTTCACTATAACACACTCAAAAAAGCGATGTGATGCGGTCACAAATATTCAGAGATCGCTGAACGCCGGGTGGGATCAACGGATTGGCGGAAAGTAGGGGGTACCCATAATAATGACAAATATCCTGGTAAAAAAGCAGTATCAACTATGGCTATCTTGTTGTTCTAACACTTATTATAGAAAGGCACTTATTTTTATGGTGGTTCATCCGGTAAACCAGCGTTAATTTTTCCTATATGCTTGTAACTTGATGAATATATAATTTATTTCGCATTATTGCCGTGAAATTTGATACTGAGCATCTTGCAAAAAACTTTTTTATTTTTTAATGATGAGACGAGTGATCGTTAGATTGCGTGCACCTCGGCACAACAATAATACTGGCCGCATCGGCTCACGCTACAGTGCTGACTTTCGATTTAGACCCGGATATACCGAACTATGGTGATATTCCCGGAAGCTACGGCGATAACGTGAGCGCCGCAAGCGACGCGGTTGGAACGTATTTGATGGGTAACGGCTATACGCCTAATGTGACGACCGAATACCGCACATGGCAAATCAGCACGGATACGGTGGCCTACAATAATCTGGATTTTTGGCATGATAGTTACGGCGACTTATCGAAAGTAGCTTTTAGCGTGACCAGTAGCGATCATTTCGCGGAAATCACCCTGGTGCCCGAACCCGGTTGGGCGATTCGCTTGAACAGCTTTGATATGGCCGGTTACCCTGTTACCGATCACCCTAATTCTCAAGTGCGGATTCTGGATGGCACCAGTAATACGATATTGGTTGATTATTCACCCGTAACAATCTTAGGGTCGGGCGGAACACATAGTACTTTCACACCCGGGCTGACGCATAATGGCCCTATATCGATCCGCTTCGGTTATAACGATTGGAATGTGGGTATCGACAATATCAATTTCGATCAAGTGACCGCCGTACCCGAGCCCGAAACCTATGCAATGCTGCTGGTTGGATTGGGATTGATCGGTTTCATGGCGCGGCGCAGAAAGCAAAGCGTTTAAGTTAGTCTAACAATATTTGAGGACAACCCCGTCCGAGTGGCGGGGTTTGTTTTTGTGCCAGAACTGGTTTTATCAAGAAGAAAATTCTATGGCGTAAGAGAAGTGGGTGTTTCAAGCATGACTGCCGGAAGCCCGGTCAGATCGCATCGTCAGCGCAATCCTTTTGCGCTTCTCATCCACTTCCACCACTCTGACGGTGACCACTTGACCCACTTTCACTACCGTATGCGGGTCTTTGACGAACTTGTCCGCCAGTGCCGAGATGTGCACCAGGCCGTCTTGATGCACGCCGATGTCGACGAACGCGCCGAACGCCGCGACGTTGGTGACCACGCCTTCGAGCACCATGCCGGGGTGCAAGTCCTTGATCGATTCGACGCCTTCCTTGAACGTGGCGGTTTTGAACGATGAACGCGGGTCGCGGCCGGGTTTTTCCAGTTCATGCAGGATGTCTTTCACGGTCGGCAGACCGAATTGGGCGGTGACGTACTTTTCCGGGCGGATCGATTGTAACGCGGACGAATTACCGATCAAGGCCGTGACATTGAGTTTAATGTCATTCAGAATTTGCTCGACCAATGGGTACGATTCCGGGTGCACGGCCGAGGCGTCGAGCGGGTTGGCGCCATTCGGGATGCGCAGGAATCCGGCGGCCTGCTCGAAAGTTTTCTCGCCCAATCCCGGTACTTTCAGCAATTCGGCGCGCTTGGCAAACCGGCCTTTGCCGTCGCGGTAAGCGACGATATTGTGCGCGATTTTGCCGCTCAGCCCGGCCACGTAGCGCAACAACGCCGGGGAAGCAGTGTTGACATCGACACCGACGGCGTTGACGCTATCCTCCACCACCGCGTCGAGCGATTGCGCCAGCTGACTTTGATTGACGTCATGCTGGTACTGCCCGACACCGATCGATTTCGGGTCGATCTTGACCAATTCGGCCAGCGGGTCTTGCAACCGGCGCGCAATCGACACCGCGCCGCGCAGCGACACATCCAGATCCGGCAATTCCTCGGACGCGAGTTCGGACGCGGAATACACCGAAGCTCCGGCTTCCGACACCATGATCGACGTCAGCTTGAGCTGCGGATAACGCTTGATCAGCTCCTTCGCTAATTGATCGGTTTCGCGCGATGCGGTGCCGTTGCCGATGGCGATCAGTGTGGCCTGGTGGCGCTCGGCCAGTTGTTTTAGGGTTTGAATTGCGCCATCCCAATCGTTCTTTGGCGCATGCGGATAAATCGTCGCGGTATCGAGCACTTTGCCGGTGGCGTCGACCACCGCTACTTTCACGCCGGTGCGCAAACCGGGATCGAGCCCGATGGTCACGCGTGCCCCGGCGGGAGGAGCGAGCAGCAGCGCTTTGAGATTTTGCGCAAACACCCGGATCGCTTCGGTTTCCGCATGCTCCTGCAAATTGCCCATCAATTCGGTTTCCAGGTGCGAGAAAATTTTTGTGCGCCAAGCGGCACGCGCCGTGTCGATCAGCCAGCCGTCCGCCGCACGGTTCTGGTCGCGGATATTGAATTGCCGCGCGATCTGTTGTTCGCAGGGGTTGAGCGTCAAGTTGCGGGCTTTTTCCTCCAATTCGGAATCGAGCAGCAGCTTGATTTTCAACACCCCCTCACGCTCCCCGCGCAGCAACGCCAACGCCCGATGCGACGGGATTTTCGTGATGGCTTCACTGTAATCGTGGTAATCGGTGTATTTGGTATCACCGTCCTTTTTGTCCTTGGCCGCTTTCGCGGTCAGCACGCCGTGCATGCGCAAATAATCGCGCAAGGTTTGCAACAGCGGCGCATGTTCGGCAAAACGCTCGATCAAAATATGCTGCGCGCCTTCCAGCGCGGCGGCCGCATCGGCAACGCCGGGATTGTCGCCTTCCTCGCTGGTGAACGGCGCTTTCAAGTACTTGGCGGCCTCCACAAGCGGATCGAGCCGCGGATCGTTCAGCAGCGTATCCGCCAGCGGCTGCAACCCCGCCTCCAGCGCAATCTGCGCCTTGGTGCGGCGTTTCTTGCGGTACGGCAGGTACAAATCCTCCAGATGCGCTTTGTCCGTCGCGTACGTCAGCGCATCGAGCAACGGCGGCGTCATCTTGCCAAGCTTCTCAATCGCCCCGATGATCGCCGCGCGCCGCTTCTCCAGCTCGCGCAAAGCATGCAACCGCTCCGCCAGCAAGCGCAACTGCGCATCGTCCAACCCGCCGGTCGCCTCCTTGCGGTAACGCGCGATAAACGGCACCGTTGCGCCGTCGTCGAGCAATTGGATGGTGGCCTGGACTTGCGAGAATTTAACCGCGAGCTCGGTGGCGAGGCGTTGTTCGATGGAAGGCAGCATGGGGTTGTGTTTCAATAAAGACAGGGAGAGGATGGTAAACCAAGAGGAGGTGGGGTCGCAATGGGTTGCACCAGCCAAGTAAAATTGACTCAACAGGTCATATTCAGATATTTTCAAATTATTTTGAGAACTTATTCATTCATCTTGCGTATAAAACAGGGAAAGTGGCTGCATGACCAAAACTGAAGCGCAAACCCGTTCGGAGTTAATTGATAGGTTGCTGGCGCAATCGGGCTGGAATGTCAAAGATCCAACGCAGGTCATTGAAGAATTCGACATTGTGACTCCGCTTCCGGAAGGTGTTGCCGAGCCGCGCACTCGTTATGAGGGACATCAGTTCAGCGATTATGTTTTGCTTGGCAAGGACCGGAAACCGCTCGCGGTGATCGAGGCGAAGAAGACCGCTCGGGATGCTGCCCTGGGCCGTGAGCAGGCCAAGCAATACTGCTACAACATTCAGAAGCAGCTAGGCGGTGAGTTGCCGTTCTGTTTCTATACCAATGGCCATGATCTCTATTTCTGGGATTTGGAAAACACCCCGCCCCGAAAGATCGTCGGTTTTCCCACGCGCGACGATCTGGAGCGATTCGCCTACATCCGCCGCAATCGCAAGCCACCGACACAGGAATTCATCAATACTTCCATTGCTGGCCGTGATTACCAGATCCGTGCGATTCGCTCGGTGCTTGAAGGTATCGAACAAAAAAAGCGCGATTTTCTGCTGGTGATGGCTACCGGGACTGGCAAAACCCGCACCTGTATTGCCATGATCGATGCACTGATGCGTGCGGGGCATGCCGAGAAAGTGTTGTTTTTGGTCGACCGCATTGCACTGCGCGATCAGGCGCTGGCTGCTTTCAAGGAACACATGCCCAACGAGCCACGCTGGCCCAATGTAGGTGAAAAGCTGTTCGCCACAGACCGTCGCGTGTATGTCGCTACTTATCCCACCATGCTCAACATCATTCGGGACGAGTCGCAACACCTGTCTCCGCACTTTTTCGATTTCATTGTCGTCGATGAGAGCCATCGTTCCATATACAACACGTTTGGCGAAGTGCTCGACTATTTCAAAACCATCACGCTGGGTCTAACGGCCACGCCGACCGACATCATCGACCACAACACCTTCCAGCTTTTTCATTGTGAAGACGGTTTGCCGACTTTTGCCTACACGTTTGAAGAAGCCGTGAACAATGTGCCGCCATACCTCTGCAACTTTCAGGTCATGAAGATTCAGACCAAGTTCCAGATGGAGGGTATCAGCAAGCGCACGATTACGCTGGAAGACCAGAAAAAGCTGATCCTGCAGGGCAAAGAAGTTGAAGAAATCAACTTCGACGGCTCACAGCTCGAAAAACAGGTGATCAATAAAGGCACAAACACCCTGATAGTCCGCGAATTCATGGAAGAAGCCATCAAGGACGCCAGCGGCGTACTTCCGGGTAAAACCATCTTCTTCTGCGCCACCAAGGCCCACGCACGGCGCATGGAGGAAATCTTCGACAAGCTCTACCCGCAATACCACGGTGAACTGGCCAAAGTGCTGGTGTCGGACGATCCGCGTGTTTATGGAAAAGGTGGTCTGCTCGATCAGTTCATCCACAACGATATGCCGCGCATCGCCATCAGTGTGGATATGCTCGATACCGGCATCGATGTGCGCGAGATCGTCAATCTTGTGTTCGCCAAGCCGGTGTACTCGTACACCAAGTTCTGGCAAATGGTCGGGCGCGGCACGCGCTTGCTGGAAACCAGCAAACCCAAGCCCTGGTGCCTGGAAAAAGATGTGTTTCTGATCCTCGACTGCTGGGACAATTTCGAGTATTTCAAGCTCAATCCCAAAGGCAAGGAACTGAAAGCCCAGTTGCCGCTGCCGGTGCGGCTGGTGGGACTGCGGCTCGATAAGATCGAAAAGGCCAATGACAGCGGTCATGCCGATATCGCTGTGCGCGAAGTTGCCAAGCTGCGCCAGCAAATTGCTGCGCTACCCAAAGAATCGGTGGTGATCAAGGAAGCCGCCGCTGTGCTGGCGCGGCTGGAAGACGAAAACTTCTGGATCAGCCTCAACCACGACCGGCTGGAATTTCTGCGTGCCGAAATCAAACCTCTGTTCCGCACTGTCTCCGAGGCCGATTTCAAGGCCATGCGTTTCGAGCGCGACCTGCTGGAATATTCACTGGCCTTGTTGAACGAAGACAAGGAACGAGCCGAAACCCTCAAGGATGGCATCGTCGAACAGATCAGCGAACTACCGCTCTCGGTCAGTTTTGTAAAGCAGGAAGAAACCCTGATCCGCGCTGCGCAAGCCAGCCACTTCTGGGCCAAAGCTGGCGAAGATGCGCTTGACGAAATGGTCGCCAAGCTTGGGCCGTTGATGAAATTTCGTGAATTAAGCGCCGGTCAGGAGCAAACCCACCTCGATCTGATCGACGAACTGCACAAAAAGGAATGGGTGGAATTCGGCCCGCAGCACGAAGCCGTGAGCATCACCCGCTACCGGGAAATGGTCGAGGCCTTGATTGCCGATCTGACCGAACATAACCCGGTGCTGCTGAAAATCAAAAATGGTGAAACCGTGAATGAGGGAGAAGCCAAGGCGCTGGCCGAACTGCTGCACGAGGAGCATCCGCACATCACCGAAGGCTTGCTGCGCCAAGTGTATAGGAATCGCAAGGCGCGTTTTATCCAGTTCATCCGGCACATCTTGGGCATTGAAACACTCAAGAGCTTTCCGGATGAAGTCAGCGCCGCCTTCGATCAATTCATCCGCGCTCACACGATGCTCAGCAGCCAGCAGATGGAATTCCTCAATTTGCTGAAGAAATTCATTATCGAACGCGAAAAAGTGGAGAAGAAAGACCTGATCAATGCACCGTTCACGATCATCCACCCGCAAGGCATCCGCGGCGTGTTCAGCCCGGCCGAAATCGACGAAATCCTGCAGCTGACCGCACAGTTGGCTGCCTAAAAAACAGGTAATCCCATGCTACAAAATAACCCCGAACTTAAAGCCAAGATCGATCAACTCTGGAACAAATTCTGGGCTGGTGGCATCAGCAATCCGCTCACCGCCATCGAGCAGATCACCTACCTACTGTTCATGAAACGGCTGGACGAACTGGACCTCAAGCGTCAATCCGATGCCGAATGGACCGGCGAAAAATACATCTCCAAATTCGAGGGCAAATGGATACCGCCGGAATATCGAGCCAAGCCAAGAGATGGTGATACCCAAAGTGAGACGGACAAAAAACTCGCCGACGGCAAAATGTACGAAATCGACAAGCGCACGCTACGCTGGAGCGAGTTCAAGCGCATGCAGGCCGAAGAAATGCTGCAGCACGTGCAGGGTAAGGTGTTTCCCTTCCTCAAGGATCTCAATGGCACGGCGTCCAACTTCACCCACCACATGAAAAGCGCCGTGTTCATCATCCCCAAGCCAGCCCTGCTGGTGGAAGCGGTGAAGACCATCGATGACATTTTCGAGGTAATGGAGCGTGACTCGCGCGAAAAAGGTCAGGCTTTTCAGGACATCCAAGGCGATGTCTATGAGATGCTGCTGTCCGAGATCGCCACTGCGGGTAAGAACGGCCAGTTCCGCACGCCGCGCCACATCATCAAATTGATGACCGAACTGGTGCAGCCGCAGCTCGGACACAAAATTGCCGATCCGGCTTGTGGTTCCAGCGGCTTCCTGCTCGGCGCGTATCAATACATCGTCACGCAACTGGCCATCAAGGCCGGTACAACGAATCTCCTACCGGACGAAGACGGCTTCGTGCGCACTTCGGTCGCCGCCACCCTTACTGAAAAAGCCCAGGCCATTCTGGCCAGCTCGCTGTGGGGTTACGACATCGACGCCACCATGGTGCGCCTGGGACTGATGAACCTGATGATGCACGGTATCGATGAGCCGCACATCGACTACAAGGATACCCTCAGCAAGAGCTACACCGAGGAAGCCGAATACGACATTGTGATGGCCAACCCTCCGTTTACCGGCAGCATCGACAAGGGCGACATCAACGAGGCCCTGAGTCTTCCCACCACCAAAACCGAACTGCTGTTCGTCGAAAACATCTACCGTCTGCTGAAAAAGGGCGGCACCGCCTGCGTCATCGTGCCGCAAGGCGTACTGTTCGGCTCCGGTAGCGCGTTCAAAATGCTGCGCAAAATCCTGATCGAGCGCTGCGAACTCAAGGCGGTCATCGCCATGCCGAGTGGCGTATTCAAACCCTATGCCGGGGTTAGTACCGCCATTTTGCTGTTCACCAAAGTGTGGGAGTCGCTGGATAAGATCACGCAACCGGCGACCGGATACGTCTGGTTCTATGACATGCGAGCGGACGGTTACAGCCTGGACGACAGACGCAGCAAGCAGGAAGGCTATGGTGATTTGCAGGACATCGTGACCCGCTACCATGCCCGCAACTCCGAAACCGATACCGATCGCACCGCCCAATGTTTCATGGTGCCGCGTGCCGACATCGAGGCGGAAGATTACGACCTGTCGCTATCGCGTTACAAACAGGATGTGTTCGAGGAAGTGCATTACGACCCGCCCGGCGTGATTCTGGACCGGCTGATTCAAGCCGAGGTGGGCGAGGTGAGTGAAGCTGATCTGGCTAAGGTGCAAAGCGGGATCGTGCGGGAATTGCTGGCGTTAAAGGGGATGGTTAGATGAGGCTCTGCAAACTCGATGAATTTATGGTGAAAAGAGGCGGCTCCGTCGACCCTTCTAAATTCAAAGATGAGACATTTGAGCTTTTAAGCATTCCCGCATTCGATCAAGGGATTCCAGAAGTTGTCGAAGGGGAAAAAATTGGGTCGTCCAAGAAGATGGTCGAACCTCGCGATGTCTTGCTATCAAAAATTGTCCCTCATATCCGGCGCTGCTGGATCGTTCCAGATCGCAGTGATAAACGGCAAATCGCCTCCGGCGAATGGATTCAATTTCGGGGCAATGACTTTTTTCCGGAATACCTGCGGCTGTTCTTGATATCAAACCGTTTTCATAACCAATTCATGAAAACTGTGAAGGGTGTGGGCGGATCACTTCTTAGAGCAAGTCCGGCACAGGTTGCAGAGATCGAAATCCCTCTCCCACTCCTCGACGACCAAATCCGCATTGCCCATCTGCTCGGCAAAGTGGAAGGACTGATCGCCCAGCGCAAACAACATCTGCAACAACTCGATGACCTGCTCAAGAGCGCTTTTCTGGAAATGTTTGGCGACCCAGTGCGGAATGAGAAGGGGTGGGACATCTTGCCATTTAGTCAAGTTGGAAAGTTTACGAGCGGTGGCACTCCGAGCAAGAGCCGAGACGATTTTTGGGTTGGTAAATATCCGTGGGTCAGTCCAAAAGATATGAAGGTGCCCAAAATATTCGATTCAGAAGATCATATTTCTGAGAAGGTTTTTGATGAAACATCCCTCAAGCGCATCGCGCCAGGACATTTGCTGATTGTCGTTCGAGGAATGATTCTTGCGCACTCGTTTCCAGTCGCAATAAACATGGTCGATGTTGCGATCAATCAGGACATGAAGGCGATCAAGCTGAAAAACAGCCTAAGAACTGCTTATGTTTTTTACTGCTTAACTTCTCTAAAGAGGCAGATTCTTAAGCTCATAACAACAGCAGGTCACGGTACGAAAAAGTTTGACTCCGATGTGATGGTGAAACTGCTCATTCCAGTTCCTCCGCTGGAGATGCAAGACAAGTTCGTGTTGATTGCTGACAAGATCGAGTTCACCAAATCTCGCTACCAGCAAAGCCTCATCGATCTCGAAGCTCTCTATGGTACGTTGAGCCAGCAGGCCTTCAAGGGCGAACTGGATCTTTCGCGTGTGCCCTTACCGAGTACGCAACCTGAAGAAGAGAAAGTCGCGGCAGTAGAACCTCTGCACAACACACCCGCCGAACACGGCCTGGTCATCCATCTTCCCGACATCTGCGTGCTCCTCGACGCAGTGCAGGGGCCAGTACGTCAGCAAGATATTTTGAGATTTTGGCTGGAGTCCTATCGCGGCCAACTGGGCAGCACGCCGTTTTCAGTGCAGCATTTCATGGCAGCGGTGCAGACCCGGCTGGCGGAACGGTACCCGGACAACGACTTCGTGCTAGGCACTAATGACTACGAGCACATCAAGGCCTGGGTGTTCGAGGCGCTGGCCGCTGGCAAACTGGTTCAGACGTTTGATGATACAAACAATCGCATTCATCTCAAAGCCGTGCAGCTATGAAACTGCTGCGCCTTAAGATCACTGACCCGGACGGCTTTCGCAGCCTGCCTTGTGGCTTTGAGCATCTCTTCCGCACCGAGTGGAGCTTGCAAGACGAACTGGCCTATCCCGAAGGCTTTGCGCCTTTCGTCTGCGCCGGGCCTAACGGTAGCGGCAAATCCAATCTACTCGAAGCGTTGGCGGCGATCTTCTTTCAGCTGGAAATCCTGCGAGTGCGCCGCAGCTTTCTACCCGACGTGTTGCAGAATACCGATCAGGATTTTTCGCCGGTGGCGTTTGAGCTGGATTACTTGATCCGGCTACCGCTCGAATACATTCGCCCTGACAGTCCAGTTTGGTCCAAAGTCTGTCTTACAAAACAGGCTGGCGGGAAAATTACTTTTTATTGGGAAGACTGGCCCGATTTCAACACTGATATTTATAGTGATCAGAGTATTCATCTCGTTGATTTATTGGCACCGCAATATGTGCTGGGTTACTCGTCTGGCGAGAATGAAATTCTCAGCCTGCCTTTTTTCAAACTGCGTTTCGTGCAGTTTGATGAGTACTGGAATGCACTGACCCGTCAGTTATCTTATCCTGGCCATCCAGAAACACGACTGGCCTATCTGGATAGCGGTTTCAGCCAGGCCATCCTGCTGTGCAACCTGCTGTTTCAAGACGAGGCCACGCTAAAGCCCTTCCGCGAGGATGTCGGTATTGAGGCGTTGCGGGAGTTTCGTATCATCATCCAGCGCAGTATTCCGCTTGCGCCGGAGCAACTGGCCGCCTTCGCCAGCGAGGACCAGAACCAGCATCAATCGCTGGACGATATCGTGAGGAGTAACTCTGCACTTCGGGAAGAAATTGATGAATTGGGTATAGCACGCTACCGGCTGAACCTTCTGAAATTACTGGAAGGGGATGAAAAGTCCTCATTGATGGTGAACGCATTGAAACGTTGTGCCACCTTGATCTACGAGGACGACGTGACAGATAGCCTGATCCTTGACTATTGGGTAAATGATGCGACCAAAGAAGCATTTCGTGAGAACTTTGATGGTTCGCCGCTGACGCTGTTCCAGGCGTTCCAGGTGTTGCTGACGTTGAACCTGTACTCGGTGAGCGATGCGCTTAAAGCCGATCTGTACCGATCCACCAGTCACTACGTCAGTGAGACCGTGCCGACGCTGGCGTCCGACCAGCGCATCATGCGTTTCAAATTTGTGCGTTTCAGCAAGCAAGGTGTGGCGCAGCCAATGATGTTGAAAGAATTGTCGGATGGCGAGCACCAGTTGCTGCATAGCCTGGGGCTGTGCTTGCTATTTCGCAACACCAACAGCCTGTTCCTGCTCGACGAGCCGGAAACCCATTTCAATCCGGATTGGCGCGCCAATTTCATTACCCGCCTGCGACAGTGCCTGTCTGATACAGGGGATAACGAACAGGAAATGCTGATCACCACCCACACGCCTTTCCTGATTTCCGACAGCAAGCCGGAGAAGGTGTTGGTGTTCGCAAAAGACAAAGATTCTGGCGCGGTCAGCATCAGTCATCCGGACTACAACACGTTGGGCGCGTCGATCAACAAAATCACCATGAACACCTTCGATAAGCGCGAGACCATCGGCGGCCATGCGCAGGTCTTGTTGGAGGCGTTGCGAGCTCGCTTTGAACAAGGTAACGAAGATAAAGAGTCGCTGATCACTGAGATCCACCAGCAACTCGGCGACTCGGTGGAGAAACTTCTTTTAATCAAGGCCATTCTCGATAGCGATCCTCAAGATAATGGGGAGGAACAGGGCTGATGCTATTTCCATACACGTACGCTCCGCACCAGATGGAGAAGATGCAAGAGTTCATCGACTTCATATTTCATGAGGTGTGGTGCAAGGCACCGGCCAGTGGCCCTTTTGGTCTGAACCTGTTCGACGCCAATGTGGAGTTACGCGAGGTGATGGAAGCCTTCTATTACTCCGACGCGCAAGGTGCCGATTTCTTTTATGGCCATGTGGAGCGAGTCTACGGTTTTTTTTCTGTGCTAACCGACGTGCAGATCAACCAGTTTCAGCAGTGGTATCAAGGCAATAACGATCTGGAGAAAGTGTGTGCCAATGATCCGGCAACACAACTCGCTCGTTACGCCGACATCGCCGTCAATCACAAAGGCCTTGCCGCCCAGCTCGGAACGTTCTTCAAGGGTTTGTATTCGCAGTCGCTTCTGGATCTCGCCGAACTGCGCGCCAAGATCGGTGACATCAACGATCACTATCACTCCTTCGTGTCCACCAACAAAGCAGGGAAATGCCCGTTTTGTGGCATCAATGACCTACTGGGCGAATACCACAGCAAGCGCGAGGCCTATGACCACTACTTGCCCAAGGCGCTGTACCCGTTCAACTCCATCAACTTCCGCAACCTTGTCCTAGCCTGTCACCACTGCAATAGCAGCTATAAGACCAGCAAGGATCCAGCCTACACACCCAAAGACCCCGCCAGAGCAGTTCATCGTCGTACCGTTTTCTACCCTTACAAAACGGCAGCGCATTCCATCGAGATACAAATTGTGTTCCAGCACTCGGACATTGCCAAGCTAACCCCAGCCGATATCACCCTGCAATTTGGCCCCGCTGTGCTAGTTGAAAAACTCGACACCTGGAAGGATGTCTACAGCATTGAAGAGCGCTACAAAGCCAAACTCTGCGGGGAGAATGACGGTAAGTACTGGCTGACGCAGGTGCTGGACGAATGCCAAACGTATGACAAGCAGCCCGCCGACATCCTGGCGATGCGTGCCCAGCAGGCACAAAGCCGACCATATGCCGACTGCAATTTCCTTAGAAAACCGTTCCTCGATGCCTGCCAACGAATAGGTTTGTTTGATACCGATACTGAAAAAGGAAGCACTCCATGACTTTCTTTAAGATATTGGTTTTTGAAAATTTACAGATGTCAGTAGCATTTACCTGCTTCAAACAGAAACAGTTGATTCGGTATCAATGTGATTTAGGTTTGATGATATCTTGATGTTAATTATCTCAGTGGCTCAAATCATTTCAAATGGCTAAAAATGCACTATGAAATACCAACCGCCTTACACCATCACTCCAAAAATCCTGAATCTGGTTGCTGCGATCAGCGAAACCATCGGCCGTTACACCGTGCTGGCCGAGCAGAGTCTGACGCCGCGTCTTCGCCGGGAGAATCGCATTCGTACCATTCATGCTTCGCTGGCTATCGAGAACAATACGTTGACGCTGGAGCAGGTGACTGCGGTGATCGAAGGTAAACAGGTATTGGGGCATCCGCGTGAGATTCAGGAGGTGCGGAATGCTTTTGCCGCCTACGAGGCTTTGGAAGGGTGGCGCGCTGGTTCCGAGCGGGATTTGCTGTCGGCGCACGAGTTGCTGATGCGCGGCCTGGTGGATGAAGCCGGATGTTATCGTTCCGGAGGTGTCGGTATTTTTCAAGGTAGACAGTTGGTGCACATGGCGCCGCCTGCCAACCGGGTGCCGGAACTGATGGCCGATTTACTGGGATGGCTGGCGATGACTACCGAACATCCGTTGATCGCCGGTTGTGTCTTTCATTACGAGATTGAATTCATTCACCCCTTTGCTGATGGCAACGGCCGCATGGGACGTTTATGGCAGACCTTGATCTTGCGCGATTGGAAGCCTTTGCTGGCTTATTTGCCGGTGGAAACGGTGATCCGGGAGCATCAAGAAAGTTATTACCAAGCACTGGCGGCAGCCGATGAACAAGCCGATGCGACACCTTTCATCGCGTTCATGCTGAGCGAGCTACTGGTTGCCATTCGCCAGGCAACAGCTACCGACCAAGTAACCGACCAAGTAACCGATCAAGTTGCAGCGCTGATTCGGGGAATTGGCAATGGTGAATTAAGCAGCAGTGATTTGATGCAGACGCTAGGGCTGACGCATCGCCCGACTTTCCGGGAAAATTATTTGAATCCGGCATTGGCAGGCGATTGGATCGAGCGCACAGAACCGGATTCACCGCGCAGTCCCAAACAGCGTTATCGATTGACCGCTAAGGGAAGGAACTGGTTGCAGTGGCATGCCGATCAATGAACCGGATTTAACGATCAAGTAAGCTGACGGTTTCCAGCCGTTTCCAGCCCGCCTCCGCATTTCCAGCACAACTGAAAATTCGCCGGATTTTCCTCGCCGCAGGACGGGCATTGCACGTTGCCAATCGTTACCGGGGTATTTTCGTAGGTTTCAATCACATGTTTGCCACGTTCATAATCTTCGTCGCGCTTGATCCATACTTCCGGGCAGGCGTGGTGGACCGGTATCTCTCCGGCCATGCCTTGCGCGTACTGGTTGAAAATTTGCGCGGGAATGTAGGCGTGCGCGAGCAGATCAAGTACTATCTGCGCTTCCATCAGATTATTGGCGGAATAAATTTTTTTCATGCCGTGATGAGTACTCAACAGATCAATCGATTAACTGACAAAAACTATGTGGTTCAGAAATATACAAGCTTATCGTATTACCAGTGGAAATATAACCCCGGATAGCCTGGAAGAGGCGCTTTCCCAGCACGCGTTGCAGCCCTGCATGCAAATGGAATTGCAAAGCCGCGGCTGGCTGACGCCGCGTGACGAGCAGCCGAATTTTGTGCATGCCTATGGCCAGCATTGGTTGATTGCTTTCGGGGTGGAGAAAAAGCTATTGCCCGCTGGGGTGATCAACCAGCATGCGAAAAACCGTATCGTGCAGATCGAGCAGATGCAAGGTTACAAGGCGGGTAAGAAACAGGTGCGCGATATCAAGGAAGCGACCATCGTCGAGTTGCTGCCGCGTGCTTTTGCGCAGCGCCATAAAACCTACGCTTGGATCGATGCGCTGAATAACCGGTTGATTCTGGATACGTCCAGCAGCCATAAAGCCGAGGAATTCATCGAAGTGCTGGTGAAAACGGTGCCCGGAATTACGCTGGCGCCGCTGGAAACGAAGATCTCGCCGTCATCGGCGATGACGCGCTGGCTGACGGTCGATGGCGATTTGCCGTCGATTTTTACCGTCGACCGCGATTGCGAGCTGCAAGGGATGAGTGATGAGAAGGAAACTATCAAGTACTCCCATCATATTTTGGAAGCAGAAGAAACCGCGCGGCACATCCGCGCCGGGAAAAAGGCGATCAAACTCGCCATGACATGGGATAGCAAAATCTCGTTTGTGCTGCAGGACAACTTGCAACTGCGGCGCATTGCACCGCAGGATATTCTGAAGGAATCCACCGAGAGCGCAGAGGAATTATTCGTCAGCGATTTTACCATCATGACCGGCGAGCTGAGCCAGCTGATCACGGATGTTATCGATGCGCTCGGTGGTGAAGATCACAGCTAACGCAGCTCAGCTGGCTTGTTGTTAGTGTTTGCCGGTTTTGGTTTGATCCTTGATTCCCGACAGTACACCGCTGGCGGCTTTGCTGACAATATCAGCTGTCTTTTGCGCCAGACTGGCGCCGGTTTCCACTTGCGCATTGCCAACCGACGCGATCTGCTGCGCAAAAGTGGCTAAGGTTTCCTTCAGTTGCGAGCCTACGTTAGTGCCGGTATTTCTGGCATGGTGGCTCAGATCGAGCAGCACATCGGCAATCAGTCCTTGCGCTGCGGTGGCGGTGTGATGCAGCGTCTCCACGAACAAGCTTTCGAGGCTTTCCAGTTCGGAACGGGTGCGCGCCAATTCGGTATCGGAGAATTTTTTCGCTTGACCTGCCGCTTCTTCGACGGCCAGTTTGGAAGCTTCGGCAAATCTTGCCAACGCTGAATCCAGTCCGGCCACGGCATCGGTAATTTGTGATTTGGCCGCCTGGGTTTGATTGGCTGCTTGCTGCAATTGCTGTGCCGCGCCATCGTGTATCCCTTGCATCACGGCCGTGATGATGCGCCGCAACGATTCCGGATCGACGTTTTTCGCATTCATGGCTTTTAGCGTTAAGCGGTGCACCGTTTCCTGAATATGCGAACCGCTGGCGATGGCTTCACGCACTTCGGCTTCCAGTGTTTTGATATCGTTGTCGCTGCCCGGGGTGTTATTAGGCTCATGGGTATTTTCATTGTGCATGATGACGTGTCCTATAAGAAGGTGAAAAGATGAGGTCCGTTTTCATTGTCCTCTGCTACTTGCGAGTTGGTCAAGGCCATTCATGTAAGGGCGCAAAACTTCCGGGATAGTCACGCTGCCGTCGGCGTTCTGATAGTTTTCCAGCACCGCCACCAGCGTGCGCCCGACGGCCAGGCCGGAGCCATTCAACGTGTGCAGCAGCGCCGGTTTGCCGTTCTCGTTGCGGAAACGTGCTTGCATGCGCCGCGCCTGGAATGCTTCGCAATTGCTGCACGAAGAGATTTCGCGGTAGGTATTCTGCGCGGGCAGCCAGACTTCGATGTCGTAGGTTTTGGCCGCAGAGAAGCCCATATCGCCGGTACACAAGGCCATGACCCGGTACGGCAGCGCCAGCTTTTGCAGAATTTTTTCCGCGTGGCCGACCAGTTGCTCCAACGCTTCGTACGATTGATCGGGGTGGACGATATGCACCAGCTCGACCTTATCGAACTGATGCTGACGGATCAGCCCACGCGTGTCGCGCCCGTAACTGCCCGCTTCGGAGCGGAAGCAGGGCGTATGCGCCACGAATTTCAACGGCAGCGCTTGCAGCGGCACGATGTCATCGCGCACCATGTTGGTGATCGGGACTTCGGCGGTGGGAATGAGATGGAAACCGGCGGCGGGCGCTTCACCGGGAGCATTTGCGCCACCGGCATGTACGGAAAACAAATCTTCCTCGAATTTGGGCAACTGTCCGGTGCCGCGCAAGCTATCGCGGTTGACCAGATAGGGCACATAGGTTTCGGTGTAGCCGTGTTCCTGCGTGTGCGTATCCAGCATGAATTGCGCCAAAGCCCGGTGCAGGCGCGCCAGTCCGCCTTTCATCAAACTGAAGCGCGCGCCGCTGAGTTTCGCGGCGGTTTCAAAATCCAGCAATCCCAAACCCTCACCGACACTGACGTGATCCTGGATGGCAAAGTCAAATGAACGCGGCGCGCCCCAGCGGCGGATTTGCACGTTGCCGGTTTCGTCTTTGCCTTCCGGTACACTGTCATGCGGCAGATTGGGGACTTCCAGCAAGATTTTTTGCAGCTGCTGTTGAATCTGCTCCAAGTGATCTTCCGCTTTTTTTAACGCTTCGCCCAGATGGGCGACTTCGGCCATGATGGCGGAGACATCTTCCCCTTTGCTTTTGGCATGGCCAATTTTTTTCGACGCCGAATTACGCTGCGCTTGCAATTCCTGGGTTTCAGTCTGGACTTTTTTCCGTTCCGCTTCCAGGGCATTGAACGCTTCCACGGGAAAGGCGTAACCTCGTTTGGCCAACTGCCGGGTGACAGTGTCCAGATCGGTGCGTAATTGTTGAATTTCTAACATGCAAAGACTCCAAAAATAATCGATAGAAACAGATGGCTATATTTTATGCTTGGCTTTCTCATCCAGGTTGCGCAAATAAGCCAGTTTTTCCCGGATTTTCTGCTCCAGGCCGTAAGCGGTCGGCTGATAAAAACTGACTTCGGGCATATCTTCTGGAAAATAATTCTCTCCCGCAGCATAAGCTTCCGGGCAATCGTGCGCGTAGCGGTAGGAATCGCCGTAGCCGATATCCTTCATCAGTTTGGTCGGCGCATTGCGCAGATGCACCGGCACGCGACGCGATTTATCGTGAGCGACAAACGAGCGGGCCTTGTTGTAAGCCAGATAAGCGGCGTTGCTTTTCGGCGCGCACGCCAGATACAAGGCCGCTTGCGCCAGCGCCAGTTCGCCTTCCGGGCTGCCCAGCCGCTCGTAGGTCTCGCACGCATCGAGCGTCAAGCGCAGAGCACGCGGATCGGCCAAGCCGATATCTTCGGTGGCCATACGGATCAACCGCCGCCCGATATACAACGCATCGGCGCCGCCATCCAGCATGCGGCACAACCAGTACAGCGCCGCATCCGGCGAGGATCCGCGTACCGATTTGTGCAATGCGGATATCTGATCGTAAAACGCATCGCCGCCTTTATCGAAGTTGCGATTATTGCGTGACAAGGTATTAACGATCGTATCCTTATCGATATGCGTGATGGCTCCGGTTTCCGCCGCAGTATGGACTTGCTCGAGCAGATTCAACAAACGCCGGGCGTCGCCATCAGCAAATTCGATCAGCAAGAGGTGTGCGTCATCAGTGAATTGCAGATCACCCAGCGCCAGTTTTTGCGCACGCTCCAGGAGTTGGGATAACTCTGCTTCCGACAAGGCAGTCAGCACATAAACCTGGGCGCGCGACAGTAACGCGTTATTGACTTCAAACGATGGGTTTTCCGTGGTGGCGCCGACAAAGGTGATCAATCCTTGTTCGACATACGGCAGAAAAGCATCTTGCTGCGATTTGTTGAAACGATGCACTTCGTCGACAAACAGGATGGTATGCCGTCCGCTTTGCTGCAACGTCAATTCGGCTTGCTCGATGGCGGCGCGGATGTCCTTGATGCCGGATAGCACGGCGGATAGCGCGATAAATTCGCTGTTGAATTCGGTCGACATGATGCGCGCCAGCGTGGTTTTGCCGGTTCCCGGCGGACCCCACAAAATCATCGAATGCGGTTTGCCCGATTCAAACGCCAGCCGTAACGGTTTTCCGGCGCCGAGCAGATGGCTTTGCCCGATGATATCGTTCAGATGCTTGGGGCGTAATTGTTCCGCCAGCGGTACTTGAGGTTGATTCGGTGCGAACAGACCGGCTTCATTCACGGATGACGTCGGCATTTCCAGGCGGTGTGAATTGGAATAAATCGGCGGGTAGCGTTGGATTTTTGTCCAAATCGGAGAATGACAGAATGGTGGTCTGGCCGAAATTATCGCGTAATGCCATGATCTTGAGCACGCCATCTGGAGAAAAACCCATCTGGATGAACTCGAATGCGCTTTCCTTGCTTTTGGGAATGGCTTCGAGCCATTCCATCTCGTTTTGCACGCCCAGCTCAACCAGCTCAAAATTGTCTTCGATAGCGCTGCTGCCTGCCAACAGCGCAGCCGGGCTGCTGCCGATGGCGATATTGAAGGGCCGTTCGGTGACTTGATTCAGATCGCGATCATAAAACCATACCTTGCTGCCATCGCCAACGATCAATTGCTCGTAAGGTTTGTCATACGTCCAGCGGAATTTTTCCGGACGTTCAAATTGCATCGTGCCTTGCGATTCCTGCACCGTGCGGGCGCTTTTGTCGTACAGCGTCTGAGAGAAATTAGCGCGTACCGTGCGCGTTTGCTGGATGAAGCTTTTCAGGCTGTTGATGGCGGCTGCTTCAGCCCAGTGCGATATCAGACTGCTAACGAGCAGGAGAAAAACGAAACAGCTTGAGCGGGCCATAGTATTCCTAAAATGAAATGAGTGTATGAAGCACATGACGGCAGGGAAATTGTTCATTCGTTGCGTGCCGGAGCCAATACTTCCCGGTTGCCATTGCTTTGCATGGATGAGACCAGACCGGCGCGTTCCATGTCTTCGATAAGACGGGCGGCGCGATTATAGCCGATGCGTAAATTCCTTTGTACCAGGGAAATCGATGCGCGGCGGGTTTTGACGACGATGGCCACGGCTTCATCGTAAAGCGGATCGGCTTCGCCTTGCGGTTTTTTCAGTTCGGGCGAATCACCGCTATCGTTTTCTTCATCCCCGGCTTGCAGAATTTCCTCAATGTAATTGGGTTCGCCATGTTCTTTCAGATACTCAACCACTTTGTGGACTTCGTGATCGGCGACAAAAGCGCCGTGTATGCGTTGCGGGTAGCCGCTGCCGGGCGGTAAATACAGCATATCGCCTTGACCGAGCAGAGCTTCCGCGCCCATTTGATCGAGAATGGTGCGCGAATCGATTTTGCTCGATACTTGAAAGGCAATGCGGGTCGGAATGTTGGCTTTGATCAGACCGGTAATCACATCGACCGACGGGCGTTGTGTCGCCAGCAGCAGATGGATGCCGGATGCGCGCGCTTTTTGCGCCAGCCGGGCGATTAAATGTTCGACTTTCTTACCGGCGACCATCATCAAATCGGCCAATTCGTCGATCACCACGACGATGAGCGGCAGCTCATCCAGATATTCCGGCTCTTCTCCCGGCGGCAACAGTGGGTTAACGACGGGTTCTTCGCTTTTAGCCGCATCGCGTATTTTCTGATTGTAGCCGCTGAGATTACGCACACCCAATGCCGACATCAGCTTGTAACGCCGTTCCATTTCGCCCACGCACCAGCGCAGCGCGCTGGCGGCTTCGCGCATGTCGGTGACAACCGGTGTCAGCAGATGCGGGATGCCTTCGTACACCGACAATTCCAGCATTTTCGGGTCGATCAGGATCAGGCGGGTTTGTTCCGGCGTGGTTTTATAAATCAAGCTGAGAATGACTGCGTTGATCGCGACCGATTTGCCCGATCCGGTGGTTCCGGCGACCAAGGCGTGCGGCATTTTGGCCAGATCGGATACGATCGGACGGCCGCTGATATCCTTACCCAGCGCGATGGTGAGCGGAGAAGGGGAGTCGGCGTAGACCTGTGAGCTGAGGATTTCCTGCAAGCGCACGATTTGCCGTTTCGGATTCGGGATTTCCAACCCCATGCTGGTTTTTCCCGGAATGGTTTCCACCACGCGGATACTGGCGACGGACAAAGCGCGCGCCAGATCCTTAATCAAGTTGATGACTTGATTGCCTTTGACGCCCACGGCGGGCTCGATTTCATAGCGGGTGATCACCGGTCCGGGGAAAGCGGCGACCACTTTGACATCGACGCCGAATTCCTTGAGTTTGCGTTCGATCAAACGGGAGGTGAACTCGAGTGTTTCTTTGGGCAGCACCTCAAAATCTTTATCCGGCTCGTCCAGCAGATGCAAAGGCGGCAGCGGCGAATCGGGCAGGTCGGAAAACAGCGAAGGTTGTTTTTCTTTGATGATGCGCTGCGATTTGATAATTACCGTCGTGGGCGGTTCGATATGCAGTAATGGCGTGCTCTCTACGCGTTTTTTTTCGCTTTCGACGATTTTATCGCGCGTCCGTGCGGCAATGATACCGGCGAGTTTATCCTGCCGCGTTTCCCAAGTGTTTATCAGCCACAGCAGCGAATTTTCGACGCTTTCACCGATTTTCTCGACGAAGCGTACCCAGGACAACCCGGTGAACTGGCTGAAGCCGACGGCGATGAGGATCAGCAAGGTCAGTGTCGCGCCGGTAAAGCCGAGAATTTGCGACAGATAATGACTGATGGTGTTACCCAGCATGCCGCCCGGCATCAGCGGCAGGGCAATATTGATGGAATAAAACCGCAGTGACTCCAGCCCGCTGCTGGCGGCCAGCAGTAAGAAAAAACCGCCCAAGGTCAGAAACAGGGAATGACGGTCAAAAATGCCGGCGCTATCGATGCGGCGGTAGCTCCAGGCAATTGCGGACAGAAAGAATGCCACCCACCACCATGCCGATGCGCCGAATAAATACAGCAGCAAATCGGCCAGCCAAGCGCCGGCGTGTCCCCCGGCGTTCTGGATTTGATTGAAATCGCCGCTATGCGACCAACCCGCATCGCCGCGGTCGTAACTGAAAAATATCAGCACCAGATAAAGCGCCGCGCCCATCAGCATCAGCAAACCGGATTCCCGCAATAACCGGGCTACTCTGGGTGAGAAGGAATGGCCGCTTGATTTTTTGGCCATCGGCTTGTTTATTAAACTCATGGGTATCTCAGAAATGAATCATTGTGTCTGACGGATACGCTGGATTATATAAGAGAATGTGCAGTAATTTCTTTAATGCAGCAGTAAATGCATTTATTACTGTATTAACAGCGGGTATTGATGTGTGGTACGCCGCGCTTGGCGAGCTCGAACGTGCAAAAAGCACACGCTAAAAAGCTTAAACGGTGTCTGTCGATCTTGAGCGCGATAAAATGGCAGGAACCGTCGATTTATCTTTATTGACGATCTGCGGCAGCGTGGAAACCTGGTTTCCGCCATTCCGCTTTGCGGCAAATAGCGCATCTTCGGCACGTTTACACAATTTTAACTTGTTATCGGTTTCATCCAGCATGGCAATGCCGATGCTGACCATGATTTTGTTTTCAGTGTTTTTGTCCATTTTGGCGGAAACTTTTTTGCGCACCGATTCGCATACTTTTTTCGCCTCGCAGAGATCCGTTTCCGGAAATAAAATAGCAAATACATTGATATCAATGCGATAGAACAGATCGGTGATTCTGATATTGGTTTTGATCTCGTGAGAAATTTGTTTTATCGAATCATTCTTGTTTTTGTAATCGTAGTTATCGCTGAATAGCTTAAGCAGATCGAGATCGATGATGGCGATGGAGAAGCTCCGGTGATACCGTCTTGAACGTAAGATTTCGGTATCCAGTTCCGACTCAAAAGCTTGTCTGTTTTTATATCCGGTGATTGGGTCAATCAGCACCTGGGTCAGCAAAGTGGACATGTCGATATTCGTTTTTTTGATCTTGATGACCATCAATGCGGAGCAAACAATCAATAACAAAGTCAGCCCGCGATTAAACAATACGACATTCATCGGCATCAAAATACCGGGAGATTGATAAAAGCCAACGATGGTAAGAATAAACGTCATTGCGGCAATGCAATAGGTAAACCCGATTCCGCTCACCCAGAGGCTGGCGAATACCACCAGCACATACGGTACCGCAGCGGCGACTCCCAACGGCGTATTTAAGTCAATGACAAAAATGCACAGCATTAAAGCTATGACAATAAACATGTTTGCCTGAATTGCACATTCTCTGAATAGGACTTTCAAAGCGGCTGCTGCTGAGATAATTTGGCTACGCATGGTTTGTGTTTTAATTTGTAAAAAAGTCGGGTTGCTTATTTTACGGTTTCAGGGAATTAAACTTTATAACGAATAAATGCATAACTAAATTGATAACAATCAATTTATTATACATTCTTTTAAAAATTAGATTGTAAATTTCGCATATAAATTTATGCCAATAAATGAGAATTTGTCATTGCCTTGCCAGTAGTGATTGGGTCCGGCGATCACTGCTCCAATCGGATAATACGTGTTCCGGCTAACCGGTCATGAAGATACTGGCGATCGCGATCGAATAATGCCCAAATGAATCCGGAGCCAAAAATAAGAATGCTGATGAGTACGAGTTGATAGTAAGAAATAAAATGAATGGGAAAGACCCAATCGATAACGACAAAGATGAATATACCCATTAAAGAAAATAAGTAACGGGTAATGGCCTGTTTTTTTGTCAGGCCGCGGCCATCCGCGGTGACAAGCCGCATCTTCCAGGTTTGCATCGCGAGCGTTTGTCCGCCATGGGTCCAGAACCAGGTAAAGTAGTAGCCCATGATGGCAAACAGATAGCATTGAAAAAGCGGCTTGAAGTAAGCAGCTTGCGTGTCGGCGAAAATAAAATGAAAAATGAAACTGGCGATAAATAAAACAGCCAATATCAAAAGAAAATCATAAATCAGGCAGACGATGCGGCGCCAGAAACTAGGTGTGGAATAGGTCATGTTAATTGTTGTAAATGAAAGTGATGAAACCATCCGCGCGATGACTGCAAATGAATCGTCCAGAATCGATCACATTGTATGTTGAAATGGAATTTAATATAAGCTTTGGTTATTGATAATTATTATCGTTTTCGTTAAAATGTTTATTTGACTGGCTTAATCTGAATCAATGCGCGTTTAATTGCAGTGTAGCGTAGTTCTCAGGGATTGTTGCCGGTGAGTCAAAAATCAAAATCAGCGGTATCCGGCGTATTTTAGATCAAGTAAATAAGAAGTTTGTCTGATTTGTCTATTCTGTAATGCATTCACTATCCCGGAAAAATATTGACTATTTAGGGCAGCAGCAGCACTTTATTTCATTACCTGGGCTGTTGTTTGTACTCGTTGTCCATGCCGCGCTATTTTATTTTTTATGGCATCAGCGTTTGATTCCAAACCCGGAACAGGCACTGACATTGTTTGCCGAATTGATCACACCACCCGCGCCGGTTACGCCGCCTAAAGCATCGCCCGAACCGGCGCCGGTTAAGCTCCAGCCGGTAAAGAAGCCGGTGGTCAAACCAAAACAGGAACAGCTGGTAGCGAAATCCCCGAAAGTCTCCGAAAAGAAACAAGCAGAACCGGCGCCGAAACCGGTGCAAGAGCCGGTGACCGAGCAGGTGACAGCAGCGCCGCCCGTGGTTGAAGCGCCACCCAAGCAAATGCCAACAGCACCAGTGGCTCTGTCTTCGGAGTTGTCGGTATCCTGTCCCAAATTAACGCCACCCGAATATCCTGCCATTTCCCGGCGCATGGGGGAAGAAGGGAAGCTGGTGTTGCGTGTGGAATTGGATGAAAACGGGCATATCGATAATGCCAAAGTGCTTAACAGCAGCGGCTATGAACGGCTTGACGCTGCCGCGCTGAGCGCGGTGAAGAGCTGGCAATGCAATCCATCGTTGCGTGACGGCCAGCCGGTCCGGGCTGTTGCCTTACAACCCTTTAATTTTGTACTGCAAGGAAATTAATTCATGGAACAAGGGCTTGGTTTTTCTCATTTTCTCGATCAGATTGACGGCGTAGGCATGAGCGTGCTGGTGTTGCTGCTGTCGCTCTCGGTGGCGAGCTGGTATCTGATCATCACCAAAAGTATCGCCAATTTGATGGCAAAACGCCGTGCCGAGGCATTTTTAAAACACTTCTGGAGTTTCGATTCGTTGGAGGCGGTGCATGTCGAATTCAGAAATGCCGCGCCGGATAACGCCTTTGCGGAGCTTGCCAAACTGGGCATTGACGCGGCGGCTGATTCCAAAATCCACAGTTCGCACAAATTGGCTGCCGCGGGTGGAACCAGCGAGTTTCTGACACGGACCTTACGTAACGGTATCGATCAGGAAGCGACGCGGGTTGAAAACGGCCTCACGTTAATCGCAACAGCCGGTTCGGCCGCGCCTTATATCGGTTTGTTTGGAACCGTCTGGGGTATTTATCACGCGTTGATTCAGATCGGACTTTCCGGTCAAGGCACCTTGGACAAAGTGGCCGGTCCGGTCGGCGAAGCGTTGATCATGACCGCGCTGGGGCTGGCAGTGGCCATCCCGGCGGTGCTGGCTTATAACGCTTTTGTCCGCCGTAACCGTATCTGGCTCGCGCGCTTGGAAGCTTTTGCGCATGATCTGTTCATACTGATCACCGTCGGCGATAACAATGAACCGCCGGAAGCCGCATCGCAATCGGCAGTTACGGCTGCAGTTCCCGGAACTGCCGATATCGCGATTGAAAGGGGGCAATAAGAATGGCGTTCGGAAGCATGCAGGATAGCGGGCGCCAGGCGCCCATGTCGGAAATCAATGTGGTGCCGCTGGTGGATGTCATGCTGGTGCTATTGATCATTTTCATCATCACGGCTCCGCTGCTGACGCATTCCGTCAAAATCGATCTGCCGAAAGCGGAAAGCAATCCCAATATTACCCAGCCTGAACATGTCGAGCTGGCGATTCGCGCGGATGGCAGTCTTTTCTGGAACGGTGAGCCGGTGTTGCAGGAACAGCTGGCACCGCGCTTTGCCGCAAAAGTAGCACAAGCACCCAATACCGAATTGCACATTCGCGCCGATAAGCTGGCGCATTACGAACATGTCGCCCGGCTCATGAGTATTGCCGCCAAGTCTGGTTTGACAAAAATCGGTTTTATTACCGATCCGTCCGAGCAGTAAAAGCAGTTCAAGGCCGATGATGCAGATCTGCATCACCGGTTAAGTTAATCGCTACGTTGTTGGGAGGGTATTTTTTGCTTTTGAAAGATACTCAATCCATCGGCGCGGCCGAGCAAAGTCAATGCCGCAGCGATCATTCCGCTGGCAATAACCAATAACCAATCGTCAACATGCAGCGGTGCGAGGTGCAGAAATCCGGCCAGCGCAGGGATCTGCACCAGCACGTATGACAATCCAATGGTGAGGCTGACGATGTACCACGCAGCACGTGAATGCATGCGGCTCAACACGGTAGTGATTCCAATGCTGGCAGCGATCAAGGTCACCAATGCCATCGCACGGGCATGATCGACATCGTATCCAGCCCCCAGGCTGCGGATGTAAGCCAGCGTCACGATCACAGTTATGGTTAATCCCGCCAATCCCATCACGAACCACTGCCAACTGCTGAAAAAGCGCAATTGCTTTGAGGGCGGCTGGTACACCAATTTTTTGTTGCCGGCTATCTCCTGAAATACCAGCATTGCAGTGGGATGAATGATGAGTTCCAGCCAGACGATATGAATGGGCAAATATAGCATCGGGTATCCAGCCAGCGGAATGAGCGCGGCGGTGAGCACGAGCGGTAAATGAATCATCAGCAGATATTGGAAGCTCAGCTGCAGGTTGGTGAATAATTGCCGCCCTTCGGCGATGGCTTGCACGATACTGTGGAAATTGTCGTCAAGTAACACGATCGCGGCGACTTCGCGTGCGCTGCGGGTGCCGCGTTGTCCCATCGCGATACCGATGTCGGCCGCTTGCAGGGCAGGTACATCGTTAATGCCATCGCCCGTGACGGCGACGATTTCTCCGCTGTTTTGCAGCGTTTGCACCAGTAGCAATTTTTGTGCGGGCACGGCGCGTGCGATCACATCGATGTTGCGCAGAACATCCGATTCACCGCGCGCCAACTGGGTTTGGATTTCATCCGCGGTTACCACCTGCGGTGTGGCTCCACCTAAACCGATTTCTCTGGCGATTGCGCGCGCAGTGGCGGGATGATCCCCGGTTATCATGATGATGCGGATCTGTGCATCGCTGCATAAGCGTACTGCTTCGGACACGCCTTCGCGTACCGGATCCTCGAATGCCAGTACACCGGCGAAAATGAAATCGCGGTCCGGTTCGCCGCCATGCCAGCTCGCGCCATCGATTGTCTGCCAGGCGCAGGCGATTACTTTGTGGCCGCTGCCGGCCAGCTCATCGACGCGTTGTTGCCAGCCGGTAAGTGCCGTTTCATCAAGCTTGCAGCGCGCCAGCACAATTTCCGGAGCACCCTTGACTACGGCGAGCAGCGCATCGTTGGAGCGAATGATGGCGGCTTCGCATTTGCGGTCTTCGGTAAATGGAAAACTGTCAACCACTGCGGCATGCAATGGTGTTGCCAGCGAATTGAGAATGGCCAGATCGACCGGATCGCTGGTTTCGTGGCGCGAGGCCAGCGCGGCAATTTCCAGCAAGCGCGCTTCGCTGAAACCTTGTGCCGGATAACGGTGCGATAACAGTAAGCGGCCTTCTGTCAGTGTGCCGGTTTTATCGGAGCAGATACAGGATACGCGGCCAATGTTTTCGACTACGACAGCGCGCCGTACCAGGGCTTGCCGCTTGGCTAAGCGGTAGACACCAACGCCGAGGAAAAAGGTCAGAACAACCGGAAATTCTTCCGGCAATGCAGCCACTGCAAGCGTTACCGCACTCAGTAGCGCATCCACTAAACCGTGCCCTTGCTCCCAGCGCACCCACGCTAAGCCCAAACAGATGACAGCGGCTGCAGCCAGCAGTATTGCGACGAGGTTGCTGACGGCACTTTGCAGCGGTGTGCGGGCATGCGTGCCGAGCATCGCCGAATGCACGATTTCACCATAGAGGGTTTTTACGCCGGTGAAAATAATGCGCAAGCGGACGTTTCCCTTTAACAGGCGCGTACCGGCAAATAGCCAGGATTCACTGGCGATGTGCGCGGCGTGTTCCTGATGTGGCAAAGCGGCTACGGCGATTTTACGTACTGGGAAGGCTTCTCCCGTCAGCAACGATTCATCGCATAATACATCGTCGGCATATTCGATCAGTCCATCGGCAGGGCATGATTCGCCCGAGCCGAGCAACACCAAATCGCCGGGAACCAGTTCTGCCGCAGCGATCCGCTGCTGTTGACTATCGCGTATCACGGTAGTTTGTGCTGTCAAACAATCGCTCAGGCTGGCAATGGATGCTTGTGTGCGCCGGTGCAGATAAGCATCCATACCGAGAAAAGGAATCAGCGCCACGAGCAGAATTGCGGCTTCGGTTAATTCTCCAACGATCAAAAACAACGCGCTGGTGCCGAGCAGGAACCATAGCATCGGATCTCGCAAGGTATTGCGAAGAATATCCCGCCAGCCCGTTGGCGGCATTTCAACGATGCGATTATCGCCATATTGCTGCTGGCGAATTTTTATTTGTGCGGAATCAAGCCCATCTTGCAATGAGCCGGGAATATTCAGACGATCCGGGGGCGCGTAGCGCAGCATCT
Organism: Nitrosomonas sp. Is35; assembly: GCF_033063295.1. NCBI lineage: Bacteria > Pseudomonadati > Pseudomonadota > Betaproteobacteria > Nitrosomonadales > Nitrosomonadaceae > Nitrosomonas > Nitrosomonas sp. Is35. Next base: position 751,177 of record NZ_JAWJZH010000001.1, read on the forward strand.
TAAATGTTGATTCGGGTTGGCCTGAAACAGTATGGGTAAGCTACATCAAAGCAATTATTGTGAACGATAACCGCGCTGACTGATGTGACTGTTGCGAAAAGATTGGAGCTGTGGTGATGAGAATTGCTTCTCTGCATAATCCGCAATAAAAAACGGCTCCTCATAACTGCTAGGAGCCGTTTGATAATCGCTCAACCGATTATTTTTTACCGGCGTCGGCACCCAGTCTTTCGCCTGACTCAGGATCTTTATATAAGCTTGGCGGTTTGTTATAGGGTTTTGGCTCGCCACATCCAGCAAGTATGGCTGTGGCTGTAAATGCGAAAAAGACGATAGCTAAGAGTGAGTATTTCATGAAAATCTCCTTTGTTATTAAAATCAAAAATTGTTTATCAACAAATTTAATGTCACGTTGGAACTTAATCAGCTACAAGTCATATCCGGAATCTAATTCAGCATTAAACTATCTTTCGCAGAAAAAGACCTTTTTAGAAGATCAAATGATTGTGCAACCTAAGAATCTTCTAAACAAGATATGGTTTCATCACGAATAAGAAAATTACTTATTCCTAGTAAGGATAACACTAAAAAAAAAAGTATGGAATATATTACCAACTCTGCCAGCCTGGAAAATCAACCGTGGGCATAACGAATCAGTAAGTCGGTTTGCAGCCAAAAGCAATAATTCAGGAACAAAACCGGAAAGTTATGCCGTTCAGCTACCCTACGGCTCGTTGGTACGCTTGCAAGCAGCGTTCGCGCGCGAACGTGTGATCAACGATCGGTGCAGGATAATTTAAGGTATGCCAATCGCTCACCCAAGTTTGAATATACGCGAACTGTTTGTCGAATTTTTCCGTTTGCGCGCTCGGATTAAAAATCCTGAAGTAGGGCGCGGCATCAACCCCGCAACCTGCTACCCACTGCCAGTTGCCGACATTGCTCGCCATTTCATAGTCCAGCAATTTTTGCGCGAAATACGCCTCGCCCCAGCGCCAGTCGATGAGCAGGTGTTTGCATAAGAAACTGGCGGTAATCATTCTCACGCGATTGTGCATGGTGCCGGTTGCATTGAGTTCGCGCATACCGGCATCGACTAGCGGATAACCGGTGGTTCCTTCGCACCAGCGCTGGAATTCCGCCGCATCGTTGCGCCATTGAATACGATCGTACTGCGGCTTGAAGCTGCGTTGTGGCGTATGCGGAAAATGCCACAGAATCTGACTGAAAAACTCACGCCAGATCAATTCATTGCAGAAAATATCGCTACGGCTGAATGCATGCTGGAATATTTGCCGGATGCTGACCGTGCCGAAGCGCAGGTGCGGCCCCAGCAACGATGTGGCAGCTAGCGCCGGAAAATCGCGGTCGCGCGCGTAGTGCTGCAACATGTCGTGCTCCAACCGGTAAGCAGGGATGGCCATGGCCGAGCGGGTAAAGCCGATATCCGCTAATGACACGTCCGGCAGTGCTACATGTTTGATCAAATTGACCAATTTGGCCGTGGTCGCGTAAGGTGTCAACATCGTCTGGCTGTGCACCTTTCTCCATTTGCGCATGTACGGGGTGTATACCGTATACGCGCCGCCGCCATCCTTGCTGATCTCGTCTTTTTCAAACAGCACATGGTCTTTGTAGGTGCGAAACGCTACCCGCTGTGCTTCCAGCCATTGGCGCACAGCCTCGTCCCGTTCACGGGCGTACGGCTCGTAGTCATGGTTGGTGTAAACCGCGGCAACCGGATATGAACGCAGAATTTGCGCGAAAACTTCCAGTGGTTTGCCGTGATAGAGCGCGAGCGAACTGGCATGCTTTACTTCAAGCTCGGTACGCAAAGCTTGCAAAGTGTCGTGAATGAACGTGACGCGGGCATCGTCCTGCGGTAATCCGGCCAGAATGGCCGGGTCGAAAATGAAAATGGGTAAAACCGGGCGTCCCGATGCCAGAGCATGCGAAAGTCCGGCGTTATCGTCCAGACGCAAATCGCGCCGGAACCAAAAAACTGCAAGCGGGGTTGTCATGGTATTGTTCTGCCGGACCGGAAAATTCAGTGATGGTTAAATAAATCCGCCAATGCCGCCGGTAAATGATCGAATTTGAATTGAAAGCCGTATTCTCCCAGCAATCTTTTGGGCGCGATGTGATAACTGTTCAAAGCCAGCGCGGCAGCTTCGCCTAATGCCAGTTTCAGGATAAATGCCGGGGTAGGGAAGAATGCGGGCCGGTGCAATACGTCTCCAAACGCCGTTGCAAACTCACGGTAGCGCACCGGATGCGGTGACACGGCATTGACCGGGCCCCGGTAGCGGGTATCCAGTGCAGCATTGCAGTAGATCGAAACAATGTCCTCGAGATGTATCCATGGCAGCCACTGCTGGCCGTTGCCAACCGGTCCGCCCAAGCCCAATTTGAAAACCGGCAGCAATTTTTTCAGCATGCCGCCGTGACCGAGTACCACGCCGGTGCGAATGCTGACCCGGCGTACGCCCCTGCTTTCGATTCTTGCCGCTTCCTGTTCCCAATCGTGGCAAATGGTCTGCATAAAACTGAGCTGCTCAGGAACGGTATACGATTCATCATAGAGATCATCGCCAACACCCGGATAAATGCCGATGGCGGAGCCGCAGACAAAGGCCTGCAAACTATCCGGCGCAGCCGCGACCAATTTTCTCGTGCTGAGGATGCGCGAGGCATAAATCTCATGTTTGCGTGCTTTTGTCCAACGGCCTTCACCCAGATTCTCGCCCATCAGATTGATGATGATCTGGCAATCGTGCAGCGCTTCGGCGGGTACATCTTGCGTCGCATAATCCCACTCAAATGCGGGCACATTCAGCAGTTCGCTTGCCTTGCTGCAGTTGCGGCTCAGTACCGTTATGGTGTGTTGATCCTGCTGTAAACGCTGTACCAAATGGCGGCCGATAAACCCGGTTGCGCCGGTGATCAATATGTTCATTGTGCCATGCTCATGGGCAGATTAAAGATGAGCTCAGGATACACTCATTCCGGGGTTTTTTCAGTCCGCCGGTGCATTGAAACTGGTGGAAGGTTCTTACAATTAAAACAACTTTTGTCTGGAGTATCTGAGTGAGATGGCAAGGTATGCGGAGATGATGTATGACCATAGTTCATTGGTTTTACAAGAGATATTGTTTGGCATGATATCAATTGCAAGTAATTTTTATAGTGATGATTGGCGTGATTAGACGGGTTTGCAAGGCTTAGAAGTGTGTCAGTTAACTTTCAACTGCATTTAAAAGAGGCTGTGATGTTGAAAAAAACAATCGGGTGAAATTGATAGTGAACCATCGCAACTCATCAGATATTATTAATGCTGGTAGTCTAAAACCCGGAAAATATATGAGCGAACTCAAAACATGTTTTAAACGCGTTGATTATGACCTTGCAGGTTTATTGCATTACATAGACATAGGCGACATCGGTTTGCCAGACATCCAGCGTCCTTTTGTATGGTCCAATGCTAAAGTCCGTGATTTATTTGACTCGATGTATAGAGGTTTTCCAGTTGGCTATTTGCTGTTTTGGGCAAACCAAGCAGTGCAAGGTGTTAAGCAGATTGGCACGGGTGATAAAGCGCACCATGTACCGTCATTGCTTATTGTGGATGGCCAGCAACGTCTTACCTCGCTTTATGCGGTATTTCGTGGCAAAACGGTACTCGATGAAGATTACCAGGAACGGCGGATTGAAGTAGCTTTCCGTCCGCGTGATAGTAAATTTGATGTTGCTGATGCCGCCATTCGTCGCGATCCAGAGTGGATTGCAAATATTTCTGAAATCTGGTCATCAGGAAAATCGAGCAGGAAGCTGATCAATGATTTTATTCATCGGCTATCCAAAAAAACCCCCCTGACCGAAGACGAAGAAGAGGCAATATCACATAATCTTGACCGCTTGTTTGATTTGCAAAAGTTTCCTTTTACAGCTTTGGAAATAGCTCCATCTGTGGATGAAGAGCAAGTCGCAGATATTTTTGTGCGCATCAATAGTGAAGGTGTGAAGCTAAAACAGGCAGACTTTATTCTGACATTGTTATCTGTTTTCTGGGATGAAGGACGCAAGGCACTTGAAGATTTTTGTCGCCAATCTCGCAAAGTGCCAAGTCAGGGTAGCGGAGCTTCGCCGTTCAACTATTTTATACAGCCAGACCCAGATCAATTGCTCAGGGTATCTGTCGCTCTTGGCTTCGGGCGTGGGCGGCTAAAGAGTGTTTATCAGGTGTTACGTGGTAAGAACATGGATACCGGCGAGTTTTCAGCCGAAAGACGCGAATCTCAGTTCAAAGTGTTACAAGCGGCGCAAACGGAAGTATTGAATGTAACGAGCTGGCATCAGTTTCTCAGCAGTCTTGTGGGTGCCGGTTTTCGTGGCGGAGAAATGATCTCTTCGCAAAGTGCGCTGCTCTACGCTTATGCTTTTTACTTGATAGGTAGAAATCGTTTTAATGTTGTCGAACATGTATTGCAACGTCTAATTGGTCGCTGGTTTTTCTTCAGCGCTCTGACCGGGCGATATAGTAGTTCGCCAGAAACAGTAATGGATGGTGACTTGAACCGTGTGCTTGTAGTGACGAATGGTGATCTTTTCACCAAGATGCTGGAAGATATTATGGCTTCGGAGCTGACAAATGATTTCTGGGGAATAACGCTGCCCGCTAATTTGGAAAGTTCATCAGCTAGGAACCCTGAATTGTTTGCCTATATCGCTGCTCAAAACAAACTGTCTGCACCTGTTCTTTTCTCGCATAAAAAAGTGCCGGAGTTGCTTGATCCATCGTTAAAGTCAAATAAAAAGCCATTAGAGCGTCATCATCTTTTTCCGAAAGCTTGGCTTGCAGGGCAAGGTATCGATGATCTGAAAATTATCAATCAGCAGGCTAATTTCGCCCTCATTGAATGGCCGGACAATATAGACATAAGCGATACAGCTCCAGCAGAGTATGTACCGAAAATTCGATCCCGTTTCACTGATGAAGCATGGAAGTCGATGCACGAGTATCATGCACTACCGAAGGATTGGGAGACTTTGTCGTATCAGGATTTCCTTCAACAACGGCGGAAACTCATGGCTGCGATTATTCGATGTGGTTTTGATTCACTGAAATAATCATTACGAGCAAAAAGAAGGCAGCTATAGAATTGCGAATCCGCTAAAAGTAATGAGCACTCTACGAGATCACAAGATTAAAAAATACATACTCAATTCGCGCCCTGCCTCATGCTGCCCAAAACTAAAGTAACCGGACCTCCTCTGTTACTTTATTAACATGCAGGTTTGTCAGAAAAAATGACTTGATATAATGTGGTGTGGCTTGGATTCTGTTCCCTGATGCAGTCACTAGCGAAAAAAACCGGTTGCCGCTACACTCAACTCCCATGACGATCCCGTCGCACACTCCTTCTCCGAATCGCCCTTTTCTCCAGCAGGAATGGCGCAGCTTTTTACTCGCGATCGGTTTCTTTACGCGCATTCCAGTCCCCGATTTGCCGGATTTTCAAGAACAAGAGCTGAATCTGGCGGCCAAGTATTTTCCTCTGGTGGGCATCATGGTGGGGGCTTTTGCCGCCCTGGTGTACATGCTTGCCAGTACAGTGTTGCCGCAGGACATTGCCGTGCTGCTCAGCATGGTTGCCACTTTACTGCTCACCGGCGCTTTCCACGAAGATGGCTTGACGGATGCAATCGATGGTCTGGGGGGTGGCTGGGAAAAGGAACAAGTGTTGCATATCATGCAAGATTCCCGGATTGGCAGCTATGGTGCGGTGAGTATTGTCATGGCGCTGTTGTTAAAATTTACCGCGCTGACGCATTTTTCGCCGCTGCTGATACCGGCTGTGCTGATTGCAGGCCATGGTGTGAGCCGTTTTTGTGCGGTGTTGGTGATGGCGACGCAACGCTATGTGAAATACGCTGGCAAATCCAAACCGCTTGCGACCGTAATGCCGCCTACCCATCTGTGTATTGCCGCTTTATTCGGTTTATTGCCGCTGTTTTGGTTGGATTACTCCTGGTATTTGGGCTTAGTGCCGGTAGTGGCTGTCTGGGTATGGTTTAGCCTCGTGATAAAAAAGCGCATCGGCGGCTATACTGGCGATTGTTTGGGCGCGATGCAGCAGCTCACTGAAATCGCTTTTTATCTGGGCGTGTTGGCCTGTACGGCTATTTAACGTGTTGCATCAATGATTTTGCCGTGACCTCTGGTCAGATAATCTTCCGATTGCATTTCCGTCAAGCGTGAGACCGTGCGCTCAAACTCAAAACCGGCATCGCCATCGCTGTACAGCGAAGGCAGCGGCACGGCGGCGGAACAGAGGAATTTGACGCCATGTTCGTACAATGCATCGATAAAATGAATGAAGCGCCGGGCTTCATCGCTGTTTTCCTTGGTGAATTGCGGGATCGCGACCATGATGACGGTGTGATAGGCGCGGGCGATGGCGAGATAATCGGCGCTGCCGAGCGGATTTGCGCACAAGCGTTTAAACGAGAAAACGGCCACGCCGCGCGCCGCTTTCGATACAAACAAGCGGCGTCCCTGCACGATCAGTTCTTCGCTCGGCACCTTGGCGCGGTCCTCCACGCGGCGGTCGGTGAGGCGGAAGAATGCCGCCGATAACTGCGCAGTGGTTGCCGCATTGATGGGGAAATAATAGGTTTCCGCGCCTTGCAAGCGGTTGTAGCGATAATCGACCGGTCCTTCGAGCGGAATAATATCCAGCCTCTCCTTGATCTGCTCGATAAAAGGCAGAAAGCGCTGGCGGTTCAAACCATTCTTGTACAGGTCATCGGGTAGGCGGTTGGATGTTGCGACCACCACCACGCCCTGGGCGAACAATTCCTTGAACAGCCGCGTCAACACCATGGCATCGGCGATATCGGTGACTTGCAATTCGTCAAAGCACAAAAGTTGTGCTTCCTGGATGATTTTCCGCGCAATAAACGGCATGGGATCGTCATCGTTGGCGCGTCCGCCTTGCTGGATCTTTTCGCGTGCGGAAAGCTCGTGCCAGGCTTTGAGCCGTGCGTGAATATCCAGCATGAATTCGTGGAAATGCACGCGCCGCTTGGCTGTGACCGGCGCCACCGCATAAAACAGATCCATCAGCATCGATTTGCCGCGCCCGACACCGCCGTAGAGATAAATCCCTTTCGGCGCCGGTTTGCTGTTGTTTAGCCAGCCGAACAATACCGTCGATAAACGCGATCTGGAGCGCTCGCCGCGCGTGTGTCCGGCCGGGAGATCGATCAATTCCCGGTACAGACGTTCGAGTGCGGCTACCGCATTGGCTTGACCGGCATCCGGCTTCAGCTCGCCCGCTTCGATCAGGGCATGGTATTCCGTTTCGGGGCCGTTTTTTTGTGATGCTTGTGACATGGATGAATGATGGTGGTTTATTCGCTGGAATGGGCAAATGTTGCTTGTCCAGCCAGCCAAACCAGGATTAATACCGGCAGGCCCAATAGCGCAGTGGCGATGAAGAAGCTTTCGTAACCGTAAGCGTCGACGAATTGACCGCTGAAACCGGCGATGAACTTCGGCAACAGCAGCATCACCGAGCTGAATATCGCATATTGAGTCGCCGAATACGCTGAGTTGGTCAAGCCGGACAAGTAAGCGATAAAAGCACTGGAGGCGATACCGGCGGAAAGATTATCGGCCGAGATGGTAAACACCAGCCCGCTGACATCGTGGCCGCGCCCGGCTAGCCAGACAAACAGCAAATTGGTCGCGGCGGATAACACGGCACCGAGAAACAGTGTGCGCATGATGCCGATTTTTGCCGTCAGCACGCCGCCGATCGCGGCTCCGGCGATCGTCATGATCACGCCGTACACTTTGGAGATCGTGGCGACTTCGTCCTTGCTGTACCCCATATCGACGTAAAACGGATTGCTCATCACGCCCATGACGACATCGGAAATGCGGTAGATGGCGATCAATCCCAAAATCAACAAAGCCTGCCGTCCATGCCGCACGATAAAATCGCGGAATGGCGCGATCAGTGCGCCGTACAGCCACACCAGCAGATTGCCGATGCGTGCAGGCAATTGCCACTTCGCAATGGCTTGGCGGGCGATTTTCTCATTGTCGGAAAGCAACCGGCTGTACGGCACATCCGGTTCGCGGATGATCAGCGTCGTAATCATCCCGACCGCCATGCTGACCGCCATCACCAAATAAGCGAAGCGCCACGGCGCGTGGTCGTAAGTATCGGCCGTTGTATCAATCGCAGCGGCGATCCACAGCACACCGGCGGAAGCCAGAATCATCGCGATACGGTAACCGGCTTGATAAGTCGCTGCCATCGCGCCTTGTAATTCCACTGCGACGGCTTCGATGCGGTAGGCATCCAACGCGATGTCCTGAGTCGCCGAAGCAAACGCCACCGCGAGCGCGAAGAAAACTAAATGTGTCAGATTGGTGGCCGGGTCGGTCACGGCCATGCCCATCAGCGCGCAGGTAATGATGATTTGTGACAGCAACAGCCAGGCACGGCGGCGGCCCAGCCAGCGTGTCAGCAGCGGCAGCGACATGCGGTCGACCAGCGGCGACCATAGCCATTTAAAGCTGTACGCCAGGCCGATCCAGCTCAAATAGCCGATGGTTGCGCGGTCGATGCCTGCTTCGCGCAGCCAGAACGACAACGTGCCCATGATCAGCAGCAGCGGCAGCCCGGCGGAAAATCCCAGCGACAGCATGCCAAGCACGCGCGGGTGCGTGTAAACCCGCAGCGCCTGCAACCAGCTGGACGGTGCCTGAGAAGTCATAACAGGTGGTCGTAATCGACGATCAACGGCGCATGATCGGAGAAGCGTTCGTCTTTGAAAATCGAGGTGCTACGGGCTGTTTGCGCGATGGCGGGTGTGGCGATCTGATAATCGATACGCCACCCGACGTTTTTCGCCCAAGATTGGCCACGATTCGACCACCAGGTGTACTGATCGGGTTCGGTGTTCAAGCGGCGGAATACATCGACAAAACCGATTTCATCGAACACATTCGTCAGCCAGGCTCGTTCTTCCGGCAGGAATCCGGAGTTTTTCTGATTCGAACGCCAGTTTTTCAAATCGATTTCCTTGTGCGCGATATTCCAGTCACCGCACAAAATGATTTCCCGTCCGCTGGCCATCAGGCTTTGCAACACCGGAAGAAATTGCTCCAAGAAATAGAACTTTGCCGTTTGCCGATGCTCACCGCTGGAGCCGGACGGCAGATAAAGCGACACGATGCTCAGATTGCCGAAATCCGCTTGTAAAAAACGGCCTTCGGCGTCGATATCTGCAACGCCGATGCCTTCGACGATGCGATCCGGTTTTTTGCGCGTATAAATGCCCACACCGCTATAGCCTTTCTGCTCGGCGCAATGAAAATAACCGCGATAATCGTCCGGCGCTTGCATCTCGGCGGAAAGATCGGGTAACTGCGCTTTCAATTCCTGCACGCACACCACATCCGCGGTTTGTTGGGCCAGCCAGGGGAAAAAGCCTTTTTTCGCCGCCGCGCGGATGCCATTGAGGTTAAGCGTTATAATTTGCATCTTTTTTATTTCGGGATGGTTAAGTGTATGTCCGATTTCCGGCAAGCTTTCATTCAATTCGCCATCGAGCGCAACGTGCTGTGTTTTGGCGAATTTAAAACCAAAGCGGGGCGCATGTCGCCGTATTTTTTTAACGCAGGGCTCTTCAACGATGGCGAAGCCTTACGCAAACTCGGGCAATTTTACGCCAAAGCGATCGCCGATGCCGAGCTTCCGTTCGATACCCTGTTCGGTCCCGCTTATAAAGGTATCCCGTTGGTCAGCACCATCGCTATCGCGCTGGCGGAAATGGGCAAGAACTATCCATTCTGTTTCAATCGCAAGGAAGCCAAGGATCATGGCGAAGGCGGCGTACTGGTCGGCGCCCCGATGCAAGGCCGTGTGCTGATCGTAGACGATGTGATTTCCGCCGGTACCTCGGTGCGCGAATCGGTCGAACTGATCAAAACTGCCAACGCAACACCCGGCGGCGTCGTGATCGCGCTCGACCGCATGGAGCGCGGTACCGGCGAGCTTTCTGCGGTGCAGGAAGTGCAGCAGAAGCACGGTCTGACGGTCACACCGATCATCGATCTGGACGATCTGGTCGCTTATTTGCATCACCATCTGGAACTGGCGCAGCACTTGCAGGCGGTGCAACGCTACCGGGATCAGTACGGCGCGAATTATTAATTGCATTTTTCGCTACCAGGTTTGACTCTGCATTCTTCTTTCGCTACATTAACTTCTCGCAACAAAGTGTTTATTTTTAAAAAACTTTCCATAAGGAGCGTTTCAATGAAAAAATCACTCGTCAGTGCATCCTTGATGTTGTGTTTAATCGGTGGTACCTCGGCGCATGCCACAGTAACGCTGTATACCTCGCAAGCCGATTATTTGGCGGCGGTCGGAGCAACAACCACCTACATCGACTTTGCCGGATCTCCGGCGCTGACCGTCAACGGCGGCAGCTTCAGCCCGGCGGTCACGTTCGGAACCTGCGACCTCGGACTGGCAAGTTGCAGTTCCAGCGTGTTTCATAACAGCGACGGCATCACTGATACCGGCGGCGTCGCTGCACCGAATTTTGTCGCGGCAGTTGGCGGCCACTTCACCAATCCGGTGCACGCTTTTGCTTTTAACTACATCAGCGGCGGTATGGGTTCCATCGAATTGAACGGATCGACAATCGTTCCGGTTGGCAGCACAACCTCGGGATTTGTCGGCATCGTATCGACGGACCCGATTGATGGCTTTGTCGGACTCAATTACATTTTTCCCTCCACCGGCGGCCGTGACCGCTACTTCATCGACGATTTCTATATCAACCCAGTCCCGGAACCTGGCGCATGGGCGATGTTGCTCGCTGGATTGGGCTTGTTGGGATTCCGTGTGGCCAGAACTCGCGGATAGGTTTTATTTTTGAATCGAGTGGAGTCAGAGGCTGTTATGACGGGATAGGGCTCCACTCGTAAAGTAAAACCTTACAGGATCATTCCTCATAACAGCCGTTTTTATATCAAGATTGTGTTGTGTTTAAGTGTTGCAGGCGGTACGTATGTTAGGGTAAATTTTTGATAAAAAATAAAAAAGAAAAAATCTATTTAAGCGATTTCAAATTTGATTGGTTGCAAATCATCGGTATTGATTGTCTGGCGGGCTTTCCACAAATCATAATGATTTTGCAGCAACAACCAGCTTTCAGGCGATCTACCCAATACCTTGGAAAGCCGGATCGCCATTTCCGGTGAAATATCGGAAACGCCATTGATTAACCGGTTAAAAGTGCTTACAGCCACACCCAAACGCTTAGCGATTTGATTAGCGGAAATATCGCTGAACGGATCGATGTACGTTCTTTTAATCAATTCGCCGGGGTGCGGCGGGTTAAATTGCTGAATTGTCATTAGTGATAATCCTCGTAATTCACCACATAAGCATCGCCGTCTTCAAAGCGGAAAACGATGCGCCAGTTTTTATTCACATCAATGGCCCAATGGCCTTCCAGTTCGCCTTTCAGTTGATGAAGCCGGTAACCCGGGATATTCATATCGTCGATAGTCACGGCCGCATGCAGAAACGCCAGTCGATCACGGATTTTTTCAGCATGCGCGATTTGAATACCTGCCATGCTACCGGTGGTAAAGAATTTTTCCAGTCCTTTATGCTTGAAACTTTTGATCATATGGGTATGCACATTATAAGATAATTCATTGTTCTGCAATATGGAATGTAACTTGGCAGTCATTGATTCAAGGCTTGCGGTTAGAAATATCCAGGATAGTCACCTGAAGCGGATTTGGAAGCAGCGGAAAAACTGATCGATACTTGTGGCTACCATCGTCGTGATGAAGAGTTGGCCGATGCCAAGCGAGCTTTGTTCGATTGATTTTTATGAGAATATTTATTCATTTCGACATCACAAAAACAATCAAGGAGTCTGAGCATGCTGAAACAGGTTTGTATCTATATCTCCATCGTACTCCTGTCCAGTTGTGCGACGCAGCAAAGTAGCATTCAACACGATACTACCGCTGCCTATAACCGCGCAGTCGATGACGCCGCAGTAGCAGAGCAGACTGAGATCTACGATCGGCTTTTCGCCATCAATTCAGCGAATCAAGCGTTGCAATGGAAGGACGGCAAGGTGCTGGTGGTAAGCTGGAAGAGCAAGTCTTCTTTTGAATCGAACTATAAGAGCCAGACGCATACCGCGCCGCAGGAGAAGTATGTGACTTGGGTGACGGCGGCGCCCCAGTTGCAGGCGTTTTGCCGGGATTTCGTCAAAAATAATCCGCATGGGGATCTCAATCAGCGGTTGAAGCAATATTTGGGGCTCAATCCGGATTGGCATTACGAGGTGTTTATCGAGCTGTGGGTCGATCCGGCGGATGTGTTCCGGCCTTGTGTCGATCCGGAGATTGACGACGCCAGTTGTCAGCTCAAATTTGCCGAAGACAAAGTTCCAACGGTGAAGAATATCGCCGATTATCCGGCTTTCTACAAGAATCTCTATTTCAATGATTTCCGTTATCGCCCCGGCGTGCCGTGGACTGGGCTGGGTTACACCTACGATTGGGGTAATCCGGCAAGCCGTGCCGGTGCGAGTGAATATATTCTCAGCCCGGGCTCACCGTATCAAATCGAGCGGGTCGTGGAGACGGCCGAGTATTGCCGCTAATAATCAACTAAACCTAATGATAACGGTATCAAGAATTATTATCGTTTTTAATCAATAATTTGTTGTTGTTTTTGTAGATTCCGGCTCGTATAATGCCGAGTGTCTGCAAAATATTTCACGGCTCTTGTGCGCTGAGAAATCTGCCAAGAGCTGCTTGTGTCATCCAATCGCGTTAAGGAGCAACATCATGAAAGGCAATTCCAAAATTATCGATTTGCTGAATAAATTGCTGGCTGAGGAATTGACGGCCATAGATCAATATTTCGCCCATTCGCGCATGTATGAAGATTGGGGATTCAGCAAGCTGTATGAACGCATTGATCACGAAATGGACGATGAAAAGCAACATGCCGATCAGCTGGTTAAACGGATTCTGCTGCTCGAAGGCGTGCCGGTGATCGGCAACCGCAGCGCGTTGCGGATTGGCCGGGACGTGCCGGAGATGTTGCAGAATGATCTGGCGCTGGAACGTTCGGTGATTGTCGCGTTACGCGACGCTATCGCGATTTGCGAACAGGAACGCGATTATCAAACGCGGGAAATTCTCGAGAACTTGTTGGCCGAAACCGAGGAAGACCATGCGCATTGGCTGGAACAGCAATTAGGATTGATCAACCGGGTAGGGCTACAGAATTATTTGCAATCGCAGATGTGATTGTGGATGTATCGCTCATGCTGCAAGGAATGGACTGCGTCATGAGCGATCGCTTCAAACTGGTTTCGTATTCACGAAATCACGACCGGTCAGGATTCACCTGGTAGCCTGAACAATAGATCCTCAACCGGCTACCGGTTGTTGCAACGAATACCCTCTGAAATTTGTCATTGCTTGCGGAATCAGAAAAACGCATTCCGGGGTACGATTCCGCATATAATCACAACGTTAGTGCAGCTTAATCCGCTATTGGCCGGATCAATCCTCTTCTATAACCAATTTTATTTGCATGCTGGATCAGACCCGAACATCAACTGGAGTGTCTTTGAAGATCATACGGCACAATGCTTTTGCGGCTACCGGTTATGCCTTGTTAGGCTTCCTGGGGTTGTTGCTTGCGATTCCGCCGGGTTATGCGAGTCCGGTGTTTCCCGCCGCTGGTTTGGCGCTGGCGCTGACGCTGGTGTCGGGTTATCGCGTGTTACCGGGCATCTGGATCGGTTCGATGGGACTCAATATCTGGGTTGCATGGAATCATAACGTTTTCACGCAGGATAGTATCCTGATCGCTGCGTTTTTAGGCGTGGGCGCGATGCTGCAAGCCGCGATAGGGGCTTGGCTCGTGCGACGGTATATCAAGGACCGCTGGCAAACGTTGATGCGGGAACAAGAGATCTTCGCTTTTTTTCTGCTGGGTGGCCCGTTGTCTTGCGTGATTTCAGCCAGTGCCGCGCATCTGACGCTGTTTTTTTCTGGCGCTATCCATGCGGACGATATCTCCTGGTCGTGGTGGAACTGGTGGGCCGGTGATACTTTCGGGGTGCTTGTCTTCGCACCATTGTCGCTGGCTTTTTTCGGCAAGCAATCCTACTGGAAAACGCGGAAGACCGTCATTGCACCCATTACGCTGATTCTGGTGGTGTTGATCGTGACCGGGTTCGTTAACACATCGAAACTCGAAAACAGGCAACAGCAAGCGGAAATTCAAGGCATAGGACAAAACATCGCTTTCCAGTTACAGGAACGTTTCAATGCCTACAACGAAACGCTATCGGCATTGCGGCGCTTGGCCGAGCTGAATCCGGCTATGAGCTTCCAGCAATTCGATTACTTTACCCAAGAAATACTACAGGAATCTCAAGGTATTGCAGGATTAAGCTACAATTATTTTGTGCGTGACCGGGACCGGAAACACTTTGAACGGGCTCAATCAGGAGGTGTTCCCGGGGAACCTTTCCGGATAACCGAAATGGATGCGCAGGGCGAATTAACCGTAGCAAGCAAGCGGCCGGAGTATATTGTCGTGACCTATATCACGCCGCTTGGAAGCAATCAAAAAGCGATCGGTTACGATATTTATTCCAATCCTATTCGAGCAGAAGCCATTGACCGCGCCCGGCATTCCGGACGGCCAGCAGCGACCGGTCTGATCAATCTGGTACAGGATCAGCACAATAAGGCCGGCATATTGGTACTGCACCCTACCCACCGCCAGAATTTTGATCAAAATGGCAAGGAACATTCGCCGGAATTTATCGGTTTTGTGGTGGGTGCATTGAAAATTCCCGATATGGTCAACTCCGCTGTTGGTAACGTTGCAGCACCCGGTATTGTTTTTCAACTACGGGATTCTGCCGGGCAACGCGACAGTCAACTGTTGTTCAGTTCTGCGCCGGGAGTTGCAGCAGATCCTTATTTCGATTGGCGGACAACATTGATGATGGCCGATCGCAGCTGGGAATTGGTCATTTTTCCGGATGCGAAATGGCTGAGTGCGCACCGGCCATGGCAGGCGTGGGCGCTGTGCTTCGCCGGGTTGCTCGTGGCCAGCATGCTGCAAATGCTGATGCTGGTCACTACAGGCCGGACTCTGCTGATTCAGGAAACCGTCGATGAGCAGACGGCGCAATTGCGCGCGAACAGCGAAGCGCTCCGGCAAGCTATGGTCGCGGCGGAATCGGCCAATTTGGCCAAGAGCCAGTTTCTGGCCACCATGTCGCATGAAATCCGCACGCCGCTGAATGGCATTCTGGGCATGGCCTACCTGCTTCAAATGCCGGACATCAACGATAACGAGCGATTGGATTATGCCCGGGTGATCATCACTTCCGGCAATAACTTGCTGGTCATACTCAACGATATCCTTGATTTGTCCAAAATCGAGGCCGGACAGATCAAATTGGAAAGTCATGTTTTTGATCCCGGGCAACTGCTGCTGGAAACGGCGGCGTTATTTGCCGAGAGTGCGAATACGAAAGGACTGGCACTGGATGTGTCATGGCACGGAGAGCCGCACATGCGCTACTGCTCGGATTCGTTCAGAATAAGCCAGATGCTGGCCAATCTGGTCAACAATGCCATCAAGTTTACGCCGCAAGGTTTCGTGCGTATCGAAGCACGCGAACTCAGAAGTGCATCCGCGGAAACCTTGCTGGAATTTGTGGTGACCGATAGCGGCATTGGCATTCCCGCGGACAAGTACGATAAATTGTTTAAACCATTCTCCCAAGTGGATGCCTCGACCACCCGTCAATACGGCGGTACCGGTCTTGGATTATCCATCGTGCATCATTTGGCCAAATTGCTGGGAGGCAGCGTTGGCGTCGAAAGCCAGGAAGGCAAGGGCACGAGAATATGGTTCCGGGTCCGTGCTAACCCGGCCAGTGGCGGCGATGCAGACAATCTTGCCGCAAGCGATACCCGTATCACCGGCGAAGTGCCGGTAAGAACAGCTGCTCCGCAAACCGGGGTGATTTTAGTGGCTGAAGATAATGCGATCGGCCGCACGGTCATCGTTGCTTTACTGGAGAAACAAGGATTCCGCTGCAAAGTTGTTGAAAATGGACAGGAAGCGGTGAATGCAGTGATACAGGGATTGCAACCGGCGCTTGTGCTGATGGATTGCGAAATGCCGGTGATGAACGGGTATCAAGCGACAGAGAAAATCCGGCAATGGGAACGGGAAACCGGAAACACGCATCTACCCATTATCGCCTTGACTGCGAATGCCTTCGAGGATAACCGTCAGCGCTGTTTTGCCGCAGGCATGGATGATTTTCTGACCAAACCCGTCAATATGAATCTGCTGGTGGTGACGCTGAACAAGTGGATCAACCGGCACACCGGCTCCAATCGCTAGAAAGATTATTCAATCCGTTACCAGTAACGGAAATTGCCCGTATCCAAGTGAACAAAGTTGGAAGAAGGATAATAACCGACGCCACCGGCTTGCAGTGACATCGCAGCAGAACGGATATCGGAGAGTTTGCGGCCTGGCAGGCGGATGTCGATGGCTTTGCCGTGCGTATGCATGCTGTTTTTGGCGACGCCGCCGCTTTGTTCGGCCAGTTTGGCATTGGTGGCAGGTGAACGGTAGGCGGAGATGACATGGAATTCTTGCCGGGTGCCTAAGCGGTGTTGCAATAAATAGAGTAAGTCGAACAGGTCGGGATCGATGGAACGCCGGTCGCCGGTGCGGTGATCGCGCAATACGTGGTTGATCGCGCGCATGCCTTCGGGAATATAGCGGCCATTGGCCCAAAACACGGCTTGTGTGCGCTCGCCGGTATGTAAGTTAAGGAAACTGAGTTTCTTTTCAAATGGTCTTCTGATTGCTGCATGCACGGTCGATGCCGTCATGGGTAGCGCCAGTGCGGCGCATGCGCCTAATCCTGCACGTAAAAAACGGCGGCGGCTTAATTCTGGTGTTTGTTCTGATTCTGATTTTGATGAGTTTGCTTGATTGAATAAACTTCGTATCATCGGCTGTTTTCTCCCTGAAAATCTTGCGAATGTGTGCGAATAATCAATTGCTACCAGCGAGCATAACGCAAAGTGCTTGAATCCCGGTCATAAATATCGGGGTAAAAATGTACTAATTTGTCTGGCCCATTAGTCCAGGCCGTAATATACACTAAGTAAATCGGCAGCGGTTTAGGTAAATGCGTGGTGATGGTTTTGTCGCCTTCCATGTTTTCCGTGAATTTTTCCCATAAACTTTCTTTGTTCAAAGCGAAAGCCGCCAATTCCAGCGGTTTTTCCAGCCGGATGCAGCCGGAGCTGAATGTGCGGATATCTCTCTGGAACAGCGATTTGGATGGCGTATCGTGCAGATAGATATCGAAAGAATTGGCGAACATGAACTTGAGCCGGCCCAGTGCGTTGTGTTTGCCGGGATCCTGGCGCAGAACATAAGGGAATCCTCGCTTGAGGCTATGCCAGTCGATGGTGTCCGGGTCGATGGGTTCGCCGTTGCGGTTATTGCCGGGATAAATCTTGAAACCGCCATTCGTGAAGAACATCGGGTCGCTTTGCTGCTTTGGCAGCAAGTCCTTGGTGGCGATACTCACCGGAACGTTCCAATAGGGATTGATCACCATGTGCGACAACGCGCCGTTGAAACTGGGCGTGCTGCGGTAATCGCGCCCGACGATGATGCGCATATCCAGCACTTGCTCGTCGTTTTCAAACGCGGAAAGCTTGAAACCGGCGGTATTCACCAGCAAATAGCGCGCCCCCAAATTTTCCGGCAGCCAGCGCAAGCGCTCCATGTTGATGCGCAGCTGGCGGATTTTCCAGGTCAGCGGCCGGTTCATGGCGCGCAGGGTGTTTTTGCCGATCACGCCATCGCTGTTCAAACCATGCTGCGCTTGAAAGGCCTTGACCGCCGTCACCAGCTCGGGATCGTAGTGCTGATTTCCGCTGGCGGCGATGTGATATTCGGCAACACCGTCGGCCGCATACGCTTGCAGCATGCGCTGACGGATCAAGGGAATGTGCGGGTGTGTGTCGCCCGGCCGTATCGAGGGTGAACTGGGAATATGCACCCACTCGGTGTGATTACCGGCGAGCTGGCGGTAGTGTGCCAATGTTTGCTTGAGCGACTGATAACCGGGATGCTTCGGGGATAGTTCATCGAACGCTTGGTGCAAGCGGTTTTTCTTGAGCGCTTCCTGCAAGAATGCGACGGCATCGAAGGTACGCTGTGGGATGTGCCAATCCTTGTCAGCCGCGGCGGCTGTCAAATGACCGCGCGCTAAATCCCGCGCCAGCATCAGCACGGCATGCGTTGTCAGCACTTCCAGCTCGACTGCTGCGGATGAAGATCGTCCGGCGTGATGCTGCAATTGCTGTAAATGTTGTAGTTGATAATCTTCGCTATCCAGCCCTTCGGTTTCCGCGCTGGCGATAAACGTTAACGCCGTGTCGAGCAAAGCCGATGCCGGGTTTGCCGTGACCCATACCGGCTGGGAATTCCGCGCGGCATAGAATCGTTGCAAGTCGGCAAGCCCGTTTTTGTTTAGCGAAAGCGCCGAAGGTTTTGCGAGTTGCCGTTCGATTTCTTTTGCATCCGCGATCAGCGCGAGGGTGATCGATGGATTGAACAGAAGAAACAAACAACAGAAAAACTGAAAATGCGGTAAGAAAAGTTTATTTTGAAAGCGGGGCACGCAGCGGTTCCTTTGCTGGACAGTGTTATTAAATGTAGTTGCCGGGATTTTATCATCAATGCCGTGTTGCCACGTACCGGCCTGAAAGGTGCAATCACCGCTCATTTCTAAATTTTTGCGATCATTGGCTCCAAACATTTTCTGACAGCAGCGCATTTGACTGTATCCCCGCCTTTCCGTATATTTTTCCCGCAACAAAAACGGTTTCCCGTTTCCCTGTATAAATCATTGAGAAAAAATACCAATCATGACAGCCCAACAACACGTGCAGCATTTGCTGGATTTCATCGACCAAAGCCCGAGCCCCTGGCATGCGGTGGCTACGGTCGAAGCGGCGATCCAGGCAGCGCAATTTGTCCGCCTCGACGAAACCGCCAAATGGTCATTGCAAGCAGGCGGGCGATACTATGTCGTGCGCGACGATTCGTCGATTGTGCTGTTCGTGTTGGGAAATAAAGCCCCGGCTGAGTCGGGCTTCAAGATAGTGGGCGCGCATACCGATTCGCCCGGATTCCGCATCCGGCCGAACGCCGCGACCGCGAGCGACGGCCTTGCCCGGCTAGGCGTCGAAATTTACGGCGGACCGATCCTTGCGACCTTTGCCGATCGCGATTTGAGTTTGGCCGGGCGGATCAGCTACCTCGACGAGAAAGGAAATCTCGCATATAAACGGGTGCGCTTCGACCGGCCGTTGCTGCGTTTGCCGAATCTGGCGATTCACATGAACCGGGGTGTCAATGAGGATGGTTTGAAGTTTCACAAGCAGAATGAATTGCCGCTGCTGTTCGCGCAATTGACCGGCGGCCAGTTACCGAAACCTTACTTTTTGCAACTGCTGGAACAAGCAACGGGCATCGGCGCCAAGCAACTGTTGTCGTGGGATCTGGCGGTGTACGATACGCAGAAGGGTGCGTTCTGGGGTGCGAACGAGGAATTTTACGCCGACAGCCAGATCGACAACCTGGCTTCCTGTCACGCCGCGCTGCAAGCCATGCTGGACGATAGCGTGCTGAACCATGCGGAAAGTACTTTGGTGTGCGCGTTTTTCGATCACGAGGAAATCGGCAGCGAAAGCCATATTGGCGCCGGTGGCAGCTTCTTGTCCGATGTGTTGCAGCGTATCAGCATCGCAGCTTCATCCGAGCGCGAAGACACGGCACGGGCGCTGGCACAGAGTTTCTTGATCAGCGCGGACATGGCGCATGCTTATCACCCCAACTTTCCTTCGGCGTACGACGCCGACCATCGCGTTTTCGTCAACAAAGGCCCGGTGATCAAATCCAACGCCAACCGCCGCTACAGCTCCGAAAGCGTGTCGATTGCGCATTTCATCCGCTGGTGCGAGGAAGCCGGTGTTCCCCATCAACGCTACTCGCATCGCAGCGACCTGCCGTGCGGCAGCACCATCGGCCCGATCGCCTCGGCGAAACTCGGCATCCGCAGCGTCGATATCGGCTGCCCGATGTGGGCCATGCACAGCGTCCGGGAAAGCGCCGGTGTGCAGGATCATGAATATATGATTCAAGTGTTGAAGCGGTTTTTTAGCGATTAGGCACGGCAATTATTTCAAGAGTGTAAGCGCTTTTAAGGCGCTTACAGTTGTTGTAGCGAATTCCACCATCATATCGTGCCAGTTTCAGCGCTGCGCATCGTTCACAACCCCAGTGCAAGTACCGCAACAATGGATTGATTCGTCTGTTGTGGCCGTAGTCTGACTTTCTTTTAAGTATCTTTGTCCTTAGGAAAGCGTGAATATCCGCGGGTGATAAGGAATATCAAGCTATTTTGGTGTTTTTTTAACAAAGCCTTAACAGAGATTTTACGAAAATTTTACATCAATTAAGATATAAGTAAACTGTCAAAGCAATAGAGTGTATTACCGGCAATAAGTTAGAGGAGAATTACGCAATGGGGCCTCGAATATTAAATCTCTTGTTGTCCATTGTCATTTAATTTTATTGGGGGGAACAGTTTATGAAATCGCAAACAATAGAGAAATTGTTGCCTGGCGAACAAACAGCTACAGCTCCTGTAGCGAAGAAAGCCGGTTCCGCCGCTTTTCAATCGCAATACCTGTTACGCGATACTGCCGCAGGCTTCATTACCGGTGCAATGGCGATTCCGCTAACGGTCGGTATTGCGATCATGTCCGATTACCCAATCAAAGTGGGGCTGGCAACGGTCGCTTTTGCTTCCTTCATTGGCTGGATTAATGCCTGGTTCAAGCCAGGTAACTACATCGGTTCACCGGGTATCGCCGCGGGTTTGGCGCCGGTGCTGGCAATGGGCGTTGCTACTTTTGGCTGGGAAAATATGGCGTTTTGTATTTTTCTGACGGCGGTCATGCAAGCCATTATCTGGAAATTCAATTGGCAGCGGTACCTGCTGGTCGCCGTTCCGGTTTATCTGGTGGAAGGATTGCTGGCCGGTGTGGGATTAAAAATATTGCTGAAGTTTTCGGAATTTACTTATGAAATTTCAGATACGCAGGTTACCGAGGAATTCTGGAATAGTGCGCGTATTCAAATGGTAGCGATCTCAGGTGCGGGTCTTGCGGTATTTTTATTGCTATTCTCCAAATTTAAGAATACGCAACCTGCCATTCCCTATTTCGTGCTCATTGTCGGCGGTGTCATCTTGGCCCGGTTTGTCAACGTGCCGATGATTTCCGTGCAAGATGTCGATCTTCATTTGCGCTTGCCATTGCCGCAAGCAGACGTATCTTTCTTGATGCTGGCCTATATGGTGCTGTTTTGTGCCATGCTGGCGATTGTTGACGTCATCGAACAGGTCATGAGTAATGCGGCGATCGAGAAAATCGATCCATTACAGCGCAAAACCAATAGCAATAATAGTTTGCTGGCTATCTGGATTGCCAATCTGGGGTCCAGCTTCTTTCATGGCATGACCAATCTGGACGGTTTGGCTAAAAGCACGACGAATAAGCTCGCCGGAGCAATGACCAAGTTTTCCGTGTTGATCATAGGATCAGTGGTTTGCTTCTTTACCTTCAATACCCATTATCTTAACTATTTGCCCAAGTTCTCACTGGCGGCGATCATGATGTTTACCGGGTACAAAATGATTGCCGGATTGGTGCATGTGACGCACTATGGTCCTTATGCGGTGGTACTTTCTTTTTTAACCGCTGGGCTGGTTTATAAAGTGGGTATTTTTGAAGGTTTGCTGATTGCAATGGTATTACACGGTATCATTCATTTTATGGTGTTTACCAAACACGACAACTTGTCAGGCAAAACGGTCGTTAAGCGGTACTTTGATAATCTAAGGAAAGATAGCAGCAATCTGCAGTAACATTTCGTTGTTATTTTCTTAGGAATCAGCGTACAGGGGGCGGACTAGCAAATCCGCCCTTCGTTGGCTGGGCGATGCGAAGCTGCTTGGCGGAAACCTGATTAATTCTTCTGGATTTTATTGGGTAAGGATGCGTCATGAAAGTGCTTGTCATAGAAGATAACCAAGATATCGCTGCCAGTATTCGCGATTATCTGGAGAACTTAAACTACTCAGTCGACATAGCCAGCGACGGTATGACCGGATTGAATCTGGCGATTACGAAAGATTATTGCGTGATCATTCTGGATCTCGGGTTACCGGATATCGATGGCATTGATATTTGCTACCGTATTCGCCATGACGCACGCCGCACAATTCCGGTGCTCATGTTAACCGCAAGAAGTTTACTGGAGAATAAATTAGAAGGTTTTGAATCAGGTGCGGATGATTATTTGGTCAAGCCTTTTTCCTTGAAAGAACTCGCAGCCCGGATCAAAGTATTATCCGAACGCATTGCCCGTGTGCCGGATGCACGATTGCAGATCGGCGATCTCACGCTCGATGCGAGCACGCACGAAGTCTATCGCGCGGGCAAACGGATAGAACTCAGCTCGTCATTATTCCGGTTACTCATGTATCTGATGCAGAATCCACACCGCGTCATTACCAGGGAAGAATTGGAGCGTGCCGTTTGGCAGGGTCATCCGCCAGACAGCGATGTTTTGCGAACCTATCTTTTTAATCTCCGGCAGCTCGTTGACCGGCCGTTTGATCAGCCGCTTTTGCATACGGTACGCGGTTTCGGGTTCAAGATTACGGACAGGAATGCAGAAGACTAAACGGCTGAGCCGCAGCATTATCCTGTCGTTTCTATTACTGGGTACCGTGATCACACTGTTACTCGGTTTGAGTCTGGTCGTTGCATTGAAAACGATTGAAATCAACATACTCGATGAAATACTGCATGCCGAGCTTAAACGGTTCCAGCAGCAAGGCAATGACGCACAGAAATCCGGATTCTCGCATTCGCGCTCAACCATCGTCATTTATTCCGCACTGCCGGACGAAACGGATACTATTCCAGAATACCTGCGTAACCTTCCTCGCGGCATTCACGATGTCACATACAATGGCCGGGACTATCGCGTGCTGGTCGAAGATATCGGTGATGCGCGTTATGCCATCAAATTTGACGACACCAGCATCCATAAGCGTGAACTTGAATTCATCCGTCTCGTTGGATTGTGTGCATTCATTACCTTGCTGATCGCGTTTATCTTTGGCTGGGGAATGGCGCATTATGTGATCAGCCCCATCAGACGGCTGGCCTATCAAGTCATGGCGTTTAAGAATCAACCCGGCGAGGTTCTTGATTTATCCGAATTTGGCAATGACGAGATAGGCGTTCTGGCGCACAAACTACAGCATTATCATCAGCAATTACAGCAACTGCTGAGCCGCGAGAAAGAGTTTGCCAGCAACGTCAGTCATGAGTTACGAACACCCGTTACCAGCATCAGCATGGCGGCAGAGGTATTGGCGACTAAAAAGGATTTGTCCGCGGCGGAACATGAGCGGATTCAGCGCATTCAACGCGCCGCCGGAGAGATGTCCGAGCTGATCGAAACTTTCTTGATATTGGCGCAGATTCATAACGAACCGACGGATATTGGCACGCACGAAATGGGGCCTATCGTCCGCAAAGTGATCGAGCAGCAACGGGTGTGGCTGGGCAATAAGCCGGTTGAAGTTGTTGTCGAGGAGAATGGCCGGCTAGCCGTATCCGCGCCTTCCGGAATCCTAAGCGTTTTAGTCGCCAATCTGGTGCGCAATGCATTCCGTTATACCGAACGGGGAAGTGTCGTGGTGACGCTGGAACCCGATCAATTAACCGTTACCGATACCGGTGTGGGTATCGATCCCGTGATGCAAGCGCAAATATTCAAAGGTTATGCGGTATACAATCCCAACAACTCGGATAGAGTCAGACTGGGTTTGTCTATCGTTCAGCGCATCTGCGAGCATTACAACTGGACCATTTCGGTTGAAAGCACAAAGGGGCGAGGTAGCCGGTTTACGGTTAAGGGCTTCGGAAGAGAAAGAGGTTAGATATAATCCTAACAAAACTGACAGTGAATAAAATCATGGAACTATCCGCAGTATTGACACCGGCACCGGAAGGCGGTTATGTTGTTTTTAGCTCAGAAATCGGCACGACCACGCAAAGTGAAACCGTTGGAGAAGCATTGGCCAACTTAGTCGAAGCAACCGGACTTTACCTTGAAGAATTTCCGGTGAATATCCATCTCGTGCATTGCTAACAACCTTCCAGATTCCCTGGGCATATTTAAATTGCAGGTTGTTTTAGGAATGGAAGCAAGCGAAGTACTTCAAATAAACTATTCATCAGAATAAACTATACGCGCCATGTCTATAATTTCCGACAATCTTATACATTTTCTTGCTCGTTCTACTAAAGATAATCCCTTAAGACAACTTGAGGTATGTACGCAAATATTTGAACAAGGACTGCGTACTTCTGTAATGCAGGTTAAGTTCCCGGATGGTTCATTTGTTTTTAATCAAGTTATTTGCTTTACAGATATTCCTCTGAAGGAATGTGATGATCATACGTCTATTTACGGTAAATTTGGCATCGGATTTAAGAAGTCATTTGTGAAAAATGCTGGTGGTAATCCAGCAAGATACTTTGTTGATTACGCTACAGGTAGTCATAATAATGAAAGACGAGGAGTTCCCTATTTGAATCTTTGGGAGCAATTTAAGTTCGTGATGGCGCTACGTAATCAGTTAGCGAATGATTCTGAGTTTAAGCTTCTGAATAAAGACGGAGAAGTTGTGTTTACTACAGAAATGCTGAATCAATATGTGAGTAGTGCGATCTATGCCTTTTCTTTTGATAAAGAAATGGGTGATCTTGGTCCTGCTCGTGACGAAACTAAAGAAATTGATCTTTACTATAAAGAGCGGGAATGGCGACTTGTTCCGTCAGCAGTTGACTTGCAGCTTGGTATTGTTGATGAGATAAGTAATGAAGCTTATTACAAGTTTAATCGTAGTGATGTGAATATGGTTGTTGTTCCAAATGAGGGGGTGTAAATAATTTTGTGTAAATGGTCATATTGCAGGAAACTGCTTATATATATTTGGAGTAAAAATGACCACACCCAAACCCCTGCCGGCCGGCTTAATTGATAGCCTGCTGGCCGATTACAAAAAGCCAGAAGATTTAATCGGTGAGCATGGTCTTCTCAAGCAACTCACCAAAGCGTTGGTTGAACGTGCCTTGCAAGCAGAAATGGCCGATCATCTTGGTCACGATAAGCACGAAACGGTAGTCAATGCCACTGGCAATACCAGAAATGGTAAAAGCCGTAAGACCCTGAAAGGTGAATTCGGTGAGTTACCCATCGAGATCCCCCGTGACCGTGAGGGCAGCTTCGAGCCTCTGATCATTTCCAAGCATCAGACCCGCTGGGCGGGCTTTGATGACAAGATCCTCTCGCTGTATGCCCGTGGCATGACAGTGCGTGAAATCCAACAGCACCTCACTGAAATGTATGGCACAGAAGTATCGCCTACGCTCATTTCTACGGTCACTGATGGCGTAATGGATGAAGTGAAGCAGTGGCAATCCCGGCCTCTCGATGCGGTGTATCCTGTGATCTATCTCGATTGTATCCATGCCAAAGTTCGTGACGCTGGTAGCGTTCGTACCAAAGCGATTTACCTGGCGATCGGCATTAACATGGAGGGCCATAAAGAAATACTGGGCTTATGGATTGCTCAGACCGAGGGTGCCAAGTTCT
This sequence comes from Nitrosomonas sp. Is35, assembly GCF_033063295.1. Taxonomy (NCBI): domain Bacteria; kingdom Pseudomonadati; phylum Pseudomonadota; class Betaproteobacteria; order Nitrosomonadales; family Nitrosomonadaceae; genus Nitrosomonas; species Nitrosomonas sp. Is35. The sequence continues at coordinate 777,129 of NZ_JAWJZH010000001.1, forward strand.
GGCTCAGCGTTGTCACTGAACTCAAAAATCGTGGCGTGCAAGATATCTTTATCGCCTGTGTCGATGGCTTAAAGGGCTTTCCCGAAGCGATTGAAACCATCTATCCACATGCCATTGTACAACTCTGTATCGTGCACATGGTTCGTAATAGTCTCAACTACGTCGGCTGGAATAAACGCAAGGAAGTAGCTGCTGATTTACGTTTGGTCTACAGCGCCGCCACGATTGATGAGGCTGAACACGCGTTAGCCGACTTTGAAGATAAATGGAACTATGCTTATCCACCGATCGCCCGATCTTGGCGCAATAACTGGCAACGCATCATTCCATTCTTCGACTACCCGCCTGAGATACGGCGCATTATTTACACCACCAATGCGATTGAGTCAGTCAATATGAGCCTACGCAAAGTCAGCAAAAACCGTGGATCGTTTCCCAACGATGAAGCCGTGATCAAATTGTTTTATTTGGCTCTCAGCAATATCGCCAAAAAATGGTCTATGCCACTAAGAGATTGGAAACCGGCACTAAACAGGTTTACTATTCAATTTAACGAAAGAATGCCTCGGCATTATTAACCACCGTTTACACAAAATCTAGGACCCCCCCTTTTTAGTGGTGTGCTGTCAGATCCAGAGAAATTGCCTAGTACGTTTGACGGCCTTGAGCAAATTGCCACCATAATTAAAAGTATTAAAAGCACTTCATAATTGCGTTTTTCCAGTTTTCACCTTAGTCGCTCGATCTCGGTTAAAAAGAACAGGTTTGCTGCTCTCGCCGTTTGACGTCCCCGCCGCTTTTGCCTATAGTCGTAATTAGATGTGTTCCCGATCCTTACTGGCAATATTCTACGAAAGGAGCATCCGTCATGAAGAAAATCAACGACTTTTCACGGTACAAAAATATCCTGCCTTACGATAGCGAGATCTTCGGAGTGTATCAGCCCATGATCGGCTGGAAATCCAAGCGTATCAAGCAGCGCATGGACAAGGGGTTCAGCGCGGATTTGAGCAAGGTGCGCGATCAGCTGTTCAAGCGTTTCCGCGGCGATTTCGAGATGGTGCTGGACGAGCGTGGCGTGTTGCAGAAAATATCGCGGCTGGAAATGGGCGTTAGCGATGTGCCGCGTAAGGGGGCCCATGGTGCAATGGGTAGTTTTGTCATTGAGAATCTCACGCGCGAGTTGCCGCCGCTGGAGCGTTACGATGAGCGCATGTGGGACAAGCTGATCGATGCGGATCGCATCAAGACGACGCTGAACCAGGAAGTGATTCCCAAGGTGACGGAATGGTACAAGACCGCGCAGGATGCGCAGGCGAATCCTCGTAGCGTGGAGGCTGCCAACGAACTGGCGGCGGAGCAGTTGCAGCGCGAATCGACGGTGGCGGGTTATGTGCTGCACTTGAAGCAAACCAAGCAGTACGACACCCTCAAACAGTTGTTCTACAAGCAGGACAATCAACTGGCGAATCTGCAAAAGCTGCTCAGTTTCAAGGACCCGCTCGATTACATGGATCCGTTCAAGGATCTCGACCGGGCTGGGTTGTCGCCCATCGGTATCGTGCATTTGTTCCGCCAGTATTTCTTTGAATTCGACACGTTCCTCGGTCCGGCGGTCGGGCATGTGTGGCTCAGTCCGGGCAGCAGCGTGGAACTGGTCGAAGTCAGCACGCGTCGGACGTTGGTCGAGCGCACGCTGGAAACATCGCTGGAAACGGTGCTGAGAACCGAAAAGTCGCTGACCGAGGAAGACGAGTTGTCGCAGGCGGTGAAAGAAGATAACAAATCCGATACCAAATTCGGCATGAACGCCACCGCCAATCAAAGCTGGATCGGCGGCAGCGCCAGCGCGTCCGCCAGCATCGATATGGCTAATACGCAATCGAAGGCACGCGAAGTCTCGCACAAGCACATGCGCCAGCAGACCGAAAAAATTTCCACTGAGATCCGCAAGAATTATAAATCCACTTTCCGCACCGTGACCGAAACCACCGATACCTCGAGCAAGCGCTACGTGTTGAACAACACCACCCAAGATCTGCTCAATTATGAAATGCGCCGCAAAATGCGCCAGGTCGGCGTGCAGGTGCAGGATATCGGCACGTATTTGTGCTGGCAGACGTATGTCGACGATCCGAGCCGCCAGCTCGGTATCGCCAAGCTGGTGCATCTGGCCAAAGGGCCCGAGGTGGGCGAGATACCGCCGCCGGAAGCGATTCCAATGCCGCAGCCGGTCACGACCGACTTGAGCATCGATATTCCGTTTGTGCCGAAAACCGAGGATACGCTGCCGGAAGACGATATGGACGAAGTGTACCGCGAAGGCAAGGAAGTGAATCTGGATGACAATGAAGGCGAACCGGAGCAGATTCAATGGAAGTTTGGCGGTTTCAAGGCGCAATGCGATCAGCCGGGTTACGAATACGGTGAAGCCGGTTTCATCAGCTTTGACTATGGCGGCAGCGATATCCGCTTACAGTTGGACGAAGTGCAGGAAGACACGCCCGGCGCGATCCGTTTTTCCGTCAGGGTCAAGCATGTGAACTTCCACAATGTGTCGCCGTTGCGCGTGATTGCCAAGATTACCTGGCAACCGGGCAAAAAGCTGAACGACGAGGTCACCGCGCAGAATGAACTGAAAATCAAGGAATTCAACGAGAAAACCAAGTTTGAGTACGAACAAGCGTTTGTTGAAGCGGCGCGCGACCGCATCAACAAGATGTCGCGCATCGAAACGCGCAAGTTCGAGGATTTGCGCGAGGAAGAACGCATCGTGGTGTACCGCAGCCTGATCCAGGATATGCTGACCAAGGGGCTGCCGATGCCGGACGACCGCACGCGGCATGTGGTGTCGGAACTGCTGAATACAATTTTCGATATCGACAAGATGCTGTACTTCGTTGCACCGGAATGGTGGCGGCCGCGCTTGCACCACAGTCATCAAGGCTTGGGCGGTATCCGCAAACCGTCTTCCGTTACGCCCGCGCCGGTGAGCACCGCCGCTGCGGGGGGCTCTGTTCATACGCAAATCAAGAGCAAAGCGGCCAAGAACCTGATCACCGTTGCGGCTGCGGTAGCGGAAAACACGCGAATTGCGTCGATGGATACCGTGACCTGGGGCGGGGTGCACGATAACCGGGTGGATAACTACTACATTACCGAAGAATCCGATCCCGCCAAGCTGGGGTCATCATTGGGCTGGCTGTTGCAACTCGATGGCGACAACATGCGCAATGCGTTCCTGAATGCGCCGTGGGTCAAAGCCGTGATTCCGATCCGTCCCGGCAAGGAGCGCGCGGCGATGAACTGGTTGCAGCGCTTGCATGTGGAGGGCACCGAAGGGCTGGACGATAACTACGTCGCACCTGCGGATGAGCTGGCCAAAATCCCGCACAGCGGCCCGAACGTGACGATCCGCGATGCCATCAATCATTTGTGCGATGTGGTCGCGGACAAGCACGCCAAGTCGATGAAAGTGGGGCGATATCCCGGCGATGAAATCAACGACGATAACCGCGTTTCCGCTACGCCGGTCGACAAGGTCTACGAGCATGGTTTTTATCCGCTGCAAGGCGGCTTCCGTGCGTTGCAGGGCGGTGAAGATTTTGAGGTCTTCGATCAATGGGTGGAAGTGCTACCGACCGATCAAGTGGTGCCGGTACCGGTGGCTTACGATCCGAAAACCGGACGGCAGTTGTAGGCATGGCCGATTTTGAAGTGCAGTTTGCCGATGCATCGTTTGTTGAGCCGTCGGCACAGGAGGCGGCGTTCGGCTGGAAGAACAACGAAGTGGTGGTATTTCGCGGCGCTAATGAGTCTCAGGTTTTGCAGCCCGATGCTAATGGTTCCTGCAAGTGGTCGAGCGGCACTACCGATCCGTGGAGCGTAGCCGATATCCGCCGGCGTGTGTTGAATGTGCCGTATGCGTGGCGCATGGCGGGTCAGGCGGCATTGATTCCCAAGGTCGAAGCCGGTACGCCATTGCGCGTTGTCGTTTCGGCGCGATCCCGGTTGTCGCTGTGGACGGGATTGGCCAATTTCACCAAGCGTGTGGCGGTCGCGCACAAAATCGAAGGGCAGATTCCATCGGCGCAGCAGTATGAATCGTTCATGAGTAAATTTTGCGCAGGCCTGGATGATATTTCGCTGATCGCCACGATCAGCAGAAGACCGGACGGGTCGGTCGATCTCTCACCGGAGCTGGCCGTGTTCGGCCACGCGGTCGGCAATAAACCCGGCAAGGAACGGAATTTTGTTGAGCTGGCGCTCAAGAACTTGATCGGTGCTTGTCATTCGCTCGGCATTCAAGTCACTGCCGGTTATGAAGTGCGTGACGATTTCGGCAATCAGACGCAGGGCAATTTTGTGTCGTTCATTACGTCACGGAGTTCCGATATGACCGATCACGCCAACCGCATCCGCGATGTGCTCGATACCTGGGATTTCGATGGCGTCGGTTTCGATATTGAGGTGAACGGTATCGGTCCGAGTGAACAGAGCGATACCATGAAAGCCTGGTTCAAGCAGGGTAAAACGATCAAGGACTGGGTGGTTGCGAGACCCACATCGACCGATCCGGCCGCCAAAAAAGAACAAGCCGCGGCGGATAATATACGCATTCTGTATCACACGCTGGCGCAACTGTTGATTACCAAGAAACGGTTTGTGTCGTACGCCACGGCTGCGTTTGTGGATGCCAAGTCCGGCAAGTTTGATGATGGTGTTTATATTTTCGGCCACACCCGGGTGCAGCCGCTTGGTCTGGCCACGGGGCGCGCCAATGTGATTGCGCGGATCATGGCTTACGACGAAGGGTTTCAGGCCGGTGGCGGAAAGAAAACAGAAAAATCTGCTCCTGTGCAGGATTCTTTGACGAAACGCCATGTGCAAATTCTGAAATCGATCACCAGCGCCGGTATTCATCCGTCCACTGTGCAGCTCGGGATCAAAATGGAAAGCCTGAAGGAATTGGGCATGAAAAGCGGGCATATGACCGTTGCCCAGGCGGTGGAGCGCTGCGCCGATTTGCGCCGCTTTCGCACCGGGCTGATTACGTTTTCGGGCAGTACCTCGTCTCCGTCCGATGAAGTGGCGGCATTCGCCCGCTATGATAAAGCGCTGAATGAATCGGAATTCAACCGGCGGCATTTTCTCGGCGTGCCGTTTCAGGCGCCGCATTGAGAAGCCGGTACGTTTATATCCAGCCTTCGTGCAGCATCACACTGCCAACCAAATGCGCTGCAGCTTCATCGCTTTGTGCGATTTCAACGGTGAGCCAGTTGCGATCGATTGCGTTACTTTCGAGCCGGGCCAGTTGCGCACTGAGTTCGGAATCCGTCGCCGGACGGTTCAGCGTGTGGTTGTAGACCGTCCGGATGTAATCGGTATCGGATAGCTCCTGCAAACCGGCGTTCTGCTGGAACCAATCCAGAATCGCATCGGCATCGTAAGGCTGTTGCAGCGTTTCGAATCCGAGTTGCCATTCCGCTATGGTGGCATCGCGGTTAAAGAAGCTGTGTACCAGGCGCGCCAGAATACCTTCGGTTTGGTTATGCGCGATCACGACGGTTTCATGGTTGTCGAATGCGATCATTTCGGTGTTTCTCAAGCTGAACATAGCGCCGTCGCTGAGTTGCGTCAGTTCCAGGCGATCACCGGAAAATTCCAGGTGCACGCCGTCACGGCCGCCCGGCATGCGCAAGACATCATAGCCTGCGCCACCATCCGCATTGATGGCCAGCCCGGACGGCAAATAGCCCTGATTGTTTTCACCGCCGAAGGTGACGTCACGCACTGCATCGACCCGGATAATCGCCGGATCGGTATCCCAGCCGGTCAGCAGTTCACTGCCGGTTTTGTTGAGAAATGGCACAGCTTCCGGCAAGCTGTGGAAGGCCGCTAAAATATCCGCAGCAGTCGCACCGGACCAGTTTTGCACCGCGCTGCCTTCCGCAACCGTCAAATCACGCCCCAGCCAGGTTCTGGCCAGATGGTGCGCAACCGCTTCAGTTTCAGAGTAGGCAATCGCCAGACTCGGGCCGCTGACAAACCGGACTGATTCGACATCGGTCAGCGTATCGGCTTCGCCATTCGTCTGCGTCAGCGTGACCGTATTACCGGCTACCGCAACCCAGTAACCGGATAACTGCCCGGCCTGAATAGCGCTGTCGAAACCAAAGCCGCCATTGAGCCGGTCACTTCCACTACCGCCGTTTAAGACATCGTTGCCAGTGCCGCCGTACACCGTGTCGTTACCGGCGTCGCCGGAAGTTTGATCGTTGCCGTCCAGACTGCCGATGGTGTCATCACCGCTGCCACCGGACAAAATATCGTCTTCGCCGCCGGACACGATGAATTGATCCCGATTGTCACCCGCGGCAAAACTTTTACCATTACCGCCGGTAACTCTGGCAGCGCCGACAATCGATGCGAAACGCACATTATCCAGTTGAATAATGGTGCCCAGGGGCAGCTGACGAGCGTCGATTACCAGCATGCTGCTAGCGGTGTTTGCAGCAGGGTGGCTAATGATAATTGGAAGCGCTGGCGGCTGATCGCCTGCAACACGCAGTGTCACGCTATGAATATTGAGAGGATTGCCATCCGGCAGTTGTGCTAAAAACGCACTGGCTTTGGCGGTCAGGTCGTTGACAGTGTCACTGCTCAAGCCGTTCATATGTGCCAGTGCGGTGGCTATGTCTGCTTCGGCTTGCACCGGATCCAGTGTTTGTGTCCAGTCAGTGGTGGTTAATCCGGAACCCGCAGGCAAGCTGACCATCAGCAGGTGGTCACCCTGTGTATCCGCTGCGACCGGAATATCCGCGTGCGTAAAAAATAGCGAAGCGGGATCGTCTTGCCGCGAAGGCTGAATAACCGGGACGTTGATGACGACGGTGTCATCCGATTGTGTGGTTGTCGTGATGATGGTGCCATCGACGATTGTGGTCGTGGTGCCGTCATTGCCGCTTCCACCTCCACCACTTCCTCCTCCTGGAGAGAGTGGAATCGATACGGTAATGCCGTTGCCGCCGGTGTCGGCGATTGTGATGGCGGCATCCGCGCCCGCCGCCCAGTCTTCGGCGGCGGCCAGATTGTAACTTGTCGCATCATTGGAAGCCGTACCGGCCTTGTTCAACAGCAGATTGACCGCGGTCTTGTCGGTACTGCTTAACGTTAAGGTAAATGTGGAACCGGAAGTAATGTCCACATCGGCGGTATCGCTCAGAGCATAGGTTGCGCCGCCTTCACCGGTAAATGTGAATTTCGAGGCATCAATATCGTTGGCTGTGCCACCGGCTTTTAAAAATCCCGATCCCGTGACGATCAGCACGCCAGTGCCGGTATTGTAAGTGGCCGATGTAATTACCGGCGCCGCTACGTTGGAAGTCATGACAGTGTTACCGGCCGCATCGGCGACAGTGGCCGCAGCACTTGCGCCTGCGGCCCAATCTTCTCCGGCGGTCAGGTTATACGACGCGCCGTTGGTCGAAGTAGCGCCATTTTTGTTGACGATCTGATTGACGGCGGCTCTGTCGTTGCTGCTCAATGTGATGGTGAATGCCGTGCCGGACGTGATATCGACATCGGCGGAGCCGGTTAACGTATAGCTATCGCCGCTTTCACCGGTGAAAGTGAACTGGGAGGCATCGATATCGTTGTTTGTGCCGTTCAACTGCAAGAAACCGCTGCCGGTGACTGCCAATGTGCCGGTGCTGGCGTCATAACTGGCCGAGATGATCGACGGTGCGGCGACGTTCGATACGGTGATCCCGTTATCAGTGGTGTCGGCGGTGTTCCCGCTGGTGACGTTGGTATCCCAATCGTCCGCAGCTGCCAAGTTATAGACAGCGCCGCCGGTGGAGGCAGTGCCGTTCTGGTTGATAATCTGGTTGACGGCGGCTTTGTCGGTGGCGCTCAGTGTGAGTGTGAATGCCGTACCCGAGGTGATTTCGACATCGGCGGAATCGGTCAGCGTATAAGTGCTGCCGCCTTCACCGCTGAACGTGAACCGGGAAGCATCGATGTCGGCTCCCCCGCCGTTGGCTTGCAGATTGATGCCGGTTACCGCTAAGGTTCCGGACGCGGCATCGTACGTGGCCGAAATGATGCGCGGATTGAGCGAAACCGTTGCTGTAATCGCATTGGTGGTGTCACTGATGACAGTCGCGCTATCGGCGGCGCTCAGCCAGTGGTCGGCAGCTGCGAGATTATAGGTCGAACCGCCGGAAGATGCAGTCCCGGTTTGATCCAGCAGGGCATCGACAGCGATTTTGTCCGTGCCGGACAGCGTCACACTGAACGATGTGCTGGATGTGATTTCAACGTCCGAGGAACTGGTGATCGTGTAGGTAGTGTTCGCAGTTCCGCCGGTCAAGGTGAGCGTGGAAATATCAATGTCGTTATCGGTGCCGATCTTTTTGAAGAAATTGCTGCCAGTCACAGTCAAAATACCGGTGTCGGAATCGTAAGCGGCCGATGTAATTGCCGGTGTCTGCACATTGCTGACGATGATGCTATTACCCGTCAGATCGGCGACTGTCAGCGAAGCTGCGCTGCCAGCCATCCAGTCTTCAGCTGCGGCGATATTGTAGGCCGTTGCACTGGAAGAAACTGTGCCATTCTTATTCAACAATCCGTGAACCGCCAATTGGTCGGCGGCATTGAGTGTGATGCTGAAGGCAGTGGCTGAAGTCACGTCGACAGCGGACGAAGTCAGCGTGTAACTGCCGCCTTCGCCCGTTAACGTGAACAATGAAACCGTCACATCGTTGCTGGCGCCGCTGTTGGAAACGAAATTGGATCCGCTGACTGTCAGCACGTTGGTGCTGGCGTCAAACGTTGCGGAAGTAATCATCGGTACGGCATAGTGGCTGACCGTGATGCCATTACCCGTCAGATCGGCGACCGCAACGGCGCTATCCGCACCGGCCGCCCAATCCTCGGCGGCGGCCAGGTTATAGATCGTGCTGCCGATTGCGGATGCGCCGTTTTTATTGAGTAATGCCTCGACATTGGTCAAATCCGCATCCGTCAGCGTCACTGAAAACGAAGTCCCGGATGTAATCTCTATATTCGCCGCACTGGTGATCGTGTAAGTTGCGCCGCTCGCGCCGGTGATGGTCAGCTTGGATAAATCGATGTCGTTGCTGGCGCCGCTTTTCTGAAGAAAACCGCTGCCGGTAATAGTCAGCACATTGCTGCTGTAATCATAGGCGGCCGATGTGATCGCCGGTGCTGCAACATTTGAGACAGTGATGCCGTTGCCGGTGGTGTCGGCGGTGACGGCGGCGGCATCTGCACCGGCGGTCCAATCTTCTGCCGCTGCCAGGTTGTACGTGGTGCCGTCTGTCGAGGAAGTGCCGTTTTTGTTGATGGTTTGGTTGACGGTGGCCTTGTCGGTGCTGCTCAACGTGATCGTGAATGCCGTGCCCGAAGTGATCTCTACATTGGCGGAGTCGGTCAGAGTGTAAGTGCTGCCGCCTTCGCCGCTGAACGTGAACTTGGATGCGATGATGTCGTTAGCCGCGCCGCTGGCTTTCAGGAATCCGCTACCGCTAACGATCAATGCGCCGCTGCTGGCGTCGTAGGTGACCGATGTGATCGCCGGTACTGCAACGTTCGACACGGTGATGCTGTTGCCGCTGGTATCGGCGGTGACGATGGCGCTGTCGGCACCCGCCGCCCAATCTTCTGCTGCGGCTAGGTTGTACGTGGTGCCGCCGGTTGAGCTGGTGCTGTTTTTGTTGACGATCTGATTGACAGCAGCTTTGTCGGTGGCGCTCAATGTGATCGTGAATGCCGTGCCGGAAGTGATCTCTACATTGGCGGAATCGGTCAGGGTGTAAGTGCTTCCGCCTTCGCCGGTGAACGTGAACTTGGATGCGATGATATCGTTGGCAGCGCCGCTGGCTTTCAGGAAGCCGGAGCCAGTGACGGCCAAAATGCCTGTGCTGGCATCGTACGTCGCCGACGTGATCGCCGGTGCGGCAACATTCGACACGGTGATGCCGTTGCCGGTGGTATCGGCGATGACAACGGCAGCATCCGCACCGGCAGCCCAATCTTCCGCAGCCGCTAGGTTGTATGTCGTGCCGCCGGTAGAGCTGGTGCTATTCTTATTGACGATCTGGTTGACGGCGGCTTTATCGGTGGCGCTCAACGTGATCGTGAATGCCGTGGCGGAAGTGATCTCGACATTAGCTGAATCCGTGAGCGTGTAAGTGCTGCCGCCTTCGCCGCTGAACGTGAACTTCGATGCGACGATGTCGTTGGCCGCGCCGTTGGCATTGACCAGGTTCGAGCCGGTGACGGTCAGTGCGCCGGTGCTGGCATTATACGTTGCTGAGGTAATCGCAGGTATTTGCACGTTGCTGACGGTAATGCCGTTACCCGTGGTGTCGGCGTGACCGCTTAATTCCCGGCTCCAGTTATCCGCTGCTGCAATATTGTAAGTGACCCCATCCGTCGAAGCAGTGCCGTTCTTGTTCAGTAACCCTGCCACATTGACTTGATCGGTAGCATTGAGCGTGACGTTGAATTGCGTGGCGGAATCGATCTCGACTTGCGCGGAGGTGAGGGTATAGGTTGCGCCGCCTTTTCCGGTCAGAGTGAGTTTCGATACATCGATATCATTGTTCGGCCCGCCTTTTCGTATTAAGCCGGTTCCGGTGACGGTTAAGATATGGCTGCTTATATCATAGGTAGCCGAGGTGATCGCCGGTGGAGGAACATTCGAGACTGTAATGCTGTTGGACGTATCGGCAATATTAGTATTGCCGATCACCGTATTCCAGTCGTCCGCTGCGGCCAGGTTGTACGAAGTACCATCGTTTGAAGAGCCGCCATCTTCGTTGAGAATCAGGCTTATCGCGGCTTTATCCGTGCTGCTGAGTGTTATGGTGAATGAGCTGGCGGAGGTAATTTCGACATCACTGGTATCGATCAGCGTGTACGTGGCGCTGCCATCGCCGGTAAAAGTGAACAGCGAAGCATCGATGTCGTTGGCCGCACCACTGGCTTTGACAAAGTTCGATCCGGAGACGGTCAACGTGCCGGTGCTGGCATCGTATGTCGTGGAGCTAATTGTTGGGATTTGCACATTGCTGACGGTAACGCCGTTACCCGTGGTGTCGGCGTTGCCGCTTTGCGCCGGATTCCAGTCAGCCGCCGCGGCGATATTGTAGGTAGTGCCGCCGACCGAGGACGTGCCGTTCTTGTTCAGCAAACCTTCGATGTTGATTTGATCGGCCGCATTCAACGTAATGGTGAATTGCGTGGCGGAATCGAGCTCGACATTCGCTGAAGTGAGGGTATAGGTTGCGCCACTTTGTCCGGTCAGAGTCAGTTTCGATACATCAATGTCATTGAGCGGCCCGGCGGTGGCCGCCATATTGGTTCCGGTGACAATCAGCTTGTTATTGTTGGCGTTGTACGTGGCCGAAGTGATGGTCGTCGTCATTGGATTGAACCGCCGTTGTTGAAACTGCCCGGTTGCGCATGGCGTGCAGTTTTACCGCTGATTGTTTTTAAGACCTGACCGTCATTCAATGGAACATTTGCAGCAGCTGTAACGTATGTAAAGGCGTTGGTCGGGAGAGTTGCGGTACAGAGGTCTATCCATGAAGCTTTAATCATTTTTAATAGTCTTATAGTATTAATAAATAAAATCAATTAACTATAATGATTTTTTTATATTCTGAAGGGAATCATGCCGAATGACTGGGACCGGTTCCTATATGCCAGCACACTCTTATTAGCGGTTGATGTAAGTAAAAATGAAGAAAAAAATAGTTTTATATAGTAATTTTCCTACATGAAATAATGAACTCGGATTAAACATAGTCGGATCATCAAGTTAGTCGATCTTAAATGCCCTGACGGCAGGATATGTGTGGCAACTAGGTACTCAAGAGCAATTTCTGCAAGAAATTCATAATGCTTAATAGAACCAAGCGAACGGATTCAGAGTTTTCTTACTTTACGAGTGAAATTGTCACCACCGGTTAAATGGATGGCATTGTTGCCGGTTGAGTCGTGTTTGGAATGAATCGATAGAAATCATTGTTTAAGCGGTAGTGATAAAATGCTGGCATGATGAGACCGAACGGTTTGACAGACTGGCGCAATTACTGGGAGCAGCTTCGTACCGCGCTGCTGGAGCCCAGTGTCGACAAGTCCCTGCTGGAGGCATCGTTGCGCGAGGCGCGCGCGAAGATGCCGGTGCCGGTATTGTGGCTACTGGGTAAAACGCAATCCGGCAAGACATCGATTATCCGCGCACTGACGGGCAGTCCGGCGGCGGAAATCGGCAACGGTTTTCAACCGTGCACGCGTAGTGCGCAGTTTTACGATTTTCCGGCTGAAGCCTCGGTGGTGCGGTTTCTCGATACGCGTGGTCTGGGTGAAGTGGCGTACGATCCCGGCGACGATATGCATTATTGTGAAGCGCAGGCGCATTTGCTGGTGGCGGTGATGAAAGTGGCGGATGTGCATCAGGCTGCGGTGTTCGATGTATTGCAAGCGATCCGCCGGCGTCATCCGGAATGGCCGTTGCTGATCGTGCAGACCGGTTTGCATGAACTGTATCCCGGCCAATTTGCGCACATTCAGCCGTGGCCGTATGCCAACGATCCTTTGCCTGATTCCATTCCGCTCGATTTGCGCCGCGCTCTGCTGGCGCAGCGCGCTGCCTTGAAGCCACTGCCCGGTTTTGCCCCGGTGCGCTGGGTGGCGGTCGATTTGACATTGCCGGAAGATGGATTTGCGCCGCCGGATTATGGCTTGGAAGCGTTGTGGCAGGCAATCGAAGCGCTGACATCCTTGGGTTTGCAGCATCAGCTGAGCGGTGACCAGGAAGTGCAGGATCTCTACGCGCGCACCGCGCATCAGCATATCGCAGGTTATGCGCTGACCGCGGCGGGATTGGGTGCTTTGCCGGTGGTGGATTTGGTCGCGGTGTCGGCGGTGCAGGCAAAATTGTTGCATAGTCTGGCGTTGCTGTACGGGCAGCGCTGGGATAAAAGCACCGTCACGGAATTTATCGGTTTGGCGGGCGCGGGAATTGCCTCCGGTTACCTGGCACGGCTATTGACCCGTGCTGCGACCAAATTCATACCGGTGTGGGGACAGACCGTGGGGGCGTTATGGGGCGCCAGTTCCAGCGGTGCGACCACGTACGCGCTGGGCAAGGCGGCGATCTATTTCTTTACGCGGCGCAAGGACGGCCTGAACGTGGATGCGGATACCTTGCGGCAGATTTATGCGGAAGAATTGGAACGCAGCGCGTCGATACTCAAAGACCGTCTGCGGGGAAAATCCGGATGAAAGCACCACTGCCCGCTGTTAATCCGCTGCGGTTACTGGTTTTCATCCTGATGCTGTTGCCGCTGCTGGCGCTGTTGGGATTCGGCTTCTTCTGGCTGTGGCAGGGCGGTTATTTGCAGTATTGGCTGATTGCCATGGTGGTGTGCGGCGGCCTGGGGTACGGCTTGCAGTATTGGCTGGTGCGGCAGGAGCGGCAATTGTTAACGGATTCGGCCACCGAACCTAATCCGGATTGGCCGCCGAGCGCGGATGCGGTCTGGCAGCAAGTTGAAGCGTTGGCCGAGACCTGTAATCCGCAGGATTGGCCGATCGAGGAGGGTACCTGGGTGCTGGTGCTGGGGCAGAAAACGATGGAAACGGTCGCGCATTGTTATCACCCGGATGTCGAAAAACCGTTGCTGGAACTGACCATACCGCATACCTTGATGATTATCGAGCGGGCGAGCCGCGATCTGCGCCAGGATGTGGCGGAAAAAATACCGTTCAGCAATCGCCTGACCATTGGCGATTTGTTCCGGATACAGCGCTGGAAGGCTAAGGTGGAACGGCTGTTTAGTATCTATCGCGCCGGCAGCCTGCTCATCAATCCGGTCAATGCTTTGCTGAGCGAAGCGTGGCGGCATTTGCGCGAGCGCAGTTTCGATCAGGCCAAGGATGAATTGCACCGCTGGTTTTTGCGTACCTATGTGTGCAAAGTGGGGTACTACGCGATTGATCTGTATAGCGGCCGTTTGCCGTTAGGCGATGAAGAATTCATGACTGCGCCAACCCCGGAATCCAAAGCCGATCTGGGGCAGGTCGAAGAAACCGCAAAACCTGCTGTTGAGCCGTTGCGCATTCTCGTTTTGGGGCGGTCCAACTCGGGTAAATCGAGCCTGATCAATGCATTATTTGGCACATTGACGACAGCTGCCGATGTGCTGCCGGACACCACGCAAGCCCTTAAACCGTTTGCTTTATCGCGCGAAGGTTTGACGCAAGCGCTGATTTTCGATAGTCCGGGGTGTGACAGTGCATTGTTTGATCATCAGCGGATGCTGGTTGCGGCAGAAAATGCCGATCTGATTTTGTGGCTGAGTCCGGCCAACCGGCCCGACCGGCAGATTGAGCGCGATTGTTTGGACGTATTGCGCGCCACCCAAGCCGCGCGCACGGACCGCCGTGCGCCGCCGCTACTGGTGGTGGCGAGTTTTATCGATCGCCTGCGGCCGGTCAACGAATGGCAGCCGCCGTACGACCTGACGCATCCGGCGAGCAGCAAGGCAACCCATATCGCCGCAGCGGTGCGGGTTATCGCGGCTGATCTGGCGGTAGCGGTTGAGCAGGTGATTCCTGTCTGTTTGCTGACGGGTAAAGTTTATAATGTCGACGATACCCTTTGGGCCGCGATTCTGAATCATCAGGACGAAGCGTTGCGGGTGCGGCTAATGCGCTGCCTGGGTGCCAGAAAGCGCGCCGAAGACTGGGTCATGCTGCGGCGGCAGATGGCGGGTGCGGGCCGGTTTGTGCGGGATTTGCCGGACATATTGGGAAAACGCAGCGGGCGGTAATGAGTTGGCCATGGAAATACATCGGTAAAGCGGATTTCGCATATACTGCGATCCATCTCAATGCTCCAAGATTGCATCATTTTTAATCCCTAATCAGTTGAATCACTCAGTGAAGCGCACTTTAACCGTAGTTTTCCTCTTATTTGCTGTGGGTCTGATCGTGCTGACGGTTGTTCCGGATCGCGCACGGGCGCAATACTGGTGGAACGCGAGCCGTGAACCGGTGGGTTTGGCGCCCGATCCTACATCGACGCCGGAAGCGATTGTGCAGGTTTACGGCGCGCGCGCATTCAGCTGGCGCGGCTACTTCGGGATTCATACCTGGATTGCGGTGAAACCCTCGGCGGCACAGTCGTACACCATTTATGAAGTGATCGGCTGGTTGCAGCGCCGTAAGCTCCCGGTGGTAGTGATTCATGAGAATGTGCCGGACCGGCGCTGGTATGGCAATATGCCGGAGCTTCTGCTGGAAAAACGGGGTGACGGCGTGGACGCGCTGATCGGAAAAATTGACCAGGCGGCACGCAGTTACCCGTATGCAAAGGATTACACGATTTGGCCCGGCCCCAATTCCAATACCTTTACCGCCTGGATTTCCCGGGCTGTCCCGGAATTGCAATTGGATCTGCCGCCCACCGCGATCGGTAAGGATTACCTGGGGTACCGGCTGGTTTCGCAAGCACCGAGCGGCAGCGGCTTCCAGGTTTCCATCTTTGGCTTGCTGGGCGTACTGGTCAGCGCGGTGGAAGGTGTCGAGTTGAACCTGCTAGGATTGTCGTTCGGTGTCGATCTCGATCCACTCGCGCTCAAATTGCCACTGGTCGGGCGCAAAGAACTGAATTCATGGTTCGAGCCTGCGGTTGAAAATTAATTGCGTTCTTTAAACCTTGAGTTCATGGTATTTAATTGATAATTATTCTTATTCATACTATAGTAACCCTCAATAATTAATTCGTTTGATGAATCTTTTTGCCTGGAATTTTTTCATGTTGAAATCGAATGTAAGCCGTTTTTATTTTGCCGTTTTTTTTCTTTTCTCTTCTCTGATCGCACCGCTGGCGCATGCCGAGGAAGTGGTTGTGTATTCCGCGCGCATTGAGCAACTTATCAAACCGATGTTTGACGCGTTTACCAAGGAAACCGGGATCAAGGTCAAATACACCACGGATAATGAAGGCGCATTGCTTGCCCGGCTGGAAGCGGAGGGAAAAAACACGCCAGCGGATCTGCTGATTACTTCCGATGTGGGTAATCTTTGGGCGGCGGCACGGGCAGGCTTGCTGAAGCCGGTGCAATCGAACGTGCTGGAAGCCAATATCCCGGCGCATTTGCGTGACCCTCAACAGGAATGGTTCGGTTTGTCGATCCGGGCACGTACACTGATTTATAACACTAAGAAAGTGAAGCCATCAGAGCTTTCAACTTATGAAGATCTGGCCGATCCGAAATGGAACAAACGGCTGTGTCTTCGCACATCGAAGAAGGTGTATAACCAATCCCTGGTGGCGATGATGATTGCCGGACATGGCGAAGCCGAGACCGAGAAAATGGTCAAAGGCTGGGTGGCCAATCTGGCGACCGATCCGCTATCCGATGACACCCGGGCTTTGGAATTCGTCGCTGCTGGTAAATGCGATGTGACGGTGGTCAATACTTATTACTATGGCCGGTTGATGAAAAAAGACCCGAATTTGCCTTTGGCGATTTTCTGGCCGAATCAGAATGATGGCGGCGTGCATGTCAATATTTCCGGCGCCGGTGTCACGCGCCATGGCCGTAACGCACAAGCTGCGATTAAATTGCTGGAATTCCTGTCATCCGACAAAGCGCAAAATCTCTTCGCCGATGTGAATATGGAATATCCGGTCAATCCAAAGATTGCAGCGGATCCGTTTGTCGCGGCGTGGGGCAGTTTCAAGCAAAATCCGATGAATCTGGTTAAAGCCGGCGAATTGCAGACCACCGCCGTGAAACTGATGGACCGGGCGGGATATCAGTAAAAAGGTACGGCCGCTACAAAGATCAATGCGGCGTAGAAGCGCTAGGAAACAATAGCTTCTTACGCCAGTTTTTTCGTTCCGTTTCTTCACAAACATGTCATGGCCATTTGGCGCTCAGTTCCTTTCATAGCCGCTGCATTGGTACTGGCGCCCGTGGGCGTGATCGTGTCCGCTTTTTTTGCACCGGCCAGTGATGTTTGGCAGCATCTGCTTGAAACGACCCTTCCTCAACTGCTGATCAACACGTTCTGGCTTGCCTTGGGTGTCGTCAGTGGGACTGCGCTATTGGGCATCAGTCTGGCGTGGCTCACCGCAGTTTATGACTTCACCGGGCGGCGGTTCTTTTCCTGGGCGTTGCTGTTGCCGATGGCGATGCCTGCGTATGTCACGGCATTTGTTGCTTTGGGACTGTTTGATTTTACCGGTCCGGTACAAACTGTATTGCGCGCCTGGCTGGATTCGGATTTGTCCTGGTTTCCGGATATTCGCGGCAGGGCGGGTGTGATTGTGGTGATGACGCTGGCTTTTTATCCCTATGTTTATTTACTGGCGCGCAATGCTTTTCTGAGTCAAGGCAAACGCTCGTTGGAGGTGGCGCAATCGCTGGGCCTCAACCGTAAGCAAGGATTTTTCAAAGTGGTATTGCCGATGGCACGGCCCTGGATAGCCGGAGGCGTGATGCTAGTGCTTATGGAAACGTTGGCGGATTTCGGCACCGTGGCGGTGTTTAATTACAACACCTTCACGACCGCAATTTACAAAGCGTGGTTCAGCATGTTTTCACTGCCCGCGGCTTCGCAGCTCGCTTCTTTATTGATTCTAATCATTTTTGTTGTGATCGTGCTGGAACAGCAGTTCCGGTTGCGTATGCGCTATGCGGAAAGCAAAAGAACCGAACGTGCGCAGCGTATCCGGTTGATGGGATGGCATAACTGGCTGGTGACCGGTTTTGTCCTGAGTGTCTTGTTTCTGGCATTTCTGCTGCCGGTGTTGCAATTGTGCCAGTGGGCGATGCGATCGTTTACGCAAGATTATGACGTGGCCCGCTATCTGGAATTTCTCTGGCACTCGCTATCGTTGTCCGGTCTGGCGGCTTTATTGATCTGCTTGGTTGTCATCGCCATGGTTTATGCGGCACGGCGTTATCCCAGTCCAGCGACGCGCTATGCGATTCGCATTGCCACGATCGGCTATGCATTGCCCGGTACGGTGCTGGCGATTGGCGTGTATGTGCCGCTGGTTTGGCTCGATGGGCGGCTCAGCGAATGGATGATGAATTGGTTGCAAATCGAGACAGGGCAATTGATCCAGGGCACGCTGATGATTATGTTGATTGCCTATTTGATCCGCTTTATGGCGGTCAGCCATTACCCGATCGATGGCGCGATGCAACGGATTACGCCTAATATCGACGAAGCGGCGATGAGTTTCGGGTTGCATGGCTGGGCGATGATCCGGAAGGTGCACATTCCGATATTGAAACCGGGAATTTTCACAGCGGCGACTTTGGTGTTTGTCGATGTCATGAAAGAGATGCCGATTACGCTGATGACGAGGCCTTTTGGCTGGGATACACTGGCGGTGCGAATTTATGAAATGACTTCCGAAGGGCAATGGGAGCAGGCTGCGTTGCCGGCGGTTACGCTGGTGCTGGCCGGGCTGATTCCGATTTTCTTGTTTATGCGACAAACTGAGAAGTAAACCGATGAGTACAGGGTTGCTGCAACTGAATCACGTTGTGCAAGCGTATGGCGAGCAGGTCGTTATCCGTAACTTATCTTTGCAATTGCAGAAGGGGCAGATCGGCTGTTTACTCGGTCCGAGTGGCTGCGGCAAGACCACTGCCTTGCGCTGTATCGCCGGTTTTGAGCGGATTGCGGGCGGAGAAATCGTGCTCAATGGTGCCTGTGTAAGCAGTGCGGATTCCTTCGTGCCGCCGGAACAGCGGCGGATCGGCATGGTGTTTCAGGATTATGCGTTGTTTCCGCACCTGGATGTGACTGCCAATATCGGTTTCGGTCTGCACCGGTTAACGCGGGTGGAACGTGAGCGGCGGGTTGAAGAATTGCTGCATGTCGTGCATCTGGCCAGCGTTGCGAAGAAATATCCGCATGAATTATCGGGCGGGCAGCAGCAGCGCGTTGCGCTGGCGCGCGCACTGGCGCCGGGACCGGATCTGTTGTTGCTGGATGAACCGTTTTCCAATCTGGATGTGAGTTTGCGCGAACGGCTGAGCATGGAGGTCCGCGAGATCATCAAACAGCAAGGAACCACCGCGATTCTGGTGACGCATGACCAGGCGGAGGCGTTTGCGATTGCCGATGAGATCGGCGTGATGAATCACGGTGAGATTCAACAGTGGGATACGGCATTCAATCTGTATCACCGTCCGGCTAATCGTTTTGTGGCTAACTTTATCGGTCAGGGAGTATTTCTTCCCGGCAAAGTGATCAATGCACAACAGGTTGAAATTGAATTGGGCGTATTAAACGGAGTAATTCCGCAGCACTGCGAGGCCGGGTGTAGCGTCGATGTATTGCTGCGTCCGGATGATATTGTGCATGACGATAGCAGCGCGATGCAGGCGACAGTGGTTCATAAGGCATTTCGCGGCGCGGAGATTTTGTATACGTTGCGTCTGGCGGGCGGAGCTAAAGTGCTTGCGCTCGTCCCCAGCCACCATGATCATGCGATCGGCGGGAAAATAGGGATCAGACTCGAAGCCGACCATATTGTGGCATTTCAACAATTGGAAGGATGATTGTCCGGTTCCGGTTCCTGCGAATGTGAGACAATATCCCGGGTTTCTTCCGGGCGCTATTTTAAAAAGCTACTTCCCTTTTAACAGTTTTTTCTATAGCATAACAATTTAGTTTTATACCACTATTTTGCAGCGTTATTCCAATCAATCCCGTAAACCAATCTTTGAGATAATTAGGTTTACTCTTCTTAATACTGAATAATTGAATGAGGATCATATGAGTCAGCATATTCATTACGTTACTGATGCTAATTTTGATGCGGAAGTTTTGCAGTCGACAACTCCCGTGCTGGTGGATTACTGGGCGGAATGGTGCGGCCCTTGTAAAATGATAGCGCCGATACTCGACGAAATTGCGAGCGAATATGGTGAACGCCTTAAAGTAGCTAAATTGAATATCGACGAAAATCAGCTAACACCGCCGAAATACGGTATTCGCGGTATCCCGACTCTGATGCTGTTTAAAAACGGCAATATCGAGGCTACCAAAGTCGGAGCTTTATCAAAATCACAATTAACTGCCTTTATTGACAGCCATATTTAAACCCGCTAGTCTACTGAACATAATAGATTTGTGGACTAGGTGATTGGTAAAGCCCACACCACCTTATATTAAATAATCCCATCCGTAACAACTTTCCTTCCAGCATCATTATCTTTTACCTGAGTATTATTTTTTCACGAGCTTTTTCATGCGCTTATCCGATTTAAAGAACCTACACGTCACTGAACTAGTAAAAATGGCCGTCGAGAACGAAATTGATGGAGCCAACCGAATGCGGAAACAGGATCTGATTTTCGCATTGCTTAAAAATCAGGCGCGCAAGGGTGAAAATATCTACGGTCATGGGACGCTGGAAGTATTGCAGGATGGTTTTGGATTTTTACGTTCTCCGGATACATCCTATCTGGCGGGGCCCGATGATATTTATATTTCACCCAGTCAGATCCGGCGCTTTAATCTGCATACCGGAGATTCGATTGATGGCGAGATTCGCCCGCCAAAGGAAGGAGAGCGTTATTTTGCGCTGGTGAAAGTTGATAAGGTCAATAACGAACCGCCGGAAAATTCCAAACAGAAAATCCTGTTTGAAAATTTGACACCATTATTTCCGGATGAGCGGCTCGTGCTCGAACGCGATATCAAAGCCGAAGAAAATATCACCAGCCGTATCATTGACTTGATTGCTCCGATTGGAAAGGGACAGCGCGGTTTGTTAGTGGCTAGCCCTAAGTCGGGTAAAACCGTGATGCTGCAACACATCGCGCACGCCATTGCGGCTAATTATCCGGATGTGATTTTAATGGTGTTGCTGATTGATGAACGTCCGGAAGAAGTGACGGAAATGATCCGTTCGGTGAGAGGGGAAGTCATCTCATCCACTTTCGATGAAGCAGCTACGCGGCACGTGCAAGTTGCCGAAATGGTGATTGAGAAAGCCAAGCGCTTGGTCGAACACAAGAAAGATGTCGTGATATTGCTCGATTCGATCACAAGGCTGGCGCGCGCTTATAATGCGGTGGTGCCGGCTTCCGGTAAAGTGCTGACAGGCGGTGTGGACGCCAGTGCGTTACAGCGGCCCAAACGTTTCTTCGGCGCGGCGCGTAATATTGAAGAGGGTGGATCGTTGACGATCATCGCAACAGCATTGATTGATACTGGGTCGCGTATGGACGATGTGATCTATGAAGAATTTAAGGGTACCGGTAATATGGAAATTCATCTTGACCGGAAAATGGCGGAGAAACGGATATATCCTGCGATTAATGTGAACCGGTCAGGAACTCGCCGGGAAGAATTGCTGATTTCTCCTGATGTACTGCAGAAAATCTGGGTACTACGCAAGTTACTGCATCCGATGGACGATATGGATGCGATGGCGTTTCTACTGGATAAAATCAAGGCAACTAAGAATAATTCCGACTTTTTTGATTCGATGCGGCGGGTTTAGGATTTAATTTTCACAGTTGCGCCAATACGTACATTAAAGGATAATACACGGCTTTTTAATCTTCCCATTGGGGATTGAATAATTAAGGATATAGGTAATGAAAGCAGACATTCATCCAGACTATCAGGAAATTACCGTAACTTGCAGTTGCGGTAATGTGTTTAAAACACGCTCTACCATGAACAAGCCATTGAATATTGAGGTATGTTCACTGTGTCATCCGTTCTACACGGGTAAGCAGAAAATTGTGGATACTGCCGGAAGGGTTGAGAAATTCCGTCAGAAATATAGCAAGCAAGTGCGCAATTAATTGCTGGAAATCAAGTAATATCAGGTTTTTACCAAGATTTCTGATGGTGAACCCGGGTAACAGAATTTATTCCGGATTCTGCTACTTGATTCTAAGTTAAATAATCTCTTTAATAATGTACAGCGAGCCAGATAGTCTCATTGTCTGGATCTGACCATGAGACTTTGTGCTTTTTATGAGCGGGGATATTAATAAAGTCTCCCTCATTAAGATGTACTGATGCTTCATCCTCAAAAGACAGTGCCGCCTTGCCCTTCAATACGATAATCCACTCGTTTTTTTCCTGATCATACCAGCCGGATTCTGGCGATTTTTGTCCTTTCGAGATGATCTTTTCTATCGTCACTGTGTCGTTTCCGGCCAGAAACTCAAATAATTCCTGATCCAGGTTTTTGGGGATTCCGGTGAAAATATTTTGTGATTTCATCTGAAAAAATAAACAAGATTATGTGAATTCTTTAGCTTATTTGGTATGTAAAAGCCTTTGAGTGACCATTTGTATGGTAAATGCAGTAGTGATTCTCGGCCTAAAATGGTTTCTGCGTATTTATTATGTTGTGGCGCAAGGTCGAATTGGAGTAGGTGTATTTCAAATCTTCAAATTCATTTCCATTCCGTATTCATAAGGCTAAAAATTTTCATAAAACTATGCTATAAAACACCAATCAAAATTTTCCTGTTAACTTCAAAGAATCAGAGGCTTCTTTTGATGATCAGAAAAACGAATTCAAGTCCGAAGAAGTTGACCGCAATAAAACAAAAATCGCGTATAAACCCATCTATCCCATCTCATCAACCAGTCGATCCTGAAAGGACATTATTCCCAGTGGTGGGTATTGGTGCTTCAGCTACCGAACTCAAGTCACTACGGCAGTTTCTTTCCCAGATACCAGCGGATAGTGGTGCGGCTTTTGTCGTTATTCAGCAATCAGATGCGATACAAGGAAATCTATCTCCTCAGCAACTGCAAGATGTTACCAGCATGAAGATAGTGCGCGTGGAAAATCTGATCGAAGTGCAGTCCGATTGTGTCTATATTGTTGAGCAGTCAAGCAAGAATGTCTTTATTTCCAATGGTTTTTTGTGTGTATTGGACGCCGAGCCGGGGCATGTATCGAATTCCTTAATCGATTTTTTCTTCCACAGCTTGGCGGAAGAGTATAGGGAGTCGGCGGTTGGTGTTATTTTTTCCGGTTCGGGTGCAAATGGTACTCAGGGTTTACGCGCCATAAGGAAAAAAGGAGGATTGGGGCTTACGCAGGATTCTATGTCCAGTGAACCGGGGGATATGCCGGATCGCGCGATTGAGGCAAGCACAGTGGACACGCGCGTAGCACTCGATGTGTTGCCGGGCATTGTTACCAGTTATTTGAAATCCAAATCGCAAGGATTTCACCTTGATGGTGCCATGAGTGAAGTGGTGCAACTCTTGTCCAAGCGGACGGGTAATGATTTCTCTCAGTATAAGAGAAGCACGCTATATCGTCGTGTGGAGCGGCGGATGCAACAGAATCAAATCAGTAAGGTTGAAGATTATGCGCGCTTCTTAAACGAGAATCCTGTTGAACTGGATTTGTTGTTTAAGGAGCTATTAATCAATGTGACGCATTTTTTTCGCGATCCGGTCATGTGGCAGTATGTTAAAGCGGAGATTATTCCACCCATTTTGGCAGCCCATCCTGAAGGAAAAACAGTGCGAATCTGGGTACCTGCTTGCTCGACAGGGGAAGAGGCTTATGGATTCGCCATTCTTTTCCGGGAAGCTTTGGAGCAAAGGGGCGTGCAAGACCGGTACTTGGTGAAAATATTTGCGACTGATCTGGATCAGGATGTCATCACGAAGGCACGGCAGGGTTTTTATCCCCTGGCGATCAGTCAATATATTTCATTGGAACGCTTAAACCGGTTTTTCATCAAGCACGAAAATGGCTACCGGGTCTGTACTGAAATACGCCAGATGGTGATATTCGCGCCACAAAATCTTATTGCCGATGTGCCATTTTCCAAACTGGATATCTTATCGTGCCGGAATTTACTGATTTATCTGGATCGTGAATTACAAAAAAGATTATTCCCGCTGTTTTATTATGCACTGAATCCTGGCGGCATTTTGCTATTGGGAACTGCGGAATCGATCGATTATTTCCCGGAGATGTTTACCCCTCTGGAGCGCAGTTTGGCGGTGTATAAACGTCTTGATAATGGATTGCCGCAAGAAAGGCGCAACTTGATTCAGGATTTCTCTCTTCAAGCGATGACCAAGAAAAATCCAATGATCAGTCTGGAAGAGGTACTACGGCTTTCACACATCGAGCAAGCAGCGGACTCATCCGAAAAAGGTGATGATATTGTATTAGCGATGATGACCGAACTGCAGCTCATGCGTGAGGAAATGCAAGCGACTCATGAGGAAATGCAGACTTCGCAAGAAGAGCTTAGATCGAGCAACGAAGAGCTGCAATCGACCAATGAAGAATTGCTGTCGACAAATAAAGAATTGCAAGCAGCCAATGCAGCATTAGTCGCGTCCAAGTCTAAATTAAAATTACTTTACAAGGAATTGCAAACCACCAATGCGGAGCTGACAACTTACCTAGAAGCCATTGGGCAGCTTGCACTGGTTTCCGTGAGTGACCGCTCTGGCCGGATCATTGAAGCCAATGACCGTTTTTGTGAGATTAGCGGGTATGGTCGCTCCGAACTTATCGGGCAGGATCATCGGATTCTCAACTCAGGTGTGCATTCGAGTGATTTTTTTATAGACATGTGGGAAACCATCACCAATGGCAAAATTTGGCATAAAGAGATTTGTAATCGGAGAAAAAGTGGCAGCTTGTACTGGGTCGATTCCACTATCGTTCCGTTCAAAGACGGTAGCGGCCGGATAGTTCGCTATATATCCGTTCGCGTGGATATCACCGCGCGCAAACAGAAAGAATTAATTTTGCATGAACGGCTAAAGGAAAGAACGTGTTTATATGCGATCCGGCGGGAGATGGAACAAGATCTTTCTGTCGGTGAGCTTTGTGAACGGATATTCGATCATCTGATTCCAGCAATGCAGTTTCCCGACCATGCGGCCTGCATGATCAGTATTTATGAGCAGCGCCATACTTCAAATCACTATAACGAAGACCTGACGCATGGGATTTTCGCAAGAATCAAAGTGGGTGGACATTTTTGCGGTCAATTGCAGGTTTTCTACCGGGAAGAAAAGTCATTCATGCTGCCGGACGAGCAAAACCTGATTAATTATATCGCAGACGATTTCAGGCTATGGTTGGAGCGCAGGCAATTGGAACAGCACATCAGTTTTATGGCAAATCATGACGTGCTGACAGGATTGCCGAATCGATTGTTGTTGCAGGATCGCTTGTCGCAGGCATTGGCGCATAATCAGCGCCATCATGATTTTTCAGCGGTGTTGTTTATAGATCTGGATCACTTCAAAGTTGTGAATGACACGCTGGGTCATGGTTTTGGCGATTTGCTGCTAAAAGAAGTGGCTGTGAGGCTTTTATCCAGCATACGCAGCGAGGATACGGCGTCGCGTCAAGGCGGGGATGAGTTTATCGTGATATTGACGGAAATCACCGATTTGGAGGATGTTGAATCGATAGCGAAGAAAATCTTGCACTTGCTGGCGCTGCCGTATCATATTAATGAACGAATACTCCATATTGACAGCAGTATCGGAATTGCGCTGTATCCCAAGGATGGTAAGGATGTTGACGCATTGTTAAAGCATAGCGATCTGGCGATGTATCATGCTAAAGCTACGGGGCGTAGTAATTATCAGTTTTATTCGGCTGAGATGGATCGTTTGATTCAAGAGAAACACGAGCTGGGTAACGATTTGCATAGAGCCATCAGAAATAATGAGTTGGTATTGTACTATCAGCCGATTATTGATATGGACACCAATCATTTGGTTAGTCTGGAAGTGTTGTTGCGCTGGCAACATCCTGAAAAGGGATTGATACCGCCCGTTCAGTTCATTAAGCTGGCGGAAGAAACAGGCCTGATTTTGCCGATCGGGGATTGGGTTATCGGATCGGTGTGCGAGCAGCTAAAAGCGTGGCAAGACCAAGAGTTGAATGTGCCCAGAATTGCTATCAATCTTTCCGTCAAACAATTTCAGAAAAAGCTGTTTGTGCAAGATGTGGCGAATATTCTAACGCAAGCAAAAGTTTCTGCGAGTTGCTTGGCTTTGGAGATTACAGAAAGCATGCTGGCTGAAAATATCGTTGAGGTGAATGAAACGCTGCAACAATTAAGTGCAATGGGATTCAAGATATCGATCGATGATTTTGGAACCGGTTATTCTAATTTGAGTTATTTGAAGCACTATACGATTGACGCACTTAAAATTGATCGTTCTTTTGTGCGTGATATCGCGATCGATGAGAATGATGCGGCGATAGTTACGGCGATTATTGCAATGGCTGGCAGCCTGAATATTCAGGTAATTGCAGAAGGTGTTGAATCAAAGGAACAAATTGATTTTCTCAAACAGCGTGGATGCAGCCAATGTCAAGGATTTTATTTTAGTAAACCACTTTCTACGTTAGAAACGCTTCGAGAATTGCAGCGATTTAACAACTCTGGTATCAATCAATACCCGTAAATCTGTGATCTGTGTTTGTTAAGAATGAAGAATCCTGGTAGATATGTATACAGATTTATCCTACATCACAGGATAAATCGTTAGTATGCAATATTGGGATTGGTTAGACAAACTGCCCAGTAGCATGGTTATCATGACCAGTTAGGATGCGACTGGCATTGCAGACGGCGATACCGGGTAAAAGGTACCAATTCAAAGTATTATTATGGTGGTATTTGGTAAGCTTAGGCTATCACATGCTTTCGATTGTCACATGATGACAATAAAAGTGCGCGAAAATTGTATTGCTTGAATCTTCTTGGAGCTTTGCCAGATAGTGGCTCACAAGACTTAATCGTGTTTTTGTTAATTTTAGTAACAAAAATAGAGAGATATTCAAGATTCAAGGTATATCATTGACTAATAATCTTATGATAGAGATGATTTTGAAGGAACAAGTTAGCAAAGTTCTTTGTCATATTTTTTAGATAAATTAATCGGTTATCCAGAATATTCCATGATCGAAGGTGAGCTTCAAGTATTGAATCGGAATATATTTTGTATATTGTTGATTATCAATGTATATTAATGTGCTTTATAAAGAATTACTTTAAGTATTAAAGTTTATAGTTTAATTGTCGTATCCAGCTTCAGAGATGATCAATGGAACGTATTGTTCTCATTCTGTGTTTAGGCATTATGTAAAGATGTGTGTTAGATTTTTTTGAGTTTGTTTCATTATATTTGTAATTATTAAGGGAAATATTATGGTATTGGCAAATACTCGGACGGCACTAATAGGATTCATGATTGGTTTCGCATTAGTTCTCGCAGCTTGTGACAGCAATGAGCCAAAAGAAAAAAAAACTGGGCAGGCACTGGTTAGTGTCAATGGTAAAGAAGTTACCATGCTTCAGCTAAATGAAGAAATCAAGCGTGCCAATGTCCGCCCTGAACAGTATGAAGCAGCGAGTAAGCAGCTTTTGGAATCTCTGATTGTTCGTCAATTAATTCTTGATGAAGCTGTTCGCAACAAGTTGGATCGTACGCCTGATGTAATGCAAGCGCGCGATCGTGCAAATGCGCAAGTAATAGCGCAAGCTTATATGCAAGGTATTGTGAGTAAAATTGCTAAGCCTA
This sequence comes from Nitrosomonas sp. Is35, assembly GCF_033063295.1. Taxonomy (NCBI): domain Bacteria; kingdom Pseudomonadati; phylum Pseudomonadota; class Betaproteobacteria; order Nitrosomonadales; family Nitrosomonadaceae; genus Nitrosomonas; species Nitrosomonas sp. Is35. Next base: position 804,771 of record NZ_JAWJZH010000001.1, read on the forward strand.
CTCAGCCTGAGATTGATGAATATTTCCAGAAACATCCTGAGTTTTTCTCGCAGCGTAAGCAATTTGATTTGATAACAGTTCGTGTTGCAACAAAGGATATCAGTAGTGAATTAAAGAAAACTATCGATGCAGCAAAGTCTGTAGATCAGGTTGTGGTTTGGCTTGAGAAAAATAAAGTTGAGTATCTCAGAAGCTTGGCATCACGTAGTAGCACCGATCTGCCTCCTCAGATGGCTAAAATGCTACAAGAAAAAAGTAAGGACACTATTTTTATCGTTAATGAGCAAGAGAATAGTTTGCTGATTTCGGTTAATGCAATAAAGGACAGTCCTATTACACTGACAGCTGCGGCGCCTCAAATTGAACGATTTTTGTTGAACCAAAAATATAAGGAAGCAACTGATGCGGAAGTCGCGCGTTTACGCACAGCTGCAAAAATCGAATATTTGAATGCTAAAGCACCAGAATCCAGTACTGCTGATAAGTCGGTTGTTCCACAAGCTGCTCCAAATGCTGATAATGCAACAAATAATTTAAATCTGACTGAGCCAGCCTCTGGCAGCTCTATCGAGCGTGGTATTATGGGACTCAAATAAGTTGATGTTTATATTAAATAGTTTATCTTTCCTAATATAATGTTCAGTGCGGTATGAATTAAGGATTATGGGCAAATGATAAGTGTTATGAAGACAATGAAGATTTTAGCAATAGTCATTACTTTGTTATGGATCGGTTGTGTTGGGAATACGGTGGCTGCAGAGACAGGGGAAAGTGCATTAGGACCTGGTGATGCGCTAAGAGTGTTTGTTTACGGCCATCCGGATATGACTACCGAAACGAAAGTGAGTGAGACTGGGAAAATAACATTTCCCCTTCTGGGAGAAGTCGTAGTAGATGGACTAACTCCATCAGCTGCAGAAAGAAAGATAGCAAATCTTCTGGAAAGTCGGGATATTCTGCGTAAACCGCAGGTTATGATCGTTACTGCTTCGTTACAGAGTCAGATGGTATCTGTACTTGGCAATGTTCGAAATCAGGGGCGCTACCCTATCGAAGGGAAACGCAGTCTAACAGAGATTCTTGCGATGGCAGGAGGTGTTGTTCCTGAAGGAGGAGAACTTGTTGTTCTGATTCGTGCCGATGGAAATAAATTTATTAAGGAAGTGATAGATATACAGGAGATGGTTCGTACTGGCGATCTATCGCAGGATCTAATTATACAGAGTAATGATTTTATTTATGTTGAACGAGCTCCTAGATTTTATATCTACGGTGAAGTACAACGTGCTGGGGCATATAGGCTTGAACGTAATATGACGGTGATACAAGCTCTGTCAGTAGGGGGGGGATTGACGCAGCGTGGGACGGAACGAGGATTAAAAATTCAACGTCGTGACACAGAAGGTAATTTACAGATGTTTACTCCGAGATCCAGTGACTTGGTACAGCCTGATGATGTGATCTATATCAAGGAAAGTCTGTTCTGACTTTAACTCTTGAATTTCTTATTACTAAATTTATTTAAAACAAATATTGTAACTATTAGGTTGAGACTGGGGCTTACACATGGATTTTTCTCGTTTTTTTCTTATCATATTGGCTCGGCGAAAACTGATTTTATTCACATTGATTGTTACGATATTAACAACTTTAGTTGTGAGCCTCCTTCTGCCCAAAAGCTATAAATCTACAGCTACGCTTGTCCTTACTTACAAAGGGGCTGATCCTGTAACAGGAATGGTTTCAGCAGCGCAGTTGAATCCTAGTTATTTGGCGACGCAATTAGATGTTATTAAGAGCACTAGAATTGCACTGATGGTGGTGGATCAACTTAGACTTGATCAGAACGATGTGGTAAAGAGGCAATTTGAAGAAAGTGGGAGTAATTTAGGTTTACGTGAGTGGTTGGCTGCTTTACTGCTAAAGAACTTGGATATAGAAACCTCTCGTGATAGCAGCGTGATTGGTATTAGTTATAAAGGTGCAGATCCTACATTTACTTCAATTATTGCAAATGCATTCGCGAATGCTTACCAGGAAATAAGTATTCGCCTTACGGTGGAGCCTTCGCAGAAAGCGGCAGCTTATTTTACCGATCAACTTAATTTATTACGCGAAAGACTTGAGACAGCTCAGAAAAAGCTAACTGAATATCAACAAGAAGCAGGAATCATTGATGCCGACGTTCGGCTTGATATTGAGACAAAACGTTTAAATGATCTCTCTAGTCAACTGGTATCCGCCCAAGCGGAATTGATGGGAACTGTTGCAGAACAAGATATCAAGCACCGAGGGGGCGAAAGTAGCAATATTGCTAAGAATGCAATGATCAGTAATCTCAAGTTAAATTTGTCGCAAGCCGAATCGAGATTCTCTGAAGTCTCACAAAAATTGGGTCATAATCATCCTAGTTATGCGGGTGCTAAAGCTGAGATGGAAAAATTGAGAGCTGAACTTAATAAGCATATCAGGATTACTACTGACTCTGCTGTCAGTCAGGAAAGAGAAATACGAGCGGCATTGGAAGAACAGAAAGCTAGAGTGTTAGCTCTAAATCAAGCTAGAAATGAACTGTATCTTCATTTCAAAGAAGTAGAAGGTGCTCAACAAGCCTACAATAGCGCTATGCAACGTTTAAATCAGACTAGCCTTGAAGGACAAGCTAATTTATCAAGCGTCTCCATACTGGATACGGCAAAAATCCCCGATAAAGCGGATAGTCCAAAATTGCTGTTAAACGTGGTTTTGTCTGTGATTCTAGGAACTTTACTTGGGCTGGGAATGGGTTTGCTTGCAGAGATGATTGATCGCCGTGTGCGTTCTCCTGAAGATCTTGTTGATGTGCTTCATGTACCTGTACTTGGTGTTATAAAAAAAGGAATACCAAAACAAAAACGCCTGCAATTGGGCTGGCCACGTTTAATACGATGAACTGGCCTAAGCTCAAAATATGGAGAATAAAATGAGTATTACAAGTTCCTCAGAAACCAGGAAAATTAGCGATCCCAGTTCTATCAGCGCAAATTCATCGCATATTCGGAAATTTAGTATTGGACATATCCTTTTGGATATGGGAAAAATTACACCAGTTGAAGCTGAGCGTGTGTTGCGTTTACAAAAAGAGACTGGATTGCGTTTTGGCGATGCTGCACTTAAATTAGGCTTGATTACTGAAGCTGATATACAGTTAGTTTTGGCGCAGCAATTTGACTATCCATATTTATTGCCTGGTCAGGGGAATCATCCGCCAGAATTGATCGTTGCTTATCAACCATTTGGTGCTCAAGTAGAAGTTTTTCGTGCGGTACGCAGTCAGTTAATGTTGCGTTGGTTTACTTCAGGTCATAAAGCACTTGCAGTAGTAAGTTATAACCTGGGTGATGGTGTGAGCCTATTTGCAGCAAATCTTGCGGTCGTATTTTCCCAACTTGGGGAACGTACATTACTAATAGATGCTAACTTACGTTGTCCTCAGCAGCATGAGATATTTAATTTAAGAAACAGGCAAGGACTATCCGATGTACTTGCCGGTCGAGCAAATATTTCTGAAGTAATTGCAAAAATAGATTCATTTATTGATCTTTCCGTATTACCGGCAGGAACACTCCCGCCGAATCCTTTGGAGCTTCTCAATCGGAGCTTATTTGATGAATTAAACGATCAACTTGCAAATCAGTTTGATGTGATTCTTTATGATACTTTAGCTGTTTCAAGTGGTGCCGATGCACTTGCTATTGCTGCTCGTACGGATGGAGTATTGGTAGTTGCGCATAAAAATAATACCCGGTTAAGCGATATCAATATGATTAATGAACAGCTTAAGTACAGTGGAGCCGAAGTGGTTGGTTCTGTGTTAATTGACTTTTAGAATAAAAACTATGTTCTCATTTACTCATCAACATCGTGATTTAAAGTCAGCTATTGTGGACTGGTGGCCTATCTTTCTTGGATTGTTGATTTTATATGTTCCTACTTTTTATGATCTTGCCAATGGAATATGGTCTAAAGAAGAACAAGCGCACGGGCCGATTATACTAATGCTTTCGCTTTGGTTAATGTATCGCAAATGGATGGAGATGATCAATAAAAGTGAGGGGAAATCAACTGCTTTCTTTGGATGGATAGTTTTCTTTGTGGCTCTGGTTCTTTATATTATTGGGCGTTCACAACAAATATTAGTATTTGAAATGGGTTCTTTCATATGGATACTAGCAGCTGTTATCCTTATAAAGCGGGGTTACATCGCTTTGAAAGTCATGTGGTTTCCATTGTTCTTTTTACTTTTCATGATTCCATTGCCTGGTCAAGTAGTCAGCTTGCTTACTATGCCTATGAAGATGGCAGTTTCATTTGTGGCAGAACATATTTTATTCTGGGCAGATTATCCAATAGCTAGGAATGGTGTTATCTTGCAAATTGGGCAATATCAACTCCTTGTGGCAGATGCTTGCGCTGGACTTCAAACATTGTTGACATTGGAAGCACTGGGGTTATTTTATTTGAACCTTGTGCATCATACCTCGGTATTACGCAATGTGACATTAGCTATTCTAATTGTACCTATTTCTTTTACCGCTAACGTTATTCGCGTTATCGTACTTACACTGATTACCTATCACTATGGGGATGCAGCAGGACAAGGATTCCTTCATGGTTTTGCCGACATGGTTTTGTTTATCAGTGCATTAATACTCATCCTTGGCGTCGATGCGGCGTTACAGTATTTTGTCAGAGCGCAGCCAGTTAGGGCTTCATATTCCACTATGAGTAACAGCTAGCTAATTACAATACGAAAGGATATTTAGTAAGAATATTAGACTTTGTCTGAAAATAAGGGGGGGAGATGAGAAAATCAATAATTATCAGTATTTTTTTGGGCATATTGATGGTGTCGTCAGGCGCGTTAACAAAAGCGTTGACTCCAACCAACAAGATTGCGGACCAACAAGAAAAAATTGATCTTGAAATAATGATCCCGACGGAGTTTGCAGACTGGCGTATTGATAAATCAATTATTCCGTTGCAGGTAGATGCCGATACACAAGCTATGCTTGACAAAATATACAATCAAACTTTGTCACGGACGTACGTAAACTCTTTGGGTGAACGCATTATGCTTTCTGTGGCTTACGGTGGGGATCAGAGTGACAATCTGGCGATACACAAGCCAGAAGTATGCTACTACGCTCAAGGCTTTGAGATAATGAAAACTTTTGCTGATGAATTGCTTACGCAATATGGAAAACTACCAATTAAACGCTTGTTGGCTGTTAAGGGTTATCGTAATGAACCGATTACTTATTGGGTAACTGTCGGTAATAAGGCTGTCTTACCCGGTATTGAAGAGAAATTGCAACAATTAAAGTACGGTATGACTGGAAATGTTCCAGATGGAATGTTGGTGCGCGTATCTTCTATTGATTCTGATAAAAATAAGGCCTATCAGCAACAAACCATTTTTATTCAAGACTTATTATCCTCAGTAAAAGCTAATGAACGTATAAGGTTAATAGGGACTTTCGGAGTATAGGTGATTTTATCTATAAAAAATTGTATTCATCTGATTTAGATAACAAACAGAAAATATATTTTTATATTATTGCATTGGCCAGTGTGCTAATGGCAATGTTGTTTGGTTTGTTCGCAGTAACAGCTAATCCCATCATAATCAGTTTAGCAGTTGCCCTTGTGATAGGTGCCATGCTTGTGTTGCGTCCGAACTGGATTGTATGGTGTATTTTATTGTTTGGCCTGCTGATTGTAGGTGTTCTTCCGCTTCATTTCGATTTTATTGCCTCGAAGGCTGCATGGGGTGTTTCTTTATTAGGCTTTTTTCTGATGTTTATAACTTTCTTCGGGATAGGTGCTTCCCCGAAGATGTTGAAAGATACTCCTGGATTTATCTGGATTGCTTTCGGTTTCTTGATTTATGCAATTCTTAATTCGCTTTTTCAATGGAATTCAGCAAGTGAATTTATAGGTGGTTTTAAGCGCTACTTTCAGTTATGGGGACTCTTGTTTGCGCTTTGCTGGCTTACTTTTGATGAACGGGATATTCATAGGTGGCTGGTTTTTTTTGTGATTACTGCTTTGCTGCAATTACCCTTTGCGGCTTATGAGCGCATATTTTTTGTCCCTCAACTGGAGAGCACATGGGGAAACGCGGCTGTTGATGTTGTTGCGGGAACTTTTGGAGCGCAGATGGATGGTGGGGGCGCAAGTGGAGAAATGGCTCTTTTTCTGGTTATCGTACTGGCTTTTCTATTGGCGCGCCGTATGGAAAAGTCATTATCAACAGCACGTCTTTTCATACTAATATCACTAGTGTTGTCTCCCTTGTTTCTAGGGGAAACAAAGTCTGTAGTCATAATGTTACCATTAATGTTTTTAGTACTATATCGTCGTGATATGTTTATTCGGTTGCATTATTGGTTAATGGGCTTTATCGCCGTAACATTGCTTACAACTGCTGCAGGATACTACTATTTGAGTCAATCGCATAGATCGATTGAAAAACAATTTACTGACACTCTCGATTATAATATTTATCAACGCGGTTATGGAACATTCCATCTCAATCGCACTACGGTATTGACTTTTTGGGCTGAACAGCAAGTTGCTCAACATGATCCCATTTCTTTAATATTTGGGAATGGAATCGGAAGTGCGCATTCAGCTACAAGAGGTCATGTTGCGAAGCGCTATCCATCATATGGCATCGGACTAACATCTGCTTCAACTCTTCTTTGGGAAATGGGATTGTTCGGTTTCGGCTTATTTGCTGCGATCTTCGCTTTTGCTTGGCGTTGTGCTTCTTGGCTCCAGCGCGAATCTACTGAACCTGAAGTGCGAGCCGATGCTGTTGCCATTCAGGCCGCTTTGGCATTATTTTTATTTCATCTCTTTTATCGTTCTTCCTTACTTGAATTGCCAAGTATCCAGGTCGTGTTTTCAGCATTATTGGGTTATCTGGCATGGCTGCATCGCAGGCATATTCTTGTAACATCTGATAATAAACCATGAGTGTTTCTCCTTATTCTGGTGCTGTGCTTAAGCGTAGCGCGATGCATTTTCTCTCTGGCAAAGTTGCATCGGGCTTGCTTTCATTACTTGTTCTACTAATGATGGTACGTGAACTTGCGGTGGAAGAGTATGGTGTATATGTATTTTTGGTAGCTGGAATGGAGATTGTGCTGGCTATTACGGCTCTTAGTTTGCCTTGGGTAGCGGCGCGCTACTTGCCAGAATTTCGCCTGCATGCCAATGGTAAAGTTCTAGCGGACTTCGTGTGGCAAATTCTTGCCCGCATTGCCTTATTTCTATTTGTAGGAGTGCTTTTACTATTAATGGTGTTGCCGTGGCTAATACCTGTTGAGCTTATTCGATACTTGGATGTGGCAAGACTTTATTTACTTGTGTTACTTACGGAAGGATTGGGAAGGCATATCCGGGAGAGTGCATTAGAGCCATTGCTGCAGCAAGGACAAGCCCAAATTAGTTTGGTGACACGTAATATGATTATGCTGTCATCGCTCAGTGCTGTTGTGGCTATTCAAAGTGATGTTCATCTATATCATGTAGTGTTGGCTGAAATAGTGGCATCTATCGTAGGAGTTATACTAGCGTTGCGTGGGTTGACTCGATATTTGAATGCGCATCGAGAACTCCCCGGACAAAATGATTGGCAACCACCTAACTGGTCCGAGATGTGGAGCATGGCACGCCACATGTATGTAAGTCATTTTATTACACTGACCTATAGCTCTCAGGTATTTATTTTCTTAATTCAACGTTATCTTGGTGTGGAAGCAACAGCATTGTTCGGTTTTCTTCGTAACTTATTTGAGCATATTTCGCGTTATCTACCAGCTACATTATTGTTTAGTTTGATCCGACCCAAACTGGTTGCTTCCTATGTGGCCGCAGGTGATATGATGGAATTAACAAGGAATGCTAACCTCACGGGAAAGTCAAGTCTTTTTGTTCTAATGCCAATACTGGTATTTGCCTGGTTAGCCGGAGATGATCTGGTAAGCTTGCTAAGTGGTGAAAAATTTGATCATACAGGCTATTATCTGGCAGGTTTATTGCTGGCATTGATTCCTCTCAGTCAGCGACAGATACTGGTTGCCGTTACAATTGTTAGTGATAGGAGTTATCTCTGTACCTGGGGCAGTTCGTTGAGCATGCTTGTACTGCCTCTGGCTTATTGGCTTCTCGAAGCAGGATATGGATTGTGGAGTCCTATTGTCGCAATAATTGCTAACCAAATTATATTTAATACAACTCTTATTATCGCTCTTATGCGTACTACCACATATAGGCCTGATAGTATTGGATACTTCAAGTTACTACTTGCTGCGTTGTTAGGGTTAATCTTGACGCAGCAGTTATCAATACCAGTGCATAGCAACTGGTTAGGTTTGTTCATTATGGCAATTCTGGCTGGTAGTTGCTTTTTGCTAGTGGCTTATTTTATCAAACCTTTCCATGAGGAAGAACGGGCGAGGTTAAATCGACTGTTTAACCGCAAGATATTTGTATGGTAGTGATGAGGAGATGGTTTTATCTTATTTATTGATCTGTCAAATTCTACTTTCTTTGGACCGGAGATAATTAGATAAGTTATAACAAAAAATCGAGCCAATTTTATGACCGAGAAACTATTAATAGTAAAACTAAATTGCTCTGCTATAAACATAAAAATGCCACTAGTGGTTTATGCTGCTCCAGATCTTTTAAGGTACTAGTATGTATATATACTTAAACAGAATCGCATTAATAAAGCTCTCGATTTATTTGTAAGGAGAAGATATGAAACTTTCGATTCTGATCAAAGCACTTAATGAAGAAGCCTTAATAGCGAGCTGTCTTGAAGCCGCTCTTGCAGAAACAATAAAAATTGGTGGTGAAGTAATTCTAGTTGATTCGTTATCTACTGACAGAACAGTAGAAATTGCAAAGCATTATCCTGTACGAATTATTCAATTTTCTCATAAAGCAGACTGCGGATGTGCATCTGCTGTTCAGCTTGGTTATCAGTATGCTCAAGGTGAATATCTATATGTACTTGATGGAGATATGGTATTGCAGCCTGGTTTTTTGTCAAGAGCATTGGATTATCTAGAATTTAATCCTGATGTGGCTGGTGTGGCAGGGAAGTTGTTAGATACGAACATTAATAATTGGGCTGATAAACGACGTGCTTCTGAAGCTGAAGCGCTACAACAGATAAAAGAAGTATTGGAACTTGGCGGTGGCGGTCTTTATCGCCGTAAAGCGATTGAGTCTGTTGGTTATCTTGCGCATCGTTGGCTTCCAGCCTGTGAAGAGGCTGAGCTTGGTGATCGTTTACGAACCAAGGGGTGGCGTCTTGTTCGACTTCCTGAAATAGCCATACTTCACACTGGTTACACTGAAAGTACTTCCCAGATGCTTTTTCGGCTGTGGCGAAATCGCCGATTACATGCTTATGGTATGTATCTCAGATCAGCTTTAGGGCATCCATGGTGTTGGTTAAGCGTGCGTCGAGCATGGTTTGTTTTTGCTGCACCTATGCTTCATATTTTCGCAGGAATACTAGCGGTAGCAATAATAAACTTAAAAACAATTACGGTTTTATCAGCAGTGATCGTGGCTGAGTTTCTTGTTTGGCTGAGTGGAATTGTGATGCTGGCAGTAAAAAAGAGAAACATTACTGATGCAATACTTTCCGTTTATGGATGGAACTTTTATGCTTTTGCTGCAATACTGGGTGCTATGAAATCAATTCCTGACCCGATGATGCCAATCAACGCACGAGAACTCACAAAGCGGTGATAAGCAGAGTAATATAAATTTCCATAATTCGAGAATGATGATAATTTTGTAGAGGCTTGTAACAGAAGTCTGTTGGAACTTTACATAGTATAATTTTATATTTTATTGCAAACGATATTTTGAAACATCTAATGTAAAGTTATTTCATCAACTTGAGTCGGAATGGCATCATTGGATTATCGTTAATGTGTGTATCATTTTGCGTTAATTATTTTACAGATAATTTCTTACTATGACTTCAGATCAATACGAATTCGATCCACTAAAATTTTACTCCTCATACCCAAGTAAAGTTATCGCTCGGCCAGGGTACCCTGCTCGAGCTCAATACAAAAGTACGCTATTGTGGAGCTTATATGGTAAGCAGATACTGGATGCTATTGGTGAGATCAAGACATATGCAGACATAGGCGGATGTTTCGGTTTCGGGGCAAACGCGTTAGCTTATCAAATAGCTCGCGAGCAAGCGTGCTGGCCAGATACTAAGGTTTTTGAAACATCTCCTGATTTCAGTAAGTGTGGAAAAGTATTGTTTCCGAATATTGACTATGTTAATGAAGATTTTACAAAATGGGATGGTGATCCGGAGCGATTCGATTTAGTTTCATTATTTGATGTTATTGAACATATTCCTGATCCAGAGCCATTCTTGAAAGTAGTTTCTGCTCGTACTAATTTTGCGTTGTTAAAAACTCCGATGGAAACAACAGGGGAGTGGCGTGGTTCTCGCATGCCGCAATTACAAGGCGCGCTTCACGAGGATGGACATGTGAATTTTTTTGATCCGAATCCTTATATGCAATTGCTAAAACGTAGTGGATTCGAAATTATCAAGTGGCACCTTGTACCGAGTATCGTTCCCAGAGGGGTTGCTGAATCTATCTTGATTCCAGAAGATATTCCACCTAAATCTGCTAAAAGAGAAATAGATGTAGCTAGGATGCTGCGCCGAATAATCAAGGTGCCGTTGACACTTTCTCCTTCAATTTTTCGCTATACCCGTCGTATTGTTGGTGGTGGAGATCATCTTTGTCTTGTGCGCTCAATCGGAGCGTAACTTACTAAAATAGTTAGAGATTGATGTTCCTGTGCAAAAGGGCTATGAAATTTCTATTATTTAGCCAACCGAAGTGCACTGAATACGCTGTGAATCTAGGCCTTTGAATGAAAGATAAACTAAAGAAATGGATGAAGACTTACCCGATAATTTGGGCAAGTTACTGGCGCGTGAAGCAAGAGCTGAAGCGTTTATTAATGATGAGATATTTTTTGTATGATGCGAACCATGCATATCAATTTATGTTTTGGGGTTCGCGGCATAGAAACCGGCGTAGATTGAGTGCTGAGTTACTGTTTCAATACCATAAAATAGAAAAGGGTTTGGTTATGCCTGGACCCAAGAGATTCTTTGGGATTGATCCGGTATTGGCAGTTATGGATTTACTTAAACAGTGGCGAGAGAACAATTTTGAAATAGATGATCCCATATATCTTGGGGCTGTTGAGTCTCTGATCAGCTATCATGATCTCCTGAACACTACAGGACTCGATACGGATAAGATAATTCTTCCTAAGGTGACTGAATTTCTTGAAAGTATAAGTGTTAGAAATACAGATCTAAAAACACCCTATGAATTGCCTCAGCTGGATGTAACTGGTAAGAATTCTATTGAGAGCTTTGAGAATCTGATGCACGCTAGAAGAAGTGTCCGAGATTTTAGAGCTCAGCCTGTAGACCTAACTTTAATTAAAAAGGCTGTTGAATTAGCGCAACTAAGTCCATCAGCTTGTAATCGGCAGCCATGGAAAGTCTATTTAGTTAGTGATCCTGATGATATGAAAACTTTATTATCTCATCAGAATGGTAATCGCGGTTTTGGTCATCTTGCTCCGCACGTCGCAATTATTACAGCAGATAGTCAGTGTTTCTTCGATTCAAGTGAAAGAAATGAACCATTTGTAGATGGCGGTATGTTCGCAATGAGTCTGATTCTTAGCCTGAGGGCTCAGGAAATTGCGACTTGTTGCTTAAACTGGTGTGTGCCGCCTTCAACTGATAAAACAGTACATCAGATTTTTGGAATTCCAAAATCACAAAAAATTATCATGCTATTAGCGATTGGTTATCCTAGCGATGGTGTTAGCGTTCCAAGATCGGTGAGATTTCCCGCGATACAAGTTATGGATAAGATTGCTTCGACTTATTCTTCTCCTGACAGACAAACTTGAAACCAGGCGAACTTGAAACGTTGAAGCGTAAGGATCAAATTTAAAATTAAACTCAATTTGATAGCACTTTATAAGTTTTTATGGGATTGGAATGATAAATAAATACTATTTTCTAGGTCACGAAACCCTTACCAATCGAGGTTGCGAAGCACTGTTACGCGGTATTTCCAGGACTATTCGTGAGCAATGTCCTGGTGCTGAATTTTTTGCACCAAGCTTTGACATAGAAAATGACTTAAAACAATGGAAAGATGCTAAAGAAATGGGTATAAGTTTTATTCCTGCTTATCATCTACCACTTTATGTCAGAGTTTGGGGGAAAATCGACAAATTTGTGCCTCAAATTAGGCATTTTTGGATTCCTTCCCCAAAAATACCAAACAGCATTCGCCAAAGTTTCCGAGGACCTGTTGCCGGTATTATGACGGGGGGAGATGTTTTGTCTCTTGACTATGGAGTACCTTCTCTCATTAAATTTATAGGGCAGGCCGAGACCTTTATGGCCGAGGGACACAAATTATTTTTGTGGGCTGCATCAGTCGGGCCATTTGAGTCGCAACCTGAAGTTGAAAAGCATGTAATTCGGCACCTTGCTAAATACTCCGGTATCTCAGTGCGTGAAACATCAACCCGGAATTATCTGGATGGATTAGGTTTGCGTAATGTAAAATTGGTTGCGGATCCTGCTTTTGTCATGATACCTGAGCCTTGGGATATCTCGGCTATATTACCTGCCTCACCTTGTGAAGGATTTCTCGGATTTAATATTAGTCCGCTCATCAAAAGATTCCGTACGGACGATGCTCATGTGTCCGAAATGGAATTAGAAGTAGTAGGTTTTCTGCGAGATGTGATAAAGAAGACGGATCTGTCGATAGTGCTGATACCTCATGTCGATGGTGCTAACAGCAGTGAATGGAATAGTGATTATCTCTATATGAAGCGGCTGATCGCGCGCATTGATTTGCCGCCAGAAATAATTACTGCTCGTATCAGCTTAGCGCCACGCGATATGAATGCTGTACAGACGAAGTATCTAATTTCACAGTGCCGGTTTTTTATTGGTGCACGAACGCATGCAACCATCGCTGCGTGGTCTACTCTCGTCCCTACTATTTCTATCGCTTACAGTATCAAAGCTATTGGGTTAAATACTGATCTTTTTGGTGACTTGAGATATGTATTGGAGACTTCCAAGCTTTCTAGAATGGCACTTTGGGAGTCGCTGGAGAAATTGCGTACAGACGAACAAAATATCAGGAAGTTGCTGGAGCAACGTATTCCAGAATGGCAACAGCGAGCCCGGTTAGCCGGTATGGAGGTATTCGGTTAATTTTTGCTACCTACTAGCACATTAATCACTCTGAAATGCATTAGCGTGACGGCATTTAACGAAATCAATATTTTTTACTCTCGCGGACTTGACAGTGAATACTATAATATTAGTTGGACCTTCATTAGAAGCTGTAAGTGGTGTTAGTACCCATCTGATTCAACTCTTTAACTCTTCTCTGGCTAACGAGTTTTATCTTTTACATTTTCAGGTCGGAAGTGAGGGTCAAAAAGAGTCAGTAATATCTAAGTTAAAGCGGTTTTTATTCAGTCCAATTCAGTTCTTCTGGCGATTGATTCGGGAAAAACCGCATATTGTTCATTTGAATACTTCACTGGTACCAAAAAGCTTTTGGCGAGATATCGCTTACTTGTTTGTCGCACGAATCATGGGTAAAAAAATCGTGTATCAAGTACATGGTGGCGACTTGCCACAAGTATTTTTTAAGAATAACTGGGTACTAACTAATCTTCTTAAGTTAGTTTTAAGTTCTACAGATGTTGTAGTGTTGCTGGGACAGGAAGAGTTGCGTGCGTATCGTGATTTTGAGCCAAGCTTGCGTTTAGAATTGATTCCTAATGCTATCGAAATAAGTGCTGATCCTCAATGGAAAAAAATTCCAACTTCTCGGGATCAATTATTGCGATTGGTTTATGTTGGTCGGTTAGCCGAGAATAAAGGCATCTTTGAAATTGTTGAGGCACTAAAAATTTTATTTAGCCAAGGTAAGAATGTCAGCTTGGTTATTGCAGGAAGCGGACCCGATGAGGATAGGTTACGTACATGTGTAAAAGGTCTTGGACTCAGTGATTATGTCAGTTTTGTGGGGGCAGTTTTTGGTGAGGAAAAGAAACGGATATGGGAGGCAGCAGACCTATTTGTTTTTCCCACATACCACCGAGAAGGTTTACCTTATTCTTTGTTGGAAAGTATGGCTGCTCGTACTCCACCCGTGATTAGTCCCGTTGGCGCTATTCCCGATGTAATGGAAGATGGTGTACATGGCGCATTTGTTTCCTCCCAAAATCCAGAATCACTGGCTGCAACCATCGAACGCCTAGATAATGATAGAGCATTAATTTGTCGCATGGGTGAAGCAGGTAGGCAGCGCATAGAAGATTATTATACGGTTACCAGACTGGAAGGAGATTTTCGCCGTATATACGATAATTTAATAAACTGAATATAACTCTTTCAATACGCAAAGGCGGTCTAATGTGTGGTATCACTGGCTTTATCGGGTCACTGGCAAATATTAATTCAAGCGCCGTGCTGCGCAGCATGTCGGCAGCAATTATACATCGCGGACCGGATGACGATGGATTTCTTGAAACTACTACGCGTGACGGCCGCCATCGGATGGGTCTGGCTCATCGCCGTCTCTCCATTATTGATCTTTCTACGGGCCATCAACCCATGGGCAATGAAGATGGCACAGTCCAAGTCATATTCAACGGTGAGATTTACAATTTCCATTCATTGCGTGATCAATTAATTGCACTGGGTCATCATTTCGTAACCAACTCCGACACAGAAACCATTGTCCATGCCTATGAACAATGGGGAGAGCGTTGTGTTGAATATTTCCGTGGCATGTTTGCCTTTGCCATTTGGGATAGTCACAAAGAACGCCTGTTTTTGGCTCGTGATCGCTTTGGCAAGAAACCGATGTTTCTGTGCGAGACCCACGGTGTTTTGTTGTTTGCTTCCGAGATCAAATCCATTCTGGCTTTTCCCGGAGTCCATGCGGAAGTTGATACGGGAGCGGTATGGGATTATTTTGCCTATCGTTATGTTCCAGCTCCCGCTACATTGTTTCGCGGCATTCGCAAGCTGATGCCGGGTTGCTATGCTATTTGGGAAAAAGGAATATTGACTGAAACATGCTATTACCGGCCTCCGGATCGGGAAGTGTTTGTTAATTCTCCTTTACCGGCCGATCCGGTGGGAGCTTTTCTCGATATACTCGATCAAGCCGTCAATATCCGCATGATCGCGGATGTTCCGTTCGGAGCGTTTCTATCTGGCGGTATTGATTCTTCAGCAATTGTTGGCCTCATGTCGCGTCATTCCGCGCAACCCGTCAAAACTTTCTCTGTAGGATTTGCCGAAGCCCGCTACAGTGAATTAAGCTATGCTAAAACCATCGCGGAACAATTCAAAACCGATCATCATGAATTGGTGGTTTCACAAGAGCACTTGATGCAACATTTGCCAGACTTGGTGCGTTTCCGTGATGCTCCCGTGGCCGAACCATCGGATATTCCGATTTATCTTCTGGCAAAAGAGGCGCGAAAAACGGTCAAAATGGTGCTGACCGGCGAAGGCTCGGATGAATTTTTGGGAGGATATCCCAAGCATGTCTACGAACGCTACGCCGGATGGTACCAAACGATACCGGGTACTGTGCGTCGCGGCTTACTTGAACCGTTGGTGCAATCGCTGCCGTATCGTTTCCGGCGAGCTAAGACGGCCATCGTTAATTTGGGGTTGGATCATTTCGAAGAACGTATGCCACGCTGGTTTGGCGCTTTGTCAGATGCGGAACGTAAAAATTTGGTTACACTGTCTCAGCCAGTTAATCGTGCTGGTGAAGTGCAATTTGATACTTCCCCTGCGAATAGTTCTTTGCGCCGTATTCTTTACTTTGATCAGACGAGTTGGTTGCCGGATAACTTGCTTGAACGTGGGGACCGGATGACGATGGCTGCTTCCCTGGAAGCGCGGATGCCTTTTATGGATCATGAATTGGCCGCGTTTGTGTCCAGTCTACCGGACAAATACCGGGTGCGCGGACATACCACGAAGTGGATACTCCGTGAAGCGATGAAACGATTGCTCCCGTCGGCCATTTTGCAGCGTCCGAAAGTAGGTTTTCGCGTACCGGTCAATGAATGGTTCCAAGGCCCTATGCGAGAGTATCTCTATGAACATTTGAAAAGTTCTACATCATTGACTCGGGAGTATTACCGGCCTGCGATGCTGGATAAAGTTCTGACCGATCATATGTCGGGCCGTCAAAACCACGAAAAACTGTTGTGGAGTATGCTTAATCTCGAGATCTGGCATCGTCAGTATCTGAAATAATGTTGTCATTGTTTTTCAGAGATAAGTTTTAAATGGCATTGCAAGAATAAATTCTATCGATGTTTCTGAAGTCAATTTTTAGATTTATTTTCATTCAAGAGCATCAGCTGAGAAAGTAAAATAATTATTTCATTGAACATGAGTAACCTAGCTTGGAAGTTTAATCGTTTGCGTACAATGGGATTGCCGGAAATCGGTTATCGCATCCGTCAGGCTATCCAGACTAAAACGGAACTGTTCACTGCTCGCTCGGACCAGCGGTTTCCATCACCGGATTGTTCCCGTGCCGGTAACGCTTGGCTAAATCCGCTTCCACGCAGTATGGATTCCGGGTTATATTGTGATGCAGCAGACCGGGTGCTTGCCGGTTATTATGATGTTTTTGCCTTGCATAATGCGCAACTAGGTTTCCCGCCCAAATGGAATCGTGATCCCAAGACAGGTATCGAAGCGCCGCTTGTTTTTGGTAAAACACTGGATTATCGCGACGAGCGATTGGTCGGCGATATCAAATACCTTTGGGAGTCCAACCGTCATCTTCATCTGACTACGCTCGCGCAAGCTTATCACTTGAGCGGTGATGTGCGTTACGCAGAGGGTGTGCAAATCCTGCTTGAATCATGGTTTGATCAATGTCCTTATCCGTTCGGGGTGAACTGGACCAGCTCGCTAGAACTTGCCATACGGCTTGTGAATTGGTCGTTCACTTGGCATTTGCTGGGTGGCGAGCATAATCCTTTGTTTATTTCAGAAAGCGGGCAACAATTTAAGCGCCGTTGGCTGGATAGTATCTACCAGCACAGTCAATTTATCGCGGGTTATCTGTCGCGGCACTCATCGGCTAACAATCATCTTTTCGGTGAGTTGATGGGATTATTGGTGGCGGCTACTACCTGGCCTTACTGGACGGAGAGCCGCCGCTGGCAGCGGCAGGCTTACACTGAGCTCGAAGCCGAAGCAATTAAGCAGAATAATGCTGATGGAGTGAATCGTGAACAAGCGATCTATTATCAGCACGAATTCATCGACATGATGCTCATTTGCTGGATTATAGGTAGGGCAAACGGTATCGATTTTTCTCAGAATTTCATCGCCCGGCTTGAGCGCATGCTGGAGTTTATTGCGTCTCTTATGGATATTACGGGTGCTGTTCCGATGATTGGCGATGCCGATGGCGCCTTGATGGTGCATTGGAGCAAGGAACCTAATTGGAGTGTTTACCGTTCGTTGCTGGCTACCGGCGCGGTATTGTTCAATCGGCCTGATTTTAAAGTCAAAGCGGAGCGCTTCGATGATAAGAGTTGCTGGTTGTTGGGTAAAGATGCCGGGAGCCGATTCGATTCAATGGCATCTGACGAGAATCAATCAACTTTGCCGCGGGAATTTCGCGATGGCGGTTACTTTATTCTCGGTAGTCAACTCGACACCGCCGATGAAATCCGTATCGTAGCCGATGCGGGGCCGCTCGGATATCTTTCCATTGCCGCGCATGGGCATGCTGATGCTTTGTCATTTACTTTATCGGTTGCAGGTCATGCGTTATTGGTTGATCCCGGAACTTATGCATTTCATACACAGAAGAAGTGGCGTGATTATTTCCGCGGTACTTCGGCGCACAATACAGTGAGAGTGGATGGGGTGGATCAATCCGAATCCGGCGGCAATTTCATGTGGTTGCGTAAGGCGAATGCCTGCTGTGAGATCTGGGAAAACGATCAGAATCGAGATTGCCTGATCGCTAGCCACGATGGCTATGCGCGTTTGTCCGATCCGGTCATTCACCGCAGAAAGATAGAGTTCCTGAAAAATGAGGGAATCATCAGGGTGGAGGATATTCTTGAATGTGCGAAGGAGCATACCATTGAACTTAATTGGCATTTTGCCGAAATGTGCGAAGTACGGATTGAATCCGGCAAGGTACAAGCAACTGTGGCCAATGTCAGTATGGAAATGACGATGCCGGATTGTGATTGCCAGCCGGAATTGATGCGTGGCGAAGATGAACCGCCGTCCGGCTGGGTGTCACGTAGCTTTGATGAAAAAGTGCCGGCGCCAACGGTGACGTGGCGGGAAAAGATTACCGGTACCACTAGAAGATTGACCATTTTACGAATTCTAGCGGGTTATGATACCTAGAATTTTGCGAGCGGATTAAGAAAACAGATTCTGATCAATGAATTAAAGGAGTCACATGAAGATAAGTATATTCGGTTTGGGGTATGTGGGGACTGTTTCTGCCGGGTGCCTGGCTACGGATGGACATTCTGTGATCGGGGTCGATCCCAACAAAACGAAAGTTGATTTGATCAATCAAGGCGTATCACCGATTGTCGAGAAAGATATCGGGGAAATGATTGCTGCAGCGGCTAAAAATAATGTACTGCGAGCAACTTTAGACGTGCGTGATGCAGTTATCAATTCCGATATTTCAATGGTTTGCGTTGGAACGCCCTCACAACTGAATGGCAATCTGGATTTAAGTCATGTCCGCAAAGTATGCGAACAAATTGGCGCGGCGCTTAAGGAAAAAAGCGCTTTTCATGTGGTCGTGGCACGCAGCACGATGCTGCCGGGCTCAATGCGTACCGTCGTGATTCCGGCATTGGAATCCTATTCCGGAAAGAAAGCGGGGGTCGATTTCGGAGTATGCAACAATCCGGAATTTTTGCGCGAAGGTACGGCCGTATTTGATTATTACAATCCACCCAAAACCGTGATCGGCGAAACGGACAGCAAGGCTGGCGAATTACTGATGCAATTGTATGCAAAAATGACCGCACCGCTTATTCGCACCGAAGTGGAAACGGCAGAGATGGCTAAATATGCCGATAACACCTGGCATGCGGTCAAAGTGGCATTTGCCAATGAAATCGGCAATCTCTGCAAAGCAGAAGGTATTGATGGCCACAAAGTGATGGAAATTTTCTGCCAGGATACCAAACTGAATCTGTCTCCCTATTACATGAAGCCTGGATTTGCTTTTGGCGGTTCATGCCTGCCCAAGGATGTGCGCGCTTTGATGTATAAAGGCAAGAGTTTGGATATGGATTTGCCGCTCATTAATGCCATTCTGCCGTCGAATCAACGGCAGATTGAGAAAGGTATCAAAATGATCGTCGAAAAAGGGAACAAAAAAATCGGTATTCTGGGATTTTCTTTTAAAGCGGGTACCGATGATTTACGCGAATCGCCTCTGGTTGAAGTCATCGAATATCTTATTGGCAAAGGATATGAACTTAAGTTATATGATAAAAATGTGAATCTGGCGGCACTGACTGGCGCGAATCAGGATTATATTTTGAATCATATTCCGCATATTTCTAAATTAATGGCTTCTTCAATGGATGAAGTGCTCAATTTCGCACAAACGATTGTCATCGGTAATGGTGCCGCGGAGTTTCGTAGTGTGCCGGATGAAATAAAGCCAGAACAAGTGGTGGTGGATCTGGTCCGGATAGTACCTAAGTTAAGTGGAGATCAATATGACGGAATTTGCTGGTAATACGAGAGGGTGAATTCTGGACGAAAAAGGTGTAACCATTATTCTCACAGCTTCAGGCAAAAGTTATGTCAGATACTAACGCGCGTCGAGTTCTCATTTTAGTCGAGAATCTTCCTTCCCCTTTCGATCGCCGGGTATGGCAGGAAGCGACAACACTGCATGACAACGGTTATGTGGTTTCCATCATATGCCCTACGGGTAAAGGTTATGAAAAGGAATATGAAGTCATAGATGGAATTCATATTTATCGCTATCACTTACCGTTTGAAGCCGAAGGTGCAAAAGGGTACTTGATTGAGTACTCTGTGGCTTTATTTCATACCTTCCGGCTTGCCTGGAAAGTGCAGTTTTCTCAGGGATTTGATGTGATTCATGCATGCAATCCGCCGGATTTGCTATTTCTGATCGGTGGTTTTTTCAAGTTGTTTCTGCGTAAGAAATTTCTGTTTGACCATCATGATATCAATCCGGAACTCTATGAAGCTAAGTTCGGACGGCGTGATTTTTTTTATAGACTAATGGTGTTGTTTGAACGCTGGACTTTCACAACCGCAGATATCTCTATCGCAACTAACGAATCCTACAAAAAGATTGCTATTGAGCGTGGCGGAATGGATCCGGCTAAAGTTTTTGTGGTGCGTAGCGGACCTAAATTGGATCGTTTGCGTACCTTGCCGCCAAAGCAACAGCTTAAACACGGAAGGCAGTATTTAGTCGGTTATGTTGGTGTAATGGGTGCGCAAGAAGGAATTGACTTGTTGTTGCAAGCAGCGCGCTACTTGATCAAGGACTTGGGCCGTTCCGATGTACATTTTGGATTGGTCGGCGGCGGCACATCTCTCGATGAAATGAAACAAATGGCTATCGATCTAGGAATCAGTGAATTCATAACGTTTACTGGACGAGTGCCTGACCAGGAGCTGCTAGAAATGCTCAACACCGCCGATATCTGTGTGAATCCAGATGTCGCCAACGAGATGAATGATAAATCCACTATGAATAAGATCATGGAGTACATGGCACTGGGTAAGCCCATCGTTCAATTCGATCTCACCGAAGGCCGAGTCTCTGCACAAGATGCATCGCTATATGCGAAGAAAAATGATCCAGTTGATTTGGCACTGAGGATAGTGCAACTGCTGGATGATCCCGAGTTACGGAAGCAGATGGGGGAATTCGGTCGCAATCGTGTGAGGAATGAATTGGAATGGCAATATGAAGCGCCAAAGTTGTTGGCAGCTTATGATGCGATATTCGTTAGATAAGGATTTCGATGAATTAAAACTTGAGGGTATCTTCATGGACTTATCGGGTCGCAAAATGAAGGTGATTTCAAATCAAGCTTGAAATGGGTAGTGTGGCTGCGGAGATTGAGTTACCTTAAGACTTAATTATTTTTAGGAATAAAGAATGAGAGAAAATCATGACTCAAATTTATAATGATGGTACATATCATGAGAATAATCCGACATGGCATGAAGAAGATTCGCCATGGAAAGCACTGCAGATACAAAAGATTATAGAAAGAAACTCTCTTAATCCAAGTAAAATTTGCGAGATTGGATGTGGAGCGGGTGAAATACTAAATAAATTATCAGAACATTATGATAATAAGAAAGAGTTTTTTGGTTATGAAATCTCACCGCAAGCATTTGAACTATGTGCACAGAAATCAAAGCACAATTTGACTTTCAAGCTTGCCAATCTATTAGAGGACGACGCGAATTATTTCGATATCGTTATGGCAATTGATGTGTTCGAGCATGTAGAAGATTATTTTGGCTTCTTGAGGAAATTAAAAACAAAAGCTAAATACAAAATTTTTCATATTCCACTTGATCTATCTGTTCAAACTGTTCTTCGCTCCTCTCCGATTATTAAGCATAGAAAATCAGTCGGGCATATTCATTATTTTACAAAAGAGACTGCATTAGAAACACTAAAGGATACTGGATACCAAATTGTTGATTATTTTTACACAAATAGTTCTGTAGAGCTGCCAAATAGAGGGTGGAAAGCAAATTTATTAAAGATACCAAGAAAATTGTTTTTTTCCGTAAATAATGATCTTGCTGTTAGGATCTTGGGAGGCTATTCACTAATCGTTTTGGCCGAATAGCTTATATTTTTACTATGATTATTTTTGATTGTTTCTTTCTTGTCTCAGAAATTCTGTAATCGATATTAATTTTCGATATTCAATATAAGAAAAAAATCAGTAATAACTTCAGATAATTATAAGTCAAGATAGCTATCCAGCACTATACTCATCAAGTGATTAAATGATTGCAAAACATATGGAGAAGTAATATGAATGAATCAGATATTCAGGATTTCTGGAACCGTAATCCTTGTGGGGATTGGCAAGTTGGTGGTCTCGAACAACGCCGCGGGGATTATGAAGCATTCTTTACTGACTATGATAAGTTTAGATACACTAAGGAAGCTCATATTCTGCGATGCCTGGACAATATTGATTTCAAAGGTAAACAGGTTCTTGAGATTGGATTGGGGCAAGGCGCCGATTCGGAGCAGATCGTAAAACGTGGCGCGCTTTGGTCTGGACTCGATCTTACTGCGGAATCTGTCGCCAGAGTGCAAACACGTTTTTCCTTGCGGCAGCTACCCTATCAGTCGATCAAACAAGGAAGTATTTTGCAAGCTCCTTTTGAGGATAATAGTTTCGATATTGTATTCAGTCATGGCGTTTTACATCATGTGCCGGATATTCTCTCGGCTCAAAGAGAAATTCATCGTATCCTGAAACCTGATGGAGAGTTAATCGTCATGCTTTATGCAAAATGGTCGCTCAATTATCTTGTTTCTATCAGCATTGTACGTAGATTGGGTTTGTTAGCGCTATATTGCATGAATCCGGAGCCAAATTCGATCTATGGTCAGCATGTTGCTAATGCTCGCGCCATGGGGTTGTTTCGCTATCTTGACATGGATAATTTTATTCACAGGAACACGGATGGTCCGTTAAATCCTTACGCGAAAGTGTATGATTTACAAGAAGTCGAGAAGGATTTTCCAAATTTCAAAATTGTAAGTTCTTATAAACAGTTTATGCATGCACCACCGTTGCCGGTGCATTGGCTACCATTCGAGCGGGCGCTTGGATGGCATTTATGGGTCCATATGCGGCCTGTGTGATCAGTTCACCAGTATTTTTCTTCATTGGAAGTAATTTCAGTTAATTCTTATGATCGATCATCGTTGCTAGTAATTTCGAGAGGAAGCTGTAAAAGGGTTCATTCCGTAATTTCCACCAGCAAAATACTATTAAGTTCCAGGGCAAGATTCACGCAACTTGCCTTGTCAAGTCTTGAATAGAGAGATTTCATTGTGAATTGCGATGAAGCTTCTGACTTAGTTTAATAATAGACAAGTGTTGTGCTATTGATTAATAATGATTTTTCCCCCTGTCTATTATTAATTGTATACAAGTATCTAAATAAGGAGAAACCAAAGATGAGTTTTGATTACCTTGCATGGCAAGCAACCACTGGAATTTTATCGGCACCTGTCGCTGATGCGTCGAAGATAAATCAGACGAAAGCGGATTGCGCTAAAAAGCTAAATACGGTTCTGATGTTATTTGTATTACTGTTGCTTTATGCTCCGAGTGGCATTACTGCAAACGGGACAACTTCTGCGGAAACCACAACCACCACCACCACTACAACCACCACCACTCCAAGCCGAACCGCTACTTTACTATTTTGGTCGAGATTTGGTGCCGGTGTTTCTCTCGGGCCGCCACGTTCGTTCGGAACTAAAAGCGCATGGCAGGACCTCATGGGAACTGATAGGGAAACAGGGTTTAGCTGGCCAGTCAAAGCGCTAGGCGCAGAATTTTCTGGCGTTCAACTGATTACTATTGATCCTATCACCCCTGAAACCATCGATAATTATATAACCAATGAAATCAGACCGATTCCCGAAGCAACCGGGAAAAATGAGCTTGTCCAAACTGTAAAAATAAAAGGATCATTGGGGCAAGCGGGTTCACAAGCGCCATTGATGATTAGAAGACCTTGGACAATCGGAGATATAAACGATTTGTATATTACCTACTGGTTTAAGTATCAGCCAGACCTGATCTCAAAGTTGGAAAGTGGAGTTTCATCCGCGAATTGGCGAACACAATTTTCACTCAAGACAGGAGGATACAAAAATGTTGCCGGAGATGGTGATTATCGAATGAGTGTAACTGTGATGGAGGGAACCGATGGCAAGCTTTATTGGCTTACAAAGGGCGATAATCTTGGGGGTGCATTTTCCACCAGAGTTGATTATTGGCGAGAAGAGAATCGTGTCGTTCCGGTGCCTATTGATCAATGGTTTAGATTTGAAGTTTATTGGCACCGGTCTGCCGATATCGATGGGCGATTCTGGGCAGCTGTTAATGGTAAAGTGATTGCCGATTATCGTGGACCCAATATGGGGGACTATGGTCTTCCCATAACTCGCATTTTTATTAATGATTCATACAGTGGTGGTTATGCGCCGGTTGAATCTCGGACAACAGGTCTGGAAATATGGAGTGGTTTTCCGTGCGGTGAAGGAGTGTCATGCTATTTAAAATAAAAAAACAGTCAATCTTTTTCATTCCTTAAGAAATAGAACTCGATCATACTGAGAAGGCCACATGCGTATCAATGCTAAGACATTACAATTAGTTAAGAATTGTGTGACATTGGCAAGTGGAGAGTCACCACATAAACAATCCGATACAAACTCCTTTATCCAATTCGGTACAGGCATAGGGATATTCGCACTGTTGCTGTTTACTGTTTCCGGTTTTTTTACTCCATTTGCTCGTGCAGCCGACTTACTATTTAAATCTAACTTTGGCGCTGGTATATCACTCGGGACACCGTATGGTTTTGCCACTAAAGGGGCTTACCAAGATATTACCGGTACGGACAAGGAAACTGGCTATAGCTGGCCGGTATCTGCTTTGGGTGCCAATTTCTCGGGTGTGCAATTGATTACTGTTGATCCTATTACTCCTTCGACGATTGGAGATTACATCAGTGGCGAGATCAGATCGGTAACAGGGCCATATGGTGAAGCGGTTAATGAGCTTTATCAGCAAGTGAAAATAACCGGCGGGCTGGGTCGAGCAGGCTCGCAAGCACCGTTGTTGATTAGAAGGCCATGGACGATAGGTGATGTCAATGATTTGTATATTACCTACTGGTTCAGATATCAAGCTAACTTAGAGACACAACTGGATAATACAGTTTCATCCGCAAATTGGCGGTCACAATTCACACTCAAAACTGGGGGATACAATAACACTGGAGAAGGTGATTATCGAATGAGTGTGACCGTGCTGAAAGGGCTCGATGGCAAGCTCTATTGGATGACAAAGGGTGATAATGCTGGCGGTGTATTTCCCACCAGAGTTGATTATTGGCAAGTAGAAAACCGTGCTGTTTCAGTGCCGGTAGATAAATGGTTTAAATTTGAAGTTTACTGGCACCGGTCAGGTGGTACTGATGGACGCTTCTGGGCAGCCGTCGATGGCAAAGTGATAGCGGATTACCATGGGCCAAATATGGGTGATTACAATCTTCCTATAACCCGGATTTTTGTGAGCAATCCATATAGTGGTGGTCATGTGTCAGTGGATAATCACATTACCGGATTGGAGATATGGAATGGCTTCCCTTGTGGAGAGGGTGAGTCTTGTTATAGTAGGGGGTCAAAAGTATATCTGACTATCGGTGAATAGTGTCCTGTAGTGGTCAGATAAGCGAAGTGGACTTACTTGTAAGAAAACTCAGTACTGTTTACAGAAAGGTTGATTAAAATAAGCATTGAGTATTATGAGGGCTGGCATTATTCAAGCTCTTATGAGGCTTAGCAGTGTTGTTGAAGTCAATGAAACAGACTAGGGCCTGTTAACGCTATTTGATATAATTTGGTGATGGAAATCACCGAAACTCAATATCAACAGATCGAGCACTGCCTGCCGCGTCAGCGTGGCAACGTCAGCCATTCCAATCTGCAAGTTCTCAATGCCATTCTTTACGTTGCCGAGCATGGCTGCAAGTGGCGAGGACTGCCCAAGCGATTCGGCAACTGGCATACCATCTATACCCGCATGAATCGCTGGGCAAAGAGTGGTGTACTGAGCCATGTATTTGGGCAACTTCAGCATCAGCAAATCATCCGTATCCGTATTGAAACTGTTTCGCTGGACAGCACCAGCATCAAAGTCCATCCCGACGGTACGGGTGCGTTAAAAAAAACGGCCCCCAATCCATCGGAAAATCTCGAGGTGGATGGACCACCAAAATTCATCTGGTTGCCGCAGATTCCAGAACAACCATAGGCTTTGCCCTCTCGCCCGGTCACGCCCACGATGCGCCAGAGGGCAGGCAGCTTTTGCTTTCCCTCGGTCCCGTCAATACGCCCACCTACCTGCTGATGGATCGTGCTTATGAGGGCGACCAAACCCGGCAACTGGCACTAGATTTGGGTTACATCCCGGTTGTTCCGCCCAAAGCAAATCGCTTGTCACCCTGGGAATACAACCGTGCCATGTACAAAAAACGCAACGAGATCGAACGATTGTTCAGAAGGCTCAAGGGATTTCGCCGCATCTTCTCCAGGTTCGATAAGCTCGATGTCGTCTTCATCTCCTTTATCCACTTCGCTCTCATCGTCGAAGCAATCAGATTGTGTTAACAGACCCTAGCTTGACTGGGTCAACTTATCGCTAAACAATTTTGAAAGAAAATCAAATGACAGGTAGATTTTTATTTTTTCTCACAGATCTAGCTGTTTAGTCCCACGGCATGCTGGGATGGAGCAACTCCACCTCTAAACCTTGAATCTATGAATTGTTCAGGTTTTCTTACAGCTTACATTAGCAAAATTACCTAATGGAAAATTCGGAACAATAACTTTTCCCAAGTTTGAGTCTGATTCTCGAAGCCACTACAGTGACATTATTTGTTAACTAATGACACGATATGTCAATGGGTTCTCGATTAGTCGTATGATATTGATTATAGGCGCTCAATTTAGTCAATCTTTTTGAGCTTACACAACCGTAAATTCCCTCTGTGTGTAGAAAAAGTTCAGTAGAATTTCGAAACCTTCTGATAACCGAGATTTACAGGATGTCAGATCGTTGCGGTACTGAAAGAAGGCACAGCTGGTATACCGGTGGTTGAGTCGTGTTGCAAGCACGGTGTTAGTTACGCCACGTACTGCCAGTGGAAGGGCAAGTACTCAGGCGTACAGGTGTCGGCGAGCTACAGCGATTACGTGGATGGAGGCTGAGAATGCCAAGCTCAAACGCATGTATGCAGTTTGGCGCTGGAGAATGCAGCGATCAGGTGCGAAGTAACCAAGCAGTTGGTGCAAGCCAGAATGCCTTTATCGGACGCTTTAACGGATTGACCGGGCTAAGGTACTTGATGCGCTCTTTTTGCCTATCTCGAGCAGGTTCAAACCATCACTGACCAGTGGCATTAATTATAACGAAAACCGTCCGCAATGAAGCATTGGGCGACACCCCGCCGGTGCAGTTCATGCCACGGTTAACCCGGGTTCCGAATCTCTATCGGACTTTGTCTACTTGATGGGGGAGCTTACGGGAGCTTACGGGAGCTTGCGGGAGGTTACGAGCTTACGACTATAGCTCGTTTTGGTGCTATACATCCTCAGAAATTTGTAAGAAATTACCGGTATTTTATTGATTTCTTGCAAACAAAACCATTACATGCGAGCGATATTCAAATTTAAATCATATCGTTATGATTTATTCAGGACTGACTGATTATCTGTGGTGGTTTTTGCGTGTCAATTCAGCGATTACTATTGGCACGGTTTATGCTGAATTAGTATCGCAACATGAAAAAGGCAAACTCTGCGAAAGCAGGGGACGCAAAGTCACTGATCTAAAGGGCAAATGCCCCAGGATGGCAGGACTGCCAGGTACGTTACTCGCTTATTTACCACGTTATATTGATGATTACCGAACGAAATAACTTTGAAGCGTATCCATGCAGTTCCATCCTTTAACTCTAAGGAGGAACATTATATGAGCACTAATAATCAAGCATTACAAGCCAGCAGTTTTTTGGCTTTAGTTATAAGGCAGTTACATGTAGAGAGAGCTAATGCTAATTGCTTTGCACGGCGTGGCGTTAACATGGTATTTATTATTATGCTATTGCTACTGACTGCATTGAGCTTTGTGACCCCGGCAGCTTATGCAGCTTCTCTGCTTTTTAAATCTAATTTAGGTTCTGGTGTTTCTCTCGGAGCGCCATATAACTTCTCAGCTCACGGAGCATATCAGATGATCAATGGCACCGATAAAGAAACCGGATATATGTGGCCGGTTTCTGCTTTGGGCTCAAATTTCTCAGGTGTGCAACTGATTACTGTCGATCCTATTACGTCTTCAACGATCGGAAATTACATTAGCAGTCAAATTCGATCGGTAACAGGACCAAAAGGTGGGGCGGTTAATGAACTTTTTCAACAAGTGAAAATAACCGGTGAATTGGGACGAGCTGGTTCACAGGCGCCGTTGTTGATTCAAAGACCATGGACGATTGGTGATGTTAAAGACTTGTATATTACTTACTGGTTTAAATATCAAGCTGATCTGGAGACACAACTGGACAATACAGTTTCATCTGCGAATTGGCGGACACAATTCTCACTCAAGACAGGGGGGTACAATAACACAGGAGAGGGTGATTATCGGATGAGCGTGACTGTAATGAAAGGAGCTGATGGCAAGCTCTACTGGATGACAAAGGGTGATAATGTGGGCGGCGTATTCCCCACCAGGGTCGATTACTGGCGTGAAGATAATCATATTGTTCCAGTGCCGATAGATAAATGGTTTAAATTTGAGGTTTACTGGCACCGGTCAAGTGGCACTGATGGACGCTTCTGGGCAGCCGTCGATGGTGAAGTGATAGCGGATTACCACGGCCCAAATATGGGTGATTATAATCTTCCTATAACCCGGATTTTTGTGAGCAATCCGTATAGTGGCGGTCATGTGTCAGTAGACAATCACATAACAGGATTGGAGATATGGAATGGTTTTCCGTGCGGTGACGGAGTGTCTTGCCTTAATTTTGATACTGTTGCTCCTACAGTGCCAGCTTCATTAGCATCAAAACTATCCAATTATGGAACTGCTTCCGGAGTTGCACTATCTTGGAGCAAGTCCTCAGATAATGTAGCTGTTGCGGGATATAAAATATATAGAAATGGGACTAATATCGGTGTAACCACTACTGCGACAAGTTTTAGAGATACTATTATGGGTAGTGCTAAAGGGGCTCTTTACAGTTATACAGTAAGAGCATTTGATGCTGCAGAAAATTTATCCGCGGCAAGCACTGCAACATTGGTAACTTATTAGTGGGATATTGATTTACCATGTGTTAAGTTAATTTCAGCAGTAAGTGCTACTTGATTTTAGATAAGTGTGTTATTTAATATCTTTTTTCAGCGATCAAATCCGCCGGAATATATTTCTGGCGGAAATTAATCGAGCTGTTTGCATTTATAGTCTTTTCAATTCGATAATTAAAGTACAAATCGTATAAAGTAGGCCATTTAGGATGTTAATTGCTGGATTCTTCCAATTTGCTGCTCAAAACAAGTATCAGCAAATCAAATTTTTGTTTAATATAATTCTTATCTCGGTTCCAGTGCTCGAATAAATTACCCAAGGATCCAGTAGAATCACAACAGTTATTAAGTCCCTATATCGAAATCTTAATGGCATAATCCACGAGAAATAAGTATATGATATATTGCAAGAGAAAAAATTTTATAAATTAATAAGTTAAATGAGTGTGAGTTAGAAAACGCTCGGTATCTTTATCCTTGAATGAATACATTAACACCTATCATCTTATCCGGTGGCTCGGGCACCCGCCTTTGGCCTCTGTCACGTGAGAAATATCCCAAGCAGTTATTGCCATTAATAAACGAGGATTCTTTGCTGCAAGCCACTGTCCGGCGTATGGATGGATTAAGTGGCGTGCAATTAAATGTACCGATGGTTGTGTGCAATGAAGAATATCGTTTCGTCATTGCTGAGCAATTACGAGTCATGGATAGAAAAGGGAGTATTCTGCTTGAACCCTTCGGGCGCAATACTGCTCCTGCATTAACATTAGCTGCGCTCGCAACCCTACGGGAAGGGGATGATCCCATTTTATTGGTCATGCCGTCCGATCATGTGATTATGGATGTGGAATCATTTCAGGCTGCTGTTTTAGCAGGTATGTCACAAGCAATGGATGGCAGGATTGTCACTTTTGGGATAACACCTGACGCTCCTGAAACCGGGTATGGTTATATCCAATCGGGCGAGTTAATCGAGCAGGGCAAAACTGCTTACCATATTGCGCGTTTTGTCGAAAAACCGGATCTGCCGACTGCGCAAACTTATCTAGATGCGGGTAATTATCTCTGGAACAGCGGATTGTTCATGATGCGGGCCTCGGTATGGCTGTCCGCCATTGGCAAATGCCGGTCGGATATTTTAACGGCTTGCCAAGCTGCTTGGGATCAGGGATCGGCAGATGGTGATTTTCTCCGTGTCGATAAGCAAGCTTTTGAGCAATGCCCAAGTGATTCGATCGACTATGCAGTCATGGAGAGAATTGCTCGGCAGGAAAGTGACTTGCCAGGTGGTGTAGTCATTCCGCTGACAGCCGGATGGTCTGACATCGGTGCGTGGAGCTCATTGTGGCAAGTGCTTCCCAAAGATGACGCGGGCAACGTAGCGAAGGGGGATGTATTATTAAATGATTGCAAAAATACCCTGGCCATTTCCGAAAGCCGTTTGGTTACCTGTGTCGGTATCGAAAATGTGATCGTTGTTGAAACTCCGGATGCTGTATTGGTTGTGCATAAAGACAAAACACAAGACGTGAAATTGGTTGTCGATATGTTGAAACAGCAAGGCCGCCCGGAAGGAAAATTGCATCGTAAAGTGTTCCGTCCATGGGGCTGGTATGACGGAATCGATGTCGGTGAACGTTTTCAAGTGAAACGTATTGTGGTCAAACCCGGTGCGGCCCTATCTCTGCAAATGCACCATCATCGCGCCGAACACTGGGTTGTGGTGCGGGGTACGGCTCGGGTTACGCGAAACAAAGACGTGTATTTGGTCTCGGAGAATGAGTCGACTTATATTCCATTGGGTACGAGTCATCGTTTAGAAAATCCCGGTTGCGTGCCGCTGGAAATGATTGAAATTCAATCCGGTTCGTATCTGGGGGAAGACGATATTGTCCGGTTTGAAGATATTTATGGACGGAAAGAGCATTAATAGAGCTTGTTCTTATATGCGCTGATAAGTTATCTATCCAATTGTTTTAGTGTTTCTTCTTCAGCATTAGTCAATAGCCTTAAGCACGGCAAATAGCCATCGAAGACTATGCCATGCACTTCGATGTGTTTTTGCGAACGTAACATACTGATCAAATATTGTGTGATAGCCTGAGTAATCACTTGCCCGGGAACCAGCACAGGAATACCGGGCGGGTAAGGCGTGATCTGATCCGCGCATACCCGGCCATTAAGACTTGAATTGACCTTGTCTTGTTCATCCAATAGCGGCATCAGTTCACCTCCACAATAAAATGCGTCACGCGGGAGATACTTCAACTCGGTGAACCGTGGAATCTCTGCCGTTTGATAAAGCCGTTGCGGCGCGCGGTTTTCACGGGAAATGCGCATCAAGGCATCGTATAACCGCGATACTTTGCTGCGGGTGGTGCCGATGGTAAGCAGCAGAGTGAGCGTGTTGAAAGTGGATTTTTCCACCTGGATATTGAAGCGCTCAAATAATTCCCGGATTAATTCTTCAACGGTGAATCCACAACGCGAAATATCCACCGTTACTTTGGTGGGATCGAGTTGAATGTCATCGAGTTTGATTTCATCCGGTAGCAGATCGGGCAGTTCCAGAACCTGAAATACGCCGGTGGAATTGATTTGCGCGCGTATTTCTTGCGCCAGTTCCAATGTGCGTGACAGCAGTTTATATCCCTCCAGCATAGCCTGCTTTCGCGCCACATCGAGACTCGCAATCATGCTGTACTGCGGACTCGTGGAAGTATGCATGTTGAAGTTTTCGCGGAACAAATGTTCGTTGAAATCGGGATCGTTGACATGAATCATGCTGGATTGTGAGAACGCCGATAGTACCTTGTGCGTGCTTTGGGTGGCATAATCCGCACCGGCTTCCAATGCAGTAGGACGGAAAGCCGGATGGAACCGGGCAAAACCATACCAAGCTTCGTCGATGATTACTTTAATCCCTTTGGCATGCGCCGCTTCAATAATCGGCGGTAAGTCATAACGTAAGCCATCGTAGGTGCAGTTGGTTAAGATCAGCGCCTGCGCATCGCTGTGTTCTTCAATCGCCTTGAACAGAGTTTGCTTGGCTACCGGCCCGTAAATATTGAATTTCTTATTGACGGAAGAATCCAGATAAACCGGGTGCGCACCGGACAACACTACGCCATGATGCACGGACTTATGGCAATTGCGATCCAGCAACAACTTGTTGCCGGGAGCCAGCAGCGTTTGGAAAATGACCTTATTGGCCGTCGAAGTACCATTTGTGGCAAAAAATGTCCGGCGCGCGCCAAAAGCTTTGGCGGCAATTTTCTGCGCTTCCGCGATCACCCCGGCGGGTTCCATCAAGGAATCCAGCATCGGCACCGAGACCGATAGATCCGCGCGGAAGATATGCTCACCGATGAATTCATAAAAATCGCTGACCCAGGGACTGTCGCGCAAGGAGTCACCGGAGGAGTGCCCCGGCGTATGCCAGGCATCCTTGGCCATCAGCACATAATGCTTGAGTTGGTCATAGAAAGGCGTGCGCGCTTTTTCCTGCAACTGGGCATTCAGAATGCGGTACATGCCACGGTAATCGCGTTCTTCGCGGTAAAAATACCCATCGACCGTTTCGGAAAAAAGTGCATCGACAACCTCATCCTCTTGTTCTTGCGCGATCAGGATGTAAATATTGAGTTCGGGGCGAAAATGGGTGATTTTCTGCACCAGCTCAAGCGCGGTCATTTGCAGATCGAGATCGCGTGCATGTTTACCTTGATGCTTTAAGGTATAGAGCCGGTCATCGACCACCAACCCCTGAATATCGCCATCTTGTTCAATGGATTGGAGCGCTTCTTGGGCCGTAGTGACGCCGGAGAATACGATGCCCAAGGGATTCTCCATCGATTTGGCGGCAGCGTTCAGCCCTTTGGTGAATTCTTTCAGAATCAATTTCTCATCGTTGATGAGCAGGATCCGGCTGACTGGTTTTTTCATGAAGTGCGGTCTACCGGATTGAGCAGGCTGGATTCGAGTGGCGGTGCAGCAACCTGATTTTTATTCAAAGCTTAACAAAGTGAATTTGTATAATTCAGCGTCCGTCAATTGCAGCACAACATTTTTAACCACAGAAGAAGCACCGATCATAACCGACGGGATCTGCAACTGGCTAGTACTGTTTGAGAGCGTGGCGATATTGCCGGGACTGACGGACAAGGGCACAACACTAGCCGGATCGAGTTGAAACACGTAAGAAGGGTTGTCGCTGACCAGCTGCAGGCTGACGTGATACATCTGACCGGTTCCGATATCCACGGCAAAACTTAAATTACTGTCACTGAATATACCGGTTGCATCCGTGACTTCCACGCGATCGATCTTTACCAGATTGCTCAGTGCGGCGTGAACGCCGTCAAAATCTTTGAGCGGTGCGTTAGTAAGACTGCCTCCCAGGTTTCTTACGGGCAGCTTTGCAATCGCATCGAAAACGGTCATGCCATCGAAAATAACGCGCCCGAATACCGTAAAGCCGCCATTCTGATAATCCAGATTGGCGGAATTGTCAGCCAGATTGACGAACCATTGGCTGGTTGCACTGTTGGGGTTACCGCCCAGTTTTGCCATGGCGACTGTGCCGCGCGTATTGGAAATCTTGAATTCATTAATAATCGGAGAAAAGGTATTGACAGCTACCAGCGATTCTCCGCTGGTGCCATCGACAACCTTGAAGCCGCCGCCTTGGATAACAAAGCCGGGAATGCTGCGATGAAAAATTCCGTTTGTATAAGCATCGCTATCGATGTACTTGAGAAAGTTTGCGGTAGTAATTGGTGTCTGTGTTTCAAAAAGCTCGATACAAAATTGCCCCATGCTGCTGGTGAAACAAGCCACGGAATTCGCTTGTGCCATAGGTGATAAGAACAGCAGGCAGATGAACGCAGCTTTATAATAAATTCGAGAGATGCGCATGATGATAAAAATTATTGGGTTTAAATCTGGATTTTACTGACAGACTGGAATGTGAAGCAATTGTTTTTTATAGAAAAGCCGCGGTTCTGTGTATAGGAGTGCATGCTAGGATATGGGAATTAGCGGTTTTTTAATGCGATGTGCAAAGTAAAAATAAATAAGCGCACTGGCGATCGCCGCGAAAAAACACCAAACCGAGGCAAAAGTTTCGAGATAAGTGAAATAAGCGACGAAGAACCCGATGGTGATGATGATGCCGGCAGAATATAGATGTTTATAGCTGGAAAAAATGAACGGTGCGCAAGTAGCCAGCAAATATAAAGTAATAACCAACTGGTGGCTACCGACGTGGTGTTTGTAGTGGATGCTGTGATGGATAATTTCCGCGGCGATCGGTTCGTTGACCAGGCCAGCGGCAGTATAGACCGCAAGTCCAAGGCCCGCTATACCGGTGCAAGCGATGATTTTTTTGCGAATGCTGTCGGTTTCCGCTTGGTAAACGGCGAAAGGCGCGAACAGCGGCCAGATAATGCCGATGAACACGCCAAAAATATTACTCAACCAGAATTGCGATTGTGCAGTGCCGTTATGGGATAGAGAGAGCCAGAGCAATCCTTCCACCAGCTGCTGAGTAGCAAAAATGAGCGGAATCAAGGCTACTGGAAGATCTTTGGAATAAACGGTTTTCCGGATGGTGGTTATACCGACAACAAAAAGAGTCCCGCTGACAATAAAACTGGCTTCTGCTGAAAAACACATGCTGATGAACGGACTTTTATTTTTAGTTTACTGGATTTGTTTGTTAATGAAGTGTGGCACCTTTTAGCACCTTAACCGAGTTAATCGGATTTAGTCTAGTAATAAATTGCGGCAACTGTGCGATAGCGATGTTTCGCCAAGAAATATCTATTTCTTGAATGAATCGATGAGATTAATATGGGCGACGTTAATGAACATCGTTTTCGAGGATGGCGTTGTTTATCAGAATTCTGTTAAAATGCGAAATTCTATAAAAGTGTCAAGCAAGGAAGAGTTGTTATGGCTTATGTAGTAACTGAAAATTGCATTAAATGCAAATATACAGATTGTGTGGATGTGTGCCCGGTGGATTGTTTTCGTGAAGGCCCCAATTTTTTAGTTATCGATCCCGATGAGTGTATCGATTGCACATTGTGTGTCGCGGAATGTCCGGTGGAAGCGATTTATGCGGAAGATGACGTGCCTGATGAACAAGTACATTTCATCGATCTGAATGCGGATTTGTCTAAAAAGTGGCGTCCGATTATCGAGAAAAAAGACCCATTGCCTGACGCGGATGATTGGGCTAGTGTTAAAGATAAGCTGGATCATCTGAAGCGCTAAACAGAAATGGCGGTAATCTGATACCGCATGTCTGATTCCTCGCAATTCCCGCAAGTCCCCCTTACTGAGGTTTTTAAGCGCATCGATGCCGGAGCTACGGTTGTTACACCGAACCGGAGGCTTGCATTAGCGCTTAAAGAGAAATTCGATCAAGACCAAATCGGCCGTAACATGGCGGTTTGGTATTCGGTTGATGTCTTGCCTTTGACTGCTTTGATTGAGCGTATTTACCTTGATGCGCTCTATGCCGCGCAATCGCTCAGATTGCCCTTGTTACTGTCGGCCGCGCAGGAACAGGTGCTATGGGAATCGATCATTCGATCCTCAGTAACTGGAAAAACGTTACTGAGGATTGCACAAACAGCGCAATTGGCTCGGGAAGCCTGGCAACTGGCGCATGCCTGGCAAATCACGGATCATCTGGGTGATGGTTATCCCAATGAGGATGGTAGAGCGTTTCTCGATTGGGCTTCGGCGTATCAGGAAATAACGAAGCGTAATGGGCAGACGGATCGCGCGCGCATTACGGATCTGATTACTGAACAGTATGAATCCTTCGATATAAAAAAACCGCCGTCACTCATTTGTTGTGGCTTTGATATTTTTACGCCGCAACAAAATGCTTTTTTAAGAAAACTGGCCGCAGCCGGTTGTGAGATATCAGTTGCCGCTTTACCGGTGCAATCCCCGCAATCTTGTGGCGCAATGCGCCGTATGGAATATCCCGGCAGCCGTGACGAGATTCATCAGGCGGCTCTGTGGGCGCGATCCAAAATAGCCGGAGCGGATCATGCTGTCCGAGTCGGTATCGTCGTACCGGCATTATCCAGTTATCGCAACATGCTGATGCGTACTTTCGCTACGGTGATGCATCCGGATATCCGTTTTGCTTTGCCAGGTGCAACCCGGCCGGTGGCGCCATTCAATGTGTCTTTGGGTTTGGCGCTAACGGCTTATCCATTAATCGATGGGGCTTTGGTGAGTCTGGCTTTGTTGGATCAGTCGCTAGCGTTTCACCGTGTGAGTCACTGGTTGCGATCCCCTTTTCTGGCAGGCGGCAAAGCCGAGATGGAACAGCGTGCATTGCTGGATGCGCGCATTCGCCGCAATGCCGAGCCGATGATCACATTGGAACGTCTATTCGCGCTTGCGACACAAGCAGGCGGACAAACGAGCTGTCCGGTTTTACTCCGGTGTTTGTCCGCATTGATGGAATTCCGTCAAACCCAGCTACCCCAATCCGGAAGCCACTCCATTTTTGCTCAAGTTTTCCTGAAAGTTCTGGAGATTGTGGGGTTTCCCGGAGAACGCAGCCTGGATTCCATTGAGTATCAGACATTCGAGAAATGGCATGCGCTCGTTGCAGATTTTGCCACGCTGGATCATGTCGTTGCTAAAACGAGCTTCACTGAAGCGATTGGCCGTTTAAAACGAATCGCAAGCGATACTTTGTTTCAGCCTGAAACACCGGATGTGCCGATCCAAATTCTGGGTGTGCTGGAGGCGGCGGGAATGGAATTTGATCATCTATGGGTCATGGGGTTGTCAGACGAGCAATGGCCGTTACGTGCTCGCCCAAATCCGTTTCTGCCGTTGGAATTGCAACGCAATGCGCAATTGCCGCTGGGCTCCGTGCAGGAATCATTGGCCTATTGCCGGCGATTGACGCAGGGATGGTTGTCCGCGGCTGGAGAAGTCATTCTGAGTTATCCCAAATTCAGTGACGATCGTGACGGGCACGAATTAAAACCCAGCCCGCTGATTCAATCGATAACGGCAAGTAAACCGGTTTTTCTCGCGCTGGAACAGCATCGCGACCGGATTATCCAATCATGTGAGTTGGAGCGGATCGAGGACGATCAAGCGCCGCCACTGGATACGGAGGTGGCCGGACAGGGCATTAAAGGCGGCACATCGGTGCTCAAGGATTATGCCGCTTGCCCATTTCGTGCCTGGGCCAGGCACCGGTTGCGTATCGTAAATCTGGAGGTGCCGCATACCGGTTTAAATGCAATGGAACGGGGAGTGCTGGTGCATCAAGTTTTGGCGCACCTTTGGCGGCAATTGAAAACCAAGGAAGCGCTGGAGGCCATGGCTGATTATGATCTCGATGGCATGCTGGAGCGCATTGCCAAAGAAGCTGTTGCGGAGATGCAGCAAGCAAGACCGATGGCGCTTTCAAAGCGTTTTGCGCAGATCGAACAACGGCGCTTGGTGCGTTTGGTGCGCGAATGGTTGAACGAAGAAAAGAAACGGGATCATTTCACCGTGATTGCAGTCGAGGAAAAACTTTCCATCCAGGTGGGTGATCTGGTCTTGAATGCCCGTCTCGACCGGGTTGACGAATTGACCGGCGGTCAACATATCATCATCGATTACAAGACCAGAAAACAGACGGCTCAAAGCATGATTGGCGAACGTCCGGACGAACCGCAACTGCCTTTGTATCTGGTGATGACAAAAGCGCAGCAGGATGCCGTGGGCGTTGCATTTGCCGCAGTGAAGCGAGGTGAAATGGGGTTCGCGGCGATTGTGCGAGATCCGGAGCTGTTGCCTGGTGTGAAAGCTTTTTCGCAAGTGAATGGATGTAAGCAATTTGCCACATGGGAAGATCTGATTGCAGCGTGGCGGCAGCATTTGACGAATCTGGCGGCGGGTTTCTGCAGTGGCGATGCCAAAGTGGACCCCAAACAGTATCCGGTTACATGCGAATACTGCGACCTGCAATTGTTTTGCCGGATTCACGAGCGGATTGGCGAGCATGCGATTACGCAGGGTAGTGAAAATGACTGATTCCGTACCTATCCCCGATGCCGATGAACGCCTCTGCGCACTGGATCCAGCCCAATCATTTATCGTGCAAGCACCGGCGGGTTCGGGTAAAACCGCGCTGCTGATTCAACGCTATCTCAAATTGCTGGCTTGTGCCGATGCGCCGGAAGAGATCGTAGCGATTACGTTCACCCGGAAAGCAGCGGCGGAAATGCGTGCGCGGGTTCTGGCCGCGCTGGAAATTGATGATGAACCTCTCGATACCGGAACTGCGCATGAACAACTGAATCGTGAATTGTCGGTAGCCGTGTTGCAACGGAATCGGCAGGCCGGTTGGCATATCGCCGAGAATCCCGAGCGGTTGCGGATACAGACCATTGATTCGCTGTGCGCGGCATTGACACGGCAAATGCCGATATTGTCGGAATTTGGCGCGCAACCCGAGACCATTGAGGATGCTGCGGATTATTATTTGGAAGCGGCGCGCGCTACGCTGGCTTCCGTTGAGCAAAATCATACGATTGCACACGACGTTGAGCGCTTGCTCGAGCATTTGGACAACGATATGGCGCGGATTGAAGCATTGCTGGCCGATATGCTGGCGCGGCGCGATCATTGGTTGCGCCAT
Organism: Nitrosomonas sp. Is35; assembly: GCF_033063295.1. Lineage (NCBI taxonomy): Bacteria > Pseudomonadati > Pseudomonadota > Betaproteobacteria > Nitrosomonadales > Nitrosomonadaceae > Nitrosomonas > Nitrosomonas sp. Is35. The sequence continues at coordinate 843,831 of NZ_JAWJZH010000001.1, forward strand.
TTGCATGGAAAAGCGCGTGAAGAACTGGAATTGTCGCTGCAAAATTCCCGTAATCATGCATTGCAATTTGTTTTCCGGCTATTCCCAGAGGCGCTGCACAATGAGTTGCTGGCATTATTGCGCTATGCCGCCACGAATCTTAACGCATCCGGCAAATCGCCTGAAACCGAACTTTGTGATCAATTGGATGTATTATCAATAGCAGATGTTGAACATTGGCGGAGCATTGCTGAATTATTGCTGACGCAAAAGGGTGATTGGCGTAAAAGAATTTCCGAGAAAGAGGGGTTCCCATCGGGTAATACCAAAGCTGAGAAAGATGAAGCCAAGGCATGGAAAAACCGTCTGCAGAATTTGATCAATTCACTGTCACCATATGACGTTCTGCGCGAAGTATTACACGATATACGTCAACTGCCGCCACCGTATTATTCCGGTAAGCAGTGGGAAATACTGGGTGCGATTACGCGATTGTTACCCTTTGCCGTGGCGCAACTTAAAGTTATTTTTCAAATCAATGGCAAAGTCGATTTTGCCGAAGTGGCGCAGCGTGCATTGCTGGCGCTGGGTGATGCCGAATCGCCAACCGATCTTGCATTGGCATTGGATTACCGCATCAAGCACTTAATGATTGACGAATTTCAGGATATTTCCATCAGTCAGTTTGCCTTGATCGAAAAACTTGTTGCCGGGTGGGAAGCGGGTGATGGGCGTAGTTTTTTTGCCGTCGGCGACCCGATGCAATCCATTTACCGTTTCCGTGAAGCGGAAGTAGGGCTCTTTTTGCAAGCGCGAAATGCAGGGATCGGTACGCTGATTTTGCAACCGCTTACACTCAACGCCAATTTCCGCTCGCAACAAGGCATCATGGATTGGGTCAATGCCACTTTTGCCCACATCATGCCGGAATGCGAAGATATTGCGACGGGCGCAGTGGTGTATACGCCTTCAGTTGCTACACGTGGCATGCTGACGGATCATGCGGTGAATATTTATCCTTTTCTGGAAAGAAATGATGCAGCAGAGGCCCAGCAAGTTGTCGAGATTATCCTGCGCACACGGCATGATCATCCGGACGGAACTATTGCAATATTAGTGCGCAATCGTAGCCATTTGACTGAAATAGTTGAGCAAATCAAAGCAGCCGGTCTGCGCTTTCGTGCTATCGATATCGAATTGTTGCGTCATAAGCCTGTAGTACAGGACTTACTGGCGTTAACCCGCGCTTTAATGAATTCGGCCGATTATGTGGCATGGTTCGCACTGTTGCGTGCACCGTGGTGCGGTCTGATGCTCAGGGATATTTCGGCATTGACTGAGAAAAATCTCAATGTCATGAGCAAAGAAATCACCTTGTGGGGATTGATTTGCGATGAGAACCGTTGGCAGGGTATTTCGGCCGATGCAAGTGTGCGCTTGCGCCGAATCAAGGAAATATTGAGTCCTTGCATGATCAACCGGCGGCGCCAGACGTTGCGTGTGACAATCGAAGCAGCTTGGCATGTCTTAGGAGGATCGGAGTACATTAATGCGTCATCAACCGGTAGTGCCGGTGTTGCCAATACTCTGGATGATGCAATGATTTATCTGGATTACCTTGAAAGTCAGGAGGTAGCTGGCGATATCCAGGATCTGGCAAGCTTCGAGAAAGGATTGGTTGCATTGTATGCATCACCTGATCTGGAGGCTGATGAGACTTTGCAGATTATGACAATTCATAAAGCCAAGGGGTTGGAGTTTGATACGGTGATTGTGCCTGGTTTGGGTCGAACCTCCCGTAATCATGACAAACAGCTGTTGAGGTGGATCGAACAACCGCACAGTCAAATCGCAGGAGAAAAGAGCGCGGCGATACCGGATTTATTGCTTGCACCGATTCAGGAAACGGGCTTAGGCGTTGATCCGATCTATACGTGGGTGGAGAAACTGGATCGGGACAAGGCGCAATTTGAAACCGATCGCTTATTGTACGTAGCTGCTACGCGCGCCAAAAAATTTTTACACCTGCTCGGTCATGTCAATGGGGCTTCGGATGATCATGGCAATGCGGCGCCATTGAAACCACTGCAAGGTTCATTGCTGCAGCGGTTGTGGCCGATTGTGCAGCCGATCTATAGCGCTGCGGCAACGGATGATGCCATGTCATTGAATCATCAATCAGAAAATAGAACAAACAATACGATTAGTGCAACCGTCGTCAGCCAGAGTATTTTGCGATTGAAAACAAACTGGGTATTGCCGGATGCGCCGGAATCGGTTACATGGCAAGAATTCCGCGATAAAAAACAAATTCAGGAAGAAATAGAATTTTCTTGGGCTAGCGAAATGGCCAGGCATGTGGGTAATGTGGTGCACCGTTGGCTGCAGAAAATTGCCGAAGATGAAATGTATAACTGGAATGCGGCGCGTATTCAGGGAATGCGTGAACAATTCACATGGAATTTAATTGCGAGCGGGATAAGTGGAGATGATCAGGCCATGGTTTGTGCGGTTGAACGGATTATTCTGGCCTTAACGAATGCAATTCAAGACGAGCGTGGACAATGGATTTTGGGGTCTCAGCCATTCGCACAGAATGAATTGAGAATCAGCGGTATCGTCAACGATAAAGTAATGAGCTGGATAATTGATAGAACATTCTGTGATGCCAACGGTACTCGCTGGATTATAGATTACAAAACAAGCAGTCATGAAGGCTCGGCATTAGCGGATTTCCTTGATCGCGAACAAATGCGTTACCAGCATCAGCTCAATCAATACGCCAAACTGATGCGTCAAATCGATTCACGTCCCATAAAATTGGGAATTTATTTTCCTCTTATGTGCGGTTGGCGCGAGTGGTGAAAATTGACAATAACTTGGCATGACCCCGGTCGAAAGCCAAGAAATTTTTCTAAAATCTTCAGTGTGTGGGGTACTGATAATTAATCCTTGTAGATAAAGGGGAAATGAGAGGGGTAGGGGATTAAATCCCTTGGGGGAGGGAGGAGATTTTATGACAAATGACTTGACTTTGAGGGGTAAGGTCGACTAGCCTGAGAGGTGTGGTTAAATTAAGGGTAGAAAATAGGTTAATTTAACTGCCGAGATAAAAGCAGTACTAATTAATTAGTATTAGAAGTAGAAGAGTAAAAGAACGAGAAGTAGTTTTGATTAACAGTTAGGAGGTAGAAACATGGCAACAACTTACGGCACGTCAAGTGCATCAAGCGCAAGCTATGACATGTCACTGTGGTACGACTCGAAGTACTACAAACTGGGCATGTTAACAATGCTGTTGGTAGCGATATTCTGGATCTGGTACCAAAGAACGTTTGCATACTCACACGGTATGGACTCGATGGAACCGGAATTTGACAAAGTATGGATGGGCCTGTGGCGCGTACACATGACCCTGATGCCTTTGTTTGCGTTAGTAACCTGGGGTTGGATCCTGAAAACCCGTGACACCAAAGAACAACTGGACAACTTAGACACCAAGCTGGAAATCAAACGTTATTTCTACTGGATGATGTGGCTGGGCGTGTATCTGTTTGGTGTTTACTGGGGCGGCAGCTTCTTCACCGAACAAGACGCATCCTGGCACCAAGTGATTATTCGTGACACCAGCTTCACCCCAAGTCACGTAGTCGTGTTCTACGGTTCATTCCCAATGTACATCGTGTGTGGCGTAGCATCATACCTGTACGCGATGACCCGTCTGCCACTGTACAGCCGCGGCACATCATTCCCATTGGTTATGGCAATTGCTGGCCCATTGATGATTCTGCCAAACGTAGGTTTGAACGAATGGGGTCACGCATTCTGGTTCATGGAAGAACTGTTCAGCGCGCCACTGCACTGGGGCTTTGTGATTCTGGGCTGGGCAGGTTTATTCTCGGGCGGTATTGCAGCACAAATCATCACCCGTTACTCGAACCTGACTGATGTAACCTGGAACGGCTCAAGCAGAGACATTCTGAACAACCGTATCGTTCCTTAATTCTGAATGCAGCACATCCTTCCCGCCTGTGATACGGGCGGAAGGATAAGAAGACTTAAGTTACTATGCAGTAATGAAAACGAGCAATAAGCAGACGACAAAAAGAAGCAAGGGAATCGTCAAGTTTTCATAATTTAATATCACACGAAATGAAGAAGGGAGGGTCTAGTGAGTAGAACAGACGAAATTTTAGCAGCGGCCAAGATGGTGCCGGAAGCGGTCAAGATGTCCAGATACATAGATGCGGTATATTTTCCGATTCTGTGTATATTGCTGGTAGGAACCTATCACATGCACTTCATGCTGTTAGCAGGAGACTGGGATTTCTGGTTGGATTGGAAAGACCGTCAATGGTGGCCTGTAGTAACACCGATTGTAGGTATCATGTACTGTGCAGCACTGATGTATTACCTGTGGGTAAACTATCGCCTGCCATTTGGCGCGACACTCTGTATCGTATGCCTGTTAGTAGGTGAATGGCTGACCCGTTACTGGGGCTTCTACTGGTGGTCACACTATCCGATCAACTTTGTACTGCCATCGACCATGATTCCAGGTGCATTGATGATGGATACAATCATGTTGCTGACCGGTAACTGGCTGATCACAGCACTGTTAGGCGGCGGCTTCTTTGGATTATTCTTCTACCCAGGCAACTGGCCGATATTTGGCCCAACCCACTTACCAGTGGTTGTAGAAGGCGTACTGTTATCAGTAGCTGACTACACAGGTTTCCTGTACGTACGTACCGGTACACCTGAATATGTTCGCCTGATTGAGCAAGGCTCACTGCGCACCTTTGGTGGACACACCACAGTGATTGCAGCGTTCTTCGCAGCGTTCGTATCTATGCTGATGTTCTGCGTATGGTGGTACTTTGGCAAACTGTACTGCACCGCTTTCTACTATGTTAAAGGAGAAAGAGGACGCATCTCAATGAAGAACGACGTAACCGCGTTTGGTGAAAAAGGCTTTGCACAGGGGATTAGATAATGAATATAAGAAGCATATTTAAACTGGGCGTATTAGGCCTGTATGGAGCAGCGATTGGAGCGGCATCGCTGGCGATGACGCTGACGTTAGATGTTAAGACAGCAGCGGCACACGGTGAACGCTCACAAGAACCGTTCCTGCGTATGCGTAGTATTCAATGGTACGACTTGAAATGGCAACCGAAAGTCACCAAAGTCAACGACATTGCGACGATGACTGGTAACTTTCACTTAGCTGAAGACTGGCCACGTGCGGTAGGTAAACCAACCCGCGCCTTCTTTAACGTAGGTAGCCCAAGCCCGGTGTTTGTACGTTTAAGCACCAAACTGAACGGCGAACCAACGTTTATTTCAGGTCCTCTGGAAATTGGCCGTGACTATGCATTTGAAGTCAGACTGAAAGCCCGTATTCCAGGACGTCACCACATGCACGCGATGGTAAACATCAAAGATGCAGGTCCTATTGCAGGTCCAGCCTCATGGATGAACATCTCCGGCAGCTGGGATGACTTTACCAACCCAGTAACCACACTGACTGGTAAAACCATCGACCTGGAAACATTCAACTTCAGCAACGGTATATTCTGGCACATCGTATGGTTAGGCTTAGGCTGCTTCTGGATTGGCTACTTTGTAGCGAAACCGATGTTCCTGCCACGTAGCCGCGTATTGCTGGCGTATGGTGACGAACTGTTAACCTCCCCAACGGACAGAAAAGTAGGTCTGGCAGTTGCAATACTGACCTGCGCGATTGTTTGGGGCGGCTATCGTTACACCGAAAGCGTACACCCATACACAGTACCGATCCAAGCTGGCGAATCGAAAGTAGCACCGTTACCGATTGCACCGAACCCAGTTGCAATCAAAGTAACACATGCTAACTACGACGTACCTGGCCGTGCACTGCGTGTAACGATGGAAATCACCAACAACGGTGACACAGCGGTTAACATTGGTGAATTCACGACAGCGGGCGTACGCTTTGTGAACGAACTGGGCCGCAAACACCTGGATCCTGACTATCCAAGAGAACTGGTAGCAACCGGCTTATCGATGGATGATGACAGAGGCGTTCAACCTGGAGAAACCCGTGAAGTTAAGATGGAAGCCAAAGATGCGTTGTGGGAAGTGCAACGTTTGATGGCACTGTTGGGTGACCCTGAAAGCCGTTTTGGCGGATTGTTGATGACCTGGGATGAAGCAGGCAATCGTTATATCAACAGTATTGCTGGCGCGGTAATTCCAGTCTTTACCAAACTGTAAGAGAAGTTAAGTATCAACACCGGTACACCACTGTCGAAAGACAGCCGGTGTACCGGTTTTTTATTTCCTTTTTTCTGTTTCAGTGCCTTGTATTTTGCACTCATGTCTATGTAGTGCTCTGATCGTCAAAAATCGCGCTTGCGATCGCTCATGGTTTATAGTTGCAATAGATTAAGTGAATTGATCGTTGCAAGTGGCTAGGAGCAAGAGAATCAATCGTTAGTGCGAATTCTAGTATTTCGTCTATCGCGTTTTGACCCGAAATAAGAACTTTGATACATTCATAGACCGAGCAAATTCGGTCACGATAGAGTGTATCAACAAAAAAGGGGAACGTATGAAGCATAATCCAGGATTCTTACAATTAGTGGAACAAGCCAAACAGCGAGTGAAGGAATCTACTGTGGCGGATGTTCAAGCACGGCTGGCACGCGGTGAACAATTTCATTTTATTGATGTGCGGGAAGATCATGAATTCTGGATAGATCATGCTGCGGGTGCTCGTCATCTTGGGAAAGGGATTATTGAACGTGATATTGAAACAGTAGTACCGGATAAGCAGGCGCTTATCGTGTTGTATTGTGGCGGCGGTTACCGCTCGATCTTGGTGGCGGATGCATTGCAACAAATGGGGTATGGCAATGTCCAGTCGATGCAAGGAGGGATGAGAGCACTACGCGATGCGGGCTTTCCTCTTGAGAAAGATAAATCGATTTAGAAAGGAAATACACACTGATAGATCTGTAACTGGATAAAAATACTCAGTTAATGTTCTGAGTAAACTGTCCAGCAAAAATATCAACCATGTTTTTTCATCGATGGTATGACAAGTAAGTTTATTTCTTTGCAGTTGTCCTAATGTGAGCAGCGCGGGTATTGAGCACATTTTGTTCTCCGTTATCGGGTACCATGTGCGCTCGCTCAAGCGGTAAAGTTTCTCCGCGAAAAAATCTGGGTTCTCGTAAATTCCACAATGCCATGAGCGGAACACCAAAAAGTAGCGCGACCACGCCAATCAAGAATACGGTACCAACTCCCGCAATTGATCCACTCGACCCATAATTCGGATCCATCATGTTCCATGCCTGAATGATGCCCACTGCAATTAGAATGATGGCGGCAATCGAAGGGAGAATGACCTGAGAAATGGTGGTATGCCAATGGTTGAATGCGGTACGGTGAAAATACAGCACACAGGACAACGCAGCCACGGTGTAGTAAGTACATACCGCGATACTGACACTATGGATCGAATCCTTGACGATTGATTCGCTAATGAGACTCAACGTGATATAGATAACCAGCGTCATCAAACCGATCGTCCAGGTGGCAAATTTGGGTGTTTGCGTTGCCTCATTGATGGAAGAGAATTTGCGCGGAATGGCGCGATAGGTCGCCATGGCCAGCGCAGCACGTGCGGCTGGCATGATCGTCGACATGGTGGCTGAAAAAGCCGAGATTGCAATGATCAGCGCCGCAACAAATGCCCCTTTGGCTCCAATCATGCTGGTTGCCAGAACCGTAATGATCGAATCGATATTATCCTTGAAAGTCAGACTCGAATTGTCATGCGCATCAATGCCCGCGTATGCCAGGGCCGCGGTAGCGAAAACGACATAGGTGACAACCGTGATAATCATGGCAATGATACCGCTACGTCCCGCCTGCTCGGCGCTGCCGCTGGTTTCTTCAGACATGGCCAGCGATGCGTCAAATCCCCAAAAAATAAATAATGCCACTAGGAATCCATTCAGGAATGCATGAAACGATGAAATGGCAAACGGATTAAACCATTCGAGTGACAGAGGCTCGGCCGTGTGCACGGCATTGCCTTGCAGAACTTGTATGTACAACACCGCGGCGAGAGCGATAAGTCCGCCGTATTGCGTCATCGTCAGGATCATGGTGGTGCGTGATGATTCCTCGGCGCCGAGTGCAGTCAGATAGGTCGTGCTCAAGATAAATAAGATCGCTACGCCAAAGTGAAACCATAACGGTGTTTCCGCCATATTCAGAATGATGGCCAGTGCATCGACGATGATCTGTGTCGCTGCAACGCCTGCCAGCACGCTTGCCAATAACAACGCCCAGCCGCCAAACCAGCCGAAACGCGGGCCGATCGCTTTGGTTCCCCAGGTAAATACGGTTCCGGAATCGGGCGCGGAAGTGGTCAGGTGCTTATAAGACAGTGCCACAAAGAACATGGGAATCACCGATAAAATAAATACGATCGGTAGCTGATAACCGCTCTGGGAAGCGCCATATCCCAACGCGCCGGTTAACGAGTAGGCCGGTGCGGTAGCGGCGAGCCCGATGGTAACGGCCGCCGATTTGGATACCGATCCTTTTTTTAATCCTTTGGCCTTCAGGCCGTGCATTACGGTTTCTTCGTGCATGTCATTCCTCATGTTTTACCGGAGCGCTGAGAAAGCAAATCTCCCAGGTTCGCGCAGGAAAGTAACAAAGATTGGTAATGAAGTCAAAAGCCGCGTGCGAACACCAAAGCACCCGATTTAACTGGATTTTCGTGCGATGCGCCAGAAAATAAAGCGTCCGAACCCGTAAAAGCGATAAATCACCAGCGCAGTATTTTCTGGACGGACGTTCTGTTTGATCTAGGAGCCTATGATGCCCGATGAACCAACACCTGTCATGGTGATGAAATAAGCATCCGTTGTGGTGAATTCCAGGGCGGTTGTATCATGGATGCCCTCGTAAGGATTACCGGCGGTATCCGTGATGACCCCACTTGCAATCTCGATGTGATAATGAGTATGCGGCAGCAAATTTTCTAACGGGCTGATGACCATATCGCCATACTCATGGAATTTCACTTGATTGGTATCATGAATATCGATAATGCGGGTGTCCGTGTCACTGCTGATCGTAATCTTGCCGTTACCTGCCGTCACTGGTTCGTCAAACTGCAATTGAATACCACTATCGGTGCGAAGAAGCAGTTGTTCACTCCAGAGAAAACTGACGGGCACGAATGGCTCACCGTCGCTTGCCATAAAATTGGTCCCACTCAATGTGGGATTGGATTCAACCGGCGTGAAACTGAGTCCGGATGGATCATCGGAACCTGCAAAAGCATTGCCGCTGCTATCCATAACGACACCAGCCGCTATCCGGATAGTGTAGTGAGTATCGAGAACCCAATTTTGTAATGGTTTGACGAATACCTGACCATAATCATCGAATGCTACTTGGCTGTTGTCGTGAATATCGATTGCACGCGTATCGATGCCATTACTGATGACGATCTCGCCGTTACCGGGTAATACTTTTTCATCGAATTGCAGGACGATGCTGTCATCAACCTTGAGACTGATTTCTTCCATCGGCGCATACAGATTAACCCAGTTAATACTGTTCAACCATGGATTGGATGCAATCGCCTTGAAATTCATGGTATTCGATTCAATCCCATCAAATGCATGACCGGCGTCATCCGTCAGCACGCCCGCAGTCATTTGAACTGTGTATGAGGTGCCTGGAATAAGATCCGCGGATGGTTTAATGGTGATGTGGCGTTGGAAAAAGAATTGGTAAATTCCACTTGACTGGTATCGGTGATGTCAATCGCGCGGGTATCCGAGCCATTGCTGATTATGATGTAACCACTACCGGCTTTTATTGCTTCATTAAAATAAAAGGTAATGCCGCTATCCACTTTCAATGTTGAGTCGCTCGATAAATAGCTCCACCAGAGTGACGGGGCGGTAGAACTGACAGTAAAATCGAGCGCATTTGAATCAACATTGCCTGCATAGGCATTGCCTGACGTATCGGTAACAGTTCCAGCGGGGATTTGAATGTGATAGTGCGTGTTGGGAATCAAATCAGCTGCCGGGTTGATGGTAACAAAGCCGTCATAATCGCTAAATGTCACTTGGCTTGCATCGGTGATATCGATTGTGCGTGTATCCGAGCCATTGCTGAGAATGATATTGCCGCTGCCCGGGATCATACGCTCGTCAAAATCGAGCCATATATCTTCATCAGCAGTCAACTCAGCGGGTGCGGATAAGTCTGAGTCGAACGGGCTATAGCCGATATTACCGATATTGCTGTAGCGGAGTAATGGCGTGGAGTCCGTAGTATTAAAACTCAATGTGTCAGGATCATCGATACTGTTATTCACATTCCCGGCCATATCCTGGATAACGCCGCTGTCCATCCGGATGCTGTAATGGGTATTCGGAATCAAGTCTTGTGCCGGGTTGATGATGACGGAATTACCGAATAATTTGCTGCTGCTGAAAGTAATCTGGTTGGTGTCATTGACCGCTATTCTGCGGGTATCCGAACCGTTGCTGAGGATAATATCGCCGGTTCCGGCCATCACTTCGTTTTTAAAGTGCAATTCGATACTGTCATCGGCTTTTATCGCCGGTGCATGCATTGGATCGCTGTACGTTACGGATTTTTTTGCTGGAATTGGCGGCATTGGCTGTCCTTTTTGCAAGAGAAATTTGAACGGTGTTCACGGCATAAATGATGGCGCATAGCCAATCATCGCTGCCGGTCATTATCATGGAACATCAGTGCGGACAAATTGCCGATTAACCGTAGAAAAAGCTGGGTTATTGGAAGAAGCTGTTTGGATGTGCGAATGGTTAATGCAAATGGATTCGACGGCAATCCTTTGAGGGTGGGGCCAAGCGGATTGAACTAATTAGCCATCAACCGGTGTACGCCAGTCCGGTTTGCGCGAGTCCTGTCAGATGAATATTTTCCGCATTGATGCCGGTGTCCGCAGCCAGTACCGCGAGTGCGCCGATTGATATTTCGCCTGTGTCGAGCATGTTGATGTAAGGAGATTTTTCGCTGAACGTGGGTGCGGAGCCGAACAAGTTTTGCCACAGCAACGTGACGATGTCATCGTGACTGGTGAGTTTAGTTGCATCGATGGCAAAAGTTGCCAGTTGTTCGTAACTCAATCCTTCGTCGGCTTTAGTCAGACCGATACCGGCGTAATCCTGATTGGCGATGGTGGCAGCGCCGAACACCGCGCCGAGCAGCTTGGCGACTTCTCCGGCGTGGCCGTCCAGATCGAGCGCCACATGCGCGTCGGCAAATTTCATCCGCTCGATGTTTGTCAATGTATCCTGATTGCCGGGATTGGCGTTGTCAGTGAGGGTGTAGCCGCCGGAAGTCTTGTTCAGCGTGAATTGACTGCGCGCTGAGCCGGTTTGCACCGTATCGATTCCGGCGCCGCCATCCAAGGTGTTGCGGCTGCTGTTGCCGATCAGGATATCGTTCCCTTGTCCGGCGATGGCGTTTTCAATCGTGACGTTATTGGCGATCCAGACATTCGGAACCGGTTGGCCGATATTGACACCGTTGAGTTGAACGTAGACCGGCTGACCAATGAACGATCCATCACCCGGATTCAAATCAATCACACTGGAAATTGCACCTTCGTAGTGCATGGTATCGGAAGCGCCGCCTGCATCCCAAAGGGTCTCGTGATAGATATTGGCGTCGTTGTAGGTATAGGTATCGTTACCGGCATGGTAACGGGTGTTGGCGCCATATAAATATTGTATCGCCGCGATATCAAGCACCATCGGCGTGGTGGGATGAAAGGAAAATTCGTTACCTTCCACACCTTGCAGATCCGCGTAGGTATAACTCATGATGGTGTGGATAACGCTGTCCTGATTCTTTGGCAGCACCGGTTTGGATGGATCGTCAGGGTCAGTGAAAGGATGCGTGAGACCCAAGGCATGGCCGAGTTCATGTAAAACAGATTCATAGGAGATATTGCCAGGATTCCATTCCTGAAAATTGAGCAAGCCATTGGTATTCATCCAGATATCACCTGCATAGGGACCGGTGCTGGGCAGATAGGCCCAAGCCAGGATCAACTCATCGGGGTCCGAGGTATAGGCCGCGCGGATGTCGCCCACATTGCTGGGAGTTTCCGCGACTTGAACAAAGTTGAGGTTAGCAACGTTAGCCCATTGTTGCAGCGCGTTGACAAAAGCAGCTTGATCCAACGTGGTTAACGTTGTGAAGTCGCTTCTCCACGGTTCGCCATCACCAAACCGGGAACCGTATCCGCTCGCAAGAGAAGACCAATACAGTGAGCTGTTACTGGCAGGAAAGCTGTATGAGATGGTTGAGCTCAGCCAGCGTGTGCCGCCCGCCAGAGAATCAATCGAATTGTCATGGGTGAGCTTGGTATTAGTGATGCTGCTTGAGAAAAAGGGCGACGGCATAGTGAGTCCTTGCTAATCGGTAAATTGAGGAATCGGCCTCGGTGGTGGTTGCTAATCTAAATTGTTGTTGCTCGCCTGTCTATCTTTAAATACTTCACAATTTTTTTCATGAAACTTCACAAAAAGTTAATATACCTGGGAATAATATGTTATAGAAAATAACAGGATCAAATGGGATAGTGTGAATTGAGTAGTTGATATTTTAGTTTAAGTAAGGGATTCTTTTAAATAATTTTTAATTTTATTTTTCATATATAAATAGGGCTGAATGATGACCGTAACTAAGAGCGCAGTATCGCTGTTTGTTTTCTTTTTGTTATTTTTCCTAGTGAGTTCCAGCGCCAATGCGCTACCCAGCTTCGCGCGGCAAACCGGTTTTGCGTGCAGCGCTTGCCACGTGCAATCATTCGGTCCCAACCTGACTTCCGTCGGCAGGAATTTCAAGCTCAACGGTTATACGCAAACCGATGGTAAAAATAACAATATCATTCCACTGAGCGGCATGATCCGCGGTTCCTATACACATACGCAGGAAGCACAAGCCGGTGGCGCCGCGCCGCGTTTCAGCAAGAATGATAATGGCACGATCGATGAAGCGGCTATTTTCCTGGCAGGCCGGTTGACGTCCAAGGTCGGCGCGTTTATCGAGGGAACTTATGATGGTGTGGAAAACATCGGCGTATTGGATAACACCGATATCCGCTTTGCCGATCACGCCGATGTCGCCGGTCAGAAACTGGTATTCGGTTTGACGGCCAATAACAACCCGACCGTGACCGATCTGTGGAATACCACGCCGACCTGGGGATTTCCGTGGAGTTCGTCGCCATTGGCGCCAACGCAATCCGCCGCCAATTTAATTGAATCGCTTGGGTCGCAAGTGATCGGCGCGACGGCGTATATGATGCTGAACGATATGCTGTACGTCGAAGCGGGCGGTTATACCAGTTTGCCGAAAAATGCCCAGAAAGGAATCAGCGTGTTCGATGCGGAACAGGCTAGATTAAACGGCGGCGCGCCTTATTGGCGGATAGCGTTGCAAAAGGACTGGAGCGGTCATTACGGCGCGGTGGGTGCTTATGGGTTGCACGGTGATGTGAACCCGCAACGCATCACGGGCGCGGGCACCGACCGGTACGATGACTTCGGCTTTGATCTGACGTACCAGTATCTCGCCAACCCCGTGCACATTTATGAATTCACCGCGACCTATTTGCGTGAAAACCGCAATATGAACGCCAGTTCCGCACTGGGATTCGCGGATAAACTCAAAAGCAATCTCGACACTGTGCGGATAAGAACCGGATATACGTTCCAGCAAACATACGGCTTGAATCTGTTTTACAACCAAACCACCGGAACGGCCGATACGGTTATCTATAGTTTTGGCGATCCCATCAGCGGCAGCCGCACGGGTAATCCGCTGAGCCAAGCGTTTATCGCCGAAATCAGCTATACCCCGTTCGGTAAAACGAATACTTCTGTGATGAGCACGTTCGTTAACCTGCGCTTAGCAGCGCAATACGTCCACAATTTCAAGTTTAACGGCAGCGTGCACAATTACGACGGCTTGGGCCGCAATGCGGTGAACAACGACGCGTTTTACTTGAATGGCTGGCTGGCTTTCTAAAGCTGAGCTCTGATCGGCCGGCAAGAAACCCGCTTCTGCGGGTTTCTTTTTTTTGGAGATCTTAAGTTGTACGGTGCTGAGAAAAAAGGGTAAATGTGCGATTCGATTTATTCGGCATGCTCTTCTTGATGTTCGACAGAAAACCGGTAGCCGGTGCCGCGCACGGTTTGCACCAGATTTTCTTTTCCCACCGCTTCCAGAATCTTGCGCAGTCTGCGGATATGCACATCGACGGTGCGATCCTCGATAAACACATGATCGCCCCAGACTCGGTCGAGCAATTGCGCGCGGGTGTGCACACGCTCCTTGTACGCCATCAGGAAATGCAACAGGCGGAATTCGGTCGGACCGAGCGCAATTTCCACCGGTTTTGATGGTTCATCACCGGTCTGCACATGAACCCGGTGCGTCGAAGGATCCAGTTTCAATCCGCCGGACTCGATGATGTCGTCGGACATCTCGGGCAAACGGCGGCGCAGCACGGCTTTGATGCGAGCGAGCAATTCCCGGGGTGAGAACGGCTTGGTGACGTAATCATCCGCACCGGCTTCCAGTCCGGCAATTTTGTCGCTTTCCTGCACGCGCGCGGTGAGCATGATGATTGGAATCGCCTTGGTGCGTTCTTCCCGTCTCAATTTACGCGCAAATTCTACCCCGCTCGTATCCGGCAGCATCCAGTCGAGCAAAATCAAATCCGGCAAAACGTTATTGACCATTTTCCTCGCTTGCTCGGCATCGTCCGCGCACAAAACGATATGTCCCGCTTTCTTCAAGTTCAGCGCGATCAGCTCCTGAATTGCATGTTCGTCTTCGACAACGAGTATGGTGACAGCCATCAACCACTCCATCTACAGTTAAGAATGCTGCAATCATATAAAGAAAGCGTTACATTTTTATGACAGGAAGATGAAGGTAATATTATTCAGTGTCTGACTAACCCGCTGTGCGGCCATCGGATTGCGTTGTGCAATTACTGGATGCTCGCCTATCTTGTGATGAAGATGCTGATAAAATAGGATCTTATTATGTGGCAATGATAAAAACAGTCGCCATAGAGATATCGAAAGTGCCAAGAAATACTGGAAAATAATGACTGATAAGCGTACTTACAAAACATTGGATGAAAGCGAAGAAATCTACTACCGCAGTCATCCAGACGAGATTGACGGATATCTCACCACGGCTTTCGAGGAATACGCGAAGGATGGATACGCTGCCGCTTTGCTCGCTCAATTACGCATGATTGCTCGTGCCAAAGGTGTTTCAGCATTAGCGTAGGAAATGGGAATTACGCGAAACGGTATACAAAAAGCGTTATCGGAAAATGGTAATCCTAATTTTGAAGGCATTAATACAATGATGAATGCGACGGGGTATTGTCTTTTCCTCCGCTGCTGTGCAGCTTTTGCTACCAATTACTTTCAACGTCATACATTGTGATCATGCCACCTTTGCGCTTCGCATTTAAGTACAGAAGTGGTGACTCTAGTACGCTAGAGCGAGATCTCGAATCGTTGCGTAACGCCACGTTTTTTGCGGCCCCAAGAGAGACTCTGAATGATCCTTTCGAAGGTCGTTTTGATCGTGGTGCATTAGACGGTCAGCTATCAGCGTTCAAACAGCTGATATCGAGTCATGAATTGGCGAATTCTGCTGCGCTAGATGCTTTTTCTAAAGCGGTGAACGAAGTACTTAGTTTCGTCGACAAGAGTGGCGTTTTTTCTCTCAGCTACAACCCGTTGAATGAGCTGATTTGGGCACACTATGGCGGTTCACACCGAGGCTTTTGCGTAGGCTACGACCTGCAAAAGTTGGCTGAATTTGAACCAAACTTACACTACTGTATTGATGTTCAGTACAACGATGCTGCACCAGTTCTACGATCTGAGCAGCTCATTGGTGCTGTCACGCCAGTAGTTATCCTTCAACAGATCCTTGGTGTGAAGTCCACTCCTTGGCATTACGAGGAAGAAGTACGACTCGTCACATCACCTCCTGGCTTGCATGAGCATGATTTTCGTGCTGTAAAAATAGTGTACTTTGGTCTGCGCTGTCCTGAGTCAACCCGATTGGCTGTTATGGAGACGCTTGCTGGACGGAGTGTTCTCTATGAACAGATTGAAAGCCCTGTTGACTCCTATGCTCTTAGATCGAATCCCATTCCAGATGTATGTGCTTCGGAGTTCAAATACAAGCAGAATCTTGCGCCGATTAGTGAGAGTGCAATTAATCCGGATTTTTTGAGACCAGAACTGAAGCAATATCAGGATTATCTCTACAAAGCGGCGGAGATCCGCTATTATGTAGCAACAGCACACAGCTCTTCTTCGCGCGAGTCATTAATATAGCACCTGTATTTTTACCTTCAGGTGCAGAATGTCCGAATCCTACGTAGTAAGCGGCCTTGTTGCAAAACGCGCAGAAATGTCTGGCCTTATTCAACAATATCAATCAGAAATAGATCGAATCCTAAGTGAAATAAGCCATATAGACGCAACTATCAAGTTATTTTCACCAGAATATGATCTGCGCTCAATTCGCGCCAAGAAACGCAGAGTGCTGAACAAATATTTTAAACCTGGGGAGTGCCCAAGATTGGTTCTGGATATTCTCAGAAAAGCCGAATGTTCAATGACTAGCAGAAAAATATCTGAAGCTATGCTGCAAGCCAAGGGTCTTGAACCTAATGCAGAAATGATTGATCAGATGCAGAGAAATGCTTTGGGCGTGTTGAAGATTTTAGAAAAAAAGGGATTGGTAGCACAGGGAACGCCAGAAGGATTGGCGCGCACCTGGGTGATCACTTAGGACGCCAATCTTTCGGATTGCCGTTTATTCCCCTGCCAGTACCCGCACCAATCATTATGCGTGCGAGTTTTTGCACATTTCTTTGTAATATCCATGAAAATTTCGCCATTTGACTGGCGGCGAGTATCTTCCCGATAAGCCGCTTCATTAGCGTAGTTTGCCAGATATTGATTGCCGAACTTGTGTGTTTGACCGTACTGCATACGACGAAACCGTGAAAAATAAGACTCTGCAAGGTTGTTTGTAACCCCTGCGTCACTTCTGTATTCCTTGGTATGATTCACGCGGCGCGCATCGAACCTGGCATGCAGCATATCGTAAGCATGAGACTCATCAGCACAGATTATTGATCCTTTCTGCACAAATTGATTGGCTAATTTACTTACATCAGCCTGATTCTCTGCTTTGATAACGAAAGTCAAAGTTTTGTTTGAGCCTTTAATCAAATTCCCATCTGTTTCAACTTTTTGCCGCATCACGAACACGCAACGCTTATTTGGCTTTTGATGTTCGATGAGACGGCGATCAACACGGTCTTTCTTCTTATTTTTCTGACGGATTGATCCATTCACGTAAGCGCCATCCATGTGTATTTCACCTGCAAGCTGAGAATTATCCCGGCATTTAATCAATGATTCACGTATTTTGTGCGCCAGAACAAAGGCGGTTTTATATTGCACCCCAAGATCGCGAGATAGTTGCAGCGCAGACAATCCTTTTACAGCGTTGGTATAGATAGCAATTGCGGCCAAGTAAACGCGCAATGGTAACTTGTGGAATGCGAATATTGTTCCAGAGGTTACCGAAAATGTATGTCCGCAATCTTTGCAGCGCCATTGCTTGCGTGCGCTAATGAAGTAATGCCTTCCTACTGTTCCACACACCGGACATAACACATTGCCGCCAGCACCCCAGCGCACTTCTTTGAATAATTGGAATGCTTGATCATCGGTCAAATCCATAACCCTGCGCACTGATAGGGTGCGGGCTTTGGCTGATAACAGGAAGTGTTGTGACATAGTTAACTATTCTTTGTGTGTCATATATGACATCAATATATCACATAAAGAATAATATTCAATACAAATATTTCAGATATGAAATATTTGATGCTTCTATGCTATTCTGCGGTTTTGTAAATAAAAATACGAGGTTTGCAAATGGAAGCTCAAGACTGGAAAGCTAATGCAAAAAACATCATGAAGTCTGAGTTGGCTAGGAAAGGTATTGATTATGAAACGCTTGCCAAAAAACTTAAGGAGTGTGGCGTGGAAGAGAGCTACAACAGCATAAACACAAAAATTAATCGCGGAACATTTACTTTTCAATTCTTTTTGCAGTGCATGAAGGCTATTGGTGTTGATACAGTCAGGATTGATTGAGGATTGCCGCCATGATTCCAGAAATAAACGCAGCAATCCAAAGTGCCAAAGTTTTAAAAGATATAATTAACGCCCATAAAGAGCTACGCAGCTATAATGATTTGTCATCTGCCGCAGCAGAAATCAACTCAAAATTAATAGATACTCAACATCTCGTCCTTTCCTATCAAGCCAGTCATAAGGCGCTCACCGATAGAATAGCTAAGTTGGAAGAAAAATTGTCCAGCAAGGAAAAATTTAATAGAGAAATATCGAGATACAAACTTCACAAACTTAAATCTGGAATGTTCGTTTATATAATTAAGCCTGAGCATGAGAAAATAGGAGAGCCGCATTATATTTGTACAGACTGTGCGAGCAATGGACATATTAGTCTTTTTCAGCCTGTTCTTAATGGCGCACGCCTTGTCTGTGATAGTTGCAAGAAAAACGTCATAACAGGCTCTAGGGATCGGTAGCATGAGACACCTCAAAACAAAAACAATGTCTTCATGATATAGCCATGAACAAGCGTTATTTTTCGATTTTTCCAAATACCAAAGATGTTGTCACGGTTTCAACTCCTGCGCCTGAATTACCGAAAATAGAACCTAAAATTATACAAATCCCGGATGCTCCCGAGATTGAAGAGTTTGAGGAGCTTGAATTTATTAGCTTAACCGTTGAACAGATCAAGGAAATGAGTGACGACGAGCTAAAATCTGTTTTATCTGGCGCATATCAACCAGAAAAGATTTTGCCTATGTCATTACAGTCGTTGATTGTCTTGGAGCTAAGTGACGGATCGACAAAAATATTAAATAAGTCGCGTTGGTCACATCGGATCAAGACTTATGATTTTTGGTTTGGTCTTACCTCAATCCTATTGGCTGCTATCAGTGCATGGATCGCTTATAATCAGAGCCAGACTTCTCAGAATAAGCAATCTGCTTCTCAAGTGATTGAATACGTTGATTATCAAAAGTCACAGAAATCCCAAGAAAAACCAGAGCAAGACCTTGAAACAATACAATCACAGCAAACACAGCAACAAAAATCCTCAGACGATGTATCTCATGAGCGAGAGCTTCCTGATTCCTTAAACACTCATGAATCAGAAATGCCGCAGCAAGAGCCAGAGAAACAAGAATAGCTATCAAAGAGAAGTTCATTGCGTGTCAGCACATCCAAAATAATTAACTAATGATAATGGTTGGCTTGGTTAATTAATGTTAGATTTTCCGCTTTGTGCGGCTGCTACATAATGCCGCGGAGATCGTACGTCGCGAACCATATTGTAAGGAGATTAAGCTTGTCGATTTCAGTCACTCCAAGAGTACACTTGAGCAGCCCGTCATCTTCGTTCAATGTCTTCGTGCGCCGAATAAGTGGAAAAACCATTATTTCACTCTACCGCAGATCGATAGTCAATATGAGAAATTATAAGGTCATTCGGATGAGGAACCCCCCACATTTTCAACCAGCAAGCAAGCCCTTGGAACATTTCAGAGCACCCGTGTGAGTTTCGATGGGATCTCGCCAGATGAAATGCCTGGCTTTTGCTTTTATTTAAATCAATCAATCACATTCGGTGAAAACCGGATAGACACAATTCGCAGCAAAATCAACACGGTGATGACAGCAATGTGCAGGCCGACTTCAACGAAGGTATATTCCTTGTACCACAGGCCGATTAGTTCGCCGATCAGCACTACCAGTGCCACATCCAGAATGAACGTGACTTTGACGCGTCCGACCGACAGGTAGGATTGCAAAATACGGACCAGTTCGAGAATCGCCAGGATCAGCACGATGTCGACGATGATGTGCTCGGCGATTTGCGCCCAGCCGTTCTTCAGAATCTCCGGCAAATTGAACAATAAATTCAGCACGCCCGCAGCAATCCACACATATAACGCTAGCATCAAAATACCCACGATGAATTGAATCGTGCGTGCATGCCAATTGCTATCGGTCAATAAGAATGCGTTTTTTTCTTTGGCAATCGATTGATTGATCATCTGATTTCTCCTCTTCGTTGAATCGCATGGGTCGCCATCTTAGCGTTGCAATGTAAAAGTTTCATGACATCCGGGCACTCCCCGGTTTCCTTGCTGGTGATGGCGGCAGCGCTGTATTAAATGACATCGAACTGTCATGAAAGTGAAATATTCAACTTGTAGTATGCACGGGCATTGTAGATGAGGGATTTATGCGTATTCATTTGGGTAAAGGAATAATCGGGCTGGGTGGATTGCTGCTGTTGCTTTCGGTACCGGCGGCAACCGCCAGCAGTTTGGAGAATCTGGCCAAATCGCTGGCTAAGATTCGCGGTGAAGTCGAGACACTGCAAACGCAATTGGACCTGGAAAAGGAAAAACATACCAGCAAAATATCTGCGCTCAATTCGCAATTGGCGGATTTGAGTGTTGAGGAAAGAAGGCAAAAACTGAGTATCGAAAAGCTGCAACATTCGATCGGTAAACTTTCCGAGAGTGCCAAAAAAGCGGAGCAATCCGGCGAAAGCCTGAAACCTGTTCTGCTGGCGTTACTGAGTGATTATAAGCGCCATATTCAAAGCGGTTTTCCATTCAAGATGGAAGATCGCATCAAAGCCATTGAGGATCTGGAAAATAATATTGCCAACCGCCTGATCGACCCGAATAAGGCGGTTAACCAAGCCTGGTCTCTCATCGAAGATGAAATTCGCCTGAGCAAGGAAAACGGGATTTATCAGCAAACCATCCCTTTGAATGGAGAGAAAGTGCTGGTGGATATCGCCAAGCTGGGCACGGTATTTCTCTTTTTCCAAACCCGCGACAATCAGAGCGGAATGGCGCGGCGCGCAGAAGATGGCAGCTGGAAATACGAGCTTGTGGATAACACGGCGGACATGGAGCGTATCAAGAATTTGTTTGATTCCTTGAAGAAACAGATACGCCAAGGCTATTTTGAATTACCGAATCCATTGAAGAAATGAAGAAAATTTTATTGATTGCACTACTTCTGCTGGTAGCGGCAGCTTCAGCCAGCGCCAAAGAAGATAAAGCGGCGGTATCCGAAAACATATCGGCCGCTGCCCCGGAAGAAAAGCCGGAAGCGGCTTCATCCAAGAAGCCAAGCGCACCGAAACAGGAAGCGGTCAATCTGGAAACCGCTTATAAGCGCGAGTTTGCTTTCCTGGAAGCGCAGAAACGTGAATTGACCGAACGGCTGAAAAGCTATCAAGCCAGCGCAAGCCGGGAGGAACAAGCGCTGAGCGGCAAAATCAGCGCGCTGGAGCGCAACTCGGTGGAGCGTTCGGCAAAAATTGATCAGTTGACGACCCAGTTATCCGAAGTGGAACGCAAAGAAGCCGTGGTCAGCGAACGCAATGATGCGCTGGAAACGACTTACCTGCAGGCGGAAGCGACCTTGAAGAATCACGGCATCGAAATGCCTTTGGCCATGAAGGAAGCAAAAGGCGATGATCAGGCCAAGATCGGTTTTGTATTCAATCAAGCATTGTCCTTACTTCAGAAGCTTGGCGCCATTCAGGCAAAACCGGGGAAATTTTTTCTCGGTAATGGCAAAGAGGCGGAAGGAACATTGATTCATCTGGGGAATATCGCGGCTTACGGGGTCAGTTCTGATGGCAGCGGCAGCTTGGCGCCCGCCGGTGGTGGAGCATTCAAGGTGTGGAAAAGCACGGGCGCGGAAAGTGCTATGGGTTTGAGCAAAAACGAGCAACCGGACACGTTACAGCTGTTTTTGTTTGAGTCGCGCACCACCGCCGTCGACGAAGCGCATGAACAGACCTTGCTCGAACACGTCGATTCAGGCGGCCCAATCGGTTGGGTTATTGTGATCCTCGGCCTCATTGGTGGATTTTTTATCCTGATCCGGATTTATTTACTGCGCTCCAACAGCGCGGATACGAAAAAGCTGTCGGATCAAATCATCCATCAGCTGGCTAAAGGTGATTTGGATGTGGCTAAGAAGCAATGTGAAGACAGCGCATCATCGGCCATTGGCAGAGTCTTGCTGTATACGCTGCGCCATTTGAAAGACGACCGGGATCACATGGAAGGCATTGTGTACGAAGCGATTCTGCAGGAATCCGGACCGCTGGACCGGCTGGGCCCTGCCATTCTGGTAATCGCCTCGGTGGCTCCGCTCCTGGGGCTGTTGGGAACGGTAACGGGGATGATTGAAACCTTTGATTCGATTACGCAGTTTGGTACCGGCGATCCAAGGTTGTTATCCGAAGGGATCGCGATCGCATTAGTGACGACCGAACTAGGTCTAGTTGTCGCCATTCCGACCTTGCTATTAGGCTCTTTATTGTCGACCTGGGCGAGAAATATCAAGCGCGATATGGAACATTCGGCACTCAGAATTGTGAATGTGTTCATGGGAAGCGCGCTCGATCCTGAGGAAGGGGATGCGCCGGGTATCAGTGGCAAAACTTTGCTAGCACAGAATGCTTGAGATGAATGTTCAAGAACTGATTGTTTGGATCAAGGAATTATTTGTTATCGGCGGGGCCGTGATGTTTCCGCTGGTGCTTTGTACCTTGTTGCTTTGGTATGGCGTTGGGTATCGATTCTGGGTCATGAAAGATCCCAAGTGGATGGGGGTGCGGGATATGGTGAAGTTTTATCAACAGCATCACGAAAAACCAGCCAGAAATATCGTGGCCAAAGCGATCAAGCAAGGGATTGATTTGCAGCAGCAACGCGTCAGAAACCTGCGGCGCCATCTGGATGCGGCTTTTTATGACTATGAGCGGGAACTGGGCAAATTTGCTTCGCTTACGCGAGTCGTCGTCCTTGTCGCTCCGTTACTGGGCTTATTGGGAACCGTGACGGGAATGATTGAAACCTTCCAATCGCTGTCGACCATGACGTTGCATTCCCAGTCGGGCGGCATTGCGGGCGGGATTGCGGAAGCCTTGTTCACCACCCAGATGGGATTGACCGTAGCGGTTCCCGGCGTATTAGCCAATAGCATTTTGAATCGGCGTCAACAGCAAATTGAACAGGATCTTTCTCAGGTCAAGGATTTGCTGTGTCACCAAACATCCACCACACATGGGAAAGCATGAAATGAGAAACAACGAACCGGCGGAAGCCGAAGCCGTGATCGATATGACGCCAATGATTGATATGGTGTTCATATTGCTGATTTTCTTCATGGTGACAGCGACTTTTGTCAAAGATATGAAACTGGAACTGGAGCGGCCCAAAGCGAGCAGTTCGGTAGTGGCATCCAGCAAGGCGATTCGCCTGTTCATCGATCGCAATGGTGACACCTTTTTGGATGGCGAACCGATCCGTGTGTGGCTGATACAAAGCAAGCTGCGGGATTTGCTGAACACGGCCTCCAGCAAAGTGGTTTTAGTGGTGACGGATGACGGTGTGCCGGCGGGAAAACTGGTTGAGGTGGTAGATCAAGCACGCTTGGCGGGTGCCGAGAGCGTGGGCGTGGCAACTAAAAAAGAAGCAGGATAAGGAGGGCAAATGGAAACGATGAAATTGAAACAACACTTGGCAGGGCTGGTATCCATGCTGTTTGGATTGATACTGGTTTTCGGTTTGATATTCTGGATGAATCATTATGCGGGAGAGACCGAAAAGAAATCCGCCCAGGAAGTGACCGATATCGCCATGGTTCGGGAAATAAAACCGGAGCCGAAAAAAGAAATCAAGAAATCAGAGCCTAAGAAGCTCTCCAAGCCTACAGCGCCCGCACCCTTTAAGGGATTTGATTCCGCCCTCTCCGGGATCGATATGGGATCGCTAGGTCTGGATGATGGGCAAGGCAGAGGTTTGGACGACGGTTTACTCGGTAAAACCGGCAACGTTGTCATGACCGCCGATCTGGTCGATGTGCCGCCCAAACCGGTGGCGCGCGGCTCTTTCAAATATCCGCCGGCAGCGAAAAAGAACGGCATAAAAGGCTATGTCGTTTTGTCTGTGCTGGTTGAAACCGATGGCTCGGTCAATCAGGTGCAAGTGCTCGAATCCAGTCCGTCGGGCATGTTTGATTCAGCTGCGTTGCAGGGCATACGCGCGTGGCACTTTGAACCGGCCAAATACAAAGGCGAAACGGTTCGTGTCTGGGCCAAGCAAAAAATCCGCTTCGATCTATCTTGATGTTTGCGATGAACAATCGATCGAACTGGCCGCTGCATTTTCTTGTTTACGTGGCTATCGCGCTGAGCTGTTACGTGCATTCCGTCCAGGCGGCGGAGAAAAAAGCGCCACCGGCCGACTTTATCGAACTGGCCGCCGTCATGTTAAAAGACGGCCATCACGACCGCGCGTTAATGGCGCTGCAAAGTGTTGACCTGGGAAACAAGAAAACCGATCTGGCCCGTTTCTATACGCTGCAAGGCCTGGCCTATTTGGGATTGAACGATCTCGGCGCGGCTAAGGACAGTTTGCAGCAAGCCGTCAAAAACGGCCAGCAAGATCCGTCGATTTTTATCTATCTGGCGCAAGTCTATTTCGGCCTCAAGGATTACAAAAAAACCATCGATGCGATCGGCAAGGCCGGGAGTCAGGTCAATAAGGATGCTGCATTGATCAGTTTAAAAGCGGAATCCTATTGGCATCTGCAAGACACCGAAGCGGCTATCCATGCGCTGAACGACGGGCAGCGGGTCTTTCCGGCCGATTTACGTTTTCTCAAGCGCAAAGTTTTTTATTTTGTCGAGCTGGGGCTTTATCAGGAAGCCGTCAAGCTGGGCAGAGACTATCTGAAGCGATCCAACGCCGGCGCTGCCGATTATGTCGCGTTTGGCAATGCATTACGGCTGAGTCGCGAGTACCAGGAAGCGATCAACATTCTGGAAATCGCGCGCCTGCAATTTCCGCAGGACGAGATGGTTGCAAAGCTGCTGGCACATACCTATCTGGATCATGGAAAACTGAATTCCGCGGCATTCATCCTGGAACAAGCGGCGTTGCTGAATCCGCAACTGCAAGCGGAAGCGGCGGAAGTTTACCGGCGCGCCGGGCGGTTTCATAAGGCCTTGACCTTGAATGAAAGCATTGGCGACCAGAAAGTTAAATTCAAGCAACGGTTGTCCATTCTGCTGGCATTGAAACAGTTCGAGCGCGCGGCCAATATGGAATCGAGTTTGTACCGCACCGGTTTGCTGGAGGATCAGGATGTCCGCTACGCGCTGGCTTATGCGTTATTTTCCAGCCGCCGCTTTGCCGAAGCCAATAAGCATCTGGATCACCTGAAGAATGCCGAATTGTTCAGAAAAGGCACCGAGCTGCGCCGTTTGATGGAAATTTGCAAAACCGAGCCATGGCAATGTACGTAATGCAATCGCTGGCAACGCTGGAATCATTCCGCGTTGTCTTTCTTTTTATACCGCCTTAACAGCCACTCCGAGACGCTTTCCTTTTCGATTAACTGAGAATTGATCTTCGCATGCAGCCGATGCGCGTGTGGAGAGGGGGCTTGATACGCCAAATGAATACAAAACTAATAAAAATTTTCCGGATTTGCTGTTTCCTCGTAATTGCTGTGATCAATACCTCCGCCTGGGGAAGCGATGAAAAAGCCGAATTCTCAATTCATCTGTTTCAGAATGGATTGCCTATCGCCGATGCCGAGTTGTCGATCAATAGCGAATCGTTCGATAAATCCAGTGCGATCCTGATTTTTGAGGCGACTCCGGCTACCTACACTTGGCGGCCGGGTAGCGATGCGCCGTTGAAAACCAATGCGAGCGGCAGCTTGGCGGGGAAATTGCCGCCCGGGTTTTATCAATTCACCATCAATACGAAAGATCAGGAATTTACTTTCGATCTGCCGCTGCGCCCGGCGGAGAATGCGCAGATTCTCGTCACTTTTTATCCGGGCAAGAAGAAACCGCTGCTGAATATCGAAAGCTCGGTGGCGGGCACGCTGGCCGGATCAGCGGCCGGTGAGGGAAGGCGCGATCAAGGCGAAGGCACGATCTCGGTTCAAGTGATATCGGCGGAAACACAAAAACCCGTCAAGGATGTGCAAGTGTTTCTGAGCGGTTTGAAAGAAAAATTCAGAACCGACGAACAAGGCCAGATCACAACAACGGTTCCCGCCGGGAGTTACAGTGTTTCGTTACTGCACAATGCTTACAGCAGCCAGACGTTGGATGACGTGAGAATTGAGCAGGATCAGAACACGCCTTTAAGTTTTAAATTGACACCGGCGGGTGTCGAATTGGCCGAATATGTGGTGCTCGAACCTCACTTGGCGGGTACGGTGGCTTCGGTGATCGAGGAGCAAAGAACGGCAACCTCCGTGGCCACGGTCTTAGGTGCAGAGCAATTCAGCCGGGCTGGCGACGGCGATGCCGCCAGTGCGCTGCGAAGAGCTTCCGGGTTAACCTTGGTAGGCGGTCAATTCATTTTTATCCGCGGATTGGGCGAGCGTTTTTCCTCAACGCTGGTCAACGGCGCCGCAGTCCCCAGCCCGGATGCGACCCGGCGCGTTGTGCCGCTGGATCTGTTTCCGACCAATATACTTGAAAGTGTCATGGTACAGAAAACCTATTCGCCCGATCGTCCCGCGGAATTTGCAGGCGGTACGATAGAAATGCGCACGCGTGGCATTCCCGATGCGTTTTTCTTCAACTTAAATCTGCAAACCGGCATGAACGACAATACGACGTTCCAGGATGGTTTGACTTATAAAGGGGGCGGGGCGGATTTTACCAGTTACGACGATGGCGCGCGTGCTCTGCCGGATTCGCTCGCCGATGCGACAAAGGATGGCGTGCCTATCAAACCGGCATCTGTTTTTAATCCCAGCGGATTTACACCCAAACAGATTGAGAAGTTTGGCGAGGATTTATCGGGCGTGTGGGATGTCGATCGGAAAAAACGCGCACCGGATACCGGTATGCAAGCATCGATGGGAGATAGTTTCACATTCGGTGATTTCCGGCTGGGGTATATCGCGGCGGCCGGGTGGAAACGCGAATTCAGAAAACAAAATGAAATCAACCGCGAATTTGTCGCTGCCGATACCGGCGACGGCAGCTTGAGAAAAGTTCAGGATTTTCGTATGCAACGCTCGTTGAGCGAGGTGCAGCTGACCGGTTATGCGGGCACGGAGTTGCATTACAAAGAGGATCATAAGGTTTTTGCCAAAACGATGTTTCTCCGCCAGGCGTTCGATGAAGCCAGAATTTCTCAAGGATTCACCGATGCGGAGACCAATGATATCCGCAGAACACGGCTGAAGTTCTTTTCCAACCAATTGTTGATGACCCAAGTGGGTGGTGAACATCGATTCGACCGGTTGAAAGATTTGTCGATTAATTGGCTGTATACCAATGCAACAGCCAACCGGGAAGAGCCTAAAACGCGCGATTACCGTTTTGATTCCGATAGGCAAGGCAACTATTTCTTTGCGCAGCGCGCGGATAACAATCAAGTGATGTATGCGGACCTGGTCGATAAGGATCAGAGCTGGCGGGTGGACGGAAAACTGCCGGTGCAACCGTCGTTCAATCACAAGATTACTCTGGGAAGCGGTTTTATTACGCAGCGTAAGACCAGGGATTCAGCTATCCAACGCTTTAATTACTTTCCGGTCGGCCGGGATGGCTTCAGTTCGGCGGTTTTATCGCAATCGTCGCTGGAAAGCATATTGCGGCCGCAGTATATCGGCGCCAACGGATTCCAGTTGCGTGACGTGACGCGCCCCAGCGATAAATACACCGCCTCCCAGGATTTGTTTTCTTATTATGGGAAAATGGATTGGTTGATGTACGACCGGATCAACATTACCGGCGGGTTGCGCTGGGAAGACAATGATCAGAGAGTCAACACTTTCACGCTGAACAATACACCTACAACCGCCCAGCTCAAGCGCGTCGATATGCTGCCATCCGTGGTGGGCACGTTGTTCTTAACCGATAAGCAGCAGCTTCGCGCTGGTTTCAGCCAAACTTTATCAAGACCAGACTTCCGGGAATTGTCGGCAGCGCCTTTTACTGATATCAATACCAATCAGGAAACTGTCGGTAATCCCAATTTGAAGCAAACATCCATTACCAACTGGGATTTGCGCTGGGAATATTACTTATCGCCGACGGAAAATATTTTTGCCGGATTTTTCTGGAAAGATTTAACCAAGCCGATTGAGCTGGTTGCGGTGCCGGGTACCGCCGGTCTCAACACTTATCAGAATACCGATAAAGCGAACATCTATGGGTTTGAGCTGGAGCTACTGAAGAAACTGGATTTTGTCCATCCGGTGTTGCAGAACTTTTATGTTGGCGGTAACTACACGTGGTCGGCATCGAATGTGCAATTGAATGCCGATAATCTGAAAGCGCAAACGACCAACGACCGGCAACTGCAAGGTCATTCCGCGCAGATCGTCAATTTCCAGATCGGCTATGACAATCCGCAATGGAAAACGCAGGCGACGCTGTTATACAACGTTTCCAGCAAACGCATCATGGCCGCCGGGGTACTGGGCGCGCCGGATAAATACGAACAGCCCGTGCATCAACTGGATTTTGTGTTTAGCCAGAATTTATACAGAGGATTGTCGATGCAAGTTTCCATGCAAAATTTGCTCGACTCCGAAATCCGGATTACTCAAGGCGATGAAGTCACCCGGGCATTCCGCCGCGGGCGCTTTTTTAACCTCAGTGTGCGCCTGGCATATTGATAAAGATTCTCAGAACCGGCATTTCATGTGCAGCGGATAAAAGCTTGCGCCAATTCAGCCAGCATTAATTTTCCTCGGGTTAAAGTGGTATCCGGCAGCGGGAAGTTTTCCGCACGGACAAACTACTTTTTACGGGGATTCCATCATGAAAAAATTCTTCCTTTTATTAGTAGCAGTTGCATTGGTTGTGATGCTCAGCGGTTTTCGCGCACCCAACGGCAACATTATTTCCAAAGGTGAGTTAGCGGATAAGCTGCTGATCAATATGGGCGAGCCGCATATCCGGACGGACTTGGGGCTGGTGCAGACTCGGGCTTTTGGCGGAATTATGTACATTAAGCGGGAAGTGTGGACCTACAAGATAGACGATTATAGCTATCGCTTCATTATCGAAAACGGACGAATCGTTGCGGATCATTGGACTAGGTTTTAACCGTTCGGATAATGATTCAAACGTTTCTCAAGGAAGTGATGTACTGCTGAGGGTTTGCATGATGACGACATATATTTTCATATGAACGTAATACCCCTGTCATGTTGGCTTGGTAGATTGGCTTACCTAAATAAAATTTTGAGGTAAGTAAATGATGTTCAAATCAGGTTCTATAAAAAAATTAATCGCGGCATCTGTTGCGTTACTGGGCACAGCCGCAATGAACGGGCACGCAGCAACCGCAACGTTTGATCCGGCAAGCGGTATTGTCAATTTACCTGTCGTGGAAGTATTGAGCGGCAGCACATCTTCATTCTACAGTGCGCAATTACAACTGAGCGGTGGCGAGCTGCAATTGATCGCAGCCAGTCCAATCGCAGCGACAACCGGACAGCGTAATGTGTTTGATTCCGATACCAGTGCGGTGCATGTTGCTTCGGTTACCGTCGGCGCGGATGATTTTTATGCTAAGTTAAAATTGGTGTCTGGATCCAATCCATTGCGTTTCACGGTGGATCAGCTGGTCAATAATGCATTCCAAGGCTGTCCAAGTTTCGCGGCGGCGGGTCCCAGTGCCGGTTCCTGTATTTTAAGCGGTGAGATTAAAACCAATGTGACGCTGACAAAAAATATCAACTGGATTCTATCGGGCGGTGTTTATGTCGGTGGCGATAACACGCAAAACGCAACCCTGACCATTAATCCCGGTACCAAGATTTTTGGTGAAGCGGGCGCGGATTATCTGTTTATCCGGCGCGGTTCCAAAATCATGGCCGAAGGAACACCGGATAATCCGATTGTAATGTCCGGCCCATTGCAACAATCGCCCGGTGAGTGGGGTGGTTTGCTGATCGCGGGCAATGCGCCGATCAACGGTTGTAATGTGGGTGTGACGCTTTGTGAGGCACCATTCGAGGCGATTACGTCGGAGTTTTTTGGCGGTAACAATCCAACGGAAAACAGCGGCGTGGTCAAGTATACGCAGATTCTTTTTGCCGGGTTTGCCGTACGTCCGGATGAAGAACTCAATGGCTTGACGCTCATGGGTGTCGGTTCGGGCACATTGATTAATTATGTGCAAGTGCATGCCGGTTTGGACGATGGCGTGGAAATGTTCGGTGGCACGGTACAAATGAAGCATTTGGTGCTGACCGAAAATCGTGACGATGCGTTCGATTGGACCAGCGGTTTCAAAGGCCGGGCGCAATTTGTCCTGGTGAAACAATCTCCTGGTATCGGTGATCGTGGTATTGAAGCGGACAACAATGAGAAAAACCACGACAGTCTGCCGCGCGCGCATCCCATTTTATCCAACTTCACCATTATCGGCCGCAATGATACCGGTGCTACCCAAGGCATCTTGCTACGCCGCGGAACGGCGGGAAATATTTGGAATTCGGTTATTACCGGATCACCGGTTTGTGTGCGCATCGATAGCGCTTCGACCTATGTTAATGCCGGTGCTCCAGGCAGTTTGACGGGTGAATTGACGATGCAGAACTCTTTTGCGCAATGCGCCCAGAATTTTGCGAATGGCGACGGCGCTACATTCTCTGTGTCCGATTGGTTCTTGTCCCAATCCGAAAATAAAGCGGAAGATCCTCTGTTGGATGGTTATTTACCCAAAACCGGTTCGCCACTGATATTGGGCGGAGCCGCAGTGAGCGATGCTTTCTTTGATGTGGTCGATTATGCCGGCGCGTTCAAGGATGCGAGCCAAGATTGGACCAAGGAATGGACCTTCCCGTTTTAACGGATACCCTTTGGAAATGTTGTCTACACTCCCCTCTATTAGTGTAGACAAAACCGCTTAACCCAAGCACTTTTACTGTTGAAGTGTCACAACGATCCGGGAGATCGGGGGCGTTCTGAATTGGGTTTATGTTTTTCTGCTGTTTTCACTTCTTCTCGTAGCACACCTCCCGGACACTGCCATCGGCAAGTTGTCCGGGAGGTTTTTTTTATGCGAAATAGGACTGTCATCATCCTGTCATGCTGGCCGGTTAAGATTTTCATCCGAGACGCGCGCTATTGATTGATTGGGAGAATATAAGATGAAATTGCAATTCGGCCTGATGCTTGCTTCTGCGGCATTACTTTTTACCACGCACGCAGGTGCCGCCGATATCACCGGTGCAGGCGCGACTTTTCCCTATCCGGTTTACGCCAAATGGGCCGATGCCTATAACAAAGCAACCGGGATCCGGTTAAATTACCAATCCATTGGTTCCGGTGGCGGCATCAAGCAAATCAAAGCCAAGACCGTTGATTTCGGCGCTTCGGATAAGCCGCTGACAGTCGAGGAACTGGAGAAAAACGGTTTGACGCAGTTTCCCACCGTGATTGGCGGCGTGGTGCCGGTCATTAACGTGGAAGGCATGCAGGCCGGTCAGATCAAATTAACCGGAGCGGTGCTGGCGGATATTTTCCTGGGCAAAATCAAACGCTGGAATGATCCCGCGATTACCGGTTTAAATGGCGATGTCAAATTGCCGGACAGCAATATTGCCGTGGTGCATCGCGCGGACGGTTCCGGTACTACATTTTTGTTTACCGATTATTTGAGTAAAGTCAGTCCGGAGTGGAAAGAAAAAATCGGCGCCGATGCTTCCGTGGCGTGGCCCATCGGTACCGGTGGCAAAGGTAATGAAGGTGTGGCCAATTTTGTGAGGCAAATCAAGAATTCGATCGGTTATGTCGAAGCGGCCTACGTTAAACAAAGCAAAATGAACTATGTGCAATTGCAGAATCGCGACGGCGCTTATGTCATTCCTGCCGAAGAGAACTTCAAAGCCGCGGCGATCAACACGCAGTGGAGCATGACCACGGGGTTTTACGAGATTCTGACCAATAAGCCCGGACAAGATAGCTGGCCTATTACCGGCGCTACTTTTGTCCTGATGCATCAATCCCAGGAAAACTCCGCGCACGCATTGGAAGTATTGAAATTCTTTGAATGGGCTTATGCGCACGGCGATGAAATGGCGTTGGCGCTCGATTATATTCCATTACCGGACGATATCGTAAAACTGATCGAGGATTCCTGGAGAACCCGGATTAAAGGCAAAGATGGCCGAGCCATTTACTAACCGGCTCAATAGCCCGCGGGAAACTCAAGATCAGAGACGGAATGTTGCTCAATGCCATGCGTAATCACCTTCTGCTAGCGGTTATCACAAAAATAAGCCTTACACGCCTGCAATCAGGCGTGGCAAAAACGATGCCCGCAACCCATACGGCAGCAAAATTGAACCGGCAACGGTTGCTTGATTGGGTATTCCGCAAAGCGGCCTGGTTTTTTACCGCGCTGGTTTTTGTATTGCTGGCGGCCTTGTTGCTTTCTTTGCTGATCGGCAGCTGGCCTGCGATGCAGGCGTTTGGTTTTGATTTTCTATTCAGTACGCAGTGGAATCCGGTCACGGAGAAATTTGGCGCGCTGGTGCCCATCATCGGTACGCTGGTTACGTCACTGATTGCGCTATCAATCGGAGTTCCGGTGAGCTTTGGTATCGCGCTGTTTCTGACCGAGCTTTCCCCTCCCTGGTTGCGCCGCCCCTTGGGAACAGCGATTGAGTTATTGGCCGGTATTCCCAGCATTATTTACGGCATGTGGGGCTTGTTCGTATTCGCGCCGTTTTTTGCGAAACATATACAACCAGGCATGCAGAGCACACTCGGAGAAATAGCTGGGATCGGTTTTTTGTTTGAAGGCGCTGTGATGGGAATTGGCATGCTTACGGCCGGTATTATCCTGGCAATCATGGTGATCCCTTTTATTGCTTCCGTGATCCGCGATGTATTTGAGGTGGTGCCTTCAATGCTCAAAGAATCCGCCTACGCGCTTGGCGCGACCACGTGGGAAGTGATTTGGCATGTGGTTTTGCCCTATACCAAGACCGGTGTGGTCGGCGGCATCATGCTCGGTCTGGGCCGCGCCTTGGGCGAGACGATGGCGGTTACTTTTGTGATTGGCAATGCGCACCAGTTGCACGCTTCTCTTTTCATGCCGGGTAATAGCATTGCTTCGGCATTAGCCAATGAGTTTACGGAAGCCGATGGTGACTTGTACACCGCCGCATTGATCGAGCTGGGTTTGATTCTGTTCTTGATCACCTTTGTGGTACTGGCTTGTTCCAAGATTCTTTTATTGCGGCTGAAAAAACGCGAAGGCGGGACTTCCTAGCGTGACATGATGATTCCGATTTATACCCGCCGCCGCATCGTTAACGCGATCAACCTGACTTTTTCCATGCTGGCGATGGCGTTCGGCTTATTCTGGCTGTTCTGGATTTTGCTGACGCTGTTCGACAAAGGACTGGACGGTATCAGCGCCGTTACTTTTACGCAGATGACACCGTCGCCCGGCGATACCGGCGGCTTGTTGAATGCGATTGCCGGTAGTTTGGTCATGGTGACGCTCGCTACGCTGATCGGCACACCGATCGGTATCATGGCGGGTACTTACCTGGCCGAATTCGGCCAACGCGGCTGGCTGGCTCCGGTTACCCGTTTTGTGAACGATATTTTGCTATCCGCGCCTTCGATCGTCATCGGTCTTTTTGTGTATACGGTTTATGTCGCCAAGGTGGGGCATTTTTCCGGATGGGCCGGTGCACTGGCGCTTGCGTTGATTGTGATTCCAGTAGTTGTGCGCACCACCGAGGATATGTTGCGGCTTATTCCAAACAGCTTACGCGAAGCTGCGATCGCCTTGGGCGCACCACAATGGAAAGTGGTTACGCTGGTTACCTGGCGCGCTTCGAGAGTCGGCATCATGACCGGGATATTGCTGGCGGTTGCGCGAATCAGCGGGGAAACCGCGCCGTTGTTGTTTACCGCGCTCAACAATCAATTCTGGAGCGCGGACATGAACCGTCCCATGGCCAATTTACCCGTCGTTATTTTTCAGTTCGCCATGAGTCCTTACGAATACTGGCAGGAATTGGCCTGGACCGGCGCGTTGTTGATCACGCTGAGTGTGCTCGGGCTGAATGTTGCAGCGCGCATTTTCATGCGTAAGCGCGATTCTTAAAATTAAAAACTCAAATGACTATCAGCTTTTCACCATCCGATGTTTGCAAGATCTCCATCAACGATTTGAATTTTTATTACGATACGTTTCATGCGCTGAAGTCGATCAGCATGCAAATCCGGAAAAATAAAATCACCGCGTTTATCGGTCCTTCCGGTTGCGGGAAATCGACTCTGCTGCGCACCTTAAACCGCATGTATCAACTGTATCCGAGTCAGATCGCCCAAGGGGAGATTGTGGTGGACGGTGTGAATATTCTCGATAAGCAGCAGGATCTGAATATGTTGCGCGCCAAAATGGGCATGGTGTTTCAAAAACCGACGCCGTTTCCGATGTCGATTTTCGATAATGTGGCGTTTGGCGTGAAGCTGTATGAATCGCTGAATCGTTACGATTTGGCCGAACGGGTGGAGTGGGCGTTACAAAAAGCCGCGTTATGGGAAGAAGTCAAAGATAAATTGAATCAGAGCGGCACCAGCCTTTCCGGCGGGCAGCAGCAACGCCTTTGTATCGCCCGCACCATCGCGGTGAAACCCGAAGTGGTGCTGTTCGACGAACCGACTTCCGCGCTCGATCCGATTTCCACGGCGCGGATCGAAGATTTGATCTTCCAACTGAAGGAAGATTACACCATCGCGATAGTGACGCATAACATGCAGCAAGCGGCGCGCGTCTCCGACTATACCGCTTACATGTATCTGGGAGAATTGATCGAGTTTGGCGATACCGATTTGATTTTTACGAAACCCAATGAGCGTGCTACGGAAGATTATATTACCGGGAAGTTCGGCTAGTTTACTTTTGAAGCACGAGCGGTAAGACATGGAAATTTAATCGCTGGTCACAGCTATCGATTTGTGGGCGAAGCAGGGTTACCCGACTAGATTTTACTAGTACATGTGTACTAATAAAAAGGGAGAAATGCTCTATGTACTTAAGCAGTTACAAAACTATAATGAAGCACGTTGTTAATGCGGTTATGTATCAATTTTGGGTTTGTAGAATTTTTAGAGTGGCATAGAAGCGTGTGTGATTAAAGTTGGCTTTGAGCAAGAATATGAATAGTCAGTTTTGTATAGCAGCCTTAAATTTACGGAGTAAGTTATGAAATTCCAATTGAAAAAGAATTACCTTGCACAAGTAGTTGCAATTGCTTTGTGCAGTACATTTGTTACTGCGGCACAAGCTGCGCCCGTTACGATTAGCGGTTTTGGCACTACCTCGGCCAGGATTGACGATGCCGGTTATTTTTCTCCATCCGGCGCGCTCGGTTTGAGCTTTATGGGCAGAGAGTATGTTAACCACGGCACTTTTGCATCCAACTGGTGGTTGAATGCCAATGGTGCTTCGGTTGCAATCGCTGATGAAGTGACTGGAAGTAATCCATTGAGTTCTTCGGCTTTTGCCATCGGTAGCAGTATTGCGGTCGTTACCAATATAGCGGGCGGCGGCGGTGGCTGGAGCATTGTTGAAACGGTAAGTATACCAACGAGCGGTCACGTTGCTGTTAAAGTGCAACTGACCAATAACACCGGTGCTACGGCCAATCATGTGCAGTGGGGTGTTGGCATTGACCCGGATCAAGGCATTCCCGGCGGAGTTGGATTCGGCACGACTAATGCAATTAACGGATTAGGAAATCTTTCTTCCGTAACTGCAAAAAGTTTGGATGGATGGGCATTAACACTGCATAACACGACCAGTGCTTCAGCATTTGCAATAGCACCATATATTGACCCTGTTAACTGCTGCAGTCCGGTTGATCCTGCTGTGATGCTGGCCGCAGCCCAAGGAATCGGCAACTACGGTTTTGCCGATCATTCCATCAATTTGGCTTATGATTTGGGTACTATCGCGAATCATCAATCCGTGAGCTTCGGTTACGAATACGTTATGGCCGTTCCGGAACCTGAAACCTATGCTATGTTGCTGGCAGGTCTCGGTTTGATTGGTTTCTCAGCACGCCGTCGCAGAATGATGTAATCAGCGGTTAATCTGCAATACCAAAAAACCACGGAGAAGTCTTATTTCTCCGTGGTTTTTTGCTTTTCAAGCATGCTGTAATGCTGAATTAAACCTCGTTTCTTCAGAAAAATGCTTCATCTTTTTGTTCCTGGATTTTAATTCGATTCTGAACCGGTATTACCAATCAACCCGCCGGAATGATTGGCTTGCGTTACGCAATGGTTTCTAAATGAGTACAATAGCGGATCGGCGTAATCTCACCGCTGCAACCGTCACTAATCCAAACATGTCAATCAAACCATTAGATTCTTCTCATTTACGCATTACCATCGACCCAGCCTCACTGGGGTTTTCCGATACCTCGGAGTTGTTACAGCAGCCGTTATCCTGGATTGGTCAGGAGCGGGCGGAAGCGGCTGTTCGTTTTGGTCTCGGCATGATGCAGCCGGATTACCATTTGTTTGTGTTGGGAGAGGCGGGGTCGGGGCGTTCTTCTTTATTGCAACAAGCGATGACGGCCGCGGCGGCTGATAGGCCGGTGCCTCCGGATTTGTGTTATCTCTACAATTTCATGACACCCGAGAAACCGCTGGCTTTGCATTTGCCTGCCGGGCAGGGGCGTTTGTTGCGTCAGGCCATGCTGCAATTGGCGAAATCGCTGCCGTCCGAAATCACGCAATGTTTGAGCGGACAGGATTTCAAGATCAAGAGCGACCGGCTGGAGAAAAAATTCAGAACCGAAACGAGCCAAGCGTACAAGAAACTCGACAAGTTTGCGGAATCGTTGCATGTCACTATTCATCGGGAAGATGAACAGATTTTGTTCACCTTGCTGGATGAAAAAGGGGAAATTCTGACAGCGGAAAATTTACTGAAACTGCCCAAAGCACACCGGGTTGAAATAGAACAAACGGAACAGGCGTTGCGCGAAGCAATTGCGGTTTATTTCGAAGCATTCCAACGGATCGAGAAGGAAAAAGACGCGGCGTTAGGGGCATTGCAGCGCCTTATCGTGCAACCCTTGCTGAATCTTGCGTTGCAGAAAATTTTAGCGGTGTTGCAAGAAACGCTACATGAGGAGCGGCTCAACACTTTTTTCACGCAGGTGGAAGCGGATATTCTCGACAATCTGGCGTTGTTTGAGACGGATAATGTCGATGAAGAGAAACGGCAAACGGAACTAGATCGGATTTTCTCCCGCTATCGGATCAATCTGGTTGTGGATAACGCTGATCTACCGGGAGCGCCGGTCATTATCGAAGATAATCCGTCAGCGTATGCCTTGTTTGGCAGTATCGATTATCAGTTTGAGAACGGCAAACTGAAAACCGATTTTATGCGCATCCGCGCTGGTAGCTTGCTAAAAGCGCATGGCGGTTTTTTGATGTTGCATGTGGATGATTTGCTGACGGATGGTTCATTGTGGGTAAAACTGCGGCGCTTTTTGCGCAGCAAGCGGTTGCAAATTGAAGAACCCGGTTCGGCATGGACTTCCAACTCACCTATATTCCTTGAACCCGAAGCGGTCGACGTGAACGTTAAAGTCATTCTGGTCGGATCAAGGGAAGAATATTACGACTTGCAGGAAATCGATCCTGAATTCATGCGCCGCTTCCGCGTGAAAGTGGATTTTGCCGGGAGTTTTATCGCGAGCATGGAAACTTATCATGCATCGGCTGTGTTCGTTGCGCATGCCTGCGATACGGCAAAATTACCGCATTTTTCCGCAGCTGCGGTCGCGCGCTTATTGGAAGAATCGCACCGGGAAGTGGAGGATCAAAAACGCCAGAGTGCAATTTTTGCCCGCACCGAGATGCTGCTGCTGGAGAGCGCGGCGCTGTGCCATGCCCGTCATGGCAGGTGCGTGGAAGTAGCGGATATTTCCGCCGCGCTGCAAGCACGCAACCTGCGTCATAATTATCCGGATTTGCGCTTACAGGAGGCTATTGTCGAAGGTGAAATTGCCATCGCATTGCAAGGCGAAGCCACCGGTCAGCTCAACGCGCTGACGCAGATTGATTTGGGCGATCATAGTTTTGGTACGGCGGTGCGTCTTACCGCGCGTACTTTTGCCGGTGAGGATGGTGTGTTGAATATCGCCCGCGAAGTGGATATGTCCGGGCCGATTCACGATAAGGGCATGCTGATATTGCAGAATTACCTGACAGGTTTGTTTACCCATCTGGCGCCGTTGGCACTGAGCGCATCGATTGTTTTTGAGCAGGAATATACCGGCATCGAAGGAGATTCAGCTTCCTGCGCGGAATTTTACGCGCTGTTGTCGGCGCTGGCGGAACTGCCGCTGAAACAAAGTATCGCGGTGACCGGCGCATTGAATCAATACGGTGAGGTGCTGCCGGTGGGGGGCATCAATGACAAGATCGAGGGTTATTTCAAGTTGTGTGAGAAAACGGGCTTAACCGGCGAACAGGGTGTGTTGATTCCGTATCAGAACCGGCAGCATTTGATGCTGGATCAGAAAGTGATTGCGGCGGTTGAAAAAGGCCAGTTTGCAATTTACACGATGGAGCATGTCATGCAAGGACTGGAACTGCTCACCGGTTTACCATCGGGTAGCAGTGAATCGGCGCAGATAAACGGCTATTCATACGGTACCGTTCTCGGTCATGCGCAGAAAACATTGTTGGTTTTCCGCCGCGCTTGCCAATCGACGCAACACCCCAGGACCGAACACCGGCGGCTGCCATCCCGGGCGGATAAATAGCCGTGCATTCATCTTCCGATCCGGCCAACCGGCAGCAGCGTTACCGGGAAGTGCGTAAAGTCACGCTCGTCGGATCGGCGGTGGATTTTGTCCTGGGTGTTGCAAAAATCGTTGTCGGGTGGTTTGCCAATTCACAGGCATTGATTGCCGATGGTATCCATTCGTTATCCGATTTGCTGACCGGATTCATCGTGTTGTACGCCGCCAAACACTCGCACAAGAGCGCCGATGAAGTGCATCCCTACGGTTACGGACGGATTGAAACGCTGGCAACGGTCAGTCTCGGTATCGTGTTGAGCGGCGTTGCGATCGGTATTGCCTATGAAGCGGTTAAACGGCTCAACGATCCGGCAGTGGCGTTGGATTTCACCCTATTGGCGCTGTTGATTGCGTTGTTATCGGTGATTTCGAAAGAGTGGATTTATCGCTATACGATGTCCGCAGCGCAGCGTTTGCGTTCGGATCTGTTGATGGCCAGCGCGTGGCATAGCCGCTCCGATGCTTTCTCATCGATTGTGGTATTGATCGGCATTAGCGGTGTGATGCTCGGTTACCCGTATTTGGACGCGGTAGCTGCCGTGGCGGTGGCTGCCATGATCGCCAAGATCGGTTTTGGCTTGGTGCGATCGAGCACGCTGGAATTGATCGATGTCGCGCTGGATCCGGAAAAAGTCAGCGCGATCCGGCAGCACATTCACGCCGTGCATGGCGTGCGCTCGATTCATACGCTGCGGACCCGGAAAAGCGCCGGGAGCGCTTTCGTCGATGTGCATATCCAGGTCGATCCCCGTTTGAGTGTCTCGGAAGGTCATCAAATCGGCGACAGTGTCCGGCGGCGTCTGCTGCAACACGTGGAAGAGGTGACCGACGTGACGGTGCATATCGATCCGGAAAATGACGAAACCGGTTCGCCCTGCAACGATTTGCCTTCACGTGAGGCAGTCATCGCCGGACTCAAAGAGCGTTGGCCGCAATTACCGGCTGCATCGGTTGAAGTGATAACATTGCACTATTTGTCCGGCGCGATCGATGTGGAACTGGATTTGCCAATTGAGATTTTGCGTAGCACTGACGAGGCTAAATATCTGGTGCAGGAACTCAAACAGGCTGTTTCCGCGTTGCCGTATATCAATGCAATACAGGTACGATTTAAGGTTTGATGGGCTTCTGTATTCACTGCATCGTTAGATTAACGCTTGTTTTTTCACTCTAATCGTGACGCTGATACAGGCGTCGTCGATTATACTGGGCTGCAATACAATGATTCAAATGATAAGTATTGTTATTCAGATGATTTGGAGCGGCTTCTCATCACCTTAAATCATCCTCGGAATGTTCTTGCAAAATGAGGCCGGTTCACTGAATATTATAAGCAGGATGTAGAATGACGTTATTGGTTATTAAGGATTACAATTCACCTGGCCTAGGAGGTGAATAAGGCAGAGATAGGGTGAACTATTTGTACCGCGATGAAAAATCATACGATGAGGGGTAGGGGCTAGCAACCGCGCGAAATATCTATGAATCAAGATACAAAAGATACCAATTTGAATCCTTCCGTGATTGCACGTGAAACATTAAAACAACTTGCGATCCTTAAAATTTCCCCGACACCGGATAATTATCACAAACTGTATGATCAGATTGCCGGTAACCCGGAGAATCAAATTTCAGCCATTACCGCGAAATTGCTGACTGAACTGGCGAAGGAATTTCCTCGCCATACGCCCACATTGCTGAATTGCGCCAATAGTCTGGAGCAAGCCGTCAACGAAAAGAACTGGCTAAAGTATAAGACCGCCTTGGTGAAGTTTGCTACCACTGAAAACATAACGATCAATAGCACGACTATATCCGTTCAGGCCAAAGCGCAACCGTCCCAGCCGGATGCTGACACCTTCAAGCAAGACAGTGGGATCAGCGGTTATTCCGGTCAGCTTCTGGATTTACTGGCGCAGATGCTGGAGAACATCATCGCCAAGCAAGTTAATGGCGAAACGCTGGCGGAAGAGGCGCGCTCGTTGGCATCGCAAGTGCGGGAAATTCAGAATAAACCGGAAATGGATCAGTTTATTGTTCATTTCCAGCAGTTTTGCGCCAAACTGGAATTATCCAATCAGTGCGAAGCTAGTTTGCAACAAGGTTTGTTGAAGTTATTGAATCTGCTGATGGACAGTACGGCTGAGTTGCTGTCGGAAGATCAGTGGATTAAAAAGCAGCTGGCCAAACTGAAAGACACGGTATCTATGCCGCTGGATGTGCAGATCATCGCGCAAGCCGAGCAGTATCTGAAAGAAATCATTCAACGGCAGGAAATAATAAAGCAAAGTCTGGGTAAAGCCAGGGTGACGATGCGGCAAATGGTCACTTCGCTGATTTCCAATCTGGAAGAGCTGTCGGATGCCACTGGGGAATATCAGGAGAAACTGGAATATTACTCGGAGAAAATCAATCAGGTTGATGATATCGAGGAGATCAATCAGTTACTTGCGGAAATCATGCAAGAGACCAATAAAGTACAGAAAAACATGATCAATTACCGCAAGGACTTGATTGCCGCCCGGGCGGAAGCCGATAACGCGCAAAATCAGATCAGTCTGCTGGAAACGCAATTGCAGGAAATGGGCGAGAAGGTCCATGAAGATCATTTGACCGGCATACTGAACCGGCGCGGTTTTGATAATGCTTACCAGCGCGAGGCATCGTGCGCGGCGCGCACCCAATCGCCGTTATGTTTTGCCTTGCTGGATATCGATAACTTCAAGTTATTGAATGATACGCATGGCCATCACGTGGGCGATAATGCTTTGCGCCATTTGGTGGAAGCGGTCAAGGAAACGGTGCGGCTGGAAGATGTCGTGTCGCGTTACGGCGGTGAGGAATTTGCCATCCTGTTGCCCAATACCGCGCTCAAAGAGGCGATTCTGACTATATCCAGAATACGCCGCTATATGACCAAGAAATTCTTCCTGCATGACAATAACCGTTTATTAATTACCTTCAGCGGCGGCGTGGCGCAGTATCATCCGGGAGAATCGCAGGAAGATCTTTTCAAGCGTGCCGACGGCGCTTTATATCGCGCCAAGAAGAATGGCAAGAATCAGATTATCGCCGCTGACTAGGCACATGTCCGTATAAGAAAGCAGTATGACCGGAGTCGGTCCATAACCGCAAAACAGGCGGACTAGGTGCATCGAAGAGTTGCTGTATGCCAACCGGTATTGACTGATATAATTTCCTCCTTTTCACACCGAGTCCATAAAAGCCATGTCAACCCCATCAAAATTCTCAGTCCGCAAGTTTCAGTTTGCACTTTTGATTGCGGTGATCTCCACTTTTATTGTATTTGGTTTGCTGTACCGCACCAGTTCGCAAGGAGATTTTTCCGATACGTATCCCAAAGGTTTCCGCGGCGGCGCCTGCACGATAGAATCGGAGGCGCTCATTATCGGCTATTCAGGCTACTATCTTCCTGAAGGTTATCAGTCGCCGGACGATCTCCGGTCGCCGCATGTGCCTGTGCAGTGCGGGAAAATACCGGAACCGGCATCGCTCAATATTTCAATTGACCTGTTGTATCCTGAATCGGCGCGCGATTTTTCCTTGGCGTTGCGTCTGGTGAAGCTTGAAATCGATGAAAAAGAACACCAGCAAGAGCATGAAGTGATGTCGACATCCGCGCAGCAGCATCCATCGGGAGTGATTACCACCGCATTCAAATTGGGTGAGATGGGGCAATATATTTTGTATTTGGAAGGGAAAAATACTGAGAAT
Organism: Nitrosomonas sp. Is35; assembly: GCF_033063295.1. Classification (NCBI taxonomy): domain Bacteria; kingdom Pseudomonadati; phylum Pseudomonadota; class Betaproteobacteria; order Nitrosomonadales; family Nitrosomonadaceae; genus Nitrosomonas; species Nitrosomonas sp. Is35. Next base: position 886,697 of record NZ_JAWJZH010000001.1, read on the forward strand.
GCTGATCTGCAAGTGAAAATTCCTTTGCAAGTCGGTTTGGATTGGAAAAATCATCTTAAAAACGCTTTATCCCCCTTGCTGAAAAAAGACTGACCACCGGCAGTGTGCTGCGTACTCCTAAAATATCTGATCAGTTTGCCGCTAATGGTTTTAAACATGAAGAGGAGAATACGATGGATGTGAACGGTATAGCGGCTGTGGCGACATCAATGGCTGAATTCAGCGCAAACCAGGCGGTCGGAATAGCGGTGCTTAAGAAAGCGATAGATTCAAATGCTGCGGGTGCGCTTGCTTTGATTGAAGCGATCCCCGGCGCAAATCAAGCCCCGGCGAATCTGCCGCAGCACCTGGGACAGAATGTCAATACCACAGCCTGAATCGATAGGTTTGATGGCTTTCGCAGCGCTACTTTGTTAGCGCTGTTTTATTATGGGGGGCTTGTTTTTCTGACGGACGGCATGCTCATCACTATTCCCAAAATGCTTCCAAAGTGATATTTTTATTTCGCACCAATACGTTTGGTAGCGTTGTTTTTTTCTTTTGCTTAATGTTAATTAACCGGCTTATCAGCTTGGCTACGTATGAACTATAGACCTAATTTCAATCTGGCAACTTTTGATTCACTCGAATCGCAGCAAAGGCGGCTGTCTTTACTGTGCAAAACCGCGGAGATCGGTGAGTGGTCTTATGTCTTCTCTACGGATTTTACCGTCTGGTCGGATTATCTCTATGATTTTTACGAATTAGATAAGGATTTTGAATGCACTGAGCTGTTGCAAAGTACACAGCTCTACCAAGGTTCCGAAAAAGAAAAAATGCAAGCTCTGATTGCGCATGTCACTGCCACGAAAAAAGAACGCAGCGATGATTTCATGATTGTCATGCAGGATGGCCGGGTCAAATGGCATACCACCACGATTCACCCGATACTGGATGCGTATGGCGAGATCACCGGTTTATACGGTATTTTGCAAAATATTACCGCGCGGAAGAACAGTGAGCTGGATCTGCAACGAATGGCCTATGTGGCAGAGAAAACCAACGGTATCGTGATGATTACCGATCCCGAAAAGAAGATTATCTGGATCAATAACAGTTTTGAGGAAATCCTGGGATACCGGTCGGAAGAGGTCATAGGGCTTGATCCGGCTGCTTTTCTACAAGGTGAAGAAACATCAATCGAGACTATCCGCGAGATTACCCGTTCACTCCGCAGCAGCGGAACCTTTTCCGGTGAAATTCTGAATTACACCAAAAGCGGTGAAAAAATATGGCTTTATCTCAATATTGCCGCGGTATACGATGACGCCGGAAAATTGATCAATTACGTTGCGGTAGAAAATGACATCACGGTGATCAAAACGGCCGAGCACCGGCTGCAAAAAGCCATGGAAAAAGAGCGTGAACTGAACCGCTTTAAAACCCAGTTTGTCAGTCTGGCGTCACACCAATTCCGCACGCCGCTAGCGACCATCCGTTCCAGCATCGATCTGCTGGATCTGAGAATGGAATCGGCCGGACTGAGTACTGCCTTTATCGAGTTTTTTCAGAAACACAAAGCCATTATGGCGGAAGAAACAACCCGCATGACCGAGTTGATGGAAAACATTCTGGATATCGGGCGGATCGACGAGGGCAAGATTGAGCTGACCAAGAAGCATCTTCCCTTCCGGCAATTCATGGATGCATTTGTGCGATCAAATGTTGAACCCAACGAGCAGCAAAGGAAACTGGACTACTATTTTGACGCACCCAACTGTATCGTCAATATAGATGAAATTGTGCTGCGAAATGTTTTACGCAATATTGTGTCGAACGCCTTTAAGTATTCCGAAGGAAAGCAAGCCCCGGAAATGACCGTGAAACTGCAAGACGATGTCTATTTGATTACCGTTAAAGATCATGGCATCGGCATTCCGGAAAAGGATCAAGCGTTTCTGTTTCAGTCGTTTTTCCGCGCGTCCAATGCCAAGGTATATCCGGGGAGCGGGCTCGGTTTGATGATTGCGAAGAAACTGATCACATTGCACGGCGGGGATATTAGTCTTGAAAGCCGGGCCGGTAGCGGTTGCACGATCACCATTCAATTGCCGGTATAAACATACAATGAATAATCCGCTGATTCTCGTGGTGGAAGATGAAAATGCATTGCGCGAAAACATTACCGCCATTATTGCGCATTACGGATTCCAGGTAATCAGCGCACCATCGGGTGAAGCCGGTGTGAAAATGGCAGTGGAATCGAATCCGGACATTATTATCTGCGACATCATGCTACCGGGAATCGACGGTTTTGAAGTGTTGGCACAAATCAAGCAAGCCCAGCAATCAACGACTCACGCCTTTATTTTTCTTACCGCAAAGTCAACACGCTCGGATACCCGTGCAGGTATGAACATGGGTGCGGATGATTACCTCACCAAGCCGTTCACGAAAGAGGAATTGTTAAACAGCATCAAAGCCCGGATGGAGAAGTTAGCGCAAATACGGCAGAGTCAGCCGGAAAAGGATGCGTTGATCGAGGCATCGCTGGAAAAAATAACGAGTCTTACCAAAGCGGAACGTAAGGTGCTCAACAAGATAGCCGAGGGCTTCACGACACCGCAGATTGCCGAGAAACTGTTTGTGAGCAAAAAGACGATTGAGAATCATCGCGTCAATATTTCCCGTAAACTCGATCTGAGCGGCCCGAATAGCCTGATCAATTTTGCGTTGCGATTAAGAGCGCAAAAATCGACTATTCATTTTCCCGATAATGTGCCTGCGGCACCCTCCCATTGAACTCCTGAACACAGCAATTTTTGTCCTATCACAGCGGATAAATTTCGCTGCTTTGCTTTAAGAAACCCCTCCTGCCGTACTGCAAAACCACACGGCGATCATTGAAAATGAGTGGATCCACTCATTGTAAAAGCCTGATGATCAGTTATTCTTAATTGCGTAAAAAAGGCTACGAAAGCAATAACAGCAGTTCGTGATTGCAACTTCGATAGCCGTGTTACGCAGTGTTAATTAACTTAATCAATGGAGGATATGATGGCAACAACTTATGGCACGAGTAGCAGTGCATCAAGTGCTGACTATGATATGTCGCTGTGGTATGACTCAAAATACTACAAACTGGGTATGTTAACCATGCTGCTGGTTGCGATATTCTGGATCTGGTACCAAAGAACGTTTGCATACTCACACGGTATGGACTCGATGGAACCGGAATTTGACAAAGTATGGATGGGCCTGTGGCGTGTTCACATGACCCTGATGCCTTTGTTTGCGTTAGTAACCTGGGGTTGGATATTGAAAACCCGTGATACCAAAGAGCAACTGGACAATCTCGATCCGAAACTGGAAGTGAAACGCTACTTCTACTGGATGATGTGGCTGGGCGTGTATCTGTTTGGTGTTTACTGGGGCGGCAGCTTCTTCACCGAACAAGACGCATCCTGGCACCAAGTGATTATTCGTGACACCAGCTTTACCCCAAGTCACGTGGTGGTGTTCTATGGTTCATTCCCGATGTACATCGTATGTGGCGTAGCATCATACCTGTACGCGATGACCCGTCTGCCACTGTACAGCCGCGGCACATCGTTCCCGCTGGTGATGGCAATTGCTGGCCCGCTGATGATTCTGCCAAACGTAGGTTTGAACGAATGGGGTCACGCATTCTGGTTCATGGAAGAACTGTTCAGCGCGCCACTGCACTGGGGCTTTGTAATTCTGGGCTGGGCAGGTTTATTCTCGGGTGGTATTGCAGCACAAATCATCACCCGTTACTCGAACCTGACCGATGTGATCTGGAATGGTCAAAGTAAAGAAATTCTGAACAACCGGATCGTTCCTTGATCCAACCTGAGTACTAGGTAGTTAGTGCAACCTCTCCCGCGGCTCTGCTTAGAGCAGACTGCGGGAGTAAAAAACAAGCTGTAGTTCACCGGTGTGGATCAAAAAGTAGAGGAGGTTTATATGATCAAACAAGTTATAAGAATATGGGCTTCAGCAGCGCTACTATCGGTAGCGCTTTATTCCGGCTTAGCGGCTGCGCATGGAAAAGTAAATTTGGAAGCCGATATTTGTATGCGCAATGTGTCCGGCAGTATGGTGCATCTGAGCACTTATCAGCCGCAGTATGATCCGGAAGCTGAGTACTGTACCGAGATTCCTAAAGAAGGTGAAACGTTGTGGGTGCTGGATTTGGTCGATCAAGCGCTGCGTGACATGCCGATTGTCGTTAAAATCGTCAGAGGTACCGGTCAAGCTTTAAGCGATACCGTAACAACCCTGTATTCCACCAATCATTCCAATGGCACCATTAAAGGGGAATTTAATCTGGATCCAGGACAATATACGCTATTCGTTACGGGTGAAGGCGTGCCGCCATTGCACTATGAATATCCGTTACGGATACAGGTAACCAATTATCAAGACCTGTTCTTGAAATCTATACCTTATATCATCACGTTTTTGTTGATTGCATTTTTTACCGACAAATTGTTGAAACGGCGTCAACTGGAGAGTTGATAGCAGCCTTCGATATTATTCCGTTCGATAGAAAGCTTTACAACCATAGCGCACCGATTTTGTACTAAACCGGGAAGTCCGCCTTAGCAGCAATCACAGCACCATAGGGAGAAAAAAATCAGTGGCTTGTCAGGAGGTCGATGACAAGCCACTGACTATAAAAAGTGACGCTAACGTGACGGCGGTGGCGGTGGATTGCCTGCCGGAGGTGGGGGAGGTATGAACTGATCGGATCGTGTAACCGGTTTCCTGTTCATAGTATTGCCCCCCGATGGGTTAGCAGAGATTCTTCCGTCGACGGGAACACGATGTCCCATGGCGTACATGCACTGAACATAACTGTTGTCATAGCGCTGCTGGCTGGAATAGCCCGAAGCTGACGCCGTATTTGATCCCAATAAACTTCCGAATAACAGACCGATCCCGGCACCTACCGCCGCGCCGTGACCGCCTCCCAATGCTGCACCGGCAGCGGCACCCAACCCGGCACCCAAAGTTGCGCTCTGCATGCCGCTCATCCGCGATGCTTGCCGGGGTGTGTTGCCGTCGACTTGTTCGTACGCATACTGCTTGCATACCAATTCATCCGAACGAAACTGATCGAAGTTTTTTCCGGAACCCGGCAATGCCATTACGCTGGGGCCGGTTGGCAGATGAACGCAAGCGGTCAGCCAGGCGGCCGTCGTGACAATCATTAAGTTTCTCAGGAGTAACATGTTGTGCCTCTTTACGTTAGGGTGCCGGTGATTGCGGGGCGACTGGTATCCAGCCGCCCGGGCAATTTTTAACAGTGGGATAATAGCCTTCGGGATTCCGGCAGTAGTGCCAATACCCCGCTTGCGGTTGAGCTGCACTCGATTGTTCGCGCTGAATATAGACGGGCGGCTTTACCGATACTACCGGGCTGGGTGAGTACCGGTAACGAGGCGGGGCGAAGTAAGGCCCAGGGAAAGCATAAGAACCGTAAGGATAGAAGCCGGGACCGTAGAAACCGGAATTGAATCCGCCGATATTGATGCCGAAATTGAAATGACCATGCCTGTGGCCGTGACCATGATGACCGTGTCCATGTCCTCCGCGCGCCAAAACGGCATCGTGCGCCGTCAGTGCCAGCAAACCAATCATCCAATATATCCAGCCGAGATTTTTCATATCTATGTTTCGCACGTTCTTTTGGGGAATAGTATGGATTGCGAGCTGAATGAATCCTGAATACTCAAGATTCTCGTTGCCACGAGGAAGTCCGGAAAAACCACACCGCTTATTTTCTCAAGTTGAAGTACCCGCATCCGTAGAAATATCAGTTCTGATTGATAGAACTTCCTTCGAATAAACCGGGTACTGCCGATTTCTCCCGCCTACGGATATGGTTACACGAAAAATTAAATGAGCATCCAGGATCGAGATTATTTGCACCGGAAACGTGATAAAGAAAAAACACAGTCTACGGAACAAAAGACCGTGGCAAGACATTCTACGCAGTGGCCGTGGAAAACGGTGATCCGGGATATTTTTTGTTGGACTGTTCTGGCGCTGACCTTGCTCACTGTCTTTCAGTATTTTCAATCGTTCAATCAGCCTTATGCCCAACCCGCGAGCAATTCCCTGGTTACGATCACCGGACCAACCGGCTGTGGAGCATTGCCGCAACATGGAGCTGCTTATTTGATCGATCCATCGGTGATGAAACGCACTGATGTGCTGTATGCCGGACTGGAAATCCAAAATAACTACGATCATCCCATGGTGGCGGTATTATGGGATTCCGCAGGCGTTCAGCAGCAGCTCGCGCTATCGATCCATGCAGGCAATAGTCTTCAGCTTAGCGTGCCGGTTGGAAAATACGGGATGCAAGTTCTGGTCGGATCGGATTGGTGTAATTTGAAAAAAGGGTTTACCGACGGCGCTATCGTTTCCGTCGCTGGCGGAATCTCGATTGATGCCGGTTCCACGACATCGATGCAATTCAGCGGCTCCGGTCTGCGGCCAATTCAATTGGCGCTCGCTTATAGCCAATCGCAACCGGCCAGTGCACCAGAGGTTGAACAGTCCGCTGAGGTCATCGGTTCCGGAAAAATGGAGCTGAAACAGACACGGGATGGCCATTATTTCAGCCCGGGAACCGTCAACGGTGCTCCTGTGGTGTTTATGGTCGACACGGGCGCAACCGTCGTGTCGATTTCTGCCGGGATCGCGGCCCGGGCTGGCATCCGGGAATGCGCGCCGCGCCAGGTGCTAACCGCGAACGGTCAAGTCAAAGCATGTGTTGCAACAGTAGCGGAAGTCACATTCGGATCATTCCGGCTCACGCAAGTCGATGTGATGGTGATGCCCAATATGCCAGGAGATGCGTTGCTGGGGATGAATGTGCTGCGGAATTTCCGTATCGAGCAAGCCGGTAAAGTCATGCAGATTTCCACACCGTAGCGTATTTCTCAAAAAGTGCCTTAGCGGCATTACATCCCGCTGGATTACATAAGCCGTTGATTGGCTGCTATCCGAGACTTGCTGCGATACCGCAATGCAGCGCTAGGCTATGCCGTTTTTGTACAGTAAAATACGCTGCAACAGCGCTCCCGAGTCTGAATTTCAGAATTATCTGCTAAGCCGGATAACCGGTTGCAACCAACAGCGCAAGTGTTGTCAAAGTAACCATTACATTCCTATCGTAAAACCATGATTGAAATCATTGCTGCATTTGCCCGGTGGTCGCAACTGACCGCCAATTTGGTCCTATTTGGAAGCTGTGTTTTTCTCGCCATTATCTGGCAGCGTAAAGACATTCTTGAAACGCCCTGGATAACGCGGTTGGAGAAGATATTTCCATGGCTGGCGGGCGTGATCGTCGCCGGACTCATCGGTATTTTGGCGACCACCGCCAGCGATGCCACCGGCGATGTCGCCAATGCGTGGAATCCCGCTGTCTGGCTGGATATCGTGCAACAAACGCAAATCGGTCATATCTGGGCGGCGCGTGCGCTGCTGGCTATACTGTTATTGGGTGCGGTACTAAAAATTCATCCGGTTGACCGGGTGCGGGGGCACTATGCCGTGTGGGCGTTTCTGGCGGCGTTGCCAATCATTGCCGGTACTTTGATGAGCCATTCAAGCGCCGATGAAATGTCATTTACAGCCATCGCGCCGTATGCCATTCATATTTTGCTGGCGGGTATTTGGTTTGGCGCGTTACCGGCCTTTTTGCTGATTTTGTTGAATCTGCGCAAGGAAATGGGTTTTACCGCGATGCAAACGGCCGTTGGCTACCTGAAGAAATTCTCCGCGATCGCTTTACCCGTCATGCTTTTGCTGATGATTACCGGCGTGATCGTCACAGACCGGCTGGTGGATGAAAAATACTACGCCTTGGTCGCGAGCGCCTATGGCTGGCTGCTGAATTTCAAACTGACCATTCTGGCCATTATTCTGGTGATTGCCTACCAAGCGCGTAATCGCTGGTTGCCGTTGCTGGAACGGAGCGAAAACGAACACAACCGTGACAGCACCGCGCATTTGACGCAATGGGTGCGCATCGAATTCGTGTTGGCGCTGCTGCTGGTGCTGTTCGCTACCGTTTTGGCGAACACATTGCCAGCCAAGCATGCGATGGTCGAAAACTGGCCGTACCCATTCCGTTTTTCCATCAACGCGACCTGGGATGATCCTGATGTGCAGGAGAAAGTGTGGTCTGGCTTGGCGTTGTTTGGCATGGCGCTCGGTACAGTCTGGCTGGGTGCCAGATTGCATTGGAGCCGGGCGGTGAAGATTCTGGTGCCGGGCGTGCTGGGAGTCAGCTCGATGGCGCTGGCGCTGCCGCCGCTGGCTGTCGAAGCGTTTCCGGAAACGTATAAAAAACCGACGGTACCGATCGATGCGATTTCCATCGTCACCGGTTCGCATTTGTACGCCGAACATTGCGTGAGCTGTCATGGCCCGCAAGGCAAGGGCACCAAACCGGTCGCCGATCCCGATTTACGCGATCCCACCGACTTGCTGACTCAGCAACATACCGCGAAATACACCGTCGGCAACGTATTTCATCAGTTATCGCAGGGTATCCCGGGAACCGAAATGCCCGGATTCGCGGATAAATTATCCGAAGAAGACCGCTGGGATTTGATCAATTTTCTGCACGCCATGTCACGCGGTTTCGATGCCCGCTTGCTCGGCAGCATGATCGTTCCCGAAACCCCTTCGATCGCATCACCAGTGTTCAATTATTCCGCCAGCGATGGCTCCAGTGGCAATCTCAAGGATTTCCGTCTGCAGAAAAATGTGCTGATGGTGTTATTTGCCTGGCCACAAGCGAAAGAGCGCTTTTTCCAGCTGGCAGCATCGTATGACCGGATCCGCGATCTCAACACCGAAATATTGGCGGTGCCAATTCATCCGCTGACCGATGAACAATTGCAGCAGATCACCGAAATCGCGCCATTCCCGATCGTCACCGAGGGCTGGCAGGAAATCAAGGATGCCTACTGGTGGTACCGGCGTGTCCGGGTCGTGCCGGACTTGTCGGGCAAAGGCATGTTCCCGCAACACATGGAATTCGTCACCGATCGCTTCGGCTACCTGCGCGCGCGCTGGGTGGCACAGTTTGAAGGATTCGGCTGGCAAAATGTCGGCGCCTTGACGCTGCAATTGACACAACTCAACCAGGAGGGCGAAATCATGCCACCGCCCGGGGAGCATGCGCATTGACGATTACAAGGAGTCGATCATGAACGGATTGCTGCAAAATCACCAGAGTGCAACATGGCAGAGCCGGATCAAACGCTGGAGTGTTGCCATGGTTTGGCTGATCGCGCTGCCAACGGCGACTGCCGCCGATCCACCGAGCCATCCCCTGACGGCAATTGAAATTGCCGGTGTTTCGCTTGCCACGCTTGCGGAAAAGATTCCTGACATTTTACAAACGCAAGGTTATACCCAAATCAATTCTTCGCTGTATACCAAAAGCGAAGCCGCGTCGAACGGGCGTAGCATGGTTTACCGCGTCGAGATCGACGATACCGTAAGTGCGCGTGAATTGAGTTATTCGCGCAGCCTGACCGGCGGGCGCAACAAAAGCCCATCGTCGCGCGACGCCGCGATTCCCGATGGCGAAATCGCGATGGTGCGGCAACTGTACGACGCCGTGTGCAATGTCGGCGAAGACTTGCAAAGCGAACGCAAATGCGCACCGCCGCAACCCGCCATCATAATGATCAACAACGGCATGATGCTGACCATCGATGCGAATCATTCGGTACTGCTGAAAGCGTCGGATTCGAGCACGTCGGTGGTGGTTAGAGGAAGCAGGATAGAGTAGTAAATTCATCTGCCGCAAATCTTCATGTTCTAAACTTTCTGGTGTTACCCGCACATAAACAGGATAGGAAACTAGAAATTATCTTTCGATTGATCAATCTCTCTGATATCCAGTGGAATCACGGTCTTGAACAAGATAAATGAATCTTTTCTCGTACGGCGTACCTGCACGCGCAGATCGGATAATGCGCAAGGGTTAAGAAGCTTTCCTCTGGAATCCTTTCGTGATCAACCTGCATACGTGCTGCTGGGCGATCCGGGTGCAGGCAAGACAGCATCCTTCAAAAGGGAAGCGGAAGAATCCGGTGGCAAGTGTGTAAGCGCGCGAGACTTCGCCACTTTCGAGCCTGGAGTGGAATATCAAGGCAAAACCCTGTTCATTGATGGATTGGATGAGATGCGTGCTGGCGGCGGCGATTGCAGGACACCACTGGATGACATTCGTAAACATCTGAAGCGGCTTGGTTGCCCACGATTTCGCCTTTCATGCCGTGAAGCGGACTGGCTGGGCGCGAGTGATAGTGAAGACATGAAGCAAGTGTCACCGGATGGTGAAATCATCGCACTGCATCTCGATCCGCTGAGTGATAAAGATATCGCAGAAATTCTCCGGCATAAACTAACAACCTCCGATCCGGCTGAATTCATGCGCCAGGCGCGTGTGCACCGGCTGGATGAACTGCTCCGTAATCCACAGGTATTGAATTTGCTGGTTGAAGCAGTAGGCGGTGATGAATGGCCTCAAAGCCGTATGCAAGTTTATGAAATGGCTTGCAAAAATCTCATAAAAGAAAAAAATCACGGGCACCGTAAGGCAAAGCGGGAACAGACGTTTTCCGAAGATCTATTGTTGGATACTGTGGGTTATTTGTGTGCCATTCAGTTGTTGTCGGGGGTGGCTGGTTTCTCGCTCGATGAGGAACGGGTAGATGATCAACATCCTTGCTGGACAGAATTGATAACGTCTAGTTTTCCACTGCTTGTTGCACTGAAAACCAATTTGTTTCAGGGTGGCGGTGAAGAGTTGCGTATTCCAGTGCATCGAACCATCGCTGAATTTCTGGGCGCACGCTACCTCGCTTCACGTATCGAGAAAGATGGTCTACCGTTTGGCCGCGTGCTTACCTTGATAACAGGTGTTGATGGCGGCGTGGTTGCCGATTTGCGCGGGCTTGCCGCGTGGCTTTCGGTTCATTGTCTCAATCAATCGCGCCGCCAATTAGTCGAACGTGATCCATTGGGTATCATACTTTATGGGGATGTGCGTCACTTTTCGCTGAGAGATAAGCAAGCTGTTTTTATGGCTCTGAAAAATGAAGCACAGCGTAATCCTTGGTTACATTCTGAAGATTGGTCTTCCTCGTCTTTCGGTGTATTGGGTACGAAAGAGATGGAGCCGGTATTGCGTGAAATACTGATTTCATCTTCTCGCGATCGGGCGGATCAGGAGATAGTGAATTGTGCGCTGGAAGCAATCCGTTATGGCGAACCGCTATCAAATCTTAATGATTTATTGGAAGCTATTGCGCGCGATAGCAGCTACCATCGATCCGTAAGAACGAATGCGATAGAAGTATGGATTCGTAATGCTCCGGATGATTACGCAATGTTGCTGAAATTGGCGGAAGATATTCGTACCGGTATTGTCGAAGACAATGATGATGAGATACTCGGAATCGTTCTGAAAGAGTTTTATCCGCAGTTTATTCCGCCTGACAGAATATTTGATTACTTGCATGTTCCAAAAATCGAAAGTTTTATTGGTAGCTATCGTGTTTTCTGGATTCACTATCTTCCGGAAAGATCTTCCAAGGAAATTCTGTCGGCATTGCTGGATAGGTTTATACAAGTAAAACCGGATATCGATCATGTTCTCAAATTACACCATCAAAACCGTATGCCGGGAAATTTGCTGGTGCGAGGACTAAAAGAGTTCGGCAATACGATTACCAATGAACAACTTTATGAGTGGTTAGGCATTGGTCTTAACGAGCATGACGGCCCTAGGCTTGATCGAGAAAGCGCTGAATTTATTGCAGCATGGTTTGCTGATCGGCCTGAACGTTATAAAGCCATGATTGAACTGGGTGCTGCACGATGCATCACCCATGAGAATACTATAACTTGCATGTATCGCTGTGAAAATCGCCTGTACCGGTCACGGCCTCCAAGCGGAATCGAAACGTGGTATCTGGAGAAAGCGGCAATGGAACAGCATCACAAATTGGCGGAATTTTATTTTGATCAAGCCATTGGATTGCTGAAGCAACGTGAGGAGCAACAGGAATTGACTCTTCCGGTGCTGGAGTTTCTTGAGAAATGGATTGCGGCGCACCCCAATTTTCAAATCCAGTTTGAACAAGTGATATCTTGTCCCATCGGAAATTGGCAGCAGGAGCGCGCTCTTGAAGACCGTCAACGCAGAATCGAACAAGATGCGCAGAAGAAAGGCAGGATTAAATTTTTTCGTCAGCATATTGCAACAATTCGTGACGGCAGTGCGCATCCTCAAATATTGGATGATCTTGCCCTGGAATATAAAGATTCATCTTCTGAGGTTCACGGGATAACACCTCGTGAACGTCTTGTAAATTTTCTGGATGGTGACGAGGAGTTGATCGAAGCGGCGTATTCAGGTTTTCGCCATGCGCTTGATCGTCACGATTTACCGAGCGTGAGTGAAATCGTTGATTTGGAGGTTAAGTCAGGATGGAGTCATATTCGTTCGGTTTGTTTGGTTGGCATGGATGAGTTGTTTCAGAACGATCCAATCAGCGCGTTACGGCTTGAGGATGCTGTGTTGTCGCGTTTAATAGCGTTCCAGATCACTTATGGTAATTACAATGAATCCGAATGGTTTAAAGCACTTGTCCAGCAACGTCCTGCATTGGTGGCAGAAGTGCTGCTGGTTAACGCTCTGGCCATGTTGCGAGCGGGCAAAGAGCATGTTTCCGGGCTGCATTCCTTGGCACATGACGGTGCATATAGTGAAGTTGCACGCGTAGTGCTACCGAGACTGCTGGAAGAATTTCCATTACGTGCTCGCAAATTTCAGTTACCAAACATACTTGTTTCGCTGCTAAAAGGCGCACTGCATTCCCTTGACCGGGAAGTTTTTACGGTATTGATCGCTCGAAAACTTGAGCTGAAAAGTATGAATGCTGCGCAGCGAGTGTACTGGCTGAGTTGTGGTTTGCTGCTTGATCCGGATAGTTATGAGATTCGGTTGTTTCAGCATATTGGTAAGAATGCTGTTCGGAAGGGATATTTGGTGAATTTTTTATATCACGATCACTTTGAACGCAATTTGCCCGATTGGGTGCTTTTTTCCGAGACTACGCTTGGTGGTTTGATTGAATTACTAGCACCTGTTTGTTCTCCCGAGCGTGTAGTTGGAGTTTATAGGGCCAGCTTCTCCATGAACGCAGCCGAATTGGTGCGCTCTTTAATCAATAAACTAAGTAATTACCCTACGGAAGGAGCTGCCCGTGAACTTGAGCGCTTACAGAATCTACCCGAACTTAAATCTTGGCACGATCATTTGCGTCATGCATTGCATACACAACGTATCGTCCGGCGCAAGGCATCGTTCAAACGCTTAAGCACCAAGGAAATTGACCGCACGCTAGCCAATCTTCAACCTGCGCAAGCTGCCGATCTGGCTGCTTTGACTTTTGATCATTTGCGCGATATTGCACAAAAAATTCGTGATGGCAGTACCAACGATTATCGGCAATATTGGAGCTATGGTGCAGATAATAAAAAACTGGAAAAATCCAAACCAGAGAACGATTGCCGTGATGCCTTACTGTCCGATTTGCAAGAACGGTTCGGGAAACTCGGTATTAATGCCGAAAGGGAGGTTAGTTGCGCGGATGACAAGCGTGCTGACATCAGAGTTTCATTTGGCGGCACCAATGGATTTAACATTCCCATCGAGATCAAGAAAGATAACCATGGTGATCTTTGGCGTGCGATTCACGAGCAATTGATCGCTAAATATGTTCGCGATCCGGGTACGGATGGGTATGGCATTTATGTGGTTTTCTGGTTTGGTGGAAAGGGGATGGCATCTTCATCCGGTGGCCGCAGGAAACCTCGTAGTGCCCAAGAACTGGAAGATTGCTTGCGGCAAACGCTCTCACTGGAAGAAAAATATCGCATTCAGGTTTGCGTGATTGATTGTGCACTGCCGCAAAGATAAGCAGAATCAAACCTCGCTGCAATGAGTGTTTGTTCTGCTCCAATCAGTTTTTCAATAATAGAGCAAGTTCAAGATTTCCGCTGCTTTCAATCAGCTACAAAATTTACCGCAATCGCTTGAATAAACCCTTGTTCGTCAGGTATAGTTCGCACTTTGCTAAAACAATCCAAGCAGGAGAGTGCGCTATCTTTTTTAGCGCCGCCGAAGGCGTAACCCCCCCGGAATCGCTCAGGCAGGATCAAACCCCGGTTTGTTCCTCGAGAACCGCTTGCGACAGGCAATCTGGAGAGTGCCGGGAAATCTTTTCCGGCCACCGAAGGGGCACACGGATTCAATTCTGTCAATCTCTCAGGTAAAAAGGACAGAGGGGCACGAAGTCATTCACTTTGAATGGCTCTATATTTTTGGGAGAAAAAACCGTGCTGAAAATGACACCCCTGAATCAAACCCACCGCGATATGAACGCCAAAATGGTGGATTTTGGCGGCTGGGATATGCCGCTGCATTACGGCTCGCAATTGGATGAACACCATAAAGTGCGCCAGGATGCGGGCATGTTCGATGTTTCTCACATGCTGCCGGTCGATATCAAAGGCGATAATGTGCGCGGTTTTCTGCGCCAGCTGGTCGCGAATAACGTCGATAAATTGACTGTTCCAGGCAAAGCCCTGTATTCCTGTATGCTGACCCCGCAGGCCGGCATTATCGACGATCTAATCATTTACTTTTTGTCCGAAACCTGGTTCCGCATTGTGGTCAACGCGGGCACGGCCGATAAGGATGTGGCCTGGATGCTCAAACAACGCGACGCGCTGGCGCCTCATTTGGAAATTACTCCGCGGCGCGATATGGCTATGGTGGCGGTTCAAGGCCCCAATGCTCGTGCCAAAGTCTGGCAAGTGATCCCCGGTTCGCAAGCGGTGACGGAAGAATTAAAGCAGTTTCAATCCGCGGTCGTGGGACAATATTTCATTGCCCGTACCGGCTATACCGGTGAAGATGGCTTTGAAATTATCCTGCCCGCTGTCGACGCGCCGGTATTTTGGAAAGCGCTGCATGCCGCCGGTGTTGCTCCGGCCGGGTTGGGTGCGCGCGATACGTTGCGGCTTGAGGCCGGAATGAATTTATACGGTCAGGATATGGACGAAACCAAGCATCCGTTGGAATCCGGTCTGGCCTGGACGGTTGATCTGAAAAGCGAGCGCGATTTCATTGGCAAGCAGGTATTGCTGGATACTGCCGTGACGCACCAATTGGTTGGATTGGTATTGATCGATCGCGGTGTATTGCGTAGCCACCAAGAGGTTGTCGGTCAGAAAGACGGTGCCGAATACAAAGGTGAAATCACCAGCGGCGGTTTTTCCCCCACGATGAATCAATCGATTGCTTTGGCGCGCGTGCCGGTGCAAATAGCCGTCGGCGATGAGGTCGATGTGATCGTTCGGGATAAGAAGCTGCGTGCCAAGGTGGTAAAATACCCGTTCGTGCGTAACGGAAAAGTGCTGGTTTAATAAAAACTGTAACAAAAATATTACTTTTATCTGGAGTGAAAAAATGAGTATTCCAACCAATTTGAAATATAGTAAATCCCATGAGTGGGTGAGATCTGAGGCCGACGGCACGGTAACTGTTGGGATTACCCATCACGCGCAGGAATTGCTCGGCGATATGGTGTTTATCGAATTGCCGGATGTCGGACGCAAGCTCAAACAAAAAGAAGAATGTGCCGTGGCGGAATCCGTCAAAGCGGCTGCCGATGTGTATTCACCGATTTCCGGTGAAGTGACCGAGGTGAATGCTCCGCTGGTCGATGAGCCGGGAAAAATCAACGAAGATGCGTTTTCTGCCTGGCTGTTCAAAATGAAACCTAGTAATCCTGCCGAGATCGACGGATTGCTGGATGCAGCGGCTTACACCGAATTGGTGGAAAACGAAGATCACTAAGATTGGTTGCGTTTTTCGCTTTTTAATTTCTCATTACTTTAAGTTTTCAAGATAAATCATGCCGTTTATTCCACATACCGAAGAAGATATTGCCGAGATGCTTGCCAGCATAGGCGCGAAGTCAATTGAAGATCTGTTTGACGAGATTCCCGATGAACTCGTCAGCGGCGAGCTCACCGGTGTTCCATCCGGACTCAGCGAGCTGGAAATCACGCGTTTGATGATGGAACGCGCGAACCAGGATGGTTTCTACCAAAATTATATCGGCGCCGGTGCGTATGAGCATCACATTCCGGCTGCTGTATGGCAGATCACCACGCGCGGCGAATTTTATTCTTCGTATACGCCATATCAAGCGGAAGCCAGTCAGGGCACATTGCAACTGTTGTATGAATATCAGTCGATGATGGCCTCGCTGACCGGCATGGATGTCTCCAATGCCAGTATGTACGACGGCGCCACGGCGCTGGCGGAAGCGGCTTTGATGGCGGTGCGTTCGCATAAAACATCGCGCCGTATCCTGATTCCTAAAACCGTGCATCCGGTTTATCGCCAAGTGGTGCGCGCGATTGTCAGCAATCAGAAAATTGAAGTGGTCGAGCTACCGTTCGATACCAAAACCGGTCAAGTTGATCCGGCATCGCTGGCGAAAACGGATTTTGGCGACTTTGCCGCATTGGTGATTCCACAGCCGAATTTCTTCGGTGTGCTGGAACAAGTCGATGCGCTGACCGATTGGGCGCAGAGCAAAGGTGCACTTGCTATCGGCGTTGTCAATCCGACCGCACTGGCGCTATTGACGCCACCCGGCGAGTGGGGCAGCAAAGGTGCTGATATTGCCGTGGGCGAAGGCCAGCCGTTGGGCATTCCGCTCTCCAGCGGCGGCCCGTACTTTGGTTTTATGGCGTGTAAAAATGAACTGGTGCGCCAAATGCCGGGCCGTATCATCGGCCGCACTACCGATTTGGATGGTAAAGAAGGGTTTGTACTGACCTTGCAAGCACGCGAACAACATATCCGCCGCTCCAAAGCGACTTCCAATATTTGTACCAACCAAGGTTTGATGGTGACCGCTGCCACGATTTACATGTCGTTGACCGGCCCGGAAGGACTGCGCCGCATTGCTGCGCAATCGCACGCCAATACACTGAATCTGGTTGAACAATTGGAAAAAACCGTTGGCGTGAAAAGAACATTCAGCGGACCGACATTCCACGAAACCGTGCTGACTCTGCCAAAGCCGACCGCGGAGGTGTTAGCCAAGCTGAAACAGAAAGGTATCTTGGGCGGATTTGATCTGCATGCGCATTATCCTGAATTAGGTAACGCTTTGCTGGTTTGCGCGACTGAAACGAAAACGGCGGCCGACTTACAAAATTATGCCAGCGCATTGAAACAAGCGCTTGGTTAACATTATTTAAATTCATTTGAGAGGAAAAAACTATGGTTACTTTAAAAGGAAAGCCGATCAAACTTGAAGGCACTTTTCCCAAAGTTGGACAAAAAGCGCCTGCTTTTTCTTTAGTCAATCGCGATTTGCAAGATGTCACGCTGGCCAATTATGCCGGTAAAAAGAAAGTATTGAACATCGTGCCCAGTTTGGATACGCCGGTGTGTGCGATTTCCACGCGTAAATTCAATCAACAAGCGAGCAATATGGACAACACCGTAGTGTTGATCATTGCCGCTGATTTGCCTTTTGCGATGAGCCGTTTCTGCGATGCCGAAGGATTGGATAAGGTGATTACGTTGTCAACCATGCGCGGCGCGAATTTCATGAAAGATTATGGCGTTTTCATCGCTGACAGCGCGTTTGGCGGCATTACCGCGCGTGCAGTGATCGTGCTGGATGAATCGGATACCATTATTCACGCCGAGCTGGTTCCGGAAATTGCCGATGAACCCAACTACGATGCAGCTCTAGCTGCTTTGAAGAAATAAACTGAGATTGATCTTACATTATGTTGATATTTGAACACTCACGCAAAGGACGGCGCAATTATACGCAGTCACCGGCGACACCGGCTAGCAAATCCGCGATTCCGCAGAATTTGCTGCGTAAATCCAAAGTGCTTTTGCCGGAAGTTTCCGAAATGGATACGGTGCGTCATTACACCCGTCTATCACAAAAGAATTTCTCCATCGATACCGAGTTTTACCCGCTGGGTTCCTGCACGATGAAATACAATCCGCGTGCGTGTAACTCACTGGCGATGCTGCCGCAGTTCATATCCCGGCATCCGCTGGCGCCGGAAGACACCGGTCAGGGTTTTCTTGCATGTATGTACGAATTGCAGGAAATTCTGAAATCGGTCACCGGTATGGCGGGTGTCAGCTTGACTCCAATGGCCGGCGCGCAGGGTGAGTTGATCGGCGTGATGATGATCCGTGCGTATCACGAGGCTCGCGGCGATTTTGCTCGCACCGAGATTATTGTACCGGATGCGGCGCATGGTACGAACCCGGCGACTGCGGTGATGTGCGGCTTCAAAGTGGTGGAAATCGCTACCGACAAAGACGGTAACGTGGATCTGGACGCGCTGAAAGCAGCCGTTGGCCCGCAAACTGCGGGATTGATGCTGACCAATCCTTCCACGCTGGGTGTGTTCGAGAAGAATGTCGCCGAAATGAGCCGGGTGGTTCATGCCGCGGGCGGGTTGTTGTATTACGATGGCGCTAACTTGAATGCGGTACTGGGTAAAGTGAAACCGGGCGATATGGGTTTCGACGTGATTCACATTAATCTGCACAAAACTTTCTCAACTCCACATGGCGGCGGTGGACCGGGTTCTGCGCCGGTCGGCGTGGCTGAACGGCTGTTGCCTTTCATGCCGATCCCGATCGTAGCCAAGGAAGGCGATACTTATCGTTGGGTTACCGAAAAAGATAAACCGCAATCCATTGGCCGCTTATCGGCGCATATGGGGAATGCTGGTGTGTTACTACGGGCTTATATTTATGTTCGTTTGCTGGGCATGCAAGGTATGCATCGGATTTCCGAGTTTGCCACCCTAAACGCGAATTACTTGATGGCGGAATTACGCAAAGCGGGTTTTGAAATTGCTTATCCGAATCGCCGCGCCAGTCATGAATTTATCGTCACAATGAAAGATATCAAGGATAAAACCGGCGTGACGGCGATGAATCTGGCCAAGCGCTTGCTTGATAAGGGCTATCATGCGCCGACAACGTATTTCCCGCTGCTGGTGCCGGAATGTTTGCTGATCGAACCGGCCGAGACGGAATCCAAGGAAACGCTGGATGCTTTCGTTGTTTCGATGAAAGAAATCCTGAGCGAAATCGAGTCGCAGCCGGATATGGTCAAAGGTGCACCGCATACCATGACGGTGCGTAAGCTGGACGATGTCAAAGCCGCACGTGAGCTGGATTTGGCTTGGAAGCCCAGTGCTTGAGAGCATTAAAAGTTGTTTTTCATCATTAACATTGGTAGTTGAATTATGCGCACATTGATTTGTGGTTCTATCGCTTACGATAATATTATGGTCTTCCCGGATCATTTTAAGAATCACATCCTGCCGGAGAAAATTCACGTATTGAATGTTGCCTTTCTGGTTCCGGAAATGCGCCGTGAATTCGGCGGGTGCGCAGGTAATATCGCTTATAACCTCAAGATGCTGGATGGCGAACCGGTGATGATGGCCACTGTCGGCGATGACTATGCGCCATATGCGGAACGGTTTAAGCAATTGAATCTGACGCAAGAACATGTGCAGCATGTTGCCGATACCTTCACCGCGCAAGCGTTTATCACGACTGATCTGGCCGATAACCAGATCACGGCGTTTCATCCGGGCGCGATGAACTTTTCCCATCTCAATTCCGTGAAAGAGTCGCGCGATATCCGTCTGGGCATTATCGCTCCGGACGGACGCGACGGCATGCTGCAACACGCGCGCGAATTTCATGAAGCCGGTATTCCGTTTGTTTTTGATCCGGGGCAAGGGTTGCCGATGTATAACGGTGAAGAATTACTCGATTTCATCAACAAGGCGGATTACATCGCGGTCAATGATTATGAAGGTGAAATGTTGCAAGACCGCACCGGTCATCGCTTGGAATCATTGGCGAACAATGCCAAAGCATTGATTATTACTTTGGGAGCGCAAGGCTCCATTATCTATGCGGATGGCAAGAAATTTGAAATTCCCTGTGTCAAACCGAAACAAATTGTCGATCCGACCGGTTGCGGTGACGCGTATCGCGCCGGATTGTTGTACGGCATCGTGAATAATTTCGATTGGCAAACAACCGGTCAGCTCGGTTCATTGATGGGTTCCCTGAAAATTGCCCAGCGCGGCGGACAGAACCATCAATTTTCCCGCGATGAAATTGGCCAGTATTATTTCGAGAGTTTTGGCACACGCATTTTTTAAAGCAAGCATCTCAGTTTCTCATTTGAATTCAACCCATACCGGTTGATGATCCGAAGCTTCCGTCTCAGCATCAATGTCAATAGCGCTGAGACGGCTTACTAATCCGTCAGTAATAAAAACAAAATCAAAGCACTCCGGTTGATCGACGAAATCTACCGGACGAATCCCGACTGTTGGCGCATGCGGTGTGTTGGGGTGTATTACCGTCCAAGCATCGTGAAAGTTTTGTGTGCCGTCATTGTAGGGTGCGAGAATTTGCGCACGTTCGGGTGCTGTGGCAGGAAAATTGAAATCGCCGCACAATAATGCTTCCGCAGGTCTGGGAAAAACTTCAAATGTTCCTCCTCGTTCTTCATTCAAGAATTTCCGCTGCGACATGGCGCATGCTTCACGGTGCACATTCCGGATTGCGTCGATTTGAATTTTTCGCTGCCGTTGAGAATAGTATTCGAGGTGCGTATTCATAATACGTAACGGTCCAATATCCGCTATCACAACCGCTTCTACCAGTACTCGCTGCATGCTGGGCGCCGCCAATTCTGCTGACCATGGCAGTAAATGCCGCCACACTTGACCGACCGGTAAACGGGTGAAAATGGCATTGCCAAATTGACTGCGTCCGCTTTGGCTGTTTGGTACATCCGTAGCTATACCATAGATGGCAGAGTAACCCGGGAGAAGCGCGGATAGCTGGGCAATCTGGTCTTCACTGCGGCTACCCAGTAAGCCGGGAAAATTGATCGCGACTTCCTGTAAGCAAATGACATCAAAATCACCCAGCTGACTGATTGTGCGTAAGATGCGCACAAGATCGACACAGCCATCCAGTCCTCGGCCCCACTGAATATTCCAGCTTAACAGTTTCATATCGATTGAAGATTTTGTAATAGACGAACTTCAAAGTGTTCGTTGGTAAATAGTCGATCAGATATATTTTTGTGTGCGTTTTCCCACATTCGCGTTAAATGACTTTTGATAAGATCGTAACTATTTTTACAAATAAATTAAACAAAACAGCTGTATCAAGTATAGCAACCCGTGCTAGCTGGGTTGCTGAATTTGTCACTTAGCACTTGCAAAAAATACCACAAAGAAAGCGATGTCATAATTGATTAATATTTTGCGGTGATAGTTTTGACAGTATCGATGCTTCGCAAAATAACGCATCATAATTACTGCTTCATTTGTGAGATCTCCCTTTGTCTGAATTAAATCTTTTAAAGTTTTTCAAATTAAATCCGAAATAAAACTTGTTTGATATTTAGGCAATAAAGAAACCAAACTACCGGTAAATGTTAACCAAGTGGCAGATCGATTAAGAATGGTTTTTTAAGTGGGAATGTCTTTTAGTAACCCTTCTTCAGATACTCATATAGTGAATCAAAGAATGGCAAATTTGAGAATGAATTTAAAAGTAGTACTGTTTAAAGGTAACGATAAATGACCAACAAAACAGAGCACATACTCGCAAGAATCTCGCACAGAAGAATTGATGACACTAGAGTGCTGATTGTTGTAGATAAATATATCTCTGGCAAGACATTGAAAAATATACTGAATGATTGGGAATATAATATCATTGGTGTTTGCACTTCAAGTCAAGAAGCTTTGGTTAGAGTTAAAAAAGACAAACCTGACTTGATCTTAACCGACATGGAATTGAATGATTGTGATGGTATCTACTTGGCGCAGCAATTAAATTTACAAACTGATAGCACGAGTCTTTGTATTTATTTTACAGCTTATGCGAGTGACTTGATTGTGCAACGTACCATGACGATCGCTACTGCCATGGGTTGCGATATCAATAAAAACAGTACGAACAGGCATCATGCGGATTTTGAATCTTGTTTTTGTCAATACTATGGTATTGATAAATCGAATGATCATATCAAGCAGCTTTCGGTTCAGCCTATCCGGGTTTTATTAGTCGATGATCAACAAATTGTACTTTGGGGATTGGAAAAGCTGATTAATAGCGAAAAGCCCAGAATGGAAGTTGTAGGAACTGCAACGAATATTTCCGATGCTAAACGTCTTATCCTGGAGAAAAAACCGGATATAGTTATTCTAAACATTTATTTGGATGATATAGATTGCGTAAATTATATTCCTGATTTTGCAAGTGATGGAAATACGCGAGTGGTAATTTTTACTGAGTCACATGATAAAGAAATCATTGACAGAGCAGTACTCAGTGGTGCGCGGGGAGTAGTGCACAGAAAAGAATCGATGCAAACGGTGCTTCGAGCGATTGAGAAGATTTATGATGGTGAATTATGGCTTGATCGTATCACAACAGGCCGTATTCTTCTCCAAAATTCACGCGTACGTGGAAAAATCTCTGCTGCTGATGCAGATTCAGATAAGATAACAATGCTGACACGCAAGGAATGTATGATCCTTAAGGCATTCTCAGATGGAAGCGGTGGGGAACAGAATAAGCAAATAGCGGCAAAATTGTGCATGAGCGAGCACACTTTACGTAATCACCTGACTTCTATATTTAGTAAATTAGGTATTAAGAATCGATTTAGTTTGTTTGCATATGCTAAACAGCATTTCCAACAAGTAGGATCCTCTGTGAACGAGTCAGCTAGAGGTTATTAACACGAGAATGTATTTTCTCGTTTCATCAAACTGACAAAATGTATTAGCAAGTCCAGAACTTGAATTGACTGGGAAATTCACCATAGCAGCAGAGGTAGTCAGAGAATTTCTAAATTGTTTCAGACAGTTCTTTTATTTTCCTGGTTTATTCATTTTTCTTATGTAGTTCAGCGATTAAATCCTAGGGGGTGTAAATAATTTTGTGTAAATGGTCATATGGCAGGAAACTGCTTATATATATTTGGAGTAAAAATGACCACACCCAAACCCCTGCCGGCCGGCTTAATTGATAGCCTGCTGGCCGATTACAAAAAGCCAGAAGATTTAATCGGTGAGCATGGTCTTCTCAAGCAACTCACCAAAGCGTTGGTTGAACGTGCCTTGCAAGCAGAAATGGCCGATCATCTTGGTCACGATAAGCACGAAACGGTAGTCAATGCCACTGGCAATACCAGAAATGGTAAAAGCCGTAAGACCCTGAAAGGTGAATTCGGTGAGTTACCCATCGAGATCCCCCGTGACCGTGAGGGCAGCTTCGAGCCTCTGATCATTTCCAAGCATCAGACCCGCTGGGCGGGCTTTGATGACAAGATCCTCTCGCTGTATGCCCGTGGCATGACAGTGCGTGAAATCCAACAGCACCTCACTGAAATGTATGGCACAGAAGTATCGCCTACGCTCATTTCTACGGTCACTGATGGCGTAATGGATGAAGTGAAGCAGTGGCAATCCCGGCCTCTCGATGCGGTGTATCCTGTGATCTATCTCGATTGTATCCATGCCAAAGTTCGTGACGCTGGTAGCGTTCGTACCAAAGCGATTTACCTGGCGATCGGCATTAACATGGAGGGCCATAAAGAAATACTGGGCTTATGGATTGCTCAGACCGAGGGTGCCAAGTTCTGGCTCAGCGTTGTCACTGAACTCAAAAATCGTGGCGTGCAAGATATCTTTATCGCCTGTGTCGATGGCTTAAAGGGCTTTCCCGAAGCGATTGAAACCATCTATCCACATGCCATTGTACAACTCTGTATCGTGCACATGGTTCGTAATAGTCTCAACTACGTCGGCTGGAATAAACGCAAGGAAGTAGCTGCTGATTTACGTTTGGTCTACAGCGCCGCCACGATTGATGAGGCTGAACACGCGTTAGCCGACTTTGAAGATAAATGGAACTATGCTTATCCACCGATCGCCCGATCTTGGCGCAATAACTGGCAACGCATCATTCCATTCTTCGACTACCCGCCTGAGATACGGCGCATTATTTACACCACCAATGCGATTGAGTCAGTCAATATGAGCCTACGCAAAGTCAGCAAAAACCGTGGATCGTTTCCCAACGATGAAGCTGTGATCAAATTGTTCTATTTGGCTCTCAGCAATATCGCCAAAAAATGGTCTATGCCACTAAGAGATTGGAAACCGGCACTAAACAGGTTTACTATTCAATTTAACGAAAGAATGCCTCGGCATTATTAACCACCGTTTACACAAAATCTAGGACACTCCCAAATCCTAACGGTGTGCCCGGACTAATTAATTGCTTCCAAATAGCTTATAAGCGCAAGGTCTGAAGGCAGGCTTTATCCCTCACGAGCTACGCTTTGCCGCTCCAAATGTTCCTCTACATCTTTCTGGCTGAACCCAATCGCACTGGCAACGCGATCGGCATGACTGACTTTGGAGATGCCAGCGATCAGGCGGTGTGTCGGCCCTTGTGGCATGAATTCGACTTGCAGATACCGGCCGATACCGTCTTTTTGCAGCAGCTCACAGAGTTCGTGATTGTGCGTGACCAGCAAAGTACTCGCGCCGAGTTTATGGAATCCTTTCAAGATATATTCCGAAATCGTCATTTTTTCTTCAAACGTGGTGCCTTCGGATAATTCATCCAGCACTACCAGGCTGCGTGGCGTGGCATTGAAGAATATTTCCCGCGTACGCTGGAGTTCATGGCCGAAGCGTCCCATTGCGGCGCTGAGTTGACCCGGATCGGGCACTTGATAATAGAGATGCTCCGCCGGAACCAGTTGTCCTTGCGTGGCGGGAATATAGCAGCCGATTTGCCCGAGTAACTGGATTTGCACGATGGTTTTGCAATACGCTGTTTTGCCGCCGCTGTTCGGACCGGTGATGATCAATACCCGGCCTGCCAGATCGAGATGAACATCGTTCGGCACATAATCCGGTATTGCTTTGATCAGCAATGGATTCCTGGCCTGGCTGACGGTTAAACGGTGCTGTTTCTCATCGATAATTTCCGGTAAGATTTTGTCGCCGGTACATGATTGTCCATAACGGTAGAAAGACAGCAACTCATCGAGTAATCCCAATGCTTCGACCGCTTTAGCCAGATCCGGGCTTTCGCGGAATTGCTTGCGCAGCGGGTAAATGATCGAATCGCGATCGGAAACACCCATGGCCAGCAGGATAATCGGCAGTACCGGCGCGGTCAGCGCCAGAATGCCGTAACTGATATACGACGTGCCAAATTGCGGCATCAGGTTTTCAAAGAAGAATAAGATGCCATAACCGCCGATCAGGAAAGTCAGCATCGGTATAATTTTAAACAGCGAAGGCTGGAAGCGCGAATACAGATCAAAACCGGATTTCTCTTTTTTAGTTTTGAATTTTCCGCCCATCGAATAAACCGGGCCTTTCATCAGCGCGTAAGTTCTCGATTGGCCAAAATCATGAATGGCATCGAGCAGCGTGCGTAAATATGCCGACTGCGGGCGTGGTAGCGCAGCAGCTTTCTCAACCAGATCCACCGCAAATTGAGTACCATCCTGAAACTGCTGGTAGCCGTAGCCGCCGAACTCCAGCTTATCGCTGCGGCTGCTCGGCTCATCGGTTGCAAAACCGCCGGAAAATTCGCCGTACAGCAGATGCTTCAATGACCGTTCGCCGGAAACGACTTTCCCGGTGAATGTAGCCAAAGCGCTATAAAGCTCCGGGTTTGTCTCGATTTCACGCAGCGCGATCTGTTTTTGCTGTATGACCTGCGCATCCTGATCCGGACGGGCTAGCGACCGGTACAACGCCATGCGGCCGGTTTCGGTTTTTGTGTGGTCAATGGCATGAAACAGCGCTTCGGTTTCTATCGCCGCAAATGTTTTCGGATCAAGCGCTTCGTAATCCGCCTCAGCGGGGCGGATATCTTCCATGCTTCGGGGTTGATCGGAGTCGGATAAGATGAATTTTTTGCGCCAGATATCAATCATACGAAAATGTCTATACAAGGTTTTGGATGAATTGCCAGCCAACGGTTTTAAGCGTTGACGAACGTGTAAAATACGCATATTTGCAACGAAACACAACACACGATCACCGGATATCGCACCGACCCTATTCACTCAATCATGCCGCCGCTCAAGAAACCGTTCAAATTAATCAGCTTTGCCCTTATTGCTGGTGCAATCGCACTGGCCGGCTGGTATTACACCCGTCCCAAACCGCTGGAAGTGGAATGGGCCACGATTGCAACCGGTAGTGTCGAAGCCACTATCGTCAACACGCGCGCTGGCACGATCAAATCCTGCCAGCGTTCCGATCTGGCGCCGATTACCGGCGGGCAGATCGCCAAAATCTGGGTGAAGGAAGGCGAGCATGTGCAAAAGGGGCAGGTGTTGCTGGAACTCTGGAGTCAGGATTTGCAGGCGCAACGCGAACTGGCACAGCGGCAGCTAGCGATGGCGCAGGAACGCCGCCGCGAAACCTGCATCCTGGCGGAAAACGCCCGGCGCGAATCGATCCGCACGCAACAATTGGTTGAACAAGGTTTTGTCAGCTCACAACGTGCCGACGATGCCAACGCCAATGCGCGCTCGCGTCAGGCCAGTTGTGAAGCAACCATCGCCGACATCAAACGCGCCGAAGCGCAGATCCGCGTATCGCAAGCCGGAATTGATCGCACCGTGATCATCGCGCCTTTCTCCGGGGTGATTGGCAAAATTTCCGGTGAACTGGGCGAATTCACCACACCGTCGCCGCCCGGTATTCCCACCCCGCCAACGATCGATCTGATCGACGATAGCTGTCTGTATGTTACCGCGCCGATGGACGAAGTCGATGCGCCCAAAATCAAAATCGGCCAAGAAGCGCGCATTACGCTGGACGCGATGCCGGGAAAAATTTTCCCCGGAAAAATCCGGCGCATTGCGCCGTACGTGACTGAAATCGAGAAACAGGCGCGTACCGTCGATATCGAAGTGGATTTTCTGCAAGTTCCGGCGGATACCCTGCTGGTGGGTTACAGCGCCGATGTGGAAGTCGTGCTGGAACGCAGGGACGACGTACTGCGTATCCCGACGCAAGCGATCCGGCAAAATAATAAAGTCTGGGTAGTGGATGCCAAAGATCGTCTGGCGGAACAACCGCTGGAAACTGGCCTCAGCAACTGGAGCTTCACCGAAATCCGCGCCGGCCTGAAAGCGGGTGACCGCGTGCTGACCTCGTTTGATCAAGACAAGATCAAAGCCGGTGTTGCGGTGCAACCCAAAAATCCATGATCCGCCTGAGCGCGATTACACGCACATTCCACATGGGCGACCAGACGGTCTATGCATTGAATGGCATCAACCTGAACATCGCTTCAGGTGAATATGTGTCGATCATGGGACCTTCCGGTTCGGGAAAATCGACACTGCTGAATATCATCGGTTTGCTGGACCGGCCTGACAGCGGCCGCTATGAACTCGATGACCGGCTGATCACCGATTTGTCGGAAACGGAGCAAGCGCAAATCCGCCGGGAAAAAATCGGTTTCGTATTTCAGTCGTTCCACCTGATTCCGCGCTTGACGGCTGCGGAAAATATCGAATTGCCGCTCATCTTGGGCGGCATGCCGCAAGAGCAGCGGCAAATCCGCGTCAATGACGCGTTGCAGGCTTTTGAGCTGAAGCAGCGCGCCAGCCACCGTCCCGCCGAACTTTCCGGCGGGCAGCGCCAGCGTGTGGCGATTGCGCGCGCGACCATCATGCATCCCAGCGTTATTCTGGCGGACGAGCCTACCGGCAATCTGGATCATCAGATCGGCGCCGAAGTAATGGCGCTGCTGGAAAATCTGCATCACACAGGGACTACGCTGATTGTTGTGACGCACGATCGCGAACTAGGTGCGCGCGCGCATCGTCAGATCGGCATGCGCGATGGAAAAATATTAACAGACCAAGCCGATGACGCTGGCTGATACCCTGCAAACGTCGTTTAAAACGGTTGTGAGCTACCGCGTCCGTTCGCTGTTGATCGTTCTGGCGATGGCGTTGGGTGTGGCTGCGGTCGTGGTGTTGACGGCGCTAGGCGACGGTGCGCGGCAATATGTCGTCAACCAGTTTTCTTCCATCGGCACCAATTTACTAGTCGTGCTACCGGGCCGTGCGGAAACGTCAGGTTCGTTTCTCGGCGCCGTGCTCGGCCAAACACCGCGCGATCTGACGTTGAAAGACGCGCAACTGCTGGGCCGGTTGCCGCAAGTGCGGCGCTATGCGCCGCTCAATGTTGGTGCTGCGGAATTATCCGCCGCCAATCGCCTGCGTGAAGTCACGGTGCTGGGCAGCAATGCCGACTTGATACCGATCCGGCACATGAAACTGGCGCAGGGAGGATTTCTGGCGCATGGCACCGAACGCAACGCACAAATCGTGCTGGGCGCAAAAATCGCCAATGAATTCTTTCCCCGCAGCCAGGCCATCGGTCAACGCGTGCGCTTGGGCGATAGCCGGTTCATGGTGTCCGGTGTGCTGGCGGCGCAAGGTGAATCGATGGGGTTTAATACCGATGAAATCGTCATCATTCCGATTGATTATGCGCAAGCCATGTTCAATACCACATCGCTATTTCGTATCCTGATCGAGGCCAAAAACCACAGCGACATTGAGCCGGCCAAGCAGGCCATTTTGGCAACCTTGAAGCAAAGTCACGACGGCGAAGAAGATATTACCGTCATTACGCAGGATGCTATCCTCGCGACCTTTGACCGCATTCTTCATACCATGACGCTGGCAGTTGCCGGAATTGCCGCGATCAGTTTGATTGTTGCCGGTATCCTGGTCATGAACGTGATGCTGGTGGCGGTCAATCAGCGTACGGCGGAGATCGGCTTGCTGAAAGCCATCGGCGCAACATCCCGCGATATCCGCCGGTTATTTTTCGCCGAAGCGGTGTGGTTGTCGTTTGCCGGTGCCATTTTCGGATTTCTGCTGGGGCAATTCGGCAGCTTGATGTTACGCCTGGCTTATCCGCAGCTTCCTGCCTGGGCGCCAGCCTGGGCTTCGATAGCCGGAATCCTGGTGGCGCTGATTACCGGTATCGTGGCCTGTCTTTGGCCCGCTAGCCAAGCGGCCCGGCTCGACGCCGTGAAGGCTTTGAGTAAACGCTAAACAAGCGATGAATATTGTCGACACCTTCCAATTTGCTTTCCGGTCGTTAACGGCGCATCGGCTGCGCACTATTTTGTCGGCATCCGGAATTGCCATCGGTATTGCCGCTGTGGTTTTGCTGACTGCGATCGGTGATGGCGTGCAGCGTTTTGTGCTGGCGGAATTCACGCAGTTCGGCACCAATATCGTCACGATTACGCCGGGAAAAATCAACACGCACGGCGGTTCGCTCGGCGCGATCGGCAGCGCGCGGCTGCTGACCATTGACGATGCCATTGCATTGAGGCAAAGCCGCTACGCGCAATACACCAATGCCAGCGTGACCGGTAACGCGGAAATCCGCGCGCAAGGCCGCAGCCGCCGCGTAACAGCGTACGGCCAGGGACCTGATTTTGCGCGGGCGTTCAACATGCAAGTCGCTATCGGGCAATTTCTGCCCGATGACGATCCGCGCAATCCGCGCGCGTACGCCGTGCTCGGCGCTAAAGTGCGCAACGAATTGTTTGGCGATGCCAATCCGCTGGGTGCATTGCTGCAAGTCGGCGGGACGCGCTTTCGGGTCATCGGTGTGATGGCGTCGAAAGGCAATGTGCTCGGTTTTGATTTTGACGATACGGTTTTTGTGCCTACGGCCCGGGCTTTGGAAGTATTCAACCGGCAAGGCGTGATGGAAATCAATTTTTCCTATCACCCGGATGCGCCGGTGCAAGCCGTGGTCGAGGACATTAACCGCATTCTGGTTGCACGGCACGGGCGCGAGGATTTCACCGTCAAGCCGCAACAGCAGATGCTCAGCACGTTATCCACCGTGCTCAGTGTGTTGAAGTTTGCGGTCGCCGCGCTGGGCGGCATTTCGCTGATTGTCGGCGCGGTCGGCATGATCACGCTGATGCATATCGCCGTTTCCGAGCGGGTATCGGAAATCGGTTTGCTCACCGCATTAGGCGCTACGCGCGGGCGCATCCGTCTGTTGTTTTTGCTGGAATCGACCGCGTTGTCCACCATCGGTGGCTTGGCGGGGCTGCTCATCGGATCGGGTATCGCCGGGTTGCTCAAACTGCTGATCAGCGGATTGCCGGTGAATATTCCGTGGAATTTTGTATTCGCTGCGCTTGGTTTGTCGCTGGTGATCGGTCTTGCCGCGGGCGTGGTACCGGCGATGCGCGCGGCAAAATTGAATCCGGTGGATGCCTTGCGCACCGATTAGGCATCGATTTGTCTGGTTGCAGCGCCGGGCTAAATGGCAATAGACAATGTCATGCGCTCGTTTTGGGTTGATATATAATCGAGCGGACTTCGTTCATACAAGGGTGGGTGCGGTGTGTTGGCACGTAAACAACGCCTGAAAAGCGCGATCAAACTCTGTAATCTCGTAGTACTGACCCATTTAGGCATTGCCTCTTGCCATGCGGTTAACTTCATCTACAAGGGCGGTCCCAGGATCAAGAGCGATAACGGCAATTTCGAAATTGGACTGAACGGCCGCGGGCACTTCGATGTGCACTCGCTCTATCCGGACCAGGCAAACCCGGATTATCCCGCCTTTGGCAGCCAGCTATTGAGCGGCAATGACCGCGACGGGTTCAACTGGCGCAGAACCTACGCCACCATCACGGGCAAAATTTACGGTGTTAGTTTTAAATTCGAGAATGATTTCGCAGTCAATGCCACCACGGCTTTTCCGCATAGCCTGCGTGAAGCTTGGGTAGCCGCCAAACTCGGTCCCGGGCAGCTGACTGTCGGGCAATTCAAGCCATACCGTGGATTGGAGGAGATCACCAGCTCCAACGAAATCACTCTCATGGAACGCCCGTCCACGTCATCCACAGGCATCTACAGCGGGCGGCAGTTTTTAAGCGGTATCGGTTATCGCGGGATGGTCAAGGATAATCTGGGTTTCGGTATGTATGTCATGAGCCTGTCGCATTTCGGTTTGCCGCTGGAAGGCATTAGCTATGGCGGGCGGGCGGTGTGGCTGCCGGTCGATAAGGAAGGTCATATTGTGCATCTCGGGCTTTCCGCCAGCCGGGACACTGCCAATAAAGACTCGCTGCAAGCTCGTGCTGTCGATATTTATGGCGGACGCCAGGGCATCAGTCAATCGCTGGGCATTGCCGGAGCCAGCCCGGGTGCGCCGAGTCACAACAGTCAATCGACTTTTGCTGCGGAGGCGGCGTATTCCGCCGGGCCGTTTACGCTGCAAAGCGAATATGCCATTACACGGCTCGATAATACGCATCAGGTAAACAGCAGCACTAAGGATTCCACTGTCCAAGCGTTCTACGTGCAGGCAAGCTGGTTTGTCACCGGGGAACATGCCGTGTATCGAAAAGACCGTGGCGCTTTCGGTAAACCCCAACCGGGCGGCAAATGGGGGGCGCTGGAATTGGCCGGGCGTTACGATCTGGCGGAAAATTTCAGTCAAAGTCTCAGCGCCAATCCGTGCCGCAGCGGCACGTCAAAATGCCAGGTTGAAGTCATTACACTGGGTTTGAATTGGTATCCCTATCCGAATACCCGCTTCATGTTCAATTACTATCTGACCGAAGCCATGCGTGGTAATGCTGGCATAGGCACCGCGGCGCGTACCGATCATCTATCGGTTTTTTCTTTCCGCACCCAAATCAGTTTCTAATGCGCGAAGTAAGATAGAATAAACTTTGCTATCCGTTCATGCAGCCAACAATGATTGAGGAGATCACCATGCGCATTTTGCTCGTTTTACTCATAACTTTTTTGATGAACCCCGTTTATGCCGCTTGCAACAGTTCGCTGTTGGATCAGAATTTCCGCAAACTGGCGGGAACCGATACGGTGAATTTGTGCGAAAGCTACGCTGGCAAAGTATTGCT
The DNA here is from genome assembly GCF_033063295.1 of Nitrosomonas sp. Is35. Lineage (NCBI taxonomy): Bacteria > Pseudomonadati > Pseudomonadota > Betaproteobacteria > Nitrosomonadales > Nitrosomonadaceae > Nitrosomonas > Nitrosomonas sp. Is35. The sequence continues at coordinate 918,912 of NZ_JAWJZH010000001.1, forward strand.
CGTCGTTAACACTGCCAGTAAATGCGGTTACACGCCGCAGTACGAAGGTCTGGAGCAGCTGTACGAAAAATACGAGTCCAAAGGGCTGGTGGTTTTGGGTTTCCCGTCCAACGATTTCATGGGACAGGAACCGGGAACCGAAACGCAAATCCAGGATTTTTGCCGCCTGACCTACGATGTCAAATTCCCGATGTTTGAAAAAACGACAGTGAAGAAAGGTGACGCGCACCCTTTTTATGTGCGGCTGGCAGAGTTGTCGGGTACTTATCCAACTTGGAATTTCCAGAAATACCTGATCGGGCGTGACGGCAAACTGATCACGCATTTCACGCCGCACACCAAGCCCTCCGATCCTGCGGTAGTGTCGGCGATCGAACAGGCTTTGCAACAGTAACGTGATGAACCGGGAACCTGATTCTTCAGGTAATTCAGGCGAACAGAAGCCGGGAATCAGCATTGCCTCGATTCTGGGATTGTCGGTGTTTTTGGGATTAATCACCGGTGCCGGGGCCGGTGTATCGCTAATCTTGCCAGTCACGCTGATTTCCGCGCTCATTCTCTATTTCAACCGGGATAAGATTGCCGCCGCTGACGTGAAAAAAAGCGCGCAATCGCACGCCAAGCCAGCAAAGAGTCATTATGCCTGGCCGGAACCGGGGGAATTCGCCTGCACCGTCTCGGCAGCGCCGTATCAGCAGGCAATCGAACAGTTGATGCAGGAAAATAGTGTCCATTTTGAAACCGCCACGGCTCCGCAATCGTATGACTTTAAAGTCGAACTGATCCCCGATGCAAGCAATCCCTTTGATACCGATGTCGTGCGCGTTGAAATCCACAACCATACCATTGGCCACTTCAGCCGCCAGCAAGCGCACAGTTTCCGGGACAGACTCAAGGAAAAGGAACTAGAGGATCAAATCACGACGTGCCGTGCGATATTGACACGGAATAACGAAACGGATGGCAAAAAACTGGGTTATGGTGTGAGGTTGGATATTGATATCTAGTGTCAGTCCGGTGATATAGTTAGAATAATTATCTATATGAATGAATTTGATAATTTTTTATAAAACTTCCCTCAGGTAATAGTCCACCTTCGCGGATAGCGGATTGGTTTTGCCAAGATTTTCGTAGGTCAGCTCAAGCTTGCTAGTTTCCTCCCATCAGCCGGTGATCATTCGGATTGCCTGGTGGCCGATAGCCTGAATGGTCTTGCAAGCGTGAATTTCACGTTTGCCGGTTTAGGTGGTGAATTGGGTATCGATCTTAGTACCGAAGGCGGCAAAATTTCTTTCATGGTGATAACCGCGGTTGCCGAACCGGAAACTTATGCGATGCTGTTGGCCAGTTTAGGGCTGATGAGCTTTGTGTCATACCGAAGAAAACAGCAGAAAGCTGCCTGATTTTTGTTCCCGTTGGTAGGACTAATACCCCGGTTTCAGCTGGGTTTTTTGTTTGGGGTTTTCTTGACTTCAAGAACTGCCTACATACAATGTATGCATGATTGAGTTCGAGTGGGATACCAATAAGGCGGCTTCAAATCTGAAGAAACATGGAATATCTTTTGAAGAGGCGCAATCCGTCTTTTATGATGATTTTGCAGTGCAGTTTTTTGATGAGAATTCTGTTTCAGAAGATCGGTTTTTGATGCTTGGAATGAGTAACGAAGCCTGAATATTGATCATTTGCTACTGCGAGCGGGATTCAGGAAATGTCATCCGGATTATATCGGCGCGAAAAGCAACGCAATCGGAACGTAAATTTTATCGTGGTGAAGTGTTATGAAAGCTGAATATGATTTGTCAAAAATGAAATCCCGTAAGAATCCGTACGCTGCCAAGCTTAAGAAATCCGTGACGATGCGGTTGAGCGAGGATGTCATCGGTTATTTCAAGAAAATGGCCGATGAGACGGGGGTGCCTTACCAAAATCTTATCAATTTGTACTTAAGGGATTGCGTTTCCCAGCATCGAAAAATCGATATTACCTGGCAAAATAAATCACAGGTTTCGTGATTGTTTTTTTATCATGATTACGCATGAGAGAAACAGTCGTCTTTCAAACGCAAACTTCTTCGCTCGCACTGGTTTGAGCGAAGAAGTTTACTGATGAAGTGGTGAACCGGTAACAGACTTAATTCACGCGAATGCCAATATACGTGGCGTTATTGGTTTCACTGCGTTCACTATAGGCATTGTTGTAATCGATGATGGCGCCGACCCAATAGGTTTGTCCGCTGACCAGATCGGTTGGAATGACCAGGGAGGTATTGAATGTGGTGTCCGGAAAGCCTCTGTATAAAGTGACATTGCCTTCGCCCAGGAACCGGTCGGCTACGCTGATGATGTCATTGCTGGACAGGTAATAGCCCACCTTCGCGGACAGCGGACTGGTTTTGCCAAGGTTTTCATAGGTCAGTTCGAGCTTGATGGTTTGCCCTTTGTTGACGCGGTACACGGGCTCAGCCGTGCCAGCCACCTTTGCCAGTTCGATATTCGATGTATCGAGAATGCGGGTGCGGCCATGTGTGCTGTATTCGCCGCTGCTGCCGGTATGTTTCCAATGCACCACGCCGAGGTCTTCCGGACCGCCCGTCCACAAGCCGTACACCGCTACCAATCCATTGTTGGCATCCTCGCCGCTGTAAGCGGTTGCGGTCGCACCGTTGGCGTGGATATGCGTCCAATCGGATCCCATGATGTTATAGGTATTGGCGGTATGCGCCAATCCGGCGGCATGGCCGAATTCGTGCATGGCAGTCGTTTGGAATGGCCGGTTCGCGCCGCCGTAAGGCCAGAGGCTGGTTTTGCTGGTGGTGTAGTGAAAAGCCACGCTGTTATTGAATATGACATCCGCTTCTTTCAGCGTGCAATCGCCCTTAAACCACACATAAGTGACTGCCGGATAGGTGCCGATGTTCGGGCCGTTATTGGCTTCCCACCAGGCTTCGTTTTCATTGTTGTTGGCGGCAACGCCGGGTTCGTTCCAAACCACGCCGAAGCTCAAGTTGCTGGGATTGCCGTTCCAATGTGAAACCACCGAGGATAGGGCATCCCGCCACGGGCCTACGGGAAAGCCGACGGATGATGCGCGAACGGTGTAATTGTTGCCGCTCCATTTGGTTGAACTGCCGCCGCATTTGATCGTGGTGTAAGCGAATGCCTGTTGAGTCATGGTTGCCAGAAACAGCGCGGCAAGTAATTGGTTGAATCGCGATGCGTTCATGATAAGTCTCCTAATCGTTGGTTCATGCTGTGAATGCAGTGTTCAGATGCCGTGCGGAAATGCGTTTTAATGTTTACGGATCGCCATTTCTTCCGGGCGTATTGCTTCCGGATCAAGCTTGTGGATAACCGGTGTCACAGCCGGTGCGGCCAGCGGTTTTGCTTTTCCAATGGAGAATTGCTCATGAACCGGAACGCTTCTGGCTGCTTTGAGGGTGCTGAGCGCTTGCGGGGTATAGTGCTGATTCACGCTGTCGCCAAGGAATTTACGGAATTGCACCGGTGTCAGTTTTTTAGCATCGGCTGGCGGAGTCCATTCCACTTTGTTTTCGGTTTCAAAGGTAAACTCGTGAACACCGATGCGGTGGGTCACGCTTTTCTTTTCTTCATTGAATTTGCCTTGGTCGAGCTGGCCGTTGCTCAGCAGCCAGATTTCTTGCCAGGCATCCGAATGCACGGCATCTTTGCGGATGCGGAAACGGCCAAAATTACCGCCGACCACCGGTGAAATTTCCACGCCGTTACCGCGTACAAATACGATGTCCTGATCGCCTGCTTGGAATAACGGTACACCCGGAATAATCAGGGTATTGCCGGCATCGTCAGGCCCGCCGCGGAAGCGTAGCGTGATCAATTTATCTTCACTGGAGCGGCCTTTGAAGTTTTTTGTGATCTCGTAAGTAACATAGGTGTGCGGCATAGCGACATCGTCCGCTTTGAGAATATCCGAGGTGCGGTATTCGACGTTGACCACCTTGCCTTCAAAAATCAGATCGGCGTTATGCACCAGCTCCGAAGTGTTGGTGCCGTCCGCGTGCGACGCATGCGTATGCGTGATAACCATCGACAGGGTCAAACCCAGAATCGCTGCTGCTAGTGTTTTTACTTTCATCATAGTTCTCCTCAAACGGGGTGGATCATTGCGCTGCTGAACCGGTTTTGCATAAAACCGTAAAAATTAAAGCAGATGCCAAAAGATAAGATTTTTTGCCGGCTCAGTCAGTGACAAAAACCACAGTCCCATGCCGTCAAATGAATGCGTTGCAGTTTATGATGGATTTTCAATGCGGTAGAAATGGATGTGTGCTGCTATTACTGTGTTTATTATGATTAGCAGTCAATTGTACAAGTGATCAACTCGGTTTTAACCATCGATGAAAACGCGTATGCTCACGCTGACAGCATAGATAAAGGGGATAACGCGTGCATACCATCGGTAAATTCGTGCTTGGTATGATGGAGCCATTGCGGTCAAAATTGATCATTGGCGACGCGATAACCACGATTTTCTTGCCGCTCATATGTTTGAATTGATTATATAAGTCAGATGCTTCTTTACTTTGATCCTATTAGGCAATAGGATAAGTAATCAGTAGGGAGTTGGTATAAAAGCAGAAAAACGCACGGAAGAAGAAAATGCAAGAGCTACTGGTGTTGCGACGTATGGAGTCTTGCTAAGCACACCAAGTGCGGTGCTTTTGGATCTTATTTGGTATGTAACAAATCAAAATTTAAACTTGCTGTAATGTAAATGCTGTATTTCACCCTATTAAAATGATTGATTTGTCTGTCTGATCGACTCGTCTGTCGTGACGAGCTTGGAATCTTGATGGAATGCAATTAAAAGCACCAGACTAAGAAATAACTATCGGTATACTTAATCTCTTCGGGTTATATTCTCCACTTGCTTTCGGCGGTTTTTTTATTTAACGAATTAAAGCTCATGGCTCCTGATTAATGATGGGACTCGATACTGACGCTTCACATCGCTTTAACACCAATCCCAGAGTCAGATTATCGGCCAGGGAAATCGAAAGCATCCACTTTGTGGTGCATCGCTTGCTGGGAGATGGTGCGCGTATTCGCATTTTTGGTTCTAGAGCGCGGTTGGATGAGAAGGGTGGAGATATCGATTTGCTGATCGAAACGGAACAGAAATTGGCTGATCGGGTTTTGACCACATGCCGGTTGACGAGTCAATTGCAGCTGCAACTCGGTGATCAGAAAATCGATGTCATCATCATTGACCCGGAGACACGGGAACAGCCAATCCATCAGATCGCGCGCCAAACCGGTGTAATCTTATGACAGTGGATACGCTCAAAATCGAATCAACCAGGTTGCTGAGTTTATTGAAAATAGTGCGGCGCGAAGGTGCATTGCTGCAGAAAACGGATACGCGGTTATTCACGATGGAACTGGATGCTGCGTGGGTGGAGCGGCTGGAAAACGATGATGATCTGGCGGAACGTCTCGATGCGTTTGTATCGCGTTTTGGCCGGATGCAGGATACTGTGGGAGATAAACTGATACCGGCTCTACTCCGGTCGATGGCGGAAAAAACCGGCAGTGCGTTGGATAACCTGAATCGGGCTGAGAAACTCGGTTTGTTGCCGTCGGTCGAGCATTGGTTGAATGCGCGTAATTTGCGCAATAAGTTGATCCACGAGTATGTGTCCGATCCTGAAGAATTTGCCGCAGCATTGAACAAAGCACATGAGATGGTTTCATTATTGGTTACCGTCTACAACAACATTAATCGTTATGCTCGCTCGCGTATTCCGGCGGCGGAGTGGCCGGAGTTATTACCTTAAGGAGAAGTGATATCCATGAAAATCCATGAATACCAAGCCAAGGAAATTTTACGGCAATACGGCGTTGCAACGCCGCAAGGTATTGCGTGCTTCAGTGTTGACGAAGCGGTGAATGCCGCCAAGCAATTGGGCGGCGAGGTGTGGGCGGTTAAGGCGCAGATTTATGCTGGGGGGCGCGGCAAGGGCGGCGGGGTGAAGGTGGCGCGGTCGTTGGACGAAGTGCGGCAGCGTGCCGGTGAGATATTGGGCATGCGGCTGGTGACGCATCAGACCGGCGCGGAAGGGCAAATTGTGCATCGTCTTTTTATCGAACAGGGTGTAAAGATTGAGAAAGAATTTTATGTCGGCATGGTGGTCGACCGGCGGCAGCAGCGCGTGTGTTTGATGGCGAGCTCGGAAGGCGGCATGGAGATCGAAAAAGTAGCCGCCGAAACGCCGGAGAAGATTCATAAAGTGTTTATCGATCCGGTTGCGGGGTTGAATCAGCAACAAGCCGAGGACATCGCGCAAAAAATTGGCATTCCGGCACAGAGTTTGCCGGGTGCTGTGTCTTTGCTGCAAGGATTGTACCGGGCGTTTGATGAAACCGATGCATCGTTGCTGGAGATCAACCCGCTGGCGTTGACCGCGGAAAAACAAGTGATCGCGCTCGACGCCAAAATGAATTTTGACGATAACGCATTGTTTCGCCACGCTGACATTGTTGCATTGCGTGATCTGGATGAGGAAGATCCGGTCGAGATCGAGGCGTCTAAGCACGAATTATCGTATATCCCGCTCGATGGCAATATCGGTTGCCTGGTGAACGGTGCTGGCCTGGCGATGGCAACGATGGATATCATCAAACTATACGGCGGCAACCCGGCTAATTTTCTCGATGTCGGCGGCGGTGCGACGGCGGAAAAGGTCACCGAAGCGTTTAAGCTGATGCTGTGCAATCCAAAATTGCAGGCGATTCTGGTCAATATTTTCGGCGGCATCATGAAATGCGACGTGATTGCGCAAGGCGTGGTCGCCGCAGCACGCGAAGTGCAACTGACGGTGCCGCTGGTGGTGCGGCTGGAAGGCACCAACGTCGATCTGGGCAAGCAGATTCTCGCCGATTCCGGTTTGCCGATCATCTCGGCGACGGATATGGCCGATGCGGCGCAAAAAGCGGTCAACGCGGCGAAGTCGAAACCGTCTTCGTGCGGTTGTCAGAGTTAATTATCTCAGGAGCACACTATGTCTATTCTGATCAATCGCAACAGCCGTGTCATGACGCAGGGTATAACCGGAAAAACCGGGCAATTTCACACGCGCATGTGCCGCGACTATGCCAATGGCAAGGCATGTTTCGTCGCCGGTGTGAATCCACGCAAGCCGGGTGAGGATTTCGAAGGCATTCCAGTGTACGCCACCGTCAAGGAAGCCAAGCAACAAACTGGCGCCAACGTTTCCGTCATTTATGTACCGCCGCCGTTTGCCGCGGCAGCGATAGACGAAGCGGTGGATGCCGAGCTGGATTTGGTGATTTGTATCACCGAAGGCATTCCGGTACGCGATATGATTCGCACACGTTATAAAATGCAAGGTAAGAAAACCCGGCTGATCGGTCCGAATTGCCCCGGCATCATCACGCCGGATGAGCTCAAGATCGGCATCATGCCCGGCTACATCCACAAAAAAGGCCGCATCGGTGTGGTTTCGCGTTCCGGCACGTTGACCTACGAAGCCGTGGCGCAATTGATGGCGCTTGGGCTTGGACAGTCGACCTGCATCGGTATCGGCGGCGATCCGGTCAACGGTCTGAAACATCTCGATGTGTTGCAATTGTTCAACGACGACGACGAAACCGACGCGGTGTTGATGGTCGGCGAAATCGGCGGCAGCGACGAGGAGGATTGCGCGCGCTGGGTCAAGGAAAATATGCGCAAACCGGTGGCCGGGTTCATCGCCGGTGTCACGGCACCACCGGGTAAACGCATGGGGCATGCCGGTGCAATAATTTCCGGCGGCAAGGGAACGGCACAGGAAAAGCTCGATGTGATGGAGTCCTGCGGTATCAAAGTCACGCGCAATCCGGCTGAAATGGGTAAATTATTGAAATCGGTTTTGTAGTTTATTGAGTAATGAGCAAAGGTACATTCATGCATTTTCGTTTATCGTTTTTCGTCATTCTTTTCACTATCATCGTTTCCGCGTGCAGCACAATGCCTGATAAGCAGCATCCGTTGTCCGATAAGCAACTGCCACTGCCCGGTAAGAAGCCGGAGCGCCCGGCAGGTCCGTTGCCGGAAAGCGCCAAACCCAAATACAACCTGACCGGTTATCCGGAAAATACGCAGCAGGGCTATATCGATGGCTGTGAAACCGCGAAAAGAACCAGTTGGGCTTTCAAGGACCTGAATCGCTATGACAAAGACGGGCAATACCGCATGGGTTGGGATGACGGCTTTGCTTTGTGTACGGGGAAGAAATAGTGCTTTTCAGTAACTAACCGCAATGTCCCGCCTTTATTTCTGCTTTAGTCTGTTGCTTCTGCAAAGCATCCTGCCGGTTGCCGCTTTTTCGCAAGGATTGCCGCCAACTGTTAAGCAAAAACTGCAACAACTGGCTATTCCGGAGACAGCAACCGGTGTGTACGTGCAGGAGATTGGCAAGAATCAGCCGATTGTCGCGGTCAATGCGGATGCGGCGATGAATCCGGCGTCGGTTATGAAATTGCTGACGACGTATGCCGGACTGGAATTACTCGGTCCGGCGTATACCTGGCCGACCATGCTGTACGCCAATGGCAAGATGGCTGACGGTGTATTGCAGGGTGATCTGATCATCAAAGGGTACGGCGATCCCAAGCTGGATCTGGAGAATTTCTGGCTGCTGATTCATCGCCTGCGGCAAACCGGGTTGCACGAAATCAAGGGCAATCTGATACTCGATCACTCGCATTACGACATTCCCGCCGACGATCCGGGCGAGTTCGACGGACAACCCTATCGCACGTATAACGTGCTGCCGGAAGCGTTGCTGGTGAATTACCGCACCTCGACCATTCACCTGTTTCCGGAACCGGACAGAAATTCGGTGCGTGTGGTGGTCGATCCCTTACCGGAATCTTTGCGGGTGGAGAATAATTTAAAGCTTACCCAGGGTAAGTGCGGCGATTGGCAAAATCTGCTGACGATTGAGGTTGTTCCCGGCAAGGAAGAGAAAAATGATTTTACCGTGGCTTTGAACGGGAGTTTTTCCCGGCAGTGCGGCAAACAGTCGTATATGTTGAGTCTGCAAGACAGCGCTGTGTATACCCGCGACCTGTTTAAACGCTTATGGGCGCAGCAGGGCGGGCTATTTGACGGCGATGTGGTGCTGGGCCGGACGCCGCAGAATTTACCGCCGCTGAAAATTTATCAATCTCCGCCGCTGGCGGATATCATCCGCGGCATCAATAAATACAGTAACAATATCGCTGCGCGCCAGCTGTATTTGACACTGGGCACGGGCGATGTGGTCAGCAATAACTCTACCGCGACACTGGCCAAATCGGAGGTGGCAATCCGGCAATGGCTGGCATCCAAGCAACTGAGTTTTCCGGAATTGGTGGTGGAAAACGGTTCCGGCTTATCGCGCAGGGAACAGATCAGCGCGCGGCATATGGGGCAGTTGCTGTTGACTGCATTTAACAGCCCGGTGATGCCGGAGTTTATTTCTTCGCTGCCGATTGCGGCGGTTGACGGCACGCTGAAAAACCGTTTTACCGATACCCCGGTGAAAGGATTGGCGCATATGAAAACCGGCGCGCTCAACAATGTGCGTGCCTTGGCGGGTTATCTGCTGGATAAATCGGGGCGGCGCGTCATCGTGGTTTTTTTTGTCAATCACGAGCAAGCCGGACAGTCCCGCGCCGTCATGGATACGCTGGTGCAGTGGGTGTATAACCGGCAATAGGCTTTTCCCTACGATAAATAGGCCTATTGCTTCAAATGCTTTTTCGGCGTAGAGTTTCGACTCAAGGTAGGTGATCTATTTTGAAATCAGGTGTTTCCTTTCAACCCTCGAGGGAGTGCACAAAATGATGAATGAATATAAGTCTCTCAACGTGAAATGCCTATCCGGCACTGTACACATTTCCCATCCCCTGCCGTCCATTCCAGTCACGTTCGATTCTCCCGCGCTGGAAGTAATGACCGATTTACGCACCATTCATGCCGCAGTTATTGCACCTGGCGTACCGATGGAAATTGCCAATACTTACATGATGCAACGCGGTATCCGCACGCTGCTGGTCATGAACAATGACAATACGCTGGCCGGAATCATCACGGCTACCGATATTCTGGGCGAGAAGCCGATGCGCTTTATTCAGGAGCGTGGCGTGAAGCACCATGAAATTCTGGTGATGGACATCATGACACCACTGGATAAACTGGAAGCCATTTCGCTGGATGAGGTGGTGCATGCGCGGGTCGGTAATATTGTCGCCAGTTTGCGCGAAAGCGGCCGGTTGCATGCACTGGTGATCGACGATAACACCATCGGGCTGCCCAGGATTTGCGGTATTTTTTCCTGGACGCAAATAGAGAAACAATTGGGTATGATCATTTCCCCCAACAATGTTGCGAAGAGCTTTGCGGAAATCGAATCGACATTGATTGCCAGCTAGATCCGGAATTCATTCAAGCAAACAAAGAAGCAGCGCGATTTGATTCCGTTTACGGCTACTGGCATGGAGCCATGAACGGAATCACCATTTTCTGTTCAGATTTTACTATCCAAACCATTCTCGGCAATTTCCGCCGCGCGAAGAATAGCTTTGGCTTTATTCTGCGTTTCTATCCATTCGTTTTGCGGCACCGAATCGGCAACGATTCCCGCGCCTGCCTGGACATGCAGTGTGCCGTCTTTGATGACAGCGGTGCGGATGGCGATAGCCAAGTCCATATCGCCGTTGAAACCGAGATAGCCGACCGCTCCCGCGTACACGCCGCGTTTGGAGACTTCCAGCTCGTCGATGATTTCCATCGCGCGTACTTTGGGCGCGCCGCTGACGGTGCCGGCCGGAAAGGTCGCGCGCAGCACGTCGATGGCGCTGAGCTCAGGTTTTAATTTACCTTCCACGTTAGACACGATGTGCATCACGTGTGAGTAGTTTTCGATTTGCATTTTTTCCGTCACTTTAACCGTTCCGGTTTGCGCGACGCGGCCAATGTCGTTGCGGCCTAAATCCATCAGCATGACGTGTTCGGCGATTTCTTTCGGATCGGCTAACAGATCGGCTGCCAATTCAGCATCTTCCTGCGGATTTTTGCCGCGTGGACGTGTGCCTGCAATCGGCCGGACGGTTACGTTACCGCTTTCAAGGCGTACCAGAATCTCGGGTGAAGCGCCGACGACATGGAAATCATCGAAGTGATAAAAGAACATGTACGGCGATGGATTGAGGCTGCGCAACGCGCGATACAGCGCCAGCGGCGATGCGCCGAAAGGCTTGCTGGTGCGCTGCGATAGCACGACTTGCATAATATCGCCGTCGTAAATGTAGCGTTTGGCCCGCTCCACCGCGGCTTTGAAATCCGCTTCGGGAAATTCGGGAACGGCAGCAGCGGAAGCAACCGCTTGTTCGGTCGGAATCGTAATCGGCTGACGCAGATTGGCCAGCAGTGTTCTCAGACGATTTTGCCCGTCCGCATAAGCATTCTTATTTTCCGGATTCACATAAACGATCAGGTACAGCTTGCCGGAAAGATTGTCCACCACCGCGAGTTCTTCCGATAGCAGCAGCAGCATGTCCGGCGTATTGAGAGCATCCGGTTTGGCGTGACCCTGCAATTTGTGCTCGATGTAACGCACGGTATCGTACGAGAAGTAACCGGCCAGGCCGCCGCAGAAACGCGATTTTCCGGCCGGGCAGGGTGCCGCTTTGAATTGCGCCAGATAGGATTCGACAAAAACCAAGGGATTACTGACAGTAACTGTTTCCGACGAATCCGGACTGATCGTGGTAACCGAATTTTCACGTGCTTCAATACGCGTTGTTGCCGGTAAGCCGATGATCGAAAACCGGCCGAAACGCTCGCCGCCTTGCACCGATTCCAGCAAATAAGAATAAGGCTGGTTCGCCAGCTTCAGATAGATGGATAGCGGTGTATCGAGATCGGCAAAAGTTTCCAGTACAACCGGAATGCGGTTGTATCCTTGCTGCGCAAGCTGATCAAATTCGGCTTCGGTCATGTGCGCAGTCAGGGCAGTTTGGTAATCAATTTGGATGCATCCACCAGTGACTCGACGATGGCATCACAATCGAGCTCGTACACGTTACGCCCTTCGTTATAACCATAGGTAACACAGAACACGTGACAGCCCGCCGCGCGAGCGGCGATAGCGTCGTTCAGCGAGTCACCGATCAGCAGCGCTTCGTGCGGTTGTGCGTTGAAGTGCTTGCAGATATGCGTCAGCGGCAGCGGATCCGGTTTTTTCTTCGGTAGGCTGTCGCCGGACAGAATGATTTCGAATTTGTCGAACAATCCGGTGGCGCGCAGCAGTGGCAGCGTGAATGCTTCCGCTTTATTGGTGATGCAAGCCAGTCTGAAACCGGCTTGCTGTAGTGCTTCCACACCTTCAACCACACCCGGGTAGGGGCGTGTGTTCCGGCTCAGATTGTTCGCGTAGTGTTGTTCATAAATCGGCAGCGCTTTGGCAAACAAAGCGGCATCCGGTTCGCCGTCGAGCTGGCCGGTCAAGGTCCGTTTGACCAGCTTTTGTATGCCTTTACCGATATACGAGCGGATCGTTGCCGTCGATTGCTCCGGCATATTCAGATCTTTCAACATCAGATTCGCGGATAATGCGAGATCCTCGGCGGTGTCGAGCAGCGTGCCATCGAGATCGATCATGATGACTTTGACCGCTAGCGGAAACTCGATTTTCCTTGCCGGGGTGTTTATGTTGCTAGAGAGACTTGGGTTCATTGGAATACAGGAAACAGCCGTTTCAGTGAGTTAAACTTTTGCCAATTCAGCGCGGAATGCAGCCAGGATGGAATCGTAGCGATGCGGATCGGCGTCCTTGCCAGCTTGATAAATAGCGGATCCGGCGACAAAAGTATCGGCACCGGCGCGAGCGATTTCGGCAATGTTGTCAACTTTCACGCCACCGTCGATTTCCAGCAGAATGTCTCTGCCACTCGCATCGATGCGCTTTCTAACGGCGCGCAGTTTGTTCAGCGCTTCGGGAATGAATTTCTGTCCGCCAAAACCGGGGTTGACCGACATAATCAGAACCAAATCCAGTTTGTCGAGCACATGATCCAGATAATGCAGCGGTGTGGCCGGGTTAAATACCAATCCCGCCTTGCAACCTTGTTCCTTGATCAAGCCAATGGTGCGGTCGATATGGTTGGACGCTTCCGGGTGAAACGAAATGATGTTGGCGCCGGCTTTGGCGAAGTCGGGAATAATTCTATCCACGGGTTCGACCATCAAATGCACATCGATCATGGCATCGGTGACCGGGCGAATGGCTTCGCAAACCAAGGGGCCGATGGTGAGATTCGGTACATAGTGATTGTCCATCACGTCAAAATGAACGATATCCGCGCCTGAATCAATCACATCGGTGATCTCTTGACCTAGTTTGGCAAAATTGGCGGAAAGGATGCTGGGGGCGATGCGGTACATGGAAAAAACCTCTCAATTAGCAAATCCGGTATTTTAACCGCAAATGACAAGCTGCGCGTAACAGAGTGAAAATTATTGCGTAAATTATTCCCATCGATACGTCTTAAACTTTTTCTTGGTAAACTACTGCCAAAAGTAAAAACAACCTGGACTGCAAGATGACCGAAGAGAAGAAGTACGAAATCGATGTTACGGTACGCACGTTGTATCTGCCCGATCAATCGGATGAAGAAGCGGATAGGCATGTGTTCGCCTATACCATTACCATAGCCAATAACGGTACGGTGGCTTCCCAGCTGATCAGCCGGCACTGGATCATCGATAATGGCGATGGCACTACGCAGGAAGTGCGCGGGTTGGGCGTTGTGGGCGAGCAACCCTTGCTGAAGCCGGGCGATAGCTTTGAGTACACCAGCGGAACAGTCATTTCGACATCGGTCGGATCGATGAAAGGAAGCTACCAGATGGCGGCGGAAGACGGCTATCACTTTGACGTTGCGATACCGGAATTCATTCTGAGCGCGCCGAGAATATTGCATTAGTGCGGCCGGATTTTTCGTTTAATTCCATGCTTGATATTTTCACACTACCGGTATTTTGATGCCCGGAAAACTGTATTTAATCCCAACTCCGATCAGTCAGGAAAATATGGCTTGGGCTTTGCCTACGGCAGTGCAGCAATGTATCGAGGAATTATCCTATTTTATCGTCGAACATCCGAAAACTGCGCGGCAATTTCTGAGACAACTGAATTGCAAATTGCCTTTGCAGGACTTGCACATGCAAACTTTGAATGAACATACGCCCGCAAAGGATGTGCGGGCGTTGCTCGATCCATTGCTGGCCGGACATGATGTTGGTTTGTTGTCGGAAGCGGGATGTCCGGCAGTGGCGGATCCGGGGGCCGAATTGGTCCGCCTGGCGCATAAAAACAATATTGTCGTGACGCCGCTGGTTGGCCCTTCAGCCATTTTGCTGGCGCTGATGGCATCGGGTTTGAACGGACAACGGTTTGCTTTTCATGGCTATTTGCCGGTGGAAAGTGTTGCGCGGGCAAACAGAATTGTTGAACTGGAAAAATTATCGATCAGTTTGCAGCAGACGCAGATTTTTATCGAAGCGCCGTACCGCAACCAAAAATTACTGGAGCAACTGGTTAGTGTGTGCCGTGACAGTACGGACTTATGCGTGGCAAGTCATCTTACCTTTTCCAGCGAGTTGGTTATGACCAAACCGGTCAAGGAATGGCGGCGTTCGCTGCCGGATATCAATAAGATACCGGCTATTTTTTTATTGCACGGATAAAATTTGCTGACAGGGTATCGTTGAATCCCGGTTCGCGGGAGTTACTGACCGGGTTGTTTTTTCTGAATGAATTCGATTTTGTATCCGTCGGGGTCTTCGATAAATGCAATCACCGTTGTGCCGTGCTTCATCGGGCCCGCTTCGCGGGTTACTTTGCCGCCCATTTTTCTGGTATTTTCGCAGGCTTGGTAAGCATCGTCCACTTCGACGGCAATGTGACCGAAGCCATCACCCAGGTTGTACGACGGTGTGTCCCAATTGTGCGTCAGCTCCAGAACAGCGCCGCTGGCTTCGTCCTGATAGCCGACGAAAGCAAGGGTGAATTTACCGTCGGGATAATCTTTGCGGCGCAGCAGCTTCATACCCAGCACTTGCGTATAAAATGCCAGTGATTTGTCGAGATTGCCGACGCGAAGCATGGTATGCAAAATGCGCATTTATATTTTCACCATCTCAAAATCTTCTTTACGTGCGCCGCATTCCGGGCAAGTCCAGTTGATCGGCACATCTTCCCAGCGCGTGCCCGGTGCAATGCCTTCATCCGGAGATCCCAAGGCTTCATCATAGATATAGCCGCAAATTAAGCACATGTAACGATTGAATTCACGATTCTCTTCGGTAGGCATGATAGATAGCAATTTCCTTTTAGGTTAAAATGATATTTTACGGTATTAATGCATGTTACAGCCACCCCCAATCGTACTTTCTTTTGCAGCCAATGACCCCACCGGCGGAGCAGGTCTGCAGGCTGATCTGCTCACCATTGCCAGTATGGGGTGCCACCCGTTATCGGTGATGACCGCTATTACGGTGCAAGATACAACCGGCGTGGATGATGTCATGGCGCTGGATCCCGAATGGATTGCCGATCAGGCCCGGGCGGTATTGGAAGATATGCCGGTGCATGCATTCAAAATCGGTTTATTGGGCAGCGTTGAGATTATCGCCGCGATCGCCGAAGTGATTTCCGATTATCCGCATATTCCGCTGGTAATGGATCCGGTATTAACCTCCGGGCGCGGGGATGAGCTGGCGAACGATGAGATGATCGATGCGATGCGGGAATTATTACTGCCGCAAGTCACCATATTGACGCCCAATAGCCTGGAAGCCAGGCATCTCGCGCAGCAGGACAATGATAGCAGCGAAAACAAACTGGATTTAAGTCTTTGCGCGCAGCGGTTACTGCATATGGGATGCGAATATGTGCTGATCACCGGCACGCACGAGAATACCGCCCAGGTGACGAACACGCTCTTTGCCGCGGATGGCATTGTGCGCGCGGATCATTGGGAAAGGCTGGAGCATACCTATCACGGTTCGGGTTGCACGCTGGCCTCGGCGATAGCCGCTTCATTGGCCAATGGATTGTCCATCACCGACAGCGTGCTGGAAGCGCAGGACTATACCTGGCATACACTGCAAGCAGGATTCCGTCCCGGCATGGGACAATATATCCCCAACCGGCTTTTCTGGGCTAGAGATACCGAAGACGACCACGATCATGATCACGAAGATAAGAGCTAGTCGTTGAGAAACCCAAGGATTAGCGGGCTGTACGCGATAACGCCGGATCTGAGCGATACGGATGATTTGCTCAATAAAACGCAGCAGGCGCTGGAAGGCGGCGCGCGGCTTGTGCAATATCGCAATAAATCTGCGGATAAGATGTTGCTGAAGGAACAAGCTAAATCATTGCTGCAACTGTGCAGGGCGTACGAAATTCCTTTGATCATCAACGATCATATTGATTTGGCGATGGCAATCGATGCGGATGGCGTGCATGTGGGACTGGGCGATATACCGGTTAGCGCTGCGCGCGAACGGTTGGGGCAAGGAAAAATTGTCGGCGCATCGTGTTATAACAATCTGCATCTGGCGCTTCAGGCGGAAGAATCGGGGTCGGATTATGTGGCTTTCGGCGCATTTTTTCCTTCGGCGACTAAAACGGATACAGTACCGGTTTCAACCAATCTGGTTGATTATGCCAAACAGAAAGTAACGGTTCCCATTGTAGGGATCGGCGGTATCCGGTTAATCAATGCTGCGGCGGTTATCGAAAGCGGATGCGACGCGATAGCTGTTTGCAATGATTTGTTCGGTACGGAAAATATCACGGTAAAAGCGCTGCAATACACTCAGTTATTTGCAGAAAAATCAAAACATAATGTAATTTAAACAGCGGTATATCGATTAATTTTTATTAAGAGCGGCTAAATGACATCACGCAATCATCAGTTATTTGAACAATCTCAGCAATACATTCCAGGCGGCGTTAATTCTCCGGTGCGTGCTTTTAAATCGGTCGGCGGCGAACCGGTCTTTTTTCAACGCGGCGAGGGCGCTTATTTTTGGGATGCGGATGGTAAGCAGTACATCGACTATGTCGGATCTTGGGGGCCGCTGATTCTCGGCCATGCTCATCCGGATGTGGTCAAAACCGTTCAAGCTGTAGTACAAAACGGTCTGACCTTCGGCGCACCGACCGAAGCGGAACTGAACATCGCACAATTGATTTGCCAGCTGCTTCCATCCATTGAACAAGTCCGGCTGGTCAGCTCCGGCACGGAAGCGGGTATGAGTGTTATCCGCTTGGCGCGTGGTTTTACGGGCAGAAGCAAGATCATTAAATTCGAGGGCTGTTATCACGGCCACGACGATTCCTTGCTGGTCAAAGCGGGTTCAGGCGCGTTGACTTTCGGCAATCCGAGTTCGGCCGGTGTTCCGGCGGAAACGGCGGGACATACCATTGTGCTGGATTTCAACGATATCGCCGGAGTGGAAGAAGCCTTCAACAAATGGGGCAAGGAAATTGCCGCGGTGATTGTGGAGCCGGTGGCCGGTAACATGAACCTGATCGCTCCCAAAGCGGATTTTCTCGCCAAACTGCGGGCATTGTGTACGCAAAACGGCAGCGTGCTGATATTCGATGAAGTGATGACGGGATTTCGCGTTGGCTTAGGCTGTGCGCAGGGCCTGTATCAGATTAAGCCCGATTTGACGGCTTTGGGCAAAGTCATCGGTGGCGGCATGCCGATGGCCGCATTCGGCGGACGCCGCGAGATTATGCAATGTCTTGCGCCACTCGGCCCGGTTTATCAAGCAGGCACATTGTCCGGTAATCCGGTGGCAGTTGCGGCTGGATTGGCTACGCTGAAACTGATCCAGGCGCCTGGTTTTTATGACCGGCTAGCGGATAGGACGCGGCAATTGGCCGATGGCCTTGCCGTCGCAGCTAGAAATCACGGCATTGATTTTTGCGCGCAATCGATTGGGGGTATGTTCGGACTGTATTTCAGCAAGGATATTCCTACCAGTTTCGCCGAAGTGATGCAATGCGACAAAGCGGCGTTTAACCGGTTTTTCCATGCCATGCTGGAAGAGGGAGTCTATTTTGCACCATCAGCCTTTGAAGCAGGTTTTGTTTCTATCATGCATGGCGATGACGAGTTGAATAAAACGTTGTCCGCTGCGGACAAGATATTCAAGAACTGGTAGATTCTCAAGGAAGCAGGCAATAAAAAAGGCGGCATGGCCGCCTTTTTTATTGGTTTCAAACCGGATGCGATTAGCGCATGGTAGAAATATAAGCTGATACGGCACGTTTTTCATTCGCGCTCATGCGATGGACAACTTTTTGCATGACTTTGTTATCGTTCCCGCGATCGCCGGTATTAAACTGATTTAACTGTGTCAACGTGTACTCCGCATGTTGACCGGCAACGCCAGGATAGCGCGGCACAATACCGGATCCGGTCGGGCCGTGACAGCTCGCACAGGCGGGGATACCGTTTTCGATGTTACCGCCGTGATACAGAATTTTTCCAGCTTGCAACAGGTTTTCGTCAGCGGCTATCTGGCTTGGCACCGTTTTTTGCTGCGCATAGTATTGTCCCAGTTTTTTCATATCTTCCTGAGAGAGCGCGGCAACCATCGAAGACATTACCGGGCTATTCCGCTTAGGCGGCTCGGTTTCGCCGGCTTTAAAATCCATTAACTGCTTGGTGATATACTCCGCTTGCTGTCCGGCCAGAATAGGATTCATCGGGATGACGCTGTTACCATCCGCATTGTGACAGCCGGCGCAAACACCGGAAGCGATTTCTTGCGCGCTGGCTGGGGCAGCAGGAGCTGCGCTGGAGTCAGCCGCTGTTTCTTCAGCGGCCAGAGGCGCAGCTATTGTAAGTGCTGCGAGCATTACCATATGTTTAATCATTTTCATATCTCGTGTTCCCATTTAAGAGCATTCAAAAGTTGGTAGGTGTGTTGAAAATTAACGGCGTATTTTAACAAGGCACAAGAGCATTAACAACAAAATTCAAATGGTCTTCATTATTTAATATTTTATTTTTCAATGAAAATAATCTTCATGCTGCTATTGATTGTTAACATTGCCTATCTGGCTGTTACACAGCTTCATTTTGACAGGCAAAAAGGGGGCGCGCCGGCCGAGGTCAATCCCGAAAAAATCGTGCTGGTTCCGGCGCAGGAAAATTGTTTGCTGTGGGGTGATTTTTATGAAGAGCAGATACGCTACGCCGAAACCGTACTGACCGATTTATTTCCTGACTTGATGTACGACGCCGAGGAATCCGCTCAAACCACGATGTATTGGTTGTATATTCCACGCTATCCGAATAAGGAGGCGGCCAATCGTGAGATCAATAAATTGAGGAATCTTGGTATTGTCAGCTTTCGTGTCAAAGACGACAATCAATGGCAGAATGCGGTATCGCTCGGCATGTTTTACGACCAGCAGGATGCGCTCAAGCAGTTACGGGAGATCGAAAAAAAAGGCATCACCAATGCTAAGATAGAAGAACGTAGCGTGATGCTTAAAAAAATAGTCATTCATAATCCGGCGCACATGGTGAAGGAGCAAATGCAGAAATTAGTCGAACAATTTGACGATACCCGTTTGGCTCAAGGCAAGTGTGAACGTTTATAATGGACAGCACTGCTGTAAAGCGGAATAATCAACGCTATCACTTCTATCACTGAATAATAACTAAACAATAATGACGGTATCCATCAAAACACCGCAAGAAATAGAAACAATGCGCATCGCCGGCCGGTTGGCGTCGGAAGTTCTGGATTACATCGCACCTTATGTGGTGGCGGGTATTACCACCGAGGAATTGGATACGCTCTGCCATCGCTATATGGTGGATGTGCAAGAAACCATTCCCGCGCCGCTGAATTATGCGCCATCGGGGCATACACCGTATCCCAAATCGATTTGCACTTCGGTCAATCATCAGATCTGTCATGGCGTTCCCGGACCGAAAAAATTAAAGAACGGTGACATTGTCAATCTGGATATCACTGTGATTTATGAAGGTTATCATGGCGATACCAGCCGTATGTTCTATGTCGGCGAACCCTCGATTCAAGCCAAGCGCTTGTGCGAAGTAACCTACGAAGCCATGTGGCGCGGTATTGATGAAGTGAAACCGGGCGCTCATCTGGGCGATATCGGCTTTGCCATTCAGAAGCTGGCTGAAGGTGTAGGCTATAGCGTGGTGCGGGAATTTTGCGGACACGGCATCGGCGCCAAATTCCACGAAAATCCGCAGGTGCTGCATTACGGGCGGCGCGGCACCGGCATGGAACTCAAACCCGGTATGATTTTTACCATCGAACCGATGATTAACGCCGGTAAAGCAGCGATTCGGCACCTTCCGGATGGTTGGACCATCACCACCAAGGACGGTAGTTTGTCGGCGCAATGGGAACATACCGTTCTGGTGACCGGTGACGGTTACGAAGTGCTGACCGTATCGGCAGGTTCTCCTCCCAAACCGGTTTACCGCTTCGGCAGCTAAGCAGTTAAATTCTCTCTTTATCCTGGATTGTTTACTATGACACGAAGTCATCATCGTACCGCTGCGCAAATCCGCCCGGTCAAAATCACCCGCCGTTACATCAAGCACGCCGATGGTTCCGTGTTGATCGAATGCGGCGACACCAAAGTTATCTGCACTGCCAGCATCAGCGAACAGATTCCGCCGTTCCTGAAAGGTCAGGGGCAGGGTTGGCTGACTGCGGAATACGGCATGCTGCCGGGTTCGACGCATAGCCGCATGCAGCGCGAGGCGGCCAAAGGCAAACAAACCGGGCGCACCATGGAAATCCAGCGTCTCATCGGACGTGCTTTGCGCGCTGCGGTGGATCTGAAAAAACTGGGCGAGCGCACCATCCAAATCGATTGCGATGTTATTCAAGCCGATGGCGGTACCCGTACCGCCAGCATCACCGGTGCTTTTGTCGCACTGCACGATGCGATCCAGAAACTACTCGATCAGAAACTCATCGAAGCCACGCCGATCATCGATCATGTCGCGGCCATTTCGGTCGGTATTTTTGAAGGCACGCCGGTTCTGGATTTGGATTACGTGGAAGATTCCGCCTGCGATACCGACATGAACGTCGTCATGACTGGTAGATTGCATCTCATCGAAGTGCAGGGAACCGCCGAAGGCAATGCCTTTAGCCGCACCGAACTGAACACCATGCTCGACATGGCGCAACACGGCATCGAAGAATTGATCGCCATCCAGCGCAATGTACTGACGCAGCCATGAGTACGCTGAAAAAACTGGTTATCGCCAGCAATAACAAAGGCAAGCTGCGCGAAATCGGCGAATTATTGGCGCCGCTGGCCATCGACGTTGCGCCACAATCCGAATTCAACATCAGCGAAGCCGACGAACCGCACATTACATTTGTCGAAAATGCGCTCGCCAAAGCCCGCCACGCCAGCCGCTGCTCCGGTTTGCCTGTTCTTGCGGATGACTCCGGTATCTGCGTCAGCGCGCTGGGCGGTGCTCCCGGTGTGAATTCCGCCCGCTACGCCGGAGAACCCAAATCCGACGAGCGCAACAATCTCAAATTGATCGAATCACTGAAAAATCAAACCGACCGGCGCGCTTATTACTACTGTGTGATTGTGCTAGTGCGCCATGCCGACGACCCGCAACCACTCATCGTCGACGGCTCGTGGTACGGTGAAATCATCGATCAACCGCGCGGCAGCGGCGGCTTTGGCTACGACCCCTACTTTTTCCTGCCCGCATTCGGTAAAACCTCCGCCGAATTAACCGCCGAACAGAAAAATCAAATCAGCCACCGTGGCCAGGCATTAGCGAAGTTGGTGGAAATTCTACAAGCTGGGAAGTTTTAAACCGTCACTGCCAAATGCTTTGACGTGAGTGCGAGCACAAAAAATGCTCGATCTCATGGATTCTTCATTCAAACACCGATGATGCCGCCATCATCACTCAAATCAATACGATGCGCAGCCGGATCGTGTGGCAATCCCGGCATCGTGACGATGTCGCCGGTCATCACCAGCAAATAGCCAGCTCCTGCGGCGATGCGCACCGATTCCACCGGCAGAGGAAATGCCTCTGGATGGCCTACTTTGGCGGGATCGCTGCTAAGCGACAGATGGGTTTTGGCGATACACACTGGTAACCGGTCGTAACCCAATGCGCGGATTCGTTCGAGGTCTTGCTTCGCTGCCCGGCTGAACTCGACTTCGCTGGCGCCATAGATGGTGCTGGCAACAGCCGCAATCTTGTCTTCGGGTGAATCATTCAGATCGTATAAGTAGCGCACGGGTGGCTGCGGCCGGTTGGTCATCGCGACCACTGCATGCGCTAACACTTCAGCTCCAGCGCCTCCATCGGTGAAACCGGTGAAAATGGCAATGCTCAATCCAAGCTTAGCGCAGTACTGTTCGATAAGGCTTAGTTCGTTTCCGGTATCGCCAATGAAACGATTGATGGCGATGACCGGCTCAAAGCCGAAAGCCCGCACGCTGTGCACGTGATGTTCCAAATGCGCCAAGCCGCGCTCGATTTCTTCGATACTGCCGGGGCGGGAAGGATCGCCGCCGCCGTGCACCCGCAGCGCTCGCGCGGTGACGACCAGCACCACCGCGCTCGGCCATAATTCGGCACTGCGGCATTTCAGATCGAAAAATTTCTCCGCGCCCAGATCAAAGCCGAAACCCGCTTCCGTCACCACCCAATCGGCACAAGCAGCCGCCGCCTTGGTGGCGATTACGCTGTTGCAGCCGTGTGCGATATTGCCGAAAGGGCCGCCGTGCACGAAAGCCGGTACGCCTTCGGTGGTTTGCACCAGATTCGGCAGTATCGCATCGTGCAGCAAAGCCGCCATCGCCCCCGTCGCCTGGAGGCTTTGCGCCGTGACCGGATTACCGGAACGGTCGAACCCAACCAGAATACGCCCCAAGCGCGCTTTGAGATCGGCGAGATCTTCGGCCAGACACAGAATGGCCATGACTTCGGAAGCCGCGGTAATGTCGAACCCGGTTTCGCGCGGCACGCCGTTGAGCCGCCCACCCAATCCGATCACCGCCTGCCGCAGCGAACGGTCGTTCATATCCAGCACGCGGCGCCAGAATACCTGGCGATGCTCGAGATCCAATCCGCTACGGAAATGCACGGCGTTATCGAGCAGGGCGGCGAGCAGATTGTGCGCCGCACCGACGGCATGCATATCGCCGGTGAAATGCATGTTGATGCGCGTCGACGGTTCAAGCTGACAACGCCCGCCACCGGTACCTCCGCCTTTAATGCCGAAAATAGGCCCCAAAGACGGCTCGCGCAACGCCAGCGCAACGCGCTGCCCGATGCGCGCCAGACCCTGTGCCAAGCCGATTGAAACCGTCGTTTTTCCTTCGCCCATACGCGTCGGATTGATCGCCGAAACCAAAATGATTTTACCTTTCGGTTGCGTGCCTTTTTCCGGCAAAGCACTCAATCCCAGTTTCGCCATATGCTCACCGAACAGCATGAGGTTATCCGGTTGCAGGTCAAGCTTTGCGGCGATATCGACGATGGGGCGCATGTTGAAAATCCGGGATCAAGGGACTGAAAAAGAGGTCGGCGGTATAAGTGGAGATTTTAGGTGATGGGAATCAAACTGAAAGTAGTTCTATGTTCTTCATGCTGATGCGTGCTCGGCTACCGATTTACAGCTGCTCGTAATGCCCGCCAATGGCGAAAATATACACATACTTGTCGTCAAATTTGTAGATCACACGATCTTTTTGGCTAAGCCTACGCGACCAAAAGCCTGTTAAGTTATGACGCAACATTTCCGGTTTGCCGATACCCGCCGCCGGATCATCGCGCAACATTTCTTTCAGGATGTTGCAAAGCGATTTATGCAGGCGCGGGTCACGTGTTTTCAGTGTTTCGTATACTTCCCACGTATTACCTTCAAACACCAAGGATCTTTTGGGTTTCTTCATCCGAGGGTGTGTATCCCGATTTTGTGGCGTGGGTTTGTGTCGAAGCCAGAATTTGTTGCATTAGATGGGAATTTTGAAGCACAAAAAGCGTTTCTTGATCACGCACCCAATCCTCGGCGCTGATGACCACAAAATCCTCACCGCTCCGACGGGTAATTTTAACCGGTTGATGTTCGCTGATAACCTTCTCAACGATATTTTTCAGGTTGTCGCGAAATTTATTGACGCTGATATTATCCATTTTGATTTCCGTACAATATAACTGTGCATTCAATTAACAATGGCAACAGTAACATAGTCATTGCATTGGGAACAAATCGTAGTTATGTAATTTTTGAAAGTATCAATTCAAACTGTTCACGATGATACCTTGATAAGGTCGCAGGCATTAGATTTTTGCAAAATCTTTGTATAGCAATTTGTAGCACTTGATTTATTTGAGTGTGTCGATTGTAAGGTTTGATCCCACCGATGCAGTTATTTATAATCCGAGTGATAAAAAATTAGACATCAAAGTGTTTGGCGACATAATCTTGCGGAGGCTATCTGTAATTGCCTAATTTCATGAGCAATGCGATTTGGCCACTTGGAACCAAAGTGTTCATTCAGCAATTTATTAGGAGGTGTAAATAATTTTGTGTAAATGGTCATATTGCAGGAAACTGTTTATATATTTTTGGAGCAAAAATGACCACACCCAAACCCCTGCCAGCCGGCTTAATTGATAGCCTGCTGGCCGATTACAAAAAGCCAGAAGATTTAATCGGTGAGCATGGTCTTCTCAAGCAACTCACCAAAGCGTTGGTTGAACGTGCCTTGCAAGCAGAAATGGCCGATCATCTTGGTCACGATAAGCACGAAACGGTAGTCAATGCCACTGGCAATACCAGAAATGGTAAAAGCCGTAAGACCCTGAAAGGTGAATTCGGTGAGTTACCCATCGAGATCCCCCGTGACCGTGAGGGCAGCTTCGAGCCTCTGATCATTTCCAAGCATCAGACCCGCTGGGCGGGCTTTGATGACAAGATCCTCTCGCTGTATGCCCGTGGCATGACAGTGCGTGAAATCCAACAGCACCTCACTGAAATGTATGGCACAGAAGTATCGCCTACGCTCATTTCTACGGTCACTGATGGCGTAATGGATGAAGTGAAGCAGTGGCAATCCCGGCCTCTCGATGCGGTGTATCCTGTGATCTATCTCGATTGTATCCATGCCAAAGTTCGTGACGCTGGTAGCGTTCGTACCAAAGCGATTTACCTGGCGATCGGCATTAACATGGAGGGCCATAAAGAAATACTGGGCTTATGGATTGCTCAGACCGAGGGTGCCAAGTTCTGGCTCAGCGTTGTCACTGAACTCAAAAATCGTGGCGTGCAAGATATCTTTATCGCCTGTGTCGATGGCTTAAAGGGCTTTCCCGAAGCGATTGAAACCATCTATCCACATGCCATTGTACAACTCTGTATCGTGCACATGGTTCGTAATAGTCTCAACTACGTCGGCTGGAATAAACGCAAGGAAGTAGCTGCTGATTTACGTTTGGTCTACAGCGCCGCCACGATTGATGAGGCTGAACACGCGTTAGCCGACTTTGAAGATAAATGGAACTATGCTTATCCACCGATCGCCCGATCTTGGCGCAATAACTGGCAACGCATCATTCCATTCTTCGACTACCCGCCTGAGATACGGCGCATTATTTACACCACCAATGCGATTGAGTCAGTCAATATGAGCCTACGCAAAGTCAGCAAAAACCGTGGATCGTTTCCCAACGATGAAGCTGTGATCAAATTGTTCTATTTGGCTCTCAGCAATATCGCCAAAAAATGGTCTATGCCACTAAGAGATTGGAAACCGGCACTAAACAGGTTTACTATTCAATTTAACGAAAGAATGCCTCGGCATTATTAACCACCGTTTACACAAAATCTAGGACACCCCCATTTATTAAGGGAAACGAAATCAATCAGCTCAATCATGGCATTCTCAGAAGCTTCTTGTTTAGCAGGCAAAGTAAAATTACTGGTTGCAACAACGATGCCTTTATTCGCTTGTTTTCTGGCAACTACTCCTCTTAGTTCACGTATGGTTTGGACACCTACGGCTTTTTCATATCTTTTACACTGAATTAACACAAATACACGTCCGCCCGGATCATCACGTTTAGCTTCCACATCGACGCCACCATCACGAGAAGTCTGGGTAACTGCTACTTGGTAACCCATGTGTTCGAATAGCGCACCAACCAAATACTCAAACTCCTCCGGTCCGAGGGAAAGAAGAGATTCACGTGGATTGTCGCAATGCAAGTATCGACGGCGAATGATTGCTTCAGCATCAGATAGACCGTGTATTCGTCCGTCTGGAAGTGTCTGACAATGTGCCATGAAAAATCCATCAAGCACATCAAGGGTCTTCCTCGGGTAATGCGGAAGGAGATCGAGTATCCAGGTAATGCCTTCCCATGGAAGAAAAGGCGGTTCGGTTAGTCGACGGATAAACTCGTTTTCTTCGATTAACTGAGCAAGTTTTGCAGGAGCTAGATCATGTATCGAATGGCGCATAAGATGATCTGTACCGAGCGATCCGCTTGGAACTAGGAAATTACGGAGCAAGTCTCTTACCTGATTTTCTGAGAAGGTATAAATCTTGTCCAGAAATTCATCACGATGTTCATCAGTAGGAAACTGGTAGTCAATGATTTGATAGGTACGCTCGTGCTTTGGCACTAGAACATGCGAGAGCCAATCATTTAGAGACAAGGTTTCCGCCTCAATCAGCGGTTTCTTTGTCTTTGATTGTGGGTTCGGCATAGCGATTGAGATGATACTTAACTAAAAAATGAGCCTTGGATTTACCAGCAGATAACGAAGAATCATGACAGCGCATCCCGATGATACTGCAAATGCTCACCCACAAACGTGCTGATAAAGTAATAACTATGGTCGTAGTCTTGATGATAACGCAGTGTGAGTTGCTGACCGGCATCGCCGCAGGCTTGTTCGAGCGCTTCGGGGAAGAGTTGTGTGGCTAGGAATTGATCGTTGAATCCCTGATCGACGTGCAGGCCGGGGACGCGGTGTCCGGCTTGGAGTAGGGTGGTGGTGTCATATTTTTTCCAGTCTTGCTGATTTTCACCGAGGTAGTTGCTGAATGCTTTTTGTCCCCACGGGCAGCGTATCGGGGCGCAGATTGGTGCGAACGCGGAGACTGAGCGGAACAGTTCGGGGTAGCGCAGCGCAAGCGTTAACGCGCCGTGTCCACCCATCGAGTGGCCGAAGATACCGATGCGGTTTGGGTCGGCGGGGAATTGTTCGACGATGATGTTGCGCAGTTCCTGCGTGACGTAGCTTTCCATGCGGTAATGCCGCGCCCACGGTTCGGCGGTGGCATCGAGATAAAATCCCGCACCGGCACCGAAATCCCAGGCATCGGTTTCACCGGCAATGCCGGTTTGGCGCGGGCTGGTGTCCATCGTGACCAGCATCAAGCCGAGCTCGGCGGCGTAACGTTGTGCCCCGGCTTTGATCATGAACGTTTCTTCGGTACAAGTCAGTCCAGCGAGGAAAAAAAGCACGGGAACGGCGTGATCTTTGGCTTGCGGCGGTTGATACACCGAGAAGCGCATCGGCAGGCCGATCACCGTGGATGGATGCTGATAATAGCCCTGGATGCCGCCAAAACAGTGATGCAGGCTGCGGGTTTCGAGTGCCGTCACGATCAGTAAATCACCACGGAGCGGATCGATTCACCGGCTTTCATTAGGCGGAAGCCTTCGTTGATGTTGTCCAGCGTCAAGGTATGCGTGATCAGCGAGTCGATGTCGATTTTGCCTTCCATATACCAGTCGACGATCTTGGGTACGTCGGTGCGGCCGCGCGCGCCGCCGAACGCGGAGCCTTCCCATTTGCGCCCGGTGACGAGCTGGAAAGGGCGTGTGCTGATTTCGGCACCGGCTTCCGCCACGCCAATGATGATGCTGCGTCCCCAGCCTTTGTGCGTGCACTCCAGTGCTTGCCGCATGACTTTGGTGTTGCCGATGCATTCGAAACTGTAATCCGCGCCGCCGTCGGTCAGTTGCACTACCGCGTCGACGATGTTCGGCACGTCGTTTGGGTTGATGAAATGCGTCATGCCGAATTTACGCGCCATCGCTTCACGCTGTGGGTTGATGTCGATGCCGATGATTTTGTCCGCACCGACCATGCGCGCGCCTTGAATCACGTTCAAACCGATACCGCCCAGACCGAACACCGCGACATTCGCGCCAGCCTCGACTTTGGCGGTATAAATCACCGCACCGATGCCGGTGGTAACGCCGCAGCCGATGTAACACACCTTGTCGAACGGCGCATCTTCGCGGATTTTCGCCAGCGCGATTTCGGGCACGACGGTGTAATTGGAGAAGGTCGAGGTGCCCATGTAATGGAACAGTGGTTTGCCGTCGATGGAAAAACGCGAGGTGCTGTCTGGCATCAGGCCTTTGCCTTGGGTGCTGCGGATGGCCTGGCATAAATTGGTTTTTTTCGACAGGCAGAACTTGCACTCACGGCATTCCGGCGTGTACAGCGGAATGACGTGGTCGCCCTTGCGCAACGATTTGACGTTCGGGCCGACGTCGACCACCACGCCGGCGCCTTCATGCCCCAGTATGGCTGGAAACAAACCTTCCGGATCGGCGCCCGACAGTGTGTAGTAATCGGTGTGGCAAATACCGGTGGCTTTGATTTCGACCAGCACTTCGCCGGATTTGGGGCCGGTCAGGTCGATTTCTTCAATCGTCAACGGTTGACCGGCTTTCCAGGCGACAGCGGCTTTTGTTTTCATGGGAATTGTCCTTGTTGTGTATTGATAGTGCGCAGATGCGCCAGCAGACCTTGGCTGGCTTCCTCGACCATGTCCAGCACCAGCTCAAATCCTTGTTGTCCGCCGAAATAGGGGTCGGGCACTTCGGTGTCCGCCTCGGCGCTGGGCGCATATTGCATGAATAATTGGATTTTGTTGACATGCTGCCGCGGGCTGCGTTGCAGCAGTAACGTGAGATTTTCCTTGTCCATCGCCAGAATATAGTCGAATTCCTCAAAGTCTCTGGACTCTACCGCACGGGCGCGCAGTTCGTGCATTTTGTATCCACGCTGTAATGCCGTGCTTTGCGCGCGATGATCCGGCGGGTCGCCGATGTGGTAGGCGTGCGTTCCGGCGGAATCCACGTGAATCAGATGATCAACCCCGGCGGCTTTGACATGGTGCCGGAATACCGCATCCGCCGTTGGCGAGCGGCAAATATTGCCCATACAGACAAATAATACTTTTATTTTTTTATCCTTGTTCATAACCCATCAATTCAAATCAGATTGCAAAAGCAGCACGTCCAAACGGGATCGTTTGAAAAATGCAGCGCAGAGATTAACACGACACCGCGCAAAACGAAATTCGGCTGTGTTGCGAGGCGCGCAAATACATTCGAGCCTGCTGTAGTTGATTTTACCGGGTGAAGCGGGGTTGTGAAACCGGATGGAGTGAAATGCTCCGGCGATACGCTGCGGAAGTGTTATTTCAGACGATGAAATTAACTTCCGGTGTGCTGTTTATGGTTTTTTGAAGTTTTTATGCTGATGGTGCTGAATAGTTTGTTTTTGCTGAACAATTGGTAGAAAGTGGGTTCGTTCGCTTTTTCCAGCAATCTGGAGATCTCTTGATGCGTCAGGTTGCGGTTGATTTGCAGCAGCAAAGCGGTAAGGCCTGAAACGTGCGCTGTCGCGAGGGAGTTACCGGACACAAAATCGTACGCGCCCTTGGGTAACGTCGTGAGTATTTCTTGCCCTGGCGCGGAGATGGCGAGGGCATCACTGTCATCGGACGATGGCATGATGGTGTTATGCGTGCTGCGAACCGCGATAACGCCCGCTTGCTGCGCCGGAAAACCGGATTTACTGTCGTTTCTATCCGCTTGCGAAGCGATGATGATCATGCCTTTTTGTACGGCTTTATCGATTAATCTGGCCAACAGCGGATCATGCGGTCCGGTTAAGCTCAGATTGAGCACATCGACTTTCATTTGGATCGCGGTATTGAGCGCGAGCGCCAAGGTAAAGCTATTGCAAGCCGCCTCGAAACTGCCGGTTTTGATTTCCCAGCAAGCTTTCAATCCGATCACGTGGCTATCCGGCGCGATACCGACGATGCCCTGTCCATTGTTTGCTTTGGCCGCAATGACGCCTGCTATGGCGGTGCCATGCAGATCGTTGAACGATTCCGGGGATTTCCGCGTGACAAAATCTTTAGTTTGTTGAATCTGGCCTTGCAAATCGGGATGTGTCGCGTCGATTCCGGTATCGATAATGGCGATGGTTACATTTTTGCCGGTTGCGTGATGGTGTATTTCGGCCAGATTCATCGATTGAATATTGAATTGCAGGCGGTAATAAGGATCGCTGTAGCTGTTCGCCATGACCTTAAAAGTGCTCATCGTTTGAACATTATCGACCCGGTCGTCCTCGCTTAAGGCCTTGATGATTGCGTCCACGGATTGGTCTTCGTCAATCAGATAGACGACACAGTGCTCACCGATTTCCCGGATTGGCCACTGCGAAAGGATGGTCAGTTTGTAATCCGCTTCGATACTCGAAGCTACTCTTTTTCCCCAGGTTGAACTGCTGTACTCGCCTCGGCGGCGATAGGATTGGTTTGCCACGCCAACCGGGATGCGGTCGATGTGCTTGTCGGTGTATGTGACTAAAATAATCCGGTCGGCTTGCGTGCTATCGAAAAGCTGAGGATCGACAAAAAATTCCTGCTCGGCACGGGCGGGTAAAACGACCAGCATCGCCATCGGTAACGCTATCAGCAACGAAAAGAAAAAAACGTGGATGCGCACGCGATAAGTATGCATTAGCGTATATCCTGACCGGCTGGTTGCAACCCTTGAACCTGTTCGGCAAAAATGACCTGGGTATTGTTACGTAAATAGGCGATGGCAGCGTCGATCTCTTGCGGGCGCGTATGCCGGTCACCGATTTGGATTTCATAAATGCCATTTTCCGAAGGCCCTTGAACGATGCGGCCCGAGACGCTGTGCAAGATGGCTCCGATGTGCTTGGGATCCGGTTGATCTGCAAAGACGATGCGTACCCGATTGTGTGCCGGGGTATTTTGCGGTGCGCTGGCGAGTGTTCTGTATTCCGCTGTGAACGCAGATTGATCTGCCGGTAAATGCAACATAAACGGCATTGCCAGCAATAATAAGCTCGCTGCCAAGGCAGTGTATTTTACAAAACCGGGAGATTGGCCGGAAGAAAGTTTGGATTCTTCGCCGGGCTGGTTAGGCCGGGTAAAAGGGCGGATTAAAGATTGCCGCTCAATGCGCTTTCTCAGTTGCACGAAAGCAGCCTGCGAAACCTGCCGCAAAAGATCCGTTTGTTGCATTTCTTCAAATAGCTGCTGTTGCTGTTGCAGCTCAATTCTACAGGCTATGCACGTCCTTACGTGATTTCTCACCCGGTCTTTC
Organism: Nitrosomonas sp. Is35; assembly: GCF_033063295.1. Classification (NCBI taxonomy): domain Bacteria; kingdom Pseudomonadati; phylum Pseudomonadota; class Betaproteobacteria; order Nitrosomonadales; family Nitrosomonadaceae; genus Nitrosomonas; species Nitrosomonas sp. Is35. The sequence continues at coordinate 950,486 of NZ_JAWJZH010000001.1, forward strand.
TCAACAGCGTCCAGGGAGTGATTCACATACCAGGGCAGGAGATTCCATACTTTCTGATGCTCGTTTTTACCCGTGACATTGATTGTTGTAGAGGACATCGTTTAACTCCTGCCTTTAAGCTCTGGAAGTAACTTCGCTAAAATTTTCCGTGCATGAAACATTCTGGTTTTTACTGTATTCTCAGGGCATTGCATGATTTCTGCAATTTCATTGTAATGCAGCCCTTGATAATATGTCATCTCTACCACCGCGCGCTGTTCCGGGGATAAGTTATCAAAGCCCGCTTCCAGCCAGTTACTGATCTCCAGCTGCGAAACCCACTGCGCTGCGGGATTGGGAAAGTAATCCAGTTCATCGTTAAATTCAACGGATCGATCTTCTCGAGTCAGGCTTTGTTCGATGCTCTTCAATGCCTTGAAATATGCAATCCCCAGAATCCAGGTGGACGGACGGCATGTTTGATCGTAGGTCGATGCTTTTTCCCACACCACATACATCACGTCATTAATAATTTCTTCAATATAATCATGCCGCCGGGTAATGTGAAAAATGAACTGATACAAACGGTCAAAATAACGTTGATACAGTTGTTCAAAAGCTTTTCCATTGCCGCCCGCAGCTTCGGCGATCAGATTCCGTTCCTTAACTTGCTGTTCGTCCGAGTTAAAAGATTTTCTTACTTTAGACCCGGGCAATTCACTCATGGTGTTTCATAATCGCTATGACTATTGATTAAGTCTCGGTAAATTTGCCCTGTCTATTCCGTGTGGCGGATTAAAAGTTCATTGCGGCAGAAATAAAAATCAGAATCCGACGGTAATAGAGAATAAAACCCGGTTATCGACCACGTGCGGACGGAATTGCCAGCCAGCAATATGTTCTTTTTCGGCACCTAAATCCAATCCGGAATAGTAGCGGACATCGACACCGATGTTCGGGGAAAAATGCCAAGTCACGCCGGAAGTCCAATACAGGTAATCATAGTGCAGCACTTTCTTCTGCTGGCTGTAGCCGAACGTGCCTGACATTTCGATGGAGCTGGTGATCGGGTAGCGTCCGGTGATTTCATAGTTGAACGACATATGGTTTTGCTGGTAGCCATTTTCGGAGAAGCTAAAGTTGGCGGATAGCAAATCGCGGAAATGTGTATGCCAGTAAAATTCGTTGTAATCAACTTCCTGACCGAAGATTTTGCCCGTGAAAATATAACGGGTCCACTCCGCATTAAAGCGCCAGTCATCCGATAGCTGATAGGCCCAACCGACATAGGGCTTGAATTCCGCATCGGAACGCGCGGCGAATCCCTGATCGGCAAAATTGACGGTGGAAGCAAAAGTGCCGAGATAAAGACCCGATTTGAACCCGTAATCTATATTGAGCTGTGCGGCGGGTTTTCCATCGCTTTTGGAATAACCGCGCCAAATATAATCGGTCGTGCCGGTTACGCTGGCGCTTAGCTGCGCATGAGCGCTGACCGGATAACTCAGAATGAACAGCAATCCTAACAGCCGATGGTTTTTTATTTTCATGGATTGTGGACGCAAATGATTAAACCATCGATTGTTTTAAAGTGATTCAGTGCCGGGTAATGAGAACGGGAGTTTCGTGGATAAATTAAAACTCAAAATGAATTTCCAGTAGGAAATTTTAACATCATGGCGTAGTAATCTTTGTGATCAATTGATTCATGAGCGCTGCAAGCTGTTGATTTGCATTGAACGGATTGAATTTTATGACGCGTCCATGAGCGGGCTCCAATCTATGCCGCAAAGAATTTTTATCAACGTTGAACCTTTTGCCGTTCTGCCAGAATAAACGCACAGAAGAAAAAAATAATTTTAAGTAGGCCACCTCGTTAGGAGATTTAAAGATTGAAAATACTTTACGGAACACCGGCGCTTATAAGGTTTGATTTGATCGCTGCGTCAAATACCTATGAGCAAGGGGTGGGAGGAACCGGTTAAATTTTATGAAGCATATCTGCTTTGAATGGTTTTAATCAGCAATACGGTACTTTCCTGAAGTGCGCGTTATTTCAATTGAGCTCGATTTTGCTCTCAGGTTATTCAGCATAAAAAATTTTTTAAAAATTGACTCAGATAATTCCTACAGTTTGCCGTTAAATATAAAAACTGAGACGTGAGATTTCTGTATTTTCTACAGAAGAATCCGTAATCCCAAAATATTAAGCTGGGATGAGTCCAATTTTTCAGCTATCAATGAATAATTTATATTGGAAAAGCATAAGGAGTACTGACATGCCATTAAAAAATTCAATCAAAGGATTTAAAGCTTATTTAGGCGATAAAGAATCGTTACTTGATACGAGCTACAAAAGAATTGCGGATATGATCGAACTGCATTGGGGATACAAGGAATTCTATCAGCTCATCCAGAAATTGCTGGTTGTTGAAAAAGAACAGAACAGGCAAGGATTTCCATTGGAAGTACTACAGGAAATCTATACCTTGCAGGAGCTGCATCAAAAAGAGTTTCCTGCGCTCAAGATTTTAATCGATGACGGTTCTGCTTCACGAGCTAGAAACAAGAGTTCGCTGCTGGTATAGGCATTTGCAAAAATGAGAATAACAAAGACGGGGCTAGCGGAAATACTTGATCCATTGCGCTGCGCTTAACGCCAATAGGTTGCAAAAGTGCGGCGCCCCGTCTCAGGCTGTTACCGGTGAATATTTACCTCAGTGCCCTCAGTTCCCGCACTCACCCAGTCAAACAACTCCAGTAATTCGCTGTTGCGCATGCGGATACACCCGATTGATCCGGGTTTACCCATTTCCACGCTATCCGGCGTGCCGTGAATGTAAATATAGCGGCGCATGGTATCCACCGTACCGAAACGGTTAAAACCGGGTTCACAGCCGCATAGCCATAAAATACGCGTCAGAATCCAATCCCTTCTGGGAAATTGCGCGGCAAACTCCGGCGAATAAATTTCCCCGGTTGGGCGGCGTTTGATAAAAACCGTATTGACCGGCTGACCGGCGCCGATCTTGGCGCGGATGATATGTTTCCCGAGCGGTGTGCAGAAACTTCCATTTTCCTGACCGGTGCCGTTCTTGGCCGAGGAAATCCGGTATTGCCGCACGATTTGTCCGTGTTCATCCAGTAAATCCAGTTGCTGGGCTGCAATCGTGATATCAATTTTCATGGTTGTTCCGCTCACTTGCCTTGCGCCTTTGCGCAAAAAACTGTTTCAATAATGTGCTGGCTTCGGTTGCCATCATACCGGCTTCTACCTGCAAATGATGATTCAGCCGGGTTTCTGCCGGAAGGTCGATGACGCTGCCGCACGCTCCGGTTTTCGGGTCAGTCGCCGCATATACCAGACGTTGAATGCGTGCGTGAAAAATTGCGCCGATGCACATCGTGCATGGCTCCAGCGTCACATACAACGTGCAGCCGAGCAAGCGGTAATTGCCCAGATGGCTACCGGCAGCGCGCATCGCCATGATCTCGGCATGTGCGGCGGGATCGGCGGTGGAGATCGGGCGGTTGTAGCCGTGTCCGATAATGCGGCTATTTTGCACCACCACCGCGCCTACCGGTACTTCGCCGCAATCCTGCGCTTTCTGCGCTAATTCCAATGCGGCTTGCATGAAATAATGATCGGGATTTGTTTCCAATGGCGTTCCGTTTTCGTTGCAAAAAATCGATAGTCACCGTTTCATCGTCACGGCGGTTTTTGTGCTACATTGCTACCCCATTCCGGCCGGTAAAGCATTCTCCGGACGCTTTAACATCAACACCTCATTTTTCTAACATTGTGACTACCTATGATCGCTCAAGCGCAATCGCAACTTCATACCATCCGTGATCTTTTACGTTTCGCTGTCAGCCAGTTCAACAAAGCAGGGCTGTACTTTGGCCACGGCTCCGCCAATGCGTACGATGAAGCGGCGTATCTTATTCTGAAAACGCTCTATTTGCCACTGGACCGGCTGGAACCGTTCCTGGATGCGCGCATCACTGATGTGGAGTGCAAGCAAGTGCTGGACATCATCGAGCGCCGCGTCAAAGACCGCATTCCCGCGGCATACCTGACGCACGAAGCCTGGCTCGGCGATTTCAGCTTTTATGTCGACGAACGCGTGATCATCCCGCGTTCGTTCATCGCCGAACTGCTGCAAACGCAACTGGCACCGTGGATCGCCGACCCCGATCACATCACCGCCGCGCTCGATCTCTGCACCGGATCGGGTTGCCTTGCCATTTTGCTGGCGCACGCGTTCGACAATGCGCACATCGACGCTGCCGACATCTCCCCGCACGCGCTCGCCGTGGCGCATAAGAATGTGCAGGATTACGGCCTGCAAGACCGTGTCGGCTTGATCCAGTCCGATCTGTTCTCAGCCCTGCACGGAAAGCGCTACGACCTGATCATCAGCAACCCGCCGTACGTCAACGCCGAATCGATGCAACAATTGCCGCAGGAGTACCGCCATGAACCGGAAAACGCATTGGCCAGCGGCGGCGATGGCCTGGATGCAACCCGGAAAATCCTGCAACAAGCCACGCAGCATTTGACCGATGACGGCATTCTGATCGTCGAAATCGGCCACAACCGCGACGCGCTGGAACAGGCGTTTCCGCAATTACCGTTCACCTGGCTGGAAACCAGTGCGGGGGATGCGTTTGTTTTTCTGCTGCAAAAGGATCAATTGCCGAATTGCTAGCCCATCGAAGGGGGCATGTTTCTCACCTAAATATACTTCAATCCTATCGTTTGATTTTTCCGGCATTGCCTGCTGAGCAATCACTCCTGTTTGTTTCGTCAATGTTTCCGCATGATTTACGGTTAAGTGTCATTGCGCTGGCACTTCTGTGTCGTGTTTCACACACCTGTCTTACATTTTCTTTATTGAAGCGATGGGTGGATTAGATCGATAAAGATCATTCTGATCGGTGTTTAACCAGAGAGTATTCTTGCCGTAATTGAAATGAACCGTACTGTCAGTGCGCGCCTATGGTCTATCAGAGTAAACCTACAAGCTATTGCGGTACATCTATTAAATCAAGGAGATTTGGAGAGAGAATATGTCAGCTTTACCATCCATTAAAGCACAAGCCTTATCTGAAGGCGATCAAGAGCATTTGACCAAGGTTTATAAGGCGATTGAGCAAAGCCAGGCCATTATCGAATTTGATCTCGATGGCAACATACAGACTGCCAACACTAATTTCCTGACATTATTTGAATATTCTCTGGAAGATCTGGTGGGTAAGCATCATAGTCAACTTTGCCCTTCCGGTGCGGCCGATAGCGAGGAATATAAGAACTTGTGGGCGGATTTGCGCGCGGGAAAATACACCTCTGGCGATTTTCGCCGCGTTGCGGCCAATGGACATGATATATATATTTGCGCTAGCTATATCCCGGTACTGGATGGTAACGGTAAGCCATGCAAGGTCGTTAAAGTAGCCAGTGATATTACGGCCAGAAAATCCAAATCGCTCGAAGATGATGGAAAAATTGAGGCTATCAACCATACGCACGCTATTATCGAATTCGATCTCGATGGTTATGTGTTGACAGCCAACAAAAAATTTCTGGAAGCATTGGGCTACACGCTGCAAGAAGTTGTACGCAAGCATCATCGTATATTTTGTGAAGAGGCTTATGAGAAAAGCCCGGACTATCAAGTTTTCTGGGACGATTTACGCGCTGGTAAACATAAACATGGGGAATTCATGCGGTTAAACCGGCAAGGCCGGCCGGTATGGTTGCAGGCGACTTATACACCGATCCTGGATGTGGATGGAAAACCCTGCAAAATCATCAAATTTGCGAACGACATCACTGGCGCAAAATTGGTATCCCTGTCGAATGAAGGCAAAATCGCAGCCATATCACGCTCACAAGGTGTCATTGAATTCGACTTGGCTGGTAATGTGCTGGACGCAAATGAAAATTTCCTCAAATTGATGGGCTATACGCTGAAAGAAATCAACGGGCAACATCACCGTATTTTTGTCGACAAAGAAGAAGCGGCTAGTGGTGCTTACCGTGTTTTCTGGCAGAAACTGGGCGAAGGTGAATTTTATTCAGGTGAATATTTACGCGTAGGTAAGAATGGCAAGCGGGTATGGATTCAAGCCACGTATAACCCGATTCTTGATCTGAACGGACAACCGGTGCGGGTAGTAAAGTATTGCAGTGATATCACTGCATCTAAGCTGCTTGGAATGGAAGTGTCAGCGCGAATGGACGCTGTTTCTAACAGTAATTGTATTTTGGAATTATCCGCGGATGGTCATATCCTGAGTGCTAACGAGAGGATGCAGAATGCGTTGGGTTTCGGACTTGAAGACCTCGTTGGTAAATCAGAAAGCCATATTCAATTTGAAGAAGATACTCGCAGTAGTGTTAGTACTGGTATTTGGCGTTCCATGCGTGAAGGACATGCAAAAAATATCGAGGTTAGGCGCAAGGGCGCCGGTGGAATAGAACGGTGGTTTTTGGCTAATTTCAGTCCGGTTATGGGGCTTGACGGGCACTTGGTGAAGGTGTTGATGCTTGCTGACGATGTAACTGATGCCAAACTGAGTCGATTGGATGCTGAAGGTAAAATGAGTGCAATTGATCGCTCGCAAGCGGTAATCGAGTTTGATATGAGCGGTAAGGTTCTGACAGCCAATGAAAACTTTCTCAAGTTGACGGGCTTGAATTTGGACGACATCACGGGGCGGCATCATCGCATGTTTGTCGATCCGGAAGAAGCCGCAAGCGCGGGATACCATGCGTTTTGGGAGCGCTTGTCTCGAGGAGAATTTGAATCGGGTGAGTACAAGCGGATCGGTAAAAATAATCGCGAAATCTGGATTCAAGCAACCTACAACCCGATTCTTGATCCGCAAGGAAATCCAGCCAAAGTGGTGAAGTTTGCTTCCGATGTCACGGCCAGCAAACTGCATACCTCGGAATTTGAAGCGAAAGTATCGGCAATCGACCGCGGACAAGCGGTGATCGAATTCGATCTGAATGGCCATGTGCTCAACGCCAATCGGAATTTCTTGACGGCAATGGGTTATACATTGCGCGAGATACAGAATCAGCATCATAGTATTTTTTGTTCCGGTGAATATACTCAGAGCAAGGAATACCGCGATTTCTGGTTGCGGTTGAGTGAGGGTGAATTTATCAGCGGCCGTTTTCATCGTGTCGGTAAATTCGATCGCGATGTCTGGATACAGGCAACCTATAACCCGATCTTCGATCTCAATGGGAAAGTGATGAAAATCGTGAAATATGCGCACGATGTCACGAACGAAGTGAAATTGGAAAAACGTATCGCAGCAGGTGCTGCAGAAATGAATATTCAGGTTCGCAAACTGATTGAAAGTGTCGATGCGATTGCTGCCAATTCAGGTGTGGCAGCGGAATTGGCGCATGATTCTTCCACGGCGGCACAATCCGGTTTCGATGCATTGCAAAAATCGATCGCCGCGATTGCGTCGATTCAGACCAGCTCTGCAAGGGTATCGGAGATCGTGGGTGTGATCGGGGATATCGCCAATCAAACCAATCTGCTGGCATTTAACGCGGCAATCGAAGCAGCGCGCGCCGGTGAGCATGGGGTCGGTTTTTCGGTGGTAGCCGATGAGGTGCGCAAACTGGCCGAGCGCAGTTCGGTGGCGGCGCGCGAGATCACCAAGCTGATCGATGAATCGACACAGCATGTCGAGAAAGGAGCGGAAGTAAGCCGGGATGCGTCGCGCAGTTTTGAAGGTATTATGTCTGGCGTCGCTCGAACCAGTAAGAGCGTGGCGGAAATTGCCGAATCGGCGGAAAGCCAAAGCACGATGGCTAAAGAAGTCAGTCTGCTGATTGAACAAATCGCCAGCACGAAGGCATCATAAAATAAAAATGATGGACGCGACTACAACTCAAGCAGGCTATGGCGGGTTTCGCATCGCGGGCATGGATCTGGCGTTACCGATGGAAACCTTGCGCGAAGTGATACCCTGCGGCGTACTGGCGAAATTGCCATGCGCCGCGCCATACGTAATCGGCGGTATTGATTTACGCGGGGTCATGGTGCCGGTTATTGATCTGCGCATTGCACTGGATTTGACGGTTACGGATATTGCGTTTCCGAATGTCATTATCATGGCGTACGAGAACAAGCTGCTAGGTTTGCTCACGGAAACGGTAACCGGGGTATTCACCGGCAATGAGAAAAACACCAACCGGATAACTTTTGCCGCCGCCGATCTTCCAGTGTACTGCGGTTGTCTCCGGCGTGACGATGACGGTGTGCTGGTTAATATATTGTCTCCAGCGGCGCTGATCATGCTTAAAGATGTTCCCGTGACGGAAGATCCCGAGTCGAGGCGTGTGGAGAGTGTCTCCGGCGAGGAGGAAGATAAAGCTCAAAACGGCAAAATGCACCCTATGCTGCTGATGCGTTGCGGTTCAGTCGCACTCGCTATCGATGCAATGGCGGTTTATACGACGATGTCGGATTTCACCATTGAACATTCGGCATTGGCGATGGGCAATTGCCATGGTGTGATCAGTTACGATGGCGCTAAGGTTCCGGTACTCGACTTGCTGAATCTATGCGGACTCGGTGAAATAGATTTAACCGCGCATTTACAAGCCGTTTTGATTCACTTGCCGCAAGGGATGGTCGCGCTTCTTGTAAGCAAAGTCATTAATGTTATCCGTATACACAAAAGTGAAGTAATCAGCATGCCTGCTTACACTGTGCCGCGGCCTTCCTTGTTCTGCGGTGTGCTGCCGGATACAACCCTTCAGCATGAGCTGGCTGCGGCATCACGATATTTTGTATTGGACGACGCAGCGCTTAAGTCCGATCCGCAAGTAGTCAATCTTGCCGGTGTTAACACGACCGATCAATCCGCCGCAAACCGGCATGCCACGCAAAAAGCTACACCGGACAGCGGAAAACCGGGAAAACGTCCTAATATGATTACTTATCAGCTTGATGGCGAAACAGCCTCACCTTTCGAGCAAATAAAGGAAATTTTGCCATTCACAAGCGATATTCCTATCCTGGATCAAGGCGGCCCCATGCTGGGAATGGTGGTCGTGCGCGGATGCAGCATCCCGGTGGTTTGTCTGAGCCGTTTGGTAACCGGAAAATCTATCCAAAGAACCGCGGCAACCAGCGTGCTGGTTGTTGAAGTCGATAACGAAGCGATGGGGTTCGCGATTCCCGCGCTGGAATCAATCGAACCGGCACAGTGGGAACCGGAATTGCCTCAATTGGGCGGAGCTGAGCGGAGCAGCCTGATGCTTGCGATACATTCCAACAAACTGGCCCAGATCGGGGTAAATAATTCGATCCGCATGATACCGGTTTTAGATCTGGAGAAAATTGCCAGAGCTTTTCGCGCAAAGCGATTGACCGCCGCGTAAAGATCTAGCCAATCAAACTCAACAACCGCCGCGTTTCCTTCTCATCAAGTTCCAGCCATTGTCCGCGTTTGATCCGTGGTGGCAGATTGATCGGGCCGAAGCGTACGCGCATCAGGCGGCTGACGGTGAGTCCGATGGCCTCGAACATGCGCCGTACTTCGCGGTTCTTGCCTTCTTTCAGGATGACGCGGTACCAGTGATTCGAGCCTTCGCCGCCTTGGTCGGCAAGGTAGGTGAATGCCGCTTCGCCGTCGTCCAGTGTCACGCCGGTGGTGAGTTGTTGCATTTGTTCTTCGGTCAGTTCGCCGAGTATGCGTACGGCGTATTCGCGCTCCATTTCAAAGCGCGGGTGCATGAGCCGGTTGGCCAATGTGCCATCGTTGGTGAAAATCAGCAGTCCGCTGGTATTGAAATCCAGCCGACCGATGGCGATCCATTTGGATGATCGCAGATGCGGCAGCCTGTCGAAAACGGAAGGGCGGCCTTCCGGGTCGTCACGGCTGACGATTTCGCCTTCGGGTTTGTGATACAGCAGCACTTTGGGCAAATCCGCTTCGGCATGAACGCGAATCACGCGCCGGCCGATACGGATCACGTCACCTGGCCCGGCGCGGTCGCCGAGTGTGGCGGTCTTGCCGTTGACGCTGACTGCACCGGTCGCAATTAATTCCTCCATTTCCCGCCGCGAGCCCAATCCTTTTTGCGCCAGCAGCTTTTGCAGCTTAAAAGTCACTGCTGGCGGTTCGTCATGTGTTGTGACCGGTTTCTGGCTTGGCGCGCGTTCAGCGGACGGTGTTTTTTTTATGGCCGGTCTAAGTGGTCTCTTAACTTTCATGGATAGGTGGCCTGCGATGTGTGCTGACAGTTGAAATGAGTAGTAATGCGCGCAATGGCGGATTTTAAACTATTCCGGTGCCAATCATGCTTGTTCTTTGAACTCATGGCAAAGCATCGCCACATTCGGCGATAATTTGCCTATCAAAGACTGTGAGATTGTTTGCCGCAAGTGTATGGCACCCCTGCGGCTTTCTGTCGATATCCTGCTATTCTCTATGCTCGCGCTTTGCGGTGCGATAACAGAATATTCCTAAAATGGAAATTTTATTCCTGGTGGTAATCCCATGCCGCTGGTCAGTGCTGCCATTTTTTCCTGCGTGGTCGTTTCGACTTTACGGACGGCGTCATTGAAAGCCGCAGCGACCAGATCTTCCAGCATTTCTTTGTCGTCGCCGATCAAGCTGCTATCAATGTTGACGCGTTTGACATCATGACGACAGGTCATCGTGACTTTTACCATGCCGGCGCCGGATTGGCCTTCGACTTCAATACTGGCCAGATTTTCCTGCATTTGCCGCATGTTTTCCTGCATCATTTGCGCTTGTTTCATCATGTTTCCGATATTACCTCTCATTTCTTTTGTCTCCTTTATTTTTCAATGGGTTTAATGGAAGGAACGATCAGTTTTGCGTCAAACTGCTCAATCAATTCTTGTACGACCGGATCCTTTTCAATGGCTGCAATGGCATTGGTCTGTTTCTCTTCTTCTTCGCGTTGTTGCAGTGCCACCGGTGTTAATCCGGTGATGCTGCCGACGGAAAAACTCAAGATAACGGGCTTGCCAAAATAGCTATTCAGCGCTGCTTGAATTTTATCCTGATATTTTTTTTCCAGCAGATGCTTATGCACATCCGGCACGCATAATTCTATCTTTTCCCCGGTGATGGTTTTAGCTTCGCTGTGATGCGCCAGCATTTTTGCCATGCCGGTCAGCTTCAATTGCTGGCTCAGTTGCGGCCAGTCCAGCAGGGGAGCGGCGGTGTTTTCTTGCGGGAGAGTTTGTCTGGGCGCCGCTTGCGGTTTTTTCTCCGCTGTTACGGATGGCTTGCTGCTCACAGGTGCGGCCTGCGGGCTCTGGCGATGCGATGCCAGATCATCCGGCATGAATGTCAGCATGCGTAACAGTGTCATGGTAAAACCGGCATATTCATCGGGAGCCAGACTCAGATCGCTGCGCCCGTGCAATGCGATCTGATAGAACAGTTGCACATCATCGGGCGCTAAGGATTTTGCCAACGCAACGATACGCGCGTATTCCGGGGTATCCTCTCTGATCGCCTGCGGCACGGTTTGCGCCAGCGCGATACGGTGCAGCAGAGCGGCCAGATCCTGCAAAGCGGAATCGAAGGAAAGGCACTGCGCTTCCATTTCATCGGCCAGAGACAATAATTTTGCGCCATCCCGCTGCACCAAAGCTTCGAGCAGATCGAACAAATAGCCTTGATCGATGATGCCGAGCATATCCCGCACACCGGCTTCCTCGATTTTGCCTTCGCCGAACGCGATGGCTTGATCCAGCAGACTGAGCGCATCGCGCATGCTGCCTTGCGCGGCGCGCGCGACCAACTGCAACGAGGGGGTGTCGCAAGGAATGTTTTCCTGCGCCAAGATATGCTTGAGGTGGGCGGCAATCTGCGTTTGCGGAATTTGTTTCAGGTTGAATTGCAAACAGCGGGATAACACGGTAATCGGGATTTTTTGCGGATCGGTGGTCGCTAGCACGAATTTGACATGCGCGGGCGGCTCTTCCAATGTTTTCAACATGGCATTGAACGCCGATTTCGACAGCATGTGCACTTCGTCGATGATGTAAATCTTATAACGCGCACCGGTGGGGGCGTACAGCGCATTTTCCAGCAGTTCGCGCATGTTATCGACTTGCGTGTTGGACGCCGCGTCTAATTCGATCAAATCGATAAAACTTCCCGCGTCGATTTGCAGACATGCCGCACAGGCACCGCAAGGCGTTGCGGTGACACCGGTTTCACAGTTGAGTGACTTCGCCAGAATGCGGGCGATGGTGGTTTTGCCGACACCGCGCGTGCCGGTCAGTAAATACGCATGGTGTAAACGGTTTTGCTCAAGCGCATTGGTCAATGCTCTGACCACATGCTCCTGTCCAGTCAATTCGGAAAAATTTCTCGGGCGCCACTTACGCGCAAGGACTTGTGTTTGGGACACGTTTTTGATTGGAAAAGCGAATTAGATCCTGTTAAACCAGTAAAAATCCGGAAAGGCAGATCCCAGTTCGTGTTGGGTGGCGAGCCCGACCCCCGGCACTCGCAATAAATAGCTGTGGCTGCTTCCTTCCGGACCTGACCAGATTGACTACCTTGCAATGCGGGGAGGCCCGCCATAAAACTCAATGTGGCGGAAGTATACCAGTTGATGATGGATTACTCCAATTTCAATCACGGTTGAAGTGCGCATTTGCCGGTAAAAGGAAATAAATTCAAACTCAAATTTGATCTGGCCGTTATGTTATTTTTCCCCGGGAATTGCAAAATGTTTAATCATCGTGATCTGCTCGACGACTTGAATAAACCGTTACCGTTGAAGGATAAAATGATCAGCGCACATCGCTCTGTACAGAATAAATTTACGTTTATTTCACGGATTGCAATCGCGCTGTACGATCCCGATACGCGAGTGCTAAAAACGTATCTGAATAGCAGCGAGGGAGAAAACCCCTTGCTACACTATCAAACGTCGTTGGATAACGCGCCGTCGCTCAAGGAAATCCTTGTCCAAGGCTTGCCGCGGGTGGTCAATAACCTGGTGACTTTTGAGAACGGCACGCACGAGCATACCCAGCGCATTGGCCGCTCCGGCTACGCCGCGAGCTATACCATGCCGATTTTTCATGGCGGCGAGTTTGTCGGATTTTTGTTTTTTAATTCGCATGAAGCGGAGGTATTCACCGAGAATGTATTAAGCATTCTCGATATCTACGGACACCTGATCGCGCTGATGATCGTCAATGAACTGGCCACATTGAAGGTCATGAACGCCGCGTTGAAAACAACCAGCGGTATTACCCATTTCCGCGATCCCGAAACGGGCAGCCATCTGGATCGCATGTCGCGCTACAGCCGCATCATCGCCGAAGCGCTGGCTGATCGATACGATCTGGACGATGCATATATCGAGCAAGTTTTCATGTTTTCACCGCTGCACGATATCGGGAAGATCGCCATACCTGACAGTATCTTGCTGAAACCGGGGCCGCTGAACGCGGAAGAACGGGCGATCATGAATACGCATGCGCGAAAAGGCAGGGAAATGATTGATGATATCGTCATGAACTTTGGCTTCGGCAATATCAATCATATCGACGTACTGCGCAATATCGCTGAATTTCACCATGAAGCGGTGAACGGCAGCGGTTATCCTACCGGTAAACGCAATGATGAGATTCCGCTGGAAGCGCGCATCGTCGCAGTGGCCGACGTGTTTGATGCGCTGACGTCGCGCCGTCCTTATAAGGAAGCGTGGGGCAATGAAAAAGCATTCGCCATGTTGCAACAGCTCGCCGGTGAAAAACTGGATATCGATTGCGTGCAAGCATTGATTGAAAACCGGCAGAAAGTGGAATCGATTCAACAACAGTTTAAGGAAGATATCTACGGTTAGCGGTGCCTGGCCGCTGCACCGGGATCAACCGGATTTTTCCCGCAAAATCCATCCGCAACAAATGGTTTAAATCCGCTAAAATCAGCAGTTTTATGAGAAGCTCACTCGTAGAGCGATGACTGCCGGTAATTTTTCCCCAACTCTGATCAAACCCAGTGACGCCAGCGCATGGATGACTTGTGTCCGGCGTGTCTGGCTGGATAAACATCAACCGGTTGCAGCGGAACTCGATGGATTTAATCGGCTGCTCAGCGATCTTGGGCTGGAACATGAAGCCGCCATGCTGGCCAAGCTGGGAGATCAATATGCCGTCAGCAAAGCGGTCTCTTTTGAACATACGCAAGCCTTGATGCAGCAAGGTGTGCCGTTTATCTACCAGGGCCGTTTGCTGGATGAACGGCAGGGGTTGGTGGGTTATCCCGATTTCCTGATCCGGCATGAAAGCGGGCAATATCAGTCTGCGGATGCGAAGCTTTCCTCGAGTGAAAATAAAAAATCGATTCAGATTCAACTGGGAATTTATCGCCGTTTGCTCGCCAACGATTTACCGGCGATGGTTTTTTTGGGCAATGGCCGTGTTGCGCAATTGGGCGATGAAGTCGAGCCATTGGTCGATGAGTTTATTACCAGCATGCGAGCCTTGCTGGATTTGCCGCAACCGCCCGCAGTCCGTTATAGCCATAGCAAATGCCGCATTTGTCCGCACCAAGCGGTTTGCCGCCCAGAATTCGAAGCCAAGGAGGATATTTCGCTGTTGTACGGCGTGCACGGCAAAGCCGCGGATCATCTGGCGCAAGCCGGAATTGCAACGATCTCGCAGCTTGCCGGGGAGTCGGCCGAATCCCTGCCGGATGTGCCGCATCTCAAGGGTAGTAAACGCAAGCACCGCGCCATTTTGCAGGCCCGCTCGATGTTGAGCGGTGAGGTATTTCAACTGAATAAAGCCGTTTTGCCGCAAGGCACCTGGGTTCATTTCGATATCGAAGACAATCCATTGACCCCAAATCGCGAGCGTCATGTTTATCTGTGGGGATTTTTGGCGCCGCCGTATGGCCGGGAAAGCTTTGAATACGTCTGGACCGATGATGAAACCAGCGATTACGACGGATGGCTGGGTTTTTTGCAGAAAATGGATGAATACCGGTCACAGTATCCGGCCTTGGTGCTGGCGCATTATTCCAACCACGAAAAGGCGACGATTGGCAAATACGCCGAGCGTTACGGTATGGGAAATCATGCCACGGTGAAATGGTTGCTGGGCGCGGATAGCCCGCTGTTCGACATGCAAAATCCGGTGCTGGATTGTCTGGTGTTGCCATTGCAAGGCTATGGACTGAAGGATATCTGCAAGCATCCGGGGCTGGTGAATTTCCAATGGGAAAATGAGGAATCCGGTTCGCAATGGTCGGTGGTGCAATTCAACCGTTTCCGCGCGGAAACAAGCTTGGCCGAGAAGCAAAAACTGCAAGCCGCAATACTGGGTTATAACCGTGACGATGTGATCGCCACGCGCAGACTGGAGGTCTGGCTGCGCGAGCGATTTTCCTGAAGTCCGTTCTGATGAAATTTCCCGCTTAGGTTAAAATACGTTTTTTTCCGATCCGCGTTGTTTATTGCAAGGCGAATCTTTGCTGTTAGACCCGAAAGTCTATAAAAGGAATTGTTATGAAATACCAGACCGATGATTTACGTATTGTCGGCGTGCATGAACTGACTCCGCCGGTTGAGCTGCATCGCGAATATCCGATGACGGAGAATGCGACGCAAACCGTTTATGCCGCGCGGCAAGCCACTCATCGCATTCTGCACGGCGAAGATGACCGCTTACTGGTTGTGGTCGGCCCTTGCTCCATTCACGATGTCGACGCCGCGTTGGAGTATGCCGCGCGTTTGAAGCATTTGCGCGAAACGCTGAAGCAGCAGTTGCATATCGTGATGCGCGTGTATTTTGAAAAACCGCGCACGACCATCGGCTGGAAAGGGCTGATTAACGATCCCGATCTGGATAACAGTTTTCATATCAACAAAGGTCTGCGGACGGCGCGCCGGTTGCTGCTGGATTTGAATACCATCGGCATGCCATCGGCCACCGAATACCTGGACCTGATTAGTCCGCAGTATTTGTCGGATTTGATCAGCTGGGCGGCCATCGGCGCGCGCACGACCGAAAGCCAGGGGCATCGCGAACTCGCTTCCGGCGTGTCCTGTCCGATCGGCTTCAAGAATGGCACGTATGGCAATTTGAATATTGCAATTGACGCGATTGCAGCCGCTTCCCGCCCGCATCATTTTCTGTCGGTCACCAAAGAAGGGCATACCGCGATTTTTGCCACCAAAGGCAATGAAGACTGTCACATTATCTTGCGTGGCGGGCGTAAACCGAATTACGATGCCGCCAGTGTCACTGCGGCGGTGGAAGAATTGAAGAAAGCCAAACTGCCGCCGCATTTGATGATCGATTTCAGCCACGCCAATAGCCACAAGGATTACCGCCGTCAAACCGATGTCGCGGCCGATGTGGCGGAACAGATTGCAGGTGGTAGCCATGCCATTTGCGGCGTGATGATCGAAAGCCATCTGGTGGAAGGTAACCAAAAAGCCGACGGTAAAAAACGCGAGGAATTGGTTTACGGGCAAAGCATTACGGACGGCTGCATCAGCTTTGAAGCGACCGAGCACGTGCTGCAACAGCTGGCAAACGCGGTTGAAAAGCGCAGGAAGAAATAGCGCAACTTTCTGATTTCCCTCTGCGAGGCGCTGTAAAGCAGAAGGCTGGCAGAATATCGAAGCGTGGAGGTGGGAATGCCTAAAATTCTGGTAACCGGCGCGACCGGTCAAATCGGTGCGGAATTGACGCTGGCTTTGCGTGAGCGTTACGGCGCGGATAGTGTGATCGCTGCCGGTCATCGTCACGAACCATCTGGTCATCTGATGCACGGTCCTTATGTCAGTCTCGACGTGCGCGATGCGGCAGCGCTTGATGCCGTGGTTGCCGGTCGGTGTATTACCATCATTTACCACCTCGCCGCACTGCTTTCCGCAGTGGCCGAAGAACAACCGCTGCAAGCCTGGGATATCAACATGAACGGTCTGCTCAATGTGTTGGAAAGCGCGCGCCAGCACCATTGCCGGGTATTTTTCCCCAGTTCCATTGCCGCATTCGGTCCCGGCACACCACCTTACAATACGCCGCAGGATACCGTGCAGCATCCTTCGACGATCTATGGCATCACCAAAGTGTCGGGTGAATTGCTATGCGATTACTATCATCGCCGCTACAGTGTCGACGCGCGCGGCTTACGCTATCCCGGACTGATTTCCAATCAAGTGCTGCCCGGCGGCGGCACGACCGATTATGCCGTGGATATTTTTTACGCCGCGGTCAAACAGCGGCATTACGACTGTTTTCTGCGCGCCGATACCCAACTGGATATGATGTATATGCCCGATGCCATTGCAGCCGCAATGCAACTGATGCAAACCGATCCCGGCAAATTGACGCATCGCAACGGCTTTAACGTTACCGCGATGAGTTTTACTCCGGCGCAATTGGCGGCGGAAATACAAAAGCATCTGCCCGGATTTACCATCGGCTATACGGTCGATCCGCTGCGGCAAGCGATTGCCGATTCCTGGCCACGGCATATGGATGACAGTGCCGCGCGGGCTGAATGGGGTTGGCAGCCGGGTTTCGATTTACCTGGCATGGTGGCCGATATGCTGGCGCACATCAGCGCCAAATTTCGTAACGGTTAATGGGAGATCTCTATGTCGCTATCGAAAGTGGAACCGCTATTCCTGGCCAAGTTGAACCAATTGCAACAGCAAGGCGTCCGCAAGGGCGACGAGAAAATCATTACCGGCATGCTCGCGCCGGAAAACGGATTGGGGCCGCGCTATCAGCTGCACGGTTATGGCAAGCGCGCATTTTTGCGCATGAATTCGAATTCCTATTTGGGATTGGCGCGGCATCCCGCCGTGATCGCAGCGGAAACGCTGGCAGTGGAACAGTATGGCGCCGGTCCCGGCGCGGTGCGTTTTATCAGCGGCACGTATGCGCCGCATGTCGAGCTGGAGCGCAGGCTGGCGGCATTTCATGGCCGTGAAGCGGCGCTGCTGTTCAGCGCGGCCTATGCCACGATGGTTGGCGTGCTGCCGCAATTGATTTCCGAACAGACATTGGTTGTCAGCGATGCGCTGAACCACAATTGCATCATTAACGCGATCCGTCTCGCGCATCCGGCTGGAAAAGCGATTTATGCGCACGGTGATATGCACGATCTGGAAAAAATCCTGAGCACCAACCGTGACCGCTATCAACGGGTTTGTGTGGTCACTGACGGTGTTTTCAGCATGCGCGGCGATCATGCGCCGCTGGATGAACTCGATGCCTGCTGTGCCAGGCACCAAAGCGATTATCCCGAAGGAATTGTCACCCTAGTGGATGACTCGCATGGCGTCGGCGCTTTCGGCAGCACCGGGCGCGGTACTGAAGAAATTACGGGAGGGCGGGCGGATGTATTGGTCGCCACGCTCGGCAAGGCGTTCGGTGTCAACGGCGGTTACGTTGCTGCCAGCGCCACGGCCATCGCTTACTTGCGGGAAACCGCGCCGTTATATATCTATTCCAATCCGATTACGCCCGCCGAAGCGGCCGCTGCATTGGCAGCGCTGGATGTTCTGGAAAGTGCGGAAGGCTTGCGCCTGCTGGATCGATTGCGCAGCTTCAGCACTAGACTCCGATCCGGATTGCAACAGCTGGGTTTTGAAACTTTGCCCGGAGAGCACCCCATCGTGCCGGTATTTATCCGCGACACCGCCAAAACCGCCGCATTGGTGGCGCATTTATTAGACCACAATATTCTCGCCACCGGTTTGAATTATCCGGTCGTGCCGCAAGGCGATCAGGAAATCCGCTTGCAGGTTTCCGCTGAGCATACGGAGAAAGATTTGGATTATTTACTCAATGCGTTGGCGGATTTTCGTCAGTAGTGGCGGATTCTCCCGTTTTAGGCTATTTTTGCGCGTGAACGGAAAAAAGAATAAACGCTACAATGCGATTGAAAAATAAAGAAACGGCAGAACTCGAGCTGAATTATTTCGCGGCATCCCCGCTTTGATGCTTGATCTCTTTAGCGATTTCTTCCATTTTTCCCTGAGCTTCTTCAGAAGCGTCCTTCACCGCACTCGTGATATCTTCGATTGCATCACGCGCTTTTTCGTTAGGACGCCGGTCTAGCGCGTCGTTGACTTTATCGACTACCTTCTCTGTGGTTTCCGTTGGTTTTTGTCCGCAAGCGGATAAAGTTGATAGCGCTATCGCAATCGCAATCATAAAAAGGTAGCGTAATGTCATGTTTTTCCCCCGTATTGATTAGGACTGAGATTCTAACTCACCGGGCTGGTTTTTATTCAGCCAAGTGAGTTTTTCACGTTATTTTACGCTGGGACAATCCATGTAAACGGGGTGCGATGTGATCACAATCGCCACGCGGCTTTCCTGATCGGGTGTGTTGTCGGCGCCGGGAACTTCACCAATTGCTTTGGCAATTAATTGGCTGGGCCGTGCACCGCTTGCTACCAATCGTTGTATCACCGCCTGGGCTCTTCTTTCCGATAAATCCTGATTGTAGGCCGGTTTGCCGACAGTATCGGTTGATGCCGTGACGGTTGCGGTTGCATCGGGATGAGCTTCCAGCCAGTTGCCCACTTTGCCGATGGTTTCGTCTTTGGTTTTAAAGGGCACGGCGCTGCCTGTTTTGAAGTAAGCCACGGTATCGTGAATCGATTCTTTTTTATGATGGTTATGGCCATGTACTTCCGTCAGCCACAGACACATTTCCTTCTCCGCTTCCAAACGATGGCGTGCAGCTGATTTGGCGGCATCCAATGCCTTTTGCTTCTCGTTGATATTCCAATAGTGATTTTTTTCAAGATGACCCAGAATCTCATTGGCGGTTTCCAGATCTTCTTCTGATTGCTCTTGATGCCACATGGCTTGCCCGTAGTGACCGGTTCTGGCGGCTTTGATCTCGGCCTTCAAATCTTCCGTATCGGTTTTTGGCGTGGCACAGGCGGTCAGGAACAGTATCAAAATTGCGGGCGGTAAGTAATGAAATTTTTTCATGATGATATCCTTATGATCGAATGGGGCGCAGCAGGCTTATTCGCCATTATCCAATGGGCCGTAACTGGTCCAGTAGCCGGGATAATGCAAACCAAAATAACGGCTGTCTTCACTGAAACGATTCCAAACATAAGCCGGTGAGGCAAATTCACTGGATGGAACCGGTGAAGTGATGACTTCCACGCCACCCACCAGCGTCCGGCTCACGCCATGCACAATGCCGCGGATAACACCCCATGTCAGACCTAGAAAAATATTTTGATCGCTGGTGATATTGATGACATTTTTGGGAATTTCGATAAAGCCGAAGGCAATGTTTGCAATACCTTGGCTGAATTTGTCGATGAAATAGCTTTCTGCTTTGACTGTCGATGTCATCATCAGCGCACAGGTTAGCATGCAGGCAGCCAGAATTTTATTTTTGCTCATGAGTAGCTCCTTATTTTTAGAATTGAAACTACGCGAGACCCTACACAGATACCCAAAAGTGCAGACCCCACATCGATCTTTACTTTGATGACTGATTTATCTGGGAATTTTCTTGCGGCCCCAGATTTTTTTCATCATAAGGCCGCTGGTTGGATAAATAAATAAGCTTTTGCTTATTTCTATCTAAGCGATTTGCTTATAAAAATGCAGAGATGATTGAAAATCAGCGCAAAAATCAGGAGAAGGCGCGTGATTCTGAGTACCGCGGGCTGATGACGACTTCAGAGGGAAAGTCCGTCCGCTATACCCCCTGTGGCGGACGATGAAGCAGAAACAGGGGCGATTGGGTGGCAAAATGCTGTTAAAAAATGAATTGCCGGGAATTTTTGTTCAAAAAACTGGCAGAATTACAGGGAAATCTTAAAGCCGCTCATTGATCAGCACTTCCCTAAGAAAAGTTTATTCCGGAAATATGCCTGGATAGTCATTTAATGGAATCCGGATTCATCAATGATTGCCGTAGAACCCTTTTCACAACTCATCACAAAAATTTCATGAAACACGGTATCCATTGCATTACATTGATTGTCCGGTAACAGCAGCCATGCCTTAAGCAAAGCTGCCGGATTGCCTTCCTTCATGGCGGTGAAATCCAAATCCTTGAACAGATTTTGTTCATGAAAGTATCGGGTGAGTAAAGCATTGGGCATTTGCCGGAAGAAATCTTTGGTAGAGTAGTGGCGGCCATGTTTTCGCTCTTCGGGTAAGGTAAAATCAAGCATTAGAATTATGCCGGACATTACAGCATAATTGCCGCTTGTGGATTACTTATGGAATAGCATCCAAAAGTCAGCCAGAATCCAAACTATTGATGAAGATGTTGGCATTCATTACCGATAAATTTAGGGCGCAACGTGACCGACCAGAACAATAGCAGCATCGCCAATTCACTTGACCCAGCCGCCGACCGCCGCCAGCAATTGGTTGCATTGATTCCCGAAGCGTTTTCTGAGGGGCAGCTTGATGTTGCTGCGCTCAAGCGAGCGTTGGGCGCTGAAGCTATCATCGAAGGGGGCGAACGCTATGCGCTTGCTTGGGCTGGCAAAAGCAATGCCTACAAGGTACTGCAAACCCCCTCTACCGCTACACTGCGCCCGCAACGTGAATTGTCGGTCAACTTCGATGAAGCGCAGCACGTCTTTATCGAGGGAGAAAATCTGGAAGTGCTCAAGGTGTTGCAGAAATCCTACTTTGGCAAGGTCAAGTTGATCTATATCGACCCACCGTATAACACCGGCTCAGACAGTTTCATCTACCCAGACCGTTTTCAGGAAAGCAAGGAAGACTATCTGCGCCGCATTAACGATCTGGCCGATGACGGCACACTGATGCGCGAAGGCTTCTTTCGCAAGAACAGCAAGGAGAGCGGTCGCTACCACAGCAACTGGTTGTCGATGATGCTGCCGCGCCTGTACATCGCACGGAATCTGTTGCGCGAGGATGGGGTGATTTTCGTGTCGTGTGACGACAACGAGGTGCATAACCTACGGCTGCTCATGAACGAGATCTTCGGCGAGGAAAACTTCGTTGCTCAGCTCGTGGTCATCAATAATCTGAAAGGCCGTAATGACAAGAAGAATGTTGCGACTTGCCACGAATATCTACTTGTCTTTTCGCGCAACGAGTTCGAGTCGCACGGTCTGCCATTGACCGAGGATCAACTGAAAAATTTCAAGTATATAGATTCACGCGGAAAGAAGTATGCGCTCCGTGACCTTCGTAAACGTGGCTCCCAGGATCAGCGTAAGGACAGGCCCAAGATGTTCTTTCCAATTTTCTACAACGAAAGCACGAAGAAGCTTTCCTTGACCAAACAGTCTGAAAACGATGTGGCAATTCTGCCGAAGAGGGGCGATGGCAGTGAAGGCCGCTGGCGCTGGGGGAAAGACTCGGTTTCAAAGAACCTTGCGATCCTTGAGGCAAGGTATTCAGATTCTAAAGGTCGATGGGACGTTGACTATCGTGTGTACCTCGAACCGAATGCCACAGAAACAGAGGTCGATGAAGAAGATGATGACGATGACGAACTCTTTGAGCGCACATCGAAGTCTAAGTCGTTCTGGATTGGCGGCGAAATTTCCACTGACGTTGGAAAGCGCGAGTTCAAAGAGTTGTTCGAGGAGGGATTCTTTGATTACCCGAAGTCGCCATTTCTAATGCGGCGGATCGTTCAAATGGCGACTCGGGGAGATGATCTGATCATGGATTTCTTTGCGGGGACGGGAACTATGGGACAGGCGGTCTTGGACATCAATCAGACCGAACGAACTGCTCGTCGCTTTGTTTGTGTCCAGTTACCGGAATTGATTGAGTCAGAGAGTGACGCAGGGAAAGCAGGTTTCTACAGTCTCGCTGAGGTTTGTAGGGAACGAATCAAGCGAAGCATCGGACGTGCTGAAGATGCTGTCGATCTCGCAACGCCCGCAACAGCCAACCTTGGTTTTAAATCCTTTCTGCTCGCACCCTCCAACTTCAAGCAATGGCGCGGTGATAACATCGACTCACCCGAGCAACTGGCCGAGCAGATGCAGATGTTTGCCAAGTCCGAGAAAGATGGCGCAGCAGTGGAGCACATACTTTACGAACTGTTATTGAAATTCGGCCAAGAGCTGACCACGCCAGTTGAAACGCTGGATGTGGCTGGCGGCAAGGTATTCGCCATCGATCAACGCAAAATGCTGTTCATTCTAGATACTTTCACCGAAGCGATGATTCAGCCGATGATGGAGATAAAGCCGCGCGAGATTATTGTCATTGATGGCGTGTTCCTTGATTTAGACCCGCTCAAGTCTAACCTCGATTTGCAGTGCCGCGATGCTGGAATCAAGTTCACCTGCCTGTGATGCCGCGCAAATGAAACTGCAATTCGACGCAAACCAGGATTTTCAGCTTGAGGCCATCCATGCGGTAGTTGCTTTATTTGAAGGGCAACCCGATGCTTCGCAAATTTCGGTCGGTTGGAATGATGAACTTTCCAGCCTGAAACTCACGGAAACCGGCGTGGCAAACCAGCGCGTAATTACCGACGAGCAATGGCTTGCCAATTTGAATGCGGTGCAGGAGGTTCACGGAATAGAGCTCTCGGCTGCGTTGGAAATGATGAAGCTGGAAGATGACATAGATGTTGGTGCATTTCCAAACTTCACCGTGGAGATGGAGACCGGCACCGGCAAGACTTACGTCTATCTGCGCACGGTGTACGAGCTTTCCAAAACCTATGGCTTCAAGAAGTTTGTGATTGTGGTGCCGTCGATTGCTATTCGCGAGGGCGTGCTCAAGAGCTTGCAGATTACCAAGGAGCATTTTCAGACGCACTATAATTATGAGCGCGTTGAGTTTACAGTTTACGACTCGACCAAGGTAAATCAACTACGCAATTTTGCTCTGTCGAACGCAATCCAGATTCTGGTGATTAACATTGATGCTTTTGCCAAAGACTCGACCGAAGCGGACAGCGCGGCCAAAAAGAAGAACAAGGGTAACGTCATCAATCAGGTGCGGGAGACTGGGATTGCGCCGATTGAGTTCATCCGCGCGGCGCATCCTATTGTGATCCTTGATGAGCCGCAGAATCTGGAGACGGATAACCGCAAACAGG
The DNA here is from genome assembly GCF_033063295.1 of Nitrosomonas sp. Is35. NCBI lineage: Bacteria > Pseudomonadati > Pseudomonadota > Betaproteobacteria > Nitrosomonadales > Nitrosomonadaceae > Nitrosomonas > Nitrosomonas sp. Is35. The sequence continues at coordinate 974,570 of NZ_JAWJZH010000001.1, forward strand.
CTATCGCGCGCCTTGCCCCTATGTGTACCTTGCGCTACTCGGCCACCCACCGCAATACCTATAACCTGATCTATTCGCTCGACCCGGTACGTGCTTACGAGAAAGGGCTCGTGAAACAGATAGGGGTTGATTCGGTGATTGAGTTGAAAGATGCGAATCAGGCTTTCGTTGAGGTTGAGGGTTTCAAAACAGGGGCTCGTAGTGTGTCAGCCAAGCTGTCGATTTGGGTGAACCAAACGCAAGGCCCCGCAAAAAAAAGCATTACTGTGAAGAATGGCGACGATCTTTATAAGTTATCAAATCAGCGCGAGATTTACCGCGAAAGTTTTATCGTCAACGAAATTGACGCGGGGGAAGGTTTTATAACTTTTGCCAACGATGTGAGAGTTCGCGCAGGAAGTCCACATGGGGCGTTGACTGACACGATTTTGCGTTTGCAGGTTGAGGCTACGATACGCCGACACTTTGAAAAGGCGCTGAAATTGCATCCATTGGGCATTAAGGTGCTATCCGTATTTTTTATTGACCGTGTGGCGAATTACCGTGTCTATAACGAGGATGGTACTGTCAGCAAGGGTAAATTTGCCGATTGGTTTGAAGAAATTTACGAACAGTATCGAGCAAAGCCTGACTTTGCCGGGCTACGGATGCATGAAGGGACGAAAGTTCATAATGGTTATTTTTCTCAGGACAAACGGGCGGTTTCGCCTTTTGAGACGTTGACTGGCAAGACCAACGCGGATGCCGAAGCCAGTACATTCGAGTTAATTATGCGCGACAAGGAACGGCTGTTGGATATTGCTGAGCCGTTGGCCTTCATTTTTAGCCATTCCGCATTACGCGAAGGATGGGATAACCCTAATGTGTTTCAGATATGCACGCTGGCAGAAAGCAAATCGGACATTAAAAAACGGCAGGAAATTGGGCGGGGGCTTCGTTTGTGCGTGAATAAAGACGGCGAACGGGTATTTGATCGGACGATTAACCGTCTGACAGTGATTGCAAACGAGAGCTATGAGGATTTTGCCAACCAGTTGCAAACCGAGATGGTCGAAGCAGGGGTGAAGTTCAAGCGCGAGATGGTTAAAAACGAGCGTGATAAAATTACGGTGCGGCTCAAGAAGGGCTACGATACAGACAACGAATTTTTGACGCTATGGGACAAAATTCGAGCGAGAACGCGCTATCGCGTAAATTACGATACAGGTGACTTGATTACCAAGGCAGCGAAGCGAATTAAAGAAAAGATGCCAACTATTGAGCGCCCGAAAGTTGCATTGACGCGTGCTGATATTATTATCAGCGCTGCTGGGGTAAATGGAAAACAGACTGGCTTTCGCACTCAGTCAATGGAAGAAAAATATGTGATGCCGGATTTTGTTGGGCAAGTGCAGACAAAGACAGGACTGGCAAAGTCCACCGTGGCGCGTATTCTGCTTGATTCCGGACGGCTTGCGGATGCCGTCAAAAATCCTCAGGCATTCATTGATCATGTGGCGGAAGTGGTGAATTCCGTGAAGCGTGAGGTGCTGGTGAATGGTGTCGAATATTTCAAGGTCAATGGTCTAGCCTACGAAATGCGCCGTTTTGAGGGCGATGATCTAATGGATGTGTTTGCATCCAACGTGGTAGCGGTAGAAAAGCAAGAAAAAACCCTGTTCTCGCATATTGTCATTGATTCTAACTCTAGCCCGGAACGCAACTTTGTTCAGGCATGTGAGGACAATGATGACGTGCTTTTCTACATTAAATTGCCGCGCTGGTTCAAGATCGAAACGCCTGTGGGATCGTATAACCCGGATTGGGCACTGGCTTATCGCAACGATAAGATGCTATATTTTGTAGCTGAGACGAAAAAGACAGGTAGCGGTGACCATGTGCAGATTGATCTGCTGCGACCGATTGAAGAGCTACGCATCGAATGCGGCAAGCGACACTTCAAGAATTTCGAGGAAGTGCAGTTTAAGGTAGTCAGTTCGCTAACAGAGTTGTTGAGTTGAAGGGCGTATGTGGCTTGTTTGCAGTGCGCTCAACATCGAGTTACTTTGTTTTCTAGCGGAATAATTGTCGCTCCGTGCTGAGCAGCAGAAAGTTGTTCTCCCCACCAATTGAATAATTTGCCAAATTCTTCAAACCGCTCTCCTCGGTCGTATGCGCGAGCGACTTCGTTGTCGTGAACATGATCCAGGGCAAGCTCCACCGCGTTGTGCGCAAAGCTGTTATCGCACGCCAAGTAGAAAATGAACTGCACTAGCCGTGCGGGCTGTGCTTGCCATTCAACCCCAAGGTGACTCTGTATACTTTTTCGATGGTTCGCGCCTGATGTCTTTGCCGCCTTGCGGAGAGCGAAACACAAAGCCTTTTCCGCCAAACATTTCACGCCAGTGACACAATTCGTCGGTGATTCCCGGCGATAGCAGGATGCGTTGGTCTACGTGGCGAATGGTGGATTTTATTTTCTTGCGTGGAATAACTCACTTTCGGAACTGATCCATAACAGCTACTTTATTGTTTGATGGATCAACTCAAGCTGAAATGGTGGTTTTATTGGAAAGAATTGAATCTTCATGGCAGTCCGCATGAGGATTGGGGGTGCCGATCTTAATTCAGCAGCATTACGCACAGATTATGCACCGAGAAAATAAAAAAGACTTGAATTCATTCAAGTCTTTGTTTTATTTGGCGTCCCCAACGAGATTCGAACTCGTGTTACCGCCGTGAAAGGGCGATGTCCTAGGCCTCTAGACGATGGGGACAAAGTGATGTGTCGTTTATAGCACCGCTTAATCCAAGAAAAACTTGGTGGAGATAAGCGGGATCGAACCGCTGACCTCTTGCATGCCATGCAAGCGCTCTCCCAGCTGAGCTATACCCCCTGATCAAAGGAAGGGGGATTATACTGATGCGATGATTTATTGTAAAGAAAAGATCAACCGGGAAAACTGCTGAGATGACTGTTCATGCGCGCCAGTGTCTCCTCGCGTCCGAGTAATGCCAGTACCGCATCGATCGACGGAGTGTGGACTTCGCCGGTGACCATGACTCGTAACGGCATGGCGATTTTCGGCAGTTTGACATCGTGCTCCTTGGCGGCGGCTTTTATTTCCTGATGGATGATTTCGCGTGTCCATTCGATGTGGCGGAATCTTTCCAACAAGCCAGTCATGATCGGTTTTGTTTCCGCAGTAAAATGCTGCGCTTTCAACTCTTCATCCGGCTCCAGCGGACGGTAAAAGTACACTGCGGCATCTGCCAATTCTTCGATGGTATTCACTCGTTCCTTGAGCAAATCGACAACCTGTGCCAGATCGGGGCCGCCATTCGTCAGACAATTGTCTTTTGCCAGAAAAGGTGCCGTCAGTTCGGCCAGACGGGTGTTATCCGTTGTTTTGAGATATTGCTGATTGATCCAATGCAGTTTTTCCGGATTGAATTTGGCCGGGGAGCGGCTGATCGCGGATAAATCGAACCATTCCACCAATTGGTCGCGGCTGAAAATCTCCTCGTCGCCGTGCGACCATCCGAGTCTTGCCAGGTAATTCAACAGCGCTTCCGGCAGATATCCATCCTCGTGATATTGCATGACCGAGACCGCGCCATGCCGTTTCGACAAGCGCTCGCCGTTGGCGCCCAAAATCATCGGCACATGCGCGTATTCCGGTAATGTGGCGCCCAGCGCCTTAAGAATATTGATCTGGCGCGGCGTGTTATTGACGTGGTCGTCGCCACGGATGACATGGGTGATATTCATGTCCAGATCGTCAATGACGACGCTGAAATTATACGTTGGCACGCCATCGCCGCGCAGCAGCACCAGATCGTCGAGTTCGTTGTTGGCGACGGTGATTTTTCCCTTGATCTGATCGTTGAACGTCACGAAACCGTCCAGCGGGTTTTTGAACCGCAGCACCGGTTTTACACCGGCTGGCGGGGTTTGCTTGCTATCGCGCCAGCGCCCGTCGTAGCGGGGCTTCAAGCCCGCCGCCAATTGCTGTTCACGCATTTGCTCCAGTTCTTCCTTGGTGGCGTAGCAGTAATACGCTTGATTATTCTGCAATAATTGCTCGGCAATCTCATGATAACGCGCTAAGCGCTGCATCTGATAAAACGGCCCTTCGTCGTAATCCAATCCCAGCCACGCCATGCCGTCCAGAATTGCCTGAATCGATTGTTGCGTTGAACGTTCCAGATCGGTGTCTTCAATGCGCAGAATAAATTTTCCGCCGTGCTTGCGGGCATAAGCCCAGGAAAACAGCGCAGTGCGTGCGCCGCCGATGTGGAGATAGCCGGTTGGGCTGGGAGCAAATCGTGTGCGTACCATCATGATTGTTGTGTCAACTATTACGCCGAATATTGGAAAGCGGATAGTTTACGCGATTCCGCCGGGTATGTTGATAGCCGTATGAAAGCCAAAGCCGATTATAATGAGCGCACTTTCTAATTCAGATGCTTTTCTTGTGGCGCAGACAAGCGCGTTTGCTCAATGACTGACTTGATCCATGATCTGATTTTTGCCGCTGCCGGACGGACACCGGACGCCGAAGCGTTGTCTTATGACAATCAGCGTATGCGCTATGCCATGCTGGCGGGGGCAGTCGCGGCAACGGCGAATGGCTTGCGCGCATCCGGTTTGAGCCGCGGCGAGCGTGTGGCGGTTTATCTCGAGAAACGTTTCGAGACCGTAATTGCGCTCTTTGCCGCAACGGCGGCGGGCGGTGTGATGGTTCCGGTAAATCCGGTATTGAAGCCGGAACAGGTGGCGTACATCCTGATCGATTGCAATGTCAGGATATTGGTGACCTCAGTGGAGCGGTTAAAATTGCTGCAAACGGTTCTGCCGCTGTGTCACGACTTGCATACGGTGATTGTCGTGGATGCCAAAGATGATTTTCCAGTTGTCGCCGGACTCACAGTCTTCGGTTGGCAAGCTGTTTCTGCAGTGCAAAAAAAACATTCCGCATTAGGTGTGATCGATAGCGATATGGCGGCGATTATCTATACCTCGGGCAGCACCGGTAAACCTAAGGGTGTAGTGTTGTCGCATCGTAATTTGCTGGCCGGTGCGGAAAGTGTCGCGCAGTATTTGCAAAACCGTCCGGATGACCGGATTCTGACCGTGCTGCCGCTGAGCTTCGATTATGGATTGAATCAATTGACGTCGGCTTTCTATGCGGGAGCGGCGAATGTGCTGATGAATTATCTGCTGCCGCACGACATTATCCGCATCGTCAACGAGGAGCGAATCACCGGTCTTGCGGCTGTGCCGCCGCTGTGGATTCAGCTGGCGCAATTGGACTGGGGAAAAGCGCCGTCGCTGCGCTATATCACCAATTCGGGCGGCGCCATGCCGCGTGCGACGCTGAACAAATTGCGCAGCGTATTACCGGCAACGGAAATTTTCCTGATGTATGGTTTTACCGAAGCGTTCCGCTCGACGTACCTGGCGCCGGAAGAAATTGACCGTCGCCCGGATTCGATCGGCAAGGCGGTACCGAATGCGGAAGTGTTGGTTCTGCGCGACGATGGTTCGCCGTGCGCGCCGGGTGAGCCGGGCGAATTGGTGCATCGCGGTGCTTTGGTGGCGATGGGCTATTGGAACGATGCGGAAAGAACCGCGTTGTGTTTCAAACCGCTGAAAACGCGCCAGGCCGGGTTGCCGCTCGCGGAGATCGCTGCCTGGTCCGGCGATACGGTGCGCGTGGACGAAGAGGGGTTCCTGTATTTCATTGAACGCCGCGACGAAATGATCAAAACCTCCGGTTACCGGGTCAGCCCTACCGAAGTGGAAGAAGTGGTTTATGCGTCGGAAGGTGTTGCAGAAGCGGTTGCGATCGGTGTGCCGCATCCCGCGCTGGGGCAAGCGATTGCGGTGATCGTGACGGCCCGAAGCGGCATGCAGCCGGATGCCGGTCTTTTGCTGCGTCTATGCAAACAGCGCTTGCCTGCGTATATGCTGCCCAGTCACATTGAACTGCGTGAGGGTAATCTGCCGCGCAACCCGAACGGTAAAATAGACCGCAAATTGCTTTCTCAGGAATTGCAGCATTTATTTAAGGAAACCGCGCAATGAGCAATTTACCGCCGGAGCATGCGCCGCTGGTGCAGTTCGCCGTGCAGGACGATTGTCTGCAAGTGGGCGGCATGGCGTTGACGCGCTTGGCGCAACGCGTCGGCACGACGCCGTTTTATGCCTATGACCGGCAGAAAATCAGCGAACGGATTGCAGTATTGCGGCGGCATTTGCCGGACGGAGTTTTGCTGCACTATGCCATGAAAGCCAATCCGATGCCGGCGCTGGTGCAGCATGTGGCCGGTTTGATCGACGGTATGGATGTCGCTTCGGCGGGTGAGATGCGCGTGGCGCTGGATACGGTTCTGCCGCCAGGTCAAATCAGTTTTGCCGGGCCGGGTAAAAAAGAGCATGAACTGCGCAGTGCGATTGCGGCGGGCGTTATGCTGAATCTCGAATCGGCGCGGGAGATGGAATCGGTCGCGCAACTGGGAGCCAGTTTAGGGATTACGCCCAAGGTGGCCATCCGGGTGAATCCGGATTTTGCACTTAAATCTTCCGGCATGAAAATGGGCGGCGGGCCGCAGCCATTCGGTATCGATGCCGAATGTGTGCCGGATGTATTGAAACGACTGGCTGCGCTGGGATTGGATTTTACCGGTTTTCACATTTTTAGCGGTTCACAAAATCTCAATGCAACCGCGCTGCAGGAAACGCATGCAAAATCCTTGCAGCTGGGTATCCGGCTGTCTGAATATGCGCCATCGCCGCCGCGCTTGCTGAATATCGGCGGCGGTTTGGGGGTGCCGTATTTTCCCGGCGAACGGGCGCTGAATCTTGCCGCTGTGGGGGGAAATTTGCAGCGTCTGATGCCGGAAGTGCAGCGGCAGTTGCCCGGCGCCAGAGTTGCAATCGAATTAGGCCGGTATATCGTGGCGGAAGCGGGGATTTATGTGTGCCGCGTTCTGGAACGCAAAATCTCGCGCGGGCAGGTTTTTCTCATCACCGATGGCGGACTGCATCATCATCTGGCCGCTTCCGGCAATTTCGGCCAGGTCATCCGCAAGAACTATCCAGTCATCATCGGCAATAAAGTCCGTGGCGCGGAAAGGGAAGTGGTATCCGTCACGGGACCATTGTGCACACCGTTGGATATACTGGCCGATCAGTTGCCGATGGCCAAAGCATCCGCAGGCGACTTTGTTGTGGTATTGCAGTCGGGCGCCTACGGTTTAACCGCCAGTCCGGCTGCATTCTTAGGCCATCCCGCACCCATCGAAGTGCTGGTTTAATCGATTAAATTTCATCATCCTGCGCGCAATTGTTGTTTATTGTGCACAAGTAGTTATCTTTGTTGTAATTCCGCCATTAATTGCTAAAGATCAGTTGAATATTCGCTTTAAATATACTTAAATGACCGCTGTAGTTAATTTATATTACTTATTGAAAGAAAAGCTTTGTTTCGTGCGGCTAAAAATAAGAAATGCACCGTAGATTCTGCGCTTTTTCAATGATGATGTAGCGCCAGCACAGTTTACTATTTTGACACTTTCTCTTGATATCAACGAATATCCGGAGGAGTGCTAAAAATGAATGTAACGAGCTGCTTATTAAATTGGGTGATTCTATGAATGATTTGTATCAAAATTTTCAGAAGTTCTTTGAAATTGTAGTGGCTGATACAGCCGAGCTGCTTGAACATGTTTATAGAATCCGCTATCAGGTGCTATGCGTGGAACAGCGTTTACCCGGATTCGACCCTGCGCTTTGTCCGGATGAAAAGGAAAAAGACAGCTACGACAGCCATTCCTGCCATGTGCTTTTGCGCTATCGCCCATCGGGAGAATTTATCGGCACTGTGCGGTTAATTCTGCCGGATTCAGCGCGGCCTGAAAAGCTATTGCCGGTTGAATTGTATAGTCAGACAGATCCAGCGCTGTGCGATATCAAAGCATTACCGCGCCAGCAGACGGCTGAGATTTCCCGTTTTCTGGTGATCAGCCGGTTTGACCGGCGTAAAGACGAACGGCGCAGGGAAGAGCGCCGCAAGGAAACCACCGAGACTGACAGCGATAAAAGAAATACGCAGGATCGCCGTTCCACCGATCGCCGTTCCGCGCTCAGCATTGGACTGGTGTTGATGGCGGGCGTTTTACGCATGTCCGTCAAATACAATATCAAGCACTGGCTATCGGTTGCCGATCCTGCGCTGAATAAGCTGATGGGTTTTTACGGCTTGAATTTTAATCCGATCGGACCACCGGTAGACTATCATGGCATGCGCCGTCCCTATTACGTGAAAGTGGAAGACGCGCTCAATAAAATGTACCAAGAGCATCGCGATGCCTGGGAAGTCGTAACCGACTGCGGTACCTATAATCCCATTCATATTAACTAATGGAATAACCCTGAATCAGGAATCTGTTTCTTGAATTTATTTCATTTCTCTTTACAGGCCCAATTCTCCAGGCACTGTTTGTTAAAAACTAGAGCTTGCTTGTGTTTTGCTCTAACTGTATGCCTTTGGATTGTGGCAGCGGAAGTAAGAGCAAATGATCATTATGAAATTGTCACCAATCCGGGCGTGACCGAGAAAACCCTCTCGGTCAATTCGTTACGCTCAATTTTCAGTATGCGTTTGAAAACCTGGTCTGACGGAACCAAGATCAGGGTTTTTGTGCTATCCGATGAAGATCAATTGCATCAAATCGTTTCCAAGGAGAAGTTAAACGTATTTCCTTATCAATTAAGATCCACCTGGGATCGATTAGTATTCTCGGGCACAGGCCAAGCGCCGATTAAAGTCAACTCAAGTGAAGAAATGCTTACCAGGATTGCCACCACACCTGGCGCAATAGGTTATTTATGGAGAGCCAATATTAATGAAAATGTTAACGTGCTCGAGATTAAGTAGCTATTTCATCAGCTCCGTCCGGTGGCTGGGCAAGGGTATTGCCGTGCTATGGATGATTGGCGCTGTTTCCACTCAGGCGCAACAGCTTGATCAATCACAAAAACAGCCTGAACCCGCTCAAGCGCCGGTCAAATGGGTGCAAGCGAAAGATTTACCCGCCGAAGCGACAGAAGCGGGCAATAGCAAAGAAAAACCCGGTGTGGTCAGCACTGTGCTCAAATGGTGGCATTCAACCGAGCGCCCCGGCGATTTGCAGATTCACGGTTTTGTCAGTCAGGCTTACATATCAACTTCGGATAATGATGTTTTTGGCAATAGTGATAAAGGCGGCAGTTTTGGTTTGACCGAAGCCGGGCTCAACGCTTCCTTGCGGCCATTGCCGAGGTTGCAACTCTCGGCGCAAGTGTTGTCGCGCCGTGCAGGTGAAGGAAACTCGGGTATGCCGCGCCTTGATTATGCCATCTTCGATTACCGCTTGTATTCCCAAGAAGTAAACCAATTCGGTATCCGCGTGGGCCGGTTGAAGAATCCTTTCGGGTTCTATAATGAAACCCGGGATGTGGCGTTTACGCGTCCCAGTATTATGCTGCCGCAATCGATTTATTTTGACCGCACCCGTAATTTGGGGCTTTCCAGTGATTCCGTGCAACTCTATGGCGATACCGCAGTATCCGATTGGGGTACGTTGTCTACCCAGTTTGGCGTGACACTGCCAGTCGTGAATAACAGGGATACTGAGAGCTCATTATTGGGATTGGTACGGCCGGGGGAATTGAATCGCGAAATTTCCTATATTGGCCGCGGAATATTTGAAACCAATGACAAACGCCTTCGTTTGGGTATCAGCGGAATATGGTTGAATACATCGTATGATCCAAAAAAATTGAGCTCCCCGTTAGAATTGGGCCCCGGCGCCTTAGAATTTACACCGGTAATTTTTTCTGCCCAATATAACTCGGAACGTTGGACGCTGACTTCGGAATATGCCATACGGCCTTTTAGCTATGATAGAAATTTTAAAAGTACAAGGTTAGATGGTCAGCATTTCGTTGGCGAGAGCTATTACTTTCAAGGTGAATATCGCTTTACTCCGAATTGGGAAGGTTTTTTGCGGTATGATGCTCTCTTTATTGATCGATCAGATCGAGATGGAAGCGACTGGGTTGCACAAAATTCCGCTGGACGAAGCGGTTTGGGACATAGTCGTTTTGCCAAGGATATTGCCGTGGGTATACGTTGGAATGTCACACCGGCATTCATGCTGCGTGCCGAATATCATCATGTCAATGGAACAGGCTGGTTATCCGGATTGGATAATCCAATCGATCTAAGAACGGGTCGGCCCATTGATACACATCAGTATTGGGATCTTTTCGCGATTCAGGCTTCTTATCGTTTCTAAGCAGAAATTCTGATGGAAAATAGTTCCGGGATTAAAGTGGAAAAAGCGCCTATTGTTTCAAACCCCAAGGGGCGCCGGTTCCGCAGTCTGAGATGGAAAATCTCGCTGAGCAGCAGCATGATTCTGCTGGCGGTGGTGATGCTATTTTGTTTCGTCAGCTATCTGGGCTTAATGGCCAATTTCGACAACCAACGGGAAGTCGAATACCATCGCTATTCCAGGGAAGTCAATAGTTTAATCAAGAACACTTCGCAGAATTTATATCAACTGGCTGAAATGATTCCGTTTCTGGACGGGATGAAAAAAGCTTTGCTGACCAACGATGGTGAAAGCATCAGTAAAGTTTTTGATCTGCATTGGGCACTGTTGCAATTCCATAATGGCGTTGAATTCGTTCACTTTTATAATCCGCAGAATCAATTGAACGCCAGCTGGGATAGCCTGGATACCCATATGGATGGCAATATCCTATTGTCGACCTGGGTCAGTCATGTTAATCAATCGGAAAGACCCATCAATCCGCTACTGTGCCGGGAAAGCTGCATACAGTACATTGTTGCGCCGTTGCTGGTGGAAGGTAAGAAAGTGGGTGTCGTGGTGATGGGAATATCGCTGGCGGATGTATTTCTGGCGTTCAAACGGATAGCCGGTGCCGATATCGGTTTGCTGATCAAGGAACAGAATAGCCTGTTGCAGAATGATTTCGATTTTTTGCGTTGGAATATTCATATCTCGGCGCTGACCGACAAAGAAAAAAATCTTGAAGTGCTGAAAAAGATCGCCCGGATATACCCGGAGATGCCGGTATTACAGAACGGCGCTCAGATCCGCTGGAACGATCAGTATTTGCAAATAAAATTATTTCCGCTTGATTCGTACGAACCCGATAAAGCGCATCTGATCGTAATGACCGATGTGACCGCTGCGGTGAAGAATATTCATGATTCGATCTGGAAGATTGCGCTGATCGGTTTACTGGGGCTCATTTGCGCGGAAATATTGCTGTTTCTGATTTTTACCCGGTTGCTGGCGAAGCTGAAAGATGTCGTGTTTGTCCTGCCGCTTCTGGCTAACGGACAGTTTGAGAGATTCCGCTTATCGGTGGCCTCGACGGACCGGGCGCAGCGTTTTAGGGATGAGGTCGACACACTTTCGGAAGCGGCTGTTTCCTTGTCATTGCAACTGGAAAAACTGGAGCAGGAAGTATCCACGCGGACAAGAATGCTCATTGAGCAGAAAAATGAGCTCGGCAGAGAAAGGGATTTTGTCGAGAACCTGCTGGATACGGCCCAGGCTATCGTGCTGACACAGAATGCCGAAGGCCTGGTTATGTCGCTCAATGCGTATGGCGAAATGCTGATGCGTTATACCGAAAGTGAATTGCAGGGTAAATCTTTCCTGAACATTCTGATTCCGGAGTATGAGTCGCAAGATTTGCTGACGCGCTTTAAAGAAATTCACAGCGGAAAAAGAATGCAGTTGCGGCACGAGGCGATAACCCATTGTAAGGATGGAACGACACGGCATGTGGCTTGGTTGCATTCGCATCTCGGCCGGCAATCCGAGAATGACCCGTCTATTTTGTCGGTCGGGCTGGATGTCACCGAGTATAAACGGGTTGAAGGGCACTTAGCCTGGCTGGCGGATCACGATCCATTAACCAATTTGTTCAATCGGCGGCGTTTCAGCGAAGAATTGGAACAAGTATTGAGCCGGGCGGAGCGTTACCGCCACCCCGGCGCATTGTTGTTTTTCGATCTGGATCGTTTCAAATATATCAACGATACCAGCGGTCATCAGGCGGGTGATACGCTACTGAAAATGGTGGCCAGCATGCTGGCTCAGACCATCCGCGCGGACGATATCACCGGCCGCTTAGGCGGTGATGAATTTGCGATTATTCTGCCGGAAATCAATGCCAACGGTGCGATCGAAGTAGCTAAAAAGGTTCTGGATCAACTGGGCCATGCGCAATTGACCATCAACAACCGCACACACAAGATTTCAGCCAGTATCGGCATTGCGCTGTTTCCGGAACATGGCGCCAATATTCATGACTTGCTGGCTGCCGCTGATTTGGCGATGTATCAGGCCAAGGCGATGGGGCGGAATGCCTGGTATCTGTTTTCCGATAAGGATCGCAGCCGTGAACGCATTCATACCTTGGTGTACTGGAAAGAGAAAATCGAGTATTCGCATTTGCATGACAATTTCATGCTGTATTTGCAGCCGATCATGCAGGTGAAAACCAAAGAGATCTCGCACTATGAAGTGTTGCTGCGGATGCAGGATAAAGACGGTTCGGTGCTGTCACCCGGCGAATTTATTCCGGCGGCGGAACATACCGGATTGATTCACGCCATCGATCATATGGTGCTGCGCAAAGCCATCGCACAGGTGGCCAAAATTTACCAAGCCGGATTCAAGGTGAGCTTCTCAATCAACCTGTCCGCGCACGCCTTCAATGACCCGGAATTATTACCGATCCTCAAAGAAGAATTGACTTCGCAGGACATGGATCCGGCTTGTGTCATGTTTGAAATCACCGAGACGGCTGCGCTGGAAGACTTACCCGGCGCGCGCGGGTTGATGATAGAAATCAAGGAACTGGGCTGCGGTTTTGTGTTGGATGATTTCGGGGTTGGTTTTTCTTCGTTTTACTATTTGCGCGAATTGCCGGTCGATGTTGTCAAGATTGACGGCTCGTTTATCCGCAATTTATCCGAAAGCAGCGACGATTTGATCCTGGTTAATGCGCTGTGCAGTGTGGCTCGCGGTTTCGGTAAGAAAATCACGGCGGAATTTGTCGAAAGCGCCGAGATACTGTCGCTCATCGAAAAAATGGATATTGATTACGCGCAAGGATACTACATAGGAAAACCGGCGCCAGCCACGGAATTCTTTACCGATCATGAAAGTGACTCGTTTTAGTGCGGTTTGTTTCCTTGATACGACTGGCTGATGCTGTTGAGCTCCGTTAATCGTGCCGCTACCCGGTAATTAATACTTCCTTCGGGATATCCGCCATGGGTATCCGCTTCTCCCGCCGGTAAACCGGTCAGCAGCGTAATGGCTTGATCGATATTTTCCACCGCATACACGTGAAATTGCCCTGCCGCTGCGGCATCGACGACATTCTGGTGCAGCATCAGATGCTGGACATTGGCTGCGGGAATCAATACGCCTTGCGTGCCGGTCAATCCGCGTGCGTTGCAGATGTCAAAGAAACCTTCGATTTTTTCGTTCACTGCGCCAATAGCTTGAACTTGACCCAATTGATTGATCGAGCCGGTCACGGCCAGCGATTGGTTGATCGGCACATCCGCCAGATTGGAAAGCAATGCGCATAATTCCGCCAGCGATGCGCTATCGCCATCGATCATGCCGTACGACTGCTCAAACGCCAGGCTGGCGGATAGCGCCAACGGTTGATTCTTGGCGTAACGCGCGGCCAGAAAAGAAGAAAGAATGAACACGCCTTTGGAGTGAGTGGCCCCGGAGAGCTTGACCTCGCGCTCAATATTGATCAAATCCCCTTTGCCCAAGCGGCTGGTGGCGGTAATCCGGGTGGGTTGCGCAAAGGCGAAGCCGCCGAGTTCGATAACCGCAAGACCGTTGACTTGCCCGGTTACCGCACCTTGCGTGCCGATCATCAGGATGTCGCGCTGAATCGCCTCGTATAGCCGGTCTCTGATGCGATCCTGACGGCGGATCTGCGCGTCGATTGCCTGCTGCACATCACTGGCCAGCACGGTGTCATGATTGGCTGCGCGCGCCCAGTAATCGGATTCGCGTAGTAAATCCGCGATGCTGCGCATGTGCATGGACAGTTTCTCCGCATCACCCGCTTGGCGCGCGCTGTATTCGATCACGCGGGCAACTGCGAAGCGGTCGTAAGGCAGCAATCCTTCCTTGTGCGCTACAGTGCCGATCAATTGCGCGTACAGGAAGTGACTCTCGGCGGTCCGTCCGATGGTCTCTTCGAAATCCGCGGCGACTTTGAATAACTCGCTGAACTCCGGATCGTATTGTTGCAACAGGTAATAAAATAACCGGTCGCCGAATAAGATCACTTTGACATCCAGCGGAACCGGCTCCGGTTCGAGTGATACGGTGCTGACCAGGCTGTAAATCTGCCCCAGTGATTCGATATCAATCGTGCGGGCTTGCAGTGCGCGTTTCAGACCTTCCCAGGCAAACGGCTGCATCAGCACTTTACGGATATCCAGCAGCAAGTAGCCGCCGTTGGCCTGATGCAACGCGCCGGGTTTGATCAAAGTGAAATGAGTGACCAGCGCGCCAAACTGGGCAATATGTTCCACCCGTCCTACCAGGTTGCTGTAGGTCGGATTATCTTCATAGACGATGGGCGCTCCCGGTTTCTGATGATTCGAGCTCAGCACATTCACCTGATAATTGTTGAATGTTTGATGAGTGACGACGGTCATGCCGGAAATGTTGACGGATTCATCCGGTTTGCGGAAATCATCGACATGCAGCACCATGTCTTGCTGTACGGCATCGAAGAAATCCAGCACATCGGGTAAACCGGCATAGATTTCGCGCAACTCGTTGAGCATATGCGCAATGCTGGATAGCATAATATCGTGATTCAACTGCTTGATACGCTCACTGCGCTCGCGGCGGCGTTGCGGCAAGCGAGCCAGAATTTTTTCCAGATGGGCTTGCAATTCCGCAACATCGGTCTCGATCTGATCTTTTCTTTCCTGAGGCAGCTTATCGTATTCATCCGGTGGAATGGCTTCGCGATTGCGGCTCGGTGCCAGCGCAAACCCTTCCGGCGTACGCAGCAGGATAATCTCTTTTTTTTCGGCTTCCGCTTCTAATTCCGCGATATCGCGTTCCTGCCGTTCATTGTATTCTTGCTGTATTGCACTGATCCTGCTCCGGTATTCCTCGCTTTCAAACTGCACGGGAATGGCGCTGCGCAAATAATCCACCAGCCGTGCCATATGCGCACGCAATGCTTCCCCTTTGCCGGATGGCAATTTGAGCGCTTTCGGTTTGTGCGGCTGGGTAAAGTTATTGAGATAGCACCAATCCGGCGGTTCCGCTTCCTTGCTGGCTTTGCTGTCGAGAAACTGCTGCACTAGGGTGTGCCGGCCCATCCCGGGTGAGCCCAGGACAAAAAGATTGTAACCTTCCCGGCGAATGTTCGAACCGAAACGCACCGCATCCATGGCGCGTGCTTGGCCGATGATCTCCGTTAAGTCCGGTAAGTCCGCCGTGGTCTGAAACGTGAATTGACCGGGGTCGCAGGCATGACGTAGCCGTTGCGGTTGCAGAGGAATATTAGCGGTCATTATTTTTCTTCAGTAGGTTAGCGGATAATGGGTTGCCTGGTTGACGCTTTTATGAGTAAAGTAGCAACCGGATCTTCCATACGACAACCGTATTGTAATGGATGAAAGCGTTTCGCCAATACGGATCGTTAATTATTCACTTTTTCATGAGATATCCAATTTGTCATTGTCTTGCGTGCACGGTGCGGACGCTGGAATTGAGCCGGAGAGCGGGCAAACTTCAGCCGGTTATCCCGGAGCCATGTTGAATACTGAGCCAGTACTATTCCTGTTGTTTAATTTTTTGCTTGCAAAGAGAGGAGAGAAAGAATGATAACGCTAAGAAAAAGTATGGTATTTCAAGTTTTTCTAATTGCGCTGGCCATCGGTCATGCTCACCCCGTATGGGCGGATAAAGTATCCGGTGTTTTTACCGCGCAGCAGGCCTGTCCGGCGTATGTATCAAAAAATAAAGCGACCAATCCGGATAATAAGCAGATTCTTGCAGGCAGCCAGTACGACATTATCGAAGTGATTAAACCCGGCCAGCCCAGCTGGTACCGGGTGGTTCTGCCCAATGCAGACCCCAAAGAACGCTGGGTAAGCGCCGAATGCGGTCAAGCTCAGATTACCGGCGGCGGAACGGGGGATGGTGGAAATTCCGGCGGTAGCTGCAACACAGCCGGTCAGGCGGATAGTTATGTGCTGGCGCTGTCGTGGCAGCCCGCTTTCTGTGAAACCAAACCGGACAAAGCGGAATGTAAGATTACCGATCCCAAGGTGTATCAAGCCCGGCATTTTGCATTGCACGGCTTATGGCCGAACAAAAAAAGCTGCGGCATACAGTACGGTTTTTGCGGCGATGTCAAAGGGCAGAAAAGCAATTTCTGCGATTATCCACCAGTTCAACTGGATGCCGATTCCACCGCGTCATTAGCCGAAGTGATGCCCAGTGTGACATCAGGTTCCTGTCTTGAACGGCATGAATGGTTCAAGCATGGCACTTGCCAGGCGAGCTGGTCGATGGGAGGTTATTTTGATCTGGCGGCCGATTTGACGCGTCAGTTCAACGATGCCGGGGCGGCTTACTTCATGAATCGCCGGATCGGTCAGCAGGTTCGCACGGAAGATTTTCTCGGCCGTGTGGTTGCGGTGCTTGGCCCCGCGGTTAAAGATCGTATTAAGCTGACCTGTAATCAAGGCATGCTGGTCGAAGTGCAGCTGAATTTGTCGGCTGACCTGAAGCCGGGCGCCGATCTGGAGAAACTGCTGGAGAATGCGCCGCTGCAAGGTAAATCCAATTGCGGCGATACTTTCCTGGTTGATGCGATCGGGCAGTAATTAACGCATTTGAGAAATTTTTGAACCGGTTGATTACGTTCCCGAAAGTGGTTGCCGGGAACGTAATCCGCAAACTGTTGCGTGTTTATTCAATTACAAAGCCTGAAACACCACATCGCTGACTGAAAGCGATGTCGATTGCTGCAGCACCCCGACAAACGTGATGCTGGCAATGTCGCTGACAAAGTGCACCACGATGTCATCGCCCTGTGCATCGATGCTGGTGATATACGGTGATAGTTGCGTATAGTCTGCAACCCCCAGTCCGGTATCGAACGCCACTTTATCCACGCCCGGAACGAAATCCTGAAACGTATAGAAACCGACACTGGATAGCCCGAAGATATCGGAACCTTCACCACCGGTCATGCTATCGCTGCCTAATCGCCCGATCAGCGTGTCGTTGCCGTTATTCCCGATCAACGTATTATTGGCGCTATTTCCGGTCAGCTTATCGTTACCGGAGCCGCCGATGGCGTTTTCGATCACTGCATTTAATCCGAGTGACAAATTATCAATCGCAGCAAGACCTGCCGGGATAAGACCGACCGAACTGAGCGTGCCGGGCGCGGCGGGATTGAGATTGAGCGTGACCGCTGTCGTCAAACCGGATGCATCGAGCGTGTCGGTGCCGCCGTCATCGTAGATGGTTTGCACGACATGGCCGCTATCTGTCGTGAATGTGTAGGTGTCATCGCCGGTATGAACCGGCTTGGTATTATAAAGATAAGCCAGCGCTGCATAATCATACGGTGCCAGATTGATCCGCTCGAGTCCTTGGCTTTGCTGGGTGTACGACATGATGCTGAATAGTTCCGAATCCTCCACGCCGGTCAAGAACGGTCCGTCATTGGGATTCGATGATCCAGGATCCGCTGCGTTGTAATCGCCCGGATGCTTCAATCCAAGCGTATGGCCGATTTCGTGAATCAAAGTCGAATAGGCATTCGTACCCTGTACCACGTGGGTTGTTTGCGATACCGCGGCGACATTGTTGATGTACAGATCGCCCGCGGTATCGCCGGTTAATTTTTCCGGATAATAGGCATAACCGGCTGTCGCTGCCTGGGAATTATTGCCGAAACGAAGCTGGCCGTACGATGACGCGGAATCAGACACCTCGGTGAATGTGATGTTGAATTGCGACGACAGTGTAGCCAGGATTTCCCGCACGGCGGTTTTCTGATCGCTGGTCATTACGCTGAAACCGTTGCCATCGTGAGCCGGATTTGCATATACCGGTAACGCCGACATGAAGCTGTACGTCAACGCCACGGTTCCGCTGGGTCCCGCATCCCAGCGGATGTCACTGCCCGCCAGTACAGCGTCAATACGATAATCGTCCGTAATACTCGGCATACTTTTCTCCTTGCAAAATGTACAGATAGGCAATTAATTCTTGGTTTGCGGATTATATAGCGATGAAAAACAGAGCAATCGCAATAACATCATAACTTTCTTGTTCTAATTTGAGGTTTTAATACCGAACCCAACAACTACTTGAGCTAGCTATGCTATCAGATCAGTTTCTTAAACACGCACGCCATTGATGAAAAAAATTTTATCCGATGGACCTACTTCCATATCAAATCAGGATAAACTGCAATTCTCACACACAGGTCGAAGTCCTCTCGGCTCAGTGAAAAAAATGTCCGTCAAAATGGAACAACTCCAAGTAGCCGAGAAGATCATTTTCGGATTTTGTATCCTGTTTTCAACATTCGCAATGTCCACCACGATACTGCCAGGAAACATACCATCAGAATCCCAAGGCTGAGGTATGGTGAAACTTCTGAGGAGCGAAAGAAACCGTAGCGAAATCCATCCACCATGTAGAAAAACGGATTCAGATACGATAATCCTCGCCAAAATGCAGGTAACGAGGAGATCGTATAGAAAACGCCCGACAAAAATGTCAGTGGCAGGATGGCAAAGTTTTGCAACGCAGCAAGGTGCTCAAATTTTTCCGCCCAGATTCCCGCAATGATGCCTAAGGCGCCCAGTAACGCAGTGCCCATCAAGGCAAATGCGAATACCCATGCGAACGAGTACAGGGGAAGTTCAAAAAAACTCACCGCCACCACGTAAATACCCAGCCCTACAATCAGCCCACGAACTACCGATGCCAGCACATAAGCAGTGAATATTTCCTGGTAGGAAAGCGGCGATAACAGCATGAAGATGTGATTGCCCGAGACCGTCGATTGAATCAGGCTTGATGAGGAGTTGGCGAAAGCATTCTGCAACATAGCCATTATCACCAGTCCTGGAATCAGAAAAACTGTATAGGTCACACTTGGAGATACCCGCGCTTGTTCTTCCAATACGTGAGAAAAAATCAGCAGATAGAGCAAGGTAGACAGTATGGGAGCAAATAAGGTCTGGAATCCGACTTTCCAAAATCGTAGCAGTTCTTTATAGAGTAGTGTAAGAAATCCATTCATACCGATGCCAATTCCTGATTCTCTGCGCCACGCATGATTTTTACGAACACTTGCTCAAGATCTGGCTGCAATATCTGTAGTTCCAGGACTTGGGTCTGGGTCGCGCGTAATACGGCCATCACATTTTCAAGCTGGAAGTATTCCTCGATTGCCAGAACGTAGTAGCCTTGGTCATGACTGATCGTCAATGGCTGTAAAGCTACCGGAAGGGTATCAGGAGATAACTGGAGTCGTATCCGGTATCCAGCGATGTTGCTGATGAGATTTCTGACGTTATCGAGCACGATGATACTGCCATTTTTGAGCATTGCCACGCGGTTGCATAAAGCCTCTGCTTCTTCGAGATAATGCGTAGTGAGCACAATGGTATGACCGTTGTGGTTTAATCGCTTAATGAAGCGCCACAGGGACTGGCGCAATTCCACGTCCACACCTGCGGTGGGTTCATCCAAAATGATTACCGGGGGTTTGTGAACCAATGCCTGAGCTACCAAAACACGCCGCTTCATGCCGCCGGACAACGAACGCATGTTGGTATCGGCCTTATCGGAAAGGTCGAGATGGTGGATTATCTCGTCTATCCAGCTGTTATTCTTCTTTAGGCCGAAATAGCCGGATTGAAACATAAGCGTTTCCCGAACGGTAAAGAACGGATCAAATACCAACTCCTGCGGCACCACGCCTAGCATGCGACGTGCCTCACGATACTCGGCGATGACATCATGTCCCATTACCCTGACACTGCCGCTGCTGGCAAGGGTAAGACCTGCGATGATATTGATCAGCGTCGTCTTTCCCGCTCCATTGGGACCCAGCAAAGCAAAGAATTCGCCGGTATTGATTTCGAGATCAATGTTGTTCAAGGCATGCAATGCACCGAAATGCTTGTGCACCTGCCTGACTTCGATTGCCGTAGTCATGAAGAAAACTCCGTTTCAACCGAAGGAATGGCCGTTGCGTATCGCTCGGCGATACGGCTTTCCAGCGCATTCACCAGCATTTTCGCCGAGTTGAACCCAGTCTGATCGGCAATCTCCTGCATGCAGGTAGGACTGGTAACATTTATCTCAGTGAGATAATCACCAATCACATCCAGCCCCACCAGCATCAATCCTGCATCGTATAGCACGGGACCAAGCGCTTCAGCGATTTCGCGATCCCGCCGGGTAAGTTGCTGCGCAACACCTATCCCACCTGCGTTAAGATTGCCGCGTGTTTCGCCAGGCTTGGGAATGCGTGCAAGCGAGTAAGGCACCGGTTCTCCGGCGATCAGCAGGATGCGTTTATCACCCTGAGCGATATCGGGAATGTACCGCTGAGCCATGATTGTGCGTGTGCCATAGTGCGTAAGGGTTTCCAGGATTACGCTCATGTTGTGATCGGCACCGTGAATGCGAAATACGCTGGCTCCTCCCATGCCGTCGAGCGGCTTGAGCACAATGTCGCGGTGTTCGTTCAGAAAATCGCGAATCAGAGCTTCCTGCCGGGTCACCAGGGTAGGTGGGGTAAATTGCGGAAACTTGGCAATGGCAAGTTTTTCATTATGATCGCGTATCGCCCGTGGACTATTGAAGATACGTGCCCCCTGACTTTCCGCCAATTCCAGCAGATAAGTGGTGTAGACATATTCCATGTTAAATGGCGGGTCCTTACGCATCAAAACAGCATCGAATTCCTGCAGCGGGATTTCCTCCGGCTCCTTTGTCCAGTACCAGCGGTGTCCATCGCCATCCTTGCCGGTTAACTCCAATTCGCGCGCAAACCCCACGGTTTGCGCGCCTTTCCATGCCAAGTCGCCTTGTTGCAGGGTAAATATTTGATGATGGCGGGTCCCCGCTTCACGCATCATGGCAAAGCTCGAATCCTTATAAGTTTTGATGGAATCCAGCTGGTCGAGAATAAAGGCAAGTTTCATTTAGTAGAGTGTCATCCAGTTACCGGCGGTGAGTAGGCATTAGCACGACCATTCCTTGGAAGTACTTGAGTTGTTTGCATAAAGTATACGAATTCATTGCGCAGCAGTTTCGATCTTCCGGTCAGGCAAGTTTTTAGGCAAGATCTGGGAATGGATGATGCTGGCTGAGACGTCTTGCGAGAAATAATTGCTCAGATATTTATCGAAAGGGATCTCATTCGTTGCATCGAGCTGTTTCTGTTGCGCCAGCGATGTCTTGACCTGGAAATCAAAATTCCTCTTTATTGCAGCATCTAGCGCGGACTTCCGGAAATAACGAGTGTATTCATGGGATTTTTGTAATGCCAGCTCGGTAACTGACATCTTTTGCGTACGCATGGCTGAAAGCATCCTTGCTGAAGCCGTCAACTCGGGATGGTGAATTTTTTCGATCTGCTGGAGCAATGCGCGGGTATAGGGTGTATTGGCATTACCGTTATCCAGGATCTCACAGATCTCTCGCATCTGCTCGCATAGTATCAGCGCCCACTGCCGCAGTGGGACTTCATGACCGTTGTCCAGTAGCTTCAGCTTCGGATCCCTGCCTCGATTGGCCACTGTCAATACGTTATTACTGATCTCGTCATGCAGCTTCAGGTCATGCCCCGCATTGGGCTGGAATAGACAGAAAAGACTCAATGCTTCAAGAAAGCGCGTTGTTTCGATCGAAATGCCCGTCGATTCAAACATATCAACATCCACGGAGCGTATTTCAATATATTGCACCCCTCGATTTCCCAGTGCTTGAAGCGGCCTCTCATTCGGTCGCGTCGGCTGTTTCGGCCGCACCGAAGTGTAATACTCATTCTCGATTTGCAGGAAATGGGTATTCAGTTGCCGGTACTGGTCGCCCACCTTTGCTCCGATCTTCTCGTATCCGAGATGAGACATCGTTGTTGCCCTGCTCAAGTCCCGTATATAGTCATCAATGCTATTAAAGGAAATATGAAACACCGATTGAACTGGATTCAGATAGCCGATCTCGCTCATCCTCAAAGAGGTCGCGTAAGGTTTGTAATAGGAGGTTTCATCGAACTTTTCCAAGGTGCGGGAATGCGCCGACTGACGGCTTTCGACAAAGCTTTTGGCGACTGCCGGGGACGAACCAAATAAATACAAGATAAGCCAACCATAACGCTGCAAGTTTCTGATCATTCTCATATATGTCTGCGTTGTGAACGATTGCAGATCGCTGGCATGCTTCATGAAATGCTGGTATTGGGGCCAAAATGGCTCGGGAAGCGAGTAGTTGAAATGGATTCCGGCGATAACCTGCATGCAACGGCCGTAACGATAGCTTAAACCCTGACGGTAGATGTGCTTCATCCTCCCGACATTGGATGGACCATACTCGGCAATGGGAATTGCCGGATCCCGCAAATCACCAACAGGCATACTTGCCGTCAGCAATAATTCGTCATTGATATTTGTACAGACATATTTATGCAAGTCCGCCAAGTAATTCAGCATTTCCGTTCCATCTGATAATGCTGGTGTGATCAATTCAAGTAATGCTTCAGAGAAATCAGTTGTTATATTCGGATGAGTCAGCGCGGCTCCAAGCTGACTCGGATGAGGTAACAATGATATTGATCCCTCCTGATTAATTCGGAGACTTTCTTTTTCGATACCTTTCAAGCCATGAATTAATAAGGGTTGAAGTGATTCGTTGATGGTTGTAATGCGATTGTTACAAGATGATCGTCTTGACATTTGTCCTCCGACATTGCCTGCAATAGGTAAGTGGTCAGAGTATAGGTCAGCAGATAGATGGGCGTGTAGTATGTTAAATTGGTACTCAGTGTCCTATTTTTGCAACTATTTGGATGCGGCGCGCTGAGATCGATTCGTTGGGCAAGTTCCGGAGCGCTCTTAAGTTTGCCTAGTCGTCATGCAGCGTCTCGAAACGTTGTGCGAGAAAATCAATTAACGCCCGCACGGAAGGCAGAAGACCGCGACGGGACGGAAACACCGCATGAATGATTACCCGGCGTGGCGCCCAGTCGGGTACCAGCCTGACCAATAAACCAGCCGTCAGCTGGTCTCGTACCGCAATCACTGGCAGCTCTACTACGCCAACACCGGCCACAGCAGCATCTCTAAGCGCAATCATGTCCGTTGTCACGAAGCGTGGCGTGTGATGAATTGTTGCTTGTGTGCCATCGGGTCCATGCAGCACCCAGTTATGCGTTTGTTGCAGGATCCCTCCTAGGCTTAGACTCGGCCAGTTGCTCAAAGCAGCAGGTGTTGCAGGAAAACCGAGCTGTTGGACAAGGATAGGGCTGGCCACCAGACATTGGCTTCGATCAGCCAGGATGCGCATAACCAGATCACTGTCCTGCAATGGTGGGTGGCGCACGCGAAGGGCAACATCCAGTGACTCGCTGACCAGATCGACACGACGGTTAGTCGTTTCCATCTGCACCATGACATGCGGGTAGCACACCATGAAATCGGCCAGCATTCCTCCCACATAAGCATTCACCAGCGGGATGGGGCATGTCATCCGGATTACACCGCGGGGCTCATTTTTTAGTGTGTCTATTGCTTCCTGAGCCGCCTCGGCTTCCACCAGCATCGCCTTGCAATGCAGGTAATAGTTCTGTCCGGCCTCGGTAACCGCAAAGTGACGTGTTGAGCGCTGGATCAGGCGCACACCCAAGCGCTCTTCCAGCTTGGCGATGCGGCGGCTGAGCTTCGACTTCGGCATGCCCAGCACTCGGCCTGCCGGAGCAAAACCGCCATGATCCACGGCCTGGACATAGTAGTAGAGGTCATTCAGGTCTTGCATAGAAACCCACCCATAGTTTCAAAAATAGAACACTGAGTACCAATTTAACATACTACACGACCATCCGTCTGCTGACCTATACTCTGACCGCTTGCTAATTACTTTGCTTCAGTAAGAGATTACCCTACAGGAAGAAGTAAATACCCTTGGCACTACTACCGGCGGCAAACATCAGCACCATGCCCCTAACAAAGATACCTACTTAACAATAAACTGCATTGCAAAAGGAATTTTCCATGTCCACACAATCAAATGTCGAACGCACGCTGTACGGATTCTGGCTCTCACCTTATATGAGCCAGGTTGCGCACGTCCTCTCGGAATCTGGTCTACCTTATCGCTATGAACGAGTGTCTCCGTTTCAAGGGAGCACGCTCACGCCAGAACACTTAGAAAGAAACCCTCTTGGAAAAATTCCCAGTCTTAGGGATGTCAATGGTGTTGATATTGGGGAAAGTCACGCTATTTGTCGTTATCTCGCGAAAATCTACCCAGAAGTGCAAAAGTTTTACCCTATTGATGATCCTTTGCTCTGCGCACAGGTCGATGCCAAGAATGACTTCATCACTTTCTCCATAGCAGGCCCATTCTTCAACTGGTTCGTTATCAGCGGATATTTTCCAAAAGCTTGGAAACTCAAGGTTGATAAAGAAGCCCATATTTATAATCTTTTTTCTGTCTTACTGAGCAAATTGTGGCTATCCCGGCTAGTTAATGGCTCGAAAATGGATCCGTTCCTACTTGGCAAAGAACCTTTTCTGCCAGATTTTCAGTTGTTCTATACACTCGAGCTTAGCCAAATGTTTTCTGAATTGTTCGAAATACCCGAAATGCATCTATTTCGAGACGATCCAGTATTGCAGAAGTTTTACGATGCTATGTGTGAACGTCCTTCTACTCGAGAAATACTAGCGGCCAAAGAATTGGAGCTGGAGGTTACGAAGAAGGAACTCTACGGTGGATTTGGTGCGGCCTACCTTGACAAGCATATCGACAAACGAGTTCTTGAAGGACTACTCGGACGTGAAGTCTAATTCACTGGAGTTGGAGTTGCCCCCTTTAAACAGATCATAATGTGTCCGTTCAAAGGGGGGCAGCTCCAATACACGAATGTGTCTAGTTTGGGGTCTTATCGATCAGAAAATTACTAAGCACTTCTTCTTCATTCTCTTGTGCTGTTACTTAAGATCAGATTACCAAGGCACAATCTGACCATCGAACGCATAAAACTTCCCGGAATCTTGCAGTGTAAGGTTGGAAATCACGCGGCGCATGCCGGCGACGCTTTGTTCGGCGGTGATCAATGCGCCGGGGCCGCCCATATCGGTTTTAACCCAGCCGGGGTGGAGCAGGACGGCGATGATTTTTTGGGGATTCAAGTCGATCGACAGGCTTTTCATGACGATGTTGACACCCGCTTTGCTGGAGCGGTAGATATAGCTCCCGCCGCCGCGGTTGTCGGCGATGCTGCCCATTTTGCTGGTGATGGTGACAATGGTTTTGAGTTCGCTGCGTGCGATCTGCCGGATAAAGGCTTCGGTTATTTTCAGCGGCGCCATGGTGTTGACCGCGAAGGCATGCTGCCAGGCGGCATAGTCTGTTTCGCCCAGAGCATCACCGTGCGCGGGGGGATAAACGCCGGCATTGTTGATAAGCAGGTCAATCGGCTGCTGGGATAATGTTTGAGCCAATTGATCAATCTGCGCGTGATCGGTGACATCCAGCGCATGCACGGTGGTTTGATCCGGGTATTGTGCGGCGAGACGATTGAGCGCTTCGGCGGTTGCCGGTTTGCGGCAGCAAGCAACTACCCGCCAGCCATCTGCGGCATATTGCCGCACAAACTCCAGACCGATACCCCGGTTCGCGCCGGTAATCAACATTGTTCTCATTTTTCTCTCGCGTATTTATTGCAGGAATAGGGTTGCTGAAATGTGCCGGTTGAATGTGACAGAGTTAATGTTAATCATGATCTTATCAATCTCCAATTGTGTTAAGTGGGTTCCAATTCATGATAGCACTTTCCCGGATGGTTAATGGAGCGTGATCAATGACGTGAAAAACATTGTGCTATGTAGGTGATTATTAAGACTACATATTCACTTGACGAAGATAGTATGTCTGACTACCATAAAGAAAGCAGCATGGATTATTGCTGTTTTTTTGTCTTTCTTTAACTATTTTAAGGGCTTATTATGTTACAGTTTAAAAAGACGTTATTAGGTGGTATTGCACCATTACTGTTATCCATTGCACTGGCAAGTCCAGTAATTGCTTCCGATACGCATCATCATGCACACGGAAAAGACCATAATTTTGGTGCCTTTAATAAAGATAATGTATTGCTGACGCCTAGAGGGTACCGTGAATGGGTTTTTGTCGGCGCACCGGTCACACCGAATGAATTGAACGACGGCAAAGCCGCGTTCCCTGAATTTCACAATGTATACATCGATCCAACTAGCTGGAATCATTGGAAAAAGACCGGTGAATTCCGTGATGGAACGGTTATTGTCAAAGAACTCGTGAGCGTAGGATCAAAATCAGCACCGAGTGGAAATGGTTATTTCGCGGGAGAATTCAATGGAATCGCTGCGATGGTGAAAGACTCCAAACGTTTCCCGAACAGACCGGGTAACTGGGCATTCTTCGGTTTTGAATCATATGAAGCTAAGGAAGGCGCAATACAAGCTGATGAAGCTTGCGCAGCTTGCCATAAAGATAATGCCGCGCAAGACATGGTATTTACTCAATACTACCCCGTATTACGCGCTGCCAAGCCTAAAAAATAATGAAGCCGATGGCGCGACATTAGCCATCACAAGCTTTTAAACGAGGCAATTTGATTTGTAGTGAATATGAATCAAATTGCCTTTTTATTTGAACATCGTTATGGGGTATATTTTTAGAAGTTATTTTTCCATTCTCGCAATACCGAGAAAACGCTGAGTGGATCCGGGAGCGGTATTGCAGCGTGCTGCTGCGCGCTTTCGATGAGTGCTTGCTGATCGCAGCGCAAGAAAGGATTCACGGCTTTTTCGAGAAATAGTGGCGTGGGAAGCGTTGGGATATTTTGCTGGCGCAATTGTTGCGCGGTGATTTCCAGTTCGATGAGCTTCCGGTTTTCCGGATCGACTGTTCGAGCAAAACGGATATTACTGAGCGTATATTCATGGGTGCAATAAATATGGGTATCTTCGGGTAACTGAGCGAGCTTCTGCAAGGATTGGTACATTTGCTGCGTGCTTCCTTCGAATATCCGCCCGCAGCCGCAAGAAAAGAGCGTATCGCCGCAAAACACCAGAGCAAATGGATCGGTTCCATAATAAGCGATATGGCCGCGGGTATGCCCGGGAATATCCATGACGGTAAGACGCAGCGGCAGTTGTGGCACATCGATCTGATCGTTTTCCCGGACCGGATGGGTAACTGCCGCGATGGTTTCATTGCAAGGTCCGTATACTGGCACAGTGGATAGTTTCTGTAGCTCGGCAATACCTCCGGTATGATCGCTATGATGATGGGTGATAAGAATCGCGCATAATTGCAATTTTTCCGTTTGCAAATAATCTATAACGGGAAACGCTATACCCGGATCGATTACCACGGCATAATCCCGATTGTGAATGACCCAGATGTAATTGTCTCTAAATGCAGGTACCGGATGAATGTTCAGCATGAAATTTCCCTGTCTTACAAATGGTGAGGCTGATGCTTTGATCAGATAAGTCCAATAGTATAAATTTAAGCAGAATTTTGATTATGACTGCACAAAATGTTCAACAATGGTTCGAGTCCTCGCTTGGTCAATATCTGATCGAACATGAGCAGTGCTACTTTGATCAGGTTGTGGCGAATATTTTTGGCTACAATGCCGTGCAAATCGGCTGGCCGCAATTTAATTTTCTGCGTTTGAATAGAATGCCTTTTCATTTTTCCGTCGGACTCGAGACTGGAGCATCCTTACGTGCCGCGCCGGGTTTTCTGCCGATTCAGAGCAACAGTGTGGATCTTGTCATTCTGCCACATGCGCTTGAGTTTAATGCCAATCCGCACCAAATTTTACGCGAAGTGCATCGAGTTTTGATACCGGAAGGTCATGTCGTGATATCCGGTTTTAATCCGTTCAGTTTATGGGGGATGTGCCATTACTTGCGGTCGACCCGGCGGGAATTTCCCTGGAACGGTCAATTTATTGCGTTATCACGGCTTAAAGATTGGTTGAAGTTATTGGATTTTGAAATGGCTGGCGGCCGGTTATGCTGCTATACACCACCCTTTAAGCAAGAAAAGTGGCGCAAACGGCTCAGTTTTATGGAAGCGGCAGGGGATCGCTGGTGGCCGATTTCCGGGGGAGTGTATTTTTTGCATGCGATTAAGCATATGCACGGTATGCGGATTATCAAGCCGAATTGGAAGAGCTGTCTCGATGCCCGGAAAAAAATGGTGCCGGTCGCGCAAAGAGTAAACGAAGCTTCGCTTGAAGAGAAGTCAGCGGAAAAGCTGAATCAGACTGATGAGTTACGTCGATAATGAGCACAGCGGATGCTAAAGTGGTTGAGATTTATACGGATGGCGCTTGCAAAGGAAACCCGGGCGTTGGGGGATGGGGTGCTTTGCTGCGCTATGCCGGTCATGAGCGTGAGATTTTCGGCGGAGAGCAATTAACCACCAACAATCGCATGGAATTACTCGCGGCCATACGCGCTTTGGAGTCACTCAAGCGTCCTTGCAAAGTGCACCTTCATACCGATTCGCAATACGTTCAGAAAGGCATCAGCGAATGGCTCGATGCGTGGAAAGCACGGAATTGGCGAACCGCGAACAAAAAACCCGTAAAGAATGAAGATTTATGGAGACTGTTGGACGAGTTAGCGCAACACCATGAGATTGAATGGTGTTGGGTGCGTGGGCATTCTGGGCATGTGGAGAATGAGCGCGCCGATCAACTGGCCAATCGTGGCGTGGAAATGATAACTTCCGGAGAGGTACAATAAATTCAAGGATCTGATATGCGCCAAATTGTACTGGATACCGAAACGACCGGGTTGGAGCATAAGCTCGGTCATCGTCTTGTTGAAGTAGCGGCGGTGGAGTTATGGAACAGGCAGCTTACGGGTAACCACTTTCACTATTATCTTAATCCGGATCGTGAAAGTGATGAAGGAGCGTTGCAAGTGCATGGATTAACAACGGAATTCCTTCAGGATAAGCCGAGATTCCATGACATCTCCAAGGAGTTTCTAAATTTTATCAACGATGCTGAACTGATTATCCATAACGCACCGTTCGATGTCGGATTTCTCAATCATGAATTGAGTTTGATCAATTTAAAAACACTGGACAAGTATTGTGCTGCGATAACGGATACTTTGAAACTCGCGAAGGAATTTCATCCGGGTAAACGTAATAACCTCGATGCGCTATGCGAGCGCTATAGCATTGATAACTCAAAGCGCACGCTGCACGGTGCATTATTGGATGCGGAGCTATTGGCCGAAGTTTATCTGGCCATGACGCGCGGCCAGGAAAGTTTACTGATCGACCTGGAATATACCGAGATCGCTCAGTACGCCGTTGAAAATCTGGATAGTTTGAATTTGAGAATTATCGAAGCAACGGCTGAGGAATTGGCGCAGCATGCGATGGTATTAGAAAAGATCGCGCACGAGAGCAACAATAAATGCCTGTGGAGAAAGCTCGAAAGCGCAAATGCCAGTGATACGGAATCAATCGGGACGAGGCATTAAATTTGATAGCTAACCTGCGGGGGGTTGTCAAAACGTTCGATTAGAGAACAGTAGAGTTTTGCCGGTGATGCCGGGCAAAACTCTAGTCAAATAAGTAGCGTTAAAGAGAGGTGAGAATTGCAGTGAATGATGAGGCGAGCCGCAACTAGAACCCAAGACTGGCGAGTAGATCATCAACCTGATCTTGATTGCATACCACATCATTGCGTTTTTCGGGATTTGTGACCGGACCGTTCAGGAGTCCTTCATCAGCAACGATAATATTTTTCTT
The DNA here is from genome assembly GCF_033063295.1 of Nitrosomonas sp. Is35. Taxonomy (NCBI): domain Bacteria; kingdom Pseudomonadati; phylum Pseudomonadota; class Betaproteobacteria; order Nitrosomonadales; family Nitrosomonadaceae; genus Nitrosomonas; species Nitrosomonas sp. Is35. The sequence continues at coordinate 1,004,750 of NZ_JAWJZH010000001.1, forward strand.
GGCTGGAACGTTTGCAAGTAGTAGATCTATCAGGTCTTTCTCCAAACTTTGCACCATGTTTGTAACTTTCTTGATTACTTGACCGGTAAGATCCTGAAAATCTTGCGCCATCATGATTTCCATCAGTTGCGTATTGGTGGCGCTAGTTTGTTCCGGAATTTTATCAAGATATTGCAGCGTATCAATTAGCAATAATTTAAATTTTTCCGTATCTGGGTTGGTTTGATGAGTTTCGAACGCTTGTTTCCATTGTTCAGATAAATGTATAGCATCGGCGGAAATTTTCTCTTGAATTGGCATGGCAATTTCAGTTGCATTCAGTGTCCGTTCCGCTGCTTGCTCGGTTTTGGTCGCTATATAGGATAATTTATCTTGCGCTTCGGGTACTTCGGATGCAATTGCCTGAAGGCGCTTGTCGTATCCCAGTTCACGCAGACTATCGTGTAAGTTTCTGGTTAATTGTCCAATCTGATCAATCACTTTTTTATTAGTAGTCATTGATTCGCTGACTTCCATATTTTGAGCCATTTCATCTGGCGGTGTATCGGCTAATTTGATGGATTTATTGGGTTTGCTGCTGACTGTTTCTTGGGAAGCATCTTCCGTTTTAGCTTTCATAAGACGTTTTGTATTCATTTTGAACTCATCGGTTTGTTATGAAAAGAAATTCTATGCTTTTACAGCTATTTTGGCTTCCATGTTCTGGAATATCTTATTCAATTTTTCTTCCAGTACAGCAGCAGTGAAAGGTTTCACAATATAACCGCTCGCTCCCGCTTGGGCTGCAGCAACGATATTTTCTTTTTTCGCTTCAGCGGTGACCATGAGTACAGGGATATTTTTTAATGCTTCATTGGCACGTACATTCTGAAGCATGGTTAACCCATCCATATTGGGCATGTTCCAATCGGATACAATAAAATCAAAATTGCCATCTTGTAGCTTGCGTAAAGCTACCGCACCATCTTCAGCCTCATCGACATTGACAAATCCTAGTTCTTTTAAAAGATTGCGAACGATTCTACGCATGGTAGAAAAATCATCCACTACTAAGAATTTTAAATTTTTGTCAGGCATTCTCTTCTCCGTAAATAACAATATTTTATGTACTACCAGAATTGCTTTGATTTTTAACCAGCTCATCAGCTCTTGCTGCATGATTTTCACTTCGCCGTTGTTTTTACGACAGTCAAGCATGAAAGTTTAGAATAAATCTGAAAATTCCTATGAGCGGTGCAGAATGTAGCGCTAAGTTTGCTTTGAAGCTGCTGAGCCGTACAAGGTTAATAGTATTACGGGAGATTGATGGAAGATGTTGAGTGAGAGAAAGTAAGTTTCGCTTGAATAACCGGATTACACGGAATCTAGCGGCAGTAATCGTTTTCTTTGAACCATTTGACCGCATCCCTAAGCGCTTCAACAGCGGGGCGGTGTTGATAACCCAATTCCCGATTTGCTTTTACGCTGGAGAAAAACATTAATTTCTTGGCCATGTGAATGCTGTCGAGTGTGGCACGAGGCTCCGTGCGTGTGAAGAGTGCGATCTTTTCCATACACCACGCCATCGGGAGCATGACATTGATGGGTATGTTGACGCGCTTTTTGCGTGTTCCGTTAATTTCGTCGATGAGTTGCAGAATTTGCAGCAGCAACATGTTATCACCGCCCAGAATATAGCGTTCTCCAGCCTTTCCGCGCTGAAATGCCAGTAAATGGCCTTGCGCGATGTCGTCGACATGCGCAATATTCAAACCGGTATTGACGTACGCCGGCATGCGTCCCATTAAGGTATCCAGCACGATGCGTCCGGTCGGTGTGGGGCGCACGTCTCCAGGGCCGATCGGCGTGGAAGGATTAACGATGATTAATGGTAAGTGATATTCATCAACGAGTTGTTGTACCAATTTTTCAGCTTGGTATTTGGAACGCTTATAGTGACCTTTAATGCCCGCAAAATTGGCGGGCGTTTCCTCAGTGGCGGGTGAACCATCGGTGTTTAACCCGAGTGTTGCCACACTGCTGGTATAAACCATGCGTTGAATGCCTCCCTCATGGGCAGCTAGAATCAGCGCACGCGTACCGGTCACGTTAATTTCATGCATGATCGCGGGATCCGGAACCCACAGCCGATAGTCGGCAGCAACATGAAACAGATTATCGCAACCCCGGACGGCGCGTTTGAGCGATTCATGATCGCGCAAGTCGCCTTCGGCAATTTCAACAGGGAAATTTTTCAGATTTCTCCGGTCGCTATTCGGTCTTACTAGAGCACGGACTTCATGCCCGGCCGCAAGCAGGCACCGCATCACCGCGGAGCCAAGAAATCCTGTTGCGCCTGTGACTAATGACTTCATGATTTTTTGAAAGCGAACCTGTATTCCGGCCTGGCTGGTATTGAAGAGTATCCGGAACCTAAGACGGTAGCGATCATTTACCGGATTTCCGGTAGTGCTTCATTATTCAAAGCAGCCACCGGCAAGTTCCGGGATGTCAGCTTGAACAATAATTCCAGGATCCAGTCATGACTGGCAAATAAACTGGTCGTTACAATGGTGGCTTTGACACTGCGGCGGCTGATTTTAACTTGAGCTCCTTCCGAAAAATCCCGGTGTTGATTGATTTTATTTAATGTCAGGATGGCCATACCAATGGCCCATAAGCAGAACCTGCGGATTCCTTTTTCTTTTTGGGGGATCAAGCTGGTATAGGTCAGCGCATTTTGTAAATGACCTTTGGCGACTGCCAATAGCTCCGCTAATCCGGCTTGAAATTTCTCATCGGATATTCCAGGCCGCAAGTCGCGCAGATTGAATCCGTTTTTAAGAAAAATATCCTGCGGCAGCCAGCAAGCGCCTCGCTTACGGTCATCCCAAATATCCTTGAGAATGTTCGTCATTTGCAATCCCTGGCCGAACGATACGGAAAGCTTCATCAAAACGGGTTTATGGCGATTGATTTCTTCCGAATAATCGCAGAATAATTCGGTTAACATTTCACCGACAACACCGGCCACGTAATAGCAATATTCATTCATTGCCGCCAGATCTTTCAATCCATCCAGCGATTCCGTTTCCTGATAATCCGCCATCCCCTTGGCCATGATTCGCACGCAACGCTCCAGCGCTCTGCGTTGTGTCGGGTTAAAGCTGTGTGTGACGCGAATGACCGCCGGGGTGTTTTTGATTAAATCATGCTCCGCCGGAATGGTATGGGCGGAAAGCAGCGGGTAGAGCTGGTGCGCGAATTCCTCGGCTGAAGCATTGCCGCACACGACCTCGGCAAACATGTCCGATAATTCCCGGGTCTGTTCGTTGGTCAATGCGCTATCGTCTTCAATCGTATCGGTAATGCGGCAAAGCAGATACGCATTGCCGATCACGCGGCGCAACGTCTCGGGTAATTGCGGGATAGTCAGCGCAAAAGTGCGTGAAACACCTTGCAGGATATGGTCTTGATACTGCGCATCATCGATACTGGGTTGGCTTGTCATTACGGATTTGTCATAAAACGATACGGCATGTTACTACAATTGAACGTATCTCCAAATGTTCTGTCATTTATTGCGGCAGTACGCGCTCAGCAGCCATTAATTGATCGATCGTCTCACGTTGCCGGATGATGTGGATTTGATCCTGATCGACCATGATTTCGGCGGCGCGCGGCCGGGTGTTGTAATTTGAGCTCATGCTCATGCCATAGGCGCCGGCGGACATCACGGCCAGCAAATCGCCATCCTTCAGACTGAGTTTACGGTCATGACCGAGAAAATCGCCGGTTTCGCAAACCGGGCCGACCACTTGGTAGTTTCTGGCTTCGCCTGCATTTTGATGCACGGGCAGGATCGCATGATAAGCATCGTACAAGGCTGGTCGCATCAGGTCGTTCATGGCGGCATCGACAATGGCGAAATCACGCGCCGAAGTGTGTTTAAGGTATTCAACCCGCGTCAGTAAAATACCGGAATTACCCACCAATGAACGGCCCGGTTCGATTAACAAGCGTTGTTTGACTGTCCGGGTACCGGCGCATAGCGCGGAAACATAGTCTTTGATGCTTGGCGGTGTTTCATCGGTGTAGCGGATGCCCAAGCCGCCGCCCAAATCCAGGTGCTCAATGGAAAGACCTTGCGATTGTAAGGTTTCGAGTAAATTGAGCATCTTATGGCCGGCTTGCTGGAACGGTTCAAGCTCGGTGAGCTGGGAACCGATGTGACAATCCAAGCCAGTAAACCGGATATGCGGATATTGCTGTGCCGATTGATAAATCCGTCCAGCCTCGCTGGCGGGAACGCCAAACTTATTTTCCTTAAGGCCGGTTGAGATATAAGGGTGCGTCTTGGCATCCACATCCGGGTTGACGCGTAGGCTGACGGGCGCAATCTTGCCCATGTCTTTGGCGATCTGGTTCAACACAATTAACTCAGCTTCGGATTCCACATTGAAACAGAGAATGTTGGCATCCAACGCCATGCGCATTTCATCAACATGTTTCCCAACACCGGAAAACACGGTTTTGCCCGGATCGCCGCCCGCTTTGATGACACGCTGTAATTCTCCACTCGATACGATATCGAAGCCGCTGCCGAGCCGTGCGAAAAGGTTGAGGATGGCGATATTCGAATTGGCTTTTACCGCGTAACAAATCAGATGGCTCCGGTCCGCAAATGCCGCATCGAATGCCTGATAGGCTTTGGTTAAAGCGGCGCGCGAGTAGACATAACAAGGTGTGCCGAATTCCCGGGCAATCTGCTTAAGCGGAACCGATTCTACAAAAAGCTCATTGTTGCGGTAATCGAATTCAGGAAAACCGCTCATTTTTTCTCTACTTGATCAGATGACGCGGTGCTGGCTTCCTCAACCTTGGGAAGGTAGAGCGGCCCCTTCAGACCACAAGCGCTGAGTAAGTAAGCGGAGAGCAGCAGGGCTGGAATTAAACGCATGCAAAACCTCTGGAACAATAATGACGGGATACTAACATAAGAGAATGATAAATTAACCCAACTTGAGATTAATTTTGACTGCCCAAGCCGGGATTAATCGTGTGGTAATGTGGCGGCCAGCCAATTAACCAATTCATCCAGCAGTTGATTAGTCGCCGCGCTTAATGCAGACACCGCTCCCGCTGCATCGGCCGAAGGCGCTTTTGCCGTGATGTTGAAATCTTTCTGCGCCAGCAGTTTGCGTGTACTGCGTTCGATCAAACTGGCGCGCAAACCGGCCACAATGCGGCTATCCGCGGCTGTATCAAACACTTGTGAGAATTCTTCCAGCTCGGTATGTAGTACATGATCGGCAGTTGCGATGCTGTTGTCTTTAATCACTTGTTCTTGCGTACCGGCGACGATACGGTTGCGCAGCTGCTGCGTAAACAGAGCGGCAGGCGTGGCAATCCAGCGATTACTGGCGTAGGTGTACGATTGTGTTGGATTGTGATACAGCAGGCGGTAATGAATCGCTTTGCTATCCAGCCATACCGGCGCTGTCGTGTCCGTAACCAGCAAGCTATTCTTCCGCAGCTGGGCGGGCTGAACCGATGGCTGGGATAACGCTGGTGTCTGGATACCAAAATCGTACACAGCTGTGGATTGCGATTTATGCAGAACAGTACAACCCGGCAGCAGGCAGATGATGGCGAGCAACAAGAGTATTCTGGTCATTGGCTTACTCCTTGGGGGACACAAAACCGGCTTCTCCAGGACCCGGCAAGGGGGAAGGGCGGCCAAATAATAAACTTTGCGGGTTTTCTTCCAATTGATGCAAAACCTTATCAAAATTATGCGAACTACGGGCAATGCTGTGACTGGCATTGCGCAATTCAGGAATCGTCATGGCCAGTTCTTGCGTGCTGTGCGACAAGCTGTCAAAAATGCCATCTTTCTGATTGATTTTGGCAACGGTTATATTGATTTCACCCAGGATCTGATCCAGACGTTTAACCAGCGTCGCTGATTCGATTGTGAGTTCAGTGAATGAGGTGAGCACAGGCTGCAAGTGACCGGCAATACCATCAAAATTGCGCGTGGCTTTTTGAATATTATGCAGAATATGGAAAACTTGATCTTGATTCTCATCGTTCAGCAAATGGTTCATTTTTAACACTAACTGATTGACATTGGTGAGTAAGTCCTGCCCGGATCCGGCGACTTCGTCGAGCAATGAACGGCGCATCGGGATTCGCGCGTCATGGGCCAGTTGATCAGTACCGATGCCATCGTCGTTCAGTTGAATGTAAGCCAATCCGGTAACGCCTTGATAGCCCAACTGCGCGTAAGTGCTGCTTCTGAGTATGACATTCTCGTTCACTGAAATACGCACAAGAATTTGCTGCTGATTCTCCGGATCAAATTCGATATTTTCAACTTTACCGATGTTAACACCGCGATAATGCACCGCCGACTGCGGATTAAGCCCGCTCACCGATTCTTTGGTGACGACGAGATAATCGATGCGCTGAATGTTGCTGCCACTAAACCACACCGTCACTAAAGCGATGGCGATGCTCAGAAAAATGACAAAGATACCTGCTACGAGGGCATGGGCACGGTTTTCCATGTTTGCTCCGAGTTGTTTTGTTGCTCAATTTTATGCCGTATGCTTTTGAAGTAACTATTGATAAAAGGATGCGGAAAGCGGTATACCTGGTCCAAGGCGCCGATGACAACCACTTGTTGATCGGCTAGAACGGCAACCCGGTCGGATAGCGCGACCAATGTATCCAAATCATGCGTCACCATGACAATCGTCAGATCCATTTCGCTGCGCAATGCCAGCACTAATTCTACGAAACTTTCACTCAGCTCGGGGTCCAGTCCGGCGGTGGGTTCGTCCAGAAACAGTATTTCCGGATCCAATGCCAGCGCTCTTGCCAGCGCCACGCGTTTGATCATGCCGCCGGATAAGGCGGCGGGCATTTTGTTCGCGTGCTCGGGTCCGATGGCCACCATATTCAGTTTAACCATCACCAGATCCCGGATCACGTCTTCGCTCAAGGTGTGCAATTCACGCAAAGGCAGCGCAATATTATCGAATACAGTCAACGCGCTGAATAATGCGCCTTGCTGAAAAAGCACGCCTGAACGGCTGCGGATATTTTTTCTGTGTGGATTGATGTCAGCGTTTGAACGAGTGCCGCCAAAAACTTTGACGCTGCCTTGCGACGGTTCTTCCAATCCCAGCATCTGGCGTAACAACGTGGTTTTTCCGCTGCCCGATCCGCCGATCAGTGTCAGTACTTCACCGCGGTAAACGCATAAATTGATATCGCGATGCACGATATGATTTCCGAAACGGGTATAGAGCGATTCAATCTCGATGATGCATTCCGGTTTTGTCATCATCTAGGTAAGCCCCACGTCTGAGAACAATATGGCGAAAATGGCGTCGATAATGATCACCATGGTGATTGCGGTTACCACCGAAGAAGTGGTGCCTTCACCCAGGCTTTCAGTGTTGGGTTTGATCCTTAAACCGAAATGACACGCGATGAGCGCGATGACCATGCCGCATACAGCCCCTTTGCCGAGTCCGAGCCATAAGTTGGCAATCGGCACTGCATCCGGCAGTGCTGACAAAAAGTATTGCGCGTTCAAACCTAACTGCCATTCCGCAGCGACTATGCCGCCCAGCAAAGCGATCGCGCTGGTCCACACCACCAGCAAAGGCATCGCGATACCGAGTCCCAGCACTTTCGGTAATATCAGACGCTGGCTATGCGAGATGCCCATCACCGTCAGGGCATCCAATTCCTGAGTTACGCGCATGACACCGAGTTGCGCCGTCATGGACGACCCGGAGCGGCCGGCAACCAGGATCGCCGCCAGCATGGGGCCCAGTTCACGGATGATACTGATTCCCAATATGTTGATAATAAAGATATCCGCGCCAAATAACTGTAATTGTTTGGAAGAAAGATAACTTAAAACAATACCGATCAGAAACCCGACCAGCGCGGTAATGCCGAGCGCCTGCGCCCCGGTGCGGTATAAGTTGGCGGAGATTTCGCGCCAGGGGATATAAACCGGATTGCGGAACAAATAAATTACATCGAGCAGCAATTGGCCAATCAAGCTGACCAGACCGATGGCATGTTGCCATAACAGCAAGGCCAATCCGCCCAAAGCGGTTAAAGGCCAGAGCAAATCCCGGTATGGGGTTTCCGTTTTGATCGCTGGGAGTTGCTCCAAACGCGCAAACATTTTTTCGTGTTCCGGGCGCAGCTGAAGATGTTCCGGCCGTTGCGCTTTCCACGCACGCCACAGCAGGGTCGTGCCCGCGATATCCATTTGCTGGATGCCGGTCAGATCCCAGTGCAGATCGCGATTTTTGGCTTGCTTGCTCAGCTCATCCATGAGTGACTTGAGGATCGGCTCTAACGCCGTCAACGTATAGTTACCGGTTAAAACGATATGCGCGAGACCAGCTCTGGTGGAAAGCTGAAACCATTGTTGCATCGTATTGGCAGGCGGATCGCTGGTGTGCATTAATTCTGGCTTGGGTTCATTCATAGGAATGCCAAGTATAGTCATAAACAATCGGGATAATTTTTACTCTTTAAAAATCCGGATATCCTTTTGAAGGATACTCTGATCTGACCGGCTAACAGCAGTTATTGTAACGTGTTACAGCAAAACAGTTGAATCGGATTGCGGGCGCGGCAGGAAAAACGGGAATGCAACGGCGCTATTTGGTTTGTGCAACGGCAGCGCGCGCCAGCGCCGGGTTATCCGAAAAGTATTTTTTGATGCCCAGGAACATCGCGTCCGCCATTCTATCCTGATAGCCCTTGCTGCGTAGTTTTTCTTCTTCTTTGGGGTTGCTGAGAAACGCGGTTTCCACCAGGATGGAAGGAATGTCGGGTGATTTCAGCACCGCGAAACCCGCTTGCTCGACATTTCTTTTGTGCAAGTGATTAATGCCGCCTAACTGTTTTAAAACGTATTCGGCGAGCTTCACGCTATCGTTGATAGTCGCATTCAGCGACAGATCCAGCAGCAGCTCCTTGATGTCTTTTGATTTCGAGGTGATATCGATGCCGCCCATCAAATCGCTATCAACGCTGTTTTCCTTGTTGGCAAGCCAGCTTGCCGTGGTCGAGGTGGCGCCATGTTCGGACAGCGTGAAAACCGAGGAACCGTGCGCGTGCGCTTTGGGATTGGCATCGGCATGGATCGACACGAACAAGTCGGCATTGGCGCGCCGGGCGTTAATGCGGCGTTGCGGCAGTGAAATGTAATAATCGCCGTCACGGGTCAGAACGGCGCGCATATTGGGTTCCTTGTCGATCCGCTCTTTCAGTTTTCGCGCGATCGCCAGGGTTACATCTTTCTCGTAGGTGCCCTGATTGCCGACTGCACCGGGATCCTTGCCGCCATGACCGGGATCGATGGCGACGATAATGATGCGTGGAGCTTTGCTGGGTTTGCGGTTTTGCGCAGTGGGAGACGAAGCGGGAGAATTATTGTTCTGCTTGGCTTGATTCAACTGCGGCTTGGGCGCGTGCGGCCAGACAAGCGGGGCTTGCGGGCTGGTTTTGGGTTGTTTGGCGCCGCCTTGCACCAGCGTGGCAACCAATTCATCCAAAACATCCGCTTCAAAATCCGTGCTAGCAGCAGAACCGGAGCGGGCAGTCTGATCCGCCTTGCCGGTTTTATCCGGATGATGGATATCCAGAATCAAGCGATGCGCAAAATTCTCCTTGGGCTCGATCACAAAGGTGCGCGGCACGACATTGGCTTTCAGATCGAACACCAGCCGGATGACGTGCGGTTTATATTGCCCGACGCGGATTTTCTGCACGAAAGGATCAATCGCATCGACCTTTTGCGGGAGTGCCGAAAGCGCCTGTGAGAGTTTGGTATTGCTTAAATCGATAACCACGCGGTGCGGGTTTTCCAGCATGCTTAATTCATATTCAAGCGGCTGATTGGACTCCAGGGTGATGCGCGTGTAATCCGGCGTTAATCCGACACGAACCGATTGAACGGTAGTATCTGCGGCCAGCGCTGTTTGACTGGAACCTATCCAGCAACAGAAAAAGACCAGTATAAAAAATATCAGGAAGTTTTTTTTGACGGCAGCATAGGTGTTGCTATTGGAATACGCAATCACTCGCTTTTTGGGTTGTTCCAATGTATCAAACATTGTTTTCCTGCCTCTGTGCCAGCCCGGATTTCAATCCTGCGGCCGTTGTCAAGAATGCTGAAGATGAGCTGCAAATCGGCTTCCGGCAATAAATTGCCTGCTTTTTCAGGCCATTCCACCAAACAAATTGCGTCTGAATTAAAGTAATCGCGGAAGCCTGCTTCTTCCCATTCGAGGTAATCATTGAACCGATAAAAATCAAAGTGATACAAGTATAACGCAGAGATTTTATAGATTTCAACTAAATTATAGGTAGGACTTTTGACTACATGCTGATATCCGAGGCCGTGTAGAATACCGCGCGTCAAGGTTGTTTTGCCCGCACCGAGATTGCCGCTCAGATAAATGGCCAGTCCGGAATGCAAGCAGGCAGTCAGTTTTTTACCGAATGCCAGCGTTGCCGCTTCATCTGCAAGAAAGCAGGTAACACCTTGTGCTGATTCAGTATCTGTCGAACGAGCGTTATGCAAGAAAATACCTCAACTAATAAATTGCCGGATTACACCGCCTTGGCGGCTGCCATCAAAACCTGGGGCAAGGAACTCGGATTTCACGATGTCCGCATCGCCGATGCGCAGGCGGATATGTCGGTGGTGGAATCCGGTCTGTTTCAATGGCTGGCGCAAGGATACCACGGTGACATGGATTATATGGCGAAACATGGCACCAAACGTACCCGGCCCGCCGAGCTTGAGCCCGGCACGCAGCGGGTGGTTTCGGTGTGCATGAACTATGCGCCGCCTGCTGTCAAAAATAGCTGGGATGTGATCCATGACGGTGACCGGGCCTTCATTTCGCGCTATGCGCTGGGGCGCGATTACCATAAAGTGATCCGCGCGCGACTACAAAAATTGGCCGACCGGATAACCAGCGAAGTCGGCACCTTCCAATATCGCGTATTTTCCGACAGCGCGCCGGTGATGGAAGTGGCCTGGGCGCAGAAATCCGGTCTGGGGTGGCGCGGCAAGCACACCTTATTGTTGAATCGCCAGGCCGGTTCGATGTTTTTTCTCGGTGAAATGTATATCGATTTGCCGCTGCCCGCCGACGATGCGGTGGGGGATTATTGCGGCAGTTGCTCCCGCTGCATCGATATTTGCCCGACGCAAGCGATCATCGGGCCGTATCAAGTCGACGCGCGCCGTTGCATTTCCTATCTCACCATCGAATCGAAAGACAGCATTCCCGAGCCATTGCGGCCGCTGATCGGTAACCGCATCTATGGCTGCGACGATTGCCAATTGGTATGCCCGTGGAATAAATTTGCCAAAATTACCAACGAAAACGACTTTCATGTGCGTAATGGCATGGACGATGTGTCGCTCATTGAGTTATTCGGTTGGGATCAAGCCACATTCGATGCAAAACTGGCCGGCAGCGCGATCCGCCGCATCGGTCATACGCAATGGCTGCGCAATATCGCCGTCGGTTTGGGCAATGCGCCGTATTCCGCGGAAATCGTCAGCGCACTGCAAGCGCGCGCGGACGACCCATCGCACATGCTGCGTGAGCATGTGCAGTGGGCGTTGCAGCAACAGGATCAAAAAAGAACCGCTATTCAGGAGTCATCAACATGAAAACACCATCAATCATCGGTACACCGCTGAGTGCATCGGCAAAAAAAGTCATGCTGCTCGGCAGCGGCGAGCTCGGCAAGGAAGTCATCATCGCATTGCAGCGCCTCGGCGTTGAAACCATTGCGGTGGATCGCTACGCCAACGCGCCGGGGCATCAAGTAGCGCATCGCGCGCATGTCATCAACATGGCGGATGGTCAGGCTTTGCGGGCATTGGTCGAAATGGAGCAACCCGACATCATCGTGCCGGAAATCGAAGCGATCGCCACCGACATGCTGATCGAAATCGAGCAAGCCGGTATCGCGACCGTGATCCCGACGGCCCGTGCCGCGAAACTGACGATGAATCGCGAAGGCATCCGCTGTCTGGCGGCGGAAACACTCGGTTTGCCGACATCGCCGTATGCTTTTGCCAATAGTTTGGATGAATTGCGCGCCGCGATCGACGGCAAAATCGGTTATCCCTGCATCGTCAAACCGGTCATGTCATCATCCGGAAAAGGGCAATCGCGTATCGATCAGGCCGGGGAGGTGGAAGCGGCGTGGCATTATGCCGCCAGCGGCAGCCGGGTCGATCAGGGGCGGGTCATCGTCGAAGGCGTGATCCACTTTGATTATGAAATCACGCAGCTGACAGTGCGCGCGTTGGATACGCATGGTGAAGTGCAAACGCATTTCTGCGAATCGATCGGGCATGTGCAGGTGCATGGCGATTATGTCGAAAGCTGGCAACCGCAGGCGATGTCCCTGGCGGCACTGCAACGTGCACGGGAAATCGCCAAGATCATCACCGATGATTTAGGCGGGTTGGGCATTTTTGGCGTGGAATTGTTCGTCAATGGCGACGACGTGTGGTTCAGCGAAGTCAGCCCGCGACCGCACGACACCGGTATGGTGACGATGTGCAGCCAGAAACAGAGCGAGTTCGACTTGCACGCGCGCGCGATTTTGGGGCTGCCGGTCGATACGGCGCTGCTCGCACCCGGCGCCAGCGCGGTGATTTACGGTCAACTCGAAGCCAAAGGCATCGCATTTTCCGGCGTAGCCGAAGCGCTGCAAGTACCGCAAAGCGATATCCGCCTGTTCGGCAAGCCGGAATCGTTCAAACGCCGCCGCATGGGCGTTGCGCTCGCAAATGGCGCGGATACCGGCGAAGCCCGCAGCCGTGCTAAACTTGCCGCCAGCCGGGTGACACCGATCAAAGATTAATTTTTAATCAACATGTGGGCGTCTCTAAAAATTCAGAGTTTTAGACAAGACGAGGCGAGAGCAAAAAATATTTTCGCGGCATATGATTGATATGTAAGGAAATATTTTTTGTGATCAACGAAGTATTGTAACAAAATATGAATTTTTAGAGATGCCCACATAACAAAGGAAAATATCATGACAATCGAACAACTCAACACGCAATTTGGCATCGCAGGCAAAGTGGAATTTATCGCTGGCAACGGCGGACTGCCGATGATTCAAGTGAAAACCGCCAAAGCTAAAGCACTGATTTCAATTCATGCCGGTCAGGTGTTGTCGTATCAACCCGCCGGTGAACCGGAAGATGTAATGTTCTTGAGCGCGAAAGCGTATTACCAGGACGGCAAAGCGATCAAAGGCGGCGCGCCAATTTGCTGGCCGTGGTTCGGCGCCGATCCGGAAGGCAAAGGCCGCCCCGGGCACGGTTTCGTGCGCAATCGCGGCTGGAATGTGGTGGCGACCGAGGCACTGGCCAATGGCGACATCAAAGTCACCATTGGTTTGGACGACACGCCGGAAACGCAAGCCATCTGGCCGCATGCCTTCAGTCTGCGGCAGGAAATCGTCATCGGCGACAGCTTGAATCTGTCATTGATCACGCGCAACACCGGCAAGGAAGCATTCACCATCACTCAGGCGTTTCACACTTATTTCAAGGTCGGCGACATCTCCCGCGCAAAAGTATTGGGGCTGGCCGGTTGCGATTATCTCGACAAAGCCGGTGGTGGCAGCACACAAAAACATCAATCCGGTGACGTGACCATCGATGCCGAAGTCGACCGCATCTATCTGAACGTCGGCAATACCCTGACCATCGACGACGCAGCCTTGAACCGCCGCATCCAGATCACCTCGCAAGGCAGTAAAACCGCGGTGGTGTGGAATCCCTGGGAGAAAATTGCCAAGGATATGGCGGATCTGGAAGATCACGATTACCAGCGTCTGCTGTGCGTGGAAACGACTAATGCGGCGGATGATGTTGTTGAAGTTGCGCCGGGTGGGGAGTGCCGGTTGGTGGCTAATTATCGGGTGGTGCTCGGGTAAATAATCGGTTATGAATTGGAACATGGACTCGCACCTAAGATTTGATCAAGTCAATTTTGTGATTGATATTGTTATGTCAAGATATGATCCTTTTGTGTTATTGAGCAATTTTTGATATGCAACCAACAACCTCTATTAAGTTATCGAAGCATAGCATAGAAACACAATTTGTATTTTTCTATAATATTGGAGCGCAAATACAAAAATTCACTATCCCATCAGAGGATCAGAATTTTGAAAAAAGGAAGCTTTTAGGATCTCGGTTATATGAGTCTGCTTTTTTTGATAACCCAATACCTATTATTTGCGCTGTACATTTTCATGCCAAAGATGACTATATTGTGTCTTTAAATGAAAAAGTATTGGGAAATTCTCAACCACCAATAAAACTTTCAAGACTTCCATGTACTTATTATCGAGAATTGTCCACTCATAATACTGATGCTGATAAGTTCGCTAAAAAATTAGAAGAAGTAAAAGATTTGGGCTTTTCACCTTTGGAATTCACTCTTTTTAAAAATGGGATACTAGCAGTTACTCTTAGATTAACTAACGAAGAGGAATTGGATGATTTTAAATATGTAGAATTAATTACCAGATCAAAGCAAATTGATAACAAAGATGATTTGGCTAATCTCGATGATAATTCTTGCTCGATGATGAAGCTCGCTGGGAAAATCATGAATGTGATTGAACAAAATTTAGTGAATTATTTAAATAAGCATCAAATGACAGGAATATCTCTAGCTACGGGTAAAGAAGAAGAAATTAGGTTTCATTGCACTAAACATAACTCTAATTTTTATGAAACGGAAAAAATTGATGATTTGAATGATGCTGCCTTAAATTCATTCCGTTCCTATAAAGATGGGAGATTTAATTTTCATACGTGCCTTATAACTACTACTCCATTCATTGGTACAGTAATTGATTTGTCGAACCGACATATTGGCAGGCAATCTGAAAATAAAACAGCAGCAAGAATCCATAGAGAAAGAGAGATGCAGCTTGCACTTGCATGCGCCAGAATAACTAAGGAGTTTTTAGATAATTTTAATGACCCTGAGTTATATCTCGAGCGTGAGCTACCTAGACGAAACTTATATCATCCTGGCCCGAGTATTGTATTTGTGGGGCGTAGAGGGTGGGCATGTATTGTGAGAGAAGATCGTGATTCCAAATCTTTTCAACTTCATGTGATAGAAATCGTTCTATTGGTGATCACTTCAATCCTTGCATCTACTAAATATACGAGGGATTTTATTAAGAGAGTTACAGAAGAGGGCGATGAAAAAGGAAAGAAATTTTTGTATGAATTTCAGAATGAAAAAAATAAAGTTAAGATTGATGTTAACTCAATAGTTAATTTTGCAAATTTTGTTTCAAGAATAAAACTTGGCTTGCCTCATCTTAATTTGGGAATTTTACTAAGTTCACATATCTCTACCCATACGGGTATAGCAGCCATTCGTAGATTAAAATACTTAACTAAACATGATGATCTTGTTCTGGCAGCAAACAATTTAGTTGAAAATTACAATTCCTTTTTTACGAGTATTGATGAAATTTGGAAAACTAAACAATTTCGCATAAATAAAAGGCTTTTAATTGTGGGTATAGCCAGTATTTTCATTAGTATCGCTACTACTTATTACGCAATGACGCAAAAAAATGAACCAACAAAGAATTGTGAATCAACTCAAAAGGTGCATGCTGTGCGAGGACAAGAAGTTGTAGCTTCGCAATGCCACCCAATCGAATGAATGAGAACCTCATCTTGGAACTGCTAGACCAAGCAGTAAGCAGGGAGGCATGTCTTGACATCGTGAACTCATGATAATGAATAGCTTGTCGTTTCACTTGCCAGTCACGGGCGATGCTCACGTATCCATTCCATGAGCGCTTCATCCATGCGTGTTTGCCAGCCGCTGCCGGTAGCGCGGAACGTATCGACCACTTCGCGCGATAAGCGGATGGTGATTCGTTCTTTGATAGAAAACTCTACTGTAATTCTTTAATGTTGGGAGGATTCTAGGCATTGGTCCTGTCACTCAGGGGGTATTCATGAATAATTCAGTGGGATAAGCTCTCAGCTTCGCCGGAAGTAATTTAACTGCACAAGTGGAAATATAAAGAATTACCAAAAAACTATGATCCGGTATTGGTCGCTTATTCTCGGTCCCTGCTTCGCCATAGCTCTGGCCATCAGCATGAACGCCTCCGGCTGGGACGCCAAAGCCTGCTGGGCTGGCGCCATCGTAACACTGTGTGTCGTCTGGTGGATTTTTGAGCCGATTCCGATTCCGGTGACGTCGATCATTCCGTTGGCGGTGTTTCCGCTGACGGGGGTGCTGACTAAGGGGGACATTGCGCGAGCATACGGTGACGATATGGTGTTGCTGATGCTCGGTGGTTTCATGATCTCGGCGGCGCTGGCGCATTCCGGCGCGCATCACCGGCTGGCGCTTGGGTTGATCAAGATAGTCGGCGGGCACAGTAGCCGGCGTATCGTGTTCGGGTTTTTGTGCGCCTGCGCATTCATCAGCATGTGGATTTCCAATACCGCCACCACGTTGATGATGTTGCCGCTGGCACTGGCTGTGATTGCGCAGAGTGGCGACAAAAAACTGGCTATTCCGTTGTTGTTGTCGGTTGCTTACGGCAGCAGTATCGGCGGATTGGGGGCGCCGATCGGTACGCCGCCGAATCTGGTGTTCATGCGCGAGTACGAGAGTTTTACCGGGATTACGGTGAGTTTTACGCAGTGGATGAGCTGGGGCGTGCCGGTGGTGGTGTTGATGGTGCCGCTGGCCGGATTGTGGCTGACCCGGCAGTTACGGCATACAGGTGAATTGACGATGCCGCCCGCTGGACCTTGGCGTGCGGAAGAATGGCGCATGCTGCTGATTTTCGGTTTGACCGTGCTGGCGTGGGTTACGCGCAATGAGCCGTTCGGCGGCTGGAGCGTCTGGCTGGGTTTGAAAGGCGCGACCGATGCGACGGTGGCATTGCTCGCCGTGGTGGTGATGTTTTTGATTCCGAACGGCCGTGGCGGTAAGTTGCTGGATTGGGATACCGCGGTCAAGGTGCCGTGGGGTATTTTGATTTTGTTTGCCGGAGGGATTGCGATTGCGCAGGCATTCATGGAAACCGGATTGTCGCAAGCGGTGGGCGAGCAGTTGTCCGTTTTGTCCGGTCTGCATCCGTTGATCATCATTGTATTCGTTGCACTATCGGTTACTTTTCTGACTGAAATAACGAGTAATACGGCCATCACCGTTCTGTTGATGCCCATTCTCGGTCCGGCTGCGCTAGCCGCCAATGTCGATCCCGCGCTGCTGATGCTGCCAGCCGCGATGGCCGCCAGCTATGGTTTCATGATGCCGGTCGGCACGCCGCCGAATGCTATCGTGTTCGGCACCGGTCTGGTGCCGATGACCAGCATGGCGCGGGAAGGCCTGGTACTTAACTTTATTGGGGCTGCGGTGATTACGGTGGTGTGTTATTGGCTGGTCGGTTGATTAATCAAGTCTCGATGCAGATCGTTGCCGTATCTTCCCCAATCGAAACAACGCCCCGGATCGGTTTTGCGCCGGGAGGGGATGTCAGAGTATCCGGCGATCCTTGATCAGGTAGCGATCGCATAAGCACTGTGTCAAAGGAGTTAAAGCGGTTTTGTGCGCAACTGCGACTGGAATGTGATAGCTACCACATATTCATGAAGGTGAACGGTTTTTCGTTTCACCTGCAAATCATGGACGGTGCTCTCGTATCCACTCCAGGAGCGCTTCATCCATGCGTGTTTGCCAGCCGCTGCCGGTAGCGCGGAACGATTCAACCACTTCGCGCGATAAGCGGATGGTGATTCGTTCTTTGGTTACAGCCGCGCGCGGCCGGCCTACTCGTTTCAATTTCGCAAACTCGGCATCGGTTAGCGGTAAAGCATCCGGATCGGACATCGCGGCTGCGTTGATGGCAGCATCTTCTTCCGGGGTCGGTAGATACACTCTTTTGCCTGATTTAGTCTTGAGATACATAGCGTTTAATCTCTCTAGCATTTGCCTTGCGCAGGCTAATAATGCGGCGATAGTCGCCGCGGTCGGTAAATACCACATAAAATAAGCGTGTTTCGATGAGCGCGAGGGCGATGATGCGTACTTCACCGTATTCCATGCGCGTATCCTGCCACAATTGAGCGGATTCCCAATCAAGTTCAGAAGCCAGCGCCATTGATACGCCATGTTTGGTGATATTGACAGCATCTTTGGCGGGATCGAATGTGATTTTCACGCACATATTGTGCATACAGAAATAATCTTGATCAAGTTATTTTTGTATGCATGGCAAGGGACTGCGTTCTAATATCACTTATTCATGGAGGTGGAGTAATAACAGGAATTCCAGCATAACAGCGCTAGGAGTCCGTTTTGACATGACGACCATGCAATGAATGAAACATCAAACTGAGATTAGATTCTGTCTTAAAATTTCTTCTGTTTGGCGAACCATAAAGCTGTTGATCCAAGCAAAGCAGTGCTACAGTTTTTCATGGCCGATTGAGATATGCCTGGCCGCAAGGAATAAATCGCCGCGATTTACATCGGCGGTGTAGCGCCGCCAATCGAAACAAGGCCCCGGATCGGTTTTGCGGCCGGGGGCGATGTC
Source organism: Nitrosomonas sp. Is35 (assembly GCF_033063295.1). Classification (NCBI taxonomy): domain Bacteria; kingdom Pseudomonadati; phylum Pseudomonadota; class Betaproteobacteria; order Nitrosomonadales; family Nitrosomonadaceae; genus Nitrosomonas; species Nitrosomonas sp. Is35. The sequence continues at coordinate 1,023,425 of NZ_JAWJZH010000001.1, forward strand.
GGAGTGTCCGGCGATATCCTTGACCGGGTAGTGATCGCACAAGCACTGTGTCAGAGCAGCCAAAGCGGTATATTGCGCATCGGTAAACGGTGTGGTGTCGCTGCCTTCCAGCTCGATACCGATGGAGAAATCGTTGCAACGTTCCCGGCCTTGCCATTGCGAAACACCGGCATGCCAAGCGCGTTGCATACAAGGCACAAACTGAATGATCGTGCCATCGCGGCGGATAAAGAAATGCGCTGAGACTTTCAATCCCTGTAACGTTTGATAATAAGGATGTGCCTGCGGGTCGATTTGATTGGTGAACAATTCGATTACGCCGTCGCCGCCGAATTCGTCTGGCGGGAGACTGATATTGTGGATCACCAGTAAGCTGATTTCCGTGCCCGCCGGGCGTTCATCGCAATTGGGCGAAGCGATAAATTGAGCGGAATCCAGAAGACCTGCGGCATCGATTGGCATGCGTTAAAATAAGCCGATAATTAACTGATCGCGCATGGTAGCGTACCTTCATAAAACTTGAAAACCGGAATCGCATGAAGCAAGGTAAATTCATTACGCTGGAAGGCATCGACGGCGCGGGCAAATCGACGCAGCTGGCCTGGATTGTCGAGCTATTGCAGCGTGTGGGAATCCCCTCTGTGGTTACCCGCGAACCGGGTGGAACCGCTTTGGGGGAAAAGCTGCGCGATATATTGCTTGATGGATCGTTCATGATTTACCCTGAAACGGAAGCGCTGTTGATGTTCGCTGCTCGCCGTGAGCATCTTGGAAGAGTGATCTTGCCCGCGTTAACGAAAGGTCAATGGGTCATATCGGACCGCTTTACCGATGCCAGCTTTGCGTATCAAGGCGGCGGACGGGGACTGGATACCGCTAAACTGGAAATTCTCGAACACTGGGTGCAGGGCGCTTTGCAGCCGGATTTGACGCTGTATTTCGATGTGCCGGTGGAAGTGGGGCAGCAACGTGTCAGTCAAGGGGGAAGCATAGATCGATTCGAGCAAGAAAAAGCGGAGTTTTTCCAGCGTGTGCGCGCAGCGTATCTGGACCGGGCCCGGCAGTTTCCCGGCCGCATTAAAATCATCGACAGCAGCCAATCCTTAGCGGAAGTCAAAGCGGCAGTTGAACAGACATTGCGGCCTTTGTTGAACAATGTCTGATATTTATAGCTGGCAACACGATATCTGGCAGAAATTGACGCACAGCCGTCAATTCCAGGGGCACGCGCTGCTGCTCAAAGGCAAAAAGGGCACCGGTAAATACGAATTTGCCCGTCAATTAGCGAAGTCATTACTGTGTACAGCACCAGCAACCGGACAAAAAGCGTGTGGAGCGTGCTTGAGTTGCGGCTGGTTTGAGCAAGCTAGCCATCCCAATTTTTATCAGGTCATGCCGGAAGCGTTGCTCGCCAATTCAGATAGTAGTGCTGAAAAAGAAGACAGTGAAGAAAAATCCGGCGGCGCCGCACCGAAAAAAAGCGCCAGCCAGCAAATTGGCGTTGAGCAAATCCGCAAACTGACCGACTTTGTCTACATGAGCGGGCATCAGAACGGTCTCAAAATCATCCTGATTTATCCGGCGGAAACCATGAACAGCGCGGCAGCCAATGCACTGTTGAAAAAACTCGAGGAGCCACCGGAGCAGGTATTGTTTCTGCTGGTGACGCATCAAGCGCAGCGTTTGTTGCCGACCATCCGCAGCCGCTGCCAGCAAATCGCGATGCCGCTACCGGATGCGGCGGCAGCGCTAGCTTGGTTAAAACAGCAGGAAGTCAGCGACCCTGAAGCCAGTCTGGCGGCCGCCGGTTTTTCTCCGTTAACCGCGCTGCTGCTGGCTAAAGGAGAAAATGCAGCGCAATACGGGCAATTCATCGAGCAAATCGGCCATCCCAGCCGGTTGGATCCGCTGTCCCTGGCGGAAGCTTTGCAACAAACCAATCTATCCATCGTCGTCAATTGGCTGCAAAAATGGTGTTACGACCTGGTCAGCTATCGCACCAGCGGAAAAATCCGCTACTACGTGAAACAGTTACCGGCCATCCAGGCGCTCAGCCAGCACATGGATTTGCCCGGGTGTGTGGCCTTCACCCGGGGGCTTAACGCCAAGCAGCAGTTATCGCATCATCCGCTGAATCCGCGCTTGTTTCTGGAAGAGATGTTCATCGCGTATGCCGCCATGATGACGCGGAAATAATCACAGCTTATTTCTTTTCATACGTTTCATCGGCTTTCAGCACTTTCAGCGCCGCACTTGCACAGACTTCATCGAACTCAATGCCCGGCGCGCCGCCGACACCGATGCCACCGACCACTTCACCGCCAATCTTGATCGGGAAGCCGCCGCCCAATAACAAAATATTCTCGTTCAAGCGCGTCAAACTTTGCAACTCCGGCTTTTGCGCGACCAGCACGGCGTATTTGTGCGTCGAATCGCGCAAGCTGTTGGCGGTGTAGGCCTTGCGGCGGCTGCTATCCAACGTGTGCGGCCCGGCGCCGTCGGCTTTCAATTGCACCTTGAGCAAGCCGGATTGATCGACAATCGCCACGCTGACTTTGAAGCCATCGTCGTGACATTTTTTGATTGCCGCCATCGCCGCCTGGGTTGATAATTCCAGCGGTAAAACCTTTTGTGTGGGGAAATCCTGCGCGAAAGACAAGGTGGATAATAAGCACAGCGATAGCGCTGAAACACTGACTGCAACTTGTTTAAGTGTGTTGGTCATGATCAAGTCCTTTGGGTCAATTATTAGGGATGTATTGAGGCACGCAGTGAGATTATCACTGCTTTCAAGTAAAGGAGGCAACATGATTACAAAAACGATCGATTATCAGGATGGCAGCACACCACTCGAAGGCTATCTGGCGTATCACGAAACCGGCGCGCCGAAACCTGCTGTACTGGTGGCGCACGACTGGAGCGGGCGGCGCGAGCTGGCGTGTAAGGGCGCTGAAAGAATCGCCGATATGGGTTACGCCGGTTTTGCGCTGGATATGTACGGCAAAGGCATCTTCGGTGCGGATGGCGACGCGGACAGAAACGGCGCGTTGATGGCGCCGTTTGCGCAAGACCGGGCATTGCTGCGCCGCAGAATCAACGCCGCGCTGCACGCCGTGCGGCAACTGCCCCAAGTGGACGCATCAAGAGTTGCGGCAATGGGTTACTGCTTCGGCGGTCTATGCGTGCTGGAACTGGCACGCTCCGGCGCGGATGTCAAAGGCGTGATCAGCATCCACGGTATCTTCGCGCCGGGCAATGTTCCCAACGAAACCATCATCGCCAAAATACTCTGCCTGCACGGCCACGACGACCCGATGGTGCCGCCCGAACAAGTGCTAGCGTTTGAGACCGAAATGACCCGCGCCAACGCCGATTGGCAAGTGCACGTCTACGGCGGAACGATGCACGCCTTCACCAACCCGAAAGCTAATAATCCTGGCTTTGGCACGGTGTACAAGGAAGTGGCGGCGAGTCGGGCTTATCGATCGATTGCGGATTTTTTAGTCGAGGTCTTGGTATAGATAATTTTTTCTTGGTTTATTGATACTATTGGCATTAATTGTGGGAAAAATATCGTCTACTAGATAAATTTATAGCAGATGATTCTTTATGATATAAGCGATAGGATTTAGCAGAGGTGTCTACTTTGAATAGACAATTTAATAAACGGTAGTAAAGTGATTACTGAAAATATGAATTCTGATAAAGAAGAAATCGAAGGTCTTGGTAATGATGAAGATGCCTCTTTGGGTGATTACCCAATCGACACACTACTAATTCGAAATGAACCACGAACAGTTCATGATGTATTACGTCGAATTAAATCGGGTGGTTATGTTATGGACCCAGACTTTCAACGTGATTTTATCTGGTCGGAAGATAAACAAAGTAAGCTGATCGAATCTGTGTTGATGAGAATACCGTTACCTGTATTCTATTTAGGCGAGGACGATCACGGCAGAATGATTGTTGTTGATGGTTTGCAAAGGCTTTCAACTTTTGATCGTTTTGTAAATAACGAACTTCGATTAAAGCTTCCACAACAAACTGAATTAGATAATAAGTTCTTTAAAAATCTTTCTCCTAAGCTTCAGAACCGAGTCGAAGATTGTAATTTAATTCTTTACATTATTGATGCCAAGGTGCCTGATCGAGCAAGGTTAGATATCTTTGAACGCGTAAATAGTGGTGTGCCATTGACCAGACAACAAATGCGTAACTGTTTGTATGACGGGAAAGCCACTAAATTTCTGAAAGAAGAAGCTAAAAAAGATCTTTTCATAAAAGCAACAGGAGACAGTCTTTCAGCCAAAACTATGCGAGATAAAGAATTTGTTAATCGCTTTTGTGCATTCCGAATATTGCCACTTAATGCATATAAGGGTGATATGGACGAATGGCTCGCTATGGCATTAAAAGAAATGAATAAATTTGATGAGGCATCGTTATTCAAGCTCTCCAATGAATTTCAAAATTCTCTACAAAACAATTTTATGCTTTTTAATGAGCATGCTTTCCGCAAGCATATACCTGGACAAGTCAAACGGGGGATCCTAAATGCTTCACTTTGGGATGTTATGATCACAGGATTGGCTCAATATACCAATGATCAAGTAAGGCGATATGCGGATGATCTTAAATCCTATTTTTATATCTTACTTGAGGATGATGCTTTTGTTTCTTCCATTACTTATGGCCCAAACAGCACTAGTAATGTGAAGTTTCGTTTTGAAGCAACTCAAAAAATGTTTAAGGAGGTGTTTGGTGCTAACGCGTCTTGATCTTCGTTACTTCAAATGTTTTGAGTTACTTCGATTACCTCTCGGACATCTAACACTTTTATCAGGAACTAACGCATCGGGCAAATCATCAGTATTACAAGCTTTAGTCTTACTTCATCAGACAATGCGTGAACACGAGTGGTCTACACGATTGATGTTAAACGGGGAAGCTATAAAATTAGGCACGGTTTCAGATGTTGTTGATAAACTTCATGGCAGAAAAAGCCTTAGTATTGGTGTAATAGACCATCACAAAACGTATTCGTGGAGTTTTAGTGGAGAGCGATCTGAACTGTCTATGTCGGTTGATCATGTAATGGTAGATCAGGATTGCATTAATCAACCAGAACGTTTACGTCATTTGCTTTCGCCTGAACTCACTACATCATTGGCTAATCGTCTAAAAAACCTTACCTACATTACTGCCGAGCGTATCGGTCCGCGTGAAGTTTATGCGCTTGAAGATCGTCAAATTGCTTCTGTTGTTGGACCCGCAGGTGAACATGCAGTGAGTGTGCTGCATTGGGGGCGAGACGAACCCGTTTTGGATGGATTGGTTATTCAAGATGTAATAAATAAACGTTTGCATCAACTTGAAGCGCGTATGCAGATGTTTTTTCCAGGGTGCGGGTTAGAGGTGCAGCAGGTTCCGAGAGTGAATGCTGTCACACTAGGATTACGTACTTCCGATGCGACAGATTTTCACCGTCCAATCCACGTAGGCTTTGGCCTTACGCAAGTATTACCTATCGTGATCGCCGCGCTCTCTGCTGCTGAAGAGGACATCCTGTTGATTGAAAACCCAGAGGTACATCTGCATCCTGCAGGGCAGATGTTTATGGGGCAATTTTTAGCAGAAATTGCTAATGCTGGGATACAGGTTATCGTGGAAACGCATAGTGATCATGTACTTAATGGTATTCGTCGATTCGTTAAATCGGGCCGGATTCAACCAGAAAAGATTGCACTGCATTTTTTTAGATCAAGCTCTTCTATTGATATAGCACAAGTAGTTAGTCCACAAATAGATGAGAGAGGGAATATTAATTCATGGCCAGATGGATTCTTTGATCAATTTGATAAAGACATGAATTACTTTGCTGGATGGGAATGATGGAAGTTCTGCTAAATGATTTGTCTCTTCATGGGCAATTTGCAAGTATCCATGACTTTCAAAATGCCATCCGTTCTATTATGCGCATGCGAAATAAGGTGCAGCAGTTTGGGCGTGAGTTGTATTGCCATCGAAATTTAGTATTGGCTAAGGTTACTTACGAAATGACAATGCAGCAGGCTGTCATGTATTTTGACCAAAATGAGCGCAGAGCAATAATGGGATGGCTAACACAATATGGGCCATTCTGGGAAGATAGTCGCAATCATGGGCCAGATGATTATTTTGAATCCCAAAAACAGATAGTGACCGATACGGCCTTAGGAGAAGCTGCGTATCGTTGTTTTAGTGGAAGTGAATATCAATTAATTAGCTTAGCAACTTCAGATTGGTTGTTTACGCCGATACGTGTTGTTTGGTATCGCGATGACCAAATAACAGATATCGATGTTTTTAATCATTGGAAAACCAACACACTTGAAACTGCTCTACAAGTATCTTCGCCATTAATACAATCTTGGGAACAACTGGCTTCAACTATGCGAGGTCGTTGTGCCAACTTAATTTTTGCTGCTGATAGCTTTAAACCATTGCGCGGGCATCCCTTTGTTAGTAGTGCAGCTCAACGCATTGTTGAGCTTTTGCAAATTTTGGATAAGTTGAAAAGTTGTTTTGATACCCAAGGACAGAGGACGGCTGAAGGACATGAGATTTATCAGAATCATTTTACAGGTAACAAGGCTTGGTTTACTGACTCCTCAGATAGTGAAAAAACTGAATTTAAAGCAGAGCTTACTTTCAGTCACCCAGAGAATGAAAGTGAAACCTTATTCTGTACTTGGCATGGAAAAATAAAAACTCCTCAGTTCCGTATTCATTTTTCTTTTCCTATAAGTGGAAATGAACCTTTGTATGTAGTTTACGTCGGCCCGAAACTTACTAAGCGATAATCGTTATTTCCTACAACCGCTCCAACAAAATCTGCCTGATTCCCTCATCACTCAACACAATCGGATTAGTTTTCATGCTGTTGCCGCGGCAATTGGCGATGACTTTGTCGAGTCCGGCTTCCTGCAAGCCGTAATGCGAGAGGCGTGGCAGGGCGAGTTCGTCGGTCCATTGTGTCAACAAATCGATTAGGGCATTAAAAGCCGTTTCCGGGTCGATAAAGCGTTTTTCACAGAGAATTTCCGCAACGTGTAAATATTTCGCCAGTGCTTGGTTGTTGGGTTCTCGCGCTAATAAGCTGTGTATATTGACGCGGGTGGCGGCTGCGACCAGGGTGCCGCAGACGGCGCCGTGCGGGATCGGGTAGAAAGCGCCGAGCGGCGAAGCCAGGCCGTGCACCGAGCCCAAGCCCACTTGTGCTAGTGTGATGCCGGAGAGCAGGGCGGCGTACGCCATTTTTTCGCGATGGCGCGCCAGGTCGCCGTGTTGACGGTAAAGCGGAATCAGCGCATCGCGGGCGGCTTGCAGGCCGCTGATGGCCAGCGCGTCGGTGAATGCATTGGATTTTGTCGATACGTACGATTCCAGCAATTGCGTCAGCGCGTCCATGCCGTTGGCGGCGATCACACTGGCCGGGCAACTGGCCAGTAAGTCCGGGTCGACGATGGCGTATTCGGCGACCAATTTGTCGTGGCGGAAAGATTTCTTGAAACCGTTTTCGCCTTGCACGCTGAGTACGGCATTTTTGGTCGCTTCGCTACCGGTACCGGCAGTCGTCGGTACGGCGATGAACGGGATGGCAGGACCTTGGTAGGGTAATTCCGGGCCGACGCCTTCCAGGTAATCCATTACCGAGCGTTGTACTGGTAATAGTCCGGCTACGGCTTTGGCGGCATCCAATGCGCTGCCGCCACCGATGCCAACCACGGCCGCAAAACGATCATTGGCATAAGTTCTGACGAGATCATCGATCAAAGCAGGAGAGGGCTCTTCCGCTACTGTGCAGTGCTGCCAGCCGATTGCGCGTTGCGCAAGCTGATCAATCAAATAGGACCAATGTCCAGTATCGGTAAAGGAACGCGCGCCGGTAATCAGCAGGACGCGCGCGCCATAACTCGCGATAATATCCGGTAGTTTCTGTAAGGCGCCTGCGCCAAATTCGATGCGCGGCAATCGGGCGATGGAGAATGGTGTCATTGGCCGCTCACGATCGGATACAAACCGTCATAAACGATGCCCTTGCGCGGCTCGGCCATCCAATCCGCCACGGTATCGCGCCAGGCCAGATAATGCGCGGTTTCTTTATGCGCAGCCGCGTCCCGCTGGGTTTTGTAGGCTTCGTAAAATACAAATTTTGCCGGATCGTCCGTGGATTGCAGAATGTCAAAGCGCACGTTGCCCGGTTCGCGAATGGAGTTTTCGTGATTTAACCGGCAAGCAGCCTTGAATGCATCGATTTTTTCCGGTTTGACTGAAACATAGACAATGGTGACATACATGATCTGAGTCCTCAGTGTTGGATGGGTTGTGTATCAATAGCTCGATGATTGATCGAGGCATAAGACGGCGGGTATTTTACTACCAAACTCGATAGCTGCTGCACTCGATCATGGAATGCGAACAGCGCTTAAGCAATTCAGCGCTGGCTTGATTGATCGTCGCGGGCGCGTGCTTCGATGCGTTCGATGTGAATCAGCGGCACGAACAGCCAGATGGCGGCGGTCGTGCAGGTCGAGATGGTTACCAGCCAGGTGTACGCGAACGATCCCTCGCCGAGCGAAGTGTACAACTGCGCCCCGATATTCTGCGAAGCCAGTGTGCCAAAATTGAAAATCGACATGAGCAATGCGAAAAAAGTGGCTTCCGCCCGTTTTGGGCAGGCCCGGGCGGCAAGATCCAGGAACGCCAGGGTGGTGATCATGTTGGTGACGCCCCAGATCATGTGGATGAACAACGCGGATGTTTCTCCGCGATAAGCCAGGTACGCCAGCAAGGTGATTACCGACAGACCGATCGCGATGTTGATCATGCGCCGCAGCGGCACCGTGCGCGACAGCGCTGCATAGATCATCGCACCGATGATGCTGAAGGTGGAGTCGATGGAGCTCAGGATACCGATGTATTGCTGGCTGAAGCCCAGTGTATCGGTTTTATAGTAGAAAAACGCCGGGCCGAATGACGGGCTGAAATTAAAGAGAAAAATAAAGGCCGCGACCAGCCATATCGAGCGCTCTCCAAATCCTTCCCGCAGTGCAATCCAGGTTTCCTGGAACGCTTCAGGTCCCGAATGCACGTACTTTTTCTCACGCACGAAGAAGATTGCCATCAGCAGTACAGTAAACGGAAATATCGCTGAGACGGCAAACGCCGTGTGCAAGTCACGGTGTTCGGCAAAATATCCGCCAAGCAAGCCGACAAAGATCGATGCCGTGGTGATCGCGATCCATTGCACCGACTGGAAAGCGCCAGTCAGTCCATGCAATTTACCGTTTTCCACCATTAGCGCATCGCTGAGTACATCGTTATACGCCAGACCGAACCCCATAATCGTATAAAGGATGGCGAGTTCCCAATAACTATACTGCGTGGTCAATGCGGCGACCAAACCCGCTCCGCACGCCAACGATGAAGTCAGCAGCATATAACTCTTGCGCCGTTGACCGAAGAGCGGCAGAAAGTCCGAGATCAACCCGTACAGGGGTTTGATGAACCAGGGAATCGATGCCAACAGAAAAAAAGCGGCTACATCGTCGGCTTCAAAACCTTGATCCTTGAAGGTGATCGAGATGGTTTGATCGGTCAATGCCGACATGCCTTGCGCGAAGTAAATGATGGCGAACAGGGCGGCAAAACGCCTTGCCTCGACGGTCTTGAACAGAAGCAGGTATTTTGTCCAGACATTCATGTTCGCTGAGTTCGGCTTTTATCGTATTGGAATGAAAGGCTTCACGCTTTCTCAGTGTGCCGTAAAAAAGGTAAAAAATACGCAAAGATTGGTTTGCTGAGCATTATAGCTTGGCTATTCGGCTCCCCAACTGAAATTTAGCAGATAAAGACCGCTTAATCTTGAATGGCAAGATGGTATTCTTGATTGATATCATTATTGAAACGCTCAACTCGTAAAAAAATGACAGCCTATCCACTTCTACTGAAACAGCTTTGGCATACACCGTTGGCGAACGCGCCCGGACAGGAAATTGTTTATCGCGATCAGTTGCGCTTGACTTACCGTCAGGTGTACGCGCGTATCAATCAGCTCGCGGCGGCGCTGGCAGCCGATGGTTTCGAGCAAGGTGATGTCATCGCCGTCATGGATCACGATAGCCACCGCTATCTGGAATGCTATTTTGCCATCCCGATGTACGGTGCGACTCTGATGACGGTCAATACCAAGCTGACTCCGGCGCAGATTGCGTATACCGTGAATCATTCAGGCGCTGCGCTGCTATTGTTGCATGCCGATTTCATCCCGGTGATCGAAGCCATACGCGCGGAATTATCCGGTATACGGAAGATTGTCGTTATCGCCGATGGCGCAGTGCTGCCGCATACTGACATGCAGTTTGACGGCGAGTATGAATCCTGGTTGGCGGATAAAACGGAATCTTTTGATTTTGCCGATTTCGATGAAAATACCCGCGCGACGGTTTTCTATACCACTGGTACGACTGGCGCGCCCAAAGGGGTTTATTACTCGCACCGGCAGTTGGTGTTGCACACGCTCGCTGCCGGTATGGCGCTGGCGGCACCGGCGGCCCATCAGCGCTTGCATGCCGAGGATGTATACATGCCGCTGACACCGATGTTTCATGTGCATGCCTGGGGTATGCCGTATATTGCCACGCTGCTCGGTATCAAACAGGTTTATCCCGGACGTTACGCCCCCGATCTCCTACTGAAATTGATTCGTGAAGAAAAAGTGACTTGTTCGCATTGCGTGCCTACTTTATTAAAAATGATACTCTCGGCGGCACAAGCATCCGCCACGGATCTGCGCGGCTGGAAAGTCGTCATCGGCGGATCGGCGTTGCCGCATGCGTTGGCTAAGCAAGCGCTGGCAATGGGGGTCGATTGCTTTGCCGGTTATGGGTTATCGGAAACGGCGCCCATATTGACGCTGGCCCAACTGACCGGCGACAGCCTGCAAGCTTCCGCGCCGGATGATGCGCTGGCTGCGTTATGCTCCGCCGGGCGTGCGATACCGCTGGTAGAGCTAAAAATCGTTGATGAAACCATGCGGCTGCAACCGCATGACGGACAAAGCAGCGGTGAGATCGTGGCGCGCGCGCCTTGGTTAACGGACGGTTATCTCGCTAACCCGGAAGCCAGTGCAGCGCTCTGGCAGGGCGGTTATTTGCATACCCAGGATATCGGCGTGATCGATCCGGATGGCTATCTGCACATTACCGATCGTTTAAAAGATATCATCAAAGTGGCCGGTGAATGGGTGTCGTCGCTGGAAGTCGAGAATGCCTTATCGCAGGTGCCCGGTGTCAAAGAAGTGGCCGTCATCGGCGTGCCGGATAAACGCTGGGGAGAACGTCCGCTGGCATTGCTGGCCGTGGATCAATCGATTTTCAGTGAATCGGCCGTGCATGAGCAAATGCGGCTATCCATCGAGCGCGGATTGATTTCAAAACATGCCTTGCTGACGAAATTCAAGCAAGTCGATACCATCGCCAAAACCAGCGTGGGCAAAATCGATAAAAAAGCTTTGCGGGCTGAGTACCTGGCTGCTGATTGAATAGTATTGAGGCGGCTAAGCCCGGTGTGAAGTGGACTGAAACCAGAAGCGGCAGCGTTGATTTTGTTTTATCATCTTCAACACCAATTGAATTCTGCACTTATGTATCAGTCTAAAAAGCATCTTGCAGCATAACTCATCAGTGGAGCTTCTATGCGAACTGTTAAACCGATGTATCTGGTCGTTGCACTTGTGGTAATCCTGGCAAGCAATTCCGTTTGGGCGCGTAGCGGCGGGCATGTCGGCGGTCATAGTCATGGCCACAGTCATTTAAGTATCGGATTGGGTTATTACGGGCCAGGGTTTTATGGCGGCTACGGCTATGGCGGATATGGTTTTGGCGGCTACGGGTTTGGTTATCCGTATTACTACCCGCCGATGTACACCTATCCGCAAACGGTGATTGTGCCCACAACGCCGCCGGTTTATGTCCAGCAGCAACAGGCTCAACCAGCGCAACCGCAAACCAATTATTGGTACTATTGCCAAGAGGCCGATGGTTACTATCCTTATGTCAAAACTTGCCCGGGGGGCTGGATGCAAGTAGCACCGCAACCGCCTGGACAATAACGCGGAGAGTTCAAACATGTTCACACCGAAAAGATTATCCGTTTTATTGATGACCGGCATGCTGGCTGCCTGTGCCAATATGCCGACGGGTCCGAGCGTATTGACGTTACCCGGCACCGGCAAGAGCTTTGATCAGTTCCGCGCCGATGACTATGAATGCAGAGCTTACGCGTACCAGCAAATCGGCGGCACAACACCGCAGCAATCGGCTCGTTCCAGCGGTGTGGAAAGCGCGGCGATAGGCACCGGGCTCGGTGCTGCTGCGGGGGCTGCTTTAGGCGGCGGACACGGTGCTGCGATTGGAGCGGGTACGGGGCTTTTGCTCGGTAGCGCGGCCGGGGCAGGGACTGCTTCATCGTCCTGGTATGTCAACCAAGACCGGTATGACATCAGCTACATCCAGTGTATGTATGCAAAAGGTCATCGTGTTCCGGTGTCGGGAAATATCACTAACGATCAACCGGTGAGTACCGGCAGCAGCCCCAGAATTGCAACGCCACCGGCAAATTTCACGCCGCCACCGCCCCCACCGGGTAATCCGCCACCACCGCCACCGCGCTAACCGGATCGCATGTGTGTAACAAGTGATGGCAGGAGTGCAGCAAAACCGGTTTGTATTATTGGGAGACGCTGATGATTGAACAGAAAAAGATAATCGAACCGGAAAAGGTAGCTTGTGAAGTGTGCCTTAAAGAAATACCGCTATCCGAAGCCACCAGTGTGAAAGCGACCGATTACATCGTGTATTACTGCGGACTGGAGTGCTACGATCAATGGAGAAAACAGAAAGAACCGCCTGCACCCGCAGGCAAAGATTGAACGTGCGCGCTTGCCATCAGGTTTTTGTCAGTACCCTCAAATCCAACGGAAGCTCTTCTCCGAGCCATTTGGCATCCACGGTATGGGCTTCCAGCTCGTTTTCCTGCACCGGATGAATGAGCACGGAAAGGCCTTGCCGCATTTCATCCAGGACTGGTGTGATTTTTTCGATCTCGGATGCCGGAATATGGATTTCAAACATTGGCCTGGAATGCGGGCCGATCGGCTTTGCAATCAACCGGCCGATGTAGGTCAATTGCGGAAGGGTTTGAGCAATGTTCTCCCGGACAATGGCAGCACGATCGATTTCATTTTCCAGAAAATAAATATGGCCATGGAATGTTTGCATGAGTGCCGCTTGTTTTCTCGTTAGTCTATCTTGTAGTTATCCTGTTTTTACAGAATCCGTCGTGGTATGAACAGATATTAAACGGGCATTCAGCAAGCGCGCCATGCCTCCCGCGCCTTGCCGTATGACTTCTATGCGCGGAGCTTATTCGCCAATGCGTCATTGCGGCGGGATGACGTAATCCGCTGTCAGCATCTCCAGCAAATGCCCGTTCGGATCGCGAAAGTAAACGCCCCGTCCGTCATAACTGTGATTGATGGTCATATCATCCGCAGTTCCGGGGCCGCTGCCATATGGGATATGCCCGGCTTGCAGTCTGGCGAATATATCGTCGAATTCCTGCTCCGAGACTTTGAACGCATAGTGCAGGGTGTCAAATTTCTCTTTGTTGTCAAAATCCAGGCATAGCGTGTCATTGACGCGCACGACGATGAAATGCGAGAACACACCAGCATATTCAAAGCCAAACAACCGGCTATAAAATTTTGCCGATGCGGTTTTATCGAAGCAGGGCACGATGGTGTGATTCAGGGTAATTGCCATTATCTTCTCCTGTTAAAGCATTCGCATTGAGCCGCTTACGTTCCGCAAAAGGTTTGATAGACACGCTCCGACGGCGCTGGCGGTGTGCGGTAATGATAGTGTTCCGGCAAATCGGTGAATGGATCGGCCAGTGCGGCAAGCAGTTGCTGCAACACGGTGTAATCGCCGTGTTCCGAAGCGGCGGATAATGCTTCTTCAACGCGGTGGTTACGTGGTATGACTGCCGGATTATGCGCTTGCATCAAACGCAACGACATCTCCCGGGAATCGGGCTGGCGCGCGAGCCTTGCTTGCCAGCGGGTGTGCCATGCCACAAATCCGGCATCATGAAACACCGCGTCTTCGGGCAAGGATTCCGCGGCTAGCGCGCGAAATGTATTGGTGTAATCGGTTTGATTACTGTGCATCCAGCTCAAAAGAGCTGAGATCAGTGCGCTATCCTCGGTTTCTTCGGTGAGCAATCCCAATTTTTTACGCATCCCCCTCATCCACTGGTCTTGGTATATTTGCGGAAAAGCGTGAATCGCTTCTTCCGCCAGCGCCACGGCTTTTTCCTGCACCGGATCGATGAGCGGCAGCAGGGTTTCAGCCAAGCGGGCGAGATTCCATTGTGCCATCACGGGCTGATTGCTATAACGATAGCGGCCGGACCGGTCGATCGAACTGAACACCGTGTGCGGATCGAACGCGTCCATGAATGCGCAAGGACCGTAATCGATCGTTTCGCCGCTGATGCTCATGTTATCGGTGTTCATCACGCCGTGAATGAACCCTACTAGCAACCATTTTGCGACCAGCGCCGCTTGGCGCTCAATGACCTGATGCAACAGGGCCAGATAAGGATTTCCGGTATCGGCAAGAGCGCGATAATGGCGTTGAATGACGTAATCAGCCAGTATTTTAATGGCTTTCACGTCGCCTTGCCCCGCTGCATATTCAAATGTGCCGACGCGGATATGGCTTGATGCGACACGAGTCAGAATTGCACCGGGTAACACGGATTCCCGTATTACGGGTTCGCCGGTGGTAACCACGGCGAGACTGCGCGTAGTAGGAATATTCAATGCATGCATTGCTTCGCTGATAATGTATTCGCGCAGCATGGGCGCCAACGCCGCACGGCCATCGCCGCGCCGTGAGAACGGCGTCTGGCCGGAGCCTTTGAGCTGGATATCGAATCGCTCGCCTGCCGGGGTGAGATGTTCGCCGAGCAGTATTGCGCGCCCATCGCCCAGCATGGTGAAATGACCAAACTGATGACCGGCATAGGCTTGCGCGACCGGTTGTGCCGTATCCGGCAGCGTATTTCCGGCAAACAGCAAAGCCGCCTGGTCTGCCGTTAATGCATGCAGATTCAGTCCGAGCGATTCGGCCAAAGCATGATTCAACAGGACCGCTCGCGGCGCGCGTACCGGCATTGGATGAACCGGTGCGTAAAAATAATCGGGCAAACGGGCATAGCTGTTGTCAAAGCGCCAGCCAACGCTATCGTTTGCCGGTTGTACATTGAATTTCATAGGTTTATTTCGCGTATGTTGGGTTGGAATTCTTATCAAGTGACACTATTGTAAAGGACACCGCCTATCTTGGTATGTTCCTGGTGCAAAGTGGTGATTCAACCAATCCGCTGACGGGAGCAACGATAATTTATCGAACGGATTTTCCTTGCAGCATGCGGAGGAGCTGTTGGCGATAGGGATGGTACTGCACTTCGATGGAATGCCGCGGGCGCGCAATGAAGTGTCGCGCCCAGAATGCGCCTTCAGCGTCGGCTTGCTCACGCCAATCGGATGGCAGCCGGATTTTGCCGCTGAGGAACTGACCGATCAGCCGCGCTTGCAACTCGGCCAGAGTCCAAATGCAGCCCTGCGGTTGTATCAAGCCGATGAAGAACAAACTGGGATGGCCGGGATGAAAAATGCGCAAATATAGCGGCACATGACTGGCGTTCTCCCAGTCAATGAAGTCCGTATCAAAGAAAGGAAAACTGATGGTATAACCAGTTGCGGCGATGATGACATCGTACTGCGCCGACGCGCCATCGGTAAACCGCACCGTGTGGTCGGCAACATCATGGATTGCAGGGCGAGGGTGTATTTTGCCATGCCGTATCCTATCGAAGATTACCGAGTTGATGGTCGGATGTGCTTGCGTGGGCGCGAAATCCGGCTCGGGCAATTGATAATCGCGGTAACGCCCGATCTGGATCCGCAGGGAAATTTTTTGCAGGCGGTTTTTTATGCTTTGCGGTAGCCATTGAATGGAAGCCGCGAAAGTATCGGTCGGTTTTCCCATGACCAGTTTGGGAATTATGTACTGCGGTGTGCGCAGGCTCATATCGACCCGCGCGGCATCGCGGCTGGCTTCAACCGCGCAATCGCAACCCGAATTACCGGCGCCGACCACGAGTACCCGCTTGTTTTCCAATCCTTGACTGGTTTTAAACTCGTGCGCATGCAGATACGTTCCGGCAAAACGGTCTTTCCATCCGGGATGGCGCGGCTTGGTGTGATGCCCGTTGGCGACGAGCAGATAATCGAATTCCGCTTGCGTGCCATCGTTAAGCAACAGCCGCCATCGTTCTTGCGCAATTTTTTCCACGCGCAGTACGGCAACATTGAAGCGGATATATTGCTCCAATTGAAAATGCCGGGCGTAGGCCTGGAAATAAGCAAGTATCTGCTGATGGCTGGGGTAATCGGGATAGTCGTCCGGCATCGGAAAGTCACTGAATTGCGACATCGGTTTGCTGGAAATGATGTGCGTCGCCTTACTGATACTGCTGCGCCCCGGTGCGGTGCTGTATACCCAGTTCCCGCCGATCTGATCGTTCTTTTCATAGCACACGATATCGTGCAATCCCGCTTCCACTAAGTGCTTGATCGCGGTGAGGCCGGAACAGCCGGCGCCGATTATGGCAATGCGCATCTTGTGTAGGTTGATTCCGGTAAATTCATCTGATTTGTTTTGATGATAGCAGGTTATGGCTGCATCGTTATTATCCGCTCTGTAATCCAACCGGTAACGAAGCGCGGAGATGTGTATTGACATAAGCGCGATTTGTATTCAGCTGATATTCAGCCCAATGCTCACACAATGACAACTGAGATACCGCAATTGATTAGGGTATCGGGCTTTAGAAAAGAGAACGGGCCTAAATCAAAAATTACGTTACAAAAATAGCCCGTCTGTGTGAATTTTCAGGAGAAATGTCATGAGCACTCAACGAATACTTATTCCGCTTGCTTTCGCCGCAATTATTTTTCTGGGCGGCTGCGTGGCTACGCCGTATTACGGAGGAACGGGTTATTACCGGGGCGCCGCATACGGTTACAGCTATCAGCCATCCTATTATGCCGGTCAAGGCTATATGGGCGGCGGGTTCGGATACTCCAATCGCGGACATAGGCATAATCATGGTCATATGCATCAAGGCGGCGGATATCGTCCTTTCGCGGGAGAACATAGGCATATCGGCGGCGGACATCAACACCATGGCCGGGGGCACTGGGGTGGAGGCCACCGGGGCGGTCATCACCGGAGATGAGAAAGATAATGATGGATTTAATCGTAAATTCGCAGGGATTGCGTTATCCGATAAAGATTGAATTGACGCAAAACGCTATGGCGCACCGTGCATCATTTTTTGCAATGTTTGGGTGAGTGCAAACAAAATTAGGGACGCAATCCCGGACAAGATCACGAAAATCATGAAAAACTCGAACAAACCTGCGATTTCAAAGCCCGCAAATACCGGTGCTGCGGGCAATGCCGGATCGGGGTATAAAGCGCTCAGTATTCCTGCGAATTTGCTGGCGGCCGCCATGGATGAGAACCATACGCCCATCAATAACGAAGCAAACTTCGCTGGCGCGAGTTTGACTACCATGGCCAACCCAATGGGCGATAAACACAGCTCGCCGATGGTATGCAACAAATACAAACTGAATAACCACATCATGCTGACTTTGATGGTCGGATCCACGCCTTTGACGCCGAAGGCGATGACGCAGTAGCCTAGCGACAAAAATAACAATCCTAGTGCCTGCTTGGCGGGTGATGAAGGCTCCCAATTGCGCCGCCCCAGGAATGTCCAGATCACTGCGAATAATGGGGCCAGTATGATAATCAGCACGGCATTGATGGATTGAAAGAAACTCGTTGGGATCTCTGTTCCGAACAAATTTCTATCGGTCTGTTCTTCGGCAAAGAAGGTCAACGACGCACCGGCTTGCTCAAATGCCGCCCAGAAGAAAATCACGAAGAAAGCCAGAATATAAATCACGCCTATTCGCTTTTTTTCAATTGAGCTCAGGGCTTTATCGGCAATGATCGCCGCCGGACCGATGATCGTGATGGAAAAGATGCTTGATCCGATGAGACCCAGATCCATAAAACAATAAAAAATAGCGAATAAAACCAACGCAGCAACCGTCCAAACCAGTTTTTGAGAAAGCGGCATCGCGGGTGTTTGGGTGTCATGTTCCGTTAGAATTTTTCTCTCCGGAACCAGCCCGATTCCTGCGCCTTCGGGCGTGACGATGAGTTTGTTTTTGAGCAACTCGAAGGTGAAGATACTGACGATCATGCCAATGCAGGCAGCCAGAAAACCCCATTGGAAATCCGCCGGATTCCCCGTATCGCCCAAACTGCCGCACACCAGCGGCGCGAGAAATGCGCCAAGGTTGATGCCCATATAGAAAATAGTGAATGCAGCGTCGATACGTTGATCGCCTGCCGGGTAAAGCTGGCCTACCATCGTGGAAATATTCGGCTTAAAAAAACCGTTGCCAAAAATGAGGAATCCCAGACCGAGAAAGAGCATCGGTTGCGCGAAAGCAATATCGTTGTAGTTCGCTGCCGACAAAAACATGCAGAAATGTCCGGTCGCCATCAGGATGCCGCCAATAAGAATGGCTCGCCTGTTGCCCCAATAACGATCCGCCATATAACCGCCAATGAGCGGCGTCAGATAAACCAAGCCGGTGTAGTTGCCATAAATCTCGGACACCAGCGCTTTGTCGAGCAGCAAGGCTTTGATCATGAACAATGTGAAGATGGCGCGCATGCCGTAGTAACTGAAACGCTCCCACATTTCGGTAAAAAACAAAAGGTATAGACCTTTAGGATGTCCTGTTGAGTTCATGCGTTTTGCAATGGATTAACGTTGTCCGGATGCTGCTGGTGGTATTGTAAGTTTGAGCGGCGGGGCATTATAACCAGCGGAAGAAATCAGTGCGCATTTTGACTTCGGTAGAAGTATTGTCTCAGTAGAAAGCGATATCTGTTTTTTACATGAAAATATGAATTCTTCGGTTATATTGTCAGGGGATCGAATCGCGATGTTGCAAAGATTTTCTGATGAATAGCTGAATGATGACAAGGTCCAGGAGGATCATTAAGCCGGGCTGAATTACTGGAACGTGCAGCGAATGCCGAAATGCATGCAATGCATATTACTCCCATCGTTTCGCGGCAAAATGGTGCTGCGTAGTCATCTAATGATGGTGTGCGGGGCAGACGATGCGATACCGGCTCTGCATCAGTTGTGCCTATCTTACTGGTTAACCGCTCGTGAGCCCAGATATGCTCCTTTGCCTGTCAGTAATCCGCCGCATATTGCTGAGAGAGAAAATTCATGATGATCAATATGCAGGCGAGGAATACCGTGTAGTATGAAAATTTCTTAGCATCCCTTAAGTGATCATCCTTGGAGGGGAACTTGATGTTGTCTACCTTGCTGGCATATCTTTTACTAATATATTCATAGGTTTTTTCATAGTTAGAGTGCATGTATTGATGGTAAATCATCAATGCAAAAGAAATCACTAACCCGATCCACCCCAAAAGCTCAATCATTGTTTACCCCCGATGTTTTTAATGAATTGCATAGATAATAGAGTCCATCGTATCAATAAAAATTCGATGAATAAAATTTTTTGCGGAAGGGTGGTGAGCAGAACTGGGTCGGCACTATACGCAGTCTTGAGGGGCATAGGATCCGTTGCACAGTTCTGCTCATAAGGATCCCAGCGCGCCCAAGGAGTTGGGTTAGGAGTAAGAAAAGGCGCGCTGGGTTTAAACTCTTCCAGCCATCCGGCTACGCACAACATAATGCGCTGGCTGGTGCGGTACTGTTCTGAAATGGTGAGTGACCATCTTAATGCAATATTTTTAATTTATCTGTACGTGCGAACACGTAGGGTTAAACCCTTATTGATGGTCTGCAAAAGTTATACATGCACCGTAATTGCCATTCGCAGTAATTGGCGCAATAAGAATATGCCCCACAAGGTACTGAATTTTGCAGCGATAGCAGTACAACAGTGCGCCGGTCTCAGACCTGCAAAGCTAATATGTACAGTAACCTACGCGTGGAAGTTAACCGATCCAACGTGCGAAAGCACTACAGCCCGCATACCGGAAAATATTGAAGTGAAGTAGTTTGGATTTGATTTGGCAGCAGGGTTTTACCAAGAGGTGGGATTACCTGGTTTGATAGAGGTGTGAAACTTTGTCAACCAAGCGCGAAAGCGCAAAGGGTAATCCCATGAGTAGTTTTCAACAGAAAGCCTGAATTGCGGCAATTCAACCCCATTTCCACCACAACAACGCCAATTTATCTTCTTCTCTCTCCCGGTATCCACGCCAGTTGCCAACCGGGTGCGGATTTGGCTTCCAGCAAGCCGGTCAGGCGGAAGTTGATCCATTTGCGCGTGGGCATTTCCAGGTGCCGGTAGCTCCAGATCGCGATCGAAATAGCCGAACCGAACATACCCGCTACAAATAGGATGGATCCTGTTACGCTACTTTCCACGGGCAGCCCGGTGATGCTTTCCCAATCCTGTTTTGCAACAAACTGGACCAGGTAATGCCACATATAAATAGAGAATGACAATACCCCAATCGTATGCAGGCCGCGCGTATCGAGGCAGGTGCATAAATAGCCGCGATCTTCCCAGGTCACCAGCACGATCAAGGCCATCAAGCCAATCACCAGAACATCGGTTACACCAAAGTGGAGCGAAAGAAAGAGTGCGATAGAGGCAACAATCTGAATAGATGTCAGGTATCTGTCCGGCAAAGCAGAAACCGTGTGACGTGCTAAGAACAGCAACATGCCGATTGTGAAAGCGGATGCGGCGCGGATGGTGGACAAACGAAAGTTGTCGTTGACATCGCTATCCGTCGCCATGCATAAGCAATAGAAAAGCACCGCAATGCATGACAACACCACTAAAGCTAGCATACGGTTATCGCCACTGATGGTCAGAAGCGCGGCAAAGAGCAAATAGCAAAAAAATTCCGCGCTCAGCGACCATGAGGGGAAATTCCAAGTGACCCAATCGAACATGCCCCACGAGTGGATCAGAAACAGATTGGCGGCCAGTGATTCGGGCGTGCGTAAGGAGTCGTCGAACAAGCAGCAGGCTTCTTTTCCCAATCCCCAGTTGATCAGTGCCAGCAGCGTAAAGAAAAGTACAGTTGCCACCAATGTAATGAAATGCAAGGGATAAATTCTGGCGATCCGGGCAATCAGATAATGCAAAGTGTCGCGCATGCTATAGCGTCTGGGATGTTCGATGTCATATACATAGGCCATGACGAATCCACTGAGAATGAAGAAGAAATCAACCCAGAGGTAGCCTTTGTAAAAATACAGAGTGATTTCATCGGGATCTATCGATGAATGCAAATAGTATCGAAAATGAACGAAGACAACCATCATGGCTGCCCAACCGCGCAATGAAGTATGCGAACGGATTTCTTTTTTATGTGAGATATGCATCATAAATTGAATTTTTCACTGATGAAACCAGCCGTTCTTAACGGCAAGCGGTTTCAAATCTGCTGAATTGAAGTGTTGGGTCTGATGTATTGGATTTATGCGTAACGGGCGAATCGGGGAAATACCGGATTGAAAAAATGCGCGCTATTATAAATGATTGACTAACGACCGCTCCGCTAAATGTTTATCGGCAAGCAAAAATTAACAGTTTGGATGGAGTGGATCGGCGCCGGAAAGTTCCCGGCAAAATGCTAAAGTTCCTATCCAGCGATCAGCTTTCTGTCATTCACCTGGCGAAGATGGAATGAGAAGAGCATGAAAATTTTGCCTGACCGTAGCCAGGCAAAATCTCCTGTTACGGGTGACTTAATACAATGCGGTATTTCGCTTGACCGCTTGCCAATCTGGCCAGCGCTTCATTGACCTGATCAAAACGGAAAACTTCAATGACCGGTTCTATCTTGTGTTGCGCGGCAAAACGCAACATGGTCGCGATACCGGCGGGGCTGCCGACGGGGGAGCCGGAAACCGAGCATTGATTGGCGATCAGCGGGAATACATTGATATCCAACGGTTCAAGCGGTACGCCGAGAAAATGCAAACGGCCTTTAGGGCGCAGGGTGGCGATATAGGCATTCCAGTCCAACTTGACATTCACGGTGGTTAGAATCAGATCAAAGCGGCCGGCTGCGGCAGCCAGTTCGCTTGGTTTTTTCGTGTCCAGCACATCGTGCGCGCCCATCGCCAGCGCTTCCTTCTTTTTGTCTTCGCTCGAAGTGAAGGCCGTTACCCGGCAACCCCATGCACGCAGAAATTGCAGTGCGATATGTCCTAAACCGCCAATACCGATGACGGCGACTTCGGCTGTGGGGGAAACGTTGTATTGCAGCAGCGGATTGAAAACGGTGATTCCGCCACAGAACAGCGGACCCGCATTTTGTGCGTTGAGGCCATCCGGCAATGCGACAACACTGACCGCTTTGGCGCGTACTTTGTCGGCAAAACCGCCGTGGTGGCCTACGATGGTGGATTCCGGCTGTGCGCAAAGGTTATGGTCGCCGGACAGGCAGCTGTGGCACGTCATGCAATAACCGGCATGCCAGCCCAGGCCGACGCGCTGACCTATTGATAGATTATTGACATGCGCGCCTTTGGCCGCGATGGTGCCGATAACCTCATGCCCCGGCACAAAGGGATATTGGGTGATTCCCCAGTCATTGTGCAGCATGCTTAAATCGCTATGGCAAATGCCGCAATGCTCGACCGCGATTTCAACATCGTGATCGCCCAATGCGCCAGGATCGTATTCAAAAGGTTCGAGTTTTCCACCAGGCTTAAACGCCGCATACGCTTTAATCATGAATTTCCCTTTCTATCCGGTTAATCATCGGGTTCAGCGTATTATGCGGCAATACCATGCTGCATAGAAGACAAATGCTGCGGCACTCTGTTGACTAGGGCACGAATATCACCGGAAAAAAACCCGCAGCCGGTTACGGCTGGCCGCAGGGTTTTGTGGCACTGGTAATTCAATGCGGCGAACAATAGTCTCCGCTGCTGCAAGCGGTTGCGGTTATTTAATGGCTATTTTTCTGGCGCCCGATCCGTTGATCTTGGGTAGTGTCAACTCGAGTATGCCGTCTTTATACTTGGCTTCCGTTTTTGATTCATCAACCGCACTGTGCAAGGTGAAGCTCCGGTAGCTGGAGCCTTGATAGCATTCGCGGCAAATCACCCGGTCACCTTCTTTCTCTTCTTTTTCTTTTTTTGTTTCGGCACTGATGGAAACCCGGTTACCGTCGACTTGCACCTTAATGTCATCTTTACTGACTCCCGGGATTTCGGCGCGGACGGTATAGGTTTTATCGTTTTCTTTGACATCGATCCGGATCAGCGGCGCGGTTTCCGGTTCACCGGAAAATGGGCGTAAACCGAATCCTTTGAACCAGTCGTCCATGTTCATGAAGGGATCGAGGCGCGCTAAATCGCCGGGTAGTGGAGAACGGCGGACAATTCTTGACATGATTTTTACTCCCTGAGTAAGGATTATTCTTTAATGGTGAGAAATTGAAAATCAATGCTGCCGCTATCAAACATATCCAACTCATTATCGACTTCCCGCTCAGCTTCAAGCCAATCGCGCAGGGCACCCGTCTCATTGCCCGCGAAGCCGCGCTTCTCGGCCCGGAAATAAGCCGCAGTGGCGATCATTTCCTGGCGGTCAAGCGGTGTTGCTGAATTCATGACCTGATGCGCGAGTATCCGCTCCTCGCTTTTTGATAACCTTGTTCCGGATTTCTTGGTTTCTCCTTCGCTGACTTTGCTTGGCATTTGATAATCCTCCTTGAGCAGGATATTTATTCGTACTGAAAGATGAGATTGATAAAAACCTTTATCAATTGATTATCTTAGTGAAATTTTTTTAAAAAATAAGTAAGAAAATACTTATTTTTAACTAAGTAAATACTTAGATATTGACAGCGCTTTTATTTTTCCGGTTGTTAAAACCGCGATCATTCCGCGTGTTCTCAGCCGCACCAAGAATTTCGCAGATACTTTTAAATTCACTGCGAATGGTGGCGGGCGTTCTTTTCAGGTGGGCAGCAAGCAGCTTGCAATCGGTCGTTTCCAGAACAAGACTGGCTTCAAGCAGTTGATACAAAACAGGGGGCAGCATTTGCTCGGTGTCGATTGCACCGATGAGCTGCGCGGCATGCATTTTCGCGCGCCGCAATTGACCCGATTCGTAGAAGGAATAATTGTTTTTTTGTTTGTAAAGATGACTAATGGCGTTAAAGTTGTCGAGAGTTTCAGCGTGCATCATTTGAATTTACTCCTCACATTAGGCGATATTTCCAGGATAGCAAGACAATGTGACAACCATATAACAGACACATTGAATTGGCTTCCGGTGATTCACTGTAACTGGACAGGGAGGAAACTACAATGCGGCAAATTGCCGCTTTATTTAGCCTTATTTTTTGTATTTAACTACCGCTTTGGTATTTTGGAACGGTTGGCGGCATAAATATATAAGCGCATCGCTTATCTTTCTCTAAGCAAAATGCCTAGAAATTCATGGATGGTGATTTAACGCGCACTGTTATCCGGAATCGCTTCCCATGTTCTGGTATTGTCTGTTCAAACAAGCTTGAATCCGGATGCTGGCATCGGATTGGCGGTTTGATGCAATGCTGCTTGCATGGCGTCATCGGCGGTTTCCAGTAAAACAAACTGCATCGCCATGCGCGTTGCTTCCGGAACATCCCGCAGATCTTTCTGGTTACGTGCAGGCAACAACACGGTTTGAATACCGGCGCGCTGTGCCGCGAGTATTTTTTCCTTGATGCCGCCGACCGGCAATACCAAGCCGCGCAAACTGATTTCACCGGTCATGGCGACATCGTGTCGCACCGGCCGGTTGGTGAAAAGCGAAGCGAGCGCGATGAACATTGCCACACCCGCGCTCGGTCCGTCTTTGGGAATCGCGCCGGCCGGAACGTGCATGTGCACATCGATGCCGTCAAACAGCGCTAACGGAATGTTGAGATCGCTGGCGCGCGCTTTGACCAGCGTGAGCGCGGCTTGCGCGCTTTCTTTCATCACATCGCCGAGCTGCCCGGTCAGAATCAGTCTTCCGCTGCCATTGATGCGCGTGGCTTCGATGAACAGAATATCGCCGCCCACCGGTGTCCAGGCCAGACCGGTGGCGACACCGGGTAAGTCGGTATGCAGCGCGAGTTCGTGTTCAAATTTTTCCGCGCCCAGGATCGCATCCAAATCGCTCACGCCGATTCGCACTTGCTGTTGCTTGCCTTCCGCAATGCGCAGTGCCACGTTCCGCATGACCCGGCCGATTTCCCGCTCGAACTGGCGCACACCGGCTTCACGGGTGTAGTTGGCCACAATGCTTTGCAGCGCTTCGGGCGTCAGCGTGCATTGATCCTCGCGCAGGCCATTCGCTTCACTTTGCCGCTGCACTAGATAACGCAGGGCGATTTGCAGTTTCTCTTCCTGCGTGTAACCGGGGAGATCGATAATTTCGATGCGGTCGCGCACCGGCGGCGGCACGTTGTCGATCACATTCGCGGTGGCGATGAAAATCACCCGGCTTAAGTCGAACGGCACACCGAGATAATTATCGCGAAACGTCGAGTTCTGCTCCGGATCGAGGATTTCCAGCAGGGCGGCGGAGGGGTCGCCTTGCATGCTGGCGGACATTTTGTCGATCTCGTCGAGCATCATGACACAATTACGCGCGCCCGCCTTGCGTAGCCCTTGCACGATGTTGCCCGGCATCGCGCCGACGTAAGTGCGGCGGTGGCCGCGCATTTCGGCTTCGTCATGCACACCGCCCAATGAGACGCGCACAAACGAACGCTGCAACGCGCGTGCGATGCTTTGGCCCAACGATGTTTTGCCGACACCGGGTGGTCCGACAAAACACAGAATCGGCGCCCGGCCGTGCGGTTTCAGTTTCTGTACCGCGAGGAATTCGATGATGCGCTGTTTGATTCGCTCCAGCCCGAAATGATCCGCTTCCAGAATCTGCCGCGCGCTATTCAGGTCGATCGGCGCCTCCTCGGGCAGCCGCCACGGCAATTCGGTCATCCATTCCAGGTAAGTATGCAGCATCGAGAATTCACTCGATGCGCCCGGCATGCGCTGCAAGCGGTGCAATTCTTTGCGTGTTTGTGTTTCGATATCGCCCGGCATGCCGGCTTTGGTGATGGCTTCGTCCAGTTGCGTGATTTCTTGATCGTTGTCGCCGTCTTCGCCGAGTTCTTTTTGAATCGCTTTCAACTGTTCGCGCAGCAGATATTTGCGCTCGCGATCTTCCATTTGCTCTTTGGTGCGCTCGCCGATTTCCTGCGACAAGCGCAGAACTTCGATGCGGCGCGACAGAATGTGCAGCACTTTTTGCAGCCGCTCCTCGGTATCGATGGTTTCGAGCAGCATTTGTTTTTCGCTCACTTCGGCATCGAGCAGACTTGCGGTAATGTCGGCCAGATCGGAAGGCGCGCGCGTGGCTTGCAAAGCGTGCGCAAGTTCCGCTGGTACGCCGGGCAATAACGATAAAATTTCAATGGCGCGTTCGCGCAATTGCAGTGCCAGTGCTTCGGTTTGTGTGGTGATGGGCGCCGATTCCTCAATGCGCTTTATGCGTGCGGCGATGAACGGGTATCCTTCGACCAGTTCTTCGATGTGGAAACGCGCCACGCCCTGGCATACGACGTGATGTGTTTTGTCGTCGGATGTCATATGCCGCATGATATTGGCGATTGTCCCGGTGCCACACAGTGCTTCCAATCCCGGATTGTCGACAGCGGCGTCTTTTTGCAGCACGATGCCGATCGGCGTTTTGGATTGCAGCGCGTGCTCAATGGTGGCGATGGATCGCATCCGGCCGACCGTGATGGGCATCAGTACATGCGGAAATAACACCACGTTGCGCATCGGTACCAATGCAATGACATCGGCAGGCAACTCGAATGGGTTTGTGGCGAGTGGTTCCATAGCGGCTCATCCTTCAGAATGTAAGGCGGTTTTAATATTCTCTTGGAATATTTGAGCGCTTAACCAGGAATTCAAGTGAGATCCGCTGGCCTTGTGTAAGGTAACCGGCTTTGTTGTGCCGGTTACCGGTAGAACTAGAACATCACGGGCGATGCCGCGTTTCTTTCTTTTGCTCGTAGCGCACTAATTTGGCGAGATCGAGCAACTCTTCCGATAATAATTGCAGCGCATCGTCCAGCGTCAGGATACCGGTCAATTCCCCCGATTCATCGACGACTGGCAAACGCCGGATGGTTTTGCGGCGCATGAATTCGATGGCTTCAGACGATGGGGTATTTTCCTTAATGGTAAATACTTCCGCTGCCATAATGTCGCCAACGGTGATGACGGCTGCGTCCAATTCCGTTGCCACAACTTCCACCACCAGATCGCGATCTGTCACAACGCCGGCCGGAATCTGGCGGCCGTCACGCTTCTCGACCACGATGACCGCACCGACATGAAACTGGCGCATCAGTTTGGCAGCTTCCACAATGGTTGCATCCCGTTGGATAACAATGACTTCACGATTGCAAATTTCGCCGACAGACATTTGATTTCTCCTTTCTGGTTGTTATGGAAAGACGGGCAAATTCACGGTTCAACGTGACCAATGCACGCGCAACAGGTTTTCCGCTGCGTTATAGTGAAACTCCAGCTCACCCTGGTACGCATCGTGGATGGCTTCACCGATACCGCGCGCGAGATGAATGTCGGTGGTGGTGATCAGCACTTCGTGATCTTTTATCTCCATGGCCATGATCCGTTTCAGCGGGTGCTCGGTTTTTTCCTGTTTCTCAACGTGCTGCATCAAATGCATGATTTCATCCCGGTGTGCGTGGAAGAAATCACCGTGCAAGGTCAGGAATCCAGCCGGGTATTGATCCTGAATGCGTTGGCAGGCCGGACAGTTATGCTCATGCGCATTGACCGGTGCAGCAAGCCATTGCCACCGGCCTTTGTGAAATACAGCGCTGCAAAGCGGACAAACGGTGGGTTCGGGGAGCTTGCTTTTGATTTGATAGGCGTCGTGAATTTTTTCCTGGAAAACACCGTCGTGCCGTGTGATTTGATGGAAGCCAGGGTGTGCGTTTTTTGTGCTCATGATAAATCCCTCCTTCTGCTGCAACTGTTTCAGTTTGAATGAGAAGTCATTTTTTATCCTTTCACGGTCAACCGTGCGTCCGTGAAAGATTGAACATCCGTTTCATCTTGCGCGCTTTGATAATTTTGTCAAGCGTTTCCGTCATGGGATCCGCTGGCATTTTTTCGCCGCGTTATTTGCGGGCGTGATCCTCCAGTTGACGCTTGGCGGCGTCGAAGGCATCGCGCACTGCGACGTAGACATCTTCATTGGCCACACGATTGACCACGATTTCGCTGCCGGGTACCGTCATGTCGATGTGCACGTCAAACATCCGGCCCTGATGGTGGTGTTTGTGCGGGAGCTCGACGACGATCCGGCAGCTCGTGATGTGCGGATAAAACTTTTCCAGCTTTTCCGCTTTTTCGCGGATATGACTTTCAAGCGCTTCGGAGTGGGGGATATCGCGCGTGGTGATTTGCAGTGTGACTTCCATGAAATTTTCCTCCTACTGAATTGAGTTAAACGTTTCCGGTAACAACTATCCTTTGATACATACTTTGGGGCGCAGAAAAGCGACTCTGCGCGCCAGTCCCGCTTGTTCCGTGACCTCGGCCACCTGATCGACATCCTTGTAAGCGCCTGGCGCTTCTTCCGCCGCGCCGCGCATCGAACGGGTGCGGATCAGGATGCCTTGCCGCTCGAGATCATTGATCAAGGTCCGGCCATCCCATTGTTTCAATGCTTGGTTGCGGCTCATGGCGCGGCCCGCGCCGTGGCTGCATGAGGCAAAAGCCCGATTGGTGCTGACGCCTGCGAGAATGTAAGAACCGGTACCCATGCTGCCGCCGATGATGACCGGTTGCCCCACGTCGCGGTATCGGGTCGGCAGTTTGGGATGTCCGGGTGCGAAAGCGCGCGTGGCGCCTTTGCGGTGCACATGCAGCCAGCGGGTTTTGCCGTCCACTTCGTGCTGTTCTTCCTTGCAGGTGTTATGCGAGATATCGAACAGCGTTTCCAGTGAGGCCTGAGGATACACGTCGGCAAAGGTGTCGCGCGTCAAGTGCGTCAGGATTTGCCGGTTGGCTAAAGCGCAATTGATCGCGGCATTCATCGCGCCGAGATATTGCTGGCCTTCCGGCGATTTGACCGGAGCGCAGGCCAATTCCCGGTCGGGCAGGTGGATGCCGAGACGGCTGGCCGCCTTAGCCAGCATCACCAGGTAATCGGTGCCGATCTGATGGCCGAGTCCGCGCGAACCGCAGTGGATGGAAATCACCAGTTGGCCTTCGCGCAGACCGAAAGCCTGCGCCGTCACGTTGTCGTAAATGCGTTCCACAACCTGAACTTCCAGATAATGATTGCCGGAACCCAATGTGCCCATTTCGCCGCGCTGGCGTTTTTTGGCCAGCTCGGATACGTTACCCGGCACCGCGCCGGAGACACAGCCGTTTTCTTCTACATAGTCCAGATCCGCGGCATCGCCGTAGCCCTGTTTTACAGCCCATTGCGCGCCGCCCAGCAACACTTGATCGAGTTGTTTTGGGTTGAGATTGATGTGACCTTCCTCGCCGACGCCTGCCGGGATCGTAGCGAACAACCGGTTGGCCAGTTGATTGAAGTAGGGCGCCGCATCGCGCACATCGAGATTGCTGCGCAGGCAGCGGATGCCGCAGGAAATATCGAAACCGACACCGCCAGCTGAGATGATGCCACTTTGTTCGGCATCGAATGCCGCCACGCCGCCGATGGGGAAGCCGTAACCCCAATGCGCATCCGGCATGGTCATTGCTGCGCCAACCAGTCCGGGCAGTGCGGCGACATGGGCGATTTGTTCTAACACTTTGTCGTCCATGCTTTCGAGCAACGGCGCGCTGCCGTACAGCAGGACTTCCGCGCGTTTATCGCCGGATGCCTGAGGCAGCGTCCAAAGATAAGTGTGCAGCTGTTGTAATTGTTGTAGATTCATACATCCACCACGCAACGGGACTCCCAAACCGGGCCAATTGGTTTTACCGCGAGCATGGTCAGCGTTGCACCTTTGACTTCCACGCCGCGTTCCAAGCCGTCGCGCCATTTTTCCCCGGCGGCTTTGGCGTGCCAATGATCATTCTGGTGCTGGATGTGAAAATGACTGAACACCATACCGAGTTCCCGCGCCTTTCCTAAAATGAGATTAAGCCAGACCACCAGCGCCAGTTCAAGGTCGGCTTCTTCAAATTCCAGGGCGACTACGATCACGGGTTGCACTGCTTCAATATTGGTAATAATCGCAAAAACGGCATGCGCCGCTGCTTCAAACGATTGCTCGATTGTCAGGCCGCAGCCGATAATCCCGATGTCGGCATCGTGTTCAAAATACGATGAGCTCACTTTTTAATCACTTTATAAAAATGTAGTTTTATTGTAGTATTTTTGCCGGAAGAAATGTATCAATCTGAACGATCGTTGCGATTGATCAAATCGGAACACACTGCACAATAGCGATAAGGAGCACAGCATGATTTTCGCCGACCGCATGGCAGCAGCCGGAAAGCTGGCGGATGCATTGTCCGGATATCGCGATAAAAATCCGCTGATACTCGCTATCCCGCGTGGCGCGGTGCCGATGGCCAAGGCGATTGCGCAGCGGCTGAACGGTGAACTGGATGTGGTGCTGGTGCGTAAGCTCCGCGCTCCCGGTAATCCGGAGTATGCCATCGGTTCCGTCGACGAAAGCGGTTGGGTTTATTTGACGGAATATGCCGCACGGGCCGGTGCGGATCAAGCGTACATCGATCAGGAAGTATCGGCGCAATTGGAAACCATCCGGCAGCGGCGCGCGCACTATACGCCCGGGCGCGCACCGATAGATCCTGCAGGGCGCATCGTGATTGTGGTTGATGACGGACTGGCTACCGGTTCGACCATGATTGCGGCACTGCATGCCTTGCGTAACCAGAAAACGGCGGAATTGATCTGTGCCGTACCGGTGGCGCCACCGGAAACACTGAAGAAATTGCAGGGCAAAGCGGATCGCATTGTCTGTTTGTCAGCACCCGATGATTTTTATGCCGTCGGGCAGTTTTATACGGACTTTCCGCAAGTGAGCGATGACGAAGTGATTGCGTGTCTTGCCGCCGCGCCACGGCAGATTGTGGGGTAATCGCGCATGCTGTTGGCAGGAACATATTCGCCAGCACTTGAAATTGTATGAATCGCCATTACTTCTGATTGACGAGCGGAATGGCGGAAATATTCACCCGGTGCGGATTGAAAGCTTTGTTGCCTGAGAATTGACATAAGAGTGAACCTTAAGCCCGATTCTTAATCGAATGGTTCATTGGTTACGGCTTCCTACTTTATTTTTGATGACCTATGTACCTCGATAAAATTTACGTATTACAAACGGGTGTAAGTCTTAAGGTTTCTACCATGGCGTTGCAGGAATTGATTGCCAAAGCCATCAACACAAGAAAATTTCCCGAACTTCAGAGCATTCGCAGTACCACGGACTTATACGCTTATCTGTCGGTAGTTGTGTGCGCTGGCGCTGAAGATTTGATCAAAAGGCGGCAACGGTGGATTAATCATAAAACAAAAGCGGATTTGATCGCCGGTCAACCGGTTCCATTCAATACCTTCTGCAATCTCTTCTGGCGTAATCTGGACGAGGATGACCCGGATGGCGATGAATGGCAACAACTGATTGCCAGTGACGAATTTTATTCACAACTGACCATTCTATTGCATAAATTGCGTATTGCCGAGCGTAACTTGCAGCAATATAACGGTAGCGGAATGCTTGATTTCAATCTCGGCTCGGCTTGAGCCAGTGTGACCGGAACAATCAGAAGACCACGCTGTTTTGGTGTCATGAAGAACAATCCCGCTACTTGAGCGGGATTGTTTTAAGTAAGGGCATATCTTACTTACATCAGTTTTACTTTTTGCGGCGGATGGCCGTACCGAGTAATCCCAATCCGATCAGCAACATCGCATAGGTTTCAGGTTCTGGAACTGGTGAAACGTACCAAGCGGAATCCGGTGTATAGGATGTAGCTTGAACGTGCAGCGCTAACTGGCCATCAATCGGTAAAGGATCGGATCCCAAACCACTCACATGCCAGGTTACTGATTCATTGGCTGTCAGTCTGTCTGATGACCCGCCATCACCGAAATCGTAACGGAAATTAAAACTTCCACCTGGGCCGCCGCCACTAGCTGGATTGACCACAGTCACGCCTCCACCTAAATCGGTTGAGCTGGATGTGGGTTCTGTGCCTACCACTGCCATTGAGCCTATGAATGAATCGGTACCAAAGATTGCATTTAAATCTAAAGTGGTCAGTGTAAATGTCCAGTTTCCTCCGCCATCATCAGTAGCACTCAGATCGGCAAAGTGAACATTCGCAGGGCCGCCACCGGATAGTAACTGGCCAAATGAATAGGTATTTGCTTGAACACCGCTTCCGAAGACGAGAGTACCCGTTGCAATAATCGCTATTGCTAGTTTTTTTAGTATCATGTCTTGCTCCTTTTTATATTGCAGATTTGTGGTATTAACTCTCCTGAGTTCAGAACTTTCATAATGAAAACATTCATTAGTCATTCCAAACTTAGGCACTTTTGATTATGTGCTTAGGAAAGTCTTATTGATATAAGGATTATGCTTATTTTTCAGAAAAAATAACGAGTAATCTTTGTAGGATAAATGGAATTCTTCTGCCGTTATGGCGTTTGGAAGTATGCTTGAGGCAGCGCGTTCGAGAGGTTTGAGCATGAGTGCGATGTGAATCGATTCAGCGTTGCGGTAATTTCCGGGAGAATTCGTTTCGATCGCAAATTTATACCGTCATTTCAGACCAATAACTATTCGACAGTAAACGCTTGGCCATTATTTCCTGGTTAGCGGTGATTTCGCCGAGTCCCATGAAGTGTTGCCGGTTATATAAGCGTATGACTTTTCCGGCCGGTATAGCGTCGCTATCCGGTTGATATTCCACGGTGCGGCCTTGTTGCAGCAGTAATGCCGGCTGATCGTCCAGCGTGACTGCCGGGTATGCCTGCAATAAACAATCGGCCGGCAGTAAACATGCATCTCTCTCGATAGCGCTCATTTCCTCCAGCGCCGGTAGCGTGTGCGCTTGAGATACCGGGAAACGATCGATAGCGGTACGGCGCAAACTCAGCAGGTACGCGCCGCCGCTTCCCAGCGCCTTGCCGATATCTTCCGCCAGTGTCCGGATGTAAGTACCGGTGCCGCATTGAATAGTCAATTGCAATTCATTGTGCAGTAATGACTGGATTTGTATTCCGTGAATGATGACTTCACGCGCCTGCCGTTCAATGTTTTCGCCGTTTCTGGCATAGGCATACAGCGGTTTTCCTTGATGTTTCAGTGCGCTGTACATGGGTGGGGTCTGCATGATGGGGCCTATAAAACCCTGTATGACGTGTTCGCATTCGGAGAAAGCCGGGTTAGGGGCGGTTGCGGCCACTTGACTGATTTCGCCTTCCGCATCGCCCGTGGTGCTCATAAAACCCAGTTTCAAGGTTGTTTCGTAGGTTTTATTGGCGCCCAGCAGCACCGATGAGAATTTGGTGGCTTCGCCAAAACAGACTGGAAGCAACCCGGTCGCCATGGGATCCAGTGTGCCGGTATGTCCGCATTTGGTTGCGGAGAAAAGATGCTTGGCGATCTGGATGGCTTTGTTGGATGAAATATTGAGCGGTTTATCCAATAACAGGACACCGCTGATATTGCGTTTTGCTGGCTTAGTCAAATGAGTGCGGAGGTTTTGTCAGTGTGGTGGTCAGCCGGTTTGCTCCGGATCCGGATCGAGATGGTGTGTTGCCTTATCTTGCGCGATGGCGTCGTCGATTAATTTGGATAGACGCACGCCGCGTTCGACCGATGCATCAAAAACAAAGTGGAGTTGCGGTGTGATTCTTAATTTCATCCGATGGGCGAGATGGGTACGCAAAAAACCCTTGGCATGTTCCAAACCTTTTTCCACCAGCACATTTTCTTCTGTATTGCATAACGTGGTGTAAAAGACTTTGGCATTACTATAATCGCGAGTCACTTCGACGGCCGTGATCGTGATTAGCCGTACACGGGGATCTTTGATTTCATTTTGTACCAAATCCGCTAATTCCCGCTGTATTTGGTCGGCAACGCGCAGGGTACGGGAAAAATCTCTGGGCATATCGGCTATCGCGAATCAGAATACTGATTACAGAGACCGTGCGGTCTCGACAATTTCATAAATTTCCAGTTGGTCGCCGACCTGAATATCATTGAAATTTTTTAGCGATAAACCGCATTCAAACCCTTCCCGGACTTCCTTGGCATCATCTTTGAAGCGTTTCAGCGAATCGAGTTCGCAGCTGTGGATTACCAGACCATCGCGTAACACTCTGACGAGTGAGCTTCTTTTAACGATGCCATCGAGCACATAACATCCGGCAACCACACCCACTTTAGGAATGCGATAAATTTCACGGATATCGACGAGACCGATGATGCTTTCCTTGCGATCAGGCGACATCATGCCGGAAAGTGCCGCTTTAATTTCATCAACCGCTTCGTAAATAATATTGTAGTAACGCACATCGACGCCACTGGAGCCGATCAATTTGCGCGCGCTTGCATCCGCGCGGACATTAAAGCCAATAATGACGGCTTTGGATGCCAATGACAGGTTGACATCGGACTCGATAATCGCGCCCACGCCACTGTGGATGATATTGACCTTGACTTCGTCCGTTGAAATTTTTTGCAGCGCGTAAGCCAAGGCTTCGCAAGAACCTTGCACATCGGCTTTGATGATCAAGGATAGGATTTTGACATCTTCTTGCTGGTCAAAAACATTCTCAAGTTTTGCGGCCTGCTGCTTGGCGAGTTTCACATCACGGTATTTACCTTGCCGGAACAGTGCGATTTCCCGTGCTTTCCGCTCGTCATCGAGTACCAGCACCGTTTCACCGGCTTCTGGCACCTCGGATAATCCTTGAATTTCAACCGGAATGGATGTTCCCGCCTGTTTAATCGCTTTACCATTTTCGTCGTTCATGCCGCGCACTTTGCCAAAAACCGCGCCAGCCAATATCACATCGCCGCGATTCAGCGTTCCGGATTGCACCAGAATGGTTGCGACCGGGCCGCGGCCTTTATCCAGCCGTGATTCGATCACAACGCCTTTTGCAGCGGTTTTGACCGGAGCTTTCAGTTCTAGCACTTCGGCTTGCAGCAATATGCTTTCCAGCAGGCTATCAATGCCTTGACCTGTTTTGGCCGATACCTCGACGAACATGGTATCGCCGCCCCAATCTTCCGGGACTACTTCGTGCGTAACCAGTTCGTGCCGGATCCGTTCGGGATTGGCTTCGGGTTTGTCGATTTTATTGACGGCTACAATGATGGGGATCTTGGCTGCTTTGGCATGGTGAACGGCTTCGATGGTTTGCGGCATAACGCCATCGTCCGCAGCGACGACGAGAATAACGATATCCGTGATCTTGGTGCCGCGTGCACGCATGGCCGTAAAGGCTTCATGTCCCGGAGTATCGAGAAAGGTGATCATGCCGTGATCGGTTTCTACATGATAAGCGCCGATGTGCTGGGTGATTCCGCCCGCTTCACCACCGGCGACACGGGTGCGGCGGATATAGTCCAATAAAGAAGTTTTACCGTGATCGACGTGCCCCATGACCGTGACCACGGGCGCCCGTGGAAACAATTCAGCTTCACCGGTGGAGGATTCGTGATCGGCAAGAAAATTCTCGGGATTATCAATCTCGGCATATTTGGCGATATGGCCCATTTCTTCGACGACAATCATGGCCGTATCCTGATCCAGCATTTGATTGATGGTCACCATGCTGCCCATCTTCATCAATACTTTGATGACGTCGGCGGCTTTTACCGACATTTTTTGTGCAAGAGCGCCTACAGAAATGGTTTCGGGAACCATGATTTCGCGCACGATCGGTTCTGTCGGTGCGGAAAAGGCGTGCATATTCTGCTCTTCGGCATGCGCCGGTTTGCTATGTTTATCTCTGCGTGTGCGCCAGCCTTGTTGACCGTTGGTGAGATCGCCGCGGGTTTTGACACCGCGTTTTTTAGTGGTTTCATCTTTCCAGACCACTTGCTGCTTGGCTTGTTTCTTCTTTTTCTCGACTTTTTCTTCCGGTTTTACCGCCGGTTTGTGCAGCGTTCCGTCGGTCGAAGCGGCCTGAGTGCCATCTGCAGATTGTTCGGTCTCGGTTTTCTTGGCGATGGTTGACGGACTGCTGATTTCTGCTTCTGCGGGTGTTGCCGGTCCCGGTTTGATTGCTGTTTGGGCTGCTTCAGTCTCAGTGGCTTTTTCCGGTTCTGTTAAGGTTTTATTGCCAGACTCGGCTTTCTTGCGCTCTCTTTTCTGTTTAATCTCTTCAGCCTGACGCGCCATCAATTCCGCTTGCTTGCGCGCTTCTTCGTTGCGCAGAGCCAGTTGTTCCGCATCGATGATGGAGACAGGTTCTTTGCTCGGCGGACTGACGGCCTCAATGGGCTTAGCGGCCTCTGGGGGAGTTTCAACTTCGTCCGGCATGCCCGGTTTTGTCAGTACGCGTCTTTTTCTGACTTCCACTTGAATCGTCCGTGCCCTGCCTGTGCTGTCAGATTTACGTATTTCGGAAGTTTGGCGGCGTGTTAACGTGACTTTGCTGCGGGTCTCAGTGGTGCCATGAGTTTTTCTTAGATAATCAAGTAACTGCGCTTTATCTTGCTCGGTTAAACTGTCTTCCGCCAGCGTTTTTTTTACGCCGGCAGCTTTAAGTTGTTCCAGCAGGACTGCCGGTAACAAACCCAGTTCATTAGCAAATTGTTCCACACTCATTTGAGCCATTTATAACCCTTCAACAAACAAAACGACAAGCAGGCTTCCGAAATAAACAACAACCCGGTTAATTTATTACTAACCGGGTGTTTAAATCAAGTAAACCATGGTTCACGTGCTTTGATAATTAATTGATTTGCACGTTCAATATCAATACCGGTCATCTCAACCAGATCATCGGCAGCCAGATCGGCTAAATCGGCTTGTGTATTAATACCTTTTGCCGCCAGCTCGCGCACGATATCAATATCCATACCTTCTATGGCAAGCAAATCTTCCGCGACATGCTCAACTTTTTCTTCATTTGCGATGGCATCCGTGAGCAGCACGTTACGCGCACGATTGCGGATCTCGGTGACGGTTTCTTCATCCAACGATTCGATTTCCAGCATCTCATTCAATGGCACGTAAGCTACTTCTTCCAGCGTAACAAAGCCTTCCTGCACAAGAATTTCCGCGATTTCTTCGTCGACATCGAGTTTCTGCATGAAGAGCTGGCAGATTTGCGATGATTCTTGCTCATGTTTGGCTTGGGATTCTTCCACCGTCATGATGTTAAGTTCCCAGCCGGTCAACTCGGAAGCTAAGCGCACATTCTGTCCGCCGCGGCCGATGGCCTGCGCCAGATTATCATCATCGACCACGATGTCCATGCTGTGCTTTTCTTCATCGACCATGATGCTGCTAATTTCCGCGGGCGCCAGTGCATTGATGATAAAAGTCGCGGGATCGTCCGACCACAGCACGATATCAACGCGTTCGCCAGCCAGTTCACTGATGACCGCTTGAACTCTGGAGCCGCGCATGCCGACGCAAGTACCGATCGGGTCGACACGCTGATCGTTCGATTTGACGGCAATCTTGGCGCGTGATCCGGGATCACGGGCGGCCGCTTTGATTTCCAGCAGACCTTCTTCAATCTCCGGCACTTCCAATTCAAACAATTTCATCAGAAATTCAGGGGAGTTACGCGAGAGCTTTAATTGCGGCCCTCTGGCAGCGCGATCCACTTTATGCAGATAAGCCCGGACCCGGTCACCGACACGCAAGTTTTCCTTCGGTATCATCTGGTCGCGAGGGAGCTCCGCTTCGATCTTTCCGGACTCGATAATGGCATTGCCACGCTCCATGCGTTTAATCGTGCCGGTAATTAAGTAATCTCCGCGTTCCAGGAAATCATTCAATGTTTGCTCACGTTCGGCGTCGCGTATTTTCTGGAAAATAACTTGTTTTGCGGCTTGTGCGCCGATACGCCCAAACTCAATGGGTTCTAGCGGTTTTTCCAGAAAACTGCCAATCTGAATGTCCGCATCGGTTTCTGCTGCATCACTCAAGGAGATCTGGCGCGCAGGATCTTCCACGGCGCCATCCTCAACAACCAGCCAGCGGCGGAAGGATTGGTGATCTCCTGTGGTTCTGTCAATAGAAACCCGAGTCTCGATATCCTCTTGAAATCGTTTTTTCGTAGCGGATGCCAATGCGAGCTCCAGCGCAGTGAAAACAATCTCTTTTTCCACCGCTTTCTCGCGTGCCAATGCATCAACCAACAGTAAAATTTCGCGGCTCATAGTCCTCCAGCCAAATCTATATACCTACAATTTTGGAACCAAACGCGCTTTTCCAAGGTTACTCAATTCAAGATCAAACAATTTTCCTTCGCTTTCCAGTTTTATTATGCCATTATTTATTTCCCGCAAAACTCCCACAAAATTCCGTTGCCCCTGAATCGGGATACGCAGCTTTAGTTTGACCGTTTCTCCTTTGAAACGGATAAAATCCGCTTCTTTCCGCAACGGCCTGTCTAATCCGGGCGATGACACTTCCAAGCGGCCATAATCGATGTTTTCAACTGCAAACAACCGGCTGAGATGATTGCTGATTGCTACACAATCATCAATGTTAATACCGCCCTCTTTATCGACAAATATTCTTAATAATTTGTTGTGTGCTAGCCGTTCCACTTCAACCAACTCGTAGCCCATTCCTTGCAGAGTCGATTCTAATAATTCCTCTAATACCATAGCCTCACCACAAATAAAAAATGGGCTGAAAAAGCCCATCGAATTTATTGATTTTATTTTAACAAATATTTGTGAAATAGGAAACATAAACTTTCGCCAAGGGTAATATTT
This sequence comes from Nitrosomonas sp. Is35, assembly GCF_033063295.1. Lineage (NCBI taxonomy): Bacteria > Pseudomonadati > Pseudomonadota > Betaproteobacteria > Nitrosomonadales > Nitrosomonadaceae > Nitrosomonas > Nitrosomonas sp. Is35. The sequence continues at coordinate 1,062,718 of NZ_JAWJZH010000001.1, forward strand.
GCAGCGATTTTCAGTGCCTTACCGGTATTCTCCGGATAGCCTGTTTAATGCTGTTTTTGGGGCGGAGTTTTTAACCTGTCCCAAATTAAGAGGTATAAGGTGTTTGGAGCCAATGATACAATTCCGTCTCAGTGTATTGAACGAATGAATACCGGAGATAGTGCATGTCGACGATTGAATCAGTTTTAAATGAAACCCGTATTTTTCCGCCCTCTGATGAATTTTCTAGCCAGGCCAATGTATCCAGTTTTCAAGCCTATCAAGCTTTGTGTGCGGAAGCCGAGCAGGATTACCAGCATTTCTGGGCCAAACGGGCGGAAGAGCGGATTCTTTGGCACAAGCCTTTCACACAAGTACTGGATGATCGTAATGCGCCGTTTTACAAATGGTTCGCCGATGGTGAGTTAAACGTTTCATATAACTGCCTTGACCGGCATCTGGCTACCCAGGCGGATAAGGTCGCCATTATTTTTGAGTCCGACGACGGCGAGGTGATACGGTCGACCTACCGTGATCTCCATCAACGGGTTTGCCAGCTCGCCAATGCATTGAAAGCACGCGATATCAAGAAAGGTGACCGGGTTGTCATTTACATGCCGATGCGCATTGAAGCGGTGGTTGCCATGCAAGCCTGCGCCCGTATCGGCGCGATTCACTCCGTAGTATTCGGCGGTTTTTCCGCCAAAAGTTTGCACGAGCGCATTCACGATGCCGGTGCAGTAGCAGTCATTACCGCCGACGAGCAAGTGCGCGGCGGTAAGCATCACCCGCTTAAGGCGACCGTTGACGAAGCCATGCGCATGAATGACATAACATCGGTGCAATTGATTGTAGTGTATCAACGCACCGGCGGAGATATTCCGTTTAATCCGCCGCGCGATGTCTGGTGGCATGAGATTACCCAGAATGCCGGTAGCGAATGCGAACCGGAATGGGTTGATGCCGAGCATCCTTTGTTTACGCTGTATACCTCCGGATCGACCGGTAAGCCCAAGGGTGTGCAGCATTCCAGCGCGGGCTATTTGCTGGGCGCTATCGTTAGCATGCAATGGATTTTTGACTATAAACCGACGGATATTTTTTGGTGTACCGCCGATGTCGGCTGGATCACCGGTCATAGCTATGTCACGTACGGGCCGCTGGCCATGGGCGCGACGCAAGTGATTTTCGAAGGAATTCCCACCTATCCGCACGCCGGACGTTTTTGGGAAATCATCCAGAAGCATAAAGTGACAACCTTTTATACCGCGCCCACGGCCATCCGCTCGCTGATCAAATTGGGCGGTGATCTGCCTGCGCAATACGATCTTTCGTCGTTGCGGTTATTGGGTTCAGTCGGGGAGCCGATCAATCCAGAAGCCTGGATATGGTTTTATGAAAAAGTAGGGCGGTCGCGTTGTCCCATTGTCGATACCTGGTGGCAGACGGAAACCGGCTGTCATATGATCGCACCCACACCGGGTGCGGTCGCACTTAAGCCCGGTTCCTGCACGTTTCCGTTGCCGGGAATTTTCGCGGCGATTGTCGATGAAGCCGGTCACGAGGTCGAAAACGGTAAGGGCGGTTTTCTGGTGATTAAAAAACCTTTTCCTTCGCAAATCCGCACACTGTGGGGTGATCCGGAGCGTTTCAAAAAGGCCTATTTTCCTGAAGATACCGGTCATGGGAAATATTATCTGGCGGGCGATTCCGCTTACCGCGATAAGGATGGCTATTTCTGGATCATGGGGCGTATCGATGATGTGTTGAACGTTTCCGGGCATCGCTTGGGCACGATGGAAATTGAATCGGCTTTGGTCGCCCATCCTTTGGTGGCGGAAGCGGCGGTGGTTGGCAAGCCGCATGAAATCAAAGGCGAAGCGGTGATTGCGTTTGTCGTATTGAAAGGCAAATATCCGCACGGCGAAGAAGTGGCACGGATTACGGATACTTTGCGTGACTGGGTGGCGAAGGAGATCGGCCCGATTGCCAAGCCCGACGAGATCCGTTTCGGAGAAAATCTGCCCAAGACCCGATCGGGAAAAATCATGCGCCGGTTATTGCGCACGCTCGCCAAAGGCGAGGAAATCACGCAGGATATTTCCACGCTGGAAAACCCCGCGATTCTTGAACAATTGAAATATCCGTCCAAATAATATCCAACATTATCCTTTAAAGTTTGAGAAAAAACGGAACACTATGTCATTACCGCTAGTTATAGATTATGAACATGGCATCAGTGCCATTGATGCACAGTTTCACCGCCCCAAACGCGCGGCGATTCACTTGATTGTCGAAAAAGGCGCGGCCGCGCTGGTGGATACCGGCACCTCGTTTTCCATTCCCGGTGTCGTCGCGTCGTTCGAACACAAGAACATCGCCGTTGAAGATGTCGCTTATGTGATATTGACGCATATCCATCTCGATCATGCCGGTGGCGCGAGCGAGTGTATGCGGCTTTTTCCCAATGCCAAACTGGTTGTGCATCCGCGCGGCGCGAGTCATATGGCGAATCCGGCTCGGCTGGTCGCCGGTGCCATGGGGGTTTATGGTGAGGCTGAATTCAAACGCGTGTACGGGGAGATCTATCCGATCGACGCCGCCCGGATTATTGAAGCACCGGATGAATGCCGCATCGATCTGAACGGCCGTTCATTACTGTTTCTCGATACGCCGGGACATGCGCGCCACCATAATTGCATCTTCGATGAGCGTAGCCAGTCTTTTTTCACCGGCGATACATTCGGTGTTTCGTACCGGGAATTCGACGTCAATGGTTTGGAATTTGTTTTTCCGACCACTTCGCCAGTGCAATTCGATCCTGCCGCAGCGCACGCTTCGATTGATCGCATTATGCGCTATCAGCCACGCCATGCTTATCTGACCCACTATAGCCAGATCGGCAATCTTTCGCGCCATGCGCAATCTCTGCATGAGTTACTCGATGCGCATGTCGACATTGCACAACGCGCAAAAAATGATGAAGACCGCCAGGCGGTGATTTCAAAAGCTTTACGGGAAATATTGCTGCAACGGCTAGCACAGCAGGGTTGCCGGTTGCCGCTGGATGCGATTGATGAGCTTCTGCGCTCGGACATCCGTCTGAATGCACAAGGATTGATTCATTGGCTCGATCAACCGGCGGAGCGTTTCAAGCAGCTCTGATTGTGAAAAGACCGGTCTTGCCAGCCAAATAAAAATGGGGTTAAGGCGGAGAGCCTTAACCCCATTTTTGGAGAGTGAGAGTCTTACGCGGTAACTTTTTTGCTCGAATAGTGGGTTTTGGTTTTGGTCGAACTTGCTGCCATGGCGATGACCAAATAGTTTACGTACAGAATCGTACCCAGGATGATGTCGGAGATAACCCACTCGGTTGCTGATTCCGGTAAATCAAACATCGACAAAACACCAAAAAATGTGCCGCTGATGACCAATGCCGAAATAATAAAAATATGACCTGTTTTCATGAGAATTTCCTTTTTTGAAATGTATTGAAGTTGTTTGAAAAAAGCGTTTACGGCAATTGGATAGAAATATTCACAAAAAGTTCACACTAATTTCACATTTACTTCACATATGCTGGCTTTCTATCTGAAAGATAAGGAAATTATTTTTAAAAAATATAAAAATCCAGTAAAAAATGCACTTCACCAAATTAAGCTAAAATGATCCCTATTAAATATTTCGGGAGATTTAGTGAATGAATACGCTGTTTTCACCGCTCAAACTGGGCGCGCTGACGGTACCGAACCGCATTTTCATGGCGCCGCTAACGCGCTGTCGTGCTGGGGATGAGCATCTTCCGAATGCGCTGATGGCGGAGTATTACGCGCAACGGGCAAGCGCCGGTTTGATCATTGCCGAAGCGACGATGGTGATCGAGGGCAACTCGGCATTTTGGAAGGAGCCGGGCATTCATTCCGTGCAGCAGATTACCGGCTGGCGGCTGGTGACCGATGCGGTGCACGCCGCCGGCGGCAGAATTTTTCTGCAACTCTGGCATGGTGGCAGAGCCTGCCATCCATTGCTCAATCGCGGCGCGCAGCCGGTTGCGCCGAGTGCCATTGCCATCGCCGATGAAGTGCGCACGCCGGAAGGGAAAAAGCCGTATGCTGTGCCGCGCGAATTGCGTGATGACGAATTGCCCGGCATTGTTGCTGGATTCAAACAAGCTGCGCAGAATGCCAAAAGTGCAGGTTTTGACGGCATTGAGATTCATGGTGCGAATGGTTATCTATTGGATGAGTTTTTGCGCGATGGATCGAACAAGCGTGGCGGTCCTTACGGCGGATCGGTTGAAAATCGCGCGCGGTTGACCTTGGGAGTGCTCGAAGCGGTTAGCGCGGTATGGGGCAGCGAACGGGTCGGACTGCGTATTTCGCCGCTGAGCAGTTACAACAGCATGATCGACAGCGATCCGGCCGGGCTATCCGCCTGGCTCGCTAACCGCCTCAACGATTATCACCTGGCGTATTTACATGTGATACGGGGCGATGTCTATCAGCAGCAAAGCGGTGATGTGATGACGCCGATCCGCCAGTACTATAAAGGTGTGCTGATCGGTAATATGGGTTACAGCGGCGATGAAGCAAGTAAAGATATCGCCGCCGGAAAAGTCGATGCTGTGGCTTTTGGCACCAGCTTTCTGGCAAATCCCGACTTACCGGCGCGGATCAAAACCGGCGCAGCGCTCAATCCGCCCAATCCGGCTACGTTTTATACGTGGGACGCACAAGGCTATACCGATTACCCGGCATTAACCACTTCGTGAGTACATAAAATGCGACTGCTATCCCTTATTTTTCTCTGCGTTGTCCTCAGCGGATGCTTGTCGGTTCCGCAGAATGTTGCGCCGGTTGACGGCTTTGAGCTCAATAAATATCTGGGAAAATGGTACGAAATCGCCCGGCTCGACCATTCTTTTGAGCGCGGACTCGACAACGTGACGGCGGAATATTCCCTGCGCGACGATGGCGGCGTCAGAGTCATCAACAAGGGTTTCTCAACGGCAGAGAACAAGTGGAAAGAAGCCGAAGGCAAAGCGTATTTCGTCAGTGATCCGCAGGAAGGCTATCTGAAAGTTTCCTTCTTCGGCCCATTTTATGGCGCTTACATCGTGTTTGAACTGGACAAAGAAGACTATCAATACACCTTTGTCACCAGCTACGACAAATCGTACTTGTGGCTGCTGGCAAGAACACCCACAGTGAGCGATGAAGTGCTGAACCGTTTTATACAAAAAGCTGGCGAGCTCGGTTTTGCGACGGACAAACTGATTTTTCCAAAACAGGACTAACTCAAATTTGCGATGTGGATTGAATTCATGCGATGCAACAATTTCTGATTACACTTGGAATCCTATTGCTGGTGCTCGGCCTACTATGGCCCTGGCTATCGCAGCTGCCGCTCGGCCGCCTGCCCGGCGATATCCACATCGAACGCGAGAATTTCAGCTTTCATTTTCCGCTGATGACAGGGTTAGTCATTTCTGTTGTGCTGACACTGATTATGTGGTGGTTGCGGAAGTGAAATTGATTTGAACTACCTCATTACTACTCCTCTACTCTTGTTGTGAATGGTGCAAAGATCTTTACTGATTGCATTTTCAATCACACTTCAGAAGTTTCCTGGGAGAGATGCGTTTATGCCCCATTGGTAAAGCTGTTGCCCGAGAATACTTCGAGAAAGCGCTCTGTTGTGTGGTACTTAATCGCAACGGCGCTTGTGAAATCGTTTCTCGCCGCATAGGCCGCAGCTTGATCCCTAATGAATTTGAACCCTTGAATGTCATTTGGAAACTCTGGGGCATCCCATTTTGAATACGGTTTATTGACCTCTCCAATGAGTGCAGATGAATACCAGTCTAGGAGTTTTATGAAGGGGTTCAGCAGTAGCACCCCATCATCTCTCTTTGACCATACTCTTTCGCTCGCAAGCACATCAATGATTCCCGGTTTCTGAGCTTCGTACGGGTGCCATGCTGATGGAAGTATTGTAATGCCTATCCACTTTTCGCGTTGCTCAGCTTTGTAAGCCTCTATCAGTGCTTTACCAAAATACACTTGATGGCGACCTGTGGCATCAAACTTGACTTCGAATTCTCCGAAAGAAATCGCACCTCTAGCAGGAATTCCTTCTGCCAACAGCGCAGATAAGATCATTCCACCGATAGCGTATACGTCGAGAAATGCCCAATTTCCGTAACCCTTAGGTTCTTGGTAGAAGATAAATGTGTCGGAGAAGTAAATCGTCTTGAAAAGTCCATTGAGCTTTTCCCAACGGCTGAAGGTTTTTAAAGCGTTGTCAATGATTGCGTAGATTTCTTCAGTCCTCTTGGTTTCAACAAGCTGGCTAAAGCCGAGAATATCTAAGAACAAGAGGTAGCGGCCCTGGTCGAGTGAGATGTGTTGATTCATGATTTTAGTTTTTAATATAAAAAGCCTTTTTAAAATCCGTACTTCTTTTATTTATCACCGGACTGCACCATCCACCCCCTTCGTCAATTGATGAATTATCTTTCCATCTCTATGTTGCAACGTCACCTGCAACGGCATTTTTCCCAGTGCATGCGTGGCGCAGGAGAGACATGGATCGTACGCGCGCACGGCGACTTCGAGGTGGTTCAGCAGCGCTTCGGTGATTTCCTGGCCATCGAGATACTGGTTGGCGACGACGCGCACCGATTCGTTCATCGCCTGGTTGTTGCTGGTGGTCGAGACGATCAAATTGGCTTGGGTGACCAGACCTTCCTCGTTGACTTGATAATGATGGAATAACGTGCCGCGCGGGGCTTCGATGACGCCGATGCCTTGCGGCTGGCGTTCGCTTTTATCCGCCATCAGGTCTGTGCTGGTGATGCCGGTATCGTGCAGCAATGCGTGAATCGATTCGGCGCAGTGCAGCAGTTCGATCATGCGTGCCCAGTGGTATGCCAGCGTGTCGTGTACCGCGCCGCCGTTGCCGTAGGCTCTAAAGCGCAAGCGCGCCGCTTCGGCCAGCGGCGTTGAGATGCGGTCGCAATTGTTGATGCGCGCGAGCGGGCCGACGCGGTACCAGCCTTGTCCGGTTCCCAATGCGGAAAAATACGGGAACTTCAGGTAACTCCACGAACGCACTTCCTCTTTGATGATTTGTTGATAGTTGCAGTAATCGAGCTGATCGAAAATCGAGCTGCCGTCGGCGGCATTTGCGCGCAAACCACCGTGGTAGAACTCCAGTTCGCCGTTGCTGCCGGTCATGCTGAGATAGTGGCTGCGCAGTGTGCCGAAATCGCGGTGTTCCGGGTGCGCGGTATGGATTTGCTCGTTCAGCGTCAGCGCTTCCTGGCTCCATTGCAGAATATCATCGATATCGGCGAGCAGCGCATCGCGTTCGGACAGGGTCAGTGCTTTGTTCATGCCGCCGGGTACGGTGCCGGTGCCGTGAATGCGTTTGCCGGTGATCGCTTCGATGATTTGCTGGCCGTATTTGCGCAATTTGACGCCTTTCATTGCAATTTCCGGATATTGCGCCAGCACTCCGGCAATATTACGCTGGCGCGGATCGCTGCCGAAGCCGAACAGAAAATCGGGTGACGACAGGTGGAAAAAATGCAATGCGTGCGATTGCAGCATCTGGCCGAAATGTAGCAAACGGCGCAGTTTGGTCGCCGCCGGTGTGAGTTGCCGCACCCCGGCGATTTGATCCACCGCTTTCCCTGCCGCCAGTTGGTGGCTGACCGGGCAAATGCCGCACAGCCGCTGCACGAAGAACGGTACTTCCCAGTACGGACGGCCCTGGATGAATTTCTCGAAGCCGCGGAATTCGACGATATGGAAACGCGCTTCGACGATGTGGTTGTGATCGTCGATCAGCAAAGTGATTTTGCCGTGTCCTTCGACGCGTGTGACCGGGTCGATAGCGATGCGGCGGGTGGCGGGTGACGAGGCGGGTTTGTCCGGTTCCATAGCGCTTAATCGTAATGTAGCTGGGATGTTGCGATCACCGGTTTTTGTCCGGCCAGTAACGGTTGCAGCAGTTGCAGGAAAGCATCTGCGGATGGCGGGCAGCCAGGCAGAAAGTAGTCGATGGGCACGATTTCGCTGACCGGATACACCTTGTCGAGCAGCAGCGGCAGTTCAATGTCATTGGGGATCTGCGGGTTGGTGATGCCGGTACCCGTGAGATACGCTTCCTGCAAACAATCCTGCAAATCGAAATAATTGCGCATCGCGGGCACGCCGCCGTTGATCGCACAAGCGCCGACCGCCACCAGAATTTTGCAGCTGGCGCGGAATTCGCGCAGCACGTGCACATTTTCCGCATTGCACACGCCGCCTTCGATCAAGCCGATATCGCACGGGCCGCAGTGCTTGATGTCGGTGAACGGCGAACGATCCAATTCAACCTGTTCGAGCAAACTGGCGAGGCGTTCGTCCATATCCAAAAAAGACATGTGACAACCAAAGCAACCGGCCAGCGACGTGGTGGCGATTTTGAGTTTGCGTTTGATCGTGTGTTCAGTTGTCATTTTTCATCGGATTCCTTGACCGATAGTTCTTACACAGCGGATGCATGGCGTTTTTGTTTTACCAGTCAATAAATGCCGGTCGAATACGGTTATTTACATGAATAATATAATGAATTGCCGCTGCAGAAATCCCTTGATCTGGATTACGATATAAGAGTATAACGTAACTGAACTGACTGACGGGAATCAGTCTCGTTTCGGTCGTAAAGCCGATGACTATGACTGTAATCTTATCAATACAAAGAAAAAACATTCGCATATCCCAAGGAGAACTTTCCAATGAAAAAATATTTACCTGCAAAAACAATTGCAGCACTTGCACTGATGGCCGGATCGCAGTTTGCGCTTGCAAACACGACCGTAACCCTTGGCGATCAGGATTTTGCCGACGGCGCGACAATGAACATCGTTCCTTTTACGACTGCCGGAGCCGGAGAACCCGCGCCATTTGGTTTATTTATTGGCGGGGATACCAGTTCAAACTTCTCAGCCAGTTGGACATTTTCCTACGGCGCAATCGCGGATACTATCCTTAGTGGCAGCTTGATACTCGGAATTTATGATCACGAATCCGCTGCTACCGGAAATCAAGTAGCGTCCTTTACCGTCAATGGGGTGGATCTGACCAGCGCGCTCAATACGCTGTTCGAATCGCACGGCGGCGCTAGCCGTGAGGATAATGTGTACACGCTGACGTTGCCGTCGTCGACCTTCGCCGGACTGGCCTCGGGTACCGTTAATGTTGCGTTATCCCTGACAGGTCGGGGATTGGGCTTATTCGGTGAGACAGACTTTAACGGCGCCGGGCTGGATTTCTCCACGCTGGATATCGCCACCGCCGTTCCGGAACCGCTGACAAGCACGCTGCTGCTGCTCGGGGTTCCGGCGGTATTGGCTGCGGCGCGGCGTAAGATAGTCTGATACGGTTGATTTTGTTACCGAAGTGCTTTCAGGAGCGAGGAGAAAATAATGCCCGATCCCTATTTAGGTGAAATCAAGACTTTTGCTGGCAATTTTGCCCCCGTCGGCTGGGCTCTATGCCAGGGACAGTTGCTTTCAATCGCGGAGAACGATGCGCTGTTTTCACTCATCGGAACGACCTACGGCGGTGACGGCGTATCGACTTTCGCTTTGCCGAGTCTTGCCAGCCGTATCCCGCTGCATCAAGGTACCGGGCCTGGTCTCAGTCCCAAGGTGACCGGTGAGCTGGGCGGCAGTGAAACAGTCACTTTGACTGCCGGGCAATTGGCCGCTCACAACCATACAGTGGTCTGTTCCAATACCACCGGCAATAGCGCGAGCCCCATCAACAGCTATTGGTCGACCGATCCCGGCAGCAATACCGGAGCCTATAGCACGGCCAGCAGCAGCACCATGGCCGCTACGGCGATCGGCAATACCGGCGGAGGGCAACCGCATAACAATGTGCAGCCTTATTTGGTCATCAACTACATCATCGCGCTTGAAGGTATTTATCCTTCCAGAGATTAGGATGACAGCAATCCGGATAACTGTTGAAAAAAGGAGATCTTTGCATGAGTGATCCGTATATTGGAGAAATCCGCTCGTTTGGATTTAATTTCGCGCCGGTGGGCTGGGCGCAATGTAATGGGCAATTGTTGCCCATTGCCAGCAATACGGCATTATTTTCGATTCTTGGTACAACCTATGGCGGCGATGGTAAATCGACCTTCGCGCTGCCTAACTTCCAAGGCAATGTCGTCATGGGCGCGGGGCAGGGAAGCGGTCTTTCTAAACGAGTATTGGGTGAATCCGGCGGTACGGCGACGGAAACGTTGACAATCCAGCAGATTCCGTCGCATAGCCACCCGGCCAACGCGCAAGCCGGAAACGGCAACAAACCCGCTCCCGCAGGAAATTTCTGGGCGCAGGATCTGGGCGGCAGCAAGGAATATGGCGATAGCGGACCGGCGCAGATGGCGGCTGGAACAATCACTGCTACCGGGGGCGGGCAAGCGCACGATAATCTGCAACCGTATCTGGTGCTGAACTTCTGCATTGCGTTGCGAGGCGTATTTCCGCCCAGAAGTTGAAGCCGGTATTTCGCAGCAAGAATTCGACAAGATCATGAGAGGATAGTATGGACGATGCATTTCTAGGAGAGATTCGGCCCTTTGCATTCGGTTTTCCGCCCAAAGGCTGGGCGAGTTGCGATGGCCAGTTGTTGCCGATTGTGCAAAACACTGCACTGTTTTCGTTATTGGGCACGATGTACGGCGGAGACGGCCGCACCACGTTTGCACTGCCGGATCTTCGCGGCCGTGCCGGGATGCACGTGAATCCGGCGCATACCCAGGGAGAACGCGGAGGACAAGAAAGCGTGACGCTTACAACCGCCCAAATTCCCCTGCACAGTCATACGGCAAACTGCAGCAATGTAGCCGGAACTCAGACCAGTCCGGCGGGAAAATTCTGGGCGCAGGATTCCGACGGTAATGTCGTGTTCAACACTACAGGTGGCGCCACCATGGCGGCCACGGCGATTGGCAATACAGGCGGAGGGTCGCATCCCAATATGCAACCCTACCTCGTAGTGAATTATTGCATTGCTTTACAGGGTATTTTTCCGAGCCGGAGTTAGTAACTCAATACCATTGGTAAAGCCGATGGTACCGGCATTTAACGGAAGAAATGTGAGAGTTTGCTCCTGAGCTGAAATTTCTTCCGTTAAACGATGGTTTTGTGGTTTTTTACCTGGCAAAATACAATGGCAAGCACCGTTTTTTATGCTTGTACTGTGCGTTTACGGTGGTGAATAGAAATCAGACCGCCAAGCCCAAACAGCATCAGCGCCCATGTGGCCGGTTCAGGTACTGCAACCGTATACTGAAAATCATCCAACAGGTACCCATCTCCAGCAATGAAATCGTCGAAAGTAATGCGTGCCATACCGGTGAAGTTAAGATTGATAAATTCATCGGATGAAGTGACGGAACCGAGCAAGTTGTTGGCCGCATCAAATGCTTGCACAACAATAGTATCCACCTCTGATGTATAAACGCCGCTGATCCAGTTGTGGAAAGTAAGGCTATCGGTCGTGGCTCCGCCTAATAATTCCATCGTAATTTCTTGTCCATCGTGAAACGAGGAAAGTACTCGACTGGATTCCGATGGAAATGCAGGGGTAAGATCTCGAATTTGCAAGCCTAGTCCTGAAAAGCGCACACTGGTCCCATCAACAAGCAAAGTTGTCGTATTTCCCGCATAAGTACCTACCGGTTCACCCTGAAAATCGATAAGTGAAGCATTGGCGAGCGGCGCCGCGGCTATCGACGAAGCTATGACCAAACTACGATATAAAGTATGCATGATATTTTCCTTATTAGAAATTTTAGAAACAAAATCAAACTATATTAAAGTGGCTGTAGTAGATTATTTTAAATTTGAGTCCAATTTTTAAGAGTTTTTAGTTGATGTTTAGGTGTTCTACAATTAATTAAACCTGAATTCACATTCTTTAAGAAATAATGGAAATGATTCTTTGGGAATTCCATTGTATTTTCTTTTCTTAAAATACGTTTGGCCTGATTCCAAAAATTCTCAATCCCGTTAATGTGATTCTTGCCTTGTGCAAATAGCGTGGAGTGATTAATTCTTTCATGGTAAAAGTGGCTCACATCAAGTGCATTGTAACGGCGATAACAATCTGTATAAACTCGTTGTCTGGTGCTATTTTTCTTGTTATCAGCGGCATAAGTGTTTCTGATTTAGTGTCACCTACAACCTTTGTGTATACCTTACCACCGAAGTAGCTCTCATCCAACTCTACTGTACCAGCAAAGATTTCGTGAGATTCCTGCTCCAAATGATAAGCAATAACTTCACGTATTTTGCGATAAAACAGCGCTGCGCTATTGGGCTGAATTCCGAGTATATTGGCCGCTGATCTTGCTGTAACTTCCAGAACAAAAAATTCCACTAAACTTAACTGTACTTTCCTAATAATCTACAATTACTTATCTTCATTTGATTAGGGCCTGTTAACACAATCTAAGTGCTTCGACGATGAAGGCAAAGTGGATGAAGGAAATGAAGATGACATCGAGCTTGTCGAATCTGGAGAAGATGCGGCGAAATCCTTTGAGCCTTCTGAACAATCGTTCGATCTCGTTGCGCTTTCTGTACAGAGCACGGTTGTATTCTCAGGGCGACAAACGATTTGCCTTGGGTGGAACAACTGGGGGATGTAGCCCAATCTAGTGCCAGTTGGCGGGTTTTGTCGCCTTCATAAGCACGATCCATCAACAAGTAGGTGAGCGTACTGACGGGACCGAAGGAAAGCAAAAGTTGCCTGCCCTCGGGGGCGTCGTGGGCGTGACCGAGTGAGAAGGCGAAGCTTATGGTTGTTCTGGAATCTGCAGCAACCAGATGAATTTTGGTGGTCCATCCACCTCGGGATTTTTCGATGGATTGCGGTGTTTTTTTAATGCACCCGTACCGCCGGGATGGACTTTGATACTGGTACTGTCCAAAGAAACAGCTTCAATACGGATACGGATGATCTGCTGATGCTCGAGTTACCCAAATACATGGCTCAAGACACCACTCTTTGCCCAGCGATTCATGCGGGTATAGATGGTATGCCAGTTGCCGAATCGCTTGGGCAGTCCTCGCCACTTGCAGCCATGCTCGGCAACGTAAAGAATGGCATTGAGAACTTGCAGATTGGAATGGCTGACGTTGCCACGCTGACGCGGCAGGCAGTGTTCGATTCTCTGGTATTGCATTTCGGTAATTTCCATCACCAGATTATATCAAATAGCGTTAACAGACCCTAGCTTAGCTACTAAGCTAATCTACTCCAACCTCATATTAGAACATGGTTGTTTGCACAGCTGGAAGGCTATCGAAGGTACAACTAAGCACAGAGTCACATACGAGATATCAGAATGAATTATTTTGAATTGCAAATGCTGCGTAATTAAAGGTTTGCATCAAATGACTGGATTTAATAGCGCTAATATTAATTTGTACTTGGCTTGCCAGTGATGACTGCAAATTGCGTTCATTCTGATTCCTGATTTAGGATTGCTGTCTGAAAGGATGAGGATTCTTGGCTTTGGAACTAATGCCTTTGTTTCATCGGCGCGCGTGCGATGTAATTTTGTAACAATTTCTCCAGTAGTTTTGCCAATATTAATCAGGTCATATTGAGTTCATTTTTGAGAGAAATGTGAAAAAATCTTTATTGCAGTTATCAATAATGCCGGATTTCAATTCAGTAACAATAAGTTTTCGGTTTTTGGTGAAAAATTACCTGCTTTCATTTCAGTTACTGCTGCCGCTGCATCGAGCTATCCGCCAGATACCTGTGCGAGCGATTACGTGATTCATTGGAGGGCAAACAATAAGATCAGAAAAAATCAGAAAAGCGGGGGGACGGCACAGGAATGAAAACCGGGTTTTGGCTTTTCATTAATCGATATTTTGCATTTTGTTGATCTATATCAAGAAAATTGACCTTTGCGGATGGATTTCTTGATCTGAATCAATAAATCGAACGCAGGTTTGCTTGAAAATGCAATCTCCACTAATTGTTAAACGACGGAGATAATCATGGAAATGTTAGACAGAGAAGATTCTATTACATTTAAAAAACTTGGCTACAATATGACTTTCATCGGCGCAGTGGCAGTAGCGCTGATTGTTATCTCAATATACTTCTCGTAAGCAATCAACGCAACGCTTGAATCCCTTCAATTTAAGTGTTTCAGTGAACTACCTCGTCCCTTGGGCGGGGTAGAAAATCCACGCCATCGCTGCGATGCAGTGTGAAAGCTGATCAGCAGCGCTATCAATTCTAGTCAAAACTGTAAAATTACCAGAGTGCATTGAAAGCCGCGCACCGGGTATTGGGTAATTTCCGTAAAAAATAAGAAAAGCTTCAGTGTTGATTGATCCGGAACGAGCAGGGCCGGAACATTCTAAGCTTGCTGCTCATTCTTGCACGAGACTATTTGACAGCAATATACAAGGCGTGTTTGAATATCGCTACGAATTTCAATGGGAGTGATTCAGACATGTCAAATCGTGGCGGAAAACGGGAAAATGCAGGCAGGCCGCGCGGCCAGGGTAAATTTGGCGAGCCTACGACAACGATGCGCATACCGGAAAGCCAGACAGCAACCATAAAAAGTTTCTTGGAAGCTTTTCAACGCAAAAAAGCGAATGGCGATCGCGATACCTCGGTTGCCAATATTGAAGAGAATGAGCTGCTCATTCCCGAGATCAGCGCGCAACCAACCTTGTTACCGCTTTTTGCCACCAAAGTGGCGGCGGGATTTCCCAGTCCGGCGGATGATCATGTTGAAAAACGCCTGGATGTCAGTGAGTTTCTGATCGACCATGCGGCATCGACGTTCTTTGTAACGATCAAAGGGGACTCGATGATTGATGTGGGTTTGCTGCCGGATGATAAAGTGGTGGTGGATAGATCAAGAACACCGGGGATGGGCGACATTGTGCTGGCAGTGGTGGATCGTGAATTCACCATCAAAATTCTGGATTACGGGGCGAACAAAATGCCAAGGCTTATGCCAGCCAACTCATCGGGCGCTTACCGGCCCATTTATATACGTCCGGATATGCAATTTGAGATTTTCGGTGTCGTCATAGGATCGTTTCGCCGCTTCAAATAAAATATCACGATGGCTGCATGGCCGGTGGCAGCCATGCAGTGAAAGCTCCGGAATGCCGGATGGGGTAGCTGTCGTTTCCATCATAGTCATGTGTGGGTTAGTTCGGACACTATCTCACCGTGTGTCCTTAGATAAAGATGACCGTTTTTCTGATTCAATCAAAGAAATTCACTTTCCTTAAAAAGCTTAACTTGATTTAGCCCTAAGTTACTGATTTTGTCCCACGTGGCGTAACTCCATCGCTATCCTTCACTTCATCCCTTCATCTGATGAAGCTTCAGATTCCATAAGAATCAGCTACTTCAGTGCTGCTTTAGCAGCTCGCAACAGCTCCTTTAAAGGGTTTGCAGCGATCATTCGAAGTAATTTAATTCTCTATTATAAGAAATATCCTACAGTATTGGTTCATGTATTTGAAATAAACAATGGGAATAAACTTACAGAACTTTCTTTAAAGAAAACCGTAAACAGCTGCTTCATTCCTACAAATTGTTTGATTCTAGAATATATTGGAAAGTGGATTCTATATATTTATCAATAAGTAATAATGGTTAGAAATTTATTGCAGTGATTATTTTGAATGTGGCCGGGCGGGTAATGGGAATTAAGGTGGGTGGAGTATCGGATGTAATCACTCTGAGGGAGGGACAAATACAACCGGAGCCGGAGTTGGGTTCAGTCATTGATACTGAATATATTACCGGGCTAGGAGCAGTCGACGAGCGCATGCTGATATGGATCGATATCGAGAAATCGATGAGTAGCAGCGGCTTGGGCTTGATCAAACAAAGTATTCAGTAGTGGAAAATTTAATTTAGAGAACGCTTAAAGGAGCTAGTAATGTTTAAAGATACAACTATTAAGTTTCGTTTGTTTCTTATAATCAGTATGTTGACAATTCTGATGCTGGGTGTCGGTTCTTTTGGATTAAACAGCTATCATGATTCCAATGAACGCTTGAAGGGGTTGCACGAAACCCGCACCATGTCCCTAGCCTATTTGGGCACTGTGATTGACCGCTGGTACACGATTCGCCTGAATGGGTTAGATTCTGTGGGGAAAAAAGATGTCAATAATGCTAAAGCCAAACACGAACAAAATATGGAGTTGATTAAAGAGATCGAAGAATTATGGGCAAAAAACCAAACTACCATTGTGACGGAACATGAAATGATCTTGTCCAAGACCGTGGCGGATCAGGCCAAAGAGTATGCTGACGCACTAAAGCTGACGTTCCAGTATGCAATAGCTGGCGATTTCGAAGCGGCGGCTAACAATGCGGCGAACAATGGCGGTCCAAAGTTTACTGCTTTACGTACCAGTCTATTCAAAATACTCGACTTGCAGAAAACGGATGGCGCTCAAGAATATCAGGATGCACAAAGTACTTTTGAAAAAATCTCTACGGCTATGATAGCTGTGATGGCACTCGGTGCTGTATTGGCCATTGTTTTTGGCATGCTGTTACTACGTTCGATCATTGTGCCATTAAATGAAGCAGTTGAAGTGGCAAATGCGGTAGCCTCCGGTGACCTCACCAAACGGATAGAAGCGACATCCACGAATGAAACCGGGCGGCTGTTGCAAGCACTGAAAGCGATGAACGAGAATCTGGTCGACCTGGTCGGTAAAGTGCGTTCGGGAACCGACCAAATCGCAACGGCATCGGGAGAAATCGCATCGGGCAACTCGGACTTGAGCCAGCGCACGGAAGAGCAAGCCTCCAGCCTGGAAGAAACCGCATCGTCGATGGAAGAATTGACCTCCACCGTCAAACAAAACGCCGACAACGCGCGCCAAGCCAATCAACTGGCTGCCGGTGCCTCGGAAGTTGCGATGAAAGGCGGCTCGGTAGTAGGTCAAGTGGTGCAAACCATGAGCTCGATCAACGAAAGCTCGAAGAAAATTGTCGACATCATTAGCGTGATCGACGGCATTGCGTTCCAAACCAATATTCTGGCGCTGAATGCGGCGGTGGAAGCGGCGCGCGCCGGTGAACAAGGCCGTGGCTTTGCCGTGGTAGCGACAGAAGTACGTACACTGGCGCAACGTTCCGCAGCAGCAGCGAAAGAAATCAAGGAACTGATCAGTGATTCTGTAGCGAAAGTAGAAGACGGCACGCGCCTGGTGGATGAAGCGGGTGCAACCATGGACGAAATCGTCACTGCGGTAAAACGCGTTACCGACATCATGAGCGAGATCTCCGCGGCATCGCAAGAACAAAGCTCCGGTATTGAACAGGTTAATCAAGCGGTAACCCAAATGGACGAAGCCACGCAACAGAATGCCGCCTTGGTGGAAGAAGCTTCAGCCGCAGCGGAATCGATGCAAGAACAAGCCCATGCATTAACGCAAGCGATAAACACCTTCAAATTATCGGAAGGTTACTCAGGAACACCGGCGGTGATCAAAAGAAACAATCGCTCCGCCAGCATAGCCAAACTGCCGAATCGCGGCCCTGCGCGGAAAAAGCCTGCGGTGAAAGCCGTAACAAACACTGAAGCCGTAACGGCTCAACCACGCAAAGTTGCAGCTGGAGGTGGCGCTGAGGATTGGGAAGAGTTCTAACCTTCCGGGTAGTAGTCTTAAAGTAAATTAAAACAAAGGGCGTTACCGGGTTTGATAGGGATGTGAATCCGTAATCAAACAAAATAAAGGTAACGCCCTTTAATTTGTAGTAATCGCGCACTAAGCTTCACCGCACATCTCAAAATCAACCGGTAAAACGCAGCGATCAACGGTTAGATGAATCTTCGCAGCGTTGCCTGCACGGTTTTCCCCCATGCTACGATTCTTGGATTACCTCAACTGGGCTGGTACACAGCTAAACCAGCCACTGGATTTCAATAGGCGCCAATCGAGATAATCATTGATGGTAAAATGATTAAGGACGGTCGACGGTCGCTTGAGTAATCTTGCACGTTGGGATGCCGGTTATTGTTGCGCAGTGACATGATCTGCAATTAACTGATGATATTTTTATAACCCTGTAATGATGCGATCAGTGCAATTGTTGCCGACGCATCAAATGAACCAATCCTGACCGGTCAAATTCCTTAAGACCGCACAAAACAAAATGTTGGTTTTGTCTTTCCAAGCCGCACCGGTTCCGGTGTATGCAGCAGCTTTTTACACTACTATTGACTCCCATTATCCAGGAAGCGTGATTTTCCAATGTCCATAGAAATCAAAGAAAAACCCAAATTTGCTGTCGCGGCGGCGGTTCAGTTGCCGAATGTCAGCGATATCGAATTCGAATCGTCACTGGCCGAGCTGCGTGAGCTCGCAAAAACACTGGGTTACACAGTCGTCAACACGTTCGTGCAAAAACGCGCCAGCTTCGACACGACCGCGTACTTGGGCGTTGGCAAGCGCGAGGAAATCCGTTGTTACGTGCACAACGATTCCGGATCGGATGAGTCTGAGGAAATCGCCATTCGCCCCGATGATCATGACATCAGCGCTCTCTTGGTCGATCACGAGATCTCACCGTCGCAGGCGCGCAATCTTGAGAATGAGGTCGGTTGCGAGGTGATGGACCGCACCATGGTCATTCTCGAAATTTTTCACCGTAACGCCCGTTCCCGTGCGGCGCGCGCGCAGGTGGAAATCGCGCGCCTCGGTTACATGGCGCCGCGCCTGCGCGAAGCCGCCAAACTTGCCGGGCCGCAAGGGCGGCAACGCAGCGGCACTGGCGGGCGGGGCGCGGGTGAATCGCATACCGAATTGGACCGGCGCAAGATCCGCGACCGTATCGCCGAATTGCAACAGGAAATTGTCGCGCTGGAAGCCGAGCGCAAGATCCAGCGCGCGCGGCGGCAAGAGCGCCAAGGACTCGCCAGCGTCGCGCTGGTCGGTTATACCAATGCCGGTAAATCCACCTTGATGCGGGCGCTTACCGGCAGCGAAGTGTTGGTCGCCAACAAACTTTTTGCCACGCTCGATACCACGGTGCGGGCGCTCCATCCGGAAAGCGTGCCGCGCGTGCTCGTCAGCGACACGGTCGGTTTCATCAAAAACCTGCCGCACGGGCTGGTCGCTTCGTTCAAATCCACGCTGGACGAAGCGCTCGATGCATCCTTGCTGCTCCACGTCATCGATGCCAGCGACCCAGGATTTGAGCGCCAGCTCGAAGTTACCCAGCATGTGCTTGAAGAGATCGGCGCGCATGACGTGCCGCGTATCCGCGTATTCAACAAAATCGACCATGTTGGCGATGCAACGGCGCAAGCCGGATGCGAAGCTGCCGTACGCGCCCGGTATCCGGACTGCATCGTGATGAGCGCGCGCCGTGCCGACGATGTTGCGAGATTGCGCCAGAAAATTGTCGAGTTTTTCCAGCAGAATCTGGTTGAAGCCGAACTTTTTCTGCCTTGGTCGGCACAGCAGCTACGCGGTGCGATCTACACGAATTGCCAGGTGCTGGCGGAACATTCGGATAATGAAGGCACTTTGTTCCGGGTTCGTAGCGAATCGGCCACCATCGAGAATCTGCGCGAGCAATTTAGCCGCGCATCATGAGTTCAGCGTCTTTTGCAATCCCGTGACAGGAAAGTCACGGATTTTTATGGTCCGGTCGAGCCACTTATTCGCTCAACTCGCTTTCGCGTGCAATGCGCGCGAGATCCAGCAAATTATTGGCGCTGGTCTTTTGCAAGATCATGGTCCAAAGGGGGGAGTGAAATGAAACTTTGCGCCTGTTTTTGTATCGGCATCAACCCAGAGTTGACTGCCGTTGTCCTCGATCAACGCGCGGCTAATCGTAAGCCTCATGCCGATACCGGATGGCTTGGTGGTAAAAAAAGGCTCGAATATGCGCTTTGCCATAGTTTGATCAAGACCGGGCCCGCTATCTTGTACTATAACTAACGCAATGCTTTTTTCATTCAAAGTTTGTGCTTTGGTGGTAATTGTTAAAATTGGTGAATCGACGGTCCGCATGGCTTCTACAGCATTCCTGAAGAAATTTACAAGAACTTTCTGCACTTGTGTGCGATTGCATTGAACAGCGGGAAGATTTTTTTCCAAATTCAGTTTTGAACGAAATCTTTCATATCCATCGTTAGAAGCAATATCGAGCGCTTCGCGTATGACATCGTTCAAATCTAACGATTCGGCTAACAACTCACCTTGCTGTAAAAAAGCAATTAACTCGTGCAAGCTGTGACCAGCGCGCTGCGCTTGCTCCACACAACCTTCCAGCGCTTTTTTTAGATTCTTCACATTAAGATCATTGCTTTGTAATGCATGGAGTACTACTTCGCTATAAGCCGATATCGCAGTCAGCGGCTGATTCAGCTCATGCGCAATAGCTGAGGCTGTATGTGCCGCTACTTGTTGTTTGAGGATTTTTTCCGCTTCGTCGCGTTGCATTCCCAACTTTTTTCGGAGAATTTTCTGCTCCGTCACATCCTAGGCAATGCCTACCAGCCGATTTGCGCAGTTAGCTTCAAAATAGACTCGCCCCACGACGGAAATCCAACGTTCAGTTCCGTCAACAGGATCAACGACGCGATACTCCGCTTTGTATTCACCGCGGCTGGCGGAATCCATCGCATAATCTATCGCTGCTTGCCGGTCTGCGCGATCATCGGGATGTATCATGGCGACAAATCCTTCATAACTGATTGTCTTCCCGGTATATCCGCTCCAAAACCTGCGCATTTGCTCATCCCAATAAACAATACTTCGTTTGAAGTTATAGTCGAAAATGCCAAACCCCGCGGCCTGCTTGGCCAAGCGTAAACGCTCCTCACTTTCCCGCAATGCGTTTTCGGTCTTCTGACGTTGCCGGGGCACTGTCAGTGTGATTAAAACGTAAAGCTGTTGTTGCAGCTCAACCGGGCTTAAGCTCACGTCTAGCAGCATTTCCGGGGGTGTCCTAGATTTTGTGTAAACGGCGGTTAATAATGCCGAGGCATTCTTTCGTTAAATTGAATAGTAAACCTGTTTAGTGCCGGTTTCCAATCTCTTAGTGGCATAGACCATTTTTTGGCGATATTGCTGAGAGCCAAATAGAACAATTTGATCACAGCTTCATCGTTGGGAAACGATCCACGGTTTTTGCTGACTTTGCGTAGGCTCATATTGACTGACTCAATCGCATTGGTGGTGTAAATAATGCGCCGTATCTCAGGCGGGTAGTCGAAGAATGGAATGATGCGTTGCCAGTTATTGCGCCAAGATCGGGCGATCGGTGGATAAGCATAGTTCCATTTATCTTCAAAGTCGGCTAACGCGTGTTCAGCCTCATCAATCGTGGCGGCGCTGTAGACCAAACGTAAATCAGCAGCTACTTCCTTGCGTTTATTCCAGCCGACGTAGTTGAGACTATTACGAACCATGTGCACGATACAGAGTTGTACAATGGCATGTGGATAGATGGTTTCAATCGCTTCGGGAAAGCCCTTTAAGCCATCGACACAGGCGATAAAGATATCTTGCACGCCACGATTTTTGAGTTCAGTGACAACGCTGAGCCAGAACTTGGCACCCTCGGTCTGAGCAATCCATAAGCCCAGTATTTCTTTATGGCCCTCCATGTTAATGCCGATCGCCAGGTAAATCGCTTTGGTACGAACGCTACCAGCGTCACGAACTTTGGCATGGATACAATCGAGATAGATCACAGGATACACCGCATCGAGAGGCCGGGATTGCCACTGCTTCACTTCATCCATTACGCCATCAGTGACCGTAGAAATGAGCGTAGGCGATACTTCTGTGCCATACATTTCAGTGAGGTGCTGTTGGATTTCACGCACTGTCATGCCACGGGCATACAGCGAGAGGATCTTGTCATCAAAGCCCGCCCAGCGGGTCTGATGCTTGGAAATGATCAGAGGCTCGAAGCTGCCCTCACGGTCACGGGGGATCTCGATGGGTAACTCACCGAATTCACCTTTCAGGGTCTTACGGCTTTTACCATTTCTGGTATTGCCAGTGGCATTGACTACTGTTTCGTGCTTATCGTGACCAAGATGATCGGCCATTTCTGCTTGCAAGGCACGTTCAACCAACGCTTTGGTGAGTTGCTTGAGAAGACCATGCTCACCGATTAAATCTTCTGGCTTTTTGTAATCGGCCAGCAGGCTATCAATTAAGCCGGCTGGCAGGGGTTTGGGTGTGGTCATTTTTGCTCCAAAAATATATAAACAGTTTCCTGCAATATGACCATTTACACAAAATTATTTACACCCCCTTGTTTTAGTAGATTCGGCTTGTCATCGATTGAAAACCACAAGTAGCATGCATTCTCGTTATTCGCGGACTCAATCGCTTCTGGTTTCGCTTGCGATTTTCTGTGATCAGATTGCGGGAATGTTTCTTCTCACTTTGGGATGTAATCCATAGTTTGAAATACTTACCTGTAAGAATTACTAGCGTTGTTTACAGTATTTGGGAGAATACTGTAGATGAACATACACAAACGCACCCGATTAACTTTATTAGATCGTCAGGAAATCTGGCGGCTTTATCAAACCCGGCTGTGGAAGGTGGCGCATTTGGCGGAACGCTTTCATGTCAGCCGGCCAACGATTTATGATGTACTGAAACGCGCGAGACTGCAGGAATTTACGCCGCGTGACAGCACCAATCAGCGGTTCAAGACGTTGCAATACGGTCTTAAGCGCCTGGCTAAGGTCGAACAAGCCATCCAGGAACGGCTCAAGCGTGAAGCCAAACGCTATAACAAGTCTTACCCAGGTGAGCTTGTTCACTTTGATACCAAGCGGCTTTCCTTGTTGAAAGGGCAATCCGCCAATGAACCTCGCGAGTACCTGTTTGTGGCCATCGATGATTTTTCCAGGGAGCTGTATGCCGATATTTTTCCCGATAAAACTCAACACAGCGCAGCTCGCTTTCTCATAGACACTGTCATTGCCCAATGTCCGTATCAGATCGACTGCGCTTATTCCGATAACGGCAAGGAATTTAAAGGAACTGACGGCCATGCTTTCGGCAAAGCTTGCACACAACACGGTATCGGACAGAAGTTTACCCGCATCAATCGTCCGCAAACCAATGGCAAAGCCGAACGAGTCATCCGCACCCTGATGGATATGTGGCACAGCCAGATTTCCTTTAAAGACTGCGCCGATCGGCGCATTCTGCTTTCCCGTTTCATTAACTTCTACAATACCGTCAAACCTCATAAGAGTTTGAATAATGCTACCCCTTATGAAATACTTCACGCTTATTTCAATCAACCTCTCTGTAAACAACCCTGAGATTTCTTACAACTTACCCAATACCTCACTGTTTGCAGATTGCATTATGGGCAGTTTTTTGCAAAATCTGCATTGAGGTTGTATGTATTCATGGGGACAAGCAATCAATCAGCGCTTGCCGCTCGCATACAATAAATAAAGAAATGGGTATATACTGGAATCTAGTGTTCTGGTCAGCTGGAGAAAGTTAATACTTCTTCAATAAAGCTGTTATCCAGTCACTGAGATTATTGAAAAGTATTCATGTTATCAATGTATTTTTTAAAGGAGCAATTATCATGCGTATTATATCTACAATGATTGTAACTGGAGCATTAGCATGTTTCATGAGTACCCCTGTATTGGCATCTGACGCAGGACATACCTCTGAGGCGATGGAACACGCCGGAAAAGCGCAAGCGCATGGTGAAATGGGACATGCGAAAGAGTCCCTGAGTCATGCAAAAGAAAGCTTGGCGCACGCAAAAGCGGCGAGAGATGATCATGCGGCATCGCATAAACATATGGATGAAGCGATCCAACATTTAGAAGAAGCGATCAAACACGCTGATATGGGACATGGTGCGGAATCGGCTAAGCACAGCGAAGAAGCGATGAAACATATGCGCCAATCCGGCCATTGATGGTTTAAAACCGGTTTCCCCTCGAGATTGCTCGGGGGGAGATCAATTCTTAATCTTTAGCACCCAATTCCAACGCCAGTTTCCTGGATAATTTTGCAGCATCCTCAGTAACTTCGATGTCCAACCACCCTTGTAAATGCGTGCTGGCGATATCGGCCAGAGCTTGAATCCAATCGCTACGTTCATTGAGGCACGGAATATAGTGAAATTCCTTGCCGCCCGCTTGTATGAATGTGTGTTTCGCTTCGATAGCGATTTCTTCCAAAGTTTCCAGGCAATCGGAGACAAATCCAGGGCAGATCACATCGACGCGTCGCGTATGTTCCTTGCCTAATTGTTCCAAAGTGACAGCAGTGTAGGGCGTTAACCACTGGGCCCGGCCAAAGCGCGATTGAAAGCACACGGCATATTGGTTGGCATTCAATTCCAATGCTTCAGCCAGCAATCGCCCGGTTTTCTGGCATACGCAATGATAGGGATCGCCTTTATCCAGGCTTGCGCGTGGAGTGCCGTGAAAACTGATCATCAGCTTGTCAGGCCGGCCGTGTGTATCCCAGTAGTCGCGGACATTTTGCGCCAGTGCTGCGATATAGCCGGGATCATCATGGTACTGTTTGACGGTACGAATCGCAGGCTGATTACGCATTTTGTTAAGCACTGCAAATACATTGTCCATCGCCGCTGCGGTACTGCTGGCGGCATATTGCGGAAACAACGGAATGACCAGAATGCGCTCGCAACCTTGTTGCTGCATACGGGTCAGCACATCGGCAACGGAAGGTTTGCCGATATTCATCGCATATTCGACGATGGGCGGGTTTTTAAACCTTGCTGCCAGCACTTCGCGTAAACATTCCGTTTGCCGTTCGGTATGTACTTTCAGCGGAGAGCCTTCGGGTAGCCAGACTTTTGCGTATTTTTCCGCCGATGCTTTCGGTCTGAAAGGCAGGATAAAGCCATGCAAAATGGGCCACCAGATCAAGCGGGGCACTTCAATGACGCGCGGGTTGCTGAGAAATTCTTTGAGATAGGGACGTAGCGCCTGCGCAGTCGGCGCATCCGGTGTTCCCAGGTTAATCAATAAAACACCGGTGCGATTCGGTGAGCCGTGCTGGTAAATGGATTGAGAAGTCATGATTATCAGTTTATTGTTTTTGGGGAAAAATAAATTAGTGCTGCGACAAGCTGCTGGAAAGCAGTTTTGCGGTAATATCGACAATCGGTATAACGCGCTCATAAGCCATGCGCCGCGGGCCGATGACGCCGACTGTGCCGACAATTTCGCCTTCTATTTCATACGGCGCCGTCACGACACTGAATTCTTCCAGCGATGACACATCGGACTCGCCGCCGATGAAGATTTTGACCCCATGCGCTTGCCGACTAAGTTCCAGTAATTGCAATAACTTGGTTTTGCGCTCAAATAATTCGAACAGTTTTTTTAAGCTGATCAAATTGTCTGAAAGATCATCGATCTGCAACAAGTTGCGTTCGCCCGCCAGAACCACGGCTTCGCTGCTTTCATTGATGGCGTCACCACCGGCTTCGATGGCGGCACTCATCAAGCTGATCATTTCGCCACGCAATTGCTTTAATTCGGTATTCACGCGCCCGCGAATTTCATCCAGCGTGCAACCGGCATAATGCTGATTGATAAAATTACCGGCTTCGATCAGATCCGACTGGCTGTATGGGGTATTGGTAAAGATAATGCGGTTTTGCACATCGCCTTCCGGCGTGACGATAATCAACAGAATGCGTTTCTCGGATAGCGCCATGAACTCGATGTAACGGAATACCGCGCCTTTTCGTTTGGGGGTGACCACGACACCGGCAAAGCGGGTTAGATCCGATAATAACTGCGATGCGACATTGATCAAGCGCGAAGGATTATCCGGATGCAGATGGTTTTCCAGATGATTCAATTCCACTTTGTCGAGCGTTTTGACGACCAGCAAAGTGTCGACAAAGAGGCGGTAGCCTTTCGGTGTCGGGACTCTTCCCGCTGAAGTATGCGGGCTGGCAACCAATCCCATTTCTTCAAGATCGGCCATGACATTACGGATGGTTGCGGGGCTTAAGTCTAATCCTGAAAACTTCGATAGCGCCCGGGAACCAACAGGCTGACCTTCATGGATATACCGTTCTACCAATGTTTTTAATAAGATTTGGGCACGTTCGTTTAACATGGCATCATTCTACACGAGTCGGCTGGTTTTATAATTTGCTTATAAGCGGTGATTTTGCCTTATCTTATCTATGCTAAACTTTCCCGTTTCCCGGTTTGCCAATATGGGCCGCAGTTTCAGCATAGGTTGAGGATTTATTCCGGGCAGTTCAACTGTTGTGGGTATATAGGTACGAGATAAAATTTTGCAAGTCTGACCGCATTGTTTATTCACTAACTGGTTTTATTATTATGGTAATTCAGGTGCTTACAGCCAATGGAAACCTCACGGCCAATACCAATCAAAGCAAGCGATTGTTTTAAGTTATGAATTCCCAATTCACTACCATTGCACTGATCGGTAAACATAAGAATCCTGAAATCGCGGTGCCGTTGTTGAATCTGGCCGAGTATCTGACAGCCAAGCATTATAAAGTCTTACTCGATCATCTCACAGCCTCGCAGATTGGCAGTGACCGGTATCCGGCATTATCCCTGGAAGAAATCGGCGCGCAGGCTGATTTGGCTGTGGTCATGGGCGGCGATGGCACGATGCTCAATATCGCACGCATGCTGGTGTCGTACGATGTTCCATTGATCGGCATTAACCAGGGACGGCTTGGTTTTCTCACCGACTTATCGGTGGAAACCATGTTTGAAACGCTGGATGAAATGCTGGCGGGAAAATATACCACCGAACGCCGCATGTTGTTGTATGCCGAAATCATCCGGGATGGCGCCAGTGTTTTCGGCAGTCTGGCATTCAACGATGTCGTGCTGTATCGCGGTATGAGCAGCGGCATGATCGAATTTGAGGTGAAGGTCAATAACGAATATGTGAATACCTTGCGCTCGGATGGATTGATCGTCACCACACCGACCGGCTCTACCGCCTACGCGTTATCATCCGGCGGTCCGATCCTGCATCCCGGTCTGGATCTGATTGCACTGGTGCCGGTTTGCCCGCATACACTCAGTAACCGTCCCGTCGTGATCGGCCCGGATTCCAGCGTGGAGATCCAGATGCACAGCAGCGCCAATGTGCGCATCAATTGCGATAGTCATTCCTGTTTCGATCTGGAACAGACGGATAACATCATCGTGCGGCGTTTTCCCAAAACGGTGCGTTTGCTGCATTCAGTCAACCACAGTTATTACCGCATGCTGAGAGAGAAATTGGGATGGAGTGAATTTCCCTGATGCATGCCCATTAAGCCATCATGTTAAAGCACCTGAGCATCAAAGATTTTGTCATTGTGGGCCGGATCGAATTGGATTTCATGCCCGGATTCACGGTGCTGACCGGAGAAACGGGTGCGGGTAAATCCATTTTGATCGATGCCGTGACACTTGCTTTGGGAGAACGCGGCGATGCCAGTCAGATCCGGCATGGCTGCGAACGCGCGGAAATCAATGTGACATTCGATATCGATCGCTTGCCGGAGTTACGGCGGTGGCTGGATGAAAACGACTTGCAAGGCGACGCGGATAGTTGTCTGATGCGCCGCATTATTGAAACCAGCGGCCGTTCGCGCAGTTATATCAACGGGCATGCGGTGACTTTGCAGCAATTGCGCGCAGCAGGCGAGTTTCTGGTCGCCATCCACAGTCAGCATGCGCATCAATCGCTGCTGCAAAAAGACGCGCAACGTGAATTGCTCGATGCCTTTGCCGGTTGCGCTGATCTGGCGCGTACCGTTGGGTTGGCTTATCAGCGCTGGCAAGACTGCAACCGGCAAAGAATTGCCCTGGAGCAACGCGCAGCGGAATCGCAGGAAAAACGCGAGCAGCTGGAATGGCAGTTACAGGAATTAACCGCGTTAAATTTTACCCTGCCGGAATGGCAAACACTGCAAGCCGATCATGGCCGGTTGTCGCATGTAGCGGTCTTACTGGCGGCCGCGGACACAGCAATGGACGTGTTATCCGAAAGCGAACAAGCGGCGTTGGCGCAGATCAATAGCGTAAACAATCAGCTGCAAAATTTGCTCGAGTACGACAACGAACTTAAAGCCATCACCGATTTGCTGGATGCGGCGCAAATCCAGTTGCAGGAAAGTGTTTATGAATTGAAGCACTATCGCCAACGTTTGGATCTGGATCCGCAAGCGTTACAGGAGATCGAGCAGCGGTTGTCGGCAATCCACACAGCGGCAAGAAAATTCCGCGTGCTGCCGGAACAATTGCCCTCACTGCTTGAGACAATCGCTCAGCAACTGAGCCTGTTGGGTTCGGATGCGGATATCGGTCATTTGCAAGCGCTGGAAGCCGCTGCGCATGCTGATTATTTGCAACAAGCGCAGGCCTTGAGCGTTGCGCGGCAAAAAGCCAGTGAAGCATTATCCCGGCAGGTGAGTGTCGCTATGCAAACGATTGCGATGGCGGGCGGCGAGTTTTCGGTTGCGTTAATTCCCGTGGAACAGGGCACTGCGCACGGTTTGGAGCAGATCGAGTTTCAGGTGGCCGCGCACAAGGGGTTACCGCTGCGGCCTCTGGCCAAAGTGGCTTCGGGCGGTGAGTTGTCGCGTATCAGTTTGGCGATACAAGTCATCACCAGTAAGGTTGGGACGGTACCAACACTGATTTTTGACGAAGTCGATGTCGGTATTGGCGGAAAAGTGGCCGAGATTGTCGGTCATTTACTGAAGAAACTGGGAAGGGAGCGGCAAGTGCTGTGTATCACCCATTTGCCGCAGGTGGCCGCGACCGGGGATTACCAATGGCAAGTGGAGAAATCCGCCGGACAATCAGATCATCAGCCGGTTATCAGTACGATCACGATTCTGGATCAGCAACAGCGCGTGGAAGAAATCGCCCGTATGCTGGGCGGTGTGAACATTACTGAAACAACGCGCCAGCATGCAGCAGAGATGCTGCAACAGCACACACAGCCGCTGTGAAATCAGCGGATAAAGTGATCGATTCCCAGTAATTCCACAATGAGCCGGCGGTACTGCTCGGATTTGCGTATTTGCAGCATCTCCAGCGGATTGAGATTATCCGTCAAGATCACACCCAATCCTGGATCAATGGTAATGCGGCGCTTTACCAGCCAGTCGCTTTGTACAGCTGACATGGCTTCATTGTTGAGTTCGAGCTCGCGGTTTGCGGCAAGAAAAATAAAATCGTTAAATTCCGTATCCGGTTCGGAAATAAATACCTGCTGATGCGTGAAAACCTGCGCCAAGGTTTTTGCGACGGAAGCCAGCGCTTTATTCTTACCATCTTCAAAAAATGCCACGAAATTCAGTGCGAGCAATCCGTGCCCGGAGAGCAGGGAACGCAATTGCGTCATGGTTTCAACAGTCAGCAAGTGGACCGGTTCCGAACCGCCGGTAAAGACATCCAGGATGATCAGATCGTAGGTATTGGTTAATTTACGGATTTCATAGCGCGCATCGCCGATAATGGTTTGACCTGTCGGCGTGAAACCGAAATATTGACTGGCTGCTTCGGCGACGGCCGGGTCAATTTCCAGCGTGTCCGTCACGATGCCGTGATTTTTCAATGTCATCGCCATATGCCCGGCACCCTGGCCGATCAGCAACGCTCGCTTCATGTGAGGTGTCAGCGCGGGTAAAATATCGACAATTCTTTGGTAAGTCAGCACATTTTCACCATGGCTGATCGTCGCTGCGCCGATGGTCGACGCATCCACGGTCAGCAGGCGAAAATTCTCTTCGGGTTTGTCGATGACGCGAACCCAGCCATACAGACTTTCGCGTTCAAACTGAATGCGGTTGGAATGATCGCTCGCGATGCGGTGTGCGGAATCAGCGACGCGCGGCAATAATATAATTCCGATGACCATCAATGCAGCGATAGGGGGCAGTGCAATCATCAACCTGATGCGTCTCCGCTCGAAATAAGCAACACCAGCGGCCAGTATCAATAAGGCGATACCCAGACCAATAAAGATTTCACGCGAACCGACCTGGGGAAATAAATAAAAACCGAGAAATAAAGTGCCAATGACGCTGCCGACGGTGCTGACGGCATAGATAGAACCGGTACCGGCGCCGACGCCATCCAAACTGGCGGTAGCCAATTTAACGGCAAATGGCCCGATCATGCCGAGCATAATCAAACTGGGCGAGAACAATACCAATGTGCTGATAAAAACACCCATGCGAAGCCCCATGGCGTCGGTGGCGAGCAATACCGGCGCGGTTAGCCACGGTATCAAGAGTGTGAGTATTCCCGATAGTGCAATGATCAATGCCAACCCCGTCTTTTTTGCCCGATCCGCCCAGCGGCCGCCAACATAGTAACCCAGCGCCAGTGCGATCAATGTAACCGAAATGACCGAGGTCCAAACATAGAGACTGGCGCCATAAAATGGTGCGATCAGTCGGGTTCCTAGCAGCTCTATTACCATCACTGCGGCGCCGGTCAGAAAAACGGTGCAGTAGAGCCAGGCTTGATTGAGTATCTGAGAGGGAGTGGAGTGATTCATTGTGTCACCTGTTAATCGAGGGTTCGCATGGGTAAACGGAGAGAAGCGCCGCGACAATCTTTGCGGCGACGGCATTCTAGAGATAAGTCCTGACTGATGGAATGCGGCAAAATGCCGCATCCTGGCAAGGCAGCCGCACCAAGGGTTTTGTGCAGTGCGACAATTTGTCACATTGTAATTCGTTGGATGGGGAAATAAGATCGTACTCAGAAAATGATTCTTTTCTCTAACCGATGTTTCTGGAATTTAAATGCCATTGATCAACTTAGAAAAGAATTTTTTTTCAGTTAAACGATCACGTTTGCAAAATAATTTCTTCGATACAAAAGAACGAATATTTGCAGAAAAAAGATAATCAAATTTAATGGAAATTTTTGCATGTTAACGATGAAGCCACTCAATTTATTTACCCAATGCGCACTGACCGTTGCCGTTTTGGCAAGCACAATTCAAGCCGCATCCGCTCATACCCGCTTGGAAACGGCGACAGTCAATGAAAATACCCGGATAACCAACAACGTGATCATTGGTCACGGCTGTGGAGAAAAGAACGTCATTGGCACTAGCGTGGTGTTCCCCGATGGTGTCGATTCTACGATTACAGTTGACGGTGCCGCGCACGCAGGTGCATTGACCGATTTCGTGAAAAACTGGGGCAACCTGATGCAGCAAAATTATAGCCGGGCTATTTTCAGTTTCCAGGATGAAAAAACCGATTCAAGAAGTAATGTTGTTGGTTTCTGGGCCGGTGGCGGAAATTCCTTGCCGCACCATTTGAATGGTTATATTCCATTCAGATCCGGCGCTGTTGTCATTGAACCGGCTTCCTGTGCCAAGAGCGTCAAATTTTATATTTCCATCGCGGATATTTGCGAGATTACGGATACTGCCGGTTTCAATGCTGATACCGTCAATCTCTGGACCCATAATGCATTGGGAACAGCGTATGACCGTACAAGCACGACGGATGACGGTCCCGCGTCACTGACTGTTATCCGTACCAGTGCTTTACCAGCGTCTTGCGGTACCGGAGTAGCGGTTGAAGTGAAGCCTTCGGCAGCACAGATAAACCGTGACATGCCGATCAAATTGGACGGCAGCCAGATTTGGCCAAAGTAGCATAGTTCTTTACGACAACCTCACTCTTCCCTCCGCTTTTATTTAGAGTGAGGTTTTTTAACAGTCAAATGAAAGGATAGGATACTTAAAATGTTTAAAATGACGGAAAAATTTAAATATCGTACATTGATGTTGATGGCGGCACTTGGTTTAAGCGCAACATGGCAGTCCGCACTGGCGCATACTCGTTTGAAAACACCGATAGTTCAGGAAAATGCCGCAAACCACGGGAGCGATTATAATGCGGTTGTAGTTGCGCACGGTTGCCATAATCCGGTTACTGGAAATTCTGATGCCAATACGATCGGAACTGTTGTAGTATTTCCCGATGGCAAGGATTCGATCATAACGGTTGATGGGCAGCCGCATGGTGGCGCATTGACAGATTTTGTGACCAATTGGGGCAATCCGGTAACTAAGATTCAGGATAAAAGTATTTTCCCGGAAGAGGATTACATTAAAGATTCGTTGGGCAATAAGCTTGGTTTCTGGACTGGCGGCGGTAAAGGTTTGAAAGGCGGTTTTAGAGCTGTTGTTCCATTCACAACCGCAGGTGTTGTGATTGAACCGGCTTCCTGTGCCAAGAGTGTAACGTTCGTGTTGGGAATTGTTGATATCTGTGAAATTACCGATGCTTCCAAGTTTAATGATGAAACCGTTCAAATGTGGACGCCTGCGGTAGGTTCAATATACGATGGCCCGGGTTTGCATGGTTTCAATTCGCCCGCAACTTTGAAAGTTAATCGCAGTATCGCAGCTTTGCCTGCATCATGTGGCGCGGGAGTCGATGTCGTGGTTAAACCATCGGCTAATCAGTTAAATCGCGATTTGCGCATTAATTTTGACGGTAAGCAAATATGGCCTCAGTAACTTGGGTTATATTGGGCTGCTGAAAGCAGCAACGGACACATTGGCGTGTTTAAAACCAGTGTGTCCATTTGTATTTTGTGGAAGTGCTGCCGGTTTTTTTTATAATAACTATTCTATGAATAGATCATCCAGCGAGGAGTTACGATCATGCCACATTTATTATTTCAAAGAGCAGTAGCGACGGTTCTTACCGTGATTACGCTTGGTTATGCCGGTGTAAGCGGAGCGCATGAAGCTGGCGCCACCATGGATCCGGATGGCACAACCGCATCTTTTACGGGATATGCGCTCGTGACCTGTATTGATGATGTAGGTGTGACAGATCGTCTGGTTGCGAGTATCAAAGATACTTCGCCGCCACAAGATAAGCTCCTGGTTAGTTTGCAAATTATCAAAGGGTATCTCGCCGATAGCACGACCGACCCCGTTTCCGGAGATGGAAACTTCAGCCCCGAAGCCAAGGTACAGGGTGGAGGCGGTGTATATCAAATACTCGTAAATAAAACGATTGCAGGTGCAAGATCTTTTCTGGTTTCGTATCATTGCATGACTGCGGACAATGTACATACAGCGACGGAAATTACCGTGAGACAATTTGAGTGATTTTGAGTAATGATTTTCAGGAATTGATTGTTGCAACAATGTCTTAAACTAGATAAGTGAAATGAATAATGAAAAAAATTAAACGGTCGTTTTTTATTATCGCGTTACTACTGTTGTGCAGCAAAAGCGCATTAGCGGATCATCTGGAACAGATATCCTCAGCGTGTGATTTAAAAACACTGGATGGCAAACCAGCTTTGGCCTTGCAGGAACTGAAAGGGAAAGTGGTGTATATGGATTTCTGGGCATCCTGGTGTCCGCCTTGTGTCAAATCCTTTCCATTCTTGAATCAACTTGAGCACGATATGAAAGAGCAGGGATTACATGTGATCGGTGTCAACCTTGATGAAAAAGTTAAGGATGCGGAAGAATTTCTCACCAAGCACCCGGCTCACTTTTCCATTGTTGCGGATCCGGCTAAAACATGCGCTAAGGTTCTCGAAGTAATGGCGATGCCAACCTCTTATATCATTGACAAGAAGGGCAATATTCGCCATGTTCATCAAGGATTCCGTCCCGGTGAAACAGAAGAATTGCGTGCTTTGCTGTCACAGCTTGTCATGGAGAATCCCTAATCAGGGATTTTGAATGTTTACGCCGGCCAGTATGAAACTGACTCGGAATGCTGCCATTGCATTTGCATTCACCCTATTGTTCGGAATGACGGGTTGTGTGAGTGTCGCTCCTTGGGAGCGTGGCAATCTTGCTAAACCGCAAATGGACATCGATCCCCATCCCTTGCAAACCGAAATGCAATCTCATAATTACAGCAGCCGTGAAGCGGCACCCAGCCACAAATCGTCTGCAGGTGGCGGCGGCTGTGGATGTTATTAAACTGACTCCCGAACGGGGTTGTTTTAAAGGTAAGTAAATTTGCAGCAGAATAAAAGACCCCGGTGCCGGGGCAGCAAGCAACGATACACCCATCCAGAAACACATTCTGTAAAGTCAAGCAGCCATACCCTACAAGCGTTGACGTCGGCAGCGTTGATGTTGCCCGGCTTACTGATATCACCTGCACACGCCGCTGGAACGGATCGGATCAATTTCCAATATAGCCGCTATCAGGAAGGTGAGCGTAATCTCTATGGCGTTCCCCAAAGTTATAAGCCAATTTCAGCCGATGTGTTACATGGTAGCGGTATTTTTTCGTTAACCGACCGCGCCAAATTTACGTTTGGTTATACTCAAGACACTTGGTCGGGTGCAACGCCAGTATCTATAGCGCCATTGGCCACCAGTGGCGGTAATCGCCCATATACGATTAACGGGGTTGTGGTGGGCGCATCACCGCTGCTGAATGGCAAAGTGCAGTTAGATCACGATCTGAATCCGATCGGAAGAGATCCGCTCACCAAGCAATCGACCGGTGTGGTCGACACCCGGTCGGTGCTGGTGATGTCATCGGCTTCTCCGGAAACGCGCCGTCAAGCCAACTTCGGTTTGAGTTATGAATGGAATGAAGCAGCAATTAATGTGGGCGGCGGTTTTTCCCGGGAGCGCGACTATCACTCGAGTTTTGGCAGTATTGGCGGACGGCTGGACTTTAACCAAAAGCTAACCAGCGTTAAATTCGGTGGTGGTTATACGGACAGCCAGGTCAGTGCGATTCTGGATCCTGACTCATCGCCGTATATCACCAAAACAGCGTATGCGCAGCAAATCGTCAACCGCCGCGGCTCTGAGATTCTGAAGGGTGACCGGCAGGATTGGGTGGCGAATACCGGTTTGACGCAGATTCTAAGCAAGAATGCATTAATCGATGCCAGTATCGGTTACACGCATAGCAACGGATTTCTCGAGAACCCTTACAAGGCGACGTCGGTTATCTTTATTGATCCAACTAAATTAAACGATAACCTGATTGTCGGTGATGTGCGTGCTTTGATCGAACAACGTCCGAACATTCGCAATCAAGTAGCACTCAGCACTAAGTATGTGCATTATATTAGTCCGTTTAATGCCGCGATGCATTTGGGCTACCGGCTGTCGGTCGATGACTGGGGCGTCAATACGCATACCTTCGATGCGAGCTGGGTGCAGCCGATTGGCGGTGGATGGACGTTGACGCCGCGGGTTCGCTACTATTCCCAGGATGCCGCCAGCTTTTACCGGCCCTACTTATTTTCTCAACAAAATTACAGAAATCAGGAAGTCGATAGTTTCGGCCGGAAAGTATGGACCGATAAAGCGAATCCTACCGTTCAGTACTACGGGAGCGATCAGTTTAATCTGGTCGATCAGAACGGGAATGCGGTTGATGGGTTTTCAGTGAATCCACAGCCGAAAATAACCTTATTCGACGCCGGTAAGCTGCCCGCGCATTTTTCCAGCGATCATCGTCTGGCAGGATTTGGCTCGTTAAGCGGCGGTGTGGTACTGAGTAAAATACTCGGTAAAGGTGTCGCGCTGGAAGCAGGGTTTGAATACTATACGCGCGCCAGTTCCATGCAGATTGGCAATGGCGGGAATAACAGCTTTGCCGATTTTGATTACTATGTAGCGAATGCGGCGATTAAGTTTGATATTGAGCCGGTTTCATCCATGCCAATCGCAACTTCGGGCGGATCTTCCGCCGCACATACGCATTCTTCCTTGCACCATCATAAGATACCGCCCGCTACGGTCATGTTTGGCCATATGCTCGATAAACCGGGCGATTTCATGGCAGGCTATCGATTCATGTATCAATGGACAGGTGGCCATATGATGCATGGCGCGCATAAAGTGAGCGATCAAACGATCGTCGATCAAGGTTGCGGCACTAAAGACTGTCAATTTGTGCCGCAATTCATGGATATGCGGATGCATATGGTCGATCTGATGTATGCGCCGGCCAAGTGGCTCAACGTGATGTTGATGCCCACCTTCATGGATATGGATATGAATTTACGCCAGTTGGCCGGGGCAAGGGTAGACGCTTCTGGCGCACACAGTCATCATGGCGCAGCGGGTCATGAAAGCGGCGCCGTGGGCGATACCTATTTTTCATCGCTGATCAAGCTGCTGGATATTCCAGGACATCGTGTGCATGTGAATCTGGGGTTCAGCGCACCAACCGGAAAGACGGATATCAAAATACGCCGTTCGTTTAATGCGGATGGCGGACTGATTCATTTCGGCATGCAGTTGGGCAGCGGCACCTGGGACTTCATGCCGAGCCTGACGTATCTGGGCGAGTACAACCGTTGGTCGTGGGGTACGCAAATCAGCGGCATTAAGCGCATGGAAGACCGTAATCAATCCGGTTATCGCCTGGGCGATATGTTTCAGGCAACCGGCTGGGGCGGTCTGGATCTGACCCGATGGCTGACGGCCTCCGTGCGTGGCGTTTATACCTGGCAGGATGCGATACATCGCGACTTCAATCAATATAATGCGCGTATCGGCCCGATGGATTTTCCGCGTAATTACGGCGGGCAATTCTGGGATATGGGGTTTGGCGTCAATGCGCAAATTCCGGGTGGCCGTTTTGCCGGAAATCGACTCGGAATTGAATGGGTGCAGCCGATTCGCAGCGATTTTAACGGTTATCAGCTGAATCGCCAGGGCATGCTGTCCGCGACCTGGAGCTATCAGTTTTAAGTTAGGATATATTCCTTTTCAAAATCCCCGGTGCACACTGCTTCCCGGGTGAAATCACATGGCGCATCTGAATTACTACCACTACGATTTTAAAGCAATGGGTTCCCCTTGCTCGATTCAATTGTATGCGGACAGTGCAAAGAAAGCGCAACGTGCCGCCAAGATTGTCATGGATGATGTTTATCGCTTGGAAGCTAAATACTCCCGCTACCGGGCGGATAGTTTTTTATCCCAAATGAATCGCATCGCGGCTCAAGGCGGTTACATCCAAGTAGACGATGAAACTGCCGGATTGCTCGATTATGCGGCGACTTGCCACCAGCAAAGCGATGGTTTGTTTGATATCACTTCCGGAATTTTACGTCGTGCCTGGGATTTCAAGTCGGGAAAAATACCGGCACAAGAGGCCGTTCAGTTGCTGCTGGAAAAAATTGGCTGGCATAAAATCAGCTGGCAGCGTCCGGTTCTGACATTCACGGTTGCAGGCATGGAAATCGATTTTGGCGGCGTAGTCAAGGAGTACGCCGTCGACCGCGCGGCATCGCTATGCCGGGATGCCGGAATCGAGCACGGTCTCATCAATCTGGGGGGCGACATCAAAATTATCGGTCCGCACGACGATGGCAGTCCCTGGCGCGTCGCCATTCGCCATCCGCGCATCCCCGGCGGTATTTTGCATACGTTGCTGCTGCATTCTGGCGCACTGGCGAGCAGCGGGGATTATGAGCGCTGTATCACGCTGAATGGCATCCGCTACGGCCATGTGCTGAATCCCAAAACCGGCTGGCCGGTTCATTTTATGGCGGCCGTCAGCGTGATCGGCGAATTCTGTGTAGTCGCTGGTAGTGCGTCGACCATCGGCATGTTGAAAGAAGAAGATGGCCCCGAATGGCTGAGTACACTTGGGCTGCCGCATGTGTGGGTGAATGTGCAGGGGGAATCCGGGGGATCGTTGCTTCCAGCAGCGGGTTGATTTCACTTTTCGGTTACAATGCGGGTGTGTTCACATGCTGCTATTGAATCAATAGCAGACGCCCGATTAAACCAGACAAGAGAGCAATTCATGAAAGATTGGCGTTTATTTTCATTCAGATTCATCAGTTTTTCCGCTCTGATGTTGGTTGCGTCGATGGCGCGGGCGCTACCGGATGATTGTGCGCCTTTGACCGCACCGGTCACTTTTTTTGAGTCGAACGGACTCGTCTGTCTGCAGAAAGTGATTGTAAAAGATGATTCCGGCGAGCAATTGTACAAAGCCGCGTTGCAATGGCTGGGTGCGGATAATCCGAACCGGTTTGTATTGTTGGGCACGGAATTGGATGATGCTTCCGGGCCGGACAGCCCGGCTTTCTCGTTTCTAAATGGTCAGTTGA
The DNA here is from genome assembly GCF_033063295.1 of Nitrosomonas sp. Is35. NCBI lineage: Bacteria > Pseudomonadati > Pseudomonadota > Betaproteobacteria > Nitrosomonadales > Nitrosomonadaceae > Nitrosomonas > Nitrosomonas sp. Is35. The sequence continues at coordinate 1,100,892 of NZ_JAWJZH010000001.1, forward strand.
CTCTGCCTAAAGTCGATGTACCCAAGCCGAACGGTACGGAGCGCTATAACGTCAGCTTGAATTGGGTGACGGATAGCGATGCGGATACGGACGATGCCGTGTCAGTGTTTGAGCTGGCCACGGTTGCGCTGTATGTCAATCCCAACTATGTGCCGAATACCACTTGGAAGCCCTATGGCATGTTGCTGCCCAATGAGCGGCGGGCGGTTGATTTGCTGGCGCGGTCGATTCCATATGCGCAGCTGGCCGATGCGATTTACGATTATGATAATGTGACGGTGGGTTCCTGGGATCTGATTGAATCCAATGGGAAAAGCTCCGGGATGGATGGCGGCGTCTTTAGAAACCGCGAAACCAACGAATTGGCGCTGGTGTTCCGCGGTACCGAAACTTGCGATTTTCCTTGCTCATTCAAGGAGCTGGAAGATACGGCGAGCGATGCCCTCGCGGATGCGGCCATCGGGATCGGTACCGTCAGCGATCAATTCAAGGACGCGTTCCGGTTCGCTCAAAGTGTCATCAGCCGCTATCCCGGCGCTAAAATTACCGTCGCGGGACATTCGTTAGGCGGCGGATTGGCGCAAGCGGTTGGCGCGACACTGGGATTGGAAACATTTGCGTTCAATTCTTCGCCGGTTCCCGATCATTTTTTTGATACTTACCGGATTACACTGCCCGCCGAAGCACTCGAAGATTTAATTTACGTGATTGCCGATGTGCACGATCCAGTTTCCAATACCGATAAAACCGGGAAAATATATTTGGCTTCCCATCATGTAACGCCGCTGATTCAATTCAATTTCAAGCTGAAGGAAATGTTATCCAGCCGTAAGGTGGATCTGTTTGATTTGCGTTTCGACCGGCATAGCATTACCGACCTGACCAATAACGCAATCAACCTTCTGAATATCTACCGGGATGGCTGGTAAGCCGGAATTCTCACAAATAAAGCCTTGTCATTCGCTACGGATGAGGGCTGTTTGCTTTAGCCGGTTGTTCCTCCGCAATTTCTCAATCGCTTAATCCCCAGTATTCTCCAGAGTTCGTGTCGCGGTTTAAGGAAGGTATCGCTACGCTGACGGTGCTCGTTTGCAATCTTCCTCAGGATTGTGTGTCTTAAGCTTATGTTCACGCTACAACTGGAGAAGAGGCGCCATGACAACGAGTCGTTCACCTGCGGTCGCAGGATTGTTTTATTCCGCCGATGCACGGCAGCTTGCGCAGGATGTAAACGATCTGCTGGCGGAAGCAAAATTCAATGATTTCAAACCCAAAGCGCTGATTGTTCCGCATGCAGGGTATCTTTACTCGGGCGCGGTTGCCGCTTCGGCGTATGCCAGTCTGCGGGCCGCTGCTGCTACGATCCGGCGTGTGGTGCTGCTGGGCCCGGCACATCGTGTGGCGGTGCATGGTTTGGCGTTACCGGGGGTGGATGTTTTTGACACACCGCTGGGCAGCGTGAAGCTGGATGCGGGCTTGGCCGGTGCGATTGCGCATTTGCCGCAGGTGACGGTCAGCAGCGAAGCGCACGCGTTGGAGCATTCATTGGAAGTGCAGCTGCCCTTTTTGCAAAATGTGCTGGATGATTTTACTTTGCTGCCACTGGCGGTTGGCTGGACATCGGCGGAAGACGTGGCCGAGGTACTGGAGCAACTGTGGGGCGGCGAAGAAACCCTGATTGTGATCAGTTCCGATCTGTCGCATTATTTGCCGTATGCGGCCGCACAACGTATGGACAATGAGACCGTTCAAGCCATATTACAGTTGCGGCAACCGATTGCGCACGATCATGCATGCGGCAGTGTATCGATCAGCGGATTGATCATCGCCGCGCAACAGCATCATCTGACAGCGCATTTGCTGGATGTGCGGAATTCCGGGGATACCGCGGGATCGTGCGACCGGGTAGTGGGTTATGCAGCGATTGCATTTAATTGAGTGAGGCGGGCGATGGTGAATTCGATGGAAAGAAATGAGCAAGGCAGAATATTGCTGCACATCGCACGAGCAGCCATCGCGGATGCTTTACGAGTGCCTTGCACACCTGCGAGGCTGGACGGCAATATGACCTGGCTTTCGCAACCGGGTGCGACGTTCGTTACGCTGACGCAGCGGGGCGAATTGCGCGGTTGTATCGGTTCCTTGCAAGCATGCGATCCATTGATTGACGATGTGAGTAACAATGCCATATCGGCTGCATTGCACGATCCACGCTTTATGCCTTTGGCAGCGGACGAATTGGACAAAGTGAGCGTGGAAGTATCGTTGCTTTCCGAGCTGCAAGCGCTCAGCTTTCGCAGTGAAGCCGATGCGCTCGCGCAATTGCGTCCCGATATTGACGGTATTGTGTTTGAATGCGGGCCTTATCGCAGCACATTCCTGCCGCAGGTATGGGAAAGTTTGCCGCAACCGGAGCAGTTTCTTGCCAAACTGAAATCAAAAGCCCGCTTGCCGGAAGATTTCTGGACAGACGATATCAAGCTGTCGCGCTATACCGTCAGCAAATGGCGTGAAACGGATTATGCCCGGGAGGTTGCGCATGGATGAGCCTATTAGTCGCGCCGAGCAGTTTCCGGCAAAATACTGGCATTTGTTGGAGGATGGGCGGATTCAATGCGACTTGTGTCCGCGCGATTGCAAATTGCACGAAGGACAGCGCGGCGCCTGCTTTGTGCGCGGGCGCACGGGCGATGCAATGGTGTTGACAACGTACGGGCGCTCGTCTGGTTTTTGTGTCGATCCGATTGAGAAAAAGCCACTCAATCAGTTTTATCCCGGCAGCAGCGTGTTGTCGTTTGGTACGGCGGGCTGCAACCTCGCCTGTAAATTTTGCCAGAACTGGGATATTTCCAAATCACGCAGCTTTGACAAATTGCTCGATCAAGCCAGCCCGGAAGCGATTGCACGTTGTGCGGAGCAATATCACTGTATGAGTGTGGCGTTCACATACAACGATCCGGTGATTTTCGCCGAGTATGCAATGGACGTGGCGGATGCTTGTCATGCCATAGGTATCAAAACGGTTGCCGTGACGGCGGGTTATATTCATGCCCAGCCGAGGCGCGATTTTTTCGCCAAAATGGATGCCGCCAATGTGGACTTAAAAGCGTTTGCCGAGGCGTTTTACGTCAAGCAAACCGGGTCGCATTTGCAACCCGTGCTGGATACATTGTGCTACTTGAAGCACGAAACCGATGTATGGCTCGAGTTGACTACCTTATTAATTCCAGGGCTGAACGATTCCAGCGAGGAAATCACCGCTATGAGCCATTGGATCATGAAAGAGCTGGGGCCTGACGTGCCGCTGCACTTCAGTGCCTTTCATCCGGATTACAAACTCAACGATATACCGTCCACCCCGCCGGAAACATTGATCCGGGCACGCCAGATCGCGCTGGATGCTGGGCTGCATTATGTGTATACCGGTAATGTGCACCATATCGAAGGCGATACGACCTATTGTCCTGGTTGCGGTAGTGCCGTGATTGTGCGTGATTGGTATGAGATCAAACAGTATTATTTGACTGCGGAGGGCCGCTGTAAAAACTGCAATGCCGCCATTGCGGGCCGTTTTGAACAATTCACCGGTCAATTCGGCAGGCAGCGCATTCCGGTCAGAATCGGAGCGCTGGCATGACAGCGGTAAAAATTCCGGCTGGGTCAGTTGAGCTGAGCGGCGAGCTGGTATTGCCGCCCGAAGCATCGGGCGTTGTGCTATTTGCGCATGGTAGCGGCAGCAGCCGTTTTAGTCCGCGCAACACTTATATTGCCAACGTGTTGCAGCAGCACGGTATCGGTACATTGCTGTTTGACTTGCTAACGCGCTCGGAAGATCAGGATTATGCCCAGCGTTTCGATATCGATCTGCTGACGCAACGCTTGCTTGCTGCCACTGATTGGTTGCAGAAGAATCCCGTAACAAAATCATTGAAGATCGGCTATTTCGGCGCCAGTACCGGCGCAGCCGCAGCTTTGCAAGCAGTTGCCAAAATGCAGGATGCCGTTGCTGCCGTGGTATCGCGTGGCGGACGTCCCGATTTGGCGGGAGCAGTTGCGTTAAATCAGGTGACTGCGCCGACGCTGCTAATCGTGGGCGGCGCGGATCATGGTGTGATCGAGTTAAACGAGCAGGCTTATGCGTTGATGACATGCGTGAAAAAGCTCGTGCTGGTACCTGGGGTGACACACTTATTTGAAGAACCGGGCGCTTTGGAACAGGCTGCACAGTTTGCCGCCGATTGGTTCTTGAACTACTTGCGATAGTCGATGAAATTATAGTCAAATCTTCCGTTTTGACGGTTCTGAATCTGACAGTAGCGAATTAGTAAAAGATACCGGTTTTAACTGGATGAATTACGGTGCTGGTCACGTCATAAGAAATTGAATGCCGCTTTATCGCCAGCATGCTAATCTTTGCTGTGCAATTCTTACACATTACGTTTTAAACCGCCCTAATTTTAGGATCTTAAGGAAGTAGCGATGGAATTGATTCTGTGGCGTCATGCCGAAGCGGAAGAGGGTTTTCCCGATATGGCGCGTCAATTGACCGGAAAAGGATTGGATCAGGCAAGACGCATGGCAGATTGGCTTAAGCCAAAATTGCCGGAAAAAGCGCGGATAATCGTCAGCCCGGCCCGCCGGACGCAGCAGACGGCGATGGCATTGCAGCTCGATTTTGTCACGGATGCAGCGATAGGGCCTGGTGCCAGTGCGCGTGCCGTGCTTGCTGCGGCTAACTGGCCTGATGCGGAAGGTACGGTAGTGATAGTCGGACATCAGCCTACCTTGGGTGAGATTGCCAATTACCTGATTCCGTCTGTTCCTCCTGGATTGCGCGTTAAAAAAGGTTCGGTGTGGTGGATCCGGTGCGAAGAAAAGGAAAATTTAAATGAACCAGTACTGCATGCGGTGATCTATCCTGAAATGTTATGAGCTATCCAGTTCAATTCGGGTGTTATGTCTCGATTAATTCTATTTAATAAACCCTATGGCGTGATTTGCCAATTTACACCGGAAAGCGGGCATCAATCGTTGAAAGATTTCATTCCGTTACCGGATTTTTATCCGGCTGGCCGATTGGACGCGGATAGCGAAGGCTTAGTGTTGTTGACGGATAATGGTAAGTTGCAGCAGCAAATCAGCGATCCGAAGTTTAAATTGCCCAAAACCTATTGGGTTCAAGTTGACGGCAAACCGGATGAAATGGTATTAAATCAGTTGCGCCAGGGCGTCACTCTGAAAGATTACAAAACCCGGCCTGCGCAAGCTTCTCTGATGGATGAGCCCAATCACCTCTGGCAGCGGGTGCCGCCTATCCGATACCGTAAAAATATTGCTACCACTTGGATATCTTTGATTCTGAGTGAAGGTAAGAATCGCCAAGTAAGGCGGATGACAGCGGCGGTAGCATTTCCTACATTGCGATTGATCCGTTATGCCATCGGCACATATACTTTGCAAGGTTTGGCGCCGGGTGAATGGCGCTTAGTGAAAAATATCCAATGGAATAAATGACAACTGTTGAATTTTTTCCGGTGAATGGGGAAAAATTTTTAATGAGAAGTGAAGAAACAGCGTGTGGCTTAGTTTTGCTAAAACCGTAAATTTAAAGCAGATAATGAATTCAGATTAATATTTCATTTCTATCCGGTGTAGTATAGAATTTTGTATGAGAGTGTAATAAAAATTTAGTATTTCATAGAGAGTAAAGAAAGATGCAATTGCCGTTGGTAATGCCAAGCAGGCAATTGAAGTAGGCAGGTGGTTTGTTTTTATATATCGGCTTGCGCTTTAGTAAGCCCCTAAAAGGATGGTAATTTATATGATTTTTGATTTTCTGACATTGATTTCAGGTGTATTTGATATGCCGTGGTGGGGATATGTGGTCGTCACTCTAGTTTTGACGCATATCACAATTGCATCTATCACGATCTATCTGCATCGTCATTCAGCCCATAGAGCGCTGGAGCTGCATCCGATACCGAGTCATTTTTTTCGCTTCTGGTTGTGGTTGACGACGGGGATGGTTACCAAGCAATGGACGGCGGTTCATCGTAAGCATCATGCGAAATGCGAAAGTAAGGATGATCCGCACAGTCCGGTCATTTATGGTATCAAGAAAGTTTTAGCCGAAGGCTCGGAACTGTACAGAGCAGAGGCAAAGAATGAAGAAACCTTGAAAAGATATGGCTACGGTACACCGGATGATTGGCTGGAACGTAATGTTTATACCAAGCATAGTGCGAAAGGTGTGGCACTGATGTTGATTATTAATGTGATTCTGTTCGGTCCTATTGGTATTACGATATGGGCGGTGCAGATGATTTGGGCGCCTATTTTTGCCGCTGGTATTATTAACGGTGTTGGTCATTATTGGGGTTATCGCAACTTTCGCGCGGAAGACGCCAGCACCAATATCGTTCCTTGGGGTATTTTAATTGGTGGTGAAGAATTGCATAACAATCATCACGCTTATGCAACCTCTGCACGATTATCCAACAAATGGTATGAGTTCGATATCGGTTGGTTGTATATCCGGACTTTGGAAATCCTCGGACTTGCAAAAGTTAAAAAAATTGCTCCGAAACTGCGTATTGATAAAGCAAAAACCCAATGCGATTCGGATACATTGCAAGCTGTGATATCTCATCGTTATGAAGTTCTCGCCAAATATACGAAATCGCTGAAAGTAACTTTTGCAAATGAAATGATTCATCTGAAAGAAGCGGCTGCGCAATACGGTGTGGATAACAATACCTTGAAACATTGGATTCTTGCCGATTCCAAAACATTGCAAGAGCACGAGCGCGAGAAATTGAGCCAAGTGCTTAGTAATGCCAAAACACTGGATAAAGTGTATACCATGCGTGAAGAACTGGCCAAAATCTGGCAACGCTCTACCGCATCAACCGAAGAATTGGTTAAAGAGTTGGAAGATTGGTGTCGGCGTGCGGAAGAAAGCGGTATCGAAGTGCTAAGAACTTTTTCCCAGCGGTTACGGTGTTATGCATAGTAAGTAAAAGTTGCGCAATAAAAAACCCGCTTCGGCGGGTTTTTTATTGCGTTCGTTGTTACTGATACTATTTGAGCTTTGTTTCTTTATATTTAACGTGTTTCCTTGCAACAGGGTCAAATTTCATCAACTCCAATTTTTCAGGTTTTGCACGTTTGTTCTTGGTCGTTGTATAAAAATGTCCCGTACCTGCCGAGGATTCAAGTTTTATTTTTTCACGCATAATGTAACTCCTTAACTAACCTTGGGTGAGTTTCTTAAATGCCTTTACCTTCAGCACGTAATTTTGCCAATACTGCATCAATACCGTTCTTATCGATAGTACGCAATGCAGCATTAGTTAATCGTAAACTAATCCAGCGACTTTCACTTTCGACCCAGAATCTGCGGCGTTGCAAATTGGGCAGAAAACGCCTTTTAGTTTTATTGTTTGCGTGAGAAACATTATGTCCTGACATTGGCTTTTTGCCAGTTATTTCACATACTCGTGCCATGTTAGCGCACTCCAGAATTCTTAAAAACGAAGATTATATCCTGATTCGCGTGGTTAACTCAAATTAAATCATTCTCTGCAAATGAGAAAGCAGTGCCATTGCCTACGATAAAGTGATCCAATACTTTAACATCGATCATGGCCAACGCCTGTTTCAAAGATTGAGTTAATACTTTGTCTGCATGACTGGGCTCAGCAACTCCGGATGGATGATTGTGTGCGAAGATTATCGCGGCGGCGTTATGATATAAAGCGCGTTTGACCACTTCGCGCGGGTAAACGCTGGCTTGCGTCAGTGTGCCACTGAACAATTCTTCACTGGCGATCGTATGGTTCTTGGCGTCGAGAAAAATGCCGAGAAATACTTCGTGCTGTTTGTTTGCCAGACTTAAGCGCAGGAAATCCCGGACCAATCCGGGGGAATTCATTGCATTGCCGCTTTTTAACTCCTCGCCGAGTGAGCGCCGGGCCATTTCTAATACGGCTTGCAGCTGTGCGTATTTTGCAATACCCATTCCCGGTATTTGGCAGAAACTGGTTTGACTGGCAGCGAATACATTGGTTAAGCTGCCAAAATGTGAAAGTAATTCCCGTGCGAGATCCACGGCGCTTTTACCTGTAATTCCGGTGCGCAGGAAAATCGCCAGTAGCTCGGTATCTGAAAGAGCAGTAGCGCCTTTTTGTAATAATTTCTCGCGTGGTCGTTCGGATACCGGCCAATTTGTAATCGCCATAGTGAATTGCTGAGTCATGTAAAATAAGAACCGCCGCCGGTATTCACAGATCGCTTGCGACCTGACCCGGAACAGCTTCAGTGGTAACTGATAGCGGCACCGGATACAGCCGTATTGAGTAGAATAGATAAGTCATGTACCGGGTTGCCTATTATTTCTTGATTTTAGTATATTGATCGGATTGAGTTTATTTTGGAATTTTGCTTATGATGGCCGCATCCGCGTCTTCTGCATCGAAAAAACGTTTGATACTGGGTGTAACCGGCGGTGTGGCCGCTTACAAAGCAGCGGAACTGGCCCGTCTGCTGACGCAGGGGGGAATTGATGTGCAAACGGTGATGACGCAAGCCGCTTGCCGTTTTGTCGGCCCCGTCACTTTCCAGTCTTTAACCGGCAATCCTGTCCATACCGATCTATGGGATGCCAATGCCCTGCATAACATGGCGCATATCAACCTGTCTCGCGATGCGGATATGATTTTGACAGCACCAGCCAGTGCGGATTTTATCGCCAAACTGGCTCATGGTATTGCCGATGACTTGCTAACGACACTGTGTCTGGCGCGAGATTGTCCGTTGATGATAGCGCCCGCAATGAATCGGCAAATGTGGGAGAATCCGGCGACCCAGCGCAATTTATCCCTGCTGCGGCAAGATGGCATAAAAATAGTTGGTCCAGCCAGTGGTGCGCAAGCTTGTGGTGAGATAGGGATGGGCCGCATGCTGGAAGCCGATGAGCTGGCCGAAGCAGTCCAAATGGTTTTTCGAACCGCTCCGTTGTTGCAGGGCAAAAACGTTTTACTGACCGCAGGTCCTACATTTGAAGCGATCGATACGGTGCGAGGCATATCCAACCGAAGTTCCGGAAAGATGGGCTATGCCATTGCACAAGCGGCAGCCGAAGCCGGTGCAAGCGTTACGCTGATTTCCGGACCGGTTTGTTTGGCGCCGCCCGCCGTCGGTAAATTTATTCCGGTGATCAGCGCAGAAGATATGTTGCGTGCCGTGCAAGCTGAAATTGCGCAAGCCGATATTTTCATCAGTGTTGCCGCTGTTGCGGATTACCGTCCAGCCCAATTCAGTCAGCAAAAAATCAAGAAGTCTGCCAGCAAATTAGCGCTCGAATTAGTTCCTAATCCGGATATTCTGAAGATCGTATCAAGCTTACCTAAACCGCCTTTCTGCGTTGGTTTTGCTGCGGAAACAGAGAATCTTGAAAAAAATGCGGGAATAAAACGGCGCAAAAAGAATGTGCCGCTAGTGGTCGCCAATTTGGCTCAGGAAGCGATCGGTTCCGATGAAAGCGAATTGATTTTATTGGATGATGCTGGCAAGCACGTTCTTCCCAAAGCATCTAAAATAGAGCAAGCACGGCGTTTGATCAAACATATCCACCTGCTGTACAACCCACTGAATAAAAAAGAATGAAAAAAATCGATATTAAAATTCTGGATGCGCGTTTGCATGAACAACTTCCGGCTTATGCCACGCCAGGTTCAGCCGGACTGGATTTGCGCGCCTGTATTGAGCAACCGATGACGATTAATCCGGGGGAAACCAGCTTGATTCCAACCGGTATTGCGATTCATCTGGCCGATACCGGGTTGGCGGCGTTGGTACTGCCGCGCTCAGGGCTTGGTCATAAACATGGCATCGTCTTGGGAAATCTGGTTGGACTGATTGATTCGGATTATCAAGGACAGATTTTGGTCTCCTGTTGGAACCGGGGACAGGCGTCATTCCAGCTGAATCCGCTGGAACGCATCGCGCAACTAGTGATCGTTCCCGTGATTCAGGTTGAATTCAACCAAGTGGACAGTTTCGATCAAAGTCACCGGGGCGAAGATGGGTTTGGCAGCACCGGCAAGCATTGATGCGCTGGTTTGCACTACAACTGGTTGTTTTGGGGTTGCTGCCTGCCAGTGCTCATTCCTCTGAAGTCAACGTTATTCCATTGACAATATCCGGCTATGAAATTGCCGTGGAGGTGGCGCATACCCAGCTATCACGCTCGCAGGGGCTGATGTACCGGGAATCGCTGGAAGAGAATACCGGCATGCTGTTTGTTTTTCCGGGCAGCGGTTATTACAGCATGTGGATGAAAAACACCTATATTCCGCTGAGCGTTGCTTTTATCGATGTGCGCGGCGTCATTCTGAATATTGCCGAGATGCAGCCGGAGACGTTGACGTCGCACGATGCAGCGGGAATGGCGAAATATGCGCTGGAAATGAACAAGGGATGGTTTGCGGCAAGAAAGATAACGGCAGGCGCCCAAGTCACAGGGTTGGAGCGGGCACCTGCCGCCGATTGATGAGTTAATGCATGCGCGGCATCATACCTTTGAGTCCGCGCATCATTTTAGAGATCCCGCCCTTATTCATCATCTTCATCATTTTCTGGGCTTGCTCGAATTGCGCCAGCAGGCGGTTGACTTCCTGCACGGTAACTCCAGCCCCCGCTGCGATGCGGCGTTTGCGAGAAGCTTTGAGAATTTCCGGTTTTTTGCGTTCCTGCTGAGTCATGGAATTGATAATGCCCACTGTGCGGTGAATGATTTTGTCATCCACTTTAACGTTTTGCGCGGCCTGGCTGAATTGCGCCGGCAGTTTGTCCATCAGCGCGCTCATGCCGCCCATCTTGTGCATCTGCTGAAATTGCGCTTTGAAATCATTCAAGTCAAATGACTTGCCTGATTTCATTTTTTTCATCAGTTTTTCAGCTTCTTCCTGATCGGCATTGCGCTGTGCTTCTTCAATCAGTCCCAGCACGTCACCCATGCCCAGAATACGCGATGCCATCCGGTCCGGATGGAAGATTTCGAGTCCGGTTAATTTTTCCGCGACACCTGCGAATTTAATTGGTTTGCCCGTGATGTGCTTGACTGATAAGGCCGCACCGCCACGCGCATCGCCATCGAGCTTGGTGAGAATGACGCCGGTTAACGGTAGCGCATCGGAAAATGCCTTGGCGGTGTTAACCGCATCCTGTCCCTGCATTGCATCCACGACGAATAGGGTTTCGATCGGTTTCAGCAATGCTTCCAGCTCACTGATTTCCTGCATCATTGCTTCGTCGATACCTAACCGGCCGGCCGTATCGACGATCATGACTTCATGGTGATGCCTGCGTGCAAAATCCAATGCGGCTGCACCGATTTCACCGGGTTTCTGCCCATCTTTGACAGGGAAAAAGTCGGCGCCAGTTTGTTGAGCCAGCAGTTCCAGCTGGTGAATCGCGGCTGGACGATAGATGTCACAAGATACTAACAGCACTTTCTTTTTCTTGTGTTCCATTAACCACTTGGCTAGTTTTCCGCTGCTCGTGGTTTTACCGGCACCTTGCAATCCCGCCATGAGAATGACGGCAGGCGGCACGGTTGAGAGGTTAATCTCGGCTTTATCGCCACCCATAATGGCCATCAACTCCTGATAGACCACGCCAACCAAGGCTTGCCCGGGAGTAAGGCTATTCAATACTTCTTGACCGACGGCCTTTTCTTTAACGCGGGCAATGAAATCCTTGACAACCGGTAAAGCGACATCGGCTTCCAGCAGCGCCAGACGAATTTCACGCAAAGCATCCTGAATGTTGCTTTCGGTAAGCCTGGCTTCGCCGCGTATTGTTTTAATGACGCCGCTGAGCCGGCTTGTCAGGTTGTCAAACATACTGTAGACCTCATAAAATAAGATGAATTTAAAACAATGGGCGTGTCCGGGGTTAACAAATTCCGCGCGAGTGCTTTGAATTTGTTAACGTGCCATGTAGACTTAACAGTTATTTCTGCCTTTTAAAACTGATGCCCTCAATGACCAGCATTTTAACTTATCCCGCAGCTTTTTTGCTTTATATACTGATCGGTTGGTATTTTTGGCGCACTACGTGGGGACAATCTTCATTGCCCGCAAATGATCGCGCACCTGCATCGGCCACTTGGATGCATTATGCCATGCTTATTCCTTTGTCATTGCACGCCATCACACTTTATCAGTCGATGTTTGCCGGTGCGGGATTGAGTTTCGGGTTAAGCAATGCGATTTCAGTGATTGTTTGGTTGACTGCCTTCATTTACTGGTTCTCGGGGTTTTTTCAACGGCTGCAAGGGTTGCAAACACTGGTTGCGCCTGTTGCGGCAGCTTCTGCTGTTGCGGTTTTATTACCACTGTTTTTCCCATCACTGCGGACACTCGAGAATACCGAATTGCCAGCATTTAAAGCGCATTTGCTGGTCGCCATGATGGCTTACAGCTTACTGACCATCGCAGCATTGCATGCTTTGCTGATGACCGTGGTGGAGCGCCAATTGCATCATCCGGCCGCTCGCTCGGTGCTGACAAACCTACCGCCATTGCTGGCGATGGAAAAATTGTTGTTTCACATTATTTGGGTTGGTTTTATTTTATTGACGCTGACGCTTTTAAGCGGTGTAGTGTTTTCAAAAGAAGTGTTTGGCCAGCCTTTGACTTTTTCACACAAGACATTGTTCGGTTTTATTTCCTGGGGCGTGTTCGCCGCTCTGCTTGCCGGGCGGCAATTTTACGGTTGGCGGGGGCGAATTGCAATTCGCTGGACGCTGGCGGGATTTGTCACCTTATTACTGGCCTATATTGGCAGCAAGTTTGTGCTGGAGATTATCCTCAGCCGTTATTAGCAGGATTCACGAGCGTGGCATCGTGAATTCAAGCGGGTAGTTTATTGCTGCTGTGTAAACAATATTAACCTTTCGTGCGGCTGATTTTTGCAACTTCCCGCAGGTGTCTCAAACTGCGCATAACCCGGGCGAGGTGATGCCTGTTGTTGACTTGCAGAATAAAGCGCATGTGCATGAAATCGTCTTCGCTTTCCATGGCGATATCGTCAATATTCGATTCAGCTTTGGCAATCTCAGCAGCAACCCGCGCCAGCACGCCTTGTTTATTCGCCGTCGTGACCTTGATGGCGGCCTCGAAGGTTCGAGCGATGTCTTTACCCCAGGCGACATCCAAATAATTCTCCGGATTCTTCTGAGTGCTCGTGACATTACCGCAATCATGCGTATGGATGATCAATCCGGAATCCTTTTTGATCACCCCGATAATGGCGTCTCCAGGAATAGGACGGCAACATTTGGCGAACTGAACGGTAATTCCCTCGGTTCCCAATATCGTAATTGGACCTGCTTTCTGTGCAGGTGAGATAGATTCCGCGGGAGAAGCCAGACGTTTCGCCACGACGGCCGGGAGTTGTTTGCCCAAGGCCATGTCGGCCAGTAATTCTTCTTTGGATTTGACGCCACTGTCGCGTACTAATTTTTCCCACTGCGCTTCGGTGATCGTATCCGGATTCATGTTAAAGGATAGCAGCGCTTGGTTTAGCATGCGTTCGCCTAATTTGACCGACTCATCGTATTGAATGGTTTTGAGAAAATGACGAATGTGCGAGCGCGCCCTGCCAGTTGCGACGTAACTGAGCCAGGCGGGATTGGGTTTGGCGTATGGGGCGGTGACGATTTCAACCCGGTCGCCGCTTTTCAGTTTGGTGCGCAAAGGCGCATTTTCACTGTTAATTTTTACCGCGACACAACAATTGCCCACATCGGAATGCACGGCATAAGCAAAATCGACGGCAGTCGAACCTCTTGGCAGGGAAAGAATTTTTCCTTGCGGGGTGAAAACGAAAACGTCGCCCGGAAATAGATCAATTTTGAGATGTTCCAGGAATTCCATGGAATCCGTTGAATCGCTGAGCGTTTCCAGCAGACTTTGCAGCCACTGACTGGTTTTTAAGCGCAGATCATTGAAATCGCCATCCGAGCTTTTATAGAGCCAATGGGATGCGACGCCGTTTTCAGCAATCCGGTGCATACTGGCGGTGCGGATTTGAATTTCAATCGGTATGCCGAACGGGCCCAGTAATGTGCTGTGCAGCGATTGATAGCCATTGGCTTTGGGGATGGCAATATAGTCTTTGAACTTACCGGGGATGGGCTTGTATAAGCTGTGCAACATCCCTAATGCCACGTAACAGGACGGAACATCCTTCACGATCACACGGAAGCCGTAAATATCCAGCACTTCGGAAAATGATAGGCGTTTTTCCACCATCTTCATGTAAATACTGTACAAATGCTTTTCCCGGCCGGTCACGTCCGCATCCAGCCCTGCTTCTTTCAATTTCAGATTGATGGCATCGAGAATCTTACTCACGACTTCACGCCGGTTGCCCCGCGCGGCCTTGGTGGCTTTTTGCAGAACACGGTAACGCAATGGATAAGAGTGGCGGAAACCTAGTTCTTGCAGTTCCTGATAAATATTATTGAGTCCCAGCCGATGCGCGATCGGAGCATAAATTTCCAGGGTTTCGCGGGCAATGCGGCGTTGTTTTGCCGGCAGCATGACGTCGAGCGTTTGCATATTATGCAATCGATCCGCCAGCTTGATGAGTATGACCCGTACATCGCGCGCCATGGCCAGCAGCATCTTGCGGAAATTCTCGGCTTGCGCTTCTTCTTGCGTCTGGAATTCGATTTTGGTCAGTTTGGAAACACCGTCGACCAATTCTGCGACGGGTTCGCCAAATCTTTCGCTGATTTCAGCTTTGGAAATATTGGTATCTTCGACCACATCGTGCAATAAAGCGGCTGTCAGCGTGGGCGCATCAAGATGAAGCTTGCTCAGGATTCTCGCGACCGCAACCGGGTGGGAGATGTAGGGCTCGCCGGATTTTCGGAATTGACCGGAATGCGCTCCTTGGCCAAAAGAATAAGCGTTCCTAAGTTGAGTAATATCCTCCGGCTTGAGATATTGCGATGTTTCTGTGAATAGTAGTTCTGTTTCTGGCATAGAGTTTTATAAATCCCATATATGCCAGCCAAATCATGTGCAACTCATTATTCGAGTTTTAACTTGGATTGGCAACCGGTTACAGGAGTACCCACAATCGAGGCATTGGCTGTTGACTGCATCCCGCGGTAAAGAGATGATAATTTAAAACAGTCTTAGTGCTAAGACTGTATTACATGTTTCTGGGATTCAGTATATCCAACCCTATTTTGCCTTGCGAGATTTCGCGCAACGCGATGACAGTCGGTTTATCGCGCCCCGGTTCCACCAATGGAGCGGACCCGATCGCCAGCTGTCTGGCGCGTGTCGTTGCGGCCAAAGTCATGTCAAACCGGTTAGGTATTCTTTTTAAACAATCGTCAACGGTAATTCGTGCCATCGTATGTGTTCCTATTGTGGATTATGGATGGATTTTACAATAAAAAGACAAAAATGATGCCACTATCTGGCTGGAAATGAATTATGACAATTCAGTGATGAGCGCACGATGTTTTATTATTTGCCGTTCTTTTTTTAAGTGTTCCGCTTTAATAATACAAATCAGATCGTTCAGTGCTTCATCAAGCTGATTGTTGATAATAATATAATCGAATTCTGCAATATGACCGACTTCTTCCCGTGCCGCGGACAATCTCTTCCGGATAACCTCGGGATCATCCTGCGCACGCGTTTTTAAGCGCGCTGCCAGGGCATCTGCGGAAGGCGGAAGAATAAAAATACTGACAGCTTGAGGAAAAATTTGTTGTATTTGTTTTGCACCCTGGCAGTCGATTTCTAGCAGAATGTCCTGTCCCGATGCAGTCGCCTGATTGATCCATTGCTGCGAGGTGCCGTAAAGATTGCCATAAACCTCGGCGCTTTCCACAAATTCGCCATTTAGCAGCATTTGCTGGAATGTCTCTTTATTTACAAAATGGTAATCACAGCCATCGACTTCTCCGGTACGTGGCGGACGTGTCGTATGCGAAATCGATAGGCTGAGATTTAAGTCCGAGCGCAGCAGCGATTTGACCAAACTGGTTTTACCGGCTCCGGACGGTGCGCTGATGATAAACAAGTAACCTGTCAATGGCGTCATTTTTTGCCTGTCATGTGTGCAGTCATTATTTTATCTTGAATTAAGGGCTGTCAATGCTTGACCTTTTAATGTCTTGACCAGACGGATTTCGTCCGCGGTGATTCCTTCCGGTGCTTCCGCTTCACGGTTTGCATAGAATAAGCCGATGGGCTTATTGTTTGCTACCAGTGGAAGTACCATGAAGCTGCGTGCATCGGGAAATAGATCTCTATGCCATTGTGGAATCAGTGTATGGATTTTGGCTGTGCAGGCGTCTGAAATCAATAGATCGGCATTTCTTTTCAGCGCCAAATGAAATACATCGGTGGAGAATGTCATCGGAAAGCTAAAAGCTTTCTGGTAGTCCATGTTGTTTTCTCCGAGAGAACTCCGGGCGCGATATTGATTCATTTTAAGATCCCTAAGGCAGAGTGTGATGAAACGAAAGCCCAGGCTATTATAATAAGTTTCCAGAACCAGCATAATCAAACTGTCCAATTTATAATTGCCCGGCGCCATAATTTCACTGACATCCTGCACACCGGTCAATAATAATGCCGATGCATTATAGGGCTTGCCGCTGGGATAACGTTGGATAATTTGCGTATTCTCCGCTTCATCATGGCCGATGATCAATTCGCTCAATAAGTCTTCGTCGACAGGCGTATTGAATTCGACACGCGCTATTTCTGTGCATACTGTTTTGCTTCGATCCGCATCGAGCAGGTTTGCATTGATCAGCAAGGCGCGTGTTTCTATCTTCGCATCCAGTATCAGCTGATCCAGTTTGGATTTATCCAGGTTAAGCGCTTTTCCGAAGCGTGTCAGCAGTTTGTTTCTCAGTTCCGGATCTTCCGGGTGGCCGGTTTCTACCACCAGCGGCGCGACCTTTTCACTGAATTCAGCAACTTGTTGCATCCATTCCTGTTTGCTTCGGGCAACACCGAGATTGCCGAACGGTCTGCTTCTTAGCCCTTGAATGATCGTGCTGGGAATGCACCATTTTTCCAGGATGGTTTCTGTCAGGGTATCAAGATTGAACCCCAAAACCTGCATGGATGCCTGTACCGGCGTGTGGGTGCCTTGCGCCATGAGCGCCATCATTTCCTGATACAAGTCATGATCATAGGCAGCAAGCAATAAACGGGCAAGGTTTTTGAACAAAGCGGTGATCGCTGTCTCTTCCGCATCGATAAAATGGCCGGCTTTAACGAGCTCTCGGCTGATCATGCTGGCTGCCAGCGCGTGTACCAATTCGGTGCGAACCAGCTCCGCACTTTTGCCGGACATGCCATCCACCAGAAGCATGGCCAGCGCGCATGTCTTGACTGAGTTAAAACCCAGCAGAAATATGGCCTTGGTGATATTGGTGTTGACTTTGTTCGATCCGGTTCTATAGGCGACGGAGTTGGATAAGCGCAGAATTTTTTGTGTTAATGAAACATCCGCTAACACGAAGTAGGCCAATTGCTGAATGGATTGATCGTCGGACGAGGATAACTGGATGATGCGTGCAATGGAATTGCCCAGTGCTGGAAGATCGGGATCGTGAGTGGCTGCTTCGAGCAGGCGCTCTTTGATGGTTTTGGTGCGGGTATTTTTTTCTGTTGCAGCTTCCGGAAAGCCGGATGAGTCTTCCGAAGTATAGGGTAATTGCATAAGTCCCATTTTAAATTTCTTTCAAGAAAAATTGCCATTGGATTGGCGTAAAAAGATTTTGCTATCGGTTTTAGTTTTTTCCTGCTGAAAATCAAAATCTAATACCAATATATATAATGTTTTTTATTAGCGGCACAATTAAAGGTTAGTTGATAACAGGGTTAAAGAGAGTGCCATTTTTCTTGAAATAATTTTGCTGAGACTCTGCCGTGATATGCAGTGAGCTTCTGGGTGATATGTATTCTTATACAGTATCTTATTGGTATTTTTTGGATTGCGACCGGTTTTGGGAGGGGGAAAATAAAACACCCCGCCGCAAGCGGCGAGGTATTGAGTGCGTTTTACAAACAGCTGGTTAGGGCGGGGGCGAGGAATTAAAGCCGGAAAGATGAAACCGGCGTGCCGCTATTTTTCCTTGCGTACTTTCTCGAGCAATGCTTCCAAAGTTTTGATGGTATCTTGCGGTGAACCGCCCATTCTTCCGCTGGTAAGATACTTGCCATTGATAATCAGTGTGGGAACGCCATTGAGCTGATACTGGCGTGACATTTGTGTCGATCTCGATACTTGATTCTGCACGGCGAAGGATTGGTAGGTATTTTCGAATTTCTTTCTGTCAATGCCCTGTTTTTCAATCCAATCGAACAAGACCGATTCGTTATTCAGGTCAATTTTGTCGCGATGGATGGCATCGTACACTTTATCGTGCAACGTACCGGCTATTCCCATCGCCTCGATGGCATAAAATATTTTTGCAGCCGGGACCCAAGTGGGGCGAAGAATTGCCGGCACATATTGAAAATTGACATCAGCGGGAATATTCGCGAGCCAGGTTTTTAGTTGTGGATGCAGGCTGTAACAGTGCGGGCAGCCATACCAGAAGAATTCCAGAACTTCGATTTTACTGTTGTCTTCGGTCGGCTGCGGCTTTGCCAGAACGGTATAGTCCTTGCCTTCGATGATGTCAGCGTAAGCCGCGGGCAGATTGATTAAACCAAAACTTAATACTAAGAAGAAAACTGCAACGGCTTGATATCGATTCATGCTATTACTCCTTAAATAAAGTATTTAACGGGTTGCGGCGGGTGATATAACCTGAGGAAAAGTGTAACTAAAACGTGGCGATGCACTGTTATTGTAATTTTACAAACTGCGTTTCTATGCCATTTTCTCTGAGTGATGCGCTGGTTTGATCGCTATCCGTTTTGCTGTTGAACGGTCCGATCCGCACACGGTACCAGGTTCCTTTTTCCGCCAGATCGATCGGCTGTACCGATGCGAATACACCCAACATCGCGAGCCGCGCTTTCATATTTTCCGCTTCGTCATTTTTTCTGAATGATCCGGCCTGGAGAAAAATTTTCTCTTTCGCCGCTGCGGGTGCTTTGGTTTGCGGTGTTACCGGGGGCTGTTGTTGCGGTTGCGGCGGTTGCTTCGGTTGTTCCGCCGGAAGCGCGCGCGGCGGTACCGCAGCCATTTGTTGCGGAGGCGGCGGAGTGACCGGGAGGGTAACCGTTAGACGGGGCGGAACAGGCTGTGGCACGATTTCGGCCGGTTTATTGTTTTCCGGTGTTTTCGCGGCTATTTTCGGTTGTGCGGGCGGTTTAGCCGCACGCTTGAAATCCTGGTCAATCTCCGGTTCTTCGATACCCGGCAGTATTTTGTAAAAATCAAACCGGGGTTTTTCTTCTACTACTGCCAAAGGTTCTAGCGGCACCGGTTTCTCCGCGGCTTTGGGGGATTCAGCAGCAGGTTGCGTTTGATTTTTTTCCGATGAGCCGACTACCTTGTCAGCCGGTAAGAACGGGCTGGGTACATAGTTAAGATAAAGCCATATGCCAATTGCGCTCGCAAGACCCAATGCGTAACCGACAAATCCGCCAAAAAACGCGGAACCGCCTTTTTCCGGCGTGGATTTTGTTGGTTTGCGGGTCTTATAATCTCGACTCATGGGTATCCTTATACAGTAATCCGGTTACATTTTATCAGGTGCGCTGACGCCGAGTAACGTCATTCCATTCTTCAGTACTTGGCGGGTAGCTGCAATCAACGCCAGACGGGCGTTTTGCAAGGCAATTTCGGGTACCAGAAAACGTGTTGAATTATAGTAACTATGAAATTCGCTGGCCAGTTCTCTCAGGTAAAACGCGATCAGATGGGGAGAAAATTCCTTTGCGGCCATTTCCACGGTATCGGGGAAATCGATCAATTTTTGCAACAAGGCCAGCTCGGCAGGGCTTGATAACGCGGCCATATCGGCTTCAACCAGATCGGCGGCATCGCCATCCCATTGTGCCAGCACACTGCATACGCGCGCATGGGCGTACTGCACGTAATAAACCGGATTCTCATTGCTCTGCGATTTGGCCAGGTCTAAGTCGAAGTCCAAATGCTGGTCGCTTTTACGCATCACGTAAAAGAACCGCGCGGCATCCTTGCCGACTTCCTCGCGCAATTCCCGCAGCGTGACAAACTCACCGGAACGCGTGGACATGGGCGCTTTTTTGCCGTCGCGGTAGAGCACGGCAAATTGCACCAAAGCGATTTCCAGCTTGGCCGGATCCAGCCCGAGCGCTTGCAATGCGCCTTTGACGCGCGGAATATAACCATGATGATCCGCACCCCAGATATTGATCACTTGTTCGTAACCGCGCTCGAATTTGTTCAGGTGATAGGCGATGTCGGATGCGAAATAAGTGAATTGACCGTTTTCACGCTGCACCACCCGGTCTTTTTCATCGCCGAAGTCGGTGGAGCGGAACCAGATCGCACCATCTTGTTCGTATAAATATTTTTTTTCCTTGAGCAACTGGATGGTACGTGCAACCGAGCCATTATCGTATAACGATTGTTCGGAGAACCACGTATCGAACTCAACGCCGAATTCCATCAGATCGTTGCGGCAATCGCCCAATTGTTCTGTGAGTACAAAATTATGAATATACGCATAATCCTGGCCGAGTACTTTTTTGGCGTTGGCAATTAATTGATCCAAATGTTCGTCGGTACTCACGACAGTTTCCATGACACTGACGGGCAAACCGTCCAACACCAATTCCGGATGGTGCACATAACGTTCGGCATGTGCTTGATGAATCAAACCGGCCATCGACTTAACGTAGTCGCCCTGGTACGCGTTTTGCGGGAACGGAATGTGGATATCGTTAAGCTCCAGATAGCGTAGCCAGGTGGAAAGCGTCAGAATGTCCATCTGGCGTCCCGCATCGTTCACATAAAACTCGCGTGACACGTTGAAACCGGCAGCGGTCAGTACACTCGATAAGCTGGCGCCAATCGCGGCGCCGCGTCCATGACCGACATGCAAGGGACCGGTGGGATTGGCCGAAACGAATTCCACCTGGATTTTTTTTTCTTGACCGAAGTCACTGTGCCCGAACATTTCCTTGCTTTGCAATACCTGATGTACGCATTGCTGCTTGGCGGAATGCTTCAGGAACAAATTGATGAATCCGGCGCCTGCTATTTCCACTTTCTCCAGATAAGGCGAGGCGGGCAGGGCGTTGATCAATAAATCCGCCACTTCGCGCGGGTTTTTATGCAGCGGCTTGGCCAGTTGCATCGCCAGATTGCATGAATAATCGCCGTGACTGGCCTGTTTGGTGCGCGTCAACTCGATGCGGACATTGGCATCCGGTGTGGCGATGGCATTGGCGGCGGTACGGAATAGCTCGGCAAAATGGGTTTTGAAATGCGGGTGAGCGGATGAATTCATGGTTGAGAATAAAGATATAAAATTTTATTGTGTTGCATTATTGTGCATAACGGGAATTGCCGTTGCCGGAAAATGAGCGGTATTTTAGCAGGTGCACAGTTCAGACCAAAGATTGCTGGCGATGCGTTTCAAACAGGCAAATGCCGGCGCTGACAGCGACATTCAGACTTTCGATGCTGCCTTGCATCGGAATCCGCACCAATTGGTCGCAACTCTCGCGCGTCAAGCGCCGCAGGCCTTTTTCTTCGGAACCGAGCACCCAAGCGACAGCGCCCTGGATTGGAAAATGCGTGAGATCGTATTCGGCATCTTCAGCCGTGCCAAAAATCCAGACACCGTGTTCTTTCAGCTGTTTTAACGTACGCGCCAAATTAGTGACAGCAATGTATGGAACGGTATCCGCCGCGCCGCTGGAAACCTTGTAAACCGTAGCAGTCAATCCAACCGCGCGGTCTTTTGGTGCGATCACGGCATGCACGCCGAACGCGTCGGCGACGCGCAGACATGCCCCCAAGTTGTGCGGATCCTGAATGCCATCCAGCACCAGCAGCCGCGCCGGTCCGGTCAGCGTATCCAAAACATCGTCCAGACCGATATGGCTGCGTGCGCTGTCGATACTGGCCACAACACCCTGGTGACGTTCGCTGCCGGTCATGGCGCTAAGTTTGGCGCTATCGCATGGAAGCAGCCGGATTTTCCGGCTTTCGGCCAGTTGGATGAGCGTACGCGCACGTTGATCATCCCGCGCCGCATCGATCAGAATCTCTTTGACGCTCTCCGGGTTTTGCCGCAAACGGCTGGTAACGGCATGGAAACCAAAGATAAAGCGAGTGTTGGACACGTTTTAACCTAGAAACTCAAATGGGAAATGATTGGCTGATTTTTGCGCGTATTTTAGAGCAATTCCTCATCTATGAATGTGATTTCTTGCCTTTCATGGGTGCTTTAGCCGGTGCTTTGGTTTTTGCTTTTGCTTTTGCTTGGTTTTTTGTCTGATCTTTTGCCGGGGTTTTCACTGACGCCGGCTTTTTATCCGGTTCGGCTAACACAAAATCGATTTTGCTGGTTTCCAGGTCGACACGGACCAATTTCACGCGCAGCCGGTCGCCCAAGCGGTATTGCTTGCCGCTGCGCTCGCCGAGCAAGACATGTTTGGCCGCATCGAAATGAAAATAATCGCTCGGTAATTCGGAAATATGCACCAGTCCTTCAACATACACGCCATCCAGGGCAACAAACAAGCCGAAGCCGGTCACGCTGCTGATCACACCATCGAAGCATTCGCCGATTCTATCCTGCATATAAAAACATTTGAGCCAGGATTCGACATCCCGCGTGGCATCATCGGCGCGCCGCTCGGTCATCGAGCAATGTTGGCCCAGTTCGTGCCAATCGCCAGGATTGTAGGTTTCGCCATTGAGGACCGATTTGATGGCGCGATGCACCAGCAAATCGGGGTAGCGCCGAATCGGCGAGGTGAAATGCGTATAC
This sequence comes from Nitrosomonas sp. Is35, assembly GCF_033063295.1. NCBI lineage: Bacteria > Pseudomonadati > Pseudomonadota > Betaproteobacteria > Nitrosomonadales > Nitrosomonadaceae > Nitrosomonas > Nitrosomonas sp. Is35. Next base: position 1,123,891 of record NZ_JAWJZH010000001.1, read on the forward strand.
GCATCGTACGCCAGCCCGAAGTGTCCGGTGAGATCGGGACTGTAGATAGCCTGTTTCAACGATCTGAGCATGACGGTTTGCAGCAATTGCGCATCCGGCCTGCCTTGAATTTTGAGCAGGGTTTGCGCGTAATCCTTGGCGCCCGGTTTGGTCTTGCCGCCCAGTTGAATACCGAATTCCTTCAGGAAATTGCGCAATGCTTCGATTTTTTCCGGAACCGGGCTTTCATGGATGCGATATAGCGTGGTCTGGCCGTTCTTTTGCAGGAAATCCGCCGCGCAGACATTCGCCGCCAGCATGCATTCCTCGATCAAACGATGCGCTTCGGTGCGTTGCACCGGCACAATCTTTTCGATTTTTCCTTGATCGTTAAAGAACATCTGGGTTTCGGTGGTTTCAAAATCGATCGCGCCGCGTTTCTTGCGCGCTTTCAGCAGCGCTTTGAACAATTTGTTAGTGCGTTGCAAGTGCGGCAGCAGCGCGGCGTGTTCCTTGGCTTCGGCTCCTTTCGGATTGGCCAGGATCGCCGCAACAAGGTTGTAAGTCAGCCGTGCGTGCGAGCGCATCACCGCAGGATAAAATACATAATCGAGTATTTCGCCGTTATTCTGGAATTGGATTTCACACACCATGCAGAGGCGGTTCTTGTCCGGATTGAGCGAACACAACTCGTTCGAGAGCGCCTCCGGCAGCATCGGAATGACGCGGCGTGGAAAATACACGGAATTGCCCCGGCTCAGCGCTTCCTGATCAATCGCATCTTTCGGTTTGACGTAGTGGCTGACATCCGCGATCGCTACATATAACCGGTACCCATCGCCGTTATCCTCGCAATACACAGCATCGTCGAAGTCGCGCGCGGTTTCGCTATCGATGGTGACGAGCGGTAAATGACTGATATCCTTGCGTCCCTTGAATTCTTTCTTCAAGACATTCTTGGGAAATTTGGCGGAGAGTTTTTCTATCTCGGGAGGAAAAATGTAAGGCAGATCGTGTTTGCGCAAAGCGATCTCAATTTCCATGCCGGGTGCGGTGTAATCGCCCAGAATTTCGATAATCTTGCCGATCGGTTGGGTTTGTTTGTTCGGTTGCTGGATGATTTCCACGATGACGATCTGACCCGCCTTGGCCTTGAGTGAGTGCTCGTTGGCGATCAGAATATCCTGGCTGATACGTTTGTTTTCAGCCACGACATATAAAATACCGTGATCAATATACAGTCGTCCCACCAACTGGGTGTTGGTATGTTCCAGAACTTCTACAATGGCGGCTTCCCGGCGTCCGCGCCGATCCAAGCCGATTTCCCGCACCAGTACCCGGTCGCCATGCAGCGCCTTGTTCATTTCTTTCGCGCTGAGATACAAATCCGGGCTGGCATCATCGGGAATCAGAAAACCGAATCCGTCGGGATGGCCTTGCACCCGGCCTTTGATCAGATCGAGTTTCTCCATCACGCAGAGATCGCCTTTGCGGTTACGGAAAATCTGACCTTCGCGCATCATCGCCGTTAACCGGCGATTAAACAGCTCTTCTTCTTTTTTTGTGATATCCAGTAATTTCTGTAATACCTGCTCAGCCAGTGGAATTCCCTGCTGCTGCAAAATCTGCAGAATATATTCCCGGCTGGGCAATGGACTTTCGTAGCGCTCTTTCTCACGTTTGAGATGCGGATCCAGATTACGCAGTTTTTGATTCTTCTTAATTGACAAAACAGTGGTTTCCTATAGAATTACGCGTTCTTTGACAGCCTGACACGGTTGTCTCTTGCCCAGATGGCGGAATTGGTAGACGCGCATGGTTCAGGTCCATGTGCCTTCGGGTGTGGAGGTTCGAGTCCTCTTCTGGGCACCATCAGCACATAATAAGTTATTGAGTATTAAAACAATAATTTTTATATTAAGTCTTTCTATACCATAAACTATGCCGCAAAAATCACTCAGCAATTTTTGCGTATTATTTCCGGTGAATTTCTGTTATTTCCGACCTTATAGCACATTGGTGATGCTATGTATTGCATTAATATAATGGCGATAGGGAAAATTTAAATACCTCCGCGCGATCTATTTATTCGACAAGAACAGCATTGCGCAGGTAAAAGAGATAACGAGCCCCAATAATACGAAAGCTAATACAGCGCCATTGCCGGTCAGTATAAAGCTTCCGTAGAGGAGCAAGGAAAATACTAATGAGCCGATCATGAGAATTTTTTTCATAACACAATATCCTTTCTAGTAATTAATCAAAGCCCGTTTGAATCATCTGTCTGATTTTTTTGAATGCAGGTGATGGTAAACGTCAACGCCGGATTTTTCCGGAACTCCGCGCATTCTTCCATCAATGAGAGAAAAGGGCAAAGCCTGTTTTGCTTCCTGCAGTAGAATCAATGGCGGAGTCGTTATCCCGCGGATCAGCTAACTTCGATTACGATGTGCAATCGCGCCGCTGAAGAAGACCAGGCCAATAAGCAACATGGCATAAGCCGATGGCTCTGGTACAGGAGTCAAAACACCGAATAATCCGTGACTTTCATCGTCAGGCCCGGCAGTGAAATACAACAGATGGCTGCTTCCCGCCAAACCATCGTTACCGGGTGATATTGCCCAGAGTCCGTCGATTGCGACAGGGCTGCTATCGGAGCCAAGCACTTGCCCCAGATATGCATGCGTTGCAGGGTCAAAGGCGCTGATATGGCCATCGCCAAAATTGCCCACTAGCAGTGCCCCGGCCATCGATCCGAAGGATGAGGGAGAGCGATCGCCAAACCCCAAGGTGCATTTAAGGTGCCGCCAGTTGCGATCCGAGACAGGAAGTTTCCCTGCAAGTCATAGGCATCCACCAGACCGAGTCCCGGTCCTGCCACTTCATCCGGCGATAATGGGTCTTGCTGGGCATAAGTCACATACAGCGTACCGCCCAAGTTTTGCACATTAAACGGCGCATAGCCAGCTGGAAGAGCAGGGTCGGTGAATGAGCCCGGAAGGGAGGGAGATGCGACGGAGCCTTTGAGCACATCGATCGCGCCGGAATGGAAGTTGGCGGTGTAGAGATAGCTGTCTGCGGCAATTGTACCGAGTGCTGCGCCTTTATAGAGGGAAGACGCGGATGCTGTAGCGAGTGTTTCGGCCGTTGAACCCAAAGCGGGGCGCCAGCCCGAAACGGTGCCGTCTTCGCTTACAAATAAAAAGCGATCGCCATTGAATGCGCTGGTGCCGTTGAAAACCTGGCCGGTGACATTACCGGCACCTGGGATCGAGACGGTTAAGGCTAGCTTGCTGGTTGTTTGATCTACTGGATTTACGCTATATAGCGGCGATGTTCCACTGCCATTGGCGGAGATCCAGAAGGGTCCGGTGGGTGCGTAAGACAATCCCCATGCGTTAATCAGGCCGGTGTCCGTGATTTGCGCGGCATTGGCGCTTTGATCGTCAGTGACCAGATTGTTAATATTGAATAAAACGGCGTGAGAAGGCAGTGCAAAAGAAATTAAAAATAAACCGGTAACAAGTGCTGTGCGATGGAGTCGAATTTTATGCATGATTAAGCTCCTGTATGTATGAGCCGGTGCTAGGGATTGAACTCAACTGTGCTTCTTGAATGGAATGCGCAACGGCCGATATGAAATAGTTTTAAAAAAATTAGAAACACCCTTCTTCGAATTGACACAAATTCCATCTACAGCAAATTAAATGGTTTGTCAAAATGTATATCATTGCTATGATTTGATTAATTAATATGCAGGGGTGTCCGCTTCACTTTGAGTGCGAAGCGGACGAAGCGGTAAAAGAGAGAACGATTGCTTTGAGTCTTGGAGCTAGCCGATTGGTAATCGGCGAGAGAGGGGTTTGAGTGTTCGATGAGGGTTATTCGACCAGCGATTTTTGCTTCATCTCATTTTCTTTTTTCAGTTTCCACCGGATGGTTACGTAGGTGCCACAATACGCACCCAAAAAAGCGGCTGCAATATAAATTTTGTTTTCGACATAATTGGTGACGGTGAATGCCGTGACCAGAATAATCATCGCAGACCAGAATGCGGCGGGGTGTGCTCTTCTTTCTTCCACATCGATGAAATATAGCGTCCAGCAGACATCAGCGAGTGCCATTGCAGCCATGATTAACAGAAACGTAACAATTGAAAATTCCATAAAGAATAACCTCAAGTAAGCACTCGCGCGGGTTGTGAATCACCAGCTTTGTTGTTGCTGGTGATGATAGTCAATCGGACTGGTGGATTTAGGGTGAATGTTATTCACAAATCCGATGACCTTGCCTTGATAACGTGTCAGCCCGCGAATTGACAAGCGCCCGTCAGTGTCCGAGATTTTCAGGCTGCCACCAAGGGAGTTCGTGATGATCGGTAGCGGCGTGCCGAAGACTTTTGCGGCCACATAGGCGCTTGCCGCGCTGCCTGTACCGCAGCTCAGCGTGACATCCTCCACGCCGACTTCAAATGTGCGCACGGAAATGCCGTCCGCATCGCGCCAGATAAAATTAACGTTAACGCCTTCCGGGTGGCCGACAAATTCACATAATGATTTTTCTTCACGTATCGACCGGCCAAAGATTCTGGCGTTTTCCAAACTCATTTCCGAACCGATCACCACCACGTGCGGAACACCAGTGAAAACATAATGCAGTTGATCGTTAATTTGCTGGTATTCTCGCGCTTCACCCAAATTCACCTCGGTCAAATCGTCGATGACGCGTACTTCCTTTTTGCCGTCGCCGGTGACAATCGAAAAAATGTCATTACGGATGTAGGTATCGTGCAAATAACGCGTGGCGCAACGTAGACCGTTACCGCACATGGTTTCCTCAGTGCCATCTCGATCGAAGATTTTCATCGTCGGCGTGCGTTGCAGGGGGTCCATATCCACGAAAAGAATGCCGTCGGTTTCGTGCTGCGTGGACAATGCGCTTGAAATCAGTGATCGATTAAACCCAGCCAAAGGCGTTTTCATCTCATCCACCACGAGGAAAGAATTGCCACACCCATCCATTTTTATCGCTTTAATTCTCATGATCCAGTCCGTCTCTTGAATGCATCGTTATGAAATGGCAAGAAATACTGCTTACTTGCCTAGCTAAAGGGCCTGTAGCCCGCCCGTCTTGTGAGATGCGCCTGGGCTACGCCCGGGATAAATTCTTCCTGCACAATACCGGTCAAGGCAAAGCCGTTTTTCAGATAAAACCGCAAACTTTCATTGGCATCGGCGTCGGTTACGACATTGAGGATTTTTCCGCCTTGCCGTTCGATCTCCGCGAAAATACTATCCAGCATCAGAGAACCGAACCCTTTACTGCGATGTTCCTTATCAACCGCCAATGTCAGCAGGTGATAGGTATCAACCGTCTTTCTGGCGATGGCATAACCGACTGGTTTGCCGTCATCCATGGCGCAAACGCCAAAATTCTTACCGCGCGCGATGTCTTCCAGTTCCTCGCGAATGGCTGCTTCATACATGGAACCAATGTCTTGCAGCGCGATTTTTATCAGGCTGGCGTGCAGTTCCTTGGAAATCGATACAATCATGATGTGTGCTCTGCCGTTGGTTTTCCTAAAAGGGTGTACACCCGGTCACGATAGGTGACGGTGCCTGCTTTGGCCGCTTTGCCGATGGCCTGATTCACCAGGTTTTCGAGCGTTTCGGTTTTTCCTGCAAATTGTTCCGGGTATCTGAGCGAGAGCCGCTGTATGGCGGTGTAAACGATCAAAGCGATCATGTCGCTGTGCGCGATGTTTGCGTGCCGGCACATATTGGTCAGATCCGCCTCGGTTGGGTGCACGCCAGGAATCACATTGGCTTCCAGGAAATACAGCTGGCCGTCGCGTTCGCGGAAATCCATGCGGTTGTAGTCGCGCACCTCAAGCGCCTCGTGTGCCTCGATGGCGATTTTCGCGTAGCTTTTCGCTTTCTCGCTCCAATCAAGATGCGAGATGTAAGGGTTCTCGATATCTTTTACATGCGGGTCGCGCACATGCGGTTGTCCGGGAATCTTGGCGAAGTCGATTTCAAGGATGGGCAGCACATAATTGCCAATCAGGCCGATGGTGTATTCGTTACCGGGCAGGAACTCTTCAACGAGCGCTGGTTGGTTGAATTGTGCATAGACTGCGCTCACCGCTTCATTGAGTTCTGCAATCGTGTGCACTTTGCTCTTTTGGCTGATGCCGATGCTGGTACCTTCGCTGTAGGGCTTGACCATCAACGGGAAGGCTAAATCGCCAAGCTGTTCTCCGGGTAGCATGAGCTGGAAGCGTGCGGTCGGCACATCGTCATACGCAACGATCTTTTTGGCTGTCGCCTTATCCATTTTGTTAATGAAGGTCTTGGGGCTGCTGCCGGTGTAAGGAATATGCAGGTGTTCGCAAAAGAATGGCACGATAGCTTCGCGCAATTCTTTTTCATCCAATCCTTCGGTGTTATTGAATACCAAATCGATCTGTTCTTTGCGCTGTTCGAGCTGCGCGTAAATGTCCGGGCCGACATCGATCAATTCCACATTTGCGCCGATGCGTTCCAACGCTGCCGTCACCGCTTTGATGGTATCAGGACCTTCAAACTCGCCATAGCGCTCGTCTTCCATCCATGGTTTTCTTACATTACAGGTATAGGCAATATTCAGTTTTCTCATAACGAACGCGGAGCGAGCATATTTTATTAGTTAGATTTTTTGTAAAGCTGCAATTCTGGCGCTCCCATCAAGCCGGGAGCCTGTCATGCGAGAGCAATTAACGAAGCAGGTTACTATTCGTTGACAGAGGAAGATGGTTAAACGGTAATATTTTTTTACACTAGGCGAATGCCTGACGCTAACCGATGGAGTGCTGAATGCCTGGTGCCAGATTTTCGTTCATTTTCCGTGCCGGTTGTTGTACGCTGCGGTTTTCCACGATAGAGCACAAGTGTCCAAACTATGATTACCGGCGTCATCAAAAATCAAGTCGATCAAATCTGGAGCATTGAATCACTCTGGTTTTCCGAGCGTAGTTTCCCGCCTAATGATCGTTTACACAAAAATTCTTACAACTTCGACCGCTTTAGCTCATGCGTCTGATTTTTGTATGCTGTACTTGCCGTTTTTGTAGCCATCGGATAACGCCTGTCATATAAATAACTGGGCAAGCAAGTCCACTGAGGAAAATCAGAATTCGTCCGATCCACCCAAACGCCTTACCCGAATGTAACGGCCATTGCCAATCGAGAAATGTTTCTCCTGCACTCCGGCGTGTATCAGGTGCACGCACATCCAATATTTTCCCGCTGTACTGATCAATCGCGATTTGACGCTCCGGCCAGAAAGTATTCAACTGGGGCACATTTCTTTGTACCACGGTAAAGACCCCTGTGCCACTAGCTGGCGGGTAAATTGCATTGAGTTTCCCGCCGGGAAAATGTTCCATGGCGATATTCCAGGCATGTTCCACGCCGATGGATGGCATGGTGGTAACCGGCCCTGACAAGAATTTGTGCGGATAATCCCGGGTAGAAGGAGAAAACTGCTGAGTTACCCAGACAAACGGCTCATTGAGATTCATGTACACGCCCGACAGCAAGACTGCGCCGAGCACGGGAAAGAAATAAAAAGAAGATGTCTTGTGTAGATCGAAGTTGAATCGCACCACTCCTGAGCGGCTTTTGATGGTGAGAGCTTTGCGCCAATGACCGGTGACAGGCCACCAGACTATCAAGCCTGTGATCAATGAGATAATCAGAAGCAGGGCAGCGATCGCAACGATCACAAACCCATTCGCGCCCAACAGCAAACTGAAATGAAGCTGGAAGATAAAGTCCATCAGGTAATCCGGAATCCATTCATCCGCGCCATAGTTACGCACGCCGGTTACTTTCGCTTGATAGGGATCAACAAAGATACGTTGCCAATCACCGGACTCCCGGCTGGCATAAATAGCAAATACACCTGCACTATTGCGCGGGCCATACAACGCTGTGATCTTACTGCCTTGAGCCGCCGCTTGCTCTGCCGAATGGACGATCTTATGCAATGATTGAAAGATGGCTTCACCATCGGCGCGATCAGCTTGCTTAGGTACAGTCACCGTCAGCAACTCAGGATTCAGCCATTCGTCAATCTCTTGCCAGAACACCAGGATGCTACCGGTAATACCAAAAATCACTAACAGTGCCCCTGCAAACAAACCAAGATACAAATGGATGTCAAGCCATAGCCGACGCCATGACCGGCCCCGCTGATCACGAAAAGCCCTTGGATTATTGCTTGTTCCGGTTTCTGAAGACATCGCTAGTAATCAATCCGCAGCGAACCTAGAAAAGTGCGTGGTGCACCGACTGTGATGAAATTTCCGCTATTGGTTCCCACAAAATATTTCTCATCGGAAACATTCAGCACGTTGAGTTGAGCGGTAAGCCGCATCTTCTGCATTGCTTTAACTTGATAGCTCGCCATTAAATTACCGATCACAAATGCTGGTAATTGATAGTTGTTGCCCGGATCGCCCTGACGTTTCCCAATCCCCTGAATTCCTCCACCCAGCTTAAGTCCGCGTAACGCTTCATTGCGGAACTCATAGGTGCTCCATAGGGTACCGGTGTGTTCGGCGGCCAGAAACAATCGCTTGCCTTGATTGCCCAAGTTAGTTCCAATCACATTACCATCAGGATCAAATTCGGTTCCGCGATCCTTAGTGATTTTAGCGAAAGGCAAATGACTGTATGTGGCAATCAGATTCCAACCGGGTAGAACTTCTCCGGCTACATCCACTTCGATACCGCGGGTTTCCGCTTCTCCTATTGCTCTTGAACGGAATGGATTGGCCGGATCAGGCGCGCCAATTCCCTGCTTGGTCAGCTCAAAATAGGAAAAGGTTGACCTCAGACGGCCATCAAAGAATTCGGTTTTTAAGCCCGCTTCCCATTGTTGTGCAGTCTGCGGCGGCAATCTTTGTCCATCGATATTGAATAACGTATTCGACGCACCGAAGTTCTCGGTATAGCTACCATACATGGAAAGCCAAGGTACCGGTTGCCACAGCAAGCCGCCACGAGGTGTAAACCGGTCTTCTGCAGAAGTGGTCATGCCGGCTACCGTGTTACGCCCAACCGCATTGTCGTAACGGAATCCCCCCAGAACATGAAAATTGTACGGAAGCTTAATCTGATCTTGAAAATAGGCGCCGTGCCATGATTGCGTAATACCGATATTAAAATTATTGATGGGATCCAGAGTAGGGCGTCCAGTCAAATAAGTTGGATTGAAAATATTAAATGCCGGCGCAGCGGCGCAACAATTACTTTTAATTTTGTCGTCCATAAAGATGTAGTCGTAGCCAAACAAGAGCGTGTGTTTGAGTACGCCGGTCGTCACATTACCGGTTAAATTGACCGAGGTTTGAAATCGATTGGAATGATTAGTAGGGGCATTGTTAAAGAATCTTTCTAATGAGCCATTTGCAGCAGCAGGGGTAAACCAGAACAATGAGTTGCCACTGTAATCAAGCAGTTCTGCCGATAAGCGGTGCGAAATAGTCCAGTCGCTATTCAACATATGCGACCAGTTAACACCGATGAAATAACGGTCTCCGGGATTTCTGTTATTTGCAGGTTCTCCCGAGAAAAGATTACGCGGAACATCAGCGGGACGATTACCCATATTAGGAATCCCCGGATCCGCCACGTTTTTGAAACTTTGATATTCGAGCTCAGCGGTAATCTGGGTTTGCGGACTAATATTGAATCTCACGACAGGCGCAATAAAAACCGATCTAGTATTAACGAAATCTCGAAATGACCCAGAGTTTTCGTAAGACAGATTGAGGCGGTAGAGCAAACGGTCATCCTTTGTCAGGGGGCCGGTTGCATCGGCTGTTGTACGGTAAAAATCAAACGAACCCGCCTGTTGCTGTAGTGAATAATAGGGTGTCGCCAGCGGTTGTTTGGTAACCGTATTGATAATCCCACCCGGATCGGCACGGCCAAACAAGATAGAACCAGGGCCTTTGAGTACCTGAATCTCTTCAATATTAGCCATCTCGCGCTTGACTGTGCCTCCGCCCAGGGAATTCGGCATGAAAACACCGTTGCGGTACGTGGTATCGCTGCTAAATCCACGAATCAGAAATCCATCGGATCCGCCCTGATTGGTTGGCATCTGGGTTACGCCACTGACATTCTGCAAAACGGAATCGAGTCTGATGGCTTGCTGGTCTTGTAAGACTTGCCGTGGTAGTGACTGAACGGAAAAGGGTGTTTCCATAACCGGCGTATTAGTCTTGGTAGCTGTTGAGGTGTTTGGCCGGATGAATTGGGTGTTATAGGGAGAACCCGGATTGGTGTAATCTCTGACCGTGACCTCCGGCAGTACCATGGATTTGGAGGGCGTTGTCTCTCCTCCGGATTTCTTGATCACATAAGTATCTTTTCCGCTTGCCAGGTAGATGCACGCTGTTCCACGCAGCAGATGTGCCAGTGCCTGCTCGGGACTCATTAATCCGTTAACGGCTTGACTGCGGATGTCCTGCAGATTCTCGACGGTAAATAATAACTGAATCCCCGTTTGACTGGATAAGCTGTGGAGCGCCTCCGACAAATTCTGCGCGGGAATATCGATGGTTCTGTTTTGTGCTTGAACAACCCCGGAGAGCGCTACCATCAATCCCAATATCGATAAAATTTTCTGCATTTGTGCTCCTGATTTTTTCTTATGAATGTTGGCCAAAAATTTGGTTTACTTATTCAATAAGACGAAAATGAAAGGAAACACCTGACATGCGGAAATTTTTACAGTATGACGTCTTGAATTATTGTGTTATTTATTTTTCTGATAAAAGCACCGTCATTTCACCTTGCTCAATACTTTGCAGCGGGAACAATGTTTTAAGCGATTGTATCAATCCGGCACGATCAGCTGAGTTGAATTCTCCGCTGACTTTTAGCGTATTTAACCGCGTTTCACCCAATGTGATAGGGTGGACATGGTAACGGTTGATTTGGCGGATGACCTCGCTCAGTAGTGTATCCCGGAAAATTAATCTGTTGTTGCGCCAAGCCGTTACAGTTTCCGCATCCGCCCGGGAAATATCCGATAGCTCGCGCTGCGTGTAGGAAAGTTGCTGCCCATTGTGGATAGTTTTAACCTGTTCGTTTTGACCGTCCAGTGCAATTTCCACTGCGCCTTCAAGTACAGCAACGGTTGTTTTGTCATTGTCCCGGTCGACATTAAACACGGTTCCGATATCCCGGATGATCCCGCCGCCTGCATAAACTTCAAACGCACGGAAGCGTTCGGTGCCAATCTTGAACAATGCTTCGCCGTGTTCGATGGTTACTTTCCGGGTCAATCCGTATGCCGCCAGACGCAGTTTTGTGCCGGTATTGATATCAATGGTGGTTCCATCGGCTAGCACAATCCGTTCGCGTTCGCCGATCGCTGTAATGATGACATCTTCAGTCCGGCTGAGCCAATGCATGGCACTGAATATGAGCGCCAATAGCAACAGGCTTGCAGCTCTAGCACGGAAATTTTTTCGCGGTTTCTGTTCCAGATAATCCAGGTTGTCCCATAGCTGGGCATAAAGTTGGTATTCCGCGCGGTGCAAACTGCTTTGCGCCAACCAGGCTTCAAAGGCTTTTTGTTCGGCATCATTGTTGTTGCTTTGATGCATGCGGAGAAACCATGATGCAGCTTCTTCGGCCAGAGAGGTTTCTGATGACGCCGGGTTTTCTGGATCGGTCGAAGATGGTTTCGGCATGGTGTCGTTCATGCCAATATCTGGCGCAACCGCACCAGTGCCCGGATGAGCAGTTTTTCAACGGCATTGCGGGTGATTCCCAATTGACTGGCGATTTCATCATGCGAAAGGCCGTCGAATTTGTGAAGGATAAATGCGCGGTGGCATTGTGGCGGTAGTCCTTCGATAATGGTACAGAGTTGCTTCAGGATTTGCCGTGCATAAACAATACGCTCGGGATTCAGCGCATCGCTAACCGGCAAATCATGGAGCGGCAGTTCATCAATCGCACGATGAGCCGGTTGCCTGATTTGTAGGCGATGGTAGTCGATTGCCAAGTTTCCGGCGATGCGATAAAGCATTGCGCGTGCATTCTGCAAGGTCTCGCCGGTCTGATAATGCATGATCCGGATAAATGTCTCCTGGGTCAATTCCGCGGCAATCTCGCGGCAACCCACGCGCTTTGACAAAAAAGCGCGTAATTCAGACATATGCCGGAGGTAAATCTGAGTGAGAAAGATACTGGAATTCATGAAGCGGTTTGAAAAGACGGGTCACCTGCAATGCTTGTGCGCCGCATTATGCTTGACACTGATTTCGATTGGAATGCGGCATAATGCCGCATTCCATGGGTAGGCGAACGCTGGTTGTGACTGGAGTAAACCAGTGCTGTGTTGATGGTATCGGGTTGGGTAGCTATCCGTTTTGCTTAATATTTCAGATGGATTGAACCTAGGAAAGCGAGAGGCTGGCCGGGAATATTGTTGTTGCTCGTGGCACCAAATTGCTGTCCATCGCCATTAAAAAATATTTCTGATAGAAGATCGAACTTGATCTTCGAGACTACTCATTAGATGCAAGGGAAGTTGTAATACACAAGATCTTGGTTTCGTTGGTAGAGATTGTTCCTGATCCAGGTTGACCAGAATGCCGGTCAGACTATGCAAAACCATGATCACTTATGACTAAATATGGTCAATTATTTGTGGTTAAACAATTGATTATATTAGTAATTGTGGCGGAGAAGGCGGGATTCGAACCCGCGGTACGGTTTGAGCCGTACACACGCTTTCCAGGCGTGCACCTTCAGCCGCTCGGTCACTTCTCCAGGTAATTTCGGCAAGGGGGCAAAGAATAAACCAGTTCCCCGTTTCGGGCAAATTTGTTTTGCGAATTGTCGCTAATTTTAGCTCAAAAATTTCCATGTCGAGAAGGTGGCGCCTTGTCCGGCTATCGTGCCATCCGGTTTATGGATATTCCAGATGATAATCCGCTCGGCCAAGAAACGTTTGCCGGTACTGGATATCCTGATGCCACTGTAATCAGCATGATAGCCCTGGGTTTTTACCTGTTCCAGCATGCGTGCGCGCTCTTCCCGTTTGGCCGGTTCCGCCGTCAGGCGGGAAGGGGTGCGCGTAAATTGCTGCCAGTCCATCATCCATAAATTGAGCGCCGTGCGATTACCGTAATTTAATACCGGATCATCTTCCGTGCCGTGCGATGCCACCACAAATGCACTGTCGAATAACCGTTCCGCTTGCTCCAGGGGCGTGCCAGTCCGTTCGATCAATTCCTGTTTGACCCAGTGTACGTAGCTGTCGAGTAAATACTGACACCATTGCACCGTTTCGGGATTTTTCCATTCGGTTTGCATTATTCTGCGTTATATCAAAATTTTAATTTAATTCGGTGCAGTCATGGCTAAGCCGCCGCAAACAGATCACCTCGCAAGAATCACAACCCCAAATAACCTTTCGCGATTTGGTAATACACTATCCGCAACGGTTTGCCTTCGCGCGTAATCGTGATGCTTTGCACCGGTCCGGGCTGATCGAGTAATCTGGCGTTGTCGTTGCCTGTGCGATCATATTCCAGATGCTGTCGCTCCATGCCAATCAGGATTACCGGTCGAGTGGTTGGTGACTCCGATGGATGCCAGATTTCATACATGGCGCCGCTATCGCCAAACATATTACGCGAGCGGATATCCATCGGTTCTCCGTGTTGGTTGTAGAATGACAACGCACTGGCGACCGACCACTTGCTCATGCCGACGACCAGCGGCTTCTGTCCAGTTTCCTGCTGCACCTGGGCGGCAATCTTTTCAATCTCGCTGGTAGTTTCACGCCAATAATAGCGAGTCATGAATGACGGGTAGGGGATTCCTGGGATCCCGAGCACCACGTAGTGCAACAATAAAGCATAGACCGCGATGGTAGTGGCAATATTTGGTTTCCAATATGCTTGAATGCGGCTAGCCAAGCTGCGGGGGGCAACTTTTTGCCCCATCATCCATGCCATCGTAGGTACTATCGCCAGCCATAGTGGAGCTGTCCAGTGAAAGCGCAAAGAATCAAGTAAACTCAAAACAAAAAATATAACCAGCGGTATGCCCGTGAAGATGCATACGAATAAAGTGCGTCTGTGTGCCGTCTCGCTGCCATTCGGCTGGTTCTTGGGCCACAGCGCCCAGAATGCGGCGGCCAAGCCCACGGGTGATAACAGCACCAGCAGATCGACGAACATAAGATGAGGGGAAAATAAGTCATCGCTGACACCGCGGATGCGCGATGACTGAAACATGATCGAAGACCAGTGATGCTCCAAATTCCAGATAATAACCGGGGAAAACAGCAGTAGCGCCAGCAATGCGGCAAGGTACGGATGGGGGCGGAACAGCCAGCGGCGTGCAACCGGGTCGACGAGCACAAATAATAATGCGGCAGCGCCGAGCAGTCCAAGCGTATATTTGGATAAAATGCCGAGACCGAAAGCGATTCCCATGCCTAACCAAGCTGAACTGCGGTTTGCGATCAAGGCGCGTTCCATGTAATACAGTGTGGCTGCCCAGGCGGCCATTACCGGGGCATCCGTAGTCATGAGGAAGCCGGTGGCAAAGGTGCACGGCAGAACAGCCAGCAGCAGCGTGGTGCGTATAGCGGTCGATTTGTCGTACAGATTTTTAGCCAAAGCATAGAGAAAACCCATCGTGATCAAGCCGCAGATGAATGCTCCAATCCTGACACCGAATTCATTATCACCGGCAATTGCGGTGCCCAGCCAGATCAGCCACGCCACCATGGGCGGATGATCGTAAAAACTTAAATCCATGTGCTGAGCGTAGTTCCAGTAATAGGCTTCGTCGGGAATCAGTTGGATTTCGCCAAGATAAATTAACCGGAACACTATAATGAACGGTACGATCCCGATCGCGGCCACGCGCCAGCGCGTATCTATAGTAGGGCGGTTGTCTTTGACGGGAAATATGTAGAAGATCGACCCCAGATAGCAGATGATTGCGGCAGCGGCGGTGGCGGCGAGAATCCCCCATAGCGGCGGTGCATGCCAGCCGTCCACAAGCAATGCTAGTATGCTGCCGCGTGACAATAGCGCAATGCTGCCGACCGCAGCAATACGGCCGATGCGGGGCCACTGCAGCTGGTTGGTCTGCCGCGAGCGGAACAATCCGCTGGAATTAAAAACGAGCAATACCGCCGCTGCCGCAAGAAAACTTGCCATATGAGCCGCTGCCAGCCCTGCGCCGTTGCTTTTCAGGATCTGGAACAACCCGATATCGATCAGCGCGCAGAGCAGTCCAATCAGAATAACACGTCCGGCGTTGTGAATGGTGGTGCCGCCGGAAAGCGCAAGCAAGCGTTGCAGATAGGCCCATTGGTGGTGAAAGGACAGCTTTGAAGTGCCGCGTGTCCGGTCACGGAAACAGATGGGCACTTCCACCACTTTCAGCGTGCCTTGTCCGGCCATCAACAATTCGAGCAGGATTTTATAGCCATGCGCTTTCCCGGAAATAGTCGATGTCAGCTCGCGGCGGAATGCAAAAAAGCCCGAAGTGGCATCGTTCACATCGCACAGCGGGCGTGCCAGTGAGCCGCCGATGCGCGATAGCCATTGCCGGTGCAACGGCCAGCCTTCGGTGCGGCCGCCCGGAATATAGCGGCTGCCGATGGAAACATCGTGACTGCCATTCAGCACGGGCGCCACGACAGCGGAAAGCTGTTCGGTCGGATGGCTCAGATCGGCATCCATGACCACAATCACATCGCTCTGTGCCTGCGCGGCACCGGCCAGAATCGATGCCGTCAAGTCCGGTTTCTCTGTGCGCTCAATGAGGCGTACCCGCGCTTTTTTCTCCCATGCCCGTACTTTTTCCGGAGTTCCGTCCTTTGAACCATCGTCGACAAAAATAACTTCAAAGCTGTCCGGCGGAAGATTCAGTGCAAACAAGCTAGTTAATAACGGATCGATGTTATCGGCTTCGTTGAGTGTCGGTATTACTACGGAAAATTGTGTCAAGGGGATCTCTGAAAGTTGAATGATTGATTTTAAAAATAAGGGATTTGTTTAGGGGAAATTAGGATGCTTCCTGCGTTTTATCCGCAATTAATCCGTTATCGTTATTATATTATTATGCATTATGTTTCGCCGCTAATTAAATTAACGATCTGAAAAAGCTCGGTTGTTTTGAAATTGGCGAATGAGGCACGATCTGAATCAGGTAATCCGGTGCGATGAAATTGCCGCCAGTATAAATAGGAAAATAGTGAATGGCTATTGATTTGGGCTTTGACAGAATTGTCCGGGATTGTAGTGGTGCAAGATGGATTTTTACCCCATTGTCAGTTTTCACAACTTGCAATGGGCGCGCAATCGAGAAGCGCGCAGGCTAGGGAATAATCCGGCAGGTTTGAGGACTGATTGCTAAGGCGCAACCGTTGAGTCAGCTTCTGAGCGCCGGTAGCGGTTCGTCTTTGGGCACAAAATTGAGTGCAATGCCGTTGTTGCACCAGCGTTCACCGCGCGGCGGCGGGCCGTCTTTGAACACATGGCCTTGATGTCCGCCGCAGCGTGCGCAGTGGTATTCGGTACGCGGTTTGATCAGTTTGAAATCGAGCCGGGTGGCGATGTGTCCGGCAACCGGCTGAGTGAAACTGGGCCAGCCGGTCCAGCTTTCATATTTATGCGCGCTGTCAAACAGCGGCAGATAACAAGCGGCGCAAATGAATGTACCCGCGCGATCCTCGTACACCAGATTGCTCGATTCCGGGCGCTCGGTGGCTTCTTCAAACAAGATTTGATAGGCTCTGGGTGAAAGCAGCTTGCGCCATTCTTCATGCGGTTTGTTAAGCGGCGTGACCGGGCTGGCTGCTTCACCCACTGCCGCCGTGCGCAAACAGGCGGGAACCAGCGGAATCACGGCGGCTGCGGCCAGCGCTTGTAACACAGTGCGTCGTTTCATGAAATCTTCTCCAAAGCAGCAAAAGCGCGCGTGAATTGATTTTCTGGGATCTTTTCAGTGCAGCCGATTCGATCGTGCTAATTAACCGCAAGATCCATCCAATAACACCGCCGGATCATGCGCGGATTGCTGAATCACGATCACTTTATGGCGCGATTTATCGCCCTGTTTCAAGGTTACACGGGAAAGCGGCACATCAAAACGTTCGGCCAGAAATTTCAGCAAGGCGGTATTCGCTTTGCCTTCCACCGGCGGTGCGGCAAGTTTTATTTTTAGCGCATCGCCATGCAAACCGGCCGCTGCGGTATTTTTTGCACCCGGCTGAATGTGCAGCGTCAGCACGAGATTGTCCGCGTCATCGTACCGGTACCATCCCATGTCGATCGGTTAAAAGAGCATCGCGACGATTTCCTTATTCACGCCAGCCACGACCATCAATAGCACTTGAATCAGGATCAGCACGAACAAGGGAGACAAGTCGACATTGGCGACCGGTGGTATGCGTTTGCGGAAAACAGCCAGGAACGGACGGGTAAAACTATCCAACAGCGGCGCCAGCGGACTGTGCGGATTAACCCACGACAAAACGGCTTGCATGATAATCATCATCAACACGATATAGAGCGTCGTCTTGATGATCTCAATGATGCCCAGCAATCCCATCACACCCAGCGAAGTGACGATATTGATCTCGAAATCATACCCTTGCACCATATACATGCTGGCTATGATGGTGCATTCCAGCAGCCACGCCAGCACCAGTGTCGATAGATCCATCCCCGCCCAGCCGGGAATAAACCGGCGTGCCGGGCGTACAATAAAATCGGTCACCGCGATCAGAAACTGCGAGACTGAGTTGTAGTAAGGAACGCGCAATAATTGAAAATAAAAACGCAATAACAACGCCAAGGAAAACAACCCCAGAATAGTATCAACAAGAAAAATCAGGATTTGATTGGACATAACAATTTTCCAGAAAAACTATAATCGATAATTAAGAAATCGCTGATAAGTTATCGCGAACATTATATTTTGCCGAACTCGTCACTTAATTCCCGTGAGCGTTTATTCGCAGCATGAATGGCAGTGATGATCTTACACTTAATATCATTTTTTTCCATAGTTTGTATCGCTTGCTCGGTGGTGCCGCCTTTGGAGGTTACCCGGGCGCGCAATACGGCCGCATCTTCATCGCTCGAGCTGGCCAGTTTGCTGGCGCCCGTGAATGTCTGCAAGCTGAGTTGTCTGGCTTGAGCGGCTGACAGGCCTAGTTCTATCGCCGCTTGCTGCATCGCTTCAATAAAGTAGAAGACATAAGCGGGACCGCTGCCGGAGATCGCCGTTACGGCATGCAGCATCTCTTCGTCATCCACCCAAAGGGTCGAACCTACCGCCGCGAGGATCGATTCAGCACTCGTTCTGTCCTGCGCATTCACGCTGGGTGCGGCATATAGACCGGTGACACCGGAACGCACCAGCGAAGGCGTATTGGGCATGGCACGCACAACCCGCTGATACCCGCCCAGCCAGCGCATGATATCTGTGGCGCGAATTCCGGCGGCAATCGATATCGTTAATTGGTTTTTCAATAACGGCGCGAGTTTCTGCGTCAATTCAAACAATTGCTGCGGTTTTACCGACAACAAGATCACATCGCTGGCGGCGATGCCTTCGGCGAGATCGGCCACAGCCGTGATGCCGAATGCTTGCTGCAATTTTTCGCGGCTTTCGGCATTAATTTCCACCACATTGAGTTGCCGGGCCGCATACCCTTGCTGCAACAATCCGCTGATTAAGGCGGAAGCCATATTACCGCCGCCGATGAACGAAATATTCATAGTCATTTTCTCGCTACGTTGATTGAACTGAGATCAGTGCTGGCAAGCCGGGCAATAAAAACTGGCGCGTTGACCTTGTCTGATGTATTGAATAATACCCTCACATTGTTTGCAGCGCTGGCCTTCACGTCCATAAACCCAATAGTGCTGCTGGAAGTAGCCGGGAGTTCCGTCGCTGTTCACAAAATCGCGCAAACTGCTGCCGCCTGCTTCGATTGCCTGCTGCAAAGTTTTTTTCACCGCCTGCACCAACCGCTCATACCGGGTCATGCCAATTCTGCCAGCGGCAATTTTGGGATTGATTCCGGCCAGAAACAAGGCTTCGTTCGCATAAATATTGCCCACACCAACCACCACGTGATGATTCATCAGCGTTTGCTTGATGCTGACACGGCTGTCTCTGGTTTTCGTGAATAACAGCGTTGCATCGAAATCCGCCGTTAAGGGTTCCGGGCCGAGATTCTGTAAAAGCGGATGGCGTAAAACATCGCCTGTTTGCCATAACACGGCACCAAAACGGCGCGGATCGCGCAACCTTAAGACCGTGCGGTCCCGCAGAATCAGATCAAAATGATCATGCTTTCCCGGCGGAAGCTCTGCATTTTGCGTTGGTGGCAGGATACGTAAGCTTCCTGACATTCCCAAATGCATGATCAACGTCCCGGTACCGCAGTCTAACAACAGATATTTGGCGCGCCGGGTTACGGTTTGAATCGCCAGGCCTGCCAATAATGACGGTAACTCATCCGGTACCGGCCAGCGTAACCGGGGATTACGGACAATGACTTGCGCAATCGTTTGTCCCACGATATGGGGTGCAATGCCGCGCCGCGTTGTTTCGACTTCGGGTAATTCCGGCATCAGTTTTCAGTCTCAGCCTGCGCTAACGTGGCCGGATCGAGTAAATGCCGGCCGGTATGAAGCGGAAACTGGTAACCGATTTCCTCATCGGCTCGCACTAAAACAATCGAAACCGCATTGTGCAGTATTTTCAGATCGATTTGCCGGCCATCCTGCAAACCGATTTTCAGCATACCGGTTTCAACAAAATCAGATTCCAGCTGCGCTGCCAGTATCAGTTCCGCAGCGCTGGCCGTCTGCCACGATTGAATCCAGTCTTTCAATGCCGCTTCGGTGACGGCATGGTCCGATCGTTGCAATGTCACACGCCAATGATCCTGGTGAAATTCCGCTGCGAAATGCGGCAATTCAAATTTAACCGGAATCTCGCCGGGCGCCAGCAGCTTGGAATCGATCAAATCGTTCACGCTGCCCGGCAATGCCAGCGCATAACGAGGTGCAATCAGATATACATGGTCACCGGCTGCCACATATTGCTGATTGGTGGTAGGTGCAAATCCGCCAAAGCCAAACTGTGAGCTGTCAATGGTTAACAGCACATTCGGCCGCTCCAAGCCAAACCGCCCTAAATCAGTCAACGGAAAACGTTGCTGACTCTTGGCTTGGAGAATTTCCAGAATCTTCCGGATCTTTTCTTCGTTAGCCCGGGCGCGCAGGGGCGTTGTCAGATACCAATGATCGTTCAGCCGCTTGAGCGTGATTTCCTGCTGCGGCCTGACGATACGCATACTCTGCACGGTTCCGGCAGAATTGCTGGCGATTGAATATTCCGGATTACCTTGGGATTGCGGTTTAAAGTAAAGAAACAACAGCAAGCTGCCAATCGTGGCAACCATAATGAGATTCAGCCGTGCATGATGTGTCATGGTCATATTTTTCTCCGGCGGCGCCACCAAATGACGCCCCCGCATGTCAGGAACAGCAGGGGCAATACCACTAAAAAAACTAACGCGATCAGTGTCAGTTCAAATTCACTCAAGACCAGGCTGCTATCCAGCGTTGCGCGCGGTTGAATCACAATCAGCTCTTCATCACCGGTCAGCCAGTTGATCAGATTGATGCCGAAATCCAGATTACTGCCGTTGCCCAGATACGTATTGGCAAGAAAATGCCCGCTGCCGACTACAGCAATACGTTGCTCGCGGTCCTGGATAGTGCGCGTCAATGCCACGGCAATACTGACCGGACCCGGTATATCAACATCCTGATCGAACTGGATTTCTCCACTCGGATCGCCGGTTTCCACCCAGCCTTGCGGTGCCGCTTCAACCAGCGCAACACCGCTCCAGTACTCATTTTCATCCATCTCGATCTGACGCGCGAAGGGAAATACGGTGATGTAATTAAAATCATTGGTAATCACATGCGGCCCGTAAATCGCGCCCAAGGCGAAGGTGATCGGCGCTTTGAGTTCCATCGCCTGGGGATCGGCGACGACACCCGGGGTCAGCGACAAACGCAATTTTTCCGTCAGCGGCAATAATCCGCGCAACGATTCCTGATCGACCAGCCAGAGCAAATTGCCGCCCCGGTCGATATAATCCAGAAGCTTTTGCACTTCTCCCGGCAACAAGTCGGTTTGCGGTGACGCAATGAGCAGCATGCTCGCATTGGCGGGGATATCCCGTTCCACAGCGAGATTGAATGACTGGCTGTTAAAACCGTTGGTGCGCAAATGCTTGCCGAATTCGCCGAGATCGTAATTGGCATGACCATCCAGCTTACGCTCACCATGACCGCTCAGCGCCACAATCAGCTTATTCTCAGCACGCGCCAGCCGCATCAATGCATTGGAAAATGCTTGTTCGTTGACGGTAAGCAAGTGCTCAACCCGCTGATTGAATCGAATCACCATTTCGCCATTGACTTGCACATCGGCTTCCTGCGCTAACAATGGCTGCTCCACCGGATCGATGAACAGCAGCGACAGATCCGGCTTAATGCGCTGATACATCGCGATAAAATCTGTAATGATGCGGCGGATGTCGCCCAATTGGGCATCTTGCTCCGTGGCATACGCGGTTACCTCGACTGGTCCGTGCAATTTTTGCAGGATCTCCACACTGGCTTCACTCAGACTATTACGCCCGTTCTGGCTGATATCCCATTGCTGCCGGGTCTGCTGGGCTAAATATCCAAGTAAGAAAACCAATAGCAACAACAGAATGACAAACAGGCCATGGTGTATCCGGTTTCGCCGCTGCAATTTTTTATCCAGCTCAGCCATGCAGCCGCTCTCCATCCAGACGGCGGATCGTCAACACCAGAAAGGTAACGGTAAACAAAATGAAATAGGCGGTACTCAAGGTGTCGATCAAACCTTGATTAAAATGACCGAAATGTTTCAGTAACGAGAAATAGTGCAGCCAGCTTTGTGTTGCGCTCGCCGCCAGATCGATCAGCCATAATCCGAGCAACACACCCAGAGTGCCTGCCGCGGCAATCGCCGGTTGCGCGGTCAGGCTGGAAATATACAACCCAAGCGCGGAAGAGCAGGCAACAGTCAGCAGCAACCCTATCGTGTTACTGAGCAACAATCCGAAGTCCATCACGCCGCCGGTGCGCAATGAAACGCATAAGGCGGCAATCAGGCCGATGATCGCGGAAAAAAACACCATTAAACCTAGAAACTTACCCAGCACGATATCTGTCATCGAAACCGGCGCGGAAATCAAGAGTGTTAACGTGCGGTTGCGGCGTTCCTCGGCGATGAGACGCATCGATAGTAATGGCGTAATCATCAGGAAAACAATCGCGGCCACCGCAAAGACGGGTGTCACGATAATCTCGGTAACGCCAGGAGGATTGGCGATTTGCATCAACTGCGGCTGAATTTCCAGAAACGCATCCAGCCGTACCAGAAAAACCCAGGCCAGCACGAGTTGAACCAACGCCAGCAGTATCCAGGCCAGCGGCGAAATGAACAGCATATGCAATTCTTTACGGATAATGGTCGCAATCATCTTCAAATTCCGGTTTGTGAATTATTGCGTAAGTTGTGTGAATACCGTTTCCAGACTGGTATTTTGCTGGCGCAAATCGATCATCGGCTGATCGAATACAATGCCGCCTTGGTGCATGATTTGCACCCGGTCACAGACATTTTCAACTTCCGGCAAAATATGGGTCGATAAAATAATACTGCTGGCTGCTCCCAATTCGCGGATCAATTGGCGGATTTCGCGCATCTGATTGGGATCAAGACCCACTGTCGGTTCATCCAGAATGATGACATCGGGGTTGTGAATGATCGCTTGCGCGATACCTACGCGTTGCTGATAACCCTTCGATAATGTACCGATCAAATTGTTGCTTCGCTGTTCCAAACCACAGCGTTGCTTTACATTTTCTAACGCCGCCTTGAGTGCTTCCTTCCGGACTCGATGCAGCCGGGCAGCCAGCAGCAAATATTCATCCACCGTCATATCGAAATACAGCGGGGGAATCTCCGGTAAGAAACCCACATGCGCTTTGGCTTCTTGCGGTTTATCCAGTAAATCGATGCCGCAAATTTCAACACCGCCGCTACTGGGTGCAAGATTACCCGTCAACATGCGTAGTGTCGTCGATTTACCCGCGCCATTGGGTCCAAGCAATCCCAGCACCTCGCCACGCCGCAATTGCAGGTTGAATTGATGAACTGCAACAACTTCACCATAGCGGCGCGTCAGATTTTGCGCTGACAAAGTTAGAGCTGCTGTCTCATCCGGCATACGGCAATGTTTTTAGAATTGATTGAAAGGGTTCATGAAAATCTTCGCCGCATATCATGCCGATGTGAAATTTCACCATCTTGGCGGCCGGACAGTATACGTGTGATAGATCAATAATTCACCGGCTTTAACGTGATGCCAATACCGGCGCCGTATGCGTAAGAGTAATTTGTGATTTGTTATATCGTTAATTTTTTATCAGAAAATGACCGGTTATTGATCGTTCACTCAAGCTAAGTTATTAATTTTATTTCAACTTGATTGGTGGCGGTAATTTGTTGCAATTTTACAACATATTGATTTGATAAAACAAACAAACAAACTGATAATTGCGCAATCAATAGCCTGAAGTAGTAGAATGCTAGAAAGTTTTCAAGTGCAGAATAGTTTTGCATACCCAATATTAAAACCCGTAGTTTTCATTAAAAAGGACAACAGCATGAAGAAAATATCAGCTAAAAATACTCTCATGGGAATGATTCTTATACCAGTAATGTTTTCTGGTGCTGTTTTGGCACAAGAAACAGTTATTGATAAAGATAAAGCTGTAAAAAAACCGGAAGCTTACGGTGTTGATGATCGTGGTGTAGTCGCAAGAAACACAACCGGTCTGTGCTGGCAAACCGGTTACTGGACACCGGCAATGGCGATTCCTGAATGTGATCCGGATCTGGCTAAAAAATCCGAAGCTGCTACGCCTGTAGCCGCAGCGCCTGCAGCCGCCGCAGCTGCTAAAACCGCACCGGAAAAAATTACATTCTCTGCTGATGCATTATTTGATTTTGATAGCGCCAAACTGAAACCGAACGGTATTCAGTCTTTGAATGAATTTGTAACCGGCATAAAAGGCGTCAAGTATGATCTTATTATCGCTGTAGGTTATGCTGACCGCATCGGTTCCGATGAATACAACAAAAACCTGTCGGTACGCCGTGCTGAATCGGTCAAGGCTCATCTGGTTTCAAGAGGCATTGAACCAAGCCGCGTCTTTGTTGATGGCAAAGGTGAAGCTAATCCTGTGACAGGCAATAGCTGCGTAGGCGACAAAAAAACCAAAGCATTGATCGAATGCTTGGCACCTGATCGCCGCGTTGAAATCGAAGTAGCCGGTACCCGATAAGCGAAACCGGTTCACTATTTTTATGCATAAAGCCCTGCCCTTAAGAGCAGGGCTTTTTTCTTTCTACATACTCGAAACGCATGAATGGTTTGCAGCAAATCGATACGCTGATTGAGGCGAAATGGATTATTCCCATCGAGCCTGCTGGAGTTGTACTGAATCAACACGCCATCGCTATCGATAAAGGAATCATCCAGGATATTCTGCCGGCATCCGAAGCCAGTCTGCGTTATCAAGCCAAGCAAACAATCACCTTAAGCGATCATGTGTTGATCCCGGGATTGATTAATCTGCACACCCACGCCGCCATGACACTGATGCGTGGACTTGCAGATGACATACCTTTGATGGCATGGCTCAATCAACACATCTGGCCCACAGAAAATCAACACGTTAATGCTCAATTTGTTTTGGATGGCACACAGCTCGCGTGCGCCGAGATGATCAAAGGCGGCGTTACCTGCTTCAACGACATGTACTTTTTTCCGAAATCCTGCGCGGAAGCCGCTATCGGCTCCGGCATGCGCGCTGCCATCGGCATGGTCGTGATCGATTTTCCCACCGCCTATGCCAGTGACGCCGATGATTACTTGGCTAAAGGGCTGGATTTGCGAGACCAATATCAGCATCCGTTGCTGTCCTTCTGTTTTGCGCCGCATGCCCCTTATACCGTCAGCGACAAAACCTTCCGCAACATTCTAACTTACGCGGAACAGCTCGATACTCCAATACACACCCATTTGCATGAAACGCAGGATGAAATCCGCATCAGTCTCGAATCTACCGGCATGCGGCCGATTGAACGCTTGCAGCAATTGGGGCTGCTCGGTCCGAATTTAATTGCAGTGCACATGGCGCATTTGACCGATCATGAAATAAAACTCGTGCATCAATACGGTTGCAGCATCGCGCACTGCCCCTCATCCAACATGAAGCTTGCCAGCGGATTGGCGCCGATCGCGCCTTTGTTGAGTCAAGGTATCAATACCGGTCTCGGCACCGATGGCGCAGCCAGCAATAACCGTCTCGATATGTTCGAGGAAATGCGTCTGGCGGCGCTGCTGGCAAAAGCGACCAGCGGACGGGCCGATGCCTTGCCCGCGCATCAAGCATTGAAAATGGCAACCTTGAATGGCGCCAACGCCTTGGGACTAGGAGAAATTACCGGCTCATTAACCCGTGGAAAGGCGGCTGATATTACCGCGATTGACTTCTCCGGCCTCAATCTCGCGCCTTGCTACGACCCGGCTTCCCATTTAGTCTACACGGCAAGCCGTGAACAAGTGAGTCATGTGTGGGTAAATGGTAGAATGCTGCTCCACGATAAAGAACTGATGACGCTCAACCCGGTTGAGCTGCAATACCGCACCGCATACTGGCAAGAGCGTATCGCGGCCACATCAAAAAATTAGGCACAAAGGAACGCATATGGAAAATGACGGCATCAATGCTGACCCGCTGGAACTGGAAAAATTCAGCCAACTCGCGCACCGCTGGTGGGATCCCAACAGCGAATTCAAGCCGTTGCATGAAATCAATCCGCTACGCCTTAACTACATCAATGATCTAGTTGGAGGCTTAGCCGGAAAAACCGTGTTGGATGTCGGCTGCGGCGGCGGCATTCTGTCCGAAGGCATGGCATCGATGGGCGCGCATGTGACCGGTATCGATCTCAGCGACAAAGCGCTTAAGGTTGCCAAACTGCACCTGCTGGAAAGCGGGCATCACGTCGACTACCGCAAGATCACTGTGGAATCTCTGGCGAAAGAACAGCCGCAGCACTTTGACGTGGTGACCTGCATGGAAATGCTCGAACACGTACCCGATCCCATGAGCGTTATCCGCTCCTGCACGCAATTGGCCAAGCCTGGCGGCTGGGTTTTCTTCTCGACCATCAACCGCAACCCGAAAGCCTATCTGTTTGCCATTATCGGCGCGGAATATATCTTAAAGATGCTGCCACGCGGCACGCACGAATACTCAAAATTCATCAAGCCCTCGGAACTCGCGCGTATGGCGCGCAATGCCGGTTTGACGGATGAGCAACTGATCGGCATGACATACAACCCGATCACCAAAGTCTACGCACTCGAAGATGACACCGATGTGAACTACATCATGGCGTATCGCACCTAAACCGAGCGCGTTGTTTCACTATTACCTCCAGCATTTGAACTGAATCCATGATTAAAGCCGTTCTCTTCGATTTCGATGGCACACTGGCCGATACTGCACCGGATCTCGGCCACGCCTTGAACCGGCAACTCACCCTGCGTGGACTGCCCGAGCTGCCCATCGAAAAAATCCGCATACAGGCCTCCGCTGGTTCGCGCGGGCTGCTGGGACTCGGCTTCAACATCAAACCGGGCGATGCAGGTTATGAGTCGATGCGCGACGAGTTTCTGGATTTCTACACACAACGCCTATGTCACGATACCTGTCTTTTTCCCGGTGTAGATGCGTTGCTCGATCAACTGGAACAACGCAACTTGCCTTGGGGCATCGTCACCAACAAACCGGCACGTTTCGCGCATCCACTGATTGAAATACTGGGTCTGGCACAACGCGCCGCGTGCGTCGTTTGCGGCGATGAATTGGCGAATACCAAGCCACATCCCGAACCGCTCTTGACCGCCAGCAATAAAATAAACATTTCTCCCGCGCATTGCATTTATCTCGGCGACGACATCCGCGATGTTCAAGCCAGCCTAGCCGCCGGCATGCAACCCATCGTCGCCCGCTATGGCTATCTGGGCAACGATCAGCCGCCCGAAACCTGGGGCGCACGGCACCTGATCGACCACCCCGCAGAGCTGCTGAGCTATCTGTAAAGAAACACCCGCTATTTCTGTTAGAATACCCGGCACATAGGACTTGAACTTTTAGGCTTTAGCACCATCCTATGCACTACCAAAACGAATACCGGGGACGATCTGGTTTCGACGTGGGTTGCAAAGCAGCGCAGGGCATACCGAGGATCAGATTACCTCGTAAATCCATCTGAAAACAATAGTCGCAAACGACGAAAACTACGCTTTAGCCGCTTAATCGGCTAGCCTCTGCACCGGTGGGCCTCAACGCCGGGTCTGGCAACAGACAGCAGAGTCACTAACGAGGATCGCGTTTTATAGGGTCACTTTATAAAACGTTAAATGCAAGGTGACTCGCCTGTCATCAGCCTGCCAGTTGGCGGTTGCCAGGTTAAATTAAATAATATGGCTAAGTATGTAGAACTGTCTGTAGAGGGCTTGCGGACGCGGGTTCGATTCCCGCCGTCTCCACCAGTAAGCGGTCTCACCCAGACCACTCAAGACCAACTAAGACCCATAAAATACAGGGTCTTAGTTCAGGTCCCACAAATCCCCCATTAGTCCCGGTTGGTCTCCGCAGGCCTCGGTTGTGGCACAAAAGTGACACAAGATTGCCACAAGTCATTTTTGCCGATAACCTCACCGCAGCTTACGGCACAGAAAATTGCCGCCGCATGCGGCAGCATATTTTCACTGAGCTTGCTCCCATTGCCGGAGACTTTGCCGCTCGCTACGTTAAAACCGCTGAGTG
Source organism: Nitrosomonas sp. Is35 (assembly GCF_033063295.1). Taxonomy (NCBI): domain Bacteria; kingdom Pseudomonadati; phylum Pseudomonadota; class Betaproteobacteria; order Nitrosomonadales; family Nitrosomonadaceae; genus Nitrosomonas; species Nitrosomonas sp. Is35. Next base: position 1,151,951 of record NZ_JAWJZH010000001.1, read on the forward strand.
TTCCAGTTTCGAGCAAGCCAACCATGTATTAATCGATATTCATAACCAGCTGCGCATTGAAGATCTGAATCTATGCGCTGATCATGAAGAACTACTCAATGCAGCCAAACGATTCGCTGAAAATGCCATCTGGCGCGATATCGAACAGAAAAACCACTGGAAGCCTATACAGGGTATTTTTCCAAGCCAGAGTTAGTTAACAAATACCACCGGGAAAGTCCGGTGGTATTTGACTTTTAAGCATTTTATGTGGCAACTGAAAGTCTTATCCGGCTGGTCGATACTTTAGGAACGGAAATCGCGTTCAGAGATTATACCGAAGGTTGCATACCAGTTTGAGAGAGACAAGGCGCGCCGGTTAACACAAATTCCGCCGCCGCAGCATCATACCAATACCCAATATTCCAGCGATCATCATTGCATAGCCAGAAGGCTCAGGTACTGCCGGTACACCTGGCCCGGAAATGAGCATATGCACGTCCCGATCAGCCAACGTGTGACCACTATAGAAACCGTTGGTATCCAGAACGATCTTATCGATTTCGGATGTATGGGGCGCAACGAGTGTGAAGCCGATGACATGCTTATCTGACGGGAAATTACCAGTACCAACGTCTTCTTCGAGCATCGTAAAGCGCACGACCGAGCCGCCAGACAATACACTGCCTGTCCATTTTAACTGCCCATCGTGAAGAGAACCGGACGGAAAGTCGTTATCGAGCGGCCCGAAAACACTGGTGACCCCAAACAAGCCCGATAGCTGGATCGTTGCGTGCACGTTGCCATTTTCAACGTACCACATATTGTCATTTGGTCCATAGGTTAGCGTATAGCTGTAGTTGTCGCCAATATGCGAAACAAGCTGGAAATCCAATGCCTGAGCGCTGCCAACAGTCAGCATCGCGGCAGTACCAATGACGCTGCGGCGAATAAAAACACTGATCGATGAAAACAATTTTAATGGCGAGGAATTTTTCATTTTTCTAAGATTCATTATTATTTTTCCTTGTATGTAATAAAAGAATGTTCCTTCAATCAAAATCTGACTACTAAGATCATATGTTTCAATAGCACATCACAAACTAGATTTTTATTTCAATATTAGTGTATTACAAAAATATATACTGAAGCATAGACGGTTGTAATGGAAAATCCATACTGTTTTTTTTGTATTTTTGTACAAATTCTGGGGGTGATGTTGGTGTGCTTGATTAACTAATTCACTGATTATGCTATTTTTTTTGCAAACACAGATGGTGAGTTGGGCCGCCAAAGAAAGTCCAGCATCAAATGAGAATCAAGCCCCCTTTGAATAGATCGATGGACATGCGGTAGCATGTATACCGATAACAATGAAAAAAAGGAAATGTACCGTGGATGCGTCTGTTGAACAAATACGAGAACAAGAACAGAAACCTAAATTAAAAAGCGCATCGTTGTGGAAAAGAATAAAAAATGTGCTCTTACTATCGTCGTTTTTGGGGCTTATATCAGCCAACATTGCGACGCTCGTCAGCGATAGTTTGCATACCGCCGCCTTTAATACATTGAAATCTTTCTTAGGATATGCATTGACCGACACGGCATTAACGAGAGTTCTTGGCCAGAGCCCAACGGTAAAAAGAAATGATGATGTGGCTGTTAAAACCAAAGAACTGGTTGATAAAAATACGCGATTGACCAGAAATAACTCGGAATTGGAGGAGAAGCATGCCAAACTTAAAATGGAATCTGATAAAAAGATAAAAACTGTTCAGAAAGTATCAAAGCGTATAGCCACCCGATCGGTTGCGAGTGCAACACGTAATATTGTATCCCTCCCAGGCCGAGCAATTCCAATATCGGGTGCATCAATAATAGTTGGAGTAGCTGTGTGGGATATTCATGATCTCTGTCAGAACATGAAGGACATTAACCAACTAAATAGTGCGTTTGGGCATGCGCTTGAAGATCAGGATCAGATATGTGGCATGAAAGTGCCTACAAAAGAGCAGGTTCTGGCTGATGTAAAGGAAAATTGGCAAGAAGCATATGATAATGCCAAAGTCCAAATAGAATTATCGCATATGAATGCCAAGGATCTGATAAATCAAAAATATGGGGATGCTAAAGAACAAGCAGCTCAAATGGGGGATGATCTGGAAGATCAACTGGTAGATACGTATACGGATGCTATGAATAAAATTAATCAAATCAAAACACAAACTCAAGTTCCGCCGCCAGCGGAGATGTGGAAAACGGTTAAAGATAAGATTTATGATCTTTCTGAAAAATTAGCACATTAGTGTGTAAAGCCTAGCATCTGGCTTTTGTTAAATCGCAAGAATCCCACCTGAACAGAATTTTGCCTGCTCCAATCGCGTCAGCGTCGGCAGCAGGTTGAGACCGGTTTTTTGCTTCAATTCGAGCGCTTGTTCTGTGAGCTCACTGATGGAAATCTCGATCCTATCTCCGGTCGCGGCCATTGCGATGACGTTGCCGCTGTCGCAGGGAGGGAGAGCCAGTGCGCGTCCGTCGAATGCTGTTTTGATGCGTTCCAGGCTGGCTTGGTGGCCACGGCTGCGGCCTAGCAGATTCACCGTGAGAACGCCATTATGGTTCAAGCGCGCCCGGCACATTTGATAGAACGGCAGCATGTCGAGCTCACCGGGGTGCGCATCGGCGTCGTAGCCATCCACCAGAATCAGGTCGTAAGTCTTGCCGTTCCCGGCGATATACTGTGCGCCGTCCGCGATCACGATATTGAGGCGTAGCGGGTCTTCCGGCAGTTTGAAGAATTGCCTTGCGGCTGCTACCACGCGCGGTTCGATCTCAACCGCAGTCAGTTTCGCCAGCGGGTAGTAGCGATAAAGAAATTTGGTCAGCGATGCCGCACCCAGGCCGATCAGCAGCACTTTGCGCGGAAAACGCGCATCGTCTCTCAGCAACAAGCTCGCCATCATTTCCCGAGTGTAGTCGAGTTCCAAGCGCCAAGGGCGCGCGATGCGCATCGCGCCCTGTATCCAGTCGGAGCCGAAATGCAAAGTGCGCACCCCGGCTTCTTCACTGATATCGATGGAGAAACTCATTATGCTTTCTGACCTGATGGGTATCCGGTAACTTTGTTTGTCACGATTGCTTAAGTCCGGCTAGCGGCGAGCGCTTGTTCCAAATCCGCCAGAATATCATCGATATTTTCAATGCCGATGCACAAACGGATCATGTCCTGCGTGACGCCCGCAGCGGCGAGTTCGGGGCCGGTCAATTGCCGATGGGTTGTGGATGCCGGGTGCGCGGCCAAGGATTTGGCATCGCCGATATTCACCAGCCGCTTGAACAGTTTGAGCGCATCGTAAAATTTCACACCGGCCTCGAATCCGCCTTTGATGCCGAATGTCATCAAGGCCGATGGGCGGCCTTGCATGTATTTTTGCGCCAATTGATAGTATTCCGATGATGGCAGCCCCGCATATTTCACCCACGCCACGGCGGGATGTTGCTCAAGGTGTTGCGCGACTTTGAGCGCATTTTCAGTATGCCGCTCCATGCGTAGCGACAAGGTTTCGATACCCTGTAGAAAGAAGAAAGCATTCATCGGTGACATGGCCGAACCGGTATTGCGCAGCGCGACGGTGCGCACGCGCCCGACATAGGCGGCGGGGCCGAATTCCTGCGTATAGACGACGCCATGATAGGCCGGTTCGGGGTTGTTGAGCATCGGAAACCGCTCCGCATGATCCGGCCAGGGAAACTGGCCGGAGTCGACGATAATGCCGCCGACGGATGTGCCATGTCCACCCATATATTTGGTCAGCGAATGCACCACGATATCCGCGCCGAACTGGAAAGGTTTCATCAGGACCGGCGTGGGCACGGTGTTATCGACGATAACCGGAACACCGTGCCGATGCGCCATCGCGCAAATGGCTTCCATGTCCGGAATATTTCCCGCCGGATTACCCAGCGACTCGCAGAATACCGCCGCAGTTTTTTTGTCGATCAGCGGTTCGAGGTTTGCAGGATTATCGTCTTTGGCGAAGCGCACTTCGATTCCCAATTTCGGCAGCATGTGCGCGAACAGCGTATAAGTTCCGCCGTACAGCAGCGGCACGCTGACGATGTTATTGCCCACCTCGGCGATATTAATCACCGAATAATGGATGGCTGCTTGACCTGAGCTGAGCGCCAAGGCCGCCACTCCGCCTTCGAGCGCCGCCACCCGTTGTTCCAGCACATCGCTGGTCGGATTCATGATGCGCGTATAAATGTTGCCCGGCACGGCGAGATTGAACAAATCCGCGCCATGCTGCGCGTTGTCGAATTCGTAGGCGACGGTCTGATAAATAGGAACCGCCACCGACTTGGTGGTGGGGTCGGTTTGATAACCGGCGTGGATAGCGATCGTTTCGTCTTTCATTCATTTATCCTCTTAGGAGAGCTCAAGAATTATTGAAGTTTAATAGGTTTGCGAGATTATGCTAGCGTGTTTGCCAAGGAGCCGCTATCAATGGTTGAATTGCATACTCAATCGTCATTTTTCCGTTCGATATGTTCCTGCAAACCGGTTTCGCGGATCGTTTGCCGGTCGTAAATACGCTGCCCGATCGGCACTTCGTAGCCTTTTTCCTTGATCAAAATTGCGCCCACCGGACAGATATTGGCCGCCAGATCGGTAACTGCCATCGCGCTATCCGCCAGCTTCCCGCTTGATGAATTGACGATTAGATGCGCATCCGTGCCACGCCCGGCGATGGCGAATACATTTTTCTTGTCCACATCGCGGCTGGCGCGCACGCATAGATCGCACAGGATGCAGCGGCTGCGATCGAGCAGGATATCGGGGTGCGAGGCGTCAAGTTCGCGGCGCTGGTAAAACTGCGGGAAGTGATCGTCCAGCATGCCCAGATGATAAGCCATCGCTTGCAATTTGCAGTTGCCGGTTTTCTCGCACGACGGGCAAATGTGATTGCCTTCAACAAACAGCATTTGCGTAATGGCTTTACGCGCTTCGTTCAATTCCGGCGTGTTATTGCGGATTTCCTGCCCCGCTACGGCCGGTGTGATACACGCGGCGGCACTGCGGTTACCGGTTTCCACTACGCACAGGCGGCAATTGCCGCTCGGCGGCAGGCCGGGGTAGTGGCACAGGTGCGGAATGTAGATTCCTACCGCGAGCGCGGCATCCATGATGGTCTGTCCTGCTGTAAATGGGACTTCCTGGCCGTCGATGCGGATTGTGCTGGGATTGTCTGACATTATCCGTTATCCAGATGCGCTGCCGCATCGTCACGATGTGTTGCCTGCCGGGCGCTTTCCAGTGCCTGATCGAGGTCGAACTGCGCGGTGAAATGGGGTTGTAGCGAGGCGGAAAAAGTGTGCGGGAAATGCTGCAAACCGTCCAGCACATGATGGGCGGCGGTATGACCCAAGCCGCAATGCGATTGGTGCTGAATCAGATGGCTGAGTTGTTTGAGTTCTTCGATATCGTGCATTGTGCCCCGACCTCCGGCGATTTTATCCAGATTGTTTTTCAATAACTGCGTGCCGACGCGGCAGGGTGCGCAAAAACCGCAGCTTTCGTGCGCGAAGAAATGTGCGAAATTGCGGTGGATCGCGAGTAAATCGCGCTGCTGGCCGAATACCAGGAACGATCCGCCAGTGGAAACATCTTCAAAACCGATGGTGCAGTTAAATTCCACTGGACTGAGCAATGTTCCAGCAGGACCGCCGATTTGCACCGCTTGCACGTTTTGCGCGCCGCAATCGTCGAGAATCTGCTGAATGCGCACACCGAATGGATATTCATAAATGCCCGGTTTTTCGCAATCGCCGCTGATACTGAGGATTTTGGTGCCGCGCGATTGCTCCGTGCCGATGGAATTAAACCAAGCGCTGCCGTGCGCGGCGATGTGCGCTGCCGCAATGAAAGTCTCGACATTATTGACGCTGGTGGGCTGCCCCAGGTAGCCATGCGTGACGGGAAACGGCGGACGGATGCGCGGAATGCCGGGTTTGCCTTCGAGCGATTCGATCAACGCCGATTCCTCGCCGCAGATGTACGCACCGGCACCAACGACGATGCCGATGTCAAATTCAAAGTTTCCATATCCGAGAATATGCTGGCCCAGTAATCCTTGGCTGCGGCGCTGATCGAGCACGGCGTGCAGATGCGGTAATAAATAGCGGTATTCGCCGCGTAAATAGATAAATCCTTGTTTTGCGCCAATGACTGACGCGCACAGTGTCATGCCTTCAATCATCGCATCGGCATGATCGCGTAACAGCAGCCGGTCTTTGAATGTGCCGGGCTCGCCTTCATCGGCGTTGCAAACGACATAATGCGCATCGCCGGGTGCTGCGCGGCACAATTGCCATTTTTTGCCGGTATCGAACCCGGCGCCGCCGCGGCCGCGTAAGCCGGATTGTTGGATGACTGCCAGCGTTCGATCAGCGCCTTGTGCCAGTGCGGTTTGCAGCGCGCTGCCGGGAGCGTGTGGTTCCATTAGCAGCAGATCGCGACGATATATCTTGTCATGTACGGAAAACCATTCCGTTGACCAATCGGTGAGTGGGGATTCCGTTGTGATCCGCTGTGCGATCTGTGCCAGTTTTTCCGCATTCAAAGCGGTGACCGGCAGCCCATTGACCAGCAGCGACGCACCCTGATCGCACATGCCGATGCACGAGGTTTCGCCGATACTGATCAATCCATCCGCGCGCGTTTTGCCCGGGGTGACTTGCAATAGCTGGCACAGCAGCCGCATCAGGTCTTGTTCTCCGGACAGATAGCCGCAGCTGGTGCAATTGCTGAATAAAATATCGAAACGGCCGCGTGGTTGCGTGGAGAAAAATGAATAAAACGCGACTACCGCAGCCACCTGACTGAGCGGCATATTGAACTCGACGGCAGCTTGTTGCATGGCGTGCGGTGAAATATGCCGGAATTGCTGTTGCAAGGCATGCAGCCGATGCAGTATATGCGGGTGTGGTGAACCGGAATTGTGCGGGCGTGAAATATCCATGCGTAAAAGTATACCGGGGTTAAGACCGGAATGCAGAGATGGTTAGGGTTAGTTCTATGAAATCTTGCTCATTTTTATAAAAACGAAACTAAATTCGTATTACAATTAATAACCTTTTTCTTAACAGGAAAAGGTTATTAATGATAAAAATAAGTGAGAAGCGCCAACTAAAACATGCAACTTTAAGGTTGGTTGGCGTGAGAACGAGATGGGCTTAATTTATAAATTGGAGATTTTATGTTTAAACAGATTCTTTTGACTGCGGCAGTGCTGTCGGTATCCATTTCCACGGCATTTGCTACAACCACGATTGGCGGTGCAACGCTGACCGATACCGCGACGGTGAACAGCGGCACGGTAACACCAACCAGTTACCTGAGCTATGTCAGCGGCGGTAATGGTAATACCGGCTGGGCGGACGGATCGACTTACGGTAGCGATGGCTTCACGGCTGCTGCTGCGATGAGTTCGGCCGATCACCATTGGTTGCAGTATGATCCGGCCATTCTGGTGTATAGTCCTGCCGCATTGAGTTCCGTGCTCGCTATTCCGGCCATCGATCACGGCTGGAATGCTGACAACACCAGTGAATTCTGGGAGCCTTTTGAATTCCGTATTTACGGTTCCGACTCTTCTGGTGCATTGCTTGAAGAAGGTCATATCACCAGCGTATGGGCGAGAGGCGTGGATGACAGCAGCACATTGAAAAATGCCGATGACTGGACGTCACAATGGTCTTTCACCGGTTCTTATAATTACTTTGCAGTCGTATCGGGCGATCGTCTGGTAGGCGGCCCATTTTCTCCCGGTGAAGGCGAAATCGATGCCATCGCGGCCATTCCGGAACCCGAAACCTACGCGATGTTGCTGGCCGGTCTGGGTTTAATAGGATTTGCCGCACGCCGCAGAAAACAGTAATCAGCAGCTGAATTCTAAGTAAGACCGCAACTGACCCCGCTTCGGCGGGGTTTTTTGTGAGCGTTTAATCTTTTAAGCCAGCAGCGCGGCCACAATACCGGTGATAAAAATCCCGTCAAACGTCCCCGCACCACCAATAGACGCATACGGCGTGCCGAGCCGGGAGATGTCTTTCATGTGCAGCAGATCGGCGCCGATCAATACGCCCAGTGTGCCACTGATGTATGCGAGCGCGGCGCTTTGTTCCGGGCTGATGATCAAACCGGTCAACGCGGCGCTGATGGGCGCGACCAATATTGGCATGCCGATGCCGAGTCCCTGAATCGGGCGGCTGAAGTAGTAACTGATCGCACTGATAATCGCGATTCCCAGCAGTGTGGAAGATAGGCTGAGTGTGCTGTGGGAAAACAAATACAGCGAGAGCGTTGCCGGTATCAGGCAGCCGCCAAGATTGATCAAAATTTGTGTTTCATTATGAAAGGGTTGCGGCGGTATCCTGAGTAATCCCCAGTAGGCAGGCGGAGTGAATTCCTGTACCGGCACATCGCTTTTGATCCGCGCCACCGGCAAATTGACAACGCTGCCGAGCAACGAAAGCAATAGCACCATCAGACCCGATTCCGGCGGCAGCCCCAGCTTTACAAAAGCAAATGACAGCAATTCCACCTGAAACAGCACCATCATGACGCCAAGCAGGAAAATGAAAAGCAGCAGATGCAACGGAGAGAAATAATTTTTCATCGGGGTATCGTACGGGAAATATCGTTGAGTCATCATATTTTATTCAAGATTTTTTCATTTGAACGGGAAATGGATTCGAGGCATTCGGATTCCGGCTGAAGATTCTACAAATATAGTGCTGTCAGGGGTCATGAATGGCCATTTGACATGCTTTTCCATGCATGTTTGAATATCGTTCCGATATCATAAAAGCACAACTCATCACGATGAAAAATGCAGGCAGGGGAATTCAACGCCACAATCTTCAAACAATCATTCGAAGCATGGAGCGTGGTGACCGGCTCTATGCGTGAACTCAAATGACGCGCGCGATCGCTTTGATCGATTGCAACAACTTCTATGTGAGTTGCGAGCGGGTGTTCAATCCGCGCCTGGAAGGCAAGCCGGTTGTGGTGCTATCCAACAACGATGGCTGCGCGGTGGCGAGAAGCAACGAGGTGAAAGCGCTGGGTGTGAAGATGGGGCAGCCGTGGTTTGAGTTCAAGGATTTGGCGAGAAAGTACGGAATCATCGCGCAATCTTCCAATTATGCGTTGTACGCCGATATGAGCAATCGCGTGATGAGCATTCTGGCCATGTTTAGCCCGCAGCAGGAAATTTATTCGATTGACGAATGCTTTCTCGATTTGTCAGGATTCGGAGCACAAGATCTGACATCTTACGGCCAGCGTATCCGCCGGTGCGTGAAACAGTGGACCGGTCTGCCGGTTTGCATCGGCATCGGATCGACCAAGACGCTGGCTAAATTGGCCAACCACATCGCCAAGAAATACCCGGAATTAGACGGTGTATGCGACCTGAACAGCATGCCGTCCGATCAGCAAAATGATTGGTTCAACCGGATTGCCGCGGGTGAAGTTTGGGGCATCGGTCGGCGGCTTGTTCCCAAGCTGTATGATAGTGGCATCAGAACCGTGCTTGATCTGAAGCGGGCTTCCCCGGCCGGGATGCGTTCGCGTTTTTCCGTCGTGATGGAGAAAGTTATCCGCGAACTCAATGGTGTGGCTTGTATCGAGCTGGAAGAAATCGCGCCGCCGAGAAAGCAAATTGTCAGCTCGCGTTCGTTTGGTGTTGCTGTTGCGGATCTGGCCAGTCTGGAAGAAGCGGTTTCGTTGTATGTTCGCCGCGCAACGGAAAAATTGCGCCGCCAGCAATTGTGTGCCGGGGCGATTTACGTTGCGATCCGTACCAGCCCGTTCAACGAAGAAGAGCGCTATTATGCCAATGGCTTGACTATTCCGCTTCCCGTGCCAACCGATGATACCGTGCGGTTGACCAAAGCCGCGTTATGGGGGTTGCGTAAAATTTACCGTGGCGGCTATCGCTATCAGAAAGCGCGGGTGATGCTGTCCGGATTGGTTTCCGCCGGTAACCGGCAATCCGATCTGTTTGGCTTGGCAGCGGCAGAAAATAAATCCGGCAAATTAATGGCGGTTATGGATCAAATCAATGCCAAAATGGGTAGCAGCACGTTGAAGCTCGCGTCCGAAGGTTTCCGGCAGCCGTGGAAAATGAAACAAGGAAACCGCAGTCCCAGATACACAACGAACTGGAACGAGCTGATTTGCGTGACGAAGTGAATGGCGCAGTTGCGCTGGCAGTAAATGACTAACAGGAGAATGACCGCTATGCCGATGCTATCGATCAACCCGGCCACAGGCCAAACCCTGCAATCTTTTCCAATTTGGCAAGCCAGCGAAATCGATACGGCGCTGAGCCAAGTGGAATCCGCGCAAGCCGGATGGGCGGCGCTCGGTTTTGAACAGCGCGCCGGGTTTATGCGTAATCTCGCGCAAATTTTCCGCCAGCGTAGCGAGGAGTACGCCCATCTGATCACCGAAGAAATGGGAAAACTGCTCAAAGAAGCCAAGGCGGAAGTGGAGAAGTGCGCGACCGGTTGCGATTACTATGCAGACCACGCGCAAGCGTATTTGAGCGACGAAGTGATTGCTTCCGATGCGAGCCGCAGCCTGGTGGTTTATCAGCCTTTGGGTACGGTGTTGTGCATCATGCCGTGGAATTTTCCATTCTGGCAATTGATCCGCGCGGCGGCACCGGCGATGATGGCGGGCAATACGGTGGTGCTGAAGCATGCGTCGAATGTGCCGCGTTGCGCGCTGGCGCTGGAAGAGGCGTTCCGGCAGGCCGGATTTCCCGGGCATACCTTCCGCACGTTGATGATCAGTGCCGCGCAAGCGGAGACGGTGATCGCCGATCCGCGTATCGCTGCCGTAACGCTGACGGGCAGCAGCGCGGCGGGACGAAAAGTCGCTGCGATTGCCGGGCAGCATCTGAAAAAATGCGTGCTCGAACTGGGCGGGTCGGATCCATTCATCGTGCTCGACGATGCCGACATCGAAGCGACAGCAAAACAAGCGCTGGCGGCGCGGTTACAGAACATGGGACAAAGCTGCATTGCCGCAAAGCGCTTTATTCTCGCCGACACCATTGCCGATGCCTTTGTCGCGCAATTGAAAGGGCTGATGAATCAATTGCAAAGCGGTGATCCGAAGGATGATGCTACCGGCATTGCGCCGATGGCGCGCGAAGATTTGCGCGCCGAGCTGCATGCGCAGGTCGAGCGGAGTCTGGCAGCAGGGGCGCAGCGGGTGACCGGCGGCACTTTTATCGGTACACAAGGCGCGTACTACGCGCCGACGATTCTGGATCATGTGCAGCCGGGCATGGCGGCGTTTGACGAAGAATTATTCGGTCCGGTGGCGGCGATCGTGCGGGTGAAAAATGCCGAAGAAGCGGTTCAATTGGCCAACCGCACGCATTTCGGCCTGGGCGGCAGCGTATGGACGCGCGATACGGTGCGCGGAGAAGCGCTGGCCCGGCAGATTCATGCCGGTTGCACCTTCGTCAACGGCATCGTCAAAAGCGATCCGCGCTTGCCGTTTGGCGGCGTGAAAGAATCCGGTTACGGCCGGGAACTGTCGTACCACGGCATCCGGGAATTTGTGAATATCAAAACGGTGTGGATTAAATAGCAGGGAGCAGTTATGCGCCGCGCGGTGCAGGATCACAAACCGGCATGTAGCCCCGGGATGCCGATGCGCTGGATGCGGATGGCATTGTTGCCTTCTTCATACGCGAGCAAGCGGCCTTCCTGATGCCACAGGCGGAACGCCAGCGAGTAGGCGAGTACCCGGATCGGGTAGTCGCGCGGCAGGGTTTGCAGATACGGTTGTATCGTGGTGAAATCGGTCGCGCCGTATTGCTGCATGATAAAACGTAAACCGCCGTTCGCCGGGCCGATGTTGTAAGCCAGCAATCCGAGAAAAAGATCGTCTTTCATTTCCGCTAGGTAGTGTTTAAACGTGGCGGCGGCGACAAAAGCGTTGTGGCGGGGATTGTCCAGCACAATTTTTTCCACATTGAGCCGCTTGCGTGCTTGCGCGATGACGACTTCTGGAACGCGGGTGATCTGAAACAATCCGCGTCCGCCGTCGTGGCTGTCGCGCGGAATAAAAGACGATTCGGTTGCGGCGATGCCGTGCAGCAGATGCGCGTCGATATCGAAAGACCGGGCTGCGTCTTCGATGGCTTGCCGGTATTCTTGCGCGCGGTTAACCATTTTTTGCAATTGCGCTGAGTCGTGGCGGCGGTAAGCCGCGTAAACCTGATGCGAAATCGTCACTCGTCCCGCTTCTTCCTTGCCGCCAACCAAGGTGCGGAAATTACCGTAAGCCAGCGAAAACTGGTCGTGCGTAACGAGCCAGCCGGTCAGCAGGGCGAGCGACAAGGACAATACCGGCATGAAAAATTCCGAATAGCGCCGCAGCCATTGCCGCAGCTTCCACCAGCCGAGCAGAAAAACACTAGCGGACAATATCAACACCAGCACACCGGCGGTGAAAGGCAGCAAATGACCGAAAAAACTGGTGCCCGAGAACTGGCCCGCGGAGTAACCGAGCAGCAGGATGATGGCGCAAACCGCGGCGATGCATAAGCCGAGCATTTCGATACCGGTCAGTAATACTGTCCGCTGGAATCTGCCGGGCCGGTTTCTTCTGGGTTGCTTTCTGGGCGTTTTGCCAGGGTCATTGCTATTACGCGCAGCTGCGGTACGTCTGCGCTTCGGTCTGGGTTTTGCGTTAGCGGGTCCGGGGTTGCTGGCGCGGGTTGTTTTATCCATTGGAATGGGGGCTGAACGAAATGCACCGCATAGGGGCAATGGCTGGGATGAATTGGGTTACTGCTGGCATCGCCCCGTCATGGGAGCGGGACGATGCAGCTTGCGCGAATGACTACCGTAACCGGTGGCTCACCCATAGGGATGCGGCAAACAGCAGCACCGCTCCGCCTTGGTGCGATGCGCCTAAGGGAATCGGTACCGCATGGAGCAGTGTTGCGATGCCTAAGCTGATTTGTACCGCCAGCATCAGCAGGAAAAGGTTGCATGCCAGGCGTGTGGTGCCTTGCAGTTCCACGGTGCGTGATTTGAGCCAGAAAATCGGCACTGAGAAGGCCAGTATCCAGGCGATCAAGCGATGATCGAATTGCACCGTGGTGATGTTATCGAAAAAATTGCGGTACCACGGTTCAAGGATAAAAAGGTCGGGTGGAATCACATGTCCGTTCATCAGCGGGAAGGTGTTGTAGGCCAAGCCTGCGCGAATGCCGGCCACGAAACCGCCGGACAGCACCATGATAAAAATCAATGAAGAGAGACTGAAGGAAAATCGCCGCAGACCCTGCAATTTGTAATTGGCTGGGGAATATTCGCGGTGCGGCGACAGCAATCCCAAAGCGACCCAGAACATCGCGGCAAAAATGACAAAAGCCAGTCCTAAATGCGCGGTCAGGCGGTACTGGCTGACATGCGGATCGTTGACCAAACCGCTCATGACCATATACCAACCCATGAATCCTTGCAGACCACCCAATACGAATATCCCCGCGAGTTTGATGCCCAGCGGCCGGTCGATTTGCTTTTTCAGCAGAAAGTAAACAAACGGTACAAAAAATACCAGGCCGATCAACCGGCCGAGTACGCGGTGGAAGTATTCCCACCAGAAAATACTTTTGAATTCATCGACGCTCATGCCTTTGTTGACTTGCTGATACTGCGGTGTGGCGCGGTATTTTTCCAGCAACACATCCCAATCCTGCTGCGTGATGGGCGGCATGGTGCCGACGATCGGTTGCCATTCGACAATGGAAAGCCCGGAATCGGTCAAGCGCGTAACACCGCCGACTACTATCATGGCGAATACTAGGGCACAACAAATGAATAACCAGATTGCAATAGGTTTCTGCATAATCGTAAAAATTTAAATTATTTTTGAAATTGAATGGATACTCGGTATTGCTTGCTTTATTTTGCGCGCATCAAACGTTGCTTGTCGCGCTCCCATTCCTTCTGTTTCTCGGATTCGCGCTTGTCGTGTTGTTTCTTGCCTTTGGCCAAGCCGATTTCCAGTTTGATCCTGCCTGCTTTATAGTGCATATCGAGGGGAACCAGTGTGTATCCGGCGCGTTCGACTTTGCCGATGAGCCGTTTGATTTCTTCCGCGTGCAATAACAATTTGCGGGTTCTGACCGGATCGGGATTGATATGCGTTGAAGCTGTCTTGAGCGGACTGATATGACTGCCAATTAAGTACAGTGCGCCGTTGCTGATAATAACATAAGCTTCTTTCAACTGAACCCGGCCATCGCGAATGGCTTTGACTTCCCATCCCTCCAGCACCATGCCCGTTTCGTACTTTTCTTCGATAAAATAATCGTGAAAGGCTTTTTTATTTTGTACTATACTCATGCAGGTATGAAATGGGTGGAAATCACTAGATTTCGTGTATTTTATCAGTTTTTTAGTATTACCTCATGATGCGGGGTGATTTACTTTTATGGCAGAAATAGAAAAATCAGTTTTGGTTGAATACTCGGCAAGTCAAATGTTCGCATTGGTCGATGATGTGGCGAAATATCCTGAATTTCTCCCGTGGTGCGGCGGTACCTCCGTCGATCCGCAAGACGAGATCACGACGCATGCCACCGTCAAGATCGACTATCACCATATTCAGCACAGTTTTACCACCAAGAACAAACGCTTTCCGCCGGATTTGATCGAAATGAGTTTGCTCGATGGGCCGTTTGAACACTTGGATGGTTACTGGCAATTTATCCCGCTGTCGGATAGCGCGTGCAAAATCAAATTCCGCTTGCATTACACCTTCTCGCACAGGATTCTTGAAAAACTGGTCGGGCCGGTATTTCATATGATTGCCAACAGTTTTGTGGAACATTTCATCGAGCGGGCGGAAGTGATTTACGGCAAGCGGTGACGCCGCCGATGCAAATTGAAGTCGTCTACGCACTCCCGCATGTTCAAGTGCTGAAGAAACTCGATGTGCCGGCGGATTGCACGGTTGAGCAAGCGATACGGTGTTCCGGGATTTTGGATCAATTTCCGGAAATCGATCTGGCAAAAAGCAAATTGGGTATTTTCGGTAAATTAACCCAATTGCAAGCCATGCTGGAGCTGCATGACAGAATTGAAATTTACCGGCCTTTGATCATCGATCCGAAAGAAGCGAGAAGATTACGCGCCAAGAAAAATAACCGCTGACTTTCCCTAGCTCAATTTCAAGGGAGTAAAAATGATCCGCGCTGTATTGATACTGCTTGCAACGTGCCTGCTGCTTTCCCTTTCCGCTTGCGCCACTAAAAAACCGGAAAAGAAAACGCCGGATGCGGAAGACCGCACAAAAATCCTCACACCCTTTGAGCAACTGTCGCTCAAGTCCGACGCAAAAACGGTATTTGAAGATCAAGGCAAATTCATACTGCTTGAAGGGAAAAAATGCATGCAACGTGATAACGGGGCGGAACCGGTAACCCTGCTGCAGTGGATTGAAATGCCGGATTACGTCGATAGCGGCACGGTCGTGTTAAATGGCTGGGATTTGCGCTATCTGAACCAAGATCGCGAAATCAACTCGATGCGGGCCGATATCACGCACAGCAAGCTGGTTAAAAACACCGGTTCCACGGTTCTGGTATTCGAGGCAAAAGGCACACTGGAAGATCAGAGTCGCAAAGACGCTTTTGAATTTTGCGTGTTTTATACCGCATTTGGTTACCATTCCACGGCAATTGATGCCACGATAGAAGAAGATCACAACGGTATCGAATCTTCGGTCGTGCAGCCTGCAAATCAAGGTGCGGTGACCACATTGGAAAATACCGGCCACAAAGGCATGTTAAGAAAATACGATGCGGTTGCCATTATCCCGCGCGGATTTGATTTCCAATATACCGATACCTTTGAATGCGAATGGCGTCTGTGGCCCTGCCAATGGGGGGATCGCGTGGATTATCGCCTGTTGCAAGTGGCTTACAATTTGTCGCAAGCCAGTGCAGCGCCCAGTCTCGGCGGTACCCCGCACTGGGTGACGCAGACCATTTTCAAGGATAACAACACGCACACGCACCGCATCAAAACCCGCGCCGCCCAGATCCGCGGCCGCAGCGTCAAACTGCACGGAGATTTCCTGGCGCTGAATCCCCGTACCGGAAAAACGGACACCTGCCGCAAAAGCGTCGATGGCGTGGTGCGCACGCAAACGGTTCGCATCAATGAACTGCCTTACGACTATGCCATTCCGATGCTGACTGGCTGGGAACTTGCCAACGAATGCGAACATCAACGGGTACAACGGGCAGGCATCTGGATTCACGACATCCGCTTCGATCCGCGAGCAGGCTACCTAGAATACAAAGTATCCTCCATCCTGCGCGACCAAGACGGTGCCCCCAGCTTCAACAGTGCACACCGCATCACCGTACTGGGACTCAACCGGTCGTCGTCTTTGGAAAAAAAACGGGCGCCTAAGTTTAAATTGAAACTCAGGGAAGATCGGTAGATTGCCCTTACTCGCTATTTCTGTTGCTTTAATCAGCGTTTGCTTTTATCAGTGAAGTAATGCCGATCTGATGAGTGCATGGGTGCCGGTTGCTTCTCACGGTTGCGCTACTTGGACGGTTACTTGATTGATCAAAAGGTATGTAAAGAGCCAAGGCAAACCGAAAGAAGCGCTGTGCCGACTTGAGCTTTTCTGATACCCCGCGGTCTTGCCACGGGGGTGTTTATTGCAAATGGATGCGCCTGGGTTAGTCGTTAAGCTTAGCGATGTGACTGACAGCCTTCCCTCTCAACTTGCTGTAGCAATTGTTCTGCTATGTGCCCGTAACGTGCATTTTTTATGGCCTGCTTTAGCGCTTTGACAATGGGCTCCGGTTCTGTCAGTGGACAAAAGCGTGTAATGAGCGTAGCCATTTCTTGCTTTGGCAGCCCCAGTGCTCCTTCAAAAAAACACCGGCTATTCTTGATCAGGATTTCCTCGGTATCAATGGCAAGGCCTTCGGCCATTTCCCCGTCGGTGCTGCCAGACCACAGGCGCAAGAAAAGCGTGACGTCGTTGAAATTTTCGCACTTCTTGGCCTTGGCTGCGGTGTGATGGTAAATTTTCCACCATTGCTCAGAATCTTCTTGATACACCTGCTGCGAATTTTTTACCAGGCATTCATAATCTAAAACTTCCGGGCATGTGCTGGATGCCTGGAAGGCAAAGCCTGAATAAAATAGAAGAATCAAGAGAAAAAAGCGGGAATATTGCATGAGGTTAATGCCCTACATGAGCTGTGGGTGATGAACATATCTCAAATCAGCGAAGCGTGCTTTGGATGTTAACTCAATGTACATATTAAACAGAATTCTCGCGACTTTTCTGAATATTTACTCGCATCCGAAACGATAGATCGTGTTGCCCTGTAATTAGGTATGCAAAAATGGACTTGATCAAGCTTCGCAAATAATAGTAATCGTCGTGCATCAGGGGCGTATGCGGGAAAATCCTGAGTCGAATCGATGGTTGTGGATCCATTCCTGCAACCTGAGGCCGTGATTTTTGAATAGAGAGTAAAATATTTGAAGTTATAGTTTGAAGCCTCTTTGTAGAAGCATAAAAAAAGGAATGGTGATAACAAGGAAGACTCCAAGAAGACTGAATGTTGTTTCTAAGGAAATAAGTCCTAAATTAAGTGCCAGAAACGGTGTTAAAAAAGCGATAAAGCTTGGTGCAGCGTGAGAAATAAAATATAAGCGTAAACGCATGGAGGTGTAAATAATTTTGTGTAAATGGTCATATTGCAGGAAACTGTTTATATATTTTTGGAGCAAAAATGACCACACCCAAACCCCTGCCAGCCGGCTTAATTGATAGCCTGCTGGCCGATTACAAAAAGCCAGAAGATTTAATCGGTGAGCATGGTCTTCTCAAGCAACTCACCAAAGCGTTGGTTGAACGTGCCTTGCAAGCAGAAATGGCCGATCATCTTGGTCACGATAAGCACGAAACGGTAGTCAATGCCACTGGCAATACCAGAAATGGTAAAAGCCGTAAGACCCTGAAAGGTGAATTCGGTGAGTTACCCATCGAGATCCCCCGTGACCGTGAGGGCAGCTTCGAGCCTCTGATCATTTCCAAGCATCAGACCCGCTGGGCGGGCTTTGATGACAAGATCCTCTCGCTGTATGCCCGTGGCATGACAGTGCGTGAAATCCAACAGCACCTCACTGAAATGTATGGCACAGAAGTATCGCCTACGCTCATTTCTACGGTCACTGATGGCGTAATGGATGAAGTGAAGCAGTGGCAATCCCGGCCTCTCGATGCGGTGTATCCTGTGATCTATCTCGATTGTATCCATGCCAAAGTTCGTGACGCTGGTAGCGTTCGTACCAAAGCGATTTACCTGGCGATCGGCATTAACATGGAGGGCCATAAAGAAATACTGGGCTTATGGATTGCTCAGACCGAGGGTGCCAAGTTCTGGCTCAGCGTTGTCACTGAACTCAAAAATCGTGGCGTGCAAGATATCTTTATCGCCTGTGTCGATGGCTTAAAGGGCTTTCCCGAAGCGATTGAAACCATCTATCCACATGCCATTGTACAACTCTGTATCGTGCACATGGTTCGTAATAGTCTCAACTACGTCGGCTGGAATAAACGCAAGGAAGTAGCTGCTGATTTACGTTTGGTCTACAGCGCCGCCACGATTGATGAGGCTGAACACGCGTTAGCCGACTTTGAAGATAAATGGAACTATGCTTATCCACCGATCGCCCGATCTTGGCGCAATAACTGGCAACGCATCATTCCATTCTTCGACTACCCGCCTGAGATACGGCGCATTATTTACACCACCAATGCGATTGAGTCAGTCAATATGAGCCTACGCAAAGTCAGCAAAAACCGTGGATCGTTTCCCAACGATGAAGCTGTGATCAAATTGTTCTATTTGGCTCTCAGCAATATCGCCAAAAAATGGTCTATGCCACTAAGAGATTGGAAACCGGCACTAAACAGGTTTACTATTCAATTTAACGAAAGAATGCCTCGGCATTATTAACCACCGTTTACACAAAATCTAGGACACCCCCAAACGCATATTTCCCATATCGAAATATCTTATACCTATTGTTCCATTGAGTTGATTTTCCCAATCTTTAAGCACCAATAAAGCTTTCTTGACGGAGAAATATTGGTATAGGGTAAATAAATGCATCCATATTAATAAACCATAAATACCATATGCAACAGATTGATTATATGATAAAAATTCTAAATTTTCAGGATTTGATTTTGCAAGAAATATTCCAATCCCTGTTATCTCAAGACCACTCATCGCAGATTGAAGATTCTGGACATGATTCAGTCTTGTATGAATAATTTCCCAATATTTTTCATTCTGCATTTTTTTCTTTCTCTTTAAAATACGACAAACAAAAAAATTTTAGCGTTTAATCAATTCAACAATGACTATTCTAGTTTCACTATCTCGCCTAAACACTAATTCCATTTTTTCACCTGCCTTCAACGACCGCAAAGTCGCTAACCGATTGTCTAATCAACTGAATCAGAATGTCACCGGGTTGCAGCCCTAAAAATGTAATGCTGGCCCCATTATTTCTACTGGGATATTACGGTAGGGTGTTGTAATTTAGAATATTCTTTTGGCCTCATAACCGGTAGAATTTTTCCATGCCTTCGGCGCATCCTCACCAATCATCGTCGGTTTGCCGTCCCGCCAGACGACAGCGTACTGACCCAAGTGGCGTTTTCTTTCAAGTGCCTGCGTTACGGCTTTTTGCAACGAATCCAGGATTAGCTGGTATTCTCTGGAGGGTTCTGTCTTTATGGTTATTTTCATTGCGTAATTCACGGCTACTGCCTATTTGTTCAAACACGGGAATCGGTTTCTCGCCATCATTCATGAAACAAGTGCAACGGTCAACCTCATAGCTGAATAAATGAAATAAGTTGGCAAGACTGCGCGGGAAACGCCGCTCGATGTCGCGCAATGGGATATTGTGGCCACCATGTGCAACCCTTTCTGCCACGGGCATTTCCGGTATTTTGACGCTGGGCAAGGCAAGATAGATCAACTCCACCCGCCAGCCATCACGTTGCAGCCGATTGATCAGGTGCAAATAGCTGCGGCCTGAAAGCGTGGTTTCAAATGCAAAATTCTCACGGTGTTTGATGTTTTCTTCGATCTCGTTCAGGAAGATACAGCTTGCCGCAATAAGTTCGCGTTCCGGTGCCAGCGGAGAAAGCCCCGCCGCGATCAGATCGGCATTAACAAAATGAGTACAACCCGCTACCTTGGACAGATATTCCAGTGCAAATGTGGTTTTACCCGCGCCGTTGGGGCCGGCAATGATCCAACAAATGGGCATAATAATTGCGATTGGATTTGTTTTTGTTTTATATTTTGATGAGGAATTGGTTTTTTCTTTACTTAGTTTTTTCGCTATATATTCTTGTTATTGTATCTTTGTTGTAATAATAAGTTTCTAATTCATATAGTGATTATCCACCAATGGCGTACTTATCAGCATTTTAATTCAAGACCTGGTACTTTGTTTGCTGTCCGTGTGTATGCGATTGTTAGGGCTATTCATCGTATTTGCTATTACTTGCTCAGTAGCCATAGAACAAAAACAATTGCGACTACCCACCAGATCCAACTGTAGTCACTTGAATCAGAAGTTCTCAATGGTGCTGTTTCTGATACCCCATTGACACCCTCGGTTACGACAACTTGAATCTCGTGTTTTCCTACTTTAAGCACTTGGGCTGCGTGAGTTGTAAGACTTCCTTTTTCACTATTTAAATGATTTATCAATATTGGCAGCTGTGTTCGAAGCGCCTCAGATAGAAGCGCCTTCTCCTGTTGGCGAAAGTGATTTAGAAGTTGTTGTTTTACAGTGATATCGCCATGCGAAAGCCAGTTGAACCTTGCCTCCATTGAGCTTGGTATTTGATAATGCGTTACCACTTCTTCTAGATGTGATTTAACACGATTGGATACATCTCCCAAGTTTACATCTACGCCAACGTAGAATTTTTTACTTGAAGATGGTCCGACATGCTTCCATAAACTTTCAGTTAGTTGGAATTTTGTTTCGATTGGCATGATAGGAGGCAGTAAATTGAAAAGTCTTTCTGCAACCATGCCGCTCATATGCACTTTCCCACTTTTCCAACCCGGAAGGGTTTTCTCAGCATATTCCCTCGCCGAGTTACCGTATTGAGATTCGTATTTATCAAGGATTGATCTCAGTTGTGCAACGGAAAGTGAAAAGAAATAACTCTTAACATCCTTATCCGTGCCGCCCAGTTCTCGGGATAGTGCTTCTGCTTCGCGGATGTGCTCTAAGGCCCTTTCATACCCTACCGATCGTTTATTAAATGATCGATATCGATTGCCTCTATAGCGACCCATTTTTATTCTCTTCTAAATATCCTAACGATTCTTTCAAAGAATCCTGTCTTTCTTGGATAGTCGAGGACGACAACAATTTTTAACCCGGAGAGTGCAAATTCCTTGTCGATATGAATGGTTGTTCCTGTCCTAGCCAACTTTTTTGCTTTTGATGAAAAATCCTCAATGCAGGATCGAATCTCAGGGAATATGAATCCATACTCCGGAGAATTTCTAATTTCGGCCGGAATATGACTCTGCAAATGCTCAATCGCTGAAACTGCGGCGACATCATCCGAAACATATACCTTGACAGGTTTCATATTAGCCTTTCATTAAGGCGGCAATAATTATTAAGGCCAATATGCCTCCAAAAATATAATAAGGCGTCCAATCCTTTTCACCTGTTTGGCTTTTCGACAATTTTCCACTTTGGGCTTGCTCTGTGTTACCCATCATTACTTCCGTGCGCCCTACTTTGGTTGTTTGAGAATGCGTTATCGTAACCGCATTTCCACTATCAGAGACTTCACGAGTAGTATCAGATAAGTCATCTAAGGTTTTCTTTAAGACAGCAGCATCAACGTGTAACTCTTGTGCCTTTATGCTAATGTCCATCATGCCTTTTGTGTAATCGATCAAAAGGGCCTTTCGTTCGTTTTCCGGGAGCCAAGAAAGGTCCATAGATGTGCTTGGGCCAAGATTTATCTGTGTAGGAACGCCACCAGAGGGTTTGGTGAGATTCTTATCGTTGCTGTCTTCACTCATAATTTGTCACCTTTATCAGTTTTTCGCCATTCGGATGGGATGGATAATTCCTTTGACCACATTCCGAACCTATTAGATTTAGCAAATTCTTCATCCTCAATATATGCAGCAGAATACTCCCTATAAGCTACCGCCCAACCATGCCGAACCATCAGTTGACTGATATCTTCACCATCAGCAGAACACAGGGCAATATATCTTCCCCATTTATCTTTCTTTTTCTTGACACATTCAACTTTTGCTCCCGTGAGCAAAAACTCCAAATGCTCTTTAGATGCAGCACCGCAATCATAAGAAGCATTATTTCTTTTACATGGCTGGCCTTTTTCTGGTGCATCAATTCCGAACAGCCTCATTTTTTCCGACGACAGTTCAATAGTATCCCCATCGATTATTCTTATGGCTTGATGCGGCTGAGGATCTTCGGTAACCGACACTTTATCTTGTCTTTTTCCCATGATTGTGAGCGCCGCGACAACTGCCACAGCCCCAAGAACGACAATCCCAAGAGTTCTATCGCTTGGCGTCCCAAACCTGACTTTCTTTCTCCTCCAATCATGGTTCACGCTGATTCTCTTACTGCCCTAACGTAATATATAAGACATTTTGTCCAATAATCTCGTAGAAAATGTCGCGTAATCAGAATAAATGTTATCAATCATCATACTTTAATATTAATTGATAAATTGACTAAGTCAGTGCATAGCAGCAAATGCGACTCATGCGATCAATTAAGAATTTGTCCTATTCAATCCGCAAGAAAAATTGCAAGGATGATCTTTTCAGCATGGAAAAACCAATACTTCATAGAGTAACACTCTAATATTTTTGATGGCAAGCTTCCTTCGGCTAATCGACTAATGTTCCAACAATCGAATCGGCCCGGAATCGGCAATTAGGCTGCTACCGCTCCACCAACACCACCTCAACAACCATTACCGCATCATCCCTTCGATACCGCAATTCCACTTTCTCCCCCGCTTTCAGCGTGCGCAGAATCGCCGCATACGACGCCAAGTCGCTAACCGGTTGTCCGGCCAATTGAATCAGAATGTCGCCGGGTTGCAATCCGGCTTGTTGTGCCGGGGAGCCGGGGAGGGTGTTGTCTACGCGTACGCCTTCGCCTTGATAAGTGAAATCCGGCACCGTGCCGAGGCTGGCCGTGCGTTTTTCTTTGCGTTCAGCGGGTTCGGCGGGTGCGGGGACTGACGGTAGTGTGACCGTCAGCGGTTCGATGCGATTGGCGAGGTATTCGGTGGCTTCTTTCAGGATCGCGGCGACTTTGACCAGTCCGGCGGAGTCGATTTTATCGACGGTGTCGCCGGGGGCGTGGTAGTCCTCGTGCGCGCTGGCGAAGAATTGCACTGCCGGGATACCGGCCTGGATGAAAGTGGCCTGATCGCTGGAGCCGAAGTCGTCTTGCACGGCGTTGACCGGAATGCCGGTGACGAAGCTTGCGCCACGGAAAATATGCACCAATTCGCGCGCGCTGCCGGTGCCAAATACCGTGATCGGATTGTTTTCCAGCCGCCCGACGGTGTCCAGATTCAACATCGCGATAATCTTTTCAGTGGGGTAATGCTTGTCAGCGCGGGTGTAATGCCTGGAGCCGAGCAAATTGGCTTCTTCGCCGGTGAATGCGACGAAAATGACGGTGCGCTCCGGTTGCCATTTCGGCACAATCTGGCGGGTGAGTTCCAGCATCACGGCAATGCCGCTGGCATTGTCGTCCGCGCCGTGATGGATTTTGCCCTGATGTGCGGCACGCACGTCCGGCCAGCCGGTGCCGAGGTGGTCGTAATGCGCGCCGATCACCAGACTTTGCCCGGCGAGTTGCGGGTTGGTGCCCGGCAGAATGCCGACGACGTTACGTAACGTGATATTGCCTTTCGGCAGGCCGACATCCTGTTGCCAGGTTTGGAAAAAACTATTGTCGTCACCGCCGGGCAGCAGGCCGATTTGTTGAAACTGCTTGGCGATATACGTGGCCGCATCGTCCAGCTCCGGCGTGCCAAGCTCGCGTCCCTTATACGATTCGTGCGACAGATGCGTGATGTCATCCATCATGCGGCTCTCGGAAAAAACCGGTGGCAGTTCCGCCAGCGCGCGGCGCGGTTTGGTGATACCGGTATGCGCCGTGCGGATGACGTGGCCATCTTTCTGCTTGACCCACTGCGTGAGCGGCGATTGCGTGATTGGCCATTGCCCCTTGCCGATATTGGTCAAGTCGTTGCCTTTGAACACCAGATAGCTGTATTTGCGGTAGTGCGGCAATTTGTTGGCGAGTTCGGCAATCGCTTTCGGATGATCGGCGGCGACCCATAACAGCGTTTTGTCCGGATTGGACGGCTGCCGGGCGGTCAACACGACCGCATGGTCATCTTGCGGGTACGTTTTATGATCCAATTTCAGTTGCTTGGATTGATACGCGACACCGCGATCAGCCAAGGCTTTTAAAGCCGCATCGGCAAATTTGTTCTGCCACCCCATGATCCAGACAGTGCGATCCCCGGGTAGTGTTTTCAATTGATCGTCGGTGAGGATTTCCAGCCGGCTCGATTGGGTTTTCTGCCAATTCGCCGCCAACGCACGATACGCTTCCAGAACGGATTTGTCCGCACGCGCAGGCAGAACCAGCAACGGTTTTTCCGCGCCGAAACCCTGCGACAGGGCCGATGGAATCTCGCGGCTATCCAAGCGCCGGAACACATCGAAATGCGGATCGAGATCAACGCGCACCGGACGGGCGTGAAAATCCAGCGCGATGGTTTGCGCGCGTTGATCGATGGTGATATGCGATTGCGTTGCCATGTCCTCGCCTTCCAGCGTAACGGCTACCGGCACCTTTAAGTGGTACGGTTCGCCCGGCTGGGTTTGCTCGACGGTGAGCGTGAGCTTGAATCCATCCGCCGCGCGCTCGGTTTCGGCGCTGCGCAGCACCAGATCCGGCGCGCCGGTGCGGTGCACCCATTGCTCGAAGCGCTGCGTCAGATCCTTGCCGGTGCTGGCGTTGAACGTGGCGAGCAAATCGGCGAACGTCGCTTGCTGGAATTTGAATTGCTGATAAAAGCGCCGCAGTGCTTTGGTGAACGCGTCGTCACCGAGTTCCTGCCGCAGCATGTGAAAGAACATCATGGTCTTGCCGTAGCCGACGGCTTCCGAGCTGGCGCTATGGCGCGACACGAAGCGAATGATGGGAAAATCTTTTTCTTTGTTGACGAAATCGGCGTACTTTTGCAGCACGTCGCGCCGGTATTCGTCGCCTTTGCCGCGCTGCTCATTGACCAAGTGGTCGGCGAGATACGCCGTCAATCCTTCCGCCCAGTTGCCCTTGGCGTAATCGACGAAGACGCCGTTACCCCAGTAGTTGTGCAAAATTTCGTGCGGATACGACGAATGCAAAATGAACGGCAGACGGATGACTTTAGAGCCCAGCAGCGTGAACGATGGCATGCCGTAACCGCTTTCCCAAAAATTCTCGACCAATGCGAATTTCGTGTAAGGGTAGGGGCCGATCAGCTTGTTATACATGGCGATGTACTGCGCCGTCGCATCCAGATATTTCTGCGCCAGCGGTTGATCGGCGCTGCGCAAATACACCAGCGCATTCACCGCACCGGCGGACTGCGTGTAACGGTGAAATTTCCCGGCGATGAGATAAATATCATCCTGCGGCTGCTTTTCCTCCCACACGATGTTTTGCAGTGTACTGGTCCGGTTCTCGCGCAACAACGTGCCCTGGCTCACCACGTCCCAATCGGCTGGCGCTTGAATATCCAGCTGGAACGACACCAGCGCATCGCCAAACTGCGGATACCATGCACTGGCATTGGCTAGAAACACCCCTTCCGGCGAAATCACCCCCGGCGTCGAACCGAAACTGCGCGAATATTCCTGCCCTGGGCCTTGCACTGCGTGGTGAATCTTGCCATTGAATTGCAGCGTGAATTCCTGCTGTTCCGGCGGCAGCGTTACGCGGTAGTGCCTGATCGAAATCGGCCGGGATTTCAACGCGACCTCGTTTTCTTCCGCCTGAATTGCAGCCCCTTGAACATTCGTGATCGATAAACCGGCATGTAAAAAGAATTCGAGTTGTACGGGTTCTTTTGCACTCCGCGCCCAATCCGGAATCCGGATTTGATCTTTGACGCGGATTTCAGAAGTGTTTGGCGATAGTTGAATTTCCATATGATGATGGAAGGTTTCGTTATTTGCCGTGGCAACCGGGCTGATACAGAAGACGAAGACAAGCACAAAAAAGACGATGCTGAGGTTTAATGATTTTTGCATTTTGTAAGGAGATTGAACGGATTCTGATGATTATTGGGGATTTCAAACGATTTACATTGTAATGTGATTTTGCTCACTGCATGTTTAGCATCATATCAAACATCATTGGTACATTGAGGTAAGTCACAAAACACCGGCATAATGCCAGGGTTATGACATTTAGCTAAATAATCAATAGCGAGCGAAGAATGATGGGAAACGACAATAATCAAGATTCCAAGAATGGTCTGATTACGATACTGCTATTCATCATGCTTACGACCGGTACGCTGATCGACCCGCTAACCAGCACACGGCCATTTGATCCGCAAAATAAAAAATTGTCATTAATGGATGAACGAAAGATTGATGCTCGGCTCTGGCAAGACCCGATCGCAGTAACCGAGCAATTTCTTAATAACAATAAAGAAGCAAAGCAAAATGATGATCGTACCTACTACCTGATTACTGAGTTCGCTCGAAAAATTAAACAGGAAATTGATGACAAAACTGTTAATTTAAAAGTAGTTGCGGTAAGCGTGTTTGGCAGTTCTTATTCTGAGCCAGTTGAGTATCGGCTTCGTTATCGAAATGCGGTTGTGTCTGCACTGGGTTCAAGTGGCTATACACCTCAGGATAATGAACATATCAATTATTTTAATCTGACCACCGGATTCTCTCCTAATTACTATTTAAGTACAGCGATTACTCTACCTTATGAATGGTACGAGCATAATTCTCGCTCTGAAAAAGTACTGGTTATCTGGTTGAACGAAGACAAGATTCCTGAAGGAGAATACCGAAATTTTATTTACTTGCTATATCAAACATTGAAGAAAACTAAACCAGAATCCAGTTTCTCGTTAATTGGACCAACCAATACGTCTTTATTGGTGGAGTTGATGAATAGCAAACCGATCGAGAAAAATGCACAATCGTTCAGAATTTTTTCACCAGGCGCAACGATCTCAGACGATGACTTGTTGAAAAAAATTAAAGATGACTTTGACGAAGATTGTAAAGAGTCAAAGAATAAAAAAATTCAATGCATGCTGAATAATCGCTCGATTGTGCGTACGATTGGACCAGACGAAAATCTAGCAAAAGCGCTTCTTTGGGAATTGGAACAACGGGATGTTAATCGTAAGATTCCTATAATTAAAGAAGACTGTAAGGATCAACTGGTACTCATTAGCGAGCAAGACTCGCTGTATGCTAGAAGTCTTGTCGATCATTTTTCTTCCATTTTAGGAAAACGATGTGAAGGAGGAAAGAAACTGATCAACAATTTTACTTATTTGCGCGGCTTGGACGGAAAGCTGCCTGAATTCGATGAATCGAATAAAAAATCGCAAAGTGAAAAAAATACCAAAGAACAAAAAAATATTTTGATGCAACTGGATGATGCTTCGCCCGAGCATGCCGAAGGCCGAAATCAATTCGATTATTTAAGGAGATTGGTCGACAAAATCGAGCTATTGGATTCCGCCAATGGGGATAGAGGCCAGATCAAGGCAATCGGAATCATCGGGACCGATGTTTACGACAAGCTTCTGATTCTGCATGCATTAAAAGATAGTTTTAAGCATAAAATTTTCTTTACCACGGATCTGGATGCACGTTTTCTGCATAAGGATCAATCTGCATGGGCAAAAAATTTAGTAATCGCTAGCAATTTTGATTTTTCGCTGCATCCAGAATTGCAAGATACGGTAATGCCTTTTAGAGATAGCTATCAGACTTCGACGTATCTTGCGACATTGCTTGCTTTAGATTCCAACAGTTATAGAAACGATTCTCTAATGTTTCAATATTGGTGGACTAGTCCTCAAATTTTTGAAATTGGGAGAACGCAAGCGATTCACTTAGCATCACCTACTGTTGATGATCTCGATAAATGGATAAAGGGTGAATATAAAGCTGGTTCAATAGTAAAGAAACCAAAAAATGGCAGTGGTTGTGGTGTAGAAAAGGGGGTGTCCTAGATTTTGTGTAAACGGTGGTTAATAATGCCGAGGCATTCTTTCGTTAAATTGAATAGTAAACCTGTTTAGTGCCGGTTTCCAATCTCTTAGTGGCATAGACCATTTTTTGGCGATATTGCTGAGAGCCAAATAGAACAATTTGATCACAGCTTCATCGTTGGGAAACGATCCACGGTTTTTGCTGACTTTGCGTAGGCTCATATTGACTGACTCAATCGCATTGGTGGTGTAAATAATGCGCCGTATCTCAGGCGGGTAGTCGAAGAATGGAATGATGCGTTGCCAGTTATTGCGCCAAGATCGGGCGATCGGTGGATAAGCATAGTTCCATTTATCTTCAAAGTCGGCTAACGCGTGTTCAGCCTCATCAATCGTGGCGGCGCTGTAGACCAAACGTAAATCAGCAGCTACTTCCTTGCGTTTATTCCAGCCGACGTAGTTGAGACTATTACGAACCATGTGCACGATACAGAGTTGTACAATGGCATGTGGATAGATGGTTTCAATCGCTTCGGGAAAGCCCTTTAAGCCATCGACACAGGCGATAAAGATATCTTGCACGCCACGATTTTTGAGTTCAGTGACAACGCTGAGCCAGAACTTGGCACCCTCGGTCTGAGCAATCCATAAGCCCAGTATTTCTTTATGGCCCTCCATGTTAATGCCGATCGCCAGGTAAATCGCTTTGGTACGAACGCTACCAGCGTCACGAACTTTGGCATGGATACAATCGAGATAGATCACAGGATACACCGCATCGAGAGGCCGGGATTGCCACTGCTTCACTTCATCCATTACGCCATCAGTGACCGTAGAAATGAGCGTAGGCGATACTTCTGTGCCATACATTTCAGTGAGGTGCTGTTGGATTTCACGCACTGTCATGCCACGGGCATACAGCGAGAGGATCTTGTCATCAAAGCCCGCCCAGCGGGTCTGATGCTTGGAAATGATCAGAGGCTCGAAGCTGCCCTCACGGTCACGGGGGATCTCGATGGGTAACTCACCGAATTCACCTTTCAGGGTCTTACGGCTTTTACCATTTCTGGTATTGCCAGTGGCATTGACTACCGTTTCGTGCTTATCGTGACCAAGATGATCGGCCATTTCTGCTTGCAAGGCACATTCAACCAACGCTTTGGTGAGTTGCTTGAGAAGACCATGCTCACCGATTAAATCTTCTGGCTTTTTGTAATCGGCCAGCAGGCTATCAATTAAGCCGGCTGGCAGGGGTTTGGGTGTGGTCATTTTTGCTCCAAAAATATATAAACAGTTTCCTGCAATATGACCATTTACACAAAATTATTTACACCTCCGTAGAAAATGTACAGGCATGTTTAATCATTGAGCCAGATCGTACTAAACAGATTGACTGGGAAGCTATCTGCTTTACTTTAATATTACTCCTTTTTGTTGCTCATATTTCTTGGAGGTTCTTTAAAGAAAAACTGATTAATTCAACGAATGGGATGAAGCACGAGGCGCACGGAACGCAACAACCTTTAAATTTTGACATGGTAGATGATGGTACGAGTGCCGCACAACGAGGTGATTCGCTCGTGCAGTCAGTCGACCGGAAAGATACCAAGCTAATTCATATTGTCTATATATTACTTCTTGTTCCTACCTTATTGTTTCTTCTGCTTTTCCTAATCTATGAAGATAATTATCCAACTCATACCTACGGGGAACCATTTTTGTTGTTTGAGGGAGTCAGTGTCTGGCCCAATCTGGTAATCAGATTTGCGGGAATTATGATAATGATTCTTCTCTTTATATGTCATTTTCGTCCTGATAGGGAAGGAGAGATCGAGGCCATTGAGAAAAAATATGAGCTATGTAAAACAACTTGCTTACGTAGCTGGCAGGAAGCTGTTTGGAAAGGCCCATTTCTAAATCTTACTGAGGAAAAAAGCACTGATATTGCTGATTTATGGTCCGAATACAAAAGAGTAATTCAATTTAAGGAATCAAGAGGATATCTTTGGGTTTTTCTGACTAGCTCAATCTCTCTGGCATTGACCTTATATGCTTTTTGGGAGTTGGGTTACTTAAACTTTCCTGCGCGCGGAGTTATTACATTATATGGGCACTATTTTCTTGTAACGCTTCAGTTTTTCTTGTTGTGGGGCTTGATTTTTTGGGTTGCATACGAAGCAATTGCTTGCAAGCAGCTTATTGAAGGCATCGAATTGGACCAAACTAGGGCCTGTTAACACAATCTGATTGCTTCGACGATGAGAGCGAAGTGGATAAAGGAGATGAAGACGACATCGAGCTTATCGAACCTGGAGAAGATGCGGCGAAATCCCTTGAGCCTTCTGAACAATCGTTCGATCTCGTTGCGTTTTTTGTACATGGCACGGTTGTATTCCCAGGGTGACAAGCGATTTGCTTTGGGCGGAACAACCGGGATGTAACCCAAATCTAGTGCCAGTTGCCGGGTTTGGTCGCCCTCATAAGCACGATCCATCAGCAGGTAGGTGGGCGTATTGACGGGACCGAGGGAAAGCAAAAGCTGCCTGCCCTCTGGCGCATCGTGGGCGTGACCGGGCGAGAGGGCAAAGCCTATGGTTGTTCTGGAATCTGCGGCAACCAGATGAATTTTGGTGGTCCATCCACCTCGAGATTTTCCGATGGATTGGGGGCCGTTTTTTTTAACGCACCCGTACCGTCGGGATGGACTTTGATGCTGGTGCTGTCCAGCGAAACAGTTTCAATACGGATACGGATGATTTGCTGATGCTGAAGTTGCCCAAATACATGGCTCAGTACACCACTCTTTGCCCAGCGATTCATGCGGGTATAGATGGTATGCCAGTTGCCGAATCGCTTGGGCAGTCCTCGCCACTTGCAGCCATGCTCGGCAACGTAAAGAATGGCATTGAGAACTTGCAGATTGGAATGGCTGACGTTGCCACGCTGACGCGGCAGGCAGTGCTCGATCTGTTGATATTGAGTTTCGGTGATTTCCATCACCAAATTATATCAAATAGCGTTAACAGGCCCTAATTCAAATAAAACAGTATGGTCACCGGAAGTGCGCAAACAACAATCAGTAATGACGGGACTTCCGGTAGGCATGCTAAATCCCTATTTACATTTTTTACTGATTACCAAGCTGGTAAAAAGTATCAATAATTTGATTTATATGCCATTTATTTTGATGCTGATCATAGCGATTGGCCGCAGTAATCTCTTTGACAATCTGGGTTTCTCACCGGCTTTAATCGTTGTGTATCTCCTGGCATCCGTATATCTAATTACTATTTTGTATTTACTGAGAAAAAGCGCTGAGAAGCAGTGTGGAATGGTAGTGCAATACTATGAAGACTACCGGATGCACTTGGTAGCAATGTCATCCAGTAAATTAAGCAAAGCAGATAACTTACTGACCGAGATTCGCAGTGCCAAGCAAAGCACTTTTTTGCCAATCGTGCAGCGGCCCGCATTACTTGCGCTGTTACTGCCCGGTGGTGGTATCGGCTTAACAAGCATCATCGAATACTTGTACAATTGAGACCGGATCTTGTAGAGCACAAGATATTTGAATTATTTTTAAGGGTTTTGATATTAAATGAAAATGTGTGCTGGCAAACCGGATTATTTACAATCCGCGATCAAGTTTTCCCCGGTTTTATTTTGCTTGGCAGCGTTGAATGCCAATGCCACCGGTTTCATCACCGGCGAACAGCAGCTTTCCGTTAAGGAAAAACGCGCCGGTGAAGCGTATTACCGGGCGGATTCAAAATGGATGATTTATCAGGCGGAAGTGGCGGATGATAATCCATTTTATCAGATTTTCCTGAAAAATATCGGCAGCGGTGCTGTGACGCAGGTGTCGCCGGGTAGCGGCAAAACCACGTGCGCGTGGGTGCATCCGGCACAGGAAAAGGTATTGTTTTCGTCAACGCATGACGACAAGGAAGCCAAAGCTAAAATGGCTGCCGAGATCGAGCGCCGCAATGCGGGTGAGCAGAAGTCTTACGCGTGGGATTACGATGAGTACTACGATATTTACGAAACCGATTTCACCGGCGGAAATATCAAGAATCTGACCAAAACTTTGGGTTACGATGCCGAAGCGTCGTGGTCACCGGATGGCAAGTTGATCGCGTTTGCTTCCAACCGCCGCGCCTACAGCGGCGAGTTAACCGAAGAGGAAGCCGCTTTGTTCAAAGCCAATCCGGCGTCGATGATCGATATTTACATCATGGATGCGGACGGCTCCAACGTCAAACGCCTTACGCAAACCAAAAGCTACGACGGCGGGCCGTTTTTCAGCCCGGATGGCAAGCGGATCGTGTGGCGGCGTTTCTCGGATAATGGCCGGGAAGCTGAAATATTCACGATGAATATCGACGGTACCGATCAAAAACAAATCACGCGCCTGAACGCGATGTCGTGGGCGCCTTTTTACCATCCTTCCGGTAAGTACATAATTTTCGCGACCAATCTGCACGGACATCGTAATTTTGAGCTGTACATTGTCGACACCGATGGTCAGAAAGAGCCGGTACGTGTGACCGATAAGGAAGGTTTTGACGGCTTGCCGGTATTTACGCCGGATGGCAATTACATTACCTGGACCAGCGACCGGACACCCGGTAAGAAGGGATTGTTATTCCACGGCAAGTGGGATCATCAAAAAGCGCTGGAAAGTCTATCGCTGAAGTAAATCAATTGTCTGCAAGGAAGAGAAGCGCTGGCGGATGACAGAAAAGCCAGCGCTTTTTATTTTTCCGCATCTGCGGGATCGGAAAAAAACTTTTCCTTGCGTTTTTGCTCGTCAAAATACAGCGGTTCATTGGGTTCGAGTTGATTGCCCAGTTTCTGGATTTGCTGCCAGATGCCGGGAAATTCTCCTAGCCGTTTGAAGCGGCGGGCATTTTTCTTGAAATCTCTTTTGTCGTTTGCTTTGTACAGCAACTCGAATAGCAACAGCCAGCCGGGAACGTCTTGTTTGTTTTTGGCGAGCTGTTTTTGCAGCAATTGAATGGCGGCTTCGGGATTTTCCTGCTCGAGCAGCGTGCGCGCTTCGGATACCAGTTGTCCTGGCGGTTCGGGCGGATTCTGCGGTGATTCGGTTTTTTTATCGTCGCTGCGGCGCAGCAGCAGCGCTTCATATTGATGCCGCTCGGATGGATCGAACGGTTGCGCTGTGTCGCGGGATTGTGCAAGTCTTTCCTTGATTCTTTGATAGTTGCGCACGATCAGGAAAATAATCAGCAGTGTCAGCAGAATTCCGAGAAGAAATGCATTATCCAATAGCAGGGCGGATTCCGGCGCAGCCGGATTGGTTTCAACCGGCACAATTGGATTGGCCGGTTGTGGCGTGTTGGCGGGTGATTGCGGCGCTGTGACGATATTCTCCGCGGATTGCACACTGCTATCAGCAGGCGGTGCCGCAACTGCTTCCTGGGAAGGGTGCGTCATTTCTTCCGGAGGGATAGGCGCTGCACTCTCGCTGCGGCGCTCGTTGCTGCTTGCTGGAACATGGGCCATGAGTATGGCTTGCATCGCAGTGATCTGCTTTTCAATGGACTCGATGCGCTTTAACAGAATATTGAGTTCGTTGGTTTCATTTTCAGCAATTTGTTCCAATTGCGCGATCAGTTGCAATGCTTCGTTCAAGTCCGATGTTGCGTTGTCCGGAGCTGATGCTTGCGGTTGACTCTTATTCGCGTTGTGGCTTGCGTTGGATGGATGCGCTTTAGTTGCCGGTTTTGCATACTTGCCGATGGTTCTTAAATCCGGGATGTGAATCACGGTTCCAGCCGGTATGGGGCGATAGATTCCATCGGGAAAGTGCTCGGGATTTGTGCGGATAACCGCACGAACAAATGCGTCGCGTGCAACCGCATCGTGCGGAAACATCAAATGACCGATCTGAGGAATATCCTCCCCTGGCAAGATTTGCCACTGCATTCCCGGTCTGGCTGCGTTATAGGCAGGATTTCCGGTTTTTTGCTGAGCAGTGTGATCGCGTTCTGAATGTGAAACAGGTACTTCAGCCGAAACTGAAGTACCTGTCAAAAAGAGAAGAATGACAATGAATAGTTTGCCGCGGGATACAATCATCTAGTTCAAGAAGGTTTTCTATTTACAGTAAGTTGCAATCGTCTTGTTGGCATCGGCAATTTTTCTTTGCCGCAAATCATCATCCACATAAACCATACCACCGGCGCCATCGGGAACGGTGAGGCGCGGCGAATCGGTGTACATTTTAAGCTGAGTTTGGGCGTCTATACATTTTTTTTTGCTTTCTTCGGATTTGGCTTGCTGTTTAGTTTCTTCTTCTCTTCTGAGTTGCCGCCGTTTGTCAAATTCTTCTCTGTCTTCGGATAAATTCCTGGGGCTGTTTTGATTTCCTGCGACCGGCGCGGATTTGATATTTAATCGTTGCTCGTTCTGAGCAGCATTCGGCGGGGGCGGTTGATCGGTGTATTGTGTTTTGCCGTTTTTATCGACCCACTTATAAATCTGCGCATTGGCGCTGATGCTCATTAACAGAATCATCACTGTAAATACAAAAATTCTCATAGCGTGCTCCAGAACATGAATAATCTGAAATACATCGGTTTCGTATTTATGCAACTTAAAGATTTTTCGCATTAAATCATATCTACTGCAAATATGCTGTGTTCTTAGTTGATTTGGCGCGAAATTCATAGCTGAATTTGGCTATAATGTCGCTTTGCCAAGGATTGTTATCATGCAATTGATTCAAAAAGCACTGACCTTTGATGATGTTCTGTTAATCCCAGCCCACTCGACGGTTTTGCCGCGTGATGTCAGCCTGGCAACGCAATTGACGCGTACCATCACACTCAATCTCCCGGTGCTGTCGGCGGCCATGGATACGGTGACCGAAGCGCCGCTGGCGATTGCCCTGGCGCAGGAAGGCGGCATCGGTATCATCCATAAAAATATGACGATCGAAGCGCAAGCCGCGCATGTCGCGCAAGTCAAACGTTTCGAGAGCGGTGTGGTTAAGGATCCGGTGACCATCCATCAAAATATGACCGTGCGGGAAGTACTGGAACTGATACGCCAGCACAAAATTTCCGGTTTGCCGGTTGTGAACGGTAAAAAAGTCGTCGGTATCGTCACCAACCGGGATTTGCGTTTTGAGACCAATCTCGATCAGACGATCAAACATATCATGACGCCGAAAAGCCGGTTAGTGACAGTCAAGGAAGATACGTCGCGTGAGGCGGTGCTGGCGCTGCTGCACAAACACCGGCTGGAACGCGTGCTGGTGGTCAACGATCAGTTCGAGCTATGCGGATTGATTACCGTGAAGGACATCATTAAAACGTCGGAATATCCGCTGGCGTGCAAGGATGAACAGGAGAGGTTGCGGGTCGGGGCGGCGATCGGCGTCGGGGAGGGCAGCGAAGAACGTGCCGTTGCATTGGCGGAAGCCGGTGCCGATGTGATTGTCGTTGACACGGCGCATGGTCACTCGCAAAGCGTGCTGGACCGTATCGCGTGGGTCAAAAAGAATTTGCCGTCGGTGCAAGTCATTGGCGGAAACGTGGCCACGGCAGCTGCCGCGAGAGCGCTGGTCGATCATGGCGCGGATGCGGTGAAAGTGGGTATCGGCCCCGGTTCCATTTGCACCACGCGTATCGTCGCAGGTGTCGGGATTCCGCAGGTCACCGCGATTCATAACGTTTCCGAAGCATTAAAAGGGAGCGGTGTGCCGATGATTGCCGATGGCGGTATCCGCTATTCCGGCGATATCGCCAAAGCACTGGCGGCGGGAGCGAATACCGTGATGCTCGGCGGATTGTTCGCTGGCACGACCGAAGCGCCGGGTGAGATTGAGTTGTTTCAAGGGCGTTCGTACAAAAGCTACCGCGGCATGGGCTCGCTTTCCGCCATGCAGCAGGGATCAAGCGATCGCTATTTCCAGGATAAAGAACAGAAAAACAACGACAAACTGGTTCCCGAAGGTGTGGAAGGCCGGGTGCCATTCAAGGGCAGCATTTCTGCCGTAATCCATCAGTTGATGGGGGGCGTGCGTTCGAGCATGGGCTATCTGGGTTGTGAAACCATCGCCGCGATGCACGAAAAAGCCGAGTTTGTCGAAATCACCTCAGCCGGTATCCGTGAATCGCATGTGCACGATGTGCAGATCACCAAAGAAGCGCCTAACTACCACGTCAAATAAGAATTCTCTTCAATGCATCAGAAAATCCTCATCCTGGACTTTGGTTCGCAGTACACGCAACTGATTGCGCGGCGTGTGCGTGAAACGAACGTCTATTGCGAATTGCATCCGTACGATGCCAGCCCCGAATTTATCAAAGCCTTTGCACCCAGCGGAATTATCCTTTCCGGCGGTCCCGCTTCAGTCACTGAAGACGAAACACCGCGCGCGCCGCACATTGTCTTTGAGCTGGGCGTGCCGGTGTTGGGTATTTGCTATGGCATGCAAACGATGGCGGCGCAATTGGGGGGTACGGTTGAGAATGCTGCGGTACGCGAGTTTGGTTATGCCGAGATACAGACGGCGCAACAGGTCGCGCTGTTTCAGGACATACAAGATCGCACCAGCGCGGACGGAAGCAATGTGTTGGATGTGTGGATGAGTCATGGCGACGCGGTGATCGCATTACCGGCCGGATTTAAGGTGATGGCGTGTAACGCAGCGACGCCGATTGCGGCGATGGCG
Source organism: Nitrosomonas sp. Is35 (assembly GCF_033063295.1). Taxonomy (NCBI): domain Bacteria; kingdom Pseudomonadati; phylum Pseudomonadota; class Betaproteobacteria; order Nitrosomonadales; family Nitrosomonadaceae; genus Nitrosomonas; species Nitrosomonas sp. Is35. Next base: position 1,189,096 of record NZ_JAWJZH010000001.1, read on the forward strand.
GATGACCGGCGGCGCTTTTACGGCATCCAGTTCCATCCCGAAGTGACGCATACGCTGCAAGGCAAAGCGATCATCGAACGGTTTGTGCACGATATTTGTGGCATCGGGCGCGATTGGAATATGCCGGATTATGTCGAGGAAGCGATCGGTAAAATTCGCGCAACGGTGGGTAACGATCAGGTTATTCTGGGTTTATCCGGCGGTGTGGATTCCTCAGTGGCGGCGGCATTGATCCATCGCGCCATCGGCGATCAGTTGACCTGTGTTTTCGTTGATAATGGCCTGCTGCGCGCCAATGAAGCCAGGCAAGTCATGGAAACGTTCGCTAAGAATTTGGCGGTTAAAGTGATTCATGTCGATGCCAGCCGTGATTTCTATCGCAACCTGACCGGCATTACCGATCCGGAAGCCAAGCGCAAAATTATCGGCCGGGAATTTGTCGAGGTATTTCAGCGCGAATCGGCCAAAATCAGCGACGCCAAATGGCTGGCGCAAGGCACGATTTATCCCGATGTGATCGAATCCGCGGGGGGGAAAACCAAGAAAGCGCATACCATCAAGTCACATCACAATGTCGGCGGGTTGCCGGAGACGATGCACCTGAAATTGCTCGAACCGTTGCGTGAACTGTTTAAAGACGAAGTGCGCGAATTGGGTTTAGTGCTCGGTTTGCCGCGCGATATGGTTTTCCGCCACCCGTTTCCCGGTCCCGGTTTGGGTGTGCGCATACTGGGCGAAGTGAAATACGAATACGCCGAATTATTACGACAGGCCGATCACATTTTTATCGAAGAATTGCAGCATTCCGGTTGGTACGAAAAAACCTCGCAAGCGTTCGCGGTGTTTCTGCCGGTCAAATCCGTCGGCGTGATGGGGGACGGACGTACCTATGAGTACGTCATTGCGCTCAGAGCCGTACAAACCCAGGATTTCATGACCGCCAACTGGGCGGAACTTCCCTATTCCTTACTCAGCAAGGTTTCCAACCGGATTATTAACGAAATCCGCGGCATCAACCGTGTCGTCTACGACATTTCCGGCAAACCACCGGCTACCATCGAATGGGAATGATTTTATGTTTTGCATTGCCCGGCAATGATTTGTAAAAACATCCACGAAACCCGCTTAAACGCGGGTTTTTTGTTATTTCTGTCTGTGGCGATACCGCGCAATAAAAAGCAACGCCAAGACAGAGCAGAGAGGCCGTCCGATTCTGCATTGCATTCAAACCTAACAGCGCCTTGCGATGTGGTATAAAATCAAACCGGGAAGCTGCTTGTTTTCATGCAGTGGCTTTGTGATCTAATGATGAGAAGGAATCAACATGTTTCAAACACTTTCTATGCTTATTGTCGTTGTTGCACTGCTGCAAGGTTGTGTTACCTCCAAAGAGGTGTTTCTGGCCGATGGTACCAAAGGGCATAACATCAACTGTGGTGGCTCCGGAATGAACTATAGCAACTGCCTTGAGAAAGCGGGCGAGGTCTGTGGCACGCGCGGGTATCACTTGTTGAATCAGCAAGGCGAAGCGGTTCCTTTCTCTCAGGCAATCCGAGAACTGGGCGCAAATACACAATCGTCATCGGTTGGATATTCGACAACTTCCGGCGCAATAGTCACTCGTAATCTATTGATCAAATGCAAATAAATGGGGGTGATTTATGAAAGTCGAAGTGACGGTTGAGCTTGAGATAAGTCTGCATAAAACCAGTATTGCAGATATTAAGAAATTACTGGAAGAAATGATGGATCCAAAAAAGTTTGATGCCTTGGAAGCGATCAGAATAAAAGATGTAAAAATAGGCGGATAGATTTTCTTTCGGTCCCAATGGATTGAGATGGGTTTCGCTGCTTTTATCCAGATGAGTGGGAAATATTGATAAACCACGTGAATTACACTCTGCGTGAATAGGCATGATGGGTAATAATTTTTGCTAAGTTATACTGGTTGAGCGCCTTTGCAGCATATCTCCTTATCTGTAAGAATTCCTAGCGCTGTTTACAGTATTTAGGAGAATACTGTCGATGAATATACACAAACGCACTCGCTTAACATTATTGGATCGTCAGGAAATCTGGCGCCATTATCAAACCCGTTTCTCAGCTCAGCAAGATGTGCTGCACTATATTTCCATGTTCTATAACAATCATCGACTGCACTCATATTTGGGATACAAAAGCCCTAATCAATATGAGGTAGAAATTGAAAATGTAAAGAAAGTTGCTTAACTGGGTTGTCCGGTTTTACTTGATCATGTTAGTTTTGGCGAAGATGAGGATGCGCTCTATTGGGTCTTTTTCCATTACTTTCAGTCAGATTTCTTGCGTCTGTCGGAGCACTCACTAATCGACCAACACCGCTAGTATCTGGTGGGTGAGTGGTTATCGAGCGATGCTTCAAGCGAAAGTTTTTAGCAGCTTACGGGTGAAAATGGCATTGACTGCTCCTTGTCTTTCATATTTCACCTCATAGTTTGGGGGCTGGCGTGTTTTTTCTCCACTGCCAAGGCGGGGTAGGGGAATCTAATTTCCATAATCCGGATTGTGATGATTTTGCTTTATTTTGTATGTCATACAATCCCTTATTAGTTACATATTTATCAAAAACCCAAGCCATGCCGCGTTTGATTTGCTCGGTGTTGGCATCTATTCCTTCACATGTAACATAGGCAACAGTGCGGCCATGACTATCTTTGCTTTTGGGCGCTACTTCAGCATTTTTATTCAAACAAATTTCCGATAAAGATAACTTTGAATCAAGACCGAATCTTTGGCGTTTTTCGGGTGCGTCAATTTCAGCGAGCCGAACAACTATTTGATGATGATCGCAACTTGCAACCAATGTATCCCCATTGGTGACGGAAATAACGAAACACATGAGTGTAGTTGTCAGCATTCAGTATTCCTTTTATGAGTTCAATTCTGTTTTGGTTCTGAAAAATAGCAATCCCAGCCCCACCAGCAGCAGCGTATAAGTTGACGGTTCAGGCACAGATGGAATAGGGAGAAGAGGGGGAGGCCCGATTATAGGAAACTCAGGAATATCAAAAGGTGAAAGCAAAAATGCCTGCCGATCACTGCCGTTCAGTGATCCATGCCCAACAATTTGTCCAAGGTTGTTGATGGCTTCGGGCTGAATCCAATCCCATCCGGCTTCGATTACTGGAGCAAGTTGCATAAGGTTGATCATTACACCATCGCTATATAAAAAAGGATGGGCACGTTCAGTAGCAGTGTCAGACCAGCCAACTATCTGTCCGGAATCATTAATATCATTGGCCCAACTTCTTGCTCCGCCTAAAGTTCCAATGCTAGTCATGTTTGTACCATTTGTATCAGTAATGAAGGCGATATAATTATTACTGGTATCTTCCGAGAATCCCGTCACTTGCCCAGAGTTGTTAATTCCAGTTGCATAGCTGTAATATCCGCCCAAAGTACCCAAATCAGTCATGCCTATACCGTTCGGCCCCGTGATGAATGCATGGAGAATACCGCTACGGAGAGGGTTTGAATATCCAACTACCTGTCCGGAATCGTTAATGTCTGTGGCGTAACTTTCTCTTCCTCCCAACGTACCTAAGTCAGTCATCCCTACTCCGTTAGAACCCGTAATGAATGCGTGAGTTGAATAGTTGGAATCAACATAAGAATATCCCGCTACTTGTCCAGAATTATTGATGGCCGATCCTACGCTATATCCTGTGGAGTAACTCGAGCTTGTGCCACCCAAAGTACCTAGGTCTGTAATGCCTGTGCCATTGGTGTCCGTGATAAAAGCATGGTTAGATCTGTTATGTCCCGTTACTTGTCCAGAATCGTTGATACCAAAGGCTGTGTGTGGGCCGCCAAGAAGCTCAATCATATTCGCACCGTTTGCTTCTGTAACGAAGGCCTTTGCGCCTTCATTAAGATATCCCACCACCTGTCCTAAATTGTTGATGTCTTTGGCAACGCTTGATGGTGCACCTAATGTACCCAGACTGGTAATTGACCATTCGGCATTGGCTGATGTCGATGCAATGAGTAGGGATGCTGCTGCTATTTTTATTAGGGCCTGTTAACGCTATTTGATATAATTTGGTGATGGAAATCACCGAAACTCAATATCAACAGATCGAGCACTGCCTGCCGCGTCAGCGTGGCAACGTCAGCCATTCCAATCTGCAAGTTCTCAATGCCATTCTTTACGTTGCCGAGCATGGCTGCAAGTGGCGAGGACTGCCCAAGCGATTCGGCAACTGGCATACCATCTATACCCGCATGAATCGCTGGGCAAAGAGTGGTGTACTGAGCCATGTATTTGGGCAACTTCAGCATCAGCAAATCATCCGTATCCGTATTGAAACTGTTTCGCTGGACAGCACCAGCATCAAAGTCCATCCCGACGGTACGGGTGCGTTAAAAAAAACGGCCCCCAATCCATCGGAAAATCTCGAGGTGGATGGACCACCAAAATTCATCTGGTTGCCGCAGATTCCAGAACAACCATAAGCTTTGCCCTCTCGCCCGGTCACGCCCACGATGCGCCAGAGGGCAGGCAGCTTTTGCTTTCCCTCGGTCCCGTCAATACGCCCACCTACCTGCTGATGGATCGTGCTTATGAGGGCGACCAAACCCGGCAACTGGCACTAGATTTAGGTTACATCCCGGTTGTTCCGCCCAAAGCAAATCGCTTGTCACCCTGGGAATACAACCGTGCCATGTACAAAAAACGCAACGAGATCGAACGATTGTTCAGAAGGCTCAAGGGATTTCGCCGCATCTTCTCCAGGTTCGATAAGCTCGATGTCGTCTTCATCTCCTTTATCCACTTCGCTCTCATCGTCGAAGCAATCAGATTGTGTTAACAGGCCCTAGTTCTTTTTTCATGATCGATCTCCGTTTCTATGGAAGGTGTGCTCCTTTATTGCTTCGCTTGCCTGTGTCCCATATACCCAAACAACCCTAACCCCGCCAGCAGCAGCGTGTAGGTGGATGGTTCCGGCACCGCTACCAGCGGCACATCGCCATGGTGTACAGGCCATACGCCGAAGAAAGTAATTGTTGACTCGGTGAATGGGTAAGAGTCCAGCATTGCTGGTGAAAAGGCATTCGGATACAGTCTTCCACCTATCAAGAGTCCATCTTCAGCCCAATACCAAAAGTTATTACCCCAGGACTCCAGTGGCGGCAACGGAATTGATCCCGGGCCTCCCCATCCGATAATAATGGAGTGATTGGCCACAAAATTTATTAAATCTCTCCATTGCGGTATTGCCCAATCGCCGGTTCCACCCAGCTCAAAAGTTGGCATAAAAGCATCATACCCTGAATAATTCAATCCTAAATCCAGCGTATGTTTTGGCGCCGCCCAAGTCAGCCTGGTATCCGTATCGTAATAAGCCATCCCGCTCAATCTTGGTTCAAGCGTTGCGTTGGCTGCAAAAGATGCGCACAGCATTAATCCACCAATTGCCGCTGCGATTCTGTTTTTCTTGTTTTTCATTTTCAACCCCTTTTTATTTACTCCCCGCCTTGCACTTGCATGGCTCCGTTTCGCACTAGTCTGAGAGCATTGAAATTTTAGTCATCGTGGTTTGATTCTTTGTTTGTTTGGACTGCCGCCACTGCCTTAAATACACCAATCTTTGCGTGAAACTCTTCTTCATTCATCGCTGGCGATTTCTTTCATGAATTCCATCTTCTCCAGGCTGTTGTTGGATAAATCTATCATTGGTTGTTCTGCATTATTATTCAAATATTTTTCTGGAATTTTGTCATTATTTTTCAATCGCTTGCGTGGTTTTTTCTAATTCCAGAATAGATTTATCCGGAAACAAGAATCGTAACTTATTTCATTTGATGCTAACGATATTGATTTTATTATTATGTTTGGTATTAAGTAAACAAGCGAATGCTTAACTATATGTATTACATAACGAATAATCCTTGCCATGACTTTGGTCTGTTTATTCCCGCTTTGTGTCCATGCAGCAGCATGGGGCAAAAGCGACTGCTGGAGGGTTATCCACGAACTGCTTGATGTGCCGTTCATGGCTTCCATGAGTTGCCCGGTCGCGTTGCACCAGTACAGTTCACCATGGCCAAATACCCGCAACTTCTATTTGATGGGGTCGAAAAAACGAGGAGGCTGCAAACAGTTCCGAATTTCCGGTCAGTTAAATAAAGTTAAATTTCTCTTAATGCGATGTCGTGCGCTATGATGACCAGCACTCATAGTATTTAATGCTCAACTGACAATAGGATGGGAATGAAACGGGAATTCAAGAAGCCGGTTAGCTGGCTCGGGGGCAGGGATCTTCTGACCAGTCTCAAAAGCATTATTTCCTCTACAGTGAATGGTGAGAAGCAAGATCCCAGGGATTGGATGTTTGCTGAAACCATTTCAATGAAGCGCTGCACTGGCAATAAGCAAGAACCCTACTGGTTTGATTACATTGCGGATACCGGCGACGGCATGAGCGCGGTCTATAACGTCGCGTATTTGTGCATGAGCGATCTCTGGCTTAAAAGTGAAGTGCCGGGTAAGGAGCAGATTTCGTTATCTCCAACCGAAGGCTATGATCTTCAATTACCGCGCGGTGAGTTTTTATTTGTCGGCGGCGATACGGCTTACCATGTGGCAGATGTGGCTTCGCTCAAAGAGCGGTTCCAGACGCCTTTTAATTGGGCTTATGTCGACATCTGTGCCGCTACAGGGAAAAAGGTCGAGCAACGTCCGATTTTTGGTATACCGGCCAATCATGATTATTATGATGCATTGGATGGTTTTAACCGGCAGTTCTGTGAACCGATCAGTAAAAATCTTCAGGCGAATGTGCGCGAGCAAGAAAATCTGCAAGATCCTCAGTTGGGTCTGTACGGATTCACGCGGATGCAAAGAAGCAGTTATGTCGCGCTGGAATTGCCTTTTGACTGGAAATTATGGGGATTCGATGCGCAAAATGGCAAAATGGATAAGCGGCAGCAAGCTTTTTTTGTATCGACTTTCTGCGACAATTTGGTAGCCAGTGGCGCGTTATTTGATACAGACAAAAAAGCGGAAGTACAAGAAGCTTTGCAAGCTGCAATACCCGGTAAATTAATTGTTGCCACACCCGAACCCAGTACTGTCTTTGGCAAGTGTGCCGCGGAAGATGCGCCGATGACGAGATCGTTTGAGCATTTGGGGCTGGAGCCCGGTTTTCTGCATGACGGCAAACTGAACAGCAACAAATGCCGCTTGGATATTTCGGGGGATACGCATCATTACGCGCGTTACTGGGGCAACAAAAATGAAAATGGCGAACCTGGTAATTACGCTTCCGTGGTCGCTGGCGGCGGTGGCGCTTTTTTGCACCCGAGCCATACCGATGCCGGAGAAATAAAAAAACAGCGGGTTTATCCGGAAGAATCCGATTCCCATTGCGAAATCACGCGGAGAATTCTGAATCCATGGAACATTCTTTGGCGTGGTAGTGTTGGGTTAATCGGCGCCATCGTGGCTTTGGTGACTTATTTTGCAGTGACTATTCCGCAAAGCACTTCGTCCTTATTCAGGTATTTCTTGGATAATTTACCTGCACTCGATGCAGATCAGTATTTCCTGGAACGTATCCAGCAAGGGCTTCTTATTGCTGATACACATCACTATTTCGAATTATCGTATGGGTTCGATTTGGTTTATATCTTTCTATTCATCGTGTTCTTGCTTGCATGGAAGAGGATGAGCATACCGGAGTTATCAAAAGTCAAATACAGTGACTTGCAGGATGAATGGGAACGGTTCCGTACGGCATTCCTCATACCCGTTTCTTTATGGATAATTCCGTTACTATTTCTGGTGCTTTGGCCAAGAGAATCATCTCCCGCTTCTTTCCAAGCTTCATGGTTGATCGGTTTGTTTGTATTTGCAGCGCTGCTGATATTTGATTTGAACCGGAGCTACAGCGATGTTTTATCGGACCGGTCTAAAATCCGGCATCAAACCTGGTGGGATTCTTTTCCTTTATGGGTATTGAATGTGATGGGGATTGTTTGTATCGCATTTGTTTTTTTGCATTACGGTGTTTACAAGGCATCCGTGATGAGTTTTGATTTGCTGGCGATCATTCTTTGGTCCTTAGTCATAGCCGGTTTTACCGCATTCCCGTTTTTTGATACCGGCAAGCTCGGTATAGCCAGAGCCAATTGGGGTAAGTTCCTGGCGATAGGTTTCTGGCATGCGCTATTGCAAATTTCAATACCGGTTTGTTTGGCGCTGTATGCCAGTTTGACTGAGTGGTTAGTAATTTGCACAGTGACAATCGCGATTACTGTGGCTGCCGGTTTCTTGTTTTCTAGTGAGCATTTAACCAAAAATTTTTCACCGGAAATTCAGAAAAAAATCGGTAACGGTATGTTGATGGCATGGATTATCATCGGAATGGCCGTATTTTTTGCAGCAACGCGGGGGGAGCCTGTTCCTGTGGATGGTTGGCGTTTGCTGATGGCTTTGCTATCGGGCGCGATTTTCAGCTGTATTTGGCTAGGCTGGTATTTCGCGGTATCGCTGGCGTTCAATTGCCATAACGGCGAGGCCGGAGGAGGGGCGAGGTCTGAACGCTATCGTCACATCATTCGCTTTAAGTTGACCGAGAATACGTTGACCGGTTATGTCATCGGCATTGATACCCCCATGACAGATCTCAAGACACAAGCGCCTAAATTCCGTTTGGTGGATGTATTTACGCTACAGGCAAAGAACGAGTAAATTCGCATTATCTTTGATCAGACGGGAATGTGTTATCCCACGACCGTCGTAGTAAGGATGTGTTGAGAGCGGTGGTGCCATTTGGCTTTATGCTTCATTGAAAGCCAAAAATCTTTAAGAATGTAATTAAGATCAGTACCACCGTCAAAATGAAAACGACTCGAGACATCAATTGATAGATTGCTCTTCTGGTGACTATTTCTTGATGGTATTGAGCATCGATTTCGTGCATTTCGTTTCTGAGTTTCCGGAATGGCGGCCCCATGATATCGAGGCATCGAAGCAGCACCATGGCAACGATGGCGTAAGACACCATTTCAATTTTCAGCATATAAGCCAAAATACTGCCGCTTTCCTTGGGGCCGATCAACGTGAACAGCATACCGATGACAACCGCTAGCATGACGGAAACGTGCGTTAGCAGTGCAGAGCTTTTGGTATCGATAATAACCATATCGTGCAGGATATGATTGATGTGATTGATGTCTTTTCTCACATCGGCAAACTTTCTTTCATCTTCCTCATTTAAAGACAAAAGCGCTTTAAAAACTTTATCAACCAGATCGTACATCATCGGACTGCCTCCGCTTTTTTTATCGTAGACGTACTATATGACATCCAGCGTTATATATATAAACAGAGATAGTTGTATAGTTATAACAATCTGAAAATATTATTATTTGCTCCAGTGCAATAAATAATTGCCTATGCCATCAATTCCCGCAGAACATAAGGCAAGATTCCGCCGTGTTTGAAGTAATCCACCTCGATGGTGGTATCAATACGGCATAACAGTTGCACGGTCTGGTTGCTGCCGTCTTTTCGCCGGATACTCAGCGTGACATCCTGTTGCGGCTGGATATTATCCAGTCCCAAGATATCGAATTGCTCGTCGCCTTTGATGCCCAACGTATCGGCATTGTCATTGTTTTTGAATTGCAATGGCAGAACGCCCATACCAATCAGATTGCTGCGGTGGATGCGTTCAAAGCTGCTGGCGATCACCGCTTTAACACCCAACAGCTGCGTGCCCTTAGCGGCCCAGTCGCGGCTTGAGCCAGTACCGTATTCCTTACCACCGAAAACAACGGTGGGAATATTCTGGGATTGATATTTCATTGCGGCATCGTAAATGCTCATTTGCTCCGGCGCAGCGCCTGCGGCGCCCTGATAAAGGGTAATGCCGCCTTCGCTGCCGGGAATCATCAGATTTTTGATGCGCACATTGGCAAAGGTACCGCGCATCATCACTTCATGGTGGCCGCGCCGGGCGCCATAGCTATTAAAATCGGCTTTGCCGACATGATGATCGAGCAGATAACGTCCTGCGGGTGAAGTGTCCTTGATCGATCCCGCCGGACTGATGTGATCCGTTGTCACGGAATCGCCAAATATCCCCAGCGCGTAGGCATTTTTAATGTTACCCGCGCCGCTGGATGTTGCAGGCTGCAGCGAGAAATTCTGGAAAAAGGGCGGTTCGGCGATATAAGTCGACTCCGGCCAATTGTAGGTTTGTCCGGTAACGGAAGTGACGCTATTCCACAACGTGTGATCTTTGGTGAGATTGCCATAGAGTTTCCGGAAAGTATCCGCGTTGGCGGCATATTTCAATAATGCATGAATTTCCGCGCTGCTAGGCCAGATATCCTTTAGCCAGACTGGTTGATTGTTTTTGCCGATGCCCAATGGTTCAGCCGTGAGGTCTTTCAGTATAGTACCGGCGATTGCGTAGGCCACGACCAATGGTGGTGACGCCAGAAAGTTAGCGCGAATGTTTGGATGAATGCGCGCTTCAAAATTGCGGTTACCGGATAATACCGCAGCGCAGACCAGATCATTCTTGACGATGGCTTCTTCTATCGGTTCGGCCAATGGTCCCGCGTTGCCGATGCACGTGGTGCAGCCGTAACCGACCAGATTGAAGCCCAACTGTTCGAGATAAGGCGACAGTCCGGTGATGTTTAAATAATCGGTGACTACGCGCGAGCCGGGCGCCAGCGATGTTTTGATGTGATGCTTGACCGACAATCCTTTCTCGACCGCCTTTTTGGCCAGTAAACCCGCAGCCAGCAGCACGCTCGGGTTGGATGTGTTGGTACAGGATGTGATGGCGGCAATCAATACATCGCCGTGACCCAGATCAACGCTTGAGCCATTCAATTCGACCTGACATAAGTCGGCTGCATTGGGCGCGGGGCGGTTACTGGTCATTTCGGTGATATTGCGGGAAACCATCCGCCGCTCGGTGGATGCAGCGCTTTGCGGCGCCGGTGTGTTGCCGGCACTGGGTGCCGACAATCTGTTTTCATCGACATTGCCGGAGTCGATATGTGTGCAAACTTCGAGATCCTGGCTATGAGCATTGCGCACTGAGTAACGCTGATTGATATTGTCGTTTTGTTTGCCGTAACCGCTTTCTCTGATGGGTTTGTTAAAGAGCTCGGTGAAACGGGATTTTATGGCCGTCAGTTCAATGCGATCCTGAGGGCGTTTGGGACCCGCTAGTGCAGGTGATACCGAACTCAGATCGAGCGTCAGCTCGCTGGTATAGTCGATGTCTCCTTTTTTGGGGATGCCATACATTTGCTGTGCCTGGAAATAAGCCTGGAATGCGGCGATTTCTTCCTGGCTACGTCCCGTGCCTCTGAAATAATCAATAGTCGCGTCGTCGACCGGAAAGAATCCCATGGTTGCGCCATACTCCGGCGCCATGTTGGCGATCGTGGCGCGATCGGGCAGCGTCAATGAAGCGGTTCCTTCACCGAAGAACTCGACGAATTTACCGACCACATTGGCCTTACGCAGCATTTCCGTGATCGTCAGTACCAGATCGGTTGCGGTAACACCTTCGCGCAACTGGCCTGTTAAATTGACACCCACTACATCGGGGGTGAGGAAATAAACCGGTTGACCCAGCATACCGGCTTCCGCTTCGATCCCGCCGACACCCCAGCCGACGACACCGATACCGTTGATCATGGTGGTATGCGAATCGGTACCGACCAGCGTATCAGGAAAAATAAGTCCGTCTTTCCGGTGCACACCGCGCGCGAGATATTCGAGGTTGACCTGATGCACAATGCCAATCCCGGGGGGGATCACCTTGAATGTGTCAAACGCTTGCATGCCCCACTTGATGAACTGGTAACGTTCGTTATTACGGAAAAATTCTATTTCCATATTGCGATCGATCGCATCTTTCGTGCCGTAGTGATCAACCTGTATCGAATGGTCCACGACCAGATCGACGGGAACCAACGGTTCGATGAGCTTCGGATTTTTTCCCAGCTTTACCGCCGTGCTGCGCATGGCAGCGAGATCGACCAGCAGCGGTACGCCGGTAAAGTCTTGCAGCACAATGCGGGAAACGACAAACGGTATTTCATCCACTCTGGCAGCTTCGGGTTTCCAGCTGGCCAGTTGCCGGATATGCGCTTCCGTGATCTTTTTATTGTCAAAATTCCGCAATACCGATTCCAATACGATACGGATCGATACCGGCAGCCGGGAAATTTTTCCAATGCCACTTTTCTCCAGCGCCGGGAGTGAATAGTATTTCGCAGTGTTTCCGGGGGCTATGGATAGCTCATGCAGGCTGTTGAATAAATTGTGGCTCATCGGTAATGTTCCTGAATAGTGCGGGTTAGCGGGTAAATAAAGTATTCTGCCGCTAATATATATTTTTAGGCAAACAAAGTCACGCTTCGGATTGCGAGCATAAATGACAATAAAGAAACAGAATGGAGGGGGGGGATATGGATTATCAGGTGGGGTGGCTGATGGGACTCGAACCCACGACAACCGGAATCACAATCCGGGACTCTACCAACTGAGCTACAGCCACCATATGAAGAAAAGTGATACGGTCTTGCACACACAAACCGAGTTGAACAATTCAGTCCATCCATGAGGAAGGTATAATATTTGTGGCGTGCCCGACAGGAATCGAACCTGTAACCCCCAGCTTAGAAGGCTGGTGCTCTATCCGATTGAGCTACGGGCACTAAATCGGGCTGCTCTAAATATTAGGGCTGAAATTGGTCGGGGTGGAGAGATTTGAACTCCCGACATCCTGGTCCCAAACCAGGCGCGCTACCAGGCTACGCTACACCCCGGAAAAGGCGACACTATACCTTCTTAGCGGTGAAACGTCAATTTCTTCGTGCTTCAAGTTGAGAGTTATGCTAATTTTGTTTGGGCACGATTAAAAACCAGAAATGTTTACATTTTGCATGCGTCATGTCGCAAATCAAATTTACAGTGGTATGTTATTGTAGAATTCGACTGATGACAAACATCATCTATGGATAAATAACTTGTTATCGAACCTGTTTTCTGATAATACTATGCGATTTTTGTACGCTAGCGGAATTAAAGAGGAGCCTGACAGATGCCAAAAGAGCTGCAAAGTAAACAAGTGACTCCCTATGAACCCAAAGCAGGTGAAGAATATATGGGGCCTGATCAGCTGACGCATTTTCGTAAGATACTGGACGATATGAAAGTGGAATTGGGTCAGGATATTGACCGTGCCGTTCATACCATGCAGGATGAAGCGACGGTTTTCGCCGACCCTAATGACCGAGCCAGTCAGGAATCTGATATGACGCTTGAATTACGTAACCGTGACCGGGAGCGCAAACTGATCAAGAAGATTGATGAGATTATCGGCAAGATCGATTCCGGTGATTATGGTTATTGCGAAAGCTGCGGTGTGGAAATCGGATTAAAACGATTAGAAGCACGGCCTACGGCGACACTTTGCATCGATTGCAAGACACTGGATGAAATGCGTGAGAGACAAATAGCTAAATAGTTTTGAACGCAATGAGCTGAACGGGTTTGTAGCCGGTTAAAATGAAAAGCCCTGCTTGTGAAGCAGGGCTTTTGTTTAAGCTAGTGCGTAAATCTGAGACGGTTTAAGATTCTTCTGTAGCAGGATCGGTATTGCCTTCATCAGCAGCTAGCGCTTTCATGCTGAGGCGCAATCTACCCTTGTCATCCGCTTCAAGCACCTTGACACGAACCTGCTGGCCCTCGTTCAAATGATCGGAAACGTTGTTGACACGCTCATTGGCGATTTGCGAAATATGCAACAAGCCGTCTTTTCCGGGAAGAACGCTGACGATGGCACCAAAATCCAGTAATTTCAGGACTACGCCGTCATAAATTTTACCAACTTCGACTTCCGCGGTAATGTCTTCAATGCGTTTTTTGGCGAGCTCACCGCCTTCCGCATTAACACAAGCGATCGTAACTTGACCGTCATCGGTGATATCAATGGTGGTGCCGGTTTCTTCCGTGAGCGTGCGTATTACAGCGCCGCCTTTACCGATAACATCGCGAATCTTTTCTGGATTGATTTTCAGTTTGATGATGCGCGGTGCATGCACTGAAATATCTTCCCGGGTCGATGGCAGCGCTTGTTTCATGATTTGCAGGATATGCATCCGCCCTTCATGCGCTTGTATCAACGCTGCATGCATGATTTCTTTGGTGATACCTTGAATTTTGATATCCATTTGCAAGGCGGTGATACCTTTCTCGGTGCCTGCTACCTTGAAATCCATATCACCGAGATGATCTTCATCACCAAGAATGTCCGTCAGTACAGCGAAACGGTTGCCATCCTTAATCAAGCCCATGGCGATACCCGCGACATGAGCTTTCAATGGAACACCTGCATCCATCAGTGCAAGGCAACCGCCACAGACCGATGCCATTGAACTGGAACCATTGGATTCGGTAATTTCGGATACCACACGGAGTGAATAACCGAATTCTTCGGGAGTTGGTAGTACCGCGGCTAGGGCGCGTTTGGCAAGCCGTCCGTGGCCGATTTCACGGCGTTTTGGAGTGCCGACACGGCCAATTTCTCCGGTTGCATAGGGCGGCATATTGTAATGCAGCATGAACCGGTCGTTATAATCGCCTTGCAGCGAATCGATTTTTTGCTCATCGCGCGCGGTGCCCAAAGTTGCAATTGCCAGTGCCTGCGTTTCTCCACGGGTAAATAGTGCTGAGCCATGCGTGCGCGGCAGTACGCCGTTGCGAATTGTAATAGGGCGTACAGTCCGCGTGCCGCGGCCATCGATCCGAGGTTCACCATCCAGAATTTGGTTGCGCACAATTTTCGATTCCAGCGCAAAAAAAGCTTCCTTGAATGGCTGGAGACCGGGGCCACCCTCGGTATCAACACCGAGTTCGGCGGAGATGCGTTGACTGATGGCTTCAATCGCTTCGCTGCGCGCTTGTTTTTGCTTGATTTTGTATGCTTGCCGCAAATCAGCTTCCGCCAAGCCGTTAATCTTTTCTTCAAAAGCGACATCTTTTGCCGGTGGTGTCCAATCCCAAGCGGTAACACCTGCTTCATCGGCAAGCTCGTTGATCGCATTGATAACGACTTGCATTTGCTCATGACCAAACGTCACGGCTCCTAGCATCACTTCTTCAGAGAGTTCCAGTGCCTCTGATTCAACCATCAAAACAGCGTTTTGTGTACCTGCAACAACTAGATTCAATTGCGTATCTTCCAGCTCGGAAGTGGTTGGATTTAGAACATATTCATTGTTGATATAACCGACCCGGGCTGCGCCAAGCGGGCCATCGAACGGAATGCCGGAAAGGATTAATGCAGCGGAGGTGCCAATAATCGAAGGTATATCCGGATCCACTTCATTGTCGGCCGACATTACCGTGGCTACTATCTGCACTTCGTTATAGAAACCTTCGGGGAAGAGCGGCCGAATAGGACGGTCGATCAATCGGGAAGTTAATATTTCCTTTTCTGATGGACGACCCTCTCGTTTAAAGAAACTGCCGGGTATTCTGCCTGCCGCATAAGATCTTTCCTGGTAATCCACTGTCAGCGGAAAGAAATCCTGTCCTGGTTTTATATTTTTTGCGCCAACTACGGTGACAAGTACTACTGTATCGTCCATTGTAACCATTACGGCGCCATGTGACTGTCTTGCTATCTCACCTGTTTCCAGTGTGAGTTGATGGCGTCCATAGGTAATACTCTTCTTAATAGGTTTCAATTAACAATCCCTTTTTCCTATTTGATGAATCTTTCCGAATTTTGATTTGCTTGCAGACAAGAATATCGATTGCACGACTGAAAAATGGTCTGCTCGATTGGCACCAGCCAAGCTTGAGGAGAACATCTATTTACGTAAACCAAGGCGTTCAATCAGCGTTTGGTAAGAATCGGCATTGCGGTTTTTTAGATAATCAAGCAGTTTGCGGCGGCGTCCAACCATGCGTAATAGACCGCGGCGGGAATGATGATCCTTGACATGCGTTTTGAAATGACCGATTAAGTCATTGATTCTGGTTGTTAAGAGTGCAACTTGGACTTCAGGAGAGCCAGTATCCCCTTCGGCTCTTTGATAGTCGCGCACTACCTGTGCTTTTTGGTCGATTGTGACTGACATAAAATTCTCCGGTTATTAAACTACCCTTGGGTATAAAGAGCCGGAATTTTACTCTTTTATATCGTTCTTGTCCAAACCAGAACAAGTTATGAAACTAAATCGAACCGGCAACAGAGACCTTAAAGCTCGTTACAGCTCAAAAGCTGAGTGATGGGGAAGTGTAATTCTGGGCAAACCGGAATGGGCACGAGTTGAAGTTGATGAAAAAGAAACTCAGTAATCTATGGAGAACAAAAGAATTGATATTGTGAATTGGATTCTTCTATCAATTCTATTTGTTACCCCTAGTGGTTGATTAGGGCCTGTTAACGCTATTTGATATAATTTGGTGATGGAAATCACCGAAACTCAATATCAACAGATCGAGCACTGCCTGCCGCGTCAGCGTGGCAACGTCAGCCATTCCAATCTGCAAGTTCTCAATGCCATTCTTTACGTTGCCGAGCATGGCTGCAAGTGGCGAGGACTGCCCAAGCGATTCGGCAACTGGCATACCATCTATACCCGCATGAATCGCTGGGCAAAGAGTGGTGTACTGAGCCATGTATTTGGGCAACTTCAGCATCAGCAAATCATCCGTATCCGTATTGAAACTGTTTCGCTGGACAGCACCAGCATCAAAGTCCATCCCGACGGTACGGGTGCGTTAAAAAAAACGGCCCCCAATCCATCGGAAAATCTCGAGGTGGATGGACCACCAAAATTCATCTGGTTGCCGCAGATTCCAGAACAACCATAAGCTTTGCCCTCTCGCCCGGTCACGCCCACGATGCGCCAGAGGGCAGGCAGCTTTTGCTTTCCCTCGGTCCCGTCAATACGCCCACCTACCTGCTGATGGATCGTGCTTATGAGGGCGACCAAACCCGGCAACTGGCACTAGATTTGGGTTACATCCCGGTTGTTCCGCCCAAAGCAAATCGCTTGTCACCCTGGGAATACAACCGTGCCATGTACAAAAAACGCAACGAGATCGAACGATTGTTCAGAAGGCTCAAGGGATTTCGCCGCATCTTCTCCAGGTTCGATAAGCTCGATGTCGTCTTCATCTCCTTTATCCACTTCGCTCTCATCGTCGAAGCAATCAGATTGTGTTAACAGGCCCTAAGATCGTTTGTGCCGCAAAGTGCGCATATAGCAGTGCGGGAAAACGATTTCGCATTGTAAAATCTTAAACTTGCGAATTTTCACCCTCATTTCCCGATGGATTCGTGAATTGATCGTTCAATGCTTGAATATAATCGTTAGCTTCGTTAATGATTTCATCAATGGTTTGTTGTGCAACATCATTCCAGCCAGCCGGTCCGCTGAGGAGCATTGGACGGTACGTGGCGGTACTCTTATTAAATGCCTGTACGTACTGTTTGTAGACCTCATGATCGTTGCCGATTTCATTTGCCAGATTCTTCAGTAGCTTATTGGCAACTGCGCGGCGGATGGAAAAATGGATGAAAATAATACTGAGCGCTAAAAACGAAGCGATGGCGATTGCTGTGGTATCTCCTTGTATGAGCTCTTCCGGGAATGTTTTGACAATCCCCCACGATTCATTCATCGTCAAAGCTATTCCTGCCAGCACCGCCAATGTGCCATAAGCTAAGCCATCAAATAATATGACTTTGCTTTTCCATTTTTTTAGCATGTCAGATAGTTTATTAACAATCTGATTTTTAATACCTTTGGCTGTTTGTTCTAGTTTTCCGACAATGCGGTACGAACGTTCGACTTCGATCTGATGCATTCTTGCATTGATGTCAGCCATATCTTCTTCGCGTTTTTTCTCGAAGCGTTCCTTGATGTGCGGATTGGCGATCGGAACGGCAGCGGCGGGATTATAGATGCGATAGAACCGTCCGGTGACTAAGCCTACTTCAGCGAGCGAGCGTTGCCAGGCCGAAACAACTTCTTCCGGATTGTCTTCCTGTGCGGTGACATCAATCTGATTCAGAATGTACAGGAATTTGTTTGCATCGGCACGGTTAACGCTGGCCGATACCAAATAAGCCAATGTATCCTGCATGGCCTTCGGTTCGGGGTGGCGCGCGTCAAAAAATACCAGCACAAGATCGGATAAGTTAATGATGTGTTGTGTTAAGCGCAATGTCGATGCACGCTGATTGTCTGCGTCAAAGCCGGGAGAATCGATCAGGATTTTTCCGCGTATATTTTCGGACGGGCAGGTTTTCAACTGCAAGTAAGCATCAATGCGCTCTTGACCGGCTTCGGAAATCTCATCAATACTACGGCTGATTTGGAAGAACGGGAAACGCGGGTCGGCATCGAGTGCAATGCCCGGCAGTGTCTTTGCTTCATTATGACGGCTGTAGCAAATGACCGTGAATTTGTCATCGACGGCCTGATTGCCGGTGCGTTGCAGCTTCATATCCAGATAGGAATTGATATAGGTCGATTTTCCGGCGGAAAAGGTACCTAATACGGCGATCATAGGCCACCAGGTCACACAGGTCGCATAGGATTCGTCTTTGTTGAGTAACCCCATGCTGTGGCCGACATAATCCATTTTTCTGAAGCTTTTTACTGCATTGGCCAGTGTCGGGTTATCCGGATGCTCATCAGCTAAGTGCTTTTGTAAACTCTTAAGATACTTATTAATTTGTGTTGAGCTATGTGACATAACGATCCCTTTTCATTCCTATGAGAGTACACCCTGAATTGCGTGAAGGTGATTTTTTAGTTTAAAAATTCATTTTTCTGCATGAGATGATGCTGTTTTCAGTCAGTTACTCTGGTTTTTTGGAATGCGTGCCGACCAGAATTTTTTACTACAAATGAAAACAGATTTTACGGATAACGCATGTTCAATGCCAGTCGATCTATGTCAGAAATTATTGCAGCGTGCCCCGCGATTTTACCAAGAACGCCGCAGGCTTGCCAGTATATGATATTTCTAATATTTGCATTGGTTTCACGCAAAATAATATTATCATAACCAGTTTTATGGACGGCCGGTTTCCGGTGGTTTGTACCTTTTGACCGGAAGAAAATAAAGCTTGGATCATACACACTTGGCGGGAGAAAATTTTAAAGCATGTCAACAGAAAGTAATCAGGAGCAGCCTGCAGCACGTTCTGCCCATCTAGCTCGCTATATTCTCATCGGTTTTCTTACCGTGGCGCCGCTGTGGGTGACGTGGCTGGTATTTGATTTTTTATTGAATTTATTGGCACAGATCGGAGATCCTTTGTTAAAGGGGATGGCGCGTGCTGTCCGGCCATTTTCGGATACCACGGCCAGCTGGCTTCTCGATTCCAATTTTCAGCATGCAGTGGCTGCATTGCTAACGATTGTGAGTCTTTATGGCATCGGTTTGCTGGCTTCTTTTGTCATTGGCAAGAAAGTCATCGGTATTTATGAAAATATTTTGGCTCGACTGCCTCTGGTGCAAACAATTTATGGCGCCACCAAACGTTTCTTGCACACGGTCAGTCAGCCGCCGGTTACCGGGCAACGTGTTGTGCTGATCAGCTTCCCATCGTCAGAAATGAAAGCGGTCGGGTTTATCACGAAAGTCATAACGGATAAAAACAGCGGAAGAAAGCTTGCTGCGGTTTATGTACCGACCGCGCCCAACCCAACTTCCGGTTATATCGAAATTGTGCCGATGGACGATGTCGTTCTGACGGATTGGACGACTGAAGAAGCAATGACGTTTGTTGTGACGGGAGGGACCAATGCACCCGATAATTTGAATTTTTCCAATCAACCTAAGCCGCAAGCGCAAGCTGTTGAGAAACAATAAAGTGACTCAATAAGCGGTGATGAGCCGCTGTGTTTTTACGCCGGCAATGAATAGGGCAGCGGCTTAATTTCCAGCGTTGACCCTTGCAGCGATTGCCAATGTATCTCACCGGTGTCAATACTACTTTGTTGAATAACGGCTAAAACATCAAAACCCCCTTGCGGTGACGGTGTCGCATTGACAATGTTGCCGCTGGATTGATCTTCCATGTCGTTGCTGTAGAGCGCATCGCCCGCTTTAATGGTTTGTGTCGAGCCGATATGCGCCAAAAACATGCGCCGTTTGAGTTTCCCGAGGTATTGCGTGCGTGCCACAATTTCTTGCCCCGGATAGCAGCCTTTTTTGAAACTGACACCGCCAATGGCGTCCAAATTGACCATCTGCGGCAGAAACATTTCCTGGGTCTCGGGCAATATAACCGGAATTCCCGATTCGATATTTAACCAATTCCAGCAATCCACGCCAACCGGTTTGGCCTGTTGATCAAGACGCTGCCAGAGTGCGGGTGCATTTTCAACTGAGGTGATCAATTCGATACGTTGCGGAGACAGACAAAGAGCGCTCAGTGCGCCATCATGCGCGACTTGCAACGGATGATCAAAATGGCATGCTAAACCGGTTACATCTTTAATCAGCATGGCGGCATCGGGACCTGCGACACCGATTCGGACCAAGTCATTACTGGCATCAGTCAACCGCACTTTGGCGCGCAGCACAAACATGGTTAACCGCTTTTGTATGGCAGCGGATAAGCCGGCGGGCAATTGCATGAGAAGATCGTCATGGTGCTGCCAGAGCAGGAAAGTTGCCAGAATCCGGCCTTTAGGAGTGCAGTAGCTGCCATATTGCGCCTGATTTGGATTGATTTCCCGGATATCGCAACTGAGTTGGTTTTGCAAAAAAGTTTTTGCGTCCTCACCGGAAAAACGAATTAGGCTGTGATGGGATAGATCAGCCATGACGGTGGCTGTTGGTGTCTCTTGAAGCTCGGTTGTGATGTTGCCAAAATGTACCACGCTATCATTTTCAATGACGGCGTGACGATCACGTAAAAAGGTTTGCCATGCTGGGTTCATACAAAAGCTACGGATGAATAAACGGGCACTGATTATACGATACTCAATCCGGGTGAAAGCAAGCGTGCGCTGCGGGAGATTGCGCTTTGCACCGGGTGATTTTATTTTCTGTGAGTGTCAAGGCTGGAAAAGCGATTTTAAATATGCCTGATTTGTTTATTCATCTTCAATCTTCCTACCGGCTTGTGGCGATATTGAGTCTGGCGCATCTGATTGCTGCCAGCTTTTTATGGCCGCTGGCGTTACCCTTGGAAGTAAAGGCTGTCATCGTTGTCTTGCTGATTATCAGTCTGCTCTATTACCTGCGTAAAGATGCATTGCTCAGTGCAAATGATGCGGTGATCGCTTTGCAGCTGAAGGAGGATATGTGCTGTATTGTAACAACGCGATCCGGACAATCGATCACTTGCCGCATATTGGGCAGCACTTTTGTCGCTCCTTATCTTACCGTGATGAGTCTGCAACCGGCCGGTAAATTTTTTATCCGTAGTGTCGTGATATTGCCCGATAGCATCAAAGTGGATGAATTCAGGCGGTTGCGGGTTTGGTTGCGATGGAAATGGAAGCAGGATCAAGAAACTGGCAAATGATCATGGCGGCCGGTTAACGATGGCGGGTGTATTTCATGCCAAACTGCGCTCAACAGAATACGTGCATGGTGTTTAGCGTTTTGATGGTGGTGTGCACCTTGGGGAATGTAAGTAGGCTGTTTATTCTGAAGTATTTTTCCACATGAGCGATAAAAACAATTTGCACGCAATGGAAAATTTTTCTGTTATCCTAATTGTGCAAAGAGGGAGTCCTTTGTTTGTAAATTAAAAATGGAGAAAATATGTTTAAAAAAACTGTTCATGCATTGGTATTAGTTATTGCAATGGTGTTTGCTACCAGCCAGGCTTTTGCCGCTTGTAGCCTGGATACCGAGAAAGATGGAAAATCAGCTTGCGGAGCAAACCAAGTGTGTTATTTGGTAGATGGCACTTGTATTGATAAGAAAAGCCTGCCAGCGGGAAAGTCCTGTAAAAAATCAGGCGTCTGCCAAAATTCTTGTGTGAAAGATGATGGTACAGAGACCAATAGTGATGGTTCCGAAACAGGAAAATGCAGTTAATCTTTTAAATTAATCTATTTAAAAATAGGGTTGTTCTGTTATTAACCTAAGCCGGTTACACCGGCTTAGGTGTTGAAAAGTTAAGCACAGTTTTCAGTTGCTCTTAAATTTCTCTCTGCAGTATCGTATCTTGCGCTACCGGCAAGGTATCCGGGTAATCCTTGCTATAGTGCAATCCCCGGCTTTCATGGCGCAGCATGGCGCATCGCACAATGAGATCGGCGCTATCGACGAGATTGCGCAGCTCTAGCAAGTCACTGGTAACACGGAAGTTTGTATAGTATTCCTCGATTTCTTCGCGTAATAACGCAATGCGATGCTGCGCGCGTTGCAATCGTTTGGTTGTTCGCACAATGCCGACATAGTTCCACATAAAGCGGCGCAGTTCATCCCAGTTGTGCGCGATGACAATTTCTTCATCCGCATCTGTAACCCGGCTTTCATCCCAATCGGGCAGCTTGGGCAGTCCATTCATCGGCTGATTGGCGATATCGATTCCCGCAGCCTGAGCCAATACCAGACATTCCAGCAGAGAGTTACTGGCTAAACGATTGGCGCCGTGTAATCCGGTATGGGCTGTTTCTCCGATGGCATATAGGTTATCCAAGTCGGTTTTGCCGTGCTTGTCAGTCACCACCCCGCCGCATGTGTAGTGTGCTGCCGGAACAACCGGAATCGGTTCCCGGGTGATATCGATTCCCAATTCCAGGCAGCGGGCGTAAATGGTCGGGAAATGTTCTTTGAGAAAGTCGGCAGGTTTGTGGGATATATCCAGATAGACGCAATCCAGTCCTCTTTTTTTCATTTCAAAGTCAATAGCGCGAGCCACGATGTCGCGCGGCGCGAGTTCGGCGCGTTCATCATGCCGTGGCATGAAGCGGTCGCCGTTAGGCAGTTTTAATAAACCGCCTTCGCCGCGCACGGCTTCACTGATCAAGAACGATTTTGCATGCGGATGATAGAGGCAAGTCGGGTGAAACTGAATGAATTCCATATTGGCAATCCGGCAACCCGCACGCCAGCCCATTGCAATACCGTCACCCGTGGCGGTGTCCGGATTGGTCGTGTAGAGATAGACCTTGCTGGCTCCACCTGTCGCTAATACAGTGTTTTGCGCTGTAAAAGTAAGCACTTTATCTTGTTTTTTGTCGAGGATATAAGCGCCAAAGCATCGTTTATGCTGCGTTTGAGCATAATCGGATAACTTGTCGCTGGTAATCAGATCGATGGCGATATGATGTTCCAGTACTAAAATATTCGGATGCGTTTGTATTTTCCGGATTAAGGCTTGCTGTACAGCTTTACCTGTCGCATCACCGCTATGAATAATGCGCCGTATGCTATGACCACCTTCTTTTGTCAGGTGATATCCGGTTTCGCTTGTTTTGTCGCTGGTGAAAATAACACCTTGATCTATCAACCAATGAATCGCATTGGCTGCATTTTCAGTGATGTATTGCGTGATGTCCTTATCACATAAGCCGGCTCCGGCGATCAATGTGTCTTGTACATGTTGTGATGGAGAATCGTTATCGGATAATGCCGCTGCAATTCCCCCTTGCGCCCATGAGCTGGCACCCGAATCAGCACTTAGCTTAGTCACGATACAGATTTTTTTATGCTGTGCTAAATGTAATGCCAGCGTGAACCCAGCTAATCCACTGCCAATGATCAGCGTATCGAAATTGTTTTTAGGCATCAAACTCGGCCATCTATTTTTGTAATTGATAGGCTGAATAATAACAGACTCGGAGTGCTTCAATCTGTATACATGGATTTGCTTTTACTGATGCTAAAAAACTGAATTGTGAACTAATCGATAGGATTAATTGTCTCTGAAACAATGATGATGCAATTACGTAGTTCCCGAGATTCATTTGGATATGTATACTTGTTCTGTTGTGTCATTATGCTACATTTAATGGAACAAGAAGAAACTATAAATTCATTTAAAATGCTCAGGGATCAGGTTGTATGGGTGATCGGGAGATCGATCAACAGTTAGTAGAACGAGTTCAAGGCGGAGATAAGCATGCATTTGATCTACTAGTCATTAAATATCAACGTAAGCTGGCTCGTTTATTGTCACAGTTCATTCGTGACTCAGCTGAGGTTGAGGATGTTACGCAAGAAGCTTTTATCAAAGCATATAGAGCATTACCTTCATTTCGTGGAGATAGTGCTTTTTATACGTGGCTGTACCGGATTGGTATCAATACAGCAAAGAATTTTCTGGTATCTCAGGGGCGTAAGCTGCCGACATTGCAAGGATTTGACAATGAAGATGCCGAAGATTTTGAAGATAGCGGTTTGTTGAAGGAGATGAATACGCCTGAAAGTGAACTGATGAGCCAAGAAATTGCTCAAACAGTAAATCAGACGTTGGATTCGTTACCTGAAGAATTGCGTACAGCGATTGTTTTAAGAGAAATTGATGGGTTAAGTTATGAAGAAATTGCAAATATTATGAGTTGTCCCATTGGGACTGTACGTTCGCGCATATTTCGCGCACGTGAAGCGATATCTGAACAGTTGCGTCCTTTGCTAGGGACAAGTAAAGACAAGAGGTGGTAATGTGAAAAGTAAAGTATCTGCATTGATGGATGGTGAGCTTGATCAGCAAGATGTTTCAAATATTATTGAAGCGATAAAAAAAGGTGATGATCTGCGGGATGAATGGAAAACGTATCACGTGATTGGCGATGCGCTGCGGCAATCATCTCGATTATCGATGAATATATCCGCTAGCGTCAGCCAAAAGTTAAAAGCCGAACCAACCATACTCTCTCCTAATAATAGCTCTCGTGACATTGAAAAGAAACAAACACATAAAGTTCTGGCCTTTTCAATGGCTGCCTCGGTGATAGCGATGGTTTCGGGGTGGGTTATAATGAACAATCTCTATAAACCGCAGCAGGTTATGATAGCTGAACAATCAAAACGCGATAATAACTTAACTGCCACACCCGTCACAGTTTCTTCTCCTCCTTTAATTCATAATTACTCGCATCCCCCGGTTGAAATGAATGATTACCTGTTCGTGCACCGGGAATTCTCTCCAGGTATCACGATGAATGGGCAGGTTACCAATGTCAATAACGTGACTGAATACCACGAAAGATATGGTAGATGATTAGCCGTAAAATATTCGCGCTGTTTTCGCTATTTTTACTGCTAGTAGTAGGCCTTCAAACAGCGGTTGCGCAAGAGTTATCTCGTTCAACGCAGAGTGCGCTGGGTTGGTTAAAGAAAATGGCTGACGCGCCACGCCGCCATAATTACTCCGGAACGTTCGTTTATTATGCCGATGGCCATATAGAGACCTCTCGCATTGTGCACAAGGCTGGTCCAACCGGTGAATATGAAAAAATTGAAGTGCTGGACGGACTGCCGCGTATTGTTTTTCGAAATAACGATGAGATGCAGTGTTATCTTCCTGAAAGTAAAAAAATATATACTGAAAAACGTTGGTTTCGTAAATTCTTTCCTGATATTCTCCCTTTACCATTAGATAACGTTGACGAGAATTACTCCGTCAAGGAAATCGGCCGCGAACGGATTGCGGATCATGAGTGCCAGGTCTTATCTCTGACTCCGAGGGATTCATTACGATATGGTCATAAATTTTGGATTGACACTGCAACCGGAGTGCCGGTGAAGGTGGCTGTGATCAATGGCAATCAAATCATTGAGCAATTTGCTTTTGCACAACTGGAGATCGATGGAGACATTCCTTCCAGCCAATTGAAACCGAACCAATCGCTGATTTCAGGCGAGTGGGAAACAACAAAATTACTGACCTCAATTTTAGCCGAAGGTGAATTACCGTGGCAGGTCAAGAGTCTTCCCGCAGGCTTCCGGAAATTGGTTGAAATGAAGCGCAATTTAACCGAAAAGCCTGCTCTGGTCGATCATATTGCCGTATCTGACGGACTTGCAACAGTTTCGGTGTTTATCGAACCGATTAGTAAGGATGCGCCGTCACCGGTTCCTGGTTTCTTTACTAGCCGTGGTGCGATAAATATCTATGTTCGCACACTCAATGATAATAAAATAACGACAGTCGGTGAAGTTCCACTGGTAACCATTAAACTAATAGGCGATTCTGTTGTTAAAAAAGATTAATTTCCGCAAGTCAAAGCATACCGAACCTGTAAAATTCTTCCGCTTCCCATCGATATCCACAAGAAAAATTGAACATATTTCCCGGTTCGACGGTTAAAAAAGTGATGTATACCCACGTTGATTGCTTGCCAAACGTAAAATAAGGATAAAAATCATGCTTCGATTGATATTAATGATGTTGTTTTTGTATACCTCATCAGCATTCGCACAAACCAATCAATTACCCGACTTTACCGGGCTTGTTGAAAAACATGGCGCTGCGGTAGTCAATATCAGCGCGATGCAGAACGCAGATGCGGTGAACAGTCAGGTTCTCCCTGAAATACAGGGTCTTCCGGAAAATTCGCCGTTTTACGATTTCTTTAAGCGGCACATGCAACCTTTCCCCGCGCCGAGAAGATCAGAGCCAAAGTCTTTGGGTTCCGGTTTTATCATCAGTGCGGACGGTTATATTCTGACGAATGCACACGTTGTTGAAACGGCTGATGAAATTACGGTAAAGCTGAATGACAAACGGGAGTTTACTGCTGAGATCATTGGTACTGACCGGAAAACCGATATTGCTTTAATTAAAATCAATGCCACGGATTTGCCTAAAGTGACGCAAGGGAATCCGGAAAATCTCAAAGTGGGTGAGTGGGTGGTTGCAATCGGCTCACCGTTCGGTTTTGAACACAGTGTGACGGCCGGTATCGTGAGCGCAAAAGGACGTTCTCTGGCGCAGGAAAATTATGTTCCATTCATACAAACCGATGTGGCGATCAATCCCGGAAATTCCGGCGGCCCGCTGTTCAATATGCGCGGTGAAGTGGTTGGGATCAACTCCCAGATATACAGCCGGACTGGCGGGTTCATGGGATTATCATTCGCCATACCGATTAATGTTGCAACCGAAATTGCGGATCAATTAAAAGCTAATGGTAAAGTGAGCCGGGGAAGAATCGGTGTGATGATCCAGGAAGTTACCAAAGAGCTCGCGGAGTCGTTCGGTTTATCCGACAGTAACGGCGCGCTGGTTGTTTCAGTGGAAAAAGGTGGTCCTGCCGATCAAGCGGGGATCAAGCCACGCGATATTATTCTGAAGTTTGATGAAAAAGAGGTGGGAACCTCGGCAGATTTGCCGCGTATAGTTGGCAATACCAAACCGAAATCCAAAGTATCGATAGAAGTTTGGCGAGAGGGCGCTTTGAAAACAATCAAAGTCGAAGTCGGAGAAACACCTTCCGATGACGCGGCGGAAAATCGCAAACAGAAACAAGGTAAAAAAACGAATACGTCGAATCGCTTGGGATTGGCACTAAGCGAGATTAATGACGAGCAAAAGAAACAACTCGAGATTGCCAATGGCTTGCTGGTTGAAGATATGCAGCCCGGTATCGCTAGCCGCTCGGGAATCCGCATTGGCGATATCATTCTGGGCTTAAACAGTAAGGACGTGAAAACTGTTGAGCAATTTAATGAATTGTTGGGTCAGGTCAAGAGCGGAAAGAATATCGCTTTGCTTGTTAAGCGAAGCGATATCACGACTTTTATCACGATGAAGCTTACCGACGATGACAAAAAAGACTGAATCCGGCCCGGAGGCCGTGGATCAAGTACCCGAATTGATCGTTTATGGCCGTGAAGAATGCCATCTGTGTCAGGACATGATACTTGCGCTGCGAAACTTGCAGGCGCAAGTATCTTTCGCTTTTCAGGTGATTGATATTGATTCCGATCCTGAGCTGGTTGCCCGCTACGGGGACAAAATTCCCGTGTTGATGTCCTCGCATAACGGCCAGGAAATCTGTCACTATTTTCTGGATTTAGCAGCTTTAGATGATTATCTTGCTGAATTTCGTTAGAATGCTGCCTCTTTTAACTGCCAATACAATATTTTAATTTCCAGTCCAGCGGCGTTAATCTTATAGTACTGGAAATATTTTTATATCTCATATCCTGATGCAGCATATTCGTAATTTCTCCATCATTGCCCATATTGATCACGGCAAATCGACACTGGCAGACCGTATTATTCACTTATGCGGCGGCTTGTCTGATCGTGAAATGGAAGAACAAGTCCTGGATTCCATGGATTTGGAACGCGAAAGAGGCATTACCATCAAGGCTCAGACGGCGGCATTGCGTTATAAGGCTAGAAATGGTGAAACTTACTTGCTGAATTTGATCGATACGCCCGGGCACGTTGATTTTTCCTATGAAGTTTCGCGCTCGTTAGCGGCCTGCGAAGGCGCACTCCTGGTGGTTGATGCCTCGCAGGGCGTTGAAGCGCAAACGGTTGCCAATTGCTATACCGCAATTGAGCAGGGGGTCGAAGTCATTCCGGTGCTCAACAAAATTGATTTGCCGGCTGCGGACCCGGAACGGGTTATCGACAATATCGAGGAAGTTATCGGAATCGATGCGCACGACGCCGTCAGAATCAGTGCGAAAACGGGGCAAGGTGTCGCGGATGTTCTAGAAGCATTGATCGCAAAAATTCCCGCACCAAAAGGTGACCCTAAAGCACCGCTGAAAGCATTGATTATCGATTCCTGGTTCGATAATTATGTCGGTGTCGTGATATTGGTCAGAGTTATGGACGGCACGCTGAAACCCGGCGATAAAATTTTGTTGATGGCGAGCAAAGCGGTTCAGTTATGCGAGCAGGTTGGAGTGTTCGTGCCAAAATCCTTAAATCGCGATTCGCTTAGCGCCGGAGAAGTGGGGTTTATCATTTCCGGCATTAAAGAGCTGGATACGGCCAAAGTGGGCGATACGGTAACATTGGCCACCAATCCGGCGGAAAAACCGCTGCAAGGCTTTAAAGAAATTAAGCCGCAGGTATTTGCCGGATTATACCCGGTGGAATCCAATCAGTACGATGCTCTGCGTTCAGCTCTGGAGAAACTGAAGCTGAACGACTCATCGTTGCACTTTGAACCGGAAGTATCGCAAGCATTGGGTTTTGGTTTCCGTTGCGGTTTTCTTGGGCTGCTGCATATGGACATTGTGCAGGAAAGGCTGGAAAGAGAATACGATATGGATTTGATTACGACTGCACCGACAGTGGTATATCAAGTACTGTTGCGCGATGGCACCATGATCGAAATTGAGAATCCGTCCAAGATTCCTGATCTCTCTAAAATCGAAGAGATACGCGAACCGATTATTACATCCACCATCATCGTGCCGGAAGAATATGTGGGTGCGGTGATTACCTTGTGCGTAAGCAAACGCGGCAACCAGACGAATATGCAGTATATGGGTAAGCAAGTAATGCTGACCTATGAGATGCCATTGAATGAAGTCGTAATGGATTTTTTCGACCGCTTGAAATCGACCAGCCGCGGTTATGCTTCATTGGACTATGAATTCAAGGAATTCCGCGCTTCCGATTTGGTGAAACTGGATGTGTTGATTAATGGCGATAAAGTCGATGCGTTGTCGCTGATCATTCACCGCAGCAACAGTCACTACCGCGGACGTGAATTGGTGCAAAAAATGCGTGAATTGATTCCGCGTCAGATGTTCGATATTGCCGTGCAGGCGGCCATCGGTGCGCATATCATCTCGCGCGAGACAGTCAAAGCGTTACGCAAGAATGTGTTGGCAAAATGTTACGGTGGCGATATATCCCGTAAACGAAAGTTGCTGGAGAAGCAAAAAGCAGGTAAAAAGAGAATGAAACGGGTGGGTAATGTGGAAATTCCGCAAGAAGCATTTCTGGCAATTTTGCAGGTTGATAATAAATAATGAAGCGTAAAAATACAGTTCTATTGTCCGGTTTTGAATTAAAGCCGGATTGCTTTAATACGATATTTCATGTGTCATCGAAGGAATCGCAATGAATTTTCCTTTGATTTTGTTCGTACTGCTGGTGATTACCGGTTGTATTTATTTACTGGATTTTCTGTTTTGGAAAAATAAACGCGCCGAAGGAGAAAGTGAACCTTGGTGGATCGAATATCCCAAGAGCTTTTTTCCAATCATTCTGATCGTTTTCAGCTTGCGCTCTTTTGTGATCGAGCCATTCAAAATTCCTTCCGGGTCGATGATACCGACGCTGCTGGTTGGCGATTTCATTTTGGTCAACAAATATACCTATGGAATCCGGCTGCCGGTTATCAACAAGAAAGTTATCGATATGAATGAGCCCAAGCGTGGCGATGTGCTGGTATTCCGCTATCCTGAGGATCCTTCGATTGATTATATCAAGCGTGTAGTCGGACTGCCCGGCGACGTGATCACTTATCATAATAAGCAGCTGATTATTAATGGTGAAGTGATCAAAATGGACTATGACGGCGATTACAAATATGTCGAGTCTGGGCACGGCTATATTTATTCCGATCGTTATTCGGAATATCTCAGCAAGGAAGAAAGTCATTCTATTCTGATTAATCAGGATGTTAAAGGACTGCAATACTCGAATGTCAGGGATTTTCCGTTTCGCGATAACTGCAAGTACCACCGCACGGGATTTACCTGTGAAGTGCCACCGGGAAATTATTTTGCCCTCGGGGATAATCGCGACAGTAGCAGCGATAGCCGTTACTGGGGGTTTGTTCCGGAGGAAAATATTGTCGGCAAAGCCTTCATGATTTGGTGGAACTTTGGAAGCTTTGATCGTATCGGGCTATCCATTAAATAATCGATAAGCTTTTTTAAATGTGGAAGAAAGCATGAGATATCATACGCTGCGGCAAAAACAAAGGGGGATTAGCTTATCCGGTTTGCTCGTCTGGGCGGTGATTTTAATTCTGGTTTCAATTTCCGGTTTGAAAGTTGCACCTGCTTATATTGAATTCTCATCGATCAAAAGAAATTTGGCTGCCATTGTGAAAGATATCGATACGCAGACCACAAGCCCGAGTCAAATAAAAATACTGTTTGATAAGCGCGCTCAAATCGATAATATTAAATCTATCAATGGGCAGGATATTAAAATCAATAAGGAAAATGGCCGCATTGTACTCAGTGCGAGCTACGTAGTCCAAATACCCCTGGTTTCCAATATTTCCCTGCAAATTGACTTTCAAGCATCCAGCGAGTGATAGCGGAAATATCGTATCCAATGTCGCTACCGAGTAATCATCCATTGTTGTTCGATCAGTTTTGTAAACGCCTGGGGTATACATTTACACAACCCCAGTTGTTACAGGAAGCATTGACGCATCGAAGTCATAGCGCAGCGCATAATGAACGGCTTGAATTTCTTGGCGATGCGGTACTGAATTGTGCGATCGCCGGATTGATTTATACACACTTCCCGGATCTTCCCGAGGGCCATTTATCGCGCTTGCGCGCCAATTTTGTCAATCAGAAAGCGCTGTCCGGCATGGCGCTGAACTTGCAGATCGATCAATTGATAAGATTGGGTGAGGGTGAGCTCAGGAGTGGCGGCTGCCACCGCCCATCGATTCTGGCTGATGCCCTGGAAGCCGTGTTGGGCGCCATCTATGTGGACAGTAATTACGCACAGGCGGAAGAAGTTATTAGAACGCTCTATTTGCCCTTGATGCAGGATATCGATTTTAAAACGCAAGGCAAGGATCCGAAAACTTTATTGCAGGAATTTTTACAAAGCCAGAAACTGGCGCTGCCGGAGTATGTGGTGGTTACCACCAGCGGTAAAGCGCATAAGCAGAAATTTCAAGTGGAGTGCGTGATACCGGCATTCGATATCCGTACTTCGGGAGAAGGCACCAGCCGGCGTGGCGCGGAGCAGGCAGCGGCAAAGCTGGCTTATGACGAAATTTGCTTGCATCATGCGTATCCTTAATGTGACAGTTATTCCAGATAACACGATATGACAACCCAAGATTTCTTAGTATGATTGTTGCAGCCCATTTCCGCACTGGCTACATCGCCATTATCGGCCGTCCCAATGTGGGTAAATCGACATTACTAAATAAGCTGTTGCAACAAAAAATCAGCATTACTTCCCGAAAAGCCCAAACGACTCGTTTCCGCATCAACGGTATTTTGACGGACCAGCAAACGCAGTACGTTTTCGTGGATACACCTGGTTTCCAGACGCAATTTATCAACCGTTTAAACACGGCCATGAACCGGGTGGTTACGCAAAGCGTGCAGGATGTGGACGTTATTTTGTTTGTCATCGAAGCGCTGCGGTTTGATCAGCGCGATCTTGCGACGCTTAAAATTCTGCCTGAGCAGGTTCCGGTTATTTTGGTGATCAATAAAATTGATAAGTTGGCTGACAAGAATCGGTTGCTCCCGTTTTTAAAGGAAGTGGGTAATACTTTTAAATTCGCCGACGTCATACCGGTCAGCGCCATGCATAAAATCCAATTACCGGAGCTTCTGACTACTATCCGTCAGTATTTACCCGAGAATCCGCCTTTATATGGTGAAGATGAAGTGACGGATCGCAGTGAGCGCTTTATTGTGGGAGAATTTATCCGGGAAAAACTATTCCGCTTGGTCGGCGACGAAATTCCCTATTCGACCAGTGTCGTGGTCGATCAATTTAAGCAGGAAGATGGGGTGCACAAGATTTATGCCACCATTTTGGTTGAGAAACCGAACCAGAAAGCGATTATCATTGGTAAGAAAGGTGAAAAGTTGAAGCAGATAGCGACTCAGGCACGTAAAGACATGGAATTGCTGCTGGGTGAAAAAGTCTATTTGGAGGTGTGGGTGAAAGTGAAAAGCGGATGGGCTGATAACGAAAGTGTATTAAGAAATCTTGGTTACGAATAATGTGTTAGAAGTTTTTTCTAACGGGCTTTTCTTGGGAAATTGCAATGATGATTGAACTCGGCGTCAATATTGATCATGTGGCGACATTACGGCAGGCGCGCGGCACAAACTATCCGGATCCGATCGAAGCGGCATTGATCGCGGAATCCGCCGGAGCAGATGCGATTACACTGCATTTACGCGAAGATCGCCGTCACATACAGGATCGCGATGTCGAGATTTTACGTGACCGGTTAACTACCCGGATGAATCTGGAAAGCGCGGTGACCGACGAGATGATCGGTATCGCATTGCGCATTAAGCCGCACGACATTTGCCTGGTCCCGGAGCGGCGCGAAGAGTTGACGACCGAAGGCGGACTCGATGTGGTCAAGCATTTTGAGCAAGTTCAGCGCGCATGCCAGAAACTGGCGCAAGTGGGGATTCGGGTTTCGTTGTTCATCAATGCCGATCCGCTGCAAATTGATGCGGCTGCGCGCGCGGGTGCGCCGGTTATCGAAATTCATACCGGCGGTTTTGCCGATGCGCATACGCCACAAGTGCAAGCAGAACAATTTGCCGCTATCCGGAAAGCGGTTGCGCTGGGTATCGATCTGGGTCTGAAAGTCAATGCCGGACACGGTTTGCATTATGACAATGTGCAAACCATCGCTGCTATTCCCGCTATTTCCGAATTGAATATCGGTCACGCGATTGTCGCGCGGGCGATTTTTGTTGGTTTTAAGCAGGCGGTGCAGGAAATGAAGCAGTTGATGCTTGAGGCGCGTGGATGATCTACGGTATTGGCACCGATATTGTCGAGTCGGCGCGCATCGCGCAATCGCTGGACCGCTATGGCGAGCGCTTTGCGCGGCGCATCTTAACCGACAGCGAATGGCAGGAATACCATTCGAGCAGCAAGCCGGTTTTGTATCTGGCCGGCCGTTTTGCCGCCAAGGAAGCATTATCTAAAGCGATAGGTACGGGATTGCGCCATCCGGTGAATTTCACGTATATCACGATTACTCATGACGATCTGGGTAAGCCTTTTTTTCAGTTTCATCCCGAGCTAGATCAACTCATTAACGATAAAGGCATTACGCAGCACCATCTTTCCATCAGCGATGAGATCAATATGGTGTGCGCCTTTGTCGTGCTGGAAAGATAATCGTGCCGCTGGGTCCCGTGATGCTCGATATCGCCGGTACGCAGCTGACCGAGGACGATAAGCGCAGGCTGCTGCACCCGCTCACCGGCGGTGTGATTCTGTTCACACGCAATTATGACAATCACCGTCAATTGACAGAATTGACGCAGCAAATTCATGCGTTACGCAGCCCGCACCTATTGATTGCCGTCGATCATGAAGGCGGCCGCGTGCAACGTTTCCGGGAAGATTTTACGCGCATACCCGCGATGCGTGAGCTGGGAAAAATCTGGGATAAGCAGCCCGCGCGCGCGCGTCATCTCGCCAGACAGACCGGTTATGTGCTGGCGGCGGAGTTAAACGCATGCGATGTCGATTTCAGCTTTACGCCGGTGTTGGATATCGATCACGGACAAAGCGGCGTGATCGGCGATCGCGCTTTTCACCAGGATCCGCGTGCCGTTGCCGATCTGGCGCATCAATTGATGCTCGGATTGAAAAAAGGCGGCATGCTCGCGGTCGGCAAGCATTTTCCGGGTCACGGCTATATCAAGGCCGATTCCCATCTGCAAAAATCTATCGATCAGCGCAGTTACATCGATATCGAAATGAACGATCTGATTCCTTTCCAGCAGATGATTGATTTTGGCTTGGCCGGAATAATGCCGGCGCATGTCATTTACCCGGCAGTGGATGCGAGACCGGCCGGTTTTTCCACCATCTGGTTACAGAAAATTTTGCGCGAGCAGCTGCAATTTGAAGGTTGTATTTTCAGTGACGACTTGACGATGCGCGGCGCCGGAGAATTTCTCGAATCGATGTTGTCACGCGCACAAGCGGCACTGGCTGCGGGTTGCGACATGATACTGGTGTGCAATAATTCCACCGGTGCGGATGAGATTTTAAATGGCTTGCAGTGGGAAATGACGGCTACCAGCCTCTCCCGTTTGGCGCGTATGCATGCCAGAAATCATTCCGGCTCACTGACAAAACTGCGCGAAAATGGCGATTACGTGCAGGCAGTACGTGAAATCAGCGGCATTGGCTGTGAAAGCGGGGAGCTGCCGCTGTAGTGAACTAAGCCTGCCAGTCAAAACAAATCATCAACAGTCATTTTGTTTTACTTTAAAATTACTCCCTCATTACGATCTTCCCATAAGGTTTAATCATGTCAGAAACATTTGATGTAGCAGTAATCGGTGCGGGTCCCGGCGGTTATGTGGCGGCAATCCGCTGTGCGCAACTGGGTTTGAATACCGTGTGTATCGACGAATGGAAAAATCCCAAAGGCAAAGCCAGTCTTGGCGGCACCTGTTTAAACGTCGGTTGTATTCCATCCAAGGCGTTATTGGAATCCTCGGAAAATTATTTCCAGATTCAACACAAGGTGTCCGCGCACGGTATCACGGCGGAGAATGTATCCGTCGATGTTCCGGTCATGATTGCGCGTAAAGACAAGATTGTGACTATGTTTACCACCGGCATTGCGTCGTTGTTCAAGAAGAACAAAGTGAAATCGATGCATGGCCGGGGAACCCTGTTGAAACGGGAAGCATCCGCCAATACCTGGCAGATCAAAGTAGACGATAACGGCACTGCCGAGACAATTCAGGCCAAACATGTCATCGTCGCAACCGGATCGGTTCCGCGCCCATTGCCTTTTGCCGAAGTGGATAATGTCATGATTCTGGATAATGCCGGTGCCTTGGCATTGACGGAAGTACCCAAGCGGCTGGGTGTCATCGGTGCGGGGGTGATCGGTCTCGAAATGGGCAGCGTGTGGCGCAGGCTGGGTGCGGAAGTCACGATTCTCGAAGCAATGCCGGGTTTCTTGATGGCAGCGGATGAGCAAATCGCCAAGGAAGCGAAAAGTATTTTTGCCAAAGAAACGGGTTTGCAAATCAATACCGGCGTCAATATCAAATCGGTCAAAGTAACCGATGATACTGTCACGGTCGGTTATAGCGACTCAAATAATCAGGAGCAGGTTCTGGAAATCGACAAGTTGATCGTGGCCATCGGCCGCATTCCGAACACTGCGGGACTGGGTGTTCAGGAAAACGGTTTACAGGTGGACGAGCGCGGATTTGTTGTGGTCGATCAATACTGCCGTACCAATCTAGCTAATGTGTATGCCGTGGGTGACGTGGTGCGCGGGCCGATGCTGGCGCACAAAGCTTCGGAAGAAGGAGTGGCCGTTGCCGAAATGATTCAGCATGTGGAAAAAGGACAAACCGACGAGCTTGAAACCGTGGATTTCAATACGGTGCCGTGGGTCATTTATACAGCGCCGGAAATTGCCTGGGTGGGTAAAAACGAACAGGAATTGAGAGCGGCCGGTATCGCTTATAAATCAGGCCAGTTTCCGTTTATTGCCAACGGACGCGCGCGAGCCATGGGTGAAACAAGCGGCTTTATCAAAGTGCTGGCGGACGAGAAAACCGATCGCGTATTGGGTGTTCATATGATCGGCCCGCACGTGTCGGAACTCATTTCGGAAGCAGTAATGGCGATGAAATTTTCCGCCAGCAGTGAAGATATCGCCTGCATAGTTCATGCGCATCCGTCGTTATCTGAAGTATTTCATGAAGCTGCACTTGGCGTGGATAAGCGTGCGTTGCATATTTAGAATTACGGTCTGTAATTCTCGTATTACGGCACTCTTATCCAGGATTGTTGCGATCAGTAGCGGAATCAACTATTAGAAGCAGTGGGTCTTGTCCGGGTCAACCGTGCAAGACCAGCGTAAATGATGCATGCCAGCTGTTTTATTCACGAGATAGTCGGCGCGGAGTTGTTTATTTTGTTCCACGGTTAGCGCGGCAGTTTCAGGCACAAAGCGTTCTTCACTCCAGAATCTGATTCTACAGAACTGATCGGAAGGGCTGCAAAGCCGGTTGATGACGGCGCTGTAGATGGTCTTGTCGGTGTAGACCGCGTGATCGATGAGTACTAGATTAACAAATTTTCCCGAAGTACCCAGTTCGACTTTCCGGACCAGACGCCATCCGTTTCCTCCATCCAATTCCGATGCCGACTCGTCATGACTGTGGTCCTCGCCCTCATGAGCAAAAACGCTGAAAGGTAAAGCAAGTATCAAAAACAAAAAAACGCTTGGTAACAGTTTATGCATAAATTCTCCTTGGCGAATGCCAGTCCATTATTTACTAATAAAATCTTAATCTCGTTTTAACGCATTGCTTCCAGATCAATTTTTCTTCTCTGGATCGTTCTTGCAGCGGGGCAGTATACTTGAAAATCAGGTTTTGAACATTATTGATGTTTGGTTTCGCTGATAAACAAGTCATGCGATTAAAACAATTACATTTGTGGCGTTTAAAGGTTTCAGTTAGAATCCGCTTTTCCCAGGCGCGTAGCTCAGCTGGTTAGAGCACCACCTTGACATGGTGGGGGTCGTTGGTTCGAGTCCAATCGCGCCTACCAGAAAAATCTGGTAATTTCCTTCCACTATCTCTTCATTTGTGTTTGGACATGATTGTCAATTTAACCAACACAATAAATACATCGCAATACCGGGTTCTTTCCGGTGTGATGTGAAATCTCACCAGTTTTATCCAATGATCGCAATAATCGAATGCAGGAATGAAACTAACTTGTAACCTGAGACTCAATGGCTAATAATTAATGCGAATGGCAGCAGAGGCAAATTTTATGGAATGTGTATTAAGAATGCATGTTTATAAACTAAAAACGGATGACACTAAGGTTGCGGGGAGAAGATAATGCGGTTTCAGATCAATAGTAAAAAGAAAATTGCGGTACATTTTATCGGGATGCTGAGCTTGTTGTCATTTGCCGCCGGTATTGCTGTGGCGGAACAAATCGGCAGTGTTTCAACCAAGTTCAAATTATTGGGTGCGAATGACAAAATCGTTATTGAAGCATTTGATGACCCCGAGATTCCCGGCGCGACCTGTTATTTAAGCCGCGCAAAAACCGGAGGAGTCGGCGGCGCGGTCGGTGTTGCCGAAGATACATCGGATGCTTCGATCGCGTGCCGTCAGATTGGGCCGATTACATTGCCGGAAAAAATAAAGAACGGGCATGAAGATGGCAAAGAAGTTTTCAAAAAAAATACATCGCTGTTGTTCAAAACGTTACAGGTGGTGCGGTTTTATGATGCAAAGCGGAATGTGCTGGTTTATTTGACTTATAGCGACCGGATTATTGAAGGATCGCCCAAAAACAGCATTTCGATCATTCCGATCACACCGTGGCACTGAAGGGGTGATTTTACGGTCAGCAGTGACGTGTAAAATAAATTATTTTGATTGATGGTATTTAAGAGCTCGTAATATTATAATCGCGAGTTATTTCTTACCCGTTGCTTTCATTGGCTAACATTATTTCTCATGCAGTTATTCGCCTTCGGTATTAATCACAATACTGCGCCGTTAGATGTGCGTGAGCAGGTCACTTTTCCTGAAAATACGATGGAATTGGCGCTGAGGGATCTGGTCGGGCGTAATCCGATTAAAGAAGCCGCTATTGTTTCCACTTGTAATCGCACGGAAGTCTATTGCTGCACCGATAAACCCGAAGATGCCATGGCGTGGCTGGCGGATTTTCATCATTTGCCGACGCGTGAACTGGATCCCTATTTATACAAATTCCCTCGCGAACACGCCGTAAAACACGCTTTCCGGGTTGCCAGCGGTTTAGATTCGATGGTGTTGGGCGAACCGCAAATACTCGGACAGCTGAAGAGCGCAGTGAAATCGGCTGAACATGCCGGGACCCTGGGTCTATTGCTGCATAAACTGTTTCAACGTACCTTCTATGTTGCCAAGGAAGTGCGTACCTCGACTGAGATCGGCACCAGCTCGGTATCGATGGCCGCCGCCGCCGCGCGCTTGGCCGAACGTATTTTCGGCGATATCAGTGAACAGCGTGTATTGTTTATCGGCGCCGGAGAAATGATCGAGCTGTGCGCTAATCACTTCGCCGCGCGTAATCCCAAGAAAATAACCGTGGCGAACCGTACCGTCGAGCGCGCCGAAGCGCTGGCCGAACGTTTCAATGCACAAGCGATAACGCTCAGCGAATTACCGGAACAGTTGGCGTTACACGATATTGTCGTGACGTGTACCGCAAGCCCGTTGCCGATACTGGGCAAAGGCATGGTCGAACGTGCGATCAAAATCCGCAAGCATCGCCCCATTTTTATCGTCGACCTGGCCGTGCCGCGCGACGTGGAATCGGAAGTGGCGGAACTGGATGATGTGTTTCTCTATTACGTCGATGATTTGGCAGAAATCGTGAAGGAAGGATTAGATTCGCGCCAGAACGCGGTGGCACAGGCCGAAACCATCATTGATTCCAACGTCGTTGATTTCATGCGCTGGCTGGCGACCCGGGAAATGGTGCCGACCATCCGCGCGTTGCGTGACCAAGGTGAGCGTTACCGCCGCCATGAGCTGGAACGGGCGCACAAGCTGCTGGAGAAAGGCGAAGATCCGAAAAAAGTCATCGAAGCGCTCAGTAATGGCTTAACCAACAAATTCCTGCATGTACCGTCCAGTATTCTGAATCATGCAGCGGCGGATGAACGTGAAGAATTAGTCGAGCTGATTAACCGGTTATACCAGCTGCATCGCCCGCAATGAACAAGAACATCACGGACAGGCTCACTCGCTTGAGTGTGCGATTGGAGGAATTAAATCATTTGCTCAGCAGCGAATCCGCCACCGCCGACCTGGACAGTTACCGCAAATTGACGCGTGAACATTCAGACATCGTCCCCATCGTAGAACTCTACCGCGCCTACCAGCAAAGCGAACGCGACATCCAAACCGCGCGGGAAATGCATGCCGACCTTGAAATGCGCGCTTTTGCCGAGGTGGAAATACAGACGGGAAAGGAAAA
This sequence comes from Nitrosomonas sp. Is35, assembly GCF_033063295.1. Lineage (NCBI taxonomy): Bacteria > Pseudomonadati > Pseudomonadota > Betaproteobacteria > Nitrosomonadales > Nitrosomonadaceae > Nitrosomonas > Nitrosomonas sp. Is35. The sequence continues at coordinate 1,229,055 of NZ_JAWJZH010000001.1, forward strand.
ACTGACGAAACTGGAATCGGAAATACAAAAACAGCTGCTGCCGAAAGATCCCAACGACGAACGCAATATTTTCCTGGAAATCCGCGCCGGAACCGGCGGCGATGAATCCGCACTGTTTGCCGGAAACTTGTTTCGCATGTATTCGCGCTTTGCGGAAAGGCGCGGTTGGCAAGTTGAGATCATTTCGCAAAGCCTGTCGGACATTGGCGGCTATAAGGAAATTATCGCCAAGATCATCGGCCAAGGCGCTTATTCGCGCCTTAAATTTGAATCCGGCGGTCATCGCGTGCAACGGGTGCCCGTGACTGAAACGCAAGGGCGCGTGCATACTTCCACCTGTACCGTGGCGGTTATGCCCGAAGCGGATGAAGTCAGCGAAGTGGTGTTGAATCCTTCCGAGTTGCGCATCGATACATTCCGCGCTTCCGGCGCGGGCGGTCAGCATATCAATAAAACCGACTCAGCCGTGCGCGTTACGCACTTGCCAACCGGTATCGTGGTGGAATGCCAGGATGGACGCTCGCAACACAAAAACAAAGCGCAAGCCCTAAGCGTGCTGGCAGCGCGTATCCATGCCAAACAAATGCGCGAACAGCATGCGGAACAAGCCGCCACACGGAAATCATTGGTAGGCAGCGGCGAACGCTCGGAACGGATCCGCACATACAATTTCCCCCAGGGACGCATAACCGATCATCGCATCAATTTGACGCTCTATAAAATGGATCAGATTATGGATGGCGATATCGATGAACTGTGTTCGGCGTTAATGGCGGAGCACCAGGCAGAACTCTTAGCCGCTTCCGTGCAAGAATAATCAGCCGCGCGGTTGATTTTCCTGATTGCATCACTATGCAACCCATCACCATTTCCCAAGCGTTAGCAACAGCTGGCCGCGATATCGACCGGATCGACGCGCGTTTGTTGTTGCAGCATGTGCTCGATGCCGATCATGCATTCTTGCTGACTTATCCGGATCAGATACTGACTGCGCAGCAATGGGATGAATTCTCAAACTTGATTCAACGGCGGATGGAAGGCGTGCCGGTCGCGTATTTGACCGGGGAGCGGGATTTTTACGATTTGACACTCAAAGTCAACGCAGCGGTTCTGATTCCGCGCCCGGAAACGGAATTATTGGTCGAACTGGCATTGCAGTTAATCCCGCTTGATCAATCCTGCCGGATCCTCGATTTGGGTACGGGCAGCGGTGCAATCGCGCTGACCATTGCCAAACACCGTCCGCGCGCTCAAGTCACCGCAGTTGATTTGTCTCCGGCTGCGATTGCCGTTTGCCAATCGAACGCGCAGAATCTGCACATTCAAAATCTGCAACTCGTCACCGGCAGCTGGTTTGATGAACTTTCCGGGGAAAGATTTGATCTCATCGTATCCAATCCGCCTTATGTGGCGGACAACGACCCGCATTTGCAACAAGGCGATCTGCGTTTTGAACCGGCAATGGCGCTATCCGCCGGTGATCACGGGTTGTCGTGCATTAGCCATATCATCGATAAAGCACCGGATCATCTTATGAATAACGGATGGTTGTTGCTGGAACATGGCTACGATCAAGCGTCTGCGTGCCGGCAATTGTTGCAGGAGAAGGATTTTAGTAATATTTGTTCCCACCCGGACTTGGCTGGCATAATGCGGGTAAGCGGCGGTCAATTGAATTTTTTGATGTAAGCTATAAGCAGGGCGCTCGTGTAGTAATTTAGAATGCGGTTTTTTGTTTCTGTATAAAACTTTTGGAATGATCTTTTGGAGAAATTAACACTATGAATGTTGAAGATTTAATTGAACAACAAGTGACCACACACCCGGTTGTACTCTATATGAAAGGCACCCCGGACCAGCCGCAATGTGGTTTCTCAGCGAATGCTGTGAATATTCTGAAGGCTTGTGGTGTTGATAATATTTACGCTGTCGATGTACTGGCAGATCCGGAAATCAGGCAGGGTATCAAGGATTATTCAAACTGGCCTACCATTCCACAGTTGTACGTGAACGGCGAGTTTATCGGCGGCTCGGATATCGTCACCGAAATGTACCAAAGCGGTGAACTACAGAAACTGTTTGAAAATTGATAGTGGTTTAATCGATTCATTACGATTCAGTTTATTCGCACCGATGAATAAATTGAATCGTAATCGTAAATCCACTCAATTCACCGCAACCGCAATCACCCAATAGCGGGCGAACTTTCCCACAGCAATAAATAGCAAAGCCCACAAACAATTAGCGCGCAACCACCCTGCGGCCACACACAACAAATCGCCAATCAACGGCGCCCACGATAGCAGCAGAATGGGCGTGCCATGCCGACGTACCCATTCCAACCCCCGTGCACTGCCTCCCGCTTTCTTCAGCACGGCTTTTTCATCCGGCAATAACCGTCCAATCAAATATGAACTCATCCCGCCCAACGTATTGCCAATCGTCGCCAAAATCAGCGCCTGCCAGTGCAAATCGGGATACGCCAGCAAAACCCCCACGAGTACAGCCTCCGATCCACCGGGAAGTAGGGTGGCAGCTAAAAAACTGCTGGTGAATAGCGCAATTAGGCTTGATTGTTCGTCCATGTGAATTGATTTAGTTTAAAGATGAAAAATTTAACTTTGCGCAACGCATAATTTTATCTTAGCTTGCCGGTGAGGAGGTAATTGCTTCAGTGCCGGGTTTTCGGGTAGACAATCCGGCGTAATCCGGTATATATTCCGGTATGATGAAGACCGATTCACTTCAGATCACGCCGGAGCTGCTTGCTCTGGTTGCCGAGATTGACGAATTCAAAGGCGCCTGGCGTGCGCTTGGTACTCTTGCGCCGGAGCGCCTGAAAGCGTTACGACACATTGCCACCATCGAGAGTATCGGCTCTTCCACTCGTATTGAGGGCAGCAAGCTGACCGACCGCGAGGTGGAGCGCCTGCTGGCCAACCTCGAAATAAAACGCTTCACCAGCCGCGACGAGCAGGAAGTTGCCGGTTATGCCGAGGTGATGGAAACCATTTTCCAATCTTGGGCTGACATTCCCTTCACAGAAAATCACATCAAGCAGCTTCATCGCGACCTGTTGCGCTACAGCGACAAGGACGAACGGCATCGCGGTGAATACAAGACGTTGCGCAATGATGTGGGAGCCTTTGACGCAGACGGGAAAATGATTGGCATCGTGTTCGAGACGGCTTCACCATTCGATACGCCGCGCCGGATGCAGGAACTGATGGAGTGGTTAAAAGATACCCGTGAGCTGGCGCGCCTTCATCCGCTACTGATAACCGGCATCTTCATCGTCACCTTTCTGGAAATTCATCCTTTTCAGGACGGCAACGGCCGTCTAAGCCGTATCCTCACCACGCTGCTGCTGTTACAGACCGGCTATGCCTATGTGCCGTATTCGTCACTGGAAAGTGTGATTGAGAACAGCAAAGAAGGCTACTATCTGGCTTTACGCCAGACTCAAGGCACCATCCGTACCGAGGCTCCGGATTGGCAGCCTTGGCTGTTGTTTTTTCTGCGTGCTTTGCAGCAGCAAAAACGCCGCCTGGCCGTAAAAGTGGAGCGCGAGAAGAACGCACTCGCCATTCTGCCGGAGCTGGCGGTCAAAATTCTCGACTACGTGCGCGACCATGGCCGCGTTACCACCCGCGACATGGTGCGCGAAACCGGTACAAGTCCGAACACACTCAAAGCAACTTTCACATCACTGGTTGAAAAAGGTCTTTTGGTGCGCCATGGTGGTGGGCGATCAACCTGGTATAGTCTGCCATAAGAGCCAACCATCCATTTTTTGGAAGGAAAAGAACGGCTGAGTGAGATGTTTAAAAATCAATGTTTCTGAAATTACCTTTAGTGAAACTACCATTTAAAAAAAAGTATGGTTGAAATGTTGAAACTAATGAAGCGCTTGGGTCTATACTGTTATAGATCAATTTGACTTCAATAGGTATTCCTTGAATCGCTCTAAATGAGAAGTCGCCGGAGAATATCTGGTCGAACGCGGTAGCAGATGATGCGATATATTCTTTACTAAGATTATCGAAAAGTTTACTAAGTCTTGGAAAAACATCAATACTTGCATCGTTATTAAGACTTACGACCTTCATCAAACAAGTCAGTTGATTATGTCCCGAGCGTGCGCAGCCGTGAAAATCGGCTTTGACTCCGCCACCGGACATTGTTTCCAGCGCCGTGGGTGAAAAGGAGGTATCTTTCGGTGTCGCATCCAGTATTGATAAAGTGCCGGTTCCTAAATTGAGTTGCAAGGTCACGCTCTCATAATTCGTTGTGCCATCGACTGAAACATCCGGTATTACCAAGATACCGTTGCTGCTGGTGAAATTAGAGGTGGCTAATGAAATTTTCCGCGATACATTGGGCATGGCACTCAGGTGAATGATTTCCCAGTGCATTGCTGCCCCAATGTGATGAAAAAGTGGATATACGGTATGGCCTGATCCGCTTCCCGCAGCGCCAAATACAATTTCTGAAACAGACCTTGCTCGCCGATTTGGATCTTTTTGAGATTCAAATCCTTGTTTTTGATGTCGGCGAGCCATTCCGGCAGCACGCACACGCCGCGATTGAGCGCAGTCATTTGCAGCATGATTTCGAGCGATTCGATTTGTTTCAATTTGTTGGGTTCGAGGTGCGCGGGGGTGAGGAAGTGGGTGAGAATGTCGAGCCGTTCCAACGGTACCGGGAAGGTCAGCAGCGTTTCCTTGCTTAAAAGCTCCGGTGTGATTAGTGGCAAATCCGCCAGTGGATGATCTGGTGCTGCCAACAGTACCAGTTGATATTCCGCTAGGGTTTCATACGCGATATTGTCTTTTTTAACCAGGTCGGGGGTGATCAGCACGTCGATGTGATGATTCAGCAAGCCTTCCAAGCCCGAGAATTGAAATTTCTGCACGATGTCGACGTCGATGCCGGGCATTTGCCGCATGTATTGGCCGATCATGCCGGTGAGCCATTCGAAGCAGGGGTAGCATTCCACGCCGATGCGCAGAATGCCTTGCCGGCCTTCGCCGTAGGCTTCGAGGGTTTTTTCGGTTTGTGCAAGCACCGGCAGCACTTGATTGGCGGCTTCCAATAGCAACTTGCCCGCCTGGGTCAAACGCAAGCTGCGGCCTTCGCGTTCCCATAGCGCGACGCCCAATTTCTTTTCCAGATAACTGATTTGATGCGAAAGCGCCGGCTGGCTGAGGCAGAGCGCATTGGCGGCTTCAGTTAGGGTGCCGTTGGTGTGCAGGGCTTGAATAATTTTCAGGTGGCTGTGTTCGATCATCTATGAGGAAACCTTATTGGAGCATTAAAACTTATCATTATTATTCATTACTCATTGTTCATACAATAGCGCCACGATTATTAATCATAAGTGGTGATTGAACGATGGTAACGACACACAACCTTGGATTCCCGCGCATCGGCAGAAACCGGGAATTGAAATTTGCTTTGGAAAAATACTGGCAAGGCGCCATTTCCGAAGCTGCTTTATTGGATAGTGCGCAGGATCTGCAAACGCAGCATTGGCAGAACCAATCCCAACTCGATTGGATTCCGGCGGGCGATTTTTCATTGTACGATCATGTGCTGGATACGAGTTTCCTGCTGGGGAATATTCCCGCGCGCGTCAGTGCATTGCCGGGCGGTACACTCGATCATTATTTTCGCGTGGCGAGAGGCCGTTCGGTCAGCGATCATGCGGATTGCGCTTGTGTTCATGCGGGGGAAATGACGAAATGGTTCGATACCAACTACCATTACATTGTGCCTGAATTTGCGCGGGATACGCGCTTTTCATTGGATGCCAGCCGCTTGCTGGAACAAATCCGGCAAGCGCAGCAAATTCATCCGCGCGTCAAACCCGTTATTCTCGGCCCAGTGACGTATTTGTGGCTGGGAAAATCCAAGGATGGCAGCGATAAGCTCGATCTGCTCGATGATCTACTCGATGTGTATGCGCATTTGCTGCAGGAACTTAAAAACGCCGGTGTTGAATGGGTGCAGATTGACGAGCCGGTGTTGGTCATGGAGCTCGATCAGGCATGGAAGCATGCGTTGCGCAAAACGTACTATCAGTTGCAGGCTGCGCCGGTCAAGTTGTTATTAACCACTTACTTCGGGCAGTTGCAAGACAATCTGCAATTGGCATGCGAATTGCCGGTCGCCGGATTGCATCTGGATGCGGTCGCGGCGCACGATGAAATCGCCAAGGTGATCGATTGGTTGCCCATGCACAAAATTCTCTCCTTAGGCGTGATTAATGGCCGCAATATCTGGAAAACCGATTTGATCGCAGCGCTGGATTGGCTGGAACCTGTGCATGCGCGGCTGAATGAACGGCTCTGGCTTGCGCCTTCTTGCTCGTTGCTGCATGTGCCGGTCGATCTGGAGAGCGAGCAAAAACTTGACCCGGATATCCGCTTCTGGCTGGCTTTTGCCGTGCAGAAATTGCACGAGGTGGATGTTCTGGCGCAAGCGTTGAATCATGGCCGGGCAAGCGTGGCTGAAATGCTGCGGGAAAATAGCGCCGCCGTCACCAGCCGAAAAGTATCCAAGCGCGTGCATCAAGCTGCGGTAAAAGCGCGTGTGCTTGAGATCACGGATGCGATGGGCAGCCGTCAATCGCCGTATCAGCAGCGGGCAATTGTGCAGCGGAAGAAATTTCAGCTGCCGCTTTTTCCGACTACCACCATTGGGTCGTTTCCACAGACGCAGCAAATCAGGCAGACGCGCCGTGATTTTCGTGAAGGCAAACTAGCCGAGCCGAAGTACCGTCAGGCCATGCGAAGCGAAATCGAACTGTGCGTGCGCGAGCAGGAAGCGTTGGGATTGGATGTGTTGGTGCATGGTGAGCCGGAACGTAACGACATGGTGGAGTATTTCGGCGAGCAACTGGAAGGCTACGCTTTCACGCAGTTCGGCTGGGTGCAATCGTACGGGTCGCGGTGTGTCAAACCGCCGGTGATTTATGGCGATGTTTCGCATGTCAAGGCGATGACTACGGAATGGATTCAATACGCCCAATCGCTCACCAGCAAGCCGCTGAAAGGCATGTTGACGGGGCCGGTGACGATGCTGAATTGGTCGTTCGTGCGTGATGATCAGCCGCGTGCGGAGACTTGCTTGCAATTGGCGCTGGCGATACGCGACGAAGTATTGGCTTTGGAAAAAGCGGGTATTCGCATGATACAAATTGACGAAGCCGCGCTGAGAGAGGGTCTACCGCTGAGAAAATCGCAGTGGAACAATTACCTCGACTGGGCCATTCGCGCCTTTCGTATCACCGCCAATGGCGTCAGGGATGAAACGCAAATTCATACACACATGTGCTATTCCGAATTCAATGACATCATGGAGGCGATTGCGCGTATGGACGCCGATGTCATTACGATCGAGACTTCCCGCTCAGCTATGGAATTGCTCGACGCCTTTGACCGGTTTCAGTATCCGAACGAGATCGGTCCGGGGGTGTATGATATTCATTCGCCCAACATCCCGTCGGTCGATTCGATCGTCGATTTGATGAAAAAGGCCGCGCAACGCATTCCTGTCGAGCGCTTGTGGGTGAATCCGGATTGCGGATTAAAAACACGCAATTGGGAAGAAGTAAAACCGGCATTGCGCAATATGATTGCCGCCAGCCGCTATTTGGCCAATCGATTGAGCATCGCGCAGGCCAGCTAAATTTGACTTGCCGGTGTTATTTAGCGATGATATGCAGCACTTTATCCATCACGGTTTATAAGGAGTAATCATGACAACCAATACCCTGCTCAAGCAAAAAATCAGCGCCATTATCAGTGAAAAACATTTGCTCAAACATCCATTCTATATCGCATGGACCGAAGGCAAACTGACCAAGGAACAACTGCGTCATTACGCTGAACAATATTTTTACAACGTACTGGCCGAACCGACCTATTTAAGCGCGGTTCACTTCAATACACCGCACATCCATTCGGAAACCAACAGCGGCGACATCAGCGTGCGTCAGGAAGTATTGCGCAACTTGATCGACGAAGAACACGGTGAAAAAAATCACCCAGCGCTATGGAAAAATTTTGCTTTCGCATTGGGCGCGAACGATAAAATCCTGGCCAATACAGCGGCATTGCCTTCGACCGAGAATCTGGTTGATACCTTCCGCGATATTTGCTTGAATCGTCCGTTCTATGCCGGATTGGCTGCATTGCACGCTTTCGAATCGCAAGTACCTGATATTGCTGCGGTGAAAATCGATGGTTTGGCTAAATTCTATGGCATGAAAAACCCTGAAGATTACGAATTCTTCTCGGTACACCAAAAGGCCGATATTTATCACTCGCAAGCCGAATGGGCCATTATCGAACGCTTTGCCGATACCCCGGAAAAACAAGCCGAAGTGCTGGCTGCAACCCAAGAAGCGTGCGATGCGTTGTGGGGCTTCCTGGACGGTATCCATGAAACCTATTGCAGCAATCTGATTTGCGAAGAAAAACAAGCTGCAACGGTTCACTAAGTTTGTAACAACAAACTTCCGGCTTACTATCAGCCCGGAACGGATCACACTGTAAGTTGTGTCTGTTCCGGGCTTGTTAATGTTGAATCCGGTTTTTTCGTGATCGCACGTTATAAAATCTTCTCTGCTTCAAATCGCCTGAATCCATGTCCACACACGATCGATGCTGTTCGATAGCGCCGTATTTCAAAATTGCCGAAGGTCAAATCGACCAATTCAAACAGCTCTGTGAGCAGTTTGTTGCCAGAGCAAGCAGCGAGCAAAAGTGCCTCTACTATGGTTTTTGCTTTCATGGTGACGAAGCCTATTGCCGCGAGGGGTACGAAGGCGCGGAGGGATTGCTGGCGCATTTGGACAATGTGGGTGATCTGCTGCAACGCGCGCTTGAGATCGCTGAGATCGTCCGCTTGGAAATCCACGGACCCGAGGAAGAACTGAAAAAGCTGTACGAGCCGTTAGCGCAGTACAATCCACAGTATTTTGTGCTGGAATACGGTTTTCGCCGGTAATTTACCGTTTGATTAATGCCTTTGTTTGGATGCCTGCTTCAATCGCATCCAGCATCATTCCCGCTACATTAAATCCCGTTTGTTGGGTAATTTCCTGCATCCCCGTCGGGCTGGTTACATTGACTTCGGTCAGGTAATCGCCGATCACATCCAGACCCACCAACATTAACCCACGTTGGGCTAATTCGGGCCCAAGCGATTCCGCGATTTCCCGGTCTCGCTGTGACAGCGGTTGAGCCACGCCGGTACCGCCTGCAGCCAAGTTGCCGCGTGTTTCACCCGGTTTGGGGATGCGTGCCAGCGCATGGGGTACAGGCTTGCCGCCGATGAGCAGAATGCGTTTGTCCCCTTGCGTGATCTCGGGGATAAACCGTTGTGCCATGATGGTTCGTGTGCCGTAATGAGTCAGCGTTTCAAGAATCACGCTGATATTGTGATCGGCGCTGTGCACGCGAAACACGCTGGCGCCGCCCATGCCGTCGAGCGGTTTCAGGATGATATCCCGATGCTGCGCGAGAAATTCCCGGATTAGATGCGACTGGCTGGTGACGAGGGTAGGGGCGATCCATTGCGGAAATTGTGCAATGGCCAGTTTCTCGTTGTAATCGCGGATGGCACGCGGACTATTAATGACAAATGCGCCTTGTGTTTCCGCCAATTCCAGCAAATAGGTGCTGTACACATATTCCAGATCAAACGGCGGATCCTTGCGCATCAGTACGGCGTCAAATTCGTGCAGCGGTACCGGTAAACTATCGCCGGTGTTGTACCAATGTCCGTCGCGCTGCGGTGTATCCGTCAAAGTCAAAGATCGGAAAAAGCCGGTCACTGTGTGATCTATTAAAGCGATATCGTGCTGATAGAGCACGTAAATCTGGTGATTCCTGGCAATGGCCTCGCGCATCATCGCAAAACTGGAATCTTTGCCGGTTTTAATTGAATCCAGCTGATCGATGATAAAGGCGAGTTTCATGGCGGTTTTCAGGCGGATAACGGCGGTTGCGCGTGCGGATCGGTTTGCTCCAGCTCCAATGCAGCGGCTAGCAGGGCGAGACGTGCAACGACACCATAGGCATAAAAGCGGTTCGGGATGACGTTCGGCTGCGTGGCGCTGGCTTCCAGACAGGTGGTTTCAAACGCTAGCGGCACGAAATGCATGCCCGGCGCATTCAAGTTTTCGTCGATGCCGCGTCCGGTATGAACACGGTAAAAACCGCCGACGACATAGCGGTCGATCATGTACACGACCGGCTCCGCGACTGCCTGATTGATGGTTTCAAAGGTGTAGACACCTTCCTGCACCAGCACATGGGAAACTTGCAAGCCTTCTTTTACCACGGCCATCTTGTTACGTTGCTTGCGGTTGAGACTATGGATTTCCTCGCCGCTCTTGACCGTCATGATGCCCATGCCGTACGTGCCGGAATCGGCCTTGACGATGACGAAAGGATCTTCCTTGACGCCATATTGCTGATATTTTTTCCTGATTACTGAGAGAATCCGGTCAATCGCAGCTGCAACGCATTCTACGCCTTGTTTTTCCAGGAAATTGATTTCGCCGCACGATGTAAAACGCGGATTGATCAACCAGGGATCAATGCCGATCAGATCGGCGAATTCCTGCGCCACGCGATCATACGCAGCAAAGTGCTCCGATTTGCGCCGTGTCGCCCAGCCGGCATGCAGGGGCGGAATGACGGTTTGGTGCAAGTTCTGCAAGATATCAGGGGCGCCATTAGATAGATCATTATTCAGAAGCACCGCACAGGGATCGAAATTTTTGACGCCGAGTTTGTTATTTTTACGGATTATGGGTTCAAGCGTAATGAATTGCCCATCCGGTAAATCAATCCGGGTGGCTTCGGTGATTTCCGGCAGCAAGGTACCCAGCCGTACATTCAATCCGGCGCGCTGGATGATGTTTTGCAGGGTTGCGATATTCTGCAAGTAGAAGGTATTGCGCGTGTGGTTTTCCGGAATCAGCAGCACGCTATGCGTATCAGGGCATATTTTTTCAATTGCGCTCATCATCGCTTGCACGCACAGCGGAATGAATTCCTGGTTCAGGTTGTTAAAACCGCCGGGAAACAAGTTGGTATCCACAGGCGCCAATTTGAAACCGCTATTGCGCAAGTCGACAGAGCAATAAAAAGGGACGGTATGTTCACGCCACTTGTTCCTGAGCCAATGCTCGATGGTAGGCATGGCATTGATAATTCGGCTTTCAAGATCAAGGATAGGGCCGCGCAGAGCAGTGGAGAGATGAGGTACTGGCATTTCCGTAAGAAGTATTAAATCGGAGCGATTATAGCATTATGTCTTGCGCAGATTGTGAAGCGCGCTATCCTCAAGTATCTTACGGTTCTGTGCCCAAAACCAATTTTTTACCGGTATGTTCAATCCATTACAGCCTGTTCTCATTTTGTTAGCCGTGTCGGTATTGGCGGTGGTCGTTTTCCGTTTACTGCGGCTACCGCCGATGCTGGGTTATTTGTTGGCGGGCGTGTGCATCGGTCCGTATGCGTTGGGTTGGATCGCGGATAGTGATGAGACTCGCCACTTGGCTGAGTTTGGCGTGGTATTTCTGATGTTCAGCGTAGGCCTGGAATTCAGTTTGCCCAAGCTGATTACGATGAAGCGCATTGTTTTTGGTTTTGGCACGGCGCAAGTGGCGATCTGCATTCTTTTTTAGTGATGGCAATAGCCTGGATGCTGGCGCTGGATTGGCGCACTGGATTGGTATTGGGCGGCGCCCTGGCGATGTCTTCCACCGCTATTGTGAGCAAAATATTGGCCGAGCGGGCGGAACTCAATTCTACGCATGGCAGGCAGGTGATCGGCGTTCTGCTTTTTCAGGATCTGGCGGTTATTCCATTATTGATTGTGATGCCCGCGCTGGCGGCTGAGATCGATAGTGAAACGAACGACTTCAGTTTAATGCTGACGGTTGCTTTGCTGAAAGTGGCCGCTGTTCTGACCTTTCTGTTATTTTTCGGGCAAAAATTGATGCGCCCCTGGTTTCATTTGGTTGCCCGGCAGAAATCGTCGGAATTGTTCGTACTGAATGTGCTGTTGATTACGCTGGGTATCGCGTGGTTAACCGAACTGGCTGGTTTGTCAATGGCTTTGGGGGCATTTCTGGCGGGCATGTTGATCTCCGAAACGGAATACCGCTACCAAGTGGAAGACGATATCAAGCCTTTCCGGGATATTTTGCTGGGTTTGTTTTTTGTGACGATTGGTATGCTGTTGGATATGCAGGTCGTCATTGAAAATTTCCTGTGGATATTTGCCATTCTGGCAGCGTTGATTGTGCTGAAAATAGTCGTAATTGCCGGATTGTCGCGTTTGTTTGGCGCGGATGCCAACGTCGCGATCAGGACGGGGGTGAATCTGGCGCAAGCAGGAGAATTTGGCTTCATTTTACTGGCACAGGCGGGTGAATCCGGTTTGATCGAAAATTCAATTCTGCAGCCGGTGCTTGCGGCTATGGTGCTATCGATGTTCATCGCGCCATTCATTATTGAATACAGCGAATCGATGATTCATCGTCTATACGGTTCGGATTGGATGTATCGCGCGATGCAGATCACATCCATTGCCGCGCAGACGATGGTGTCGCAGAATCATGTGATTATCTGCGGTTACGGGCGCAGCGGTCAGAGTATGGCGCGGATACTGGAACAGGAGTCCATACCGTTTATCGCCTTGGATCTCGATCCGCAACGTATCCGCGAGGCAGCCGGTGCGGGGGAGGCCGTGGTGTACGGCGATGCAGCCCGGTGCGAAGTGCTGATTGCCGCGGGATTGATGCGCGCCAAAGTATTGGTTGTCAGCTATGCGGATACGGTTTCTACACTGAAGATTCTGAAGCACGTTCAGGAGTTGCGCCCGGTTCTTTCCGTTGTTGTCCGCACGCGCGATGACTCTGATATTGATGTATTGAAAGAAGCCGGGGCTACGGAAGTGGTGGCGGAAATCATGGAAGGCAGCTTAATGTTGGCGTCCCATGCGCTGATGTTTGTCGATATATCGACCGGGCGAATTTTGCGCCGCATCAGAAAAATTCGTGAGCAGCGTTATAGCCTGTTGCGCGGTTTTTATTATGGTGTGACCGATGAAGCCGAGGACAACAGTGAGAAACTGTTGCCGCGTTTGTTGACGATCACCATTATTCAAGGTGCGGCTGCGATTAATAAAACACTGGGTGATATTGATCTGGCAAGTCTGGATGTCGAAGTTACCGCGGTGAGAAGACGCAACATTCGCGGATTATTGCCCACCGGAGAAACACGTCTGGAACTTGGCGATGTTATCGTGCTGCGCGGTACACAGGAGAATCTCGCGGCGGCTGAAATCAAGTTAATACAGGGTTGAACATTGCTGATTGAATGGATTTTGACTCGATGACCGGATAACAACAGGATTTATATTAATATCGATTCAAGTCATTCCAATCCCATTCATTCAGTATGGCTATAATCGTTACAAGCTACTAAGAATAGACAGTTTTCTTCAAAAAGTGTATATTCTCCGTTCCGTCCTTTGGGCTCTTCATAGCTTAAAAGGCAGATGTTGGTAATCTTGATGATTACATGACAAGTAGCAATTAGAATGGCGCATAAAAAAAGCGTAAAATTCATCATTTATGGAGGGAGATATGATTAAAGCTGTTCAAGCGATTGTTGGTCTAGGATTGCTCTGTTTAGGCGCAACTCAAGTAGCTGTGGCTGCTACAGACGTTTCTAAATTACCGCATGTTAAACAAACATTGGTGGCTCCACCAAATGTACCTGCACATGAGCAAACTTCAAAAGGGCCAAAAGTTGTTCAAATTACAATGGAAACCCAAGAGAAGCTGATCGAAGTTGCGCCAGGTGCAAAAGTTTGGGCGCTGACTTTCAACGGTAGTGTTCCTGGTCCGCTTATCGTTGCACATGAAGGCGACTATATTGAATTGACATTAAAAAATCCAAAATCAAGCACATTGGCGCATAACGTAGACTTCCACGCTGCAACCGGTGCGCTCGGTGGTGCTGGTTTAACACTGGTTCAACCCGGTGAAGAAGTTGTACTGCGTTGGAAAGCAATCAAATCAGGCGTATTCGTTTATCATTGCGCACCTGGCGGAACCATGATTCCATTCCACGTTATTTCCGGTATGAGCGGTGCCATCATGATATTGCCTAAAGATGGTCTGAAAGACAACAAAGGCAAACCATACAAGTATGACCGCGCTTACTACATCGGCGAACAAGATTTCTATCTGCCTAAAGATGACAAAGGTAATTTCAAAACCTATGGCTCACCAGCAGAAGGCATGGCAGACATGTTGGAAGTTGCTAAAGGACTTATCCCAACACACGTAGTATTCAATGGCGCAGTTGGTGCACTGACCGGTGACAACGCACTGAAAGCCAAAGTGGGTGAGAAAGTTCTGTTTATCCATTCACAAGCTAACCGTCCTTCCTATCCGCACTTGATTGGTGGACACGGTGATCTGTACTGGGTAGGCGGTTCATTTGGTGATGTACCTCTGACCAACCAAGAAACTTGGTTTGTTCCAGCAGGCGCTGCAGTTGCTGCATCTTATGAATTCCATCAACCTGGCTTGCATGTATATCTCAGTCATAACCTGATTGAAGCTGTATTGCTGGGTGCTGCTGCTCACATGACAGTTGATGGTGCTTGGAATGATGACATCATGACTCAACTTAAAAAACCAGCTAGCTTTGATGCAAAAGCTGGAATGGACCACTAAGATTTGATGTAGTGTTCTATTGAGGTAGTTTTAAAAGGCCTCAACCTGTTATGGGTTGAGGCCTTTGTCGTTTTAATTCCTTGAGTTTTCATTATTGCTTGCTACAACTTTATGACGATTAAATCCCACATTCGTACCGTCCCGCACTACCCGCATCACGGCATTATGTTTCGTGATATCACCACACTGCTAAAAGATCCCATCGGATTGCGGACAACCATACAGGAAATTTCAAAGCGCTACAGCAATGTCAAAATTGATAAAGTGGCTGGCATTGAGTCGCGCGGTTTTATTATCGGTGCGCCCGTGGCCTATCAGCTGGGTAAAGGCTTTGTGCCGATTCGTAAGCGAAACAAATTACCGGCGGAAACGATAGGAAGAGATTATCAACTGGAATATGGCAGTGACCGGATTGAAATTCACGTCGACGCGATTCAACCGGGAGAACGAGTGCTGCTAGTGGATGATCTGATTGCAACCGGTGGAACCGCTGAAGCTGCCGTTGGCCTGATCCGGGATATGGGGGGTGAAGTGGTGGAATGCTGCTTTGTGATCGATTTGCCGGATGTGGGCGGTAAAGCCCGGCTGGAAAATTTGGGATGTCCGGTGTTTGCGTTGTGCGAGTTTGAAGGCGATTAGATACGCTGTTTATAGCATTCTTTTTAGTTTGAACGGGTTTTTACGTTCGTTCTAATGCGGATAGTATTTTTTCATGGATGCCGCCAAAACCTCCGTTGCTCATGATTAAAATATGATCGCCAGGCGCTGCGATCGTTGCGATAGCTTGGACGAGCTGATTCAAATCATCAACACAGCGTGCCTTGTTATGTAATGGCAACATGGCATCTTTAGCCCAGTGTGCATCGCGGGTGAAGCAAAGCACCTGATCGGCTTCGCTCAAACTCTTAGCAAGAGAATCTTTCCATACTCCCATTTTCATGGTGTTGGAGCGCGGCTCCAGGACTGCAATAATCCTTGCTTTGCCGGTATGAGTCCGCAAGCCTTCGATTGTGGTTTGAATGGCGGTCGGGTGGTGAGCGAAATCATCATAAACGGAGATACCGTTGACCGTACCGCGTTTCTCCATGCGGCGTTTGACATTCTTGAATTGTGCTAGTGCTTCGATGCCAATATTGACCGGTATCCCGGTGTGCCGCGCAGCAATCAGCGCAGCCAGCGCATTCATGCGGTTATGTTCGCCCAATAAATCCCATTGCAGGCTTCCGTGAAATGTTTCGTTGCAATAGATATCGATCATATTGTTTGTCTGCGTTTTGGTATGCCAGCCACTTTCAGTGCCGAATTCTTCTACCGGTGTCCAACAGCCTTGTTTGAGGACATGCTTCAGATTGGGATCTTGGCCATTTGCGACGATTAAACCGTTATTCGGAATAACTCGTACAAAGTGATGGAATTGCCGTTCAATCGCTGAAAGATCTGTAAAAATATCGGCATGATCGAACTCAAGATTATTCAGTATCGCGGTTTTCGGATGGTAGTGAACAAATTTGGAGCGTTTATCAAAAAATGCTGTGTCGTATTCGTCCGCTTCAATGACAAAGAAGGGTGAGGTGTTTCCGATTCGTGCTGAAATGCCAAAATTCTCGGGGATTCCACCAATCAGAAATCCCGGATTCAATCCGGCGTAATCCAATATCCAGGCTAACATCGAGCTGGTTGTCGTTTTTCCGTGGGTACCGGACACGGCAAGCACCCAGCGATGCCGTAGAATATTTTCCGATAACCACTGCGGACCGGAAATATAAGGTAAATTCCGGTTGAGTATTTCCTCCATCAGCGGATTGCCGCGTGTAACGACGTTACCGATGACGAAAATATCCGGCTGTAACCGGATCTGTTCGGGCGAATAACCCGCTATCAATTCGATACCTTGAGACTCAAGTTGGGTGCTCATCGGTGGATAGACATCTTGATCGCAACCCGTCACCGTGTGACCGGATTCGCGTGCAATGGCTGCAATACCCCCCATAAAGGTACCGCAAATTCCGAGTATATGAATATGCATGATTGGTTTGAAATTCTTGATTCTGCTGACAGGAAACCACTAATATGATTGGCAAGTTTGGGCAATTATAATAGATATGGCAGGGCAATACCGGAAGTTGTTGATACTTTATTCATTCATAGAGCGGCTAAATGGAAAGGGTGCGGTGGTTATTATTCTTTTAATCTCAATGTGCTGATTTACAAATGGAAAGCACTCGATCGATTAATACGCATTATCGCGGACGATTCGCGCCATCACCGACCGGACCGCTGCACTTTGGTTCGCTGGTAGCGGCTGTAGGCAGCTATGCCGATGCGAAATTTCATGGCGGCAAATGGCTGGTTAGAATTGAGGACGTCGATTTGCAACGTAGAGTACCTGGAGCGGCCAAACAAATTTTGGATACGCTTGAGAAATTGGGTATGGAATGGGACGAGGAAATCATCTACCAAAGCCAGCGTTCCGAGGCATACCGGGATGCTTTGCATGTGTTGAATAAACAAGGTTTATTGTATCCCTGTACGTGCTCCCGGAAGGAAATCGCGGATTCCAGCATCACCGGTTTATATGGTTTCATTTATCCCGGAACCTGTCTGAACAATCCCGCTTCACTGCAAAATACACATGCGCTTCGTATTCAAACTCATGATGATGTCATTCAGTTTACCGATGGTTTGAAGGGATTGTATACGCAGAAACTGCGCAGTGAGGTGGGTGATTTTGTGTTACGCCGGGCTGATGGGATTTATGCCTATCAGCTTGCGGTTGTGGTGGACGACGCCACGCAGAATATCACGCATGTAGTTCGCGGCGCTGATCTTATCGATTCCACACCGCGGCAAATATTTCTGCAGCAGCTGTTGCGTTATCCGGTACCGCAATACATGCACTTGCCCGTGGTAACCAACGCGGCAGGAGAGAAGCTCAGCAAGCAAACGAACGCTGCTCCGGTGAATACGGCCGAGGCATTAAAGGAGCTGGTTGATGCGTTGCATTTCCTGGGTCAGCAGCCGCCACTAGAAATTCTGGAAGGCGATATTGCTTCTTTCTGGCGCTGGGTCAAGCAAAATTGGCGCGTGAACCGGATTCCAAACGGTGTGATGTAAAGATAAAGCCATGCAGCCGGTAATTATGCTAGGCTGTAGTGTAGCCGGGTTCAAGTTGACATTACCGGCGCAAGCGTCTGGCAAGGTTTTGCGTTAATCATAGATAAAGGTAAGGAGTGACCGTGGCTTTTCTGCCATTTAATATTTCCAAGCAAAAAAGATTGAAGGTGGTCATTGCCGGTGGCGGATATGCCGGACTTGCCGCGTTAACCAATCTTTTACAATTTGCTCCGGATACCGACATTACGCTGATCGATCCTAAAACGCAGCATCTGAAAATTACGCACTTGCACGAAACGTTTCGCTATCCGCTAGCCGATTTGCTGGTTCCTTTTGCCGATATAGTAAATCGCTATGGTTGCCGGCACATTCCGGCAGAACTGAGCTTTGATCAAAACGCGTTGGAGAGCTATCAGAACGAACGGCAGCTGGTTGTGAATGGTGAAATGATTGATTTTGATTATTTGATCGTCGCGAGCGGTTGCGAGAGTCAGAAAAGTGATCATGACGATAGCGGCAATTTGCTGAATCTGAATGATTTTGCCACGATGAGCGGATCAGATTTATTAACCAGGTTGCTCGACCGGAATGACTCACCTGAACTGTCGATTTCCGTTGTAGGCGGAGGAGCCACGGGGATACAGTTTTTATTCGAAATAAAGCAATTTCTCGATCGGATCAGACGAAAGGCGGAATTGCGCCTAATCCATTCGGGCGAGCATGTGCTGGAACAATTTCCTGCCGGGTTTGGTACTTATGCGGAATCCCGCATGCGGGATATGAATATCGCTTTTTATCCGAATACGTATTACCGTGAACAGCAAACCGGAAAAATTTTGCTGATGGAAAAAGTGACTGAAAAGCAGTTTGAATTACCTTCCAGTTTAACTCTGCTGTTTTTGGGAAAAAAGCAGCGCAATATTTTTACCGCAAATGCTTTCGGACAGGTTATAGTTAATCAGAAACCGCTACCCCATATTTTTGTAGCGGGCGATTGTTCGTATTACCAGTCGCTTGGGTCGAATACATTGACCGCGCAATCCGCTGTCCGGAAGGGTAAATTAGTGGCGCGTAATGTGTTGCGGCATGCGGGATTTCCCGGATTGCTCGAGCCTTATCTTCACCATGAATTGGGTTATGTGGTGAGTCTGGGGCCGTCGGATGCGGTAGGCTGGCTGGTTGCGGAAGGTAACTTGATCACCGGTATTCCGGCTTTAACGATTAAAGAAATTGTCGAAGCGCAATATGACTTATTATTGGCAGGAATCGATACCTATTTGGTTTAGCAAACACCGTGCGGGAGGCATTTTATGCTTGGTTTGTTCAAAGACAGCCCTGTAATTGGCAAGGCCAGTGCAATAATTCAAAGTCCAGCCGATAAACTTTTCAATTTTATCGGTAATGATCTGCTCATTAATTATCCCCGATGGTCTCCGGAAGTTAAAGAATTGGAGAAAATCACCGATGGTCCGGTAAAACTAGGAACCGTCTGCCGTCAAGTCCGCATCGATCAAGGCAATCGCTCGGAGTCGACCTTCAAAGTTAAATTTTTTGATACGGGTGCACGTATCTGTTTTGAAGGCGTTTCCAATCCTTACCGGTGTGATTATGTCATTGAATCAGTGAATGCTTCCGACAGCCGGATAACTTTTATTTTTGAATTGCTGAGCTTGGATCTGCATGTCAGGCCGTTTGAGAAGCTGGTGCGTATTGCCGTTCAAGATGGAACCGAAAGGACTGTCAAGAATATCAAGAAACTGATTGAGGCGGAGTAGGTTGACTCAAAATGGCAGGCCCGTTCGTACGTTTTAATTATGCTAACAGTTGATTAACCTGGAGAGAAGATCATGGATTTTATCGTTGAAAAAGACCCTGGATTAATTCCACAAGTATTGTCCAAGATTCTTGATTCATGTGTGAACGGTGTAACACTGGCTGATCCCGATCAAGAGGACATGCCTTTGGTTTATGTGAATAAAGCGTTTGAGACAATAACCGGTTATACGTTAGCGGAAACGGTAGGCAGGAACTGCCGTTTCTTGCAGGGCGATGAACACGATCAAGCCGGTGTTAAGCAGCTGAAGGAAGGGATCAAGAATAGGAAACCGGTGGAAGTGGTTCTGAGAAACTTTCGTAAGAACGGTGAATTATTTTATAACCATTTATTGGTTTCCCCGCTTTTCGATTCGCACGGAAACTTACTTTATTTCCTCGGCGTGCAATTAGACATCACCCCGAAAATCCGCGCGGAAGAGGAAATTAAGGCTTTGAAGGAACAACTGGCGGCATTGAAGTGATGAAGCTAGGTGCATGAGCGGCATCCGGATAAATAACCGCACTATTTGAGCATTCTTGCCTGTACATGAAACAGTCAAACGAAGTGTAAGATTTTCTCTATGTGCGGTTGATTCCACCAATCTGGTCGGTTCTGTAAGCTCACTGTAGCGGAGAAATAAAATGAATCAACTGCTTACTGTCACTTTCTTGCTGGTATTTCTTTTACCGGCATCGATTGGTGCTGCTGCGCCAGCGGATGAAAAGCGATTGGACGAAGTAGCGGAGCGCGGTGCTCATGTCATGCCGTTTGGTTTGGAAAAGACCGTGCATGTTTTCACCAAGACCGAAAGTGGAGGCGTTCAGAAGGTTACCGTCAAAAACATATCGGATCAGGAGCAAGTCAGTTTGATCAGAGCGCATTTGTCTGAAATAGCCAATGAATTCAAGCAAGGAAACTTCTCAAATCCGGAAAAAATTCACGGTGAAGGCATGCCCGGATTACCTGAATTAAAAGCAGCCAAACCGGGAGATATCAAGATTGAATACAAAGTGCTCCCTATCGGCGCACAAATCAGCTATTTTACTGAGTCCCCCCAGCTTATCACTGCAATCCACCGGTGGTTTGATGCGCAGTTAAGCGATCATGCGCGCCATATCGAACCCGGGCAGCCGCATCAGCATATGCCCAATCAATAATCGGTATCGTATTCATTCGATATGCGGGTTTCAGAGCGAACTGGAAATTCTTAAGCAATGCACTGATTTCAGAGTGGAACAATCAGCGAAAAACTGGTCGGATTTTTACGATGGATGGTGAGTTCCGTGGAAATCTGCTCACTGAGTAACTGAACAAGCTGCAACCCCAGGGATTGGGTATTTTCAATATCAAAATCGTCCGGTATCCCTACACCGTCATCGCTAATACATACCAGCAGTTGTCCTTGATTCTGGCGTTTAAGGCTGATATCGATATGGCCGCAGCGGTTTTCAGTAAACGCATATTTCATCGCGTTCGTGCACAGCTCGTTCAGAATCAATCCCAATGGAATACTGACATCGATGGGAAGAAGCACCTCCTGATCGGTATCGATATTTATTAAAATTCTCGATGTATCCAGCGCATAGGAAACGGATAAGTTATCAACCAAGGATTGGATGAAACCGGAAAAATCAACACGGGAAAAATCCAATGATTGATATAAGATCTGGTGAATCAGCGCCATGGATTTCACCCGGTTCTGACTTTCTTTTAGAACGGATATAGCAGCCGTATTATTATCCAGCATATCGGATTGCATACCGAGCAGGCTATCGATGATTTGAAGGTTGTTTTTAACCCTGTGATGAATTTCCGATAGCAATAAATCTTTTTCCTTTAACGCGGCTTTGAGTTGTTCTTCTTGGGATTTGCGCTCGGTAATGTCGATCACGGATGCAAGCACCATCACACCTCTGGGTGTTTGGATCGGATTCAGACCTACTTCGACCGGAAATTCTTTGCCGTTTTTATGCGCCCCATGCAGATCTCTGCCATGCCCCATCGCGCGTGTGCTTGGATATTGCAGATAATTACTTCTTAATGACGGATGATGGGCGCGATGTGATTCAGGTATCAAAATTTCAATCGGTTGACCTAGTAATTCTCCCCGGTGGTAACCGAATAGTTCCTCGGTGGTGGAATTTACCATCATAATTTTTCCTTCATGATTGGTCATCACCATACCGTTCGGAGAAGCTTCGACTGCGAGGTATATCATTTCCTCGGCATGCTTGCGATCGGTAATATCGACGATGGCGGCTAGTACAAAGACGCCGTCATGTTCGGCTTCCACCGGATTCAGACCAACCTCAACCGGGAATTCCTTGCCGCTCTTGTGCAGGCCGTAAAGATCCCTGCCATGCCCCATGGAACGCGATTTTGATTCGCCGATATAAGCTTCCCGATAACCAGGATGATGGCTGCGGAACCGTTCGGGAATAAGCATTTCGATGGAATGACCGATTAATTCCTGCCTGGAATAACCGAATAGTTTTTCCGTGGCGGAATTCACCATGACGATTTTTCCATCGCAATCCGTCATGACCATGCCATTGGGGGAAGCTTCAACGGCTAAATGCATCATTTCTGCGGTATTGCTGAAATTTCCAAATCGGGTCGGCGGCATATTCAGATTTGATCCTGGAGTAAAAAACGGGAGGAAGTCTAGGATTTTAAGAAAATGAGACGATCTGGCAATTTTCTGAGTAAATAAGGTATTTGCTCAGCATCCACCGGTTTACTCAGTAAATAGCCTTGCAGTTCATCGCAGCCAAGATTGCCAAGAAAATCAGCTTGTTCGTATGTTTCTATACCCTCGGCAGTGACCTGTAGATTAAGTTTTTGCGCCAATGCCAGTATAGCCGCTGCAATGGCGCAATCATTCGTGTCATATGGAATGCTTTTGACAAAACTCTGATCTATTTTCAGCCGCCGTATCGGAAGATTCTTCAATGAACTCAGGCAGGAATAACCGGTGCCAAAATCATCGATGGAAATCGGTATACCCAGACTATCCAGTTGCTCCAGGCAGCGGATATAAATCAATTCATTTTGCAGGCAGGATTCGGTTATTTCCAGTTCGAGTGAGTGTGCTGGCAATGCGTATTGCTGTAACAGTCCCGCGATAAATTGCTGCAAATCTTTATCGGCAAGTTGACGAATGGAGATATTGACAGCCACGCGAAGATCACTAAAACCTTCATCCCGCCATTGCTTGAGTTGTTTGCATGCTTCCATTAGGATCCAGTTGCCGATTTCAACGATAAGCCTGCTCGTTTCAGCAACCGGAATAATTTCAGCGGGAGATAGCATGCCCTTTACTGGATGCTGCCAGCGGATCAAGGCTTCCACACCGGTTATTTTTTTCTGCGATAAAGAAAATTGCGGTTGATAATGCAGCAGAAACTCATTTTTAATTAAAGCGTGATGCAATTCCCGTTCCCGCGTTAAATAATGAGCGGCTTTTTGTGTCAGGGATGGATGATAAAAAGCGTAACTGTTGCGCCCTTTGTTTTTTGCTTCGTACATGGCGGTATCTGCCATTTGCACTAATTCATCATGATGTGAGGAATGATCCGGGTACGCGCTGATACCAATACTGCACGATGGGATGACTTCCATGTTACTGATGACTATGGGATGGGAAAGACATTCCAGTATTTTTTCCGCGACGATCACCAAGGCATCGCGGGATTCAGCATTCGTCACAATAACAATAAACTCATCACCCCCCAATCGGCCCAAGGTGTCGCTTTGCCGCAGCACGGAAAGCATTCTCTGCGCAACCAGACAGAGCATTGAGTCTCCATGCGAATGCCCCAGGGTGTCATTGATTCTCTTAAAATTATCGAGGTCGATAAACAACACGCCAAGAAACGTGGAACTCCGGATTGCTTTTGCCAGCGCCAACCGGAGCCGATCCATGATTAGCATGCGATTGGGCAAGTTGGTCAGATTATCGTAGTACGCAATATGAGACAGCTGTTCCTGCGTCTCGCGGATGGTTGTGATATCCGATATCATGACGACGAATTGCTGTTCTTCGCTCACTTCAGCGGGAATGAGTCCAATCGTCAACCAAACATACATGGTTTCATTATTTTTTTTGAAAGCCGTGATTTCCCCTCGCCAATGGCCATGCTTATCAATACTTTGCCATATGCTATTGTAAGTATTCTCACTCAAGGAACGGCTGGTAAGAAACGGTAACTCCTTATTCTGAAGATCATGGGGCTGAAACCGGGTGATCTTATAAAAGGCGCTATTGGCGCAATTAAATTTTCTATTCTTATTCAGAATGATGATGCCTTCCGAGGCGCATTTGAACACGGTCGCCGCTTGCGCTAACCGGTCTTTTGCCAGACGGCTCTCGGTCGTTTCCTGCAAGATGCCGACGATCTGATGCTTGCCTGCGTCGCTATTTTTGAATGATTTGCCATACAACTTGTACCAGTAACTTTTCGCGCTATCCGGGTTCACGCGAAATTCAATTTCCGCAGCGGTTCCCTTTTTATTGCGCAGCCTATCGATAAAATCCGATACTTTCGGCTGGTCGGTCTCGTCTATCGAAAGAAAAAAGCTTTCCCAGTCGGATATAGGTTCAATCGTTCCTTCGGTGCTTTTACCCATGAATATTTCACGAGATTCTTTCGTCACCTCCCATGTACCCAATTGCGCCGCTTCCAGTGCAAGACGAAAGTGTTGCTCATTCTTTTTTAACAGAATATCGTTTTCGTAACGCTCTATACTGACTTGGATGATGATGTGCAGTTCTCTGTCGGAAAATGGCTTTAATAAATAACCGTAGGGCTTGGTCGCTTTAGCCCGGGTCACGGTTTTTTCTTCGGAGTAGGCAGTCAAGTAAATGATCGGAATGCTATGCGCTTTTTGCAGCTGGTCCGCCACTTCAACGCCATCCATATCTCCCTGAATATGAATGTCCATCAGCACAATGTTGGGAATCTCCTGATCCACCAGCGCCAGTGCTTTCTGACCGCTGGCAGCCATCCCTGTGACTTGATAGCCTAGTTTTGTCAGACGTCTTTTCAGATCAAGCGCAACAATTTTTTCATCTTCAACAATCAGTATCTTGATGTATCCGCTCATACGTGCCCATCCTTCTGCAAATGATTATTTCCAATAGTTAATTACTTGAAATTCAATACCTCTTCTGCAGTGATTTTTTCTAAGAGCCAATCAATTGGCGAACGTAATGTATTGGTTTGAATAAACATCCTTTATTGATAACTATGTTTAAAATTTCGGAACGCTGTATGGAAGGAATCAAAAAGGAGCAAAACAAGTTAACAAAAAGAAGAATAAATTTAAATCAGCGTTGTCTTACACGCATATTAAAGAAACCACAGGTTATTCAGGGTTTTAGGATGCTAACCACCTGGCGGTGCTGTAAACAGCGTTAGCGATTGTTCCGCAATGTATTCATTTATGGCGGCACGGGACGGTTACAATGATTTGGAGCTTTACTATGCGGCGGCGTGCCGGTTAATAAGAATTTGAAGGGTGCCGGGATACAGCCTGATGCACTTGCCAAGGAACTATGGTAGCTTATCGGATATTATTAGCTCTGCTAGTTCAGAGAGGCTAAAATATTTTTTATTCTCAGCACACTTGTATTATGACAATAGCCATCGATCACATATCTATACACGAGAAGGAGTAATGATGAAAAAAAGCAATTACGTTCAATTAGGCGCCGTGATCATTTTAACGGCAGTTACGGGCTGCGCCACCAATACCGGCGGTACGAATCCTGTGGGTGCGGTTAATCAAAGTCTGTCAACGATAGAAAGTGCGGCACAGAGCGGAAAGCAAGTGCTTAATGCCGGTGCCGCGGTGGCAGGTAACGCTGAAGGAGCTGCGCAGATTGGTCTGGTGGATATTTTGGCTCACCGTCTTGGTGTCTCGCCGCAACAGGCGCTAGGCGGCGCTGGTGCGATATTTCAAATGGCACAAAGCAATATGAATCCGCAGGCATTTTCGTCATTGTCCCGGTCTGTTCCCGGAATGAGCACAATGCTGGGTGCAGCACCAGCCATGTCCAACTTATCTGCGCTAGCGGGTGGTAATAGCACACTCGGCAGTGCGGCAGCACTGGCCGCATCATTTCAGCAATTGAATCTTTCCCCTGATATGGTGGGAAAATTCATTCCGGTGATTACTAACTATGTAAGCAAAACGAGCGGACAGGCAACGGCCAATCTGCTGCAATCCGCTGTGACTTCCCGCTAAATTAAAGCATTAGATTAATGGAAATGAGCAAGTGCAAGTCACTTGCTCCTTGTTCGTGCCGTTTCATCCGAGGTGCAGCTTGGTGTGCTGTTACTGCATCTCGAACCAGAGCCATAAACCGCAAACAACCTATCCGGCATTTTTCTCCGGATTTTGCCGTTACCTACGAGATGCCAATAACCGAAGCGCATTGTATTCTGCAATGTGAGCGTTTGGGACAAGGCAATTCAAGAAGAGGGGCGGGATGCAAAATCGAACAGCTATTCTGAAAGCGGGCGCTTATGCGGGTTTCTTGGGCGCCACGGCATTCATTCTACAGGCCGTTTTTACATCAACCAGCTCAACAGCGGCTATTGGCCTGATCATGATCCCTTTCTATGGTTTTGCGGCTGCGGGCGTGGGGTGGGCGTTGGTTTATAGCGCATTTGCAGTGCTCGATTTACGTTCCGGCAAAGCGTCATGGAATAGCAGAAATGTACAATTTGCCGCTGTATTTCTGGCCATACTCGTGCTCGCAGGGTTAGGTTTCTTCGCGCAACAGCGTGCGTTAGCGGTTGCCAAGAATCCGGCATCAACACCGCAAGTGCTTGAGGCGGTGAGTCAACGCTGGATTCCTTGGGGACACCGGGAGATGGAAATCGCACTGGCTCAGCATCCATCGACGCCACCGGCCATTCTCGAGAGGCTGGCCATGTCTGGCGATGGTGCTGTGGTGCAACAGGCCGGCGCCAATGCCAATATGCCGCTGGCGGCTTTGGAAGGAATCGCGGCAGGGCCGCTGACTTACGAGCGGGTTGCAGGGCTGGCTGGTAATCAAAAAATCTCGCGCGCCATCATGGAAAAATTGATAGCGGCGGCGATGAACGATAGTAATGCTGCCGATCCCGTACGTCAGGGCTTATATAAAACCTATGTTTTGTCAGCGCTCGCGGCCAATGCGGCGCTTCCGCAGGATCTTTTCGATCGCGTGGCTGCTACTGATTCACCCACGCATTTCCTAGTACTGGCGGTGATCAATTCACCTCGTGTCAATTGCCTGCAAATGTCCGGGCTGCTCGCTTCTACACCTGCACTGGAGAATGCCAGTCTATACAATTCCATCCTGAGTAAAATGACCGGGAAAAATTGCTTCGTTGAGAACTAGCGCCTAAAAACAGCCAGTAAACGAGTAAACTGCCAAGGTTGATCTGCGTATACGAATTCGGCATCTGACGCGGGCATCGCTTGAAAAACTGAAAGGAGTGAGAGTGTGATGGACAAAATTATCTATGGCGCCGCGGCGATACTCATGATCGCCGCGATCGCTTACGGCGGATCGTGGCTGTATCAATTTTTACTGGAGCTGTTTAAGAAAACCGTGTAGCAAGTACATTTGCAAACACTGCGATCCGGGATGCATCGGCAGATAGAGCTAAGTCATTTTCTGCTAAATCTAACGGTACGCAATTTCTAAGCGGCTGGATTGGCGCATTGGCGGGGATGTGCGTTTTTTTCAACGCTGGTTTGACAGCCTTTCCACTCCTCAGTACACTCAAACCCAATGAGCGGCAACTTCTGTCACTCACTTCAAATCTAGCAAAAAGGCAAATTCCATGGATATCAACGCTATTCCTGTAGGCGGAAATGTGCCTAACGATGTCAACGTTATCGTCGAAGTACCGACCGGTGGTGAACCTGTCAAATATGAGTTTGATAAAAAATCCGGTGCATTATTTGTGGATCGGATCCTGCATACGCCCATGCGATATCCGGCCAATTACGGTTTTGTTCCGCACACCTTGTGCGATGATGGTGATCCGCTCGATGCATTGGTGATCGCCCGTTCGCCATTTCTCGCCGGTTGTGTGGTGCGCGCCCGTCCGATTGCATTACTGCATCTCGAGGATGAGCATGGCGGTGATGAAAAACTGATCTGTGTGCCGGATAATAAAACTTTCCCGTATTACGCTCATGTGTGTGAACGCGACGATCTGCCCGATATTGTGTTTCAGCAGATTGAGCATTTCTTTACCCATTACAAAGATCTCGAGCCGGAAAAATGGGTGCGTGTAGGCCGCTGGGGTGATTCCGCCGAAGCGCGTGACATGGTGATGCGCGCTATCGACATGGCGAAAGCCGCAGATTGAACACTGGTGAGCCCGGAGCAAAAGTACGGGTCGCACGGCAAAAGTAATGGACTAAGCGAATACTTATCCGGCAACGCAAAATATGCGTTGCCTTGTTTCGTTCCATTACTCAGTTCATCGTCAGATTAAGCTTATTGCTATCCTTGATAGCAAAATCAGCCAGACAATAAAACCCGGCAGGTTGTGAAGACGCAAGAAATCGCAAACCAATGCTGCGGATAAATTGCCGGAACAGATGATTTACCCTCAAATCGAACGGACTAAACGGTTCATCGGCCTAGGAGTTATTCATGTTTGATGCCGCAATTGACACCATTGTCATGCGTCCCTATGTATTTACTTTTTTTGCGGCATTTCTGCTGGCCTGTGTGCCGCATTTAGGCTGGCGCAAGACGCTGACTTTTACACTGGCCGGATACTTGATCGCGTTCACCTCAGAGAAACTCTCGATTACCACGGGATTTCCTTACGGCTGGTACTACTACATCGACGACACCAGCCATCAGGAGTTGTGGGTTTGGGGGGTGCCTTTCTTCGATTCACTCTCTTACGTTTTCCTGACTTATTGCAGCTACACGACAGCATTGTTTATTTTGTCACCGCTGGCGACTAAAGGTGCCGATCTGATCACGCTGGAGACGCGTGCTATCCGGCATTCATGGGCAGCGCTGGTATTGGGCGCTTTTTTGCAAACATTCCTGGATATCATCATCGATCCGGTGGCATTGCAGGGAAACCGCTGGTTTCTCGGGCAAATTTATGGTTACTACGAAGCAGGATTGCATTTTGGCGTGCCGATTTCAAACTACCTCGGCTGGCTGCTGACTAGTTTTCTATTAGTGGCCGCTTTGCAGCAAATTGATCGCAAGCGGGACGGGAAAACACCGCGCGGGATTTTTGCCATGCCGCTCCGCTCTTTATTGGGACCGGTTTTGTATCTGTCGGTACTGATCTTTAACTGGATAGTCACATTGTGGATCGGTGAGTATCTGATCGCGCTGACCGGTATATTGATTTTTACCCTGCCGATCGTCATGGTAATCGTTTTGGCTGCTGTGCGGGTCAATCGCTACCGTGCGGAAGAGTTAAAGGAGCATTTGGAAAACTATCCTTGGTCACCGCTGAATAAGTCATGAAAATGGCATACCGGGCGCCGGTACGGTGCAAATTTCACGGTAACCGTGGTTTGGCTTGTCAAGCAACGCATACTTAGGCACTATGATAGCGGTGTTAGATTAACCAGGAAGTTAGGTTTATCCATTGATTAACCGGGTTATATCCATCAGGAGATGACAAATGATGAACATTGATCGAAGAATACCGGGATTCGGCCTATTTTTAGTTTCTGTTTGTCTCGCGATGACGCTGGCGTTATCCAGTTGTACTGTTAAACTGGTCAGCGGTTATGACGAGACGACCGATAGGGCGGTGACTGATTTACAGCGCAAAACGGAAGCGCATCTGGTGACACTTGAGTCGGTAGAAGGTTTGCCCGAGTGCACATACGAAAATCATAAGCAATTTTATGATGAAGCCAAGGTGGACATTAGCGCGATTACCGTCCGTGCTGCGGCGATTCCGAGAAATGACATCACCACGCAAGAATCGCAATTGCTGGCCAGTCAGTTGGATAATCTCGAAAAGCTTCATAAGATCGAATGCTTATCCAAGGATCAAATCACGCTCGTGCGCACGCATTTCAATACCAGTTTTACGGCAATTCTGAAGCTCGAGCTTGCGAAACGGCGTGGCGAGTAATTGTTGCGCAACGATTGATATCTATCTGAGGAGAATATGATGAGCCTGGATGCGGTTAAATTGGGGAAAGACATACTCGCTGCGTTGAATGGCAGCCTTGCGGAGAAATGGCCCGATGTTAAAGATTATGGTGAAGCCGAAGCGAAAAAACTCGCGCAGACATTGGTGATGATCGGAACGCTCAAAGCCACCGGGAAAATCAATAAGGAACAGGCTGAGTTACATCTGGAAATGCAAAAGAATGCGACGCGCATGGTACTGATGACCATCGAAGGATTAGGTGTTCTGTCCGCCGAGGCGGCCATCAATTCGGCGCTGAATGCCGTGAAGGATAATGTGAATAAGGAAATTGGCTTTACGTTACTTTAACAAGCCGCCCTATAAAAAAGATCACCCCTGGTTTCTCCGGGGTGATCTGTCCATTGCAAAGTCCACGTCACGGTTATACCGCTGGCATAGAACTCGGGAAAATGATCAATTACGAATTGCTTTGTGAGGGATGTTTTCTGCGATACACAGAAGCACCCACCAAACCAAGCCCGACCATAAGCATCGTGTAGGATTCGGGTTCCGGCACCGCAATCATCACGGTACGATCATCGCCGTTAAAAGGATGTTGTACATTCACATAAGCGATGTTCGGGTTGAATTTGTCAAAATAAAGCCCGGTTGGTTCTGCGCCCGAAGTTGACAGGGAAGCCCAACGGCCGACCGATTCGGCGATACCGTCGTTATTCGCATCTTGAGCAAACCAGATATCGGCGGAGCCGCCCGGCTGGTCTTCAACGATGTAGATATTGCCTTTGGCATCGATAGCCAAATTATCCGGATTCTTGAATACGCTGCCGACACCCAAACCGGTGGCTTGGTCCAGCGTGGCAGTATTGACAAACAGACTAGCGTTATTGCTGGCGAGATTGAAGGAATACACTTCATCCGTCGTGGTAGTGGCTACGTAGAGGATCTGATCGCCGTTTGCCAATGTTTTGATTTCCAGATCTTCCGGGCGTTGATAATCGGTTGAAAGCACATTGTTGGCGGATAAACGGCCATCGATGGTGCCGTCGGCGTTGAGTACGGAGACTCCGGGCAGTGCGCCGCCGCTGGCATCGGTGATCGGCGCCCAGGTGATGGCACCGGTTGCATTGGCATTGTTACCGCCGTTAACCAGCATCACGAAGGTTTGTCCGGCGGCAAAATAATCGTCGCCATTGGAGGCATGCGGATTTGCCGACACATACTTGTAGATACCGCCACCGTTCACTTCATCAATGAAGTACAAGCTGTTGTCTTTATCAAACGCTAAACCTTCGTGCGACACGCGTGGAAGAACGCTGCGCTGCACAAAATTGGAATCACTTGAGCCGGTTGCGGTGACTGGGTTGGTCAATTCAAATAGACGCCCTTTGCTGCTACCGGTGCCCCATGATTCCTCGGCGGTTAAGTAGCCACCCCAGGGAGTCCAAAGGGAAGCGTCGCCGGAAACGAAGTTTTGTGTGCCGGATGCGACCAGCGTCACGGTACGGGCATTGTAATCGGCATTCCACAAATCGATACGTTGCACGCCAGCGGATCCGGTTTCAAACGGCATGAACAAATAACGGCCCGCATCCGCGCCGGATTCGTTGGCCGTAATCATGTCCCAATTGCCGCTATTATCGATTCCTTGGCTTAATTGATTGGCGCGATTGGCAATGGAGGTCTGGCTCCAGCTTGGATTTGCGAGTAGAAATGGGCTGGATTCCGCTAATGAGCCGCCGGGAACACTGCCAGGTAAAGCAGTAAAACTATCAAAACCGGTGCTGGCGGCAACGGCTTGCGGTGCTCCGGATACCATCATGAGTGCTCCGGAAACGACAGTAGCGAGTATTCTTTGTTTGTACATTGTATTCTCCCGAAATAATCTAAAAAATTCTTTAATCCAATGATAAGTACAGGCAATCTGGCTATCTGCGTTGCAGATCCTGGATTTTCCGGTCCCCGATTCACACCGGGTATAGCTTTACAGTACGCGATGGATTATAAGAACGGGATGTGACGTGCCTATTGCAGGACTATTACTGGATCGGTTGGGAATTATTGAGTGCTGGAATAGCTCTGTGGAGACTTCCGGTTGTCATAGGCTAATATGGAAAAATGCGATAATTTTATTTGGATCGTTTAAGTGTGTGGCTTCGCAAAACAATAGCGCACGCTTCGGATTAACAGTAATGAAAGGAGAATCAATGAAGTTGTTAGTTTTGCCATTCCTGGCGATTGCATTGCTGGGCTGTACTGCGATCACAGCCGGTCATCAGCGTCCTGCGCTTGATGTCAAACTGATCGGGGTATGGACAGGTGAATACCTGGAAGAAGGCGGTACGTTAAAACGTTGGACGCAAACGAGAAATGCCGATGGCACCTATACCATCGAGTTCAGTTTCATGGAGAAGGATGATACGGCGCAGAGTTTTAGCGAATCCGGCCGCTGGTGGATCAAGGATGGTTTATTCCATGAGATTGCGTTACCGGAAAAAGGGCATCCCGATAAATACCGCTATTCCTTTAAAAAGAAGGATTGTGTCAGTTTCGTACTGGTTGAAAGCGAAGGATTTGCGGAAGAGGAAGACAGTTATGTATTCAGCGAATGCCTGGAAGCGGACTCACCACCGGCAAATTTTGGTAAGTCCATTTAGTTTTTAAGAAAACTTTTTCTTTGTAAACTGTAGTGATTGTTTTCTGCCACTGCATTTTCTGCTGAGAATGGACAGTGGCAGAAATAGTGAAGCGATTAGCGCATGTGCGCTTCGACAAAAGTGGTTTCGCGGTTGAAATCATCCCAGATGTTGGCTGGTTTGACAAAAGGCGTTGTCGGTACCAGGAAGGTTGCAATATCGAACGCTCCGCTCAGTGAGCGGCCTACCGCATTGGCGATACCGGTTAGAAAACCGACGGTCATGCCGTGAACGACGCCATCCCGGTTGCCAACGATTGTGATTGTTTTCGGTATTTCAACAACCCCGGTCACCGCGTTTGCAAGGCCATTTCCCAGTTTTTCTACAACTTTGTCAGGATACTGGTCAGCCAATACTAATTGAGGGGCTGCTAAAAGCATCGTGCAGACGATTAATAGTGCTTGAATCGTTCTTTTCATGGTCAATCCTATCGAGTAATTAATTAAATTTTCATTCTATCGAAATGCCGGGTAATTTTTCTACTTGCCATCCCCTGGTTTGGCAGGTTGTTTCAGAATGCCCAGGATTCCTTCAACATCGCGCTCGATCCGGCTTTCCGCATGTCCTAGGTTTTGCAGTTCCGTTCTGATTCTGTAGGCAATTTCCAGCGCGAGCAAATCCATGGTGTTTTTGTCACCTTTCTGCGATGCCGCTTGATACTCTACTTGGAACCGGTCGATCGCGTTCAGTATGGTATCGTTCTTGATATTCAAACTGGCCAGGATGGAATCCAATTCATATTTCAGATTACCGGATAATGCAGGTTGCGCCAGCTGAGGCCCTTGTTCCGGTTCATAAGGCATATATTTAGGCATCAAGACCGAGAACATGAACAGCGCTACACCCGATCCCACAGTGGTTGCTACAAACTGCCAGATTTTATATTCCTTTCCTCGCAGTTTTATGGTGCTGGTCCGTTTCACACCAAACCAGGCTTGAACGATTATTCCAATTAAAAACAGAATGGCACCAAATGCCATGATAATAGGTACAAGCGGATGCACAGTTTTACTCCTATGTTCTTATCTTAAGGTTCAAATGCAATGGGTAAAAAAACTAATTGTGAGTTTCTATCCTGAATCGCCGGTTACTCATGCAACAGCGATCGTTTTCAACACATATTCTAACGTAATATGATACTGAGTGATGGGTTGTTTGATAAGCAATGATCTATCCATTTGAACACGAATTCATGCCAATCCCGCTGTAAACTTTTCTCACCGTAATAAAGCTCTGGGTATTGATGACCCGCAATGTTATACCGGTTATCGAGATCAATGCGCGAATCAAAGCGAGAAATTATCGCGGTGGCGGCGGCGGGGGATTACCCGGGGGCGGAGGCGGTGGAGTAAAATTAGATGACGCAGGTACCGTGCCGCCGCCGGTATGTGCGGGCGGACCGCCGCTGATTCGGCCGGATACCGGAACGCGATGCCCTTTGGCATACATGCATTGAATATAGCCCATGTCATAGCGCTGCTGATTGACGTATGCGGAAGTGCTGGCCGTGCCCGAACCGGCCAGTCCGCCGGCTAGCAAACCGGTACCCGCGCCGATCGCCGCGCCTCCACCGCCTGCGATGGCGGCGCCTGCCGCCGCGCCAAGTCCGGCACCGATCGCTGCACTTTCCACACCACTGGCTTGTGCCGATTGCCGTGGCGTTATACCGCCGACTTGCTCATAGGCATAGCGGCGGCATGCGTAATCGTCATAGCGGAACTGCTCGAAGCTTTTACCGGAACCCGGCAAGGTCATGACGCTGGGACCGGTCGGTAAACTGACGCAAGCTCCCAGCATGCAGGAAGCTATCGACGGTATGATCAGTTGTTTGATTGCTTTCATGGTGCTTTCACTCCATTATCGTGCCTACGGGTTCAGGGGCTGCGCGCCGCCAAGCGGTGGTATTTTTCGCTCTGTGGATTCGTATAATTCTTTCAGACAAAGTTCAATGCAAAGCAATTATCCCTGTCAAAGATTAGCAGAAAAAAGGTATCATATAGGATGCAAAATTTTAATAGTGATATATATTTTAGGAGAAAATAAGAATGTCGCAAAAACACCCGGTTATCGCCGTTACCGGATCATCAGGTGCAGGCACCTCAACGGTTAAAACCAGTTTTGAACATATTTTCCGCCGTGAGAAACTCAGTGCGGTGGTGATCGAGGGTGACAGTTTTCATCGCTACGATCGTGAAGCAATGAAACAAGCCGTAGCCGAATCAGAAAAAAACGCCGGCCGTCCGATCAGCCACTTCGGTCCTGAAGCCAACGAATTTGAAAAATTGGAAGCGCTGTTTAAAGAATACGGCGAGAAAGGCACGGGGCAGAAGCGTTTGTACTTGCATAACGAAGAAGAAGCTGCGCCTTGGAATCAAAAACCGGGAACATTCACACCTTGGTCGCAGATTCCAGCCGGTTCCGATTTGCTGTTTTACGAAGGACTGCATGGCGGCGCCAAGAGCGATACCGCTGATGCTGCCAAATATGTGGATTTATTGGTCGGTGTAGTGCCTATCGTCAACCTGGAGTGGATTCAAAAAATCTATCGCGACACCAATGCGCGCGGTTATTCAGCTGAAGCTGTCACGCACACCATACTGCGCCGCATGCATGACTACGTGCATTACATCACGCCGCAATTCTCGCGTACACATATTAATTTCCAGCGCGTGCCGACGGTTGATACTTCCAATCCGTTCATTGCCCGGGAAATTCCGACATTGGACGAAAGTATGGTCGTGATTCGCTTTAGACATCCTGAGACGACGGATTTTCCATTCCTGCTGAGAATGATCCATGATTCGTTCATGTCCCGTCCTAACACTATCGTTGTTCCTGGCGGCAAAATGGGCATGGCGATTGAACTGATACTGACGCCGCTGATTTTGGATATCGTTGCCAAAAGCAGGGCATAGTAGTTTCTAACCAACGGCCGGTTAATTCGTGAATTACGATATCAAGTGCAAACTCTGATCTATCGTATTCCGGATTAATCAGTGCGTTGAAAATGCATTCGATCCCCTTGGTTTCAAGTCTAGTCAGTCCGTCGCTGGCTATATCGGCCATATGACTTCTTTATTATCCAATCTCAATCCGCAGCAACTCGAAGCCATTACGCTGCCGCATCAATCGGTACTGGTGCTGGCTGGCGCCGGTAGCGGCAAAACCCGTGTACTGACAACACGTATTGCTCATTTGATCCAGTCGGGGCAAGCGAATCCGAACGGCATCCTGGCCGTGACATTCACCAATAAGGCAGCCAAGGAAATGTTGACGCGCATTACCGCAATGCTGCCGGTTAATCCGCGCGGTATGTGGATCGGCACGTTTCATGGTTTATGCCATCGCATGTTGCGGACGCATTTTCAGGATGCTGGTTTGCCGCAAGCGTTTCAGATTCTCGATTCCGCCGACCAACTGGCTTTGATCAAGCGCATTCTGAAAGACTTATCGGCTGATGAAAAAAAATTCCCGCCGCGCCAGGTGCAATGGTTCATCAATAATGCCAAGGAAGCCGGATTGCGTGCGGCGTATGTTACGGTTGAAGATGCTTACTCGCGCCGTATGCTGGAGTTTTATCAAGCGTACGAGCAGCAATGCCAGAAGGAAGGTGCGGTGGATTTTGCCGAATTGCTGCTGCGCAGTTATGAACTGCTGAATCGCAATGAAATTCTATGTCAGCACTATCGCCAGCGCTTTCATCATATCCTGGTGGATGAGTTTCAGGACACCAACCCGCTGCAATACAAATGGTTGAAGTTACTGGCGGGTACCGGAACAAAAAATGCCGCGGCGGTTTTTGCCGTCGGCGATGACGACCAGAGTATTTATGCGTTTCGCGGTGCTTATGCCGGCAACATGCGGGACTTTGAGCATGATTTTGGTATCACCAAAGTTATCAAACTCGAGCAGAATTACCGTTCGCACGGCCATATTTTGGATGCAGCGAATGCTTTGATCGAAAACAATAGCGAGCGATTGGGGAAAAATCTCTGGACGGCGGAAGGCAAAGGCGAGCTATTGCGGGTTTATAACGCGCCGAATGATTTCGACGAAGCGGCGTTTATCGTGGGAGAAGTCAAAGCATTGCATGCGGAAGGTGTTGCCTTGTCGGAAATGGCGCTGCTGTATCGTTCCAATGCGCAGTCGCGGGTGCTTGAGCACAGTTTGTTCAATGCCGCGATACCGTATCGTGTGTATGGTGGTATGCGGTTTTTCGACCGGCAGGAAATCAAACATGCATTGGCCTATTTGCGCTTGATTGCCAATCCCGGCGATGACAGCGCGTTATTGCGGGTGATTAATTTTCCGGCGCGTGGTATCGGCGCTCGTGGACTGGAACAATTACAGGAAGACGCCAAAGTGCTTGGTGGCAGTCTGTGGATTGCCGCTGTGCAAAAGTGCGGCGGTGAATCGGCCGTGCTGCAAAAATTGCCGGAGATGTTAAAAGGTATCGCGGCATTCGTGCATTTGATTCTGAGCATGCAGCAGTACTGTAAAGCATTACCGCTTCCGCAAATCGTTGAGCACATGCTGACAAGCAGCGGATTACTGGCGCATTACGGCAAAGAGCGCGAGGGCGCGGAAAGGCTGGAAAATTTAAACGAGTTGATTAATGCTGCGACCAGTTTTGTGCATGAAGCGGAAAACGACAGCTTGGCGGAATTCCTCGCGCACGCATCGCTGGAAGCCGGTGAGCATCAGGCGGGCAGCGGCCAGGATGCGTTGCAATTGATGACGGTGCATGCCGCCAAAGGATTGGAATTTCACAGCGTTTTTCTGAGCGGTTTGGAAGAAGGATTGTTTCCGCACGAGAATAGTTTGAATGAAATCAACGGCATTGCTGAAGAGCGGCGGCTGATGTATGTGGCTATGACGCGTGCGCGCCGCCGGTTATATCTCAGTTTTGCGCAAAGCCGCATGCTACATGGTCAAACCCGCTATCACATCGCATCGCGTTTTCTCGATGAAATCCCGCAAAACTGCTTGAAATGGCTGCAATCAGCACCGCGAATGAATCAAGGTGCCTACGCTTCCAATAGCGGCAGTCAAACCGCAACAAATTATTCAAGGACCGCCTACGGTCAGCCAAAATCTTCCGGTGGGGAGTGGCGCATCGGACAAAATGTCTCGCATGCCAAGTTCGGCGACGGCGTTATCATCAACTACGAAGGCAGCGGCAGCGATGCGCGCGTTCAGGTTAATTTCGATCATGCCGGTGCGAAATGGCTGTTGCTCGAATATGCCAAATTGACCGCGCTTTAATGACCATGTATTACACGCTCAGCGTTCGTTTTGATCTTTATCCTGAGGTTTATTTCCGGTTGTAGCCGTTTCCTCTTTGGCTTCAGGCTCATGTTGTTGTCCCGGTTGTTGATCGGCATCGCCCCAATTGGCTTTTTGTAAATCCGCTTCGGATTGGTTGTTTTTGAAGCGGATGGGTTCATTCAGGAAGATGTCTTTGTAACTGACATAGATGGACGCGAAAATGGTTGGAATCAGAATGATCAGACCGGCGCCATAAGGCATCACGCTGATAATGGTCAGCACGATGAGCGTAACGCCATACAACTGAAATGGTATGAAGTTTCTCAGGCAGGCAAAAAAGCTTTTTTGCATGGCTATAATGGGCGGTACGTTCTCAAACACCACCAGCAGCGGCGAGAACCAGGAAGCCATCATCAATGGAATGGAAAGCGTCAGCGCAATCAAGGAGGATGTCAGGAAACTGCTCATCACGCCCATCAGTTCACTTTCATCGACTCTTTTGCCGTAGAGCATCATGTCGGTCATTTGCGAACCGCCGATCAACATAACCAGACCGATGATGAGAATCTGCCCGACCAAATAAATCCCGCCAATCGTGATGAGCGGCACGGTATTGGTCCTGAAAGCAGCAAATAAGTGCGTCATATCAAGCGATTTGCCTTGTTCCATGTCCTTGCATCCCAGCATGATTCCTGCGAGAAATACCGGTGAAACCAAGGTAAAAATAAATTTTCCCAGCAATGGGATCAACGACATCGATATGGCGATCAACATCAGGGTGAAGCACACAAAAACCCAAGCCAGCGGTGCTCTGCGGAACATGTAGAAACCGCTTAGAATCCATTGTAATCCCTGTTTTGCGTGAACTTGATGAATTTCCATTAATGTTTCTCCAGTTAATTTCAGTAAACGGTTTTAATGAAGCGTTATATCCAGAGCTGCTGTAGTTTTACTGAATCGCGCGCATGATTTTTTAATATTTCCCGGAAGTGCGCCGGATCTTTGGCGTGTGTCAATTCCCCCGGGCGCGGTAAATGATAGTCGTACAAACGGGATACCCAGAAACGCAGTGCGCCGGCACGCAGCATGGCAGACCAGGCATCGTGTTCGGCCGCGTTAAGCGGACGTACGGCATGATAAGCTTTAATGAGCGCCAGCGTGCATGATTCATCCAAGACTTTGTTCTCAGTCATGCACCAGTCGTTGACCGTAATGGCCAGATCATACAAGAACGCATCGTTGCAGGCGAAATAAAAATCGATGACGCCGCCGATGGTATGCCCGGTAAACAGAATATTGTCGCGGAACAAGTCGGCATGAATAACGCCGCCAGGTAATGTGCCGGTTTGCTGCGATCGTTGAAAATTCAATTCTGCTGCAAGCAAGGATTGCTCATCGGCGGAAAGAAAAGGGGCAATCTCGGGCGCTCTGGCTTGCCACCAAGGAAGTCCGCGCGGATTACTCATTCGTCCCGGATACGAGCTGCCCGCCACATGCATTTTAGCCAGTATCCGGCCGACTTCCGCACAGTGTT
Source organism: Nitrosomonas sp. Is35 (assembly GCF_033063295.1). Taxonomy (NCBI): domain Bacteria; kingdom Pseudomonadati; phylum Pseudomonadota; class Betaproteobacteria; order Nitrosomonadales; family Nitrosomonadaceae; genus Nitrosomonas; species Nitrosomonas sp. Is35. The sequence continues at coordinate 1,268,410 of NZ_JAWJZH010000001.1, forward strand.
CCGCGATGGGATGCATAACGGATTGTCCCGGCAGGCAGGTTACGATCGTTGCCGGTTTGCCGTTGAGTTCGCCCAGCAATTGCTGATCCAACATCGCAACCGGCGCGGGGCAGGGAATGCCGTGCCGGGATAAATGCGCCATCAGATTCAGATAATACGGCAGTTCGTCGCGCGTCAGCTTCTCGAACAGCGTCAATACAAATTTGCCTTGCGTAGTCGTGACGAAATAATTGGTATTTTCGATGCCCGATGAAATACCTTGCAATTGGACTAACTGACCCAACGCATAATTTTGTAACCAGACCGTGAGCTGGCTATCGGTAACAGGTGTAAAAACTGACATGGGCTAACAGAATAAAAAAGCGGAAAAGTGGAAACAGAAAGGTTTCATCGGATTACGTGCTTTCGCTTTTTATCGGGGTTAAAATTTCAAGAATTGCCACATTGGCGGACTGACATCAATACCGGCATCGCCTGCGTGCGTATGGCCGCGGCTGATATTTTTTTTCAGATAATACGGCGGACCGATGCGCGGAATCACCTTGATCATCATCAATTCTCCGTTGACGCGATGCTCTTCAATGGTGTCTTCGCCGCGCTTGATGATGGTCACTTGCGTTTCCAGTTCGGGATCCGGCTGAATATCAGGCGGAAGCGGTGGAGGATCCGCCAATTCTTTAGGTAACTCGGGAGGCTCCGGCAATGGAATGAGGTTATCCGGGTGCGAAAGCTTTTTAGCCTGCTTCGGCTGATCGGATTGCGCCATGGCAGGCAATGCAGAAATGATCACCAAGATAAAAATAAGTGGATACAGGTACATCATGTTGGTTACCGGCGGGTCGAGATTAACGGGTATTCTACCTAAAATCATCGCGGACAGTTAAAGATTGAGTTGAATTTCTCGCTCGGCGGCAGTCGGTTCAAATCCGCTGCTTTCATAATATTTAAAAATGGCATTGACGATTTGATCCGGTTCATCAATGACCTGAATCAGATTCATGTCCTCCGCCGATATGAAACCTTCAGTGATCAAAGTGTTCTGAAACCAATCCAGCAAACCGCGCCAGAATTGCGAATACACGAGAATGATCGGCATCTTGCGGGTTTTGCCGGTTTGCACCAATGTCAGCGCTTCCATTAATTCGTCCAGAGTGCCGAAACCGCCGGGCAGCACAACGTAAGCCGTGGCAAATTTGACAAACATATATTTGCGCGCGAAAAAATGCCGGAAAGTCTGGCTGATATCCTGATAAGCATTGCGATGCTGCTCGTGCGGCAGCTGGATATTCAATCCGATGCTGGGTGATTTGCCATAATAAGCGCCTTTATTGGCAGCTTCCATGATACCAGGGCCGCCGCCGGAAATGACCGCAAAACCGGCATCGGAAAGCTGTTTGGCAATCTGCTCGGCTAATTTATAGTGCGGATTATTGGGGTCGGTGCGCGCGCTGCCGAAAATGCTCACGGCGGGCTGGATGGTATCAAGACGTTCTGTTCCTTCGACAAACTCTGCCATAATGCCGAACAAGCGCCATGATTCTTTTGCTGACCAGGGTTTATCCACAGACAAATGCGTGGCCGGTTTATCGTATAGGCTCATAGGAAAATCTTATCAATGAAAACATTGTTGCTGGTTGACGGTTCATCGTATTTGTATCGCGCTTTTCATGCATTGCCAGACTTACGTAATCATAACAATGAACCGACCGGTGCAATTCATGGCGTGCTCAATATGCTGCGGCGCTTGCACAAGGATTACCACGCCGATTATAGCGCGTGCGTGTTTGATGCAAAAGGTAAAACTTTCCGCGACGAACTGTATCCCGACTATAAAGCGCACCGGCCGCCAATGCCGCGCGATTTGGCGGTGCAGATCGAGCCCTTGCATGCTTGCATTCGCGCGATGGGATGGCCGATGCTGATCGTCGATGGCGTGGAAGCCGACGATGTCATCGGTACGTTGGCGAAACAAGCCGCCGCTGCCGGTATGCGTTGCATCATCTCGACCGGCGATAAGGATATCGCGCAGTTGGTGAATCCGCAGGTGATGTTGGTGAACACCATGAGCAACGAAGTGCTCGATGAAGCGAACGTGCAGGTTAAATTCGGTGTGCCGCCGGATCGTATGCTGGATTATTTGATGCTGGTCGGCGACACGTCCGACAATGTGCCTGGCGTGCAAAAAGTGGGTCCCAAGACAGCGGTCAAGTGGCTGGCGCAGTACGGATCGCTGGAAAATCTGATTGCGCATGCCGGTGAAATCAAAGGCGCGGTCGGTGACAATTTACGTCAGGCACTCGGTTGGTTCGATACCTCGCGTCAATTAATCACGATTAAATGCGATGTCGATTTGCCTGTGAGCATTACCGATCTTGCGCCGCAGCCGCAGGATACCGAGCGATTAGCCCAGTTGTATGAACAGCTCGATATGAAATCGTCTTTGCGCGAATTGCGCCAGCAGATGATCGAGAGCCAATCCGGATCGATTGCTGTTAATGAAATGCCGGGTGACGCGATGAACGATAGCAGCACTCCTGCCGCAGCGGATTGCCCCGCTATGTATCAAATGATTTTGACCGAAAGCGAGTTGGACGAATGGTTAATCCGGCTGGATACAGCGCCCTTGGTGTCAGTGGATAGCGAAACGACCAGTCTTAATCCGATGCAGGCGAAACTGGTAGGCATTTCGTTTTGCATTGAAAGCCATCATGCAGCGTATGTTCCGCTGATGCACAACTACGCCGGTGTACCGCAGCAGCTTGCGCTTGAGGCGGTATTGAATCGATTGAAGCCATGGCTGGAGGATGCGGCAAAACCCAAATTGGGGCAGAACTTGAAATACGATAAGCATGTGTTCGCCAATCATGGAATTCAGTTGAACGGCATTGTGCATGACACGTTGCTGCAATCGTATGTGCTGGAATCGCACCGGCCGCATAATATGGATAGTCTGGCGCTGCGTCATTTGGATGTGAAAACCATCAGTTATGACGATGTGACCGGCAAAGGCGTGAATCGCATCGGGTTCGACGAAGTGGCACTTGATATCGCCACGCAGTATGCCGCGGAAGACGCGGATATCACACTGCGCTTGCACCAAACGCTGTATCCCGGCATTCAGAAGGATGAACGGTTGAACTACATTTATCGTGAAATAGAGATGCCGGTTCTGGATGTGCTGTTTGAAATCGAGCGCAACGGTGTGCTGTTGGATTATAAACTACTGCAAAGGCAGAGCCACGAATTGGGTGAAAAATTGCAAATACTGGAGCAACAAGCGCATACGCTGGCAGGACAACCCTTCAATCTGAATTCACCGAAGCAAATCCAGGAAATTCTGTTTACTCAACTCAAACTGCCAGTTATCAAAAAAACACCCACCGGTGTGCCTTCCACCGATGAAGATGTGCTGCAACAATTGGCACTGGATTACCCATTGCCCAAACTGTTGCTCGATTATCGCGGTCTGGCCAAACTGAAGTCGACCTATACCGACAAACTGCCATTGATGATGGATCGCAATACCGGCCGGGTGCATACCAATTATGCACAGGCGGTCGCTGTGACCGGGCGTTTGGCCAGTTCCGATCCGAATTTGCAGAATATTCCGGTGCGTACCAGCGAAGGCCGTAGAATCCGCGAAGCATTCATTGCGCCGCCGGGTCACAAAATCATTTCAGCGGATTATTCGCAAATCGAGTTACGCATCATGGCGCATATTTCCCAGGATGAAGGATTGCTCAAGGCATTTGCCGCCGGAGAAGATATCCATCGCGCAACGGCTGCGGAAATTCTCGGAATTCCGCTGGATCAAGTTGATCAAGAGCAGCGCCGTTACGCCAAGGTGATTAATTTCGGTTTGATCTATGGCATGTCGGAGTTCGGCCTGGCGTCTCAACTTGGTATCGAACGCAGTGCCGCTCGTGCGTATATGGAACGGTATTTTGCCCGCTATCCGGGGGTGGACACGTATATGCGGCAAACTCGCGAAAAAGCCAGGCAACTGGGGTATGTGGAAACCGTGCTGGGACGCCGGTTATGGTTGCCCGAAATCAATAACGCCAATGGAAACCGCCGCCAAGGCGCGGAGCGAGCCGCCATTAATGCACCGATGCAAGGTACTGCCGCCGATATCATCAAGCTGGCGATGATCGCGGTGCGTAACTGGCTGCATCAGGCAAGGTTAAACAGCAAATTGATCATGCAGGTGCACGATGAGTTGGTTCTGGAAGTGCCGGAGAATGAAGTGGCAGTAGTCAAAAACACCTTGCCGGAGTGTATGGGCAATGTGTTGCAGCTGGATGTGCCGCTGCTGATCGAAGTCGGTGTTGGGGATAATTGGGAGCAGGCACATTAGACTCAGTGTGCCTGCTGCTTGTTACAGGTGCTTATTCGCGCGTTTCAACTTGCATCAGCGGCTCGGTTTGTGGCGTGGCGGCTTTTCTAACCCTTCTGCGTGGTCTTTTAGGGATAATGATCTCATCAGTTACCATTTCGACTTTCTCGGGTGGCGTTTCTATCATGATCAGGCCGCTTTTGCTCAAATCCGGAAGTTCCTTGGGCACACTGATTTCCGCTATTGGGGCTGGAATCGGCGGAGATTCGGGTTGAATGGTACTGTTTTGCACTGTTTGATTAGCTGCCGGTGCTCTCCTGCTGGATTGCTTTTTAGCAGCGGGAGGCGGTGAATCTTCGTTAGCAGGTATCGCTTCCGCTGCCACTACTGCTGGTTGCAGGCTGATTGGATATTCATCCTGTTGAACAGCATCACCGGGTGCTTCATCAGTCACGGCTTCATGGTTTTCCGCAGCATTTCTCGCTTGTCCGTTATGGTCACGGTTTTTATTGCCACGATGCCGGCGGCTTCGTCTGCGTTCATCGGTTTTCGTACCGCTGCTTTCAGCGTTTCCTGTTTCCGCGGTAGAAATATCGGTAATCTCGGCGGCTTCCACAAAGCCTGTAGTAGCTGGCTGAGCGACTCTCCTCGGATTGTTCCTTGGAGACTCCGCAGCTACTGAATCATATTGAGATGATTGCCCGGATTCCGGATTATTGAAATCCTGCGCCGCACCGGTTGAATCTGGTGCATCGCTCTGCTTGGCCGGTTTTTGCGCGGAAGTATCTTTGCGCTCATTGCGGTTGCGCCCACGGCGTCCACGCGAGCGTCCACGCTCCTGCTGCCGGGTTTTATCTTCAACAGGCTTTTCTTCAAGATCAATCCTTGTTTCTTCGCTGTGTGCGGGCTTAAACCAGCTGAAAAATTTATCCAGCAGCGAGGTATCGCGTGATCTATCTTCGCGGATCGGTGCAGGTTGAGCGGGTGTTATGCCTTGAACTGCGGCTTGAGGACGGGTGGGCTTGTTTCTTTGCTCGGAAATGACCGGGTTATTTTCCTCGGTATTTTTTTCGACTAGTTTATAACTCGCTATGGATTCGTTTGCTTTGCTGTCTTCGTGGCGTATTCGGGTAATATTGTACGTGGGTGTTTCAATATGGATATTGGGTATGAGGACGATACTAATCCGCTGTCGCACTTCAATATCATAAATTTCCGCTCGCTTCTCATTCAGAAGATAAGTGGCCACATCCACCGGAAGCTGGACGTGCAATGCACTGGTATTTTCTTTCATGGCTTCTTCCTGGATGATTCTCAGCACATGTAATGCCGAAGAATCGGTTCCGCGGATGAATCCGGTACCGTGGCAGCGTGTGCACGGAATATAATTGCTTTCACCCAGGGAAGGGCGCAGACGTTGCCGTGATAACTCCAGCAGACCAAAGCGCGATATTTTTCCGACTTGGATGCGCGCGCGATCTTGCCGCAATGCTTCGTGCAGCCTGGCTTCAACTTCACGTTGATTGCGTTGCACATCCATATCGATAAAATCGATGACAATCAATCCGCCTAAGTCGCGCAAGCGCAATTGCCGGGCGATTTCATCGGCAGCTTCAAGATTGGTATTTAAAGCGGTATGTTCAATATCCAATCCACGGATAGCGCGTGCTGAGTTGACGTCAACGGATACTAACGCTTCAGTGTGATCGATCACGATTGCGCCGCCGGAAGGAAGCGTAACCTGCCTGGAATAAGCGGTTTCTATCTGATGTTCGATCTGAAAGCGTGAAAAAAGCGGGACATCGTCGTGATAAAACTTCAGGCGATCGACATTGGCGGGCATGACATGCGCCATGAACTGACTGGCTTGTTCATAGATATCGCGGCTGTCGATTAAGATTTCACCGATTTCCTGGCTGAAATAGTCGCGGATCGCGCGAATCACCAAGCTGCTTTCCTGATAGATCAGAAAAACACCATCCTGATGATTGGCTGCTTCTTCAATTGCATACCAGAGTTGCGTCAGGTAGTTCAAATCCCATTGCAACTCTTCCGTGCTGCGGCCAATTCCGGCGGTTCTGGCAATAATGCTCATTCCATCAGGCACTTGGAGCTGCGCAATTACTTCGCGTAAATCGTTGCGCTCTTCGCCTGTGATACGGCGTGATACGCCTCCGCTATTGGGATTGTTGGGTATTAAAACCAGATACCGGCCAGCCAGTGAGATATAGGTTGTCAGCGCAGCACCTTTTGTGCCACGTTCATCCTTATCGACTTGTACGATTAATTCCTGGCCTTCTTGCAATAAATCCTGAATGCGGCCATTGGCGGTACCATTTTCGGCAAGACAAGAGGAGGCTATTTCTTTGAAGGGTAAAAAACCGTGACGTTCGCAGCCATAATCTACAAATGCGGCTTCCAGACTGGGTTCTATTCGTGTGATGACAGCTTTGTAGATATTGCTTTTACGTTGTTCCTTACTGATAGATTCGATGTCAAGGTCGATCAGTGTCTGACCATTGACGATTGCAACTCGCAACTCTTCAGGTTGGGTCGCATTAAATAACATTCGTTTCATTTACAAGCCTTACGTGTTCTATTTATAAATACACTACCCGCAATTTCTTCGGTTAGATTTTTTTGGTATGCGTAGTTGTAATGACGAGGCTTTGATTTAATAATTTTATTGTAATGCTTATTTATCAATTCAATTATTTTATTATTATATTTCAGTATCTTATTTTTATTGGTGAAATTCTTTTCGTGTTGAAGTCATTAAAGCTCGTCCATGCTCTACTTAGCAGGTTTTATTGTCCTCGTTTAAGGTAACAGATTTTACATAAAGTTCCAAATAGAACTTTGTTTTATGTCAATATTATTATTAACACTGTTTGTAGCGAGTAAGGACGGTAATTTTACAGCAACAACTTTAAAAAGAAATAAGTAAAATCTTTAGATTTTTGTCAGAAATCTGCATTTCTTTTCATCAATAACCGAAATAATCAAAAATGTGACAATGAATACTCAATCCCCTGCGTCAATCGTCAAAAAATGCATAGGAGAAGAAGAAAACGATCAGCGGATTGATAATTTCTTATTCAGGCGTTTTAGGAATGTACCGAAAAGCCACATCTATCAATTGGTGAGAAGCGGTCAGGTTCGTGTTAACGGAAAACGGATAGATGTCAGTTACCGCCTGCAATCGGGTGATATGGTACGGATTCCGCCGATCAAGATCACCGAAAAAATTGCCGCCAAACAGATTGCCCCGGCTAATTTTTTTAACTTTACCGTTTTGTACGAGGATGACGCATTACTGGTGATTGATAAGCCGAGCGGTATGGCGGTTCACGGTGGCAGCGGTATCAGTTTCGGTGTCATCGAACAGCTGCGCACTCAGCATCCAACCTGGAAATTTCTCGAGCTGGTGCACCGCTTGGATAGGGAGACATCCGGCGTGCTTTTGCTGGCGAAGAAACGAAGCGCGCTGGTTGATTTGCACCGGCAAATTCGTGATGGTTTGATGGAAAAGCATTACCGGGTGATGGTCAAAGGGGAATGGCGTAACACCAAGCAACATGTCAAATTGGCGCTCGACAAATTTGTGACAGCAGCCGGTGAACGGCGTGTGATGGTTGCCAGCGGGACTCACAAAGACAGCAAGCCGATGCAGGCGCATACGATATTTACACTGCAAAAATCCTGGAAAAATTTCAGCTTGCTCGATGCGGAGATTAAAACCGGGCGGACACACCAGATTCGCGTCCATTTGTCGCATCTCGGGTTTCCCATCGCCGGTGACGATAAGTACGGTGATTTTGAAGTGAACAAGCAACTGGCTAAAGCCAGCGGAAGAAATAAGCTGACGCGTATGTTTCTGCACGCTCACACGCTACATATCACACACCCGGTTTCGGGAGCGCGCATGCAACTGCAATCGCCGTTGTCGATGGATCTACAGAAATTTATCGATGGTTTGGAGCATGCGCAAGCGTCACACACTCGCGAATCTTAAGTGAATGAGTCCAGGTGCTATAATGCGTTGCTAGTTTTCCGGGGTGGCGGCAACTTGTTTGGTTTTGAACATGGTGTATAAAACTTCCCAAACATTTTCTACAATCTTTTTCTGCGCAACTTCGTTCGGGTGTATTCCATCGGCCTGAAAATATTCGTGTTTATCACCAAAACCGGCTAGTAGAAACGGTACTAATTTGATTTTATAATTTTCAGCGAGTTGCGGAAAAATAGCCTGGAACTTTTGTGTATAAGTCATGCCATAATTGGGCGGCAGTTGCATTCCAGCCAGTAAGACCAAAGCGTTGTGCTGTTGACATTTTTCAATGATCGCCGCCAGATTGTTATAGATGGATTTAATTGCCGCGCCGCGTAAACCATCATTTGCACCAAGCTCAAGGATAATAATCTCAGGCTGATGTTTCTCAAGGGTTTGCTGAATCCGGTTGCGGCCACCCAGCGTGGTTTCACCGCTGATACTGGCGTTGATGATTTGATAATCGGCAAATTCGGATTGTAACCGTTGCGTGAGCAATGCAACCCAGCCGGCTTCTCTCGCTATGCCGTAATTGGCGGACAGGCTATCGCCAAAGACCAATACTGTTTTGCTGGATGCAGTAGCGGGGGTGGCGAAAGTAAAAACAAAAATCAGAATAATCAGGAAATTTTTTTTCATGTCAGATAATCGTATTAATCAACCCATTCTTTGGACGCAGGCGCTCACCAAACAAGTGAATACCGGCGATCAGCAATTGACTATATTGCAGGATATCGAATTGCAAGTAAATCCTGGTGAAGCGGTTGCAATTATAGGTGCATCCGGTTCCGGTAAATCGACTTTATTAGGGCTGCTGGCTGGATTGGATTTGCCGACTTCCGGGAAAGTTCATCTGGATGCGGTGGATATTTTCTCGCTGGATGAAGATAGCCGGGCGGCATTGCGCGGCAGGATTCTCGGTTTTGTGTTTCAATCATTCCAGCTATTGCCTGCGTTGACTGCAATTGAGAACGTTATGCTGCCGCTCGAATTGGCCGCCACCGGCAACGCGGAAGCCACTGCGCGAAGATTGCTGGAACGAGTCGGATTGGGTCAGCGCCTGCATCATTATCCCAAACAGTTATCCGGTGGAGAGCAGCAACGGGTCGCCATTGCACGCGCGTTTGCAACCGATCCGAAATTGTTATTGGCCGATGAACCTACCGGCAATCTCGATTCGGCTACCGGTGTGCAAATTATCGATTTGATGTTTGAACTCAATCGCGAGCATGGCACGACCCTGGTACTGGTTACGCATGATGAATCTTTGTCGCGGCGTTGTGCGCGCCAGATTCGCTTGGCGGATGGGCGGTTAGTGCGGTAGTTGCAAAAACTGAGCAGCGCGGGTATTTATTCTCTATTTCTTCATCAAGGCTCTCATTTTCATGAATCATTTTAAGCTGTCTTTGCGCATGCTGCATCGCGATTGGCGCGCGGGTGAGCTCAACGTTTTGCTGCTGGCTCTGATCATTGCCGTCAGTGGCATTGCCACGGTCGGGTTTTTTGCCGACCGGGTGGAATCGGCGCTGGCGCGTGAAAGCAATCAATTGCTGGGCGCGGATTTGCTGGTTATTTCGAGCCAGCCGCTACCCGAGCAATACGCCGGTGAAGCTCGGCGTCTTGGTTTGTCCGTTTCATCGCTGACCAAACTTGCCAGCATGCTCTCCCATGAGGACAGCAATCTTCTAACTGAGATTAAGTCGGTTACCGAAGGCTATCCGTTACGCGGACGTGTGCATTTGGCCAATCAGTCATCACAAGCCTCCGCGGCGCAAGCAGAAATTCGTGCAGCCGATGGAATTCCCCAGCCGGGCACCATCTGGGTCGATGAAAAAGCCATGACCCGGTTGGATCTTAAGATGGGCGATGTGGTCGATGTCGGCATTACCCAATTGACAGTCACCGAGCTGGTGGTGCGCGAACCGGATCATTCGGTAGGATTCATCAACATGGGGCCGCGCGCTATCATCAACGCCGCCGATCTGGAAAAAACCGGACTGATACAGGAAGGCAGCCGTGTTTCCTATCAATTGCTGATCGCGGGTGAGCCGCATGTGGTGCAGCAATTCCGTGATTGGGCAAAACCGCAACTGACTAAAGCGCAGAGACTCGAAGGCATACGCGATGCGCGTCCGGAAATTAAAGCCGCGCTGGAGCGCTCGGAAAAATTTCTTAGCCTGGCAGCGCTGGCCAGCGTGGTTTTGGCCGCCGCTGCAATTGCCTTGGCCGTGCGCCGTTTTACCCAGCGCCATCTGGATGGTTGCGCCGTGATGCGCAGTTTGGGCGCCAGCCAGCGTCAGCTGTTTTATCTGTATGTTTATTATTTCGTTGCCCTGGGAGTGATCGCCAGCAGCATTGGCTGTTTGCTCGGTTTCGCCGCGCAGCAAATTTTGACGCATTGGCTGACCGGCCTAGTCGAAACCGAATTACCGTGGCCGAACTGGCTGCCGGCGGTGCAAGGTCTGCTGGTGGGGATGGTTTTGCTGCTTGGGTTTGCCTTGCCGCCCGTGCTCAATTTACGCAGCGTTCCGGCATTGCGCGTACTGCGCCGGGATATCGGTTTATCCAATGCACACAGCATCGCGGGCTATTTACTGGGGCTGGCGGCGCTATCGCTGCTGTTTATTTGGAAAGCGCAAGACCTGAAACTGGGGCTTTATATCGTGACGGGATTTATCTCGGCCATCGCCATTTTTGGCGGTCTCGGCTGGTTGCTGATCCGCTTGTTGTCGAGCCTGCGGCATCAGGCCGGTGGTGCGTGGCGCTATGGTCTGGCCAGTATCCGCCGTCGCGCGGTTTCAAGTGTTCTGCAAGCTGTGGCGCTGGGATTGGGATTGATGGCTTTACTGGTGCTGACCCTGATCCAGGATGATTTGATCGACGATTGGCACACCAGCTTGCCGCCGGACGCACCGAATCATTTTCTGGTGAATATCCAGGCGGATCAGCTGGAACCGTTGCAGGAATTTTTCCAGCAGCATGAACTGGAACCGCCACGGATGTATCCGATGGTTCGCGGCCGCTTGATCAAAATTAATGGCAAGGAAGTATCCGCGGAGGATTATGCCGATGACTTGCATGCGGAGAGGCATATCCGGCGCGAATTCAATTTAACCTGGGCCGATGAACTGGGAACGGATAACGAAGTGGTGCAGGGTGCTTGGTGGGCTGCCGGTACACAGAAAGCGGAATTGTCGATCGAAGAAGGCATCGCCAAAACCATTCGCGTCAAGCTGGGCGATGAACTGACCTACGATATCGCGGGTAGTCATTTTTCCGCCAAAATCACCAGCATGCGGAAAATCGATTGGGATACTTTCCGCGTCAACTTTTTTGTCGTTGTGCCGCCCGGTTTGCTGGAAAATTACCCGGCCAGTTACATCACCAGTTTCTATGTGCCGCCAACGGAAATTCATCGAGTGCATGAATTGGTTAAAGCGTTTCCGAATATTCTGGTGGTCGATGTGGCGACGGTGATCAATCAAGTTCAGCAGATGATCCAGCAGGTTTCGCAAGCGATTGAATTTGTCTTTGTGTTTACACTGCTGGCCGGCTTTGCTGTGCTGTACGCCGCGATAGCCGCAACGCAGGATGAGCGCATCTACGAAGCGGCTATTTTCCGGGCACTGGGCGCGCGGCGAGAGCAATTGTCGCGCGCCTGGGCCGCGGAGTTTGCGATCCTGGGCGGACTATCCGGATTATTCGCCTCGGCGGGCGCCAGCGCATTAGGGTATGTGATCGGTAAGCATGTGCTGCATCTTAATTACACGTTTAATCCCTGGATCTGGGTGGTGGGCGTGTCCATCGGCGTGGCCGGTGTGTTAATCGCCGGTTTGCTGGGTACGCGCTCAGCGCTATCGAGTCCGCCGTTGTTGACCTTACGTAAGATCGGATAAATCGATGACCGGTTTGCCAGTTCCAAAACTTAAAGCACTGCCGCCGCTGAGTTTGTATATTCACATTCCCTGGTGTCTGAAGAAATGCCCCTATTGCGATTTCAATTCGCACGAAATTCGCGGGCAGGACGATCAAACACCCGAAGACGAATATGTGGCGGCACTGCTACGCGATCTTGAACTCGCCCTGGCCGATGTGTGGGGGCGGCGCCTGAGCAGCGTATTTTTCGGTGGCGGTACGCCCAGCTTGTTCAGCGCCCGGTCGATCGATATCATCTTGACGGCGGTGCGTACATTGCTGCCGCTGGAACATTTCGCCGAAGTCACGCTGGAAGCCAATCCTGGCACGTTTGAAGCGCAGAAATTCGCCGATTTTCGCGCCGCAGGCATCAACCGTTTGTCGATCGGCATTCAAAGCTTTAATCCGCGGCACCTGAAAGCACTGGGGCGGGTGCATGACGACCAAGAGGCGCATCGCGCCGTCGAGATTGCGCAAAAGAATTTCGACAATATCAATCTCGACCTGATGTATGCGCTACCCGGGCAAACCTTGCCGCAAGCGCAAAACGATATCGAAACCGCATGCACTGCGGGTGTCACGCATATTTCCGCTTATCATCTGACGCTCGAACCGAATACACTGTTTCACCGTTTTCCGCCGGAACTACCCGATGACGAACAAGCGGCGGCGATGCAGGAAATGATTGAACAAGTTACGGCAAGCCAGCAGTACTGTAATTACGAAACCTCGGCGTTTGCACGCCCAGGCAAGGAGTCGCGCCATAACCTGAATTACTGGCAGTTCGGCGATTATCTGGGGATTGGCGCGGGCGCGCACAGCAAAATCAGTTTCGCCGATAAGATCGTGCGCCAAATGCGTTACAAGCAACCGAAAGAATATCTGGCCAAAGCGCAATCCGGTGAATCGTTGATTCACACACACCAGGAAGTGACTGCTGAAGACCGTGGCTTTGAATTCATGATGAATGCGCTGCGGCTCACCGGCGGATTTGATACGGCATTGTTCCAGGGGCGCACCGGTCTGCCGCTCAGCGCCGTGCGGCAACAGCTGGATGAAGCCGAACAACGCGGTTTGCTGGTGTACGATCATCTGCGCATCAAACCGACCATCTTGGGCAGACGATTCCTCAACGATTTACTGCAAATCTTTCTGCCGGAAAAAAATTCCGCCGGATAATACGCTAAAATCGCAGCCTCGAATTTGTCATTGGAGAATGCGTCATGGCGTATGTAAAACCGGAAGAAATCGTTGAAAACATGCTGCAAGCGGGGGCGAAAAAAGCCAACCTGCCGGTCGGACAGCTGTTGCTGCGTGGTTTTTTGTCCGGCGCTTTCCTGGGTTACGCCACCACGCTGGCGATTCTGGCAGCGACGCAAACCGGCTGGGGCATCGCCGGCGCCTTGGTGTTCCCGGTGGGTTTTGTCATGATCGTGCTGCTCGGACTGGAACTCGCCACCGGTAATTTCGCGTTGATCCCGATTGCCGTTAAAGACAAAAGAGCGCCGTTCAATCGCCTGCTCGTCAACTGGACCTGGGTGCTGACCGGCAACCTGATTGGCAGCGTCACCTACGCCTACTTATACTGCATCGTGGCCACTAAAATGGGCTCTATCGACCCCGCCACTATCCCGGCATTGCAACGCACTATCACCATCGCCGAAACTAAAACGCTCGAATACGCCAAACTGGGCTTCGACGGCACGATCGCTGCGTTTACCAGCGCAATGCTGTGTAACTGGATGGTAACCTTGGGCGCTGTCATGGCCTTCACTTCGACCAACACCATCGGCAAAATCGCCGCGATGTGGCTGCCGATCATGACCTTCTTCGGTTTGGGCTACGAACACGCCATCGTCAACATGTTCGTCATCCCCGCCGGTATGTGGCTGGGTGCGGATATCACCATCGCGGATTGGTGGTTGTGGAACGGATTGCCGGTGATTGCGGGGAATTTGTTTGGCGGGATGATTTTTACCGGGTTTATGTTGTATTGGAGTTATGGTAAATCGGCTAATCAGCCTTGACTATTTGGATTCTCACTTATGCCCCGAACCGGCGCTTTACTTGCATTATCCCGTGAGCACCATTCGTCGCTGGTGTTAGCGCGTGCTGTCCGTCAAGCAGCGGAGAGCGGGGATAGTGCGGTTCTTCCAGCGATGAAGCAGCGCATCGAAGAACATTGGCGAATCGTATTGTGTGAGCATTTCGCTCGAGAAGAACAATTGCTGCGTTTGGCGGCGGATGCGGTGGATACTGAATCCGCTGCACGTGTTTTGGCTGAGCACGCGGAATTGCGCGGGCTGGCTTGCGGGCCTTGTGAATTGGATTTGCCTGCGCGAGTGCAGCGGTTCGGCGAATTATTGGCTGCGCATGTCCGCTATGAGGAGCGTGTGCTGTTTCCGCAATTGCAATCGCATCCGAGCATCGATTCCGCAGCTGCGGAGTCAATTTAGGGCATGTCAAGCGGGACGGGAAGAATCGAGTGTTTTCCGGAATTTCGTCCGGTTAGAAAAACAAATCCCGCTACGCGAGCGGGATTTGTGAGCAATGCAGTGAAATGCGACTATGCGTTTGCTTTTTTGCGGCGTGCTGCGAAACCCAACAATCCAAGACCTGCTAACAGCATGGCATAAGTTTCGGGTTCGGGAACCGGTGCGATACCGGCGACACCGACTGTAAATCCGTGCCAGCCTTCGGAGACATGGGTAAACGTGATGGAATCAAAAGAACCCGGCAGTCTGATCACGCCATGAACTTCACCGGAACCGAAGAATCCCGTGCTTGTTCCGTTCAGAATAGGTGTGCCGGAACCCCAGTATCCGGGACCGAAACTGTCGATCACGATAGGCACGCCAAAATCCACGGTATTGCCATTCCAGCTGACCAATCCGATGTATGGATCCACGACGGTTTGTGAAAACGTGATCGTGACTGTGCCACCTGTACTGAGTGCAACGATATCCGAAGCGGGTGGTGCATTATCGACGGTGCCGTTGGTATACGCTGTTCCGGTCCAAAAATTCGTTCCTGCACCGGTTGTTACGAAAGAATGTGCGCCGGTAGCGGAGTAACCGACACCGACCGAGGTTGATCCGACCAACAGATCGCCGGATGCTGAAAACGAATCGGTTGAGGTGGTCCAATCCGTCCAGGATACGGTTACCGCCAATGCGGATGTAGAGAAGAAAGCTGTAATGAGAGATCCGGCTGCGAGTTGTATGATGCGTTTCATGATGTTCACCTTGTGTCTGAGTGAGTAAAAATAAATCCAATTGCTGCCAACAATATATTCAACACTAAGGCGTTATGCTAACCGGTAAGACGGTTTAATGCTGTAGTCAGATGTTCCTTAATTTTTTAGGACGGTTGCCCTGGTTATGGGGTACACGATGCGTAAAATTTAGCCAGTCGGGCATTGGAACGGGGATCTGCGGTTACCGGAAATTGCGGCGAACATAAGGCGGATTGGAATGGCGAAGCGGTTTGCTGGCGGTACCGGAACCCGGAAAGTTTTCCCGGTGGGATGAAGATTTGCTGTAAAGCAATCGATAAGCGGTTTTGTCCGGGTTAAGCAATTTTCTCCAGGTCGCTGCCGGCTTTTTCAGCCGCGTATAAATGCACATGCAGCAGATCGTATATGCGTTCCCCGCTGAGTTGTTTCACATCGAACCCGGTTGCCAGCTGGATTTGCGTGAATTCCTTGCTGGCCAGCGTATCGTAGCCGATGTAGCCCATCGACCATTGCGAAAAACGGCGCGCGTCTACCGGCTCGAAATCAAGAACGACTACATCGCCATGGCGCGGATCGCACTGAATGCGCTCGAAAGTTTCCTGAATATCATCGTGTACACCTTCGAGCACCTGAGCAAAGCATTCCCGGTTGAACATGAGCGCGCCGGTAATACCGGATGCCGTATTGCGTTGCCGGGAAATCGCCAGTATCTGTTCGATTTCCTTATGAACATTTTCATTACTGCCGGGAATCGTGTTGCGACTTAAATAAATGAGCCGGTATAGATTTTGTGTCATGGTTGCTTCCTCACTGCGATGGCCATCGTAAACTATGATATGAGCGCTTGAATTTGTTCAGCCGGGACCGGTTTGCTGATTAAATAGCCTTGAATTTCCATGCAACCATTGTGTGCCAGATATTCGAACTGCTCTTCTGTTTCAACGCCTTCGGCTAGGGTTTTTATTCCCAGCGCGCTACCGAGCGTGATTACCGCCTTAATCAGGGTGCGTGACTTGTCAATTTGCATACGGTGAACAAACGATTGATCAATTTTGATTTTTGAAAACGGAAAACTGCTCAAATAATTGAGTGAAGAATATCCTGTGCCAAAATCATCCATCGCGACGGATACGCCCAGCGCCTGTATTTCCCTCAGTTGCTCCAAGGCGTTTGCTACATTTTTGATCAGCAAACCCTCGGTAATTTCCAATTCCAGGCGTTGCGGTGTAAGGCCGCTGGTTGAAAGCGCCGCTTGGACGATTTGTTTCAGGTTGCCGTTTTCAAACTGCATGGGTGAGACGTTGACGGCAACCTTGATGTCTTCCGGCCAGGTTGTTGCTTCCCGGCAAGCCGTTTGCAGCACCCACTTGCCGATTTCGTTAATTTCACCTGTTTCCTCCGCCAACGGAATGAACCGGACCGGCGATATGATTCCTGCGCCCGGTTTTTCCCAACGAATCAGTGCTTCAAACCCAACTATTTTTCGATCCTGCATGCGGACTTGCGCTTGATAAAATAACGTGAATTCCTGCAGAAAGAGCGCGCGCCGCAAGCCAACTTCAAGATCATGCTGTTCGCCCGCATTTTTTTGCAGGGATTGCTCATACAAGCGATAGCTCCCGCGCGCATTGTGTTTGGCATCATGCAGCGCCAGTTCGGCTTGTTTGATCAGATCGCCGCTTGATCCGGTATTCTGATGCAAAATCGCCAGCCCGATGCTGGCACTGATATTGGCTTGTTGGCCATTGATCAAAAAAGGGCGTTTGAGCAGCCCGATGATGCGCTCCGCCATTGCGGTAGCGGCTACGGGTTGATTTTGATTGATTTGCAGCACGACGAATTGATCGCCCGCAAAATGCGCCACGAGATCATCCGAGCGAACGATGCGTAACAACCGCTGTGCGGCAAATTTCAATAATTGATCGCCAGCATCGTGCCCCAGCGTTTCATTGATCCGCTTGAAGCGATCCAGGCCGATCATGATCATGGCCAGCGAAGCAGCGCCGGATTCATCCGGTTTCCAGTTTGCGATGCATTCATTGAGCATGCCGCGATTGGCCAATGGTACGGCGCTATGATTCTGTGCCTGATGGTTGATTCCGGATTGCGAAAAATTGCTGGAAGACAAACTCTCAACCATGATCAGCCGCTGTTCCTCGTTGAATGCGATGATATGCACATGAAGCGTTTTGTTATCGATGGTGGAAACCAGTTTGATCGTTTTCGTATGCCGCCTGGCAACGGCTTGCCGGAGTGAATCAGGTGCTGACGCATTGATGGCAGCGGTCAAATCAAACCATGTTTTATCTGCAACATCCGGTGGCAGGGCAAGTAGATTTAGAAAAGCCGGATTGGCCGATATGATTTTTCCTGCTGTATCAACCCAAGCGAATCCGCAAGACGAATCGATAGCCGTAAAATCCATTGCACTATGCTGCGATTGACGATTGTTAATCTTGAGCTCCCCAATGGCTGAATGATTCAGGGAATTATAAATCATTCCAATTCCAAACCGGGATGGCGAATGACGATGCGATTTATATGATAGCGATTAAAGCAAATAGCGCGTGTGACTTGTGCTGGCACAGCCGCCGATTAAAGGCATGTTGCGGGATTAATGAAACAGCCGGATGTTCGAGAGTATCTTGGATTGCACGCACCATGATGACACGGAGATGCCGCGAGAGGATCCTGACATCAAAGCCCGCTCAGCGGGTTTGATGCTTCGGTATGATTGGTGATTCGGAGCTGATTTCACGGTTCCGATGGCAATTCACCGGATTGGCCTTTCAGGGTCTTATGGCTTTTACCATCGTAACCATGATTTGACTATTTGCATTGCTATCTATTGTAAATTTCTCAAGATTTCTGCTCCTACATCAATATCGGTTGTTTCGCAGGTGTGTGTCTGTCCTACGCTCCCGACAATAGGCACCTTGATTTTGTTGCCGCATTCCCGGAATGGAATGTCAATTTTGGTTGACTTCAGTTCAAGCGGAAGATCCCCGGTTACCGCGATAAGATTCTGGGAAGTATCGGTTACGATTCCATCTCCCTCATTGAAATCCACTAAGCCGGTTAAAGTAGGCTGTCCCGTTCCAATGATTGAAACATAGGATACATTGGCCGGAAGGGGATGCGTAGCTAAGTCATTCAGCACATCCAAGGCTGAACTGCTGGGCTGTAGATCTTTGATTGAAACACTGTTTGAGTCGATATGGTAAGGTAGGAGATCGCAAATGCCGACTTTATCGAAAATGTCGAAAATATCGAAGTTAACGTGACATGTCTCGGCCCAAAAGCTCCCTTGATGTGGAGTTCCTATCGTAATGAGTCTCGCAACATCATCCCGGTACGGAATTGCCGTTGATGAATCGAACACGCGAGCCAATCCTTGCAGATATTCTCTAGCAGCAAGACCACCTGTGCTATGGCCGATCAGAAGGACCTTTGTGGCTCCGGGGTTTGCCTCTAAAACTGCTTGAATGATTGCTGCTAATTCCCCTCCTTGAACATCAAGGGGTAATTCCTGATTGTCAGAGAAATTTAAGGTGTAGAAGTTACCGGCACTCCCTGTACAGCTCATGGAATCCGCTGGGCAGCTGATAGCAACAGTTTTTGCGGCTGGGTTGAAAGTAGGGATCCCGCCAAATGTCCAACCAGCATTGCTAACGAGATAATCTCGATAAGTTGCCCATGTGTCCGCAGAAGAAGCGATACCATGAACAAAGATAACAGGATACGGCTTTTCTCCACACCCTGATTCTTTCAGCAACAGGGATAAATCCCCCATATCCCGCGGCGTGGCATCGTCTGGTCCTTGATAGTAGACATGATTGTCTGTAGAGGAAACAGCTACATACGCATTGGTGCCGGGGTAATAACGATAGATATAGGGTGACGAGAATTGCACGCCTGATACCGGCGGTGAAAACAGATTGGGATAGAAAGTTTGCGCCCAGTTCATCATGCACACTATGCCGGGCGGTGTTGCGGTATCCGCTTTCACTGCTGAATCACTAGCCGATGCGGTATTGCAAAACGTCACGAGCATTATCAATCCGAGTACGTGTGCTAGCAAGGAGTTGTTTTTACGTTGTTGGTTATCCATAGTATTTTTCCAAAGTAAAGAAGCAAGGCGGCCAATGATGAAAATTATCCATACTGAATAACCAGACCTCGAAACGAGGCTGTTATCGCATCAAAAGCTTTGAAAATACTATAAAGATGAATCTAATTGCGGTCGGTACGGAAACGCACATAAAACTCGGGTTTGTGAAAATCAGAGTGTGGGAATGCTGACGGCAACGGGCTTGGCCGCCGCAATGGACAAGCGAATTACTTCAATCGAGATATAAGGTGTGTGTGCCACCGTACAGAACTGATGATATTTCACGGAGATAATCAAATTTACTACTAATAATCCATTCGATTGAAATTAAAAAGGAGATCGCGATGCTTAAAGCCGATTATTTTAGCCGTATCACAAAAGGTGCCGGTTCGCTGCGGAGTATTCCCGCTCTGAGAAATCGGCAAGAAGGCAAAATGGGTTACATTCTATTGTGGCTTCTAGGCATTCCCCTACCCATCCTGTTTCTCGTCTTTCTGTTGCGGGGTTGCGACTAGTCCGGTAAATCAGGAAAGAAGATCTTGCAAATGACGCTTCCAACCGATGATGTGGTTTTTCTTGTCCCGGTATTGAATGATCGCTCAGCGGAAATTATGCCGGTTGCGGTATTAGTAGCGCAGAATGGGTAGGGTTGCGAACTTTTGATGCACTCGAGGAGAATGATATGCTCGTAACATTTACAACCGATGCTTATGCCGACATAACGATGTTCGGTGACGTTGCGCTTGCTTTGCTTAAAATGACGGGACACAGCAAGACGGTACCCGGCGCTATTCTGGCCGCGGATGTTCCTATGGCGTTGGATCGATTAAAAGCCGCAATAAACGCGGATAAATCTTCTCCGCCTGCTGAGAAAGAGAGCGAAGATGAACCGATGGTGAGCATGGCCGATAGAGCGCTGCCGCTGATTGATTTACTGACTGCGGCAGCCGAAGCTGAGTGTAATGTAATGTGGAAATAGTTTTCTATATCAAGAGAAAGATCTTCATCAGTATTTTCGTCAATCTTATTCAGGCTACTTGCTAAACAATACAAACATACCCAAACGTTGAAACCCTGAAGCGATAACAGCTACAGACTTATGAACTTTGCTGCCTGATTATGGCTTCGGCCTCTTCGAGTTCTTCCTTCCGGCGTCCATAGCCGCACTGCTCGATCAATTTTCGCGCTGCGGCAAGATCGGCGGCGGGCGAATCCCAAGGGTACGTTGTTTCGCGGAAGAAGAGGCGGGCGCGGTGGAGGTGAATATCAGCCATGTGCAGCCGCATGGGGCCGCGCTCGGCGATTTCCCAGGCCTCGTTCAAATCGGCCTGCGCACTCTCGGAGCCGGTCTGTCTGTCTTCGAGAAACCGCAGCCAGGCGCGGGTGAGGAGGCCGCGGGGAATATAGTCCTGCGTGCCGGCGCGGCGGAGGCCGGACACAGCGGCATTCAGTTCGCGGCGGGCGGTTTCAAATGCAACATCCCTTCCTTCCAGAATCGCCGCGTAGAGCGCGGCGCGGCCCAGCGTTAGGTGGTTGAGGACGATGGTGAGTAAGCTGAAGTTAAGCATGTTTACTGACCAGTCGAGTGTTTGCACCGCGCGCTGGGAGACGGTTTGTAGCGTCGCTCTGTGAGCGATAGATTCTTGCGGCGGCTTCAGACCGCCGCTACAGGTGGTTTGCCACGCGGAGTGCTCGGGGGCGGCGAGGAGCAGGTCGCAATACCGGAAGCCACTTAGCGAGTAGAGCAATGGGTAGTTAGGCTGCCGTTCCTGCTGCATTTGCTCGGCCTTGTGGAAGCGCGTCTCCGCCTCGGCCCGGCAACCCGCCTGGTGCAAGGCGTCGGCGTGGGTCGTGCGCACGCTCATCCGCTCAAACGCCTCGCCGCTGCGGTCGGCGTAGGTCACGGACTGCTCGGCGTTCCTCACCGCCCCAGCCACCTCGCCCAGCGTCAGCTCCAGCTGGCTCAGGTTGTTGGCGGCTTGGGCTGCTTGCTTCCATTGTTTCAGTTTGACGCAACCTTTAAGTCCAGTTCGCATCGGTTCAATGGCCTCCGTAAGCCTACCTAAGGCACTCAGGCGCGTGGCGGCTGCGCTCAGCAGCCAAAACTGGTCGGTTTCTGTAAGTTTTGTTGAGACACGACTCCACGGTGAATCGAAGAAGCAGGCGACTGCTCCCAAATCAGAACCGAACGCGCCGAGCTTGTCGAGGCTATAGTGTTTATTCCCACGAAGTGTGCGGCCAAAGTAAACATCATTACATACTTCCTGCTGCAACCCTGCCTGGCAGCCGTGGGCCACGGCTTGGTAGAGCGGCTGGAGGTCTTTGAGCGTGGGCTCGCCTTTGTCCTCCGTGGTCGCGCAGAGGTGTTCGTAGAGCCGCCGGTGCGCCTCGCGCCAGGTGTCGGGTTGTTGCGTGCGCAGTTGCCGGGCGAAGTATTCGCGCAGGAGCGGATGCGCATCGAGCGAGACGAACGCGCCGGACGCGTCACGATTCACCGTGAGCAGTTTCGTGGCTTCGAGACCGCTGAGGCAGAATTCCCAATCGTCGTCGGCCAGCCCGGCGAGCGGTTCGGTGAGCCCGGGGATGGTTTCGCACCGCAGGGCCGCGAGGCAGCCGTTGTCGGCGGGGCGGTCGAACAGACCCATGAGCCGCAGCACGGCCACTTCGCGCTGGCCCTCAATGCGGTCGTCGCGCAATAGCCATTGCTCGTAGGCGGCCATGGTCCGGAACGCATGGCCGCCGTCCATCTTCTCGTCGGCTTTTTCGAACTTCACGCGGTCGCGCCGACGGATGTCGCCGTCGAAAGCGCGTTTCAGGAAGCCGCCGAGCAGGGTCAGCGTGAGTGCGTGGCCTTTCACGTCTTCGACCAGCGCCGCGAATTCTTGTGCTGTGCCGCGCACGCCCAGGGTTTTGAGCAGATGTACACCGGCGTCGCGCGACAGACGCAGCAGCGGCACTTCTGGTGCGGTGGTTTGCCGGAACGCCCGCAAGTCCGGCAACGAATGCCGGGTGGTGACGATGCACAGGCCGTGACTGGCGGCAGCCAAGCCTTTAAGCAGCGCGGTAATACCTTGGTCCTTGAGTTCGCCTGGCGTGGGCGCGGTGGGTGCATACTGCAGCGGTTCGAGGCCATCAAGGATGAGCAAGCTGCGCCGCTGACCGACGAGGCGGGCTAGGCGCTGGCCTTTCTCGAACGCGCCAGCGCTGCTCGCAGCAAATTCCTTGTCCTTTTCATCCTTGGCAAAGAAGTTCAGCGCTTCCTTCAAGAACAGATCAGACGATGCCGCGACCTGATCGCGCGTGCCCTGGCTGTAGAAGCTCCAAGCAAAGGCGGCATCGCAATCGGGCCAATCCTGCCCCGCCAGTTCCGCGGCCCATTTGGCGATGAGGGAAGTTTTACCTTCACCGCCCAAGGCGACGAAGGTGAGGATGTGTGGGCGACCTTTCTCCAAGCGAAGCGATTTTTGCCATGCTTCGTTGAGGAGCTGGGTTTCTTCCTCGCGGCCGACGAGTTGGGCTGGAGCATATTTACCAATGCTAGCGATATCGAAACAGCGCTCGGTTCGCGTACGGGGACGGAAGTCTATAACGTCGCGATCACTGAAGCTCGGGGGCAGCGGGCAATCCTCGCGCCATACCGGGATAACGCGTTTGCCGAGGCGGCGAGCGAGTTCGACTTCCCGGCTTACCCAAACGGAGGAATTTGAGGCAGCAGTAATTACGACGACGAAGGTGTCAGACTCGGTAATGCCTTGTTCGATGCACGGCCAGAACTGTTCATCCGGCTTGATGGCGCTGACATCATTGAAGACATCATCGAAACCGGCTGCGCGCAAAAAGGATTCCATTTCCGCGACGAAACTGTCGTCGGCACTGCTGTGAGAAACGAAAGCGCGGGGCATCGGTTAAGTTTTGAGAATCATCTAATTTCAATTTGCTGTCATCATAACAAACTTGCTCAGTTCCACAAGCCGGATAGCGTGACGCTATTGACGCATAGTCCGACTAATTCTCTCCCAAACCCGCAAAACTGTTCGCCTCGGCACCCCAATACTCGACGGTATTATGCGTATCGCGTAGGTAGAATCGCAGTGCTTCCAGTTACCCGTACCGCCAGTGTCAGGTCCAGAATGTGAAATCAAAGACCAATATCAGGTTTTATGATCGAGTTTTAAATGATGATGCAAAGTGAAACCTATTGCTTATCCAACCGGCGATACTGAATCGCTTCCGCAATGTGCTGATTATTGATTCTTTCGATATCTGATAAATCTGCAATCGTTCGCGCAACCTTCAGAATGCGGTGATACGCACGCGCGGATAGGTTCAAACGGCTGATCGCTTGTTTCAGCAGATTCTCGCTGGCGTCGTCGAGTGCGCAGAATCGGTCGATTTCCTTAACGCTCAAGCGGTTGTTGGTTTTTTCTTGCCGGTCAAGCTGTATTTGATGGGCTTTTTTAACGCGCTGACGGATTACACTGCTTTTTTCGCCTGCTGTCTGTTGTTTCATTAGTTCCTGCTGCGGCACGGCCGGAACTTCAATTTGCATGTCGATGCGATCTAGCAAAGGGCCGGAAATCCTTGCTCGGTAGCGGGCGATTTGGTCGGACGTACAATGACATTTCCCCGAAGGGTGGCCCAAATAGCCACACATGCAGGGGTTCATCGCGGCAATCAGCTGAAATTGCGCGGGAAATTCGGCTTGCCGGGCGGCGCGGGAGATGGTGATTTTTCCGGATTCGAGTGGTTCGCGCAGGACTTCCAGGACTTTGCGGTCGAATTCGGCCAATTCGTCCAAGAATAGTACGCCGTGCATCGCCAGCGAAATTTCCCCGGGGCGCGGGTAGCTGCCGCCGCCGACCAGAGCAATGCCGGAAGCGGTGTGGTGCGGGGAGCGGAAGGGGCGTTTTTTCCAGTTATCGATATTGAAGCTACCCTGGCTTAATGATTGGATTGCGGCGGATTCCAGCGCTTCCGCTTCGGTCATGGGCGGCAGAATGCCGGGGAAGCGCGCCGCGAGCATCGATTTTCCGGTCCCGGGCGGGCCGATCATCAGCAGGCTGTGGCCACCTGCGGCGGCAATTTCCAGCGCGCGTTTGGCGTGCGTTTGTCCTTTGACTTCATCCAGATCGGGATAAACTGAGCTACTGGAATCTATGTCATTTGCCGCGGGATTCTGGTAAACCGGCAAGGATTCGTGCCCGCTCAGGTGCGCGCAGATTTGCAGCAGCGACTTGGCGGCATAGATCGTGGCGTTGTTGACGAGCGCCGCTTCGGCGGCGTTTTGTTGCGGTAAAACAAAACTCCGGCCGGATTGCGACGCGTTGTAGGTCATCGCCAGCGCGCCGTGGATTGGCCGCAGTTCGCCGGTCAGCGCGAGTTCTCCGGCCCATTCGTATTGATCCAGCTTGTCGCCGGGAATTTGCCCCGTTGCCGCGAGTATTCCCAAGGCGATGGGCAAATCGAAGCGGCCGCTTTCTTTGGGCAGATCGGCGGGCGCCAGATTCACGGTAATGCGTTGCGCGGGGATTTTGAATTGTGCGTTTTGCAATGCCGCGCGGACGCGGTCTTTACTTTCTTTGACTTCGGTATCGGGGAGCCCGACGATGGTAAAGCTGGGCAAACCGTTGGCGATGTGTGTTTCCACCGTCACCAACGGTGCTTGAATACCTGCCAGCGCCCGGCTATACAGAACAGCGAGAGACATAGGCAAGTCGCGATCCTAGGTACGGCTTGGAGCAGGTCTGAACGAAGTCAGATATGATGATTTGTGTAACTTACCCTTCGGTTTGTATTTGATCCGGCGTCACATTTCTTTCTGTTGATGCGGAGGTGGATTGATTAAAGCGCGCTTCCAGTTCAGCGACCCTGGCTTCGAGCAGGATTAATTTCTCCCGGGTGCGTTGCAGAACTTCCTGCTGAATATCAAATTCATCGCGCGTAACGAGATCAAGCCGTGAGAATGCACCCGATAACAGGACACGGATATTCTTTTCGATATCTTTGGCGGGGCTGTTTTGCAATATTTCGCTGACTTTGGTATTGATTTCGTCGATTACATTTTTGTTAAGCATTGATGTTCTCCTTGTTGATGACTTACCAGTTGATCAGCTGATTGGGATGGCTACGTGATAAAATCCAAAACACTTTTTACTTTACGAAAACGGATTATCCACTGTTATTGAATTGGGTTCCAGTTTAAACAAACTGTTAACAATCGCTGGTTATTGTGCCATGTTGCCACCAGCCGGTGAATAGATGGATACACTTAATTAATGCTTTGTTTTAATACCGGTAAATTATCCGGATACATCAATGGAACGTAAACAATTACTTGAACGTTGGCTGCAAGATCAATTTCCCGCGCAGCCGTTCACTTTGCAGCCTGCATCCTCGGATGCTAGCTTCCGCCGTTATTTTCGCGCATCGTTGGGCGACCAGACATTTATCGTCATGGATGCGCCGCCAGAGCAGGAAGACTGCACGCCATTTTTGCGCGTAGCGGAAATTCTGGCAGCTACCGGTGTACATGTGCCGAAAATACTGGCGCAAAATTTGGATCTGGGGTTTTTGCTGCTGTCTGATCTGGGCAATACGACATTTTTGCAGGCGTTGAATCACCAGCCCGGTGATGCCAGTCAGCTGTACGGCGAAGCGATGGATGCGCTGATCAGCATGCAATTGTCACATCAGGTGGAGAATTTACCGGCTTACGATGAAGCGCTGCTGCAACGGGAACTGGATTTGTTTCCGGATTGGTATATCGCAAAGCATTTGCAAGTGGATTTAGCGGAACCGCAACAAGCCGTTTTGCGCGCTGTTTTTTCCCGGATTTTGCAGAATAATCTCGCGCAACCCAGAGTATTGGTGCATCGCGACTATCACTCGCGTAATCTGATGGTGACATCCCCGAATCCGGGCGTCATCGACTTCCAGGATGCCGTTTTTGGCCCGATCACCTACGATCTGGTGTCGCTATTCAAAGATGCGTATATCCGTTGGGACGAGGAGCGTATTCTGGATTGGACCATCCGCTATTGGGAAAAAGCGCGCAAGGCCGGGTTGCCAGTCGCCGCCGATTTCGCGGAGTTTTACCGGGATTTTGAATGGATGGGCGTGCAGCGTCATCTCAAGGTGCTGGGGATTTTTGCCCGCCTGAATTACCGCGATGGAAAAGCAAACTATCTGAACGATATGCCGCTGGTGATGGAATATCTGCGCAAAGCATGCGAACGTTATCGCGAGCTTCATCCGTTGCTGAATTTGCTGGATGAATTGCATCCGGTTGAATCAGGTCAGAAAGTTGGTTACACCTTCTAAATCCATTCCCTATAAAGCGATGATTCTCGCGGCTGGGCGCGGCGAGCGCATGCGACCGCTAACCGATGCGGTGCCGAAGCCTTTACTGAAAGCGGGTGGCCATGCGTTGATCGAATATCAATTGCACAATCTGGCGCGCGCGGGTTTTACCGATATCGTCATCAATCATGCCTATCTGGGTGAAATGATAGAAAATGCATTGGGTTGCGGTGAACGTTATGGTGTTACTATCCGCTATTCGCCCGAGAAAGTGGTGCTAGAAACCGCTGGTGGGATAGCCAATGCTTTGCCCTTGTTGACGGATGAATCCGGTAGTTTGCCGTTTCTCGTCGTCAACGCGGATATTTTTTGCGATATAGACTATGCGGCGTTGCTGCCGGTTTTGCATGCGATGCAAACGGACATAAACCGGCGTCTTGCTCATTTGGTGCTGATTGACAATCCATCGCATCATGCCGATGGTGATTTTGCGTTGCAGGGCAGTCAAGTTCAGCTGATCGGTAACCCTAAGCTGACGTTCAGCGGCATCGGTATCTATCAAGCGCAGCTTTTCAGCGGCATTCAACCGGGTTTGCCGGTAAAACTGGCGCCGCTGCTGCGGCAGGCCATGACAGAAGGAAAAGTCAGCGGTGAATATTTTTCCGGGCAGTGGGTCGATGTCGGAACACCGCAGCGGCTTGAATGGCTGGACAAACAACTGCAATCGCGCGCAGAATCAACAGCAAAATCGGTTTAAGGACATCAAACTCGTTTATGACACATTTTCAACATTTCATCGCCCGCCGCCAGCTTCTGGCCAGCACAATGCAATCCGGCATCGCAGTCATTCCGACAGCGCCGGAACGGTTGCGTAACCGGGATGCGCACTATCCATACCGGTTCGACAGCTATTTTTATTATTTGACCGGCTTTCGCGAACCCGAAGCAGTGTTGGTCCTTGTTGCCGCGACTGATAAAACGCCGTCGAAGCATATTTTGTTCTGCCGCCAGAAAGATCAAGAACGCGAGATCTGGGATGGCTTTCGTTATGGCCCCGAGGCCGCCAAAACAGTATTCGGTTTTGACGAAGCGCACCCGATCGATCAGCTGGATGAATTGCTGCCCAAGTTATTAGCCGATCAACCGGCGGTTTATACCGCATTGGGATTGGATGCGGCGTGGGATCAACGCATTATCGGCTGGTTAAACCGGGTGCGTGAGTTAGCGCGCACG
Source organism: Nitrosomonas sp. Is35 (assembly GCF_033063295.1). Classification (NCBI taxonomy): domain Bacteria; kingdom Pseudomonadati; phylum Pseudomonadota; class Betaproteobacteria; order Nitrosomonadales; family Nitrosomonadaceae; genus Nitrosomonas; species Nitrosomonas sp. Is35. The sequence continues at coordinate 1,296,590 of NZ_JAWJZH010000001.1, forward strand.
GGCGTTGCCGTACCGGCGGAAATTCATGATAGCCGCGCGCTCCTGGATGAAATGCGCCTGATCAAAGGCACCGATGAATTGCAGATCATGCAGCGTGCCGCGGATATTTCGGCGCAAGCGCATCAGCGCGCGATGCAGACGGTGCGTCCGGGTATGCGCGAATTTGAGGTCGAAGCGGAATTGCTTTATACGTTTTACCGGCATGGGTCACAAGCACCGGCTTATACGTCCATTGTTGCAGGCGGCGCCAATGCATGCGTGCTACATTATGTGCAGAATGACGCCGAACTGAAATCAGGCGATTTATTACTGATCGACGCCGGGTGCGAGTTGGATGGCTATGCGTCGGATATCACTCGCACATTTCCGGTAAACGGTAAATTTACCGCCGCACAACGCGATGTCTATCAACTGGTGCTGGCCGCGCAAGCCGCTGCGATTGCGCAAGTGCAGCCGGAAAAGCACTGGAATGATCCGCATCAAGCGGCATTGCACGTATTGGCGCAGGGTTTTATCGATCTGGGGTTGTGCCAAGGCAGTGTCGATACGGTGCTGGAATCGGAAGATTACAAACGTTTCTACATGCACAGAACCGGGCACTGGCTGGGCATGGATGTGCACGATGCCGGTGAGTACAAGCAGAAGGGCGAATGGCGTGCATTGCAGCCCGGCATGGTGCTGACCGTTGAACCGGGGTGTTACATTCGTCCGGCGGATAATGTGCCGGAACATTTCTGGAATATCGGTATCCGCATCGAAGACGATGTCGTGGTTACCCCATCGGGTCATGAGATTCTGACGCTAGCGGCGCCCAAAACAATTGCCGAAATAGAGGAGTTGATGCAATGAGCGACGAAGAAAGGAAAATTATTATCAGCAGAGTTTCCGAGTACCGCCAGGACGAATCAGGCGAATATCAACGCGTGCCAGTTTCTCCGGTAAATCGCTGGTTGACCTATGCGATACTCATTCCCGTTGTGGCGATCATGATCGTACTCGGCATTTTCTTTTTTGCCGCATTTCTTGCGCTGCTGGCGGTGGCCATTTTGGTGGTGGGAACACGCTTCTGGTGGCTGCGCAGGAAGTACGAAAATGCCATGCAGCATCCCGGCGATGCCAACCGGCAAGCGGAAACGGATCAGACCGTGATCATTGAAGACGCGCAGATCATTGAAGAAACGGAAGCCCGCAACGGGCAGAAGAAACATTAAGCCGGGTTAAATCAATCGATACCCGTTGATTACCGGCTATTGCGATGGAATCAATTTCATCTGTCTTTCAGCACCACCCGGAAGAAACGCCGCTGGTTTTCCGCTAACCCAGTTGGCGTGCCCGCTGCCGTAATACGGCGACAACGGGTGTCCGCTTTGTCCGCCGGGCATATCAAAATACCCTTGTTCTTCCTGCCCCGGCGCTACCACCGAACGTTGTGACGCGCCGAAGTTGGGCGATTGCACACGCGGCATGTTGTGATCGCCGGGCAGCGGGTCGTGCGGCATATCCAGCCATTGCGCGATCCATGCAGGCAGTTTCTGACTGAGCGGATGTTTAATTTGTGCCGCGTTCTGCGTACCCCAGTTTCGTCCGGTAATACCGCCATCCTGCTGCAATTGCGTTGCAACCGTTTGCGCGCAGCGGTACAGCAATTCATCCCAGGTTTTGTAAGGCACCGGAAGCAGATGTTGCGGCTGATGCTCGATCAATTGCCAGAGAATCGACTCGGTTTGGCTCAGTCTGGGCAGTTCAAAATGTTCATGATGCTGGCGCATCGGTGCGGCAAATCCGTTCAGCACAATTTTCATCACTTCATAACGGTACGCGCGCACGATGCGGTACGCGACGGAGTCCGTTGCAGCTTGTTCATTCCAACCGGCAAGCGCAGTTTTCATTAGCGGAATCCATGAAGCCGCGTCGTCTGCCGTGTCGAGAGTGGTTTGCAGTAATCGATACCAGCGGGTTAACAACAATGCGCGGTAATCCAGTTGAATGGCTTGCAAGTCATCCACCGTAAACTGTTCGCGCGCCCACAAGCTGTCACGGATTTGCGTGGCACGTGCGCCGAGGTCATAGCCGCCATTGCCCAGCAGCGTGAGTTGATCGCCCGATACGGTGCGGGAATTGGCCGACCATAATCGCTGCGAAGCGGGGTTGTGAAGCGCCGGATAGTGTCCAGGATCGAGCCAGCCATGCCAACCGGTATCAGGCTGCGACCAATCTGCGGGTATTTGCCCGTCATAATTGCCGGAACGGGCGGGAATGCGGCCCGCGAGCGTCCAACTGATATTGCCGTCGCGATCTCCAACGATGAAGTTTTGTACCGGAATGCCAAATCGTTGCGCAATTTCTGCGGCCTGTGCGGCGGTTTTGACTTGTTCCAGTTGGATCAGATTGAGATTGACCGCTTCCGGCTTCAACGCAGTCCATGCCAGCGCCAGCGGGGTTTTATCATGATCTTCCGCAATGACCGGCCCCCATTCGGCTTCGGAAATTGTCAGTACTTCATCCGGGGCGTTGCGGATGCGGATAGTTTCTTCGGCGATTCGTAACGGTTGCCAGCCGGCCGCGCCAAGATAACGTGTGTTATCGCGGTCATCGATTGTGATGCGCACCCAATCGGAAAAATCGCCGTGGCTATTGGTGAAGCTCCATGCAATGTGCCGGTTCGATCCGGTTACGATCAAAGGCACGCCGGGCAGGCTGATGCCGGTGATGTCGTGCTGCTGGCCCGAAGTGGTGGTATCGGGATAAATCAGCCGGGAGCGAAACCACAGATTCGGTACCCGTAACGTCAAATGCATGTCGTTGGCGACGATTGCGGCACCATCGGCTAACGCGCCGGAAACCGCGAAACTGTTACTGCCCGGGGATTGTTCCGTGTCCGGACGGCCATCCTCGAATAAATGTTTGTCCAGCGCTTGCAGGTTAATATCGGTTACCGGCGGGAGTTGTGCCCGGACAACCGGCGCATCCAGCAGCGGCGCATCCCAATCTCCGGCATTCTGCGTCAGAAATTGATAGACCGAGGCTGGTAGTGTTGCGCGCAACCGTGATAACGCCAGCTCCCGGTCGATGTTTTCTTCGTTCAAGGTGAAGAACATCGCATAAATGACCAAGATACTGTCCTCGTTGCGCCAAGCGACGGGCTGGTTTTGTGTCAGCAAGTAAGGAAACGGGCGCACCGCCAAAGCGGCGAGTCCCTGATTCACGCCGGTCCGGTAGGCATCCAGCACTTGCCGCTGTTCTCCGGAAAGCTGATTCAACACCTCGGTTGCGCGTGCGCGCATGCGGAATAACCGTGCTTTACGGTCATGTGGCGCTGCACCGGAGCCGAATAGTTCGGCCAATTCACCTGCCGCCTGGCGGCGCATCAAATCCATCTCGAAGAAACGTTCCTGCGCATGCACATAACCCAGCGCCTGCGCCAGATCCAGCCGGTTTTCGCCCTGCAGGGTGACACTGCCCAAAGCATCCCGGTCGATGAATACCGCGCTGGCCAAGCCGGGTAATGCCGTTTCGCCGTCATACTGCGGCAAGCTGCCACGCAATAATAAAGCCACTGCAAGCATCGATAAGCAGACGATTAGCAGGCTTGTTATCAGGAAGGGACGGATAAAACGTAACGTAGACTGCATAAGGAAATGAAAGTAATTAGATCGTTAAGTGAGTACCGATACGGGACATACATCAAGGGTGCAATATAATGCGTGAATTATTATCTAATCTATTGATACTAATAATTATTCGTTGTTGTTTTCAATGTTTCGATAATAAAGGGGATGATTCCTTCTTTATTCCCGCTATTGAATCCCAGTGTTCGCAATGATAATTCATTTACAGATAATTGGAGCTTGTCATGGCTGAAGATAGCGATTTAGAACGTACCGAGGAGGCGACGCCGAAGCGCATAGAGAAAGCGCGGGAGGAAGGTCAGGTTGCGCGTTCTCTGGAACTGACTACATTTACTGTATTGCTGGCATCCTCTGCCGGGATATTGTTCATGGGCAGCGGCATGATGGACAAGTTGCTGAAGATCATGAAAGCAGGCATGCACGTAGAGCGTGAACTAGCGCATCAGCCTGACTTGATGCTCAATCGTTTTTACCAGCTTGCTTTTGAAGGTTTGATCGCGATTGCGCCTTTGTTGTTTTTACTTCTGGTCGTAGCCTTCTTCGCACCGATGTCATTGAGCGGCTGGATGTTCAGCACCAAGGCGTTGATGCCCAAATTTGACCGTATTGACCCCATTAAAGGTATCGGCCGGATTTTCTCCGTGCACAGCTTGGTCGAGCTGGTGAAAGCGATTCTTAAAACGATCGTGATCGGCGGTGTCGCCGCGCTGGTGATTTGGTACAACAAGGAATCCGTGATGATGCTGCTGGCGATGCCTGTCGATCTGGGCATCAGCCGTACGGGTGAATTCCTGACGATGAGTTTTCTGCTGATTGTAGGTGCGATGATCCTGGTGGTTGTGATCGATGTGCCTTACAAACTCTGGGAACATGCCAAGCAATTGCGCATGACCAAGGAAGAGATCCGCAAGGAATACAAGGAAAGTGAAGGCGATCCATTCATTAAAGCACGTATCCGCGGTTTGCAACGGGAAGCCGCGCGCCGCCGCATGATGGCGGAAGTGCCGAAAGCCGATGTGATTGTCACCAACCCGACGCATTACGCCGTGGCACTGCGCTATCACAGTAACAGCATGCGGGCGCCGAAAGTCATCGCCAAGGGCGTGCATTTACTGGCGGCGCGTATCCGTGAAGTCGCCGAAGAACATCGTATCCCAATTCTGGAAGCTCCGCCGCTGGCGCGTGCTTTATATCATCACGCCGAATTGGAAAGTGAAATACCGGAAAAATTGTATACCGCAGTTGCCGAAGTGCTCGCTTATGTTTTCCAGCTGAAGCGCTATAACGAATACGGCGGAAAAGCACCTCAGCCGCCGGTGGATGTGCCAGTTCCTGCGGAACTGGATCCGGGGCAGCAGGCTGTCTAGCGGGACGGGATAACGTTGAACCCTATTAATGATCAGTTTTTATGGCCCACATTATGAATAATGCAGCTACATTGTCATCCGTAGGAATGCTTAATAATCTTAAGAATTTGGCCGGGCCAATATTGATTATTATGATTCTGGCCATGATGGTGTTGCCGCTGCCGCCATTCATTCTGGATGTGTTCTTCACTTTCAATATCGCGGTATCGATCATCGTGCTGATGGTCAGTCTGTATACCCGGAATCCGCTGGATTTCGCGGTTTTTCCGACCATTCTGCTGATTACTACTTTGCTGCGGTTATCGCTGAATATCGCTTCCACCCGGGTGGTATTGCTCGACGGTCATACCGGACCCGATGCCGCCGGTAAGGTGATCGAAGCGTTCGGGCACTTTCTGGTGGGCGGGAATTACGCGGTCGGTATCGTCGTATTCATTATTCTGGTGGTGATCAACTTTGTTGTGATTACCAAAGGTGCGGGACGTATTGCTGAAGTCAGCGCGCGTTTTACCTTGGATGCCATGCCGGGTAAGCAAATGGCGATCGATGCCGACCTGAACGCCGGATTGATCGGCGAGGATGAAGCGCGCAAACGCAGAGCAAATATTTCTCAGGAAGCGGATTTTTACGGTTCCATGGATGGTGCCAGCAAATTCGTGCGCGGCGATGCGATTGCCGGCATCTTGATTATGTTGATTACCATCATCGGCGGGTTGATTGTCGGTGTCATGCAACATGATTTGGAGCTAGGCGCGGCGGCAAAGAATTATACCTTGTTGACCATTGGCGACGGCTTGGTCGGACAAATTCCGGCGCTGATTATTTCCACCGCCGCCGGTTTGATGGTGAGCCGTGTCACTACCGACGAGGATCTGGGCGAGCAGGTTCTGAATCAGCTGTTCAATCAACCGCAAATATTGGTCATTACTGCGGTCATTTTGGGTGTGATGGGAATGATTCCCGGCATGCCGAACTTTGTATTTCTGCTGATTGCATCCATTTTGGGCGGAATCGCCTACTTCAAAATTAAGAACCCGGTTGTTAAGCCGGTTGAGACGGTGGTTCCGGAATTGCCTTCCATCGAAAAAACGGACGCAAGCTGGAGTGACGTCACACCGATTGATACGTTGGGATTGGAAGTCGGCTATCGCTTGATTCCTTTGGTCGATAAAGCGCAACAGGGCGATCTGCTGAAAAGAATTAATGGCATCCGCAGAAAATTCGCTCAGGAAATCGGTTTCTTGCCGCCGGTCATTCATATCCGCGACAACCTGGAACTGCGTCCGAATGCTTATTGCATCACGTTAAAAGGTTCGATCATCGGGCAAGGTGAGTCGTATTCCGGCATGTATCTGGCGATCAATCCTGGACGTGTCACCGCGCAGTTGCCGGGTTCCGCAACGACCGATCCGGCGTTTGGTCTTCCTGCCGTTTGGATCGAAGCCAATTTGCGCGAGCAAGCGCAAATCAACGGTTATACCGTGGTCGATGCCAGCACTGTGGTGACCACCCATATCAATCATCTGATTCATATGCACGCGGCCGAGTTACTGGGGCGGCAGGAATTGCAAAAGCTGCTGGATCATCTCAATGCGCAGTTTCCGAAACTTATCGAAGACTTGGTGCCGAAGTTGCTGCCGCTATCGACGGTACAAAAAGTTTTGCACAATCTATTGGAAGAGAATGTGCATATCCGCGACATGCGCACCATCATTGACGTGCTGACCGAATATGCAGCGCAGACACAAGACGCGATCGAACTGACCGCAGTGGTCAGAACTGCTCTGGGGCGTGCGATCGTCGATCAATTTTACCCTGCCGGATCCGAAGTCCAAGTCATGAGCCTGCATCATGAGCTGGAAAACATACTGGGTCACGTTATGCAGACCGGCGGCGGACAGGGTGCCGGAATAGAACCCGGGTTGGCCGATACCTTGTTGAGAGAAGCGCGTAACGCAGCGCAACAGCAGGAAAAACTGGGATTGCCGATGGTGTTGCTGGCGCCGGGCTCGATCCGATTCCTGCTGGCTAAATTTTTACGCCGCGCGATTCCACAGTTAAGAGTGTTGGCGCATTCTGAAATTCCGGATTCACGAAAAATCAAAATCACTTCCGTGATTGGAGGTAACAAATGAAAGTAAAACGCTATCTTGCTTCTACATCCCGCGAAGCGCTCCGTCATGTCAAAGAAGAATTGGGTGAGGACGCGGTTATTCTGTCGAACCGTAAAACCCGGGATGGCGTGGAAATCATGGCGCTGGCGGATTCCGATATGACCGATCTGGTGCAACCCCACACACCGGCTATACCGGCTAAGCCATCAATGCAATCAACGCCTTCGATGCCTTCAATGCCGCCGTTGCAGGGTATTTCGCATTACGAGCAAAGCAAAATGCTGAGCGCGGCTGATCCGTATTCAGACATGCTGCCAATGAGCAAAGAACCGGCGGAATCGCGTAAAACTTCGAGTGATGTGCTATCCGCATCCTTAGCCAAGGACATCATCGCCGAGATCCAAGCGATGAAAAGCACGCTGGAAGATCAACTTGCGACCGTGGCTTGGGGGAGTTTTACCCAACGCAGCCCAGAAAAAGTAAAGCTGTTACGCACCCTGCTGGATACGGGATTCAGCCCATTATTGGCGCGCCGTCTGATCGACAAGCTATCCGCAGGTCTCGATTACGAGCACAGCCTGAAACAAGCCATGTCCGCGTTGGCGTTTAATCTGCGGACAGCGGCCAGTGACGATATCATTGAAAAGGGTGGGGTGTATGCACTGATCGGCCCGACCGGTGTCGGTAAAACAACGACCACAGCGAAACTGGCGGCGCGTTGCGTGATCCGGCATGGTGCCGACAAGGTGGCGTTGCTGACGACCGATAGTTACCGGATTGGCGGTCATGAGCAATTGAGAATTTATGGACAATTATTGGGTATTCCCGTACGCAACATCAAGGATACCGAGGATTTGCAGCTGACGCTGTCGGAGCTCAAAAATAAGCATATGGTGCTGATCGATACCGTGGGCATGAGCCAGCGCGATCAAATGGTGGCGCAGCAAATCGCCATGCTCAGCAACTGCGGCGCGGATGTGAAGCGCATGCTCATTCTCAGCGCCACATCCAGCGGCAGTACATTGGATGAAGTGATTGCCGCTTATCAGAAGAACGGAATTTACGGTTGCATCATCACCAAAATCGATGAGGCTGCGAGCCTGGGCGTGGCGCTGGATGTTGTTATCCGCAGAAAATTGCCGCTGCACTATGTCGCCAACGGGCAGAAGGTTCCGGAAGATATTCACACCGCCAATTCACGCTATTTGTTGCATCGCATTTTTAAATCGGTGCCGGGTGATACGGCTTTTACTTTACAGGATGCCGAGTTCGCGTTGGTCATGGCGACCCGGAATACCGAGCCAGCACCGTCGGAAGAAAGATCATTAGCGGGATTCATGTATGACTAGGTTGATTTTACAAGATCAGGCCGCTGGCTTGCGCAACCTGACTTCCTATCGGAAGCGTGATCCGGCGCGCGTCTTTACCATCGCCGGCGGTAAATCGCGTGTCGGGAAAACCAGTGTGGTTGTGAATCTTGCGGCAGCGCTGGCGCAGAACGGCCAACGGGTTTTATTGATCGATGAAAATCCTTGCCATAACAATATCTGCACCAGTTTGGGTTTGCAGGCGCGCTTCGATTTACTGCATGTGATTCATAAAGATAAAAGACTCGACCAGGTGCTGCTGCAAGGCCCGGAAAATATCACGATCCTATCGGCGATGCGCGGCATTCATGCATTGAACAAGTTGAACCCGCTCGAACAGGATTGGCTGGTTAAAAGCTTTTCGGAGCTGACGGAGTCCGTCGATATCGTGTTGATCGATACCGCTATGACCGGCACGACGCATGTTCTACCGCTAAGCCTGGCTTCGGAACAAGTCATGATCGTGATTTCCGGTTCTGCGGCATCGATTACCGGTGCTTACGCGCTGATCAAAATCATGAGCCAGGAGTATTCCAAGCAGCATTTCCTGATTCTGGTGAATAAGGTTGAATCGGAAACGGAAGCACTGATGATTTATCAGAATTTATACCGGGTGGCGCGCCAGTATTTATCGGTATCGCTTGAATATGCCGGTTACGTTGAAAGTGATGAGCGCTTACGGAGCGCAACGCAATTGTGTAAACCGGTGATCGAGATGTTTCCGGTTTCGCAAGCGGCTATTTGCTTCCGGCATGTAGCAGAAAATATTTTGCGCTCTACTTGCCCGGATAAATATAGCGGGGGAATGGATCATTTCATGCAGCGATTGATTATGACGAGTCATTTGAGTATGGCTAATTTTACGGTGTGATTGAATATGTATACTGCGACTGGAACCAAAACGATTGATAAAGAACAATTTGTCACTGAATTTACGCCGCTGGTCAAGCGCATTGCTTACCATATGATGACGCGCCTGCCAGCTAGCGTACAAGTTGATGATTTGATTCAGGCCGGCATGATCGGCTTACTGGATGCGATTAATCGCTACGAAGGATCTTACGGGCGCCAGTTTGAGAGTTATGCGGCGCAACGGATACGCGGTTCGATTCTGGATGAGTTGCGCGAAGCCGATTGGCTGCCGCGCAGTATCCGTAAAAAGATGCGCCGGATCGAAGCGGCGGTGAATATGCTGGAACAACGGAATGGGTGTGCGCCGAGTGAGCTGGATCTGGCAGCCGAGCTGGAAATGTCGCTGGATGAATATCACGAGACCCTGCAAAGCGCACGCGGCGCGCAGTTGATTTATTACGAAGATTTTCAGCAGGAAGATGAAGAGCCTTTTCTGGATCGGCTTTTCATTGATTCCGAAGGCGATCCGCTGAATGCACTGCTGGATGAAAATTTCCGCAGCACATTGATTGCCGCCATTGATAACCTCCCGCCACGGGAAAAGCAGGTCATGGGTATGCATTACGAGCAGGAAATGAATCTGAGGGAAATCGGTGAAGTGCTGGGTGTCAGCGAATCCCGTGTATGTCAGTTGCACACGCAAGCAGTGGCAAGGCTGCGCAGCCGCTTAAGAAATACTTGAAGTGTTTTATACCGTCTATCCGCGCCATTAAACGGATTATGTGATGCTTAAAAAATCAAAGATGGATTTGAACAGCGTTTTTGGCATTCTGCTGGCCTTGGTGGCGATCGTAGGCGGGCAGTTTCTTGAAGGCGGGCATATCAGTTCTTTGTTGCAAGCGGCCGCATTTGTAATCGTGATGGGTGGTACTGTCGGAGCGGTTTTACTGCAAAGTCCGATGAAAATTTTCATCAATGGTGTGCGAATGGGGGCATGGGTTTTCTTTCCACCGGAACAATCTCCGCAAGCGCTGATTAAACAAATTATCAACTGGGCGCATATCGCCCGAAAGGAAGGATTGCTGGTGCTTGAAGAGTTTGTCCCTGGTGTAAAGGATCCATTGACAAAGAAGGGATTGCAACTGTTGGCGGATGGCAGTCCGCCGGAAAAACTGCGTGAAGCTTTGGAAATTGACGTTTTGGCTTTGGAGAATCATCAACGTCAATCGGCCCGGATCTGGGAAGCTGCCGGCGGTTATGCGCCGACAATTGGCATTTTGGGCGCTGTACTCGGATTGATTCACGTCATGGAAAACTTATCCGATCCCAATCTCCTGGGAAACGGTATTGCGGTTGCTTTTGTGGCAACAGTCTACGGTGTTGGATTAGCCAATCTGGTTTTCTTACCGGTAGCAAATAAGCTCAAAACTATCATCGGCGAGCATGTCGTGATGCAGGAAATTCTGGTCGATGGCTTTGTGGCGATTGCGCAGGGTGAGCATCCGCGACTCATCGAGAGCCGGTTGAACGGCTATTTCATTTAAATCTGATGCAAGCAAAATAACGATCAGTCAATAATTCTTGAAAATCCGATGCTGAGAAAAAGAAAACAAAAAAATGACGATCACACTGAAAATCAGGAACGCTGGCTGGTGTCCTATGCTGATTTCATAACGCTGCTGTTTGCTTTTTTTGTGGTGATGTATGCCGTTTCGTCGGTGAATGAAGGGAAGTACCGCGTTCTAAGTTCTTCGTTAGTGAGCGCATTTAAGAGTAGTAATCCAACAAACGCGGTGCCGGTGCAGTCCACGGAATTCATACCGATTAATATCCACCCATCAAATGAAACGGATTCAATCAAACTGATTGATAATCTCAGTATTCATAAAGCAAAAAAACAAGAAAAAATGAAAAGCATGGCGAAGAATATTCTTCATGCTTTGGATCCTTTAGTGAAGGATGGTCAAGTGAGAATTACGCAAAGTTCTTTGGGAATAACGGTTGAAATCAATGCCAGCGTTCTTTTTTCACCAGGGCAAGCTAAACTGGCCGAGAATTCAAGCTTGACACTGCAAGCGGTCGCCAATGTGATCAAAGGCCATGAGCATGAGATTCATGTTGAAGGGCATACGGATAATATGCCGATCCATAATGGGAGTTTTCCATCAAACTGGGAATTGTCGACAGCTCGAGCTAGTAGCGTGGTCAGATTGTTTATAGAAAATGGTGTTGAAGCACACCGGCTGACTGCAGTAGGATATGGCGAGAATCGGCCGATAGAAAGTAATGACGCCCCTGAGGGAAGAAAAAGAAACCGCCGGGTATCGGTTATGATTCTATCTGCCGATCCGGATAAAGTAACTGAAATTCCTATCGTTGAGTAATTACGCTAAGATCAAATGTAAGTTTGACCTTTGGGGCCATAGAGCGAAACATTTCCTGCTGCACAGTGTAATGCAGCGAAAGCGCGTTGATTATGTTGCAGTTGAGTTGAAATCATTAAACCATTTGAGTAATTGAGTTGTTGGGCTAATTTTGCCAAATCGAGTAATTCATTCCATAAATCTTTTACTTCTAATAGATTCGAGTGTTGTTTGATTAATCCCATTAACCAAGCATCGATACTATTTTTCTCCAGATTGAGCCCTTGTTGCTTGAAGTAATCGGTGCGATGCTCGTCAAACTGTATCAATTCTTCGATTAAACGTGATTTGTCTGAAGCCAGAAAATCTATCGCTTCTATTTTTCCTTCCACAAGCGCATTTTCTTCTTTTTTGAGAATCTCAATAAATGCCTGAAAAATATCTTTTTCATCCCTCAGTTCATTCATAAAGCACACTATGTGCTGTGATTGAGACATTAGAAGGCACCTTTCTTAGATTGAATTAATTCTTTAACTGTTTCGAGTAATCGATCAGCTACAACCTCAGGATTGATTTGAAAATTACCTTCGCTAATCGCTTGTTTTATTTCTGCGACACGCGCAGTATTAACAACCGAGCCATTTGCGGAACTGCTATCAATATTTTGCAGTTTCGCCGCGTTCGGGCTTAAATGCACACTATTTTCTTGACTTGCATCCGAACTGGGTGTGATATCAGCCCGCCTTTTTCCATCACTGACAGATACGGTTGACACTGGCTGTAATGATTTATCTATTTTCATTTTTAGACCTCTTGACGAAATTCATTGAGTGCCTTATCGACACCTTTATGCAGAACTTTAGTAATCAAAGTTTTTTCATGAAACTTAAGAATATTAAAGTAAATGACTAAATTTTCTATTATTGTAATGCTGTTACGACACAAGTCGAAATGAAATTCAGTATTTTTGAAATATATAATTCTATTGTTTTGCCAGATTTTGGTGACTGGTAAACCAAATGGATATCGTAGATAATCAATTTTCCTCGGAAGCCATCATATATTATTTTTAACCGGTAACTAAATGTCTTTTATATTTAAAGCAAGTGCCAGTGCGGTTCGTGACTTAGTTCGTTTCAAGATTGCTTGGATCATTGTTTGGCCAATTTTGGTTTCAATCCTGTTATGGCTCATCATCGGTTTTGTTTTCCAGAATAGTTTCTCTGAATTAGTTTCCATGTTGTTTGATCAGATTGGGATTGGCGAATGGTTGCGGAATCTTGAGTCTGATTGGGTGTCCGCTGCTATTCAGAATTTCATTTACTTTATGGTGTACGTACCGCTTGTAATAATGACGTCGTTGATGATTACCGCTATTTTTGTAATGCCTGCACTTATCAATTTGGTAGGGAATCGCGACTATCCGGAACTCAAGCGGGAATATGGCGGTACGATCGCCGGGAGTGTAATAAATGCAGTGTTGGCTTTTGGTGTTTTTATACTCATATGGGTTGTCACGTTACCGTTATGGGCGGTAGGCGCGGGTATCATTATTCCTTTTGCCGCCGCTGCTTTTATGAATCAACAATTGTTCCGCTACGATGCATTATCGGAGCATGCCAGCAAGCAAGAAATCAAGACGATATGTGCGGAAAACAAATATTCATTGTGGGGATTAGGATTGTTGACCGGATTAATTCAATTTATACCGGTACTCAATTTGCTGGCGCCAATTTATACGGCACTCGCATTTATTCATTTCGGGTTGGATCATCTGAAACTCTTGCGTGCTCAAAATCTTCTGGATAACAATCTCCCTGCCGATAATCACTAACGCGAACCTATTGAAGCAGCAATAATTCCGGTCAAACTGAAATCAGGAATGAATGTACAACTGTGGAATCCTGATTTTATTGAACTTTCGCCGATATTTAAGCCTTTCTTGTATCTGCAAAGATATTTCAAGAATCAGCGGTCCTGGCCCGGGCCTGACGATTTAAATAAGCTCTGCGCTCTGCAGAACCGGCAAATGCTTACCCGATCCGGGAAAACAGTCCGCTTTGTGCCGCAGATCCCCGGAAAAGATGCTGTTGAACAACGATATGAATCAGGAATTTACTTGACCGGTGAGATACCGACAAGAACCCAAAATTGGCACGATTTTTTTAATGCGTTGGTATGGCAAATTTTTCCGCAAGCTAAATCCGTGTTGAACCAGCTGCACTATCAGGCACAGTTGGTTGAGTTATCCAATCAAGTACGGAATCGTTGTAAGTTACGAGATGCAGCAACGCTGTTCGATGAATCTGGGGTGATTGTCGTATGTAGTCAGGCAGCATTAATTCAGTTGATAAAAGATTTTGAATGGAAGGAATTGTTTTGGCGGCAACGCAAGACGGTGTTGCTATCAATGCGTTTTTTTGTTTTTGGACATGGGCTGTATGAGAAGGCATTAAATCCCTATGCCGGTATGACGGGCAAAGCGATAATTTTTAATGTGCCGGAAACTTTCTTTGCGCAGGATTTACCGGCTCAATTGTGTGCTATCGACACCATGTTGGCGCTGTACTTATTGCAAACGTTATCGTCGACTTCCGATTTAGTGCCGGTTCCGCTTTTAGGATATCCGGGCTGGATTGGCGATAACGACAGTGAGTTCTACTATGAAAATAAACAATATTTTCGTGATCGACCTAAGCCAAAACAAATGAGATAAGCGTTTTTCTTTATCGATCTTGATCGATACGTTGATTTATCGACTTTTCTAAGAAAAACGCCCGATGCCGGAATTAATCCATATGTTTTACGAATCCTGGCTGTTTTTTTGTTAAAATACACCGCTTAATTTACTAATTTATTGGAGTATTTAATGGCAATTGAAAGGACACTATCCATCATTAAACCGGATGCTGTGGCGAAGAATGTAATTGGGCAAATTTATTCCCGTTTTGAATCAAATGGTTTGAAAATCATTGCGGCGCGAATGATGCACTTGTCACAAGCTGAAGCTGAGCAATTCTACGCCGTGCATCGTGCGCGTCCGTTTTTTAACGATCTGGTTAAATTCATGACATCGGGTCCTGTGATGGTGCAAGTACTGGAAGGGGATGAAGCCATTAAAAAGAACCGCGATCTAATGGGCGCTACCGACCCCAAGAAAGCTGAGAAAGGAACGATTCGCGCCGATTTTGCTGACAGCATTGACGCCAATGCAGTACATGGTTCCGATGCACCGGAAACGGCCGCGGTTGAAATTGCCTGTTTTTTTCCAACATTAAGTATCCATTCCCGTTGAAGCACTGCGTGCTGTAGCTCAATAGTGACAATCAATCTGTTAAATTACGATGGCAAGGGTCTGGCTGATCTTTGCGCCACGATAGGCGAAAAACCTTTTCGTGCAAAGCAGCTGCTGCACTGGATTCATCAATCCGGTACCGCTGATTTTGCTGCGATGAGCGACTTGGCAAAAAGTTTGCGTGAAAAACTCGCTGCGATGGCGGTTATCGAATTGCCGCAAATCACATATGACTCCGTAGCCGCAGACGGTACTCGCAAATGGCTGCTGTCCGTCGGCTCCGGCAATGGCATAGAAACTGTCTTCATACCGGAAGCAAATCGCGGTACGCTATGCGTTTCCAGTCAGGTAGGGTGCGCTTTGGCATGTACCTTCTGCTCAACCGGGAAACAAGGCTTTAATCGTAATTTAACAGTGGCTGAGATCATTGGACAGCTATGGATTGCCAACAAAACAATTGGATTGAATACCGGTGATCATGCATCGCAAGCAAACAGAGCCGTGACCAATGTGGTGATGATGGGCATGGGTGAACCCCTGGCCAATTTTGATAATGTGGTAACCGCGCTGGACATCATGCTGGATGACCATGCTTATGGTCTTTCACGCCGGCGCGTGACGGTCAGTACATCCGGGCTAGTACCCGCCATTGATCGATTGCGCGAGCGTTGTCCGGTCGCTTTGGCGATTTCCTTGCATGCGCCGAACGATGCACTGCGCGATCAATTGGTGCCGATCAATAAGAAATATCCGATCAAAGAGCTGTTGGCTGCTTGTCAGCGCTATCTGCCGTCAGCGCCGCGCGATTTCATCACGTTCGAGTATGTCATGCTGGACGGTGTGAATGACAGTACCGCGCATGCGCGCGAGCTTATAAAACTGGTGCAGGATGTTCCCTGCAAATTTAATTTAATTCCGTTCAATTCATTTCCAGGTTCCGGTTTCAAGCGCTCAAGCGCCGAAGCTGTGCGGATTTTCCGCGATATATTGATGCAAGCAGGATTGGTGACTACGGTGCGGAAAACCCGTGGTGACGATATTGCGGCGGCCTGCGGCCAGCTTGCTGGGCAGGTAAAAGACAAAACACGCCGTACGGCTAATTTAAAGACAGAGGCGATGCAGTGAAAAAAAAGCTGTTATTTTTTTTTACACTGCTGCAATTTCTGATAGGGTTCAGTGGCTGCGTACAGCAGTCAACCAATAACGGCATGTCGGTTCAAGCAAACTCGGACCGGGCTTTCCAAAGTGCGAAGATTCATACGGAACTGGCGGCGGAATATTTCTATCGTGGCCAGCTCGATGTGGCGATCGAAGAAGTTAACGAAGCATTAAAAGCGCAATCCAATTATGCGCTTGCCTACAATGTGCTGGGGCTGATTAATATGACGTTGAGCGAAGATAGTAAAGCACTGGATAATTTTGAGCGTGCTATGCGTTTGGCGCCGAGGAATTCGGAAATTCGCAATAACTACGGATGGTTCTTGTGCCAGCGTTTTTCGCAACGCATGGATCAAGCTATTGATCATTTTATGACGGCTGCTAAAGATCCACTCTACGCAACACCGGAGATGTCTTATACCAATGCTGGGATTTGCGAGGCTAAGCGCCAGAATTACACTGAAGCAAAAGTTTTTTTACAAAAAGCATTATCCCTTAAATCCAATTATGCACCTGCGGCGATCGGATTGATTGATATCGATTTTCAACGCGGCAATTTAGCCGAAGCAAAATCCAAGCTTGCACTGTTTTTGCAAAATAACACGCAAACAGCCGAGAGTCTGCTGATGGCGATAAAGATTGAACAAGCGATGGGTAATCAATTAGCCGCTGAAAGCTACATTTTTCAGTTGCAGAAACATTTTCCGGAATCTAAAGAAACGGCCATGGTTCGAGAAGGAAGGATGAGATAATGACGATGACTGATGAAAAGAGCAGCAATAATCGTTCGTTTCCTGAGAATGCTTCACCGGATCCAGTGACGCATGGAAATGTGCAGATGACCGCGACGGAAACAATCGAGCCGTCATCAGATAAACCCGTGCATGATTTCAGTCCGCTGGCTTCCGGTTTGGATAGTCATCACAAGCAACTGCAAACGAATAATAATTACAACAGCATGAATACCTCATTTGACAACAAGCCGTCCAGAAATGAATTCAACGCTATGGATTCGGCGAGTGTGGTACAAAGCGTCGGGCACTTGCTGCGTAATGCGCGAACGGCCAAAGGTTTGAGTATTGATGATATATCGCGGCAATTGCGATTGTCGGCGCAACAAATTGAAGCGATTGAAAAAGAAGATTTCGAGAAATTACCCGGACGGACTTTCTTGCGTGGCTTTATCCGCAATTATGCCAATCTGGTTCAGCTGGATCCCGTTCCGCTGCTGCAAATGCTTCCCGAATCGACCCGAGTGATATCGACTTACGAGCGTACGCCGTTTAAAAACAAACAAATATCGTTTTCCTCGAATCGCGAGAAACCCGGCAATCATTCATGGATCATCGCGATCATTTTGTTTGTCATCATCTTGGGCGCGTATTTCCTTTTTGAAAACGGTGGCTGGAATAAAAATTCTGATATCAGCGCCGAAAGTGAAGAAAAGAAAACGGAATCCGCCACAGCCTCAGTAGAAATTCAGCTGCCTTTGCCGGGAGTGGTTAAAAATACATCCAATACACCCGACTCAACAACCAATAAGCCATTGGAAGTCAATAATCCGGCTCCTACCACGGAAAATACAGCGGCTCAGGCGGATGCAAAAACTGAAAGCGCGCCAGAAAATAAGCCCGCTGTTGAAAAAACTGAGAAAACTGAAAAAACCGCTGCTTTCGATAAAAACACTGGTCATTTATATTTTAAACTCACTGCGGATTCATGGATCAAAGTGGTGGATGGCAAAGGTGTGACCGTGTTCGAGCAGCTCAGAAAGAGCGGCAGCGAGCAGATTGTCACAGGTAAGCGGCCGCTATCCCTGGTCATTGGCAATGCATCAGGTGTCAATCTCACCTATAATGACAAGGAAATCGATATTTCATCCTACAAGAAACAAGGTGGAACTGCGCGTTTCACGCTCGAATAAAAGTGCCTGTAATCTTTTGATCTCAATACAATTAAATTATGCCTGAGAATAATTCTGCAATAAATCGCCGATCCAGTGTGGGTGTCCGGATTGGTTCTATCATGCTGGGTGGCGGTGCGCCGGTCGTAGTGCAGTCCATGACAAATACGGATACGGTTGACGAAGTTGCCACAACCGAGCAAGTCGCGCAGTTGGCGCGCGCTGGATCCGAACTGGTGCGTATCACCGTCAACTCCATGGAAGCGGCGAAAGCGGTGGCCGGAATCCGCGCGCGTTTGGATGATATGGGATGCCATGTGCCGCTGGTCGGTGATTTTCACTTCAACGGCCACAAACTACTGACCAGTTATCCCGATTGCGCCAAGGCTCTGGCGAAATTTCGTATCAATCCGGGAAATGTCGGTCACGGCAAGAAGCGCGATGAACAATTTGCGACCTTGATTGAAACCGCCTGTAAATATGACAAGCCGGTACGTATCGGTGTCAATTGGGGAAGCCTCGATCCGGAAATGCTGGCGCGTATCATGGATGAGAACGCCGCTTCCAGTGATCCGCAAGATGCGAAATATGTCATGCGCGAAGCGCTGATTACTTCTGCGCTGGAAAGCGCGGCAAAGGCGGAAGAAATCGGTTTGAACCGCAATAAGATTGTTTTATCGTGCAAAGTCAGCGGCGTGCAGGATTTAATCATGGTCTATCGCGAATTGGCTGCGCGTTGTGATTATGCGTTGCATCTGGGATTGACTGAAGCCGGCATGGGTTCCAAAGGGATCGTGGCATCCACGGCGGCACTGGCCGTGCTGTTGCAGGAAGGTATCGGCGATACGATCCGTATCTCGTTGACACCGGAACCGGGCGGCAGCCGTTCGCGCGAAGTGATTGTGGCACAGGAGATTCTGCAAACGATGGGATTGCGCGCGTTTGTTCCGCTGGTGGCGGCATGCCCGGGATGCGGCCGTACCACCAGCACGTATTTCCAAGAACTGGCGGAAAGTATCCAAGCGTATGTGCGTGACGAGATGGTGGTGTGGCGCGAGCAATACGATGGTGTTGAAAATATGTCACTGGCTGTGATGGGATGCGTGGTGAACGGCCCGGGTGAAAGCAAGCACGCCAATATTGGCATTAGCTTGCCGGGTTCCGGTGAAAATCCGGTAGCGCCGGTATTCGTGGACGGACAAAAAACCGTTACCTTGAAAGGCGACAATATCGCCAACGAATTCCGCGCGATTGTCGATCGATATGTCAGCGAAAAGTATCCGAGAAAAGCTGTCTGATGGCTAATGGTGTTAAAGCAATCCGCGGGATGAACGACATCCTGCCGGATGAATCGTATCTCTGGGCGTATTTTGAACAAACGGTGCAGCAATGGCTCGCCGCGTATGGTTACCGCAATATCCGTACCCCGATCGTCGAACAAACCGATTTGTTTATCCGTTCCATTGGAGAAGTGACTGATATTGTTGAGAAAGAGATGTATACCTTCGTGGATCATCTCAACGATGACAGCTTAACGCTGCGGCCGGAAGGCACGGCTTCATGCGTGCGCGCTGTGATCGAACATAGTTTGCTATATTCCGGTCCGCAGCGCTTGTATTATGCCGGTCCCATGTTCCGTCATGAGCGCCCGCAAAAAGGCCGCTACCGGCAATTTCACCAAGTCGGTGTGGAGGCGTTGGGTTACGCCGGGCCGGATATCGACGCGGAGCTGATCGTGATGTGCGCGCGTCTGTGGGATTTACTGGGAATTTCCGGTTTACGGCTGGAAATCAGCACATTGGGCAATGCCGAGTCGCGCGCGCTGCATCGCACCCGGTTGATCAAATACTTTGAGCAACATCGCGATGTGCTAGACGAAGATTCATTACGGCGCTTGCATACCAATCCGTTGCGTATACTCGACAGTAAAAATCCAGGCATGCAAGGTATCATCGGCAACGCGCCGAAGCTGCTGGACGATCTGGACGCCGAATCATTGCAGCATTTTGAATCTTTGCAGCATGTTCTGCGGGAACGGGGTATTAATTTTGAAATTAACCCGCGCTTGGTCAGAGGGCTTGATTATTACAATCGCACCGTATTTGAATGGGTCACCGATAAGCTCGGTGCGCAAGGGACTGTTTGTGCGGGAGGGCGCTACGATGGCTTGATTGAACAGGTGGGCGGGAAGCCTTCGCCCGCTTGCGGTTTTGCCATGGGTATCGAACGTCTGCTGGCACTGATGCAAGAATGCGGCAAGGAAATTGCGCAACCGGCGCCGGATATTTATATTATCCATCAAGGCGATCAGGCGATGGCCTATGCCTGGACATGCGCGGAATTTCTTCGCGACCAAGAGTTTGATGTCATTTTGCATTGCGGTGGCGGCAGTTTCAAATCGCAAATGAAAAAGGCTGATAATTCTGGCGCTCGCTATGCCATGATCATCGGCGATGATGAATGTCAGGCGCAAGAAGTGACGCTCAAACCATTGCGTGAACCGGTCGAACAAGCAAGGGTAAAATTAAACATCGTTACCGAATTAATTAATAAGTAATTTTGTCATCAATAAATTAGCGTTAATCAGGGAAAAACCATGGCATATTCTCACGAAGATCAGGAAAGAATTGAAGGATTCGCTGCGTGGTGGAATCGGTACGGCAATTCGATCACCATTGTTTTGATCGCGGTTCTTGTCACGGCAGGCGGTACGAAAGCCTGGCAGTATTATCAGCAGAAGCAGGCACTGCAAGCGGCCGATTTGTACGCTTTGTTGCAACAGGTGCAAACCAGTGAGGACGCCGCAAAAATCAACGATGCAGCGCAACTGCTAACAACAGGATACCCATCCAGCGGTTATGCACCCCGGGCGGCACTGATCGCCGCGCAAGCCGATGTGCAGGCGGGCAATAATAAACGCGCCATACAAACCCTGCAATGGATTATCGATCATGCCAAGGAAACGGAAATGCACGATCTGGCGCGATTAAGAATATCCAGCATCCTACTGGACGAAGGAAAATACGATGAAGCATTACGGTTGTTAAGTACCGGTCACGGTAAAACTTTCGCCGGATTGTATTTGGATCGCAAAGGAGATATTCAAGTGGCGGCTGGCAAGATTGCCGAAGCCAAACTGAGCTATCAAGAAGCGATTGATAAAATGAGTAAAAGTAACAATTACTTCAATATTGTCCAGATGAAACTGGATGCGCTGGGCGATTCCGATTAGATGTGTCGCTAAAGTGACTGTTTTATTGAATTTTGCCCGATCCGGGCGATTATTTCCTTCTGGGTTGATTGTTGCGCTGTTGTTGTCAGGGTGCAGCACGTTTAACCCCTTCGATATGCGTATCATCGAATCCATGAGCACGGGGATATCCGATCTGCTGATCACCGATGAGCCGATCGTCTATGAGAAGGAAGAGTTGGATGCTTTAAAGAAAGCCGACCGCATTCCACTGAAATGGAAGGATAAAGCCGGTGAGAACGAAATTGCTTCCTTCTATACCGCGTTCGACAATGGCGCAGTTTATGTGGCCGATGAAGCCGGTAAACTGACCAAGTATAACGCCGCAACTGGTAAGCAAGAATGGCAGGTCAAATCGAAAAACAAATTTTCCGCCGGTGTGGGTATTGGTGAAGGATTGATCCTGATCGGAACATTCAAAGGCGAAGTGCTTGCTTATAATGAATCCGGCCATATGTTATGGCAAGCATCGGTCACCAGCGAAATTCTCAGTCCGCCGCAAGTGCAGAATAATGTCGTCGCCGTGCGCACGGTCGATGGCCGTATATTTGCACTGGATGCCATCGATGGAAAACGGAAGTGGATTTACCAAGGCGCTACGCCATCATTGACGGTGCGCAGCACAGCCGGAATAACACTGGCGCATGGCGCCATATTTGCCGGTTTTCCCGGTGGAAAAATGGTTGCGATGAGCTTATTTAACGGCAACATTGGTTGGGAAGTCGCCGTTTCGCAGCCGCGCGGCGTGACCGAATTGGAGCGCATGACGGATATCACCAGCGCACCCGTGATGAACAATCGTCTCGTTTGCGCAGTTGCGTACCAAGGGCGTGTTGCCTGCTTTGCGATTAACGATGGCGCGTACATATGGTCACGCGAATCGTCCAGCAGCGCAGGCTTGGTGATGGACAACGATTACGTGTATGTAACCGAGGATAACGGCGTGGTTGCAGCCTACGATCTGCTGAGCGGTGCCGGTATGTGGAAACAGAGCCGGCTCGGGAGCAAGAAATTAACCCGGCCTGTGATCATCGGGCAATATATTGTCGTCGCGGACGATCAGGGTTTTGTTAATGTATTGCGTAATTATGATGGCGCATTGGTGGCCCGCGCCGCTACCGATGGCAGTGTGATTCATAATGCAGCCAGCGTTTTGCCGGATGGTTTTGTGGTGCAAACAGCAAAGGGCGGTGTTTACGCTTTTAGCACGCAATTCTAGCCGCTTCATTCTTTCCATTTGACGACACATAACGTGTTACGGTAGCAGCAAATATCATGAAACCCACTCTTGTTCTGGTTGGCCGTCCGAATGTCGGCAAATCGACTTTATTCAACCGCTTGACGCGCACGCGCGATGCCATCGTCGCCGATATTCCCGGTTTGACGCGGGACCGGCATTACGGCCAAGGCCGGGTAGGGGATAAACCCTATCTGGTCATGGATACCGGCGGTCTGGAGCCGGTCATCAAGGAAGGCATTCTGCACGCCATGGCCAAGCAAACGCTGCAAGCCATTGACGAGGCAGACAAAGTTATGTTCATTGTCGACGGCCGTCAAGGCGTGACCGCGCACGACAAAATCATCGCCGAGCAATTGCGCAAATCCGGGCAAAAGATTCTGCTGGTGGTGAATAAAACCGAAGGCATGGCCACCGCCGTCGTCACAGCGGAATTTTATGAATTGGGTCTGGGCGATCCCTGTGCAATTTCTGCCATGCATGGCGATAACATCCAGGAACTTGCCGACCTGGCCTTGGCGGATTTTCCGGATGCCGAAGACGAAACGCCTGAAAGCAAACATCCTAAAATTGCCATCGTGGGCCGTCCGAATGTCGGAAAATCCACGCTGGTCAATACGCTGCTTGGCGAAGAACGGGTGATCGCCTTCGACCAGCCAGGCACGACGCGCGATAGCATCTACATCGACTTTACGCATAAAGACAAACAATATACGTTGATTGATACGGCCGGATTGCGCCGCCGCGGTCAGGTGCATGAAACTGTTGAAAAATTCTCCGTCATCAAGACGCTGCAAACGATTGAAGACGCCAATGTCGTCGTGCTGGTGCTGGACGCGCGCAATGAAATTTCCGATCAGGACGCGCACATCGCCGGGTTTATTCTGGAAACCGGCCGCGCGCTGGTGATCGTGGTGAATAAATGGGATGGTCTGGATGATTATGAGCGCGATACGATTAAACGCGAATTAAACCGCAAACTGGCATTTCTGAGCTTCGCGCAATTGCACTACATTTCCGCGCTGCACGGCACCGGCATGAAGAGTCTGCTGCCTTCGATCGATCAGGCGTATGCCGCGGCCATGGCGCATTTGCCGACACCGAAACTGACGCGCGCGTTGATCGCTGCGGTCGAAAAGCACCCGCCGCCGCGCGGCGGCATGTCCCGTCCGAAAATGCGTTATGCGCACCAAGGCGGCTCCAACCCGCCGTTGATCATCGTGCATGGCAGCATGCTCGAACATGTAGCGGAAACCTACCGGCGCTATCTCGAAAACACGTTTCGCGAGACTTTCGAACTTAAAGGCACGCCTTTACGCGTGGAATTCAAAGTTGGGCGCAATAATCCCTACGCCGACAAAAAACCTGCGCCGCCAACCGAGGATGAACAACGGCGCGCGCACAACCGGCGCAGACGTAACCGCAAAAAATACGGCTAAACCGGAAAACGCGGTTGCTCATCTTCCAGCCATCCGGATGCAACGCTTAAATTCCCATACACGGCTGCGGATTGACGGACTCATTCGATCGGATTAGATTGACCGCTGCAGGGGAAACGAATTTCTCCCGGCATCCTTCCGTACCTTCCTGAATTGAAATGGGCCAATCGATGAGTAAACATTACCTCAGCCTGCTTTTCTCCCCGCGTTCCGTCGCCGTGATCGGCGCCAGCAACCGATTGGATTCGGTTGGCGGCGTCGTGTTCAAGAATATGCTGGATAACGGTTATCAGGGAAAACTGTATGCGGTGAATCCGAATCACACCGAGATCCAGGGTCTCTCTGCTTATGCCAGCATGGAGTCGATTGCTGAACCAGTCGATCTGGCGGTTATTATCACCCGGGCGGCAACGGTGCCGGATATCATCGAGTCATGCGGCAAGCGCGGCGTGCGGTTTGCTCTGGTATTGTCGGCGGGTTTCAGAGAGACCGGAGCGCAGGGCGTCGCGCTGGAGCGGGCCGTGGTTGAAAACGCCCGGCGTTACGGCATGCGGCTGATCGGACCGAATTGTCTGGGTATTTTGTGCCCGGCGTCGGGATTGAATGCCACGTTCAGCAACGGCGGCGCGAAAGCGGGCGGGTTGGCGCTGATTTCGCAATCCGGCGCATTCTGTACGGCCATCATGGACTGGGCGCGGCCCAACGATGTCGGTTTTTCTAGCATCATTTCGATGGGCTCCGCTGCCGGTATGGATTTTGGTGAGATACTCGACTACCTTGCATCCGATCCGCACACCGACAGTATTTTGCTGTATATCGAAGGCGTGCAGCATGCCCGCAGCTTTATGAGTGCGTTGCGCGCGGTGGCGCGGATCAAACCCATCTTCATCGTCAAAGCGGGCCGTCACGCGGCGGGTTCCAAAGCGGCGCTTTCCCATACCGGCGCGCTGGTCGGCTCGGACGATGTATTCGATGCGGCCTTGCAGCGTTCCGGAGTGGTCCGGGTAGACACCATCGTGCAATTATTTTCCGCGGCCAAAGCGCTCTCAACCCATTTCCGTCCCGGCGGCAACCGGCTGGCCATTGTCACCAACGGCGGCGGTCCCGGCGTCATGGTGGCGGATCGGGCGGCTGACTTGGGGGTGGCGATGGCTACATTGTCCGATGGCACGTTAGCGCAACTGAACGCGGTTTTGCCGGATACGTGGTCGCACGGCAATCCGCTGGATATCATCGGTGATGCGACTGCGGAACGCTACCGCCATGCGGTTGCGCACTGTTTGCAGGATGACGGCGTGGACGGCGTGCTGGTGATTCTGACGCCGCAAGCGATGACCCGGCCGCTGGAAGTGGCCGATGCGATCATTGAGCTCTCGGCAAAATTCGATAAACCGCTGATTGCTTGCTGGATGGGAGAAGTGCAGGTCGACGCCGGCAGACAAGCGTTCAACCGGGCAGGAATCCCCAATTTCCGCACACCGGAACCCGCTGTCGAAGTGTTTTCCTTTATCTCCGCTTATTATCAAAATCAAAAGCTGCTGCTGCAAACCCCCGGCCCGATAGCCGATCACAGCGTGCCGGACGAAGAAGGCGCGCGCTTGTTGATTGAGGGCGCGTTGGCGGAGCATCGCAAGGTACTGAGCGAGATCGAGTCGAAAGCAATTCTGGCGGCGTTTCGCATTCCGATCGCCAAAGCCGTGGTGGTGCGTTCTCCGAATGAAGCGCTGTTGATTGCGGAAGAATTCGGTTTTCCGGTGGTGATGAAAATCAATTCGCCGGATATCACGCATAAGTCCGATGTGGGTGGAATCCGCCTCAATCTCGGCAATGCACAAGCCGTCCGTGCGGCGTATCACGACATCATCCAATCGGTGCAAAAGAAAAATCCCGGCGCAAGAATAGATGGCATCGTCGTTGAACCGATGGTTATCAAGCCCAATGGCCGGGAGTTGATGGCCGGTGTGACCACGGATGCGGTATTCGGTCCGGTCATTACGTTCGGCGCGGGCGGTGTGCTGGTCGAAGTGCTGGGCGACCGCACCGTGGCTTTGCCGCCGTTAAATGGCTTCTTGGTGAAAGACATGATTCAGCGCACACGGATCGCCAAACTGCTGGGCGCTTTCCGTCACATGCCGGCGATCGACATGGCGGCGCTGGAAAATATTCTGTTGCGCGTGTCGGAAATGCTGTGCGCATTACCGTGGATTAAGGAAATGGACATCAATCCGCTGATCGTCGATGAAAACGGCGCGTGTGCCGTCGATGCGCGCATTGTCGTGGATTATCTGCTGCCTTCCGCCGATCGCTATGCGCACATGGCGATTCACCCGTATCCCGCCCACCTGATTACGCGCTGGCAATTGCCGGATGGCACGGACCTGACAATCCGGCCGATACGTCCGGAAGATGCGGAAATAGAGCAGGAATTTGTGCGCGGATTATCCGCCGAAGCAAAATATTTCCGCTTCATGGATACCCTGCAAGAGCTTTCGCAAAGCATGCTGGTGCGTTTCACGCAAATTGATTATGACCGTGAAATGGCGCTGATTGCCGTACTGAAACAGGATAACCGAGAGAAGGAATTGGGCGTATGCCGCTATGTGGCAAGCGCCGACGGTCAGTCCTGCGAGTTCGCTCTGGTTGTGGCGGATGAATGGCAAAACAAGGGCATCGGCAACAAATTGATGAATTGCCTGTTCGATGCCGCCCGTGCTAAGGGTATCAAAGTCATGGAAGGCGAAGTGCTGGCAACCAATCGATCGATGCTGGAGCTGGTGCACCGGCTTGGTTTCGAAGCGAGCATCAGCCAGGAAGATAGCGCCATCCGGCGGATTGTGAAACAGCTACTGTGATCTTTCATTCCATGGTTTGATTTATAACGCATGCGGGCGATAATGCAATTTATTTGCGACTTGATTGAGCCGCTACGACTAATCCATTTTTTCCGGTTTTCTTCATGACCAATGATTCTTTAACACCTGCCTGTGACAGTTTGAATATCCTGGATTGCACGCAATGCCCGCGCCTGGCTGGTTTTTTGCAAGCGGTCAGAACGCAACACCCGGATTATCATGCGCGCCCCGTTAGTGCGTTCGGTGACGCGAACCCCAAATTGCTGATCGTCGGTATGGCGCCCGGCATGCACGGCGCCAATCGCACCGGGCGGCCGTTTACCGGCGATTATGCGGGAATTTTGCTGTATCAAACCTTGCATAAGTACGGTTTCGCCACCCATCATGAATCGGTGTCGTCTGATGACGAATTGCAACTGACTGGCTGTCGCATCACCAATGCAGTGAAATGCCTGCCGCCGGAGAATAAGCCGACACCGCAAGAAATCAAGCAATGCAATCAATATCTGTCGGTCGAACTCGATCAGTTTGTGCAACAAGGCGGTGCCGCCGTGCTCGCACTGGGTGGGATCGCGCATCGGGCGGTGCGGCTGAGCTTGCGGCTGAAAGCGAAGGATTATCCGTTCGGTCACGGCCGGGTGCATCAATTACCACCGGGCAATGGTGTACGGCTTTATGACAGTTATCATTGCAGCCGCTACAATACGCAAACCAAACGCTTGACGGCGGAAATGTTCGAACAAGTGTTTGCTAACATCGTTGCTGAACTTCAGTCATAACAATCCATTAAGAAGGAGAAATTTTACATGCCTTACGTCAATATCCGTGTGGCGGGAACCTTAACGCGCGAGCAAAAACGGCAGATCGCCGAGGAACTGACCGATACGCTGGAGCGCATCGCCAAGAAACCGAAATCGTATACCTATATTTGCTTTGACGAATTGCCCGTTGAAAACTGGGCGGTGGCGGGAAAATTGCTCGGTAGCGAGGATTAAGCGGTTTGACCGACACCGTCTTTAACGCCAAGGCGTTTTGCCGGGACTTGCCGCTGCAACCGGGCGTTTACCGCATGCTCAACGCCAAAGGCGAAGTGATTTACGTCGGCAAGGCGGTGAGCCTGAGAAAGCGAGTTTCTTCGTATTTTCAGAAAAGTAATCTGGCGCCCAGAACGCAATTGATGGTGTCGCAGGTGAACGGGATTGAAACCACGGTCACCCGTTCGGAAGCCGAAGCGTTGCTGCTGGAAAACAATCTGATCAAAAGCCTGAAGCCGCGCTATAACATTCTGTTCCGCGACGATAAGTCGTATCCGTATGTGATTCTAAGCGGACATGAATTTCCCCGCCTGGGGTTTTATCGCGGCGTGCTGGATAAAACACACCAGTATTTCGGGCCGTATCCGAACGCCGGTATCGTGCGCGAGAGCATCCAGTTGCTGCAAAAGATTTTCCGCTTGCGCACTTGCGAAGACAGCGTGTTCAGCAATCGCACCCGGCCCTGTCTGTTGTATCAGATCAAGCGTTGCAGCGGTCCGTGCATCCATCGGATCAGCCCGCAGGAATACCAAGCAGACGTTAATAATGCCGAATTGTTTTTGCAAGGCAAGCAAACCGAAGTGATGGAAGTGATCAACACCAAGATGTTGCAAGCTTCCGAGCGATTGGAATTTGAACAGGCCGCGCTATTTCGCGATCAGATTCAGGCGTTGCGCCGCATCCGCGAGAAACAGTTTGTCGATAGTGGCAAAGCGCTCGATGCCGATGTGGTCGCTTGCGTGCTATCGCCGGATGGCTCCGGCAAAGCATGCGTCAACTTGGCGATGATTCGCGGCGGACGGCATTTGGGCGACAAAAGCTTTTTCCCGCAAAACGCCGACGATTACAGCGCAGCGAATGTGGTCGAAGCATTCTTGGCGCAGCATTACTTGAACCGCAGCGCACCGCCGCTGATTATTCTGGGCGAGAAAATCGAACGCGAAGCATTGCAGCAATTGCTGACCGAGCAATGCGGACACAAAATCACCATCCAACTGAATCCGATCGGCGAGAAGCGCGTGTGGCTCAACATGGCCATCGAGAATGCGCAGCTGGCGTTAAAACAGATGATGAGCCGCCATGCCAGTCAGGAAAAGCGCTTGCAAGCGTTGCAGCAGGAATTGCAGATGCCGGGAATCCAGCGCATCGAATGTTTCGACATCAGCCATACGCTCGGCGAAGCAACCGTGGCGTCGTGCGTGGTGTACGATAATTTTGCCATGCGCAATAATGAGTACCGCCGCTACAACATCGATGGCATCACGCCCGGCGACGATTATGCCGCGATGCGCGAAGCTTTGTCGCGGCGCTATCAGAAAGTGGTCAGCGGCGAAGGGCAATTGCCCGATCTGATTTTGATCGACGGCGGCAAAGGACAAGTCACGGCAGCGCAGGAAGCCTTGCAGGAGCTCGGTATATCCGACGCCAACTTGCTGGGCGTGGCGAAAGGCGAAGAACGCAAGCCCGGCCTGGAACAATTGATTTCTCCGTTGTTCGAAAAGCCGTTACAATTGCCCAGCGAGCATGCGGCACTCCACCTGATTCAGCAAATCCGCGACGAAGCGCACCGTTTTGCGATACAAGGCCACCGCGGCCGGCGCGCCAAAGCCCGCACCAGTTCCACGCTGGAGAATATCGAAGGCGTTGGCGCCAAGCGCAGGCAGCAATTGTTGGGCCGGTTTGGCGGATTGAAAGGCGTGTTGACCGCGAGCATCGAAGAATTACAACAAACTGAGGGAATCAGCCGGAAATTGGCGGAAAAAATCTATAAGGAATTACATTAATTTCGCGCTGGATAGTTATCCAACGGCTTCCCTTTAAACAATCCATTTCATATCATCATGCCTTTCAACCTCCCCAATATTCTGACCTGGCTGCGCATTCTGGCCATTCCGCTATTTGTCGGTATTTTCTATCTGCCGCACACCTGGCTGTCGCCGGTGCAGCAGAATTTAGTGGCGACCGTGATTTTTGCCGGTGCCGCGATTACCGATTGGCTGGATGGTTATCTGGCGCGCGTCCTTAATCAAACCTCGGCATTCGGCGCATTTCTCGATCCGGTCGCCGACAAACTGATGGTCTGCGCGGCTTTGATCGTGCTGGTTTATCTGGAGCGGCTGGATGCGCCCATCGCCTTTGTGATCATCGGACGGGAGATTACCGTATCGGCATTGCGCGAATGGATGGCGCAAATCGGCCAATCGAAAAGCGTCGCGGTATCTTTCCTCGGCAAAATCAAAACCACGTCACAAATGATCGCCATTCCGCTGCTGCTGTACCATGAAAAAATCGGCGAGCATTTCGATCCGCAGCAAGTCGGCACTTGGTTTATTTACATTGCCGCGGTGTTAACGCTGTGGTCGATGTTTTATTACCTGAAAGCCGCCGTACCGAAGGTACTGGAAGATGAAAAAAAACGTTCCTGATGGTTTCACACACATGACTGGGACGATCAGCAATGAAAATCTGGATTGATGCCGATGCCTGTCCGGTGGTGATTAAAGAAATTCTCTTTCGAGCGGCCGAACGAACGAAACGGCAGTTGATCCTGATCGCCAATCATCCCCTCTACATCCCGCCATCGCCCTTTATCTGCATGCAGCAAGTCGAATCCGGGTTTGACGTGGCCGACAATGAAATCGTTAAACGAGTGGAAAGCGGCGATCTGGTGATTACCAGTGATATTCCCTTGGCGGCGGAAGTGATCCGGAAACAAGGTCTGGTACTGAGTCCGCGCGGCGAACTGTACACCAAGGAAAACATCGGCGCGCGTTTAAGCATGCGGGATTTCATGGAAAATCTGCGCAACAGCGGCGTGGATACCGGCGGCCAGTCCGCCTTGAATCAAAATGACCGCAAAATGTTTGCCAATCAATTGGATAAGTTATTGGCACAATAACCGGACTGGGTCTTATTCTGTCAAGACTGGCATCACCCATCTGGTCGTGACTTGCTTGCCTTTTCAGGCCGGAAAGATCGCGGAAGCCTGCCGCTATCGTATAAAGATCATCATTACGCTGTAAGCCGTTCTGGAATCCCGTAATCATTTGCTTCCCGTTAGGCTGGGTATTGATTACATTCGCAATTGCTTGTTAAACATAGATTCCAATGCACGTAGCGATACGGCTTGCTGCAAGACCCTTTTCCCTGCGTTTTTTCTCTGCTTTAAAATTAATTCATGCAATTTCTGCTCGGTTATGTCAAAAAAATGTTTCTTTCTCTTGCCATTTATCGATGTTTGCATTTTCGCTTTGATGCCAGCGTTTTCCAGTTTTCGCTTGGCTGTAATAGCGCAACAACCCAATATTTCTGATACTTGTTTGGTGGTTAACATTTTTATTTCCTTGGTCAGCAATTTCATTTGTTTTTATAAAAAATGAATTTTATTCAGTCGACTGTTACGCCTGAATGACAATTTTCAGAAACCGCTATGCGGAATTACTGATAACTGCCTATGCCATTGAGAAGATCGGATCCGGTTCATATTTCTGTCATGCTGCTGTCATTCCAGCGTGCAAAAATTGCACGGCTTCCCAGTATCAAGATTTATCATCAAATGACTGAATTTCATAGAACTTCGTAGGAAATGGATATGATAATTTTTACACAAAAATCAAAAATAATTCTGCCAATGCTTTTGGCAATCTCATTGGTAGTACCGATTGCAAATGCAACGCCTGTATTACTGGGTATCGGTAATCTCCCAGGTGCCGGAAGTGATTTGTCTGGTCTGACAGATACACTTGAAAGTGGAGTTTCTGCTAACCTACTTGGCGGAATGGGTTCTGGTTTTGCATATGCCGGCAACAATACATTCTTGGCATTGCCGGATAGGGGGCCGAATGCGCTTGCCTATGCGGGAGGAAGTGCCGTGGATAACACGACATCCTATATTTCTCGCTTTCATACAATTAGCTTAAGTGTAAGAAATCTCAGGGTTGTTTACAGAGAGGTTGATTGAAATAAGCGTGAAGTATTTCATAAGGGGTAGCATTATTCAAACTCTTATGAGGTTTGACGGTATTGTAGAAGTTAATGAAACGGGAAAGCAGAACGCGCCGATCGGCGCAGTCTTTAAAGGAAATCTGGCTGTGCCACATATCCATCAGGGTGCGGATGACTCGTTCGGCTTTGCCGTTGGTTTGCGGACGATTGATGCGGGTAAACTTCTGTCCGATACCGTGTTGTGTGCAAGCTTTGCCGAAAGCATGGCCGTCAGTTCCTTTAAATTCCTTGCCGTTATCGGAATAAGCGCAGTCGATCTGATACGGACATTGGGCAATGACAGTGTCTATGAGAAAGCGAGCTGCGCTGTGTTGAGTTTTATCGGGAAAAATATCGGCATACAGCTCCCTGGAAGGAGGTGTAAATAATTTTGTGTAAATGGTCATATTGCAGGAAACTGTTTATATATTTTTGGAGCAAAAATGACCACACCCAAACCCCTGCCAGCCGGCTTAATTGATAGCCTGCTGGCCGATTACAAAAAGCCAGAAGATTTAATCGGTGAGCATGGTCTTCTCAAGCAACTCACCAAAGCGTTGGTTGAACGTGCCTTGCAAGCAGAAATGGCCGATCATCTTGGTCACGATAAGCACGAAACGGTAGTCAATGCCACTGGCAATACCAGAAATGGTAAAAGCCGTAAGACCCTGAAAGGTGAATTCGGTGAGTTACCCATCGAGATCCCCCGTGACCGTGAGGGCAGCTTCGAGCCTCTGATCATTTCCAAGCATCAGACCCGCTGGGCGGGCTTTGATGACAAGATCCTCTCGCTGTATGCCCGTGGCATGACAGTGCGTGAAATCCAACAGCACCTCACTGAAATGTATGGCACAGAAGTATCGCCTACGCTCATTTCTACGGTCACTGATGGCGTAATGGATGAAGTGAAGCAGTGGCAATCCCGGCCTCTCGATGCGGTGTATCCTGTGATCTATCTCGATTGTATCCATGCCAAAGTTCGTGACGCTGGTAGCGTTCGTACCAAAGCGATTTACCTGGCGATCGGCATTAACATGGAGGGCCATAAAGAAATACTGGGCTTATGGATTGCTCAGACCGAGGGTGCCAAGTTCTGGCTCAGCGTTGTCACTGAACTCAAAAATCGTGGCGTGCAAGATATCTTTATCGCCTGTGTCGATGGCTTAAAGGGCTTTCCCGAAGCGATTGAAACCATCTATCCACATGCCATTGTACAACTCTGTATCGTGCACATGGTTCGTAATAGTCTCAACTACGTCGGCTGGAATAAACGCAAGGAAGTAGCTGCTGATTTACGTTTGGTCTACAGCGCCGCCACGATTGATGAGGCTGAACACGCGTTAGCCGACTTTGAAGATAAATGGAACTATGCTTATCCACCGATCGCCCGATCTTGGCGCAATAACTGGCAACGCATCATTCCATTCTTCGACTACCCGCCTGAGATACGGCGCATTATTTACACCACCAATGCGATTGAGTCAGTCAATATGAGCCTACGCAAAGTCAGCAAAAACCGTGGATCGTTTCCCAACGATGAAGCTGTGATCAAATTGTTCTATTTGGCTCTCAGCAATATCGCCAAAAAATGGTCTATGCCACTAAGAGATTGGAAACCGGCACTAAACAGGTTTACTATTCAATTTAACGAAAGAATGCCTCGGCATTATTAACCACCGTTTACACAAAATCTAGGACACCCCCCCCTGGAAAAATCATCGATGGCCACAAACAGGTACTCGCGAGGTTCATTGGCGGATTGCCCTTTCAACAAGGAAAGCCGCTTGGTATCAAAGTGAACAAGCTCGCCTGGGTAAGACTTGTTATAGCGTTTGGCTTCACGCTTGAGCCGTTCCTGGATGGCTTGTTCGACCTTAGCCAGGCGCTTAAGACCGTATTGCAACGTCTTGAACCGCTGATTGGTACTGTCACGCGGCGTAAATTCCTGCAGTCTCGCGCGTTTCAGTACATCATAAATCGTTGGCCGGCTGACATGAAAGCGTTCCGCCAAATGCGCCACCTTCCACAGCCGGGTTTGATAAAGCCGCCAGATTTCCTGACGATCTAATAAAGTTAATCGGGTGCGTTTGTGTATGTTCATCTACAGTATTCTCCCAAATACTGTAAACAACGCTAGTAATTCTTACAGCTTAAGCTATTCGGCAGGAACCACGCTTCCTCTCACCGTTACAACTACTTTAAACAGCACCACTCTGCTTTCAAGCACCACGCCTTTGACTTATGCAGCTGGCGCTGCGCTTTCGTTAAACACAGCAACAATTAATTATTTCAGCGGCCGTTCGGATAATTTTGGAGCGGGCAACTCACTCAATTCCAATAATGGAAGACTCGATCCGGAAGGCATTCGCGTCTCAAACGATGGTAAAAGTGTGTTTATCTCCGATGAATATGGTCCTTACGTTTATCAATTCGACCGTCAAACCGGCGAGCGGATCAAATCGTTCACCTTGCCGGACAATTTGGCTGCTGCTAACCTAAGTTCAAGTGGTGCTTCAGAGATCAGTGGCAACGTCACTGGCCGGGTTGCCAACAAAGGTATGGAAGGGCTCGCTATTTCTCCGGATGGCACAACGCTATTCGGTTTTATGCAAAGCCCATTGCTGCAGGATGGTGGTGACGGCGGACGAGCCAACCGCATCGTTTCGATTGATATTGTTACTGGCGCAACGCACGAATTTGCCTACGACAACCGGATTGGTACTAAGAATTACAATAGCAGTGAAATACTGGCCCTTAATAATCATGAATTCTTAGTTCTTGAACGGGATGGCAAGGGACTGGGTGACGGTTCAAAAGCAGCGATCAAACAATTATGGAAGGTTGATTTGAATGGTGCTACCGACATCAGAGAAATGAGCGGTGAAGCCAATTTATTGACCAATCAGGGACACCCGGATAAGAGTTTGTTTCTCGATATTAGAGCGCTACTCAATGCGAATGGCATTACGGATGCAAATATCCCGGCCAAGCTGGAAGGCGCAGCTTTTGGCGATGACGTCATCGTTGGCGCAGAAACTTACCACACGCTCATATTAGCCAATGACAATGATTTTTCAGCCATTGCGGGGGATAATCAGTTCTTCGTCATTGGTTTCAAGGACGCAGATCTCGGCGGATCTGTTTTTCTTCCTCAAGCAGTAGCAGCAATCCCAGAACCGGAGACCTATGCAATGTTGTTAGCGGGACTGGGTTTATTGGGATTTATGGTGCGCCGTAGAAAGTAATCATCGCTATAATTTAGGTTTTAACTATAACAAATGGGGTTCAAGCCCCCATTTGTTATCTTGGACAAAGGTACGAGATTTTTTTCCTCGGATTGTTGCAAAGACCGTGCGTTGAGTTTTAAGCGGTTTTTAAATTGGATGGATTTTTCCAGTCAGGAATGATCAATCGATTACTGAAAATCATGATTTCAGAATCTTCAAGGCGATTTCGTCCATTGCTGGGAATATCATAGACAATAGCCGGATAACCTTTGTACATCTCCACAATTCCGGGGTGATTCGGATATGAAACTATCCAGTGTTGCATGACATTTTCCTTGATCAGTTTTGCCATACTCACTCGATTATGATGAGAATCGTGATCTTTATGAAGACTTCGCTCTTCGGTATGACAGGGAGTATCAAAGTAAACGAGTGTTTTATCCGGTAGTGACGGTAATACTGTTTTAATTAAGCCGGTAGCATCTTGGTTATATAAATGAATGCATGAGCGATGCAGCGCAATCCATTCAATGCCGCGAATCAAATCTCGCTTATTAAAGCGGGCATCAAACTTCCAGCGCTTGCCTTGGCTTTTTCCATCGGTAACATCGCCGTATAGAATTCCTAACCGGTTAATCCGATTTAGAAAGAAGATTGAGAAGCCTACTTCGAGCGCGCTATGATTTTCAGGGGAACGCAAGATATCTTGTTGCCGCTGCCATTCTTCTGTTGTTATTTTAATATCGTGAATAGCTTTACAAAGCGCTTCCGGTTGATTGATGACGCTGTGCCAAAAAGCGTATATCGCAGGATTTGCATCGTTCAAATGAATATGAGACACGTAACCTTGAGTGAGTAAATTCAGTGCGATCCCTGCGCTTCCGGCATAGGGCTCAACATAATGTCCACCCAGTAAATCGTTTTGCGCAAAAATTATTTTAAAAAAGCTGAGCATGTTGCTTCTTCCTTTGGGGTAACGCAGCGGGGTATTCAACTTCATAGAGCGCTCCATCGCGAATTTGATGTGATGTTCATCATAAGCTCACAGGCAAAATTGAAATTATTTTTATTATACATTCGCGGTGAAAAATAATGTGCAATCAGTAATTTGTAACATTTCTGTAATAAAACTTTTTTGGTATTCGTGACAGCGCATTGTTGAATAGCCGGAAATTGCGATTGCTGAATCAATCATCAATCCGGCGGGTCCCTGATTTTTCAACAACCGTTGCAAATTTACATCACGCGTCAATGCAATCTTAACTTCCTGATAGCAATTAATCTTAAGCAAAAAATTAGCGGTTTTTTGCTGCCGCGATACAAAAATCCGCAAAATTTTTCTGCACAAAAAATAATTTGTGTTGTACCATTGGTGCCATAGCATTCTCCATCAACCACTAGATATTGTGGTTCTGTTCAAATAATGCTATTCCATTGAATCAACAGAAATTTGTATTTTTCTTTGATGAATCATCAGTCAGGAGGAATCACCGATGCAGCTCGCGACAGAACAAACTCACCTCAAACCTGTTTCCGGAAGTCAAAGTTTTATGGATACACCAGTACAAAATTCCCGTTTTTCCCAGCATAAAATCATCCGCCGCAACGGTGCGGTGGTGGCGTTTGAGCCGGGCAAGATTTCGGTGGCGCTGACCAAGGCGTTTATTGCCGTCGATGGCGGGCAGGGCGCGGCATCGGTGCGGGTGCGCGAAGTCGTGGCCAGCCTGACCGAAGAAGTGGTCAATGCCTTGCTGCGCCGCCAGCCGGACAGCGGCACGTTTCATATCGAGGATATTCAGGATCAGGTCGAGCTGGCATTGATGCGCTCGGGCCAGCACGATGTGGCGCGCGCTTATGTGTTGTACCGCGAGGAACGCGCACGCGAACGCGCCAAGCTGAAGCAGAAATCGGCTGCCGAGACGGCTGCGGAAACGTTGTATGTCGTCGATAACGGCCAACGCGTGCCGCTGGATGTGGCCAAATTATCCGCATTGATCGAATCATCCTGCGCCGGTTTGGGCAATACCGTCGATCCTGCGCTGATTCTGAAAGCCACCGTCAAGGATTTGTACGACGGTGTCTCGTTCGATGAAGTCAACAAATCGCTGGTGCTGTCGGCGCGCGTGCTGATCGAAAAAGACCCTGCGTACAGTTATGTCACCGCGCGCTTGTTACTGAACAACGTGCGTCACGAAGTGCTTGGCGAGGAAGTGACGCAACAGGCGATGCAGGCGCACTATAAAGATTATTTCCCGGTATTCATCAAACGCGGTATCGAAGCCGAGCTGCTCGATCAACGCCTGGCGCAATTCGATTTGAGCCGTCTGGCCGACGCGCTGGACGCCGAGCGCGATTTGCAATTCGACTATCTCGGACTGCAAACGTTGTACGACCGCTATTTCCTGCATATCAAAGAACGTCGCATCGAGCTGCCGCAAGCGTTCTTCATGCGCGTGGCGATGGGTCTGGCGTTGAACGAGATCGACCGCGAAGCGCGCGCCATCGAGTTTTATCACGTGTTGTCGAGTTTCGATTTCATGAGTTCGACGCCGACCTTGTTCAATTCCGGCACCTGCCGCTCGCAACTGTCATCGTGCTACCTGACCACCGTGCCGGACGATCTCGACGGCATTTACGAAGCGATCAAGGAAAACGCATTGCTGGCGAAATACGCCGGCGGATTGGGTAACGACTGGACGCCGGTGCGGGCCATGGGCGCGCGCATCAAGGGCACCAACGGTAAATCGCAAGGCGTGGTGCCGTTCCTGAAAGTGGTGTCCGATACCGCCGTGGCGGTCAATCAAGGCGGCAAGCGCAAGGGTGCGGTGTGCGCGTACCTGGAATGCTGGCATCTGGATATCGAGGAATTCCTGGAATTGCGCAAAAACACCGGCGACGACCGCCGCCGCACGCACGACATGAATACTGCCACATGGATTCCCGATCTGTTCATGAAACGCGTGATGGAAGGCGGCGACTGGACCTTGTTCTCGCCGTCGGATACACCCGATTTGCACGAGAAATTCGGCCAGCAATTCGAGCAAGCGTATCTCGGTTACGAAGCCAAAATCGAGCGCGGCGAGCTGGATCTGTACAAAAAGATTCCCGCCGTGCAATTGTGGCGCAAGATGTTGAGCATGCTGTTTGAAACCGGCCATCCGTGGATTACCTTTAAAGATCCGTGCAACGTACGTTCGCCGCAGAACCATATCGGCGTGGTGCACAGCTCCAACTTGTGCACGGAAATCACGCTGAACACCAACGACAAGGAAATCGCTGTGTGCAATCTCGGTTCGGTCAATCTGCTCGCGCATCTGAAAGATGGCGCGCTCGATCTGGACAAACTGAAACGCACCGTGCACATCGCTATGCGCATGCTCGACAACGTCATCGACATCAATTTCTACGCCGTCGCCAAAGCACGCAATGCCAACCTGAAACACCGTCCGGTCGGTCTGGGCATCATGGGATTCCAGGATTGCCTGCATCAACTGGGCATTCCGTACAGCTCGCAAGAAGCGGTGGAATTCGCCGACCGTTCGATGGAAGCGGTGGCGTATCAGGCGTATTGGGCATCGACCGAATTAGCGCAAGAGCGCGGCTGCTACAGCAGCTACAAAGGCAGTCTGTGGGATCGTGGCATTCTGCCACACGACACGCTGGAAGTGCTGCGCCAGGAACGCGGCGGGTTTGTCGAAACGGATTTGTCGGCGACGCTCGATTGGGACGCATTGCGTGCACGCATCCAGCAGTACGGCATGCGTAATTCCAACTGCCTGGCGATTGCGCCGACCGCGACGATTTCCAACATCGTCGGCGTTTCCGCCAGTATCGAACCGACCTATCAGAATCTGTACGTCAAATCGAACTTGTCGGGCGAATTCACCATCGCCAACAAATCGCTGGTCAACGATCTGAAAAAACTCAATCTGTGGGACGAAGTGATGATTTCGGATTTGAAATACTTCGACGGCGCGATCAGCAAAATCGACCGCATTCCGGACCATATCCGCGCTTTGTACGCCACTGCGTTTGAAATGGATCCGCTCTGGCTGATCGAAGCGGGCGCGCGGCGGCAGAAATGGATCGACCAATCGCAATCGCTGAATATTTACATGGGCGGCGTATCCGGCAAGAAACTGGATGAAACCTACAAACTGGCGTGGCTGCGCGGTCTTAAAACCACGTATTACTTGCGTTCGATGGGCGCCACGGCAGCGGAAAAATCCACGGTGCGCGCCGGATCGCTGAACGCGGTGCCGTCCGATGGCGGCGTGGTCAAAGCTGCGGTGGAAGTGTCCACGGTGGAAATCAAGTACTGCGCGATCGATGACGAGAGCTGCGAGTCTTGCCAATAATTCGAAACACCGATTAATTGCCTGCACAAGCGATTTGCTGCGTTGGGTGGTGCTCGGAAACTCGCCTATCTTGCGATATGTCTCGTTTCCTGCGCTCCATCCGCCTTGCAACTCATCTTGCTCGGCGAATTACTCAGTGTTTCTTCAACAATATAAAAGAAGGAGTTCACCATGCTGACATTTGAAGACGAACCGCAACAACCGCAAACACCACCAGTCAGCGCCATGCCGCGCACCGCCTTGCACGATTTTGAATTGCCGCTGGCAACACCGGCGCAAGATGACCGCGATCACAGCACCGCCAGCCATCAGGCGGCCGCGGATGACGTGGCCGGCAGCGCCAACCGCCGCATTTCAGTTGAGGACAAATCCATCATCAACTGCAAAGCGGACGTCAATCAATTGGTGCCGTTCAAGTACAAATGGGCGTGGGATAAATACCTCGGTGCTTGCGCCAACCACTGGATGCCGCAGGAAATCAGCA
Organism: Nitrosomonas sp. Is35; assembly: GCF_033063295.1. Lineage (NCBI taxonomy): Bacteria > Pseudomonadati > Pseudomonadota > Betaproteobacteria > Nitrosomonadales > Nitrosomonadaceae > Nitrosomonas > Nitrosomonas sp. Is35. The sequence goes on from NZ_JAWJZH010000001.1 coordinate 1,336,503, forward strand.
TGAGCCGCGATATCGCGCTGTGGAAAGATCCGAGTGGCCTGACCGAGGACGAACGCCGTCTGGTCAAGCGCAATCTGGGTTTCTTTGTTACCGCCGATTCGCTGGCGGCCAACAACATCGTGCTCGGCACCTACCGCCACATCACCAACCCGGAATGCCGCCAGTATCTGCTGCGTCAGGCATTCGAGGAAGCGATTCATACCCATGCGTATCAGTACATCGTCGAATCACTGGGACTGGACGAAGGCGAGATTTTCAACGCGTACCACGAAGTGCCGTCGATCCGCGACAAGGACGAATTTCTGATTCCGTTCATCGATACGCTGACCAATCCGCACTTCAAAACCGGCACATTGGAAACCGATCAGCAACTGCTCAAAAGCCTGATCGTGTTCGCCTGCATCATGGAAGGGCTGTTTTTCTACGTCGGTTTCACGCAGATTCTGGCATTGGGACGGCAAAACAAAATGACCGGCGCGGCCGAGCAATACCAATACATCCTGCGCGACGAATCGATGCATTGTAATTTCGGCATCGACGTGATCAACCAGATCAAAATGGAAAATCCGCAGCTGTGGACCAAAGCGTTCCGCGACGAAATCGGCGCATTGATGCAAAAAGCCGTGGCGCTGGAATACCGCTACGCCGAAGACACTATGCCGCGCGGCGTGCTCGGCATGAACGCGCCGATGTTCAAGGAATACCTGCGCTACATCGCCAACCGCCGCTGCCAGCAAATCGGCCTGGACGCGCTGTACCCGAACGCCAACAACCCGTTCCCATGGATGTCGGAAATGATCGATCTCAAAAAGGAAAAGAATTTCTTTGAGACACGCGTGACGGAGTATCAAACGGGTGGGGCGTTGAGTTGGGATTGAGGGGAGTGCGACAGGTGCAGTCCGTTTATCAACATTTTTTCTTGGATATATTACGTGTGCTTGCATAAGCAAAGGTGTCGCGATAAGTCATGAAACTTTGTTTCGTTGGAGTTACATCTATTCTGTTTCTCTTGGGTTGCACCACGGTTCAAAAAATTAAACGCCCTGAAGGTGTAACCGAGTTTCTTATTGCTTGTGGTGCAGGTTCCGGCTGGAACATTTGTTATGAAAAAGCCAATGAGCTATGTCCATTGGGATATAAGACACTTTTCGAAGATGCAGGTTTCAACCGAAAGGAGCTACGCATTTCGTGTCCAACTACCAGTGAGTAATCATGGTACTGCAAACTTGGGATCTAATCAGTCATTCCAGTGGATACGCTTTGTGTCGTTGAGTTCCAGATCGTCTCAACAGCTCGTAGGTTGGGGTGAGGTACGAACCCCAACACAACAAAGTCGCCTGATGAAAAAGGCCGTGGCGCTGGAATACCGCTACGCCGAAAACACCATGCCGCGCGGCGTGCTCGGTATGAACGCACCGATGTTCAGGAATACCTGCGCTACATCGCCAACCGCCGCTGCCAGCAAATCGGTTTGGATGCGCTTACCCGAACGCCAATAACCCGTTCCCGTGGATGACGGAAATGATCGACCTGAAGAAAGAAAAGAATTTCTTTGAAACGCGCGTGACCGAGTATCAAACGGGCGGGGCGTTGAGTTGGGATTGAGGGTTGTAGTAGTTGGCGATCCGTTTATGCAACATTTTTTGTCGGATATATTGCGTTAATCCTCAATAGACGAAGATCAAGGAGAATCAATGGAAATTAGTGCATCAGCGTCATTTTGGATCGGTATGATAGGGACGCTTGTGGGTGTCCTAAGTGGTGGCATAGCAGTTTATCAGTGGGCTGTTATTAACGAGGCAAAAAAGAGGCGCCATGAAATTCAGTTTATCTTGGCTGGTGTGGGTCATCTTGTGCTAAGTAAGTGCCAGAGTTGGAATAACCAAATTGCATTGCTTGCTAGGCCTGAAACAGCTGATGGTCTAGGGATTTTTCGAGTGCATGTTAGTGCAAGAGATGATATGAATGAGATTCACAGTCTAGTTACTGCGCTAGAAGGAACTATCGATTCAAGCTCTTCGGCGTCTAAAGCACTACTTCAGAAAAGTATAGAGCAAGCAAAGCTAAACAACGAACTTCAAGAAACGGCTCTGAAGAATCCAACTAGGCATGAACCATTAGTAAATAGGGCTGAAGAGCCGAGATCGGAAAGTGGTGGTGCTAAATAACATTGCTGCGCGATAAAACTGCGCAGCATCGGTGACTTCTACGTTAGGTGATACGCGAATGACAACTTCGGAGGTAATTTCACTTGTTCAAGCGATCATCTGGCCTACATTCGCTCTGATAGTTGTTTTTGTATTTCGCCGAAGCCTCATCAAACTGCTTTCAGCGGTTGAGAAGCGAATAGATTCTGGGGCTGAAGTAACGAGTACTTGGGTTACATTTGGTGCGGTTCCGTCAAACCTAAAATCGCCCGAAGGTAACGCCCCCGTAACCGATAGCCACTTGGCACTCATCCACAGCAGTTGGCGTTATCCGAAGAAAGATGCCGAATACAAAAGACCGATGTACACCTTTCATGTTGTGATCCAGGCAACTGATGAGGTTTTGGATAGAATCGAGAGCGTCAAATATAGCCTTCATCCCTCATACCCAAACCCGATCCAGATAGTGACCGATAGAAAGTCGCGGTTTAAACTCAAAGAATTGGCTTGGGGAGAATCCAGTGTTCGTGCGGAGATTAAGATCAAGGAACAGGAGCAAACTATCAAGCTCAGCAGATACATCAACCTCACTCAATCTGGCCCACGGATATAGGATATACCTAACATTGCAATCAAAGGGATCGTCGCCTTTTTGCGGGGTTCTGGAGATTGTATTCGACACTGAATTACATCAGTCTAATGAAGTTTGGGCAAAACTTTGTGGCCCAGTTAGTTGGGAAGAATCGCATAATAAGCGTATTAAGATGTACGTATTACCGGATGCAACTATGTAATACCGTGAAGAACACGACACGATGAGTGTGGTCGAGGTGCCCGCCGAAGCATTGTGGGGCGCGTGAACGTAGCGTTCGCTGCAGAATTTCACGAAATTAAGTTTCTTACAACGATCTGAATTCTTATATTTTTGTTGAAAAACTTATTTTAGGCTTATAATCATAAGTGTGAATGACATCAGTTGGAAACCGAAAGCGCTGAAACAGGTTGAGAAAATCAAGGCTGCCGCTGTGCGCAAAAGAATTTTTACTGAAGTTCAGTCGCTGGCTTATTTTCCGGATTGCCAAGGTGTCAAGAAACTTGCCAATCATGCGTATAACTACCGGCTGCGAGTTGGCGATTATCGGGTATTTTTCGAGTTTGACGGCAGCGTGCATGTTATTCCATTTCTAAATCAAACATGAGTTTGTCAACTATCCTTGTCGTATTAATCATACTGTCCTTCGGATAGCTTTCGCGTCATGTTTGATTTGGAAACGGAATTATTGATATTGAGGAGGTGAAAATCGCGATGAGTGCACTTATTAATTACCAAACCATCCTGGATAGCACCGGAAAACCGGCTTTTGTCGTCGTGCCTTATGCCGAGTTTGTCAAACTTCCCGGCGTGGTACGCCCGGGCATGATCCCCAACGAGGTTGTTGGTAAACGCATCATGAATGAAGTCAGTATGCTCGCCGCCTGGCGCGAATACCTGATGCTGACGCAAGAGGAAATGGCTAAACGCATGGGGATTACGCAAGCCGGTTACGCACAGATAGAAGCTGCCAAACGCCCGCGCAAGGCAACCCTTGAGAAAGCCGCAGCGGCTATGGGTATTACCTTGGATCAGCTCGCGTATTAAAGGGCGCGTTTGGAGTTAAACAAAATCGCAATCCTGGTCAACCAATTTCCCCAATTCATTCCATTTATAGTCTTGTCTTGATGGATTTTGCAATCTTCACTAACAAACGAATCTGTCCCCTTCGATATTTTTGTTCATATATGAATGTTAATTAATTATTGATATGCTCATATTTATGTACTAATATGATCGATAATATGGATATATTAATATGAACAAAAACCAAGCATCGCTAGCTAGAAAGCAATTGGAAAGACGTCTCGCACCCTTGCGTGAAGCAGGGGTTGTTGCGCCGCCGCGAGGATGGATAAAAGCCATTCGTGAAGCACTTGGCATGACTGCCCGCCAGCTTGCCGCGCGTATGGATGCTTCCCCTTCACGTATTCCGGTGATCGAAAAAGCGGAAGTGACTGGAGCAACTACGATCAAGACCTTGCGTGAAGCCGCCGAGGCAATGAACTGTACCTTTGTGTATGCTTTCGTGCCGGCAAAACCGCTCGATGATATTCTGCGTGAGCGTGCCATTCAGAAAACGCGCAAAGACATTGCCCGGCTCGATCACACCATGCGACTGGAAAACCAAGCTTTGCTCAAATCCGATCTCGACGATGAACAGCGGCGCATGGTCGAACTGATTCTATCAGGCTCACTAAAAGGGTTATGGGAGGATAAGTAGCATTGTCATGTCAGATCCTTTATTTATCGAGGACGATGATGCGAATACTCCACTTACAGACGAAGAGCGTGAACAGCTTATTCCTGCCTATATCACGTTGCGGCACGAACTCAACGAAGCGGAGCAAATCAACATCGGTGAGGCGTTGCGCTGGGCTACCGCACGCAAGAAACGGGATGTGCTGGAGCAAAATTTCTTGCGCCAATTGCATAAGCGCATGTTTGGGGATGTGTGGCGTTGGGCAGGGCAATATCGCACCTCAGCCCGCAACATTGGTGTCGATGCCTATCGGATCACAATGGATATGCATCAAGCGATTGACGATGCTTGTTACTGGATCGAACATAAAACCTATCCGCCGGATGAAATTGCGGTGCGATTTAGTCACCGCCTTGTTGCAATCCATCCGTTTCCCAACGGAAACGGACGCATTTCGCGTCTTATCGGCGATCTTCTCGCCCAGCAGCTTGAACAGGAGCCATTCACATGGGGGCGTGCAAATCTGGTCGATGCCGGAGAAACCCGCGCTCGCTATATTGAAGCCTTACGTGCCGCTGACAATCACGATATAAAGCCACTCCTGCTATTTGCCCGTTCTTAAAGAAATGCTGATTAATTCGGCGAACGAGAGGAAGCACGAGGCGCACGGAGCGAAGCAGCCAAGACCTATCAACAAGATAGGCGAGGATGCGAGTACCGCGCAACGAAGTGATTCGCTCGTGCAATCAATTAATCAGCGTTTCCTTAACTGTTGGAATGATAAACTCATGGTAATTCAGCGATGCGTTGGTAAACCAGAACCGCAATTTATTCAATGATCTAATTTGATGAGGTAACTATCTATGCAAACCCGTGAAGAACGCGACACCATGGGCGTGGTCGAGGTGCCCGCCGCAGCGCTGTGGGGCGCGCAAACGCAGCGCTCGTTGCAGAATTTCAAGATTTCCGGCGAGCGTATGCCGGTGGCGCTGATTCATGCGCTGGCTAGGGTCAAGCGCGCTGCCGCCAAGGTCAATCACGATTTGGGGTTGCTCAATGCGGCCAGCGCGGCGGCGATCATCGAGGCGGCCGACGAAGTGACCGCCGGTCATTTCGACGATCAGTTTCCGCTGGTGGTGTGGCAAACCGGTTCCGGCACCCAAACCAACATGAATGTCAACGAAGTGCTGGCGAACCGCGCTTCGGAAATTCTCGGCGGCGGGCGCGGCGCGGATCGCAAAGTGCACCCCAACGACGACGTCAACAAAGGGCAATCGTCCAACGATGTGTTTCCCACCGCGATGCACGTCGCTGCCGTGCAGGAATTGCAGCATCGCTTGATTCCGGCGCTTCAATTATTGCGTGAAACCTTGGCGGCCAAGGCGCAAGCGTTCGAATCCATCGTCAAAATCGGCCGCACGCATTTGCAGGATGCGACGCCACTCACCTTGGGGCAGGAATTTTCCGGTTATGTGGCGCAATTGGATCACGGCTTGCGGCATGTGCAAGCATCGATGGGGCATGTGTGCGAACTGGCGCTTGGTGGCACGGCGGTTGGAACCGGATTGAATGCGCATCCGGAGTTTGCGACACGTGTGGCGGCGGAATTGTCGCGGCTGAGCGGACTTCCTTTTGTCACTGCACCGAACAAGTTTGAAGCATTAGCAAGCAACGATGCCTTGGTGCACGCGCACGGCGCGTTGAAAACATTGGCCGCGTCACTGATGAAAATTGCCAACGATATCCGCTGGCTGGCATCCGGGCCGCGCTGCGGCATCGGCGAATTGCGCATTCCCGAGAATGAGCCGGGCAGTTCGATCATGCCGGGTAAAGTGAACCCGACGCAATCGGAAGCGATGACGATGGTGTGCTGCCAAGTGATGGGCAACGATGTGGCGATCAACATGGGTGGTGCGCTGGGGAATTTCGAGCTGAACGTGATGAAACCGCTGATCATTCATAATTTCCTGCAAAGCGTGCGCTTGCTGGCCGATGCGATGGTCAGCTTCAACGACCATTGCGCCACCGGCATCGAAGCCAATCGCGAGCGTATCGACGCGCTGATGCACAATTCGCTGATGCTGGTGACTGCATTGAATCCCCATATCGGCTACGACAAAGCCGCCGAGATTGCGAAGAAAGCGCACCGCGAAGGCACGACATTGAAAGCCGCCGCGATTGCGACCGGTTACGTCACAGCAGAGCAGTTCGATGCCTGGGTGGTGCCGGAAAAGATGACCGGCAAATAGCGCCTGATGGCTTCTTCTTCCAATACCTCCGAACCGGTCACGCGCCGCGAACGTTTTGCGTGGTGCATGTACGATTTCGCCAACTCCGGCTATACCACCGTCATTCTGACCGCCATTTTCAACGCTTTTTTTGTTGGCGTGATTGCCGCTGAGCAGGGGAGCGGCGATGCCACGTTGTTGTGGACGCTGGCGATGGCGGCAGCGAATGCGCTTGTTTTAATCAGCGCGCCGGTGGTGGGCGCGATTGCCGATTATTCCGGCGCTAAGAAACGCTTTCTGACGGTCACCACCATCGGTTGCGTGGTGTTTACCGCATTGTTGTATTTTGCCGGGCCGGGCGATATTGCACTGGCGGTTGTGCTGGTTATTCTGGCGACGTTTATGTTTGCCAGCGGCGAGAATCTGATCGCGGCTTTTTTGCCGGAAATCAGCACACCGGAGACGATCGGGCGGCTTTCCGGTTATGGCTGGGCGCTGGGATATTTTGGCGGTTTGTTGACGTTGGCGTTGTGTCTGGCTTATGTCACGTACGCCGAAAAGCAGGACATCGAAGCCGTGCAGTATGTGCCGGTGACCAATCTGATCGTGGCGGCGTTGTTTGCACTGGCCGCGCTGCCGACGCTGCTGTGGCTGCGCGAGCGCGCCACGGTCACGGAATCGTTCGACAGCAGCCATATCGTGCGGCAAGGGTTTAGCCGTTTGCGCGCTACGTTGCGTCAGGCCCGTCTGCATACCGATTTGTTCCGTTTTCTGTTGGCATTGACCACGTACTATGCCGGTATTCATATCGTGATCGTGCTGGCGGCGGTATATGCGCAGGAAGTGATGGGGTTTCAAACCAAAGATACGATTATTTTGATCATGATGGTGAACGTGACGGCGGCGATGGGCGCTTTTCTGTTCGGCCATCTGCAGGATCGCATCGGCTCGCTGCGCTGTATCGCGATCACGCTGGTCATCTGGATTGCGGCGATTGGCTGCGCGTATTTTGCGACGGACGAATGGCTGTTTTGGGTCGCTGCCAATTTGATCGGCACGGCCTTGGGTGGCGCGCAATCGGCGGGCAGGGCGCTGGTTGGGCAATTCACGCCAGCCGGACGGCAAGGCGAGTTTTTCGGTTTATGGGGGCTGGCGACCAAACTATCCGCGATGATCGGCCCGCTGACGTATGGTGCAATGGTTTATTTGTTTGCCGGAGATCACCGCATCGCGTTGCTCAGCACGTTGGCGTTTTTTGTTCTCGGCCTTGCGATGCTCGCAACCGTCGATGAGCAAAGAGGGCGTGAAGCGGCCAATATCGAGTACTAAAGGAATTTATGGGGTAGTTCGGGGGATTTTTTGAAGGCTCCTGTAGGAGCAATGTCGATCCTACAGGGTATTACTCAACAACAATAAACAGTGAAACGGATGAATAGTTAAAAATTAACTATTATTTACCTGGAAGTTCGTTACGGCCTTCCGCTGGTTTACCTTCATGAGTGGTGCCATAGTTATCTGAACTTGCGCTTTCTGGCGCTGTAGGTTTTCCACATGCCACTAACGATAATGCTAAAAGTGTTACAACAAAAAGTGCTGAAAATTTCATTTGTAGCTTTTCCCTAAAGTTAATAAATACAACTCTTACTTTTTTGTCACAACAAAACTATACCACGTTACGAAGAATAGTCACTGATAAATTGCGATTTGGCGCACTTAAATACCCGCTGGATCGTTTTGAGTTTGAAATTGGCTTGTTGCCAGCCGGATTTATAGGATAGTAATTAACATTCTGATACCCAAGCCATAGAGCAAAATAACAAAGATTGTTCTGAGCGTGGCGGTTTTGGTGGAATGCGTGAGTTTTGCTCCGAGCGGCGCTGTCAGCATGCTGGCCGACACCAGCCAGGCTAATGCGGGTAAATAAACATAGCCTAAGCTGAAATCGGGCAGCGTTTCCGATTGTAAGAAACCATTCACGATATAACCGGCCGTGCCGGCCAAGGCAATAGGAAAACCGATGGCAGCGGCGGTGCCGATAGCGTGTTGCAGTTTGACGTTGCATAGCGTCAGGAATGGCACGGACAACAATCCGCCGCCGATTGCAACCAAGCTGGATAGGGCGCCGATGACATTACCGGCGAGAAACAGGCCGAATCTCCCTGGGAGTTGAAATAGGGGGCTGGGGCGGAATTGCAGCAGCATTTGCGTGGCGGCGTAAAAAATGAAAACGACAAAAATAACACTCAGCAGTTGACCTGTCATTGACCCGGCCAGGGTCGCGCCGCCAAAAGTACCGAGAAAAATACCCGGGGTAATATGCTTTACGATGGGCCAGTTTACGGCGCCATGCTGGTGGTGTGTGCGTAAGCTAACGGCGGAGGTGAAAATGATGGTGGCCATCGTGGTGCCCAGCGCAAAATGGATGATGCGGTCGGCGGGAAAGTCCTGCGCAGTGAACAGTGAGATAAGTACGGGAACGATGATCAGACCGCCGCCAATGCCGAGTAGCCCGGCAAAGAATCCCACAAATGCTCCGGTTAACAGATAAATCAACCACCATTCCATAATGTAAGCCTGATAAAAATAATTGGATTGTGCTACAGATACTGCAAGATAAATTGCCACTCGGATGGATCGACCGGTGTGATCGATAAACGGTTACCCGTTTGCAACACGCGCATTCTGCTTAGTTGCGGATATTGCCTTAATTCCCTGATCGGGATCAGACGCGTTCTGTGCAATAGCATGATGTCGACATTAAACCAGCGCGGATTGTCTTGCGTTGCTTTAGGATCGAAATACTTGCTGGCCGGATTAAATTGCGTGGCATCCGGATACGCCGGTTTGCTGACAACCGCTATGCCCATGATACCGGGGTCTTTGCAGCAGGAGTGATAGAAAAACACTTGATCGCCCACCGCCATCTGGTTGCGCATGAAATTGCGCGACTGATAATTACGCACGCCTTCCCAGGCTATCGTTTGATCCGGCCGTGCGGCAAAATCATCGATACTGAATTCATCCGGTTCAGATTTCATTAACCAGTAGCGCATTTTTTACATGAGGGGCGATTTTTACAGGCAACTTTGTCATCAGCGGCTCATTATAATGGATGACTTTCCGCCAGTTTTATTTTTGATGAAAATTCTGCACGCTAACGGCCAGCTTCTGTAGTATATTCCAAAACTTTTCTGCATTCTGACGACTTACACTATGAATAATCACACACTTTCTGATATTGCGGTGGATACCTGGGTACAAGGCGGTCCACTTTCGCTTAACGAACTGACCGGTTCGGTGGTCTTAATCGAAGTTTTTCAGGTCAATTGCCCGGGTTGTTTTATTTACTCGCTACCCCGAGCGGTTGATTTGCATGAGCGGTATCACGCGCAGGGTTTGACTGTGATCGGCTTGGCCACTGCATTTGAAGATTACGATAAGAATACGCTAGAGAATTTACAAAAGTTAATCGCGACCGGTGAAGTGATCGGTGAAACCTATAAGGCGCTCAATCAATACGGTTTATTATCGGACGGTAAGTTGACGTGGAAAATACCGTTTGCGGTGGGTATGGATCGGGTTGTGGTGGAAACCGAACCGGTGACCGATGAACGCGTGCTGCATTATGCACAAAATTTTTTACCCGATTTCGACAAGTTCAGCGATGAACAGAAGAAAACCGTGTTGCAGCAAGTCAACCATTATATGACGCAGAAATCGATGCGCGCGGAAACTTTCGAGCGCTTTGCGTTGCAAGGAACGCCATCGTGCATTTTGTTCGACCGTAAAGGTGAATTAAAGGATGTGTCGTTCGGGCAAATAGACTATAAACAGGCGATGGTCGAGCATTTTCTGGCAGAGAAAATTTAGTTTCATGAAAGGTTTTGCCACGATGTTCTTGTTTAACCGGCAGCTAGCGTTTTTTGAAGCCAAGCCTCGAATGCCTGATGATGATTCAGATCATATTGCCAGCAGAGGAATCCCATTTGCTGGCCGGCCGCGATATTTTGCGGCTGATCGTCAATATAAATCGTCTCGGCTGGATCCAGCCGGTATGTGTTGATCGCATAGTGATAAATGGCCAATTCCGGTTTCAAAATACCGGCTTCAAATGACAATATTCTGTGTTCAAAGAGAGCGAACTCAGGGTAGGCGGTAAATATCCACGGACAATGAATCGCATTAATATTTGAAATCAGAATCAAATTGTGGTTATCAGCGGCCAGTTGACGGACACAATGCCACATGGATGCATTGGGAGTGAAGATTTGTTGCCAGGCCTGGTAAAACTGCTCCCGGGTTGCATCACTCCCCAAGACGCTCAACGCCCAATCTGCAAAACCGGCAGGATCGATTTGTCCGCTTTCCAATGCGTCTTTGCGGTGCAGCACCGAGTGAATCCGTTCGTGCGCGTCATCGGTTCCTGATGGAATCAGCCGCGCCAGCGACGATTCAAAATCAAAATCCAGCAATACGCGGCCGATATCGAATAAGAATGTTTTCGTGCGGAAGGGAGGATTTCTGCTGCTTTGCTGCATCAATGGAATTGCGTGTGTAGTCATCGCGGGAAGAAAAAACTAAAAAGGACAAGAGATGTTTGAAATATCTCTTGTCCTGCAATAGCTCCCCACATATGCCGTCAGACCGTCATCTTGAACCATAGGGTCCAAGGTGGTTGCTTCATGGATACATCAGGAACATCCCGAAAGGACGCGCACAACAGTATCACTGTAATCCACAACCATTTTCTAAAAATGGTTCAAAGAATATAAGTCTAAACGAACACCGCAGGGATTAACCTTATTTACAACTGTAACTCTTCACTATGCTAACTTTCTTTATCGGTCAGAACTTCATCTACTTTCTTTCTTAATGAAACAATTCTACGCCGAAATTCATCGATGTCAAAACCAGTTCCATTACGCAACATCAGCAGTTCATGCGCAATCTGCAACGCTGCGATAAGTGCGATGCGATCAGAGTCAACAATCTTTCCTTCTGCTCTGATTTCTTGAATTTTTTTATCAAGATAAGCTGCGGCAAGCAGAATTTCCTCACGCTCTTCATCGGGGCAGGCAATACAAAAATCCCGTCCCATGATGTTGAGGTTTAGCGGTTCATTATTCATTATCGGGTATGTTTAACAAAAGTGTTTCAAGCCGATCCGCCGTGACATGTATTTTCTCATTTAATTTCTCGCAATGCGCATGTGAGTCCGCAAGTTCTTCGCGCAGTTTTTTATTTTCAGTGCTGGTATCTTGATACAAGCGTAAAAGTAGAAAAACTTTATTTTCTAAGGATTTCAGTTCTGTTTCCATGGGGCACTAATTTATGAACTATTAAAAGGGTTAATGGGTAACCAAATCTACAATTCTTATGCTGTGCCCGGGTATTCACTGAAATATTATTATTTTTGTTGTTGTTTTTTTATAGAGACTTTATTTACCGGTACTTATAGTTTGCGATGTGTGCCATCACAAAAAGGAGCATTACCGGTTTTTTTGCAGGTACATAACCATGCAGTTTTATCTTCGCTCACACTAAATTTTTGGGGTGTAAATTCTGTATTTTTATGCGAACCGTCGCAAAAAGGCTGGGATTTGCTGCGGCCGCACGTACACCAATAATAATCTTTTCCGGATTCCAGTTTGACTTCGATTGGTGAAAAAGGTTGGTTTGTGTTCGAGGTATTATCCATTTTATCTTTTTATCAATAAGTTATTTAATAATTGTCTGGTAGTGATTCTAGGTATTCAGTAGGTCTTATCACTAAATTATAATATTTATCATTATTATAGCTATCATTCTACAATTATCGCTGAACTATATCGGCTAACTATCTATTGTTAATGCTATTTATTGAAACAATTGACAGTTGTTCTAGCGATTACGGATGCTCACAGATTTAACTTTAATTTTTTATTAAAAATATTTATACAAATAACCGCAAAGCGCTCGGACTGCCAGCGTTGATATGATTCTTTTTCATTGCGGTTTGTATTTCGATGAGCTGTTGCTTGCTTCTTTGAATCCCACTGTCACTCAGCGGGACACGGTTATCGTCAACCATGATTCCGCCCAGTGTATTAGAGAAAATCTTCGCTAGATGCGTCATCTGATCGAATACTCTTTCTCCTTGCGCGACTCTGGGTACATCCAATAAGAAAGTAACGCCATGCGTTGTTAACGATTTCATGTTTTCTGGCAAGAACGGAGGAGATTCATAATTGCTCAATATGAACAATACGTTATTACTCTCATCGCGATACTTGAATAATCCCTCCGATTCCAGTTTAAATGCGGAAGCTTCGGCCAACGCGCGAATCTTGGTGCCGACAAACGCGCCGTTGTCCTTGCTGATGATGTTAATGCCGATCATGACATCCACATCGGCGCAGAATTTGTCCAGTTGAACAGCTTTTTCGTGTGCACTGACGATATCCGGGCATTCTGCTGTGGCATGAACTTGCGCTGCGAAATCTTGCACCAGATCGCGGAATTTGGATAAATTGACTTCGCTGATCGGCCCCGCTCTATCGGCAAGCTGCAAGCAGCCTTTTAAATGGCTGTAACCGTCGCTATCGACATTGGATTCATTGGTAATCTCCTCCCATGGTTCATTTTTATCTTGTTGGCCGAGCCAGTATACCGTTTTGCCGAAATCGAATTTCCGTTGCAGTAACTTCGCGATATGGGTATTGGGGATAACGGACTCGGAGCGGATATTGACGATGTAATTTGAATTGCCGTCGTAATCCAATAGCGGCGAAGCGGCCGACGAAGGTGTGGCCGTGGCGGTGCTGATAGGGATATTGATTGCAGCTGGAGCAGGCGGTGCTACCTGCGGTCTTTTCGGTTCACTCGCGGGCGTATCGATTGGCGCAAAAGTATCAAACGGAATATCCGCCGGGACTTTATTGAATTTTGGCTCAATACGCTGAAACGGCTCATCGGAATTCTGTTCATCGAGCAGAATGTCATCGTGGTTATGATCGAACGCAGCTTGAATTTTCCGCCGGTAACGCAGTTGTTGCCACCAGTTGAAGACAACGACACCGGCAATAACGATGATGCCGATGATGATCAAGCTTATCTGCAAGTCACTCATACTCAATATCTCCATATTATTTCCCTGCTATTTCGCACAATTGCCGTTACGTGTAGTATTAAAATTAAATTATGTCAGCTTTATGGGATTAATCACAGTCATTAGATAGCAGGCTGTTTTTCGCGTTTGCCCATTTGTACCGCCGCAGCAAGGTCGACAGCTACTATCCTTGATACCCCTTGTTCTTGCATTGTAACTCCAATTAATCGCTGCGCCATTTCCATCGTGATTTTATTATGGCTGATGAATAGAAATTGCGTTTGTTTTGCCATGGTTTTCACCAGTTCGCAGAAACGGCTGGTGTTGCTGTCGTCCAGCGGAGCATCCACCTCATCCAACAAGCAGAAAGGCGCCGGATTGAGCCGGAATAGGGAGAAAATCAATGCCAAAGCCGTCAATGCTTTTTCTCCGCCGGATAATAATTGGATCGAGCTATTTTTTTTCCCCGGTGGTTGCGCGGTCAGCAATAAGCCGGCATCTAAATTTTTATCATCACAGAATTCGAGCCGGGCTTGCCCACCGGCGAATATAACCGGAAAAATCTCGCTTAAATAGGTATTTACTTGAGTGAATGTGTCTTGCAAACGTAATTCGGTTTCCCGGTCAATTTGCTGGATAGCGCTTTCCAAAGTTGCAATGGCTGCATTCAAATCCTGTAATTGCATCAGCAAACTGGATTCTCTGCTCCGGCCATTCTCGAGCTCCTCCAATGCGGCAAGATTCACGGCTCCCAGCGCAGCAATTTCCGCATTTAGTTTTTCGATCTCAGAATGCAGCCCGGTAACACTTTTTTTGGCAATTAAAGGTAATAACAATCCGGTATCAACATGAGCGTCTTGGATCAATTCATCAAATTGGCCCATGGCGATACTCGCCGCTTGTTCCTTGAGCCTGGCTTGATTCATGGCTTCGCGCAGCGCATGCGATTTTTGCTCCGATGCCATCCGGGCTTCTTCGATGCGCCGTAAATGGTTGATGGTATCCTCAACGGCTTGCCGTGCTTGCAATGCGGTTTGTTCAATCGATTTGCGCTGTGTGCGGGCGGCGTCTAAGCGGCCGGTGAGTGGAGCAACATTCAGCGCATCCATTTCGCTGAGCAAGTTAGCTTGGTTTTGCGTTAAATGTTGCAGTTCTTCATCCAGCGACTGGATGCTCGACTCGATTTCCATGATTTTGTTCTGGCAAGTTTGCGCCTGAAACGCTGCTTCTTGCATCGCGCGGGTCGATTGCTGGATGTTTTGCCGCTGCCATGCAAGTTGCTGATTGGCCGTTTCCCAGGCGAGCTGTGCTTGTTGCGTTTGCTCCTTGAGCGCGGCAATTTTTTGCTGATTTTCCTGCAAATTGATGGTTGCGGATTTTTGCAGCGCGTACTCGTGTTCCAAGGCTTGCCCGATTTCCATCAACTCAGCATTGATCTGGTTATGACGGTGCGTTGCGCGTTCGCTGGCTTGTGACAATTTGACCGCATCCAGCTGTAATGCATGCCGCTGCTGCTGCAATTGCTTACTGTTTTTATCAATCGTTTGAATGGCATTGTTCAGTTCGGCGGACTGCTGCTCGGTTTTGGCCAGCAGATCGCGTTGCATGCGCAGGGCGGGTTCGAGCTGATCGATTTCTTTTTGTATTTGAATGAGCTCTTGCTGTCTTGATAAAACCCCATGCAATTGCGAATCGGGTGCATAAAAAGTGATACTGGTGCGGGTCAGGATGTGCCCCTGGCGGGTAACGAGCAGATCGCCGGAGCTCAGAGAATTCCTGTTGCTGAGACCTTCTTGAATATCGCCGGCGATATATACATTTTTTAACCAATGGTCCAGTACAGATTGGATTTCAGGCTGATTGACCGTGATGCAGGAGAGTAATTTTTGACCTGTGTGGTTGTGAGTGTCATTGGACGATAAATCACCGGCGATGGCGGATTTTTCATGCAGCGACCATTTCCCCTGCGGCACGCCGTCGATCCAATCGAGGATACTATCCAGCTGCTCAATCTCAATACTGTTAAGCCGTTCGCGCAGAATCGCTTCCAATGCGTTTTCCCACTCCGGCGCTATGCTGATTTTCTGCCATAAACGCGGCAGCGTATTCAGCTGCCGTTGATGAAGCCAAGCGATTAAGCTTTGGTTGTTTTCCAGTTTCTGCTGCAGATTTTGCAATGCCGTATAACGGGCCGATGCTTGCGACAATGTCTGCTGCAGTTCTTGAATTGTTCTGACAATATGCTGTTTAGATTGGGTTATTGCCGAAAATTGTGTTTCGATTTTCTGATGCTTCAGTTGTTCTTCTTTTAGTCTATTTTCAGTGTCATCGATCTGATGCTGCAATTGCGTCAATTGGTTAGGATCAATGAGCACAAATTCGCTTTGCTCTTGCAATAGGCGGGTATGGCGCGCTTCAAGCTGCTGAATATTTTTTGCCGCATGAACGAGTTGATTGTCTTCCAGGCGGCTGGTTTGTTCGACGAGCAGTAAATCCTGCCGGAGCTGGTTTAATTTTTCCTGACAAGCATGAAAATTTGCCTCAATGGCCGGGAGTTTGCCGTTTTCTTCATGACATTTTTGAATGCTATCTTGTTGCGCTGATTCAATTTTTATTTTTTCCTGCTGCCAATGCGCCAGATTTTCCAGTTTGCTAGATTTCAACTGATTATTTTTTTGCAGTTGATTTTCAACTTGTTGCGTTTGTTGCAGCAGGCGATCATGCGTGCTGTTTAGATGATTGATTTCTTGCGTCAAACGTCCAATTTCGGCATCAGCCGTATACAATTGCCCCTGTGCCTGGAGCAATTGGTCGTTAACAGCATGTTCTTGGGCGCGTGCTGTTTCATAGTCTTTTTCCGCTTGCTGCTGACTTGCAAGTACAGTTTCCAATTCGGCTGCCAGCTTCTGAATGTCTTGTTCCGCACGCTGCTGCTGTTTTTGCGCCTCGGTTCTACGCAACAGCCATAGCAGGGATTGCGAGTGGTGCAGATTTTCCTGCAATTGTTTGTATTGTTGCGCGATTTTTGCTTGTACTTCCAGATGCTGCAGCTGTGCGCCCAATTCCTGGCAAATATCTTCCAAGCGGGTAAGATTTTTTCTCGATTCAGCAAGCCGGGTGGACGTTTCGTGCCTTCTTTCACGATACTGGGAAATTCCTGCGGCCTCTTCGAGGAAGTTTCTTAATTCCTGCGGCTTGGCTTCAATAATGCGGGAAATCATGCCCTGTTCGATAATGGCATAACCCCGGCCTCCGACACCCGTTCCCAGAAAGAGATCGGCAATATCCCGGCGCCGCACGGGCAGATTATTGATGTAATAACTTGAATTGCCATCGCGTTGAATGACACGTTTGATGGCGATCTCGGCGTAGCTGGACCATTGTCCGGTAATTTTATTGAGGTGGTTGTCAAAGACGATTTCCACACTGGCGCGGCCAACCGCTTTGCGGTTATCCGACCCAGAAAAAATGACATCCTGCATCGAATCGCCCCGCAAAGCGGACGCTTTCGATTCTCCCAGCACCCATCTTACGGCGTCGATGATGTTCGACTTACCGCAACCATTAGGGCCGACGATACCAACCAGATCTTGCGAAACGGGAACTACAGTGGGATCGATGAATGATTTGAAGCCGGCGAGCTTGATATGAGCTAGGCGCAATTTTTTGTTTATTGGGTAAGGCAGTTATAATAAATAAAGCGCATGACACATTTTATCACTGTAACCGAATTAATTTAACTACGAGCATGAAGAATGACCAGCAAACCTGAAAAAACACTTGAGACCTTCCCGAATCCGTTTACCAGCAGGGATTACCATATTCATATGGAGATTCCTGAATTCACCTGTTTGTGCCCGAAAACGGGACAACCCGATTTCGCCACTTTAATTTTGGATTATATTCCAGACAAAAAATGCGTCGAGCTTAAAAGCTTGAAACTCTATATCTGGTCGTACCGGAATGAAGGGGTGTTTCATGAAGCCGTAACGAATAAAATTCTCGACGATCTCGTCGCTGTTTTAAAGCCTCGCTATATCCGGCTAACTGCACGTTTCTATGTGCGCGGCGGTATTTTTACCAATGTTATCGTCGATCACCGGAAAAAAGGATGGCAACCAAAACCGGTAGTTTTACTGCAAGAATTCAATAGTCAGTCGAATATTCGCGAATGATTCTTAATAATTATCTTGAAGATAGTTGTATAATATTATGATTTTTAAATTTATTTGTTAAATTTTCACTCTCTTTTTTGTAAAAAATAGTTTGCAAATGCGAAAAATTTATATATCCTGTTAGTCGATATGGATATAGAAAATAATATATGTAAATGATTTTAAAAAGAAATAGCCTTGTTTTACTGATATCGTTAGTACTTGGATTTTGTTCATTTATAACACTGAATGCATTTGCGGACACATTAGTACAAGATAAGATTCAGTATCATGCAAATCTCTGGAGTCGTATACAAAACGGTTTTGCGTTGGCACCGCCGCCCGATAGTAAAGCAATTCGTAAAATAGGCGCCTCCTATACACAGAATCCAGAGTTATTTAACCGCATTATTGCCAATAGTGAGCGGTATCTCTTTTATATTGTGGAGGAGGTTGAGCGCCGTGGCATGCCGATGGAAATCGCACTGATGCCGGTCATCGAAAGCGCTTACAATCCACTGATAAAATCCAATAGTCAAACGGCGGGTTTGTGGCAATTTCAGCCCGAAACGGGGAAAATCCTAGGGTTAGCGCAAAATGTATGGCACGATGACCGTCGTGACGTTATAGCTTCTACCCGAGCTGCACTGGATTATTTGCAGTATCTCCATGCGAAATTTGATAACTGGAAACTGGCCATCGCGGCTTACAATTTGGGCGAAGGTGTAGTTAGCAAGGTATTATCCAGAAGTCTTCATAAGGGCAGGTCGAGCAATTTTTATGATTTGAATCTGCCCAGCGATGCCAAGCATTATGTGTATAAGCTATTGGCGGTTAAAGATATCATAGTCAGTAGTAAGAAATATGGTATACAAATCCGGCCGATAGAGAATCGACCGTATTTTGATGAAATCAAAATACATGAACACATCGACATCCCTCTCGTTACCCGCCTTGCCAATATTTCCGAAGCTGAATTCAATGCATTAAATCCTGCTTACAATCGTTATGTTATCAAGGTGATGGATGAACCTCGCACGTTGTTATTGCCTAAAAGGAATAAAGATATTTTTTTGAAGAATCTTGAGACATATCAAGATCCTAGAGTATCTTGGCAAATTTATCATGTGAAGAAAGGGGAAAGTATCAATGAAATCGCAGCGCGCCATCAGACTACAGTGAAGCAATTGCAGGCAATTAACGGTATTGCGCGCAGCAAAAATCTTACCCTCGGACAAAAAATATTGGTACCACAGATTGTGTCAGAGAATTATAGCGATGCTGCCTCACTGAAGAAGAAACAGCTGCAGAATTATCAATCGAATGTTTATGTGGTGAAAAAAGGCGATACCTTATATGAAATCGCCAAGCGTTACGGTACGACCGTCAATCAGATCAAGCTTTGGAATAACAGTGATGAGAACTTGTCCATTGGTCAGAAGCTCATGATTGTAAGAAGTTAGGCGCTATCCCTGATTTATTTCTGATTGCAAATATCGATTTCAAACACTTTTTAGCAGCTCGATCGCCCAACTGACCCCAAATCCGGTAATATCGCTATCCACCGCGCCCAAGCCGCCCTTATGGCTGCTAGCCGATAAATCCATATGTAACCATGGTGTGTCGCTGACAAAGCGCCGTAGAAAACAAGCGGCGAGGATATGATCGAATTCTCCGCCTAGCTCGCACTGCTTGATATCCGCAATGGCGCTTTCAAGGCTTTCTTCGTAATCCGAGTCCATCGGGAAAACACACACACGCTCACCGCTTTCTTTGCCCGCGGCAACGGCGACTTGCAACAACTCATCGCGATTGCTGAAAATTCCGCTGTAACGGGATCCTAGGGCAGTTATCATACTGCCGGTCAACGTAGCGAAATCGATGATCAAATCGGGTTTTAATTGGTTGGCTAATGTCAAAGTGTCCGCCAATACCATTCGTCCTTCGGCGTCGGTATGCACGATTTCAATGGATAGCCCGCTGAGTGCCGTGATGATGTCATTTTGTTTATACGCCCGAGGACTGATGTGGTTTTGCGCAATGGCTAGCCAGCAATCTATTTTAATTGGGATTTCAGCGCGCGTTGCGGCAAGCAGAATGCCCAACGCGACGGCCGATCCGTTCATATCCTCATGCATTCCTTGCATATGCCGGGCCGGTTTCAGATTATGGCCGCCGGTATCAAAGCAAATGCCTTTTCCGACAATTGCGATAGTCTTATTGTCCGGATTTTGCTTGCCCTGATATTGCAGATGAACGATGGCGGCGTCTTCGGTATCACTGCCTTGTGCTACCGCCACAAAAGCGCCGGCGCCGATTTCTTTCAATTTATTGAGATCGTATTCCTGATATTTCCAGCCCTCATTCTCAGCCAATTTCTTAATTTGCTGGCGATAAGTGGTGGGTGTTAATTCATTGGCCGGTAATGCCGTCAAACCGCGCGCAAGCAAGTTCCCTTCTGCCCGGGCGCGTTGCAGCGTAAAGTTTCCAGCATCTTTGTAGCCATATAAAAAAATTTTCTCCAGCGGCTTTCTGACGGGTTTATTTTTGCGCACCGGGAGTACGGCGCCATTCACCCAGCTGGTAAAAACAGCCAGTTCGGAAAAGATTTTTCTTTGTTGCGTTGTGCCATGCACGGTAATATGCAATTCAACAGGATTTTCCCCAAGCAGCAATTTGACCGCTTTTCGCACGGTGGTTTGTTGCTCGAATACGGTTTGGTTCGTGTCGACCATTGCCCAAGCGCATAGCTCGCCATCGGGAAGATTTGCGCTGACTGGCGTTGCGATCAGATCCGTTAATTTGATCTCGCGGCGCAGAAGTAATTTATTCAGTGATTCTTCACCGGGAATATCATGTTTCTTAGGGAGCTTTTCTAACTTCGGGAGGATTACGAGAATATGCGATGCTTTAGTAGATGGATCGATCGATGATGTATTTTGGAAAAGGGATGCCAGCATTGAAAGCTTTCCTGTTGTATAGTTTTTTTTGAATGACAAAATTGTGCGTCATTGCATTAAGAATGATAGCTGTAATTAATATTGATATTATATACGTCTTATACCCATTGTGGCTGGGATAGACTTACAACGCATGGATTTATTCTGATTCTACCGGGGAGTTTCAAATAGGGATGCATCAATATCTCGAATTAATGCAGCATGTCATTGACCACGGTCATCGTAAATCGGATCGGACGGGAACGGGGACACTATCGGTTTTTGGCTATCAAATGCGTTTTAATCTGGCACATGGCTTTCCTTTGGTGACAACGAAGAAATGTCATTTGAAGTCGATCATTCATGAGCTGCTGTGGTTTCTACAAGGCAATACCAACATCGGCTATTTGCAGCAACATGGTGTATCGATATGGAATGAATGGGCTGATGCGAATGGCGATCTCGGCCCGATATACGGCCATCAATGGCGTTCCTGGACGACAGCGGAAGGCGGACATATTGACCAGTTGCAGCAGGTAATTCAGCAGATAAAAGATACGCCCGATTCGCGCCGTATGATTGTGTCGTCATGGAACGTGGGGGATTTGCATAAAATGCGCTTGCCGCCATGCCATGCTTTTTTTCAGTTCTATGTGGCGGATGACCGGTTATCGTGCCAGCTTTATCAACGCAGCGCGGATATTTTTCTCGGCGTGCCGTTTAACATCGCATCGTATGCCTTGCTGACGCTGATGATTGCGCAGGTGTGCCGACTCAAAGCCGGTGATTTTGTGCATACCCTGGGCGATGCGCATCTTTATCTCAATCATTTGGAACAGGCCCGTGAACAACTATCGCGCGAACCCAAACCTTTGCCAATCATGAAATTAAATCCCGATATCAGAGACATCTTGGGCTTTCATTATGAAGATTTCAGCTTGGAGAATTATGATTCCCATCCTGCTATCAAGGCGCCGGTAGCGGTATGACGGCATTACGTCTATCCATCTTGGTAGCAATGGCGAAAAATCGGGTTATTGGCCGGGATAATCGATTGCCTTGGCATTTACCGGCTGATTTGAAACATTTTAAGTTTCTAACGATGGGGCAAACCATTGTGATGGGACGTAAAACCTATGAATCGATTGGCAAACCTTTACCTGGAAGAGCCAATATCGTGATTACCCGCCAAACGGATTATGAAGTACCCGGTGCAGTCGTCGTCAATTCCTTGGAAGATGCATTGCTGGTATGTGAAGAGACCAGCACGATTGACACTGAAAATTTCATCATCGGGGGTGAGAAGCTTTACCAGCAAACGATTAAAATTTGCCAGCGCATGTATATCACCGAAATTCAAAGCAATTTTGATGGTGATGTGTTTTTCCCAGAATTTAATCCCGGCGACTGGGAAGAAACGCAGCGCGACAAACACGTCGAGGGAAATTTAGAATATCACTTTGTCGTGCTTGATCGTAAATCAAGCACGACATAAGCTATAATTCCCGTGATTTTTCAAGCTATTTGAAGCAGAAATGGTGAAGTAATGCAACCACTTCACCATTTCTATTGACGATTCTTAATCAGGCTTACCCAATTCTGGAAACTTAAATCACTTTTACATCAGGTAATGGAAAGCCATTAAAATTGCTGGCGTATGCCGTCGTATAGGCGCCTGCATTAGGAATATAGATGAAATCGCCTTCTTGTATGTCGTTGGGCAACATCAAGTCGTGCATCAGGATATCCACGGAGTCACAGGTTGGTCCGGCAACTGACCATGGAATATTGCTGCCTTTCCGATCGGTGAGAATCTCATAGCGTAAACCCTCGGTCATTTCAATGACACCGCCAAACATGCCTGCATCCCAGTACATCCAACGTTTTCCATTGCGCGTTGCTGTTCCAACCACGCGGCAGACAAAATAAGCCGAATCCGATACCAAATAGCGGCCTGGCTCTGCCATGATGCGGAAATTACCCGGTAAATCGGCAATAGCGGTATTAATGACTTCAGCAATAACTTCGATGGAAGGAATCGGTTTGATGTGGCGAACCGGGTAGCCGCCGCCGATATTGAGCAAGCGGGGATTCAAGCCAGCTAGTTGCATTTCAGCAAATACTTTTTTAGCCCGTTCGATACCGACACGCCAATTTTGCGGATTACGGCATTGCGAGCCGACATGAAATGTGACACCCGCTAGATCTGCTTTGAGTTTGGCGGCTTCTTGAATGATTTCATTGATATCGGCTAAGTGTGTGCCGAATTTTCCGGCTAATGGCCAATCGCTGCCGATATTGGGGGTATCGATGCGCAAATACATTTTTGCATCGGGTTTAACGCTGAAGATTTTACGCATTTCTTCAATGCTATCGAGTACGTACCACTCAACGCCTTTTTCTGCGGCGTATTCAAGATAAGCTCTGGATTTCATCGGATTGCTGTAGAAAATTTCAGCAGCCGGTACACCTAATTTGAGTAATACATCCAACTCGGCGATGGAGGCAATTTCAAAACCAGCGCCTTCTTCGATCAGTGTTTTCAGTACGCGCTCATCAGGATTGGCTTTCACCGCATAATGCGGATGCACTCGAGGCATTGCAGTCTTGAAGCGCCGGGTTTTTTGCCGGATTATATTGCTGTCAACCAGTAAAAAAGGTCGTCGATAACCTTCATTTAAAGCATTTCGGACATGCTCAAAATTCAGACTGACTTCAGGGTGCGTATCAAACAGAACTTCAGATTGGTCGGATTTTTGAAGTGTGGACGAGAGTATAGCCATGCATATGCTCCTTTATAAAACGCTACGTTTCAGGAATGTGAATATTTACTAAATCCGCGGGAGCAAAAAAGTTCTTGGTGCTTCTCATGATGACCTCCTTATCGGTGAATTTCCTGGATTTAAATTTGCACGCATTATAGTCTGCATTCGGGGCAAATCAAGCTTTTTTTATCTGTAATTATATTCAATATAAAACAATAGCTTATGTAGTTATAATTTATGCCCTATTAGACGGGTATTTAGCAAAAAAGTTTAGCGTGTTTTTGAAGTTTGTTTTGCGTGACTGTCTAGTTTTAATACACATGGAAATATTGAACGCACGATTTCTTGGATATCCATAAATTTGGAGTTGGTTAGGGCCTGTTAACACAATCTGATTGCTTCGACGATGAGAGCGAAGTGGATAAAGGAGATGAAGACGACATCGAGCTTATCGAACCTGGAGAAGATGCGGCGAAATCCCTTGAGCCTTCTGAACAATCGTTCGATCTCGTTGCGTTTTTTGTACATGGCACGGTTGTATTCCCAGGGTGACAAGCGATTTGCTTTGGGCGGAACAACCGGGATGTAACCCAAATCTAGTGCCAGTTGCCGGGTTTGGTCGCCCTCATAAGCACGATCCATCAGCAGGTAGGTGGGCGTATTGACGGGACCGAGGGAAAGCAAAAGCTGCCTGCCCTCTGGCGCATCGTGGGCGTGACCGGGCGAGAGGGCAAAGCCTATGGTTGTTCTGGAATCTGCGGCAACCAGATGAATTTTGGTGGTCCATCCACCTCGAGATTTTCCGATGGATTGGGGGCCGTTTTTTTTAACGCACCCGTACCGTCGGGATGGACTTTGATGCTGGTGCTGTCCAGCGAAACAGTTTCAATACGGATACGGATGATTTGCTGATGCTGAAGTTGCCCAAATACATGGCTCAGTACACCACTCTTTGCCCAGCGATTCATGCGGGTATAGATGGTATGCCAGTTGCCGAATCGCTTGGGCAGTCCTCGCCACTTGCAGCCATGCTCGGCAACGTAAAGAATGGCATTGAGAACTTGCAGATTGGAATGGCTGACGTTGCCACGCTGACGCGGCAGGCAGTGCTCGATCTGTTGATATTGAGTTTCGGTGATTTCCATCACCAAATTATATCAAATAGCGTTAACAGGCCCTAATTCCAGTGTAACTTCAAATAACCATCCGTTTTTTCATTGAACTTTAAAAGAAATCGATTCTCTCCGCGGCGAATGGTCTGGGGTCGCGAAGCTAACTTGAACGGTCCGGCAGCAGAATGTGATTTTTCTATTTTTAATCGTCCAACTCGGGGTGAGAAAATTTTCAATTCAAACCGGTCTGTACTCATTTCACGTAATAGTGGCGCAAATGGTTTCGCTAAAGGTTCGCCAATGAACACGCCTTGTCCCGGCCACGCGACGCTTTTCCAATAAGCCTCAAGCGCACTGGCGCCCAATGCATAATGAAACATGGCGACTACCGGGGACGGGAATTTTTGCGGGAAACTGCAGGGCTCAATGACCGTGCCATAGCTTGCCGTGGCGCCTGCTTCCAGCCAGCGCAAGCTGCTCATCTGGGAAGAATCGGTCAGCATGCCGCCCACCGATGTCAGGTGATCGGCCAGTGCACCGGGGATAAACTCGAGCGTGTCCAACGAGGATACGTGGGTAAGTCCGGTAAAATAAAACAGCACATCCTTGCGGTCTGAAATGAAATCGGCTTCCAATACCTGCACTGGAAAAATGCCGGTAAATTCTTTTGCCGTCTCAGCGAAAGTTATTGCGCGTGTACTGCGCGCTTTATCCGAGGTGTTCAACAAATATGCTTGACCTTTGGGAAATGTATGATCGGATGCAATGCCCCGGTCAATCAAATCCTTAATCTGCGTAAACGAAGTGCCGGCCAGCATCATAGCCGGACGTATCTTATAGTCATCGAATGGGTAAGAGCCGAGCGCATTGAAATAAGGACTCGGTGCTGTCGGTTCGCACTTATCGGCGCAGTATTTTTTGTCGAAGCCAAATGCCAAAGCGGAAGTCAGCGACATGCATTCCACCCGGTACGGAGCTGTCCAGGCGACGGCGAATGCTTGCACATGCTCAGGTGTAAGCCGGTCAATTTTAGCTTTCAGCTGCTTGAATTCCGTTGCAGTCAGGGTGGTGCGGCCGGGTGGGAAACGCAGATGAATGACATTGACTTCCGGTATCTGCCGTGCACGCTGATAGTAGCTGCCTACTTGCTGGGAGAGCGGGTCGCTGTCATTGATGATTATAGCGATATCTTCCGGC
Source organism: Nitrosomonas sp. Is35 (assembly GCF_033063295.1). Taxonomy (NCBI): domain Bacteria; kingdom Pseudomonadati; phylum Pseudomonadota; class Betaproteobacteria; order Nitrosomonadales; family Nitrosomonadaceae; genus Nitrosomonas; species Nitrosomonas sp. Is35. The sequence goes on from NZ_JAWJZH010000001.1 coordinate 1,362,426, forward strand.
ATTAAGCCGGTACGCGTCAGAGAAATATGCTGCAAAGCTTCTGCCGCAAGCGTCACGGGAAATGCAGAGAATAAAATCAACGCGAGAATAACTGGAAACCTTTTGATTCGTTTTGCGCATATTTGAGTCAACATCAATGAGTCTCCACATGGTTTTATTCCTTTGACTTCAAATTTTCGGCAATGTTACGCCTTGTTGACCCTGATATTTTCCGCCCCGGTCTTTGTACGATGTTTCACACACTTCATCCGATTCAAAGAAAATCACTTGCGCCACGCCTTCATTCGCATAGATTTTGGCGGGCAGGGGGGTGGTGTTGGAAAACTCCAGCGTGACATAACCTTCCCATTCCGGTTCGAATGGCGTGACGTTGACGATAATGCCGCAGCGCGCATAGGTCGATTTACCCAAGCAGATGGTCAGCACGTTACGCGGAATGCGGAAATACTCGACGGTGCGCGCCAGTGCAAAAGAATTAGGCGGGATGATGCAAACATCGCTTTTAACATCGATAAACGAATTAGAGTCAAAATTTTTCGGATCGACAATCGTGGAATTGATGTTGGTGAATAACTTGAATTCGTCCGAACAGCGGATATCGTAGCCGTAACTTGAAGTTCCATAGGAAACGATACGTTGATCGTCTTTATGGCGGATCTGGTCGGGCTCGAACGGCTCGATCATGCCGTGTTCGAGTGCCATGCGGCGTATCCATTTATCTGATTTAATCGTCATCCTTCAATTCTTCCTAGTCATTTTCCATTACGATTTTAGCGAACAACTCCGAGTGATCTTCGGCGGATTCAGCCACCTTAACGGCAACTCGCCGTGCAATTAAACGGTAAATTCCGGCAATTTTGCCGTCTGGCTCTGCAACCACGCTGGGTTTGCCCGTGTCAGTGTGCTCGCGGATCTTGATATCGAGCGGCAATGCGCCCAAAAATTCGACGTTGTAGTCCTGGCACATTTTTTCGCCGCCGCCGGTACCGAAGATGGGTTCGGTATGTCCGCATTGCGAGCAAGTGTGCGTGCTCATGTTTTCCACGATACCCAGAATCGGGATGCCGACTTTTTCAAACATCTTCAGACCTTTGCGCGCATCGAGCAAAGCAATGTCCTGTGGTGTGGTGACAATAACGGCGCCGGTCACCGGGATTTTTTGCGCCAGTGTGAGCTGGATATCGCCGGTACCAGGCGGTAAATCAACGACGAGATAATCCAAATCCTTCCAATTGGTATCGTTGAGCAATTGCTGCAAAGCCTGAGTCACCATCGGTCCGCGCCACACCATCGGCGTCTCGGCGTCGATCAACAAACCGATCGACATGGCCTGAATACCATGCGCTAGCATCGGTTCCATGGTCTTGCCGTCATGTGATTCCGGATGGCCGGTAATGCCGAGCATTTGCGGCTGCGACGGACCATAAATATCCGCGTCCAGAATACCCACGGATGCGCCTTCTGCCGACAATGCCAGCGCCAGATTGACTGCCGTTGCCGATTTGCCGACACCGCCTTTGCCGGATGCCACGGCAATAATGTTTTTAACGCCGGGAATCAGCTTAACGCCGCGTTGCACGCCGTGAGGAATGATTTTGCTGCTCACGCTCACCTGGATAGCGCCGATACCCGGCACCGCCTGCAATGCTCCGGTAATTTGCTGTTGTACTTGATTCTTGACGCTATTGGCGGGATAACCGAGCTCAATGCCGATGGTTACGTTGTTTCCTGCAATTTGAATCGCGCTAACGGATTTTGCAGTCACATAATCTTTATTCGTGGTTGGATCGATGGTTTGTTGCAATACAGCTTGTATTTGTTGTTCGGAAATGGTCACTACAAAACTCCTTTTTACTACCGCTGAGCGGCTCACAATTTAATCGGGAAATGGTAACAAATATCGGGAATGCACACACAGTTTGTTACAATTGACACTTATTTAATCTGATTCGTTTAATAATTAATGAACAAGCGAAAAATTCTGGTGACTTCCGCGCTGCCGTATGCCAATGGCAGTATCCATTTAGGTCATTTGGTGGAATATATTCAAACGGATATCTGGGTGCGTTTTCAGAAAATGCGCGGACATACGGTTTATTATGTGTGCGCCGACGATACGCACGGTACGCCGATCATGCTGCGTGCGGAGAAGGAAGGTATCACACCGGAAGCTTTGATCGCGCGTGTTCATGCGGAACATTCCGGCGATTTTACCGGCTTTCACATCCAGTTTGATAATTATTACAGTACCCACTCGCCTGAAACGCGGCATTTCTCCGAGGATATTTACGGCAAATTGAAAACCGCCGGATTGATCGCGATTCGCGGTATCGAGCAACTGTACGATCCGGTCAAGAATATGTTTTTGCCGGACCGTTTTGTCAAAGGCGAATGCCCGAAATGCGGCGCCAAGGATCAATACGGTGATTCCTGCGAAGCGTGCGGCGCGGCGTATGCGCCGACCGAGCTGAAAAATCCGTATTCCGCGGTTTCCGGCGCAAAACCGGTCAACAAATCTTCCGAACATTATTTTTTCAGTTTATCCGATGCGCGCTGCGCCGATTTTCTGCGGCAATGGGCCTGCAATGGCGACCATCTGCAACCGGAAGCGGCCAACAAAATGCGCGAATGGGTCGGCGAAGCCGGAGAAAATAAACTCTCCGATTGGGATATTTCGCGTGATGCACCGTATTTCGGCTTCGAGATTCCCGGCGCGCCCGGCAAGTATTTTTACGTCTGGCTCGATGCGCCGATCGGTTACATGGGCAGTTTCCAAAACTTATGTGCGCGTGAACAAATCGATTTTGACGAATTCTGGCAACCGCAATCCGATACCGAGTTGTATCACTTCATCGGCAAGGATATTCTGTATTTCCACGCGCTGTTCTGGCCCGCGATGCTGAAAAACGCCGGTTACCGTACACCGACCAAGATTTTCGCGCATGGTTTTCTGACTGTGAACGGCGAAAAAATGAGCAAGTCGCGCGGCACGTTTATCACCGCGGAAAGTTACTTGAAACAAGGTTTGAATCCCGAATGGCTGCGCTATTACTACGCCGCCAAGCTGAACAGCACCTTGGAAGACATCGACCTGAACCTGGACGATTTCGTCGCGCGCGTCAATTCCGATCTGGTCGGAAAATTCATCAATATTGCCAGCCGCTGCGCCGGTTTTATCACCAAACGCTTTGACGGTAAGCTGGTGTCCGGCGAGCAATATCAAGCATTGCAAGCCATCGTGAACGAACATTTTTCCAGCTGGCGCCCCGAAGTCATCGAACAAGCCTTTGAAGAACGCGAATTTTCCGCAGCCATCCGCCAAATCATGAAATTCGCCGATGAGGCCAACGAAATGATTCACAATTTAGCGCCGTGGGAAATTGCCAAGCATACGGATCGCGCTGACGATTTACACCGCGCTTGCAGTCTCGGTATCCAGTTGTTCTATTTGCTATCGCGTTACTTGAAGCCGATCCTGCCCGGTACCGTGCAGCAAATCGAGGCATTTCTCAATGGCGGACCGCTGACTTGGCCGCAGTTGCGCGCTGATCAACCGGTTTCGGATTTGTTATTACCCGCAGGACATACCATCAACACTTATCAGCACTTGATGACACGCATCGACACCAAGCAAATCGACGCACTGATCGCCGCCAATACGCAGAGCCTGAGCGCTGCGCCACCGCAATCGCCGGTGCGGCATGCCGAAAAGCAGCAGCATGCGATTGCGCCGGTTGCCGAAACGATTTCCATTGACGATTTCAGCAAAATCGATTTGCGCATCGCCAAGATTGTCAACGCCGAGCATGTGCCGGGTGCGGAAAAATTATTGAAACTGACGCTCGATATCGGCAGCGAGCAGCGCACGGTATTTGCCGGGATTAAATCCGCGTACGATCCGGAGCAACTGAAAGGGCGCTTGACCGTGATGGTCGCCAACCTCGCGCCGCGGCAAATGAAATTCGGCTTGTCGGAAGGCATGGTACTAGCGGCCGGTGGCGGCAATCCGGGTGAATTGTTCATTCTGTCGCCGGATTCCGGTGCGCAGCCGGGCATGCGGGTTAAGTGACTTGCTGCGAATGGATTCGAATGCACTCGCCGAATTGATTCGGCAACTGGAACTTAGCTTGCTGCAAAGTGATCTGACGGCGCATCCCGGATTGATCGACGAATTGCTGGCGGAAGATTTCGAGGAAATCGACCAGCAAGGAACAATCCATTCCCGAAGCGATGTAATCAACTGGCTGACGCGTAAAGATCCGAGTATGCACTGGGCGTTCAAGGATTTTCGTATTAAGGCAGTGTCCGGGGATGTCGTGCTGGCGATTTACTCGCTGCTAAAGCCCGATCAAACCGATGCCAAAAGCGGAGGATCGACCCGGACCTCGCTTTGGCGGTACCGCAACAATCAATGGAAAATGGTTTTCCATCAAGCATCCAGGAAAAATTAATCTCTCGCACAACAGGAGCAGGCCGTGGAACTCAACGAAGAGCAACAACAGCAATTTAACGATATCAAGAATAACCTCGCTACCGTCAAGCAGCGCATCATCGATGCCTGCATGAAAGCCGGACGCGACCCTGCCAGCGTGCGGCTGCTGCCCGTGACCAAAACCGTATCCGCGGAGCGGCTGCGCATCGCCTTTGCTGCCGGTGTCGATGAGATGGGCGAAAACAAAATCCAGGAAGCGCGCGAAAAATCCGAAGTTATGGCCGATTTAGGCATCAAATGGGCGATCATTGGCCACCTGCAAACCAACAAAGCCAAATACCTGGCACGTTTCGCCAACGAATTCCAGGCACTCGATAGCCTGAAAGTCGCCGAAGAACTCGACAAACGCCTGCAAAACGAAGGCCGCGCCATTGATGTCTACGTGCAAGTCAACAGCTCCGGTGAAGAAAGCAAATTCGGCCTGCCACCCGAAGCCGTGCGCGATTTCGTGCAACACTTGCCGCAATTCTCATCGCTGCGCATCAAGGGCTTGATGACACTGGCCATTTTCTCTACCGATCACGACCGCGTGCGCGAATGCTTCGTCAAAATGCGTAACATCCAAGCCATGTTGCGCCAGGAAGCACCCGCCGGGTTATCGTTCGACGAACTGTCGATGGGCATGTCGGGCGACTACGAACTCGCCATCGAAGAAGGCGCCACCGTGGTGCGCGTCGGCCAAGCAATCTTTGGCAAACGGCCGCTGCCGGACAGTCATTATTGGCCGGGACTGGGGTGATGCGAAATTATGCGTAATCCTATTGGTGAAATTAGTTTGAATGGGAAAAATTGATTCGATTGGGATTAAGCAAGCGTTTAAGAGGAAGTCATCGTATTTGCTTTGCGAGTCCGGGGAGACAGAATGAAGCCAGATTTCACCGAAGGTATGATCCTAATCGTTGAGCCGGTATGTCTTACGTGTCTAATGATTTTGTGATTGTTAAAATGACGATGAGGCAACATTTAAGCAAGTCATTGAAGATGTTAGCGATTGGTATCTGAAGCCTTTCAATCCGCGCTATCCAATCAAAACTCTGGGCGATGCAAAAATTATAAGTGTGGTGCGCGAGGCTATACGAAGATTTGGATAATGTCGACCAGCATCGCCTTTTTAGTAAAAAATATTACTTGAGTTATACAATGAATAAATATCATTTTGCTTTACCTTTCTTCTTATTCATAACCTCATGCTCTTCCATTCCGCTGGATCAGCAGCAATTATTATACTCAGGCAGTAGTCCCAATTACTATTCAAATACAACGACAACACACGCAATTGTTGATCCACGACTTAAATGCTTGGGTGTTGGGGCAGACAGAATTAGGCAGCCAACAGTTTCTGACCTCTATGATATTGATTTTTCAACAATAACAACCATTGAGATATTCTGCGACAATCACAGAAACACTTACTCTCCGCAGCAAGCGCATTGCTTTAGTTCTTGTGAGCAAAACTTAGCAAGCGACTTCGAGAGAATAAAAATTGAGCAGGAACAGAGAGCAACAGAACGTGCCGAAGAATACGCAAAGAAACAAGAAATTCAAAAACAGAACGACATTATTGAGAAAGAGAAAATAGAGCTTGAAGAAAATCTTAAAAACGGAACTGTACAGCCCGAAAACTTGCAGCAAGCAAAGATTGTATTCAACTCAAAAGATGGTGAAAATATTGTCATATCTCCAAAATTGAAACCGGATGGCGGTTTATATCATTTAATCGGAACTATAGAAAAAACGGAAGAAAGCTCTCCAGAGTTCATTGGAAAAATCTATGTGAATTACGCTTACGCCGCACTAAGCCCTAAATTGCTATCAAGAAACCCATATTTCTATGTAAAAATACCTGCTAAAGAATTGCAAGAAACTTACTTCAATAATGCCCGAATTAATGGAAGTGTTTCTCTTATTGGGAGATATGTTTCAAACATTGAATATTCCACCACTATAAAAGAAACTAAAGTAGCACCTCTTTTTGAGGCCGTGTATCTGGATCATTAATATCATTTTTGCGATCCACTCAAACCGCTAACAAGCGGTTTTCTACTACTTGATTTTGCGAAACGTTAATTTGGTGGAATTCCACCAAATTAAAATCAGCCCGGTAGATTGAGCTGCCGAACAAAGCCCAACATTAACCGGTGATCAACCGGGATTAGTTGGATGAAAACTCAATTCATCCATTATTCTCCGCGCGGGCGAAGTGGAAAAATGCGCCGACTGTCAGGGAATTGATCGCGATGGCGATGATGTTCCAGACAATGACCGGCATGGAATCGATCAAGACGCCGTAATAAACCCAGGCAATCTGGAACACGCCCATGATCCCGGCCATGGTTGGATTCATGCCTTGAGCGCTTTTCCGTTTGAGCATTGCATACAAATCCGGGGCGGCGGCGAAAGTGGTGCCGAAGCCAGCGATGAATCCGATGATTTCATGTCCTTCCATTCAGATCCCCCATTGTTTTTTGTTTGTATCCCGTGAATCGACAGCGCGGCGAGTTGAACCAGTGAATCTCAATTCTTTCTGTCGTTCGCTATAATCCTTCCAATGCACTGAGATGATAGTCACCCTGATGAAGGAACCAATCCATACGAATTTCTAGCGTTTCTTGTTTTTGCGCTGGTTATTTTGTGCAACTTGGGGTGATTGCCGTCTTGACCACATCAACGCAGCGATGCCCGCGAGAATCATTGGGATCGATAGCCACTGACCCATAGTAACGCCGAGTGTCAGAATGCCCATGAAGCCATCTTCCGGTTCGCGGAAGAACTCGGCAAAGGAACGTAAAACACCATAGCCGATCATGAACATGCCGGTGACTGCGCCGGTTGCGCGCGGTTTCGATGAGTAAATCCAAATGAAGATAAACAACAGCACGCCTTCGAGCGCGAATTGATACAGTTGGGATGGGTGGCGGGGGAATTCGTCGACATAAGGGAAAACCATGCCCCAGGGCACGTCGGTGTGGCGTCCCCACAGTTCGCCATTAATGAAATTGCCGATGCGTCCCGCGGCTAATCCCAGCGGAATCAGCGGAATGACGAAGTCCGTGACAGTCAGCCAGGGCAAATTGTGTTTGCGCGCCAGTAATATCATGGCGACGAAAACACCGAGAAATCCGCCATGAAACGACATGCCGCCTTCCCAAATGGCAAAAATGTGCAACGGGTGGTCCAGGTAGTAACCGAATTGATAAAACAGCACATGCCCCAGGCGTCCGCCCAGAATTACACCGAGCATGCCGTAAAACAAGGCGTCGTCGAGTATTTCATAGGTGAAAGCCGACTGTGGATTGTGTTTGATGCGATACCGTCCGAGTAGAATGAAGAGCGCGAAACCGAGCAAATACATCAAACCATACCAATGAATGGAAAGCGGCCCCACGGAGATGGCAACGGGATCAATTTGCGGATGAATGAGCATAGTTTCGGCCTTATTTACGGTAAAATAGCGGCCATTATACCAAGTGCGTTTGTGTGCGCCTTGTCATAAATCGTATTTTTATCTCATTCAGGAGCAAGCATGCCAGACAATAAACGTAGCCAGATTATTACCCAAGGAGCACAACATGCACCCAGCCGCGCCATGTTGCGCGCGGTCGGTTTCAGTGATGGGGATTTTAACAAGCCGATTGTCGGCGTGGCTAACGGTTATTCGACGATTACGCCGTGCAATAAGGGTTTGAATGAATTGTCGCTAAAAGCCGAATCGGCGCTGAGGAAAGCCGGGGCGATGCCGCAGATGTTCGGCACCATCACGGTATCGGACGGCATTTCGATGGGTACCGAAGGCATGAAGTATTCGCTGGTGTCGCGTGAAGTGATCGCCGACTCGATTGAAACCTGTGTGCAAGGCGGCAGCATGGATGGTGTCATTGCCATCGGCGGCTGCGACAAGAATATGCCGGGCGCGATGATCGCCATTGCGCGCATGAATGTGCCGGCGATTTTTGTCTACGGAGGCACGATCAAACCGGGGCACTACAAGAATCAGGATCTGACGGTGGTCAGCGTATTTGAAGCGGTAGGGCAGCACAGCGCGCATAAAATCGACGCTGAAGAGCTATTGCAGATCGAACGGCACGCTTGTCCCGGCGCTGGTTCGTGTGGCGGTATGTTTACCGCCAACACCATGTCGTCCGCTTTTGAAGCGATGGGCATGAGCTTACCGTATTCTTCTACGATGTCTGCCGAAGACGGTGAAAAAATGACCAGCGCTGGGCAATCGGCGGAGGCACTGGTGAATGCCATCAAACAGCAGATTCTGCCGCGCGATATCATCACGCGTAAATCCATAGAAAATGCGGTTGCCGTGATCATGGCGGTAGGCGGTTCGACCAATGCCATCCTGCATTTCCTGGCGATTGCGCATGCCGCCAAGGTTGAATGGAGCATAGACGATTTCGAACGGATGCGCGGCAAAGTCCCGGTATTGTGCGACTTGAAACCTTCCGGGCGCTACGTTACGGCTGATTTGCACCAAGCGGGCGGTGTGCCGCAAGTGATGAAAATGCTGCTGAATCATGGCTTGTTGCATGGGGACTGCATCACCATCAGCGGACAAACGATCGCCGAAGTGTTGAAAGACATTCCCGATACGCCACGCGCAGACCAAAATGTGATCCGGCAATGGGATAATCCGATGTATGCGCAAGGACATCTGGCGATTTTGAAAGGTAATTTATCGACCGAAGGCTGCGTGGCAAAAATTTCTGGCATTAAAAATCCGAAAATTACCGGGCCCGCACGCGTATTTGAATCGGAAGAAACCTGCATGGCAGCGATTCTGGAACGTAAGATTCAACCGGGTGATGTCGTGGTGATCCGCTACGAAGGCCCGAAAGGCGGCCCTGGCATGCGGGAAATGTTGTCGCCGACTGCCGCGTTGATCGGTGAAGGGCTGGGTGATTCCGTCGGTTTGATCACCGATGGACGTTTTTCCGGTGGTACCTATGGCATGGTGGTTGGTCACGTTGCGCCGGAAGCTTTTGTTGGCGGCACGATTGCATTGGTACAGGAAGGCGACTCGATCACCATTGACGCCGAGCAACGGCTGTTGCAATTGAATGTGTCCGATGATGTGCTGGCAAAGCGCCGTGCAGCCTGGCAACCGCCGCAACCGCGTTACTCGCGCGGGGTATTGGCGAAATATGCGAAACTGGTTTCCAGCGCCAGCGCGGGAGCGATAACGGATTAAATCGGTAGCGCTGACATGAAGAACGATCTGATCCGGTTTCTTCATGCTCTGCTGGAACTAAATAATTTAACCTTAAGTCTTAGCAACGCAGTATCATCAGAGTTTGCAGCAGCGCCGGTAATCACAAACTTACAGGAATTGCTGCAAGTCTGTAAAGTTCGGGTTAGAATATCAACCCTTTTATAATTTTAATAAGGAAGAGATATGAAAAAAGTTTTAATCGGAGCAGTTGCTGCGTCAGCGATTTTATTAGCTGGTGTTGCTCAAGCTAATGCTGATTTGGCAAAAAACAGTGGATGTTTGAATTGCCACAATGTTGACGCTAAACTGGTCGGCCCAGGCTTAAAAGATGTTGCAGCTAAATATGCAGGTCAAGCGGATGCTTCTGCATACCTGGCAGATAAAATATTAAAAGGAAGTAGCGGTGTTTGGGGCCCAATCCCAATGCCACCAAATGCTAACGTTAGCCCAGAAAATGCTAAAGTATTAGCTGACTTTATTCTGTCACTGAAGTAAGTCGTTCTGAATTCAGGAAAGCCGACGCATAACAACGTCGGCTTTTTATTTGCCCGGATATTTTGCAAGAAAGCTTGGTATCAATGGAGGGAGCAATGAAAACTCGTATCAAATGGAAAGGGAATGTCAGCTTTGAGGCTGAGTCCGGCAGCGGTCATTCGGTATTGATGGATGGCGCGCCGGAAGCCGGTGGACAAAACCTCGGACCGCGTCCGATGGAAATGCTGTTAATGGGGCTGGGCGGTTGTACCACGTTCGATGTGGTATTGATTCTGAAAAAAAGCCGTCAGGACATCACCGATTGCGTGGTTGAAATCGAAGCCGAACGCGCTCCGGTCGATCCGAAAGTGTTCACCCATATCCACTTGCATTTCATTATTACCGGACATAATCTGAATCCGCAGACCATTGAACGTGCGATTGACTTATCTGCGGAAAAGTATTGCTCGGCTTCCATCATGCTGAAACAAACGGTAAAAATCACGCATGATTATGAAATTATTGATGCTTGATGATAATTTTCTGCGCCAGCATTGCTGGATCGGTGACGGCTGGAGTCTCGCAGGCGTTTTAAACGGGCAATTCAATGGGTGCCCGTTTATGTTTTCTATACACACAGCGCTTCTGTTAACGACCTCACTTCCGCCTCCGAGTCCTTCAGCACCGCACTCAATGTTTCCTCGTCGGTTAATAAATCGATATTCGCAACGCTGTAACCCATTTGGTTTGAGGGCAGAATAAACGGGGATTTGACGGGTGCCAGTTGATCGGCGAACAGCAGCGTATCACCGAGGGTGGAAGGGGGAAATGTCAAATAACCGCGCCATAAATAGACGATGCTGTCGATCACAGGCTCCGGAACCCATAAGGCTTTGAGAATGGCGGTACCGATTTTAATTTCACACTCCAGTTCCGTCTCGTCTTCCAGATCTTCGTCACTGTTCCAGGAACTGGCGATGCTCTCATCGGCCAACCCAGGATAGTATTTTTCTCGCGCTAACAGATAGAACCAGCTGATTTCGTGAATGATTCCCGCGAACATTGCCGTATCTGGATCTTGTTTTGTAATCCGGCGGGCGATAACCTGCGCCAGCGCTGCTACATGGGCGGAATGCTGCCATAATTGCGTCACCATTTCGTTTCGCACTTGCGGCCCGGTAAGCTGCTGCACCACGACAGCTGTTGCCAGGTTGCGTACGGTACGTAAACCAATCAAGGTAACCGCCGAACGCACATCGGTGATTTTTTTCCCCGAACGGTTAAATACTACCGAATTGGCTATCGCCACGACTTTGGCCGACAATAATGGTTCCAATTGAATGAACTTGATCACCATCTCAAGATTGCAATCGGGATCATTTAACGCTTTATTGATTTTGATTGCTGCATGAGTCGAGGTGGGAAAGATTAATCTTCCTTGTTCAACTTCAGCAGCTAACGCACTTAAAATTGCGCTTTTTTCCATACAAATCCCTTTTCACGAGTGAGTCAAGGCATGGTCTATCGTCCATACTTCTCAGCTTACGCTAGGATTGTGAATAATGATCTGATAAAAAGCGCAATGAATTGAAGCTATTTCCAACGCTGTTGACCTGTACTGCAAACGTGCAGTTCATGCGCAGCAGTGCGTTCCGCGGTTTAAAGCAGGCCGGATTCGTGCGCCTGTTGATCGGCGTGATAACTGGAGCGCACCATCGGGCCGCAGGCGGCGTGGCTGAAACCCATTTCCAGCGCGGCTTGCTCAAAAATTTTGAAACCTTCGGGTGTGACGTAGCGCATGACCGGCAGGTGGCCGATGCTGGGTTGCAGATATTGACCGATAGTGAGCATTTCCACATTGTGCTCGCGCAGGTCGCGCAATACTTGCATGATTTCTTCGTCGGTTTCGCCCAGTCCGAGCATTAAGCCGGACTTGGTGGGGATGTGCGGAAATTGTGCTTTGAAATCCTTGAGCAGTTTCAGCGAGTTTGCATAATCAGCGCCGGGACGGCATTGTTTGTACAAGCGCGGCACGGTTTCGAGATTGTGGTTTAAGACATCCGGCGGGCAGGCGGCGAGCTTTTCCAGCGCTACTTCAAGGCGCCCGCGGAAATCCGGTACCAAGGTTTCGATTTTGGTATGTGGCGAATGCGTGCGGATTTCACGGATGCAATCGGCAAAATGCTGTGCACCGCCGTCGCGTAAGTCGTCGCGATCCACGCTGGTGATGACCACATAGCGCAATTTCATGGCACCGATCGATTGCGCCAGATGTAGCGGTTCATCCGCATCCGGTGGTTTTGGACGGCCATGCGCGACATCGCAGAAGGGGCAGCGGCGCGTGCATAAATCACCCAAAATCATAAAAGTGGCGGTGCCTTTACCGAAGCATTCGCCGATATTCGGGCAGGACGCTTCTTCGCATACGGTATGCAGCTTATGTTCGCGCAGCAGGCGTTTGACTTCGTAATAATTTTCGCTGTTGGACGAGCGTACCCGAATCCACGAGGGTTTTCGCAATAATTCGTCGCGCGATTGCGGTGCTATTTTGACGGGGTTACGTGCTGTTTTATCAGCGCCTTTTTGGCGGGTATCAGTGGTCATGTTGTTCCGTTAATCGTTTTGTGAGAAGTTTTTCTTGTAATTGGCCAGCCAGTTTAGTGCTTAAAATGTCCACGCCATCGGGAATGCCCAGGTTTTTGGTTTGCGTCACTTGTAATCCTTGATAACCGCAGGGATTGATGTAGGAAAACGGCGTTAAGTCCATATCCACATTCAATGCAATGCCGTGGTAGCAGAAGTTTTTCCTGATTTTGAGTCCCAACGAAGCGATTTTGGCATTTCCTACATAAACGCCTGGGGCTTCAACGCGCCCGGCAGCTTTAACGCGATAGTCATCGAGTAAGCCGATCACGGCGCTTTCCATCAGTCTGACCAATTCACGTACACCGAGTTTCAAGCGACGTATATCCAGCAGCAAGTAAGCGATGACTTGCCCCGGCCCGTGGTATGTGATTTGACCGCCGCGATCCGTTTTGACTACCGCAATTCCATGATCGTGCAGCAGATGCTCGGGTTTGCCTGCAATGCCTTGGGTAAAAACCGGCGGGTGCTGCAATAACCAGATTTCATCGCGCGTTTGTTCGTTCCGGTTGTCCGTAAAATCCTTCATGGCCTGCCAGGTCGCCTGATAATCGGATAATCCCAGGGTTTTGACGATGAAGTGCTGCGGTGTGCAAACAGAAGTGGAAAGATTTTGCATCGGCAATGATCACAATACCACGGCAACTGAGGGATGGCTGGATAGCGCCTGGTACAGAGCATCCAATTGTGCCCGGGAAGTGGCGCGAATGGTGCACGTCAGGCTTAAATACGTGCCATTTTTACTGGCCTTCACCGCTATCGTCGCAGTATCGAAATCGGGAGCATGAAATTTAACGATTGCCAGCGCAATTTGTGTGAAATCCTGTTGCGCTTTACCCATGATTTTGATGGGAAAATCGCAAGGGTATTCGATCAGTGACGGCTGTTCTGACATCGGAAAATTCAAGCCACCGGTTATGAATTCGAGCAACCGCAGGAATGGCCGCGCATATTGGTGGCTTTATAGTCCTGGTACAGCGCGTGCAAGCGGGTAAACAGCGGCCCCGGTTTTCCCTGTCCTACCGGTTGATTGTCCAGCGACGCGATCGGCATGATTTCTTTGGTCGACGATGTCAATAGAATCTCATCCGCCGTGCGGACTTCCGCTTCCGAAATTTCGCGGATTTCGTGCGGTATTTTATTCGCTGCTGCCAATTCAAGCACCACATCGTAGGTAATGCCGGGCAGCATCAGATTACTTTTTGGAGGAGCCAGCAGTACGCCGTTTTTAACGACAAAAATATTACTGGCGGCGCCTTCGGTGAGGAAACCGTCGCGAATCAGGATCGTTTCAAGCGCATGGACATCCACCGCCAATTGCCGCAGTAGCACATTCGGTAATAATGAAATCGCTTTGACATCGCAGCGTATCCAGCGGTTATCGATCGCGGTAATGGCCGAAGCACCGCTGGCCAGCAGTTCCGCAGGCGGTGGTAGCAACGGGTTGCTCATGATGAACACAGTAGGCGGTACATTGACCGGAAACGCATGATCCCGTTTGGCGACTCCACGCGTGATGTGCAAGTAGAGATATTGATCTTCTCCCTCATTTTTGGCGATGACTTGTTCCAACAAGTTTTTCCATTCGTCGTTGCTGAACGGATTTTTCAAGCGGATGCCATCCAGGCTGTGTTGTAGCCGCTTGAGATGTTTAGGGAGGCGGAAGGGTTTGCGCGAATAAGCCGGGATGACTTCATAGATGCCATCGCCAAAGATAAAACCGCGATCCAGCACGGGGATGCATGCTTCTTCAATGGGCATAAACTTACCGTTCAGATATATCATGCGAACCTTCTATGATGTGTTAAGACTGGATTAATTAAAGAGTAATTTTACACTATCCCAAGCACGGCCGATGAAGTTCGCGGTATCGACTTTCTCCAGAGCGACCAATGGATAGGTTTCAACGGTTTTGTCATCCAGTGTGAATTTTACCGTGCCGACTTCCTGTCCCAATTGCACCGGTGCGATCAATGGTTGCTTGTATTCCATGGTGGCCTTGAGTTTATCGCCCTGACCTTTAGGAAGGGTGAAATAAACATCCCGGTCGAATCCGGCTTTCAATTCGTTTTGTGTGCCTTTCCATAGATGGATGGTGGTCAGCGAATCGTTCTTTTTGTATAAGTGCAGCGTGTCGTAGAATTGGAAGCCGTAATTGAGTAGGCGCTGGCTTTCGATGCTGCGCGCATTGGCGGATTTCGCGCCGATCACCACCGATATGAGCCGCCGTTTATCGCGAATCGCCGAAGTGATTAAACAATAACCGGCGGTTTTGGTCCATCCGGTTTTCATGCCGTCCACATGCGGATCGATCCATAACAACCGGTTTCTGTTCGGTTGCGTAATATTATTGTAGGTATATTCTTTTTGTGAATAGTGCGGATAGAACTCGGGAAAATCGCGGATGATGGCCGTTGCCAGCAATGTCAGATCATGTGCCGTGGTGTAGTGCTCCGGATCGGGCAAACCGGTTGAATTGGTAAAATGCGTGTTTTTCATACCCAATCGGCCCGCTTCTTTATTCATCAGATTGGCGAAGCTGGCTTCCGATCCTGCAACCACTTCCGCCAATGCGATACAAGCGTCGTTGCCGGATTGCACAATCATGCCGCGGATCAATTCTTCCACGGTAACCTGTTTGTTGGGTTGAATAAACATGCGCGAGCCGATCATACGCCAAGCGCTTTCAGACACCGGAACCGGCTGATCCAAGGCAATCTGCTTTTGTTTGATCGCGGAAAACACCACGTACGCGGTCATGAGTTTTGTTAACGAGGCGGGCTCGATGCGCTCATCCGCATTTTGACCGGCCAACACCTGACCGGTCTGGAAATCCGACAGTAAGTAAGCTTTAGCAGAGATGGAAATATCTTGTGATTGGGCAGGTACTGACGAGACGGTGAGGCATACTAGCAATAGAACGAATAAATGCTTCATAAGAGTCTGGAGTCTGCAAAAAATAAACATTATAGCTTGCCATCCGGGAATCTAAAACCTTCGAATTTATGAGCGAAGAAACAATGACCTTGCTCAGGAGCTGCTGGATGGTTTGTCGATGACACCCATGTGAAACCCCAATTTTCCTTGGCTGCGTTCCTTAAAATATTGCTTTAAGGGGTCATGAATGACGCGAAACGCCATCTCGTCCCAAGGAACTTCGTGTTCGGAGACCAGTTTGACTTCCAGGCTTTCAATGCCGGGTTTGAAATCGAGATCCAGCAATCGTGCGCGGAATAAGATATAAACTTGGCTGATATGCGGCAGGCTGTAAACAGCATACAAATCGCCGATTTCTACCCGTGCATTGGCTTCTTCCAGCGTTTCGCGTGCGGCGGCTTGTTCCAGCGTTTCATTATTTTCCATAAAACCGGCCGGTAGGGTCCACCAGCCCAAGCGCGGTTCAATGGCGCGGCGGCACAACAAAATTTTATCTTCCCATTCCGGAATGCACCCGACCACCATTTTGGGGTTCTGATAGTGAATGACCTTGCACGTCGTGCATACATAGCGCGGCAGTGAATCGCCTTCGGGTATGATCAACTCAACGGTGGCACTACAATGACTGCAAAATTTCATGGGTAAATCCTTTAGTGCATGCGGTGGGATGTAAGCGCGTTTTACTGTTCGGTGACGGTGAATTTCCGGGTTGCCAATGGATTTCCGGATTCATCGACTAATTCAACGCGCCATTCGCCCAGCCGCCGTTGATCCAGTTGCTTGCTGGCATGCGTGCGCCAATTGTTGTTGTGCACCTGCAAGTTTAACTTTGAATCCAGTTTGTCATTGTAATACCAGTCGATACGGATTTTCTTTCCCCGCATATTTTTTAAATGCAGATAAAAATGAATCGGTTTGGATTCACCCGGTTGCAGTTGTACAGTGTCAATCGAATCGACCGGCTCACGTGCGTCTATCGCGTGACTTAATTGCGCACGGATAACTTCGGCATGATCGGATGGTTGCTGTGGTTTTGCTTGTACAGCCGTTTTCGGCGCCGTTTTTCCGGCGTTACCGGATGCGATCCGCTGCGGTTTTTTTGCGGGTATTGGAACCGATTTGGCGGCAACGTGTTTTGTACCGGGCTCGGCTGGTTTCACCAGGGGTTTCTGCACGCTGATCGATTCGCCCGGTTGTGTTCCGGCGGTATTGTTGGTTGTGGCGGATTCCGCCGCGGTTTTTTCCGGGGAAACGGCCTGTCCGGAAACTGCAACGGCGGTGTGGCCGGACGCAATGGTCTCATCGGCGGTTTTCTCAGTGCCGCCGCTGGAAAAGAGTAAATAACCGGTCAAACCGAGAATGGCTAGCAGCAATGCGGCTGCGATGGCGATTTTGTTCCAGTCCAGCGTTTCTTCGTAAGTGACTTCCGGTTCGGGATAAATCTCTTCGATGGCTTGTGGCGGTTGCTGAATCTGAATACGGATTTTTAATTTATTGTTGCTCATGTCGCGTGTCGTTTCTTGAGACATTGGGATTTGGTAAAGGAATTTTTCGATGGAGTGTGCAGTATAAAGGATTTTTCATAAATTACTGAAACCGCGTTTTGCCCGATTGGTTATACTTTGGCCATGCATGAAAACATTCAGAAAATAAATCAGCGCGCACAGGCATTGCGTGCGGAGATCGAGCTGCATAATTACCGTTATTATGTGCTCGATAATCCATCTATTCCCGATGCGGAATACGATCGATTACTGCGTGAATTACAGCAAATCGAGCAGGACTATCCGCAACTGATTACCCCCGATTCACCGACGCAACGGGTGGGCACGGCACCGCTCAAAGCGTTCGCGCAAATCACACATGCTATTCCGATGTTGTCATTGAGTAATGCGTTTGACGATAGCGAAGTCGAGGCCTTTGACCGGCGTGTGCGCGCTGGCTTGGCACTAGAAACCTCGCAGGTTGCATGGCTAGATCTCGATCCTTTAACTGTTGATTGTATCGAGTATACCGCGGAACCGAAATTCGACGGACTGGCGGTCAGTTTGCGTTATGAAAATGGTGATTTTAAAACCGGCGCAACGCGTGGCGATGGCTATACCGGTGAAGATATTACGCTGAACCTGAGGACGATCCGGTCAATTCCCTTAAGATTGCCGCTGGTTCATCCGCCCGCTTTGCTGGAAGTGCGCGGCGAAGTGTTAATGTTGAAAAAAGATTTTCAGCGGCTGAATCAGCAGCAATTGGCCAAAGGCGAGAAGGAATTCGCCAATCCGCGCAACGCCGCCGCAGGTTCGTTGCGTCAGTTGGATCCCGGCATAACGGCGACCCGGCATCTTACTTTTTTCGCGTATGGCATCGGGCAATGTGACGATGCGGATTTGCCGCGGGATACGCATTATCGGATGCTGCAATATCTTTCCACTTTGCATTTTCCGGTATCTCAGGAATGCCGGATAGTGGCGAGATTAGACGGATTGCTGGATTACTATCAAACGATTGGCGCTAAGCGTGATGCTTTGCCATACGACATCGATGGCGTCGTGTATAAAGTCAATTCATTGGCATTCCAAGAGAAACTCGGTTTTGTGTCACGAGCGCCGCGCTTCGCCATCGCGCACAAATTCCCGGCGCAGGAAGCGATCACGCAATTGCTTGATATCGATGTGCAAGTCGGTAGAACCGGCGCCTTAACGCCGGTTGCGCGGTTGCAACCGGTATTTGTCGGCGGTGTGACCGTGACCAATGCTACCTTGCACAACGCTGACGAGATCGAACGCAAGGATGTACGCATCGGTGATACCGTTATCGTGCGCCGCGCCGGTGATGTGATTCCGGAGGTGGTTTCGGTGGTAGCGGAAAAACGTCCGCCCGGCGCTTTGGTATTTACCATGCCGGAGCATTGTCCAGTGTGCGGCGCGAAAGCGGTACGCTTGCCGGATGAAGCGGTCGCGCGTTGCACTGGCGGTTTATTCTGTCCGGCGCAACGCAAACAGGCGATTTTGCATTTCGCGTCGCGCCGCGCGCTGGATATTGAAGGATTAGGGGACAAACTGATCGACCAGATGGTCGATAATGCCATTATCCGCACACCGGCGGATCTGTATAAATTGGGATTGGCCGCATTGGCCAGTCTGGAACGCATGGCGGAGAAATCAGCCGGGAATATTCTGCGAGCGATTGAGAAAAGCAAACACACCACACTGGCCAGATTTATCTATGCGCTCGGCATCCGCAATGTCGGCGAAGCGACGGCGAAAGATCTGGCCAAGTATTTGGGTAGTCTGGACCGGTTGATCGAAGCGGATAGCGAATGCTTGCAGCAAATTCCCGATATCGGTCCGGTGGTGGCGCAGAGTATTGTGGATTTTTTTGCCGAGGCGCATAACCGCGAAGTCATTGAACAACTGCGCGCCTGCGGCGTGCATTGGGAAGAGCACGAAGGTAAATCCGCGCAAAACGGCTTGGCAGCAGCATTAAGCGGCAAAACGTTTGTGTTGACGGGCACTTTGCCGACCATGAGCCGCGAAGATGCCAAGGAAAAAATCGAAGCGCTGGGCGGAAAAGTCAGCGGCAGTGTTTCCAAAAAAACCGATTATGTCGTCGTTGGAGCCGATCCCGGCAGTAAATACGACAAAGCTGTCAGTTTGAGCGTGACGATTCTGGATCAGGATGGATTAGAAGCGTTGCTGAAATAATCCATCACCGTCGCCATGAGAATAAAATGACAACAAAGTTGCCATTTTATTCTTTGATTTACAGCGTGTTATTTTTGGTTAACGTGAATGTTCCGGCAGGGATGCCATTGACACTATACCCATAAGTTCCAGCCGGAAGTCCGTAGACTTCGAGAGGGATGATTTTTTCGTACGATACAAGTGCCATTGTGCACATCAATTCGGGTGGAGATGGATTAGGCCCGACATGAAGAATAATTTCAAAGGTATTGTCCTTGAGTGCCTGATTAATCTGCTGAAAGTACCCGCAACCATTTGAAAATTGTCCGGTGATTTTGAGAAAAACCTGGACCGGTGATGAATCTACAATGATGGCTTCGATTTTTTCATCATAGGTTGCAGGGCCGGGAATAATTTTAGTTTCGACAAACTTGTTGAGTTTCCAGCTGTTGGTGGAACTTTCAAACTGTAACTCCGCGTTCTGAAAGTTACCCGGTTGTGCATCGGTATCAACACGAGGAATGATGAGCTTTCCATCGCGAAAGACCGGGTAATCGGAGGCATGGACATTGCGTTGCGAAAAAACAAGACTTGCGAGTAAAACGGTAATTCCGATCGCCAGGTATTTTGTTGTGAAGATCTGCATTTTATTTATCATCGGGGTTGAGCATATTAAAGACAATCGCTGCCAATGCGCCACCGGCAAAGTCAGCAGAAATATGAATCCAGATATTGTTCCAATCCATTAAACCCATCAATGGTGCGGCAATGGCAACCGCTGGGTTAAACGCGCCACCGGAAATTCCGCCCACGGAAAATGCGCCCGCCATGACCACAAAGCCAATGGCCAAACCATAAAAGGAATTGCCGCTGGTTCCCTTCGCCGTGGCGACATTGAGTACCACATACGCCAATGCAAACGTGAACAAAAATTCGGCAATCAGCGATTTGGTCACATCGATGGTTGCGGCGGCAGTACCTGAGCCCACCAGGAATTGTGCAGTCAGTGCGCCTGCGACCGCACCTAAAATTTGCGCGGTGAGGTACACCGGCACGTCAGCCATGGTGCATTTTCCGCGTATGAGCACCGCCAAAGTGACAGCCGGATTATAGTGCGCGCCGGAAATATGTCCTCCCGCGTAAACCAAAACCATTAACACGGAACCGATGGCGAGAGGCGCGATGACACCGGCGCTGCCCGGTATTACCGTCAAGCCTATGGTGAGAACTAAAAAGAAAGTGCCAATGCATTCAACGATAAATTTATTCATGGTGAGTTACTCCTTTCAATGAAGTACTTTCATTTAAGCATAAAAAAATTTTGCATGTAAGAATTTTTACCTGCATGGATTGAAGTGGAAGTATTTGAAGCTTTCAGTACGGCGCTATAATATCTCATTAAAAACGCGATATTATTCAAACCAAGGCCCAAAATCTTTCATGCAAACTTACCAGCAACTGGAACAAATTCTTAACACGGCGGAATTAATTCATTCCGAACAAACCGTCACGCTAACGGTGCAGCGCATGGCAGCGGACATCACGCGCGTGTTGTCGCATCAGCAGCCGCTGGTTTTGTGCATGCTGGGCGGAGCGGTGATATTTACCGGACAACTGCTGCCGCAACTGCGGTTTCCACTGGACTTTGATTATGTGCATCTGACGCGTTACGGCAAAGAGATGCAGGGTGGAGAAATTTACTGGCGGGTGGAGCCCAGGGAAAGTGTCAAGGATCGCGTCATTCTGGTGCTGGACGATATTCTCGATGAAGGCATTACACTGGCCGCTATCCGCGCCAAGGTGTTGGAGAATGGCGCGAAAGCATTTTACAGCGCAGTGTTTGCCGAGAAAGAAACAGGCAAAACCAAACCGATCAAAGCCGATTTTACCGGATTGACGGTGCCGGACCGGTATGTGTTCGGTTTTGGTATGGATATCCGCGGCGCATGGCGGAATCTGCCAGCGATTTATGCAGTGAAAAACTGAAAGGGGAAGCTATGCTTGCAATAATTGGTGGCAGCGGATTGACGCAATTATCCTGCCTCGAAATTTCTCACCGGCAAATCATACGTACCCCGTATGGCGAGCCTTCCGGGCCGCTGACATTCGGTAAGCTGCATGGCGAGGATATTGTTTTTCTGGCACGGCATGGCCACGGTCACACGATACCGCCGCATGCGATCAATTACCGGGCGAATTTATGGGCGCTGCATTCCCTGAAACCGGCGCACGTGATTTCCGTGGCGTCGGTGGGCGGTATCCGTGCCGATCTGACGCCGGGCAAGCTGGTGGTGCCCAATCAGATTATCGATTATACCTATGGACGCAATTTCACTTTTTTTGAAGGGAAGGATCAACCGGTGACACATATTGATTTTACTCAGCCGTACAATCAGCAAACACGCGCATTGCTGCTGCGAGCGGCTAGCGATGCTTATGAAGCCATATTCGACGGCGGCGTCTATGCCGCAACGCAAGGGCCTCGGCTCGAAACCGCCGCGGAAATCAACCGGCTGGAACGCGACGGCGCGGATATCGTCGGCATGACCGGCATGCCGGAAACGGCGCTGGCCAGGGAGTTAGGTCTAAGTTACGCCACGCTCGCGGTCGTCGCCAACCAAGCCGCCGGACGGGGCGCCAATGCGGACAGTATTCCGCTTAAAGAGATTTATGCCGTGCTGGAACAAGCGATGGTGCGTGTCAGAAACATTCTGGAACATGTGGTGAACTGCCATGGCCATTAGATCCGTACTGAAAATGGGCGATCCGGTATTGCTGCAAGTTGCCAAGCCCGTCGAACGATTCGATACTGCCGAATTGCACGAATTAATTCAAGATATGCAAGACACCATGGCTTATCTCAACGGCGCTGGCTTAGCCGCACCGCAGATTGGCGTGAGCTTGCAGGTGGTAATTTTCGGTTTTGACCAGAATCTCCGCTACCCGCGCGCGGAAGAGGTGCCTTTCACCGTTCTGATCAATCCGCAGCTCACACCGCTCTCCGACGACAAGGAGGACGATTGGGAAGGCTGCCTCAGCGTGCCCGGCATGCGCGGCATGGTGCCGCGCTACTCGCGTTTGCGCTATCACGGCGTGGACCAATACGGTAAAGCGATTGACCGCAGCGTCAGCGGTTTCCATGCACGCGTGGTGCAGCATGAATGCGATCATCTGCAGGGAATTCTCTACCCGATGCGCATCAACGATTTCCGGCATTTCGGGTTTACCGATGTGCTGTTTCCGGGGCAGGGCGTTGTGGATGATTAGAACTTCATTGCTCCCATGTAAATCCTGCCGGATATTGAAAAATGACCGGCACTCCCTGCGTCACAGGTGACTTACTGCACCAGTTTGGGGAAGGATGCGGTAGCACTTGCCGTACATCAATGAAAGCCTTCCACATAAAAAGAATCAGCTTGTTTTTGTTCGCTTCACTCATCGTTTACGCCACTTTTTTTACGGAGAAAGCCAGACTGGATAGAGAAGTAAAGCGGCTTTGTGCGATTGATGGTGGAATTAAGGTGTATGAGACGGTGAAATTACCGGCAGAGCGATTTGATCAATATGGGCAGATATCAATTCCGTACAAGAAAAATGTCAAGCCTGAGGATGAGTATTACTACGAATCATCCACGGTCTATCTTATTAAAGGAAATCCGGAATTGAGGCAATATCGTTCCCAAATATATCGACGATCCGATGGTGGATTGCTTGGTGACTCAATCAGTTACTCACGAATTGGCGGGGATATGCCCGGCCCTTGGCAGCCTTCGTCGTTTATGTGCCCTGCGAATGAAGGTTTTAATTATTTGATGAAAAAAATTTTTATCAAAAACTGAGGAGGGATAGGAAGTGAATAATTTTTTTGCTTATTTCAAGCAAGCTGAACTGGCTTTGGCTGCTTATGCGAAGAGTTTGGAAATCGGTCGCCCGGCTATAGAAAATCTATAGAATGCAGAATTTTCCGATAACCAAGCTCGCACATTTGCCGATAGCTACAACATAGTTGACCAATTCAAGGATGCAGCTACAGACTTATCCGCAACGGTGTTTGCTGATGCTGGTTTGTCGAAAAAAAACTATTGTCGTTTTCTCCTAGGTGTAATCGAACTTAATAAAACATTTAGGTTATTGTCCGAGAGGCCATCGCGCAAATCCAGAAGCTGGTATTGGCGCAAGAAATTAGGAAGAAGTACAGGTTCTGTGCCAGGCAGCAGTATAGGTATAACTTTTTGGTTGTGCATCATTCGATTCCGCAACATCGCCATAGTCTCATCCTCTATTCCAAATCCTCCTTGCCACGCTCGTCCAATACAGATAAGGAATGATGTGGAGGAAGCGATTGCATCCTCGAGAACTTGATGTATTAGATTGCCGGGACGCAGTTCCCATTGATCAAACCATACCCGGATACCCCTTTCTGTGAGTTTTTCGACAAGTGACCTAACGATCGTTCCGTCATTGTAGCTGTAAGAAATAAAAACATCGAACCTACCCTTACCAGAAACTTCTGCAGCTTCTTCTCTTCGACCGCTCTCTTGAAGTATACGTGCTAAACTTCCTCTGATTCGTGTGGCGATTGGACTATCTTCCCGCAAGCTTGGGTGAAGGTTATCGAGAGCGCGGCGTAGGAGTACTTCGGCTTTTTCAACGCGCCGCTCATCAACCAAGATGTCAGCTAGGTTATTGATCTGTGTGGCGGTTTGAGCAGCTTCCGATCCAAAGACTTCTATTGCTACATCAAGTGCACGCTCATGCCATCGAATTGCTTCGTCACTTCGTCCCATCTCCCTGTAGAGATCAGCCAAATCATTGTAGGTCGGTAGGACAGCACCTTTATTCACACGTGGGGCGGATTCGGATATTTTCAAGGCTCGCTCATAGTAGTGAATTGCGTCGTCCAGACGCCCCATCTCGCGAAAAACTCCAGCCAGATTATTGTAGGTCTTTATAATTGCGGAATCACCGGGACGCCGGGTCATCTCAGTCAATTTCAAGGCTCGCTCGTACCAGTGAACGGCATCGTTCCGCCGTCCCATCTCGCGAAAAACTCCGGCAAGATTATTGTAGGTTGCGAGTCTGGCAGAATCACTAGGAGGGCGGTTCATCTCCGTTATTTTTAAGGCTCGTTCATACCAACAAACGGCATCTTCCCAACGTCCCATTTCGCGGTAAATTCCGGCTAGATTATTGTAAATTGCCAACACTGAAGGATCACTGGGACGGTCAGGCATCTCTGCCAATTGCAGGGCTTGCTCATACCAGCGAACAGCCTCCTCGTCTCGTCCCATTTCGCGGCAAACTCCGGCTAGGTTATTGTAGACTGCCAGTACGGCGGAATCACTAGGATGTCCAACCAATTCTGCGAACTCAAGTGCCCGCCGATACCAACCCAAAGACTCATCCAGGCGTCCCATTTGGCGACAAACATTTGCCAGATTGGTGTAGCTTGCCATTTTAGCAGGGAGGTCTGAGTCAGAGTCCGTTTCAACAATCTGCCGATATAGGATCTCAGCCTCGTCCAGACGTCCCGTAGTCATCAGCAGTTCACCAAGATGATTCATGCTTGATCGAGCTGCTGGATTATTCGGACCAAGAATGTTGACACTCATCTCTAGTGCCTTTCGAAAGTATGATTCTGCCGAAATGAACCGCTGCTGCCTCAAAAGAGAAACTCCCGCTTCTGTCAGCAATTCAGAAAGCTGGTTCAAATCTCCAAGTTCGCTTTCTATGCCCTCCAAAGTATGCGCAATAGCCAGTTCGTCAATTGGCACTGATGCAAGCAGCGAACGCAACTCTGCAATGCTGCCAATACCTCGATCAACGCTTTCCGGTAAAACAATTTGCTTGGCATCCCGAAAATCACTTACTAGCAATCTAGCAATGTTTTCCAAATAAAAACCAGGAAATTCTGGATCGGAAACTCCCTGCGTGATGACTGGAAGCGGTTCTCCAAAGCTAAATTTCGTGATGTAAGGAATTTTCGTTAGTTCAAGAATCTGGCGAGGTTTGAGTTCTATTGGCAGCCAATCGTCATAAAATGGTTTTAGTTCTTCAGCGAATCTGTCGAGCCAAAACTGTGCCTCATTGACTTCATCTCGTCCATCGAAACGGCCGGGAAGGGGAAGCACTGCTAGCGGAGGTCGTGGAATTGATAAATAACGTCTTGCACTTTGAACGCCGTTTGCAACTTGCACACCACGCTCAAAACTCTGTTCGTTCGCCGAGAAAACGAGAACCAAGATATCCGGCAAGTAAATCGTACACACTCCACCTGTATCTGTAATTCCAGTTCGGCTGTCTATGAGCACAAATTCATAGTTTTCTTTCCATTCATTCCTCCACCGATTCAGAAGGTCGCCACCTGCGTGTTTATCAAAGAAAGTATTCCAGGAAAAGTTGCGAACTCGCTCGACATAGTCGGTCGATTGATCGCCGCTTGTTATGAGGTGGATCGGTTCGTGGTCGGAAATTTCTATTTTTGTGATATACGATTCCCATGAAACTGCCTGATTGCCCTCTGCTTTTTCAAGAAAATGGATCAATCCTTCAAATCCAGGCACTGGATGTTGCAAGTAAGGCTTGAAATAGCGATGCAAGCCAGGAGCTTCCAAATCTCAATCCATCAGAAGCACACGCTTTCCTCGCTTAGCGAGCAACACCGCAATATTTGCGAGTGCAAAGGTTCGACCAACGCCTCCCTTATACGAATAGAATGTGATGATTCGGCTCATTAAATTGGAAGAACTAGAGAAGGAACAGTTTTTTGAGATTGAATTTGAATTCTAAAAAGACCTTCGAATTGCTCGTGTGCGATCTGCTCCCAAGCAGAATCAAAAGGGGGTACTGAGGTCAATGCTTTTTCAATCGAAGCGCACAATTTGTTTCTGAGAACGTCAGCTAGTTCTTCCTGCCTTGGGCTATCCGGCCGCATGAAAGGGTTTGCGAATGCGTAAAGTGACTCTCCTTGCATTGCCTGCACTTCTGGTGGAAAACAGTTACCATCGTCGATCACGACAGGAATAATTAATCCCCAAGGGTTCGAGGCATTTCGAAAATTACCTTCTTTCTCTCGATGATTCATCAGTGCAAGTTCTAGTCGACACCAATCGCTTTGGAAATAGTCTCGACTAAGCACCGCAACCATGATACGAGACCGCGAGAGGCTCATGGCAAGATGATTTGGCCATGATGCACCATCTTCAATCGTTTCATCAATGAAGACCTTAACGTTACCTAATCGAACGCGCAGCAGCGCGGTCAACGCTCGTACGAAATTCTCGCGCGTCCATCGTACCCAATCTATGTCGGACCGCCTATAACTTACGAAAATGTCATTCTCATAGTCAATCATAATTTTTCTATTAAACTTCAAATTCTTTAAAAAATGAAATCAAAAACTGGAAAGTACCAAAGTGTCCGAGCATTAGTTGCGCTTTCAGATCAGAAAGCAACTAAAAGAGATGTCTTCAGTTACAGCATGGACTCAAAAACAGGCATATACGCCTATCCGGATGATAGTCATATGTTTACCTATAGTGCCATATTGGTTGATGGCAGTCTATTGCCATCGTGGCTTAGTTTTTACCGGGAAACCCTTACATTCAGGGGCGGTACAGGAATTTTGTCGATTTGCTGAACGCGCTGGTGACTGCAAAAGATACTGGTAATCTGATCGCTGCGGATATTTTTACTATCGATATCGGTGACTTGGGTATGACGAGCAACGGTACATCAGGTTCCGATATGTTGGCTGAAGGTACCGGTAACGATACACTTAACGGCTTAGGCGGTAACGATGTCTATATCTTTGGACGGAATTATGGCATGGATACTTTGATCGACCATGACTCTGCGCCGGGTAATTTCGATATCGTGCGATTTCTCCCCGGCATTAGCGCGGATCAGATATGGTTTCAGCGAGCAGGTAATAATTTGGAAGCGAGTGTTATAGGGACAACGGATAAAGTAGTGATCAATGATTGGTACCTCGGATCCGCTAATCACATCGAACGATTTAAAACCTCCGATGGTCGTGACGTTACGAGACCGGCAGGTGGGTGATCTGGTCAATGCGATGGCAGATTTTGCTTTACCTGACCTGGGAGAAATCATTCTGTCGCCCGATTACGCATCGATTCTAAGTTCTACCATTACATCGCACTGGGGTTAATGTCCCCAGCTCCGTTCTATTCAAGAAATGTTTTTCACATTTTTCAAGCACAAATCCCAATAAGGCATTCCCTCGAACCGCTTAACCAGAAAATCGACGAATGCCCTGACCCGTTGCGAGAGATGGCGGGTTTGCGGATAAATGGCGTATGCGGCAAGTTGTGAGTAGTGATATTCAGTCAATAGCGGCACCAATGCGCCGCGCTCGATTTCCCGGTATACGATAAAGGACGGCATTAGCACGATGCCCAGTCCGCCGACGGCGGCATCGCGAAGAAATTCGCCATTGCTGGCTTTCAGGTAAGGCGTGATGCGGGTTTTGGTTAATTGCCCTGTGGCATCGAATATGTTCCAGTTGTCGATGTTGCTGATCAGGTTATACACCAGGCAGCGGTGTTTAATGAGCGCTTCCGGCGATTCCGGTTCGCCCATGCGTTCGAGGTAAGCCGGGCTTGCGCACATGACGGCTTGAATGGGAGCCAGGCGGCGCGCGATCAGGCTTGAATCGGGCAAGCTGGCGATGC
Source organism: Nitrosomonas sp. Is35 (assembly GCF_033063295.1). NCBI lineage: Bacteria > Pseudomonadati > Pseudomonadota > Betaproteobacteria > Nitrosomonadales > Nitrosomonadaceae > Nitrosomonas > Nitrosomonas sp. Is35. Next base: position 1,390,566 of record NZ_JAWJZH010000001.1, read on the forward strand.
GGATGGCAAGGTCAAAACCATCGGCCAGTAAGTCCACATGGCGGTCGTTGAAATCCAGGTCGAATTCGATTTCCGGATGGGTTTGCAAGAACTCGTTAATGGCGGGTCCCAGGTGCATCAAACCAAAGCTCAGTGGCACCGCTACTTTCAAGCTGCCTTTTAATGCACCATGAAATTGCGAGGTGGCGTGCTCGGCTTCGAGGATGTCGGCCAGAATGCGTACCGATTGCTGATAAAAAGCACGTCCGCTATCGGTTAGATTCATTTGCCGGGTGGTGCGGTGAAACAATTCCACGCCGAGGTGTTCTTCCAGTTCCTTCAAGCGGCGGCTAACCACCGATTTCGCTACATCCATGCGATCGGCAGCGGCGCTGATGCCGCCCGCTTCGACGACGCGCACGAAAGCATTCATATTCTCATATCGATCCATCAGAGTGTCTCATTGTTGTTTATAACAGAACAATCATTTCTCATTATGGTTGTTTATTCTTATTATGACAACGATGATAATGCTCCCTGTCAGCCGATCACAACGATGAATCACAATAAAGGAGAAAGTCATGGATACAGTAGTGAATTCTGTACGAATAATCCCGGCAGTGGCCGTGCCGGAAGGAGCCGGAGTGACCGTATACCGCACGATTGGATCCCCGGTGCTGCGCGATTACGATCCGTTTTTGCTGTTGGATCACATCAGTAGCGATAAACCGGAAGATTATAAGGCGGGTTTTCCATCCCATCCGCACCGCGGATTTACCACATTTACCTATATGGTCGACGGTCATATGGAGCATCAGGACAACATGGGCAATAGCGGTGATTTGGGTCCCGGTTCCGCGCAATGGATGAAAGCCGCCAGCGGCATTATCCACTCGGAAATGCCGAAGCAGAAGAATGGCTTAATGCGTGGATTCCAGTTGTGGATCAATCTGCCCGCAGCGCATAAGATGGATCATCCGGAATATCAGGAATATCCTGCGGAAGCTTTTCCTGTGGTGAAAACGCAAGATTATACGGTGAAAGTTTTAATCGGCCGCTTTGCCGGTACGAATGCGCCGATTACGGATGAGCTGACCGGAGTGTCTTATTATGACGTGCGAGCGCAACCCGGCAAGCATTTTCAACACCGCCTGCCAGCGGGGAACAATAGCTTTCTCTATGTCTTTGAAGGCGATGGACAGTTGGGTGAGCAACGCGTGCCGTTGCATTCATGGGCGTCACTGGGTGGGGATGATGGTTCATTTGACTTCGCTGCCGGGAAAAAGGGCGCGCGCCTGCTGGTTGTCAGCGGCAGGCCGATTGGTGAACCGGTGGCGCGGTATGGTCCGTTTGTCATGAATACCCGGGAACAAATCGATCAGGCGATGCAAGATTTTCAGTCCAACAATTTTGTGCGTGATCGTGCATGGATTAAACGCAATCAATAACACTTTTAAGGAGATCAGCATGGAAAAAATCAGTCAATTCGTAGCGCGTGTCTTTCTGGGGCAAATTTTTTTACTATCCGGATTTTTTAAAATCAGCGGCTATGAAGGCACGCAGGGTTATATGGAAGCGATGGGTGTGCCGGGCATGCTGCTGCCGCTGGTGATAGCGCTTGAAATAGGTGGCGGTCTGGCGATTGTGGCGGGATGGCAGACCCGATGGGTATCGATTGCGCTGGCTGCATTTACGTTGGCGGCCGCGGCAATTTTTCACAGCAATTTATCGGATCAAATGCAGATGATCATGTTCCTGAAGAATATTGCGATAACCGGCGGATTCATACTACTGGCTGTGCATGGCGCAGGGGGATACAGCCTGGATAATCGTCGGATCAAGTCATAAGAAATGGGGCGTTTTTTGTTTCCGATAGCTCGAATTCTAATACGATTCTTGTTTGGTTATTCTGGATAGAATTTATATAAAAATCGAATTTACGCTTTATTTTGATTGTTACAAATTCTATGGATGTTTGGTTGAGCAATTCAATCTGCTGGTTTGGCAGTAAGGTTTTGCATTACACGCAGGTTCGCCAGAGCACATGCTTGGCATATTGTGTCAGCTAAGGAGTTTCTGAATAATTGTCATTTCGAGCATAACGAGAAATCTGTCATGTTGATTCGCAAAGATTCCTCACTGTGTTCGGAATGACAAAAATGAGCTAATCAGCGCTTCCCTAAGGCGCATACAACCTGAAAAGACTACTCAGCTTGTATGTCGCCAGCCAAGTAGCAACGTTGCCATTGGAAGAATCACGGCTCGCCGCCACCATAGTCCTCAGAAATGTAGTCGCCTATCTGGAAAATAAGGATATTACCTATATACAACATGAATTCATGATCTTAGTCTTGATAGCTGGCATCGTAAAGTTATGTGAACAGTAATATGGGCTTTCCATAGCGTTACGAGATTAATTCTGACATCAAACACTAAGGAAAATCATGAACAATAACTGCTCAAAACTTAAACGCATTACAATATTTCTCGTTGGTATTTCTGCAGTCTCATTTCCATTTACGTCAAGTGCAGGTTGGTCAATTATGGGGTTAGACAGGGCAATCGCTTACCCTAACGATATCAACAATTCCGGGCAGGTGGTGGGATCGACTAGGACTAGTATTATCGATGGCAGCAATCATGCTTTCCTCACGGGTGCGAACGGTGTAGGCATCAACATCCTGGGCACTCTAAGTGGATTATCTAGCATAGCTTATGGCATCAACGATTCTGGGCAGGTGGTGGGTTGGGCTGAGATTAAGGATGACGGCACTCACGCTTTCATTACTGGCGCTAATGGTGTCGGCATGACCGATCTGGGCACTTTAGGCGGATCATCTAGCGCTTATGGCATCAACGATTCCGGGCAAGTGGCGGGGTGGACTGATGTTAAGAGCGTCGGAACTCACGCTTTCATCACGGGCGCGAACGGTGTCGGGATGACCGATCTGGGCACTTTAAGTGGATCAACTAGCATCGCTTATAGCATCAACGATTCCGGGCAGGTGGTTGGGTGGACTGATGTTGAGCGCGGCCACATGCATGCATTCATCACAGGCGCTAACGGTGTCGGCATGACTGATCTGGGCACTTTAGGTGGATCATTTAGCCATGCTTATGGTATCAACGATTCCGGGCAGGTGGTGGGGAATGCTGACACTAACGACGACGGCTACGCTCATGCTTTCATTACGGGTGCAAACGGTGTAGGGATGACCGACCTGGGTACTCTAGGTGGAAATCAGAGCGGTGCTACTGGGATAAACGATTCCGGGCAGGTAGTGGGTTGGGCTTTAACTAACAATGGCAGCAATCATGCTTTCCTCTTTAGCGGCGGTGTAATGACCGATCTTTCACTATTGGCTCCGGTCGTGGCAGCCGGATGGACTGAACTTCACGCTCAAGCAATCAACGACAATGAACAGATAGTTGGGTGGGGATGGCATAATGGCACGGAACAAGCATTTTTACTTTCGTTTGGTACACCTCTTCCTATTCCCGAACCAGAAACCTACATCATGTTGCTGGCAGGTTTAGGATTGCTTGGTTTCATGGTGCGTCGTAGGAAATAATGCTAAGAGGGCTCTGAATAATTGTCATTTCGAGCGTGGCGAGAAATCTATACTGTTGATTCGCAAAGATTCCTCACTGTGTTCAGCATGACAAAAATGAATTAATCAATGCTTTCCTAGTTCTGACAAGTGAACAACTACTTGATCGTTTTTGTATTATCCATAGCGTGGACGATAACAGTCTGGATGATCGTAGCAGCAAATCATAAATCCTAGCAATAGTCTTTATCGGTGTTGAAGCCCGGTTGCCTGCGCCCGGGTTTTTCATTGGTTATGGCTTGTATCATGTGGTATAACAGACTAAACTTGGCTCCGGCAATGGGTGCTTAAATCGAATTTAGGCGACTGAATTTTCTACTTTAGAATCTCCCGCATGGAAGCGAAATTGCAAAATAAACGCCCCAAGCATTTGAATCTCCTAAAAATAAAACAGCCTTTGCCGGCTGTGGTTTCCATTCTGCATCGAATCAGCGGTGCATTGCTGTTTTTTCCCGGTATTCCTTTACTGCTGTGCGGTTTGCAAATGCTGCTGCAATCGCCGCAAAGTTTTGAGGTTGCGCAGGAATATGTGCGCGATCCGATGATTAAACTTGCACTGTTGCTTCCTCTGTGGTTTTTTCTGCATCATCTGTGCGCTGGTATCCGCCATGTCTTGTTGGATCTGCAAATCGGTATTCAATTGGCACATGCGCGTACCAGCAGCAAGCTGGTGCTGGCGGCCGGATTTTTGTTGACGGCACTGATCGGGTGGCAGCTATGGTGAGGCCATCGAAACTGGCCGTGACGGGCGCGCACTATGGCCTGAAGGACTGGCTGGCGCAACGTGTGACAGCCGTGCTGATGGTAATTTACCTCATCGTGCTGACGGCGGTTTTGCTGGTTGCCGCGCCGCAGGATTATGCCGCTTGGAAAGCTGTATTCAGCCATGAAGGGTTGCGCATCGCCACCTTGGTTTTTTTCATTTGTCTGTTCTGGCATGCCTGGGTCGGCATGCGCAATATCCTGATGGACTATGTACATGCCACGGCGATCCGCCTGACCGTGCAAATTGCCGTCATCACCGCTTTGCTGTTTTATCTGATATGGGCTACAGAAATATTGTGGAGTTGATGTGGCAATAACCAAAAGAAAATTTGATGTGGTCATCGTAGGTGCTGGCGGTGCCGGGATGCGCGCGGCGTTGCAGTTATCCGAAGCCGGATTGAAAGTGGCGGTGCTATCCAAAGTTTTTCCCACCCGTTCGCATACCGTTTCGGCGCAAGGCGGGATTGCCGCAGCTTTGGGAAATGTAACGGAAGACCATTGGCATTGGCACATGTACGATACCGTCAAAGGCTCCGATTACCTGGGCGATCAGGATGCCATCGAATTCATGTGTCGCCAGGCCAATGAAGTCGTATATGAGCTGGAGCATTTCGGTATGCCGTTCGACCGGCTGGAGAACGGCAAGATTTATCAACGCCCGTTCGGTGGACAATCACAAAATTTCGGCGGCGCGCAAGCAACGCGTTCCTGTGCGGCGGCGGATCGTACCGGTCATGCGCTATTGCACACGCTGTATCAACGCAATGTCAGCGCCAATACCCAGTTTTTTGTCGAATGGATGGCGTTGGATCTGATTCGCGACGAACAAGGCGACGTGCTTGGCGTCACTGCGCTGGAAATGGAAACCGGTGAAGTTTCGATCCTGCAAGCCCGGGCCACTTTATTTGCCACCGGCGGTGGCGGGCGGATTTTTCAAGCCAGCACCAACGCCTTGATCAATACCGGCGATGGTTTAGGGATGGCGGCACGAGCTGGTATTCCGCTGGAGGATATGGAATTCTGGCAATTCCACCCGACTGGTGTTTACGGCGTGGGTGTTTTGATCAGCGAGGCCGTGCGCGGGGAGGGTGGTTATTTACTGAACAAGGAAGGCGAACGTTTCATGGAACGCTATGCTCCCCATGCCAAGGATCTCGCCAGCCGCGATGTGGTGTCGCGCGCCATGACGACGGAAATGAAGGATGGGCGCGGTTGCGGCGAGGAAAGCGATCATTTGCTGTTGAAATTGGATCATCTGGGCGCGGAAATCATCAAAACCCGCTTGCCCGGCATCCGTGAACTGGCGATGAAATTTGCGCATGTCGATCCGATCAACGAACCGATTCCGGTGGTGCCGACCGCGCACTACATGATGGGCGGCATACCGACCAATTATTTCGGGCAAGTGGTGGCGCCGTATAAAACCGGTCCGGAAGAAGCCGTGTCAGGGTTTTACGCCGTCGGCGAGTGTGCTTGCGTATCGGTGCACGGCGCCAATCGCCTAGGCACCAATTCGCTGCTTGACCTGGTCGTATTTGGCCGTGCTGCGGCCAATCAGATTATTGAAGACTTGAAAATTCATCCGCACCATAAGCCATTGCCGGAGAATGCCGCGGATAGAACCTTGAACCGCCTGACGCGCCTGGAGAATCAGAAAGACGGCGAGAATGTCGCGCAAGTGCATGCCGCGCTTGCAAAGACAATGCAAACCTACTGCGGCGTTTTCCGTTTTGAAGACATGCTGCAAAAGGGTGTGGAAAAAATTCTGGAAGTCGGTCAGCGCGTGGGACAAACGGAAATTAAGGACAAAAGCACAGTGTTTAATACCGCGCGGATCGAAGCGCTGGAATTGGATAATCTGAAAGAAGTCGCGATCGCCACCATGATTTCCGCCGAAGCCCGGCGCGAAAGCCGCGGCGCGCATGCCCGCGACGATTTTCCCGGACGCGATGACGTCAAATGGTTAAAACATACATTGTTTTTCAGCGAAGATAACCGGCTGGATTACAAACCGGTGCGGCTGAAGCCGATTACGGTTGAGTCTTTTCCACCGAAAGCCAGAACTTATTGAGTTTAAACGCACACAGCATTACCGCGCGATCAGCGCGCTCGGATGCTGAATCAGCATGGTGTAATGATCTTTGTTGCGTGCCACCCAGCCGCGGACTTCCAGCGGTTTCCCCACGTAAGTTGCAAGCTCGGGAAATAACTTAAGATTACTGTTGGCGACGCGGATATCGATTTTGTCATTAAAGAGCAGGCGGGTAAATTTACGGCTTTTTCTGATCGCTACCGGGGTTCCGGTAAACCGCTGCCAGCCTTTGGTGTGATTGGCGATTTCAGTGATGGGGCGGGATTGGTATTCCGGCATGGACCATATGCCGAGCTTTTGTTTCTCGGCGTATTGCTGCGCTTGGATCAGCTTGTCGCTATAGCGGCCGTTAGGCGGGATGATGCTGATCGTGGCCAGACCGCTTTCCAGTAGAGCCAGATTGACGTGTTTGCCATTCGGCAAAAATACATGCGCCAGCAGACGCTTGTACTTATCCCGCTTCACTTGATCAAATTCCAGATAAACCTGATTGTCCCGCAGCTGATTTTGCAGCCATTTTTTTGCGGCTACTCCGCCCGGTTCTTCGCTGCGATGACGGCTTTCGATTTCCGGTGTGTTGACTCCCAATAGGCGAACTTGTTTTCTGCCTTCCAGGATGATCGTGTCGCCATCGTACACCCGGGTAACTTGATACAGTTGGCGGCTGGGCTGGCCGGTGATTTTGACCGGTTGGGCATTGGCCGAGGGGGTGTCGGAATAAGTGACTCGTCCTTGTGCATCGACACTGCGGTAAATCCCACTTGCCGGTGCTGAGGTTGCAGCGAGACTGAAAAGCAGAAAAAGCAGGCGGATCGATTTGCTGCGGAGCATGGGTTATTTAGGCTGAATGCGATTTAAGTATCGGGATCATCAGGTAAAAACTGTGTTGTGTTTTCTCTTTCTCAGCAGCGGGAATTTTGTAATCTATGCAATCCACTATCAGGCAGAATTTCAAAAAGCATAAAAAATCGCCTGGCGAAATCTAATATAGCGCAATATTCTTGAGGAAAGTGGATTAAAATTGCCCTTTATAAAATTGAGTGAAAATTTAACCGATGCATTCTGGATTATTTCAGCGCCAACAGTAGATTCAATCATCGCAATAACGGCCACTTCCGGATTTCCCCTTGTTTATTTAACTGTGCAGCATGACATCTGAAAATTTAATTGAAATCAGCGGGTTGAATTTTTCCTACGATACGCGCGCGATTCTGAAAGGCATCGACATGACGATGCAACGCGGAAAAGTGATCGCCATCATGGGCGGCAGCGGATCGGGAAAAACCACGTTACTCCGCTTGATTGGCGGCACAATTCAACCGACTTCGGGCTATGTGAAGTTTGCCGGAGAAGTCGTGCACGAATTGGATCGCGATGCCTTGTTCAAACTGCGCCGCAAGATGGGCATGTTGTTCCAGTTTGGTGCGCTGTTTACCGACTTGTCGGTGTTTGACAATGTCGCGTTTCAGATGCGCGAGCATACCAATTTACCGGAATCGATGATTCGAGACCTGGTGCTGATGAAACTGCACGCTGTGGGTTTGCGCGGCGCGCAACATTTGATGCCGAATGAATTGTCCGGCGGTATGGCGCGCCGCGTCGCGTTGGCGCGTTCGATCGCATTGGATCCGATGCTAATTATGTACGATGAACCGTTCACCGGACTGGATCCGATTTCACTGAGTGTAATCGGCAATCTGATCCGCCGTTTGACGGATGCGCTTGGTATGACTTCGATTGTGGTTACCCATGATGTGCAGGAATCGCTAAAAATTGTTGATTATGTTTACCTTATCGCGGATGGTGTGATCGCCGCCGAAGGTACACCGAAAGAAGTGCGCGAATCCGTTGCGCCGTTTGTGCATCAGTTTGTGCATGGTGAAGAGGATGGTCCGGTGCCGTTCCATTATCCGGCGCAATCCTACCGTAAGGATTTGAATCTGGAGAATGCTCTTGCCTAGCCGACTCGTATCCGGTATTCGACATATCGGCCATCGCGTGATTGAAGGTGTGTGGCGGTTGGGCGTCGCCAGCCGTTTTTTCATCCTGGTGCTGTTAAAATCCGGAACCAGCTTGCGCCGTTTCAATCTCGTCATACGGGAACTGTATTTTACCGGCGTTTTGTCACTGATCATCATTGTCGTGTCAGGACTCTTTGTCGGCATGGTGCTCGGGTTGCAAGGCTATGAAACGTTACAAAAATACGGCTCGGAATCGGCAGTCGGCACGTTGGTGGCATTGTCGCTGGTGCGTGAATTGGGTCCGGTCGTGGCTGCATTATTGTTTGCCAGCCGCGCAGGTTCCGCGATTACCGCCGAAATCGGTTTAATGAAAGCGACCGAGCAACTGACGGCGATGGGCATGATGGCGGTTGATCCGATTGCGCGTGTGGTGGCGCCGCGCTTCTGGTCCGGCGTGATTTCGATGCCGTTTCTGGCAGCCATTTTTTCCGTCATGGGTGTTTTTGGCGGCTATCTCGTGACCGTGGTCTTCATTGGCGTGGATGAAGGTTCTTATTGGTCGCAAATGCAAAGCGCGGTGGATTTCCGCTTTGATATCATGAACGGTTTTATTAAGAGTTGTTATTTTGGCGTGGCAGTAACGGCCATCGCGGTTTTTGAAGGTTACGATGCACCGCCGACGGCGGAAGGCGTTTCGGGCGCGACAACGCGTACCGTGGTTACGTCGTCATTGGTGATTTTGGGATTGGATTTTATTTTGACCGCTTTCATGTTTAGAGGAGTGAGTTAATGCAGCGGACAACGATGGATTTGTGGGTGGGATTGTTTGTGGTCATGGGCGTCATCGCGCTCATGATCCTGAGTCTTAAAGTGGGCAATCTCAATGTGTATAATCCTTCTCAAAGCTATGTCATTAGCGGAAATTTTGAAAATATCGGCGGCTTGAAAGTGCGTGCGCCGGTGAAGAGCGCGGGCGTAGTGGTCGGGCGCGTCACGGATATTCAATTCAGCACGCAAACGTACGATGCGGTGGTTACCATGAGCATGGACAGCCGGTTTCTATTTCCTAAGGATACATTTGCCAGTATTTTGACTTCGGGTTTGCTGGGTGAGCAGTACATTGGATTGGCTGCAGGCGGGGACGAGACCATGTTGAAAGATGGCGATAAAATCATGAAAACCAACTCAGCCATGGTGCTGGAAGAATTGATCGGACGTTTTTTATTCAATAAAGCGACCGAAGACGATTCTTTGTGATTCGAATGGATATTTGTTAATTTTGCGGCTGTTGGTTTAGTATTGTAACTATGACTAAAAATTTTGGTGAGGGCATGATGAAGAGATTTCTTGGAATATTGGTATTAACACTTTCGAGTTTACTGGCGTTCCCGGCATGGTCGGTTGAACTGGCGCCTGACCGGCTGGTCGACAAAACGGTCAAGGAAGTGATGGAAATTATTCAGAAAGACGAGGAATTAAAAAATGGCAATAAAGAAAAAATGCTCGATCTGATCGAGACCAAAATACTGCCGCACTTCAATTTTACCCGTATGACCCAGCTCGCGATGGGACAACACTGGTCAACAGCAGCGCCGGAACAACAACAAAAACTGGTGAATGAATTCCGCACATTGTTAGTGCGTACCTATTCCAATGCCTTGAACAGTCATAGCAATGAAACGATTAAAGTCAATCCGGTCAAGCAATTAGGCGATCAAACGGAAACAACAGTCCGGACTGTAGTCATTCAGGGGAATGGAAAAGAACCATTGCCGATTGACTATAGCATGGAGAAAAAGCCGGATGGATGGAAAGTCTATGATGTGACAGTCGCCGGTGTCAGTCTGGTAACCAATTACCGCGGAAGTTTTAACAGCCAGGTGCGTAAAGGCGGTGTCGAGGGATTGCTGAAAGTCTTAACGGATAAAAACAAATCCCTGGAAGGTAAAAAGTAATAACGGCGGGAAATCAATTGAACTCTTCGATTCCGATAATTTCTCGTGAGGGCAACACCGTGATCGTGCAGGGCGCTGTCACGATCGATCATGCGGTGATGCTGAAGAAAAGCGGTATTGCGTTGTTCGATGATCAACCGCTGACGATTGATCTCAATCAAGTGACCGAAGTGGACTCAACGATCGTCAGTGTATTGCTGGAATGGCAACGCGCGACACGTAAAAACCGCCATGCACTGCAATTTATCAATATGCCCGAGAGTCTTAAAAGCCTGATTCAATTATATGGGGTTGCGGAGTTAATTCCGCTCGCGGCCAATCCAATTCCCGTGCAAAACGCTTCCTGACCGGATGCTGTTTTGCCATTCCTGAAGTTCCGAATTGCTCTCCTTCTGATTTCTTCATCCGATGCAACCTGCTATTGAAGTTAAGCACGTCTCCAAACGCTTCGGCAATGTGTGCGCACTGTCCGGTATCGATCTTGAGATTCGCGCGGGAGAGTTTTTTGCACTGCTGGGTCCGAATGGCGCCGGTAAAACCACGCTGATCAGCATCATCGCCGGTTTGACATTGGCCGATAGCGGCTCGGTCAGCGTGATGGGACATAATGTCATCACAGAATACCGGCAAGCGCGGCAAAGTTTAGGCGTGGTGCCGCAAGAATTGGTTTTTGACCCTTTCTTCACGGTGCGTGAAATTTTGTTAATCCAATCCGGTTATTACGGTATTAAACACAATGGCGACTGGGTGGATGAAATTATTGACCGCCTGGATTTGACCGGCAAAGCCAATGCCAACATGCGTGCGTTGTCGGGCGGCATGAAACGCCGTGTTCTGGTTGCGCAAGCGCTGGTGCATAAACCGCCGGTCATTATTCTCGATGAACCGACGGCCGGCGTGGACGTGGAATTGCGTCAATCATTGTGGGATTTTATCCGCCAGCTCAATCAGAATGGACACACCATTGTGCTGACGACACATTACCTGGATGAAGCGGAAACGCTGTGTAACCGGGTCGCGATGCTGAAAGAGGGAAAAATTGTCGCGCTGGATAGCACGCAGAATATGATCGGAAAGCTGCCTGCCGGAAAATCGGTACGGCTAAGATTGCTGCCCGATACTTTGCCTGCCGCACTGCACCCATTACAACTCAGTCATAGCGGCGGAATGGTTGAATTGCGGATCGACACCTACGCGCAAGTGGAATCGATACTGTCGGCTTTGCGATCCGCGCAAATCGAGATACTGGAAATGCACTTGCAGCAACCGGATCTGGAAGATGTGTTCGTCAGCATGATGAGAAACAGCGGGAATGAAGTGACATGACCGGATTTTTGACACTGCTCTACAAAGAATTGCTGCGTTTCTGGAAAGTCGGTTTTCAGACGATTGTCGCGCCGATGGTTTCCACATTGCTGTATTTACTGATTTTCTTTCATGTACTGGAAGCACACGTCGAAGCTTATCCCGGTGTCGCGTACACCGCTTTTCTGATTCCCGGACTGGTGATGATGGCGGTCATTCAGAATGCCTTCGCCAATGCATCGTCCAGCATGATTCAATCCAAAATCAGCGGCAATATCGTATTTATCCTGCTCTCGCCATTGTCGTACCACGCCATATTCTTTGCGTACATTATCGCTTCCATCGTGCGCGGGTTGTTGGTCGGACTTGGGGTTTATTGGGTCACGCTGTTTTTCTTCGATATTCCACTCGCGCAACCGGTCTGGTCGATCCTTTTTGTCGTGCTCGGCAGCGCGATACTGAGTGCGTTGGGGTTGATAGCAGGTATCTGGGCGGACAAATTCGATCAATTGGCGGCTTTCCAGAATTTCATCATTTTGCCGCTGACTTTCTTATCCGGCGTGTTTTATACCATTCATTCGCTACCGGCCGGATGGCAGTATTTTTCTCATCTGAACCCGTTTTTTTACATGATCGATGGATTCCGCTACGGCTTCTTCGGCGTATCGGATATTTCGCCTTATATTAGTCTCTCGATTGTGGCAATATGCTTGGTGGCCATATCCATGCTGACGATTCGCATGCTCAAAACCGGATATAAATTGCGGCACTAAAAATAACGATTGTTTGATTTTGCATGTTTATCATGCGTGAAGGAGAATATAAATGCTAACTGCAGAAAATGTAAAAACCTTTATTGAATCGGCACTGCCTTGTCAGCACGTGCAAGTGGAAGGCGACGACGGACGCCATTTCCATGCGCTGATTGTCAGCGCGGAATTTAGCGGTAAAAATATAGTTCAGCAGCATCAGCTGGTCTACAAATCGCTGGGCGAAAAAATGAAACAGGATATTCACGCGTTGTCGATGAAAACGCTAACGCCTGAGCAATGGACGGATAAATCCTGATCGTTGCAAGAAATTAGGCTTTGACTGGGCATTCAAGATTTCAAGTCATTTTATCAACCGGCAATTTACTATGATTGCCTTTTGTTATCGAATTATCTGGAATTTCATTGTTTAGATTACTAGGCGCTTTAGCGGGTTTTTTCCTTCTTGGTTTCTGGGGCATTTTCCTGGGTTATTTCATTGGGAGCTTTATCGACCGGTTCAGAGCCTTTGGCCCGGGCGGAATGAATCCATTCAACGCCGCGCGGCGTCAGTCGGTTTTCCTGGAGACTGTTTTCATTCTGATGGGCAAGCTGGCCAAAGCGGATGGCCGGGTATCCGAAACGGAAGTGTCGCATGTCGAGCAATTCATGCAGAAACTCCGCATGACGCGCGATCACCGGCTGAAAGCCATCACGCTGTTCAAGCAAGGCGCTTCGGCCGATTACGATATTCAACCGCAGCTCGATGAATTCCTTAAAACATGCGGTTATTCTCCCAACTTGCGGCAAATGCTGCTGGTTTATCTCATCATCATGGGGTTATCCGACGGGCATCTGAATTCCGCCGAGGAAGAACTGTTGCGAGCCATTGCCGGACGTTTGGGCTACCACCAAGCCGCTTTCGATCAGCTGCTCGGCATGATCATCAATCAAGCGCACTTTGCCGGAGGGCAAAGCACCTCGGTCAATGCGCTGGAAGATGCGTATAAGGCATTGGGTGTCAGCAAAGACAGCACAGATCAGGAAATCAAACACGCTTACCGCAAATTGATGAGTCAATACCACCCGGATAAATTGATGGGGCAAGGCGTGCCGGAAGAAATGATCGCCGTCGCGACCGAGCAAGCCAAGGAAGTACAGACGGCGTACGATTTAATCAAAAAGAGCCGGGATTTGAAGCGTTCAGCAGTTTAATTCGACGCATAGTCCACTGGAAGGTAGATGCGTGTTGTGCAGTTGCCGGATGCGGAGAATATAGCGCATAATCTCCGCATGAGGTGCGTAGAATGAATCGTTATATTCATGAATTACCCGATTGGCCTGGTTTCAGCTGGGATCATGCAAGATTGTCTGGGCTGCTGGCCTCTGTACGCCACCGGCAGGGGCGGTTAATTGGCCGGATGGAAGCTATGGGATTTCCTTTAACGGCGCAAGCCACGTTGCAAAACTTGACGCTCGATGTGTTGAAATCTTCCGAGATTGAAGGTGCAATTCTGAACCGTGATCAGGTTCGCTCCTCGATTGCCTTGCGGCTGGGATTGGATATTGGCGCGTTAGCGCCCGCCGACCGTCATGTTGACGGCATTGTCGATATGATGCTCGATGCCACGCAAAATTATGCAAAGCCATTGAGCGTGGATCGCTTGTTTGGGTGGCACGCGGCACTATTTCCCGCTGGTTTTAGCGGTATGCATAAAATCAGAACCGGGCAATGGCGTGATGATGCAAATGGGCCGATGCAGGTGGTATCCGGCGCGCTTGGGAAAGAGCGTGTACATTTTGAAGCACCTGCGGCCGAACGCCTCAAGCAGGAAATCAATCTTTTTCTGACATGGTTTAATGATAAAAATGATACCGATGCTGTCCTCAAGGCTGGTATTGCCCATTTGTGGTTTGTCACGCTTCATCCATTCAAGGATGGCAACGGACGCATGGCGCGTGCAATTGCCGATATGGCATTAGCGCAATCCGAACAAAGTTCGCAGCGCTTTTACAGCTTGTCGGCACAAATCCGGCAAGAGCGGAAAGCTTATTACGATATGCTAGAAAAAACCCAAAAAAATGATCTCGATATCACGCTTTGGCTAGAGTGGTTTCTAAATTGCCTTGATCGTGCGATCAGCAATACGGAAGCAACGCTGGGTGATGTGCTCTATAAAGCACGGTTTTTACAGACGCATAAGAATGTATCGCTTAATGACCGTCAGCGCATTATGCTGAATAAAGTGCTGGATGGGTTTGAAGGTAAGCTGACATCGTCAAAATGGGCGAAACTTACCAAATGCTCACAGGACACGGCGCTACGAGATATTTTGGATCTGGTCGAGCGTGGCATCCTACTGAAAGATGCCGGCGGCGGGCGTAGCACCAGCTATTCGCTCAAAGATGTATCGAATGTTGGCGATCAATAAATGAAACCCCTATTGTTTACATTCCGCCGTTGTCCTTTTGCGATACGTGCCCGGCTGGCGATCACAGTCAGCGGCGTTGAAGTCGATCAGCAGGAAGTCAGTCTGCGCGCCAAACCCAAAGAAATGCTGGAATGCTCGCCCAAAGGCACCGTGCCGGTATTAAAGTTTGCCGACGGACACGTGCTTGAACAGAGCCTGGATATCATGCGATGGGCGCTTTCGATCCATGATCCCGAACACTGGGTGGATGATGACCAAGCCGTCATGAATGAAGTCATGTCGCTGATCAAGCAAAATGACGAAACGTTTAAACCGGCGCTGGATCTTTATAAATACGCGGTGCGCTTTCCGGAACATTCCGAAGCTTATTACCGGGAACAAGCCGAGCCGTTTCTAGCGGAACTGGACACACGACTGAGCAAAGATGGTTATCTGTTAGGCGGTCGCTACACATTAGCCGATATGGCCATCTTCCCTTTCATCCGGCAATTTTCCAATGTCAATCCGGACTGGTTTTATGCCTCTCGCTATCATTATTTGATCGCATGGCTGGATCGATTGATCGGTTCCGAATTATTTCAAAATGTCATGCAGAAAGAAGCTGAGTAACTTAAAGAAGAAGTTCTGGAAAATAAAAACTAACTTTAAAACTTATGAATAAAAAAAGACCAATACTAAGAAATAATATTGGTCGAATCTTAGTTGATATAACTCAGCCCCAAGCTCTACGCGAATAGTATTTTTTATCTTTAAAAGCGCTGCTAACCGCAGCTATTACCAGATACCCCGTAAATAACAGTATCCCGGTATTCATCCCTTCAAATACAATCAAACTGACTGAAGCTACAACACATATCAAAGCCAAACTAAGGGCAATCGTTGTGTTCTGACTGACATAATTCTTACTCATTTTTAGCACTCCCAAAAAATTAATAATAAAGCTTCTGAATTTATTCGGAGCCGAAACTTGGTTAAAAGTTCACAATATATTCACAAATTATTCACATAAAATTTACAAATATTCATCAATTAATTAATTTGATGAATTCTTTTTTGTAAGAAAAATCGTGTCAGGGCTAGAGTCAAGCATTTTTGTTCTTCCAGAGAATCACTCCGATCGCTGTTGGGTGCATTGGATAGCATTCACCGATTTCTCGCTGTACTGCATGGACCTGTTTTGTAGACTGCGATAGTTGCCGCTTCGCGGTTCTTGACCTGGTCAGTGATAACGCAGTGAACACCCTAGCGGGTTACGCTTACGGATTAGCGACAGACTAATGTAGTGATTCGGGTGATGTAGTTGGCGCAAACCACTGCTTGTGACTTCGCACAAAGGTAGCCGGGCGGGATTCGAACCCGCACCTCCCTGCAACAGGGTATCCTACACTAGAACACCGGCCGTAATCCAAAACTCGCTTTCGCCACTTGTTCTTCGAGTCGGACCATCGTTCCAATCTATCAGATAATAGGTAAGCGACAGAGGACTTTCTCAAGATGGTTACGAAATCTTTTAATCTATCTTCGTAGTAGTAGACCACACAAAGTTTGGCATACAAGTCGAATAGACGAAGGTCGAGATAGTTTGCCTTAGATGGTGCTACAAGGGGAAGTCGTCCAATGATCCAATTCTTCAGTTGATCCATCGCCATTTTAGGATCGGAGTCTAGCATCTCTAAGACTGTGCGCTCTATAGCTATTGTTGTAAGGCCCTGCGCGACATTGGAGACTTCATCTATTGAGCGCCGCGAGAAACAAACAAAAGATGATTCGTTGCGCGTGGTTCGCTTAACCGAAATAATGCGACCTGCTATCACCATATGAGACTTCTGTGACCTAGCATTGAACAGAAAACCGTCTCGGATTTTAGATGTAGTTAGCCACTCCGAAGAACGTTTCTTATAAGGACGTGGGTGCAATGAGAGTAGTCTATAGACTGATTGCTTTGTTACTTGAAATGTTGACCGGGCGATTCTTGGTTTAGTTGCGACTGCAATGGCGATACCTAGTCCGCCCGTGATGAGCAGGATTGCGCGACGCCGTGAACGAGAATGTGTATGATCAAGCTCTTCAAGCGAAGGAACGTCTACAAACCATGCAAAAGCGATGCAGCAGGTTGTTATTGCAAGCATGAGGCTGAGTACGAACCAGACGTGACCTTCAAAACTTCGCTCTGACATGAGATCCATGATGTGAGAGTTCAAGTACAATAACCAGAGGCTTGTCGTAGAGAAAAAAAGCAATGCTCCGATAAGTTGAAAGTACTGTCCACGCTTTGTATCTTTTTCGTAAGTTACAAGTGCAATTATTCGAGCGTCATTCAATGGCAAGGCCATGGGACTTAGAGGTCCAGCTAGTGCTTGGTAACGAGAGAGGCCGTGCATGCCAGGGTTCTCTGCGACGTAACTTAATCGGCTGAGCAGCATTTGTCGCAGTGCTCGAAGGTGCAGAAGTACTGCGAGAATGATCGCTTGCAGCGTGAGTGCAGCGTGGATGAGTTTCACCTTTACATTACTTGAACCTGGTATCGGAATTTCTACAACCGCGAGACTCAATGTTGCCAATGCTCTGTCTCTAGTCTCTTCAATCTCCTCTCGACTTTTCTTAAGTGCATCAGATAGACTCTCGGCACGGTCTCGGAGAATAGCGTTGTCAGTTTCTTTTGATTTTGGCAGCTTACTCGGATCGAATCCTTCTAGTCGCAATTCGTCAAGAGTGCTACTCTTCTCACTTCCAAAAGCTTTCGTTTGTATTTTTAGAGTACCAACAATGTGTTCTATCCCCTTTAGATGTGGTCTAAGTGCAGTACTAATCGCAATTGTGGCAAGCAGCATGGGTACAATTACGACCAATGTGCGTGACGTGAGTTGTTTCATAATCTCGCGTGCAAGCGTGAGACTATGATCCCGCTGCGCATCAAGTGGCTCGGTTACCTGTTCTGTGGGGTTAACGTTGTGTGATGACATGAGGGTGTCGGCATGAAGTAGTAGTAATACAGCCAAATACAAACAATACATATGTATAAGACATTTCGCTCAATACTCCAGATAATGCCGTAAAATCCGGTGTTTTATCGATTATCATCATGACCCTGTTTTATGTGATTGAAGAGCCGAAAGAAATGCGACATCACTACCCATCAAAAATTACTACAATCATTATAGTTTAGCTACAGAAAAATAGGTGCTATTGCATTCTCCTCGCTGGATCAATTGATTTGATGATCAAGCTATCAGTTGATACCCGCGTGCAATCGAGATTCCAATGAAAAAACTCCCTCCCGAAGTCATCACCAAACGGCTCGCCCATCTTCCTCTTCCAACGTATGCGGAAGACCTACCGGTCAACGCCCGCCGCGAAGAAATCAAACAAGCGATTGAAAGCCATCAAGTCGTGATCATTTGCGGGGAAACCGGTTCCGGTAAAACTACGCAAATCCCTAAGATCTGTCTGGAACTCAAGCGCGGGGTGCACGGTTTAATCGGCCATACGCAGCCGCGGCGGATTGCGGCGCGGACGGTGGCGGGGCGGATTGCGGCGGAGTTGAACAGTCCTCTGGGGCAGGCGGTCGGTTACAAGGTGCGGTTCGCCGACAAGATTGGCGCGGATAGTTATATCAAACTGATGACGGATGGCATTTTGCTGGCCGAGACGCAAGGCGATCCGCTGTTGCAGGCTTACGATACGTTGATCATAGACGAGGCGCACGAGCGCAGTTTAAATA
Organism: Nitrosomonas sp. Is35; assembly: GCF_033063295.1. NCBI lineage: Bacteria > Pseudomonadati > Pseudomonadota > Betaproteobacteria > Nitrosomonadales > Nitrosomonadaceae > Nitrosomonas > Nitrosomonas sp. Is35. The sequence continues at coordinate 1,409,136 of NZ_JAWJZH010000001.1, forward strand.
TTGATTTTCTGCTCGGCTACCTCAAGCAATTGCTACCCAAGCGGCCGGATTTAAAAGTGATCGTGACGTCGGCAACCATTGATGCGCAGCGCTTTTCCCGGCATTTCAGCAATGCGCCGGTGGTTGAGGTTAGCGGGCGGTTGTATCCGGTCGAGATCCATTACCGTTCGCCGCTGGCCGATGAGGACGACGATAGCGACGGCGATGCGCAGCGAGCCATCATTCATGCGGCCGATGAGTTGATGGCGCTGGGTTCGGGCGATATTCTGGTGTTTTTACCGGGCGAGCGTGAGATCCGAGAAACCGCCGAAACTTTGCGCAAGCATTCGTTTCACCGTTTTCATTCGAGTATTGAGATCTTGCCGCTGTTTGCCCGCTTGTCGGTCGCCGAGCAGGAGCGGGTATTTCAACCGGACGGCGCGCGCCGTATCGTGCTGGCGACCAACGTGGCGGAAACATCGTTGACTGTGCCGGGAATTCATTATGTGATCGATACCGGTCTGGCACGGATCAACCGTTACAGTTACCGCAACAAGGTCGAGCAATTGCTGGTGGAAAAAATCTCGCGCGCGTCGGCGAATCAGCGGGCGGGGCGTTGCGGCCGGGTGGCGGACGGCGTGTGTATCCGCTTGTATTCCGAACAGGATTTTCAGGGCAGGCCGGAATTTACCGATCCGGAAATTTTGCGCTCTTCCCTGGCGGCGGTAATTTTGCGCATGAAGTCGCTGAAAATCGGCGATGTCGAGGATTTTCCGTTTCTGGAGTCGCCGTCGCCGCGCATGATTGCCGACGGTTATCAGTTGCTGGCGGAACTGGGTGCGGTCGACGACAATCGGCAGTTGACCGAAATCGGCTGGCGGCTGGCCAAATTTCCGATCGATCCGCGCATCGCTCGCATGATTCTGGCGGCGAAACAGGAAAATTGCTTGCACGAAATTCTGATCATCGCATCGGCATTGAGCGTGCAAGATCCACGCGACCGGCCGTTTGAACACCAGGCTGCTGCCGACCAGGCGCACCGGCGCTTTCAGGACGAACGCTCGGATTTTCTGATGTATTTGAAACTGTGGGATTTCTTTGACGATTTGCTGAAGCACAAAAAATCCGGCAAGAAGCTGATGGCGCAATGCCGCGAGTATTTTCTGTCATACCGGCGCTTGCGCGAATGGCGCGAGATTCATGGGCAATTGCACGTGCTGATGACGGAACTGGGTTTTAAGCCGAATGAAATTCCGGCGGGGTACGACGAGATTCACCGCGCGTTGCTGCCCGGTTTGCTCGGTAACGTCGGCTTTAAAACCGAAAATGAAGGGGAATACCTCGGCGCTCGGGGCATCAAGTTTGCGATTTTTCCCGGCTCGGTGCTGAAAAAAGGCAAAGCCAAGTGGGTGGTGGCGGCGGAATTGGTCGAAACTAGCAAGCTCTACGCCCGCTGCGCGGCCAGAATCGAGCCGCAGTGGCTGGAGCGGATCGCCGGGAATTTATGCAAACGGCATTATTTCGACCCGCATTGGGAAAAGAAGCAGGCGCAGGTGATGGCTTATGAGCGCGTCACGTTGTACGGTTTGATCGTCGTTGCGAAACGGCCGGTTCATTACGGCTCGATCAATTCCAAGGAATCGCGCGAGATTTTTATCCGAGCGGCGCTGGTGGCAGGGGAGTATGTGACGCAAGCGCCATTCTTTGTTCACAACCAAACGTTGATTCATGAGATCGAAGAGCTGGAGCATAAAGCGCGGCGGCAGGATGTGTTGGTGGATGAACACGCGATTTTTGCTTTTTACGATGCCATCGTTCCGCAAAACATCACCAATGGCGCAGGATTTGAGAAATGGCGCAAGCTGGCTGAACAGCAAGAACCACACTTATTGTATTTGCAGCGCGAGTTGTTGATGCGTCATCAAGCCGATCACATCACCGAAGTGCAATTTCCGGAAAATTTTCTGCTCGCGGATGGCAGTATTGTGCCGCTCACTTACCGCTTTGATCCCGGCCATGTGCTCGACGGTGTGACCGTTTCCGTGCCACTGCCGCTGTTGAATCGCTTGGATGCCAAGCAGCTGGATTATCTGGTTCCCGGTCTGATCCGGGAAAAAATCACTTGGTATTTGAAAGCGCTGCCGAAGCAGATTCGCCGCATTCTAGTGCCATTGCCGGATTCGGTGACCGGATTCCTGGATAGTCAAGCCCATACTTGGCAGCACGTTTCCTTGCAGGAAGCGTTAGAAAAATTCATTCAAAAGAAAACCACGCTAACGGTTCCTGCAGAAACCTGGCAAACCCATGAGATACCGGCGCATTTGCTGATGAATATCCGGGTGCTGGATGATGCCGGGCAGGAATTGGCGATGAGCCGTAGTCTCGCCGATTTGCAATCGCAGCTGGGTAAAGCCGCGCAAATGACTTTTGTAAAACGCGATGCCGGTCACGCGAACACCGGTATCGAACGCGACCACATCACGCAATGGGATTTTGGCGATTTACCGGCGGAAATAACATTCCAGCGCAATGGTCAAGCGTTGATTGGTTATCCGGCGTTGACCGATCAAACGGAAAGTGCCGCGATCCGTTTGTTCGATACGCGTCAGGCGGCGGACGGCGTAATGCGGTCGGGCGTCAGAAGATTGCTGTGTTTGGCGCTCAAAGATCAGCTCAAGCAACTGGAAAAGAACCTTTCAGGATTAAAACAGGCGAGTATGCAATTGGCCACGCGGATCAATCCGGGCGAATTGAAGCAGGATATGCTCGATGCCATTGTCGACCGCGCTTTACTCAATGACGATCCACTGCCGCGCACGGAAGCCGAATTTACCGCCCACTGTCAACGAGCAAAAGGCCGTCTGCCGGAGGTCACCGCAGCGCTTACCCGGTTGCTGCAACAGATTGGCAGTGACTATCAGATCGTGCTCGGACGATTAGCATCGACGCGAAACGCCCGGATCAAATCCGAATTGGATGAACAGCTTGAAATGCTGATTTACCCCGGCTTTCTCAGTAAAACCGCGTGGCAGCGGTTGCAGCAATTTCCGCGTTATTTGAAAGGAATGGCGCTGCGCCTGGAGAAATTACCGGCTAATCCCGAGCGCGATGAGCGCAACAGCGCCGAAATCGCGCCATTCTGGAAGCAATGCTTGCAACAGCAGGAAAAGCACCGGAAAGCCGGATTGCAGGATCACCGGCTCGATGAATTCCGCTGGCAGATTGAGGAATTACGTATTTCGCTGTTTGCGCAGGAATTGAAAACGCCGTTTCCGGTGTCCGTTAAACGCTTGCAGAAGTTATGGGAAAGTGTGCAAGCATAATCTGCGAAAACAGGTGACGGGCAGCTCCGAAGCTACCGGAGGGAAAAAGTAGCACGGAACTGTTTTGATCATTGCCAGTAATTTTGATTACTTAGTTTATTTTTAGCGCACACGGCAGGAGCTTGTGCCTTCGATGACGATGAATCCGTCAGCATCTTTGATTTGACCGGTTACTTTTCCACCTTGGATGAAAATAGGGCTGATCGCGACAGCACCCGCTGCGATATCACCCTTATCGCTATCGAAATCAAACTCAACTTCGTCGCCCGTACTCGATTTAAGATCAGCGACGGCTTTATTGTCACCCGATTTGACCACTGCCGAGTAACTGCCCGGTGTCAAGTTTCGTCCATCCACCGAAATCGAAGAGCGGTTTGATTTTTTCTCGCATTTGATGCGAATGCCCGCAGCGTTTGCATCAGCCGCAGCGAGTGACGTTGCAAAAAATATTGCGGTTGCACCTAATAGTGTTGAAATTTTTAACATTTTTGTTTTCATTGTTAATCTTCCTTAAGTAAGTTTCATGAAGTTTTGTTTCTCACTCATTGAGTCGAGTTTTTGTGTGTAATAATTTCCCACACGAGAAACATTATACGTGGGAAAATTTTCCGCGTAAATAGATTGTGGGAATTATTTCCACAAAATAGAACTAATTTTTTAAAGAATCGCTGGTCATTGCCCTGTCGAACAATTGGTAAATAGGATGCCGTTGCGGGTGAGTTTTAACGTTTTTTGCGTGACAATGTCAGAGAAAATAACTTGGAAACTGACTGCTCATGCTGTTATTGAGGACTTTGAATGTTACGGAGCCTGAAATAAAAAACGGGAGCCGAGGCTCCCGTTTGAACTAATTGCTGCGAGTATTTTAGTTGCAATCATTAAACTGAATCATTTTTGCGGCGGCGTGACATAAAACCGATCATACCCAGTCCAGCCAGCAACATGGCATAGGTTTCGGGTTCGGGTACGGCTGAAACGCCTTCAACAGTAATGTTGTTTAATCCCCAGCCTTCATCGCCAAGACCTTGTGCGCCTCCGGCATAATCGAATGTCAGCACGTGGTTTCCGGCAGTGAAAGTGACTGGAATGGATACATTCAATAAGCCGCCATTGAAGAAGCCAAAATTGACCGCCGAGTAGGTTGCTCCATTCGGATTGGCGAATACGATATCCGTGCCACCGCCGCCGAGATTGAACGTACCTTGAAACAGCAGGTCGCTATCGTTATATAAGCTGAACGTATCGGTACAGCAATTTGAGCCATCCAAACTCAAGTAGCCTTGAATCTCGAAAGAAATATTGCCCGCACCACTGCCCGACACAAAGCTACGCGTAATACTGCTTGGACTGGAAAGAATGCCGGTCGGAGTCAAATCTTGATAGAGCACGGATGCCGCATGGGTTGATTGCAACGGTGCCAATCCGGTCAAAGTGATAGCTGCAACAGCAATGAAATGAGCAGGTGAAAGATTTTTCGTCATAATAGTCTCCATTTTTGTGTGTATAAGCAGCCAAATCTCTTTCCAATCAGTAGTAAGCTAGCCAGTTTCGAGACAAGTCATTAAAATTTTCGAATAACATTCGTAGCGTCGTTTCTTACTGTCAGATTGAACTTTGACTATTCAATCGAAATTGCACAGTGAAATCATATAATTCACTGATTTGCCAACTATAACCTACTGGTTCGGGGTGATTCCATAGTCTATCGCTCCTGTTTTACTACTGGATAATCTGCGTTTTGTACTAGGGCCTGTTAACACAATCTGATTGCTTCGACGATGAGAGCGAAGTGGATAAAGGAGATGAAGACGACATCGAGCTTATCGAACCTGGAGAAGATGCGGCGAAATCCCTTGAGCCTTCTGAACAATCGTTCGATCTCGTTGCGTTTTTTGTACATGGCACGGTTGTATTCCCAGGGTGACAAGCGATTTGCTTTGGGCGGAACAACCGGGATGTAACCCAAATCTAGTGCCAGTTGCCGGGTTTGGTCGCCCTCATAAGCACGATCCATCAGCAGGTAGGTGGGCGTATTGACGGGACCGAGGGAAAGCAAAAGCTGCCTGCCCTCTGGCGCATCGTGGGCGTGACCGGGCGAGAGGGCAAAGCTTATGGTTGTTCTGGAATCTGCGGCAACCAGATGAATTTTGGTGGTCCATCCACCTCGAGATTTTCCGATGGATTGGGGGCCGTTTTTTTTAACGCACCCGTACCGTCGGGATGGACTTTGATGCTGGTGCTGTCCAGCGAAACAGTTTCAATACGGATACGGATGATTTGCTGATGCTGAAGTTGCCCAAATACATGGCTCAGTACACCACTCTTTGCCCAGCGATTCATGCGGGTATAGATGGTATGCCAGTTGCCGAATCGCTTGGGCAGTCCTCGCCACTTGCAGCCATGCTCGGCAACGTAAAGAATGGCATTGAGAACTTGCAGATTGGAATGGCTGACGTTGCCACGCTGACGCGGCAGGCAGTGCTCGATCTGTTGATATTGAGTTTCGGTGATTTCCATCACCAAATTATATCAAATAGCGTTAACAGGCTCTAGTGCAATCAGTCAAATCTGCTCGCATTCAGCTGTTTTTTGTTTTATGGATGCTGTAGATCCGGATAAAAGCTGTGCGAAATCCGCTCGATATAGGCCACAAGATTTTCTTTGGTTAATGCATGCTCTTTAAGCGGAGATTCGATGGGACAGCCGCTAATATTGATCAGTAGCCCAAAAGCCGATGCATCCAATGTTGTTGGCCGGCCGCCAAAGAAATACGGTTTGTGGCCGAGATATGCCGCCAATGCGTCAATATCCTGTTTGCCCAATGCGAAAATTTCTTCCGTTTGATGTCTCCCCGTGCCATGCCCATGAATCTGCTGCTGAATTTTTTTGCGAGTGTGACTTGCGGCAATATCCCGGACGATGGGCGGTAATGCGCCGAAGATGGCTTGCTTGTTCACTTGCCAATTTTCGTCGGTAAATTGCCAGCGGGAATACAGCGCAACCCAAAATAAATGCTCTTCCAGCAAGCGCTGCAAAGCGGTCGATATGGCTAATTCCTCTGGGGCTAATCCGCTATCCAGATCGTAATAAGTTGATTTCAGATATTCGATGATGAAACGCGAGTCGCCGAGCGTTTTGCCATTGTCGCTGATATAAGGCAATTTCCCTTTCGGCGCACGTAGCGGTAATGCGGGTTTGATTTCATACGCGATACCGGCCATGCGCAAGTAAGTTTCAATCTTGCAGCAAAAAGGGCTCAAATTCGGAATGCCCCAGGTTCGTTCAAATTGATGCAGTTTTAACATATTGATCATCCTCATAGTATTTGTTTATTACTTGCATGTTGCAAGTTACTCTACTCTATAAACTTGTTAATTGCAAGTGAGTGCAGTACATTATCGCTATTGATAGTTTTCGCGATGGAGTGCGGTGATTGATGCCGGATGATTTAAATAAAACAAGCTTTGAGCGATCATGCTGCCCGGTTGCTTGCGCGCTTGATATTCTGGGAGATAAATGGACGCTGCTGATTGTCCGGGATCTGCTGTCAGGGAAAAAGCGCTATCAAGAATTTCTTGCGTCGCCGGAACAAATCGCCACCAATATACTCGCTGACCGGTTAAAGAAATTGGATACTGCCGGAATTATTGCGCAGCATGCGTATCAGCAGAAGCCGGTGCGGTATGAGTACGCGTTAACACAAAAAGGGGAAGATCTGCGGCCGGTGCTAGAAGCTTTAGTCAAATGGGGGAAGGCGTATTATCCCGGGACTATGGTTTTTTAATCCCATTAACCGAATGCAGCCACGGTTGAGAATCGCGATACCGGAATTTAGGACATTACTGTTACTAAACTAGACTCCCCGCCGTTTACAGCGGGGAGTTTGATACTAAGAAATTAAGTACTGTGCTATGTCTTTTCTTCAGGATTTAAAGTGTGTGTTGCGGCGATTTTGCTTTCTAGAATCTGCAGCCGGGACTCCAATCTCGCAACCAGTATTTTGGTTTCGGATGATTCGGCTGGAATTTGCGGCTTAGCGGCCAAAGCATGGCTCTCCAAAGCTTCTACCCGGGTTTCCAGCAGCTCGGGTAAATTCTCCGTTTCGGGTCCGGCCAGATGGGTGAATTCGACACTATCTTCGTACGGTTCGCGCGTGGTTCCGGTTGCTTTAATGATTGCACCGGCAAGTAATCCGCCAGTAATTGCGATGACCAGTGTGATGACGATACCATTGAATTGTGCAATGGCGACATCCGGCACGACCAGGAAAGCACTCAATCCGCCCAGTAACCCTGGCATGCCGTGCAGGTTGTGTACACCGCAGGTATCGACCAGTTTAAAGCGGGATTCGAGCTTGGGTTGCAGAAAAACATAGCCCAGAACGGAGACGATACCGGCCAGCAAACCGATGCCGAAGGCTCCAGTAGGCGAGACGATATTACACACCGAGCCGATGGCAACACCACCCGCCAGCGCGGCATTCGCCATGTCCACCATGGATGTTTTACCGCCGTGCAGTTTGCTACTGAGGAAATAGGTGGCAATGGTTGCACCACACAGTGCCAGCAATGTATTGGCTACGGTTTGCGGCATGTTTTCCAGCGGCACTAACGCGGTGGCAAAACTCGGCCAAAATAACCAAAGTACCATGGAGCCGAGCATCGCAAAACGATCCGATGTGTGATCCGATTCAATCGGCTGGCTGCGCTGATAGGCCGTAGTCAGTACTAGAGACATACTCAATCCGAAATAAGCGCCGAATGCATGAATCACGATGGATCCGGCGGAATCCTGAAAGCCGGTGGTGTAGCCGATGGCATCGTCAAGCACCAGCCATTCGTTGATTAAATAGAGTGGGACCACCAATAAAGCCAGCAAAGCGTATTGAAAAACGCGTAAACGTCCCAGCACCGCGCCCATTGCAATCAATGCGGTGGCAACCGATAACTCCGCATACAGGAGCGCATCGAGCGAATGTGGTGAAAGTTGATGGCCGAAAATACCATTGGCGCGGAATAATATATATAAAGGCAAGCCAACGGCGACAACCAAATATGTGCCTGTTACTGCACCAAATCCATAGCGGCGTACAAAAACCATTAAAAAGCCGAAACCGATCAGCAGCATGGCAAGAATATGGATGATGTAATTATATTGCGCGACTGTGCGCGCTTCACTCAAGGCTGGCGCGGCTTCTGCGCTGACCCAACTACTGAAACTGAGGAGAAACAGACTTATTGCGCCCGGCAATATCAAGCTAAAGCTTTTTTTCATGTGATTCTTCCTTATTCTAGTGATTTCTCGGGTTAATCCTCGACGAGATCCAGAGGAGGGGTGATATATGACATATCCCCACGCAGAGTGTGAGCTTTAATTCCCCTAAAAACAATAGGGGGAAATAAATTTCTGATTTCTAATGGATATGAATTGATGAACGAAGGAAGGACAACAGTGCCCGGGAGGAAATACTAAATTCTGGCAGCTAAAATTTATTTTCTATCAGCGGAAAATGCTTCGATGCATGCCTGCTTTCAGTGCTTGAATGGCATCTTCGGTTGTGCTGACAATTTGTTGATGCGGACAGAAGATATTTTTGGAGAGTTCGCGTTGTGCATAAAATTGACGGACATAATCCAGTTTTTGCCACTCCGACACACGGGGTTTGGTCCAGGTTTTATCATCGCGCCCGAGCGCATAGAGTTTTCTTTCCGAGGTGGCGCAGCGGATGCCTTCGTAGCTGACATTCATGGCGCCCGCCGACGATTTAACTACCAACGTGAAGCGGATAACCTCGTCTTGACCGATTTTGATGGAAGTGGTGTCAACCAAATATTGATTGCTGGTTACTGCACCGGCATCAAAAGCCAGCAGATCCTTTGTCTCCGGATAAGCAGGAAGCTGTGTTATTTGCTCAACCCAAGGCTTGTCACTTTCAAATTCATCCTTGAACGGCGGCTTGGCGCAGGCAAGCAAAAACAAAACACCAATCAGTGGAATAAGCGTTCGTTTCATGCGATGGTTAAATCAGTGAGCAACGAAGCGCGAACATCGGCAGCAACGGCATCGACTGTGGCTTGATAAGCTGGATGATCGACACCCATGCTTATTGCTGCACCTTGCTGAAGTGCTTGAATCATTTCCGGGGTCAGTTCAAAACGCAAAAAATGCACGGATGATGTCTTTTCGCTGTTTTCCCGTTCCAGATCTTCATCCGCGATGGCGAAAACCGGTGCATGTCCGGCAATCTTTACCCAGACCTTGTCTTCGACGCCGACCAAGGTTGCCAGTTTTTCAGCACGTACAGCAGGATCGGGATATTCTATCATCATCGTCGCTTTCCAATTTTGACCGTCCGGAATCAACGGGGTATACGTTTCAAGTTCATGCACGATTTCCGTTTCCTGGAAAATACGCTCGACATGCAGCATCTCTTGGATTTGATAGCGAATGGTCAAAGCATCTTCAAAAATCAGCATGATATTTTCCCCCAGAGGGACTTTACGTGTTTTCTTGTGCGCCATCACTTGTACGCGGAAGTCTTTGCGGATTTTGGCATAAGCTTCCAGCGTCAAGAGGTTCTCGCGAGTGATTGCGGTCGTCATTTGTTTTTCACCTGCTGCAGGGGTTGGGGTAATAGATTGGTCGTCGCTGATCGCTGGTTTATGAGTGCTGTCAGGATCATAAGCCAGACGAAGTAACGTGAGCGGATGCAATTTCTGTGCTTTGCTTTCACCGATGCCTTGTTCAATATGGCGCGCGGCAATCGCGCAATCCGAGCTGATGTAATCCGGATTCGAAGCGGCCATTTGTTTGAAAACCGGACGGCCGATTTTCATCGAATCGGCAAAGTGCTCGCTTTTCACACCCCAGGTACCGTCATGCCCCGAACAGCGTTCAACGGTGTTGACGGTGGTATCCGGAATGAGTTGCAGGATATCTCGAGTCTTTTTCCCGAAATTTTGCACGCGCTGGTGGCAAGGAATATGGTAAGCCACGTTGCCCAGCGGTTTCTTGAAATCTGTCTTAAGTAAATGGTCCTGATTTCTCAAAGCCAAGTATTCAAATGGATCAAACATGGCAGCAGCGACAGCTTGCACGGCTGCATCATGCGGAAACATCAGCGGTAGTTCCTGTTTGTACATCAACGTGCAGGAAGGCACGGCCGAGAGAATGGCATAGCCATCTTGCGCCAGTTTCAGCAAGTGTGGAATATTTTTATTTTTGAGCTTTTCTACGGCATCCAAGTCACCCAGTTCCAGCTTCGGCATGCCGCAACAGGCTTCTTTTTCCACTAAACGCGCTGGAATTTCATTATGTTCCAGTATTTTTAATAAATCGTGGCCGATGCCGGGTTCGTTGTAGTTAACATAGCAGGTGGCATAAATAGCGACTTTGCCGGGCGTGCGCGCACCGTCTTTAACGAGGAAGGTATCGTTTGGTTTCGCGTTCGCGCGAAACTTATCCGCGGTATATTCAGGCAATTTACGGTCGGCATGAATGCCCAGCGTGCTATCCATGATTTTGCGCACAGCCGGTGTATTATTCATGGCATTGACGGCTTGCACCACCACGGGAATCGTCGCCAGTTTGCCCATTAAATCCGTGCTGGACAGCAATTTGTCGCGAAAACCGGCACCCTGGTTTTTATATTTAACTGCTTTGGCGCGCAGCATCAGATGCGGAAAGTCAATGTTCCATTCATGCGGCGGCACATAAGGGCATTTGGTCATGAAACACATGTCGCACAGATAGCAGCGATCGACAACTTCCCAAAACTGTTGTTTATTAACACTATCCAATTCCCCGCTCGCGCTTTCGTCAATCAGGTCGAACAAGCGTGGGAATGCCGTGCAGAGATTGACACAGCGGCGGCAGCCGTGGCAAATGTCGAAAACACGCTCCATTTCCTGATTTAAACTGGTTTCGTTATAGAAATCGAGATTCTTCCAGTCGATAGGATGACGTTTCGGTGCTTCGAGACTGCCTTCACGAGTAGCCATAGCGGGATATCAGCGTATACAAAGTTTTAGTTCAGACTTGCGGCTGCGGGGTTGGCCGGATAACCGGAAAACCCCGCAGAAATTTTGGAATCAGCGCAATAATCGCGGCGCGATAAAATTAATCGGCCAGACTATCCAGTGCGCGCTGGAAACGGTTGGCGTGCGAGCGTTCCGCTTTAGCCAGCGTTTCAAACCAATCGGCGATTTCGTCGAAGCCTTCGTCGCGCGCGGTTTTTGCCATGCCGGGATACATATCGGTGTATTCGTGTGTTTCACCGGCGATGGCGGTTTTCAGGTTGTCGCGGGAAGAGCCGAAAGGCAATCCGGTAGCCGGGTCGCCACAACTTTCCAGATGTTCCAGGTGGCCATGTGCATGACCGGTTTCGCCTTCGGCGGTAGAACGGAAAACCGCAGCCACATCGTTTTGTCCTTCCACGTCAGCTTTTGCTGCGAAGTATAAATACCGGCGATTGGCTTGAGATTCACCGGCGAAAGCGGCTTTCAGATTTCCTTCGGTTTTTGATCCTTTCAATTCCATCATGCTCTCCTTTTTAGATTGATGAATTTTTATAGTTCATAGAGATGAAAAAAATGTATTTTCGTGTCGCGTAAAACTGAGACTGGCTGAGAAACGGGGACGTAAAGTGATGGTTGTGCATCTTGCCAACGTTTCCTTCAGCTTAATCAGCGCATGGCGAGTGCGTAAAAATACAAAATCCAATCCGTGCGTGGAGACTATCGAAGGGCTTATGGATTGTCAACTATCTACGATGGCGAGAGTGAGAAACAGTGCAATTCCGCCGTGGATGGAGAAAAGATTTGCAGTGTGAATTCTTGTAGAATAAGCATTCCGGTAACTCAGAATGTATTGCCGCCGCTTGCGCCCGGTTCTGTGCGTTTTATGTTTTCTTTCTTTGAGTTGGCTTCCTGAGTTTAATTACTGCATCGATTTACGCACGCTATGCCATCACTTCCTTACTGGCGCCTGTCCGGTTTTTATTTTTTTTACTTTGCTTTCATTGGTGCATTCTCGCCGTATTGGAGTTTGTATTTGCAGTCGCTGTCGTTTAATGCATTGCAGATTGGTGTGTTGATGTCATTGCTGCTGGTTGCGCGGATTTTTTCACCGGCAGTTTGGGGATGGCTGGCGGATCATACCGGTAAGCGCGTGCGCGTTGTACAGGTGGCAGCGGTCAGTGGTTGTTTGAGTTTCTGCGGTTTCTTTGCAGGCGAATCCTTTGCTTGGATATTTTTTGTCATGCTGCTAATGAGTTTCTTTTGGAGCGCTTCGCTGCCATTGATGGAAGCTATTACGCTCTCACATTTGGAAAATTATACCGACAAGTATGGGCGAATCCGTTCCTGGGGGTCGGTGGGCTTCGTTTTGGCGGTGGTCGGTATTGGTTATTTGCTCGAAAATGTGGAGATTGTCTGGTTACTCTGGGCTGTGCTGGGACTCAAGCTGGGTATCGTGATTTTTTCTTATCACATCCCTGAAAAAGAAATCATGCGTCATGCCGCCGGACTGCATTCGGTCCGGCAGATTTGCCTGCGTCCGGAAGTCATGGCGTTTTTGCTTTCCAGCTTGCTGATGTTGTTCGCGCATGGCGCTTACTATACGTTTTTCTCCATTTATCTGGTGGAGCATGGGTATGAGAAAGGATTTGTCGGGTGGCTATGGGCGATCGGGGTGATTTGTGAGATTGGTATTTTCTTCATCATGCCTTGGTTGATGCGGTATTTTCGTTTAAAAGCCATTCTGATTTTTAGCTTCGCCTGCGCCATGCTCCGTTTTGTGCTACTGGGAGAATATGTCGAATGGCCAATTGTTATCGTTTTTGCGCAAATTCTGCATGCGGCCACTTATGGCACACATCATATTGCCGCCATGATGGTTGTTCATCAATTCTTTCAGGGGCGGCATCAAGCGAAAGGGCAAGCGATCTATACCAGTACGGCGTATGGCGTGGGCGGTGCATTGGGCGCGGTATTTAGCGGTTATACCTGGGATTGGCTAGGTGCGGAGATTACTTTTTTCATCAGTGCGGCGGCGGCATCCGGCGGCTTAATCCTAATCGCCTGGAAAATGAAATCATTCAATCAGTAATGCAAGCGCGTGTTAGGTTTGTTGAATCTGTAAACTTTATGGGATAATCGCGCGTTAACGATTTTTAAATTTTACCCGGCCCGATGCAAACGCTATACGACAAACTTTGGAATCAACATGTGGTGCATACTGAATCGGATGATCCGAACAGTATGGCATTGATCTATATTGACCGTCACCTGGTGCATGAAGTAACCAGTCCGCAAGCATTCGAGAGCTTGAAATTGGCAGGAAGAAAACCTTGGCGTCTTAATTCCATTCTTGCCGTGGCGGATCATAATGTGCCGACCACGGATCGCAGCCACGGCATTCATGACCCCATTTCGCGTTTACAAGTGGATACGCTGGATCAAAATTGCGATGAGCTGGGCATTACCGAATTCAAGATGAATGACTTGCGTCAGGGCATCGTCCATGTCATCGGTCCGGAACAGGGTGCGACATTGCCTGGCATGACGGTTGTGTGCGGGGACTCGCATACCAGCACGCATGGTGCATTCGGTTGCTTGGCGTTCGGTATCGGTACATCGGAAGTCGAGCATGTATTGGCGACGCAGTGTTTGTTGATGAAAAAATCCAAAGCCATGCGCATTGCCGTGGAAGGTAAATTGGGATTTGGCGTTACTGCCAAAGATATTGCTTTGGCCATCATTGGTGAGATCGGTACCGCAGGCGGTACTGGTTATGCGATTGAATTTTCCGGCAGTGCGATTCGCGCGTTATCGATGGAAGGCCGTATGACGCTGTGTAATATGGCCATTGAAGCCGGTGCGCGCGCCGGGATGGTCGCGGTTGACGATACCACGATTAATTACATTAAAGGACGGCCTTTTGCACCGCAGGGCGAGCTGTGGGATAGCGCAGCTGCTTATTGGCGCACACTCTTTAGCGACGAGGATGCGGTTTTTGACCGTACCGTGACTTTGGATGCCGAGCGGATTAAACCGCAAGTAACGTGGGGGACTTCGCCTGAAATGGTGACAACGATTGATGGCGCTGTGCCTGATCCTGCGTTGATTGATGATGAAGTCAAACGCCACGATATGCAGCAAGCGCTGAACTACATGGGATTGCCAGCCAATTTGCCCATTACGCAGATTACACTGGATAAAATTTTCATCGGCTCGTGCACGAATTCGCGCATTGAAGATTTGCGTGCGGCGGCGCATATCGTCAAAGGAAAACACATTGCCGCCAATATTAAACAGGCGCTGGTCGTTCCAGGTTCCGGATTGGTCAAGAAACAAGCCGAACAAGAAGGATTGGATAAAGTTTTTGTCGCGGCTGGTTTTGAGTGGCGTGAACCCGGCTGTTCCATGTGTTTGGCGATGAACGATGACCGGCTGACCGCAGGTGAACGGTGCGCCTCGACTTCCAATCGGAATTTTGAAGGACGGCAAGGCCCAGGCGGAAGAACGCATCTGGTTAGCCCTATGATGGCCGCAGCGGCTGCAATTGCCGGGCATTTTGTCGACGTGCGTGAATTCAATCAATAGATTACGGGTTGCAGTAACTGCTAATACAAATCAATGGAAAAATTTCATACTTTTACCGGCTTGGTGGCACCATTGGATCGTGCCAATGTCGATACCGATGCCATCATACCGAAGCAATTTCTTAAATCGATCAAACGCTCCGGTTTTGGTCAGAACTTGTTTGATGAATGGCGTTATCTCGATCACGGAGAACCGGGAATGGACGTGACGCAGCGCCAGCCGAATCCCGAGTTTGTGCTGAATCAAGCACGCTATCAAAGGGCGCAGATACTGCTGACGCGAGCCAATTTTGGTTGCGGATCGAGCCGCGAACACGCGCCTTGGTCGCTTCAGGATTATGGTTTTCGCGTCATCATCGCACCCAGTTTTGCCGATATCTTTTTTAACAACTGCTTTAAGATAGGTTTGCTGCCGGTTGTGCTTGACGCAGCACAAATGGATCGTTTGTTTGAAGAAGTCAAAGCAACAGATGGGTATCGCTTGACGGTAGATCTTCAGAAACAAACGGTGATCACACCGCAGAACACAGAATTTAAATTTGAAGTTGATGCTTTTCGTAAACACTGCTTGCTCAATGGGTTGGATGAAATTGGCCTCACCTTGCAACAGGCTGAGAAAATTAAACAATTTGAACAAAAACGGCGTAATGAACAGCCTTGGTTGTTTGTATAAAGATCACCACTAAAAATAAAATATGATGAAAATTGCTGTTCTAGCAGGCGATGGAATTGGACCTGAAATCATCGCACAAGCCGTGCGTGTACTGGATGCTTTAAAAACGGATGGCTTGGCTATCGAGCTGGAGTACGGCTTGATCGGCGGCTGCGCGGTTGATGCGATGGGAGAGCCCTATCCGGCCGCGACGCATCGATTGGCCAGTCAAGCGGATGCTGTGTTACTCGGTGCTGTCGGCGGGCCGAAATACGATGCACTACCGCGGCATCAACGCCCGGAAAGAGGGCTGCTCGCCATTCGGAAAGAATTGAATTTATTTGCCAATCTGCGCCCGGCGATACTCTATCCCGAACTGGCCAATGCTTCCAGTTTGAAGTATGACGTGGTTGCGGGCCTCGATATCATGATCGTGCGCGAATTGACGGGAGATATCTATTTTGGCGAGCCGCGCGGAATTGAGACGCGAGACGGACAACGTGTCGGATTTAACACAATGATTTACAGTGAATCCGAAATACGGCGCATTGCGCACGTTGCTTTTCAGGCTGCGGCTAAACGGCAGGGAAAATTGTGCTCCGTGGATAAAATGAACGTGCTGGAGTGTACGCAGCTGTGGCGCGATGTGGTTATCGAAGTGGCAAAAGAATATCCGCAAGTCACGCTGTCTCATATGCTGGTGGATAATGCCGCGATGCAGCTGGTGCGCAATCCGAAACAATTCGATGTCATCGTTACCGGAAACATGTTCGGCGATATATTGTCCGATGAAGCCTCGATGCTAACGGGATCCATCGGCATGTTGCCTTCCGCTTCGCTGGATGAAAATAACAAAGGTTTGTACGAACCGATTCATGGTTCGGCACCGGATATTGCCGGAAAGGATCTGGCGAATCCGTTGGCGACGATACTGTCGGCGGCCATGATGTTGCGCTACACATTTAACCAGGAGGAAGCCGCGCAGCGCATCGAGAATGCCGTCAAAAAAGTTTTGGCAGCGGGCTACCGTACAAAAGATATCGATGAGTCTGGAATGAAAACGGTCGGCACTCAGGCGATGGGTGACGCGGTGTTGTCCGCGATGTGAAAGCGCTTTGGTAGCGGATCAATGTACGAATGATTGAATTGGCGGTGTATTGGCGCATTACTCATTGGTTATCGATTTGTAATGTAAGCTAATATTTAAAAAGTATTTTTATTTGATTAACCGGTTGTCAATTTTAAGGTAAGAGAAAAGCAATGAAACAAGTGGGTTTTGTTGGTTGGCGTGGCATGGTGGGTTCCGTCTTGATGCAAAGAATGCGGGAAGAAAAAGATTTTTCTCTGATTGATCCTGTTTTTTTCACGACTTCACAAAGAGGCGGCACAGGTCCTGAAATTGGCAAGGAAACGCCGCCATTGAAAGATGCTTTCGATCTTGATCAACTGAGTGCAATGGATATCATCATTTCCTGCCAAGGTGGAGATTACACCAATCAGGTTTTCAAACAATTACGCCAATCCGGCTGGCAAGGCTATTGGATCGATGCCGCTTCCGCATTACGCATGGAAAAAGATGCCGTGATCATCCTGGATCCGGTCAATAAACCGGTCATTGAACAAGCGCTGCATGACGGCGTGAAAAACTATATCGGTGGTAATTGCACGGTCAGCTTGATGCTCATGGCGGTTGGCGGCCTGTTTGAAAAAGGCATGGTGGAATGGATGAGCGCCATGACGTATCAGGCGGCATCGGGCGCCGGCGCTAAAAATATGCGCGAATTGCTGCAACAAATGGGTGAAGCACATCGCGTAGCCAAGGATTTATTGAACGATCCCGCTTCCAGCATTCTGGAAATTGATCGCGAAGTCGCCGGCACATTGCGCGATAAAAAATTCCCCACGGAAAATTTTGGTGTGCCGCTGGCGGGCAGTCTGATTCCTTGGATCGATAAAGAAGTGGCCAATGGGCAAAGCCGGGAAGAATGGAAAGGACAGGCGGAAACTAACAAGATTCTCGGAAGCAGCGACCAGCAAATACCTGTCGATGGCATCTGCGTGCGCGTCGGTGCCATGCGCTGCCATAGTCAGGCGCTCACCATCAAACTAAAACAAGATGTGCCCTTGGATGAAATCGAGGAAATTATCGCTCAATCCAATGATTGGGTGCAGGTTGTTCCTAACGAAAGAGAAGCAACCACGTCCAGATTAACGCCGACTGCCGTAACAGGCTCCTTATCGATACCAGTGGGGCGGTTACGTAAGTTAGCGATGGGTAAAGAATATTTATCCGTTTTCACCGTCGGCGATCAATTATTATGGGGCGCGGCGGAACCGCTGCGAAGAATGCTGCGCATACTGATTCAGCATTGAAATTCTCATTTCTTCACACTTTAGGTACATTTTAACAATTATAGGTCTGTTTTATATGAATTAGCCTGTAATTTGAGGCATAATCTTAGCTTACATGATTGCGTCACAATGTTAGCCTTTCGATATCTTTTTTCAAAAAAACTAGAGAGGGTACTTCGGTGTATAAAACATCTTTCAGAGTAAGCTTGCTTGTAATCGTTTTGATGTTGCCATGGGCTGTTGTTCAAGCCGCAGGACTTGGTAAGCTGACACTCAATTCCGCTTTGGGACAACCGCTTGCCGCTGAAATCGAGATTGTCACTACCAGCAGCGATGATGTGGCATCTCTAAAAGCCAGTGTCGCCACTCGGGAGGCGTTTGCACAAGCCGGTATCAACTATGAGTCAGTGCTATCGGCTGTTAAAGCTTCGGTAGAATTACGGTCGAACGGCAATCCCTATATCAAGCTGACCTCTCCGCAAGCTGTCAACGATCCCTTTTTGATGATATTGATGGAGCTAAGCTGGTCTTCAGGACGGATATTACGTGAGTATACGGTTCTGCTTGATCCGGTTGAGACCAATACGCAGAATCTTGCGGCAGCCAGCACCAGTTCTACTCCGGCGATAGTGACAACACGCCTGGATGAGGAAAGAACATCCAATGCTGAAAAAGATAACCAAGCTGCAAATTCATCACCCAAGCGGAAAAATAATGCTACAGCGCAAACGAAAAAATCCTACGGACCGGTAAAACGCGGGGATACCTTATCATCCATAGCGCGTCAGGTGTTACCAGCCGGTGTCGATCTGAATCAAATGCTGGTGGCGCTCTATCATGCAAACCGGGATGCCTTTATTGCAGACAACATGAATCTGCTCAAGGCTGGTGCAGTGCTGAAAATACCCGAGAAGAATGAAGTTGCATCGATTGATACAACAACCGCAAAAGCAGAAATTAAAATGCAGACTGCGGATTGGCGCAGTTATCGAGGAAAACTGGCGGATATCAGCCGAGAATCGACGGCATCCCGTACGATCAGCCAATCGGATCAAGGTCAGATTACAACCACTCTCGATAAGAAATCCGCTGCAACACCAAGCGTATCCAAAGAGGTTCTGAAACTATCCAGCGGTGCTCAATTGCCGGATAAGGACGGTAAGACTCCTGACGCAAATCTTGTCGATCGTCTACGTATGATGGAGGAAGATGCCATCGCACGAAACCTGGCCTTGAAGGAAGCGAATGAACGTGTCGCGATGCTGGAAAAAAGCATTGATAATCTTAAGCAACTGTTAGAGCTGAAGGATTCCGTTCTGGCTCAGGCTCAACTCAAAGCGGAACCGGCTCCCAAAACTACTGTTAAACCGGAAGTCCAGACTGCGCCTGCAGTAGACGCAGCAGCTGAAAAAGGTCCGAAGCTGCAACCTGAATCCGCAGTAGTACAAGAGATTCCGGCCGTTCAACCGGTGCCAGAAGCAGCAAAGACTGCGCCATTGACTCCATTACCCTTGCCGCCAGAAGACGCTGAGGGGCAGTCCTGGGTCGATCTGTTATTCAATTACATCGAATATATTGCTGCTGCATCGGTGCTGGGGTTGTCGCTGATTCTGCTGATTATTAAGAGACGCCGCAACCAATTGGAAGAAGTCAGTGACGAGGAGGAAGACAAGAAAGAGAATTTCTCCTCCGCCATGCGATCGCGTATGGCAACAATGACTGCCGCTCAGGCAGCAACGGATGCAGCAGCAGATGTGCCTGCCGCAGAGCGTGAAGAAGATGATTTAACGTATCAGAATATTAATGCTGCTTCCGAGGATGAAGAATTCGATAAGGATGCTCAGTATTACGAAGACAATGTCGCGCAATATGATACTGTTTCAGAATCACAAGTTGACGATGAACAATCCGCCAATGAGTTGCAGCAGCATGAGCAGCCCATTGATGAAAATGGGCAGGATAATTTTGCGGAAGAGTATGGTCAAGCCGCTGACTCCGCTCAGGATTCGACCAGTCCGGTCAATCAGATTGATTTCGATTTAAGTGATGAGGCTGTTGATGCTAAGCATCAAGTGGCTGCAAATCAATCATTGATTGGCGATGAAGCTGGATTATCGAACGCTGCAGAAGACTTGAAAACGCCTGAGAGCGCTTCAGATTATGCATTGGAAATTAATTTTGACGATTCGGAAAAATCTCTCGATACTCTCAATTTAAATGACAATGCTTCAGACGATGAAAAATTGGATTTTGATTTAGGCGATGCGGATATTGATTTTACTGAGGATAAAACAGTGAATGAAATCGAAGTGCCTGCACTCGATGACGAATCAATAGCGATTGACAGCAGTGAGAAATTCTCTGGATTAGATGAACCCTTGGAATTTGAGTCATCGCTGGATGTTGCGCATGAAGCCATTGAGCCGGAATTGGAATCTAACATGCCCGACTTAGCTGGTATAGATTTGAATCTTGAAGATTCCGTCCAAGAGAGCGAAAAAGATGAGAATCCTGACTCGGGTGAAAAGAGCGAGCAATGGCAGGAAGTGGAAACCAAGCTCGATTTGGCAAAAGCTTATCAAGAAATGGACGATAAGGAAGGCGCCAAAGAAATGCTGGAGGAAGTCATCCGTGATGGCGACGAGAAGCAGAAAAAAGCCGCAAAGAAAATGCTGAAAAGCTTGTAAAAATTGCTTCTTAATGCACCTTGCACCCAATCAATCAGTATGGCAATTCTAGTTTGTGCGGATAGCGCTGGTTTTAGAGTATGACGGCAGCCGTTATTGCGGATGGCAAAGTCAACCGCAAGGCTGCTCGATTCAGGATACGCTTGAGATAACCCTATCCAAGATCGCACAGGAAAAAATTCGTATCATCACTGCGGGCCGTACCGATACCGGCGTGCATGCGCTTTATCAAGTGGTGCACTTTGATACATCAGCGCAGCGCCCGGTCAGTGCATGGGTACGCGGTGTCAATGCGCTCTTGCCCAACGATATTGCCATTCTATGGGCAGCAGAAGTATCTGGCGAGTTCCACGCAAGATATAGCGCTGTAGAGCGGCGCTATATCTATTTGTTATTAAATCAACCGGTTCGTCCCGGCCTCAATAACAATAAGGTGGGATGGTATCATCATCCGCTGCAATTGGAGCAAATGCAAAGCGCGGGCGCTATTCTGGTGGGTGAGCATGATTTCTCCGCATTCCGGGCGGCGGAGTGCCAAGCGAAATCCCCGGTACGGACAATCACTCGGCTAACTGTTTCCCGCCAAGGGGATTTATTTGTTTTTGAACTATGTGCGAATGCATTTTTGCATCATATGGTGAGAAATATTATCGGTTGCCTTGTTTATATCGGGAAAGGCAAGTATTCTGTTGATTGGATGCGTACGTTGCTGGACAGCCGTAACCGGACATATGCGGCGCCGACATTTTCTCCTGCAGGATTGTATCTGACCGGTGTGAAATACGACGCTGACTGGGGTATGCCGGAGTTTTCCCAGCTCCCGGTCATTCCGGGGTTATCGATACATAATTAAGTGACACACAAGACAATATAGATTTCCATGTCAGTGCGCGTAAAAGTATGCGGAATCACCCGTAGTGAAGACGCAATTGCAGCAGTTCAGTGTGGTGTTGATGCCATCGGTTTTGTTTTCTGGCCACACAGCGCGCGTTATATTGATCCCGAATTCGCGCAGCGGATTGCCGAAGTGATTCCCCCTTTCATCTGCACGGTCGGTGTCTATGTCAATCCGGATGCGGCATGGGTCGTAGAAACCGCTCGAGCTGCCAAACTCAATCTACTGCAATTTCATGGTGATGAATCGCCGGAATTCTGCAATCAGTTTCCTCAGCCTTATATTAAAGCGATTCGAGTCAAACCGGACACAGATTTGCTACAATATGCCCAACGTTACGGGGCAGCAAAAGGATTATTACTCGATACTTATGCTGCGGATATGCCCGGAGGTACTGGACACGCTTTTGATTGGCAACTCATTCCACAGCAATTGTCTCTACCGCTCATTCTTTCCGGTGGCTTAAATCCAGATAATGTGGCAAGAGCGATCAAACAAACCCAACCCTGGGCGGTTGATGTCTCAAGTGGTGTGGAAGCCTCAAAGGGTATCAAGGACAAGAAGAAAATTATTGCTTTCATGCAAGGAGTTAAACAATTGTGAGTGCTTATGATCTGCCGAATAAAGAAGGCCATTTTGGTCCCTATGGCGGCATATTTGTCGCTGAAACGTTAATTTCAGCTTTGGAAGATTTGCGCAAGCAATATGAATTTTATCGCGACGATCCCGAGTTTAAAGCAGAATTTGCTTATGAATTAAAACATTATGTCGGGCGTCCTAGTCCTATTTATCACGCCAAAAGATGGTCGGAGCATTTAGGGGGTGCGCAGATTCTATTAAAACGGGAAGATTTAAACCATACCGGCGCGCACAAAATCAACAATACCATAGGACAAGCTTTACTGGCTAAGCGCATGGGGAAAAAGCGCATCATCGCGGAAACCGGCGCGGGCCAGCATGGCGTGGCAAGTGCTACAGTAGCGGCGCGTTATGGCATGGAATGCGTGGTTTACATGGGATCCGAGGATGTGAAACGGCAGGCCACCAATGTGTATCGCATGAAATTGCTCGGTGCCACCGTAGTACCGGTCGAATCCGGGTCACGAACTTTAAAAGATGCGTTGAATGAAGCGATGCGCGATTGGGTCACCAATGTTGAAAATACTTTCTATATCATCGGCACTGTGGCAGGGCCGCACCCGTATCCGATGATGGTCAGGGATTTTCAAGCGGTGATTGGAGATGAAGCCAAAGTGCAGATGCTGGAAGATTATAACCGGCAGCCGGATGCGTTGATTGCATGTGTCGGTGGCGGATCGAATGCAATCGGCTTATTCTACCCCTATATCGATGATGCCAATGTCCGTTTGATCGGTGTGGAAGCAGCGGGAAAAGGCATTGATACAAACCAGCACGCAGCGACTTTATCCACGGGTAAACCCGGTGTATTGCATGGGAACCGCACTTATCTGATCCAAGACGAAAATGGCCAGATTATTGAGACCCATTCCATTTCTGCCGGTCTTGATTATCCCGGCGTGGGACCGGAGCATGCCTGGCTCAAGGATTGCGGCCGTGCTGAATATGTCGCGATCACTGATGATGAAGCATTGGAAGCATTTCATACACTGTGCCGGTATGAAGGTATTATGCCGGCATTGGAGTCAAGCCATGCGCTGGCTTACGCTGCCAAATATGCGCCTACTTTACCCAAGGACAAACTGCTGCTGGTGAATTTATCCGGACGAGGTGACAAGGATATGGCAACGGTTGCGCAAATGTCCGGTTTAACGCTGTAATGAGTGAGTAACAGTATTTTGCAGTTTTCTGAGAAGAATTGAGAGCGGATGAACACATGAGCTTTATAAAGAGTTTAATGAATATTTTCAGCGATCAGAATGACGCTAAAAAAATAAATCGTATTGCCACGAAATTCGCTGCACTAAAAAATCAAAACCGGAAAGCACTCATTCCATTTATTACCGCCGGTGATCCTAATCCGGAAATAACCATTCAATTGATGCATCAGCTGGTTCAATCGGGTGCTGATATCGTTGAGCTGGGGGTGCCTTTTTCCGACCCTATGGCGGATGGACCAACAATTCAAAGATCATCCGAGCGCGCGTTAAAGCATCACGTCAGTCTGCATGATGTTTTGCATATGGTGGGCGAGTTCAGAAAAACGGATAGCACGACACCGGTTGTTTTAATGGGATACGCTAATCCGGTTGAAGCCCTGGGTCATGCAGCCTTTGCCGCCAAAGCAAAGGAGTGCGGCGTCGATGGTGTTTTGATCGTCGATTATCCCCCTGAAGAATCGGCTGAATGGGTGCAATGTCTGGAGCAACAAGAAATCGATGCGATCTTTTTGCTGTCCCCGACAACACCGCAGGCACGCATTGAGCAAGTGGCGAAAATGGCCAAAGGTTACATTTACTATGTTTCCCTAAAAGGAGTGACCGGCGCATCCCACTTGGATCTTCAAGATGTGAGCGCGATGCTGGCACAATTACGCCAATATATTGCATTGCCGATCGGCGTCGGATTTGGCATTCGCGATGGCGCAACAGCCAAGGCAGTCGCCGATCTGGCCGATGCCGTCGTGGTTGGCAGCCGCATCATCGAGGAAATCGAGAAATCTCCGGAAGCCGAATTGCTCGGGAACGTAGGAAATCTGATCGGCACCTTGCGTAAAGCCATTGATGAGAATTGAAACAATGTTTAACACGTTTTAGGAAACGTTACAGATGAGCTGGTTTCAGAACATTATCCCGCCAAAGATCAAGAGAAAAGAAGCGGGTGAAAAGAAAATAGTGCCGGAAGGCTTGTGGAGTAAGTGCCGCACCTGTGAAGCGGTTTTATACTACACGGACCTGGTCAAGAATTTGAATGTCTGCCCTAAATGTGATTTTCATAATCGTATTTCGGCAAGGAACCGTCTCGATCAACTGCTGGATCCAGAGGGACGGTATGAAATCGGTGCTGAAGTGATTGCCACTGATGCGCTGAAATTCAAAGATAGCAAACGTTATACGGATCGCCTGACGCAAGCGAAAGAAAACACCGACGAGCAAGATTCCTTAGTGGTGTTGCAAGGCACCATCAAAACGATGCCAGTTGTTGTTGCGGTATTTGAATTCGGTTTTATGGGTGGTTCGATGGGCTCGGTCGTTGGCGAACGATTCGTGCGCGGCGTTAAAACCTGCATTGACCATCATTTGCCTTTTATTTGTTTCAGCGCCAGTGGCGGCGCCCGCATGCAAGAAGGTTTATTCTCCTTGATGCAAATGGCGAAAACAACGGCCGTGCTGACTAAGCTGAGTCATCGTAAATTACCGTTCATATCGGTTCTGACCGATCCGACGATGGGTGGCGTATCCGCCAGTTTTGCTTTTCTTGGCGATGTAGTGATCGCCGAACCCGGCGCGCTGATTGGTTTTGCCGGTCCGCGTGTCATTGAGCAAACGGTGCGTCAAACCCTTCCCGATGGCTTCCAGCGCGCTGAATTTTTATTGCAGCATGGTGCGATCGACATGATCGTGGACCGGCGGCAAATGCGTGACAAGATTGTCAATCTCTGCACGCAACTGATGCGTATTCCTGCGCCCATTCCTTAAACACCGTTTGATCATTTCACTTCCTGTTAAATACAGGCACGCCAAATGGAAGCTGATTCGCTTGCTGATTGGTTAACGTATCTGGAATCGCTTCATCCCAAAACGATTGAAATGGGACTGGCGCGTGTCAACCTGGTTCGATCCAAGCTTGCTTTAATACCACAATTTCCCATTATTATGGTGGGGGGCACAAATGGTAAAGGGTCGGTTTGTGCAATGCTGGAGTCGATATTATGCTGCGCTGGCTACAAGGTGGGATGTTATACCTCGCCGCATTTGCTGCGCTATAACGAACGTGTCCGCATCGATAAGAATGAAGTGGATGATAAAAGCCTGTGCGATGCTTTTGCACACATCGATGCCGCCAGAAAGGACTGCGATACTTCGTTGACTTTTTTTGAGTTTGGCACATTGGCGGCGGTGCATATATTTATTCAAGCGCGTGTTGATGTGGCGATCTTAGAAGTCGGTCTTGGTGGACGCCTGGATGCGGTGAACATATTCGACGCGCATTGTGCAATCGTAACCAGTATCGATCTTGATCACATGGATTATCTGGGAGATACGCGGGAAAAAATAGGTTTTGAGAAAGCCGCGATTTTTAGAAAAGGCAAACCGGCTATTTGTGCGGAAGCTGATATACCGGATTCCGTTCATCAGCACATTGAAACTTCCGGTGCCCAATTTTTCCGTTTGAACAAAGAGTTTGGTTACTCAAACAAAGGCATGCAATGGGATTACTGGGGGCCGAAAGGGTGGCGGCATTCTCTTCCATACCCTGCGCTCCGGGGTGTCAAGCAACTGCAAAATGCCAGTGCTTGCCTGGCCGCATTGGATACCTTGTGTGAATTGTTACCGGTCAGTATGAAAGACATCCGGCAAGGATTGGGCGAAGCCGTCATACCGGGTAGATTTCAAATGGTTTCCACGCAACCGATGATCATTTTGGATGTCGCACACAATCCCGCTGCGGCCGCTGTTTTAGCGGAAAATTTGACGGCGACGAAGCC
Organism: Nitrosomonas sp. Is35; assembly: GCF_033063295.1. Classification (NCBI taxonomy): domain Bacteria; kingdom Pseudomonadati; phylum Pseudomonadota; class Betaproteobacteria; order Nitrosomonadales; family Nitrosomonadaceae; genus Nitrosomonas; species Nitrosomonas sp. Is35. Next base: position 1,435,253 of record NZ_JAWJZH010000001.1, read on the forward strand.
ATCCGGCCACACCTATGCGGTATTTTCCATGTTGCAAGACAAGGATATCCAAGGCGTCATTCGGGCATTAAAAAACGACATCGATTTCTGGTTAGTATCGGCTATACAATCTCCTCGCGCCGCATCGGCCGATTATTTGATCAATGAAATTCATAAAGCGGGTATTTCGAGCGATGCGGATGTCATTTACCAGTTTTCCGACAGTGTTGCGGCTTTTGTTTTTGCCTGTGAACAAGCCGGTAAAAATGATAGAATTTGCATATTTGGATCGTTCTATACGGTAAGCGGCGTGTTGCAGTATTTGGGCACACAACAGAGCAGGTAATAATCGGCTATTTCAAATGAATAAAAATATCAGTGAAGAAGAATTATTACTCAGGAAACGCGCAAGGCGGCGTCTGGTTGGCGCTATCATACTGGTACTTGCTGCTGTGATTGTACTGCCGGCTATATTCGATGAGCCAAAAGGCGGAAGTGAAAAACAGGAAATTGCTATCAATTTGCCGACGTCTAAGAGCAACAGAAACGATTTGGCGCTCAAAGAAGAGTCTGTGAGCAGTGAATATTCCGGCATGGACGATGAGGCGTCGCCTGAGTTACCCGGCAAATCGAAAGCAGGTTCACAACACCATGATGAATTCTCTGGAATGTCGAATGACCAGAAACGCATTCCAATCCCAGGTATTAAACCCAAATTTGACCGGCGTCCGGTAGCCGTCGCTCCAGAAGTGAAAAACAACGCAGTAGTAAATACCGCCGCAACTGCACCTGCCCCTGCGCCTGCGGCAACATCAATAAGTCCATCCGTGGCAGCATCTGTAGCAGTACCGATGGATGTAGCTAAAGCGTTTGTCGTGCAACTGGGCGCATTTTCCGATCAAACGAAAGCCAAGCAGCAGCAAGCCAATCTATTATCGAGCGGGTTTAAAGCCTACACTGAAACATTGAAAGTCGATCACAATGAGGTGACGCGTGTACGGATCGGTCCTTTCACGACACGAAGCGCTGCCGAAGCCGAATTAAAGAAACTAAAAAAGATTGGACTGGACGGTGTAGTGGCTCCCAAATAAGCTGATCATGGAATGGCTTTTATTTTCTGTTATGAATCAACGAAAATGGGACTGATTTTAACTGATGACCGCGTTTGATTATGTTGTTTCCGGTATTTTTCTTGTTTCAATACTTTTAAGTATTTTCCGGGGATTTGTCCGGGAAACGCTATCCATTGCCGGTTGGGTAGTTGCTTTTATAGTAGCCAGTGCGTACGGATCGTTTTTTGAGCAATTTTTACCGGTTGAAATTGTCGGTGAGACATTGCGCATTTCGATTGCCTTTGTTTTAACGTTTCTTGCGGTATTGCTGATCACTGCACTGGGGACTATGTTGCTCACTTCATTAATTAAAGGCATCGGACTGGGATTCATCGACCGATTGTTTGGCTCTATTTTTGGCCTGTTAAGGGCGCTGGCGATTGTTACGTTACTGACTTTAATCGCCGGCTTAACGACAATTCCAAATCAGGTATTTTGGCAGCAAGCAGTTTTGAGTCGTCCTTTGGAAGCGATTGCACTGCAAGTGTTACCTTGGCTTCCGGCCGATCTGTCAAAGCGCATTAGTTTTGAACGAAAAGAAAATCTTTAAGATGGACCAGGGAAAACAAAATTAACGGAGCATTTCTATGTGTGGAATTCTCGGCATTGTTGCAAAATCACCCGCCAATCAGTTACTTTATGATGGTTTGCTCATGTTGCAGCATCGCGGGCAGGATGCAAGCGGCATTGTAACAGCGCAAGGGAATACTTTTCACATGCATAAAGGTTTGGGTTTGGTGCGTGATGTATTTCGCACCAGAAACATGCGTGCATTGGCAGGTAATATCGGTATCGGACATGTGCGTTATCCGACCGCCGGATCAGCTAACTCATCAGCCGAGGCGCAGCCTTTTTATGTCAACTCGCCATTCGGCATCGTATTAAGCCATAATGGCAATTTAACCAACGCGGAGCAACTGAATCAAGAATTGTTCAGAACCGATTTGCGGCATGTGAATACCAATTCCGACTCGGAAGTTCTGCTCAATGTGCTAGCGCATGAATTGCAAGAAAGCACGCGCAATTGCCAGCTCGATCCCGCTACTATTTTTGCTGCGGTGGCCGGTGTTCATAAACGCTGCAAAGGCGCTTATGCGGTGGTGGCGATGATCGCAGGATATGGATTGTTAGCCTTTCGCGATCCCTATGGCATACGGCCATTGGTTTTTGGTACTGCAGAAAATGAATTGGGCGATGAGTATCTGATCGCATCGGAAAGTGTCGCGCTGGATACGCTGGGTTTTAAATTAATACGCGATATACAGCCCGGGGAAGCCATTTTTATCGATGAAGACGGCAATTTTTACAATAAGCAGTGCGCCCCCGATGCTTCGTTGAATCCTTGTATTTTTGAATATGTTTATCTAGCCCGGCCCGATTCCGTTATCGACGGTATCTCAGTTTACGAAACGCGATTAAACATGGGAGAGCATCTGGCTGAGAAAATCAGAAATACGATGCATCATTTGGATATCGATGTGGTCATCCCAATTCCCGATTCCAGCCGCCCAAGCGCCTTACAGCTTGCCAACAGCTTGGGCATTGATTTTCGTGAAGGATTTGTCAAGAATCGCTATGTCGGCCGCACCTTCATCATGCCGGGGCAGCAGCAGCGGCGTAAATCCGTGCGGCAGAAACTGAATGCCATGAGTATCGAATTTCGCGGCAAGAATGTTATGTTGGTGGACGATTCCATTGTTCGCGGCACGACGAGCCGGGAAATTGTTCAGATGGCGCGCGAGGCGGGTGCGAATAAAATTTACTTTGCTTCCGCAGCTCCGCCGGTGCGATATCCGAATGTGTACGGTATCGACATGCCGACGCGTCAGGAATTGATCGCGACTGATCGTACGACAGAAGAAATTTGTAATGAAATTGGTGCAGATTATTTGATTTTTCAAGATCTGGATGCACTAAATCATGCTGTCTCAAAAGTATTGCCTGCGGTTAAAAGTTTTGAAACTTCATGTTTCAACGGTGATTATATAACCGGGGACATTACTCCCGAATATTTACAAACCTTGGAGTTACAGCGTAATTCCAATCATTCGGTATTACAAACTAAACTCAATACACAATTGGATCTGAGTTTGGTTTTTTCCGAATAGCATACTGAGCAGGGCATTCAATAACCATCATGTCATTTTGAGTCTTGCTATTTGCCGCTCATTTTTCTATGCATAATAAACTTTTCCTGATTTCTATCAATATCGTTTTCGCTCAAGGTTCATCTTATGTCCGATCATTTACAGCCTGAAACGCTGGCACTCCACACCGGAGTTCATCGCAGTCAATTCAACGAACACTCCGAAGCCATGTATCTGACTTCCAGTTTCGTTTTTGAGAGCGCCGCTCAAGCGGCCGCGCGATTCTCCGGTAACGAGCCGGGTAACATCTATTCCAGGTTTACCAATCCCACCGTCACTGCGTTTGAAGAACGGCTGGCCGCATTGGAAGGGGCCGAAGCCTGCATCGCAACTTCTTCCGGTATGTCGGCAATATTGGCCTGCACGATGGGGTTATTGTCGGCGGGCGACCATATCGTCGCATCGCGCAGTTTATTTGGCGCGACAGTCAATTTATTCAATAACATATTGAAACGCTTCAATATCGACACAACTTTCGTATCGGCGACCGATGCGCAATCATGGCAAGCTGCGATACAACCCAATACCAAGCTGTTTTTTCTGGAAACACCGTCCAATCCATTAACGGAAATCTCCGATATCGCGGAACTGAGTAAAATCGCCAAGAAAGCAGGCGTTTGGCTGGTGGTCGATAATTGTTTTTGTACTCCTATTTTGCAGAAGCCGCTTGAGTTAGGCGCTGACATCGTGATTCATTCCGCGACCAAATATTTGGACGGGCAGGGTAGAGTATTGGGCGGTGCTGTGCTCGGTAAGCGCGAATTGCTGATGGATGGCGGAATCTATGGATTCTTGCGCACTGCCGGGCCGACACTGAGTGCCTTCAATGCCTGGGTGATACTGAAGGGTCTGGAAACGCTCAAGTTACGCATAGAAGCGCACTCGGCAAATGCGTTGCAAATAGCGCAATGGCTTGAGGCACAACCGAATGTGACGCGTGTTTTTTATCCCGGCTTAGCCTCGCATCCGCAGTATGCCTTAGCACAACGTCAGCAAAAATCCGGCGGCGGGATTGTGACGTTTGAAGTAAAAGGCGGCAAGGAAGCTGCTTGGCGTGTCATCGATTCGACGTGTTTGATATCAATTACCGCCAATCTGGGCGATGCGAAAAGCACGCTGACCCATCCGGCCACAACAACCCATGCGCGTATCAGTCAAGAAGCACGGGATGCTGCCGGTATCACCGATGGATTATTGCGTATTGCAGTGGGACTGGAAGCGGTGCAGGATCTGCAAGCTGATTTGCACCGCGGACTGACATAATGGCACGATGACATCGTGATGAACGGCTGCCGGATTGCGATTAAATCACTTCGGCTTTTTCGATGATGACATTTTCAAGTGGAACATTCTGGTGGCCTGCGTGATCACCCGTTTTGACCTTCTTGATTTTATCCACTACATCCTGACCTTCGACCACTTTACCGAACACGCAATAACCGAAACCCTGCGGCGTTGAAGATTTGTAATTCAAAAAGCCGTTATTAGTGACATTGATGAAGAATTGCGCCGTTGCGGAATGAACATCGGCCGTACGAGCCATCGCGATGGTATACGCATCGTTTTTAAGTCCGTTGGCAGCTTCGTTCTGAATAGGCGATTGAGTCTTTTTTTGCTTCATTCCAGGTTCAAGCCCACCCCCTTGAATCATAAAGTCGTCAATAACACGATGAAACAATGTATTGTCGTAAAATCCGCTGGTCACGTAATTTAAGAAATTCTGTACGGTTTCCGGCGCTTTCTCGCTATCCAGTTCAAGCGTAATAACACCATAATTGGTTTGTAATCTGACCATATTTATCCTATGTAAAGTGATGAATTTGTTATTGCGTATTTTTCTCGAGCGCGGGCAGTTTTATCACATCTTCAATAATGACACTGCTTTTCGGGACATCACCGCCAAAAGGGCCACCCGATCCGGTCGGTAGCGATGCGATCTTGTTGACAACTTCCATGCCGGAAACCACCTTGCCGAATACCGCATATCCGTAGCCATTCTGAGTCGGCGCTTTGTAATTCAGGAATGCATTATTGGCGACATTAATGAAAAATTGCGCGGATGCCGAGTGCGGGTCCGAAGTCCGCGCCATCGCAATGGTTCCGGGTTCATTTTTTAAACCGTTACCAGCCTCATTTTGGATCGGCGATCGTGCCGGTTTTTGTTTCAATGCGGTATCGAATCCTCCGCCTTGAATCATGAAACCAGCAATCACGCGGTGAAATACGGTATTTTTGTAAAATCCATCGTCAACATATTGCAGGAAATTCTCAACGGTTTTCGGTGCTTTGTCCGGGTAAAGCTCGAGAACGATACTGCCTAAATTGGTTTTCATTTCAACCCGGGTCTCTGTCGCATGAACAGGTAAGCACAGCGCAATTAACAATAAAAAAATCAGAATTTGATAGCGATGCATAGTTAAGTATCCTAAGTGGCAAGTAGCGGGTAAGGGCTTTGCGCCTACGTTATGTTATACTCGCAGGCTATTTCAAAAAGCGCTGGAACGGCCAGATTCTATCAAGAAGATGGCTAACTCTACAATTTTATCTGTTGACCTTATGCTCAAAATTTATAACTCAATCGCCCGGGAAAAACAAGATTTTGTTCCAATAACACCTGGAAAAGTAAAAATTTATGTGTGCGGTATGACGGTTTATGATTATTGTCATTTGGGACATGCGCGAGTTTTGGTGGTTTTCGATACGGTTATCCGCTGGTTCAAGGCCAATGATTTTGCAGTCAGTTATGTAAGGAATGTAACTGATATTGATGACAAAATTATCAAGCGTGCACAGGAAAACAATGAATCGATCGAAACACTGACACAACGTTTCATTCAAGCGATGAATGAGGATTCGGCCGCGCTGGGTGTTTTGCCGCCGAGCCACGAGCCGCGAGCGACGGACTTTGTTGAGCATATGATTGCAATGATCAGCACGCTGGTGGAAAAACGGTTGGCTTATCATGCGAAAAATGGCGATGTGTATTATTCCGTGCATGATTTTCCCAGTTACGGAAAACTTTCCGGTAAATCCCTGAACGACCTGCGCGCAGGGGAGCGCGTCGAGATTGATTCAAGTAAAAAAGACCCGCTGGATTTTGTGTTGTGGAAATCGGCTAAGCCGGGCGAGCCGTTCTGGGAATCTCCTTGGGGCAGGGGACGTCCGGGCTGGCACATCGAATGCTCGGCAATGAGCGAACAGTTATTAGGCATTCATTTTGATATTCATGGCGGCGGACAGGATTTGCAGTTCCCGCATCATGAAAATGAAATCGCACAAAGCGAAGGTGCGCATGATCATCCTTTTGTCAATTACTGGATGCATAATGGGTTTGTCCGCGTCGACAACGAAAAAATGTCGAAGTCGCTGGGCAATTTCTTCACCGTGCGCGAGATTCTAAAATTTTACCAACCGGAAGTGGTGCGCTTTTTTATTCTGCGCGCGCACTATCGCAGCCCATTGAATTATTCCGATCAACACCTCAGAGACACCAAGCTTGCGTTGGATCGATTGTATATTGCGCTCAAAGACGTCGGTCCGGTCAATGCGATAGTGCTTGATTGGAATAATGCCTATGCGCAGCGATTCCAAATGGCCATGAATGATGATTTCAATACGCCGGATGCAATTGCTGTTTTGTTTGATCTGGCGAGCGATATCAATAAATCGGGCTCAAAAGAGAATGCCGGACTACTGAAAACACTGGGTGGTTTACTCGGTCTTTTGCAGCAGAATCCGCAAGAGTATTTGCAGAATACAATCGCTACCGGCCCATCGGATGCTTTGACCCCGGATGACATCGAGCTGCTGATTCAACAACGCATCAGCGCACGTAAAGAAGGCCGGTACTCCGATGCCGACGCTATTCGTAAAAATCTGCAACAACAGGGCATCATCCTCGAAGACGGCGCGGAAGGAACGACTTGGCGCCGCACTTAGGGAAGCGCTGATTAATTGACTGCACGAGCGAATTGCTTCGTTGCGCGGTACTCACTCCCTCGCCTATCAGATTGATATGTCTCGGTTGTTGCGTTCCGTGCGCCTCGCCCTTCATCACGTTCGTTGAATTAATCAGCGCTTCCTTAGTGAACCTATCTCACGGACGCTGAATTTTCCACAGATAAAGCGTGGAATTGGAAAAATCATCGAGTTTGATGCTTTTATCCGCTGTCACACCGGGAATGGTAAATGTGTTGCTAATCAACAGACTTCCCGGACGCATTTCCTTACCGGCCTTTTCCCATAACGCTGCCATCGGCACCGGTGACAGATAAGCGTAAACGACATCGTATTGCGAAAAATCCTGTTGCCAGAAATCTCCCCACACGATTGTGCAGTTTGGAACACCCAGAAAGCTTCTTAATTTACTGATCAGGAAAGGTAAGGGAGCTGATTCAATTCCGTGAAACTGACCGTTCTGATGTGTTCTGGCTAGATTATTCAACAGACCGCCACATCCGCTGCCCAGATCGACAAAAGAAAATCGCTCTTTGCCTGGCAGTAGTGATTCCAACGCTTGATTGGCACGTTGACTGGAAAGATACAGCGGTACTTGGGTTTTATAGGTTTTTCCATAGACCAGCCATAGGCCGATAAAAAATACCAGGAACCATGTTGAAGAAATATTCCATGTCAGTGCAACAACAACCAGCGGTATGAAACCCAAATGAATAGCAGCCCACCATACCGGCATGCGGATGAAATAACTGAGTAATCCCGCCAATGACCCTTGTGCCAAACTCCACTCAAATATACTCAAACTGGGAAAAGCTTGTGACAAGATAATCAAATAAACCGTCAGAATGGTCACAATCTGAATAAGCAGTGCGGCAATGCCGGGGTGGATTCGTTTTAACATGATAAATTATTGAGTTAATTATGGATTCTGCAATATTTCTTTACTCGGCTCAGCCTGCATATCAACATCGATGGTCTGCCCATCCACCGTCACGGCTTTCTCGGCTTTTTCGTTCATGACGACGATGCTGATGCGGCGGTTGATCGGATTGACAGGGTCTTCCTTGTCAAACAATACCGCAGATGACAAACCGATCACTTGCAAAACCTTGTTGGTATCCATGCCGCCAATAATCAGCTCGCGGCGCGAAGCATTCGCGCGATCCGCCGATAATTCCCAGTTACTGTAACCTTTGTCCCCGGTAGGGAAAGGTTTGCCGTCGGTATGGCCGGAGAGACTGACTTTATTCTCGACATCATTGAGCATTTTGCCAATCTCGCGCAAAATGGTTTTGGTATACGGCTGCAAATCGGCTTTTCCCAGTGCAAACATAGGGCGATTTTGTTCATCGACAATCTGAATTCTTAAGCCATCGGACGTGATATCCAGCAAAAGCTGATTGGCGAATTTTTTCAATGTAGGATTGTTTTCAACCGCTTCTTCAATTTTTTTCTTCAAGCCTTCCAATTTAATGCGCTCAATGCGCTCCCTCATAATTTTCTTGGCTTGGATGTCGTCTTTAATTTCACCCTTTTTCACTTCGCCGTGCTGCCGGGTCAGATCGGTGCCGCCACCTTTCAATATGCTACTGGTTTCGCCAATGGACGATCCGCCCGTCATGGCGACTTTGAGCGGTGTTTTGAAATACTCCGAGATGCCTTCCAATTGACTCTTGGTGGATGATCCCAGCAGCCACATGAGTAAGAAGAATGCCATCATGGCTGTGACAAAGTCAGCGTAAGCAATTTTCCAAGCGCCGCCGTGATGACCACCGGCAACTTTCTTGATTCGCTTGATGACTATCGGGCGTTGTGAAAGATCATCAGCCATAATTATTCTCGCAATTCAAATGGAACATCATTCCGGAGCGGTTATTTTGATTTACTTTGTTTGACATGCTCTTCCAGTTCCAGGAAAGACGGTCTTTCAGTCGTGAATAGCACTTTGCGGCCAAACTCAATGGCCAGAACCGGTGAATAGCCGTTCAAATTGGCCAATAACGTGATTTTGATGCACTCAAACATCTTGCTGGACTCATGAAGATTATGTTCGAGTTTGCTCGACAGCGGACTGACGAATCCATACGCCAATAAAATTCCCAGGAAGGTACCGACCAGCGCCGCGGCAATCAAAATACCCAATTCGGAAGGTGGAAGATGAACGGATTCCATCGTATGCACCACCCCCATCACCGCAGCGACAATACCGAAAGCCGGTAATCCATCGCCGAGTTTGGCGACCACATGAATCGGCACTTCGCCTTCCTGATGGTGTGTTTCCAGTTCACTGTCCATCAGACTTTCGATTTCGAGCGAATTGAGGTTCCCGCCGACCATTAAGCGCAAATAATCGGTGATAAATTCGGTGATATGATGATCGGCCAGTATGTCCGGGTATTTGGTGAAAATAGGGCTGCTGGAGGGATCGTCGACATCGCCTTCAATCGACATCAGTCCTTCTTTGCGGATTTTTCCCAGTACTTCGTACAGCAGTGTCATCAAATCCATGTACAGCGCTTTGGTATATTTGGAACCTTTGAAAACAGTCGGTAACGCTTTCAATGTGGCTTTGAGCGCTTTATTCGAGTTGCCGACGACAAAAGCGCCTACTGCGCCGCCGCCAATCATGAGCAATTCGACCGGCTGCCACAGCGAAGCGAGATGCCCGCCTGCCAGTGCAAAGCCGCCAAAAACAGAAATAATGATGATGAGATAACCAACGGATACAAGCATTGCGATGACTCCCTCGAATGTAATTACGCAATTTTTTGATGGCAAATTCTGGAGTGAGAAGTTAACACATCACCTTGGAATTCATTCTTGGAGATAAAGTCGGTTTTTTCCCGGTATTTCCGGGTTTTTTTATTGCTTGCGGATTTCTTTTACAGAAACAACAGGTAAGGTTGTTCAAGAAGATGCTGTGATTTCTTCATGAAAAAGATAACTTTTGCATGAATAACGATTGATTATGGTGCGGAAATAGTGTTTTCGTGCTGGTATTGATCGATTTCCTCCTGCTGTTGTAATTCCCACATCTGCGCATATGTGCCGCCGCTTGCCAGCAATTGTTGATGCGTGCCGCGTTCGATGATGCGGCCATGATCCATGACCAGAATCTGATCGGCATCGGCAATCGTCGACAACCGGTGCGCAATGGTCAGTGTGGTGCGGTTTTGGGCGATGCGTTTCAGTTCCGCCTGAATGCGTTTCTCCGAATTGGAATCCAGCGCCGATGTTGCTTCGTCAAAAATCAAAATAACCGGATTCTTCAGGATGGTGCGGGCGATGGCGACGCGTTGTTTTTCCCCGCCGGATAGCTTCAAACCGCGCTCGCCCACAATCGTGGCATATTTTTCCGGCAGGCTTTCAATGAAATCATGGATATGAGCAGCGCGAGCGGCAGCAAATACTTCCTCCTGCGTGGCTTCCGGCCGTCCGTATGCGATGTTGTAATAAATACTATCGTTGAACAGCACGGTATCCTGCGGCACGATACCCATCGCGGCGCGCAGGCTTTGCTGAGTCACCGCGCGAATATCCTGATCATTGATTTGAATGCACCCCGATTGCACGTCATAAAAACGGAACAGCAAGCGTGCCAGCGTCGATTTACCGGAACCGCTGTGACCGACGACGGCAATGTTTTGCCCGGCGGGGATATCGAAACTGACATCGAACAGTATCTGACGGTTATTTTCATAGCTGAAATCGACATGATGAAAGCGGATGGTTGCATGACCGGCATCGAGTGTTTGAGCATCCGGTTTGTCCTGAATTTCCTTATTCTCGTCCAATAACGTGAACATGCGTTCCATGTCGGCCAGTGAGTGCTTGATTTCGCGGTAAACAAAACCGAGAAAATGCAGTGGCATGTACAGTTGCAGCATAAAGGCATTGATCAGCACCAAATCGCCCAATGTCATGACGCCGTCGATGACTTGATCAGCCGCCAGCAGCATCAGCAAGGTGACGCCGATTGCGATGATTGCGCTTTGTCCGGCATTCAATGTTGCCAGTGAAGTCTGGTTGCGCACGGCAGCCTTTTCCCACGATTGCAAATGCTCGTCGTAGCGCCGCGCTTCCCAGGCTTCATTGCCGAAATATTTCACTGTTTCGTAATTCAACAAACTGTCGATTGCTTGAGTATTGGCTTTGGAATCCATATTGTTCATGGTACGGCGGAAAATCATGCGCCATTCGGTGACGATCAAAGTCAGTGTGATATAAGACAGCAGCGTCAGGAAAATGATGATGGAAAACCGGATATCGTATTGCTTGATCAGGATGGCCAGCACCAAACCAATCTCCAGCAGCGTCGGCAGGATATTAAACAGCATGAAATTCAGCAAAAAGGAAATGCCGCGCGTGCCGCGTTCTATATCGCGCGAAACACCACCGGTCTGACGTTCCAGATGAAATCGCAACGACAGTGAATGCAAATGGCTGAATACCTTGTTCGCAACCCGCCGGATCGCCCGTTGCGTCACTTTGGCAAAGATGGCGTCACGCAATTCGCCGAATAAAGTGCTGCACAAACGCAAAACGCCATAACCGATCAGTAAAAAAACCGGTAATACCAGTTCCGCGCGTGGCTGGTCCAGAGCATCGACGATTTCCTTCAGAACCAACGGTACCGAGACATTGGCCAGTTTGGCCAGTACCAGCAGGCTGAGCGCCAGGATCACCCGCACTTTGAATTCCCACAAATAGGGTAACAGTGCGGCGATGGTTTTCAGGTTATTGCGCGTGGCGGCAGGTTTCTCAAGACGGGTGGGGCGCATTGGAAGCAATCAACGATGTAGAGTGTGGAAGTAACTGAAAATAAAAGTGTTGTGTAAATTGGGTTTCTTTGCGCTACGGCATTAAGGTAACATAAGTACGGTTACTCTGCTTTTCCGTTGTTGTATTGAGTATGAACAAAGCGCCATTCCGATGAAATTTTAATATGTTGTGCCGCATTCATTATGGAAATTACTTGTTACCGAGATCTTGAAGTCAGCCGGGAAGCGCGTCACTTGTCGGCAAGCACTTACAACCTGGCGATTACCCTATTGTCGCGTTGTCCGACACGGCATTTGTTCGTTCCCATCCGCAGCATGCAGTACATGGCAATCGTCGACCATGAAGAATTTGTGTTCATCGATGGCGAACGTAAATGCTGGGTCGATATCGCATGGCGCGATTTTAACCGGCAGGCGCGCGATGCATTGGATCAGCCGGTTGCGTACGATGCCGTGTATTACCGCGATAACATGGCGGCTGTGATGAAGCGCTTACAAAGTGAATTTCCCGCGGCGTTGCAGATGCTGGTCAATAAAACCGCGCTTGAAGGCCCAGCGCGGATTATTCATTTCCCGGCGAAAAGTTAATCGTCTTCTTTCAACTCGGCATCCCAGCCTTTCGCCTTGGCGCTTGTTATCGCCTCGGAATACAGCCGCATGTGACGCTCACGTAATTCATCCGGCAAGCGGCTGGGTAAATGTGCATAAGGTTCCCATGCAGCATGAACTTTTTCGTACAAAGTCTGCATCTGTGAACCGCTCCAGCCCACACAGGTTTCCGTTTCCGGCAGAATTCCGAACACCCAAGCGTCACGCACGATGCGGCCTAAATGTGTGAGTCCTTCATTTTCATCTTGATTGATACCGGCATATCGCTGATTTGTCATTGCAATAATCTCATAAAAATTTCAATTCACGGAAAGCTGTTTAAAACTTAACAATCGAACCTGATGCTACGACACCGATTCCGGCGCCGGTTCCGATTTTTTGTTGAATCGGTTCAGGATATGATACGACATGCTGTTGGCAAGCTCTTCCTCGGCAAAAAATACCGTACCGATCTGATCTTTACGCAGCAATGCGGTCTCGTCTTCGCTGCGGCTGCGTAACACAATCTCGATATCCGGATTCAATGTGCGCGCGGTATCGATCATTTGCCGCACATTCAGCGGATCCGCCGTGGCAATGACCAGCATAGCAGCATCCTTGATATGCGCTTGGATCAGCACGGAAGGTTCCGTGGCATCGCCGGATACCGCGGTAGTGCCTTTTTTACGCAAATCTTGCACCAGCTCGCGATTTTGCTCCGCAACAATGTAGGGAATATTTTTTTCGTTCAACGCCAGGGCGATACTTTGACCGACATGCCCGTAACCCACCAACACCACCTGACCCTTAAGAAACTTACGTTCCGTACTCATCGGCAGTTCCGCGTAGGGATCGTCGCGATTTTCGTATTTTCGTGCCACAGTGGAATGCTTCAATATCAAGTTTCTGAACGGCGTAACCGCGGCAAATGCAATCGGGTTGAACGCGATGGAAATTAACGCTCCAGCCAACACCAAGCTCATTCCTTCCGCTGGCATCAATCCAAGCGATAAGCCCAATCCGGCGAGAATAAAGGAGAATTCACCAATTTGCCCCAGGCTGGCGGCAACGGTCAGCGAAGTATTGAGCGGATAACGCAAAGTAAGAACTAACAGCATGGCTGCCATCGATTTGCCGACGATAATAATGGCGACTACCGCTAAAACCCGCATCGGTTCTTCGATCAGCACAGCCGGATCAAACAGCATGCCGACGGAGACAAAAAACAGCACGGCAAACGCATCGCGCAACGGCAGGGATTCTTCGGCGGCACGCTGACTGAACTTGGATTCGCGCATGACCATACCGGCAAAGAAAGCGCCCAGTGCAAACGACACATTAAATAGCGCTGCGGCGCCGTAGGCGATACAAATGGCGACTGCGACGACGGCCAGGGTGAACATTTCGCGCGAACCGGTGCGGGCAACTTGCCACAGTAGCCAAGGCAGGAAGCGGCGGCCCACGATTAGCATCAATGCGATAAAAGCGGAAACCAGCAATAATGTGATGCCGATGGTGCGCCATAGCGGATCGGCTGGGCTTCCGCTTTCATTCGTGCCGCCCAGCATAGTCGCAAACGACGGCAACAATACCAGAATCATAACGGTAACCAGATCTTCAACGATCAGCCAGCCGACGGCAATACGGCCGTTCATTGTTTCCAAAAGACCGCGCGATTCGAGTGCTTTGAGCAGCACGACCGTGCTGGCACATGATAGCGACAAACCCAACACCAATCCGGCGCCCAGACTCCAATCCCACCAGGACGCCAAAGCCATGCCCAGACCGGTTGCAACGGCCATTTGCACGATTGCGCCGGGTACTGCGATGCGCTTGACCGACAGTAAGTCATCCAGCGAGAAATGTAATCCGACGCCAAACATCAATAACATGACACCGATTTCCGACAATTGCGAAGCAATCTCGACATCCGCGACAAATCCCGGTGTGGTCGGGCTGATGGCAATCCCAGCCAGGAGGTAACCAACCAGTGCGGGCGTTTTAAGCTTTTCGGCAATGAAACCAAAAATCAAAGCCAAGCCAAAGCCGGCTGCAATCGTCGTGATCAGGGCAACGTTATGTTCCATTCAAATCCCAAGGTTATGGTTTATTGGCTTGAACTTCAGGGTGTTTCAATTGTAACGGTGTCGCCGGGAGTTTTATCCGACAACGCCGGTGTGTTCAAGAATTTTTCAAATTCGATGCGTTCTTCTTCGATCGCTTGCAGGATTTGAAGTTTAAATTCTTCGCGTGAAAATGCTTCTTCCAGCATCAGAAGGAGTTTTTCAACAGTTAAACCAATGGTGATGCCACCAATGATACCACCGATAGCCGCGCCGATGGCTGTGCCGATGCCGGGAATGAACGATCCCAATGCAGCTCCCGTTGCAGCACCGGCCGCGGCACCGCCCAAAGCACTGACCGCTTTACCGGCAGTTACTTTGATCAAGGCTTGCGCACCGAGCTTGATAATGCCTTTTCCGGCCACTTTAGCGGTGATTTTACCGGCAATGGCGCCGGTAATCGCACCGGCGGTGCCGATGCCGCCGGAAATCAGCATGCGGTTTTCCAGATTGACGATTACGCTATGCGCCGGCGGTTCCTTGAGTGCACTTAAGGAAGCGTGCCGTACGACTTCAAGCTGGGAATTATCGAGAAGCTCAACGCGATTCTCGGCCAGAATCTGTTCCACTTTCTGCATGTGTTCGTTGCGTAACTGCTGATTACTCTGCAACACTTCTTCGATGGAAAGTTGTACCGGACCGAATACATTGCCTTTCATGAGATAGTTTTGCAGTTTCTCAGCCATCCAATTTTCCAGCACTCCGGTTGCCAATGCCACAATTCGCTCATATTCGCCCGGCAGGCTGTAATACCAGTCGAGATAGGCATCGACGTTGTCGGTCATTTGCTGAAAACCGGTGCCGGTGGTTTCGCGCAGTTTTCCCAGCGATGCTTCCATCTTGCTGAGGCTATCGAGATAGGCTTGTTCAATCTGAGCGGCGGTTCCAGGTTTATAGTATTCATCACCGATCATTTCCACTTTTTGCACGACAACCTGCCGTGAAGCGTGGATTTCTTCGATAGTCTCGGGGTTCGAGCGCAACCAGGCATCGACATAGACCGTCGATGGCACATAAATAAAGAAAACAAAAAAAGTGGCAAACGCTGAGGTGATTGCCCACGCCCACGGTGAAACGGCAGGCGGTTCATCACTATCTTGCAGTGGTGCAAATACACGGCGGTATTCCGATAGGGGCACCATGAAACTGGAAATCCCCAACGCCACATTATAAAAAAACAGCAAGCTACCGAAGAAAACGGCACCGAGATAAAGCAGGTCGTTCAGTGAATGCAGACTGCCCAGCGCGTAACGCTTCAGGCCTTCGATGAAACCCAGCAGCCGGTTGGTCTCAAGAATCAAGATGCTGTTTGTGGTGCCATCCAGCCGTAGGCTTTCTTGCGCAATGGCTTCCGTTAACGATGCATACTGACGGTTCGCATCACTTTGATCGACAAATAAGACAAAAAATACCGCCATGGTTAATGCGGTCGCCCAGCGCGACCAAGCCAGCGATTTATGCACAGCAATGTAGGGTTTGTATTCACGTGCCGCGATGGGATAGAAAACCGCATAAATGACGGCAAAAACCGGAATAGCGGCAAAGAATACAACCCATTCCTGTTTTTCAGCGGAACCGAGATAAAACAACAGTAAAAAAGCGAAAACAACCGACCACAACAACCACCCGATATACGACAGAATCCGCCGGGTAAAGAACCAGTGCAGCATGCCCAGTTTTTTGAATTGACTGGACAAATAAATTCTTTCAATCGTCACCGCATAAATTGCCGCAACGTAAATCGGCAAACCAAATAACAGGGTCACTAATAAAGCGAACCACAACTGCCGGTCCGGAATCAACCGGCCCAAGAAATACGCAAATGCCAGCCAGCTTGCGGCAAAAGCCAGATAAACGATAAACCTCACAAAACTAAAGCTTTTAAGTGCAGAGAACACCACGTGATTCCTTCATGATTGACAACTGGGGGTAAATGCTTTGCAGCAGGGCGGATTAATAAATTTAAAAGCTGGTTGATAGTAGACTTTATCCGGTCAGGGACTGTCAAGTTGTGATTCGTTGCGTTGAAAAGTTTCTTATTTTAATTCAAAACCAGTTAAATTTTGACCGAACTCTGGACTAACAAATTGTATCTGCTAGTCTAGGCATTTTTATTGAATGCGCGTTGTGAAACACTGGACCACTATCGAACTGCCGATACCGGATTGGCTCAATACTTGGGCTACCGCTATCCCGCGGACTTTTCCTGAAATAAACCAGCGAATGGCGCTGGTTATCGATCTGGCGCGCACCAATGTGCAGCATGGCGGAGGGCCGTTTGCTGCCGCTATTTTTGATCAGCGCACGCATGAGCTTATTGCGCCCGGTGTCAATTGGGTTGTGCCGGGAAAGTCTTCATTGCTGCATGCGGAAGTTATGGCGCTGGCTTTAGCGGAACAATTGCTGGGTAGTTACGAGCTGGCTAGTCACGGTTCGTTTGAACTGGTAACTAGTGTGGAGCCGTGTTGCCAATGTTTGGGCGTATTGTTATGGAGCGGTGTTGCTGCACTTGTCTGCGGTGCGCATTCCGAGGATGCGCAAGCGATCGGTTTTAATGAAGGACCACGCTCGTTGAACTGGGAAGCAGAGTTGCGGAAAAACGGCATTCACGTGACGCGGGAGGTGATGCGTCCTGAGGCAATTAAAGTGTTACAAAGCTATCGCGGGGAAATTTATAACAGTCATTTATGCGCCGGGCAGAACCATTGCGGTTAAATTATGATATTTTTACGTGATTTTACAGACCAGACTTTGCAGCAAAGCGTAATTCCGAACATTCGATATAGATAAAACTGACATGAAACAAAAATTTCTAGCACATTGCCTGTATTGTTTCATTATGTCGGCGACAATGACTGGCTGTGTTTCGGCCACTGTCACTGCAGTGAATCTTGGTTTTTCCGGGGCTTTTGTCGAAGAATGGCTGTATTCATGGGGTATTGCTTTTCCAATCGGCTTTGCGCTTTTGTTGCTGCTTTCACCGGTGTATCGGCGTGTAGTGGAGTCCATGCTGCATTGATCATCGTACTATGATTAATGCAATCGTGTTTTGCCGCATCAAAATCTAATGATTTCCCTTATTTAAAAACAATAGATTCACCAATAGTCATTGTTGTACTCGTTTGGTACGATGCGCGTCCTTTGCTCATTTGCTTGGGATTATTGCGGTCATAAATTTATACTGGGTTCAAATACCAAGTAAAATCTTCTGAAAGTACATTAAAATTAGAGCGCAACCTATTAAAGTGTAATAAGAAGTATCTTTGTGTGTCATACTCATCTTTGTGTGTCATACTCCTTTCTTTAATCGAAAGTAAAGTCTGTCAGTCGTATTCATTAGTTTTACTCCTTATATTTTGCCGGTGTTCTATAAAGTTGAGAACACCGGCTTTTTTATTTTCACTTTTACTTTATTTTGATGTGGTTAGAAGCTATACATCAGCAATTAGTTAATCTAAATACCTGTTTTAATCATGCCGCCAAGTATTTCCGCAAATATTTTGAAGAAAATATTTAAAACAACAATAAATATAATTAATTCCAAAATAATTTTCATTTAAAAAAGAGGATAGTTTGGTTTTTCAAATTTTCGTATCTTGCTTGGACTGCGACACTGTCCAAATCAAATGGATTGCCCATATTGGGCAAATTAGTATACCCAAGGTTCCAATCAAATTTTCAGGTTTCACACTAACTTAATCGAGTATCGCATTTTATGCATCAAGATCGATATTCAGCTATCGAAATGGGTACACAATTCGTTCATTCACTATAATTTTCTGGTCCGGTGGTTTGAGCGAGTTGTGTTTTGATTTCCAGAAATAGCAGGAAAATCCCTCTTTATTCTTGAAATTGAATTCAAGTATCGAGTTAATAATCCTTATTATAGCTTTGGCTATCATTACAAATGTACTGGATCAGACGATACGAATGTCCTAGCAAAAAGGGAATAATTGCTCATAGTTTTAATAAAATAACAAATCTATACTGTATCTTTGAAAGAAGATTAAAGTTTTAGGTATTTAAACTTATTAGTTTTTATTGTAAAAAAGCGGTAATTTTTTCAAGTTTGATGTGCTGACCACTGATTGCGTTGTATTGTTTGTTATCGGAGATAGAAAATGACACGAATTTTAGTAATCACATTGCTGTTGTTCAGTTCGCACGTATCCGCTTTTTCCGTAGAGTGGATTCCTTTGACTACAGCCGAGCGTAATGGAAATCCTTTGAATATCCATGGAAATCCGGTTATTGAATATAGAAATGCCGGAAAAGGCGGGATCGATTGGACGGTTACCGGCGATGGACCGACAGGCGGGCGTGGAATACGGGAATTGTGGTTGTTTGATGACTCAGCCGCTGGCATACCCGGAACCAGTCAAGCAGCCACTTCATTTTCGGTAGCCAGCAATAGTGTCGGTTTCGTTATGGCCGGGGATCATAACGATGGCTTTGCGCAGTTTTTTGTGGATGGCATTGATGTCGGCACCTATGATATGTACCGCGGAGGAAATCGAATTTTAGTGGTTACCGAACTGGATTCCGCCGTACATTCGTTAAGAATTGTGCAACTTGGCCTGCATAATCCCCACTCAACCAAAGGCGATGTCGCTATTTTTGGCGGCGCTGCGTTTAATATGCCTATTTCTCCGGTCCCAGAACCGCAAGTCTATGCCATGTTGTTATCCGGATTGATTTTGCTGGGTTTCATCGCACGATGCAGAAAACAAGCCATTGTATTGCATGCACTGTAAGTCCACACCTTCGGCGAATAGCATGTAGCCATGCCATTACAGATCTCTCAATAGAGTTTTCTTTTTTACTTTACGGTTAAAGGATTGACGGCACTACAGCGCTCGCCAATCCAGCGCCCCTGCGTTTCTGCCGATGCATGCATCGGAGTGCCGCCAACGGTACTGTCGAATTCGGTATTTCCTGAAAAGCTTTCCGGGCTAGTGAAAGTACCTTGTGCCACTCCATTTCCCTTAAAATATTGATTTGAGCAAACGAGCTCCAATTGATAATTGTTACCCTTGCGCGTTGCATTCTGTACTGTGCAACCGGAACGATTCTCATAAAAATATACGGGAATTTCTTGTTTGGCCATTTCCGGGGTGATGCAGATTTTTGCTGCAGCTGCCCCGTTCTCTATTTTGGGCAATTTAAAACCATAGCGACTGGCAAGGTCATGCAATTGCTGCATTTGTTCCGAAGGAATATGAGGCACTAATGCCAACAGATCGGAGCGAGTGGTGATTTCCCATAGCCCTGGACGGATGTGCTGGTGAGCCATGCTGGAAGTAACTATCGTCAGGGAAAAAAAGATTGCAATAATAATTTGATGCATGAATCCTGCGCATTTTCTTTTTAAAATCATTTTGTGGTCTGCAAATTCCAAGTTTTAGTAAGTTTAACTGACTATAGGAAAAATCACCGGAAATTTCTATTGACGTTAAGTCTATGTATCTGATTTAAAGATTAATCACTTGAGTGAATCGTGATATTGATAGCGTTATCCGCACCGGACTGATTCATTAAACTATGTCGGTTTTGGCATTGAATTTATTACTAAATGTAGCTGTGCAAAGCAGGGTATTGAAGCGCGATACTTCGAATCTTGCATCAATGACAGCTCCAGAGATTGGATTCGCCTTGTCTGCGTGGATTATCTTGATACTGCTGGTAAATTTCTGACAATCCATCCCAAATTCTGTGGTTAGGTTAACTGTCTGATTATGTGTGACACCGCACAGAAGGTATCTGATACTGTTGATAAAATTAAGGGCCTTAGAAGGCTAGCTGGCGTGTTGTCAGATAAATCTGATATTATGCTTTAGAATTGAAATGCAAATAATTGATATATAAAAATAATAAATATATAAAATTAGAAAAATTTCTGTGCATGTAATAAATTTACTACATTTATTTTAATCATTAAGATAAGTTTTTTTATAGGAGAAAAATGAATATAACCATCTAATTCTTAATGGATAGAATCGCTTTTTTTCTTATATATCGTCAGAATTATGAGTAATAATTTGAGAAATAGCGGGTGAATCAGGCGCTATTCTGCCTCATTATTCAAAGTAGTGAACATTACTATTCCAAACGGCTTAGTACGCAAAGTCAGTTCAAACAGTCATTAGAAAATAGAGTTGTTATGTCAGCTGAGATTTACGATTGGCTTTGATGATCGGCCCAACTGCAAGTTAATACATCTACTCAAAGGGGAATAATAATGAGCAAAAATCTTTCAAGACTTAAATGCATCACAATTTCATTCACTGGAATGTTGGCTGCTTCGATTCCGGCAGCTGCGGCTGCGGAGTGGTCGATTGTTGGTCTGGGCACTCTTGGCGGAACATACAGTGTTGCGCAAGCGATTAACGATTCCGGTCAAGTGGTGGGCAATGGTAATGGCGTGGATCGTGCTTTCATAACCGGCGCAAATGGCATAGGAATGAGCTATTTGGATACCCTTGGCGGAACCAGAAGTTTTGCTTCGGATATCAATAATGCCGGGCAGGTAGCCGGTTATTCTTTTACGGATACAGGCGATCTGCACGCTTTCATTACCGGACCCAACGGCGTGGGAATGTCTGATTTGGGCACCTTGGGTGGAGATTACAGCATTGCTTATGGCATTAACAATTTTGGGCAGGTAGTCGGAGTTTCTTCCACGGCGGGAAATGCAGCGTATCACGCTTTCATTACCGGTCCGAACGGCGTTGGAATGACCGACCTGGGAACTTTGAGCGGGGATTATAGCGCGGCCTATAGCATTAACGATTCAGGGCAAGTAACGGGTGTCTCTTCCACTTCCGATGCACCCGCTCAGCACGCCTTTATAACCGGTGCAAACGGTATTGGAATGACCGATTTGACTACCCTTAACGGCGCGACAGATAGTATTGGGCGAGCTATTAACAATTCAGGACAGGTCGTTGGATTTTCCGGATTTTATAATGACTTTACCGGTTATCAGCTTGTTGAAGCATTTATCAGCGATGCAGGAAGCTCGAATATTTCCGGTCTAGGCACGCCGATTGACAGCCGTGCGGATGCTATCAATGATATGGGGCAAGTCGTGGGGGGGATAAACAGTTATTGCGACAATTGTATTCGCAGTGCCTTCCTCTATAGCGAAGGTACTATAACTGATCTTTCGTTACTTGCGCCGGTCGTTGAAGCTGGATGGAGTGAGCTTTCGGCTGTCGGCATCAACAATCACGGGCAGATCATCGGCTGGGGGCATTTGGAAGGTGCTCCCGGTGGCGGCTCCCGGGCATTCCTGCTTTCTCCCATCGTTGCAGTACCAGAACCCGCAACTTATGCCATGCTGTTAGCTGGGTTGGGATTGCTAGGTTTCGTGCTGCGCCGCAGACAACAAACCATTTGACCAGCTGGTATTTACCGTGCGCTTTGACGGCTGAATGGTTAAAGCAATCGTGGGTAGTTGAGCGCGGTAGACAGGGGGACTCTCGATCGTGTTCACTTTGCTGTAGCTTTACCATGGCAGTGAAAGGGTAAGATACTGAATAGTGATTTCAGTGTACTTACCCTGCCAGTTAAGCGCATCAGTAGGATACTGTTATTGCAAAGCCTTGCGGATTGTTTCCGCTAATTCCTCAGCGACAAATTTGGCGATATAAGCATCAGCACCAACCGATTTGACGTGTTTTTCATTGGTTTCACCCGTTAATGAAGAATGAATCACGACCGGGATGGATTTGAATCGTTGATCACTCTTGATGTTACGGGTCAGGGTGAAGCCATCCATTTCCGGCATTTCCAGATCGGTCAGGACCAGAGCGACTTTGTCCTGAATCGTCTTACCTTCGCTTGCGGCAGCCTCCGACATGGCTTGAATCCGATTCCAGGCTTCCAGTCCGGTTTTGGTCATGACATAAGGAATATTAAGCGCTTTGAGTTCATTCTCAACCATACTGCGCGCCAATGGCGAATCGTCGGCAGCCAGAATGACTTTTCCATCGGGCAATTTGATCTCGGGGCCGATTTTATCGAGTGACATTTCTGCAATCTGCGCAGGGAGCACATCGCGCAGTATCTGTTCAACATCCAGCACTTGCGCCAGCCGGGAGCTTTCTGTGTTACCGTCGATACGAGCAATACTGGTGACCAATTTGCCGCCTTTGCCTTCTGCTGCGATCACTTGATTCCACTCCAAGCGCACAATTTCGCTGACTTCTTCGACAGCGAAAGCCTGGGTCGAGCGCGCATACTCAGTGACCAGCATGATCGGGAGTCCTTTTCTCGGCGTGCAGCCGACCACTTTAGGTAAATTGATCACGGTAATCACTTGACCGCGAACATTCGCTACACCCATCACATCAGGGGGGGCGTTGGCGATTTCGGTGATGGTGGGCATGACCAGGATTTCACGAATTTTGAATACATTGATACCGAATAATTCCCGTTGACCGTTGTTGGAAGCTTCACCCAGTCTAAACAACAACAGTTCAAACTTATTATTGGTAGTCAAATTGGTGCGTTCGTCAATTTCGTGCAATGCTGTGGTCATAAAATACGCTCCGCAAGTAAAGAATTTGAATCGATAGGCACAGTGTATCGTATCGATTATTAATGGAAGAACGATAGCAACGCTATAAAATGCCCGCTTCTTTGCGTTTTCAGCAAGCACATGAGCTTCCTGCCAATTGAACATAAATCCGTTTTGCTGTAAGGCTGAAAGCGCCACTACAGGGTCCATGAAACATGTCATTACATGGCTGAACTTTATTTCAAGTGGATTATCTGAATTAAGGCCGATTCTCCTTGTTTTCTCATGATTTAATAGAACGCAGGCCCAATAAGACTTAGCGGTAATTTTGCCGGAACCGGCTGTCACGGCACCTATATTCACATCGATTAATGCCGTTCATAGCACGCTGTAGTCACCGATCGTTATCCGGAGAGAAGAATGGATGTATATACGAGCATTCCCAAAGAATCAAAGCACTCGGCGTTAATCAAGGAATTCCGGATACTCTTTCTGAATCTTTATTGCGGTATTCAGTTACTGGCTTTTCGCCGAGGTGCAACCGATCGGATAACCGTTTCTTACGATCAATTTATTCTGCTGCTGGGTTTTTATACGCTGACGGCACTGGCTGTTTCTTACGCAGCTACACCCAATCCTGTTTTCGATCTATCCGGACTCGGTTATTTGGGTGTTAAGTTACTGATTGCACTGGTGGTGGGATATGTTTTTGTGAAATTAACCGGAAACCAAAGCGATTTACTCAGGATTCTGGTCATTACCTATTGCGTTTTGCCAGCGCTGTATTTGATTTCTTTTGCCCTTTTAGCTTATTTGCCAGTGACGGTTCTGGTAGCTGGTTATGTCGCTTTTATCGCGTGGGCCTTAGCGATTTGTTTTTATATCGCGCTGCAATTGCTGGAATGGAACAAACCTAAAGCGGCATTGATTGCCGCGCTGTGGCTGGGCGCTTCGTATCCGTTGGTCAATTTATCGTTCAGCTTTTGGTACGAAGGGTATGACGATGATAATGAGTTGGCCGCGTATTCCACCGGCGCGCTGCATGAAGTCAATCAGGAACATGTGTATTACAGCCAATACCGGCTTCTGAACAACGCCCTGGATCCGATAAAACCCGGTGTTACAGGCGTCAATGATCTTTTCTTTATAGGATTTGGTTCCGATTCCTCTCAGGATGTCTTCATGAAGGAAATTGGACATGTACAGCGTGTCATGGACGAACGCCTGGGTACATCGGGACGATCTGTTGCACTGATAAATAACCTAAAAACGCTGGATACAACACCGTTGGCATCTTCGACAAACCTGAGAATTGCATTAAAGCATATTGGCAGCAAAATGAATCCTGACGAAGACGTGGCGCTGCTCTACTTGACCAGCCACGGATCGATGGATCATGAACTTGCAGTGCAAATGTGGCCGCTTGAGCTGAATAATATCCGCCCGGAAGATATCAGAGCTTATTTGGATGATGCCGATATCCGCTGGCGCATTATTTTGATTTCGGCGTGTTACTCCGGCGGTTTTATCAAAGCGTTGCAGAACGAGTATTCGCTGATTTTTACCGCAGCCGCGCCGGATAAGGCTTCATTCGGCTGTTCAAATGAAAATGAATACACTTATTTTGGCGAAGCGCTGTTTAAAAATCTGGAAGATAAACCTTACCAGTTCGTTGAGCACTTCATTCAGGCGATGGAAAGAATCCGGCAACGTGAGCGCTACGAAAACCTTACGCCATCCGAACCGCAATTATTCATCGGTAATTTGATGAAAGAAAAATTGAAATTGCTGGAGCGGGATATTGTGAGTAGCGCCGCTCCTTAATGGCGGTTGTATGTTTAAAACTTGTAGCCTCGATGGAGCGCCACGATACCTGCGGTTAAATTGAAATACTCCACGCGGTCAAAACCGGCTTGTTCCATCAATTCCTTTAATTCAGGCTGGGAAGGGTGCATGCGGATCGATTCGGCTAAATACCGATAGCTTTCCGCATCGTCGGCGATCACTTTTCCCATGGCCGGAAGTAGCTTGAATGAATAGGTATCATAAGCGGGTTGCAGCGGTTTCCAAACTTTGGAAAATTCCAGCACGATAACCGTTCCGCCCGGCTTGATGACCCGGAGCATCTCTTTGAGCGCGACATCTTTGTGCGTCATATTTCTCAGGCCGAATGCTACGCTGACGCAGTTGAAATAATTATCGGGAAAAGGCAATTTTTCGGCATCGCATTGCGCCACCGGCGTGGGTGTGCCTTCATCGATCATGCGATCGCGGCCGATGGATAACATGGAATTATTAATATCGGTCAGCCAAACTTCACCGGACTTACCTACTTTCTGTAAAAAGAGCGCGCTTAAATCACCGGTGCCTCCTGCAATATCCAACACCTTGTCGCCTTTTTTAACGCCGCTGACTTCAATGGTGAAACGCTTCCATACGCGGTGCAGACCGGCCGACATTAAATCGTTCATCAGGTTATAGCGTTCCGCTACGGAATGAAATACTTCCGCGACTTTGCCGGCTTTTTCTTCTTCTGCAACGGTATTAAAGCCAAAATGGGTAGTTTTTGTCATGACGGGAATTGAATTGTAGAGTGTGATGGCTGAATGATGACCGGTAAAAATTTACTTGCAGGAATGCTGCGTGGCAGTGACCCGGTTTGCGGGTTCACGGCTGGCGCCTGCTTCGTCCATGCGCTGCAGATACCGTTGCCACATTTTATCCTGATTAAGACCGAAGTTATAGAGCAAGTCCCATGAATAAAGCCCGGTATTATGGCCGTCAGTAAAATTAAGCTGTATGGCATAATTACCAACCGGTTCGATTTTGATGATACTGACCATTTTCTTACCGGTTTGCAGCACTTCCTGCCCGGGGCCATGTCCGCTGACTTCGGCAGAGGGCGAATAAACGCGCAAAAACTCACAGGGAAATTGGAAAGTTTTGCCATCGGAGAAAGCGATATCCAGAATTCTGGATTTTTGGTGTAACTTAATTTCAGTCGGATGAGGAGTGTCTTTGGTTAAACCGGCCATGTCGTATTCACTGCATTGGGATTAAAAGCTGATGGGGTGCATTGTAGCAAACTGTACGGAAAAAATTGATCGATACAGGAATTTATATGACGGCAACAATATTGATTGTGGAAGACGAAGCTGCGATACAGGAATTGATCACTTATAATTTGCAGCAAGCCGGTTATGAGACAGTTTGCGCGGATAATGCCGAGAAAGCCATGATGCTGATCACGGCGGCATTGCCGGATCTGATTCTGCTGGATTGGATGCTGCCGGGAATGAGTGGCGTTGAATTCGCCCGGGTGCTGCGGCGTAACGAACGCACACGCTTGATTCCGATCATCATGCTCACCGCACGTACGCAGGAAACCGATAAAGTCGCCGGGTTGGAAATGGGGGCGGACGATTACATCACCAAGCCGTTCTCGCCGCGTGAGCTGGTTGCGCGTATCAATGCCGTGTTGCGCAGACTGATTCCTGAAGCCTCCGACGAAGCGGTTGAAATCGATGGTTTGCGGCTTGAACCGGTGAATCACCGCGTGACGGCCGGAAATCAGGAAATTGAATTGGGACCAACGGAATATCGCTTGCTGCATTTCATGATGACGCATACCGAACGGGTTTATTCACGCAGTCAATTGCTCGACCGTGTGTGGGGCGATCATGTGTTCGTTGAGGAGCGTACCGTCGACGTGCATATCCGCCGGTTGCGCAAAGCGCTACAATTAGCGGGTAAGGATGAATGGATACAAACTGTCCGCGGCGCGGGTTACCGGTTTTCCGCGACAGCCGTGCGGTCAGTCAAGGATTCCGATTCTGACAGTTAAACTTTGATCGCTACGCATGGATACCAGGCCTATTAATTTAAGAAAAAATGCAAAGTTATTATTGTCGACCCATGAAACAGCCAATTCTCAAAACGATCTCAGCCGGAATTTTCTTCACCTAATGACTTTTCTCAGGATTTATTAAGTGTCCGATATCTGGCAGCGTTCCTCTAACATTCTTTTTGTCATCTTCATTACCGCGTTACTCTGGATGATTCTTGGCGCCGCGAATGCTTTGTTTTTCTTCGGCGTCGTCATGTTATGGATGGTGTTTCATCATATCCGTCACATCGTTGCATTGGAGCGCTGGCTGCAACTTTCCGATCATACACCGGCCAGTATTCCGGCGGGCTCCGGCGCCTGGGATGATGTTTTTGCCCATTTGGCGCGTTATGTGCGCCAGCATAGTCAAAGCCAGGAGTTACTCAGCTTGGCGCTGGAGCGCATGCAAAGTGTTACGTCCGCGATGCCTGATGGCATTGTGATTCTGGATGAAAATGACCGGATTGAATGGTGTAATCCGATTGCCGAACAGCATTTGGGGATTAATCTGTCACTGGATGCAGGGCAGCAAATTACCTATCTGGTCAGGCAAATACCGTTTGTGACGTATCTTGCCGCGGGCCAGTTCAGCAATCCTCTGATTCTGAAACAAACGCGCCAGCACGGCATCATCGTTTCGCTGCAATTAGTGCCGTACGGTTATAACCAGAAACTACTGATCAGCCGCGATATTACGCGTTTTGAAAAAATAGAAACGATGCGGCGCGACTTTATCGCCAATGTCTCTCATGAGTTGCGCACGCCGCTGACCGTCATCGGCGGGTTTCTTGAAACCTTATCAGCCGATGAGCAGGTCAATACCGGTTTCAATAAGCGTGCCCTGGCGTTAATGACGGAACAAACATTCCGCATGCAACGGTTGATTGAAGATTTGCTGATTTTGTCGCGACTGGAAAATGAACAGAATAAAGTGAGCGAAAAGACCGTGGATGTCGTGAATTTGCTGCACGCTGTTCTGCAGGACGCTGAATCGCTCAGCGGGGGGCGCCACCAAATCAAATTGAATGTTGCCGCGAAAGATCAATTATTGGGCAGCGAGGAAGAATTGCGCAGCGCATTTGGCAACCTGATCAGCAATGCCATTCGCTACACCCCGGATCGGGGCGAGATTACGATCAATTGGGAGAAACGCAACGGGCAGGGGGTATTCTGGGTGCAAGACAGCGGCATCGGCATCGAACCGGAACACATTCCCCGTTTAACGGAACGCTTTTATCGCGTCGATAGCAGCCGTTCACGGGAAACCGGCGGCACCGGATTGGGACTCGCGATTGTCAAACATGTATTGAACCGGCACGAGGCACGCCTCGAAATTACCAGTCAGGTCGGTAAAGGCAGCCGGTTCACGATCTGGTTTCCCGCCAAACGGCTGGTATCGGCTGATGTGTGATGCTTGCAGTTGATTCTCGCCGGTTTTTTTGTCCAACCTGTGTATCAAGCGTTTCCACTCGACTCATCGGAGGAATGCCGTTAAACATTCCTCATTTTTCCGGTTCGGTATTTTTTTCTTTTTCCTTGCTGTCGGGAATAACCGCGTCGGCAACGGCGCCAACCGCTTTAACAGTGACTTTGGCTGCGGTCGCAGCAGTAGTGACGACCGCATCGGCAACCGCTATGACAGCGCATCCTGTCAAATGCAGCAGGCATAGTAATGCGATAAACAATCGGGAAGTGGAAGACATAGCGATGGCATTATGACAGCATGTTGGGTTGGATGAAATGTGAAAGCCGGAGTTAGGCGGTTTTTCTGGGATTTATGCCGCTTTCCAACTTACGAACTGATTGCCATCGCTGATCCTGGATGACGTAGGCTTTCCATTTGCTGTGAACAACAATCAGATTCAACAAGGTGGCTAACGGCAGCTCAAACGTGCCACGAATTAGCGTCGGCTGGAATTATTTGCTCGATATCCACTGCACTTCCGATGGCGGCAAGAAACAGGAAGCTAACAAAGAAAGCGATAGCAAAAATCACCCGTAGCAGACCAATCTGCTCATGCGCAACAGTGAATCCATTATCTTTGTCCCAGCTGGTTATACCGTTCTTTGTCAATTTGTTATACGACATTATGAGAGTGATGAGACTGATAAGTGGAAATCCAATACCTAAACCGCACCACCAAACCTTAAAACTTCTTGAGAAAGCAGTTGAATAATCCGGTGTCTCTCCTGACGGTGGTATAAGGCGGATCTTGAAAAGCCACTTGCCGGGCGTTGTACCAGTTGTTGAAAGGAATAACGATTCGATGAACACCCAAGCAAAAAATACGCTAAACCCAAACAATTGATCAAATTGATCACTATTCTGCTCGCTGAGCGCGTCTGGATAGAGGAAGCTGATGACTATGCCACTCACGATGGAGATCAAGTAGAGGTCGAACATACGCGCCCAGTAGCGAACCCACGGGCGAATTTGGGCAACAGAAGCAGTAGCCTGTATTGGCATGGGCAAAGTAGTCGACAAAACTACATTGGGTTCTGGCACAGTTTTCTGATCCGTGGCTTCCAGAGGTGCTCCGCAATGCCTGCAAAACTTCGCATCATCTATTATTTCCTTGCCACATTGCGTACAAAACATCGAATTTCCCTTTGCTCCAATGCTATGATTAAAATCGCACGTTCAAAATAACGCAATATAGTACGTCATAAATGAAATCTAAAATATGGTAGTTTACGGCACTTTCTGATACTTCCAACTAATTGACCCATTTAGCTTTGTCATCATGCCAAATTTATTTCGTTCTTCAAGTTTGGGAACGTAACGCTATCGATGCATAGCCAATCTGATTTTCTCCAGCACGCGTAAAACCGTCTATTTTGGCGCTTCAATATTCAACTGCATAAAATCGCTGCTCACGGTTCCGGATTGCACGCCGGGATTCAGGCCGATACCGGCTGGGTGGATGAAGAAGCTCAATGGTTGGCGATTTTGTTGATGTTGGGGTTCGTTCTTCACCTCAACCTACGTGCTGCTCATTTAGGCGAACTCGATCCAGAATAAAACCTGCCACTTCTTCTGGGGTGAATCGTTGTAGATCAATGTAACCATCGTGTTCAAAAACGCCAGGAATTTCGGCATCATCAGACCTTACAAACATGATGGCGTGATCACTTTTATTGTTGATAATTCCACGGATTGCTCGCCACTCTATACCGCACCATTTTTTCTTTTCGTATTCTTTGGACAAGAACACAACGATCAAGTCGGAATTTTTAAGATAAACAGATTGAAGCAAACTATCCAAATTTGGCCTCGCCAATTGTGCTGTAAAATCGTCGTCGTAAAAAATTGAGCCTGCGGGCAAGGAACTTTTAAGGCGGTTTACTATTGTGAGAACACAGTCGCGAACCTCGCCGGGGAAAGAAAACGCAACTTTGAAGCTCAGCTCTTCGAGCTTACCGGTGCGACCAACGGGATTGATAAATCTCTCATCGATTAGACCCGCCGCGTGCAGTCGGCTGAATAAATCTTCATCTTTAACCGCCCAGTGCGTTCTATTCATTTCCCATTCGCCAATATCGAGAAGATTCACGATTGGCGCAATATCTGAGAATGGAATTGGCGGGATGTCAGTTTCGAAATCATATTCAATCATAATCGAGCGACTTCGCTCCTTGAGAGACCGAATATAACCGACTCGTACTGATTCTTTTTTTCCCTCATATGCAAACAGGCACGGAAACGACTTTAGAAGTTCAATGTGTTCGGACGTAAGTGTCTTGAGCAAGGTTTTTTCTTTGTCATTTGTATGCTCAAGGAATCTATCTCGTGTGTATTCATACGCGGGTAGTTCCCATGCGCCTTCATGTGCAGTTACAAGTAGGTTATACATTTACACGATGCCTCTTTGGAAATCTAACGTAAAGGTGAGGGGCGCGAGCGGCTACGCCGCGAAGCGTCCCTCTCGACCGATTGGTTGGGCTTATTTGGCAACCCTGATCTCGTAGAAGATGTCGTAAATATCGCCAAACACCCCTTTCTTTCTTAGGACGGGAACACGCGAAATAACTTCATACCTCTTGGCGTCATAATTGTTGTCTCGCAGCCATGTTTCTAGCCAGTCAATCCGTGTTCGTTCAGCTTCCTCCGACGTGAGCGGATACGCCGCATCGGCGAATGCCGTGAATTTGAAAAATTGAGCATTCGCATCGGTTCGTGTCGGCTCAAATTTTGTTACCGCCACACGGTCGAACGAAGCACAGCCCGCCATCATCCCAAGAAGCGCAGTGTAAACAAAAACGAGGGTAAGCTTGCGTATGGTCATGTGCGTTTATCTCGTGGCCCAACTAAAATTAAACATATTCAAAATAATTTAACTTGGTTTCCTAAATGAGAATGCTAGAGCATTCTTCTGTTTTGTTCATTAGGATATGATGATTATGTATTTTATACGGGCCTAAAAAAACACGGATGAGTAAATCTCCAAAACTGCTGGATCAAGTTCGCGAATGTATACGTGTAAAGCACTATTCTATTCGTACTGAAAATACCTATGTGGATTGGATAAAACGTTTTATTTTGTTTCATCACAAACGTCAACCCAAAGAGATGGGGAGTTCAGAAGTCGAAGCGTTTCTGACGTACCTTGACGTTGAACGTAATGTCCCCGCTTCTACTCAGGAGCAGGCCACAAGGCGGCCATATACGCCAGAATTATCCGCGCATTGCCCGTTTTATCCTCTCCAGCACCACCAAAACCGTTTTCCTCGGCGCCCCAATATTCAACCGCATGAACCCGCTGCCTTCCTGCCCGAATTGCACGCCCGGATTCAGGCCGACACCGGCTTTGTGGATAAAGAAGTGTTTCAGTTGCGCGTCGGTCATGTGCCACTCGCGGCAATCGAACCAGAGCAGGTAGGTGCCTTCGGCTTGGATCACGCGCATGTCCGGCAAATGTTCCGCGACGAAGTGTTCGACGCTGGTACGGGTGTCTTGCAGGTAATTCTGTAATGCGGTGAGCCAGGCTTCACCGTCGCGGTAGGCGGCTTCGAAGGCGGCGACGCTGAACGGGTTGGAGGCGCTGACGTGGAATTGGGTGAAGACTTGCGCGACAGCATGACGCACGGTTTTATCGGGGATGATCAGCGCGGATAGATTCAAGCCGGGGATATTGAAGGTTTTGCTTGGCGCGACGGCGGTGATCAGGTTGCTGTTATTGTTGACAATGGCAGCCAACACGTGGTGGCGGTGGCCGGGGTAGATCAAGTCGTGGTGGATTTCATCGGAAAACACGATCAGGTTGTGGCGGGTGGCGATTTGTTGCAGTTGCTGCAATTCTTCCGGCGACCACACGCGTCCGACCGGGTTGTGTGGCGAACACAGCAGCAGCAGTTTGGCTTGCCGGGCGCACTGTTCCAAATGGTCGAAGTCGATGGTGTAACGGCCATGGTCGTGGCGCAGCGGGTTTTGGATCAGCTTGCGGCCGGTTTGCGTGACGGCGGAGAAGAACGGGAAATACACCGGCGGTTGGACGATGACGGCTTCGCCGGGTTGGGTGAACGCCATCACAGCGGCGTTGATCGACGGCACCACGCCGGGGCACATAACGATCCAGTCGCGCTGTACCGCCCAGCCGTGCCGCCGTTGCAGCCAGCCGATCAGCGCGTCATACAGGTTATCGGGAAATACGGTGTAACCGTAGATCGGGTGTTGTGCGCGCTCAGTCAGCGCTCGTGTAACCGCGGGCGGGGCGGCGAAATCCATGTCCGCCACCCACGCCGGGATGACATCGGCTTTGCCGAACATGGTTTGCCGTCCATCGTATTTGACACTGTGAGTTCCTTCGCGATTGATTTCCCTGTCGAAATCGAACGCTTCGCTCAAGCGATACGCTCCCAGATGGTGACTTCCGCCAGCGTGTGCTGGAATTTGCGTTTGGTTTCGCGGATCACGAACGGCACGGCTTGCGGCCCTTGGATCAGACGGAAGTGCGGGCCGAGCATTTCTTTCAGGCCGTCGAGCGTGGTGAAGTTTTCACCGTCGCGCTTGAAGCCGCCGACCCACGCTTCTTTCTTGGTGTGTTCGGTGAGCCAGGTATACGGCGACGTGATCATCAGCAAACCGCCCATATTGATGCGCGTGTGAATGCTATTGAGCAGCTTGGCCGGATCGTATAACCGGTCGATCAGGTTGGCAGCGAGGATCAGGTCGTAGCCGGTGAAAATGGATTTTAAATTACAGGCATCGCCCTGGAAAAATTCGACCTTATGTTTGACGTGATCCAGGCCCAGGCCGGTTAATGTGCGTTCCTTGTACGACACCAGCTCGCCTTCGTCGGTCAGTGTGTAGCGCAAAACACCTTGCTGTGCGAGTTGCACACCCTGGCCGATGAAACGCGCGGAGAAATCGATACCGGTGACATGATCGAACACTGTGGCCAGCTCGAAGGTCGAGCGGCCGGAAGCACAGCCTAAATCCAGCGCGCTGCGTTTAGGCCGGTTACCCGTCGCGGCGATGGCGATATCCGCGAGTGCCTTGGAGAAATTGGGCACGTCAAAATACATATCGCCGTAATGAAACTCGGCGTATTCCGACAGCAATTTGTCAGTTTCGTAGTTGGAACCCGGCAGTGTGGCTGGTGCGTCCGACACGACATAGCGGAAACCCGCGTGCTGGAAGAAATGGCGACGGAAGGCGTAGCGCGAGCTGCGGATCGATTCGTTGCCACAAGCAATCCACGAACCGCCTTTAATCAGATTATGCTGATTATCGAACGTCGGCGTGGTGAAATCGTCGTACAACGGATGCACGTCGAATCCCTCGAACGGGTAGGTCGGCGTTTCGGTCCATTGCCAGACGTTACCGGTGATATCGAAAAACTCGCCTTGCGGGAATTCGGTGACCGGACAGCTCGACGCATAGTAATCCAGATGCAGATTGCCGCTGGCTTTTGCGTCCGGCGGTACTTCAGATAATTGCGCGGTATCGTACAGCCGGTACCATTCGTCCTCGGTCGGCAGCCGTACCGGTTGCTTGGTCGTTTCGGCTTTCCAGTTACAGAACGCTTTGGCTTCGTGATAATTGACTTCAACCGGCCAATCCCACGGCATCGGCACTTCCTCGGTCATCAGGCGCAAACACCAGTCATTGCCTTTCTTGATCCAAAAAGTGGGGTATTCGGCTTGGGTGAATTTTTGCCAGGCACGTCCTTCTTCCGGCCAGTAACTACCGGTGCGGTAGCCGCCGGCTTCGACAAACGCCAGAAATTCCTGATTACTGACCAAGTATTTGCTGGCTTGGAAAGCGGCAATATCGGCGCTGTGCATGCCATATTCGTTATCCCAGCCGTAATGCTGATGATTGGTTCTGGTTTTATGCAGCGTGACCGTTCCGGCGGCGACGTTGATTAAAGCATTCTGCGGCGCGGCGCCGGATGTGCGGCACGGCTGCCAATCCGGGTGCGGTTGCACGAAATGCAGCGCGTGCTGGCGGATCAGAACCGACGATGTTTCCAGGTGAATGCGTTCATGCTCGATCCCCATCACAATCGGCCACCACGAGCTTTCCCAGGTGATCGGCAAGGCCAGCGGCATCGTTGCGATCAGCTTGTCGACCATGGCGCGCATGGTTTTGCGGTACGCGCGCACTTCGCCGACCGTCGGCCAATCGTAGTGCGTGCTATCGAGATCGTCCCAGCTCATTTCGTCGACACCGACGGCGAAGATCGATTCCAGCCGGGGATTGATGCGTTCGGGGATCAGCCCGGCGAGAATCAATTTATTGACGAAAAATGTGGCGGTATGGCCGAGATAAAAAATCAGCGGGTGGCGCAGTGAGATCGGTTTTTTGTAATAGGCCTCGTCAGTGCGCAGCGTTTCAAAGAGTTGTTCGTAACGATCCAGCGTGTTGTGAAAATAAGCGCGGATTTCTTCACGTTTCAGGTTGATGTCATCGCCGTCCAGTAGCGGTGTTCTTTGGAATAAGGTTTGTAGCATAGGGGTAATGTTTAGCAGTTTACTAGGTTATTAACCGCTATTATAACGCCTCGCGCTTTTCAAGCCATACTTTAACCGGGATAAATGTCATTAAACATTGATATTAGGTGCAAAAGATTACAAGAAATTTAGAAAAATGACTTGTTTTAAGGACTAAATTATAAACAATTTCTCGTTCCGGACGGCTAATCGCTGATGGAAGGGCCGTATGCGCCGCTCACCAAGCGCTGCGTATCGTTCTTGAATGCCAGTAATTCCTCAGTGGGTTGAATCCGCCTGGATAGTGCAGCTGAACCCGGTGCTGCGGATTTACAGCGTAACAACAGACAAATATTCCGGAATAGTTGCCGTCCAATTGAGTTTCTGCTGAATGGCAGCGGCTAAGGCGGTGGAGTTGCTGAGTTCGCCGTGCACCACAAAAATATTTTCCGGCGCTTTTTCGAAGTGGCCCAGCCAATTGAGCAGATCGGCCTGATCGGCATGGGCTGAGAGTCCGCCGATTGTATAAATGGCAGCTTTGACGCGAATATCCTGACCAAAAATTTTAACTAGTTTTGCGCCGTCGACAAGCCGCCTACCCAATGTTCTTTCCGCTTGGAATCCGGTAATCAGGATGCTGCATTCGGCGCGGTCAAGATTGTATTTCAAGTGATGCTTGATACGGCCGGCATCGCACATGCCGCTGGCTGAAATGATGATAATGCCGTGCTTGATGTGATTGAGCTGCATGGATTCTTCGATATCCTGCACAAAATGAATGCGTGGTTTTTGCACATTCTGATTCATCCAGTGCAGCGCATCGGAAGCTTCCGCGTCGAGCAATGCCAGATGTTTCAGCGTGATTTCCGTTGCCGCCCGCGCCATCGGCGAATCGACATAAATCGCCATTTCGCCCAGTTTGCCCTGGCGGTACAAGTCAATCAGCAAAAACAACAAATCCTGCGTCCGCCCGACGGTAAAAGCCGGAATGATGACATTGCCGCCTTTATGCACGAGCGTGTTGTTAATGGCATAAACGAGCTCCTCGATGGTATCCGGCATGTTGCGGTGCAGGCGATTGCCATAAGTGGATTCGATCAGCAGGATATCCGCCTGGCGGATGAAAGCCGGATCGCGCACAATCGGATGGCCGGGTGTCCCCAGATCGCCGGAGAACACAATTTTCTTGGTGCCGGTCTGTTTTTTGACCCACAACTCGATGATAGCGGAACCGAGAATATGACCGGCTTCACGGAAACAACAGCGTATCGACGGATGCGGATTGAGTTCGGTATTGTAATCGACGCGCTGCAATTGCTTTAACAGTGCTTCCGCCTGCGCTACGGTATACAGCGGTGCAAGCTCCTGAGTGGATTGACCGCGGCGGCGCGATTGATTGCGCCATTCGATTTCTTTTTCCTGAATGTACGCACTATCTTTCAACATTACCTGCAATAAATCCGCCGTTGCCGCAGTGCAATAAACCGGACCGCGAAAACCCCACGCGCTCAACCGCGGCAATAAACCGGAATGATCGATATGTGCATGCGTCAGCAAGACAAAATCGATGGTTTTGGGATCGTATTTAAAAGCCGTGCGGTTTTTCTTGTCGGCTTCGCGTCCACCCTGAAACATGCCGCAATCGACCAAAAAACGAACCGATCCGGTTTCGATCAGATAGCTGGAGCCGGTTACTTCGCCTGCTGCGCCTAAAAATGTCAGTTGCATCGCATTTACTCGCTGTTATGAAGTTAGAGCGTATTCAGCACGTGCAACGTGCCGTCGACCAGTAAATTCATTTCCTGCTCGTTAATAATATAAGGCGGCATGAAATAAATGGTTTTCCCCAGAGGGCGCAACACTAATTGTTGCTTCAATCCGGCTTGAAAGCACTGCGCGGCAAAATCGACATCATCCGTTTCGACCTCGAACGCCCAGATCATGCCGCAATTACGGAAATTCCACACTTTGGGATGAGCCGCTAACGGTGCTGCAATGCGATTCAGGTACGCGGCCTTATGTTTGTTTGCTGTAATAACCTGGTCTTGTTCAAAAATATCCAGAGAAGCCAAAGCGGCGCGGCATGCCAGCGCGTTGCCGGTGTGCGAATGCGAATGCAAAAAAGCGCGTGCGGTTTTGTCATCGTAAAAAGCCTGAAAAACAACATCGGTCGTCATTACGACGGAAAGCGGCAAGTAGCCGCCGCTCAATCCTTTCGACAAACATAAGAAATCCGGCGCGATATTTGCCTGGTTACAAGCAAACAGGGTTCCGGTACGGCCAAAACCGACCGCGATTTCATCGGCGATCAAATGCACTTGATAGCGGTCGCAAATTTCTCGGGCGCATTGTAAATAAATGGGATGGTACATGCCCATTCCCGCCGCGCCTTGAACCAGCGGTTCAAGAATGAGCGCAGCTGTTTGCGCATGATGTTCCGCCAGATAGTGTTCCAATGCCGCAGCGGCGCGGAGCGCGTAAGCTTCAGCGGATTCGCCTGCTGCCGCGTAGCGCCAGTCCGGTGTGGGGACATGGGTGCAGGGTCTGAGCAATGGCGCATACGTTTCGCGAAAAATGGCTACATCGGTGACGGATAACGCGCCGAGGGTTTCGCCGTGATAATCATTTTGCAGGCTGATAAAACCGTTTTTTTGCGGCTGCCCGTTCAAAAGCCAGTAGTGAAAACTCATTTTTAAGGCGATCTCAATCGCCGATGCGCCGTCGCTGGCATAAAAACAATGTCCGAGCGAACCGGGTGCGATGCGTTTGAGCCGCTCCGATAGTGCGACGACCGGTTCATGGGTAAAGCCCGCCAGCATGACATGCTCGATTTTTTCCAATTGGTCGCGGATCGCGGCATTAATGACCGGATTGGCATGACCGAACAAATTGACCCACCAAGAACCGATCGCATCCAGATAGCGGTTACCGTCGGCATCGTATAACCATGCGCCTTTGCCGCTGACAATAGGAACGAGCGGATAGGTCTCGTGCTGTTTCATTTGCGTGCAGGGGTGCCATACGGCGGCAAGGCTTCTGTGCTGGAGTTGTGTTGAAGATGAATTGGCCATGTAATTGCGAAACCGGATAGTAAGAATCTCAGAAGATAGTTGTAATTTGTTGTTGTGTCCGGTCATTGTAGACTATGAATCGCCATTTTTCAGGGCTTTTGACCTGGTATAGAATCCTTGGTACATTCAAACCTTCAAACCATTTTGCTTATTTTGCCTGCATGTACTCCAGTATTGATTCCGGTTTAACCGATTTGCTGCCCGATAATGATCCGCAACGTATTTTGTTGCACAACGAGGTGCATGCCCGCCCCAGTCAACGCATCCGCTTGCCTGCACTGGTGGTGTATGTAGTGGTCATTAACGAAGGCATCACGCGCGAACAAGAATGCGAACATTTGCGCCGTCTTCCCGGCCAGCAAACGCTGATGCTCGAACAGTTGCAAAATAATTTTCTGCGGCTGCGCTTGCAAGGCTATACCGTGCGCTGGGAGCGTCACAGCGAATTTACACGCTATTCAGTGGTGCAGAATTTACCCGAAACCGCGCAATTGGGGGCGACCGATCCGGAATTACTTTCTTATGTGACGTTACCGCGCGATTGGCTGGCTGAAATTCCTGGCCGCACGTTTGCTGCGGTCAAACTGGCGATGGTCTGTGGCGATCTGAATCAACCTGAAGAATTGCTGTTGCAGGCTCGCAAATGGCTGGGGGGAAATCCTGTGGTGGCGTCGCTGATCGGCAGAGAACGGCATTCCCTGGCAGTCACGGATTTCATGTTGCGTCATAGCGGCTTTGAACGCATGCTGGTGATTATGCCAGCGGGTTCTTCCGAAACGCGTGCCGGGCGAGTTTCGCAGCGTTTGCTCGAAATCGAAACTTACCGCTTGATGGCATTGCGTGGTTTGCCGGTTGCCAAACGGCTGTTTCCTGAGTTGACCAGCGCGGAACAGCAGTTGGCGGATATCACGGCGCGGCTGGAAAATAAAGCGGCGTCCGATCAGGAATTGCTCGATACGTTGATTGCGTTAGCCGCGCGGATTGAACGTGCGACAGTTCAACACGCGTATCGCTTTGCCGCGACACAAGCATATAACAAGCTGGTGACGCAACGCATCGCCGAACTCCGGGAGCAAGCGATACCGGGCACTCAGACGATTGGCGAATTCATGCAACGGCGGTTGTCTCCGGCGATTGCGACAGTTGAAGCGACTGTGCAGCGCATGAGTTATCTTTCCGCGCGCGTTTCACGCGCCAGTGCTTTGTTGCGTACTCGCGTTGATATTTTGACTGAAGCACAGAATCAGCAATTGCTGGAAAAACTGACGCGCGGTCAAGAGCTCCAGCTGCGGCTGCAAAGCACGGTGGAAGGTTTGTCGATTGCGGCGATTTCGTATTATGTGGTCAGTTTATTGCTGTATCTGGCTAAAGCTGGCAAGGCGGCGGGTTTGCCGGTTCATCCTGAACTGGCTGCCGGGGTGATGATTCCGGTTGTGCTCTGGGCGGTATGGCGGGCTACACGGCGCATTCACGATAAGTTTTTTAAACTGCATTGAGATAAGTAAACAGGCTTGAAAAAAACCTCGACGGGTGATTCTCCAGCCTGTTTTATGAACGGACAACGCTGCAAATGTTATTGCAGATAGCGCTCGAATGGATACAATGGGTTGATCCCTCTTCCTTCAGCGCCTACCGCAGGTACCGTGAAATATTCATCCGCCGCGAAGTTATCGCTCAGCGGGTGAGTTGCCGTGATCAGCACATTATTTCCCGCATGGCCGTGTGGAACGGCCAATTCCGGATGATCAAAAGGTGCTTTCTCATAGCGCACACGATCATCTGTCAGGCTTTTCAGAAAATTCACCAAGTCTTCACGGCTTTCCGGTGACAATTGCAAATCAACTTGTGAAAAAACTTTGCCGAATTCTTTCGGCGGTACTTCAAAATTACCGCCCCGGATATAAAATTCCAACACTTCTTCTAATGAAGCCATACCGCCGTTATGCATGTAAGGTCCCGTTAGTTCGATGTTTCTTAGTGTTGGGATTTTAAATGTGCCCGCAGCGGCGCTTAAAAAACGTTTCCTCTTAGCTTTTTTCAGTTCCGCGGCAGCTGCATCAACTGTCGGGATAAATGCACCTGCCGGATTGAAACAATCCGTAGCATCCTGTGTTTGTTTTTGTATGCCATCCGCGCGGGTAAATAGCAGCGGATGCGGCTTATCGCGATCCAGTGCAATGGCTGTATCAAAATCGCATGCGCGCACATCGGCAACATAAGGATCGATAATTCCCGCTTTATTGCCGGCCAAAAGCTGCATGTATTGATCGGCGAACGATAGGGGATTTCCAAAGGGATCGACGCCACCTAAACCGATATCGTTTTCTACGGGCGTGACGCCGGTTCCGGAAAAGCCGGTATCCTGAAACATCATGCCGCCGGTCAGCGATAAATAGGTCACAACGTTCGTGGTACTGATGCGGAAAGAGGAGTTGCCGAATGCATGCGGGTTGATTTTTTGCAAAATGCCATTCGTCACGACAGCGGATGAGGTGAAGTTCGGGCCAATATGGCAGAGTGCGCAATGTGAATCACGAAAAACATCCAACCCACGCAGCGCCGATTCGCTGAGTTCAGTCGGCATGCCATGTTCATCAACAGCACTTTGGTCAAAAGGTGAATCGTCTGAAATCAGTGTCGATTCATACATTTGAATAGCAAGCGCAAAGAATAGGGCAAAGTTGGCCTCTATCTGCCGGTAAGGCAAATTGTGCGTTGCCGAGGCGGGCGAGGGAGAGCCAAACAAACCAACATCGGTATGTTTCCAGTATTTGGAATTAAATGCATCCATGACCAACCGGTAATAACGCGTATTCAAACCTTTCTGCAAGTTATTATTGGTGCTGTATGCCAATGGGCCGAGAACGCTATCGTTCCAGTGAACGCGTTGATGTTCCAGTGGTTTACGGTTTAATAATTTACGGCCCAGATCGGCGAAAGTGCGGCCATGACAACTCATTTCAAAGTTATCCAATGGAGGAGCGACGGCTAGAGATGCAAGCGAGGAATTGATCAGTCTTAACCGTTGTTTGGTGACTGTGCCGTCGCTATTTTTCACCCAAACACCGGCATCCGGGTCGCGATCCCCCCAAGGGCTGCTGCCGTTAAATATGTTGTTGGCGCGGCCGTCCCAAAAACTGCGAAAATTGAAAACTGAATTGATGATGGTTGGTGTATTACGCGGTTCAACCTTGCGAGTGCTTTTTGCGCCGGCATGAAATACCGGATCGGTGCTGCGTTCGCATTCATCGTTTTTTTCCTGAAACCATTCGACATCGCGATAGTCGCCACCGAAAGTGCCCGAGGACGATACCACGTCATTGTTGACATAAATAGGTTCACCGGTGGGGCTCATCGGATCGCTGGTTTGGAAAAAAGGAAAATCGGTCTTTTTGAGTTTACTATTCGGTCCGCGAGGGGTTCCGTCGTTTGCCAGCGAAAATTCCTTCGGTAGTGTGCTGTTTCTACCGGCCGGTGCAATTTGATTTTTTGTGCGGCGGTCCGCGCCCGCATGATAATGGCAAGTGGCACAAGCGATACCGTCGCTTCCCACATTAACATCCCAGAATAAAGCTTTGCCCAATGCGATTGCTTTGTTCTTATTGATAATAATCGGATCAGGGCCATCCAGTAAGCCGGGTACTTCGGGAACCGGCGCGCCTTTCAGAGACATGGGAATAGGCCCGAATCCATCAGCTCGCGACACTGAAACGATGCAAATAGTAAGGCAAGCTATCCGGACTAAGGTAATAATGGTGTTTTTTATATTGATTATCATGATATTACTCCTCATGCGCCCTGCAATTCAGTATGTGCGCTATGGTGTGTTATGGAACATCAGAACGATTTACATGTTTGAGGCGCTCACGATTGTGTTCATCACGAGCTGCGCTTAAGCTGCGTGAAATTTAGTTATGACTGGATTGATTTTTTTGGTAAGAACGGAGGGTTCTGTAAAAACCCTCCGTAACTGCTTATCGATACATCATGCGATGATTAAGCTGCGGCTTCGCATGATTCTGACGGTGATCTTCTCAGACGCCAGCCAACTAAACCCAGACCCACGAGCAGCATCGCCCAGGTTTCTGCTTCCGGTACTGCGCTAACTGTCAATGCAAACGCTCCACCTGCTGAAGCATGGTTGGTGCCGCCGACATATACAGCGTACCAGCCTGAGGCTAAGTCATTGAATGTTAGCGTTGCTATGTTTGCACTGGTGCTGCCGGTTACCCCGTTTTCAAATGTGTTGGTTACGCTCACATCATGCGCGCCGGTAAAAATGGTTTCGCCCCAACCTGTGTCGGCTGCAGTGAATGCAGCCGGACCTGAAACTGCATATCCAAGGGTTTCGATGGCATTACCGCCTTGGCCGTTGGCCATCCACAGCGTGCCTGCATCGCCGATTGCACCGGTAGCGTTCAGTGAGTGCGGCGTGCCAAATCCTGCGGCGCTGATTTCTGAACCAAAGCCTTCGGTGCCACCATCAAATTTCGCCGCGCCGGTTGCCCACACGGTCAAACCTGGAGCAAATCCAGCAGCTCCGGAAACGGTTACGCTCACATCCGCCAAATTGGTATTTTGAAAAACAAACCAATCTCCGGTATGCGCCCAAGCAGAGAAATTCAGATTTGGATTGCCTGTGTATGCGCTTTTCAAGCCGCTTTCATTGGCTGTAATGGTTTCACCCAGACTCACGACATTATCACTGCCGACCCAGCCTTTGGGTGATACAGCATCGGCTGCATGGACATGGCTACTTGCCAATGCTGCAAGCGAAATAATGACGGCTGAAGCCAGTGTACTTGTTTTCTTATGATATGATTTTAATTGCATTTCTTTTCTCCAAAACGATACTATTTAAAGGTTTTGCGGCGCTGCCGGTTGCTTGTAGAATTGAGAAGAAACAACAACTGTGCGGCGCTTCTTTTTGAGCGATGATCTGAAACCTGTGCGGTAATTTCACACTGTTTGTTTCAGCTACTCCCCATACTCACGGGAGGCAACCCGGCCATCTCACATTGGTAAGATTCAAATGAGATCCGCTGGCTTTCCGTGCCTGTCTAGCGGCAAGCGTGGCTTTGTCTGGTATCTGTCTCAATAAATTACGTTTTTATAGTTTATGGGAAAATTCTGATAAAACAATGCGACAAATTGTCGCTGCGGCAAATTGCCACACCACCAATAGTGGTGCGGGATTGCGCCAAATGCTATCGAGAAATTGCCAGACAAATTAACCGCTTTGAGCACACAACAAGCATGGTAAAATCCGGCCTTCTGAAAAATTGCCAATATCATGAATTCCACCGTTATTACCGCTTTATCTCCCCTGGATGGCCGTTATCACAGCAAAGTTGAGCCATTACGATTTTATTTCAGTGAATTCGCGCTGATTCGTTTCCGCGTGCAAGTTGAGGTTGCGTGGCTCAGAGCATTGAGCGATGACTCTGAGATTGTGGAAGTGCCAGCTTTTTCTGCGGTAACTCATGCGCAATTGGACGATTTGACAGCCAATTTTTCGGTCGAGGACGCGGCAGCGGTTAAAGCCATAGAAGCGACAACCAATCATGACGTTAAGGCGGTGGAATATTGGTTAAAGCAAAAACTCGCGGGTAATGCGGAAGTGGTCAAAGTGGCCGAATTTATTCATTTCGCCTGCACTTCGGAAGATATCAATAATCTGTCGCACGGCTTGATGTTGAAGCTGAGTCTGGAAAAAGTCATGTTACCGGCGCTCGACAAAATCATTGCGCGCTTGATCGAATTGGCACACCAATTGGCGGATGTGGCGATGCTGGCGCGCACGCACGGGCAACCGGCAACACCGACGACTTTAGGCAAGGAGATCGCCAATACCGTGTATCGCTTGCAACGCGGTAGGGAAAAATTGGCGGCTGTCGCCATACTGGGCAAAATCAATGGCGCAGTGGGTAATTACAACGCGCATTTATCCGCGTACCCGGATCTGGACTGGGAAAAATTCGCGCAATCGTTTGTCGAGAAGTTGGGACTGGAATTCAATCCTTACACCACGCAGATTGAGCCGCACGATACCATGGCCGAGTTGTTCGATGCCTATGCCCGGATTAACACCATTTTGTTGGATTTGAACCGCGATATCTGGGGCTATATTTCGCTCGGCTATTTCAAGCAAAAAACCAAAGCGGATGAAGTCGGTTCTTCCACCATGCCGCATAAAGTCAATCCGATTGATTTTGAAAACTCGGAAGGCAATCTGGGGATTGCCAATGCCTTGTTGCGGCATTTGAGCGAAAAATTGCCCGTATCCCGCTGGCAGCGCGATTTAACCGATTCCACCGTGCTGCGCAATATGGGCGTAGCGTTAGGCCAT
This sequence comes from Nitrosomonas sp. Is35, assembly GCF_033063295.1. Classification (NCBI taxonomy): domain Bacteria; kingdom Pseudomonadati; phylum Pseudomonadota; class Betaproteobacteria; order Nitrosomonadales; family Nitrosomonadaceae; genus Nitrosomonas; species Nitrosomonas sp. Is35. The sequence goes on from NZ_JAWJZH010000001.1 coordinate 1,479,702, forward strand.
ACGCTGCTGGCTTATGATTCGTGCCTCAAAGGACTCAACAAACTGGACGTGAATATGACACAGCTGGCTGCCGACCTGGATAATGCCTGGGAGATCCTGGCGGAGCCGATTCAAACCGTGATGCGGCGCTATGGCGTTGCCAATCCATACGAACAGCTAAAAGCACTGACGCGCGGCAAGGGGGGAATCACGCAGGCTGCGTTACATCAATTCATCGCTGGTTTGAGCATTCCAGAAGGGGAAAAAAAACGTTTACTGGCGATGACGCCACGAAACTATATTGGCAAAGCCCGCGATCTGGCCGGAAGAATCAAAAACTGAAAATTATTCAGATGAACAATATACTGATTAGTATCACTAATTCATCATTTCTCTACGTATTCGCAGATAAATTTTCATTTCCGGCTTGAAATTTAGCAGTGCTGTCCCAATATCGCCCTCACAGTTATGAGGAGCTACGATGCAAAGTCCAGAAAATTCACATAATACAGAAGCGAGTTCAAAAGATATGGCTGATTCCCAGGAAGAAATCAAAATCCCCGGAGCGACTAACGATGCCACCATCCAAACCGGGGAAATCACTAACGCGCAGCCCGATTGGGAACATTTACTGAAAGAAGCGGAAATCAAAGCGGCCGAGCATCACGATGCCTGGATTCGCGCCAAGGCGGAAACGGAAAATATCCGTAAACGCGCGCAAACCGACGTTTCCAATGCGCATAAATATGCGATTGAGAATTTCTCGGCGCAGTTGCTGACGGTAATGGATAGTTTGGACGCCGCATTGGCGGTTGAGAACGCGACCATTGAAAATTTCAAAAGCGGTATGGAATTAACACAAAAACAACTCACCAGCGTTTTCGATAAATTCAATATCAAGGTGATTGATCCTAAAGGCGAGAAATTCGATCCGCATCAACATCAAGCCATGTGCACGATTGATTCCGAACAACCGCCGAATACCGTGGTTCAAGTCATGCAAAAAGGTTATAAGCTGCATGAGCGCATTATCCGCCCGGCGCTTGTATCCGTTTCAAAAGCGAAAGACTCTTGAATTTTTTACAAGTATCTCCATTTTTATACCCATCGACAGACAGAATTAATCTTTAAAAGGATCTAAACATGGCAAAAATTATCGGTATCGACTTGGGTACCACAAACTCTTGTGTGGCCGTTATGGAAAACGGTAATCCCAAAGTCATCGAAAATTCGGAAGGTGCGCGGACAACACCGTCGATTGTGGCTTATACGGAAGATAATGAAATTTTGGTGGGTGCCTCGGCCAAGCGTCAAGCAATCACGAATCCTAGAAACACGTTGTTTGCAGTCAAGCGGTTGATCGGACGGCGTTTTAACGAAGATATGGTGCAACGTGACATCAAGATGGTGCCGTATAGTATTGTTAAAGCGGACAACAATGATGCTTGGGTGGAAGTGCGTGGCAAGAAAATCGCACCGCCGGAAGTCTCTGCGCAAGTACTGATGAAAATGAAAAAAACCGCCGAGGATTATCTCGGGGAAACAGTAACCGAAGCGGTGATCACGGTACCGGCGTACTTCAACGATTCGCAACGTCAAGCTACCAAGGATGCCGGACGCATTGCAGGTCTCGAAGTCAAACGGATCATCAATGAGCCGACCGCTGCTGCGCTGGCATTTGGTTTGGATAAAAAAGAAGGCGACCGCAAGATTGCAGTTTATGATCTCGGCGGCGGGACGTTCGATATTTCCATCATCGAAATCGCTGAAGTTGAAGGTGAGCATCAATTTGAAGTGCTGGCGACCAACGGCGATACATTCCTCGGTGGGGAAGATTTTGATTCGCGTGTCATGGAATATCTGGTCGATGAATTCAAGAAAGAGACCGGCATCGATCTGAAGAAAGACATGCTGGCGCTCCAACGCCTGAAAGATGCGGCGGAAAAAACCAAAATCGAGTTATCTTCCAGCCAACAGACCGAAGTGAATTTGCCGTATATCACGGCGGACGCTTCCGGACCGAAGCATCTGGCGGTCAAAATAACTCGCGCGAAATTGGAAAGCCTGGTGGAAGATTTGATCGAACGTACCGCCGGACCTTGCCGCACGGCGATCAAAGATGCCGGTTTATCCGCATCGGACATCGACGACGTCATTCTGGTGGGCGGACAAACCCGCATGCCGAAAGTACAAGATAAGGTAAGGGAAATATTCGGCAAAGAACCACGCAAAGATGTTAATCCGGATGAAGCGGTAGCGGTTGGCGCGGCCATTCAAGGTGGCGTGTTGAAAGGTGACGTGAAGGATGTCCTGTTGCTGGATGTGACGCCATTGTCGTTGGGTATCGAGACGCTGGGCGGCGTGATGACCAAACTGATCCAGAAAAACACCACGATCCCAACCAAGGCGCAGCAGGTATTTTCTACTGCCGATGATAATCAAACGGCTGTGACGATCCACGTGCTGCAAGGCGAACGTGAGATGGCATCAGGAAACAAAAGCCTGGGGCAGTTTAATTTAAGCGATATTCCGACAGCACCGCGCGGCATGCCGCAAATTGAAGTGACGTTCGATATCGATGCCAACGGCATTTTGCATGTGTCCGCGAAAGACAAAGCGACCGGCAAGGAAAACAAAATCAAAATCCAGGCAAGCTCCGGTTTGTCGGACGATGAAATTGACCGTATGGTAAAAGACGCCGAGGCGCATGCCGAGGAAGATCATAAAGCACTGGAGCTGGTTTCCAGCCGTAATCAGTGCGATGCGATGATTCATTCGGTGAAGAAATCGCTGAAAGAGCACGGCGACCAATTAAGCAACGATGAAAAAGCCAAGCTTGAGGCCGCATTGAAAGATGCCGAAGAAGTACTGAAAACCGACAATAAGGACGAGATCGATGCCAAAACACAGGCGTTGACCGAAGCGGCGCATAAACTGGCTGAAAAGATGTATCAACAGAAAGATCAGCAAGGCGGCGGAGAAGCGCAACCTGAAGCCGGATCTTCATCATCATCGGGTCGAGGCGAGAAGCCGGTGGAAGGCGAGGTGGTTGATGCGGAATTTGAGGAAGTTAAAAACAAAAAATAATTTTTGTTAAAACAATCAAACGCAGAGACGCACACGGCAGCGCAGTAAATGCCTGTGCGAGCTCTGCGTTTTAGTGTTTGCATAAAGCGTAAATTTCAACAATCAGAACAACATACCCTTATCACGCGAGCAGGAAGTCAAGATGAGTAAGCGAGATTATTATCATGTGCTCGGCGTCAGCCGCGATGCCGATGAAGCAACAATCAAGAAAGCCTATCGAAAATTGGCGATGAAGTATCACCCCGATCGCAATGCAGGCGATGTGAAATCGGAGGAGATGTTCAAAGAAGCCAAAGAAGCTTATGAGGTATTGACGGATACGAACAAGCGGGCTGCTTACGATCAATTCGGTCATGCCGGGGTTGATGCAAATGCAGGCGGAGGAGGTGGCGCACAGGGCTTCAGCGACGCGTTTAGCGATATTTTTGGCGATATTTTCGGTGGGCGCGGCGGACGAGCTAATGTGCATCGCGGTTCCGATTTGCGCTACAACTTGGAGATTTCCCTGGAACAGGCGGCACATGGTACTGAAACTAAAATCCGCATCCCTACTCAGGAGGAATGTGATGCTTGTCACGGCAGCGGCTCCAAACCCGGTCACTCACCGAAGACGTGTCCGACTTGTAATGGCCACGGGCAAGTCAGAATGCAGCAAGGATTTTTCTCTATTCAGCAGACCTGCCCCAAGTGTCAAGGCAACGGCAAAATTATCACGCACCCCTGCGCGAGCTGTCATGGCGTAGGGCGTGTTAAACAGCAAAAGACATTGAACGTAAAAATTCCGGAAGGTGTGGACGATGGCGATCGCATTCGTATTTCCGGTGAAGGTGAAGCTGGCTTAAACGGCGGTCCGCCGGGCGATTTGTATGTTGTAATTCATTTATCGGCGCATTCTGTTTTCCGCCGGGATGGTGATAATTTACACTGTGAAATTCCGATCAGCTTTACCGTGGCTGCGTTGGGTGGAGAAATCGAAGTGCCGACACTGGAAGGTCACGCCAAAATTAAAGTTCCGGCCGAAACACAGACCGATAAGATTTTCCGTCTGCGCGGCAAGGGAATCAAAGGTGTACGCAGTCACGATAAAGGTGACTTGCTTTGCCATGTCGTGGTGGAAACGCCAGTTAAACTGACTGCGCGTCAGAGAGAGCTACTGGAAGAATTGGAAGCCATCAGTTTAAAAGACGGTCCTCGCCACAGCCCGCGTGCCAAGTCTTGGATGGATAAAGCGCGGGAATTTTTCTCCGAATAGGAAACCGCTTAATTTATTATTAATCAATACATAGTCATAACATTGGTAATGTGCTGGTGTCAGCTTGTGACTCACATTTAACAAAGAATTTACATTTGCTTCACAATTGGATTGCTTTCTCAATTTATAGTTACGCCTGAGTTCACGAAACACGATCACTTTAATAGGGCAGTAATTACAAATTTAATTCAGGGAGTAATCATGGCGACAATATCTTTTCTGGTTAACGGTACCGCAGCCAATCCAGCCAAAGCATGGGTGACAATTGAAGAAGTGGCGGGCGGAGCACTATTATTCAAAGTGAATCAAATTGGCAATGTCACAGGAAATTTGTACGGAGTATATTTTGATATCGAAGATGAAAGTATTCTTAGTACGCTCAGAATTACTGGTGTTTCCGACAATATCCGCATCAACGACGAAGCGGTCAATTGCTTAAAGAACGGCACGGATGCATGTCAATCGCGCGTGCACAGTGATGGCCAGAAAATAAATAGCTATAGTTTCATTCTGAACAGCGACATGCGCGCGCTGATACTCAGCGATTTCCCGCACATACAGCTCGATTATTCCGGTGATAGTGATGATTCAAATATTAAAATCAATGATGATTTTAATCATCGCTGGTTATATCTGGAATTGTTTTAAGCGATGTGATATCTCCCCGTTTGCATGTCAGTGGTTGTAGTGCAAATTTCTAATTACGTGGTTGAGTGAAACCCAATACCGCCGCTTCTACCGGCGGTATTGGATCAAACAAGAGTTCACAACGTTAAGACAATCTTCCCGGCGGGATGATTTTGCTCAAGAAACTGCTGCGCTGCGGCGGCATCGGCCAGTGCGAAAGTGCGGGCAATTTTCACAGTCAGCTTATTCTCATCAAACAATGCGGCACACTGCCGCAATATTTCGCCTTGATGGCGTTTCGCTTCTTCCAGTTCCAGTAGAACGGGTGACAGCATCAATTCCAAACTGAATCGTACATTGCGCTTCCGTGCTTCGCTCCAATCGGTATCCGGTGAAGGTTGCAGAATGGTGACCACATCGCCATAGGGCTTCACGCAGCCAAAGCAGCTTTGCAATACCTCCGGCCCGACCGTATCAAATGCGATATCCACGCCATTGCCGTCAGTCCATCGCAACACTTCCGCAGCCACATCGTGTGTCCGGTAGTTGATGATCAAATCGGCACCGAGTTGCTGTACAAATTGTGCTTTTTCCTCGCTGCTGACTGTCGTGATGACTTTGGCACTGGCCAGTTTTGCCAATTGGATAGCGGCATGGCCGACACCACCGGCGCCCGCATGAATTAAGACCGTTTGGCCACTGGTCATGCGTGCCCGGTCATGCAGTGCTTCCCAGGCAGTGATAAAAACCAGCGGTGCCGCGGCAGCTTGTTCAAAGGATAAGGAACGCGGCTTCAAAGCCAGCAGGCTGGCATCGGCCAGCACGTATTCGGCATAAGTGCCCTGACGGTTGTTGAAGCCAGGCTGAGAAAAATAAACTTCGTCGCCGCGCTGGAAATTTTTGACCTGCGTGCCCACGCTCTCAACAATACCGGCGCCGTCGCAGCCAGGAATGACTGGGAAAGTCACCGGGAAACGCTGCGGCGCGGCGCGGATTTTACAATCGATCGGATTGATACCGGCCGCTTTGATACGGATCAAGACTTGCTTATCACCACATTGGCCGAGGGATTCTACATCACCATACTGCAGAATATCCGTTGTTCCGCCTGTATTGAAATAGATTGCTTTCATGGGTTGTGCTCTTATGGTTACTGTTCGTGGTATTGCACGGATTGAAGATGTCGTGCATCCGGTATTTTACCGGATGGCTATCATGGATTGGCAATCATTCCGTAAAGCTTATCTTTATATAACAATCGTTTCTTTTTTAATTCTTCCAAGTATTCGTCGGTGGTGTTTTCGACGCCTTCCTCGATTCTCAGGATTTCACGATTGAGATCGTGATATTCCTCAAACAGACGCGCAAAATGACTGTTATTGGTTTTTAATTCATGAATGCGATCATAATATTCAGGGAATTCATGGTGCAAATCGTGTTTGTCGATCATTGGGATACTCCTCTTATTGTTTTGTTTCAATAGTTGTATTTTGACTGACTGTGAAGAATAGGCGCTGATACAGATCAAAATTCCAACGGATCGACATCCAGTACCCAGCGCACTTTTTGGCTGGGCAATGCGGTGATTTTTGCATACCAGCCGGTTAGAAAAGCGTGCAAATGTTTGCGTGAGGAAGATTGTACCAGTAAGTGCGCACGTTCCAGGCCTTTTAACCGTGACATGTGCGCCGGTACCGGGTCGAATAATTCAACCGTTTGCGGCGGACGGGCAAGTTGTGCCGTTTGTGTAAGAAAATCCAGCGCGGTTTTTATGTGATGCGCTTCCGCGCGCAATAGGGCTTGATATACGTAAGGCGGGAATCCGGCCATTTTTCTTTCCGCCAGCAGCGTTTGTGCCAGCGCATCGTAATCGTGCCGTTGTAACGCTTGATACAACGGATGATCTGGAAATTCGGTTTGAATCAAGACGTGTCCGGCCACATTGGCGCGTCCGGCACGCCCGGCGACTTGCATCAGTTGCGCAAATAATCGTTCACTGGCGCGGAAATCGGTGCTATAGAGCGCGCCATCGGCATTCAGAATGCCCACTAAGGATAGATTGGGAAAATCATGGCCTTTGGCCAGCAATTGTGTGCCGATCAGAATATCCACCTGGTGCGTATGAACGGCATGCAGAATCTCTGGCCACGCATGTTTGCGGCGCGTGCTGTCACGATCAATGCGCAGAATCCGCGCCGTTGGAAAATGGGCGGTCAAAGTTTCTTCCACGCGTTGCGTGCCTTGCCCGAAAGGAGCGATATCTTGATTGCCGCACTGCGGGCAAGCGCGCGGAAATTGTTCTTGGTGGCCGCAATGATGGCAGCATAGTTTTTTGTCACGCAGATGCACAACCAAGCGGCTGGAACAACGCTGGCAGGGCGCTGTCCAGCCGCAGGACTTGCACAGCAGCACGGGCGCATAGCCGCGCCGGTTGATGAAAATGAGACTTTGATGCTTTTTCTGTAAACACTGATCGAGTGCCTGGATCAGTGGGCCGGATAAGCCTTCCTGGGTTTTGTGGATGCGTGTATCAATGCATTTAATCAAGGGCAGGGTGGCATTTTGCACCGCGCGGGAAAGCAGACGGATATGCCGGTAACGGCCTGTGAGCGCATTGTAATAACTTTCCAATGACGGCGTGGCCGAACCCAATATCACCGGGATAGCGCTTTGCCTGGCGCGGAAAATCGCCAGATCGCGCGCGGAATAACGCAGTCCATCCTGTTGTTTGAACGAGCTATCCTGTTCTTCATCGACAATAATCAAACCAAGATCGGATAATGGGGTAAACACGGCGAGGCGCGTGCCCAAGATAATTTTGGCTTCACCGCGCTGGGCTTGCAGCCAACCGGTTAGCCGCTCGGTATCGTTGAGGCCGCTATGCAGGCTAACCAGCGGAACGGTAGAAAAGCGGGCGCGAAAAACACCTTCCAACTGGGGTGTCAAACTGATTTCGGGAATCAGTACCAGCGCTTGCCGGCCTTGCGCCAGCACGGATTCGATAATTCTGAGATACACCTCGGTTTTGCCGCTACCGGTCACACCATGTAGCAGCCAGGTATTGAATTGCTTGACATCGGCAGTGATGGCACTCACCGCAACCTCCTGCTCGGCAGTCAATACGGGAATTTCTGCAACTCGCGCCACTGTTGCAGTTGAGCAGAATTCTGCCGCGATCCAGCCGAGCTGAATCCAGTCTTGCAGCAATTTTTCCGCACGCGGTGAAATGTGCTTGATTTGCGCGCCGGTCAACGTCACGGCTTGTTGAAATTCACTGAGCAAGCGGCGCGCTACCCGGTTACGTGCCGGAATTTGTGCTAACTCAACGCTTTTACCGGATGCAGTCAGACTGTATTGATACTGAGCCGGTTTTCTTTTTAAGCTAACCGGCTTGTTATTACGCAGCTTAACGGGCAAGCCATTCAGTATCACCATACCCAGCGGGTGATGATAATACTGGCTGCAAAAATAAAATAAATCCAACAATGCGGCGGGTAGAGGTTTTATTTCCCTGAAAATGCCGTGCGCGGACTTCAGTTTCTCAATGGGAATCTGCGTTTCATCGCTGACCGCGAGGATAATACCGGTGACTTGTTTTTTGCCGAAAGGCACACAGGCGCGTAGCCCGATATCGTGTTGGCTGGCGTCCTCTAACTGGTAATCAAACAGTGTGTCGACTGGAACATTGAGTGCGACACGGATGATGGGCATGAGCAGCCGGATTTATAACGAAGGAAAAGCACTACTCACCGGCTATGAAACAGTTCCGGTGAGTGTTGTGCTTTAAGATTCAAACCATCAGTTATTTAGAAACACGGTACAGCGTGACCGATGGTTCACCGGGTTTGTCCAGCTTGGCGGTATTGCCATCCGAACTGAGGGTGAAGCCGATGCTGCCTTCCACATCGGAGAATCCGGCGCAACCATTGGTGTTATAGGTGAAGCTGGATAAACTGAAATTATTTCCGCCTTTGTTATAGGTATAGGAAGAAAATTCGATGCCGGGTTTTGCGCATTTTGCTTGATCTTCACGCTGTGTTGCACCTGTCGGATCGATCATCATATATTTGCCGTTAGGGAAGAAAACCACAGTTTGTGTGTTGATCGCTTCACTGTCATACGCCCAAGCGCCGACAATACCGTTTGCGTCGTTATCAATTTTTGCGTAGCGGGATTCTTTGACTTCTTTTTCCGCAACCTCATTTTCATCGCTTAACTGTATCGGTTTGGCGATATGGAAAAGCTCACCGAATACACTGCCTTGTTCACGCGCTCTTTGCACTGTGACAATATCGGAATTAATCAATTCGGAGCCGTCGGTACGCACTCGCCGCGTTGGGCCAGGATTAGAGAAACCAGCCTTCAGATTGGTGTCCACGCTGGGCGTGCTCACCAGCTTGAAGCCGCGGCTGTCAAAATCAGTCGCTTTGGCTACGCCATATTCAACACCCGCTTGGAAAACGGTTTTCCCGCCGCACACCCGGTTTTCATCACAGGAATCATCCGGTCTTGCATCGCCTTGCAAGTACTCACCGCTGCTATCGGCGGCTACTCGCAGCACGCTGGCGGTTTGGTTGGTATAACTGACCCAGATTTGCGCGCTGAGCAGTGCGACACCTTGAGAAAGAAAGTGTGTGCGCGCTGCTTCAGGAGTTACGGCTTCGCCGGAAATACCACCGGCTTCCATAATTTCTTTTAGCTCGGCGGAATCGGCAAATGTTTCCGGACTGCTATCCAGATTAATCGACCCTTTAACGGCAGCAGCCGTTTCACGGGAAATGGCAATACCATTGGAAAGATCGCTGTCGGAATCCAATGATTGCAGTAAAACCAGCAGATTTTGTAGTTTATTATTGTTGCCACCGGCTAATTCAATCGGAGTCACAATCTGTGAACCGGGAATATTACCCAATGTCAAACCGCCCAGCTTGAATTCGATTTTGTCACCATGATTGAAATTAAAACTGCCTTTCTCGTCGGTGGTGCCGGATTTTCCGGAAGTTGCCGCGAACGTTACGCCGGACACGGGGGAATCTACTAAAATACCGGTTGCCGGGCCTGTCGGCATGGTTCTTTTGACAGCCGTTGCTGACGATGATGACGAAGAGGATGAAGTATCGAGTGCTTTTTCACCGCCGCTGTCGCAGGCAGCTAGACCAACAACAAATACTGTGGATAATACGGGTATCCATGATTTTTTTCTTAATTGCTGTTTAGATTTCATTAAGATGCTCTCTTTTTGATTAATTAAATAATTCAATCTTGTACAATTTACTTTTTTGTCCGAGTAACGTATCGATGGATGCTGATATTTTACTATCAAGATTGCTATTATAGCCATGCATTCGGTTTTTCGTTCCTGACTTGCTTAAATAGGTTTTAAATTTTTGTCTTTTCGTGTATTTTCGCCGCTGTTTTTTATCTGGGGGGTATAAGGTATTTATATGTCTAACATGGCTGATATTTCGCAACTGGCGGACATGTCAGTGCAGCTTCCCGTCAACTGGTACTTGGATCCTAAAATTCTTGAACTTGAAAAACGTATTTTGTTTGATCGCGGGCCGGGTTACGTAGGTCATGAAATAATGGTTCCCAATGTGGGCGATTATTATGTGCCGGAATGGATGAATAATGCCAAAGTGCTGGTGCGTAACGAACAAGGCATTGAATTGTTATCGAATGTTTGCCGTCACCGTCAAGCGCTTTTATTGACGGGCAGAAGTAATACCAAAAGCATCGTGTGTCCGATACATCGCTGGACTTATGCGTTGAATGGCAAATTGCTGGGTGCGCCGCATTTTGAGCAGAATCCTTGCCTGAATCTGAGCAAAACCGCATTGCAAAGCTGGAATGGTTTATTGTTTAACGGTGAACGTCAAGTTGCGCACGATATGGGTAATCTGAGCGTGTTGCAGGATTTTGATTTTTCTGGCTATGTCTTTGATCGCGTGCAGATTGATCACTATCACTGTAACTGGAAAACATTTATCGAAGTGTATTTGGAAGATTATCACGTCGATCCGTTTCACCCGGGATTAAGCCGTTTTGTCGATACCGGAAAACTCGATTGGGAATTTGGCGATTGGTATAGCGTGCAGACTGTGGCAATCGATAGTGCACGTTTGCAAAAACCGGGCACTCCGGTGTATGCCAAATGGCACGAACAAGTATTACTGCAACAATCGGAAGGGGAGATGCCGCCGCATGGATCGATCTGGTTGTTGTATTACCCCAATGTCATGCTCGAGTGGTATCCGCATACGCTGGTCATCAGTACGATTCTGCCGACCGGAGTAGAAAGCTGTATGAACGTGGTTGAGTTTTACTATCCGGAAGAGATTGCGCTATTTGAACGCGATTTCGTGGAAGCCGAACAAGCGGCATACAAAGAAACCGCGCTTGAAGATGATGAAATCTGCAAACGGATGACCGCCGGGCGGCGTGCTTTATTTGAACAGGGTTTAAATGAAACCGGGCCTTATCAAATTCCTATGGAAGAAGGAATGAAGCACTTCCATCAATTCCTGCAACGAGAAATCGGACCGCATATCCGTTGATTCAATAACCGCAACTGCTGTATTTTTTAGGAACACCGACAAGTGCGTTCATTGTGGATGTTGGTTGCAGGCTTTATGTTTGCCTGCATGGGCGTACTGGTCAAACTCGGTGCGGCGTATTTTTCCAGTACGGAATTGGTGTTTTACCGTTCGTTGTTCGGTGTCTGGATGACTTACTTGGTCATCCGCTATTACCGTCTGCCGGTAACAACGCCGCATTGGCGGGTTCACTGCTGGCGCGGAATCTCCGGCTTGATCAGTTTATTGATGTTTTTTTACTGTATAACGCAATTACCCTTGGCGACCGCCATTTCGCTGAATTATACCTGGCCGCTTTTCTTGGCAGTGTTTTCCACCTTGATTTTGAAAGAACATATTCACTGGCCGTTAATCTGCACAGTTTTACTCGGTTTTACCGGTGTGGTTTTGTTACTGCGCCCTTCGTTGCCCGAAGATCAATGGGTGGCCGGTTTGCTGGGGATGGCCTCCGGGTTTTTCGCTGCAATTGCTTATATCAATGTCAAACAACTGGGCGAATTGGGTGAATCCGAATGGCAGGTGGTATTTTATTTTACATTGATCAGCACATTAGGCACTGGTGTGTGGTTGCTGTTTACGGCATTCAGTCCGGTTAACTGGGATGGTTTATTGCTGCTGCTCGGTACCGGTATAACAGCCACATTGGCGCAATTGGCGATGACACGCGCCTATCATCAAGGTGCGACGCTGGTTGTGACTTCACTGGGTTATAGCACGGTATTATTTGCCAGTCTTTGGGGCATTCTGTTGTGGAATGATGTATTGCCTCCCGTAGCCTGGCTCGGGATGGGATTGATTGTTCTGGGCGGTTCATTAAGCGGCATCCTGGGTATTAAGCGAGCTTCCATTGTGACGTCCAAGTGATTTTGCTGTGATGCGGGTAGCGGCAAAATTTGCACCATCCGGTTTAATTCCCTATGATGAGCTAATTATTTGTTGAGGAGGGAGTCATGATAACTATTCAAAAGAAAGACAATCTCGTAATTGTTGCAGTTATTGGTGAGTTTACATTAGCCGACTACAATGAATTTGAGCAACAAGTGCTGTATCAATCCCATTTTGACGGTAAAGCCAATCTCTTGTTTGATTGGCGCGACATGCTGGATTACACCGTTGATGTAGCTTGGGAAGAAGTTAAATTCATGCGCGATCACGGCAGTGAATTCAACCGGGTAGCGGTTGTGACGGATGATGAATGGCAAACCTGGGGCGCATGGGTTTTCAATTTATTCATTCATGCCAACGTAACGGTTTTTCACGATTACGAGAAAGCCGAGATTTGGGCCTCGGAGACTGAATAACCGATTCCCGGTTGAATGATTGTGACGAATTAACGCGATCTATGCGTCACAGCACATTGTATGAAATGTGTATGCGTAATATACAACAGAGTATTTGCTATGATTTCCAAGTTTGTTCTTAAGCGGTAAGAAAAATCGAATGGATGATTTTGTTTTAGCCCGAGTATTGCACGTATTGGGCATCGTGCTTTGGATAGGCGGCGTTGCAATGGTGACGTTTGTGTTGTTGCCAACCTTGGCGCGCATGCAGTCGGCCACGGATGCAATGGCATTTTTTTCCCGTTTCCGGCAACGGTTTGCCGCGCAAGCGCGTTTTTCCACATTGATCGTTGGGTTGAGCGGTTTCTACATGGTTTATGTGCTCGATGCCTGGCATCGTTTCATGCAGTGGCAATATTGGTGGATGCACATGATGGTAGCGATCTGGCTGCTGTTTAGCGTGATGTTGTTCGTCATGGAACCGCGTGGACGCCGCAGGCAAGGCGCAGCCCCGGTACAGCAAGACATTTCACCGGAAACATTTGCCAGAATTCAGCGCAAGCACTTGTTCTTATTGATACTCAGTTTAATTACCATTGCCGGTGCCGTGGCAGGTAGTCATGGCTGGTTGATAGCCGGGAGTTGAATGTGAGTTACGCATTGTTGAAAATGATTCACGTCAGTAGCGTGATACTCAGTTACTCATTGTTTTTCCTGCGTGGAATCTGGTTGATCCGGGATTCAACGAGTTTGCGCCAACGTTGGGTCAAGATTCTGCCGCATATCATCGATACCGTTCTGCTGACCAGCGCGGTTTTTCTGGCAATGGTCATTCAGCAAAATCCGCTGCAGGATTCCTGGTTAACCGCCAAGATTGCTGGTTTGCTGCTGTATATCGCTCTGGGTATGGTGGCGATGCGCTTCGGCAAAACCCGGCGGGCAAAAATTATCGCCTGGGTGGCGGCACAATGCGTGTTTATTTACATTGTGCTGGTTGCAATCACCAAAAGCCCGGTATTAGGTCTCGGTTAGAATCCTGCAGCCGTAGCACCCGTAAAATTCACTGATAGCGAATGGATTTCTCCGCTTTGCGTTTTGAAAAAGCCAATGTCGATCAAGCGCAGGCAATCAGCGATCTGATCAACCTGACGTATCGCGGAAACGCCGGTTGGACAACCGAAGCGGCGATTATTCAAGGCGATAGAACCAACCGGCAGGAAATCGAAACGGCCATGCAAAATTCCGGCGCGCATTTTTTTGTCATTAACCTGCCTTCTATGCTGGCGTCGTGCATTTATGTCGCACGAGAAGAAGAGCGTGCGTACATCGGTTTTTTTTCGGTTCATCCGGATCTGCAAGGGCAGGGACTTGGAAAATACATGCTCGAACAAGCGGAAACTTTTGCCAGCAGCGTCATGAATGTGCATCAATTTGTCATGTTCGTGATATCACAGCGCACCGAATTGGTCGAATTTTATCAACGCAGGGGTTATTACTGTACCGGCCGGATTGAAACTTATCCGGCGTATCTTGGCACGCCTAAAATTGCCGGATTGACGATTGAATATCTTGAAAAGAAAGATACGCGTTGTTAAGAAAGCTGTGAAAAACTAGCATGGCTCGATCATGTTGCGCTGAAATTAAGCTCAAGATGCTCATTTATCACGCATAAACCGGGTCTGATTTCACTTTGCCTAGCCATCGTTTGCGATCTTTTTCAGCATTTTTTTGATTAAAGAAAATATTATCACCAGATTTTTATCCTCGTTCTCCCCTCGCTGGTCAATATATATTAGATTTCCTTATGGCGGTTTTACGGGCTAATTCTTAACCTAATTTATAATAACATTACTACTAACATTTGTTTTAATTCACATATTTTTCACAAAAAACGTATTTTTTCTTGACATTTTATTTACATTTATCATGATATGGTGCCCTTTCCTGCAACGAAAAGGGTAACGAAACTTCTTTATAAACGAGGAAATTATGCTGATAAAAATATTTTTGGCTATCGCCATGAGTTTAAGTGTTTCGTGTTTTGCGGAATCCGGATCGAACAGTTCAAAATCATCTGCTGATTCCAATCAACAAACACAAACTTCACAATCGAGTTCATCGACCAAAAAGGAAAATTCTCAATCGGTACAAGATTCCGATAAGGACAAGAAACCGTCGATGGTGGATTATTGCAAGAAACATACGTGTTAATCGAATAACGATTTGCAAATTGGAGATAACCAATGAACAAAAAAGTATTGAGAAATCTGGCTTCAGCAATTCTTGTATGTTATGCCGCGGCGGCTGTTTCGGCTCCGCACTGGACGCATGAGGAACAAGCAACTTGGGGAGCGATTCAGGATCCATCACAAACCGTCGTGCCGTTGAATTATCCGTATGCGGAATGCAGTATCGGCTCACACCAATCGCCGGTCGATTTAGCCGATGCGAGAATTGATAATACCCGTAAATTGAATAATCTGGAGGTTTGGTACGATGTGGACACCCCGGTATTCTTCAATACCGGTCACGCGGTTCAGGTCAATACCTCAACGCACTATAAAGGCGAGCTGAAAATCGGAGAGGAATCGTATCCGCTGGTTCAATTTCACTTTCATGAGCCCAGCGAACATGCAGTAGGCGGCGTGAAGTTTCCTGCGGAATTACATTTTGTTCATGTCAGCCCGGATGGGCGACTCATCGTTTTGGGTGTGGCGGTAACCGTAGGGGAAGAAAATGCGACATTGCAGACTATTTTAAACAATATGCCCGCTACAGGAGGTGATCAAAATGCTAATCCCACCGGTATCCGGATTGATCCAACCACATTATTACCGCCGCTTGGTCATAATACGTTTGATTATGTATCGTTCGCTGGTTCTTTAACAACACCGCCTTGCAGTGAAGGTGTGCAATGGTACCTTTTATTGGACAGCATTTCGATATCTGCGGCACAGCTTTCACAACTCAAGGGATTCTATACGGATAATGCCAGATCACCGCAGAATCTGAATGGGCGAGTTATCTCTTCAACCAAATAATTTAAGTAAAAATATAAGGTAAATCAGTGTATTTAACGTGATAAGTTTAGGTTAATGCACGATTTGCCTTATGATTTCTCACTTGCCGGTCTGAGTTTGATCGTTCTGTTCTGAGTCCTGATACTGTTTCTCAGCTTCTTCACGCTTAACTTCCTGATTGCCGAGTTTATCGTTAACCGGGAATTTCACTGACTTGGCGTCAATGGGGTAAGGTTCAGCAATCCAGTAACCTTGCGCATAGTCGATGCCCATATTTTCCAGCAGCTGTAAAGTCTGGTCGTTTTCGACCCATTCGGCGATGGTTTTAAGGCGCATCACGTGGCCAATGTGATTGATCGATTCAACCATGGCTTGATCGACCGGATCGGAAAGCATGTTTTTGATCAACCGGCCGTCTATTTTCAGATAATCGAGCGGAATATTTTTCAGATATTCGAATGATGACAAGCCACCGCTGAAATTATCCATCGAAAAACGGCATCCGAGTTCTTTTAGCGTGGTTACAAAACGCACTGCGTGGTTCATTTCAGTCAATGCGATATGTTCTGTGATTTCAAAGCAAATACCAGCTGGATTTAACTTGCTGGCTTTGATGGTGTTCACGGTGAAATCGAGAAAATCAGCACTCTCAAGTACTTGTGCGGATAAATTGATGGTATAGATGACGTTGGCTTGGTGGTGTGCATGGGCCTTGATTAATTTAAACGACTGTTCCAACACCCAGCGATCAATGACTAGCATATGATTATGTCGTTCAGCAGCGGGTAAGAACGCTCCCGGCATGACGAGACGGCCGTGTTCATCTTCCAGGCGCAACAGGATTTCACCGTGTTTCTCTTTGCCATTGCTGCTAGAAATCGACTGAATGGGTTGGAAATATAAACACAGCCGCTGGTCGATCATGGCCTGCTGGATGCGCGGCAGCCATGGCATTTCGCCGGATTCTTGCTGTGCGGTATCGGCTCGATATACATGCACTCGATTACGCCCTTGTTCTTTTGCCGCATAGCAGGCGCTATCGGCTGCATTTAATGCAAAAGCGAGGCCTTCGTTGGCGTGCGTGATGGGGAACAATCCAATACTGACTCCAATGCTGAATGTATTGCCTTGCCATTGAAAACGAAAGTTTTGCACCAATTCGCGTAATGCTTGCGCAACCTGCAGCGCCTCGTTCTGCGGGCAGTGCTCCAGGATGACGCCGAATTCATCGCCGCCAAGACGCGCCAAGGTATCGCGTGTACGCAGCTTGGCATGCAACAATGCAGTAACTTGACGCAGCAATTCATCGCCGGCGCTGTGTCCGCAAGTATCGTTGATGATTTTGAATTGATCCAGATCGAGATACAGCAGTGCATGTGAATCATTTTTGCGTGTTGCAGCCAGGATTTTGCCGAGACGGGTTTCAAATTCCTTACGGTTCAGCAAGCCGGTCAATGAATCATGCGCGGCCTGATAGGCTAGTTTTTGCGTCAGCTTACGTTGCTCCGTGACATCGCGGAATGTCAGGACGGTTCCAATGACATGCTGTTGCTCATTCTGAATCGGCGCTACAGTGTAATCGATAATCCATTCTTGCTTATCCTTGCGGATTAACAAACACTCATGGTGTTTTTGCGGATCTCCGGATGTTCCGTTATGACATACCAGCGGGTCGGCAACAGCCGACCGGTTAACGCTATCGAGAATGTTGAATACTTGTTGCAACGGTAAGCCATTGGCATCCTGGTTGCGCCAGCCGGTAAAAATCTCTGCAATCGGATTGAGGTAGGTGACGTTGCCACCGGCATCGGTCGTGATGACCGCATCACCGATACTGGCCAAAGTGACCTGGAATAATTCTTTTTCCTGGTGTAACACAGCGTTGGCCAAAGCGAGCGCTTGAGTGCGCTCCGTGACACGTTGCTCCAGTTGTTCTTTAACGCTTTTCAATGCTTGTTGCGACTGGTCTTTTTCGGCGATTTCGGCTTGTAATGCCTGATTGATCGCTTTTTGATGATTTTTCGCTTGTACCAGCCGTTTCAGCAAATCGAAATTATCAAAGCGGAATTTAAGTGATTCTGCGACAGTTTGATACAGCCGATGGGAAATACTGCCCATGGCAAAGACAAAAATAAGATAAGTAAAGGCAATCGCGAGCTGTATATTGCTTTCGTGCGTGATGACCTGATAAGTAAAAGGAATGACGGCCGGAATTGAAAAAGCCAGGAATGCGCCCCGGTAAGATGACAAACTAGCCATCGCACCCGCTACCATGCCACCCAATAAGTACGCGAGAAATAATTGGTGTGTGGCGCTGCCGTTGACAAAGAAAATGCTGCCCGTTGAGCCCCAAAGTATGCCGGAAAATAACGTACCGATTAGAAATTGCCGCCCCCAGCGGGCGGATTCGGCAGTAGCCGGTTTTTTACGGAAATAGGATCTGACCAGCAGAAATCTGATGAATGTCAGTAAATAAATTGCGGCTAACCATCCCAGCAGCCAAGTCTTGGCAACATGATCCCAGAAAATAAAAACGAGCGCGGCGGAGGTGATCAGTGTAACAACCAGGGCCTTGGGGGCTTGCTGATACAACAATTTAACTTGTTCGGCCAATAGCGCCGTGGAATGACTGCTTTGCTGCAAAGAGGAATCTACAGTGTGGTGGTTAAGCTCTGATGCCCGGTAATCATTTTTCATTGCGGACAAATGATGGAAATTGTTCGCAGTTTGTCGGATGATTTTCCAAAGAGTTTAGAACTAATTGCGAATTGCGGGGATAACCATAATTCAAAACAATCAACTAGATTGCTGAGGATTTGTAAGCATTTTATTTCAATGACATAATGCTGTCTGGATTGCAAATGAAAAATGCTCATTTCTACGCACGTAAGAATATTCTTATTGAGAATCAGAAAATTATACTTTGAATTTTATGTAAGTAAAGAAAACCTTTACAACGGTAAGGATCACCCGGATTAAAACAGTGAATTTTCAATCGATCGAGAAAATTATGGAGATTAATCTATTAAAACGCTATCTATAACTGATCGTTCTTTGCAACGAAGTATTTTCTGGTTTGCGGGTTTGGGTTTGTTGATTGTCTCCACTGCGATACGCGGCGCGGGCATTGCCGTGATGGAGCAAAGTGTCAAGGAGCTGGGGCAAGCGTTTTCCGGTGCACCCACCAACACTGACGACGGTAGCATGGTGTTTTTTAACCCGGCTGCGATGAGCCAGGTGCGCGGCCGGCTGGTTTCGGCAGCGGGATATGTCATTGCACCTTCCGCGGTTTTTCATAATGACGCTTCACATCTCAACCCATTTTTGGGGGGAACCCCGTTGAAAGGCGGTAATGGCGGCGATTCACCCAGTCTGGCTTTTGTACCGAACGTTTATTATGTGCAGGAACTGACAAACCGGGTGGCCTTCGGCTTCGGGTTCAATACCCCTTTTGGTACGCGCAATAGCTATGATCCGGATTGGAAAGGGCGCTATCAAGCGCTCGATTCGGAGATTCTGACTTTAAACTTCAATCCATCGCTTTCCTTTAAAGTAACCGATAAATTCTCGCTAGGCGCGGGCTTCAACGTCCAGTATTTGCAATCCCGGTTGACCAACGCGATTGATCTCGGCCCCGCCTGCTTTCTAGCATTCGGACCGGCACCTTGCGTTAGTCAGGGGATTCGGCCACAAGCCGCTGATGGGCATGTTTCCCTAAAGGGTGACAGTGTTGGGTTTGGTTACAATTTCGGTGCTTTTTATACACTCAATCAGAACACTCGGCTGGGTGTCAGTTATCGCTCCAGAATTACACATGATATACATGGAAATGCAAACTTTACGATACCAGATAAGGCCATTGCACTGACGCAAGGTAATATTCTCGTTGACACCAGCACCAGCACGACGGTTACGCTGCCGGATTCGGTATTGTTCGGTTTGTCGCATCGTCTCAATCCGCGCTGGGCGGTTTCCGCGGATGCATTGTGGACGCATTGGAGTTTGGTACAGCAACTACGGACCAATTTTGCATCGGCACAATCGGATGACGTGCAAAACCTAAAATGGAACGATACCTGGCGCTATGCTTTTGGCGTCAATTATTTTTCCGAGAGCAATAAATGGACCGTGCGGATGGGTTTTGCCTACGATCAAACACCGGTTCCGAATGCCCGGGACCGCTCACCGCGTATTCCCGATGCAAGCCGCTATTGGCTGACTGCGGGACTGACTTATGCCGTCATGAAGAATGTCAATATCCATGCCGCATACGCGCACTTATTCATGAATGACGCCAGCATTAATCATCGCGGTACGACAGCCGATGTTCTCGCCGGAAAGTATGCCGAGCAAATCGATATCGGCGGTCTGCAAATGGATTGGCGCTTCTAACTCGCGTAGTATCTCCTGTGGTTTGCTGAAACTTATGCCGGTTTGAGGTATCTTATGACGGCGTTTGTCATGGCGCCATCTAGAATTCTTCATACCCATAAATCGAGGTTGAACAATGGACAAAAAAACACATGTTAACTTCTGGTATGTCATTGTGGCATTGTTAAGTTTGCTGTTGATCCAGAATCTTTATTCGCAATACACTCAAGTAAAACCCATTCCGTATAGCCAGTTTCATCGTTTGCTCGAGCAGGGGAGCGTGGCTGAGATTGCGATAACGCAAAATCAGATTTTTGGCACACTGAAAGAAAAAAATGCCGATGGGCTCAAAGATTTTGTGACCACGCGAGTGGAGCCGGAATTGGCGGAAATACTGGATAAACACAACGTGGTGTATACCGGCGTGGTGCAAAGCACTTGGCTGCGCGATTTACTGTCGTGGATCGTGCCAACGGCGATTTTTGTCGGCATTTGGTTGTTCGTGATTCGCCGAATGGGCGGCGGTGTGGGAAGCGGATTGATGTCGATCGGTAAAAGCCGCGCCAAGGTTTTTGTCGAAAAAGAAACCAAAGTCACTTTCGACGATGTGGCGGGTGTGGATGAAGCCAAGGAAGAATTGGTTGAAATTATCAATTTCCTCAAAAATCCAGTGGATTATGGCCGTTTGGGCGGGCGCGCACCGAAAGGTATTTTGCTAGTGGGACCGCCCGGCACTGGAAAAACATTGCTTGCGCGGGCCGTAGCCGGTGAAGCGGGTGTACCGTTCTTTTCCATTTCCGGTTCGGAGTTCGTCGAAATGTTTGTCGGTGTCGGTGCAGCTCGGGTGCGCGATCTGTTTGAACAAGCGCGGCAAATGGCGCCAGCGATCATTTTTATCGATGAACTGGATTCATTAGGGCGCGCCCGCAGTGCTTATGGTGGCATGGGTGGCGGGCACGATGAGAAGGAACAAACGCTGAATCAACTCCTGGCGGAATTGGATGGCTTTGATTCCAGCAGCGGCATCGTGCTGCTGGCTGCAACCAACCGGCCGGAGATTCTCGATCCGGCACTGTTGCGCGCCGGGCGGTTTGACCGCCAAGTGCTGGTGGACCGGCCCGACAAAACCGGGCGCGAACAGATTCTTGCCGTGCATGCGAAAAAAGTGAAATTGAATACCGATGTCAAAATCGAGCAGATCGCTGCTTTAACGCCGGGATTTACCGGTGCGGATCTGGCGAATTTGATCAATGAAGCAACGTTACTCGCAACACGCCGCGCAGCGGTATCGGTGACAATGGACGATTTCAATAACGCCATTGAGCGCATTGTGGCCGGATTGGAAAAACGTAACCGCCTGCTCAATCCCAACGAGCGGCGTGTCGTCGCTTTTCATGAACTCGGTCACGCCATGGTAGCACTTGCGTTACCGGGTACCGATGAAGTGCATAAGATATCGATTATTCCGCGCGGTGTCGGTGCTCTGGGTTATACCATCCAACGCCCTACGGAAGACCGCTATCTCATGACGCGAGTGGAACTGCTGAACAAAATGGCGGTGCTGCTGGGCGGTAGAGCGGCCGAACAAGTGGTGTTTCATGAGGTTTCCACGGGTGCTGCGGATGATCTGGTGCGCGCCACCGATATCGCGCGTGCCATGGTGCTGCGTTACGGCATGAGCGAGGCATTGGGTAATGTGGCGTACGACCGTGAGCAGTCAGCTTTCTTGCAACCCAATATGGCCTTGCCGCAAAGCCGAACTTACAGCGAGGAAACCGCGAACAAAATCGATATTGCCGTGCGCGTGCTGGTCGATCAGGCTTTGGAGCGCGCTATCAATATCTTGCAAAATAACCGTAACTTACTGGATCAGACTGCGGAAGCGCTGCTCAAGACCGAAACCTTGAATCAACCGGAAATCCTGCAATTAAAACAGGCGATTCATGCTTACGTGCACCAGCCGTAAGCGCCAGCGCGGGAAAACAGGAGGATTTAACTGTCATCGTCCTGTTTTTCCGCGGATCTTAACCGGATATCCGAATTAGGCAGCGCATCTTTTAATATTTGATCAATTTTCTGATTGATTTCTTCCGGTGTCGCGCCGCTGTTGATCACCTGCTGGAGATCGATCAGATTGGAAGCCATGTTGATGTGTTGCTGGTTTTGTTGCGCGGCGAAATCCACCTGCATGGCTTTCCTCTTGTTGGCAAGCTGATCTTTCGGGCTGCCGGTGAACAGCGACCGGATCGTTTCAACCAAGCGGCTTAAAACCGTATGTGTGAGGTCGGCGGAGAAGCCGCCGAGCATGGCCAGCAACGGCCGGATAATGCCTTTTTCCAGGAAAGGTGTTTCACTCAAGTGCCTGCTGAAGTAATCCTCGGAAACCATGATGGCGAGAATCAAACCGGCAATCAGGCCTAGAAAGAAACGAATCCAATAGGAAGCATGATAGGTGGGGTCAAAAGTGCCATTGGCGATAAACGTATTGGCTTTATACAATGCGGCAAATGAAGCACCCAATCCGGCCGCGGCCAGATAGAACATCAGATTGAGCAGCAATTCCAAGCCATCCTGCAACATGATATTGCCGCTGTCGTTGCTTACTTCTTCGGTCAAAGTCAGTCCGATGAATAACATCAGCGACACGATAGCCGCGATCATCATTTGGCGGATCAATGAAACCGGGCCGAGAAATTTCATGAATCCGGTAACCCCTTGTTCGATATCCAGCAACAAAATGGTATTCGGTTTGGCGGGCTCCACTATTCTCGCCAATGCGCAGTGCGCTGCAAGCAATTCACCAATATCCAGATCGGTCCGGACATGAATCCGGTCATTCAAAGCGGTGCCGCTCTGTACAGTAAATGTATCGATGGTACGTATCACCTTATCCGGCACGGTTTTGCCGTTGGCAAGCGCGTATTCGGCCATGGCCCGCGCTTCCCGGTAGAGCTGATACCTCAGACTTGTTTGTTTATAAGGATCGGGCGATTGATTATCTTCCATGGTTGCTCCTGGTATTCGTGACACTAAAGGCAAGCGGTTAAAATAGAATGGCAGTAATGGTAAAAATCCAAGTCAGCAAGATCGGCCAATAAATAAGTTTTGGAATGAAATTGTCCTTAAATGCCAATATCCCAAGCGGCGGATCATATGAGATCAGCACGGCATTGACGGTTACCATCAAAATAGTAATGTATGAGACGAGGTAGAAATATTCCAAATATACAATGGTATTTACCGCCAGTTCGTCTCTCAGCTGCACATGCATAATCAATAAGATGAAAAAAAGCGCCGAGCACGCGGCGACGATGGTCGATACATTGAAGCCGGTGAATGTCAGTTTCGCTTCTTGTTTGGAGATGGTGAGAACGAGTCCGTATAGCATTAATAGCACCACAGCCAGAGGAAATAAATGCGCAATGAATGGATTTACAATATTGCGCGAGATTTCCAGGTTGAAATACAGTTCCGGCATCTTGTCGTGGCTGGTGAATTGACGATCGCCGAAATTGCTGTTGTATTTATTCACCTTGATGCCGAAGAAAGCCCGCGATGGATTCCATTCGGATAAAACAAAATCCTGCTCAACGCCCGGCAGAGTATTGGGATTCAGGCTATCGAAGGATTTAAAATCCGGCACGAGAATGACATTTTTAGAAAAACTGGTATGCCAGAGACGTACCCAGAGGAGTTGCCGGTCGAAGGGATATATTTTGTAATCGAAGGTCTCTCGTAATGTGGCTTCAAAATACCAGCCTTTGACGATTTCATCGCCTTCCTCGTGCTCATACGCTTCTGTTATGGATGTTTCTATGGCTTCGGGAAAAATGACGCCATGCTCGATATCTTCTTCAAAGTGCTTGGGAAAGCGCTGCCATACATAGCCGGTTATCGCCACGTTGGTCGCGTTTTGAAATTCAATTGACTGAATGAACAAGCCGGTTGGAACAAAAAAAGGTGGTGTTTTTGATTCCTGCAGCGCAGCGACGGCATAATCGTTCTGAAATTGCTCGACGATCGCGCGGTTCGATAGTGTCAGCGATTGATTGCGGGTCACTGAAGGTGTGTAATATTCCGTGATCCAGATCGACACGATGCCCACGGTCAGCAGCAATGACGTGATAAACGCATGCCGTAACAATTGCGCGACCGATTGCTGCTGTTTGATGAACGCAATCCAGATATAAATCAGCAGGCACAACACGACAGCATTGATGATCCAGCTGATCAAATCGGATTCGTGAATTACCCGGGTATCTTCGCCATTTTCGTTGTCGTTCTCAAACAAGTGCTTCTTGCCGATTTCCGCATTCATCACGGTTAACACATACCATCCGGTTTCGCCAATGGGATAGCGGTTGAACCAGGCGGAGCGGCCAGTGAGCTCATTTGTCCCTAATTTCCCCGCCGTGAATTCGGCAAAGTAAGCCGGCGTAATGGCTTGATTCAAATCACTGACAATTTTCTTGGAACCCTTGAGTCCATGATAGATAATTTGGTCGAATTCATTGACGACGATGGCATAACCATTATCGCCAACATCGTGGTTCTCGACTTGCTGTCTGACCCAATCCAGATCGATATCCAAAAATACCACGCCAGACACTTTTGTGGCGCTCATATTTTTTTGCAACGGTACGACATACTTTAACGTATGCTGCTGATAGGCCATATCAAAGTAGGGCGCCAGCCAACCGCTTCTTCCGCCGGTAGCTTGCAGATACCAGTCACCATTCTTGCTGTTGCCGTTTTTCGCGCTATACGCCGCATGACCGGTGTAGTCATAATACTGATCGATCCGGTCCAGTTGATAGGCCGTGCCTTGCTGGCGGATAAAGGGTGCAAACAGACGCAGCTGCGGGTCGGCTTGGTATAAATCGAAAGCCACGCCCAACGCATTGAAACCAAAATGATTGAGTGCCGCCTCGTTCAATGCAGTATCGATTGCTTCCTGGCTCCAGGAAATTTCCCGTAAGTTTTCCGCAAGCTCATTGGCGGCGGAAGCCAGCGCGGTTAATTGATCGTTAATCGAATCGGCAATGGTTTGCGTGGTGGCCAGTGCATGTTGTTGCGATAGTTGCATGGTGGTGCGGTATTTCTGCACCATACCATTGGTTGACGCAATAAAAATGCATAGGAAGATGACCATGCAAATACCGAGAATTGCCTTGATCCAGGAAACGAATGTCCACTTCGCTTGTTCCGGTGATTCAAGTTGCTGGGTTACCTTCAATTATCTTCTCCGGTAGTTTTTACGCTATTCCATTGGCGGGTTTTATCCAGATGCGTCAGCCAAACATGATCGCTTGCCTGATGATCGCCGGGATTTAAGGTGACTGTGCCAAAACCTTCCAAATTAACCGATCCTAACTTCTCCAACGCTTGTTTCAGAGTGTCGCCGGTGATCTCACCGGGGATGCTTTGCAGCGCTTTCACCAGAACCTGCGCCGCAAGATAGCCTTCGCGCCAGATGAAGTCTTGCTCCTCGGAGCCGGTTTCTGCGGGCGGCACCACCTGGGTCATATAGATTCGTCCATGGATGCCGGGTAGGGCATCGGCCAATAACGAAGCGGCGGAAAAGGATAAGTTATAAAACCGCGCATTGGGGAAAATGCGGTGAGAAAAGCGGATAAACTGCGCGGCGGGTTGATATGCGCCCACAATGATGATCGCTTCGGGCTTCGGTGTTGCCTGAATCATCGCTTTGATTGCGCTTTGTATCGCTAAGGAATTGCGCGGGTAGTACGTGACCAGCAGCCGGTCGGTATGCTTGAAGCCCGATTGCTCCAAGACGGCTTTGGTGATATCGAAGCCAGTCTGTCCCAGCGTGTCATCTTGCAAAAAGAGTGCAATGCGGTACGGAGAAATACCGCGATCCAGAATATCCTGCACGATCAACTCCATTTCTTGCCGGTAGCTGGCGCGGAAATTGAATATATAAGGATCGGGCGGAATCTTGCGCAATAAATCGGCGCCGGTGAAAGCGCCATAAAATACCACACCACGTGCATTGGCGATGGGTGCGGCAATCGCGGCCGTCGGCGTGCCGGCGTTACCGACGATGGCGATGACTTTATGCTGATCGATCAACTGCATCGTGTTCACCTTGACACTATCCGGCTCATACCCATCATCGAGTACGGTCAGATTAATCATGCGGCCGCGAATACCACCTTGCTGATTGATTTCCTCGAACAAAGCATTCATACCCAGGTACATGGCGCGTCCCAATAGCTGATTGGGGCCGCTGAGCGAAGTGCTCATACCGAGTGCTATGGGTTCGGCATGCGCAAGACTGCACCAGCAGAGCACAACGATATAGGCGCAACATTGTGTATAGAAAAGGGTTATTTTCTTTATCGGGATGGATTTAAACATGCTGGTTATTCAGATGAGAAGGATTGCGCTGCCGGTATTATTTTGGCTTGATCGATGGTTTGGTTTAATTTCGAGTGTATAATTAACTCTATCGACTAACATTCTGTATCTTAGATTGTTTCAACCTTAAATGCGATACCATATCATATCTGTCGCGACATAGAAACCATTCCAGCTGTTTTATCAATAGCATGCATCAAAGCCATGCAGGTAATGCCAAAGGCTTCAGCAGCGGGTGGAATTATTGAATCCAGCTTGTGGTATTGCTGGTAGTGCTTGCACGGTATGAGGAGAATCCCGTGAATCCGGGATTCTCATTGGAGAACAGTCAATTAAGAATCTGTGGTAGTAAAACCAATAAAGGTAGGGAATCAGTCGCCGCTGACGCGCAATGCGGTTGTATTCAGAGCGGGTGGAATTAATACCCGGATGGGCCGTTGACTGACACTGAATACAACGGTGCTTTCGGCTTCGATGTCGCGATTGCGGAAATAGTCGCCATCGACCTGTAGCGGATAGGCCTTGTCGTGCAACGTGCAAGCAATGTGCTTGCCGCTGAAATACTGCATGGGGAGGTTGGCGGGTTTTTGTTGCAGAATGCGCATGGCCTTGACCAATTCATGCTGCGGCCGGGCGCCCGGCAGAAACCCGACAACCAATTCGTTTTTGGACGGATCGGCGCTCGGCACGAGTTGCAGGTTTTTCGCATAGGCCGAATTGTTGGCTACGATGACATAGCCGGAGCCATGGTCGACGACTTGTTCGCCATCGACATTCACTGAGACGGTAGGGTGATGCAATGAACACAGCGCTTTCAGTCCATGCCAGAGATAAATCGAATCGTTGAGTGGGCCTTTTCTTTTACCGATGTTCTTGACCGTTAATGAATCCAATCCCATTGAAGCCATATGAAAAAAAGGTTTCTCGCCGCGAATGCCCTGGCCGCTGATCAAACCGTAAAACTGCTGCAAGCAAACGCCGGAAGCGATGGCCTGGAGCAAATCGTCCGCTTCGGTGCTCATGGCATAGGAACGCGCAAACAGCGACTCGTTTCCACCCGGTATGGCATACACCGGCGTGGTTGTTTTGTTGAGCAGATCCAATAATTTCCGGATAGTGCCGTCACCGCCCACCACAACGACCAGGTCACTGGACGAAATGTTATCCACGATGCGGGTATAGCCCTTCATTTTTTTCTCGGAGGGACAAATTTCAGTATGCTTGCCTTGCCGTGACAGCGCCGCTGCCAGTTGATGCGCGAGCGCCTCGGTATTGCCAGCGCTGGATATCGGGTTAAAAATGATCAGGATTTTTTCCGGCGCGGGTATTTTGAGCAGCAGCGGATTGGGTTGAAACAAATGATTGTCGTTCATGGATGAAATGTGCGGGTTAATTCCAGTGTATTTGTTCAAATTCACGATAATTCAACCGGGATGACATTGACTTCCGACCAGATTCGATCGCACCACGGCCGATCGACCGGCGGCATGTCGTCCTTGATCCATTGCACCAGATGTTTGGCAGTGTTCGGGTAAGTGACACGGATTGCTTTAGTTTCGTAGAGCCATTGCTCAATACGTTTGGCATCGACGGTTTGCATCATCTGACCATAACCCAGCAGGCTGAGCGCTGCTGCATTGGAAGCTTGTTCCATTTGCGCATGCACGGGTTTTACCAGGATTTTTTTACCTAATTGCAATGCTTCGCTGGCCAATTCAAAACCGGCATTGCAGATGATGCCCGCGCAATCCGACAAATCCTGCTGAAATCCGGTCAACGACAAGGGTTTGCAATGAATATGCGCATGCTGAGAAGGCGACGCTTCCGGGGAATAGATGAAGAACTCGAAATTTTTGAAGCGTGCGAACAGTTTGATGATGTACTGCTGATCTTCAAACGGCAGATAAACGACAATTTTGTTTTTTTGAATCTGTTCGGAAATAAAAGGTGTCTCAATCACCGGAGGCAGAATGGGTTGATCGAAATGATGCCAATGCAAGCCGATGCTTAAATCAACCGGCGCGAAATTTTTCAATACGGCTTCGGAAACCGGGTCATGACCTGCGCGCGGTATGTCATGCTGGAACGCGTATTGATGACAGATGCCGACGGTTTTTTTATTTTGCCTGCGCGCTGCCCAAGCGGTTACCGGTTCAAAATCGCAAATAACCAGATCGTAAGTACGCAAATCCAGTTGCCGGATATCCTTGAGAAAATTGAGCGGTTTGGATTGCCATACGGTTTTCAGGTGATTGATTTTACCTTTATGGGTAGCGAATGTCAGTCCTTCGCGCCATTGATGGCCGTTAAAAACGTCCATCGCGAAAAACTTGTCCTGCGGCCTGCCCGTGAATAAATAAGTGACTTCGAGATCCGCTGCTTGCAACTCACGCGCCATGATGCGGCCGCGCGTGATATGACCATTGCCTGTTCCTTGGATGCCGTAAAAAATTTTCATGGTGCTCCAGTTCCTTAAGCTGATTTGAAACCTGAATGTGTCAGGGTTTTATTAAATCGGGCAGAGTGTAACAAGCTGTCATGACAGAAAAATGACAGTTTGGTGGATTAAGTCAGGTGTGCTGAAGGGCTAGAAAACTTAGAAAATTACAGACAATCGCCGCTTATGCCACGGTAATATCGCGGCCAAGGATGCGCAGTGAGAGTTTGGAAATTCTGGGATTGGAATGAAAATCGCGCATAGTCATGCCATTGCCATACACATCCAGAAGATTGCCATGCGGATCCACTAGATGTTCACGCAAATAACTTTCTTGCGTAAATCCGAGCGCTAAAATGTTTTTTTGGGAAAAGGTATTGTGCGCGTAAACATGGGCGATCAATTTGTTTAATTTAACCCGGTTGAATACATAATTCAGTACCAATAAGGTCGCTTCGAGTGCGATGCCGCGAGTGCGATCTTCAGAATCCGGCAATCCGATCAGAAATTCTGCCCGGCGATGCGATAAGTTGATGTCGACGAGATTGGCGATACCGGCCGGTTGCCCGGTATTTTTGCGGAAGATGACCCAGTCGACGGATTTAGTCTGGCAAGGATGCAATGCTTGTGTCTGATGCAATTTTGCAGCCAATTCGCCGACCGGTTGATGGCGCGGAATGTATTGATTGTACAACGTCATGAAATCATTATTTTGGTGGCAGTACCGTAAGTAGGCAGCGTCTTGCGCTTCGTAACGGCGCAGGAATAATTTTTTTCCTTCTAGCGGTTCCAGCCAGCAGGAATCGACTTCGGCAAGATTGTTGCGCGCCTGGTTGAAGTTGGGGGTTAACTGTAATGCTCTATGAAATTGGGCTCTGGCTTCATCGATTCTTCCCAGGTTTTTTAACGCTTGGCCCAGATTATTGCAGGCTTCCGAGTAATCTCCCTGTAATTCTATCGCTTGCTGATAGCAGGGGATCGCTTCCGCGGTCTGGTTCATTTTTTGCAACGCATTGCCCAGGTTGTTGAGCGCATGCGGATAACGCGGACGCAATTGGAGCGCCCGGCGGAAACTTTCTGCCGCTTTCTCATGGCAGTTTTGCACCATCAGCGCATTGCCCAATACATTGAGCACTTCGGCTTGATTAGCATTGATGTCGAGCGAGCGTTCGCAATAACCGATGGCTTCTTCGATCGAACCTTGTTCCCATAACGCATTGGCATAATTGCCGATAAAATCGGCGCGCGTGGGCGCCAGGGCGATCGCTTTGCGAAAATTATCGTTCGCTTGCGTAAAACGCTTGCTCTGGGCATAAATAACCGCGAGCAGATGCAGTGTGTCGGGTTGATCCGGCAGTGCGGCAAGAATTTGGCGGCAAACCGCTTCCGCTTCGGAAAACTGCCCGGATTGCTGATGGCGGACAGCGCGTTGCAGGGCTTCTGAAATTTGTCGCATGAGGAGATTCTGAGTCAATGAGGCATGGTGTTGGCAAAATTGCAGGCGATTGCCTTTGTTATGTACTATCAGCAGTGTCATCCAACCGCGATGATACTGCTGATAGGGTGCAACTTAAGCGTTAGAGAACTGGAAAAACCAGATCGCCAATACCTGCCACACCCACAATTGGCGGCGTAACAAGCGTATCGGTTGTCGTGAAATTGAGCGTGGTGTCATCGCTGATTCCGGCGTAATAATTTCCAGCGTTATCGGTGATTGCGCTGGCATCAATTTCAATATGATAAGTCGTATTGGGAACCAAATCGGCTGCCGGATCGATAAAGATTTGATTGCCGCCGAATTTACTGCTGCTGAAAGTAACCTGACTGGAATCATTGATTGAAATCGTCCGTATATCCGTGCCATTGCTGATCACAATGTTACCGTTTGCCGGTTTTATCTCTTCATTGAAGTAGAGGTTAATGTTGCTACCCACCGCAACATCGACAGCATCATCCATCGGCGAACTGCCTGTCAATAGCGGGTCGCTGGATAATGTCGTAAAGTTGAGCGTCGTATCGTCACTGATGCCGGCGTACGAATTGCCTGCTAAATCGATAATGGCGCCGGTGTCGATTTTAATGCTGTAATTCGTATTGGGAACCAGATCGGCTGTTGGATTGATAGCTACCTTGCTGCCGTTAAAAGTGACTTGACTGGCATCGTTAATCGCGATGGTGCGCGTATCCGAACCGTTACTGATAACGATATTGCCGCTGCTGCCAGCTTGAACTATTTCATTGAAAAACAATTGAATATCACCGTTTACTTGGAAATCGCTGGAGTTGTCATCAGGATTGCTACTAGACAGACGAGGCTCGCTTGTAATGGTGGAGAAATCAAGCGTCGTGTCATCGCTGATGCCTGCGTAAGCATTACCTTCCAGATCGGTGATAGCGCCGTTATCGATCCGGATACTGTAGTTCGTATTGGG
Organism: Nitrosomonas sp. Is35; assembly: GCF_033063295.1. Lineage (NCBI taxonomy): Bacteria > Pseudomonadati > Pseudomonadota > Betaproteobacteria > Nitrosomonadales > Nitrosomonadaceae > Nitrosomonas > Nitrosomonas sp. Is35. The sequence continues at coordinate 1,511,164 of NZ_JAWJZH010000001.1, forward strand.
AACCAGATCGGCTGTTGGATTAACGGTTATCTTACTGCCGTTGAAAGTGACCTGGCTGGCGTCGTTAATGGCGATAGTGCGGGTATCGGAGCCATTGCTGATCACAATATTACCACTGCTGCCCGCTTGAACCTCTTCATTGAAGGCTAGCGTAATGTTGTTGTCAGCCGGAAAATCAGTGGAACCATCCCACGGAGTACTCGAAGACAAAAGCGGCTCGCTGGTGGTCGTGGAGAAATTCAGCGTGGTATCGTCGTTGATGCCGGTGTACGGATTACCATCCAGATCGGTAATAGCCGTGCTATCGATTTTGATGCTGTAGTTCGTGTTGGGAATCAGATCGTCTGTTGGATTAATAGTTACCTTGCCACCGCTGAAAGTGACTTGGCTGGCATCATTAATGGCAATGGTGCGAGTATCGGAACCATTGCTGATGATGATATTGCCGCTATCGCCCGGCTTCACCAGCTCATTAAAGTAGAATTTGATATTTTGATCGACTTGGAAACCGGTGGAATCGTCACTGGGATCGCTGCCATTAAGACGAGGCTCGCCCGTGATGGTGGAGAAATCCAGTGTAGTGTCATCGTTGATACCGGCATATGCATGGCCGTTCAAATCGGTGATGGCACCAGTATCGATCTTGATGCTGTAATGGCTATTGGGAAGCAGGTTGGCTATCGGGTTAATGACGACTAGATTGGAATTATTGAAGCTGACTTGGCTAGCATCATTAATGGCGATGGTGCGGGTATCGGAGCCATTGCTGATGACAATATTGCCGCTACTGCCGGGCTTAACCTGTTCATTAAAATAGAGTTCAATATTCTGATCAAATTGAAATCCGGTGAAATCATCCCAAGGATTACTTCCGGTTAACTGCGGCTCGGTCGCAATGGTGGAAAAATTCAGCGTGGTGTCGTCACTAATGCCAGCATAGGCATGACCATTCACATCGGTGACAGCACCGCTGTCGATCCGGATGCTGTAGTTAGTGCCGGGTACCAGATCGGCGGCCGGGTTGATGCTGATACCGTTAAAACCGTCAAAAGTGACCTGACTGGCGTCGTTTATCGCGATGGTGCGTGTATCTGAACCGTTGCTGATGACAATATTACCGCTACTGCCGGACTCAATCTGCTCATTAAAATACAGCTCGATATTTTGATCCACTTGAAAATCGGTGAAATCATCCCAGGGATTACTGCCGATTAGCTGTGGGTCGCTCGAAATGGTGGAAAAATTCAGCGTGGTGTCATCATTAATGCCAGCATAGGCATGACCACTCACGTCGGTGACGGCACCGCTGTCGATCCGGATGCTGTAGTTCGTATTGGGAACCAGATCGTCTGTTGGATTAACGGTTATCTTACTGCCGTTGAAAGTGACCTGACTAGCGTCGTTAATCGCGATGGTGCGGGTATCGGAACCATTGCTAATGATGATATTACCAGTGCTGCCTGCCTGAACCTCTTCATTGAAGGCTAGTTTAATGTTGTCGTCAGCCTGGAAGTTAGTCGTGTCATCTCCAGGCGTACTCCAGTTCAAGCGTGGTTCGCTCGTGACAGTGGAGAAATCAAGTGCGGTGTCATCGCTAATGCCAACATAGGCATGACCACTCAGATCGGTGATAGCGCCACTATCGATCTTGATGCTGTAATGCGTGTTGGGTACTAAATCGGTAGCAGGATTGATCATTACGCCATTGTAACCATCAAAGATTACTTGGCTGCTGTCATTGATCGCGATTGTATGCGTATCGGGACCGTTGCTAATGATGATATTGCCGCTGCCGCCAGACTGAATCTGCTCATTAAAATAGAGTAGGATATTTTGATCCACTTGGAAATCGGTGGAGCCGTCACCAGGATAACTCCCATCCAGCAGGGGTTCACTCGTAACTGTGGAGAAATCAAGCGTAGTGTCGTCGCCGATTCCGGCGTACGGGTTGCCGCTCAGATCGGTGATAGCGCCGCTATCGATCTTGATACTGTAATGCGTGTTGGGGACCAAATCGGTAGTGGGTTTGATCATTATGCCACTATAGCCATCAAAGGTTACTTGGCTGCTGTCATTGATCGAGATGACGCGCGTATCAGTACCATTGCTGATGGTAATATTGCCTGTGCTGCCCGGTTTAACTATCTCATCGAAGAATAATTCAATCGTGTTGTCTATCTGAAAATCAGCGATATCGTCCCCAGGATTACTCCAAGATAAAAGCGGACCGGGGCCGATCGTGCCGAAGCTCAGTCCGCCAGTGATTCCCTCCCAAGCATTGCCCGATGTATCGGTAATCACACCAGGAGCAATCTGGATGCTGTAGGTAGAATTAATAATTAAATCTTCGGTAGGATTGATGGTGATTGAACCGTAATTGAGCATGCCCAAGCCGGTAGAGTTATTGATGGTTACTTGACTGGCGTCATCAATCGCAATGACTCTGGTATCGGTTCCATTGCTGATGATGATGTTGCCGGTTCCGGTCAGGATTTCTTCATTGAAATTCAGGGTGATATTGTCATCGATTTTCAATGGCTGTCCTTCAGTCGGCCAACTCCAACTCAGGGCCGGTGCTGTGGTGTCGGCAATCGTCGTAAAGTTGAGTGCTGCTGGATCACTAATGCCAGCGTAAGGATTTCCGGAATAATCGGCAATCACCCCATTAGCAATCTCGACATGATAGGTCGTATTGGGTATTAAGTTGGTACTGGGATTAATGATTACCTTGCTGCCGCTGAATGTGATCTGACTGCTATCATCGACAGCAATGAGGCGGGTATCTGTGCCGTTAGTGACGACAATATTGCCGGATCCTGCTGTGACTGCTTCATCGAAGTGTAAAACAATATTGTTGGTAACCGGAACTTCAGTTGTGTCGTCGGCAGGCTCGGAATAATAAAGTGTGGGTGGGGTAGTGTCTATGAATGCAGGCTCAAGCGTGAATGTAAGCGTCGCGCCCAGACTTCCGCCATGTCCATCCACAATGTCATAGCTTAATTCGACATCACCGGAAAAATTGCTTTCCGGTGTGAAGATCCAGCCGGTTGCGGTTTCGGTCAGCGTACCATGCGTAACCGACAGATTCTGGATCGCTATTTCATCCTTATCGATATCGGTGAAACCCTTTAACAGGTCGCTTGCCAGAATTTCATAGCCGGTATTTTCCGTTCCATTGGGCAGGATGGCGGTGGTTCCGGTCAGTTCCGGCGCATGATTCAGTCCGTTGAGCGTCACTGTTGCCTTAGCCCAGCTCAGCGGGCTATTGCCTTGACCGACCTTCATGGCGTAGATAAAAGTATCGGTTAAGCTTTCACCGGTTGATAGATCTTTAAGCTTGGCTTGCAATTCAGGTGTGATGACGTAAGAAACCTTGCCAAATTTGGTGATCGAAATTTGTGCACCTAATTCGCTATAGTTGATCGCGTCGTAATTATCACGGGTCAACAAATCGCTGGGCTCGTTCCCGGCGTCGCTGCCTTCATCCAGAGACCATAACACTTTTAATAAACCGCCTTGATCATTCGCCAGCACATCCAGTATGAAACTGTCACGGCCGCTGCTTAAATCCGTGAAATTATCATTCTGAGCTTTGGAGTTTTGCGCAAATGAATCTGCCTTCTGGATTACTGAATTAACCGCCATTATATTTTCTCCCCGAAATGAATTGCCGCGCGTTTGAAAAAGTTAATTGGTTGATTGTTATGAATAGCGGAGCGAGTATAACTGATGAGAAGAGACATGAGTGTGATAAAAATCACATTTTAGATTAATTAATTTGAGTGATTAGTTAATCTAAATTATAGCAATGGTAATGGTGTGGTAAACGCGAAAATAAGCAACCAAACAGCGATTAATTTCACTTGCCAATATTCGCGGATAATAATTTTCTTGTGCTTTGAATAAAACACTGAGTGATTACTCGGGTTGCAGCCATTGTTGAATTTGGCCGCGGTGAAGTGCATACCAGCGTTGGCCGATGTCCAACGCCTTTTGCTGCACGATGGCGTTATTGGCCGAATCCATCTGATCCGGCATGTCATAATCCTTCAGATAGTGATTGATATACAACACTTGATTGCCCAAAACTGCCTCAGTCGTCCTCACATTTGCCAGCATTTTTTCCCTGAGAATGATCGAGGCGATCCCTTGCGCCGACCATTGCACGCCGCCGTAACCACAAGCGCTTGCGCCTTTGATTGCAAAACTACGCCAGCCTGAGCCGATGGAAAGCATTTTGATTGTGCAGTCATTCCAGCAACGTTGCGCATAGAGGTATGCGCTGAATCCGGGATTATTCATGCCCACGCCGCCATCGATGCGCCAGCCGCCATCCTTCATTTGCACCGGCGGGTAATACGAGGGCGCAGCGGTGCAGGCATCGGCGATTTCGCTGAGTAAAAAATCCGGCTGACTGTCATTGGTGAAGATTTCCAATTGATCTTGATTGAGATTGAAGCAGGGGACAAAAATCTGTTTGTCGAGCGAGGACAGCTTCAAATCGCCCAGCTCGTTTTGCAGCGCCAGTTTTTTCGGAATGCCCTGGTATTTGGGGCGAACTTGCAAACGGTTCAGCAACCGGCCAAAGCGATGTTCCGTCATTATTTTTTCCAGCAATTTTTCTTGCAGAATTTTCTCGATGATCCGCTGTGCGCTCAATTGCCGTCCCAGAATCAAACAGGTGATCAATCCGCCGGAGGAGGAACCGGCAATCAGATCGAACAAGTCGTACGTGGCAACGCCGGTATCCTCTTCCAGGCAAGCCAATACGCTTAGTTGAATCAACAGATGACTGCCGCCGCCGTCCAGGCTTAAAATGGTTTTAGGGTGCAAAGCGTGTTTCAACGGTGTGCTTAAGCCGCTCGTTTGCTGGCCAGCAATTCCGCGTGCACGAGATTTTTGTGCTGTTCAAACCGCTCAGACCAGAAGACCAATTCCAGCGAACCATCGAGATGCTCCAGCAAGGTCGAGCAGCTTTCTACCCAGTCGCCGTCGTTGCAGTAGAGCACGGAATTGATTTCCCGCAATTCGGCATGATGGATGTGACCGCACACCACACCGTCAACGCCGCGGTCCTTGGCCAGATGCGCCAAAGCTTCTTCAAAACTGCTGATGTAACTGACTGCGTTTTTTACCTTCAACTTCAGATAAGCCGCGAGCGACCAGTACGAATAACCAAAGAATTTACGTAACCTATTGATATAATGATTTAGATCTAGCAGAGTGTCGTAAGCGATATTGCCTAATTTGGCGAGCCAGCGGCTGTTCTTCACGATCATATCGAATTCATCGCCGTGCATGACCAGCAGTTTTTTACCATCCGTGGTGGTGTGTACATAATCCTGATGAATTTCCACATTACCGAACACATGGCCGATACAATCGCGCAACGCTTCATCGTGATTGCCCGGCACGTAAATCACTTTAGTACCGTGTTTGGCTTTGCCCAGGATGGAGCGGATGACATTGGTATGGTGCTGCGGCCAGTAAGGACTCTTTTTGATACTCCAGAAATCGACAATATCGCCGACCAGAAAGAGATAATCGGTTTCAACCGAATGCAGAAAGTGCAATAGCGCTTCCGCCTGGCAGCCGCGGAATCCGAGATGCACATCCGAAATCCAGACGCTTCTTACTTTGATAGGGGCTTTATTCTTCACCATAAATGCCTTTTTAAGTGGATTAGTCATGGCTGTGCAGCATAGAGTGTGTTTGTTAAGCTTCTTTGAAGCATTTGTTAAATATTGATGAATTCTTTGTGAAAAGCGGAAAACATGGGGCGATTCTTTGCTGCGCAAGAAAAGATTCGAGTAACATCTGCCTTTTACCGCAACCGGTATTCCGGCAACCCTCAATCCAGCAAAAATGCGCGCTCCGTCAACGATCAAACAATCCTTTCCCGAGCTGGAACAAATCGAGGCTATTCTGCGAGAGCGCGATGCGGCGATCTTACAGAGCCGGGTGCTGTGCCAGGTGCCGTATGGCGATGACTTGCTGCCGGTGTATGCGCTGACACTCGGCAACCGCGCGCCGGATGTGCCGTGTGTGACGTATGTCGCCGGTATTCACGGTTTGGAACGCATCGGCACGCAAGTCGTCATCGCATTCCTTGAAGGCTTGCTGGAGCGGCTCAAGTGGGACCGGGTATTGGCAGAAATACTGCAACACGTGCGCATTCATTTCATACCCATCGTCAATCCCGTTGGCATGCTGAACAAAACTCGCGCGAACGGGCAGGGTGTCGACTTGATGCGCAATGCGCCGGTCGATAGTGTTGAAAAAACCATTTTACTGGCCGGTGGACACCGCATCTCACCGTCTTTGCCGTGGTACCGGGGAAAAACCGGCGACGTCATGCAGCCGGAAGCCCAGGCATTGTGCGATTTTATCGCGCAAGAAGTCTTGCCTGCGCCGTTCAGTCTGGCGCTCGACTGTCATTCCGGTTTCGGTTTCCGCAACCAGATCTGGTTCCCTTATGCCCGGAGCCGGCGCGAACCGGTCAAGCATTTGAAGGAAATCTGTTATTTGCGCAATTTGTTCATGCAAACCTATCCGCACCAGGATTATCTGTTCGAGCCGCAATCGCAGCATTATCTGGTGCATGGCGATTTGTGGGATTTTTTGTATTTGAAGTCATTGGAACAGAACAACGTTTTTCTGCCATTAACATTGGAAATGGGTTCATGGCGCTGGATTCGCAAGAATCCGCTACAACTGCGCCAGTTGCTTGGTCTGTACCATCCGATCAAGCCGCACCGGCTCAACCGGGTGCTGAGAAGCCATTTGATTCTGATGGAGTTTCTGCTGCACGCGACGCTGTCGTATCAAAATTGGATCAATCAAAGCGATGCGGAGAAACTGGAGCAACAAGCGCGGGCGCTGTGGTACCCATGAGTCAATCCGAGCATTTTGTGCTGATCCGGGGATTGTGGCGTGAAGCACGGCATTGGGGTGAATTTACCGCGCATCTGCAACAACAATTTCCCGCTGCGCTAATCAGCACACCGGATATTCCCGGCAATGGTTTGCGCAATCATGAAATCAGCCCGGACACCATCGCCGCTATGACCTATGCGTTGCGCCAGCAAATTAATTTGAACCAGCCGGTACGGTTGATCGCATTGTCGATGGGCGGCATGATCGCAATCGATTGGATGATGCGTTATCCAAAGGAGATCGAAGCTGCGGTACTGATCAACACCAGCGCCAGACCGCTATCGCCGTTTTACCACCGTCTGCGCTGGACGGCTTATCCGCATGTTCTGCCGCTGATTTTTCAATCTATTGCGAAAAGGGAAGCGGATATTTTGCGGTTGACTTCTAACCGCCATCAACACGATACAAAACTGCTCGAATCCTGGCAGCAATGGCAACAACAGAATCCCGTATCGCCAGCCAGCGCCAGAAACCAATTGCTCGCCGCCATGAAATTTTCAGTCACCGCAAAACCGCAGCAACCGCTATTGGTCGTCACCAGCCGGGCGGACCGGCTAGTGGATTACCGCTGCAGCCGTAAATTGGCGCAAACCTGGAATGCGGATTATGTTGAAAATGAATCCGCCGGGCATGATTTACCGCTGGATGAACCGGAGTGGTTGGTTCAAAACATTAAGCAATGGCTTGATACAACGATAAACGAGCTATCCAGTCAATAACAACGAGTGAACCATATGCGTATTCTATATTCTATGTGTACAATAGAGCGCAACCATACACATGGAGGTATAATGAGAACCAATATTGTTATTGACGACGAACTGATGAATGAAGTTATCAAGTTGACCGGCGTAAAGACCAAAAAAGAAGCCGTAGAACTCGGCCTGTTAACTTTGATAAGAATAAAGAAACAAGAAGCGATCAAGCGACATCGGGGTAAATTGAAATGGGATGGTAATCTCGACGACATGAGAACGGATTGATGGTATTGATCGACACCAGTGTATGGGTGGATTTTTTCAACGGTAAAATTAGCAGTGAGACCGAGAAACTCGATCATTATTTGTCCAGCACGGTGATCATTGTTGGGGATTTAATTTTAGCTGAAGTGCTGCAAGGATTTAGAAACGACAAAGATTACCAAATAGCAAAATCACTACTGACAGAGCTTGAACTCGTGCAACTTTGCAATAGTGATTTGGCAATTAAATCGGCCCAAAACTATCGCATGCTCAGAAAGCAAGGTATCACCATCAAAAAAACCATCGATTGCCTCATCGCCACTTACTGCATCGAAACCAAAACGCCTTTGCTTTTCTCAGATCGTGATTTTGTTCCATATGTTGAAAATCTGAGGCTGAAAGATGCGTCGGTTTTGTGATTTTTAACGTCAATATTCCATTCTAACTTCTGAGAGCTTGTAAGTAGGCAGAATGACTTCTTCTTGGCCGATGCCAGATAGCACTGTCATTTTCTTGTCATATTAATCCTATATCTTCATCAGTATTCAATTCCCGTAATGGAGTCGGTTTTATGCTGGATGTCGATGCAATGCTGAAAGATTATTTCCCAGATTCGCAGGTGCAGAGCGATAAGCCGCTGATGAAGGCGGCGTCTTCGTTGTTGAAAAAGCTGTTGCATCAGGAAGAGATCAATCGTTTTATCGAGACACACCGGCATTTGGAAGGATTGGAATTCAACGATGCGGTGCTGGAGCATTTTAATTTTTCGTTTCAGGTTTCCAGCAAGGACCGGGCACGCATTCCGGATCAGCGCCGGGTGTTGATTGTAGCCAATCATCCGCTCGGTTCCTTGGATGGATTGGCGTTGCTGAAGCTGGTATCGGAGATTCGCACCGATGTGAAGATTGTGTCGACGAGCTTGCTGGATTGTATCGATCCGCTGAAAAGTTTGTTTCTGCCGGTGGATAATTTTTCTAAGGTGGCGAAGCATCGCGACAATTTGAACTTGATTGTAGCGGCGCTGGAGGCGGAGCAAGCGGTGATTGTGTTTCCCACTGGCGAAGTGTCGCGTATTTCTCCGCTGGGGGTGCGCGACGGTAAATGGAAATCCGGATTTATTTCGTTGGCCAAGAAAACCAAAGCGCCGATTGTGCCGGTGCATATCGGCGGCAAAAATTCCGCGATGTTTTATGGTTTATCGAGCATTTACAAGCCGCTTGGCACGATGATGCTGGTCAATGAAATGTTTAACAAGAAAGGCGGTGAAGTTTCGTTCCGCATTGGCAAACCGATTCCGTGGGAATCGATCGCCGCGATGGATTTATCCAAGAAAGCGGCGGCAAAGTTGATGCGCAAGCAAGTTTACTGGCTCGGCGAGAAGAAAAAGAAGGAACTGTTCAAGCCGATTGAAAATATCATCCATCCCGTCCGTACCAAGTTGATCCGCAAGGAACTGAAAGCGTCGCAGTTGATCGGCAAAACCCAGGACGGCAAGCATATTTATCTGTTCGACTATCTGCCGAATTCCAGTGTGATGCGGGAAATAGGGCGGTTGCGCGAATTGTCGTTCCGTCAGGTGCAGGAAGGTACAGGCAATGCGTTGGATATCGACAGCTACGACCGTTACTACCGCCATCTGATTCTGTGGGACGAAGATGAGCTGGAGATTATCGGCTCGTATCGCATCGGGGAAGCGGCAAAAATTCTTAAGACACGTGGCGCGGAAGGGCTGTACACGTATAGTTTATTTGAATTCAATCCGGCATTTCTGCCGTACCTGGAGCAATCGATCGAGCTGGGGCGCAGTTTCATTCAGCCTCGTTATCAAAATAAACGTAGCTTGGATTATCTATGGTATGGCATCGGCGCTTATCTGTATCAGCACCCTGAAATTCGCTATATGGCCGGGCCGGTGTCGATGAGCACGGCGCTACCGGAAGCGGCGCAACAAACGATCGCAAATTTCTACCATCAACTGCGCGGCAATGACCAACGGCTGGCCGCTCCCAGGATTCCGTTCGAATTTGATGCCGCAGCGGATTTTTCATCATTCAACAAAGCCTCTGATGAAACGGAATACAAGCAAGCGTATTCGCTGTTGAAAGAGAAACTCGATGCATCCGGCGTTAAAGTCCCGGTGCTGTATAAGCAATACGTGGAATTATGCGAACCGGGCGGTTGTGAGTTTCTCGGTTTTAATATCGATCCGCAATTCTCAAACTGTGTGGATGCGTTGATTCTGGTGCATGTCGGTGCGATCAAGGAAAAAAAACATCAACGCTATATTGAGAGTCATGCGGCCGCCATGCTGGAACGGAATTCCGCATAGCAGCCATGATTGAAACTTAAGATTGCTATGGACGATATACGAAAACTTGATTACATCCATTTGATTTAGCGCGATCGGCCGCTTCCGCTGCGGCTTTCAATAAATCGGAGAAACCATCAGACGAATTGGGTTGCAATTCGGCAACGCCCAGGCTTGCGGTGACATGAATGCCGGAGAGTTGCAAATGCTCGATGGAGTGGCGTATTTTCTCGGCGATCATCGCTGCACCCGCAAGATCACAATGCGGCAGCAGCAGAGCAAATTCCTCCTCACCATATCGTGCCGCGATATCTTCTCTGCGAATGGAGCCGGTGAGTGTCGCAGCAACTTCTTTCAATACTTTATCCCCGCTGGCGAGACCGAAGTTATCGTTGATCGATTTGAACCGGTCGATATCCACTATAATCAGACTGCATGGAATGCTGTGCCGGGCGGCCTCGCTCAATTTCGATGGCGCTGTTTCCAGCAGAAAATAGCGATTATATAAACCGGTAAGCGGGTCTTTCATTGTCAATTCGTGCATCTGGCTCTGCTGCATGATTGCTTTGCTTAACAATTTCTTGTTACTGATCAGCGTGTTGATTCGCGTCAGCAATTCTTCTTGAATCAGCGGCTTACTGACATAGTCATTGACACCGGAACGCAGCAGCTCAACTTTACGCGTAGCGTCATCAAGAACCGAAAAGACCAGTAGCGGCAAGTCTTTTTTGTCATCCTCAAGACTGCGAATGGCTTTTACAATCGCGTGGCCATTGAGTCTGCCTTTCAGCAAAGTATCGGCTAGCACCAGATCATAATCATTGTTTTGCAACGCCAATAATCCTTCTTCACCATTACTGAAATGATCCACCGTATAACCGCACCCGGTGAGCAATGCAGTCACTGCGCTTGCCATGGATGTGCTGTCTTCAAGATACAAAATATGACCGCTCATTGCCTTGTTGCATCGTTTCCTCGAAAACTGCACGGTATAACTGGTGATTTTATCTAATTCATGCTTGGAAAATATTTCTGTTACACCGGCTGAAAATGCTTCGTCCTGAAACTCCTTATTGTCGTTTGCGGTAATCATCACCAGCGGAATTTGCCGGGTACGGGAATCGGCGCGTAATTGCGATGAAAACATGGGGCCATCCATATCCTGCAAGTGCGTGGCGATAAATACCAGATCAAAAGGCTGTTTCCTCAATAATGTAAGCGCTTCACCACCCGTTGAGACTTGTTTGGTACCCAATCCGCCTGATTCGATCGCAGTTGATAGCAGTTTTTGATAAGTTCTGGATGGTTCAACGATAAGTCCTTCCATATTTCGATACTCCTTCAATGACATCAAGCCGGTTACAAGCAACAGAGATTCTGCGGTTTACGTTACGTTTTGCCAGGAACATGGATATCGACATTCCGGTTGGGTTTTTTAGGAGATTTATTTTTTACTAGGCTCGATCGTTGAACCGGCACAATCGCTTTGATGTGCATGGATTTGTCTGATTAACCATGAAGAGGTAAACTGCTGAGGAATTTTTGCTTGTTTTCTTATCAAGGCAAAAATCAATTTCTAAAAAAACTGAATAAAGGAGATTTTTTGATGAGAAGCATTGTAAAACTGTTCTGGGTGCTTTCGATATTATTCCTTTTCTCGTCTCAAGCGATTGCTTCGGACAGCTATATTAATAACTCAGCCGAGAAATTTTCCAGCGGTGTAGCGAATGCAGTGACCGGGTGGGTGGAACTGCCCAAAAATATTATTTTAACCAGCCAAAAAGAAGGACCGGCTTACGGCATCACCGTGGGACTAGCCATGGGGATCATGCATACCGTTGGCCGCAGTTTAGTGGGTGTGTTGGATGCCGCAACTTTCTTTATTCCAACCAAGCCATCAGTTAATCCGCCCTATATTTGGCAAGATTTTTCGCGTGAAACATCCTATTGATTCATAGTTGCCGCACTAGGTAACGCAGTTTTATAACGTTACCCGGCACCATAAAAGCAAAACGCCGTACCAGTCTCTACCGGTACGGCGTTTTATTATCAGTAACGGAGATGTGTGCGCTACAGATTTAGCGTTGCGTTTCAAGTGCCGCGATTCTTTCTTCCAGCGGCGGATGTGACATGAATAAGCGCGAAAATCCATTGCTGCCACCGGAAATACCGAAAGCGGCCAATTGATTAGGTAAATGCGCCGGTTCATGAATCATTTGCAAGCGCCGGAGTGCAGCAATCATCTTCGCTCTTCCGGCCAGGCTGGCGCCGCCCGCATCGGCGCGAAATTCACGCTGACGGCTAAACCACATAACGATAATACTGGCCAACACACCGAGCACGATTTCGGCAACGATGTTGGTAATCCAGAAGGCGGGGCCATGTCCTTCTTCTGTTTTGAAAATGACACGATCGACGGTATGGCCGATAACGCGCGACAGGAAAATGACAAATGTATTGACGACGCCTTGGATCAACGCCAGGGTGACCATATCACCGTTAGCAATATGACTGACTTCATGCGCCAGCACGGCCTCGGCTTCATCCTGACTCATGTTGTTGAGAAGACCAGTGCTCACCGCGACCAGCGCATCGTTTCGTGACATGCCGGTGGCGAATGCATTGACATCCGGCGCATCGTAAATAGCCACCTCCGGCATGCCGATCCCAGCCGCTGCCGCTTGCCGTTGTACCGTAGCAACCAGCCAATGTTCTTGCGCGTTTCGCGGCATTTCGATGACTTGAGCACCAGTGAAGCGTTTTGCTGTCCATTTGGACAAGGCAAGCGACATGAATGAGCCGCCAAAGCCGAATACCGCTGCGAATATCAGCAGGGAATTGATATTCAGACCGGTTCCTTGTGCATCAAGGATTTTTTCAACGCCAAGCAATCGTAATGTGATGCTTAGAACAACTACAATGGCCAAATTAGTTGCCAAAAAAAGAAGAATTCTTTTCATTCTTTTACTCCATGGTATTTATCGAATACAAAACAAGACTGGTATTGATATATGAATTTCTCATCATTTTTCAAGCAAATTATAGTTAAAATTTTCTGATTAAGCCGGGTGATTGCAAGCGAATTAATGCAGCTGCCCGGCTTGGTTTTAGGTGCGCAATTTCCTGAAGGGTTCGCAGAAATTTATTGTGCAGGATTCGATTGCGTGGATTTAGGCTGGGTATTTCTGACGATCTGAAAGAGAATCTCGCCTTCTTTGATCATGCCCAAGTCGCTGCGGGCACGTTCTTCAATGGCTTCAAGTCCTTGTTTCAGATCGTTGACTTCGGCTTCGAGCATGTTGTTACGATTCTGCAGCTGCAAATTCTCCGCCCGTGCCGCAACAACCTCCTGATCTACTTGCCAAACCCTGAGCCAGCTTGCTTTCCCAAGCCATAATGGGTATTGCATTGCAGCAATGGCGACGAACAGGAGGAAACTCAATAGCTTCATTATTTGAGTTGGTAAAATGCTCTCCGGCCGGCGTAGCTGGCCAAATCTCCCAAATCTTCTTCAATCCGCAACAGTTGATTGTATTTGGCGAGACGATCGGAACGGGACAGTGAGCCGGTTTTGATTTGTAAAGCGTTTGTGGCGACGGCGATATCGGCAATGGTGGTGTCTTCGGTTTCGCCGGAACGATGCGAAATGACCGCTGTGTAACCGGCGCATTTCGCCATCTCAATCGCGGCAAAGGTTTCAGTTAAGGTGCCGATCTGATTCACTTTGATCAAGATGGAATTGGCGATATTGCGTTTAATGCCTTCCTGCAGAATTCTGGTATTGGTTACGAAGATATCGTCACCGACCAATTGGATTGATTTACCTAATTTTTCGGTCAGCAATTCCCAACCGTTCCAGTCAAGTTCGCTCATACCGTCTTCGATCGTGATAATCGGGTATTTATCCACCCACGATGCCAGATAGTCCGTAAACTGCGCCGATGTCAGCTGCAGGCCCTCGGATCCTAAATGGTATTTACCATCGTGGTAAAACTCCGAACTGGCACAGTCAATGCCGATGGCAACGTCTCTACCCGGTTGATATCCTGCTTGATCGATTGCTTGCACGATCAACTGCAAAGCGGCTTCATTGCTTTCCAGATTGGGAGCAAATCCGCCTTCATCGCCGACGGTTGTAGGCATGCCTTTGTCGTTGATGAGTTTCTTTAACGTGCTGAAAACTTCCGCGCCGCATCGGATCGCATCGCGAAAATTAGCAATTCCCAGCGGGACGATCATGAATTCCTGCATGTTGATATTGTTGTTGGCATGCGCGCCGCCATTGATCAAGTTCATCATCGGCACTGGCATCGACATCGAAGCGGCGCCACCGAGGTAACGGTACAACGGCAAGCCGGATTCTTCCGCAGCCGCTTTAGCAACCGCGAGGGATACCGCGAGGATGGCATTGGCGCCAAGTCTGGATTTGTTTTCAGTGCCGTCCAGATTGATCAGTTCTTGATCGATGAAGCTTTGATCGATGGCATCCAATCCCATTAGTGTTTCGGAAATTTCGGTATTCACATTCTCCACGGCTTTGAGCACGCCTTTGCCCGAATAGCGCTGCGCATCGCCATCGCGTAATTCCATCGCCTCCCGGGTGCCGACGGATGCGCCGGAAGGAACCGAGGCGCGTCCGAGCACACCGGATTCCAGCAGTACATCCGCTTCAATGGTTGGATTACCGCGAGAATCCAGAATCTCGCGGGCGATGACATCTACTATTGCACTCATGCTACATTTTCCCTGTTGTTGACTGTTGTTAAGTGGTTGTTATTTATTTTATTTCTGGTATGGCAGGCGGTAATTTCTAGTCTTTTTAGCTGCGCTGCCGGTAATTTTCTGTTGAACTAACTAGTCCGTACGGCATGTATTTTTTCATCTCCGGCGTGTTGGTGCTCATGAGCAAAATGAATCGCCGCCTGAACATAGGACTTGAATAGCGGGTGGCCTAACCGGGGTGTGGAGGTGAATTCGGGATGAAACTGACAGCCCAGAAACCAGGGGTGATCTGTTTCAGGAAGCTCTATCATTTCACACAAATTTTCTTCCTTGGAAAAACCACTGATGCAAAGCCCGGCTTTTTCCAATTTTGGAATATAAAAACTATTGACTTCGTAGCGATGACGGTGACGTTCGCTAATGGTATCCGCGCCATAGGTTTTCCAAGCGAGCGAATCCTTTTTCAACATACATTCCTGCCCACCCAAGCGCATGCTGCCGCCGATATCGGAATTCTCATCGCGTACTTCGATTTGTCCGTCGCGCGTCCGCCATTCGGTGATCAAACCGATGACCGGGTAGGGGGTGTCCGGATTAAATTCGGTGCTGTGCGCGCCTTTCATGCTGGTTTTATTGCGTGCATATTCAATCACCGCCAATTGCATACCCAGACAAATTCCCAAATACGGAATGCGGTGGGTACGGGCAAAATTGATCGCCATGATTTTGCCTTCCACACCGCGTTTGCCAAAACCGCCGGGAACCAGAATGGCATTCATGTCGACCAAGCAATCCGTGCCTTCTTTTTCGATATTTTCAGAATCGATGTAGACGATGTTAATCCGGCTGTTGGTATGAATCCCCGCGTGAATTAAAGCTTCGGAGAGCGACTTATAGGATTCGGTCAAATCGACATATTTGCCGACAATGGCAATGGTAACGGTATGTTTCGGGTGCTCCAGTGCATACACCAGTTTTTTCCACACGCTCAAATCAGCCGGTTTTGCCAGAATACTCAGTTTGTGGCAAATGATTTCATCGAGCATTTGTTCATGCAGCAAGCCCGGGATTTTGTAGATACTGTCGACATCGATGGCGGAGATAACGGCTTCTTCCTGTACATTGGTAAAAAGCGCAATTTTTCTGCGTTCTTCCTTGGGTACTTCACGATCCGAGCGGCATAGCAACACATCCGGTTGAATGCCGATTTCGCGCAACTCCTTGACCGAATGCTGCGTGGGTTTGGTTTTCAATTCACCGGCCGATCCGATATAAGGCAGTAAGGTAAGGTGAATAAAACAGGTATCTGTGCGCGGATTTTGCACCGCCATTTGCCGGATGGCTTCCAAAAACGGCAGCGATTCAATATCGCCGACCGTGCCGCCGATTTCGATAATCGCAACTTGCGCATCGCCTACGCCCATCTGAATATAACGCTTGATTTCATCGGTGATATGCGGGATCACTTGCACCGTGCCGCCGAGATAATCGCCGCGTCTTTCCTTGCGGATCACGCTTTCATAGATTTGCCCGGTGGTGAAGTTATTATGCCGCGTCATGCGCGTGCTGATAAAACGCTCGTAATGCCCCAGATCCAGGTCGGTTTCAGCACCGTCTTCCGTGACAAATACTTCGCCATGCTGAAACGGGCTCATGGTGCCGGGATCCACATTAATGTACGGATCCAGCTTGAGCATCGTTACTTTAAGCCCGCGCGACTCCAGCAAAGCACCCAGAGATGCAGCGGCAATTCCTTTGCCCAGGGAAGAAACAACACCGCCAGTCACAAAGACATACTTGGTCATGAGCGGTTATCGCAATGAGAAAAATTCATGAGATCGGTAAAATTGAATTGCATGGCTCCGAGCGGATAGGGCGTCCAGTATTTATTAACGAATTTCAGCGAGTAACGTATTGATCGTTTGTTCAGTTTGATGCCGGTAGCTGCTACCAAAAAGATTCAAATGATTAAGAATATGATAGAGGTTATAAACCAATTTGCGAATATTATAACCGGAATCCAAAGGATAATCATACCGGTAAGCAGAATAAAAATCGGTGGGGAAACCGCCGAAAAGTTCGGTCATGGCAATATCCGCTTCCCGGTCGCCATAATAGACCGCCGGATCAAATACTACCGGATTTTCGCTGTCATCATAAGCAAAATTGCCACTCCATAGATCGCCATGCAACAACGCGGGAAGCGGCGGCGCATCGGAAAAAAATTTATCCAGATCGATCAATAATTGTTCTCCCAGTTTTTGCAGTTTGCCGTTATACCCATTGGTTTTGGCCAGATCCAATTGAAAACCCAGCCGCTGCGTACGCCAGAAATTGACCCAATCCGATGACGGCGTATTGATTTGCAGGGTTTGTCCGATGGTGTTGTCGCGCACCCAACCGAATTGTTTTGCAGTCGTGCGATGCATGGCAGCCAATTGCTTGCCTAAATCCGCTGCATGGCCACGTCCGCCGCCGTTTAACGGTAAATATTCCAGAACCAGCCATGCGGCATGATCATTTTGACCGTAGCAAACAGGCAACGGAACGCGCAATGTTTGCGATTGATGAATTTCCTGGAGGCCAGTGGCTTCCGCTTCAAACATGATCAGGTTATCAGTTGTATTGAGTTTGACAAAATAGCGTTGCGCGCCATCTGTAATGCAATACGCCTGATTGATACAGCCGCCGGCAATTGAACGGGATTCTTTTATTTTGAAAAGTGTATTTGTGACAGCGGAAATTTGTGCACTGATGTCATGCCATACCTGCATGTTTTACATATCCCGTGACAACCATGCCTTGGCTTTTTGAATTGCTGCCTGCACTTGCTCCGGTGCGGTGCCGCCAGTGTGATTCCGGCTATTCATCGAACCTTCCAGCGTCAATACGGTGAAAATACCGGATTCAATCTGTACCGAGAATTGTTGTAATTCATTCAACGCAAGCTTACTCAAATCGCAGCCTTTTTGTTCCGCATACTGCACCGCTTTGGCCACGATTTCATGCGCATCGCGAAAGGGAATCCCTTTTTTGACCAAATAATCGGCCAGATCCGTGGCAGTGGCATAACCGCGTAGTGCCGATGCGCGCATAGTCTCTTGATTGACGCGGACACCACCCAGCATGTCGGCGTAAATCCGCAGTGTATCGGTCAAAGTGTCGACGATATCAAATAGCGGTTCCTTGTCTTCCTGATTGTCCTTGTTGTAAGCCAGCGGTTGCGCTTTCATCAAGGTGAGCAGCGCCACCAGGTGACCGTTGACGCGCCCGGTTTTGCCACGCACCAGTTCCGGCACATCCGGATTCTTTTTCTGCGGCATGATCGAGGAACCGGTGCAGAAGCGGTCGGCCAGTTGAATAAAACCGAATGCCGGATTCATCCATAGAATGAATTCTTCCGACATACGCGATAAATGCGTCATGATGAGCGCCGCACAGGCACTGAATTCGATCGCAAAATCGCGATCCGAAACGGCATCCAGTGAATTCTGGCAAACCGCTTCAAAACCGAGCAGTTGTGCAACCCGCTCGCGGTTGATCGGATAACTCGTGCCAGCCAGCGCGGCGGCACCCAGCGGCAATTGATTGACCCTTTTGCTGCAATCGGCCAAGCGCTCAGCATCGCGTTTCAGCATCTCAAAATAGGCCATCAGGTGATGGCCGAACGACACCGGCTGCGCCACTTGCAGATGGGTAAAACCAGGCATGATCGTATGAATATGCTGTTCCGCCAGATTGAGCAATGCGTGTTGCATGGCCTTGATCAGATCGATTATTTCGTCGATCGCGGCGCGTAAAAATAAGCGAATGTCGGTTGCTACCTGATCGTTACGCGAGCGGCCGGTGTGCAACCGTTTTCCGGCATCGCCAACCAAGGCAGTCAGGCGCTTTTCAATATTCAAGTGAACATCTTCCAGCTCCTGCAACCAGACAAATTGATGATCACGGATTTCATCACGGATTTGCTGCATTCCTTGCTGAATAGCGGTTAAATCCGCAGTGCTGATAATGCCCTGTTCCGCCAGCATCTGCGCGTGCGCCAGCGATCCCTGGATATCGTATTCAGCTAGGCGTTGGTCAAAACTCACGGAAGCGGTATAACGTTCCACCAGCGCTGAAACCGGTTCATTGAAACGGCCCGACCAGGTTTTTTTATTGTCATCTTGTTGCAATGCAGGGTCATTATTCATTACGTGGCTCTTTATTCCTTTGTTTTCTGATCAAAATATTAACAGGCGGCATTATAAAACATAAATACCCAGCCGGTTATTTTGTGCTGGTGCGATTTTTGCCGATTTTCCGATCCGCGGCGCGCAATCATTTCAGTTAATTGATGCACGCCACTTTTCCTTCTATACGTATTAGTGGATAATTCGCGTTTTCCTCTGCCACCCATAACACAAGGAGTTATTCATGTCGGATTACAATAGACAAAATCCAAACCAGCAATCGAAAGCTGATAATTTATTCTCACAATTCAATTCGAAGTTCGAATGGATGGCACAGATCCCGACGATGCAATTGCCCGCAAAGTATGCCGGTGCATTGATCGGGCTTATCATTGTTGTCATCGCATGGAAAATGATCGCCGTCAGCAAAGTGGAATCGGATATGGCGAAGAAACTTGAAAGTGAGCGTGCGATTATCACACAACAAGCGCGGGAATACGCCGATCAGCAATACGTGAAGGAAGAAGAGCGCTTCGGGCAAGTTTTATCTTGGGCGGTGCGCGGTGAATTAATCCGCAACAATGTTGACCAGATCGATCAATATTTGAGTGAAATCGTCAGAATGAAAGATACCGAACGTGTGGTATTGATCGGTGAAGATGGGCAATTGCTGGTTTCCACCGATAAACGTCTGGAAGAAACAAAAGGAACGGAAATATTTCCGAAAGAAATTCTGAATTTGCAAAAGATTTCGGTTAGATCGGATGTCGACGGTAAAAAAATTCTGGTTGTTCCAGTCATGGGATTAAACAAGAAAATCGCCACTTTGGTTGTCAGCTACAAACAACCTAAATTCTAATAAAGATTGACCGCACACGCGGTTTAAAACTTGTTGCAATGAATGAAAGGCTTTTGCGATGGCAAAAGCCTTTTTTTATTGGATACGGCGGATTTGCGCGCCGAGCGCGGATAGTTTTCCTTCGATATTTTCATAACCGCGATCCAGGTGATAGATACGGTCAATCACGGTTTCACCTTGCGCAATCAATCCGGCAATCACGAGACTGGCCGAAGCGCGTAGATCGGTTGCCATGACATTGGTACCGTCCAAGTGAGCAATGCCGGTGACGATGGCGGCGTTGCCTTCGACTTCGATGCTGGCGTTCATGCGCTTCAATTCCTGCACATGCATCAGGCGGTTTTCAAAAATGGTTTCGGTAATGATCGCGGTTCCATCAGCAATGCAATTCAGCGACATGAATTGCGCCTGCATATCGGTCGGAAAAGCCGGGTAGGGGGCGGTACGCACATTCACAGACTTGGGTTTCGCGTGCATTCTCAGGTTAATCCAATTTTCATTGGAATCAATTCGTGCACCGGCTTCGGTTAATTTATCCAATACCGCGTCAAGAAGATGCGCATCGGTATTTTTTAAATGAATTTCACCACCGGTGGCGGTAGCCGCGACCAGAAATGTACCGGTTTCAATACGATCCGGCATGACCATGTGTTCCGCGCCATGCAGCGACGGTACACCTTCAATTGTGATGATGTCGGTGCCAGCGCCTTGAATTTTTGCTCCCATCGCTTTCAAGCAGTTGGCAAGATCGATAATCTCCGGTTCTCGCGCCGCATTTTCGAGAATTGTCGTTCCTTCGGCGAGAGTTGCCGCCATCATCAGATTCTCGGTACCGGTGACCGTCACGATATCGAAAACGATGCGCGCGCCGTGCAGTTTTTTCGCTACCGCATGAATGTAGCCATGCCGGATATGAATTTCCGCGCCCATTGCCTGCAAGCCTTTGATGTGTTGATCGACCGGGCGCAGACCGATGGCGCAGCCGCCGGGCAATGAAATCTCCGCTTCTCCGGCGCGCGCAAGCAAAGGGCCAAGCACCAGAATGGCGGCGCGCATGGTTTTGACCATTTCATACGGTGCGATCAACTGGGACAGCGTGGCGGCCGATAGCACCACTTCATTGTTGCTAGGCATAGAAATATCCGTTCCCATTTGTTTGAGCAGTGACATCATGGTGGTGATGTCATGCAATGCGGGAACATTAGTGATTTTAAGCGATTCCCCGGTGAGCAACGCGGCGCACAACACTGGAAGCGCGGCGTTTTTTGCGCCCGAAATGGAAATTTCGCCTTGTAGCGGTACGCCCCCCTGGATAATCAGTTTTTGCATAGCATGAAAAATACAAATGAAGTTTCGATTAAAATTCCGGCCTGGTTGAAATGTGCCCAAGTTCACTGCATCATACCGCAATAGTGCGGTTAAGGTTGCTCGCGGGCGCCAACTATAACAAAAAATACCGAATCAATTTCATCAGGAGAAAAAATGACCAAGCAAATCATCCATACCGCCGATGCGCCACAAGCCATTGGCACTTATTCGCAAGCAGTACGGGTGCGGGGAGGAGGATATACCATTTATCTATCGGGACAGATTGGATTGAATCCGGTCAGCATGCAAATGGCGGATGGGATTGAAGCCCAGATTCAGCAGGTATTCGCCAACCTGAAAGCGGTGGCGGCAGCCAGTGACGGCAGTTTGAACGATATTGTGAAGCTCAATATATTTCTCACCGATCTCGGCAATTTCGCGCTGGTCAATGAAATCATGGCCAGTCATTTTTCCCAGCCCTATCCGGCCCGTGCCGCCGTCGGTGTTAAAGCGCTGCCGCGCGATGCGCTGGTGGAAATGGATGCAGTCATGGTGCTGCAAAGCTGATCAATCAACTCAGTGACTGCCAGCCCGCAGGTGCAGGAAAAATTATCTCGTTTGGGCATTGCTACCGAACTGGGTTTGATTTTGCACCTGCCGATTCGTTATGAAGATGAAACACATCTATTTCCCATCGCCGATGCGCCGCCAGGGCAAACGGTACAAGTTGAAGGCGTTATAATTCACAATGAAGTGGTTTTTCGTCCCAGACGGCAACTGGTTTGCCAGGTGGAAGATAACAGCGGTGTTGTAGTGATGCGCTTTCTGAATTTCTACGGCAGTCAAATCAAAATGTATGCAGTGGGAAAGCGTGTGCGGTTAT
Source organism: Nitrosomonas sp. Is35 (assembly GCF_033063295.1). NCBI lineage: Bacteria > Pseudomonadati > Pseudomonadota > Betaproteobacteria > Nitrosomonadales > Nitrosomonadaceae > Nitrosomonas > Nitrosomonas sp. Is35. The sequence continues at coordinate 1,533,314 of NZ_JAWJZH010000001.1, forward strand.
TGGGCGAGATACGTGGCGGTTTTTTTGGCGCCGAAATGGTGCATCCCAAATGCCGCATCGTTCGTGAAGGAGAATCGCTGGCGGATACAATGACGCCGGTTTATCCCACGACAGCGGGTTTGACGCAAACGATTCTGAGCAAATTGATCGCACAGGCTTTGCGGAATGCACAGCACATGCTGACCGAAACCATCCCTGACCTTATTGTCCGGAAATACCGGCTGATGAGTCTTCCGGATAGCATCCAGTGTCTGCATAATCCGCCGCCCGAGGTATCGATCGAAGCGTTGCAAACGCGCACGCATCCGGCTTGGCGGCGCGTCAAATTCGACGAATTGCTGGCGCAGCAATTATCGATGCGTTTGCATTACCGGCAACGGCGTAGCCGTTCCGCACCGGCGCTGGCGCAAAAAGACACACTGAAACAGCAATTTCTCGCGCAACTGAGTTTTACCCTGACAACTGCGCAAATCAGAGTTTGCACAGAAATCAGCCGAGATTTGGCTTCCGCGTATCCGATGCAGCGCTTGCTGCAAGGCGATGTCGGCAGCGGCAAAACGATCGTGGCCGCGTTGGCCGCGTTACAGGCGATTGAAAATGGTTATCAGGCGGCTATCATGGCGCCGACCGAGATTCTTGCCGAGCAGCATTTTCAGAAATTAACCGGCTGGTTTGAGCCGTTGGGAATCAAGGTGGTTTGGCTGTCCGGCAGCCAGAAGAAGAAACAAAAGCAAGCGGTGCTGGACGATATCGCATCCGGCGCTGCGCACTTGGCTGCCGGTACGCACGCGCTGTTCCAGGATCAGGTGATATTTCATCAATTGGGTCTGGCGATTATTGATGAGCAACACCGCTTCGGCGTGCAGCAGCGCCTGGCACTGCGCATGAAAGGTACGCAATCCGATCAAGTACCGCACCAGTTGATGATGAGCGCGACACCGATTCCACGCACATTGTCGATGAGTTATTTCGCCGATCTGGACGTGTCAATCATCGACGAATTGCCGCCGGGCCGCTCGCCGGTCGTGACCAAATTGATCGCCGGTAACCGCCGTGAAGAGGTTATTGCGCGTATACGTCATGCCTGCGAGCAAGGTAAGCAAGTCTATTGGGTTTGCCCGTTGATCGAGGAATCCGAGACGTTGCAATTGCAAACCGCGATGGAAACATTTGAAAATTTGCACTCGGTTTTTCCGGATTTAACGATTGGCTTGGTGCATGGACGCTTGCCTGCGCAGGAAAAAGCCACTGTGATGTCAGCGTTCAAGCAAGGAGAAATCCAATTACTGGTCGCGACAACGGTTATTGAAGTCGGTGTGGATGTGCCGAATGCGTCGCTGATGGTGATCGAAAACGCCGAACGCATGGGTTTGTCGCAATTGCATCAGTTACGCGGCCGTGTCGGGCGCGGACCGGAAGCGAGTATTTGTATTCTGATGTTTCAACAACCCTTGTCCGAGATCGCCCGCAAGCGGCTCAGAATTATTTTTGAACATACCGATGGTTTTGAAATCGCCCGTCAGGATTTAAACTTGCGCGGCCCCGGTGAATTCCTGGGAGCGCGGCAGAGTGGTGTACCGATGCTGCGTTTTGCCGATCTGGAACAAGATGGAGAGCTCATCACAGCCGCGCAAGCTGCCGCGGAAGAAATGCTCAACAGCTATCCGGAGCTGGTGCAGCGGCATATCGAGCGGTGGCTGGGGGATAAAACCGAATATTTGCGAGTATGAAGATACATGGATTTGCTGTCACCGGTACGCTGCCATCGTTAACCGGTTAGGATCAAATGAATAGATTGAATCAAACGATAAAGGATCATTACTGTCATGATTGTTAAGGATAAGGTTTCATGGACACGATTGCTGTTTCATTTCAGAGGCAGCAGTTTCATGGTGACGTGGCCACGTATCCTCATGGTGACTATCTCCGCGATGATCGTGACCTATATCGAGCTGTACTACAACATTCAAGCGTATACGCTCACGACGACTCCGTTCTTGCTGATTGGTGTTGCGCTGGGTATATTCCTGGGCTTCCGTAATAGCGCTTCGTACGATAAATTTTGGGAAGGGCGCAAACTTTGGGGTGCATTGGTCAACACTTCGCGCAATCTGGCGCGCCAAACATGTTTTCTGATCAAAGCGCCACAGGATAATGAGGCGGTACGGCAGTTTCGCGAAATGTTTGTCAAACGCATGATTGCGTATACGCATGCACTGCGCTGTCATTTACGTAGGGAAGATTCCGCTGAGGAAATCAAAAAATTTCTAACGCCGGATGATCTGGCTCAAGTACTCCAATCGACACACCGTCCGCTGGCCATTTTGCAGCAACTGGGCCGTGATCTTGCAATTGCGCGCGAACGGCAGTGGCTAAGTGAATTCAATCATCCGGCGATGGATGCGCAGATCAACGAGCTCACCCATATTCTCGGCGGCTGCGAACGCATCAGAAATACCCCACTACCGTTCAGTTATTCCGTATTGATCCACCGTATTGTGGCCTCTTACTGCATTTTCCTGCCGTTTGGATTGGTTGAAACCACCAGTGTACTGACGCCGATTGTTGTGCTGCTGATTTCGTATGCCTTCTTTGAATTGGATGCCATCGGCGATGAAATTGAAGATCCTTTCGGTTTGCAACCGAATGATCTGCCGTTGACTGCGATTTCACGCAATATCGAGATTAACTTGCTGGAACTGATCGATGCCCCCGACCGGCCGGTTCCTCTTAGTCCTGTGGATGATATTTTGATGTGATGACAAAAACGAACAATTTCGCTTTCCTCACCGCGATCATCCCTGTTTTACAATTCCCTCTTTGAGACTGATGTATAATGCCGCTCAACAATTCTCAGTATGGCTTTGCCAGATCTCAGGTTAAGAATTTCTAGCATGCAACACTTTCATTTTCTAGCTTTGCCGCAATGAACAAAGCGCATCCGCTGGCATGGCATTCCACACTGACTTCTGTTTCATACCATCAACGTAACTGGTTACAGGATCGCGGGTCATTGACGCGCCGCATCCAGGATCGCTGCGGACAATTTCGCGTACAACGCCTATTCCAATCGTTCAGCAGGATTTACGGGGATGAGTTGGGTGTGATGGGATTGCGTGCCAGTGAGTTGGCCATGGTGCGGGAAGTTTATTTATACTGCGGGAATACGCCAGTGGTGTTTGCGCATTCGGTGGTGGCGCATAAAAACCTGCGCGGTGCATGGCGGGGTTTGAGCGGATTGGGCAATAAATCACTGGGAACGGTTTTGTTTACCAATCCCAAAATCAAGCGCACACCGCTGGAATTTAAAAAAGTCAGCCGTGGCCATTTCCTTTATGATCGTGCATGTGCGCGCTTGCCGGAGACACCGGCCAATCTGTGGGCGCGGCGCTCGTTGTTTACACTGCACGGGCAATCGATATTAGTAACCGAAGTTTTTTTACCCGCTATCTTGAATTTACCGCTATGAATTTGGCAGACCGAATTAGAATCTATGCGCAATTGATGCGGCTTGATAAACCGATCGGTATTTTACTGTTGTTATGGCCGATGCTGTGGGGTCTGTGGTTTGCCGCACAGGGAATACCCGATGGGCAGATTCTGGTCATTTTTGTGTTGGGCACGGTGCTGATGCGCTCAGCGGGCTGTGTCATCAATGACTACGCCGACCGCAAGATCGATCCGCATGTCGAGCGCACCAAAAATCGCCCGATGGCGGCCGGCCGGGTTAGCTCCAAGGAAGCTTTGCTGCTGGCGGCAGTATTGAGTATCTGCGCATTTCTGCTGATTCTGCCTTTGAATCAACTGACCATCCTGCTTTCGGTACCGGCACTGTTTCTGGCTGGAAGCTATCCGTTCACCAAGCGTTTCTTTGCGATGCCGCAAGCTTATCTGGGCATTGCGTTCAGTTTCGGCATTCCGATGGCTTTTGCCGCACAAACCGATGGCCTGCCGCCGATCATTTGGGTTTTGATGCTGGCCAATCTGTTCTGGGTGATTGCGTACGATACCGAGTATGCCATCGTCGATAAACCGGACGATTTGAAAATCGGCATCCAAACTTCCGCGATTACTTTTGGACGCTTTGATGTGCTGGGCGTGATGGTATGTCATGCCTGTTTCATCGCGATCATGCTGATCATCGGACAAATGCAGCAGATGAATTGGGCGTATTACGCCGGATTATCGGTTGCAACCGGGTTAATTGCTTACCAATATACATTGATCCGGCATCGCGACCGGGCTTTGTGTTTCAAGGCATTTCTGCATAACAATTGGGTAGGAATGACGGTGTTTGCCGGGATCGCGCTCGATTTTGTCATTTTCCCGCATTAAGGATTTAATCCATGCAATATAAAGACCTCCGGGATTTCATCGCGCAACTGGAAGCAATGGGTGAACTCAAGCGCATTCAAACGGAAATTGATCCGGCGCTGGAGATGACGGAAATCTGCGACCGTATCCTGAAAGCGCAAGGCCCGGCGGTTTTGTTTGAGCACCCCAAAGGGCACAGCATGCCGGTGCTCGGCAATCTGTTTGGCACACCGAAACGGGTGGCGCTGGGTATGGGGCAGGAATCGGTCGAAGCGCTGCGCGAGGTTGGTAAATTATTGGCGTACCTGAAAGAACCCGATCCGCCGAAGGGATTGAAAGATGCCTGGGATAAATTGCCGCTATTGAAGCAAGTATTGAATATGGCGCCGAAAGAATTGAGCAGCGCGCCGTGTCAGGAAATCGTGTGGGAAGGCAACGATGTCGATCTGAGCCGCATACCGATTCAAACCTGCTGGCCGGGCGATGTCGCGCCACTGATCACCTGGGGTTTGACGGTGACACGCGGACCGAACAAAACCCGGCAGAATCTAGGTATTTACCGCCAGCAAGTCATCGGCCCGAATAAAGTCATTATGCGCTGGCTGGCGCATCGCGGCGGGGCGCTGGATTTCCGTGAATTCAGCTTGCTGAATCCGGGCAAACCGTATCCGCTGGCAGTCGCTTTGGGCGCCGACCCAGCGACCATACTCGGTGCCGTGACACCGGTGCCGGATACATTGAGCGAATACCAGTTCGCCGGACTACTGCGTGGTGCCAAAACCGAAGTGGTGAAATGCATCGGCAATGACCTGCAAGTTCCGGCGAGTGCAGAAATCGTGCTCGAAGGCGCGATTCATCCCGGCGAAACCGCATTGGAAGGACCATATGGCGATCACACGGGTTATTACAACGAACAGGAAACTTTCCCGGTTTTTACCATCGATCGCATCACCATGCGGCGCAATCCGATTTATCACTCCACCTATACCGGCAAACCGCCGGATGAACCGGCGATTCTTGGCGTGGCGTTGAACGAAGTATTCGTGCCTTTACTGCAAAAACAATTCCCGGAAATTACCGATTTTTACCTGCCGCCGGAAGGGTGTTCGTACCGCATGGCGGTGGTCAGTATGAAGAAGCAATATGCCGGACACAGCAAACGCGTGATGTTCGGTATCTGGAGTTTTTTGCGTCAGTTCATGTACACCAAGTTTATCATCGTCACCGACGACGACATCAACGTGCGTGACTGGAAGGAAGTGATTTGGGCGATTACTACGCGCGTCGATCCGGTGCGCGATACCTTGCTGGTGGAAAACACACCGATCGACTACCTCGATTTCGCCAGTCCGATTTCCGGATTGGGCGGTAAAATGGGGCTGGACGCGACCAATAAATTTCCCGGTGAAACGAATCGGGAATGGGGCACGCCGATCGTGATGGATGATGCAGTTAAGCAGCGGGTCGATGCCATTTGGCAAAATCTTGGGATTTAACGTCATGCGTGAGATCGGGCATACTATCTTGCTATTGACGATGAGTAACGTGTTCATGACCTTCGCCTGGTACGCGCATTTGAAGGAATTGAATCACAAGCCGTGGATTATCGCCGCGCTGGTCAGCTGGAGCATTGCTTTTTTCGAATATATGCTGCAAGTTCCGGCCAACCGGATCGGTTACACGGTATTGTCGGTCGCGCAGCTCAAAATTTTGCAGGAGGTCATCACGTTGACCGTGTTTGTGCCATTTGCATTGTTTTATTTGAAAGAACCGCTGAAGCTGGATTATCTCTGGGCCGCATTATGCATGGTAGGCGCGGTTTATTTCATGTTCCGCGCACGCTGATCGGGTTTCGATGTTTTGAACATTTTAAAATCCCTGTTTTTCGATAGAACATCGACTGCGAGAAATAGTACAATGTTGAGTTATTGGGATAAATAAGCCGGTAAGATTTTGCGATGAATCCGGCAGACCGGTAATCAAGGATTGCGAATAATTGAATCAGACAGACAGGCACTGCACACTAAATCCAGAATGAAGTTACCTATTATCCCGAGTATATTTATCCTGGCGTTAGTGCTCACTTTACCGCTCAACAGTTGGGGCAGTTGCGTCGTTCCCAGAATCGAAGGTGAGAGTGAGATCGAATATAAACCGATCGTCAAACCGCAAAAGAAACCAGTATTCATCGAGGCTGATCGAATTACCGGTTATTACAAGCAAGAAGTCGAAGCAACCGGAAATGCGGTTCTGCAACAAGGTGACAATACTCTTAAGGCTGATCGTGTGAAATATTACGAGCAGACCGAAGATACCGAAGTTGAAGGAAATATCCACCTGGAAAGACCTAAGGATATCCTGCAAGGCAAGAAACTCGAACTCAATATGAAAACCGAAGTCGGTCAATTGACCGAACCGCGCTATTCCATGAAACAAGGAAAAGGGCGCGGTGCTGGCGATATCTTGTATTTTGAAGGCAAAGATCACTACCGGATCAAAGAGACCAACTACACCACCTGCCCGCCCAAAAAAAGGGATTGGTATCTGCGCGCGACAGAGCTGGAAATCGACAACAACCAAGAAGTGGCTACCGCGAAGCATGTCAGTATTGTGTTTAAAGATGTGCCGATTTTATATTCACCGTGGGTCAATTTCTCCTACAGCGGCCGGCGTAAAAGCGGATTACTGGCGCCTGTTGCGGGCTACAACGCCAAAACCGGCTTCGATATGGGGTTGCCGATTTATTTGAATATCGCACCCAATATCGATGCGACCATAACACCGCGGATTATGACGATGCGTGGTTTTTTGTTAAGCAATGAGCTGCGCTATCTCGGCAATAACAACATGAACGGTCATTTGCTGTTCGATATCCTGCCGATGGACATTAATACCGATCGAACCCGCTGGGGCGTTTTATACACGCATTCGCAGAATATCGGCCGGGGCTGGCAAGGCTTTCTAAATTATAACGAGGTATCTGACGACCGGTATTTTCGTGAGCTTACCCCTAACCTGGCACAGACCAGCTTGACCAACTTGTCGCAACAAGCCGGCGTTGCATACAACGGTAGGTTAGGTAAGGATGGCGCATTGCAATTCACTGGATTTGCACAGCGCTTTCAAACCCTCCAGGATCCGTTTGCACGGTTTGTTTCTCCCTACGAGCGATTGCCGCATTTTGCTTTGAATGCCGTCAAATATAATGTCGGCAAAATGGATTTTGAAATGAAAAGCAGCTGGACGAATTTTTATCATCCGACACTCGTCGATGGCAATCGCCTGGTTTTTTATCCCAGTGTCAGTGTTCCGTTGCGCAATGAATTCGGCTATATCACCCCTAAATTCGGGCTGCACTATACCCACTATAATCTTGATTCAGCGCCGGTTGAAGGTAAAAGCAACAACCTTGACCGCACCGTGCCGATTTTCAGCTGGGATAGCGGCATTGCATTTGACCGTCAAGTCAGGCTATGGGATACAAAATTTGTTCAGACGCTGGAACCGCGCTTGTTTTATGTTTACGCGCCATACCGGAATCAAAGTTTCCTGCCTAATTTTGACTCCGCAGTCAATGACTTCAGCTTTGCGCAAATACTGACCGAAAACCGTTTCAGCGGCGGTGACCGTATCAACGATGCCAATCGCGTCGTAACTGCGTTGACATCGCGATTCGTGGAGCAGGAGACAGGGATCGAACGATTGCGCCTTGCCGTTGGACAGCAATTCAACTTTAACGACCCTAGAGTTCTATTGCTTCCGCCTCAAGTCACCAGCGGCCGGTCGGACTTCATTGCCGCGATATCCGGGCGTCTGACACCAACCATCAGTGCCGACTCGAATGTCCAGATGGACGAATCCAAATTATGGATTGAAAAGGTTCGCACCGGTATCAGCTACCAGCCGGAAGCCGGAAAGGTGCTCAATCTGGGTTACCGGTTTACCCGCGGTGTATTGGAGCAAGTGGATACTTCGATGCAATGGCCGCTGGGCGGAAATTGGCATGGCGTTACCCGGGTCAATTATTCATTGCTGGATGATAAAATTCTGGCCGGTTTGGCCGGTTTTGAATATAACTCGTGCTGCTGGGCCTTACGGGTTGTACTGCAACGGTTGACGACCGCGACACAAACGACCACCACCGCATTTTTTGTGCAACTTGAGTTAAAAGGGTTAATGGGACTTGGCAATAACCCGTTGCAGGTACTGCAACAAAGCATTCCCGGCTATACCAGCGTTCATTAAGCGTTGATTTTTCCTATCGCATTTATCCAGTGTTGTCATTTTATGCATAAAAGCAATTATTTTTGCATTCCCTTGCTGCTTACTGTATTGCTATCGGCATCCGTTGCCGCGCAGGAGCCGATGTTTGTTCCGGCGGCCAGAGCCATCGATCATATCGTCGCCGTGGTGAACGAAGATGTCATTACGCGCCAGGAGCTTGACGATGCGGTTAAAACAGCGGTTGGCCGTCTGCAGCAGCAAGGCGTGCAATTGCCGGATCAACGTAGCCTGGAGAATCAGGTGCTGGAATCGGTCGTCATGAAACATATCCAATTGCAGCATGCCAAGGAAGTTGGCCTAGCGGTTGGTGAAAGCGAACTGGACGAGACCATACAACGGATTGCAGCCGACAATAAATTATCCTTGCCGGAATTTCATGCGGTATTGGAAAAAGACGGCATCAGCTACAATAAATTCCGCGATGAAATCCGCGATGAAATGATCATGGCGCGGCTCAAGGAACGGGAAGTAAAGCATCAAGTGAATGTGACCGAAGGGGAGGTGGATAATTACCTCCAGACGCAAAAATCCACATCCGAAGGTCAAGACGAATACCGTCTTGCACATATTTTGATCCTGGTGCCGGAAAATATCGCACCGAGTCAAATTCAGCAACGAGCGGAGCGGGCCAAATTGGCGTCTGATAAGCTTCAGCAGGGTGTGGATTTTTCCCAGGTCGCGGCGGAATTTTCCGATGCGGCCGACGCCAAGACCGGCGGCATCATTGAATGGCGCCCAGTCACGCAAATGGGCCCAACTTTCGCCGAGCTGCTGGAACCGCTGCAACCCGGCGATGTGACACCGGTGGTGCAAAGCCCCAGCGGTTTTCACATTTTCAAGCTGCTCGGCAGACGCGCTCAGGAAACACCGACCGTCATCATTGACCAAACGCATGCGCGCCATGTATTGATTAAAATTAATGAACTGACTTCGGAAAGCGATGGCAAGCAAAAGATTCTTCAGATTAAGGAGCGGCTAGATAAAGGAGAAAACTTCGAAGAAGTTGCGAAACTGTATTCCGAAGATACCAGCGCTTCTTCCGGCGGCGACCTGGGCTGGCTCTCGCCGGGTGATACCGTGCCAGATTTTGAACGAGCGATGAATGCGCTGCTGCCGGGACAGATAAGCGATCCGGTCCGGTCGCAATTCGGCTGGCATTTAATCCAAGTGCTGGAACGCCGTTCGCAGGATATCAGCCTGGACCGGCGCCGTCAGACTGCAAGGCAAGCGATCCGCTCACGCAAAGCCGATGTCGTGGTGCAAGAATGGTTGCGGCAGCTGCGTGATCAAGCGTATGTGGAATACCGTTTGGACGATGATCATGAACACTAAAATTATTCCCTCACTCGTACTGACACCCGGCGAACCGGCGGGAATCGGCCCCGACTTATGCGTGCAAATCGCGCAACAACCGTTATCGTGCCGCTTGGTTGCTATTGCTGATGGCGAATTGCTGATGGCGCGCGCGCGGCAGTTGCAGCTTCCGCTGAAACTGATTGATGCCGCCGCAACGCCATCAGCGCGGCATGAAGCGGGTAGCTTGCAGTTGATGCATGTGCCATTGGCGCAAGCAGCGGTTCCGGGCACATTGAATCCGGCGAATGCGCAGTATGTGCTCGAAACACTCCGCCTTGCAGTTGCCGCCTGCCAATCCGGTCAGTTTGACGGCATGGTGACCGCTCCCGTGCATAAGGGTGTGATCAACGATGCCGGCATTCCATTCACCGGACATACCGAATATTTATCCGAATTGCTGCATAGCCCCGTCGTTATGATGCTGGCGGGCGGGAATATGCGAGTAACGCTGGCAACCACGCATTTACCGCTGAAAGATGTGGCCGCGGCCATCACGGCGGATAGAATCGAAAGCAAACTGCGCATCATTCAACGCGATCTAATCACGCGCTTTATGTTGGAAAATCCGCGAATTGCCGTTGCTGGGCTTAATCCGCATGCCGGTGAATCGGGACATCTAGGCCGGGAAGAAATTGATGTCATCATTCCGGTACTGGATAAATTACGTGCCGAAGGCATGCAGCTAACCGGTCCGGTACCGGCGGATACCTTGTTCAACCCGGCGCAACTGAAGCAGTTCGATTGTATTTTCACCATGTATCACGATCAGGGTTTGCCGGTTCTGAAACATGCCAGTTTTGGCGGCGGCGTGAATATCACCCTGGGATTACCCATTATTCGCACATCGGTCGATCACGGTACCGCATTGGAACTGGCTGGAACAGGAAAGGCGAATCCCGGCAGTTTGCTGACAGCGATTGAAATGGCTGTGCAGCTAACAAAGAACCAAACCCAATTTCTCCGTCATGCATCATAATCCACGCAAGCGATTTGGCCAGAATTTCCTGGTCGATCAGCATATTATTGCGCAAATCGTTGCTGAAATTTATCCGCAGAAGAGCGACCGGATTATTGAAATCGGACCGGGACTGGGCGCACTGACACGCCCTTTGTTGCAGGCTCTGGATCACTTGCACGTGATCGAAATTGACCGGGATATTGTGAGCAAGCTGAATCAAGCGTTTGCACAGGAAGAATTAACCATACATGCCGCTGATGCGCTGAAGTTCGATTTCTCCGCGCTGGGCAGCAAACTGCGCATTGTCGGCAATCTGCCTTATAACATTTCAACGCCGTTACTGTTTCATCTGAGTCAATTCTCAGAACATATCCTGGATATGCATTTTATGCTGCAAAAGGAAGTTGTCGATCGCATGGTCGGTTCGCCCTCCACAGCCGATTACGGACGGCTCTCCGTCATGTTGCAATACCGTTTCGATATGGAATATGTTTTCAGTGTTCCGGCGGAATCATTCCGCCCCGTACCCAAAGTTGAATCGGCTATCGTTCGCATGACGCCGCGCGATTCATCCTCGCGCATCGTTAAGGACGAAGCATTATTCGCACAAATTGTCACCGCAGCATTTTCACAGCGCCGCAAAACGCTTCGCAACACACTACAACAACATTTAACATCCAGTGATTTCAGTACGTTGGGAATCGATCCGGGGTTGCGCGCCGAGAATTTGTCGGTGAAGGAATTTGCCGCGATCGCAAATTTCTTAGCCTGACGATTGGTATTGCATCCATGCTGATTCGACGGCTGGCGCTCAGTTACACGCCGCTTCAAAGCACTGCGGGCTTATTGGGAAGCTCATTGGTATCTTTCTCCGGATCAAATGGAAAATATTTTTGCAACTGCATACCAACAGCATGAATACCTGCGATGACCCCAGTCTCGAATTGCCGTTGCCGGAATGCCGATTCCATTGTCCGGCAAATAGCATGCCATTCCTGATCCGGGACCTTGGCATGAATACCCCGGTCGGCGATGATTTCCACTGTGCGATCGGCTAATAGCAAATAAATCAGCACACCATTATTGTGTTCCGTATCCCAGACCCGCATTTGTGAGAATACCTCAATCGCACGTTCCCGGGCAGTCTGGTTTTTGAGTAGCGGCAGCGTATTCAACGCCGCTTCCACGGCAAAACAAATTTCACCGCCATGTGTCATTTCCGATTGCACAATCGCTTGTTCGATCGCTGCAAGCGACACGGCCGGAAATGTGCGGCGTTGTGTCAATTGTCCGGTTAATAAATGGCGCAGGATTCGAGCAAAATTCATTTACCACCTCCCCGACGCACCACCGCCGCCAAAACCGCCGCCTCCGCCACCAAAGCCACCACCACCGAAACCGCCACGATCAAAGCCGCCGTGCCGGTAACTGCGATCTGACCAGCCACCACGCCCGGTTCGATAAATTCCTCCACCGCTATTCAAAAAGAGATTGATAAAAAATGCCGTGATCGCTATTAGAATGGCAACCGTCAACGACGCAAAAGACAGCCATCCGATGATTCCCACGCCAATACCAGTGACCATTGCGCCGGCAAGGCGGCCGAGCATAACTTGTAACATTCTTCCCAGTATCATCGCTCCGATCAGGAGGGAAACAAAATTCTCAACCGGAAAATGTTCACCCGCAGCGCTATTAGTGTTTCGGGAGTTTTTAGGAGGCGGCAACGGTTCGCCCTGAATCAAATGGATGATGGCCTCGATTCCGGCATCAATACCGTTGGCAAAATGACCCAGTTTGAAATGCGGCGTCATAATATCCGCGATAATGCGTTTGGCTATCGCATCCGGTATAACGCCTTCCAATCCGTAGCCAACTTCGATGCGCAAGGCGTGATCGTTCTTGGCGATGAGCAATAAAATGCCATCGTCTATGCCTTTACGCCCCAATTGCCACGCTTCCGCCACGCGTATGGAATATTGCTCGATGGTTTCAGGCTGCGTAGTCGGGATCATTAATACCGCAATCTGACTGCCTTTGGTTTTCTCAAAAGCCAGCAATTTCTGCTCCAGATGCACGACTTCACTGGCGGAGAGGGTTGCAGTCAAATCGTTGACATGTGCTTTGAGCGGAGGAATGGCAACATCGGCCATAGCGAGCATAGCGCTAAACAACATGGCTATGAGCAACCCTACTGTTATTCCCGGCCGGATCATTCTGGTGAGTATCATAGTGACTTATTTTGCCGCTGGTGCGGGCGCAGCGAAATCCACTTGGGGCGCAGCCGATATTTCTTGCTCATTTTCCACGGTAAAGCTGGGTTTGGTTTGAAAACCGAACATCATTGCCGTGAGATTGCTGGGGAAAGAACGCACCACGATATTGTATTCCTGCACCGCCTTGATATACCGATTGCGCGCCACGGTAATGCGATTCTCGGTACCTTCCAGCTGTGCCTGTAAATCGCGGAAATTCGCATCCGACTTTAATTCGGGATAGTTCTCAGTGACGACCAGTAATCGAGAAAGTGCACTCGATAATTCACCTTGTGCGTTCTGGAATTTGGCGAAAGCTTCGGGATTATTAAGCAACTCCGGGCTGGCTTGAATACCGCCGACTCTGGAGCGAGCCGTCGTAACGCCTAACAGCACATCCTTTTCTTGCGCGGCAAACCCCTTAACCGTATTGACCAGATTAGGCACCAAGTCAGCGCGGCGCTTATATTGATTCAAAACTTCCGCCCAGCTGGCTTTAATTTGTTCATCCGTGGCTTGCAATGTATTGTAACCACAGCCGCTTAAAGAAAGCGCATAGAGAATTGCCGTGAGCGATAGAAAAGCGCGCATATCCTGCTCCCATGAAATTGAAATTATCTTATACATGGAGATGAATGTAGCAATTACAATCTTTATCGTTATTTGCTTTTATCAAAACCGGAAAGTAGCAATATCTTACTCATTCTATCGTTTAAATTCATTGGATTGATTCTTCAGTCCCTTCCGTTCCAGAAGCCGGAAAATATATGCGATGTTGTTTGCTGGACTTAACTTGTTAGGTTTTACTGTGTGCCGGAAGAATAAAGCTCGCACAATTAAGTTTCGATCAGGTCAGGTATAAACTACTAGCCCGCTTTATAAGCGGGCCTGGTTTTATTTGGACTCGGGTTGATGCGTGTTAAATGTTGATCAAAAGCCAAGTAAGTTACGAAGGCAATCGAGCACTCCCGAAGAATCGGATCGATGGCAAAAGAAAAAAATACTGGCTATAAACGCAGTGATTGATAGAGCGAGAACGCCCATGGAAAGCATCAAACCTTTCTGATCGTATTTAGCCTTGATTACTTGTGCGATATCGTCATACGAAGGTTCAGATAGCTCGATTTTTTCTTCAGGGATATGCAAAGGTTCATTGCTAACTTCCGGATTTACTTTCGGCTCGGTTTTTTTGACCGTATGCGCAGCGGCCTGAACTTTCTCAACTGCGGGTGGTGTTGATTCTTGCGCGACAGTGCCAGTTGCAGGCGAGTGTGTTTCCTGATTCTTTCTTTCCCGGTTGTTGAGTAAAATAATGTAATGAAATACGTCGGTTATCATACCCATTCGTTGGGTAGCTTCATACACATCCTGAGCATCAACAATGGTTTTATTGCGTTCATACGAAACATTGAGCGATCGATCGCAGAGTGAATTGATGGTCCGTGGCGTTCCCCCGGAACCGAACGCGATCGTGAGCGCTTCCCATCCGGTATCTGAAATGAGCTCAGGTGTTCCTCCTGCCACATGAATACGATGTTTGATGTACTGCAACACCCGATCGACATTCATCTTTCCGAGTGTTTCCAGTGCCGCGATCCGCTGCTTAAAGGGCGCCATCTCGGGGCGGTTGATCTTTTCCATCAACTCTTCCTGACCGAGCAGCAATAGCTGAATGAGTTTGGTTGAGCCTTCCTCAAGATTGTTGAGCAAGCGAATGCCATTGATCACGTCTTCCGTCATCAGATGGGATTCATCCATAATGACTAAGCACTTTTTTCCTTCCGCATTGATTCTTAACAATGCATTCCGGATATCCCGCATGACGAAGGTTTTTTCCGCCGAAGTCGGCTGCACTCCAAGTTCTTGCGCCAGAAATAAGTAAAGATCCGAGCTATTCGCAGGCGGTTCGGCCATCCAGATGAGTTTGATATTTTCGGGAAAATCAGACTTTATCATCTGACTCAATGTTGTTTTCCCGGATCCGATCGGACCGGTGACAACAATCAAGCCACGTCCGCTGAGCAGGGAACCGGATATTTGTTTACGAATCCGGGCATGATCTCCATGATCATAAAAGAACAATGGATCGGGTACATTCTCGAATGGAAGTCGGTTGAGGTTAAAGTGCTGCGAGTACATGTGCATTAATTGGCTCCCCCTTGCGGCAAAAGTTTTACTTCAACTCTGCGGTTCTTGGCTCTACCTTCTTCGGTATTATTGGAAGTTATCGGTTGTGTATCACCGTAACCATTAACCGATATCCGGTCTTTCGGTATGCCGTTTAAAACCAGTATATTGGCAATCGCCTTCGCGCGACGCAAAGATAAATCCATATTGTCACTGCCGGATTTACCTGTCGGTATATTGTCGGTATGGCCTTCGATGAGAATACGGCTGTTTGGAAATGCGGCTATTTCCTGCACGAGATTTTCAATCGCGGAATAAGCAACATCCTGTACCACATCCTGGCCGGAACGGAATGTCTTGCCGCCGAATACTGTCACGGTGCGCGGTTGCGTATCGAGATTGACCGCCTTAATACCGGCTATCTTATCTTCCGCTGTCGCCACTTTATTCTCAAGCTGCGTGATGACTTCTTGCATTTCTGTAGCGAAAGCCTTATCGGCTTCCGGATCAACACCTGATTGAATCAAGGTTTCGGCTGCCGCAGTGGGTGCTGCAACCGGAGGAGCCGGTATAACTGCCAAATCGGATTGGTTATTTAAATATGAATAAGTAGTTGTGTAACTCTGTAAATTCATCGCCTTATACGTAATGAAAGCCGATAAGGCAAAAAATATCACAGACAATCCAATGATAATTGAACGCATAGGGAAGTACTCGTTATATTGATTTTTAATGTGTTGCTGATGCAAGCGAATGTTAACGGATATAAGCTGAAATATTTTAATGTATTGAAAGTTACTTTGCTCAGATGCAGCGGTTTAAACCAGATAGCGTATTGTTTTTACACGTGAATCGTGTTCAGTTAATTAGGGGTGGTACATTACCTCTAATTTCATTGAATTGCACAAATTTTTTATTGCTTGATGTTATGTTTATCGCATAACTCTTTACAAAAGAATGCTATGTTAGCAGATATCAATAGCCGGAAATTTTTTCGGTTTGAATGGATGGACTCGAGAATACCACAGAAACAAACTCATTGTGTGCAATGAACCATTGAAAGGAGATGGATGTGAACCAGAAATCGGGCAGCAGTGTAATCGGTACAGACGAACAGATCATTTCCGGCACCAACGGGTGGTTGATGGTGGTGGTATTGCTACCTGCGATATTGTTCGCGGTTTTTTTAGTGGCCACGCCGGGTGGGCCAGTCAAATTAATGGGTGGCGCGGCGTTACTGGTGATTACGCTGTTCTGCTGCAAAGGATTATTCACGCTCGAACCCAACCAGGCAGCCGTCATGATTTTTTTCGGCAGTTATGCCGGAACGGTTAATCAGAGCGGTTTTTTCTGGGTGAATCCGTTTTATAACCGGACTCGCGTGTCCTTACGGATCAATAACTGGAATACACCGGTTCTGAAGGTCAACGATGAGCGCGGCAGTCCGATTGAGATTGCCGCCGTGATTGCCTGGCGGGTGCAAGATACCGCCCGGGCGGTGTTCGACGTTGAAAGCACATTGAATTACTTGCAAATCCAAAGTGAATCCGCCGTGCGTCAAGTGGCCAGTAGTCACGCCTATGACGCTGCCGAAGGAGGGCAACGCAAGAGCTTGCGTACCGATCTGGATGCCATTGCAGCGCTGTTGCGGGATTCTATACAGCAGCACGTCGAAGTGGCGGGCATTGTGATAGAAGAAGCCAAAATTGCCCATCTGGCTTATGCGCCGGAAATCGCCAATGCCATGCTGCGGCGCCAGCAAGCGGAAGCGGTGGTACAGGCGCGTCAAAAGCTTGTCGATGGGGCGGTCGGTATGGTCGAAGTAGCATTGAAGAATCTGGAAGATAAAAAAATCGTTACGCTGACATCCGATCAACGCGCAGTGCTGGTTACCAACATGATGACCGTATTGTTATCCGAATCGGGCGCGCAGCCGGTGATTCAGATGGCGCAATCGACGCAATAGTGATTCAACTGCCGCAAGTAAAGTCAAGCCTGCAATCCGGGAGCCGTTGCGGTGAGTGCTTTTTTTACTGTGAGAGTTAATGCGATTGATTAAAAGTTCAAATGAGATAAAGAATTAGGTAATGTCGTTCACGTTTGACTTTAATTGGAGATATCGCTATATAGTGAAATGCGGTATCGGCAATACTGATTCAATGCAGTAGCAATGCGAGTTTATCGACACTATAAAGGAGAATAACAGCATGTCAGCGACCACAATCTTTTCAAAAAAATCTCATCGAACCCACAAACTGTTCCTTTGGAGCATGATACTTGTGCCATTTCTGATCTCGGGTTGCAGCATCGGCGACAAAATCGACAAGTTAACCGACAAAGTCAGCGATGTTGCCGGTGATACTGTTGCTACGCTGGATAACGCCATCGATGCCTTGGACCGGAACTCCGCATCGTGGCAAACGGTATTGCAAGATACCACCGCGAAGTTGACGAGCGATGCGCAATCTACGGTGCGCAATGAAGTCTCGGATGTGCTGAATCGCAGCGTAGCGGCTACCGGCGATGAATTGCGTTGCAATATGGATTTTATCGGTACACGCGTGCGCCAGGCCCTAGTGAGAATCCGGGCACGCTTAATGCATCAAGCGATACCGCCGGTTGAACCGGCGCTGTGTCATGTGGTTCCAGCCGCAGTGGATATGGCACTGGATCCAAGCCGCCGCAACAAGCTGGAATTTTTTGGTTACGATTTCGATACCACACCAATCAAAGTAACGCTGCATGACACATCGAGAACACTGGATGTTTCTCCCGAATTGGACCGATTGACGCACTATCACATGACTCTTAACCTCGGCGCCAACGGTGTTCCTTTATCCAAAACCAGCGACCGCCTCACGTTGGAATGGCAGAATCGTCCTATTTCCAGCATCGCCGTCATTCAGCCCGCGACACCGGTATGCCGGGAAAAAACCGAAACCTATGCGCGCGATACCTATTTATCGTTCACACCCCCTCATACCCGAGGTGATAAGGAATTCGGTGGTCATGGCCCGGAAGTTTGGGCTAAAGCAACCTGGAGCGTCCAAGGCACGCGCGTCAACTTACGGCTCTGGATGAAAGCGCAAGAAACACGGAGCGACTGGACTACTGCGGAAGGCGAGCGCAACGATACTTACTATACGGCTCCCCCCGGTTGGCGCATTGACAGTATCGTTAGTAGTTTGGAAAGCTCAGCGCATTACATTGACACCGATCACAACGATGATCGTCAGGGCGGAGGACCAAATGGACCGGTGAAGGAATTCAAATTCCGCGGCGATCGCGATGGTGACGATGCCGGCAGTTATACCGGCGTAGATGTGACTTTCAATCCACTGGTGGTTAAATTGGTCGAAGTGGCTAATTGTGCTCCGGCATCGGCGGTTAAATCGTTGCAAATCAAAGACCAGCTGGCACCTTCCACCATCAAACGTCTGCAACCCATGATGTTGAAGCTGCAACCAGCCAAACCTTAGCTATAGTCGAGCAATCACCGGTTTCGCAACGGTGATTGCTCTGCCATTTCTCTATGAAAACCGGTATTACTCAAATCCTGCCGGAGTCTCAGATCATGCTGCGGTTTTCTCTCTATAGATCGTGATGTGTTTTGGGGATTGTTTTCAGCTGGCCGCCAGTATGCGGTGCAACGGCATGCGTAACACGCGGTGAGGTTTCTCCGCGATGCAAAGCGAAAATTTTGTTTTGCAGCATCTTGTCGGACACGGATACGCGGGCATGCTGGCGCAAATGCGCAACCCAGGATTCGACCGTGAACATCTCGATGAATCGTCCATGATCCTCAACATCCTCGAAAAATCCCCATTGAATGGCGCCATCGCGGCGGCGGGTTATCTCCAATTCCTGCATCAGCACATAAAAAGCAGCGCGATCCGCATCGTCGATACGATACTCCAGCGTCACCAGCACGGGGCCATGATCGTGCGATACAGGAATCACCGGCGCGGGATCGGCCCAATGACCGGACGCCGTATAGTCATGGTGTTCACCCAGATTGAGTTTGAATCGCGCCGTGATTGGGATCAGCAACAGCGCCAAAAATCCTGATGCGGTCAAAGCTTCTGGCAAGCCGATCATTTCCGTCGCCTGACCCCAGCTGAGCGATCCCGCTGCCATCGCACCGAAAACCACCATCTGAAAAATGGCGAGTCCGCGGGCACGAACCCAATCCGGTAGCGCCATTTGCGCGGAAACATTCAACAACAAAACCGCCATGATCCATGACACGCCGCCTGTAAATCCTGCGACCATACCGGTCACCGCATGTCCGCCATAAGCAAACAACATGGAGCTCAGCGCGGTTACCGTTGTTGCTACTATCATGATTGTGTTTGCACTGAAGTGTTTTTTCATGACAGGGAGTAGAAATGCCCCGGATACGGCACCAATGCCCAGTGCAGTCAATAAAATACCGTAAAGGCTGGGGCCGCCTTGCAATGTATCCTTCGCGATCAGTGGCAGTAATGCCCAGTAAGCGGATGCGCACATGAAAAAAGCCAATGCATGAGTCAAGGTGTGACGTAGCGGCTTGCTATGCAGGGCAAAGCGGATACCGGCATGCATGGCACCGGCCAAGCGTTCGCGCGGTAATGCATCGTCTTGGGTGGTACTCGCGCGCCACCATAACAGCGCTGCCGCGACGGCAAGATAGGAAATGGCATCCAGAAAAGCCGTCGCCACGGCACCGGCTGCGGCCAGAATAAAACCACCCAATGCCGGCCCGATGGCGCGGGCGATATTCATGCTGACGCCATTCAATACAATGGCGGAACTCAAGGTATCGCGCGGCACAAGACGCGGTACGATGGCCTGCCATGCGGGCATGGCAAAGGCTGATCCGGTGCCGATGATGAAAGTAAACAGCAGCAGGGTCCAGGCATTAACGCTGCCGCTCCATAACAGTGCGGTAAAAAGCAGTAGCACCGCTGCCAGAAAGATTTGTGTCCATATCAGCAGTTTGCGGCGGTCAAAAAGATCACCCAATGCTCCGGCGGGAAGGGCAAAAAGAAAAACCGGCAAGGTTGTTGCCGCTTGCACCATCGATATCATGAAGGGTGAGGGGGATAATTCGGTCATCACCCAGCCGGAAGTGACGTTGAACATCCACGTGCCGATATTTGAAACCAGCGTCGCAATCCATAGCACCGTGAAAATACAATGCTTGAAGGGAGAAAACGCGGAGCCTGTCATTCCGTTTGCTATCCTCAGTCAGCGAAGCAGCCGCAACCGATTGCCCAGGGATTTTTAGAGTCTGTCACCAGCCGGTGAAGGTGGAGAAATACGTCCGATTGAATGTTTGTCATGGTTTGAGGCTCCGTTTAAGCAGTTAACTACAGTAGCAAAAAGTACCCGCTGACTTAGTTTTAGGTACTATACAGCATTCCTGAACACTCTCATTTTCTTGGTTTTAAGTTGTATTCACCGGATATCCGCAGTAGTGCAACCGCTGTGCGCACGCAATCCGGCATAATCATGAGATACTGAATGTCACAACATCACATCGCACTCAATTATTAACAGGGAATATTTTTATGACTACTTCGTATATATACAAAACCTCAGTACCCGTTTTCAAGCAATTGTTGACCAGCCTAAGCGCCATTTTGACCAAAGCGGAAGCCTACGCCGCCGGGAAAAAATTTGAACCGGCCGTATTGCTGAACGCCCGGCTATATCCCGATATGTTTCCTCTGGTCCGCCAGGTGCAAGTGGCTGCCGATTTCGCCAAAAGTGTATCAGCCCGGTTGGCGGGAGTGGAGGTGCCAGCCTATGAAGATAATGAGCAGACTTTCGCCGATTTACAGGCGCGCATCGCTAAGACGTTAGCGTTTATCGAAAGCCTGACGCCCGCACAGTTCGAGGGCAGCGAAACGCGTGAAATCGTGTTGCGTCCGGGCACGCCGAAAGAGAAAAAGATGATCGGGCACAATTACCTGATCAATTATGGATTGCCGCAATTTTTCTTCCATGTCACTACTGCCTACGCGATTCTGCGGCACAACGGACTGGATGTCGGCAAAGGCGATTTCATGGGCAGCTTTTAAGTGCTGATGCAATACTGGCCGTGCCATTTCTTATCGGCGTTATGAGGGAAGCGAGTTGAAACATTTACTTAATTATGGTGTATCAATCGCAATTTTATTGTCTGTATTCAGCGCTCATGCTCAGCAATTTCCGAAAGGCAAATGGGAGGTCACCATGCAGACAATAATGCCGCACATCATGACGCCGATGCCTATTCATACCGATGTTATTTGCGTCAATGATAAAACCAAGGGAAAACCGCCCATTGCTGTGCATGAGTCCTGTGAATTTTTTGATTATAAAATTATCGATAATGATGCTTCATGGCAAATGAAGTGCAAAGGTAAGCTGAAAATGAATGGCGCGGGAAGAATTATTTTCAGCTCGGATAAATATAAAGGTTCCGCTGTCATTAAAATGAAAATGCCTGAATCGGAACCCATGGAAATAGATCACACATACACGGGCCGACGGATTGGCGATTGTTAAAAAAGCAAAAATTCCCTGTTGCCATTAAGAAACATTCATTTTCAAACCAATCATAATTTCAGTAGCGAATGCCTCGCACCAGTAGCCAATAATACTGAAACACCAGACCGGATTTAATCGCAGATTACGATTGCTTTTAAAACGAGCAGGAAAAAGTGAAATTTTTTGGCAGGGACAATTGATGGAAATTTATATGCCGTAGGATTTCAACGGCATGAATCCTGAATCGGGGCGGTGGCATTCACACTCAGTTCATAACTGCATGTAATTATGAATATTTATTATTGAGTTTAAAAAAGTTACTACGTTTTTTACCACATTTTTTTAATCGCTGCCTGGTTTTTAGGCAGTTAATTTGCTTAATTTCTAGGCAATGGCTATTTTAACCCCCCCCCCTATTTAAATGCGGTTTTTTGCAAACGTAGGCTGAGAGCGGTCTAGACCTTACTAAGCTATAGGGATTTTGACCGCCCCCGGTAGTGTCATGACTGAGGTATACCCCCCGTCCCGATTTCCCGCATAAAAAAATTAGATGCAACAAACGGTCTCGAAACCTGAAAGGATAGACTTTTGAACCGCCCCAGGTCATGCAGTAGGCAGGTAATCACCGCATGATTCGGGTGCAATCAACACACGTTCGCCCACATAGAATGCTTCAAGCATTGGGTGTTGTTGTTTGCAAGTGAATCTGAATACAGGGCGCTTGTCGGTGGCGATCTTTTGCATTTCTATGTGCTTACACCCTTGGCAGCTTGTGCCTTTGTTTGATGATCGGATGAATGGGTGGATGACTTTGTGGGGATTGATGCCATACTTTTGGCAAAGTATCGCCCATGATCTGACCTGTTCGGACTGCGGGATGGTTTGAAGATTGATGATTGCTTCAATGGTTTCTTCTTTGGTGAATGTTGCTTTATTGCAACAGGTTAATAGCAGGGTAACGGCAATCGGATTAATCGGATGCGTTTTCGTGGCGCAATAATTATCTGAAGCCACCCCTTCACCGGGCGCATGATTTTCTTGTTCAAATCCTACCCCCTTATTTTTTAGTAGGGCAGGTAGGGCGAGTAGGGCGGAATCGTCAAGAACGTCTTGGTTATTGGTTTCTAGCTGCCCTACTTTTCCATGATGGCCATCGGAATCAGTAGGGCGCGCCCTACTATTGGGGGTGTTTTCCGATGTTTCAGTATCGTTTTCCGCCCTAATCAGCTCATCCCAATCAATCACTTTCGCTCTCCCAGATTGTTGGAAGGATATGAAAAACACGCTTCCGGCCTTCACCCGGCAAGTTAACTTTAGGCTGAAGATTCTTCCCATCGCCTTTCATAAATCCCCGGTCGATCAGCAATCGCGCAACCGCCTTATAATCAAAGCCCTTGCATATTTCCGCCTTGAATACTTCCGGATAGCAGTAATACTCAAGATTACTTTCATGATTCTTTTCACGGAACCCCGCCTTATTCATCGTGCGCGGTGTGTGGTTATCGTCAACCACAGTGCGTTCAATATCGGTGAACCGTGATTCACCATGCAATTCCAGAAAGTGGCGAACCTGTGCAATCATTGCCCGATCTTCTTTATTGCCTTCACCGCCAAAAGCCTGAAGCCAAGCCTTAAAGCAAGTGATGGCGGATTGCATCGATGCACCCGGCTGCCAGCCGGTAATGCCCCAATCGGTAGCCAGCTCACCCGCAGCACCCGCAAGGGCAAACCTTGCCGCTACCCGTTGCGCCTGTCCACTGGCGGCATTGCTAAGCGTTGCCTTCTCGAACTTTTGCCGGGCATCGAAGAGCGATTCCCGCAACGTTTCCCGGTGTTTCAGTACTTGTTCAATGAAAGTAGGGAAGGCCGTCCCATAGTATTTATTGACGGCCGCATTCAATGCTTTGGCGAATTCGTGCCCGTTCTCGAAGCCGTGCAGATTCTCAAAGCAGCCCAACCCTTGCCCGGCATCGGCCGGAACATCCGCCATGCGCAATTCAGCGCCGCTGGGTGTTTTCTTGCCAGATTCCGCCACATGCTGGGCTAGACTCAACTCACCGGCGGATAAGAACAGCAACCGCCATTTAGCGGTACTGCGTGCGCCGCCGGTCACGTTCGCCCGAACCTTGGCCGCACCGTTCGCCAGCATGTAAGCCGATTCCCCGGCAATCCGGGCATCGATCATTTTCAATTCATCCAAGGTCAGGATTGCATCGCAATGTGAAAGGGCGGTGCTTTCCAGTCCGTTATCCGTTGACCGCCACCGCTGCAAATACTCAGGTGAACCGCACACGCTACCGGCAACGGTTAAAGCGCTAGTCTTGCCGCTGGAAGTAGTGCCCCGGTAATGAAAACCGCCCGATTCCATTTCGATCAGATGCAGCAGCGGCGCGGCAAAGGCAACGGATACCGCAAACGTCAATCGGCTATTGCCTACGCACAAGGCAGCTACATGCTCCCGCCATTGCTTCAGCGTGCCACGTTGCCGGAATAGACTGGAATCAGGCTTGCTATCACTAAATAGCCACTCATCATCGGATTGCCCTATGGAACCATCCGGCATGACAAAAACTAAATCATCACCGATACCATGCCAGCCGGTGCGATTGGTTATCCTTGCCCGTTTCTCAGGGTTTTGCGTTTGCAGGTATTCGATGACCAATTGCCGGGACTTGGGCGCGATGGTCAAGCCTTCGGATAACAAACGGCCTGAAGCTTCCAATCCATCGCCATTGAACGAACGGGCAGGGATCACCAATTGCTTAACCTTGTTATCCGGATCGGCGAAACGAACCAGCGTACCCCATTCCCTTGAATCCGTATCCCTTGCCAATGCCAGCACTTCCAGCCGTGCGCACACCTTGCGGCGGCGTAACCGCCCGTCTTTAGTCGGTTCCAGAAAGTACAGGCCGTCATCGAACAATTCAAATCCCCGTTGCACGGCTTCCGCTTGCGGCTCTTCCGGTTTGCTGACTGGCTTTGATTGCCCGGCGCCGGGATTGGCATCAGGTAGGAATGCATCCTCACGCTTGATGAAATCACCGAACTGGGCAGCATCCCAGCCGCACGCCACCAAATCGGCGGCATCGTCTCCCGGCTGCAATGGTTCACCGGCTGCGCGTTCCAATCGGTCGACATCCAACACCCGTACCGAGCGCGCACCCGCAGCCGTTAACCGCTTCATCAAATCATTGGCGGCTTTCTTACCGGGTAGATCGTAATCCGGGAAGATCACGCAATCACGTCTGGCAAGCGGGCTATAATCCGATTTCTCCACGGCTTGGCTTCCGCCTTGCCAGCACAATACAGGATGATCGGGCAGCAGCTTTTGCAAGGCTTCGGCCGCCTTTTCGCCTTCGGTAAACCAGCAAGCGGCATCAGGGAATTGCAGCAATCCAGGCAAGCCGTACACCGGGCGCAATCCTGGCGGAACCTTAAACCGCCATTCGTACTTATTGCCTTTTTGCCAAAGCGTCAGCGGGCTGAATTGCTTTTTTTCACCCTTGGGCTTGTCATATCTGTAATGATAGAAATTAACGCGGCCATCCGGATCATGATACGGATAACGCTTTGACGGCTTCCCGTGTTTCGGGTGTGCGGCCGGCGGCTTGGGTGCATCATCGGGAACCGGCATAATGCACTGCCAGCCGTCATCATCACCGCCGGGATTCTTAACGCTGCCTGATTCTTTACGGCCGGTTGATGCCTTACCGTTGCCGGATGGTTTGGAATCGCTTCCGGCGCATTTTGGCGGACTGCTTTCTTCCAGTTCGATACCCAGAAAAACCGCCAAGCGGCGGGCGGCCTTTCCTTGGGTTTCGCCTTCCAGATAGGCAACCAGTGCCACCAGGTCAAGCCCCTTCGCATCGCAAGCAAAATCACTCCATGCGCCGGTGTTCAAGTTGATTGAAAACGAACCCGGCGCGCTGTCCGATCTCTTCGGATTCAGCGGCAGGTATTCATGCCCTTGACGCTGGCCATTGGGCAACCAATGCCGCAAAATGGCATCGATGTTATCCAGCCCAGCGGAGGCAATCCGTTTAATGAAGGGAATCGTGGACATTACCATCACCCTCAAGAGTCTCAGAAATTAATTCACAAAGTGCGTTGACTCCTTCATAGATATCTCCCGCCCTGTCGTCTGTTAATTGCATCACATGGAATAAACCGCAAATGCCAATTGAATCCATAGAAAAGCATTCTTCCTGAGAATTCCACTCGGTAGGTAATCCAACCATTTTGCAAACTTCAACATCTTTGCGAAAAAGTATCGTTCTGTCTCTCGCTTTATCAAGATGAATTCGAGCTAATTTTAGGGAAAAGCTTGTCATAAAAAAGAATGCATCAGTCGACCGACAAATATCATGAGTTATTTCTTCGCACGGTGACATTTTTATGACTATTTCCCGAACTTCACGCACCAAAGGAACTACTGATTCAACTACCAAGAAAGCGCCTAACATCTGTTCCCAGCTTAAGCTAAGAGTGCGAGTCAATCCATTAACTTGTTCCATCATTTCACCGCAGTCGATAAAACCAATAACAGAAATGCATTTTGAAATTATCAGGCGGGCACGCTCAAGTTCTTTCAGGCGCTCGATGTTACTGACCGTTGCTGATTCTGATGCGGGGATTTGATTGCTTGTTGTCATGATTTATGCTCCTTTGAACGGTTTCGATAAAACCGCCACCCGTGCGAGACACGGGCGGGCGGATAGATCGGGTTGACAGACCGGGGATAAGACCGGCGAGCCTTTCGGCTCCCCAAAATACCCACCCATAAAAACAAAGGGCAAATAAATAACGGACATAAAAAATGCCGCATAGCGGCAATATCCGCTTATCCAACAGGCTGTCAAACCCGTCCATTGATTTTGCAATGGCACAGTGAGCATAAACCCAGCAAGCGGGCAAAGTCAACAGGAAGTCATTCATCTTGAATGCCTCCCTATTGATCGCCGCTCTAACCACTTGAAAAAATCGTAAGCAAAAACATGCTGCTTCCGCGTATGTCCCGGATGATCTGCAACCCATAATTGCAACAGGTCACGCACTTGACCGGGCGCGGGCGGCGATAACCTGCAACCACACGATGCGGCGATCTCTGCCGATACCAAGGGGATAACTTGATTAATCATGATTACCCCGGCTCAGCGTGAATGAATCACGAACTTCCGCAATCAGATCATCTAGTTTCTGATTCAGAATCGCGGTATGAAAATCTGATGCTGCGGTTTTCATAAATCCAGCGATCAATTCCGGGTGTGCTTTGGCGTAGCCTTCACCGAATTTTGAATCAATGATTCGGATAGACTGATTGAAGTATGTTTCTGCTGTGTCCCGTGCTTGCAGCATCAGGTCAGTAGGGGATAGCTGATTGCTCATGCTTGCACCTCTGCATTCTTGCCGGATGCACCATTGATTTGATCGTGAATCCATTGCTGAATCTCAGACTCACGCCATCGGCTGGCCGCTCCAATCTTTATTGGTTTGGGGAATTTGCCTTCTTTGATTAGCTGATAGATGAAGCTGGATTTGAACCCGGATCGTGATTCGACTTCAGGAAGGGGTAGAAGCCGCTCAGTTGTTGATGTTGCTGGCGATTGCCCGGCATCAGGGTTTAAGTGGTGCTGCGGGGTTGGTGCTGTTTGATTCATTGATTCTCCTTAACATTTGATTTCATATCCATGAATATGGATACATGCCAAAGAGATTAAACTTGTGAAACTTAGAAATAAAACCGGGAAATTTTGATTTTTCCCGGTATTAATCGTAATACTTCACCTTATAAGGTTCTAGTAAGGCATCAAATACACGTACGGCCCCTGGATTTTCCATCTTACGTTTCCACTCAGAATAATAAATAATTGCATCTGTCTTATTAATATTCAGCTCTAAAGCAATTCCTTCAAACAAATGAATATCAATAGGAATTCCTTTCTCTTTTGCGGCCATAACTTCGCTATAGACAATAGGGGAATTTTTACGCTTTTTTCTGGCAGCATTAATATGTTTACCTTTTGGCCATGAACAATTAAAAGCTTCATCTAAGGTTTTTGCTTTTAGTGAATACCAATCATTTGTTGCTGAATGAAATGCAGATACTACCCATTCAGGCATAATTATTTGCTCATTCCCGCAAAACCCTATTGCATGGAAAATAATAGCCTTATTGCCCGCCAAGAATTCTTTCTCTAATTCATCTAAATAAAGCTTCATTAATTCATCAGGAAGACTTACTGACATAACACCCCCTTCAAAAGTGCATCCTTCAGATAGGACACCCCAGGCGGTTGAAGGAAACCGTTTTCATCTGGCCGGACTATGGGGTGATCGGAAATATTCTACAGGGCAATTCAATTTTTCGAATCAAAAAATTTTCTTGAATTCTTGGCAGTTGAAGCATGAAATCTATTGCCCAAATATTAGGCAATCGGCATGAAAAATAGGGGGGTGCTTTTCAAAAAACGGGTAGATTTGCGGGTAAATTTGAATGTTAAAAAATGTAGAATGGCTTAAATAAATGGTTTACAATGATGATATGAATCCATTCTGAGCATCCACAGTGCACCGCGATCACTTTATTGAATCGATGATTTTGTCCAAGTATAAGCGTGTCTTCTTGGCGGCTTGCTCTTCGTTTCGTGTCAATTCTTTCTGTACCAGGTTTGCAAAATTAATCAGGCTTTGTGATGGATAGTTATCCTGTAAGCCACAGTCTTGAAAGAATTCAGCAATCCAGTGAGCATTCAACTCACTGCTTCCCGTTTCTTCAAAATAGGTATCCGCTGCTAGCTTGATGTGGTCTGATAATTTATGCATTGCGTGTGTGCTTGGTCTTTGTGTGGATCCCTTCAGAAACCGAACCAATAAAAGCCGCGATTTCTAAATATTTTAATCAGCAGAATCGGCAGCTTCACGCCGCGCTTGGCGTGCTTTCTTCGTGGGCGGTTCGAGTAGGGTAGCGGTTAAATCATGGAGTGTTAGCAATAGTTGAAGGTGACGCTGTGCCCATACGGGTAGGGGTGCTGAACCGTTCGCCCAATTGCAGACACTGACACGGGAAACCCCTGTACCCGATGCAAAATCACTCTGTTTCCAGCCTAATTTATCCAAACCATTTTTAAAATCTTGCGGTGTCATATCAATTCCTTCGCGCGCGCATGAGAGTTTCAAGGGTAGCAGAACTATGTGTGTAAAGCAACTTTAATCAAAAGTGGGAAATTATATTAATAAAGTAAACTTATTTTAATAAAAAGTGGGTAATCGTTAAAATAGTGAATTTAACATAACGTACGTTATTGGCAATTGAAAAAATAATTTTGCAAAAGTGGGAGACTCAATATTCATGCGGCTTGCGGCGATGTTTCAGGCATTTTTGTACAGTTTCGTATAATTATTTATGCCATCGCATAATTAAATTCTAGTTATTTTTTGCTCATGGTGAAGGGCGGCAACAGGAACATTTCGCGCTGCATTTTCGCAGTTAAACTTGCTGCGGAATCCAGAAATGTAGGGCAAGAATTGCAGCGAAAAAGCGATGAATTACCCTTGGAAGTAGGGCGCGCCCTACTGATTCCGATGGCCATCATGGAAAAGTAGGGCGGCTATAAGCCAATAACAAAGACATTCTTGACGATTCCGCCCTACTCGCCCTACTTGCCCTACTCAAAAAATAGGGGGTAGGACATAAACACAAAAAAGATACTGAGAAAGTCAAACCGTTTTTCCGAAAAGCGGAATGACTTCCGCTCCCTTTTCCAATGCTTCGATATGGTTACCCCACCACATCATCATTCTTTTCCTTTCCGGTAAGTATTCCGCCCGATTGTATGCGCCTCTGATTTCATTCCTTTCTCCGTGTGCCAATTGCCGCTCAATGGCATCGGGGTTGAATAGGCCGGATTCGTTCAATGCAGTGGAAGCAACCGCCCGGAAGCCGTGCCCGGTCATTTTGCCTTTATAGCCAAGACGGTACAGGGCAAAGAGCAAAGTATTATTGCTGATGGGTTTGTTTGGGTTTCTGCCGGGCAGCAGGTAGCGGCTATCCCCGGCGATGGTTTTCAATTCAGTCAGTATGGTCAGTGCTTGATGGGTGAGGGGTACTACATGCTCGGTTTTCATCTTCATGCGTGTAGCCGGTACAATCCATAACGCATTGGTTAAATCAAACTCTTCCCATAACGCGCCAATCAGTTCATTGGTGCGGACGAAGGTTAAAGCCAGCAATCGCAAGGCAAGCTGTGTCTGGCGGTCACCGATGTTTTCATAGGTAGCGATTGCCCGCAGTAGTTCCGGCAGCTCTTCCGGTTTGACGGCGGCCTGGTTTTTCTTTTTGTGTGGTGTAAGTGCGCCGCGTAGATCGCCGGAAGGATCACGGGTGCAACGGCTTGTCGATACACCATAGCGGAATACTTGCCCGCATACCCCCAGCACTCTATGCGCCAGATCATAAGAACCGCGTTGTTCAATGATGCGGATCATGTTTAGCAATTGCGGGGCTTCAATCGTGCTGATAGGGTACATTCCGATATAGGGAAACACATTGCTTTCAAGCCGTCTCAGTACATCTTTTGCATGGCTTTTTACCCAAGTGTGTGTTTGCTTGGCAGACCATTCACGGGCGACAGCTTCAAAGCTATTGGCGGCGGCTTCCTTGGCTTTCTGCTTATTGATCTGGCGATCAATGGATGGATCGATATTGCCGGACAGCTTGACACGCTCAACTTGTGCAAGCTGCCTTGCTTGCTTTAACCCTACAACAGGATAAACGCCAAGGGATAAAGATTTTTCCCTGTCATGAATCTTATAGCGCAGCCGCCAATACTTGCGGCCGTCTTCATAAACCCAAAGATATAGCCCTTGGCCATCGTGCAGCTTGCGTATCTTGCCACCTTCAACGGTTGCATTCTTGCAAGCTAAGTCAGTCAGTGCCTCTTTTATGGCCATAATGTGGTAACTCAGAGTGTGGTAAAAAAAGTTACCACACTTTTTACCACATTTTTTTACTGGCTTCTAGCGGATTATTCTGGATTGATACGGAATGGAATATTTAGTTAAGTGTCGCTATTGCTGGGTTTTGTGGATTGGCTTGGACTTACACGGAAGAGAATGTGGCGGAGGCGGTGAGATTCGAACTCACGGTAGAGTCACCCCTACGGCAGTTTTCAAGACTGCTGCCTTAAACCGCTCGGCCACACCTCCATTGACTTACAGGTCGCATCATACCGATTAGTGTACTTTTTGGCTAGTTTCTATGCATTGAATTGCGAATAAAATAACTCCCGATGGAACTAAACTAATTTATTCTTTATGATGATCATTTTCAGATTTATCTTACCTCTTCATTTTAATTTTATGAATTGATATTGATTTTCTGATTTCTAAATTCCTTATCAACAGCAATATCGTGGAGCCGATGTCATTTGGACGTAGGAATAAACGTATTTTGAAGCATAGCAAAAGTTTCTGGTCGGATCCGGAGGTGGCAAGTCTTGAACGGGTACGTATCAGCACCAATCGGGATATGGCGGGGCGCATGCGGTGGGGTGGGATGTTTTATGTGCTCTGTTGCAGTGCCATTATATTGACGTCGACTGTACTGAGCGCGCAGCCGTATAGCGTTGTCTTCGTTATGATTTTTCTGGCTTTAGCCATACTGCGTTTAATCATTTATAAGCAGGTAACCGGTTCGCATTTAAATAATCAATCCCGGATTGAATGGTCAATTTCAGCGATCTATATTGCAACCTCATTCACTTGGGGTGTTTTCCTAAGCTGGATTTTTCTATCGATCAATGCCATCGATAACGGGGCAATCCTAGCGATTATTTCCACGGTGGGTTTTATCGCCGGGGGTATCGCAGCGACTTCGCCGCGCATCCGCCTCATGCTTGTTTTTGCCCTGCTGGTTTATGCACCGAGCTTGATCAGTCTCGTGTTATTTATTCCCGATGATAGCGGCTGGGTAATGCTGATCATCGGACTGGCTTACTTTGTTTTTTCCGTGCACAACGGTAAGTTGCAGCATGAGAATTACTGGATTGCACGGCAGCAGGCGGTTCAGTTGGAAAAGCAAGCAGTGGATTTAGAGCAAGCGCGGCTGCAAGCGGAGAATGCCAACAGAGCGAAATCGGCTTTCCTGGCGGCGATGAGTCACGAAATTCGCACGCCGATGAACGGTGTGCTGGGCATGACGGAGATACTCGCAACGACCCGGCTAAACCCGGAGCAAGTCAATCATTTGAATGTAATCCGTAATTCCGGACGGACTCTGCTGCGGATTATCGATGATATTCTGGATTTTGCCAAAATAGAGGCGCACAAACTGAGTATCGTGAACCGTTCGTTTGATTTGCCTGGATTGATTGATGAGGTTCATGCATTATTTCGCACCAAAGCAAAAGAAACACCGGTAAATTTCATAGTCAGTTTCGATTGTCATCCTTCCCATAACCTGATTGGCGATCCGGACCGGATCAAGCAAATTTTATTTAATTTGCTTGGCAATGCATTCAAGTTTACTCAGCAAGGTGAGGTTAAATTATTGATCAGTTGCACAGAGATTACAGATCGCAGCGGTATTGCATTGGAGCTGACGGTAACGGATACCGGGATTGGTATTTCCGCCGAGAATCAGGCACGGCTGTTCCAGGAGTTTTCGCAAGTCGGCGAAGCGACTCAACATATTCGCGGTACCGGGCTTGGGCTTGTGATCACCCGCAACTTGTTATCATTG
This sequence comes from Nitrosomonas sp. Is35, assembly GCF_033063295.1. NCBI lineage: Bacteria > Pseudomonadati > Pseudomonadota > Betaproteobacteria > Nitrosomonadales > Nitrosomonadaceae > Nitrosomonas > Nitrosomonas sp. Is35. Next base: position 1,565,862 of record NZ_JAWJZH010000001.1, read on the forward strand.
ATGGGCGGCTCCATTACGGTATCCAGTGAAATCGGCGCGGGATCGAGGTTCTGCGCATGCCTGCCGTTGCGCTATGAAATTACCGGCGCCGCGCTAGCGAAACCCAATGAATTACCGAAAACGCGATCCCAAACTGTGACTGAAGATCGCCCCCGCATTTTGGTGGTTGAAGATAACGATGTGAATCAGTTAGTCAGTAAAGCGATGCTGGAGCGTTTAAACTGTGAAGTGACCTTGGTTAATAATGGTGTCGAAGCGATTGACGCCTTTTCTTCCCGGCGCTTCGATTTGATTCTGATGGACTGTAACATGCCCGTTATGGATGGATTTGAGGCGACGCGGCAAATACGCGCGCTTGAGCAGCAAAAAAATTTAACACCCGTACCCATTGTGGCCTTGACAGCCCATGCACTGGATCACATCAAGCAAGAATGTTTTGCCGCCGGGATGGATGGGCATCTCAGCAAGCCGTTTGACGTTGCGCAACTGGACAAAATATTGCAGCAGTTTTCCTCAATTCAGTTGATCCAACCGCAGGATGGTAAAAATTCTGCCTGATTCCACCAGATTTCAGAGCGGCAATGCGATAATACGCAGTATTTACACACACAGCATATTGCCGCTGGATATCGCACACGCTAATTCTATATACCCAAAATGATGATCTGGAAACCCAATGTGACGGTTGCGGCCGTTGTTGAACACGATGGTAAATACCTGCTGGTTGAGGAAGAACCCGAAGCTGGCGCCGGTTTATTTTTAAATCAGCCGGCAGGGCATTTGGATCCGGGAGAGTCCATTATTCAAGGCGCCATACGGGAAACGCTGGAGGAAACGGCATATACCTTTGTTCCCGAATATCTGGTGGGCATTTATCAATGGCATTCGCATCGCGTCGATACTACGTATATCCGTTTCGCGTTCGGCGGGCATGTGACGCATCACGATCCGGAACTTGTACTGGATACGGGCATTTTGCAGGCTTCTTGGTATAGTCTGGATGAAGTGAATCAAATGATTCAGCAGCACCGCAGTCCGCTGGTGATGCAATGTATTCGTGATCATTTGGCAGGTAAACGCTATCCATTGGAACTGCTGACACACTATGAGTCGTAATGCGATGAAAAAGTACCGTGTTGTCATTGGCATGTCCGGTGGTGTTGACTCGTCTGTGGCGGCGTACTTGCTCAAGCAACAGGGCTATGACGTTGTTGGTCTGTTCATGAAAAACTGGGAAGACGACGATACCGATGAATATTGCTCTTCCCGCCAGGATTTTCTCGATGCGGTATCGGTTGCGGATGTTATCGATATTCCGATTGAAGTAGTCAATTTTTCCACTGAATACAAAGACCGGGTTTTTTCCCATTTCCTGGCCGAGTATCAAGCGGGGCGGACGCCCAATCCCGATGTGCTGTGTAACGCCGAAATCAAATTCAAGGCTTTTCTGGATCATGCGCATAAACTGGGGGCGGATTATATTGCAACAGGCCACTATGCGCAGGTGCGTGAAGTTGGTGGCGTATTTCAGTTATTGAAGGGCGAAGACGGCACTAAAGATCAAAGTTATTTTTTGTATCGCCTCAATCAAACACAACTCGCCAATACCTTATTTCCGGTCGGGCATTTGTATAAGCGCGAGGTGCGCAAGATCGCTAAGGAATTGAACTTACCCAATTCTGCCAAAAAAGACAGTACCGGTATTTGCTTCATCGGCGAACGCCCTTTCCGTGAGTTTCTCAATCGCTATCTGCCGCACGAACCGGGGGAAATTCAAACGCCAGAAGGCAAAGTGATCGGCCAGCACGTGGGATTGATGTATTACACCATCGGCCAGCGGCAAGGACTCGGCATCGGCGGCACACGCGATGGCAACGATGAGCCGTGGTTCGTATCTGCCAAGGATATGACCCGGAATGTATTGATTGCAGTGCAAGGCCATGATCATCCGGATTTGCTCCGTCCATCGTTGAAAGCCACTGATTTGACCTGGATTAGCGGTAAGCAGCCGCACTGTAATTGGGTCTATGCCGCTAAAACACGCTACCGCCAGGTTGATGCTCCCTGTGCAATCATTGAATTGGCTCAAAATCATTGTCAGATCGATTTCGCTCAACAGCAATGGGCCATCACACCGGGACAGTCAGTCGTGATTTATGAAAGTAGAGTCTGTCTCGGCGGTGGAGTCATCGCGGAGTAAATGCCGGAAAAACCGCCATGCCCTAAATTGGTGTTCGCAACAGTAGAAAACAAAAATAGAATTTTTCATACAAAATCTATTTTTATTCTATTTATTACAATGCATTAGAAAATATTCCTGTAACTTGATCTTGAAATTTCGAGTCAAAGCCCCTATTATTAGCACTCATAGTTAATGAGTGCTAACACCATCTCACCCGCGTATTAGTATTCTGACTTATTAGAGATTTATACATGAAATACTTTGTATTTCATAAATTTTGGCTTTTTAATTTTAACAGGAGAAAACAGTATGAAAATTCGCCCTTTGCATGATCGTGTGATTGTCAAGCGATTGGAAGATGAACGCAAAACCGCTTCAGGTATTGTTATCCCGGACAGCGCTGCAGAAAAACCTGATCAAGGTGAGATTCTCGCAATAGGAAAAGGAAAAGTCGGCGATGATGGAAAAGTGTGTCCATTGGAAGTTAAAGTGGGCGATAAAGTATTGTTCGGGAAATATGCCGGACAGTCTGTCAAAGTTCAAGGTGAAGAACTTTTGGTCATGCGGGAAGAAGATATCATGGGTGTAATTGAAGGCTAATTGCACCGGTTCAATTATTCGCTAAAGACAATATGTTGTTGAGAGATTAGGAGAAAAGTTATGTCAGCAAAAGAAGTGAAGTTTGGTGATTCAGCACGTCATAGAATGGTAGCCGGTGTTAATATTTTAGCTGATGCGGTTAAAGTGACACTAGGTCCGAAAGGCCGGAATGTAGTGTTGGATCGCTCTTATGGCGCGCCAACGATTACCAAGGACGGTGTTTCAGTTGCGAAAGAAATCGAATTAAAAGACAAATTCGAAAATATGGGCGCACAGATGCTGAAGGAAGTGGCCAGCAAAACATCAGATGTTGCAGGCGATGGAACCACCACTGCAACCGTGTTAGCGCAAGCGATTGTCAAAGAAGGCATGAAATATGTTGCCGCCGGCATGAACCCAATGGATCTCAAACGGGGTATTGATAAAGCCGTGACTGCTGCTGTCGGAGAATTGAAAAAACTGTCGAAACCTTGTGCGACAGCGAAAGAAATCGCGCAAGTGGGCAGTATTTCCGCGAACTCCGATACCGAAATCGGCAAAATTATTGCCGACGCAATGGACAAAGTCGGTAAAGAAGGCGTGATCACGGTAGAAGACGGCTCCGGATTGCAAAATGAGCTGGAAGTCGTGGAAGGTATGCAATTTGATCGTGGCTATCTATCACCTTATTTTGTCAGCAGCGCGGAAAAACAAATTGCACTGCTCGATAATCCATTTGTTTTACTGCACGACAAAAAGATCTCCAACATTCGCGATTTATTGCCGGTATTGGAACAAGTTGCAAAAGCAGGCAAGCCTTTGTTAATTATTGCTGAAGATGTCGATGGCGAAGCGCTGGCTACACTCGTGGTCAACAACATTCGCGGTATTCTGAAAACCTGCGCGGTCAAAGCGCCTGGTTTCGGTGATCGCCGCAAAGCCATGCTGGAAGATATTGCCATCTTGACCGGCGGTACTGTGATTGCGGAAGAAGTGGGCCTGACCCTTGAAAAAGCGACGCTCAATGACTTAGGACAAGCAAAACGTATCGAAGTCGGTAAAGAAAATACCACCATTATTGATGGCGCGGGCGATGCTAAAGCTATTGAAGCACGTGTGAAACAGATTCGCACGCAAATTGAAGAAGCAACTAGCGATTACGATAAAGAAAAATTGCAAGAACGTGTCGCTAAATTGGCGGGCGGTGTTGCATTGATCAAAGTCGGCGCCGCAACTGAAGTTGAAATGAAAGAGAAAAAAGCGCGCGTTGAAGATGCTCTGCATGCAACCCGTGCAGCGGTTGAGGAAGGCGTAATACCGGGCGGTGGCGTAGCACTGTTGCGCACGATCCCGATTGTCAAGAAAACTAAAGGCGACAATCATGATCAAGATGCCGGTATTAAAATTGTACTGCGCGCTCTCGAAGAACCATTGCGCCAGATCGTCACTAACTGCGGCGATGAGCCCTCAGTTGTCGTAAATAAAGTCACAGAAGGCCAAGGTAATTTTGGTTACAATGCTGCAACCAGTGAATATGGTGACTTAGTAGCAATGGGCGTGCTGGATCCTACCAAAGTAACCCGTTCTGCATTACAAAATGCAGCTTCTGTTGCTAGTTTGATGCTGACCACCGATGCTATGGTCGCTGAATTGCCGAAGGAAGAAGCACCAGCCGGTGGCGGTATGGGTGGCATGGGCGGTATGGGCGGTATGGGCGGCATGGATATGTAATAAGTGCTATTCCAACGCAACTTAGAGTTTTGATACTAAACAGACTCCAATATTTCTTGGAGTCTGTTTTTTTATGCAAATGGAATTTCGATTGGAGGAATAGAGATACTTATCAGGCGTTATATTTTTATCTGAAAATATATTGCCGTGATAAATTCTACGGTATGGACAAAATTGAAAACTACTCACCGGCCGGAGATCTTTTGCACGATCGCGTTATTCTGGTGACGGGAGCGGGGCAGGGATTAGGGCGTGCAGCCGCTCTGGCGTATGCAAGTCATGGCGCCACCGTGATTTTGCATGGGCGTAAAGTTAAAAAGCTGGAAACTGTTTATGATGAGATTGAAGCGCTCGGTAAAGCGCAAGCGCTAATTTATCCGCTTGATCTCGAAAAAGCCGAGGACAAAGATTTTGCTACACTGGCGCAAGCGATTGCGGAACAGCTCGGCCGATTGGATGGAATTTTGCACAATGCAGCACTGCTACCAGGTTTAAGTCCGTTGGAGCATCAATCAGTTGCACAGTTTCGCTCGTTGCTGCAGGTGAACCTGATTGCGCGCTTCGCGGTCACGAAAGTGTGTTTGCCATTATTGAAAGCCTCACCGGATGCGAGTGTGATCATGACTACAAATTCGCATGGACTGAATCCTTCAGCGTATTGGGGTGGTTTTGCCGTAGCCAACGCAGGGATTCACGCTTTGATGAAGATTCAGGCCGATGAATGGGAAGCATTGCCTAACTTACGCATGAATTCTATCGTGCCCGGGATTGTAAATTCACCTCAACGGATTATGACGCATCCTGGTGAAGTCAAACAAACGATGCGCCGCCCGGAAGATTTAATGGCAACCTATCTGTATTTGATGGGGCCGGATAGTAAAGGTGTCAGCGGGCAAACTATCGCTTGCTAATTAGCACAGTAATTGAATGATCTGGCTGCGATCAGCGGGATTAAAAGGTATAATCGTTACAATAAATTGACTTGCGAAAGTGGCGGAATTGGTAGACGCACCAGATTTAGGTTCTGACGCCGAGAGGTGTGGGGGTTCGAGTCCCCCCTTTCGCACCAAATTATCTTTAGCAGCAATCTTTTTATCCGGTTGTCCGGTATGTCAAGAAATAACCGGATGTTATTGCAATATATTGAAAAATATTTAATCAGTCGGGAACTTGAATGGGATCAAATGTAGAAAACCTCGGTGCACTAGAACGTCGTTTTGATATCACAATTTCTCTGGAGAAATTACAGAGTGAAATTGATAACCGCTTGCAGCGGCTGGCGAGAACAGCCAAATTGCATGGTTTTCGCCCTGGAAAAGTCCCATTGAAAATAATTACTCAAATGTATGGAATGCAGGTTCAGCAAGATGTATTGAACGATGCGGTCCATAAAGAGTTCAAAGACACTGTTCAGCAGCAGAACTTACAAGTGGCCGGTTATCCGCGTTTTGAAGCAAAAGCGACTGATGGAAACGATACACTTTATACCGTAAGCGCAACATTTGAAGTGTACCCCGAGATCGTATTAGGTGATTTAAGTAGCCAAAGTATTGAGCAACCCACTGTGAAAGTTGGTGAAACGGATATCGACAAGACGCTTGATATGATTTGTAAGCAGCGTGTGGCCTATCAGCCGGCCAATCGCGCCGCAAAAAAAGGCGATCGGGTTAAGATAGATTATCACGGCACTATCGACGGAAATGATTTTGCGGGCGGTAAGTCTAACGATGTGTACTTGATTCTGGGCGATGGAAAATTTCTAAAGGATTTTGAAGCTGCACTCATTGATATGCAAGTTGGTAGCAGTAAATCATTTGATGTGGTTTTTCCTGAAGACTATCATGGTAAAGAAATTGCTGGAAAAACCGTTACTTTTGAAGTTACATTGAATGAATTGGCGGAACCAGTACTGCCAGCTATCGATGCCGAATTTGCCAAATCGTTAGGTATCCCCGATGGAGATCAGCAAAAGCTGCGCGAGGGAATACAAAAAGATCTTGAACGTGAAGTTTCCAAGCGAGCCAGGTCAAAGCTGAAAGAGCAGATTATGCAGGCGTTATTGAGCACAACGCAAATCGATGCACCAAATGTATTGATTAATCAAGAAAAAGAAAGGTTGCTGCAAAACGCAAAAAGCGACTTGGAAGCACGCGGGATGAAAGCTAAGGAAATATCGCTGTCATTGGATCTTTTTAAAGAAAAAGCCGAATATCGCGTAAAACTAGGATTGATTCTGGCTGAACTTGTCAAAGTGCATGCACTGAAAGCTACTCCCGAACAAGTTCGCAGAATTATAGAAGATGCAGCACAAAGTTATGAAAATCCAGAACAGGTTGTTAAATGGCATTACGCTTCTTCAGAACGATTGCAAGAAGCTGAATCATTAGCTTTAGAAGAAAATGTAGTGGATTGGGCGCTCGGAAAAATAAAATTAATTAACAAAACTGTAACTTTCGACGAGCTGATGGGGATATCCTGAAATGAAGCAAATTTTTGATAACATGCATGATCTGGAACCAAAGAACCTGGGGTTGATTCCCATGGTGATAGAAACCAGCGGGCGCGGTGAGCGGGCTTATGATATTTATTCGCGCTTATTAAAGGAAAGAGTCGTATTCCTGGTGGGTCCGGTTACCGAAACCAGTGCAAATCTGGTAGTTGCACAGTTTTTGTTTCTTGAATCTGAAAACTCAGAGAAAGATATTCATTTTTATATTAACTCTCCCGGAGGAATGGTATCCGCCGGTTTGGCCATTTATGACACAATGCAGTATATAAAACCGGATGTCAGTACTTTATGCATTGGTCAAGCAGCAAGTATGGGAGCACTACTTTTAACCGCGGGCGCGAAAGGTAAGCGTTATTGTTTACCGAATTCACGCGTCATGATTCATCAACCGCTTGGGGGGTTTCAGGGGCAGGCTTCGGATATCGAGATACATGCACGTGAGATATTATATCTTAAAGCTCGATTAAATGAGATCATGGCAAAACACACCGGACGCCCGGTCTCCGATGTCGAAAAAGATACAGATCGTGATAATTTTATGAGTGCTGCAGAGTCTGTAAGTTATGGATTAGTAGATGCGGTATTGGCACAAAGAGATGTAAGCGCAAGTTAACAAATGCTTGTGCAAAATTTGTTTAAACACGGTTACCTAAACTCGATTACGGTGGGACAAAAATATGCCAGACAAAGCTAGTAGCGAGAAACTCCTTTATTGTTCTTTTTGTGGCAAGAGTCAGCATGAAGTAAGAAAACTGATTGCAGGCCCTTCGGTTTTTATTTGCGATGAATGTATTGATTTGTGCAATGACATCATTCGCGAAGAAATGCAAGGCGATGAGGCAACCAAGTTAGTCAAATCAAACTTGCCGGTACCCCGTGAGATCTGCCAAATACTTGATCAATATGTAATCGGGCAGGAGTCCGCGAAAAAAATTCTTTCTGTAGCAGTTTATAATCATTATAAGCGGCTGAGAAATGTAACAAAATCAGACGAAACCGATGATATAGAGCTATCAAAAAGCAACATCCTGCTTGTCGGTCCAACAGGTTCGGGTAAAACACTATTGGCACAAACCTTAGCCCGGCTCTTGGATGTTCCTTTCATTATGGCGGATGCTACAGCGCTCACTGAAGCAGGTTATGTAGGTGAAGATGTCGAAAACATTATCCAGAAATTACTGCAAAAATGTAATTATGATGCCGAAAAAGCGCAACGTGGTATCGTTTACATTGATGAAATCGATAAAATTTCACGTAAATCAGACAATCCATCCATTACTCGTGATGTCTCCGGTGAAGGCGTGCAACAGGCATTACTAAAATTAATCGAAGGCACCATTGCGATGGTTCCTCCTCAAGGCGGACGGAAGCATCCTAATCAAGAATTTATTCAAGTCGATACGACCAATATTTTGTTTATTTGCGGTGGTGCATTTGACGGTCTCGATAAAGTGATCAGGTCGCGCACCGAAAAAGGTGGTATTGGTTTTGGCGTCGATGTGAAAAGCCACGCGCGTAAGGATATGAATAAGGTACTACAACAAGTAGAGCCTGAAGATTTAGTGAAATTCGGTTTAATCCCTGAGTTTGTTGGGCGTTTACCAGTCGTTGCCACATTGGAAGAACTCAACGAAGCAGCATTAATTCAAATTTTAACGGAACCGAAAAATGCACTCGTTAAACAATATTGGAAAATGTTTAATATGGAAGGGGGCGTTGACTTGGAGTTCCGGGAGCCAGCACTTAAAGCTATTGCTAAAAGAGCTTTAACACGTAAAACAGGTGCGCGCGGCTTACGATCAATTCTTGAAGAAATATTGCTGGATATTATGTACGATCTTCCGTCGCTCGAGAATGTGACAAAAGTAGTCATTGACTATAACTCGACCAATGATGATGTCAAACCAATTTTAATCTACTCGGATCAGCCGAAAATTGCTAAGCGTTCCAAGTAATTGGGAAAACTTGATTGGTAGTGCTATCTGTAAACTATACATATTTGATAATGGCATTATATGAAATATTTACAGATAGCTAGCATGTGCTGGTATTTTTGATAGTCGTCTTGTAATTCTGGTTTGTGCACATATTTTATTAATCAGTTATGAATTTATTAAATGAGTGGATATGACTTCTTTGATTGAAGATTCTGAACAGTTGATACTACCGTTATTGCCTTTGCGCGATGTGGTTGTTTTTCCGCATATGGTTATTCCATTATTTGTCGGTAGACAAAAATCTATCAAAGCGCTGGAACTGGCTATGGAGTCGAATAAGAATATTCTGCTGGTTGCTCAAAAAGTAGCATCAAAGGATGACCCTGCTCCTGAAGATCTTTATGATGTATGCAGCATTGCTAGCTTGTTACAAATGCTGAAATTACCTGATGGAACCGTCAAGGTTCTGGTGGAGGGTAATCATCGAGCTCGCATTATGGAGTTAGTTGATTCTGAAACTCATTATTCTGGCAGAGCAATGCAAGTTCGATCCGATTCTACGGAAAATCCCGAAGTAGAAGCGATGCGCCGCGCCATTCTGACTCAATTTGATCAATATGTGAAACTCAATAAAAAAATTCCACCGGAAATCATTACCTCATTGGGAGGCATTGATGATGCCGGCCGCCTTGCTGATACGATTGCTGCCTACTTGCCGTTAAAACTTGAACAAAAACAGGAAGTTCTTGAAATTTTTGAGGTTTCTAATCGCCTGGAGCATTTATTAGGATTGTTAGAAACTGAATTAGATATTTTACAAGTTGAAAAACGTATTCGCGGTAGAGTAAAACGCCAGATGGAAAAAAGTCAGCGTGACTACTATCTTAATGAACAAGTAAAAGCTATTCAAAAAGAACTGGGTGAAGGCGAAGATGGCGCAGACATCGAAGAAATTGAGAAAAAAATCAAGTCTGCTCAAATGCCGAAAGAAGTGCTCGCCAAGGCCGAATCGGAATTAAAAAAACTGCGCTTGATGTCCCCAATGTCTGCCGAAGCGACGGTAGTGCGTAATTATATTGATGCACTGGTAACTTTGCCTTGGAAAAAGAAAAGCAAGATCAATCAAGACCTTAAATCGGCAGAAGCAAGACTGGAAAAAGATCATTATGGTTTGGAAAAAGTAAAAGAACGAATCGTCGAATATCTTGCGGTTCAGCAACGTGTCAGCAAATTGAAAGCACCGATTCTTTGCTTAGTTGGCCCTCCGGGTGTTGGTAAAACTTCATTAGGTCAATCGATCGCTCATGCCACAAACCGAAAATTTGTGCGCATGTCGTTAGGTGGCGTGCGCGATGAGGCTGAGATTCGCGGTCACAGAAAAACCTATATTGGATCAATGCCGGGTAAGATCTTGCACAATATGAGCAAGGTTGGTGTAAAGAATCCATTATTTTTGCTTGATGAAGTCGATAAGATGGGTATGGATTTCCGTGGAGACCCAGCGTCTGCTCTACTGGAAGTTCTTGATCCTGAGCAGAACAGCACGTTTGTCGATCACTACATCGAAGTGGAGTACGACTTGTCGGATGTAATGTTTGTAGCCACTGCAAATACACTAAATATTCCGCCTGCACTGCTTGATCGAATGGAAGTCATTCAGTTATCAGGGTATACAGAAGACGAGAAGCTGAATATATCGACACGCTATTTATTAACAAAACAAATGCAGAATCATGGTCTTGAGGAAAATGAGCTGACTGTTTCGGAATCTGCGTTGCGGGATATTGCGCGCTACTATACGAGAGAAGCGGGTGTGCGTGCAATGGAACGGGAAATTTCAAAAATTTGCCGGAAAGCTGTAAAAGCAATGTTGCTCAAAAAAGGTAAAAACAAAATTACCGTTACTTCTCGTAATCTTGACAAATTCTTAGGCGTAAGACGTTTTACTTATGGCGTAGCAGAAGAGAAAAATCAAGTTGGGCAGGTAACTGGTCTGGCATGGACTGAAGTTGGTGGTGAATTACTCACTATTGAAGCAGTGGTGCTAGCAGGAAAAGGAAAAACTATTACAACCGGGCAACTTGGTGAAGTCATGCAAGAATCCATTCAGGCGGCGCTTTCAGTGGTTCGAAGCCGTTCCCAGCTGCTAGGAATAGTAGAAGATTTTTACCAGAAGAATGATATTCACATTCATCTTCCTGAGGGAGCAACGCCCAAGGATGGACCGAGTGCTGGGATTGGCATATGTGTCGCAATGGTATCAGTTCTCACAAATATTGCTGTAAGAGCTGATGTCGCTATGACTGGAGAAATTACCCTTAGAGGTGAAGTGCTACCCATCGGCGGTTTGAAAGAAAAATTATTAGCAGCGCATCGCGGCGGTATTAAATCGGTCATTATTCCAGAAAAGAATGTGAAGGATTTGACCGATATTCCAGCTAATATAATAAGTCAACTGACCATTTATCCAGTTAAGTGGATTGACCAAGTACTTGATATCGCGCTGGAGCATAAACCAGAGCTATTTCCTGCAACAATTGCACAGCCCGTTTTACAGTCAAATGCCGAAGAGAACATAACAGATTCTTTTATCAAACATTGAGTTACAATATTTCCTAACTATTTGATTCTTTTATATCGGGAAGTTAAAGCTTAAATTAATCGAAATTCTGCAAGCAGTGGAATATGATCGGATAAATGACGCCACGGTTGCCCTTTAAGGTATTTGCAGCTGACAATTTTCAGATCACGATAATAAATTCGATCCATGGATAACACTGGCAACCAAGCAGGGAATGTTCGCGCATAAGCACCATGAGTGATTTTAAAAGCTTCCTGAACACCCAAATTGTGATGCAATAGATACTCCGCACGGCCGCGCCAATCATTGAAGTCACCAGCAATAATCAGCGGCTCGTTTGCTGGAATATGTGAGTTGATGCGCTTTACCAGTGTTGCGAGTTGACGCTCTCTCTCTTGTTCAAATAATCCCAAATGCACACAGATGACATGAATTCTTTGATCGACTCCGGGAATTTGAATAATCCCGTGTAACAAACTCCGGCTGGCTGACTTAAATGATGAAACATTAATATTTTCCCATTCAATAAAGGGGTATTTACTCAAAATTGCATTGCCGTGATGACCTGATTTATAGATAGCGTTCTTACCATAAGCATAATGGTGCCAGACTTGATCAGCTAGAAATTCAAATTGCCGGTTATTGGGCCAATCAACAAATCGATTATTCGATATAGCGCGCTCACCATGTATTTCTTGCAGAAAAACTATATCTGCGTTGATATACTGCAATGAATACTTGATTTCATGCAAAATAAAACGCAAATTGGTAGCGCTGAATCCTTTGTGAATATTATAAGTCAGAATTTTCAATGAACCATTAGTCATGCGATCGTCCGTAACGACCAAAAGCGAAATTTGATTTTGTACTTTCGAAATACTTGGAGCGAGAATTTAATGCTTATCAATTATGCAGTACCTGATTGATTAAATTGATTCTTCATTTTACATGTCAAAAGCTCTGACAGTGATGTAAAATTCGGTGAGTTGCCCATTATGACGTTATGGATGAAGTGAAGCAGTGGCAATCCCAGCCTCTCAATACAGTGTATCATCCTGTGATCTATCTCGATTGTATCCACGTCAAAGCAAGGGTGCCAAGAGACATTAGAGAACTCGGTTCGGCGGCTCATGAAAGAGCACAACATAAAAGTTTAGGGGCTGTAGTAGATTAGCTTAACTGATAAGCTAATTTAATGAAGATAAGTCATTGTAGATTATTAAAGAAAACGCAATCAAGGTTGTTGGAATATTTTGTGTTGGAAGTTACAGCGCGATCAGCAGCCGATATATTGGGAATTCAACCTAATAGTGCAGCACTGTTTTATCGCAAAATACGGGAAGTGATTGTTTATCATCTAGAGCAAGAATCTCACGAAATTTTTCATGGTGTAGTGGAATTAGATGAAAGCTACTTTGGTGGTATTCGTAAGGGCAAGCGTGGTCGCGGCGCTGCGGGTAAGGTTGCTGTTTTTGGCATATTGAAGCGCGGTGGCAAGGTTTATACGAGGGTTGTTGGAGATCTAAGACAGAAACGTTGATGCCGCTAATTACTAGAAAGATAGCGCCTGACAGCATAGTTTATACAGACTGCTATCGTAGTTATAATGCGCTCGACGTGAATCATTTTTACCATAAGCGTATCAACCATTCCACACTATTTGCACAAGGTAAGAATCACATCAACGGCATTGAAAACTTTTGGAATCAGGCCAAACGCGTCTTAAGAAAATACAATGGTATTCCTAAAGGATCATTTCCATTGTTTCTCAAGGAATGTGAATTCAGATTCAATTATGGAACTCCTAAACAACAGTTAAAAATTTTGAAATCTTGGACTCATATTTAACCTGATCTACTACAGCCCCAAAGTTTATAAGCATCAATGAAAATTGTTTTGCGCTGTCGCGTATCCTTCAAATATTTTTCCCAATGAATACCAAACCATGTTTTTCCTTCACTTCATGGAGCATCAACAGCAATAACAGCACCATCTCTTATTCTTTCAATACAAAAGCGCTGATTGACAAAGTTTAACGGCGTGTCAGTTAAACGAGTCATCCGCACCCTGATGGATATGTGGCACAGCCAGATTTCCTTTAAAGACTGCGCCGATCGGCGCATTCTGCTTTTCCGTTTCATTAACTTCTACAATACCGTCAAACCTCATAAGAGTTTGAATAATGCTACCCCTTATGAAATACTCACCGCTTATTTCAATCAACCTCTCTGTAAACAACCCTGAGATTTCTTACATCTTAAGAAGTAAAAAACACTGCTTTTTGCTTTGCCTTTCAAAAACACGGGTTGCGCCGCCGACCGGCGCAAGGGACATGCTCGGCGAAAGCCGGGCATGCTGTCCCGAACCCAATCACCACAGGGACTTTGTCCCTGACTCCTCCTTACTGCTAAACGGGTTTATATTTCTGATTGCTTGCCGCTAAACACTCCAATGATTTTATTTGGGGAGTTTATGCGCTTTATTTCTTGGTTCTTTCGGTATTACAGACCTAACTTTTTTGTTTTTTGTTTGGCTGTGATTGTTTTGGACTTTTCTTTTAATTTTTTCTATAGAATCGCTATGTTCGACTTTATTACTGATAAAGTGAAAACCGAAATTTTGAAATTGCCGAGCATTAATAAACCTCATATTCACAGTGCGCCCGTGCCTTCTCATTCTGAATCTCTTGTTCCTTCCAGAATTCCGAAATCCTGTTTTTTTAGCGATGCTCGCGGTTGTGTTTGCTATGATCAACACGCTATTATCATTAAGGACTTTCCTGCAGATCGATGTCAGGATATTGTCAACGGTTTTGCTCTCTTTTAGGTGCGTCATGTCTGACTTTTCTAAGCTCCAGAATATTTACTGGCGCATTCGCTTTCAACGAAATAAGAATCTCAAGCGTAAATACTATCGCTATGCTGCGACGAAAAAAAACGCCTGATTGAGTCAGGCGCTGATCCGGAAGAACTGCGTTTACTTTGCCGAACGCTTGCTAAGCAGCACTGCGAGCACGCAGAAAGACATTTAAAAACTTATCGATTAAAAGTGTTACAAAATCCGATTTCCTTCTGTAATTGCGACGGCGGCAATTGCCAATAATTTGTATTATGTTAAATAATAATCGCAGAAACAAACTTAGAAGAAAATCCGATAAATTTTGACGGCGGACAATTACTTTGAAACAAAGGGACAAATAATTTGAAACGTTTATTTATTACGTACTTGATTAGTTGCGTATCTTTTACTGAGGTTTATAAGCTGGCGATTTTGAATTGCTAGGCGTTTACGAACGTCATCCCAGTCAAGAAATAATGGAACTTCATCAATTTTGCGATTATCATCGAATGCGAAAGCATGAAGGCCAATAAATTTTCCTTCGTTCTCAGCCTTGTAAAGGCTAATTGTATCTTCAAATGTGCGACGTGCTTTTACTACGTTGCAATCAATCATTTCCCTTGCTTGCTGATGAATGAAGCTTATCGATTCGATATATTTACGAGTTGCCGCACATAAATTAACCTCATCAGGCATTTGATTTAATACTGATTTCTTAAATGAATTATCAGAAAGTAATTTTTCTTTCTTGGCAGAAATATAGATCGAATACTCGTTTAACCCATTAGTTTTATCAATATCAGTCCATTGCGATCCTATTGAGACTCTATGAACTGGAGCACCTCTATGCTGAACGTGATTTCTCAAAGCTTCCATAAAACGATATTCAAAATTATCGTCGTATTCCTTCTTAAATAGATTACTAACTTCATCTTTTATATTCGAAATTTCTGGAAGGCATGCTGCTAGATGGCTGGTTAGGGTATCAGTGTAGAGCCGTACTGACGTTAAAAGATTTACCAGCCTCACATTTAGTATCAGAATAAGATCAAAGAAATCATTATATCCACCAGTCGCGCGAACCATTTCTGAAGCAGTTAAGGTAATAATTTCTTTTTCTAACTCCATGTAGTTAGAAACTAAAATTTCGTACTTTTCTTCAAAAAATAGTGCTTCACTTAGAATAGTTCTCGATGATTTCAGTAATTGAAACTTCTGCTCATCAATCTGAATCTCTGAGTACTTTCCTAAAACATTAAGTCTGAGTATGAATTTCATAGCTATGATAATAATTGCTTAACTCAAAAATTAGTGCCAAATAACGCGAAAATTTAACGCTAGACACAAATAAAAAAGGAACCGATGCAGCCATGCTTGCCACATGGCGGTGGACGGCTCCATTCATAGCGATCAATCCAAAACCATTTCCCAATAATTCGAGACTGCTGCCATGAACCCATGACAAACCATATCACGGATAAGGCGTAGCAAATGTGTATGAACAAAGCATTTGCTACACTGCCAAAAAGTTTTTTCCAAATCTATGGTTTGCCTATCTCGATTAGGAATGTTACTTATGACAGTTTGATGCTAAATTTCTTGAACTCACTAACTTAAAGCATGAATCTTTTCAGCATTAGCACCCTTTTTATGTTCAAGCTCTTGTATTCTTGCTTTAATCGATTGAATCATTCCGCGGCGTTCTTTTAAACCTGGGCCTATTTCACTTGGAGATATGCCGCCATAACCGAATTCTTCCGGCGTCATTCTTTCCATGATGTCACGCAAAGCTGGCTCGATTGTTTTGAAAAGCAGCGACAAGAAAACCCTATCGTCGAATTGAGTTTTTTGGGGCGTTAATATCTGGCAGGCTGGGTAATCCCCTAATTTTCCCGATAGCGCATCCTCTAATGTTTTATAGTTCAATGGGGTTCCGTAAGCTACTGATCTATTTGACCATACCGCATTTGTGGCCAATCCTGTGATTCCAGGGCGAATAGAAGCAAATTCATAGCTTTCCGCGCCAACGGCTAAGATTTCTATGATGCCATCTTTCAGGTCTTGCAGCGGCAAGTATGCCGTTTGAAGCCATACAAGCTGTTCCTTGGCTTTGGTTATTTCAGCATCTATCTTTTCATTTTCTGATTTCAGTGCTTGTTTTGTTAATTTAACACTTTCATAAGCTGAAACAACATCATGAAATTTGTCGTTATCTGTCATATTCAATTCCTATCGTTTTTTTATGAATCAGAAATAATTCGTCTTACCTGCCGGTCGGTCAGGTCGTATTTCATGGCGATATCCCGATGGCTCATGCCTTTTTTGGCGTCTTCGATAATCGCCTGGTGCCGTTTTTTGATTTCAAGGCTTGAGAGCATGGGTAAGGTCAACGCCACGCCATCGAAATGAAATATCATTTTCTCGGTATTTTCTGCACCTACGATGATATTCAGCCGCTTACGTGACCGGTCGCTGTTTGAGACATGCAGGCGCGTACCGCCAAAAACCGTACATAGCCGGGTAAAAGCATCATCACCGATCAGGTTTAACAGCTCTTGATTTTCGTTGTTGTCGTTTGCTGGCATATCGCTTGCATTTGTAAATGAGGAACACTGTCCACAGTACGATAGCAAGCCGAATGGATTGAAATAAGGCGGAATGATTTCCGCCCTAGGGTTTGGAAATCTTAGAATCAAGTTTGATTGAAAAACGGGCGGGAGGCCGGATGTCCCTCCATCAACGAATCATAGAAACGTTTCTGTGGACTCCGAAAATTTCCACAGCTCACCCGCATAAAACAAAGAGCAAAACCGGCGCCGGATTCGAACCGGATCATAGCAGTCTTTCGACCCCCAACCATTCCCATTGGAAACAACCGGCTTTGCTCAAAACTGCAACGGGCGGGAGGCCGGACGTCCCTCCATCCAGGATCACGCAAGTGACCAAGCCTGTAGACTCCGAAATTTCCACAGCTCGCCCGTCTAAATCTGCAAAGATACTTTGCGGATGGTGAGCCCCCCCAACCCGGTTTCCCGGAAACCCCACATATCACTCCGGCATTACTGCCGTGTTACGGCCGGGAGAATATTACCGTGTCACACCCGCGTTTTTTATTCTATACCCTACTTTGGTTTGCTTCCACACTCCTTGATAAATCAGGTGATTGATTAAGTTCTTGCTGCTTTTGTGATTCACTGGCCATATCCATAGCTTCAAAGCTGTTGTTCATCAAGTGTTTTCCGAGTATCTCCAATAAAGAGCCAATTCCTTGAATAGTGTATTCTTCCAATCGATCACGATCCACCACCCTCATTAACTCGCCTAAAGAAGCTAGTGCAGAACTCGCATCTTCAAATTCATTGGCCATTTTCCGGTAGCTTTCAGGATTTCCGGGGATTTTCTCAGGATATCGAACGATAACAACTTCATCATTATTAATTTCCTGATTACGCATGATTTTCCCCTTGTCCTAGCTTCTCATACGCGCGTTTTACATCCTCGCGGCATAAATCAAGAACATCACCCAGTGCGGAAGCAAGGTTCCCGATTTCATTGACATAAAATGCCGTTGTACTGTTTTCAGTTGATGCTGGCAGATATTCCAGTATGCAACCGGTTATGGAGCGGCATGCATCAAGCCTAACTTCAAGCTGTGCCAACGTACCAACAAAATCCGGTTTTTTTGTGACTGGTTGCATGGTTTCTTGGCATTTATTGCACATGACGGCCTCCCATTACTTTAGCCTGTTGCACGTGAACTTGCTGAGTCGATTGTTTGCCGATTGATTCGCTCAATCGAAATGAGGCGGGATTAAAGATTTGTTGCATGGTATTACTCCTTGTCTAGCGATCAAAAACCGCTACCCCGATGTCAAACGAGGAGGCGGAACTGTGCAGGTTGACATACCGGGACAAGGTTCCGGCGAGCCTTTCGGCTCCCCGCACAGTCCGCCAAAAACTAGGCGTGCTTGTATCAACGGACAAAAAAATAGCCGCTTAAGCGGCTTATCCGCCTTGTCATCGGGATGTCAAACCCGGCGCGGCATTTGGCCGCGACTTTTTTCACTTTAACGTGTCATTAAAAGCACGTCAAGTTGAAATCTTGCTGTTTTGCGTTAAAAACCCCGCAATCGTTTTATATCGCGTTAAACGCTATCCGAACAAACTTCCCTATTCATTTTCTTTTTTATCGAAAATTAACGCGCGTTTAACGGTGTTTTTGCGGCATGTTTATTCATGCCGGAATTGTCATTTTTCTGTTTTTTGTATTCCAACCATTTTTCCAAACCGATAATGACCTTAGAAATCGATTGCCGGGTTAGAAAGCGCGGGCTTTCCAGTTTGGTAACGCGCTTAACAAAAGCCGCGAATTGCGGCGTCATGGCATTGCCAAACCCTAACCGCCGGGCAAGAATCTCCATCTCGCCCCATTGTATTTGCGTTGGCCGGTTCGATGCGCTTCCGGTGGCTTTTCGCTCTAAGCAGCCTCGCTGCCTTAACGAAGCAATCAATTCCCGCAATTGCTCATCCGTTAAATCCTTGCAGCTCGTCTTGCCGGTCAAATTTTGTAACCATGCGCGGTACTCAATGCTGCCATGTTCAATATTAAGCTGCTGTGCGGCAATATGAACCATTGCCATCAGCTTATGGCGCGGCGTTGGTTTCCAGGTTTGTTTCAAATCATTTGTCCGCATGTTATGCCTTTTTATAAAACATCAGACTGTCATGATTAATTTTCCCGAAGTCATACAGGGAATTTCTGAATGCTTTAACCAGTGTACGCAACCCGCCTTCACCCATCCCCATTTTTACACACCAATCCAGTTCCTTTTTACCGGATACCCCCCAGCTTTGCATGATCAGCAAAATATCGTTCTCGGTTAATTTAATGGGCCTTTCGCAGGTAATTCTGCTGGTAATTTGAATACTTTTTAGTTCCCTTGCTCGCTGGAACATTTCTCCATTACTCAAAAGAGCAATTCCAAATAGCTTGCGATCAATGAACGTTCTCAGGGTATTTGCTATCGTTCCACCGGAAGACCTTGTAATTCCAATGAACCGGCCAAGATGATTGGCTTCATCAAAAATGAATACTCCGCCTCGATGATAAGTAGCCATGCGCTCTATTGATTTTTCCAGCATATCAACTTCCATTCTTTCATCCGGTTCAATGACATGATCACTGGATTTTCCGCTTGCGTATATTGCGCGTGCCATCTCAAGAAGCAGAATCTTTAATGTTAAATTCGTTTCACGCAAGGTAATTATCCACACTGGCGCGTCAAATCCTTCAGATTTGCGGCATTGCAACTGATATTGCACACTTGCGCTGCTTTTTCCATGTCCTGGGGGGGATGGAATCTCAATTAAATCTTGCATAACACGGGCTTTGTGGATTTTCTCAATAATATTGGTAGCAACACTTGTTGCGACAAAGCACGGCTCACCGAATTTATTATTTTGTTCATTATCTTGAGTATCAAGCCATTCTTCAATCTGAGCTTCAATTTTTTCTGCTAATGGCTGCTGATTAAAATATCGTCCCGGTTCGCGGAATTTATGACCATCCTTCATCCATCCTTCTATGCAGGCTGCCCAGGTTTCTACGGTGTTATTATTTCGCCTCATCCCATCATCTTGGGGCATAGTTTCAATTGCAAGCTGAAGCAAAGAAACCCCTCTTAAAGCCATTCTATCCAAAGCTCGATTTTTAAGAGTTTCCCATCGGGTTATATCAACATTTGGCTTATCAGATTCAAGTATCTGGTTTTCTATGTCGCTCGATAAATCAATTGTTTGTGATGTCATGTTTCCTCCTTTTCCCTAGTTTTGTTTCATCCATTCAGGTAAATTTTTCTTTTGCTGCTCTGATCGAAGCTGATTGATCTCATCTTCGCCGGTCTCTGAAGGTGCATCAAAATATTTAAACTTAGGCTCCGATCTGACTGTAATTTCACCGGTTTGAGTATTCTTAATGCTCCCGTCTTCTTGGGTTGTGATGTGGTTGATCGGCTCGGGCTGCTTTTCCGGTGGCAGTTTTAATACATTCAATAAATTTGATTGCAACAAATCCGGCAATCCTTCTTCAGTGGTATCTTGGATTACTTCTGCATTTTTGATGCGCTCTTTTGCCGCCTTTGTTGCCATTCCTGATTTTTTGATCTTCGATGATCGATTTTCCCAAGTTTCCCCGCCAGCTGTTCTATCCAGGAATGACGTATGCGCTTTATTAATAGCTTCCCCCATGTAGATGGCCCCGTCATAAATCAAAGCCGGTTCTTTGGGATCTGATGGGTCTGGAAGAATATCGTAGGAGTAGCCACGTTTAACGGTCTCACTATCTTGCGGCGTATATTCAACTTGTCCAAAGCCGGGAATTGTCATTTGAAAAACAAGCTGCTTGCTGAGTACACGACGAAATACCAGCGGACGCATTGCGCGTATGTGTTCAATGGATACTGATTTCTTTGTGTGGGTCTCCATCAAGTGGTTGTATAGCTCAAGTGGAGACATGCCATTCATGCCCTGCCCGCGATGTTTGCCAAACTCACCTTTTGCCCATGCGACTACGCAACTCGATAAGCGTTTTACGTATTCTTTAATGGGCATTGCGTGTTTTTTGTCGCAATTTTCCGGTCGATTCACAGCATTGGAACCTGTATATGCAGCTCCACATAACTTATCTACATTTTTTGCAATTACATTCCACCATGATTCAATGCTTTTTGCTGCGCCGTGGTAGGGTGTTGCCCATATTGTATTGACACCCATCCGGGTGAGTATTCCTATTGGCTGGTTCTTTAATACGGTATGGCGGAAAGGGCTTTTCTGTCCACCATTCAATGCATTATTTGAATATTCGGTGCCATTATCTAAGTAGAAATTTTCCGGCATTGTTTCAGTTAGCAATACCGCATTTCTTAATGCATCAATAACCAATTCCGCATTGGTATCAACGTACACTTTAATTCCAAGCGGCATACGTGTTCTGACTTCGCGAATAACGACAACCCAAGGACGTGAAACCGTTCCATCCGGCCATAGACAAAATACATCCGCTTTCCGCCCGTCAGATTCCCACAATTCATGAATTCCCAACGTTGTGTAGTCGCGTTTGAGGTGTGGCAAGCTTTCTTTTAACGCCGTTTTTCCTTTACGAAGCAGTATCTTCTCGTTATCCGGTACATCGCTATCCCATCTTCTTAAAAATGTTTTAAGGCTTGGCAATTCACCCCATCCATTCTTTTTGGCTTCTTTGCTTGTTTCGCGATAAATAACCGTTGCATCCGGCTGAGTTTGTTGTCCGTAATTGACATAGAAAAAATCCCAGGCTCTTGGGTGAATTTCAGTGCGCGCGCGCCCTTGGTAATCGGGAGCTAGAATTACTTCCCAATATTGACGCGGATGATTGGCCACTTGCTGCAACCAACGCCATAAAGTGGCTTTGGAAATGCCCGTGTAATTCGATTGGATGATTTTTAATGCCTTCCCTTTCTTAAAACCACCCTTAAGCAATTTCAAATATTCATCCAGGATATTTACTCGACGTATTGCTTCTTCTTTGATTCCTGCTGATTTTCTACTGTATGAGTCGGCTATTGCTTCATATGCTTCATGTTCGATTTGAACATTTTCCTGATTTTTATAAATGGAGGGTAAATCAGGGCGCTGCGGTTCGTGATGCTCTAACCAGTATTTGTCTTGTATTGGTTTGAGCAGGCTGGATAAAAGGATTTCATAGCGCTTACCTTCTTTACGGTAGGTATAACGCCCTCCTCTATAACTTCCATCTCGTTCTAAACAAGCTTCACGAATTGTTGCTGGATTCAATCCAGTTAGATTAGAAACTTCAGTAACAGTTAACCAAACATTATTCCCCGCAAAACCCGCGATAGTTTTTATGTGCAATATTTCGGGTAATTCTGACTTACTCATTGTTATTTATATATTTTTAATAGAATCGCAGGATTTACCAAAACCCGCGATAAAGTGCCGTAATAATCGCGGGTTTTTTATTCAATGATTTCCCCCTTTTTTAATCCCAGCAGTACCGCTACTTTATGGCCCTTATTGATACTGCATGATGTCTTGTTGCTAATTACTGCATTTACCAAATTTACAGAAACCCCGTGCCTCCTCGCCCACTCCTTGAGAGTTAACCCATGTTTCGACATGATTTCTTTAGCCTTTTTTCTTCTTTCTGATGTAGTATTACTCATATTTAGCACCTATTTTAAACACGTTTTGAATAAACACATCACGCATTAAACACACATTTTGTGTGTTACGCAACCAGAATGAAAACAATAATTGAATTATATTTGATAGAGAACAGCCTAAAAGAAGGCGAAAGGCTTAAAAATGAAAGGATTAGGCTGGGGTTAAATCAAGCCGAATTCGCTGAGCGCTTAGGTATTCATAAGAATACTCAAACAAACTATGAGAGCGGTAAGAGAAAACCGAGTAATGAGTATTACGTAGCGGCGGCTGAATTAGGAATAAATGTTCCCTATGTAATCACTGGAAATACTATTCTTGATTTTCCAAAGAAAGCCGCTGAATTAGCCCACAGGGTGTTCAATTGCTATAAAAATGGTTTTGATTCAAATGCAATGTCAGCAATCTTCTTTATTATCGGTTCAAGTAATTTAAGTGAAGAAGTCGCTGGAAAAGATAAAGCTTTGCATCCCGCAGATATTGATGCCCTAGTAAAACTGGCTATTGATCGAGGTGAAGAATTTTACGAAGCTTATAGCTCAATTACCCTGTACTGTCATGACGATTTATATTATGAAAATGATCCGTTGAATGTTGCTCTTCTGACTGATCTGATATTTGAAACCATTAATCTATATGATTCCGTTAAAGATCAGTTTTCACTTGTATCCATTCATGACAATATGCGGCTTGTTGCACAGCAAGTAGTTAATAGTCATAGTGAATTAAAAAAACCTAGTAAATGAAATTTTCATGTTATTTGATACTAAAACCATTCACTAGCAAACAATCGCAGAAAAATATCATTTTCGTTTCATTTCTTCTGACTTTTGTCGCGTTTTTTCTCAAAATGTTTCAAACCTAAATTCTCTTTCAAATTCTCCGAAACATAATGCCGATAATGTTTTCCGGCTTATTTTTTTCTCTTCTTAATGTTTCAGAATGATAGTCCCCCCTCAAATTTGCAGAATTGATTGACGGCGGACAATTACTTTGAAACATCGGGACAAATAACTTGAAACAAATTTACAACCAACCGATGCGCTTAAAGCGGATATAAAGAAAGAAGCAAGCCAAACAAATAATCAAAAGTGCCATTGGGAGGGGTGTCCTAGATTTTGTGTAAACGGTGGTTAATAATGCCGAGGCATTCTTTCGTTAAATTGAATAGTAAACCTGTTTAGTGCCGGTTTCCAATCTCTTAGTGGCATAGACCATTTTTTGGCGATATTGCTGAGAGCCAAATAAAACAATTTGATCACGGCTTCATCGTTGGGAAACGATCCACGGTTCTTGCTGACTTTGCGTAGGCTCATATTGACTGACTCAATCGCATTGGTGGTATAAATGATGCGCCGTATCTCAGTCGAGTAGTCGAAGAATGGAATGATGCGTTGCCAGTTATTGCGCCAAGATCGGGCGATCGGTGGATAAGCATAGTTCCATTTATCTTCAAAGCCGGCTAACGCGTGCTCAGCCTCATCAATCGTGGCGGCGCTGTAGACCAAACGTAAATCAGCAGCTACTTCCTTGCGTTTATTCCAGCTGACGTAGTTGAGACTATTACGAACCATGTGCACGATACAGAGTTGTACAATGGCATGTGGATAGATGGTTTCAATCGCTTCGGGAAAGCCCTTTAAGCCATCGACACAGGCGATAAAGATATCTTGCACGCCACGATTTTTGAGTTCAGTGACAACGCTGAGCCAGAACTTGGCACCCTCGGTCTGAGCAATCCATAAGCCCAGTATTTCTTTATGGCCCTCCATGTTAATGCCGATCGCCAGGTAAATCGCTTTGGTACGAACGCTACCAGCGTCACGAACTTTGGCATGGATACAATCGAGATAGATCACAGGATACACCGCATCGAGAGGCCGGGATTGCCACTGCTTCACTTCATCCATTACGCCATCAGTGACCGTAGAAATGAGCGTAGGCGATACTTCTGTGCCATACATTTCAGTGAGGTGCTGTTGGATTTCACGCACTGTCATGCCACGGGCATACAGCGAGAGGATCTTGTCATCAAAGCCCGCCCAGCGGGTCTGATGCTTGGAAATGATCAGAGACTCGAAGCTGCCCTCACGGTCACGGGGGATCTCGATGGGTAACTCACCGAATTCACCTTTCAGGGTCTTACGGCTTTTACCATTTCTGGTATTGCCAGTGGCATTGACTACCGTTTCGTGCTTATCGTGACCAAGATGATCGGCCATTTCTGCTTGCAAGGCACGTTCAACCAACGCTTTGGTGAGTTGCTTGAGAAGACCATGCTCACCGATTAAATCTTCTGGCTTTTTGTAATCGGCCAGCAGGCTATCAATTAAGCCGGCTGGCAGGGGTTTGGGTGTGGTCATTTTTGCTCCAAAAATATATAAACAGTTTCCTGCAATATGACCATTTACACAAAATTATTTACACCCTTCATTTCAGATTTTGCCTTGAATATGTCTCACGCCAGTCGGCAGCACGATTCTTGGGAGTTGATCTGATATAACAATTGTTAGAATTGTGAACTTTTTGTGAAGCAATCAATCTTTAGTATTGAGTCTGATTTATTTTTTAATTGATTGAAAAAATATTCAGATTCCGGAGCAATTGACTTGCGACACCAAAATGGAGGAAATGAAGATGCAGAGAACTGTTTATAAATATCTATTGGTTTTTCTGGTTGGCGGTTTTGGATTATCGCTCTCGAGTTTAACTTATGCGCAAAGTTCTGAAATGGAACGGTATCAAGCCGCACTGATAGAGTTGAAAAACACTCAAAAACAATTAATGGAGAAACTTACTGATGAAGATAAGGAAAACTTTATAACTTCTCAACGGCATTGGAACAGGTTCAAAAACTCAGACTGTTTAAATCTCGGTGTCAATCCGCTATATTGTTTAGAATCAAGAACCAAAGAGAGAATTTTGCATCTCAAAGATTTTTTAAAAAATTTAAGCACTGAGAAATCAACATAATTTCCAGCTTTTATAAATTTACCAAATAAAACGCCTATGCATTGCACAGGCGTTTTCATTCACTGTCATTACTTTATTGAAGCTTTTGGTCGTGGTATCCAGAGCTTGGCCAGGTGCGATTATTCGCACTATCCAATCAATCCGCCACTTTTTGCTCTTAAAAATAATTACGTTTAGAACTCTTCCCAATCACTATCGCCATTCGCCGCTATTTTACGAGGTGAAGCTGTTGAAGCTGTTGAGACTGGCGCAGCTGCTGGTGCGGATTTAGTCGCTGGGCCGCGATTCGGTAATTTTGCAACCGGCCGGTTACTTCTTTTGACTGGTTTGGCAATGCTGGAATCGCCGCTTTCCGATAATTTGAATAGACTGACCGCTTGCGCAAGTGCTTTCGCCTGATCTTCCATGGATTCAGCCGCTGATGCCGCCTGTTCAACCAAGGCCGCATTCTGCTGCGTCACTTCATCCATTTGTGTGACTGCTTGATTAACTTGTTCAATTCCGGAATGTTGTTCCTGCGATGCGGCGGAAATCTCGTTCATGATATCTGTTACGCGTTTGACTGCGGTGACGACTTCATTCATCGTAACACCCGCTTCATCAACCAAGCGCGTGCCGTCTTCCACTTTCGCTACCGAGTCATTGATCAATTCCTTGATTTCCTTCGCTGCTGTCGCGGAACGCTGCGCCAGCGTGCGAACTTCGGTGGCCACCACCGCAAATCCTCGGCCTTGTTCACCGGCACGCGCCGCTTCAACCGCAGCATTGAGTGCCAATATGTTGGTTTGAAAAGCGATGCCGTCGATGACACTGATGATATCGACAATTTTCTTCGAGCTTTCACTAATCGAGCTCATGGTTTGCACTACTTGACCGACTACCGCGCCTCCCCTCACCGCAACTTCAGAAGCACCCACAGCCAGTTGATTAGCTTGGCGCGCATTATCCGCATTTTGTTTGACGGTCGAAGTCAGTTCTTCCATTGAAGACGCGGTTTCTTCCAGGCTGGATGCTTGCTCTTCAGTGCGCTGGCTTAAGTCCGAATTGCCCGATGCGATCTCACTGGCGGATGTTTGGATCAGATTCGCATCCAACCGCACTTTCCCTACCAGTTCGACCAAGTGATCATTCATCGCTTTCAGCGCGTTAATCAAACGGCCAAATCCATTAACCGTCGAACGAGGTTCGATCTTGGTCGATAAATCACCCGCAGCAACAGCACCGGCAATAGCGATCGCCTCATTCAAGGGTTTTACAATACCGCGTAGCAGAATGTATCCGAGCACACACGCAAGCAACACTCCCAAACTAATCGCAACAACCATGGTCATGAAAATGGAGTTGTAATCGCTTACCGCGCTTTCATATTTTTCAGCCGCAACGTTACCTTGCAAAGTAATCATGCCGTAAATCGTTTCGTGCAAGCGGTAAAACAGTGATTCCGCCTCTTCCTTGAGGTTTTTTGCCGCGCCATCGAAATCTCCGGCCATGGCCATCGTGAATATTTTATTAACTGCCGCGACATAGGCTGCATGCAATCGCAATTTTTCCTGAGCAAGCTGCTCTTCCACGGTAGTCAATTCAGTCGCCATAAACCTCGCCCAGATTTCTTCAGCGCGTTTAATCGTTTTAGCTGTTTCTTCTGATTTTTCTTTCGCTAATTCCGTACTTTTTGTGCTGGCCACAGCGGTAACATTCTTATGCACAACTTCCCAAATATCGTTAATTGTCGCCAGATCGACCGCAGTCACCGTACGATCTTGATAAACCGCTCTTAATCCTTCGTTCGATTGCTTTATTCCATGCAAACCTAGCGCGCCAATACCAACCAGCAATACTGACAGAAGACCGATCACAATGATCAGCTCCGTTTTCACTGTCATATCTTTCAACATAGGAATCTCCTAAATTATTTCTACGTGAATGGCTTTATTTTGCAAGCACATTTCTCGTTTCAATCGAATGATCAAGATGACACCGGTTCGAATAAAGGTTTTTTACCAACAGGGTTTTATCATCGACAGAAAACCTTGCAAATACAAGGATATTCATTCAGAAGTTGAGCTACTTTTATGACTCATTTCATGCTTTCGGCATGAATAACCGGATTGACTCGAATAGTTTTCTCATCCTGCATGCTGATTGACCGCTCGAAACAAATTATTCCAAAACTGCGCGCTCCCACATGATAAAATCCAAGCGGATTTTTGATTGTTCATCTAGCTAACCTGAAATATCAATTCTAGTTTTTCTTCCATGATACAACTCACTATTAATGGACAACCGCAACAATTTGAAGGGCCGATTAACGTAGCACAACTGATCGACCACCTTGCGTTGCACGGCAAGCGGATTGCCATCGAATGCAATGGCGAAATCGTGCCGCGCAGCCAGTTCCCGCAACAAATGCTGGTTCATGGTGATCAGCTGGAAGTTGTCGTTGCCGTCGGTGGCGGTTAAGTTCCGCTGCTCAATTAATACATATCGATATTAAAAGAATTTCATGGATAATTTAGTTATTGCTGGTAAAACCTATACATCCCGTTTACTGGTCGGTACGGGTAAATACAAGGATTTCAACGAAACACGCGCGGCGGTTGAAGCGAGTGGCGCTGAAATCATTACCGTCGCGATCCGGCGCACGAATATCGGGCAAAATGCCGGAGAGCCCAATCTACTGGATGTTCTGCCGCCCTCGCAATATACCTTACTGCCTAATACCGCAGGCTGTTACACCCTCGACGATGCGGTGCGCACGTTGCGGCTGGCGCGTGAACTACTCGATGGTCACAGTCTGGTCAAGCTGGAAGTATTGGGCAATCCGAAAACGCTGTACCCAAACATGGTGGAAACGCTGAAAGCCGCGGAAATTCTCATCAAAGAGGATTTTCAGGTGATGGTGTATACCTCGGACGATCCGATCATCGCCAAGCAATTGGAAGACATAGGCTGTGTCGCCGTGATGCCATTGGCCTCGTTGATCGGCTCGGGCATGGGTATTTTGAATCCATGGAATCTGCAAATCATTATCGACAATGCCAAGATTCCAGTGTTGGTCGATGCCGGTGTCGGTACGGCATCGGATGCAACCATTGCAATGGAACTGGGTTGCGATGGTATCTTGATGAACACCGCGATTGCTGCCGCGCAACATCCGGTGCTAATGGCATCGGCAATGCGTAAAGCCGTTGAAGCCGGGCGTGAAGCCTATCTGGCCGGACGCATGGCGAAAAAGCTCTACAGCGCCAGCCCCAGCTCGCCGACGGAAGGCGTCATTGCCCGTACTGAAAAAACTCCCGGAAAACCGGCAGGCGGCAAATCCCAATAACCACTCTGCTATTTATTGCCACGTCATCAGTTCATGCCGCAGACCATCCGTAGCTTCGTCCTTCGCCAAGGGCGTGTTTCCAATGCGCAACGCCGCGCCTGCGAAACCCTATTGCCACAATACGGTATTCCATTTAGCGAAGACCTGCTCGATCTCAATCGGATCTTTGGCCGTGAAGCGCCTAAAATTCTGGAAATCGGCTTCGGCATGGGCGAAAGCACCGCAACCATCGCGCAATCGCATCCGGAGAATGATTATCTGGGCATCGAAGTGCATACGCCCGGCGTGGGCAGTTTGCTCAATCAAATCGAGCAACTGGAATTGATGAATTTGCGCATCATTCAGCATGATGCCGTGGAAGTCTTGCAATATATGCTGCCGACCGCATGCCTGGATGGTGTTCATATCTTTTTCCCCGATCCCTGGCCCAAAGCCCGGCACCACAAGCGCAGATTGATCCAACCGGATTTGACCGCCCGTTTATGCAGCCATCTGAAACCGGGTGGGTATATCCATGCGGCTACCGACTGGGAAGATTATGCTGAGCAAATATTGCATGTACTGGGCCAGGAAACACAGCTCGGCAATACCGCAGCAGACTATGCGCCACGGCCGGATTACCGGCCATTGACCAAGTTCGAGCAACGGGGAATCAAGCTCGGGCACGGTGTATGGGATTTAATCTTCCGGAAAAAATGAGTTTTATTCCGGAGAAACGAGGCCTTGCGCCACTGGATTTCTCCGGTTTATTTCGTTTTCAATGCGTATTTCTCAGCAGCCAGATGAGCAATTTTCCGCCCCATCTCGGAACCCACTTTACCGGAATTACGGTAGTGCACGCCATCATAAATGCGTGCATTGGCAACTTCTTGCATAAAATCGTCTAGCTTCGTCCAGCTGCGCGCCACACCACCCGCAGCAGCGCTGGTCGTTGTTAGCACCGGTTTTTGACTGTCGCCGATTTCAATTTGCAGCACCGTGCCGACGGCGGCGGAAACGATGCAATGCGCGCACGGATATTCCGGATGCATCGGAGTGTCGATAAAAGGCAGCCACGCTGCATCACGCTCCGTGGCATCATTACCGTCGCTATCGCCGTTGCGGATCGCCGTCACTGGCCGCCAAAAACCATAGTGATATTTCGCGTCAAACACCGCAATCAGTCCATCGTCCGAGGCTTGTGTCACAGCCGCGAACAAGCGTGCGTTCTGGGTAATTTCCCTTCCCGGCATGTTAGCAACCGAGCGGACGATACCATGATAAATCGGCGGCATGACTTCTTCCCAAAAACGGGCGATGGCAGTTTGTTCCGTGCTTCTTTCGCGGCTATGCTTGCTGCCAAGCGCCTTTACTTCGTTATAATCGCGCGCCCATAATTCGCTCCCCAATTCAGGCGGCGGCGCCGGGCGGAATTGCGACGGCTGTGTCATCAGCCAGGGCTTGCGGTGCATCCATTGCGGCGCTTCGGGGATAACCGTTGGCACATAAACTCCCGCATGAGTAAACGGACGGTAAGATTCACCGGCAGCCGCGCCATCGTCGGCACGCAACGCCAGGATCGCCTGCGCCGCTTTCTCTCCCACAGCAATGCCACCAGCCTTACTCTCACCGTCAGCTATCACGGCCAGTGCGGCTTGATAAACGTGATCGATCACCGACTGCTGCGACGGTACCAGCTGAACTAACACCGCCCGGTTTGCCGCTGCTACCGCTGCTTCGACTGATGCACCGGGTACGGCTTGCAGTCTTGTATCCTGCACTGCATAACGTTGGGTAATCGCATTTACCGCCTCGTACACAGATGCCTGCACAATCGCCAGCGCCCGTTCGGCCGGTAACGGTCCGATCTTGGCGTTCACTACGATCTCGCCCGCACGCTGATTCCAGTCGGTTACTGCGTCGGCGGCTGCATTCATTGGCGCCGTTATCAATAAAAACGCGCTAACAACAAGCGCGTTCTGTAGTTTTTGGTATTTACCGGTCATCATTATCAGTCTTCTTCACCATGAATTTATTTTTTGCAGTATAACTATCTCTGCTTGCACTTTATTGATCAAAGTCACAAAACCCTTCATATCCCTTGTATTTTATTGATATCGAATCCCCATTGCACCGGGTCCTCGATTTTTTCGATGCCGTCGGTTCCTTTCGACAAATCCAGAATTTCAACTGGAATATGCGCGTTGGAACGTGTCGAAAAAAAAGTCTTGATGATCGGCGTGGTTAATTTTTTCGTGGATTGTTCCATCACCACACCTAATCGCCCGGACTTCAGTTTCAACAGGGTACCGCTGGGGTAAATACCGATGGTCTTCACAAAAGCTTGAAAAATAGTTTCATCAAAATGTCCGTCTTTCCAAGAAGCCATTTTGCGGATTGACTCGGCCGGAGACCAGGCCGGTTTGTAACAGCGATCCGACGAGATGGCATCGTAAACGTCACAGACTGCGCCCATGCGCGCAAACAATGTCAGCGCATCGCCGGATAATTTTTCCGGGTAACCCTTGCCATCGACACGTTCGTGATGGTGCAAGCACACATCCAAAGTCGTTTCATGGACTTGGTAGCAGGATTTTAAAATTTCCCAGCCGCGCTCCGGATGGCTTTTCATGACGGCAAATTCTTCGTCCGTCAATTTTCCCGGTTTGTTCAGCACTTCATTTGGAATCACCATTTTACCGATGTCGTGCAACAATCCGGCTGTGCCTGCTTGTCTGATTTGCGCTTCATCCAGACCCATTTGCCTTCCCAGCGCCACCATCAGCATGCAGACCGCAACCGAATGCATGTAGGTATATTCATTGACATTTTTCAGCCGGATCAATGTGAGCAGTGCATTGGGATTGCGCTCCATCGATTGATTGATTTCTTCCACCAAAGATTCCGCGCCTTCGATTTCAAGTGCTTTACCCATGCGCACATCGCTGAACATTGAGGTAACTGCATCTTTGGTTTTTTTCTGAAGCTTTTTAGCATTTTCCAATTCTTCTTCAACCGAAACGCGCGCAACCGGTTTCTTTACCGGCGGTGGTGATGGCGGAGGTGATGCTTCCGGGGTGATTGTACTTACCGGGGAGGTTTTATCCGCTGGCTTGAGGTTTTCCACCAAACCGGTCTCAGTGGGAGCCACATCAAGCCCTTTACCGGTATCAATCCATATTTCATCCATGTCGCAACTAACAAGCTTATCCAAGTCTTTCTGCTGCACCAGTTTAAACGATTTTCTCCAGAATGGATGTTCCAGCCAATTGCCGCGGAGCTCATGGATATACATTCCCAGCCGGACTTCACTTGCTTGCACTTTTTTTATCATAAGGCT
The DNA here is from genome assembly GCF_033063295.1 of Nitrosomonas sp. Is35. Taxonomy (NCBI): domain Bacteria; kingdom Pseudomonadati; phylum Pseudomonadota; class Betaproteobacteria; order Nitrosomonadales; family Nitrosomonadaceae; genus Nitrosomonas; species Nitrosomonas sp. Is35. The sequence goes on from NZ_JAWJZH010000001.1 coordinate 1,598,056, forward strand.
CAATATAAAAAGTAGAAAAGAAATTTACCGCACCAATTTCATCACATGAATTAATTACCAATCAATCCCTTGAATTACTTCCGGATACTCCAGTTCCACAGTAAGCAATCAAACTACAGAATGGATTTGTGCATATTGTGCACTTTTTAGTGAGACGGTTAACGGTAGGATTGCAGGGTTTTTATAGGGGTATTCAATTCATCTAGCGATAAAGTGAAGTGGCACATCACTCCTACACAATCTATTGCAAGCAATCCGCGCTTTTTCTCAAAGTGCGCCGCGCGTAATAAGCGAACGCTACCGCGCTGCGTTGTCCACGGAGAATCCAGTCGCGCGCTTCCTTGCCCAAACCGGGGTCTATCGGCTGGATTTTTCCGGCGGATGCCGCCAACAAGTGCATGCGTGCCGCCCGTTCAAAAGCAAGCGCCAAGATACAGCCCTCCTCAATGCTGGAACTGGCAATCAACAGACCGTGATGCGCCAGCAATACAGCATGTTTACTGCCGATGGCTTTAGCAATCAATTCACCCTCTTCATTACCCACCGGTATACCAGGCCACTTCGGCAGGAAAGCCACGTCGTCGTACAACACGCAATTATCCATGTGCGAAATTTCCAGCGGCACTTCGAGCATGCTGAGTGCGGCGGTATGGACGGCATGCGTATGAATGATGCATTGCACATCCGGCCGGGCGCGATACAGCCAGGAATGAAAGCGATTGGCCGGATTGGCCATGCCGTCGCCTTGTAAAACTTCCAGATCTTCATTGACGAGTAATAAATTGCTCGCGCAGGTTTCGTCAAACCCGAAGCCCAGACGCTGCGTCAAGTACGTGCCCGGCTGTTCGCCACGCGTGGTAATTTGTCCGGCCAAGCCGGAATCGTGGCCATTATCAAACAAAATCCGGCAGGTTAATGCCAGCTTTTGTGCCGGCGTGTAATTCGCGCCTTGCAAATGCTTGTCCATTTGCACGAAAGATTGCTGGATCAGTTGCTCTTTACCTAAATTGAATGTGTCATTGCTCATGATTTTTCACTGGATTCTTAAAATTCGTCGTGGTTGGAAGTGAAGCGCTCGATGACGCGGCGGTCGCGTTTGGTTGGCCGTCCTTTGATATGAAATGGCGGTGGCTGCGCTTTTAAGCGCGCGGCCAGCAATTCTCGCTGTTGCTTGCTTTCTTCGGTTTCCCGGTACAACTGCTGCGCCACTGTGGCAGATCCTCTTTTATTGGATAACCCCAATACTTCAATAATATACTGATAGTTATCAATGCGAATGGTCAGCATATCCCCTGCTGCAAGTATCTTCGCAGGCTTTACCCGTTGACCATTTACCGTAACCCGGCCGCGATCAATCGCTTCGGCAGCCAACGATCGCGTCTTAAAGAAACGTGCCGCAAACAGCCATTTATCAATACGATATTTTTCTATAGTATCATCTGATTGCATATCAAAGTTAATCTATCAGGTTAGTTTCTATCCGAATCTTGCTTTGCAAGGTTTTATGCACCGGACATTGATTGGCAATTTCCAGCAATCGAGTCCGTTGCTGATCACTCAGATTACCGCTCAATTGAATTGCGCGCGTAATGACATCGATCTGTGTTTTCTGCTTTTCACAACCGTTACAGTCTTCGGCGTGAATCCGGCTGTGATGCAATTCTACGGTAATGTCCTGCAAGTCAATTTGTTTGTGGTTCGCATACATACGCAGCGTCATCGACGTGCAGCTGCCCAGTGCGGCGAGTAATAATTCATACGGATTGAGCCCAAGATCCGCGCCGCCCAGCACGATTGGCTCATCGCTGATCAGCCGGTGGCGCGGCGTCAGAATCTCACGCGTGAATTTTTTATCGTATTCGCGCACGATCACACTACCCGCCTCAACGCTTGGCCGCAACGCACCGTCTGCTTTGACCAGAGCTGGTTCCGTCTTCAGGTAACGGCTGGCCCAAGCCGACAAAACTTCCGCGACATAATGAGAATCTTCCGGATTGGACAACAGATGATCGGCATGATCCAGTGATACGAAGCTTTTCGGGTGTTTGGCCGCGGTAAAAATGCGCCCCGCTTCGTCAATCGAAACAACGTCATCTATCGGTGAATGAAAAATCAGCAATGCTTTTTTTAGTGCACCGATATGCTCAACTGAATTATATTTCTCCAAATCATCAATGAATTGACGTTTAATCTTAAAGCTTCTTCCAGCCAATTCGACTTGTACAGACGGTTGATTTTGCAATTCCCGATATGAACCGGCAAACAAGTGTTTAACGTGTGCTGCTGTTGCCGGTGCGCCGATCGTGATTACCGCATTGGCTTGCGGTAAATCTTGCGCCACCGCGAGTACCGCAGCACCACCCAAGCTGTGTCCGATCAAAAGCGCGGGAGCGGTGTAATGTTGCTCCAGGTAGCGCGCTGCGGCTAACAGATCCTGTAAATTGGAGGAGAAATTGGTATTCGAGAAATCGCCTTGGCTATTACCAAGGCCGGTAAAATCAAAACGCAATACCGCAATGCCGCGATCCGCCAATGCGAGCGCAATCCGCGCCGCTGCAGGGTTGTCTTTGGAGCAGGTAAAACAGTGAGCGAAGAGCGCGTACGATTTAATCACACCAGACGGCATTTCCAGCAAACCGGATAACGATTCGCCTTGCGCATTTTGAAATACTGCTTGGATACGCGGCATGGACTATTTACCTTATAACAACCGATCAGACAGCACTCTTTCAAGTGGGATACTGTGTGTAAATAGTACCAAAGTTTGAACCGGAAAATTCTTTTCTTCGCTGGAAAAGTAAGTGAATTCCGGATTAATTCAGGTGAAAAGTTTCCGGAAGGAAACTTCGGACATGCGTGATTAAACCATCAGTTCGGTCCGTTTTGCCGTTCCCTGTGGCAGGGACAATACGTTATTCTTCTTAATCACCAGTACCTTATCGAATTGAAAGTCATCACTGGTATCATTGGAAAAACCGCTGTCATTGCTCAGTAAATGATCGATGGTCGTTTTGGCAGCGGCAACCGTGGCGGTATCGACCGTCACTTTCGTCAGAATTTGCCGCATAGTCGCTCTTTCGATCGTAGTACCGGCTTTATCGACCGAATAATATCTTGAAACTTCGATGCGATTGTTGAGAAGCACGGCTGCATTTCCCCACACCACATTGTCATGATCGACGCCAGTCACTGTGTCGATAGCCCACACGATCATTTCGCCGAAAGTTTTACCGGCTGCCATTTGCGCCAGCATATAATCGACCACTATCGCGATATTGGCTGGTGTAAAGGTGCTTCCGAGCAGATGCGTTATGACTTTGGTTGCATTCCGGGCATTGTGATGCGAGGCGGCTTTACCCCAATTGGAATTCGAAGCCGGGATTGGCGATAAGATACTCAAGAGTTCTGCGATCAGCTCTCCTTGCGTGGCACCGTCGATCATCCGGTGCGTCATATAATCAATGACAAGGCCTTTATCGCCAATCGACACCCGGTCGCCCACCAGATCGCTAACAAACTTGGCCGAAAACTCATCCGGCTTCAAATACGCGGCATACTGCCGGTCGAGGAATAGAGAGCTTTCCGTCAGCGATTGCGCCAGACTTGCCAAGGATTGGCCGCTTCGCAACAGCGAACCGAGGAACATCAGATTCGACGCGCCTGGCGCCGTATTAAACATAGCCAGCGTGAGCTGAAGAATAGAAGTCTGTTGTTGAAGGGTAAGCGCCATACGTTGATCTTCGAGTGTATGGGATACGTTAATTTTTTGTGCGATCATAATGGTAAGGCAGCTTGTGATTTGCTTAAAAAAGATTCATAAAAAATTAGATAGAAATATTAACCGTTAACCTAACTTACTCAATTTATTGTTCATGAAAATGTAATCGTTAGCAATGCGGTAAATTGCCGCACTCAAACGATAGCTGTAAGAATTACCCAACAGTATCCAATTTAATCTATGACAACGTCATTACATATTCTCATCCTCGGTCACGGTGAAATGGGACATGCGCTGGAATATCTGCTGAAGGACCGGCACACATTAGCGATTTGGGAGAAATTTCCACGGAGCGGTTATTCTTACGCTACGCTGGAACAAAGCGCGCCGCTTGCAGACATCGTATTGTTCTGCCTGTCGGTCAATCCGCACCGCGAAGTAACTCAACGCATCGCACCGTTACTGAAAAAAACCTGCTTGTGCGTCAGTATCGCCAAGGGACTTGATGAATCCGGCAAAACCGCAGCGCAAATTTTTGCGGAAAACCTGCCTGCGCATCAACCATTCGCGCTTCTGTATGGTCCGATGATTTCCGAGGAAATCCGTGCAGGCCGGTATGCATTTGCGCAATTGGGCTGCCACGATCTTGCTGCATTTCATGTCATGCAAGCGTGTTTTAATCACACCAAGTTGTATATTGAGCACACGTTTGACATCGCCGGTATCAGTTGGGCGGTGATCTTAAAAAATGTGTACGCGATGACGTTCGGCATGGCCGATGAACTCCAGCTTGGCGATAACGTGCGCGGCTATCTGGCAACGGCAGCTCTGCAAGAATTAAGTCAAATCGCGCAGGTCATGGGCGGTCAAGCCGCCAGCCCGTACCGCTTGGCGGGATTGGGAGATCTAATCACCACCGCCACCAGCGAAAGTTCGCATCATCATGAATTGGGCCGGAAACTGGCACGGGAAGAAACGGATGGTATTTCAGGCGAAGGACCGCATACCCTCAAGATGATCAAACAGCATCGGCTGCTGAATACACAAAATTACCGGCTTTTTCAATTGATTGGCGAAATCGTGCAAAATCCGTGCAATGTGCGGTCAAAATTCGACGATTATTTCAAGCAAGCTTTTCAATACCATCCGCAACACTAAGCTTCAATACTCAATACCCGGCGAATTTCATCTGTTTTGAAACCCAGCGCCATCGGACGCCGCACACCCGGCAGCACAACAACATCGTACAGTTCTTCAACCACGCCTTCCATGCGCAGCCAATGCACTACATCCCCCGTGCGCAAATCCACGATCTGAACGCCGCAGCGCGCTTCGGCATGCCGTGATTTAAGATTCGCATCCAGCGCTAAGCCGCTGAAAGTTTTATTGTGACGTGGTTTGGATATTCCAATTAAGGCAAAATCCCCGTGAAAGCTGAGTCCGCGCATATAGCCGGGACAAAAACAAACTGGTTCAAACTGTCCTGTTTGCAGATTGGCATAGCCGAAATCCCCGGTGCCGGAATTGAGCAGCCATAACTTGCCGTTATGCCAGCGCGGAGAATGCGGCATCGACAACCCGGAACACACGATCTCGTTGCTATTCACATCGATCACAACACCACCATCGGCACGGTGTTCACGCCAGCCATCGGCGACATCGGAACGGCCAACCGCGGTGACATACGCCGGTTCACCATCCCGCATCGCCAAGCCATTCAGGTGACAGCGATCTTCCGCCGCCAGCTTACTGATGAAGGCGGGTTGTCACAGCGGTTTAAAGTTATGCGCTTCGCTCAATGCCGCCAAGCAGCCAAACAACGTGTTGACGAACACCAGCCGGCCATTGCGATCCACGGCTATGTCGTGGATATCCAGATCGCCGGTGGTGTAACCCACTTGCGGTACGTATAGCCGGTCGTAACCATCCTGCTGCTGCCCGGGCTCGAAGATATTTTCAAAGCGCCAGATCTGATACAAACTGCTCATGTATAAACCATTCGATGTCGTGCACAGTCCCATGCAGCGATTAAAACTGCGTTCAAACACCGAAAGCGCATTGTCGGGTTTCAAGCCGATAAAATACAGTTTGCCAATCTGGTATGTCGTCAGCGCGATAGAGATCTTTTGCTCTGCCAGCCACGGTAACAATTGGCGTGAGGTTGTGATTTCCAGCGTTGCTGTATGCGGAATTTCGTTAGTTATCATAAAAAGCAAAATGCTTCATTGAGTTGACGCAAATCATGGGTATGTTGTAAAGCATGCGTTCATATCAAATCCATCGCCGCATTAACCCCAGTCAACAGCACCGCCGCGTCCTGACCAGCCACATCAAGACTATCGGCTGCAACAGTTTTAGCAGCTGCCGCGCTGGCGAAACTATGGCCGAATATCACATAAGCCGCGCCAGAATTGAAAGTACTGCCGTTGGCTGAAGAGGCACCAATGATCAAATCATCAAAACCATCGTTGTTGAGATCCCCCGCGCTACTGACCGACTTCCCAATGAATTACCCGCCGCCAGTCCACTCAACGCAAAACCATCGGTACTGCTTAAATTGGATAAATCCAGCGAAGCGCTAAAACCCGATGCTTTACCGAAAACGACATACGCGGCACCGGAATCCACACCATTCGCATCGGAACCAACGGCACCGACCAGCACATCGGCGAATCCATCGCCGTTAAAATCTCCAGCGCTGCTCACCGAGCGACCGGCTTTATCGCCTTCCGCCACGCCCGCCAACCGGAAACCATTGCTGCCATCCAAGTCCGATAACTGGATCGTGGCATCAAACCCAGCAGCTTTGCCAAACACAACGTAAGCAGCACCGGATGCTTTACCATCGATTCCCGCGGACCGGGCACCGATGATCACATCGTCAAATCCATCGCCATTGACATCCCCGGCATTGCCGACCGAATAACCCGCTTCGTCTCCTTCCGCGACACCTTCCACGCTAAAGCCGTTACTGCCATCCAAGCCGGATAAATCCAATATGGCGTCAAAACCCGATGCTTTACCGAAGATCACGTAACTAGTACCGCTTCCTCCATAGTAGGAACCGACGATCAAGTCGTTAATACCATCGCCATTGATGTCACCGGCACTCACACCATTGCCAAACTGCGCGCCATCTTCCAAGCCATTCATTTGGAAACCGTTACTGCCATTCAAGCTGGCTAGATCCAATTGCGTATCGAAACCGGAAGTCTTGCCAAAAACGACATAGCTGCGTTCGCCAATCGGCGCGCCAATAATCAAATCGTCGACATGATCGCCATTGACATCTCCGGCGCCGCTGATAGACCAGCCTAAAAGTTGATCGGCTTTATCAAGATGCATACGGAAACCGTTGCTGCCATCCGAACCCGACAATTCCATCGTCGCGCTGAAACCGGAAGATTTACCGAATACGACGTAGGTGTATCCGGTATCGTTTTTTGGCACATCGGAGATCGGCGCGCCGATCAGCAGATCATCAAAGCCATCGCCATTGATGTCACCGGCACTACTCACCGCATTACCCGCGGCATCCCCGCCTGCCACGCCATTGAGGCGGAATCCGTTCGTGCCATTCAGGCTGGATAAAGGAATCGCCGCATCAAAACCCGAAGCTTTACCAAATATTACAAAGCTGGCACCGGAGTAGAAATCGTCAAAATTATGCGGCGCGCCCACGATCAAGTCATCAAAACCATCGCCATTGATATCACCCGCACTGCCTACCGACTCGCCTGTGTCATCACTGCCGATCACACCATTCAACTTAAAACCATTTGCGCCATCAAGCCGCGCCAGATCGATGACCGGATTGTCGAGCAGATTGTCTACCGCAGCCTTAGCCGTCGCAACCGTGGCCACATCCGGAGTTATCCCTGTGAGAATTTGCTGAAGCGTTACTAAGTCTGTCGCAGTACCTGCTTTTTCGATCGAGTAATAACGCGATACTTCAATGCGGTTATCAAATAGCGCTGCTGCATTACCCCAGTCAGGATCGGCATGATCCATGCCATCCAGCAAGCTTATGAGATCCACGACCGTCGCGCCGAAAGTCTTTCCGGCAGCCATTTGTGCAAGGATATAATCGATCGCGCCGGTTTTGTCCCCAGCTGACGCTGTGTCTCCTGCCAGGTTATCAATAATTTTTGCCGCATTCGCCGTGTTGTACGCTAATGCGGCCGTTCCCCACACCGGATCGGTTACCGGAATGGCTGAAAGGATTCCGGTTACATCGGCGATGATTTCACCTTGCGTTGCTCCGGCAGCCATTTTGCCGGTAATAAAATCAATGGCCAGGGCTTTGCTGTCCGCAGTGGCGTTATCGCCGGTCAAATCCTGAATAAAGGCATCTGCAAACGCTTCCGGGGTCAGATTCGTTGCATAATTCTTGCCAAAAAATAATGTATTTCCCATCAAAGATTGAGCCAGATCGGCCAATGATTGACCGGCTTCTACCGGGGAGACAAGTGCTTCCAGATAAATCGCGCCCGGAGCTGCATTGAACATTGCCTGTGTCAGTTGAAGAATGACAGTTTGTTGTTGAGCGGGTAGCGCCATAGTGTTTATTCCTTAAATGTGTGCGGTACGATGACCATGAATCAAGGTTGCGGCCACACCTGTGTGCCGTTAAAAATGATGGGCATATCGCGATCGATCTGCGCGGCGGATGGTTTTACCGTCACCTGCAAACCTGCTCCACAGGATTCCGGCAGCGGATTCGTTTCCAGATCCCGGTTGATGGTGAAATACACCGGAAAATCATAGGCATGATCTCCCGGTGTGCCGTCGTATTTCGATCCGACAGCGGGAGTCCAGAAATTAACCGTGTCCGTACCGTTCATATTACTGATATTGGTTATCTTGCAAATGTCAGCCACTGCGAAAGCAAACCGCACCGCCTTGGCACAGGATTCCGGCACAAACAGCACTGCCTTCGACACGAATGGAATGCGTCCCCAAGCATACGATGCCACCGCATGGCCGCCGCCAAACCAAAATCCGATCGTATTTCCATTCGCATCCACTTTTCGATCCTGCTCACTAAATAATGAGCGGTCCTGCACAAATGTAATGCCACCCCAATTCTGCAGAAAATCACTGAGCGGTCCGGCATGAGGATTGCCATTGGCCACGATGGAAGAATCGACCCCATCCGGTATGACAACACTCTGACCGATGACAGCGGCATCGCCGCAACCGTGTGTAATCACCGTGTGATTATTCGATTGTTTGCCTTCCGTAACCTGGGACGGATCGATCACCGTATGCGCGAACGCATCGGATTGAATAAACCCAAACAGCACAATGACGGGTAATACACTATGAATCGCTGATTTTAGTAACATAGTAATAAGCGCCTCCAATGCGCTATGGTGGTAATTGGATCGGATGTGGTGAAGTAGATCTGCGGGTAATTGGAGAAATAAAGCAAAACCGAGGTGAAGCGCTATTGATTCAAAAATTACCGTCCATGCAATGGCTTAAAAATTATCAGACGGAACCTTGCCATTAGCAATGCGGCAAATTGCCACACATGAGTCCAGATATTCGTTGTCTCAAGGACGGGCATGTTTCAACGGCACGCCAAAAATAAGTTAGAATACGGCTTTTAAGAATTTTATCGGGAGTTCCTGAATGTCAATGGCTGACCGTGACGGTGTAATCTGGTATGACGGGAAAATGGTTCCCTGGCGGGATGCCAATACGCATGTACTAACGCACACGTTGCATTATGGTTTGGGTGTTTTTGAAGGATTGCGCGCGTATGAAACCGCGCAAGGCGCGGCGATTTTCCGGTTGCAGGAACATACCGACCGCTTATTCAATTCAGCGCATATTTTCATGATGAAAATGCCTTACGACAAGGCCACCATTATGCAAGCGCAGCGCGATGTGGTGAAACAAAACAAACTCTCGTCCGCGTACATCCGCCCGATCGCCTTTTATGGCGCCGAGGCGATGGGGCTTTCCGCTCGAACGTTATCAGTGCATGTCGCCATCGCCGCTTGGTCATGGGGAACTTATCTGGGACCGGAAGCGCTGGAAAACGGCATTCGCGTGAAAACATCGTCGTTTACCCGGCACCATGTCAACATCAATATGTGCCGCGCCAAATCGGTCACGACCTACGCCAATTCGATTCTGGCCAATCAGGAAGTGGCATTGAACGGTTACGACGAAGCCTTGCTGCTGGATGTAGAAGGTTATGTGGCCGAAGGTTCGGGAGAAAATATTTTCATCGTCAAACAAGGCAAACTCTACACACCGGACTTAACTTCCTGCCTGGAAGGCATCACACGCGCTTCGATCATCGAATTAGCTGCGGAGCTCGGCATTCCCGTGATCGAGAAACGCATTACACGCGATGAAATTTATTGTGCCGATGAGGCATTCTTTACCGGCACTGCGGCTGAAATCACGCCGATCCGCGAATTGGATAACCGTATCATCGGGCCGGGCAAGCGCGGACCGATTACCGCGCAACTGCAAACCCTATTCTTTGATTGCGTTAAAGGCCGGGCCAAAAATCACACCGATTGGCTCACCTTAGTTTAATACTGCTATTTTGGAGTTATTTTCTATGAATCAACAAAGCAATAATAAAACCCGGGAAATCGAAGTTACCGCCGATGATCTGCCATTACACTGTCCGACCCCGGCAATGCTGCTATGGAATTCCCACCCGCGGGTTTTTCTCCCCATCGAAGCTACCGGCGAAGCGCTGTGTCCCTACTGCGGCACGCATTACACCCTGAAAGGCGGTGCGGTTGCGGGGCATCACTAATGTAACCGGTTAATTTCTGCGGAAACTTGCGTTCCGATGATAAATTGTCATTCGATCAATAACGATTCACCGCGTTTTATCAACAACCTTTCTTCCGGATCGATTAAATTATGCAAGCAATTCCTCATGAAATTTTCAAGGCTTATGATATTCGCGGTATCGTCGGTAAAACGATCACCGCCGAAAACGTAGAAAAAATCGGCCATGCCATCGGCTCCGAAGCACGCGCCAGGAATCTGACCGCGATTGCCATCGGCCGCGATGGCCGGTTATCCGGAACCGAGTTATCCCAAGCATTGGCGCGCGGTATCCGCAAAAGCGGTATCGATGTGGTGGATGTCGGCATGGTGGCCACGCCCATGTTGTACTTCGCCGCGCATGAGCTGTGCCAATATTCCGGTGTCATGGTCACCGGCAGTCACAATCCGCCCGAATACAACGGCTTCAAAATCGTGCTCGGCGGCCAGACCTTGGCAGCGGAAACCATACAAGCACTGCGCTTGCGCATCGAAAACAACAACCTGACCGACGGCGCAGGCAACTATTCCGAACACGCGATTGCCGACGCGTATCGCAAACGAATCACCGGCGATATCAAATTGGCGCGCCCGCTCAAAATCGTGGTCGATTGCGGCAACGGTGTAGCAGGCGCGTATGCACCGGCGCTCTATCGTGAATTGGGTTGCCAGGTGAGTGAGTTATTTTGCGACGTGGACGGCAATTTCCCCAATCACCACCCCGATCCGTCGGTACCCGAGAATTTGAACGATGTCATTCAAGCGCTAAAAACCAGCGATGCGGAAATCGGCTTGGCGTTTGACGGCGACGGCGACCGGCTCGGCATCGTCACCAAGGATGGCCATATCATCAACGCGGATCGCCAGCTGATGCTGTTTGCCGCCGATGTGCTGTCGCGCAATCCTGGCGCAAAAATCATTTTCGACGTGAAATGCACGCGCAATCTGGCGCCGTGGATCCGCCAGCACGGCGGCACGCCGGTCATGTGGAAAACCGGGCATTCGTTCATCAAATCCAAGCTCATCGAAGAAAAAGCTTTGTTAGCCGGGGAAATGAGCGGCCATTTGTTTTTTAAAGAACGCTGGTATGGTTTCGACGACGGTTTATACGCCGGGGCGCGTTTGCTGGAACTATTGAGCCGCGAACAGGATATCAGCGCCACGCTGAATAACCTGCCCGATAGTCTGAACACGCCGGAATTGCAGGTACGCACGGCGGAAGGCGAAAATCATGCGCTGATTGTGCAATTGCAGAAAAACGCCGTGTTCGATAACCCGCAACAAGTCATCACCACCGACGGTCTACGGGTGGAATACCCCGACGGCTTCGGCCTGGCGCGTGCTTCCAACACCACACCGGTGGTGGTTTTGCGCTTTGAGGCCGATAATGACGCAGCCTTGAAACGTATCCAGGAAGATTTCCGCCGCAATATTCTGCAAGCCAAGTCCGATGCGCAACTGCCGTTTTAATCCGCAATAACATCGCGCAACCGATGCGTATTGCGATCGCACAAATAAATTGCACGGTTGGGGATATCAGTGGAAATGCCGCCAAAATTCTCGCCGCAGCGGAGCAAGCCAAGCAATCCGGCGCTGAGCTGATCATCACACCCGAGCTGGCGTTGTCCGGCTATCCTCCCGGGGATTGTCTATTACGCGAGACTTTTTGCCAATCGTGTACCGCTGCCTTGGCCGGGCTGGTCAAGGCGATCACTGGCATTACCTTGATCGTCGGCCATCCGCACGTTCAGGAAGGCAAGCTTTACAACGCCGCTTCGGTGATTCGCGATGGCGAAATCCTGCACACTTATTACAAGCGAATTCTCAGCACGAAGCCTTTCAACGAAACAGTCTATTTCGATACCGGCGCCAAGCCTTGTGTATTTGAATTGGCCGGCATTCAGTTCGGCCTGGTAATCTGCGCCGATTTCTGGCTCGGTAATTTGATCGACACGATGGATCGCTCGGCGTGCGATATCTTATTGGTGCTCAATGCATCGGCTTTTTATATCAACAAGCAAGTTTCGCGCTGCCAAACGACGCACCGCTTCAGCAAGCAAACCGGTATTCCGGTGATCCATGCCAATCTGGTCGGCGGGCAGGATGAATTGGTTTATGACGGCGCTTCGTTCGCCATGAACGGACAAGGCGAACTCACGCATCAACTGGATGAATTTGTCGAAACCATCGCAATCGTCGACATTCACGATAAGCAACCGCTGCAAAGCAACCTGCCCGTTTCACCGGCAACGGCCGCCAGCGTTTATCAGGCTTTATGTTTAGGCGTGAGCGATTATGTGCGCAAAAATGGCTTCCCCGGGGTAATTCTGGGGCTTTCCGGCGGTGTCGATTCGGCATTGACGCTGGCGATAGCGGTCGATGCGCTCGGTGCGGACAAGGTTAAAACGGTTATGATGCCATCGCAGTACACCGCCAGCATCAGCCTGGAAGACGCCAACGAAATGGTTGAATTACTCGGCGTTGAGCACTACGAATGCAGTATTCAATCATTGTTCGAGCAATATTTATCAGTTGTCGAAAGCGATTTTGGCATATCGCCTGACGCCGCAGAAACAACAACCATGCCGGAAAATCTGCAAGCGCGCATCCGCGGCACCTTGCTGATGGCGTTATCCAACCAAACCGGCTCACTGGTGCTAACCACCGGCAACAAATCCGAAATGGCGGTCGGTTACTGCACGCTGTACGGCGATATGGCAGGCGGTTTCGCGGTTCTGAAGGACGTCAGCAAAACGCTGGTGTACCAATTGTGCGAATACCGCAACCGCATTAGCCGCGTGATCCCTGAACGTATCATCACGCGCGCGCCATCCGCCGAGCTTCGCGCCAACCAAACCGACCAGGACAGCCTGCCGCCGTACGACATTCTCGACGCCATCATGGAAGCTTACGTGGAAAAGAACTGCTCACCGCAGGAAATCATCGCCATGAACTACAGCGAAGCGGACGTCACCAAAATTATCCGCCTGATTCATCTGAATGAATACAAAAGACGCCAATCCCCGCCCGGCATCCGCATCACCCGGCGCGATTTCGGCACCGCATGGCACTACCCTATTACATCAAGCTACTCAGTCTGGTCGATTCCTTCCTCATAATTCAATAGCCGAGCGACTGATTTCCAGACTTTATGCATCGGCAATTGAAGCTAATTTGGCTTGCTTGAAATAATCAATAATCAGCAAGTATCAAACTTGCAGAGAGCAATTAAGTTATTGAAGGTGGAGTTAGGAAAATGCCACGAGGATTCAAATCAAAGCTGATTTTTACAAACGCTAGGTAGTGCTGGAAAGTCGGTTTGGGATGATTTTACAAAGAAGTTTTACCTAATCTTGAAGCTTAGAAAAAAGATTAATGATTGTTTTAGGAATAAAACCTGGAGAGTCTCCTATAACTTTCTCTATGATATCAACCTTTAACTTCGGTTCTTGATGATATTTAATCAATTGTTGGAATGTTTTTTTTATAGCTTCTTCGAGTTCATGTCCTTGAATCAAAGAAAAGTACACTGGCACTTTTATACTAAAACCATTTGCATATTCAAAACAAACTGTGGAATTCTGATTACTATCCATTTTTGGTTGGACAATTAAATTAGCAGAAATAGAACTAATTATTGAATCTGCAATTTTTTGAATGTTATCGCAAGTTAAAGTGTTAATTGAAAGATAGCTAAAATCCAAATTTAATCCGAATTCACTGGGATTACAGATTTTTTCTCGCAAAAGAAATAAACCTAAAAGAACGGGATCAAAAACAAAATTTTCTATACTGTATCGTTCATTTTCTCCAAGTACAAATAAATAATCTGTGCTTTTATTCTTTTTATCCCAATCGATTACACCGCGTACAGTTTTTGTTCCGTTGGTACTGAGTCTATCGACTAATGATTTAACCTCACTGCAGCTACCATCGGTACGTTTCCCAGAAGGAATAAAAGCTAAGGATATTTCAGGTCTTAGCTTAGATTTGGAGTATTGATAAAAAAGATCATAAATTGTAACATCATGGCTGCTTTCAACAAAAATCTGGCGTCTATTTTGATAATCAACACTTAATGTTGGGACGCCCGCAGTGAGTATCCCAAGAGCCTTGTCTTTCGTAGTGCTCGAAATGCGCGGTTTACCATCCTTCTCCATCACAAAAATATTGGCTTCAGGAGATAGTGCGACGGTTGTAGGCGAATGAGTAGTAAGAATAATCTTTATCTTATATTTTTCTACTAATACCTGTTGAATTACATTAAGCAATGATTTTGTCATTGATGGATGTAATGGTGCATCAATTTCATCAAAGAGCAGAGCTTTAGGAAATTCAGCGCTGGTGTTTTCAGTCTGGACATGAAACAAACATAGCGCAAAAGACATCAGAATTCTCTCGCCCGATGATAAATCATGTAATGATAATTCTACATGTCTTTTCCTATCGTATAGTCTTGCCTCATAGGGTCCATCATCATAAAAGTTAGGTGGGCGCATTATAAAATCTAATTTCGCAGCCTCAAGAACTTCGTCTACAATTTTCCAAGGCGGCGGCCCAAATCTTCGAAGAAATTCTTCTGTTGACAGCGGGCTAACTATTTCCCCTTCCTCTTCAGCAACTTTTCTAAGCTTATTTAACATTACAGCACGATTATATGATGTGAATAAGCGAGCAAACGATTCTTGGAATAAATCAACAGATTGCCATATCAGAGGAAAATTATTATAAAAATCATCTTGATTCATTACTAATAAAGGGCTTCGTTGAGAATTCTCATCTAATCGAGCAAGAAACCGAGCATAGCTAGTATCACGAGACAACAATCTGGATCTAAGTGTGGAATCAAGAGAATTAATATCGGCCAGCACGGATACGCTTTGATCTTCTGTAAGCCCTGCTGCAAGCAAATCTTGCTTTTTTAATTTAGGTGTAAGAATTACTAGCGTTGTTTACAGTATTTGGGAGAATACTGTAGATGAACATACACAAACGCACCCGATTAACTTTATTAGATCGTCAGGAAATCTGGCGGCTTTATCAAACCCGGCTGTGGAAGGTGGCGCATTTGGCGGAACGCTTTCATGTCAGCCGGCCAACGATTTATGATGTACTGAAACGCGCGAGACTGCAGGAATTTACGCCGCGTGACAGCACCAATCAGCGGTTCAAGACGTTGCAATACGGTCTTAAGCGCCTGGCTAAGGTCGAACAAGCCATCCAGGAACGGCTCAAGCGTGAAGCCAAACGCTATAACAAGTCTTACCCAGGTGAGCTTGTTCACTTTGATACCAAGCGGCTTTCCTTGTTGAAAGGGCAATCCGCCAATGAACCTCGCGAGTACCTGTTTGTGGCCATCGATGATTTTTCCAGGGAGCTGTATGCCGATATTTTTCCCGATAAAACTCAACACAGCGCAGCTCGCTTTCTCATAGACACTGTCATTGCCCAATGTCCGTATCAGATCGACTGCGCTTATTCCGATAACGGCAAGGAATTTAAAGGAACTGACGGCCATGCTTTCGGCAAAGCTTGCACACAACACGGTATCGGACAGAAGTTTACCCGCATCAATCGTCCGCAAACCAATGGCAAAGCCGAACGAGTCATCCGCACCCTGATGGATATGTGGCACAGCCAGATTTCCTTTAAAGACTGCGCCGATCGGCGCATTCTGCTTTCCCGTTTCATTAACTTCTACAATACCGTCAAACCTCATAAGAGTTTGAATAATGCTACCCCTTATGAAATACTTCACGCTTATTTCAATCAACCTCTCTGTAAACAACCCTGAGATTTCTTACAATTTAGGAATTAATTCATTCTTTATTATTTTTAAAAGTGGAATATTTAATTGATCCAATCGACTTGCAAGCGTTTCAAGTAAATCGGAACGTATCGCATTTAGACTATTCCAGTAGTTTGATTGCTCTGTGGCAACTTGAGAAGATGCAAAAAGTCCGGCACTTTGTGGATATAACCCACCCCATGAAAATAGCCTGATTTGCTTATTTTCATTCGGTTGATTCGGTTGATTAGGTAGGATGCCTTCTATATAAATACTACCGTTTTCAATTGCTTCTAATAAATGTGATTTACCTGCCCCATTTATTCCAGTTAAAACAGAAAAAGGCTGAAGTTCAATAGGTTCAAACTGAGCGATAGACCTGTAATCGCGCTGATAAATAAGCCTCATATGATAAATTGAGTATCAGAAAAATCGAAAAATAATATTAAGCACGTAATATGGCAATAAAGTCATCCACTGATATCCCCGCTTGCTTGAGTATTCCAGACAAAGTTCCAATCTTTAGTTCCGAATGATTAGGAACGACACAGCCAGAAGCTCATTTTCTCATAACTATGTGGCTGCCGCGCTGGCGCTCTACTGAGAAACCGAGTCTTTCGAGCGCTCGGACTGCTTCCATTCCCGAGATGACGGACAGCTTAGGCATGCTCAGGAACTTGGAAGGTCGTTAGTAGTGAACGCGCTGTAATGGTTGTCGGGAATTCTTCAAGGTAAAGTTCGGTTGCTTCAGCAAGATTGGTCAGGGCTTGTTCAACGGTTTCACCTTGGGTGGTCGTGCCGGTTTCGGGATTGAAAGCTACATAACCACCTTCGGGTGCAGGTGTCAGTACTGCGGATAGTTCCATGATTTTATCCCCTTTCGTTTTTTTCAGGATTATACCTCACAAGCAGCATTCGAAATTAAGCAGGGGAATTCAAGGAATTTATTATTTTTTCCCGTACTGTTTGAATGTGGTAGTTCTTGCGGCAAGGGAAGCGAAGCAGTTTCAGGTCGGCTGTTCTGCAGGCTTCTTGCACGAAAATATCCCTACTACGTGATTTGCTTAATTCGTGACTTCTGTCATCTAGTTCAATAACGGCAACCACAGCGAGCGTTTCCTTGTCGCAAAGGACATAATCAAAATGCTTAGATGAGATTTTGAAAAATGCAGATTTCCAGTTTCTCCGGCTAAGTGTGTGGTCAGGGGTCAATATGTCAGCAATACGCACTTTAGCGAAAATTTCATACTGATCAGATAACGATTGCTTGAGCACATGAAAAAAGCATTGTTCAGCATCGGAAAATAATGTTCCTAAGGATTTATATTTAAAATCAACAAGCCTACCAAGTGATATAAGCGTAAGTTTCAGAAGCAGCATTAAAAAAGCCAATGTTACGGAGCCAATAACAAGGTATGGAATTAAGGGCTGATTTAGTAATGCATTCATTAAATTAGTTAATGATTCTGCAAAAATTGCCTGAACGTTGATCATATCTAAACACCAGAAATAATAATTAATGATAGTTTAGCGGCGGGCAAGCAAAAATATAAACCAGTTCAGCAATATGGAATAGGAGAGGAAAAGTTTGTGAGGTGGTAAGGTTCGGGGCAGTATTTCGACCATTTATGGACGGATAAGTACCAGAGTCCCAATAAATCTATTCGGAATCATAAAAGAGCTGAAAACATCAAACTACATTGCTCAAAAAAGCATCCTTGGCGTATTATAAAACCCCGTGCATGCTGGAATTAACATCACTTTCCACTTGAACGTACTTCACACAGTTAATGAAAAATTCCCACTCACAAGAAACCAACGCATAGCCAATCAATCCAATGCGAAAATGACCGGTTCCGGTAAAATTTTTTGCTTGCATTAACCATGAGATTAATCTGTTCGATCATCGCTTTATCCCTGCTATTTCCGGCGAACACTTTTGCACATGAGTTACCCAATCTTGGCGATGTGTCGCAAGTGACTGTGACGCCGTATCAGGAGCGGCAGATCGGGTTGAAAATCATGCGTCAGATTCGCGCCGATCCAAGCTATATGGATGATCCGGAAATCGCCAGTTATCTCAGTAATCTCGGTCACAGGTTGATCGCCAATTCCGACGAAGCCGATGCGGATCAGTCGTTTGAATTCTTTGCGGTGGAAGATCCGTCGATCAATGCGTTTGCGTTACCGGGCGGATTCATGGGGTTCAACAGCGGGTTGATCGTCGCCGCACAAAGCGAATCCGAGCTGGCTGCGGTGATGTCGCATGAGATTGCGCATGTAACGCAGAAACATCTGGCGCGCATGATCGCTTCGCAGAAATACGATTTGGTGAAATCCATCGCGGCGCTGGCCTTGGCGATTTTGGCTTCCCGATCTAATAACCCGCAAGCCAGCCAGGCTGTGTTAGTGGCTTCTCAGGCCAGTATGATTCAATCAAAACTGGATTTTACCCGCAAGCATGAAAAGGAAGCCGACCGCATCGGTTTAAGTATCTTGTTGGATGCGGGATTCGATCCGCAGGGCATGACGACTTTCTTTGAACGCTTGCAAAAATCCGGGCGGTTTCATGAAAACGGCGCCCCTTCCTATCTGCGGACCCACCCGATCACATACGAGCGGATTGCGGATATTCAGAATCGCACACGTGAAATGCCTTACCGTCAGGCGCCCGATAGCATGGATTTTTTGTTGGTACGGGCCAAGCTGCGCGCATTCCAGGGGAAACCGCATGATGCGGTCGTGCAGTTTAAAACACGGCTGGATGAGAAACGCTATACCAATGAGGCGGTTGAACGCTACGGCTATATTCATGCGCTGCTGCGCCATAAAAAATACCAGCAGGCAGACAGCGAGCTGACGCATTTATACGAACTGCTGCACGGCAATTCCCAATCCGCCGCTTTGACCGATCATCCGTTGGGAAGAACCGTGCGTGTCGAGCAAAAGTATATTATTGCCGGGGCCATGATAGAAACACTGTCAGCCAGCGTGAAGCTGGCCAATGGCAAGACTGCCGAGGCGTACAACACCTATACCACCGCATTGAAGGTTTATCCGCAATACCGCGCGCTGATTCACGGCTACGCCGATGCGCTGATCCAAAACAAACAAATCGACGCGGCGCTGGAATTTATCGGCAAACAATTGCAATTGATACAAACCGACCCGAAACTCTACAGCCTGCAAGCGCAATGCTACGCGTTGTCAGGTAATAAAATGCTCGAGCACCGGGCGCTGGCAGAATCTTATTTTCTCAAAGGCCACTATGTGGCTGCGGCTGATCAATTGCAAACCGCGCTGCAGAACGATAATGGCAATTTTTATCAACTTTCCAGTATCGAAGCACGCCTTAAACAGGTCAGAACTTTGATAGCCGAAGAAGAAAAAGAAAAATAAATGTCAGGAACAGTTTTTCAGCCTGCAATAACGCTATCATTGAATCCCTTTGACCATTATTAAAAGTATCGTGGCATGCGCACTCTCAGCACCCGAAAAATTCTCTTTGTCATCATCGCGATTACTGTCGCGGCGGTGTATTGGTACAGCGGCGGCAAAAAAGAATCGAAGACCGGCCAATATAAAACCCGGGTTGTTGAACGTGGCGACATTGTGCAAACCATTTCCGCCAATGGCACATTAACGCCGGTCGTCCTGGTCAACGTCGGCACGCAGGTTTCCGGCACGGTGGCCAAATTACACGCGGACTATAACGATCACGTGGAAATTGGCCAGGTGCTGGCCGAGCTCGATCCTGCGTTGCTGCGCGCGCAGTTGCAGCAATCCAAGGCTAATTTGTTCAGCGCGCAAACCGCAGCAAAAATCGCTGACAGTAAATTGAAGCGCCAGCGCTTGTTGAAAGAAAAGGAATTCATTTCACCGGAAGCATTGGAAATCGCCGAACAAGAAGCGGAAGCCGCACGCGCCCAGGTTGCCATCAGCAAAGCGCAAGTCGACCGCGACCAAGCCAATCTCAACTACAGCGTGATCCGCTCACCCATTTCCGGCGTGGTGATTGCCCGGGATGTCGATATCGGCCAGACGGTCGCCGCCAATTTCCAGACGCCGACGTTGTTTCAAATCGCCAAAGATCTGCGGCAAATGCAGGTGAATATCAGCGTCGCGGAAGCCGACATCGGCCAATTGCATATCGATCAACTCATCAACTTCACCGTCGATGCGTTTCAGCAGCGCAAATTTGTCGGTAAAGTCAAACAAATCCGGCTCAACCCCACCATTCAGGAAAACGTCGTCACGTATAACGTGGTCGCCATGGTTGATAACGACGATGGCGCATTACTGCCCGGCATGACGGCCAATATTAACTTCATTGTCATGCAGAAAAATGATGTATTGCGCGTACCGAATGCGGCATTGCGCTATCAACCCAAGGATCTGGAATCCAACGAAGGCAGTAAAGCAGCCCGGCCGGGTAATCGGCCGACGCTGTATCTTCTCGCACAAGATCAAGCAGCACCGGTCAGTGTCACGACTGGAATTTCCGATGGTAATTTCACCGAAATCATCGACGGCGAGATTAACGCGGGCGATAAGGTGATTATCAGTGAAGTAGTCGATAAGAAAGAATCGGAAAGTAAATTTAAGCTCAGAGTCTTCTGATGGCGTCGATTCAATCCGCTCATACTGTGAACCCGCTGATTCAGATCGAGGATCTTTGCAAGAGCTATAGTCTGCAAGGCGCCGATGGCAAAACCATCACCAATCAAGCGCTGTTCAGTGTCAACCTGACAATCAACCAAGGTGAGTTTGTCGCCATCATGGGACATTCCGGTTCCGGTAAATCCACACTGATGAATATCCTGGGCTGTCTCGATACGCCGACCAGCGGATCGTATTGGCTGGCGGGAAAAAATGTGGCGGCATTGTCCAGCGATGAACTGGCGCATATCCGCAATCAAAGCATCGGTTTCGTATTTCAGGGTTTTAATCTGCTCAAACGCATGACAGCGCTGGATAATGTCGCCACACCGCTGCTTTACGCCGGTATCGGCCGTTCCCAAAGCCGTAAGCGTGCATTGGAACTGCTGCGCCGCACCGGTTTGGAAAGTTTTGCCATGCATCAGCCGAATCAGCTCTCCGGTGGTCAGCAGCAACGGGTTGCCATCAGCCGCGCTTTAATCAATGAGCCGCCGCTGATACTGGCCGATGAACCCACCGGTAATCTGGATACCCAGACCAGCCGTGAAATCATGCTGTTGTTTGAACAATTGAACCGCGATCAAGGCATCACCATTGTTCTGGTTACGCACGAAGATGATATCGCGGCTTATGCGAAACGCCTCATTCGCTTGAAGGATGGACATATCATTGTGGATCAGCACAATAAAGCGAGCGAGATCGTCGGCAATCAAGCCGCTGACGGTAATTTTCTGGTGACACAATGAATCTCTTTACGATTATTGGCGAAGCTCTGCGTGCTCTGCGGCAAAACCGCCTGCGCACCGGTTTAACCATGCTGGGCATGATCATCGGTGTTGCCGCCGTGGTTCTGATGTTATCCATTGGTCAAGGCGCCCGCACCAAGATCAATGAAACCATCGCGGCGATGGGCAGTAACTTATTTCTCGTCGTGCCCGGCGCCACATCATCCGGGGGATTCAGTTTTGGCAGCGGCAGCGTCAGAACCTTGACCATCAATGATGCGTATGCGGTGGCCGAGTTATCGTCCATCAGCGCAACCGCACCGGTCACGACCGGCACCGTGCAACTTAATTATGCGGCGAAAAATTGGAGCACCATCATCACCGGTACCACGCCCAATTATTTCGCGGTAGGCAACTGGAAAATTGAATCCGGCACCATTTTTACCGAATCGGATTTGCGTTCGGCGGCGCGTGTGGTTGTCCTGGGATCCGTCACCGCAAAGAATTTATTTGGCGATGAAGATCCGGTCGGTAAGACCATACGCATCACCAACCGGCCCTTCTTGGTCGTGGGTGTGTTGATGGCAAAAGGGCAAAGCCTGACCGGCCGCGATCAGGATGACAACGTCTTAATTCCCATTACCACCAGCGAACGGCAAATCACCGGCAATCAATTTCCCGGCTCGATCCGCTACATGATGGTGCAAGGAAAATCAGCAGGCGATATGGACATTGCCGAAATTGAAATCACGCAATTGCTGCGCCAGCGCCACCGCATCGCCAAAGGCAAGGAAAACGATTTCACTGTCCGCAACCTGACTGCGATTGCCGATGTCGCAACCGATGCTGCCAAAGTCATGTCCATCGTATTGGGCGCTATTGCATCGGTTTCTTTATTGGTGGGTGGCATCGGCATTATGAATATCATGCTGGTATCGGTCACCGAGCGCACGCGGGAAATCGGCATCCGCATGGCCATCGGAGCGAATCAGCGGGCGATTCTGACGCAGTTTCTGCTCGAAGCGATGATGATCTGTATTATGGGCGGTGTGATCGGTTTATTAGTGGGTGTTGGCGGCGCATGGGTGGTCAGCCGGGTTGCCGATATGCTGATTGTGATTACGATCGGTATGGTCGGTTTGGCTTTCTTATTTTCCTCGGCGGTTGGGATCTTTTTTGGCTTTTATCCGGCCAAGAAAGCCGCCTCGCTTAAACCGGTCGATGCCTTGCGCTACGAGTGATCGAATGCGTCAATCCGGATACATTGTTGCGATTACACCACAGAATCTTTTGCTAACTTGGCTTTCTAATACGGAGTATTAGTTAATTTATTGTTTACCCGATACTATGGCTAACAATCTGACAGCGGGAGTCACTCATGACAGTCAAAGAAAAAGAACGCCCTACTTCTGAATTCCTGGCTATTGTCGTCGTTGAAAATAAAAACGAACTGATATCCGTCGGTGAAATCAAATCTGCCTTGCATGAACGCGGATTCGGCATTCTGATGGCGATCGCCGCAGTGCCGATTTGTCTTCCGATCCCAGTTCCGCCTGGTTACACCACGGTTTTCTCAATCCCGTTATTCATTTTCTCGACGCAAATGATTCTTGGCATGCAAGCCCCTTGGCTGCCTGCTTGGCTGGAAGGAAAACGCATCAAACGCATCACCCTCGAGAAGATTCTCACTAAAGCGAATCCCTGGCTGAAAAAAATCGAGCATCGCATGCAGCCGCGTATTACCTATATCAGTGTGCCCACCTGGGAAAGAATCATCGGCTTCTTTTCGTTTGTTTTTGCTTTGGCGATTGCATTGCCCATACCGTTGATCAATTTCTCGCCGGGCTGGGGAATATTGGTGATGTCTCTGGGATTGCTCAATAAAGATGGTTTAACTATTTTGATCGGTATGATCATCGGCATCATCGGCATCGGGATTGCGATGATTATTCTGGTTATGCTGTGGATGGGAATGTCTTTGCCGTCTTTTTATTGAAGTAAACTACAATCAATCCGATGCGACGGCAAATAGATCGTGTGCATCGGAACCGGTAATTTCAACTGCAATAAAATCACCCGGTTGCACGTCACCGGCTTCTTCCACATACACCAACCCGTCGATTTCCGGTGCATCGGCGCTACTTCGCGCAATGACTTGACTATCCACCAATTCATCCACCATCACAGTCATTTTCCGGCCGACTTTTGCAGCCAAGCGCTGACGGCTGATTTCTTCCTGTAATTCCATAAAGCGCCTGCGGCGGTCTTCCTTAATTTCTTCCGGCACGGCATCCGGCAATTGATTGGCTGCGGCGCCTTCCACTGCGGAATAAGCAAAACACCCAACGCGATCCAGTTGCGCTTCTTGCAGAAAAACCAATAATTCCTCAAATTCCGCTTCGGTTTCCCCCGGAAAACCGACGATGAACGTGCTGCGCAATGTAATTTCCGGACACACCTGGCGCCATTGCTGAATTCTCGCCAGATTGTTCTCGGCGTTGGCCGGACGCTTCATCGCTTTTAAAATGCGCGGACTGGCATGTTGCAACGGTACATCTAGATAAGGCAGGATGCTGCCTTGCGCCATCAAGGGAATGACTTCATCGACATGCGGGTACGGGTAGACATAATGCAAACGCACCCAAACACCCAATGTGCCCAATGCCTGCGCTAATTCGGTCAAGCGCGTTTTAACCGGCCTGCCCTGCCAGAAACCGCTGCGGTATTTGACGTCAACGCCATACGCGCTGGTGTCCTGGGAAATGATTAACAATTCTTTAACTCCGGCATTCACCAGATGCTCCGCTTCTTGCATCACCTCATGAATCGGGCGGCTGACCAAATCACCGCGCATCGAAGGAATGATACAAAATGTGCAGCGGTGGTTGCAGCCTTCCGATATTTTTACATACGCGTAATGCCGCGGCGTCAGCCGGATTCCCTGCGGCGGTATCAAGCTGGTGTAGGGATCATGCGGTTGCGGCAAATGCGTATGAATGGCCGACATCACTTCCGGCAGTGCATGCGGTCCGGTAACCGCCAATACTTGCGGGTGCGCTTTCTTGACGACGTCGCCACCCTCTTTAGCACCCAAACAGCCCGTGACGATGACTTTGCCGTTCTCGGCTAACGCTTCTCCAATAGCATCCAGCGATTCTTCCACAGCGCTATCGATAAATCCGCACGTATTCACAACCACCAGATCGGCATCGTTATACGATGGTGAAATCTCATAACCTTCGGCGCGCAGCTGCGTCAGGATTTGTTCGGAATCTACCAGCGCTTTCGGACAACCCAGTGAAATAAAGCCAACTTTATGCGAAGTTTGTTTTGATGTGGACATGAATTAAGAATCAAATGGAAGTGTAAACGCTCTGCACAGCAATGAAGCGGGATTTTATAACAGCTAACCTGGAAAATGAGAAGGATATATGTGCTAAGCAGTTACGGTAAAACGCGCAGCATCGATGATAGACCACAAGTGAAAAATCCCGGCAATGACGGCTGGAATGATGAGTACCCAGAAAAAATAGCCAACAGCGGTGATCAAGAAAAACAGCAGTGCCGGGAGCAAGCGCCCTTGTACCAATTGTCCCAATCCCGGTATAAAAAAGCTGCATACAGCCGCAACGACATTTCCACCCGATCCTTGCCCCGTCATCATTCTTCCTTTGTTATATTTTCATTCGATTCGCCGCGTCGTATTGTAGCTTCATTTATTAAAGAATGCTCGTATTCAATACCTATCGTATCGCCCGCCATTTTCTTTTCGCGCACCTCTTCCAAATCACCCAGTTTAATTAAACGTTGCGATGTATCGTGAATAAGCTCGTCTAGTTTGGCGGCAGACTCGGGAGTCAATGTGTTATTTCTTTCGATTTCAAGTGTAAATAAATGCAAATTATTGAGAAAATTACCGGTGATATCCTGTACCGTGCGCATCGTCGCTTTCAGCACTCTTAACTTTTCTTCCCGCATTTCAATTTCTTTAACCGATTGCAGATACTTTAATCGCGCTTGATGCAATGCCGCCGTTTTATCCCGCTGTTTCAGCGCCAATATTGCGGTCAGCCAAATCACAAATAATGCGAGAAAACGATTGGCAAAAACTTGATAGAGCGGAATTTCACTGGAT
The DNA here is from genome assembly GCF_033063295.1 of Nitrosomonas sp. Is35. NCBI lineage: Bacteria > Pseudomonadati > Pseudomonadota > Betaproteobacteria > Nitrosomonadales > Nitrosomonadaceae > Nitrosomonas > Nitrosomonas sp. Is35. Next base: position 1,623,885 of record NZ_JAWJZH010000001.1, read on the forward strand.
GGGGAGCCTAAATAGCCGACGCCGACCAATAATGTACAAATGAGAGCAATGATGAGGGTAAAGCGTTTTTCGGAAGATCTTAAAGAAATCAGTACAACAATTACATACAAAATACCGTTGGCAATACCGAGCGGCGTAGCAAGATCGATCAATAAAATGAACAGAGCAACCACTCCGCATTCCAGATAAACATTCAATTCAGTTGAATTCATGTTGTCTGATTGTTTTTCATTGCAGCGATTAAGATCAGGCATTTAAATATCTCAATCCAAGAATGTAATCGTATTCTTGGATTGCATAGTAAGCTAGAAACTAACCCTTATCAACACCCATATTAATTTTTCGATTCATCCATCAATTTAGCCGCTTCCTTCAATAAAAATTCTCTGAAAGCATTGGCAACACTCGATAAGCGCTTATTTTTCCTATTCACGACATGCCAATAGCGGATAATCGGAAAACCTTGCACCTCAAGAATTTTTAAGCGGCCGGTCTCCAGTTCCAACTCAGCGGTATGTTGCGACATGATACCCAATCCCATACCCGCCTGAACCGCTTGTTTGATCGCTTCCGTGGTATCCGTTTCCATCCCTTTATTAATACTGATTTTATGCGCGGCAAAAAAACGCTCCATGGCACTGCGCGTTCCCGAGCCCGATTCACGTACGAGAAAAGTCTCGTTGGCTAAGCGTTTAACCGGGATATTGTGCTCCTGGCATAAGGGATGATTAGGCGGAGCCACAACCACCAGCGGATTCTCCATGAAAGATTCACTATCGATATCGAGATTTTCGGGCGGTTGTCCCATGATCGCAAGGTCGATCAAATTATCGGTCAATTGCTTTAACACGGTTTCCCGGTTGGAAACATTTAAACTGACGGTCACGCCGCGAAAACGCTGACAAAACTTGGCCAATAAATGCGGCGCGAAATAATTGGCCGTGGTAACCACCGAGATATTTAGCTTACCTCGCTCCATTCCTTTCAATTCGTCCAGCGCCACTTCCATGTCGGTCAATTGCTGCGAAATTGCCCGGCTGTATTGATATAGCTCGTGTCCCGCCTCGGTCAGATAAATTCGTTTACCCAAGTGCTCAAAAAGCGGCAAACTAATGTTATCTTCCAGTTGTTTAATTTGCATGGAAACAGCAGGTTGAGTCAAATGAAGCTCATCGGCGGCGCGCGAATAACTCAAATGCCGGGCAACCGATTCAAATACTTTTAGTTGTCGCAATGTAAGATGAAGCATATATCAATTCAGTAAGTTTATTATAAGTATAACCTTATTATAAACATCAAAATTACTGATTTGTTCTTATGGATAAATAGCGCTATAGTGCGTTCCATAGATTTGAGTAGTCATGTTTGTTGTTTGTAACGCAATCTCCTCTCGTTTCTGTCTGTACTGTTGGCCGGAGTTGAGTGGAATTTAACTGGAGAAAATTATGGCCGTAAAAATATATAACGCTGGTGTAAAAGAATACCGACAAACTTACTGGACCCCTGATTACACGCCACTGGATACCGATCTGTTGGCATGTTTCAAGATTACACCACAACCCGGCGTGCCACGTGAAGAAGTTGCTGCAGCTGTAGCGGCAGAATCTTCAACAGGTACCTGGACCACAGTATGGACCGATCTGCTGACCGATCTGGATTACTACAAAGGACGTGCTTATAAGATTGAAGACGTACCTGGCGATGACACCTGCTTCTATGCATTCGTAGCTTACCCGATCGATCTTTTTGAAGAAGGCTCTGTCGTTAACGTATTGACCTCACTGGTTGGTAACGTGTTTGGTTTCAAAGCATTGCGTGCACTGCGTTTGGAAGATGTCCGTTTCCCAATCGCTTACGTCAAAACATGCGGCGGACCTCCAGCCGGTATTCAAGTAGAACGCGATCGTTTGAACAAATATGGCCGTGCGCTGTTAGGTTGCACCATTAAGCCTAAATTAGGTCTGTCTGCTAAAAATTATGGCCGTGCTGTATACGAATGTCTGCGCGGTGGTTTGGATCTGACCAAGGACGATGAAAACGTTAACAGTCAACCGTTTATGCGCTGGCGCGATCGTTTCGAATTCGTGGTGGAAGCTTGCCAAAAAGCCGAACGTGAAACCGGAGAACGTAAAGGTCACTACCTGAACGTGACAGCACCAACTCCTGAAGAAATGTACAAACGTGCAGAGTTCGCCAAAGAATTGGGCGCGCCAATCATTATGCATGACTACTTGACCGGTGGTTTAACAGCCAACACAGGACTGGCTAACTGGTGCCGCAATAACGGAATGCTGTTGCACATCCATCGTGCAATGCATGCTGTGCTCGACCGCAATCCGCACCATGGTATTCATTTCCGCGTTTTAACCAAAGTACTGCGTTTATCGGGCGGCGATCACCTGCACTCCGGTACCGTGGTTGGTAAACTGGAAGGCGATCGTGCAGCAACATTGGGTTGGATCGACACCATGCGCGATGAATTCATCAAAGAAGACCGCAGCCGCGGCTTGTTCTTCGACCAAGACTGGGGCTCCATGCCAGGCGTATTCCCAGTAGCTTCCGGTGGTATTCACGTTTGGCACATGCCAGCACTGGTTTCAATCTTCGGTGATGATGCTTGCTTGCAATTCGGTGGTGGCACCTTAGGTCATCCATGGGGTAATGCTGCTGGCGCCGCCGCTAACCGTGTGGCACTGGAAGCTTGCGTTGAAGCGCGTAACCAAGGTATTGAAATTGAGAAAGAAGGCAAAGCGATCTTGACCAAGGCAGCGAAAAGCAGTCCAGAACTTAAAATCGCCATGGAAACATGGAAAGAGATCAAGTTCGAGTTTGATACCGTTGATAAACTGGACATCGCACACAAGTAAGCAATACATGGCCAAAGGAGAAAGGCTGATAATTAAGCACTGCTTTTCTCCTTCATCTCACTAAAGTTAAGGAAAAATAATGAGCGAAGTAATCGATTACAAATCACGTGTTAGTGACCCAGCAAGCCGTAAATTTGAAACATTTTCTTATCTGCCTGCAATGGCCGACAAGGATATCAAGAAACAAGTGGAATATTTAATCAGCAAAGGCTGGAACCCAGCGATCGAACATACCGAACCTGAGTATGTTATGGATTCCTACTGGTATATGTGGAAACTGCCTATGTTCGGTGAAACGGATGTAGAACGCGTTCTGGCAGAAGCCGCCGCTTGTCACAAAGCGAATCCGAACAATCATGTCCGTTTGATTGGTTACAACAATTTTAACCAGTCCCAAGGCACAGCCATGGTGATATACCGCGGCAAGACTGTTTAAGTAACACGGGGTTCGAACCCGCAAGACCCCCTTCACCCTTAATTAGGGCAGGGGGTTTTTTTTCACCGGAATTTATTGTGCAAATTTTCGATAACGATAGTTCTCACAGGAGTTTGTCATGAGCGATATCATCGACCAGTATCGTATTAAAAAAGAACCTTATTACCATTCCGTTGCGGATGAAGTAAAACTCTATGAAGCCGCCTATTCGGTACGTATGCCGATGATGCTGAAAGGCCCGACCGGTTGCGGTAAAACGCGCTTCGTCGAGTACATGGCGTGGAAACTGAAAAAACCGCTGATCACCGTTGCGTGTAACGAAGACATGACTGCATCCGATCTGGTGGGCCGCTTCTTGCTCGATGCCAACGGCACGCGCTGGCAAGATGGTCCATTAGCAGTCGCCGCACGTTATGGCGCGATCTGCTATTTGGATGAAGTTGTGGAAGCACGTCAGGACACCACCGTGGTAATTCATCCGCTAACCGACAATCGCCGTGTATTGCCGCTGGAGAAAAAAGGTGAGCTGATCCAGGCGCATGCGGATTTCCAGATTGTCATCTCGTACAATCCCGGCTATCAGAGCTTGATGAAAGATTTGAAGCAATCGACCAAACAACGCTTTGGTGCACTCGATTTCAACTACCCAAGTCATGACATCGAAAGCGAAATTGTTGCGCACGAATCCGGTGTGTCAGTCGATATTGCCGAAAAACTGGTATCGATCGCGGAACGCGCGCGCAATCTGAAAGGACATGGACTGGATGAAGGGATTTCAACACGGATGTTGATTTATGCCGGCAGCCTGATCGCCAAAAAAGTCGACGCGCATGCGGCTTGCCGCGTAGCTCTGGTGCGTCCGATCACCGACGATCCGGATATGCGCGATGCGCTGGATGCGGCAGTCAGCACGTTCTTTAATTAGAAGCTGTTATCCGCAAATAGGTTGATTGTTCTGAAACGTAAATAGGTGCTGTCATGAGTATCAATCTGGACGATTACAAAGAATTGCTCGAGGATCTGGAGCCGGAATCGATTGAGCTGCTCCATCATGCTTGGCCTGAAGCGACTAAAACTTTTTCAGCGCGCGGGCTGGATAACTATCTGAAAGGCGCATCCGCGATTCGTGGATTAGGGCGCGGGCGCAGTTTAGTGGATTGCTGGATCGACGAAACGCCATTAGTCGCTAAAGAAATCGGTGAAGATATTATCAGTGATCTGGCGACCACTGTCCTTTCCCTTGCCTCAAGAACTTCTGCCTCTGTTATCGAATTGGTGTTAGCCACGGCCCCGACTGCCGCCAAACGGTTGGGCGATACACAGTTGTTCCAGAATTACTTGCAATTCCTGAATACGTTGATCGCCCAGGCGCCGCGTGGTATGCGTCCCATGCTTAGCAAACTGGACATTCTATTCGGCCAGCTGACCCTCGGCGGTTTACGCCGCTGGGCTATGTGGGGCGCGCATGCGCATCGCACCAATTACGAAGAGCAAATTCGGTATTTTGGATTGGAATCGAAGGAATCGCTCGCGGTATTGCAAAAAGAACGTAAAGGCACGCTGTTCGTTGATGTGCAACGGCGTATCAATATGTATCTACGCGCTTTGTGGGCGCGTGATTTCTTCATGAAACCGACTTCCGGTGACTTTGAAACACGCGAAGGCTACAAGCCGTTCATCGAAAACTATTTCATTCACCTGCCCGATGCTTACGATGCGTTCGGCGATGTTTCGGCGACCGAAGTCTACCGCGCCGCTGCCGCACACGCCGCCGCGCATTTGGTCGAAACCAAACAACCGATTTCCGCGGAAAGCTTGAATCCGCTGCAAATGGCGGTGATTTCCGTTATCGAGGATGCACGCATCGAAGAATTATCGATCCGCCGTTTTCCCGGATTACGTCACACCTGGTCGGTGCTGCACAGCGCCACGCCGGACATGAATGCGTCAATGGGTGATTACCTCAACCGTCTGGCACGCGCCCTGCTCGATCCGGATTACAAAGACAAAGACCCGTGGATCGTGGAAGGACGCAAACTGTTTAAAGCCGCGAAAGACCAGCTTGATAGCCACAAGACGTCTTGGGATATCGGTGTGCAGCTCGCGCACAGTTTCATGAACAAAAAAATTCCATACAACCCGCGCACCGACGTGCTCACTGCACCATACCGTGACGACAACCGCTATTTCTGGGAATTCGAGGAATTCGACTTCAACAAATCGTTGTCCGCCGGATACGATGCGCCGAAACAAGTGCGGAAATACGTCAACGTGATGGAATTTGCCAATGAACTCGATGTAGAAACCGCCGGTGACGATGCAGAAGAAATCTGGGTCATGGGCACCGAATTCTTCCCGTACGAAGACATGGGCGTATCGTACAACGATATGGAAGGCAAGGAACCGGTGTCGGCGCCCTATCACTATTCCGAATGGGATTACCAGATTCAATTGGAACGCCCGGATTGGGCCACGGTGCAGGAGAAACGCGCCAAAATGGGCGACATGCAGTGCATCGACGATATCGCCAATCAATACAAGCGCGAAATCGCGCGCATGAAATTCCTGTTGGATGCCATGCAACCGCAAGGCACGCGCCGCATCCGCAAACTGGAAGACGGCGACGAAATCGACATTAACGCCGCGATCCGCTCGATGATCGATATCCGCATGGGCATGCAGCCCGATCCGCGCATCATGATGCGTTCGGTGCGCAAAGTGCGCGACATCTCGGTACTGGTGTTGCTCGATTTATCCGAATCGACCAACGAGAAAGTTGCCGGACACGACTACTCGGTGCTCGACCTGACGCGCCAAGCGACGGTATTGCTCGCCAACGCCATCAATAAAATCGGCGACCCATTTGCGATCCACGGCTTCTGTTCGGATGGTCGGCACGATGTTGAGTACTTCCGTTTCAAGGATTTCGATCAACCCTACGACGAAACTCCCAAAGCGCGGCTCGCTGGCATGACAGGACAACTTTCAACCCGCATGGGCGCCGCGATGCGCCACGCGACGCATTACCTGAAATTGCAAAAATCGGCGAAAAAACTGCTGCTCGTCATCACCGACGGCGAACCGGCCGACGTCGACGTGCGCGATCCGCAATACCTGCGCCACGACACCAAGAAAGCCGTGGAAGAAGCCGGCCGCTCGGGCATCCTCACCTACTGTATGAGCCTGGATCCGCGCGCGGATCAATACGTTTCGCGTATTTTTGGTGAACGCAATTACTTGGTGGTGGATCATGTGGAACGATTGCCGGAGAAACTGCCGGTGTTATATGCGGGGTTGACGCGGTAATGCGCTCGCAGGTTTTAAACATTCATGCGGTGCATTAATGGTACGATTAGAAATATTTAAATCGCCAGTAGTGGCTTTTAAATTAAAAACAATAACGTACCCTATCTTATATAAGAAGTGAGACAACAATGAAAAATAATAAAATTTACTCATCCGTCATATTGGCATTGATACTTTCCGCGGCTATATCGAAAGCCCATGCAGGTCCTGAAGAAATACCCGGAACAAACTTAACGGTCGATTTTGCAGAATCAGTGCTCTCCGGCGGCGGCCGATTGATTCGTGCGACAAACATTCCGGTGCAATCCGCGGGAACCACCGTTTACTACGATGTAGAGATGGATTTCAGTACGTTAGCCGATGGATCGTTCGGAGCAAAACTAATTTCTGCGACGCCATCGACCGGCCCTGTTGCTCCGACTTCCGTCAGTACCATGAATTTCTTGCCCGGCACCTATGCTGGCATCGTATCAGGTGCACCAGCCGCAGCACTTCCTTGCTTTTTCTCGCTAGAAGCCCCGTCGATCGGAGCAGATGGCCGCCGTACTTACATACTGACCATTACGTCCAGCGGAACCGGCTGTCCGGCGGGGGTCACTTCATACAGCTGGCAAACTGGCCCTGCAGCTAACAACAGTATCATCAGTTCAGGTTTTTCAAGAGAAGGCAGCAATTTCGAGACCCAAAGCTCGCTGACCTACTCTTACGGTACGGAAATAAGTTCGGCAGGAGCGACTGTCAGAACACAGCAAATTGGCGACACACTGACAATTGAACAAGTGAATACCTCCGCATCAACTTTTTCCGGAGCCAAAAAACTTACCCTGATCAAGCAATAATGAGCTGAAAATCTGCTTGGTATTAGTAAATACGTTTTACCGGCGCGGTGTGCAATGAATATTTCCGCGCCTTTCCAGCTTTGTAAATAAACTCATCAGAAATTGATCGCTCCGGCACCCTGACCTACGCCCCGCGGGCCGATCAGCATGTTTCACCATTTCCGGAGAACGCAATTATCTGTTTGTGGATCATGTGGAACGGCTACTGGAGAAATTGTCAGCGGTATAGCGGAGTTGACGAGGTAAATCCTACTTACTGTAACTTGTTGAGAGGTTTGGTATAAAATCAGTAAATATCAAATTCAAAATTTGTTCCAAACATGACCAAAAGTCTCGCAAAAGTTCACCCTGAGCTTTTTCATTACACCAATGCTAAAGGTTTAATTGGTATTATCGAAAGCCAAAGTATGTGGGCTACGCATTATGCATACCTGAACGATTCTGAGGAAATAAGACATTTTTTAAAGAGCCGATTACCCGATCTCTTGCGAACTGTTGTAAACGAATATCTTGATAAATTTACACAAGACGAAAGCATACAGTTGCGTATTGATCAACAAGGCGATAGAAAAAAGATAGTTGATTCATTTATCCAAAAAATCCGGAATGTGAATAAAAAATTTCTTCTTGAAGATACTCTCGCCGAACCATATATCGCTTCATTTTACACAACATCTGGGCTAGAAGAAAAAGGTGTTCGAAAGCAAGTTGCACAGCACGGTTTATTAAGCCAGTGGCGCGGATATGGGAATGACGGTGGTTATGCGATAGTTTTTGATACTGAACAATTTGTAGAATTGCTAAAAGACGTTGGCAAGAAAATGGAAAGTAGCATGTATCCGTTTCTCGCAGATGTGGTTTATTCATCTGATCCTGATTCGCAATTTATTAAAGAATTTGAAGAAGATTTAATTGTTATTAAGAAATTTTTCTTTAATCACTTAAGTGTAAGAATTACTAGCGTTGTTTACAGTATTTGGGAGAATACTGTAGATGAACATACACAAACGCACCCGATTAACTTTATTAGATCGTCAGGAAATCTGGCGGCTTTATCAAACCCGGCTGTGGAAGGTGGCGCATTTGGCGGAACGCTTTCATGTCAGCCGGCCAACGATTTATGATGTACTGAAACGCGCGAGACTGCAGGAATTTACGCCGCGTGACAGCACCAATCAGCGGTTCAAGACGTTGCAATACGGTCTTAAGCGCCTGGCTAAGGTCGAACAAGCCATCCAGGAACGGCTCAAGCGTGAAGCCAAACGCTATAACAAGTCTTACCCAGGTGAGCTTGTTCACTTTGATACCAAGCGGCTTTCCTTGTTGAAAGGGCAATCCGCCAATGAACCTCGCGAGTACCTGTTTGTGGCCATCGATGATTTTTCCAGGGAGCTGTATGCCGATATTTTTCCCGATAAAACTCAACACAGCGCAGCTCGCTTTCTCATAGACACTGTCATTGCCCAATGTCCGTATCAGATCGACTGCGCTTATTCCGATAACGGCAAGGAATTTAAAGGAACTGACGGCCATGCTTTCGGCAAAGCTTGCACACAACACGGTATCGGACAGAAGTTTACCCGCATCAATCGTCCGCAAACCAATGGCAAAGCCGAACGAGTCATCCGCACCCTGATGGATATGTGGCACAGCCAGATTTCCTTTAAAGACTGCGCCGATCGGCGCATTCTGCTTTCCCGTTTCATTAACTTCTACAATACCGTCAAACCTCATAAGAGTTTGAATAATGCTACCCCTTATGAAATACTTCACGCTTATTTCAATCAACCTCTCTGTAAACAACCCTGAGATTTCTTACAACTTAAGTAATATTGAAGATGATGAGAACGTAAGTAAATTTTTTTACTCACTGATGCACTGTGCTTGTAGGTATAAGCATTGGGGATTCAAAGAAGAGAATGAAGTTCGTGTTGTTGCATTACCTTATCCTCTACATCATGAGGAATTCGACAAGGATATGAAAGCGGAAGGAATCACTGTAAGTGAAATTTCAAGAAAACATTTTTCCCGCGCTGGCGCATTAGTACCATATATCGATATATTTGATGGAATTACATCAAGAGCCGACAAAAAGGGAATTACATCAAGAGCCGACAAAAAGACCTTGCCAATCAAACGTATCATCGTTGGTCCTACTCAAAACACTCAAGAAAAGAACAGAAGAATAAATGCTGTCAAAATACTTATTAATCAGCATGGTATTAAAGCAGATGTAACAGCTTCAGAAATTCCTTTTGTGGGTTAGCAGCACGGTAGGATGCGCCGACAACAGAAGGCGCATCAATTACCAGGAACTCCAATATCCCCATCAAGCTGCCTGCAATAAAAACTCCACTTTAATCGCCTCATAAGGAAATTCAATCGCACCACTCTCAGTACGATTAAGCAATCCCACTCCCAGCAACGCCGTCACGTCACCGTGAACGGCTTTGACATCGCGCGACACTCGCCGCGCGGCTTCGCGAATGGATATGGGGCCCGCGCCGCAAAGCACTTTCAGGAGTTCCCAGCGTTTCGCGGTCAACACTTTCCACAATAATTCGGGCGACGCGAAGCTGATATGATCTGTTTCCTGTGCTTGATCCAAATGCCAGGCACGCGAGAAGCCCGTCATTGCTTCCTTCGGATTGCGTACATCAAGAACAACTGTTTTCATGATTCCACCTCTCAATATCTTGTTGAAAATCGGCCAGCAATTGCTCCGGGGTTGTAAATTCGTATTTGATTTCCTGATTATCCCAATGACGGTGATCGCCTTCCCGATTTCGTTATCATAGCGCCGCACAGCACGTACTTCGCATTAACCGCATAGGTAGGTGCACCGATGCTTGAACGAATGATTAAGGGCAATACCTTCTAATGATTTTACCTGTCGCACCAGCAATCAACGCCATTGAAACAGCACCCGGATCCGGTGTGCCGATGCTTTTTTCCGCATGCGGACGCGCACGGCCTATTTTTGGGGTGAGATTTCTTGTGGCTTCGGCAGATTGCGCGGCAATTTCCGCAGCCGCTGTCCAGGCTTCGGTGGTTGAAAGACCTTGTGCGGCGCTTTGAGTTAAGGTTGCGGAGAATGGATACAGCACGTCGACCAAGGTTTTATCGTTCAATTGCGCTTTACCCAAACTGACGATCGCTTCTAATGCGGCTGTTACGCCCGTTGCAAGCATTGCGGCATCCGGCTTGGCTTCGTCGCCAAGAGCATTGCCAAGGTTACGTAGAATGACACCCCACAACATCCCTGATGTGCCCCCTGCCCGGTCGGACCAGGCATCGCCGGCTACCGTCAGCATTGTGCCTGCACCGGCTTGGGCATCCAGTGCCGCTCTAGCGGCTTCGACGGCTGCGGTAAGTCCGCGCTGCATGCCGATACCGTGATCGCCGTCTCCCGCAATGGCATCCAAACGGCCAAGTGCTTCCTGTTGCGACTCAATCGCATCCCGAGCCGCTTCAAGTGCGATTAACACGACTTTTGCAGCAGCTCGTGAATCAGCCGATCCGGTTTTTAGCGGTTGCTTATCATGGACAGACTGAACGGCTACGGCGATATTTTCTTCGGATTGAGCTTCCTGCGCGATATTGCCGCGATGAAACGCCGGTGTATCCGCTGCCGCAATCCAAGTCTGCTCAAGTTCATCGTTAAGCCAGAATAACGTCAGTGAAACGCCGGCCATATCAAAGCTGGTAATCAGTTCATCCACCACCGGTTCGATGATGATCAGTCCGTGTTTAGATAACAATTGATCAATTTTACGGTAAATAACAAACAATTCTTCGTACTTCACCGCACCCAAACCATTGAGGATCAACCCTACACGTGCGCCGGAAAAACTACCAATCGACAGTGGAGTTTCGGCGAGCAATTTCTTCACCAGCATTTCCGCCAAACCATCGGCAGAAGGCGCATCGACGCGGTACAAACCGGGCTCGCCGTGGATGCCCATACCGACTTCCATTTTTCCGCTGGCAACTTCGAACAGCGGTTTATTAGCGCCTGGCAGCGTGCAACCGGAAAAGGCGACACCCAGCGAACGCACACGATCTTTGGCTGCTGTGGCAATACGAGCCACTTCATCAAGCGGCTTACCCGCATCGGCGGCAACAGCGGCGGCTTTGAATACCGGTAAAGTACCGGCAATACCGCGGCGCTTATGTTGCTCAGCGAACGCAGCCGATGCAATGTCGTCGGTCACCACCACCGAACGCACATCGATACCCTGCGTGCGGAGCTGCGCTTGCGCATGTTCGAAGTTGAGTACGTCACCCGCGTAATTGGCATAGCAAAACAAAATACCGCCGCCTGCATCCACCGCTTGCGCGACCTGGCAGATTTGCTGTGCCGACGGCGCCGCAAACACGTTTCCAAGCGCGGCGCCGTGCGCCAATCCTTGACCGACAAACCCGCCAAAAGCGGGATAATGACCCGATCCGCCGCCGATGATCATAACCACCTGTCCCGGCTTGGTTTTGTGCCGGCGAATTACACCGCCATTGACACGTTGTATTGTATTCCGGTGCGCGGCGGCAAAGCCTTCGACCAGTTCGTCAGCAAACTGCGCCGGATTATTGAATAAGTAAGTCATTTATGTTGTGCCATTTACATAAAATATGATTCAGGCAAATCATATAACTACTCTGTGATGCAGAACAACTACGCAGGTCTGAAAAAAGAAGAGAAAGAAACAGTAATGATATCTTCTATTACTAACCAGGAAAGCTATTGATTGAGTGTAGTAACAAAATTCAGAACTTCTTGAACGTGGCCCGGCACTTTCACACCGCGCCATTCCTTTCTTAAAATCCCTTGCACATCGATGACAAATGTACTGCGTTCAATGCCGCGAACTTGTTTGCCATACATATTTTTCATTTTCATGACGCCAAAAAGATTGCAGATCTTTTCATCTTCATCGCTCAGCAATTCAAAAGGAAATTGCATTTTTTCCTTGAAACACTGATGTGATTTGAGATTGTCGCGTGAAACACCTACAACGATGCAATTTTCCTTGGTAAACTCGGGCAAGTGATCACGAAAATCCTGGCCTTCCAAGGTGCATCCCGGCGTATCGTCTTTGGGGTAAAAATAAATAATCAGATGCTTGCCCGCATTCGCTGACAATGAAAACACCGCATTATCAGTCGAAGGTAAGGAAAAATCTTCAACCGGATGATTGATTGCGAGCATTTTTTATGGCACCTGTTTATTGATCACGATCGCTATATTATTGTGACCGAGCTTGACCGGTTCGCTGAACCCTTGCAAATCTCCGCTGGCTGTGAAAGCCTGACCGGATTTCGAAATTCTGGCTTCGATCACGACTTCCGGAAAGCTCGACATTTTCATGGTTGGCGTCATAGCCATATCGTCCGTCAGTGTAAATGTCGCCGGAAGATCGCTGGCTTTCAATCGCAAAATGGCCAGTGGCATTTTCGGACCCGATTTGGCCCGAGCGTAAATAAATAAAGTGTCATTGCCCGAAACTTTCGTTGCCAGATCACTGCTAATCGATACCTGACCAGACACTGAAAGCGATGTTGCCGCAGGCGAATCAGAACTCACAGCTTTCTCCACAGGTTGTGCGCTGGCTTCTTGTTTCGATTCCGCAACTTTAACCGGTTGTTCCGGCGCGGCGGGTTTGCCACCCGAAGCCAGTAATTTAGCTTCGGCAATACTGTCCTTCACTGATTGGGCTAATGGAGAATCCGCAGGAATTCCTTCCAGCAATTTTTCCCAATATTCCGCTGCTTGCGCATATCTTTCTTGTTCAAACTCAATCGTACCTGCTAAAGCCAGCGCTTTAGGATATTTAGGATCAATGCGCAATGCTTCGTAAATCAATTCGGCCGGTTTACCCGATAAACTGCCTTGATTTTTCATGGCCAAAACATCAGCGTAGTCACTCAGTATCTGTGGACTGTCGGGAATCAATTCCACCAGTTTGGCATAGGTATTGCCGGCTTCCGCGTATCGCCCCATAATCGCATAAGTACGACCCAGCATAATCCAGCCTTCGATATCTTCCGGATTGTTATTCAGCCGTGCAATCAAATTATCCAATACGGATGAGAAATTATCGTGACCTGACGGAGCGTTTCCACCATCGCGACTCATTTGCTGGGTTGCATTGGCAAGTTGGGCTTGCGGCAACAAACCACGTGTATCGCCGATTACAAGATACAAACTGATAGCCGCCAATGGCAGCGTCAATGCAATAAAAGTCGACAACACGATATTACGGATTTTCTTATTTTTCCCTATCACCGGCTTATCGCGCTCAGTCACATCTTGCAGCATCCGCTGTTGCAGCTCTTGCTTACTTCTGTCGTACTGTTCCCGGCTGAGAATATCGTTTTCCAAGTCGCGATCAAGCTCGGCAATTTGATCGCGGTACACGGTAATGTTGACAGCATCGTGCTCTAAATTTTTAAGCTGATTGTCCCTGCTCCGCAATAATGTTGGAATAATGAACAACAGAGCGGTAACAATAAAAATCCCAGAAATAACCCAAAAAGCCGTCATACGTTTTTACCTTTTTTATCTTCATTCAGTAACGCTTCCGCTTCTTCAAGCTGTGCTTGCGAAAGCGAGACATCTTCTATTTGTACACGGCGGCGTCTTAAATAAACAATCAGTGAACCCAATCCAATCACGAACAAAATAACCGGACCAAACCATAGCAAGAATGTGGTGGGTTTGATGGGGGGATCATAAAGAACAAAATCTCCGTATCGATCTACCAGAAACTGGATAATTTCCGGATCGGTTTTATTAGCTTTTATCTGCTCACGAATTTCACGTCTGATATCGTTTGAAAAATCTGCGCGGGAATCCGCGATGGTCTCATTTTGACAAACCAAGCAACGTAAATTTTCCGTCAGCAGCAGCATCCTTTTTTCGATCTCGGGATTTTCCGCGACAGGTACTGCTTCTTTCGACCATCCGGTTAATGGAATCAGCAGAAATAGAAGAAAAATAAGCGCTGCAGCTTTCATTACACCATTAAATTGACGTACCATGACAAAATCAACCTTTATTTATGAGATTCGTACAGTCTGCTTATGCTTGTTGCTGCAGTTCTTTGATAAGTGGAATAATGGTTTTTTCAAGCGAATCCACCGTAACAGGTCCGATTTGTTTATGTCGTATGATACCTTTCTTATCAATCACATAAGTCTCAGGAACACCATAAACACCGTAATCGATTCCAACCTTACCGTCAGGATCAACGATACTAATAGCGTAAGGATCACCATAGCGTTTTAGCCATTGCAAAGCCGTATTACGCTCATCTTTGTAATTGAGGCCATAGATTGGAACAATCCCGGTTCTTGCCAGTTGGACTAACAGAGGATGTTCATCACGACACGCAACGCACCATGATGCCCATACATTGAGCATCCAAACCTTACCCAGATTCTCGTCTGAGGACATAATCTGGTCGGGTTGATGCAAATTATTTAACTGAAACTTCGGTGCTGGCTTGTCTATCAACGGCGAAGGCACTTGCCGTGGATTCAATGTCAAACCGACCAGCAAGAATGCTGCCAGCACCATGAAAGCAAATAGTGGAAGTAAATAGCGCATCATACTTTGGTTGTTTCCGTTGCCAATTCAACTTTATTCACCGATGGGGCAACAGCCACTGGAGACTCCACCACTGCGCTTTCAGGCTCTTTTTCTTCAACTTTGGCAGTGCCTTTTTTGGTGATTTTCAAGCGATAGCGGCGATCAGTGATTGAGGTAATACCGCCGATAGCCATTAATAGACATCCTAACCAAATCCAATCGACAAAAGGTTTATGATAAACGCGAACCACCCAGGCGCCATTGGTCAACGGTTCACCTAAGGCTACATAAAGATCGCGTAAAAAGCCGGTATCGATCGCTGCTTCCGTCATCGCCATACCGGATGCGTTATAAGTACGCTTTTCCGGATACATATTACGAACAAATTGCTCATCTTTAATGACAGCAATATCACCGATCACAGCTTTATAGTTTGGTCCTACATCATTACGGGTGCCGTTAAACTGAAAAGTATAGCCACCGACCGTTACTTTGCTGCCAATCTCCATACGCACATCTTTCTCGGTTTCGTAACCATTCACCAAAGTAACACCAATAATGAATACAGCGACACCAATATGTGCGCAGTGCATACCGTAATAACTTCTCGATTGTCTGGCTAATTTGGTGAATAAATTGCCTTCACCGCTATTACTTATGCGGTGTTTCAAATTAACAAATGCACATACTATGATCCAGAAGGCCAGTAATAAACCGAAGCTAATCATCGGTTTCCATTCACCCATATAATATGGCGCGATCAAAGCAGAAACCACACTTACGGCAAACGCCCAGCGCAAGCGGACCGCCAATGTTGGCAGGCTCATTTGTTTCCAGCGTGAAATAGGGCCAACACCGATCAAGAAAATTGCCGGGGTCATCACAGGCACAAAAATCGCCTCAAAATAAGGAGGACCTACCGATAATTTACCCAGCCCCAATGCATCGATAATCAATGGATAAAGTGTTCCCAGCAAAACACTTGCCGCTGCAACCAATAACAAGATATTGTTTGCTAACAGCATGGATTCACGCGAGAGTAAATCGAATTTTCCGCCCAAGCCAACTTTCGGCGCCCGCCATGCAAACAATACCAGCGAGCTGCTGATGACGATAAACAAGAAAGCCAGAATAAATACCCCGCGTGAAGGATCTGTCGCGAAGGCATGCACCGAAGTTAAAACTCCTGAGCGTACCAGGAATGTTCCTAATAAACTTAAAGCAAACGCGCAAATCGCCAGTAAAACAGTCCAGCTTTTGAAGCTACCGCGTTTCTCCGTAACCGCCAGCGAGTGAACCAGAGCTGTACCAACCAGCCACGGCATAAATGACGCATTTTCAACCGGATCCCAGAACCACCAACCGCCCCAGCCCAATTCATAATAAGCCCACCAGCTACCGAGCATGATTCCACAGGTCAAAAACACCCATGCGACAATCGTCCAAGGACGCGACCAACGCGCCCAAGTTGCATCCAATCTTCCACTTAACAATGCTGCAATAGCAAAAGCAAAAGCGACAGAAAATCCAACATACCCCATGTACAGCATCGGTGGATGTATCACCATACCGGCGTCCTGCAGCAATGGATTTAAATCGCTCCCTTCAAATGCGGCAGGCAACAAGCGATCAAATGGGTTAGAGGTGAACAGCATAAATACCAGAAAACCGATACTGACCAGCCCTAAAACCCCAAGAACCCGGGCAACGATATCATCCGGTAATTGCTTGCTAAAGACACTAACTGCAACAGACCAACCGGCCAGCATCAAAACCCATAATAATAAAGAACCTTCATGCGAGCCCCAGGTTGCTGCCAAGCGGAAATGAAAGGGCAGTTCTGTATTTGAGTTCTTAGCCACATTCATGACTGAGAAATCACTGCTAATAAAGGAGTATGCCAAACATAAGAATGCAATCAGCACAAATACGAATTGTCCTTGTACCACCGGTCTTGCGAGTGCAATCCACGAGGGAATACCTCGAGCCGCGCCGATAATCGGTAGCGTTCCTTGGATAATGGCTAGTAATAGAGCAAGAATTAAAGAAAAATTACCAATTTCTGGGATCATGATTTTTTCTTACAAATGAATGGTTATTAAGAATTTGGAAATGATACGCTCAGGCTGCATGAGTAAAACCGGGAAAAATTTTACTGTATCAAGGATGCCTTCTGTGCTTTTGCAGCTTGTTCCAAAGCTTCGGCTGCTTCAGGCGGCATATAGTTTTCATCGTGCTTAGCCAGCACTTCATCCGCCATAAAAATACCGTCCGAGGATATTTTTCCTTGCGCAACGACCCCTTTACCTTCTCTGAATAAATCGGGCAGTATGCCGGTATATACAACCGGTATTGCTTGCGCAGTATCCGTTACCGAAAAACGAACTGTCGTAGTTCTATCATCACGTTTAACACTACCTTCTTCAACTAGTCCGCCAATCCGAAAACTTTTTCCAATCGGCGCTTCTTTTGCAACGACTTGCGATGGACTGAAGAAGAAAACCAGATTACTTTGAAATGCATTTAATACGAGTGTAGCGGCAACGCCTAATGCCGCCACTCCGGATACTATAACTACAAGTTTTTTATGACGTGGTTTCATTTTTTATCTCTTCTTTATTGATGCCGTAAATGAGACTGTATTGTTTTTCCAAAGTTCGGTGGCGTCTGGAAATTAATAAAATCTCTCCTACGATACAAATCAGTGTCACAACGTATGAACCCCACACATAGAGTCCATACCCACCCATTGAAAAAAACTCCGACCAGCTTGACCAAATCATCATATCGCTCCGTTCTTATGTAGCTCAGCCACCCATGCTGTATGGCTCTCGCGTTCCAGAATGATCACACGCGTGCGCTTCAATATCACTGCAATGGAATACATCCAGCTTGCAAATACCATAATCAACATGCCTGTCAGCATGGTGCTCGCCATCGCAGGCGCTTGATTGACACTGACGGATGCACCTTGATGCAAGGTATTCCACCATTGCACTGAGAAATAAATGATCGGAACGTTAACCACGCCAACCAGCGCAATGATCGCACCTGCTTTATCTGCGCGGCGCGGGTCATCAATGGCTGCTTGCAATGACATAAAACCGATATAAAGAAAAAACAGAATTAATTCGGAAGTCAACCGGGCATCCCATACCCACCAGGTCCCCCACATCGGCTTGCCCCATAATGCACCCGTCCACAGCGCTATAAAGGTAAACATCGCACCGGTTGGAGCAATGGCTGTTGCAAACATGGAGGAAAGCCTGGTATTAAACGCCAAACCAATACCCGCCCAGAACGCCATTACGACATACAGAAACATCGACATCCACGCTGCGGGAACATGAATGAAAATAATCCGGTAGGCTTCACCTTGCTGGAAATCCGTAGGCGCAACAAAAAAACCAACATAAAGTCCCGCGCCTAAAAGTGCTATCGCAGCAACAACAAATATCGGAATCATTTTCCCCGCCAGTGAATAAAAACTGGCTGGAGAAGAATATTTGAACCAATTAATAGCCATATTTAAATTTTATAATTCTTCACGTTAAATTTCAGTTCCGATTCAGCCCTAAATTTTTAGCCGCCAATTCTATACCAAATCGATACTAAAATGACAAAATCCAGAATTGACTTTCCAGAAGTGATTTCGATATCTCGAGTGATCTTGCAGAAAAATTTATACAGATAATGCAAAAACTTACTGAAATTATCATCTGAAAGTTAAATCAACTTCAATATTACCAGCGTTGTTCTACTCCAGTGAAACACGCAAGGCTGAAGCAGCTGCCCAGGGTGCGAAAACACCAGATACTAAAAGAAATGCACCGATCAAGGACAAGTGCGCATCAAATTCCATTCCGGACATATTCGCTTCCACCGCACCCGCGCCAAAAATCAGCACAGGAATATAGAGTGGCAGCACCAGTAACGAAACCAATACACCACCACCGCGCAACCCTAAAGTCAGTGCCGCACCAATAGCGCCTATTAAACTCAACACCGGAGTACCCAGTAATAAAGCCGCCGTTAAAACCAGCAACGCTTCCCCCGGTAAGTCATATTGAATACCCAGAACCGGCGCCATCAATACCAGCGGCACACCGGTCACCAGCCAATGCGCAGAAGCTTTCCCCAGCACCAAAAGCGATAACGATTGCGGCGACAGCAGCATTTGCTCCAATGTGCCATCCAAATAATCATTAGAGAACATGCGACCCAGCGACAACATGGAAGCCAATAATGCCGCAACCCATACTACACCTGGCGCCATGGTGCGGAGCATATTCATTTCCGGCCCGACGCTGAGCGGAAACAGGCTCACCACAATAATGAAAAAAAACAGCGTAGTCAGCACATCCGCTTGACGCCGTACCGCCAGCAAGAGATCACGTTTAATTATCCACATAAACATATCAAGCCAGATGCAGCTGTGTAGTTGATGTTGCTGTAATATCAATTTCTTGGTGCGTCGTCATGACTACCATGCCACCTTCCCGCAAATGTTGCTCGAGCAACTCCTGAATCAATTTAACTGCTGCCACATCCAATGCGACCAAGGGTTCATCCAGAATCCACAAGGAAGTTTTACATACCAGCAAACGAGCCAGCGCAACACGGCGCCGCTGACCTTGCGATAACACCTTGACTGGCAATACTTCCCTGCCCCGTAAGCCGATATGACCGAGTGCTTCTTTCGCCTGATCGGCACCGATGTCAAAACCCGCTAGCGCACTTGAAATGCGTAAATTCTCAATCACCGTTAAATCATCTTTCGTGCCGCTTAAATGACCGATATAAGTCATCGCGCCATAATACTCACCATCCAGCACGCGAATCGAAGTGCCATTCCAGCGAGTCTCACCGGCGGCGGGATTGGACAGTCCGCACAGCATGCGTAACAAACTGGTCTTGCCACTCCCATTCGGGCCGCGCACTTGCATCAAGCCACCCGCTTCAAGTGAAAAATTGACATCTCTAAAAAGCTCGCGATCACCGCGAACACATGCGAGATTGATACCTTGTAGCATTATTTTATCGATCAATGGAATAGACTGCTGATTATAACGCATTGAGGATAGCTATGGCACCGCAGATCATTCGGTGAAGTATTGTGCGATTCTTGATGACTTTATCAAACACATCAAACGTGATCGGCGAAATTTTAATCAGAAATCTTCATTTCTAATATACTTTATTGAATCTGTGATCCGGGAATTATAATTAAGGAGAGTGTTTTGTTTTTTACACGCGATGATCGCAAAATCAGCATTATAGGTGGCTTATTATTGCTGGGACTTACGCTGACTACAGGCATTACCGTGTACACTGCCATGCGGCAGGAAATCGAGTCGGTGCTGGGTAGAGGATTGGCTGTTGCCTTGCAAGGGAAGTCATTTTTGCTGGAATCCCAAATTGAAAAAGGTTTGGCAGATGCTCGCGCACTATCGCTGCGCCCTTTTATTGTTCAATCGATGCAACAACTCACCGCCGAACCTGGCAATCTCAATGCATTACATGATCTGATGCGGAATGTTAATTCGCTGCCTGAAGCGGGCTTCTCGGCAGCCATCGTACGTGATATACGCGGTAAAACACTGTCACAAGTAGGTGAGTTCTCCAAAAGTAAAGAAGCGCTCCGGTTAAACAAAGACACATTCCTCATATGGGACAAGCAACTTTTTCTTCACACCACAAATGATGTGCTCGATCAAGACAAACAACGCATTGGCAGTATCACTACGCAAGTCAAATTACCGCAGCTCACGAGCCGGTTCATAGGGATAAGATCGATCGGCGAAACCGGTGAGTTCGTTTTATGCGCAAAACCGGAAGAAGGAAAACATGAAATGGCTTGTCTGATTAGCCAGATTAACGGCGTCCAATTCAAGCATCTACTTCCGAGTGAAAGTGGACCATCCAAATTCCTGACGGTTTACAGGAAAAGCGGGGTTGCCGCCACTAAGGATTATCGTCAAGTACCTGTGATAGAAACCTATGCTTCCTTGGATTCCATTGGTCTTAGCATGATTCTCAAGCTGGATGAGGAAGAATTATTTAAACCGGTTACTGAAAAGCTGCAAGATATCAGTATTTATCTTGCAGCACTGATTATTGCCGAGATATTGTTATTAAACTGGTTTGTACGCAAACTCATCAAATCGGAAAAAGAAGCAAGGAAAGCTAAAGAAACAGCCGAGCAATTTTCCATTGAATTAAGCCGCAAAGAAAGTGAATTGCGGGAACGCCTTAAAGAAATCACTTGCCTATATGAAATCCGCCGCAGTATCGGACTGGAGTTATCGATAGAAGCAGTCTGTCAAAATATTATTAAGTTTTTAATACCCGCCATGCAACACCCTGAATATACTTCAATCACAATCAATCTCGATGGAAAACACATTTCTTCCGTACCTCAGACGAGGGACTTTACACATGAACTGACATCAGAAATCTGCATTAATGGTAAAGCTTGTGGCCAGTTAAGCGTTTATTACCCTAAAGACAAACCTTTTTTAGTAATAGAAGAACAAAGACTGATTAATGCAATTACGAGTGATTTAGCGCTATGGCTTGAACGCAAACAAATTGACGAGTTATTGCATGCACGTCTTAAAGAAATCACATGCCTGTATGAAATCCGCCGCAGTATAGGAATGGAGCTTTCGTTAGAAGATGTTTGCTTCAGTATATTCAAATATTTGATACCGGCTTTGCAGTATCCGGAAATTGCGACTGCTGTAATCGATATCAATGGCAAATATTTTACTTCTTTCAGTGAGAATTCCAATGTCAGCAACCAACCTCACACCGTGAGCAAAATTGATACTAACCACTCTAACTTTGAATCTAGTCATAAAATTTATGACAATAAATCTGCTTTGCAATCGAAAATTTGCGTTAATGGAAAAGAATGCGGGCATTTAATTATTTTTTACTCTAAAAACAAACCATTTCGCGTGCCGGAAGAACAGAAGCTTGTTAATGCGATTGCCAATGATTTAGGAAGCTGGCTTGAACTCAGGCGGTTAGAGCAAGCATTGGTCTCCGTGGCCGAAGAGCAAGCACATACGATCGGACAGGAATTACACGATAATGTCGGGCAACAGATCGCTGCAATTGGTTATCAAGCGAGGGTACTCGAAAAGAAAATTTCCGCTTCAACGATCGGAAATGAAAATTTGACCACATTGGCAGCCTCGATTGCTTCACAAACACAGACTGCTGTAATTCACATCAAGCAGCTTGCGCAGGGATTACTGCCATTCGAATTGGAAGCCAATGGCTTGATTCAAGCGTTACAAACCTTGGCCACCAGAATCTCAACAACGTATAATATCGACTGTAATTTCTCGTGGCATAACATTAGTATAATCAATGACAATAGTGTAGCACTCAATTTGTACCGGATTACGCAAGAAGCTGTTAATAATGCCATCCGGCATGGTAAAGCGCAGCATATAACCATTACCTTAACATCCGATGAAAATACGCTTCGCTTATCAATCTGCGATGATGGATGTGGTTTTACTGGAATGGATATCAATCATCCATCGACACCGGGAATGGGCATTAAAATTATGCAATACCGTGCGAAGCAATTGGGCGCAAAGATGGAAATTTTAGCCCGCAAAGAAGGTGGCACAGAAGTTCGTTTAAAAACACAATTAACTAAAAATATCGACAATGAAAGCAAAAGTAATGCTAGTTGATGATCACGCCATGTTACGGCATGGCCTTGCAATGCTCATCAATATGGAACCGGATATGGAAGTTTTTGCTGAAGCGGGTGATGGCGCTGAAGCAATGGAAATACTCAAGAAAAATAATTCGATTGATATTATTTTATTGGATGTAACACTCAAAACGGTATCGGGACTTGAAGTCATCAAGAGTATACATGCAGCGGTTCCGGATTTACCGGTACTTTTTATCTCCATGCATGATGAATCGGTTTATGCTGAACGCGCATTGCGCTCGGGCGCACTGGGTTATGTCATGAAACATGAACCTGGTGAAGTACTGCTTGAAGCTATCCGTGAGGTTCTAAAAGGTAATGTTTATCTCAGCAAGCAGATGCACAAAAAGCTTTTAAAACGAATGGTTATGAAAAGCTCGGAACCTGAACATCTAATAAATGCACTGACATCCAGTGAACTTGAAGTTTTACACTTAATCGGGCAAGGACATAATAGTCACGAAATCTCTCAAATGCTGTGCCGCAGCATTAAAACCATCGACACGCACCGCTTTAATATCCGGTCAAAATTAAACCTGAAAGATGGCGCCGATTTGATTCGCTACGCTACACGCTGGATCTCTCAGCAACAATAACAATTCGAGTGCTGTGAAGCATTTTCGCGAAGAATTTTGGGCGCTTAAAATACCAACTATCCTCAAAAAACCCTACGGTAAAAATAAATCATTGAGAAATTCATCTGATCGTTCTGTTACAAGCAGCAGTGAAAGAATGTCGAAATAAAACCAATAATCAAGTTGAAATTATCAACTCATATAGTTCAAAAAAAGACCCCGCTGATTACAGCGGGGTTTTCAATTTCTTAAAGCTGAAGTCTGATGTTTCTTGAAGGGCGATGATTCATTTTTTGAGAATTTCTAGTACATATCTCAAAACAGAATAAAGAAAAAATAACTGCAAAAATTAAATATAGAACCCAATTCAACACGCCCATGACCTCCAGGATCATTGTGACATTCTTAAGAAAAATTTTTCATTGAATGCTTGGGTTAAGCGGTCCATTTACAATAAATAGGGATTGTAAATATTTAAAGATGAGGCAAATATATTGCTTAAATCAAAATGTAAATTGAAAATCCAAAAATTAAAATAATTAGTAAACTAAAAAACTTAATTTCTGTTCAAAGACGCTTCATATCCATTTACGTATTTCTTTTTGCTTGTTGACTTACCAAATTTTAAAGCGATCACGATATAAGCAACAAAAAACGCCAATCCCAACTGACCATCGGTAATAATCCAGTTAAAGATATACTGGGTTAGTTCAAACATCGATAACAAGCTAGCTCCTATAGCAATAATTGCAATAGTAAATATTTGTTTTGTTGACATGATAATTTCCTTGGTATTAAAAATAATTGTTTATAAAATTTTGTGCTTACGTATTGACTCTTGTTAGGCACGTTACTTATTACCCTTAAATAAACAGATTTAATTTCCCGTTTTATTTTGAGCGCACCAATAATATTGAAGAATCAACTTTTGCAACCAATTGCTCAGCAACGGAACCTACGTAGAAACGTTCCAATCCACGACGATTGGATGTTCCCACTACGATCAAATCCGCTTTCCAATCATAAACAGCGGCAGCAATAGCATCTGCGATACCATTTAATCCATATTCAGCTTCGGCATTGATGAGACGGGTTTCGACACTTAAAACATTAGTATCGGATTTAGCTTTCTCAAGAATTTCATTGCCTCGACTTTTATCGGCCTCATTTTCACTGCCGATGCTATGAACAATGCATAAAGTTGCGTTATAAGTGTTAGCTATGTTTATTGCTTCCGCTAACGCTTGCTGAGCTATCTCGCTACCGTCGACTGCCACCATTATTCTTTTGTACATACACTATTCTCTTAATGAATTCCTGTTGGGTTTGTTAACCAAGTAGTAATACTTTTAGTTCTTAAACACCATTGGATTACGACAAATTATGCGACGGCAATTTGTCTTGCAGATTATTGCTGTGCATTTTTTTCAAATAAACAAAATACTGTTTAATTACAGATACTAATAATTTTTTAAACATGACTAATTCTCCTCAATGTATTCGATACGTTTTACGGTAATACTTTGATTCTTTTGCTTGCAAATCACTAACAGTTTACGAAAAGCCATACTATTCAACATGCTTACTGCAAATTACTATTATCTTTTCTTAGATTGTCAAAATAACGTTTAACAACTGATTTTCCAGGCATATTCTCATGTTTGGTATATACCAAATAGTGCACTACACCATGGATCACCATTGCAACTAACAAGCCCTCAAAAATACCTACTTTATAGACTAAGCCCGCTGTTAAGAATGCCAATATCAGCGCATAAGGACCATAATGTGTAACGTGTACCAACCCGGCAATCATCTTATAACCGGTAAATAACATGATGGCCGCCAAAGCGAATTTGGGCAAATAATCAAGATAATGTGTATTAAACGTAAAGAAGCACACCACGGAACCAATAATCAAGACCGAGAATTTAGTCATCGCGCCAGCAAGTTTATTGGTCGTGCTTTTAGCTAGACCATCCAAGTTGGTCATACCACCGAAGAAGCTCGAGCCTAAATTAGCAATCCAGATTGCAAGCAAACTATTATTACTATTGGTTTTACGTTTTAACGGATCAATTTTCTCAATTGCCGCATTACTCATCACCTGTTCAATCACATCCACAATCGCCAGCATGGCGCAGAAAAATATCATGTACGCCAACATCAAAATTGTCGTATCTTCACTCGGTAATGGCAATTTCAATTGCAGCTCAATATCTTCTACAGAAATCATAGGGACAGTCATAAACTGCGCCAGGATCACGCCGCCGACAATGATCGCGAAATATGGAACTGCCGGTTGTGTATCTTTGAACTTAGCAAATAAGAGTAAAAATAGACCAAGACCACCCGCTGAAATAGCCGCCATCTGAATACGCGCTTCATTCCAGAAATCTTCCGTCACCAATTCCGCAGGTATTTCGTAGGTAAATTCTGAGAATTTCAACAAAATCTTTAATCCAACACCAGCCAGCAATCCTTCAACCAGATATACCGGAACCGCAACAAGCAAATAACGTTGCCAATTAAACTTCCAAATAATGGCCTGCATAATGGCGGTCATACAGATACAAAATGCCATATTCTGAATACCAAAAGCAGCCACACCCATCGCCAACACTGGAGCCAACCCGGCCGCAATACCCGGTGATCCAATAAAATTGCCCGGCTTGAACCAGGCATTTATCCATCCAATCAAGGAAGCAAAAGCTACTGTAGCCAAGCCTACTTTGATTGGATAGTTCGACATAATCGCAATACCAATCGTTAATGGAATCGCCATCGCTCCAGTAATTAAACCCGCTGCAGTATCACGAAAAAAATACTGCGACTGAAAAGCAGCCGACCCCTCTTTCTTAGCAGCCTCTACTTTCTTTTGCTGCGAGACTAGCGATTCATCATCAGACCGTGTTGCCATAAAAATACCTCTCTCTCGTAAACTGTTAGTGATAAACTTTATAAAACCTTTCTGTTCAACTTAATATAAATTTAATCTTTATAGTCAAAAAGCTTGTTGAAGAATTTTTCATCGTTGAAATAAACCGGTATTCTGCAATCCGTCATTTTTCTGCAACGTATACTTCCAAGATCACAAAACTTCTTTATCTCAGCTCTCGAGATGGCGATTCTTCAAAAAATAAGCTTAGGTAAATCGTATCGCGCCGGGATTGCGTTGTATATTAGTAAAACCATTATTATTTAATGGGCAAAAATGCCAATCTAATCAGAAAAAATTATTACCGTTAACAGGCAAATTGATTGCATTTTTAAAGACAAAAAACTTACCTAGGTTAAGTAAATTACTTACATAAAATAAGTAAAAACCTTAGATTATTTCTAATTTAATTCCTAAAGAAATCAGGTAGAATAGTTTTATTCTAAGAATTTAATCAATAAATTCATATAACTAAACGACACTAAAAAATTAAATCAATTAAAATTCAGTAAAGCTTATTTTCAAAGAGAAGAACAGACCAAAAAAGAGAGCGGTTGCTGAACAGCTGATGGATAGTTACAAAAAACAGAGGTAGGAATAGTGATAAGAAATCGATATAGGCAAAATAGGGGTGATCGACACCTCATTTTACTTATATCGTTCTAAGTATCCGCTTGATATGCAGACCAGACCACAAGTTATTGAAAAATTTTAATAATAAAAGAATAGCCGCAGATTGAACCGGCCCTTGATACTGAAACGAAGCTGCAAAGTAATGCTAAAAACCGCATTACGTTACATCAAGATCACATCATACTGCTCTTGCGTATACGACTCTTCAACCTGCAAGCTGATCGGTTTTGCAATGAAATCACCCAGTTGGGCTAAGCTTTGCGATTCTTCATCTAAAAAAAGATCGATTACTTGCTGCGATGCCAGAATGCGAAATTCATTGGCTTCAAACTGCCTGGCTTCGCGCAGCAATTCGCGCAATATTTCGTAACAAATGGTTTGCGCGGTTCTGATTTCCCCCCGCCCCTGACAAGTCGGGCAGGTTTCGCATAGCACGTGTGCAAGACTTTCCCGGGTTCGCTTACGTGTCATTTCAACCAACCCCAGGGCACTGAATCCATTGACGGTTATGCGCGTGCGATCCTTGGACAGTGCTTTGTTGAATTCCGCTAAAACCGCCTGCTTATGTTCCTCGGAATCCATATCGATGAAATCGATAATGATAATGCCACCGAGATTACGCAGACGCAGTTGCCTGGCAATAACCTGAGCGGCTTCCAGGTTGGTTTTGAAAATAGTGTCGTCGAAATTACGCACACCGATGAATCCACCGGTATTGACGTCCATCGTGGTCAGTGCTTCGGTTTGATCGATGATCAGATACCCGCCGGACTTTAAATTGACACGTTTGGCCAATGACTTTTCGATTTCTTCTTCCACACCATACAAATCGAATAACGGGCGATCTCCCGTGTACAACACAATGCGTTCAGCGATGTAAGTCATGTAATTGTGCGCGAAGCGAACCAGCCGTTGATAATTCTCCCGCGAATCCACGAGAATCCGGGTGGAATCTTCATCCACGAAATCGCGCAATATCCGATGGCTGAGATCCAGATCCTGATAAAGTAAAACAGGCGCCGCAATCGTCACTGATTTCTGTTGAATGTCGCGCCATAAGCGGTGCAGATATTCCAGATCGGCACGCAAATTGGCCTCGTCAGCGGTTTCCGCCATGGTGCGAATAATATATCCGCCTTTTTCTTCTGCCGGCAAAATCTGCTGTAACCTTTCCCGCAACAACTCACGTTCGCTATCGTCTTCAATACGCTGAGAAATACCGATATGCGATTCTTGCGGCAGGTATACCAGCAAACGGCCCGCCAGACTTATTTGCGTGGACAACCGTGCACCTTTGGTGCCAATCGCGTCCTTGATCACCTGCACCAGGATGCTATTCCCTTCATATAACAGTTTCTCAATAGGTTTGGCCGTATCGCCCTCCGGATTGGAGTCGCGGATATCCGCCACATGCAAGAAAGCAGCACGGTCCAGACCAATATCGACAAAAGCCGATTGCATCCCCGGCAAAACACGGCTGACACGGCCGTTATAGATATTCCCGACAATGCCCCGGCCGCTCGTCCGTTCAATGTGAAGTTCTTGCGTAACACCCTGCTCTAATATTGCTACCCGGGTTTCTTGCGGCGTGATATTAACAAGAATCTCATTGCTCATATTCAATACAATTGGTTCTCAAACAAATCAGAAATTGGATGTAGCGATAAATCAGACTTAAGAGCGCGCTACCATAATCTTATTGGAAAATTTCTATACCGGTTTCTGCCAGTAACTGCGCTGTTTCATAGAGCGGCAACCCCATAATGCCGCTATAGCTGCCGGACATCTCGACAATGAAAGCGGCCGCCATGCCTTGAATGGCATATGCGCCTGCTTTATCCAGCGAATTATTATTCACTAAATAACTACGAATCTCACGTTCGCTGATTTCACGAAATCGTACCGTTGATATCGACAACCGCATTTGCACGTCATCCTTCACGCCAACACCGATCACTGTCAGAACCTGATGCGTGCGGCCTGACAAGATTTTTAGCATTTCTTCGGCATGTGCATTGTCTCGCGGTTTCCCGAGAATGCATCCATCTATCGTCACAATGGTATCCGCCACCAACACCGGCAAAACCGGCAAGTGGCGTTGCATTATCCGTTTCCAGCCGGCGTTCGCTTTGGCCCGGACCACCCGGTAGATATACTCTGACGGAGCCTCGCCCGTAAGCGGCTGTTCATCGATATCGATCGCACGCCCTAGTGTTTCACGCATCATCAGCAAGTTGAATTTCACCCCAATCTGCCTTAACAATTCACGTCTTCTGGGGCTTCTTGATGCAAGATATATTTGATTCTCAGAGAGCATTACAGTCAATCATCACTTTCAATCGGGATTTGATCATTTCATTCATTGTATTTTAAAACCTAATCACCACGGGGCGCGCTTCACATTTCCGTGATCCTGTTCAAGCGCGATGATAAGGGTGGTTTTTGTTAATCGACACTGCACGATAGATCTGTTCCGCCAGCAGCACACGAACCAAACCATGCGGTAACGTAAGCTTCGACAAAGCCATCAGTTCATGCACGGTTCGCTTGATATCACCATGCAGTCCATCAGCACCGCCAATAACGAATGCAATAGCTTCGCCCGCTGCCATCCATGTGTTGATCACATCCGCGAATTGCACCGTTGTCCATTGCTGGCCCCGCTCATCAAGTGCCACAATGTGGCAATTCGGCGGTAAAACGGCACGAATCCGTTGAGCTTCCGCTTGCAGAAGCTGCTCGACCGGTTTTCCGCCAACCCGCTTTTCCGGTTTAATCTCGATTAAATTAATGTTAATTTCATGGGATAAGCGCTTGGTATATTCGGCATAACCAGCTTCTACCCAATCCGGCATTTTGTTTCCAACCGCGAGTATAAAAAATTTCATGACCCAAAGAAATCAGTTGATCGTACTTTAGCGTGCTAATTCCGCTCCGACCATAGCGCTTTCAGATTGTAATACTCGCGTACAGCTGGCAGCATGATATGCACAATCACATCACCCAAATCAACTAGCAACCATTCCCCTGTCTGCTCCCCTTCCATGCTGTAAACCTTTCCCCCGGCGGTTTTAACTTTTTCTTGCACATTATTGGCCAGCGCTTTGGTCTGACGGGTTGAGTCGGCACTGGCGATAATGATATATCCAAACATCGCAGTAATTTTGGACACATTAATCACATCAATATCGTGCGCTTTAATTTCCTCCAAAGCATCGACAATGACAGGTACCAGTTTTTCTGAATTCATAGGTTCTCAGTGTATAAACGATTGAATTTAATATACTCAGCGACACTCTCGGGCAGCAGATAGCGTATGCTTTTCCCAGCGCTGATCAACTGTCGAATTTGTGAAGCCGATATTTCCAGCAACGATGTTTGCGCCATATAAATAAAACCGCCGGATTGCAATTCGAGCTCACTGACATCAGTGACACAGCGGGAAGACAATATTTTCCGCACCTCGTCGGGCAAATTCTGGCCTGCATTGATGGAAACAAAGCCTGGCCGGGTAACCACGATGAAATGACACAAATCGAATAACTCATGCCATTCAGACCATTGATTGATCTTAGCAAATGCATCGATGCCCAATACAAAGCAAAGCGCGGTGTTATCTCCCAGCTCGCGCCGGTACTCCTGTAACGATTGCACCGTTGTGCTGATTCCGGGCCGGTTGATTTCCCGTTCATCGAGCGAAAACCGGTTGTTATCCTGAATGGCCAGCCGCACCATGGCTGTGCGATGCCCTCTCGATGCCGTGGGCGCAGCGCGTAACCGGGGAGCACCCGAGGGAACAAAGATCATGCGCCTTAAACCGGCGATATCCAGCAGTTCTTCAGCAACGCGTAAATGTCCATAGTGGATAGGATCAAATGTCCCGCCATAAATGCCAATCAGTGGAAACTTATCGGTAACAGCCATAGTTGTGAATAAAGAAATGAACGATGCGGATCATAGCAACGCCAAGCGCATATCCGTCAATACTTCCGATAGATGCGTCGTAAAACGGGCCGCCGTTGCACCATCGATGACACGATGGTCATAGGAAAGCGACAAAGGCAGCATGAGGCGTGGCACAAATTGGTGGTCACGAAAAACCGGTTTGATACTGGCCTTGGAAATACCCAAAATGGCCACTTCCGGTGCGTTGATGATGGGTGTAAAAGCTGTTCCGCCAATACCACCCAGGCTGGAAATGGTAAAGCTCGCACCTTGCATGTCAGTGGGTTTTAACTTGCCTTCGCGTGCCAGTGCAGACAATCTCGCCAATTCTTCGGCAATAGTGATGATCCCCTTCTGATCGACATCCTTTATGACCGGCACCACCAATCCATTGGCGGTATCCACGGCAAAGCCAAGGTGGTAATAATGCTTGACGATTAAATTGGCTTCACCATTGCTATCGTTATCCAGCGATGCATTGAATTCGGGAAATTTCTTCAAAGGTGCGATTAACGCTTTCATCAAGAAAGCCAATAAGGTCAGTTTGACTCTATTTTCTTTACCGCTATCGTTGGATTCTTTCCGCAATGCTTCTAAATCGGTGATATCCGCTTCGTCAAACTGCGTGACGTGCGGAATCATCACCCAGTTGCGGTGTAAATTCGCGCCGGAAATTTGTTTAATGCGCGTTAACGGTTTTAATTCAACCGCGCCAAACTTGGCAAAATTCACCTGCGGCCAAGGCAGCAAATTCAATGCCGCACCCGTCCCGGTGCCACGGGATCTTGACAATTCGGCTTTCACATAAGCCTGCACATCTTCTTTGAGAATGCGATGTTTGGGGCCGCTGCCGGTAATCAAATCGAGATTGACGCCGAGTTCCCGCGCAAAGCGGCGGATCGACGGACTGGCATGCGCTTTGGATGGAGCATTGCTGACCGTGGATACAGTTTGTGGCAGATTCTGCGGTTGGTTAACAACCGGCTTAGCGTCCTGCTGCGGTTGCGGTGCGGTTTCTTTTTGAACAGCGGCAGCCACGGAAACTTCAGGAAGCGCTTCCACGCGGTTGTTATCAGAAACTTCCAGGGTCAACACGGTGCTACCTTGCGATACTTTGTCACCCGCTTTGACCAATATTTCCTTCACCAAACCGGAATAAGGCGCTGGAATTTCAATCGTCGCTTTGTCGGATTCGAGCGTAATCAGCGAATCTTCGGCCTTCACCATATCGCCCGTTTTGACCAGCACTTCAATAACCGGCACTTCTTTAAAGTCACCGATATCCGGAATGAGCACTTTTTTTAATTCAGCCACACGCTTTCCTCACACGCCTTCGAATGGGAGAATGCAATGACGCACATTCATTGTTGTTGATCCATCACCGGTCAACTGGCCGCCGGATTGGATTTTTCCGGATCGATACCATACTTCTCAATGGCTTGAGTGACTTGCTGCTGGGTGATCTTTCCTTCTTCCGATAATGCCTTGAGTGCCGCCACGGTAATATAGAACCGGTCGACCTCGAAGAAATGGCGCAGTTTCTGACGCGTATCGGAACGGCCGAAGCCATCGGTTCCTAACACGCGATACCTGCCCGGCACAAATTCACGAATCTGATCCGCATAGATTTTCATATAATCCGTCGCGGCCACTACGGGGCCTTTTCTGCCATTAAGACAATTTTCCACATGCGATTCTTTTGCCGGTTGTTGCGGATGCAGCATATTCCAGCGGGTGACAGCCAAAGCCTCGCGTCTTAACTCATTGAAACTGGTTACACTCCAGACATCGGCATGCACAGCATAGTCTTGTTTTAGTATTTCTGCGGCGGCAATCACCTCACGCAGGATGGTTCCGGCGCCGAGCAGTTGCACACACGGTGCTTCAGCATCCGCATCCGCATCCGCTTCACAGAATAAATACATGCCTTTCAAAATATCTTTTTCAGCACCAACCGGCATCTCAGGGTGAGTGTAGTTTTCATTCATCACCGTGATGTAATAATAAATATCCTCCTGCTCTTGATACATGCGGCGCAATCCGTCCTGAATGATGACCGCCAATTCGTACGCAAATGCCGGATCATACGCTACGCAGTTGGGAATCGTCGATGCAACGACATGACTGTGCCCGTCCTCGTGTTGCAATCCCTCGCCATTCAATGTGGTGCGCCCTGCCGTTCCGCCCAGTAAAAAACCGCGGCAGCGCATGTCACCGGCGGCCCACGCCAAATCACCGATACGCTGAAACCCGAACATGGAATAAAAAATAAAAAATGGAATCATTTGGATCCCATGCGTGCTATAAGCTGTCGCTGCCGCGATCCAGGATGACATAGCGCCCGCTTCGCAGATACCTTCCTGCAAAATTTGCCCATGCTTGTCTTCCTTGTAATACATCAGCTGATCCGCATCCTGCGGTGTATACAATTGACCGCTCGATGACCAGATGCCTAATTGCCGGAACATTCCCTCCATACCAAACGTACGCGATTCATCCGCAACAATCGGTACGATATGTCGGCCGATTTGCTTGTCTTTCACCAGAATATTCAGAATCCGCACAAACGCCATCGTGGTCGACGATTCGTGCCCTTCACCGCTGGCCTTCAGCAGTGCTTGAAAAGCGGACAATGATGGTACCTGCAATGCTTCTGCGCGCGGTTTACGGCGGTGAAAGGTGCCGCCCAACGCCTTGCGCCGCTCGCGCATATAGATGAATTCCGGCGAATCCTCGGCAAACGTCAAATAAGGGATTTCGTCGATCTTGTCGTCTGGAATATCCAAACCAAAGCGATTGCGGAACGCTTTTAACGAAGTCGTTCCCATTTTTTTCTGTTGATGGGTAATGTTTTGTGCTTCACCGGCTTCACCCATGCCATACCCTTTGATCGTTTTGGCCAGAATCACCGTTGGCTGTCCGATATGTTTTGCCGCCGCTGCATACGCCGCGTAGACTTTATGAGGGTCGTGCCCGCCGCGGTTTAACCGCCAGATATCGTCGTCCGACATCGTAGCGACCATCTCCAGCAGCTCCGGGTATTTGCCGAAAAAGTGTTCGCGCACATACGCACCGTCTCTGGCTTTGAAGTTCTGGTACTCGCCATCGACGCATTCCATCATGCGTTTCTGCAATAATCCTTTGGTATCTTTAGCTAATAACGGATCCCAATACGAA
Organism: Nitrosomonas sp. Is35; assembly: GCF_033063295.1. Lineage (NCBI taxonomy): Bacteria > Pseudomonadati > Pseudomonadota > Betaproteobacteria > Nitrosomonadales > Nitrosomonadaceae > Nitrosomonas > Nitrosomonas sp. Is35. The sequence continues at coordinate 1,657,930 of NZ_JAWJZH010000001.1, forward strand.
CCCCAGATCACTTTGATGACATTCCAGCCGGCACCGCGAAAAGCGCCTTCCAATTCTTGAATGACTTTGCCGTTGCCGCGCACCGGACCGTCCAAACGCTGCAAATTACAATTAACAACAAAAATCAGATTATCCAATTTTTCGCGCGACGCCAATGGAATAGCACCGAGCGACTCGGGCTCATCCATCTCGCCGTCGCCCATGAAAGCCCAGATTTTACGGCCGTCGGTATTGACCAATCCGCGGCTGCCCAAGTATTTCATAAAGCGCGCCTGGTAAATCGCCATCAACGGGCCAAGTCCCATCGAAACCGTGGGAAACTGCCAGAAATTAGGCATCAGCCATGGGTGCGGATACGAAGACAAACCATTACCGCCCGTTTCCTGGCGGAAATTATCCAGTTGCTCTTGGCTCAATTCGCCGGATAAAAATGCATAGGCATAAGCGCCTGGAGAAGAATGCCCCTGTACATAGACTAAATCGCCGCCGTGCGTTTCACATGGCGCATGCCAGAAATGATTGTAACCCACGTCGTAAAGCGTCGCGGCTGAAGCGAAGCTGGCGATGTGCCCGCCGACATTGGTATTTTTGTTGGCGCGCAACACCATCGCCATCGCATTCCAGCGCACATACGAGCGAATCCGGTGCTCGATGGCATTGTCGCCCGGCGAGCGTGCTTCCTTACCTGTGGGAATAGTATTGATATACGCGGTCGTGGCGCTATAAGGCAGATAAGCGCCGGAGCGGCGGGCTTTCTCGATCAGTTTTTCCAGTAGAAAATGAGCACGTTCGCCGCCTGCACTGACGATGACCGAATCCAGCGCATCCAGCCATTCTTGTGTTTCCTGCGGATCAATGTCCGGTTGCTGTTCCATATGCACACACGCTCATTTAAGTTTATTAACTTGCTTACCCGATTTTAAGACCGGTCTGGGCCCGTTCCGCCGCCAGAATAGTATTGCACAACAGCATGGTGATGGTCATAGGCCCAACCCCTCCCGGAACGGGTGTAATAAAACCCGCAACTTCCTTGACGGTGTCGTAATCGACATCACCGCAGAGTTTCCCATCCGGCAATCGGTTGATACCGACATCAATGACGACAGCACCGGGTTTTACCATCCCGGCGGTAACCATACGCGGCTTCCCGGTCGCTACAACCAGAATATCCGCATTTTTGGTAAATTGCTGCAAATTGCGTGTTTTTGAAGTGCAAATAGTCACCGTAGCGCCTTGTTCCAGCAACATGAATGCCATTGGCTTACCCACAATGTTGCTGCGCCCGATCACCACCGCATGTTGTCCTTCAATCGGAATCCGGTTTCTTTCCAGCATTACCATCACGCCGTACGGCGTGCAAGGAGAAAAAATGGTATTGCCGGTAACCAATGCGCCGACGTTATACAGATGAAAACCATCGACATCTTTTTCAACGGCGATGGATGCGATGACGCGGTTATTCTCAAAATGAGCGGGCAACGGTAGCTGAACCAGAATGCCATGAATGTGCGGATTCTGATTGAGTACCTGAATACAATTCAATACTTCATCCTGTTCCGCATGCTGCGGAAAACTATGTACTTCGGAATAAATACCAATATCGCTGCAAGCTTTAACTTTATTTCTGACATACAGACTGGATGCCGCATTGTCTCCCACAATAATGACTGCCAACCCTGGCTTGATGCCCAGTTGAATCAGTTTTTCCGCGCGCGCTTTCCATTCAGTCCGCACCAATTCGGCCAATTTCTTTCCATCGATAATCTGAGCACTCATTTTTACACCAGCAGCCGGTTGATCAATCTACGTGAATTGCTATACACCGAACAGTTAGAACATCTTGATTCCACGAGCAGGACTAGCTCGCTTGCTTCGCTTTCTTGATTTTTGTGCGATAGATGAAAATACCGATTAAAAATACCGGAATGACAAAAATCGCCGCAGCAATAAGCCCGCTCGCAAGTATCGCAATCGTGGTATTTCCCGGCATGAATAAGGTAACAAACCAAATCACCAAAAAGGCAATTCCCAAACCGCCGTACAACATGATCTTTCTGCCGCGATCATACAATCGCCAGAACGCTCCGGATACTTGCGTATCATCTACGTAGTGATCAAATACTTCCGCCAGACTGTTATCACCAGGTTCAGATTCATAACCGATAGCGACCGCTAGTGCATTGTGATCTTCTTCAATTTTGGACATTTTCCTGAGAAACTCAACGCGCTTGGCGACTTTCTGCTGGGGCATGCGCTCTTGCACGAAAAATTCCGCCAATGCCGCGAACGCCAATTCACGCGCATCATCAGCGCTGCCCAAGTTTTCCGCGAACTTCCACATGACACCAAACAAATAAAGTTGAACAGTCATATCCCTGAATTCAGGCGCGAAATCATAACCCTTGCTCTTAATAAGCTCGAGTTGCGTAGCCTTGACTTCTTTGGCATGCGCAATACAAGCTTCCATGATTGAAACATCCGGACCCGTCTTATCTGCACCCTCTAATTCTGCAGTAGTCTTATCAGAAGCAGCTATCTTCTTTGTCATTTTGAAACCCCATGCTTTTTTATTTTAATCAGAATATTGATGCGCATTATATACTGGCTGAAGGAATCAGGAAAAAGTTCATTCCGGTTTCGTGGCTTTTCTGCCATGAATTCGTATCGGGCAATTTCGTGGATACGATGTTTTACTAGCGTAGAATCTGATAAAACAATGTACTGCTACGAGTTGATTGTTAGCGCGCGTGAAGATTAAGACGTTGCCAGATAGCGGATGTCAAGTTGGCGGAGTTCAACGTATAAAAGTGCAATCCGGGTGCACCGGCTTGCAATAGCTGTTCACATAAACCAGTGACAACATCCAATCCAAAAGCGTGAATCGATTCACTGTCGTCGCCATAACCTTCGAGTTTCTTACGAATCCAACGTGGAATCTCTGCGCCGCAAGTGTCCGAGAATCTGACCAGTTGTGAAAATTTATTGATCGGCATGATGCCGGGAACAACCGGAATATTCAAACCGGCTGCCTCGCATAACTCAACAAAATGAAAATAAGCGTCGGCGTTATAGAAATATTGCGTAATCGCCGAACTGGCGCCCATTTCAATTTTACGTTTGAAATTATCAAAATCCGCTTGCGCAGACCGCGCCTGTGGATGATATTCCGGGTAAGCTGCTACCTCGATATGGAAAGAAGATCCGTATTCCTGCCGGATAAAAGCTACCAGTTCGCTGGCGTAACGAAACTCGCCGGCTTGCGCCATTCCAGACGGCAAGTCACCGCGCAACGCGACAATATGGCGGATTCCCGCTTCGTAATACTTTTCCAAAATGGCACGAATGTTATGTTGCGTTGAGCCGATACAAGAAAGATGCGGTGCAACGACATGCCCTTCCGCTTGAATTTCCAGCACGGTCTCGAGCGTCCGCTCGCGCGTCGAACCTCCCGCACCAAAGGTTACCGAAAAGAACTTGGGATTGAATCGTGCCAGCTGCTGGCGCGTCAACCGGAGTTTCTCAACACCTTCGGGAGTTTGCGGTGGAAAAAGTTCAAAGCTGAAAGCAGGAGGAAATTTTTTTTGTGATTCCATTTTTGCAAGCTCTATGGATACAGAATTAGCACGACTACTGTCGTAACTACGTAGATATAATCATTATTTTCTTACTGAAAGAACCAGCAGAGCAGATGCAAATTCATGCGCCAGCTCTTCCAGTAAAAAAGAAGGACGATTAATACCGGTACATTTCTGGCTTGAATGGACCGTTTTTGCTCAATCCCAGGTAGTTAGCCTGTTCATCGGTCAATTCAGTGAGTTTCACACCCAATTTTCCGATGTGCAAACGCGCCACTTTTTCATCCAAGTGTTTAGGCAATACATAAACATTTTTCTGATAATTTGCACCGTTCTGCCATAGCTCCATTTGCGCCAATACTTGATTGGTAAACGAGCTGGACATCACGAAAGAAGGGTGGCCGGTCGCACATCCCAGATTCACCAGCCTGCCTTGTGCCAACACGATGATACGGCGGCCGGTAGGGAATATGACGTGATCCACTTGCGGTTTGATATTTTCCCATTGGTATTTTTGAATGGATGCGATATCAATTTCCGAATCAAAGTGACCAATATTGCAAATGATCGCCTGATCCTTCATTTTCAGCATGTGATCATGCGTGATGACGCGCAGATTACCGGTTGCGGTAACAAAGATATCCGCCTGACTGCATGCATCGTCCATCGTTACTACGCGATACCCTTCCATCGCAGCTTGCAGCGCGCAAATCGGATCAATTTCAGTGATCCAGACAGTCGCTCCCAAACCTCGCAATGATTGTGCGCAGCCTTTGCCGACATCACCATATCCGCAAACCACAGCAATTTTGCCGGCAATCATGACGTCCGTGGCACGTTTGATACCATCAACCAAAGATTCCCTGCAACCGTACAAATTATCAAACTTCGATTTTGTGACGGAGTCATTCACGTTGAAAGCGGGAAACGGCAGTTCGCCATTTTTCTGCATTTCATATAAACGATGCACACCGGTCGTGGTTTCTTCTGTTACACCGCGTATCCTGGCCAGATTGGTTGAGTACCAATTGGGTTCGGTTGCCAATTTCTTTTTGATCGATGCAAATAATGCGGTTTCTTCCTCGTTGCCTGGATTCGCAATAACCGCAGGATTTTTCTCAGCTTTTGTACCCAGAATCAGCAATAACGTCGCATCCCCGCCATCATCCAGAATCATATTGGCGCCGACCGATTGACCGGCAGCCGTCCATTCAAAAATCTTGTGCGCGTATTCCCAGTAATCTTCAAGCGACTCGCCCTTATAGGCGAATACCGGAATATTTCTGGTAGCAATCGCAGCAGCTGCATGATCCTGAGTGGAAAATATATTGCAGGAAGCCCAGCGCACTTCGGCACCCAGCGCTACCAGTGTTTCGATCAATACCGCCGTTTGAATCGTCATATGCAAAGAACCGGCAACCCTGGCACCTGCCAGTGGCTTTTGGTTTGCATATTCCTTACGTAATGCCATTAAACCCGGCATCTCCGTTTCAGCGATCGCGATTTCTTTACGTCCCCATTCTGCCAATGCAATATCAGCAACCTTATAGTCAGTAAAGAAACTACCATCGGAATTAAGCACAGCGTTCATAATAATCATCTCCTCAATTTATGAACGAGCGCCGTTGTGACAAATACCCGCCTATGCTGAGCCTCGCGGAACCAACCGCTGCAGCGCTCCTCACCATAGGGGAAAACCAATTAAAGGTTATTAATGTCGGCAAAGATTACAGAAAATTTAGAGACCGGCATCAGCACGTAATTGCGCGGCCTTATCCGTAGCTTCCCAGGTAAACTCAGGAAGTTCACGTCCAAAATGCCCATAAGCAGCTGTCTTGGCATAGATCGGACGTAACAAGTTAAGCGCATGAATGATACCGCGTGGACGTAAATCAAAATGTTTTTCGATGAGTTGAACAATCTTTTCATCGGCAATTTTACCCGTACCGAATGTATTGACCATCAATGAAACAGGTCGTGCAACACCAATGGCATATGCCACCTGCACTTCGCACCTACTGGCAATTCCAGCCGCCACGATATTTTTAGCCACATAACGTCCAGCATAGGTGGCGGATCGATCTACCTTGGATGGATCTTTGCCGGAAAAAGCACCGCCGCCATGATGCGCTGCACCACCATAGCTATCGACAATGATCTTACGTCCGGTCAAGCCGCAATCGCCCATCGGACCACCTACCACAAAACGCCCGGTGGGGTTCACCAGATATTGAATACGGTTACTGATCATCGAAGCAGGTAATACCGGTTTAATGACTTCTTCAATAACCGCTTCGCTCAAAGCGGAATGTGAAATATCCGGATCGTGCTGCGTGGAAATCACCACTGTCTCGATTTGCTGCGGCTTACCGTTTTGATAACGCACTGAAACTTGTGATTTGGCATCGGGGCGCAGCCAAGGCAATTGGCCTTTTTTTCTCAATTCGGCTTGCCGTTCAACCAAACGATGCGCATAAAAAATGGGCATGGGCATTAATTGCGGTGTTTCGTCGCAAGCGTAACCAAACATGAGGCCCTGATCGCCCGCTCCTTGTTCCATTTCTTCCTCTTTGGAACGATTAACACCTTGGGCGATGTCCGGCGATTGTTTGTTGAATGCGGTCAATACGGCGCACGTAGTCGAATCGAAACCGATATTTGAACTGGTATAACCGATATTTTTAACCGTTTCACGCGCAATGATATTGTAATCAACCGATGCATGGGTCGTTATCTCGCCTGATAAAACAATCAACCCTGTACTGCACAACGTTTCGCATGCAACCCGCGCGTTAGGATCTTGACTCAGAATTGCATCCAATACAGCATCAGAAATCTGATCGGCAACCTTATCAGGATGCCCTTCAGAAACAGACTCAGAAGTAAAAAGATATTCACTCATAATTTAACCAATAAAATAATGATAAGTTTTAAGTATAGCGGATTGTGTCTTTGAAAATAGAACTCTGTCAATTTCGACAATGCTATTGTGACGGAAGAATTAAACCATGCATCATGGAAATAGACGGTGATTAGCTGATCTATTTCATAGTGCTGTCAATAACAACGCACTTTATGCTTACATGCATTTGCTGGACAAATTGACAATTCAATTGCTTTCCGAAAATGAATTCTCTATTCAATCCAGTTTATACATCAACATAATCAGCTTCGTAGCGTGTATTACCCATTCTCACCCGTTAGCTGTAAGAAATTCTAACCCAATTTGTTAAAAATATCGAATAAGGGACAGTAACGAAGCGAAGAAGTGTTTTTTCTTATCGAAAAAGTGTTGTTAGAAATAATTTTATGAGAACATGCTATGGGAAGGTTAGGTTGTGTCGTTGTGTCAAACGCATTGATTTTTGTCCACTGGAAACTCTGAGAATCTCAAGTTAATGAACCATCAATTCATGGAAGTTACATTTACTCGTATCACTCAGTCCATTACGCCTATCGCAATCTGCTTCTCACGAACCACCCGGCTGCAGGCGCTCACGGCTGCGGGGATGGTATTGCTGCTGTGCAGCCACACCGCATGGGCCGCTGCATTTGGTAAGCTGATACAGCCTTTCGGCAGCTATGGCTTTACCGCGGACGACAATATATTGCGTTTGCGCACTGGTATGGATCCCGTGCCGCTGCTGGGTACGAGTAATCTTTTTGATATCTCCCATCGCTTTACCGGCGGCGTGATGTTTGAGAAAGAAGTCGGGCGGCAACGCTTGAATGCGAATTTAAACTGGTCGCATACCCGTTTTGAGAGATTCGACCAGATGAATAATAACCTGAAGAATTTCAGTGGCAGCTGGCGTTGGTTTCTTGGCAACCGTCTGGAAGGTAATATGGGTGCCAGTTATGTGCAGTCACTGGCGCCGTTTTTGTTTCAGCCGGGCGTTAAAAATGTGAGAACCGAACAAACCGAGTTTTTTAACGCCAGCTGGAGTCTCCATCCACGCTGGCGCTTGAATGGCGCTTACACCCGCTACGATCTCAATTCAAACAGTCCCAACTTGCGCTTTCTTAACCGTATTGAAGATCGCTTCGAAGGCGGAATCGATTTTGTGACATCGGGCAGAAATACCATCGGCGTGCTGTTTCGCGGCACCATCGGTGATTTTCCGGTTCGTGTCCTGGCAGCCGATGGTTCATTAACAGACAATAGCTATCATCAGAAAGAGGCATTGGCAAAAATCAACTGGGCCGTAACCGCTAAATCGAATCTTTACGGAACGGGCGGATGGGTAGAGCGTACCAATGCAAGTTTCCCCGTACGTGACTTTAACGGATTTAATGCCCGCCTAATCTATAGCTGGCAACTCACCGACCGGGTTGGATTATCGGTGAGCGGTTGGCGCGAGACCGCTGCACTGCAAATGCTTACCGCTAGCTTCAGCCTTAACACCGGGGGCAGTTTTATACCGTATTGGGATATCACACAAAAAGTGAAACTCCAAGGAGATTTTTCCTATCAGGATCTGAAGTTTGATAACTTTTCAATCTTTACCGATTCCTTCGCACCGATCGGCACGCACAATACGCTTCGCAATGCCGCGGTAAAACTCATATACGCCCCCTACCCTGGTTTGCAGCTGATGGCTTCGGTCTATCACAATGATTTACAAACCAATAACAGATTGGGCGGATTTAACGCCAATGGCGCCAATATCAATCTGCAATACACGTACGGAAAACGATGACAGTTAACGATTTACCGATAGTAGCCTTTTTCAAGCATCTGCTCGATCCTTTTATCATCTGGAGCATGCTGATACTGACCGCCTGGTTGTACGATGAAGATTTCACCAGTTACTACCTGGTGCTGGTCATCATTACCTTTTTCGTTTCCACCTACATTTACGAGCGCATTCTCATTTACCGCAATTGGCGCAAGGGGCGTTTGTTTGCTTATATGCGCGATACGGTGGTGGGTTGGCTGATGATTATCACTATCCTGGTGTTTCTGGGGTATGCCACCAAATTTCACAACCAATTTTCTCCGCAAGTGCTGCTGACTTGGTTCATCGTCACGCCGTTGATGCTGATTGCGAGCCACATTACGGTGCGAAGCATTATCAACAATCTGTACAACAAGGGTAAATTGCGTTCGGCGATTGTGATCGGGGCGAATGAAAACAGTCTGGCGTTCATTCGTCACATTGCCGAGCTGCCCTTTTTGCTGATCAGTTATCAGGGTTTCTTCGATGAGCGCAACAGTTCACGCATCGCCGCCGGCAACTTCGGCTCCCAGTCCGATGAGCCGGATGATCCCTCGTCCGCCGTTGCCATCACCAGACCGGACGACTTCGGTTCGCGTTTGGGGGGATTGGACGATGTTGTTCCTTATATCAAGAAGCATAATACCGAGATGGTGTTCATCAGTCTGCCGATGTCGTCGCAGCCGCGCATTCAGAAATTGATGGATGAGTTGCCGGATACCACGTCGTCGATCTATTTTCTGCCCGATATTTATATCTTCGATTTGATGCAGGCGCGTTTCGAGTACATCGGCGATACGCCGGTCGTGGCCATGAACGAGTCGCCTTTCATCGGTGTCGACGGGGTGGTGAAAAGTATCAGTGACTTTATATTGGCTGTGCTGATCATTATTTTGCTATCACCCATCATGGCGTGTATTGCCTTGGCGGTGAAAGTCACGTCGCCCGGCCCGGTGATCTTCAAGCAGCGCCGCTATGGTTTGAATGGGGAGGAAATCATCGTGTATAAGTTCCGCTCGATGACGGTGACCGAGGATGGCGCCACGATTCAACAAGCGAAACAGAACGATCAGCGTCTGACCAAAATCGGCGGCTTCCTGCGCCGCACGTCGTTGGATGAGTTACCGCAGTTCTTTAATGTGCTAGAAGGTAAAATGAGTATCGTCGGCCCGCGTCCGCACGCAGTGGCGCATAATGAGCTCTACCGCAAGTTAATCAAGGGTTATATGCTGCGCCATATGGCCAAACCCGGCATCACCGGCTGGGCTCAGGTCAACGGCTGGCGCGGCGAAACCGATGTGCTGGAAAAAATGAAAGCCCGCATCGAACACGATCTCTACTACCTCAAAAATTGGTCCATCTGGCTCGACCTCTGGATCATCTTCAAAACCGTCTTGGTCGTCTTCAAAAAAGATAATGCTTACTAGCATCAATCGTTGGGATAATCGCTAACCGATAATATGCCGCAGCCAGCGGCTGATATCCGCAATTTCTGCTTCGCATACACTATGCGCCATGGGATATTCATGCCATTCGAGCGGATAACCGGTTGCCAGCAATTTATCGCGAGACGCCGCAGCATGTGAGAGTGGTATTACCGGATCGTAAATGCCATGCGCCATGAATACCGGTGTCGTTGCATTCGCGTCACAGGCTTCCACTGCGAGAGTCTCCGCGAGCGGCAAATAACATGACAAGGCGATGATGCCAGCCAGCGGATTGTTTTGACGCAATCCGGTCTGCAATGCCATTGCGCCGCCTTGCGAGAACCCGGCGAGAAAGATGTGACCGGAAGGAATACCACGCTGCACCTCTCTTTCAATCAAAGCATCCAACGCTTGTTGCGAATCCCGGATACCGGATTGATCCTCAGGGTCGTTAAAGTCTGCGCGATAAATATCGTACCAGGCGCGCATGACATAACCATTATTAATCGTGACTGCACGCTCCGGCGCATGCGGAAAAATAAATCGAATCGACGCGCCGGGCGGCAGCGTCAGTTCATCGATGATAGGCACGAAATCGTTACCATCAGCGCCCAGACCGTGCAGCCACACAATGGCATGCGCCGGTGAGCCACCGGTTTCAATTTCCACAGCGGGTAATAAATCAATTGCTTTTTTCATCGATGAAAAAATACCCATTCACATTGTATTGACATAAAAAATCGATCAGATAAAATTCCGCAACTCAACGAATTCACCATAAAGGAAGTTATGAAACGCAGGGATTTTATAAAATTAATCGGCACAAGTGTACTCTCTTTCCCTGCTTCATCCTTAATAGCTAAGCAACTGCTCTCATCGGACTTCAGCAACTGGACCAGTTACCGCCTCAGCTATCAAGTCGATCTTCCGGCCAAAGGCAATACGGCCCGTTTATGGCTCCCGCTTCCCGACACCAATGATTCCGCTTTTCAATTCACGCAAGGCAGTAACTGGAGCGGTAATGCGAGCAAAGCATCATTTTCCACCCTCGGCGCGAATCCCTTCCCGGCATTCAAAGCGGAGTGGCAGGGTAAACCTAAAAGCGGTCAACGCCATGTCAGCGTCAGTTGCATCGTAAAAACCTCTCATCATTCCTTTGATCTGGCGCATTATCCCGCCATCAAGAATTCAGCGTTGCCCAATAGCATCAAGCATTATATTAACCCGACGCATTTGAAGCCGACCAATGGCATTGTGCGTGAAACCGTTCATGCCATTCTGAAAGAAAAGCATGCCGAAACGACAGTGCAACAAGCAAAAGCAATCTATGATTGGGTAATCGATAATGCGCAATACGATGAAAACACGCGTGGACGCGGTCAAGGCGATGTCAGAGCCATGCTCGAGAAAAATGAACTCAACGGAAAATGCGTTGATTTGAATTCATTATTTGTCGCACTGGCCAGAGCGGCCAATATCCCCGCGCGTAACCAATACGGTATTCGCATTAATGAATCAAGCCTGCACAATTCCATCGGGCAATATGGCGATATCAGCCAATCGCAGCACTGCCGCGCAGAATTCTTTCTGGCCGGGCACGGTTGGATACCGGTCAATCCGTCCGATGTGCGACAAGTATCCAAACTGGAAAAACTGCCGCTGGACGATGCAAAAATCATGCACTTAAGAGAAAAATTCTTCGGCACCTGGGAGATGAATTGGTTGACGTTCAACCACGCCGAAGATCTGGCGCTGAATCCTGGTAATGCCGCCAGCAAGTTGCCATTCTTCATGTATCCGCAAGCGGAAATTGACGGAAAACTCTTGGATAGTCTGGATCACGAGAACTTTTCCTATAAAATCACTTCAGCCGAACTCGTCGGTACCGGCGCCAAGTTTTAGCACCATGGCTATTTATTAACAATCGGTAAAGACTGCAAGAATCTCAACGGGATAAAAAATAGAAGCCTCGCAATCAGCGGCCACTCAAACACTTTTGATCACTCCATCTTCCAGTTCCACCACCCGGTCCGCGATGTCCAGGATGCGATAATCATGCGTGACCAAAAGAATCGCGGTTTGTGATTCTTTGGCTAATCGTTTCAGTAGACTGACTGCTTCATAACCGCTTTGCTTATCCAGCGATGCGGTCGGCTCATCGGCCAGGATGATTTTTGGCTGCCCGACCAATGCACGTGCGATGGAAACACGTTGCAGCTGTCCGCCTGAAAGCTGTCCCGGTTTGTAATCAAGCCGGTCACCCAATCCCACGGCGATCAGCGCTTCCGCGGAGCGATCGCGTCTTTGCTGCTCTGTCAGTGTATTGCTCATTTCCAAAGTCATGCTGACGTTCTGCAATGCCGTGAGTGATTTGAGCAAATTATGCTGTTGAAAAATATAGCCGATCTGCTGCCGGGCTTTGACTCTAATCTGCTCGCTGCTGTTGATGAGTTGTTGATCGAGCACTTTCACGCTACCGTGAAAAGCCTGGCGCAGACCGCCGATAATAGTCAGAAAAGTTGTTTTGCCGGAACCGGAAGGCCCGGTAATCAATACGATTTCACCTTTGCGGATGGCTAGGGTGATGTCTTTCAGCACCGGTTGCGTTAACTCGCCGCTGCCAAAACTGAAATTCAAGTGCTCGACATCAATGACTGTAGACATCAGAACATATCCGCCGGATTGGTATCTTTCAACTTGCGGATGGCCAGCAACCCGGCCATGACGCACATGGAAAGAATAAACAGAAACACTGTGATCATCTTGCTCCACAGCATCGGCATCGGCATGTACATCTGTGATTCAGCCAGATGATACAATCCCACAGAAAGCAGATAACCGGGGATAAATCCGAGCACCGCCAGAAAGAAAGCCGAAGCAAACACCAGGCGGACAAAATAACCGTGCTCATAACCCATGGCTTTGAGTGTCGCGAATTCGTTGCGATGATTGGCGATGTCGGTAAACAAAATCTGGTAGACAATCACCAGACCGACCACCCATCCCATCACCGTGCCGAAACCGAAAATAAACCCGATCGGCGCGGTATTGGCCCAATAATCCTTCTCGTATTTCAGCAATTCTTCATAGGTAAAAATATTGATGAATTCGTTCAGTTCGCTCTTAAGCTCCGCTTTAACCTGTTTGGCCGATGCGCCGAGGTGTAGTTTAATGACACCCATATCGATATCACCGTGATTTCTTCTGGGAAAAATGCGCATGAAATTCAAATCACTGGTGATGACATTGCCATCAGCGGCGAACGACACGCCCATGCGGAATAATCCCATGACGTTCACTTTATAATCGTTAATTTCCGTAACATTCCGGTCCGCCTCGAGCAATTGGCGCATGGGGCCGAATTCCGGACGGGAGTACTCGTCAAACAGCACGGTATCCTTGAGCCGCAATTCTTCCCGTTTGTTTTTGACCTCGTCGACATTGAAGATCATCGAATCCGGATCGAAACCGTAAACCATCAATGTGCGCTTGACTTGAGTTTTAATGTTTTTGAACGGCGCTAAACCGAGATACAGCGGATAAGCTTCTGCAACCGCCGGATTTCCCAGAACACGCATCAACTCGCTGCGTTTGAACTGGATCGGCCGCCACATCGCCTCGCTTTGTTTGTGCATCAAAAATAAATCGCCGCTCAATTTGACCGGTGCGGAAGCTGCACTGGCGTACAAGGAATCCTTGAAGCCCAATTGCATAAATACCAGAACGCAAGCGAACAATACCCCGCAAATCGCAGCCACCAGCTTGGATCGGTCAAAAATGAGCTGCCGCCACGCCAAGCGGGCGGGAAAATAAAACCAGGCCAGCTTATTCACGGCGTAATCCGCACCTTAACCTGGCGGAAAATCTGGTGCCGCAAATCCGCGACAGCCTCCGCTTCAAGCGTCAGGCGCACTTCGATGATACGATTGTCACGATCAGCTAAGGGGTCGGTATCGTTCAAATCGTTTTTCCGCACCAGAAATCCCAGTTCTCTAACCTGTGCCAGATAGGGCCGTTTGAAACCCACGGCATGGATACATCCGGATTGCCCCGTCTTGATCCGCAGCAAATCCGATTCAAAAACCTCCGCGACGACATCCAGCTCGGTCAAATCCGCCATTTCCAGCATTCCCTTATCGCCAATCCGTTCTCCTGGGCGGGCAAAAATTTTTAATAGGGTACCGTCAATGGGTGCAACAATCTGCGTATTGCTCAGTTCCGCTGCGTTTATTTTCAGCTCGGATTGCGCTTGAGTAATCTCGGCCGACAAGCGCTTCAGATTGATTCCGGATTGCTCAAGCGCCAACCGTTTCGCATCGGCCAACGAAATGCTGGTAGCGGAGCTATGTTCCAACGATTGGTAGCGCGAGTATTCTCGTTTATTGAAAGCGAGCGCGGCTTGCTCGACAGCCCGCTGCGCTTCCAGCACCTTGATGCGCGCTTTGGCGGCTTCCACCTGCGCTTTTTTCTTAAGATGATCGGACAAGATGGCTAATGTATCGCCCGCTTTAACTTGATCGGTTTCTTGAAAAAAGAGCTGTTCAACACGCGCACCTTCGGGGCCGGCGTTATGGGAAATTCTAATCACCCGGGAGCGCGGTTCAATGCGTCCCAGTGCACCAATACCCAGCTTCGCATCAAGCGAACATCCCGCCTCAGCCAGCGCATAGGAGCTACATAGGATTACGCTGATAACAGCAAAAATAGAAAAACTTACTTTAACGTACATAGATAGAGTTTTTTATTTTGATCCATTCATTCAAAAACCTGATCGTTGCATTTTTCATACCACTCCAAGTCCAAACGGGCATCGCGATGCCGCACAAATTAAGATTATGCATGAATGGACACGAAACCGTCATACGCATCTCCTAACCACAGGATAACTTCGACTCTTACCGGCGATTTCATGTACGCAATTTATCCGGCAAACGGGTGGATTCAATAAAGATGACAATACCGGAATAGAGACAATTTCTTGACAGATATATCAGCGGTCAGGTATGTTTCGCGCTCACATTTCAGGTGCCTTCAAGGTTTCGTTCTTGAAGGTTAAACGGGAAGCTGGTGCGTTTCAGTCGAATGCAACAAAGCCAGCACTGCCCCCGCAACGGTAAATGAGTTAACCATCTGCAACATGTCACTGTGTCATCACACGGGAAGACGCAGATGTGGAATCGCTTCCACTCATCAGTCCGGAGACCGGCCCGAAATGAATATTTCTACGGTATTGCGGCGGGCAATCAGTGGCATGTTGACCGGTTTTCATTGCACCGACCGGCTCTTCTGTCCATTCCAATTTCCCTTCGCATTCCATAACCATTGATGACGCGCGGGTGTGCGCGAAGGGATCAAATCATGCAAAAATGCCGTCTAGCGGCAATGGCCGTGCTGTGGCCTGGCGCGGCAATGAATGCGTTTGCCACGGATGTGGATCATCAGGAGAAACCGGTGATTGTCACGGCAACCCGTACGGCGCAAACCGCCGATGCTTCACTGGCCTCGGTCACGGTGATTACCCGCAAGGATATTGAGCGTCAGCAAGCGCGTTCGATTCAGGATTTATTTCGCGGTGTGCCGGGAATGAGCGTCTCAAACAATGGCGGCGCCGGTAAAAGCACCGCGGTATTTATGCGCGGCAGCGAATCCGATCATGTGCTGGTCATGATCGACAATATCAAAGTCGGCTCCGCTACATCGGGCACAACCGCTTTTGAGAACATTCCGGTCGATCAGATTGAGCGCATTGAAATCGTGCGCGGCCCGCGTTCCAGTTTATACGGCTCCGAAGCCATTGGCGGCGTGATTCATATTATTACACGCAAAGGCAGCGGCACCGGATTTAAACCGAATTTCAATTTCGGCGGCGGCAGTTACGGCACGTTGGAAGGCGCCACAGGATTCGCATACGGCGGCAAGCAAGGCTGGTTAAATATGACCGCCAGCGGTATCGGTACGCGCGGATTTAATGCCTGTACCGGTTCCATCGATGCCGGTTGCTTTGTCGATTCATCCGATCCCACGTTATACGACAGAGATGGTTATCGCAATGTCGCAGGCAGTGCACGTGCGGGATACCGTTTCGACAACGGCCTGGAAATCGATGGCAATTTTATGCAATCTTCCGGTAAAACCCAGTTTGACGGTAGTTTTGTCAATAAAGGGATTGTGATGCAACAAGTTTTTGGCGGCACTGCACGCTATTCTCCGCTCAAATTCTGGCGCATCAATTTGATTGGTGGCAGTAGCCGTGAAGATTCGGATAATTTTCTCAACACCCTATTCCAAAGCCGCTTTAACACGACACGCGACACCATTTCGGTATTGAACGATTTCACGATAAACCCTAATCATTTATTGACCATCGGCATGGATTATCAGAAAGATCATATCAATAGCACCGAAGCTTTTACCGTGAATTCGCGCACCAATTGGGGTGTTTTCGCGCAGCATCAGGCCACCGTCGCCAAACATAATTTTCAGCTGTCGCTGCGGCATGACGATAACCAGCAATTCGGCAGCCGCGTGACCGGCGGTACGGGCTGGGGTTACTCGCTCACCGATAATGTCCGCCTGCTGGCCAATTTCGGCAGCGCATTTAAAGCACCGACATTCAATGAATTGTATTTTCCCGGCTTCAGCAATCCGCATCTGCGTCCGGAAGATTCGCGCAGTTTTGAGTTCGGCACGCGCGGCAAAACAGATTGGGGCAGTTGGTCGCTGAATATCTATGAAAATCACATCTATCACTTGATCGCTTACGATGCCAGCATCTTCGCTCCCGCTAACGTCGATCAGGCGCGTATTCGCGGTTTTGAAGGCATACTCAGTGCGCAAATCAAAGGCTGGCAATTCAATACCAACCTGACCCTGATGGATCCCGAAAATCGATCTTCCGGGGTAAATCGCGGTAATATACTGCCACGGCGCGCCGCGGAATCATTCCGGCTGGACGCCGACCGGCAATTCGGCCAGTACCGGCTGGGCGCGATGTTACTGGTCGAAGGCGAACGCTATGACGATCTATCCAACACCCGCAAATTGGACAGTTACGTAAAATTCGATCTGCGTGCCGAATATAATCTGAGTAAACATTGGCGCTTGCAGGGGCGGATTGAAAATTTATTTAATGAGCACTACCAAACCGCTGCATTCTACAATCAGCCAGGGCGGAATTTCTTTGCCATGGTACGTTATCAACCCTAACTAGGAGTAAAACATGCTGACTTTATCCACTCGCCATCAAATCGCTATTGGCTTGCTACTGGCAGTTTTAATGATGCTCACCCGCAGTCATCATTTTGCCACGATGCATAACCTCGCTGACGCTTCCTGGGCGGTCTTCTTTCTGGCCGGCATTTATCTGCGTTCCGCATGGCCGTTGCTGGGATTCTTTGCCTTGGGCTGGGGATTGGATGTTGCCGCCACCACTTGGGGCGGTGTCAGTGATTTTTGCATGACACCGGCCTATTTCTTCTTACTACCGGCTTATGCGTCGTTATGGCTCGCCGGACGCTGGTACGCCAAGCGGCACCAATTCGCTTGGAACACCGTCCTGCCGCTTTCCGCCAGCATCGTAGCTGGTTTAACGCTGTGTGAATTATTTTCCGGTGGCGGGTTCTACTTTTTCTCCGGTCGCATTGCCGAAACCAGTTTCGCTGAATTCGTTACACAACTGATTAAATACTTCCCGCTTTATATCGAGACCTTCGTATTTTATGCCGGTATCGCCGCCGTGATTCACGTACTGTTTACATTGATTGCGCAGCAACTCAATCCACGCAACACTTCGGCAGGATAATGGCATGACCGATTCCGGACGCGCAGAGCGCTACCGCACGCGCATGCAGCACAAAAAAGAAGTCATCGACGCGGCGATTGCGCGTGCCGACCGCGAGCAAGGCTTATTGCTGATTCTCACCGGTAATGGCAAAGGCAAGTCTAGCTCGGCCTTCGGTATGATGGCACGGGCACTGGGGCACGGCATGCGCGTCGGTGTGGCACAATTCATCAAAGGCCGTTCGGATACCGGTGAAGAAGCCTTCTTTCGCAAACAACCGAATGTCACTTGGCATGTTCTCGGCGAAGGTTTCACCTGGGATACGCAAAACCTGGAACGCGACACGGAAACAGCCCGCCGCGGCTGGGCGGTGGTGCAAACCATGTTGAGCGACCCGGCATTTGATTTGATCATCCTCGACGAATTAACGTATCCGATCAAATTCGGCTGGTTGGATCTGGATACTGTTCTAAATGACCTGAAAAACCGCCCGGCCATGCAGCATGTCGTGATTACCGGGCGCGGCGCACCCGAGGCATTGTGCGAAGCGGCGGATACCGTCACTGAAATGACCGACGTCAAGCACGCCTTTCGCGCCGGTATTCAGGCTCAGAAAGGAATCGATCTGTAGCACCATGCGTAATAATCATTGCTTCAGTGATAGCGAACGTGCCGCCATCTATCGCGTGATCGCCGAACGCCGTGACATGCGGCATTTTCTTCCCGATCCGGTTGATCCTCTCATATTGAAACGCCTGCTCGCCGCCGCCCACCAGGCACCGAGTGTCGGCTTGATGCAGCCTTGGCGGTTTATCCGTATCACCGATCCCCAGTTGCGCAGTACTATCGCAACCATGGTGGAAGAAGAACGGCACCGCACCGCCGCTGCATTGGCGGAACGCAGCGACGAATTCATGCGTTTGAAAGTCGCCGGTATTCTGGAATGCGGAGAACTGCTGGTCGTCGCATTGAGTGACCGGCGCGAGCAACACATTTTTGGCCGCCGTACTTTACCCGAAATGGATCTGGCGTCTGTCGCCTGTGCCATCCAGAATTTTTGGCTGGCTGCACGCGCCGAAGGATTAGGCATGGGTTGGGTGTCATTGTTCGATCCCATGCAGCTGGCTGAATTACTCGACATGCCTTCCGGTAGTAAGCCGGTTGCTATTTTATGTCTGGGCCATGTCGACGCTTTTTATCCCGCGCCGATGCTGAAGCTACAAGGTTGGGCGGAAGAACGTCCACTGCAGGAATTGCTTTTTCACAATCACTGGAACAACTCGGCGGTGCCACCGGAATGACTATTAGCCCGATTATTTTCTTTACATGGCAACACCCGCAACACCCTTGGATTCTCATTCAGCGTCACTTCCCTAACGTTGCGGAATACCCGCGATGAACTCGCAAACACTGATGGTTCAGGGCACCACGTCGGATGCCGGAAAAAGCATGCTGGTCACGGCGTTGTGCCGCTGGCTGGCGCGTCAGGGCGTGCGGGTAGCGCCGTTCAAACCGCAAAATATGGCGCTTAACAGTGTCGTCACCGCCGATGGCGGAGAAATCGGCCGGGCTCAGGCAGTGCAAGCCTGGGCCGCCGGACTGGCGCCGCATACCGATATGAATCCAGTATTGCTGAAACCCAATACCGACAAAAATGCGCAAATCATCATTCACGGCCATGCCATCGCCAACATGGACGCGGATGGCTTTCACGACTATAAATCGATTGCACTGAAAACGGTGCTGGAATCGCATACGCGGCTCAGCAATCAATACGAACGGATTATTGCCGAGGGCGCGGGCTCACCAGCGGAAATTAATCTGCGTGCCCACGATATTGCCAATATGGGCTTTGCCGAAGCGGTCGATTGTCCGGTCATCCTCATTGCCGATATCGATCGCGGCGGTGTATTCGCGCACTTCGCCGGCACATTGGCATTATTGAGTGAGAGCGAGCAAGCGCGTATCCAAGGTTTTGTCATTAACCGCTTCCGCGGTGATAAAAAATTACTCGATCCCGGATTGGATTGGCTGGAGCAATATACCGGCAAACCGGTGTTAGGCGTTTTGCCTTATTTGCAGGGCTTACACCTGGAAGCCGAAGACGCTTTGCCCTGTTCCGCTACTTCAACCGTATCGCCGGAGCAGAAACTTTTCCGGATTATCATTCCGGCGCTACCGCGCATCAGCAATCATACCGACTTCGATCCGTTGCGTTTGCATCCACAAGTACACGTGCAATTTATCGGCCCCGGCGAAACCATTCCACCGGCGGATTTAATCATCCTGCCTGGCTCAAAAAGCGTTTGTGCTGATCTGGATTGGTTATGCCAACAAGGCTGGGAGCAAGCAATCTACCGCCATTTGCGCTACGGCGGGAAATTGCTGGGCATTTGCGGCGGTTTCCAAATGCTCGGTAAATTGATTCACGATCCCACCGGTCTTGAAGGCAATGCCGGTAGCGCGCCAGGATTCGCTTTTTTTGATATGGAAACGACACTGGCAGCAAACAAAATTCTGCGCAATTGCCAAGGACACTTATCTTTGAACGATGCAACTGTGACAGGTTACGAGATCCATGCGGGAATCACCACGTATCACACGTGCTATCAACCGCTTATCCATTTAGCACAAAGTCAGGATGGCGCAATCAGCAGCGATGGTTTGATAGCTGGAACGTATTTGCACGGCATTTTCACATCCGCTGCCGCTTGCCGCGAGTTACTGGCCTGGGCCGGATTGCATGCGCAGGTGGAAACACCCAATTACCAGACGACATGTAATGCCGCCATCGACAGGCTGGCGGATTGTGTCGAGCAATACCTGGATACCGCACGGTTGAACCGGTTGCTCAACTTGCCTGCACAGGTATCATGACATCCGGCCGGACTTTGATTTTGGGCGGCGTGCGTTCCGGCAAAAGCCGTCTGGCGGAGCGTTTGGCGCTGGAGAGTCAATTGCCGGTCACATACATTGCCACCGCAACTGGCGAGGACGATGAAATGCGCGCAAGAATCGCTGCGCACCGGATACGGCGCCCTAATCATTGGCAAGTCATCGAAGAACCGCTACAACTGGCTTCCGCATTGACGCAGCATGCCAACAATGAATGCTGTCTATTGGTTGATTGCTTGACACTCTGGTTGACGAATTGGTTGATCCACCCAGAAGTCGAACGATTCGATGCCGAACGCGCGGCATTCCTCACTGCCCTCTCCTTGGTAACCAGCAAACTGATTTTGGTCAGCAATGAAACGAACATGGGCATCATCCCGATGGGCGAATTGAGCCGCCGCTATTGTGACGAAGCCGGTAAATTACATCAAACAGTGGCACAACATTGCGATCAAGTCATTTTAACCGTTGCCGGTCTGCCTCTGGTGCTCAAAGGAGAACCGCTATGACACAACCGGCTACCCTTCATTGGCTGAGCGCTCCTCTGGCCGTTGCCAATCAGGGAATGCGCCAATTGGCGGAACAACGCCAGGCACAACTCACCAAGCCACCCGGCTCTCTTGGCCGCTTGGAAGAACTCGCGATCCGGTTGGCGGCATTGCAAAACACCCTGCAACCCGGTGCCGATCGCGTGCACATCGCCATATTTGCCGCCGATCATGGTGTTGCCGCCGAGGGCGTATCAGCGTTTCCACAATCGGTCACCGGTGAGATGATCAAAAACTTCACGCGCGGCGGCGCAGCCATCAATGTTTTGGCGCGCACATTGAATGCTTCGCTGGAAATTATCAACTTGGGAACCGTACACGATACGCAAGCGCTGACCCATGTGCGGCATTGTTACTTGGGGCCGGGTACAGCCAATTTTGCTCATCAACCCGCGATGACATGGAAACAACTAAGCCAAGCATTCCAAGCGGGTTTTGAAACCATTGAACGCGCACAGCAAACTGGCCAGCAGCTCTTTATCGGCGGTGAAATGGGAATCGGCAACACCACTAGCGCTACCGCGTTGGCGTGCCTTCTACTGAATGAACAACCGGCACTACTGGCCGGGCGCGGCACCGGATTGGATGAGCAAGGCATCGCGCATAAAATAACAGTCATCGCGCGCGCATTATCGTTGCATCGGCCGCAAGTAGATTCGCCATTGGACGCATTGCGCCGCGTTGGCGGATTTGAGATTGCCGCATTGACGGGGGCTTATATCCATGGCGCGCAACTGGGCTTGCCGCTGCTGATTGACGGATTTATCAGTACGGTCGCGTCATTGGCCGCTGAACATATTGTTCCGGGCTGTAAAGACTGGTTTATTTTTTCCCATCAATCTTCCGAGCTGGGACACGCGCTCGTGCTTGAAGCACTCAATGCCGATCCGCTCATCGATTTGCAGATGCGCCTTGGAGAAGGCAGTGGCGCAGCCGTGACGCTGAATCTGTTGCGCATGGCATGCAGATTGCATAATGAAATGGCGACATTCTCCGAGGCGCAAGTTTCGCAACAAAACGAGCTTCCATAGTACTTTGACGACTTCGATTGATTTGCTGCGGCACGGCGTAACTGAAAACAGCCAGCGTTATTGCGGCAGCACGGATTATCCGCTGACTCAGCTCGGCTGGACGCAAATGTGGCATGCTGTGAACAGTCAATCGACTCAGTGGCAGCACATCGTTACTTCGCCTTTAGCACGTTGCGCGGACTTTGCGCATGCTTTGGGACAACGTTATTCGATTCCCGTCACTCAGGATGATCGTATCCGGGAAATACATTTTGGCGATTGGGAAGATCGATCAAGTGCTGAGTTGATGCACACCGATGCCGATGCTTTATCCCGCTTCTGGCAAAATCCCCTCGATTACCCGCCGCCTAATGGGGAACATTTGCTGGATTTCAAGGCACGTGTTTTAACAGCTTGGGAAGATATTCAACAGCGATTTTGCGGGAAGAAGGTTTTATTGATCACGCATGGCGGTGCCATCCGGATGATCGTCTGCCATATTCTGCAGCACCCGCTCGAACGAGTGCTTGATATAGATGTGCGTCATGCCAGCATCCGGCAGGTGCGGATAGATCATGCTAAAGCTTATCGTGTCACGCTCGCCCCTGATTCTTCCGTATGATCAGAGCATCTCTGCATCCGTGTAATGACAGAAATTACCGAAGCACTTATGCTGATGATTCAATTTCTACTGATCGGTGAATAGCAATCGGTTAGCGGACAAAATCTTCCGGATACGGTATTTTCATATTTTCGCGATTCAGCAAACTGATTTGCTGATAGAACTTATCGATATCGGACCAACCGGCTTGATCGATTGATGGCATCCAACGCGCGCGCATATAACCGTTCCGGTCGATCAGAAATTCCATATGATCAGGATGATTTTTCCCCCGCCCGATAATATCGGGATGCGTCAGCGTCCGGCGCGACAGTGCATAGCTGGCAGCTATCTCGGCCGCACCTTGCGTAACAATCGGGAATGGCAATTCAGTCGCGATTTGAGTTAACTCAGCAGCGGCAAGCTCATTTGACGGCACTGCCAATACAGCGATATTTTGTTCACTGAAGCGGTCATACGCTTGCTTTAATTGCTCGATACGATCCTGGGATTGCGGCCATGAGAAAATGACCAGTAAAACGGCTTTATTACCGCGAAAATCCTGCAATGTGCCGCTGTCGTTATTATTTTCCGTGTAAGAAAAGAGCGGCGGTTTTATATAGGCTTTATTGGGTATGATTTCCGGTGTTAAAATCCGCGCCTGATAACCTCTCGATAATGCATGCACATAGTTCACCAGATCCCAGCGATCCTCTTCGGATATTTTTTCCGCATAACCCGGCATATCGGTATTAACCATTCCATAACTAATCCAATTGTAGAAATCTCCCGGTGTATGCTCTGAGGTATGCGGTTCGGTTAACAGATCGGGAAGTTTTGTCGACAGCGTTCGTGACTTGATGCCATTGCCCATTCCTTGATGACCATGACATTCAACGCAGTGCTGATTAAACAAAGCGGCACCATTCGCTATAGACATTGCATCAAAAGGTACCAGCGGTCTGCGATAAGTTTCTGGATATGCTTGGATTGTCAACGGCGGCAAAGCAATGGCAAGACCGGATGCCAGCAATAGCGCGGGAACACCGACCAAACGTTTGAATCCCCAATTACGCAGCTGGCCGAGCTGAATTACTCCTGCCGCAAGTATCAGAATGAAAATTCCAATCCATACTTGAACGGCCACATTCGGCTTATCCCAGGTTGCCAGGATTGAAAACCGGAATGGGAAGGGCCAGTTTTCAATCAGCGCATGTTTTACCGGCGTTGTATTGGCAAGTACGGTTGCCAGGAATAGCAATAACAACGCCAGGACGAATTCAATGCGCACCCATTTTCTTATTCCTGTTCTACCAGGGCTCGCATTTTCTGGTTGCGAATCATTTGCTAATAACGGTAGCCAATGCGCACGGACTCGCGCTGCGATTAAGAGAATGATACTCAGGATCAATATCTTGATGCTCAGCAGCCAACCGTAGGGTGTCGCAACCAGTGCGGCATAATAGCCGTCGAAGATGCGATCGGCTACAGTGATTCCGGTCAAAATAATCAATAGCATCACTGGTAATGCGATTGATGAGAACCGCATCAACGTTTTATATTCCAGCGCGTCGCCACGCTTAGCCTTGGCATTTTTGTTATTCTCATAAATCAATAGCAAAAAAGCCGGCAATGCTCCAAACCAAACACCAGCTAGAATAATGTGCAATGCATAAGGGAAAACCGCCAATACAGATAATTCTTCAGCCGCGACATGGCTTGCTAGCGAGCCTGCGATCAAAGGAAGAGTGGCAGCAAAAGCAACTAAAATATACTGCCAGCGTGCTTTGGGAGATTTACGAAGAAAAACAATGATGAGTAGTAGAAATACCGCAGATAACGTCCGCCAGCTCCATATTTGACCAACGCGCGTATCACTGATGAATCCTAACCAGACATCCCGCTGCCACAGATTACTAACATCCCCGGTAATTTGAACTAAGGATGTCATCAGCATTACCACAAGACCGATGGGTATACTGATAGCCAGCCATGGGAACAAACGTTCCAATCGCTCAATCCATGCTTCCAGGTAAGCTCGTTTCCCAGTATTTGCGATAGCTAAAAAGATACAGCTACCCAATAAAATCATGTTTGCTGCAAGTTGAAACCAACGTACAATTGCTGCGATAACTTCTATCATTTTGCTACAATTTTATTCTTTTACATTGAAATCAAAACTTGATTCAATGACATGACCATCAACCGACATCACACGATATTTTACAGTGTAGCGCCCCGATCCTAGCTGCGGCAAACTCAAGACAACAGATTTTGGATCATCTGCAACACTTTCAGGGTTATTTTCTGTCATTGAATTCTTATTGGAGTCGAGTACAGTAACGGCTGCATAAGACCCTTCTATTTTTTCATTAAACCAAAGCCGCACTTGTTTGGGTGGTATGGAAAGTGTAGCTCTTCTGGGTGGATCGGATTTAATTAGCGCTGCATGCGCCATCACTGATTTTGCTTGAAATGCAAAAGAAAACATTAACACCAGAGACGCAAGGACTGCTATCTTTTTAATAACAAACTGTATTGATGGATTTTCTTGCACAGCTTCCTCTCAATTTTTCAGATTAAATATATTTTTCGCTGTTTGATTCTTCCAGCAAGGGTGAGTTCCATACGCAACTCACCCTTGATCTCGCATCAGCATTCGATACAACTACGCTTAGTTTTGATTAGCAGGTTTACGCTTGCGCAAGAAGAAGAAAGCGGCAACAGCGAGGACCAGCACAACCGGTGCAATAATCGCCGCTTTCGGGGTCGGACGGCCTTCACCTACCGAGAACGGAAAGCGTGATACATAGTCCTGCGCTCCACCCGTCACCGTCACCAGCCCTACAAACTTGCCTTTCTCCGGAAAGGTGTGATCTACCGTAATCGATGCCGATGGGTATACCTTCGGTGGTAAGTGGAATACTGTGATCTCGTCCAGATTCGCTTCCGATCCCGTGTCACGAATAATCCGCACTTCTGTCTTCAGCGGCCGTAACTCTTCCTGGATATAGTCCAGTGCGATCACGGTCTTGCCTGTTTCCGGTATGTCTTCACAGAATTCTTCTTCCTGCGATAAGGGTTGGTAGCCAGTAAAGTGCATCCGGTACGGTCCTACCGTCAATACGCACATGTCTTCAGCCAGTGCCAAACCACCGTGCGCTTGTGCTTGTGAGGTAAATATCATACCTGTTGCAAGTATAACCGCGAATAATGCTTGTTTCATTTCTATGAGTCTTGCTGACATCGTTTGGATTTCCTGTGTCTATAAATGGTTAGTCTCTAATATGCTCTGTTTGCTATCAGATTGTTCAGTTCTTGTTGGCCCGGCGCGTTGCCAGCCAGTCTCTGAAACGTCTTGACCGGATGAGTTTATACCCAAGTATTGTGGTCAGCAATAGGCCGACTGCCGGTCCTATGGTGGCTCTGAATACTTCGGCATAGTTGATCATTTCCACCCGTAAATGATATTCATAGTTTAGTGGCGGTACGCCTTCGGCAGTAATCAATACCAGATATTTCCCTTGTTCGAGGGGGCTTTGCGTGCTGATCACGCCGTCCTGATACATCGCCGCGTGCAGGTTGGTGACCGTGTCCCCTTCGCCAGCTTTGCTGCCTTTCATAACCTTTACGCCTATCGGCATCTCACGCAGTGCAGGGTCTACTAAATCTATCACGAGTATGGCATTGCCCGCTTTGGGTATTTCCGTGCAGTAATGTCCTTCTTCGTTTACTTGTGGCTGATAGGTACTGAGGTGAATCATGTTCTCGCCGATCCGGCGCATGCAGTTGTCTTCTTCCATCGCTACTTTGCCATGTGCACCAGCTGTGCCGGCATACAGTGCCATAACAAGTGTAAAGACTGCTGTCCCCGTTTGTGCTATTTGCCTGACCACGACAAATCCTCCTCTTGGATGAGCGCCTCTAATTTTGCCAATTCTTTTGTCCGCATTCTTTTAATACCCTAAATTTTTACTCTTTTCTCTACCGATAAAAAAAACCGGTACACCGGCTGTCTTTCGACAGTGGTGTACCGGTGTTGATACTTAACTTCTCTTACAGTTTGGTAAAGACTGGAATTACCGCGCCAGCAATACTGTTGATATAACGATTGCCTGCTTCATCCCAGGTCATCAACAATCCGCCAAAACGGCTTTCAGGGTCACCCAACAGTGCCATCAAA
Organism: Nitrosomonas sp. Is35; assembly: GCF_033063295.1. Taxonomy (NCBI): domain Bacteria; kingdom Pseudomonadati; phylum Pseudomonadota; class Betaproteobacteria; order Nitrosomonadales; family Nitrosomonadaceae; genus Nitrosomonas; species Nitrosomonas sp. Is35. The sequence continues at coordinate 1,684,667 of NZ_JAWJZH010000001.1, forward strand.
CGTTGTACTTCCCACAACGCATCTTTGGCTTCCATCTTAACTTCACGGGTTTCTCCAGGTTGAACGCCTCTGTCATCATCCATCGATAAGCCGGTTGCTACCAGTTCTCTTGGATAGTCAGGATCCAGGTGTTTGCGGCCCAGTTCGTTCACAAAGCGTACGCCCGCTGTCGTGAATTCACCAATGTTAACCGCTGTGTCACCGTTGTTGGTGATTTCCATCGTTACACGCAGTGCACGGCCAGGTACGTCGTAGTTAGCATGTGTTACTTTGATTGCAACTGGGTTCGGTGCAATCGGTAACGGTGCTACTTTCGATTCGCCAGCTTGGATCGGTACTGTGTATGGGTGTACGCTTTCGGTGTAACGATAGCCGCCCCAAACAATCGCGCAGGTCAGTATTGCAACTGCCAGACCTACTTTTCTGTCCGTTGGGGAGGTTAACAGTTCGTCACCATACGCCAGCAATACGCGGCTACGTGGCAGGAACATCGGTTTCGCTACAAAGTAGCCAATCCAGAAGCAGCCTAAGCCTAACCATACGATGTGCCAGAATATACCGTTGCTGAAGTTGAATGTTTCCAGGTCGATGGTTTTACCAGTCAGTGTGGTTACTGGGTTGGTAAAGTCATCCCAGCTGCCGGAGATGTTCATCCATGAGGCTGGACCTGCAATAGGACCTGCATCTTTGATGTTTACCATCGCGTGCATGTGGTGACGTCCTGGAATACGGGCTTTCAGTCTGACTTCAAATGCATAGTCACGGCCAATTTCCAGAGGACCTGAAATAAACGTTGGTTCGCCGTTCAGTTTGGTGCTTAAACGTACAAACACCGGGCTTGGGCTACCTACGTTAAAGAAGGCGCGGGTTGGTTTACCTACCGCACGTGGCCAGTCTTCAGCTAAGTGAAAGTTACCAGTCATCGTCGCAATGTCGTTGACTTTGGTGACTTTCGGTTGCCATTTCAAGTCGTACCATTGAATACTACGCATACGCAGGAACGGTTCTTGTGAGCGTTCACCGTGTGCCGCTGCTGTCTTAACATCTAACGTCAGCGTCATCGCCAGCGATGCCGCTCCAATCGCTGCTCCATACAGGCCTAATACGCCCAGTTTAAATATGCTTCTTATATTCATTATCTAATCCCCTGTGCAAAGCCTTTTTCACCAAACGCGGTTACGTCGTTCTTCATTGAGATGCGTCCTCTTTCTCCTTTAACATAGTAGAAAGCGGTGCAGTACAGTTTGCCAAAGTACCACCATACGCAGAACATCAGCATAGATACGAACGCTGCGAAGAACGCTGCAATCACTGTGGTGTGTCCACCAAAGGTGCGCAGTGAGCCTTGCTCAATCAGGCGAACATATTCAGGTGTACCGGTACGTACGTACAGGAAACCTGTGTAGTCAGCTACTGATAACAGTACGCCTTCTACAACCACTGGTAAGTGGGTTGGGCCAAATATCGGCCAGTTGCCTGGGTAGAAGAATAATCCAAAGAAGCCGCCGCCTAACAGTGCTGTGATCAGCCAGTTACCGGTCAGCAACATGATTGTATCCATCATCAATGCACCTGGAATCATGGTCGATGGCAGTACAAAGTTGATCGGATAGTGTGACCACCAGTAGAAGCCCCAGTAACGGGTCAGCCATTCACCTACTAACAGGCATACGATACAGAGTGTCGCGCCAAATGGCAGGCGATAGTTTACCCACAGGTAATACATCAGTGCTGCACAGTACATGATACCTACAATCGGTGTTACTACAGGCCACCATTGACGGTCTTTCCAATCCAACCAGAAATCCCAGTCTCCTGCTAACAGCATGAAGTGCATGTGATAGGTTCCTACCAGCAATATACACAGAATCGGAAAATATACCGCATCTATGTATCTGGACATCTTGACCGCTTCCGGCACCATCTTGGCCGCTGCTAAAATTTCGTCTGTTCTACTCACTAGACCCTCCCTTCTTCATTTCGTGTGATATTAAATTATGAAAACTTGACGATTCCCTTGCTTCTTTTTGTCGTCTGCTTATTGCTCGTTTTCATTACTGCATAGTAACTTAAGTCTTCTTATCCTTCCGCCCGTATCACAGGCGGGAAGGATGTGCTGCATTCAGAATTAAGGAACGATACGGTTGTTCAGAATGTCTCTGCTTGAGCCGTTCCAGGTTACATCAGTCAGGTTCGAGTAACGGGTGATGATTTGTGCTGCAATACCGCCCGAGAATAAACCTGCCCAGCCCAGAATCACAAAGCCCCAGTGCAGTGGCGCGCTGAACAGTTCTTCCATGAACCAGAATGCGTGACCCCATTCGTTCAAACCTACGTTTGGCAGAATCATCAATGGGCCAGCAATTGCCATAACCAATGGGAATGATGTGCCGCGGCTGTACAGTGGCAGACGGGTCATCGCGTACAGGTATGATGCTACGCCACACACGATGTACATTGGGAATGAACCGTAGAACACGACTACGTGACTTGGGGTGAAGCTGGTGTCACGAATAATCACTTGGTGCCAGGATGCGTCTTGTTCGGTGAAGAAGCTGCCGCCCCAGTAAACACCAAACAGATACACGCCCAGCCACATCATCCAGTAGAAATAACGTTTGATTTCCAGCTTGGTGTCTAAGTTGTCCAGTTGTTCTTTGGTGTCACGGGTTTTCAGGATCCAACCCCAGGTTACTAACGCAAACAAAGGCATCAGGGTCATGTGTACGCGCCACAGGCCCATCCATACTTTGTCAAATTCCGGTTCCATCGAGTCCATACCGTGTGAGTATGCAAACGTTCTTTGGTACCAGATCCAGAATATCGCTACCAACAGCATTGTTAACATGCCCAGTTTGTAGTACTTCGAGTCGTACCACAGTGACATGTCATAGCTTGCGCTTGATGCACTTGACGTGCCGTAAGTTGTTGCCATGTTTCTACCTCCTAACTGTTAATCAAAACTACTTCTCGTTCTTTTACTCTTCTACTTCTAATACTAATTAATTAGTACTGCTTTTATCTCGGCAGTTAAATTAACCTATTTTCTACCCTTAATTTAACCACACCTCTCAGGCTAGTCGACCTTACCCCTCAAAGTCAAGTCATTTGTCATAAAATCTCCTCCCTCCCCCAAGGGATTTAATCCCCTACCCCTCTCATTTCCCCTTTATCTACAAGGATTAATTATCAGTACCCCACACACTGAAGATTTTAGAAAAATTAATTATCAGTTGCAGAACTTGACCTTCCGTTTATCACAAAAACGATCCTTTAATGTATTACGCACATTCTCATAAAGATATCAAAAAAATTTTTCTTTTTTCATTTCATTGTACTTACAACTGAAATATTAACTATGAACATTAAAATTCCGAGTATTAGCCAATTTCTTCCTGCTTTCTTTGCAGCCGGATTGTCCTTCTTATAAAAGGTATAACCCATGGCAACCCCAATGACAGGAAAAAGTATAGTACCGATAATAATCGCTATATTTTGCCTACTTGAAACGACAGGCTTTCCATTGTCAGCAATATTTTCGTTTTTTTCATCAATGATTGTTTTCATATTTTCAAATAGTAAAAGCTATGTTATAAATATAATCTATTGTAAATAAATGAATTACTGTATATTTGTTTAAATTACCTCAACTGCGAAATTTACTCTATATTTCAATCGGTAAGTTATACACAAACCAGAAAAGATATCTGCACTTATCAATCAAACAGCCTGACCAGCTGCATACCCTGATGACCAAGCCCATTGAAAATTATATCCACCCAGCTGACCGGTGACGTCAACCACTTCTCCGATGAAATATAATCCCGGTACATTCCTGGATTCCATTGTTTTAGAAGATAATTCATGCGTATCGACACCACCCAATGTTACTTCCGCCTTCTTATAGCCGATTGTTCCACTGGGCACAATTTGCCAGTCATGAATTCTATCCGCCACTTGACGTAATTCATTGTCACGAAATTGATTCATTGGTTTTGTCATGATCGACAGCTCAGCAAAATTCGCCACACACCAGATCTGTACAAACCGTTTGGGCAAATAGCGCGCCAGCAAATTTGATAGCATCAATGCACTTTGCCTATATTCCAAGAAAATCTGTTGTGCATTCTGCTGTGGCAATAAATCAATATGCAAGGGTTTACCCGTTTGCCAATAGGAAGAAATTTGCAGGATAGCCGGACCGCTTAAGCCCCGGTGAGTAAATAAAACATTCTCACGAAACGAAACACCAGCGCAACTGACGGCGGCCTCGACTGATATTCCCGAAATATCTTTAAAACCTGCAAAATCTCCGGCGCTAAAAGTCAAGCCTACTAAACCAGGACGTAACGATGTCACACGAATACCAAATTGATCGGCTATTCGATAACCCAATGCGCTGGCACCAATTTGCGGAATGGATAAGCCACCCGTCGCAATGACCAGTGAATCCACAGCAACGATATTGCATTCGGTTGTGATCAGGAATTTGTTCTTGGCGTATTGTTCATCGATACTGTCAGAAACGCGTTCAATCCGCTGTACTTGGGAAGGCATTTGCCAGTCCACACCAGCCTTCGCACATTCATGCTGCAACATATCGATGATCTGTTGCGAGCTGTTATCGCAAAACAATTGCCCTAATTTTTTTTCATGATAGCGAATGCCATGTTTTTCAATCAGTGCAATAAAATCTTGCGGTGTAAAACGAGCTAATGCGGAACGGCAAAAATGCGGATTAGCGGAAAGATAGTTTTCCGCAGTGGCATGCCTGTTGGTGAAATTGCAGCGGCCACCGCCGGAAATACGGATTTTTTCAGCCAGCTTTCGCGCATGATCGAGCAGTATGACGCTGCGGCCTCGTTTACCGGCTTCAATCGCACACATCATGCCGGCCGCGCCTGCGCCGATGATGGCGACATCTTTGGAAATTTTTCTCAAGGCCACTGATACAACAAGCGCATCAATATTCCTTGAATACTGCAATCATTTTAATCAGTAACCATATCCAAGCAATCAGCTGCCATATCCAGACAGTCAGTATCCATATTCAAACGGTACGATATCATCATGACAATAAATAAAAAAAGCGACAAACCAATACGGATGCTCAAAGATTTGACCATGCGCGTGGAGTTACCTTTATCGTTATACATGTAATATAGTGCAGATCCTAGACTATATAATATGAGGATAAATAATACGGCAGCAAAGATTTTCAATGGTTTGTTCCTAGAAAAATTAAATTCACCAAAGTTTAGCCGAGTTTCACTGATTGTCCAATGGCTATTTAACGATAAAACGACAATAATCCATGGCATCCCCAAAGCTATTGTTTCTTTAACCGATGCCTGACTTTTTTCATCCAACTACCACATCATAGCAATGCAAAATTCATTCGGGTTGCCACCTGCTATTTTCTTGATGGGTCCGACCGCCAGTGGTAAGAGCCGGATTGCTTTGGATATCGCGGAAAATTTCCCAGTTGAAATTATCAGCGTGGATTCCGCGCAAGTGTATCGCCAAATGGACATTGGGACCGCAAAACCCGATCAGGCGACACTGAACAAAATACCGCATCACCTGATCAATCTGATCGATCCGGATCAGCATTACTCTGCCGCACAATTCCAACAGGATGCGCTTCGCATCATGCATGACATAACCCGGTGCAATAAGATTCCATTATTGGTGGGCGGCACCATGCTGTATTTCCGGGCTCTGCAGGAAGGTCTTTCTCCGTTGCCTTCCGCTAACCCGGATCTTCGCCAGAGACTGGAAAACATGGCGCAAGAACTGGGCTGGCCAGCCATGCATCAAAAGCTTGCGGAACTGGATAAGGAAACTGCTGCACGAATCAAGCCCACCGACAGTCAGCGGATTCAGCGCGCACTTGAAGTATGCCACCTAACACAACAACCGATGTCCGAAATTCTAAAAACACCCCGGCAAAGTAATTTTCCTTTCCGGGCCATCAACATCGCACTCATTCCTAGTGAACGGAGTCAATTGCACCTGCGCATCGCACATCGTTTTGAAACGATGTTGAAGCATGGTCTTGTCGATGAAGTTCAAGCAATTCGCGGTAAATTTTCTTCACTCGGTACTGAATCACCCGCGATGCGCTGCGTCGGCTATCGTCAAACCTGTCTTTACCTGGATAACGAAATAACCAGCACTGAATTACATGATATGGGCATAGCCGCCACCCGCCAATTGGCCAAACGTCAGCTCACCTGGCTTCGCGGCATGAAAACCAGTACAGTGCAAGAATTCGATTGCCTGGCTAACAATTTGTCCGCGCACGTACAACATTTTTTGCAAGCAACGATTGAAAAAAATTGATGTAGTATGGGAAAACGCTTGTTCTCGATACTTTTTGCATAAACCGGCTTGTCTAGCTGCGGCTTGTAGCGTTATGATTCCATACTACGACAAGGGATAAATATCATACCGCACTAAAAATAACATGACATAACGCTTTCGTCGTATTTAACAATACTCGAATTTAATTTCAGGAAATCATCGATAGGATAGAAACATTATGCAAATGCGCATTCATTTATTCACTTTAATCATACTCTTGATAAGTATGATTATATTGATCGGCTGTGAAAACTACGCCGAAAAAACACACGAATCCTGGATCACACCGCCGTCCGGCCCGGTTTATGACGATTCGACCATTTTCGCGCGCATTACACAGGCGATACAATCGGATCCTGTGTTACAAGGCGCCAACATCGATATTAAAGTACAAGACGGCAATGTCGCCTTAAAAGGCGCCGTTAGTAACGAAGATCAGGTCACGCGCATCAACATGCACGCCTGGATCGTGGACGGCGTGAAAAAAGTCGACAACCAAGTGACTATCAGATAAATACCCATCAATAAAAAATCCCCGTTCAGGGGATTTTTTATTGTGTTCTATTGGAATCTTTAATCAGATCAAATACCACGCAACAACTCGTTGATACCCGTTTTTGACCGGGTCTTGGCGTCTACCTGTTTGACGATCACCGCGCAATACAAGCTGTACTTTCCATTCTCAGCGGGTAAATTGCCCGAGACGACAACCGATCCGGGCGGGATACGGCCATAGCTTACTTCGCCGGTTTCACGGTTATAAATTTTCGTGCTTTGGCCAATGTAAACACCCATCGAAATCACTGAGTTTTCACCGACAATAACGCCTTCCACAACTTCCGAACGCGCACCGATAAAACAATTATCTTCGATAATCGTCGGATTCGCCTGCACTGGCTCCAATACACCGCCGATACCGACACCGCCGGATAAATGCACATTCTTACCGATTTGCGCACACGAACCAACCGTAGCCCAGGTATCGACCATCGTACCTTCATCGACATACGCACCGATATTGACATACGACGGCATCAACACAACGTTGTTGGCGATGAACGAGCCTTTACGCACGGCAGCAGGCGGCACAACACGGAAACCGCCATCACGGAAATCCCGCGAGCTGTAATCCGCGAATTTCGATGGTACTTTGTCAAAATAATTGGAAAAACCGCCTTTGATAAAGTTATTGTCTTCGATGCGAAATGACAACAGCACTGCTTTCTTCAACCACTGATGCGTCACCCATTCGCCACTGATTTTCTCAGCCACGCGCAATTTACCGCCATCCAGCATCGCAAGAACTTGAGTAACCGATTCTTTCAATTTGGCATCGACATTACGCGGAGTAATCTCCGCACGGCGATCAAAAGCTTCTTCAATAGTGGCCTGCAATTCATTCGTCATTTAATTTTTCCTGTAATTTAATTCTCAACTTTGTCGAATCATAGTGTTTGCAACAAACGCTTAATTCTTTCCATGGCCTCAATGCATTCTTCCGGTGACGTAACCAGCGCAATGCGCACAAAATCTTTCCCCGGATTGACACCATGCGCGTCACGCGCCAGAAAACTGCCCGGCAGCACCGTCACATTATAATCTTGATACAACCGTTTGGTGAATTCGGTATCGCTGATCGGTGTTTTAATCCACAAATAAAAGCTCGCATCCGGCATTTGCACTTCGGTTGTACCCGATAACACCGCAATGGCATCGGAAAACTTCTGCGCATATAAACGGCGGTTTTCTATGACATGCACTTCATCGCCCCATGCTGCCGCACTGGCTGCTTGAGCCGCCGGATTCATCGCCGAACCATGATAGGTGCGGTACAGCAGGAATTTTTCCAGCAATTGCGCATTCCCAGCCACGAAACCGGAACGCAATCCCGGCACATTCGAGCGTTTTGATAAGCTATTAAACACCACTAAGCGAGGAAAACCGGTTCTCCCCAATTGCTGCGCTGCATCCAGCGCGCCGAGTGGCGGGTTCTTTTCATCGAAATAAATCTCCGAATAGCACTCATCCGAAGCCACCACGAAACCGTAACGATCCGACAATGCAAATAGCGCCCGCCAATCGTCCAGCGTCATCACGCTGCCGGTCGGATTATTGGGTGAGCACACATAAATCAATTGCGTGCGCGACCATACCGCCTCCGGTAATTGACCATAATCCAGCTTGAAATGATTTTCCGGCAAGGTGTTAATAAAATGCGGCTCAGCGCCCGCCAGAAATGCAGCACCCTCGTAAATCTGATAAAACGGATTAGGGCAAACCACCGCCGGTTGCTTGGCGTTGCTGCTATCGATCACGGTTTGCGCAAAAGAAAACAGCGCCTCGCGGCTGCCGTTGACCGGAATGACCTCAGTCTCCGGGTCGATTCCTGCAAGGTTATAACGCCGCTTGGCCCATGCCGCAATACTATTGCGCAGCGCCGGTATCCCCAATGTCGTCGGATAAGTCGACAAACCATCCAGATTACCCGCCAATGCCTGGCGGATAAAACCGGGTGTTGCATGTTTCGGCTCGCCGATTTGCAGCTCAATGGGTTTTAGTGCCGCATTACGTGTCACGCCGTCAAATAGTTGCCGCAGTTTCTGGAATGGATAAGGTTGCAGTAGATTCAGATTTGGATTCATACGTTATTGGACGCAGTGCTCAGCTATTTGCATTTGCTCCGTTCATCCAGAAAGATTAGATTAGTTGCGATGCGCGGATTATAAAACGGGCGCATGAGAATAACCAACTTGTGCCGCATAAAAAACCGCAATCCACTCCATTGACCTATCGAGTTTATCGATCGATGACTTCGATTTCCGCAACAATCGATCTGAGACCTAATCCGTAGGCATTTCCGTATGATCTGCGATCGCTGTAATGTACTTTCACCAACGCGGCATTTTTTAATGCGTTGATCGCAAAATCATACAGATCGTGATCATCGATCATGAACTGATGAAAGTTACTACCGCCGCGGCCAATCTGCATCGTCATATAATAAATCCGGCTCATATTCTTATTTTTGGTCAGATTGGTAATTCTGCCGATTTTGACTCCGCGTGACACCTCGGGATCGGAAGTATGGATATCGCCAATAAAATGCTTCTGCTCCCATGAAGAATCCTGATCGACCAGGTAAATTTCCAGTAATTCATTCGGTTGTGCACAAGATAACAAATCATTGCTTTTTGGAAATTTAAACTCAATGACCACATTCTTACCGATAAAACTTTCAATTTCCTCATACCGGTTTTTCTCAAAACAGAATTGCCACAAATGCGTTGAACCGATATTCGAAAAACTCTCATGCCCGAGTGAAATTTCTCCAACGTAAACCTGGTTAATACTTCTTTCTTGACGCACATTGCTGAGTTGGCCATAGACATAGCCTTCAGCGGCCATCAGAAAGGGTCCGGCAAAACCCGGCTGCGGTATCGATGTAACCATCAGCAAAAGCATGATTTCAACACCTTTGTAGCTCATCGATTTCATGATTAACTTCCCCATGTGGCTATTGAATGATCGTGTATAGGAAGGCATCAGTTTATCGAAGGAAAAGGTAACGCAGTATGAACGAAAATCTATTTTTCCCGGTAATCCAGGCACACTCAACGAGCACCACTGGTATGGTAAAAAACACAGCACAATACACCCAATTGAATGTGACTGTGGTTTCGCGCGACAGGCATACTTCCATTGCGGCTCGGCCGGCAAGCATAATTTCAGTTCCGTATTATGGTATTCATCTAACTGACGAATGCTTGCGCATCGCTGTGGCAAAAATCACATACATTGGGGAGCAATTATTGGATACTGCAATGGCTAGAACGCAGAACCGAATCTCCTTTCTTCCTCTTCTGCTCAGCGCTTCAACTTATCGCAGATAAAGCTGAAGCTATTTCCCGGTCAAATGGATTTCATTATCCATTTGACCTTTTTATTGGGAATCACCCTCTTACAAACCCGGATCAACGCGCAATCATGCAACGTATCCGGGACAACCACTTGTTCTGCTGGCCACAAAAGGAAGTTAATTCATATCCGTGCGTTTGGGTTGGAAGCACTGATAAACAGCAAAACTGCGTCTGCCATCGCCAATTTCCGAAATGGGGATGATCGTATCGCCCCCCATCAATGCCGCTTCGTTGCGTGCGAGGTCGGCCAATTCTTCGGCTACCTTGTCTGCGTCGCGGCTGAATATGACACGGCTGACTACTTTTGAATTCACTTTCCCCAGCCGTTTGCAGGGTTCGACCGCTTTAGCCGATTGCACCAGGCGCACACCCTCGCCTTGCGGTGTGACTTGCACCCACGCGCAGGAAGACAGTATTAAAATGCTACCAATAGCGGTAAAGATTATTTTCATGGGATGGCTCCTGTATTAGGCAATAAGATTTAAGCAGATGGCTGCTGTTTCGCTTTGAATTATTATCCTTCATTAGCTGCAAATAGTCTTGAACACACACCGGCGCATCATTCCAGAATTTCAATGCGCTGACGCGTTGTTCCCCGTTCGCCCAGGCGAATGATGCCGATAATCAGTGATCCGTAAAAACCCGGGTGGGAAATCACGTTTGAGAACAATGCCATCATGACATCTTTTTCAACAATAGCTTGTTTACGCTGCACTTCGGACAAAGGCGATAGTTTTTCCGCGAATGACCAGGCGGCATCGCGCGCTTTTTCCATGCTGAAGTTGATGATGGCGGTTTCGACACTGCCGAGAAAGCGATTGAGCAACCCCAAAATAGGCCATATGTCCGCCAGTTCACTTTGCACACCGCCAACCAAACCCGCCAATACTTGGTTGATTTTCTCAAAATCCCCTTTGAGGTTTTGCAATTCTCCTGGCGGTACGGTTTCCGCCGCGGCGATTCCCAGATCCAGATTGATATGTGCATTCATGCCGAGCAGCAAGTGCTGTAACACAATCGGCCACCAATGTTGCGTCGCCTCAAATGCGCGTATCCAGGATTTTGTCGGTGTTTGCCCAGTCTGGTATAGATAGCATGCATGAATGTAACGGTTGGCGAAGATCACATCGAGACGTTCCATGCGCGGACCGTCATCAAAGTAGTTTTCTGCAATCCCTTGCTTCACTTGTATCGTGACCTTACGGTATAGAGCAGCAAAGTAACCCATGCGGGAATTATTCTGTTTCGACCACTCAACGATGGCAGTTAGCTGCACGATCACTTCATCGATTGTAGCCGCGGGGGTCGCTATCGCGGAAGGAAAGCTGGTATCTGCCATGACATCTCCTAACAAATTTATGAACTTTCGCATCATACGCAATGCTTGCCGTGATGCAAGTCACGGATGCGAATAAACTTCGCGTGCTGACCGGTCAGTCCGCATAAGCTGCGCGCCGAATCCTACGCTGTAACTTTGGCCTTGCTGGTTACTGGGCACTATTTTGTTATGCAATCAACACACTATCGCAATCTTGTTTTGATAAACAAACTTGCTCTTCCGCGTGACTCTGATTGCAAGTATAATTCTGTTCACTTTTCCCCATATACCGCCAATTTTCCAGTCTTATTGGTGGCTTTTCGAGGATTGGAAAAAAATGAAACCGCCTATTCGAATTGCTGTTACCGGCGCAACCGGACAGATTTGTTATAACCTGTTATATCGCATTGCAGCAGGCGAGATGCTTGGCAAAGATCAGCCGGTTATTCTGCAATTACATGACATTACCGACGCACAACCATTGTTTGATGGTATCGTCATGGAGTTATATGACTGTGCTTTTCCGTTGCTAAGCGGAATTGTCACCACGGATAATCCCGAAGTCGCATTCAATAACGCGGATATTGTTTTGCTCGTGGGCGCACGTCCGCGCGGGGAAAATATGGAACGCAAGGATCTGCTGGCAGCCAACAGTCCCATTTTCATCCAAAATGGCAGGGCACTTAATGCTGCTGCAAAACGTGATGTCAAAGTATTGGTCGTTGGCAATCCCGCCAACACGAATGCCTATATCACGATAAAAAACGCCCCTGATCTCAATCCAAACAACTTCTCCGCGATGCTGAGACTGGATCACAATCGCGCGTTGTCGCAAGTCGCGTTAAAACTTCACGTGCCGGTATCGGATATCAAACGAATGATCGTATGGGGAAATCATTCCAATACGCAATTTCCTGATTTAAGCCATGCCACCGTTGGGAACACTAGTGTTTCCTCTTTAATTACCGATCCTTCGTGGATAGAAAATCATTTCATTCCGGTCGTGCAAAAACGGGGCACAGCCATTATTGAAGCGCGCCGCGGCAAGTCCAGCGCGGCTAGCGCGGCCAATGCCATTATCAATCACATGCAGGATTGGATTTTTGGCACCCGGGAAGGAGACTGGGTATCGATGGGTGTGCCCTCTAATGGCAGCTACGATATACCACGAGGCGTCATCTACAGTTTTCCCGTGACCTGTCAAAACGGTCAATATAAAATTGTCGAGGGATTGGAAATCAGTCCATCGGACCGGGAAAGAATGCAAAAAAGTTATCAGGAACTCGTTGCCGAACAAGAAGCGATCAAGCACTTACTGGCTTAAACCGCAGCACTACTCGATAAGAAATTGCAATCCGCTTTGTTGAGCGCTTTAGCGCGATCCGATGCTAGCCGCTTCGCGAACGGCAATCAATATTCCCGCATCCAAATGCCCATCCGCAATACGTTGCGTTTTCTGTTGAAAAAGACTGATTGCCTTGCGGGTGGCTGAACCTAATATGCCATCGGCTTCTCCGGCATCAATTCCCAGCGTGGTTAAATCCATTTGAAGCTGACGCACTTGTTCCCGGGATATTTTTGCCGAATCCACCGGTGGCGCGCGGAATAAAGGAGCCGCACCCGCGATGCGGTCCGCCAAGTGTCCAACGGATAACGCATAAAACTCGGAACGGTTCCAACGCATGATGATATAAAAATTCTTGGTCACCAGAAATGCAGGGCCTTGATAACCCGAAGGAATGATTAACGCTGCTTTTTGTGCCGACGGCGCCAATGGCGCTCCCGAAGTCGTCGTGACTCCTAAGTTTGTCCACTCTTCCAAACTCAGCATTTGATCCCGCCCTGCCAGCGAGTAATCAAAGGATCGCGGCAAAAGCACTTCTTGCCCCCAATTTAAACCGGGAACCCAGCCTAACTGCTGCAAAAAATTGGCCGCGGATCCCATCGCATCGGGAATACTGCCCCATAGATCGCGCCGTCCGTCTCCGTCGACATCCTTGGCATAGCGCAAAAAAGTCGATGGCATGAATTGCATATGCCCCATCGCACCTGCCCAGGAACCGATCATGCGTTCCGCGGTGATATCGCCCGCATCGACAATCCGCATGGCGTTGAGCAGCTCTTGAGTAAAAAAAGTGCTCCGGCGCGTGTCACAAGCCAGCGTTGCTAGTGAATCGAGCACAGACCAGTCGCCAAAATGACCGCCATAGCTGGTTTCCAGTCCCCAGAAGGAAATTAGGAATTGTGCCGGAATACCGCTTTCCCGTTGAATCTGATTCAGCAAAACATGATGTTTGGCATACAAATCCCGGCCACGCTGTACGCGCTCTTCGTTGATCCGGGTCGTGAAATAATTTGCAAATGTTTGCGTGAATTCGGGTTGGCGCCGATCCAGCTCAATAATACGTGGTAAACGTTTGACCTTACTCAGCACTTGATTGACTGTGTTATCGGAAATACCTTCCAGGCGCGCTTGCGATTTCATTCGGGCAATACATTCGCCAAAACCGCTGTCATCGGCATAGACCGACTGTGCTGCGCACGTTAACATTATGAATGCCGCACCCCATCCTGTTTTCCGCCAGCTGCGCTTTTGCACGAAACGAAATAGATTTCTCAAGTGATGAGGAATGGCTGCTGGTATCATATTATTTTCGGTGCGGACAGTTCTGCTTCGTACAATCCGCATAAAGTGACAACGAGTGCTCTTGCAGCGTAAAACCGCGTTCTTTCGCTATGGCTATCTGCCGCTTCTCAATTTCAGCATCGTAGAATTCTTCTACGCGGCCACATTGCAGACATACCAAGTGATCATGATGGCCATCTCCTTTCAGCTCAAACACGGCTTTACCGCTTTCAAAGTGATGCCGCTCCAATAATCCGGCTTGCTCAAATTGTGTCAAAACGCGATAGACAGTAGCCAGCCCAATATCTTCGCCTTCGCTGATCAGCTCTTTATACACATCTTCCGCCGACAGATGACGCACACTGCTTTGCTCAAATAAATTTAATATTTTAAGTCTGGGCAGTGTTGTTTTAAGACCAATATTTTTGAGATCAATACTTTTCAGATCGTCGAAGTTACCCATGGTTATCTCTGCCTGGAAAATTATTTACTGTATCATATGCTGTGTTCACTTTGGAAACATATAATATCAACAAAATGGTTGCAAAATTTTCCGTATTGATCGCTTTCTTGCTGCTGACAGGATGTTCATTGCTTCCTCATGTTCTCTATAAAATCGATGTACAGCAAGGTAATGTTGTGACAGAAGAAATGCTGGAAAAACTAAAACCCGGCATGACCAAATCCCAAGTGCTTTTTGTTTTAGGATCCCCGCTCATCATGGATGCCTTCCGTGACAATCGCTGGGATTATGTTTATCTTTTTCGTAAGCATGGTGATCTCGTTGAACAAAAACGGGTAACTCTTTTCTTTGTAGATGATAACTTATCCAGTATTGAAAATTACTTAGCGAGTTCTCCAGATCCCATAAAACCCAAACCGGCTCAAGCAAAAACAGAGCAAAAAGCCGGACAAAAAGAAATGGTACCCGACGATGATGACGATCTTTGTAACGTACCCAGCACAGTCTCCATAAAACCTTAATTATCAAAATATTGCAAAAAATGATTACGCAAAAAATCGCTATTGCCGGAAGCTCCGGCCGCATGGGCCGCACTTTGCTGGAAGCCGTGACACAAGCACCCGATATGCAGCTTGCAGCCGCATTGGAGAGAATTGACAGCCCTTATTTGAATAAGGATGCCGGCGAGTTAATCGGCGCGCATTGCGGCGTCTCTATTGTCAGCGATTATGCGCAAGCCCTGAGAAGTTGCCATCATTTAATCGATTTCACGCGCCCCCAAGGTACCCTTGCCCATCTCTCCGTGTGCCGGGAAGCGGGTGTAAAAATGGTGATCGGCACCACCGGCTTCTCGCCGGAAGAAAAAGCTTTACTGCAACAAGCCGCTCAAGATATCGCCATCGTATTTGCCCCCAATATGAGTGTCGGTGTGAACGTTACTTTCAAATTATTGGAAATCGCCGCGAAAGTGCTCAATGAAGGCTACGATATTGAAATCGTCGAAGCGCATCACCGCCATAAAGTGGATGCACCATCCGGTACCGCGTTACGCATGGGTGAAGTCATCGCCGATGCATTGAAACGAGACTTAAGTAAAGTGGCAGTGTATGGCCGAGAAGGCGTAACCGGTGAAAGAAAACCGGAAACTATCGGATTCGCGACTATTCGTGCCGGCGATATTGTCGGTGATCATACTGCTATGTTTGCCGGTATCGGTGAACGCGTGGAAATTTCCCATAAAGCCAGCAGCCGGATGACTTTTGCCATGGGCGCATTGCGCGCCGTGCGCTTTCTTGCCGATAAGCCCAATGGTTTGTTCGATATGCAGGATGTACTGGGTTTGCGTTAACATTCTGTACCGCTATTTTCATGGCAACGTATGCAATCGGTGATTTACAAGGCTGCTTCACTGAATTTCAGCAACTGCTCGAAATTATTCGCTTTGATCCCGCCCATGATCAACTTTGGTTGGTAGGCGATATCGTTAATCGCGGCCCGAATTCACTGCCCTTGTTGCGTTGTATCAAACAGGCCGGTGATACGGTACGCATGGTTCTCGGCAATCATGATCTGCATTTGCTCATGGTTGCGGCGGGAATGGCCAGAATACATCCCAGCGACACGATTCAACTAATTCTCGACGCACCTGACCGTGATGAGCTGTTGCATTGGCTGCGGCAGCAAAAATTATTTCACGTTGAAGACCAGTATGCCATGGTGCACGCCGGATTATTGCCATCGTGGTCTATTGCACAAGCCGGACAACTTGCTCGTGAAGTTGAAACTGCGTTACGTCACGACGATCACCATGAGCTATTCGCACGGATGTACGGTAACGAGCCCAATTACTGGCAAGACGATTGGACCGGTTATATCCGGCTTCGGGTCATCATCAATGCAATGACACGCATGCGCGTATGCACGCCGGACGGGCGGATGAATTTCGCTTTTAAAGGTAATCTGCAATCCATTCCGGACGGCTATATGCCATGGTTCAGCGTACCGCACCGGATCAGTCAGAGCACCACCATCATTTGCGGCCATTGGTCCGGATTAGGACTGCACATCACGGATCATTTAATCGCATTGGATAGTGGTTGTGTATGGGGAGGTCAGTTGTCCGCTATCCGATTGGAAGACCGGAAAGTTTTTCAGATTCCTTGTGCGCAATAGGCAGCGATAAAGCATTCGCAACCGCTTGTTCAGACAAACGCGCCAATTCCCGCCGGTTTTTCATGCCGCAGGGAATCGGCGAATCAAATGTCAGCTCTACATCTATACTTGTAAGACTCAGAATTTTTTGCAACGACAAAATCAATGAGGGATCGATATAAGCGGCTTCCTTGCAAATACCGCCGAAGCTATTGCGATAGCCAATTGCAACCGGATACAGCATGGCATCAGCAGTGACAGCCGCTTGCAGCAATGAGGCATGAAAATGGTTGATCTGTGTGCCATCCGTTGTAGTGCCTTCAGGAAATATCGTTACTCGCTCTCCCTTATCCAGCACATCACTGATTTGTTGATTGATACGCAGCGTATCGCTCCGTTTTGCACGTTCGATAAACAGTGTACCGGCATTCCGGCTTAGCAAGCCTAAGACAGGCCAGCGGCTAATTTCGGCTTTGGCGACAAAACGAGTCGGGCATGCCGCCATCAAAACACAAACATCCAGCCAGGATACGTGATTAGCTGCTAACAATACCCTCGGCATATCCGCCGTAGGTAATCTACCGTGGCAATGCAACCGGATCGCAAGAGTGGACAATAATCCAGTCGCCCAGCGTTGCATCATAGTGCGCTGAATCGATAAAGGAAAATAGGGATAAACAATCGATTGCAATAAGCCTGAAATAACGTGCAGTAGTAAATGAGTCAGGCGGATGATACGCAATAGCAGTGGTGTATTTTTTTGCATGCAGAGAGTGTGCAGAGGAACTGCCTTGATAATGGTTGCTGCAACTACTCTACCATTATTTTGCAAAAAAACTCAGAGGACTGTAATACACGCAAGATTTTTTTGCGTGTATTACAGAAACTAAACAGTGAATCTATACAAAAAACATCAACAACTAATAAGAAACAGCCGGTCCTTCAAGCCACAGGCAATCCGAAATCAGACACATGCCACCCAAGCTTTTCAGCACAGGTCTCAATTCACTGGCAATCTTTTGTGCTTGCTCGTCTTTACAGGCAAGAACAACCATCACGTTCTCCTGTTCCATCAAAACATCGCCAGGATCGCGTACACCACGTGATCCGAGCCCACCAGCCTGTTTAAGAACAGTGTAACCGCGCACTGAGCATTTTTCTAACAATTCCGTCAATTGTTCAAGTTGTTCAATACCAACAACAATCTCGAATCGTTTCATTGCGATTGAATTATTCATATTTTTTCCCGAAAAGTCAGATAATTATTAAATAAACGGCAATAGTTTTTAAACTGCAATGCCATGGAACCAATGCGACATTTCCCAGTAAATCGGTACACCGATAAAGATGTTAAAGGGGAAGGTCACGCCCAAAGAAGCGCCAATCGACAACGCAGGATCGGCATCCGGTACGGCAATGCGCATCGCTGCGGGAGCGGCGATATAAGAGCAGCTGGCATATAACACGGCCAGCAACATCGTACCACCTTCTGACAAACCGAATATCCAACCCAAATAGGCGCCAAACATTCCGGCTGTTAATGGAAACAGAATACCAAATGCTACAATAAAAATCCCTTTGTCAACCACCGCTTTCAACCGTGCTGCTGCGAGCAGCCCCATTTCCAGCAGGAAAAATGCCAAAACGCCCATGAATAAATCCATGAACATTTTATCCAACGGTGACACCAGCTTAACCACGCCTGCGTAATAACCGATCAGTACGCCAACAATCAATAGATAAAGACTGGTACCGGTCAAAATTTCGTGCATCAACTTGCCCCACTGGGTTTTTTCACCGCCAGCACCCGCGCGCGCCAAAACTGTACCGGTTACCAGTGCAGGAATCTCCATCAGCGCCATGATGAGAACCATATAACCTTCGGAAGGCTCGTCCTTCGCCGCCAGGAAAGCCACACCCACGGCAAAAGTTACCGCACTCACCGAACCATAGTGTGCAGATATAGCACCTGCATCCGCCTGGGTGAATTTACCAAGGAATCTTAAAATCGGATATGCGGTTAAAGGAATCAATGCTGCTAAAACAACCATAGAAGCGGCAATGGGTAGTACTTCCATAATCTCGTACTTAGCCATTGATACGCCACCTTTAAAACCGATAGCGATTAACAGAAAAAGACTTAAGCTCTTATACAGCGCTTCGGGGATTTTCAAGTCAGATTTAATGACACCTGCCAAGACCCCCGCAACAAAAAAGAAAACTACTGGTTGTATAGTAGTCATTCAACACTCCCTATTTATTAGTTATATAGTTTATAAAAATCTTTAACAAACAGCATCCAAGAAGATGCCGCAGATTAAAAACGCAACAAATATTCCAGGAAACCGTGAGGTTTCTTGGGGAAATCCATTTCGTTAAAACCGAGATTTTACAAAAAGTAAGAATCTAGGAAATCTGTGACACAAGTAGCGCACGTCTTAGATCTGGAAACCCCTGAGTGAATTGCCTTTCACACGGAAACGTTAACACAGGAAATGTGAAGAAATCGTGAAGATAATGAAATGTTATTTACTAAATAATTAAGGAAAAATGATATGAAAAGTCGTGCCTTTTCCTGGCGTGCTATCGACTTCGATACTCCAACCGTAGTGGTTGCAAATCCGCTTAACAATCGCAAGCCCTATCCCCAGCCCTTCTCCTTGCGTCGAACCGCGGAAGAACCGCTCGTAGAGCAGCGGCAAATAGGCTGGTTCTATTCCTATACCGGAATCCGAAACGGATAGCCGCCGATTATTAAATTCGATCCGGATATAACCTTTCTGAGTATATTGCACAGCATTACGAATCAAATTCATTAATGTCGTATGTAATGCTTGACGATTGACCGTCAGCACAACATCCGGCGCAATTAGAACCTCAAAAGTAAGGTTTTTCCTGGCAATCTCGACACATAATGGATCTGCGGCGTCATAAACACATTCCGCCACAGCAACAGTTTCAATGACACCCAACGCTTGCTCTCGTGCTAGAAACAACAAAGCTTGCAGTTGCTCCCCCATACGGGCGGCAGCTGCTTCGATCATCTTCACGCGATGGTAGGCTTTAATTGGAATGTCAGCGCCAGCGATCAGCAATTCACAGCTGGTCAGAATGGTCGTAATCGGAGTTCTTAATTCATGACTGATATTCGCCGTAAACTCTTGTTCACGCTGCAACATCCGTTTAATCCGATTCTGATAATCATCCAGTGCTCGCGCAAGCTGGGCAACTTCCTCGTCCATATCCTGTTGAGCCAAAAGCCCATGTTGAACATCACCCGGGGCTAATCGATTGACTCGCTCCGCCAAGTCCGTCACTTGCTGAACCAGCACTCTGGCCAGTAAATAACCCACAAAAAAAGCGATCGCAACCACGACAAGCCATGACAACACAATCAATAGTCTAAGTTCCTGCAAACGTTGCTTATGTAACGTAATGCGATAGGCCACCACAAACTTCACTTCACCGATGGCATGCACTAAGACATGAAAATCATCCACTCCGTAATAGATTTTATGATAATCCGGGTTCAGCCCCCGCAAATAGGCGGGAAGCCGCAGCTCCTCCTCCATATTATGGACGACGTAGCTCTTCAGATGTGAACCAACCTGGGAAATAAAATCCGAGTGTTTTTGATAGCGTTGAACAAGATGATCCATTTCCATCTTAATCACTTGTTCAATATGCGCTTCCTCGATGTTGTCGGAAGCAAAATAAAGAATGATGCACAAGGTGCCTACAGTAAAAATACTGAATGTCGCCAATGCCACAGCGACACGGTAGCGCAGGCTACGTTCTATCGGAAATCTGTGCACGAGAAGTTAAGCAGTAGCCAAGTCCATGAACCGTTTCAATAGGATCATATCCGCCAGCTTTGGTCAGTGCGCGCCGTAAAATATGCATATGGCTACGCAACGTATCACTGGTTTCCTGAACATCCTCCCATGCCTCCAATTCGAGTTCTTCCCGGCTGAATACTTTACCCGGTTCGCTCATCATCAAGGCCAATAGACGGATGCACTTAGGCGGAAGCTTGACGTTTTTGTTTTCAAAACGAATGGAAAGTGTTTTAGGATCAAAAGAAAGTTTGTCAAATTCCAATGTACGGTTAGCAACTTTACCGACATAGCGTTTATGCATTGCCAGCAAACGCGCTTCAACCTCTTTTAGCGCGAAGGGTTTGATCAGATAATCGTCCGCCCCTTGTTCGAAGCCCGCCAGTTTATCTTCCAGCGTGTCTCGAGCAGTGAGCATCAGAATCGGCGTATCGATCTGCGATTCCTGGCGCAATTTCCGGCACAACGTCATACCGTTCATGCCGGGCAATCCCAGATCCAGCAGAATGGCATCAAATCGCTGTGTCACTGCAAGATGAAGTCCTGCTACACCATTGACAGCCGCATCCGCCGTATGCCCCCGGGACTCCAGAAAATCATACAGATTGGCGGCAATCGCCAAATCGTCTTCAATAATCAGTATATGCATACAGCCACCTGCAGTAATGATTTAATTCTTGTTAACCTCTTACCGCATGGAATTCACGGCTTAAGGTATGAACAGCATCCACCAGGGCTGCTGCATTTTCCGGCGGCGTAAACTGAGAAATGCCATGGCCCAGATTAAACACATGGCCGCTGCCGTTGCCATAACTGGCCAATATCTTTGCTACTTCTGCAGTGATGACTTCCGGAGATGCAAAAAGCACCGACGGATCCAAATTTCCCTGCAAAGCAACTTTATTGCCCACACGCCGCCGCGCATCGCCAATATCAATTGTCCAATCCAATCCGATTGCATCGCAGCCAATGTCCGCAATGGCTTCCAGCCACAGTCCCCCTCCCTTGGTAAACACAATGCTGGGAATACGTACGCCATCGTGTTCCCTTTTCAATCCGGCAATAATTTGCTGGATATAGCGCAGCGAGAATTCCTTGTAAGCCGCATGCGAAAGCGCGCCGCCCCATGTATCAAAAATCATAACCGTCTGCGCACCGGATTCAATTTGCGCGTTCAGATAAGCGATCACCGCCTTTGCATTCACATCCAGTATATGATGCAGCAACTCCGGACGCTGATACAGCATGGTTTTAATTTCACGGAATTCCGTACCACCCCGCCCTTCCACCATATAACACGCCAATGTAAAGGGGCTGCCGGAAAAGCCGATCAAGGGCACACGGTTATCCAATGCCTTGCGGATTTCCGAAACCGCATCCATGACATAGCGTAAATCCGTATTAGGATCCGGAACTTTCAATGCGCGAATCTCTTTTTCCTCGCGCAGCGGATGTTTAAACATCGGTCCCTCGCCCTGGGCGAAATATAACCCCAGTCCCATCGCATCTGGTATGGTCAAAATATCCGAAAACAATATGGCGGCATCCAAAGGAAAACGAGCCAACGGCTGCAGGGTAACTTCAGTCGCAAATCCAGGATTTTTACACAAGGATAAAAAGTCCCCGGCGCGTGCCCGGGTAGCGTTATATTCCGCCAGATAGCGGCCTGCTTGCCGCATCAGCCAGACAGGCGTGTATTCAACGGGTTGTTTCAGTAATGCGCGTAGAAATGTATCATTCTTGAGTGTTGTCATTAAAAAGCCTATGTTTTATCTTTCTTTTGAAAGGCTGCTTCTATCCAGAATCAGGCCTTTTTTCAATCGTTAATATTACCAGCGAATAGCGATCACGTATATTGCTAATCCGGCAAATGCGGCAACCGGCACTTTAACAAACGCTGAAAAATTAACTTTCCGCGATGGTAAATAAGCGCTGATATTCTTTGATCGCATAGCGATCAGTCATCCCGGCAATATAATCCGCAATTGCCTGGTGTCCTTCCTGTACAAATTTTTTCTGATACTTGACCGGCAGCAATTGCACTTCCGTGCTGAATGCCGCGAACAACCGCTCGATTGTGTGACGCGCTTTGTTACTCATCCGCACCACACGAAAATGCCGGTACAAATTATCAAACAAAAATTTCTTCAACTCCTGCTGCTCCAGCTTTATCTGCTGGCTAAAACCGATCAGTGGCGGCGCTGCATGCACATCGGCCAGCCCCTCGATACCGGCATCCTTGATATTGCAGGTGCTTTGCCGGGTCAGATCGGTGACCAATGTATTGATCATGCTGCGGATTGTTTCATAAACCATTCGGCGTTCCGGCAGCACGGGGTATTTATCGTGCACCTGTTGCAAGTGGCGCGAAAAAATCGACACTTCTTGCAACTGTTCCAATGTGATTAAACCGGAGCGCAGCCCATCATCGATGTCGTGATTGTTGTAAGCGATTTCATCGGCGAAATTGGCCAGCTGCGCTTCCAGCGAAGGTCTTTTATGCTGCAAAAAACGTTCGCCTAATGAACCCAGCTTGGGAATATTTTTCCTCGCCACATGTTTGATTATTCCCTCGCGCGTTTCATAGCAGAGATTCAGACCGTCAAAAGCCGCATAACGCTCTTCCAGCACGTCAACCACACGTAAGGATTGCAGGTTATGTTCAAAACCGCCGAAATCGCGCATGCAGTCGTTCAACGCATCCTGACCGGCGTGCCCAAACGGCGTATGCCCCAGATCATGCGCCAGCGTGATGGCTTCGACCAGATCCTCATTCAATCCCAAGTTTCTCGCAATCGAGCGCCCGATCTGCGCCACTTCCAAACTATGCGTCAGACGCGTGCGGAACAAGTCGCCTTCATGATTGACGAATACTTGGGTTTTATATTCCAGACGGCGGAAAGCGGCGGAATGTATGATGCGATCGCGGTCGCGCTGAAACTCACTGCGCCCGCTCGCCAATTCTTCATGAATCGCCCGCCCGCGCGAATTTTCAGAAGACACGGCATAAGCAACCCGATGACTCATTCCGCGATACAAGCCAGGATAGTTTCGTTCAGAATGGCGGCTGCGATATCCGCGCGCATCACCGCTTCACCGATGCGATTGAGCACGATAAAGCGCGTTTTTCCAGATTCCACTTTCTTATCCAGCAACATCAGCTCCAAATATTTCTCCGCGGGCATTTTCGGCGCGACAACCGGCAATCCGGCCTGGATAAAAATCTTGCGGATGCGCTGAACATCGGCTTCGCCGATCAGCTTCATGCGCCGGGATAATTCCGCTGCCATGACCGTACCGGCTGCCACGGCTTCGCCATGCAGCCAGACGCCATATCCCATGCCGTTCTCAATCGCATGGCCAAAAGTATGTCCCAGATTCAGCAAAGCGCGGATACCCTTTTCCTTTTCGTCCGCGGCGACGATTTCCGCTTTGTTCTCACAACTGCGCTGAATCGCTTCGTTCAAGGTCACCGGGTCGCGCGCCAATAAGCGGTGCATATTTTGCTCCAGCCAATCGAAAAAGGCCGGATCGCGGATCAAGCCGTACTTGATGACCTCCGCCAGCCCGGCTCGAAGCTCTCGATCGGGCAAGGTATTTAACGTCGCACTATCCGCCAACACCATCAGCGGCTGATAAAAAGCGCCGATCATATTTTTACCCAGCGGATGATTGATGCCGGTTTTACCGCCCACCGATGAATCCACCTGCGCCAGCAGTGTCGTCGGAATCTGAATAAAAGGCACGCCGCGCAAATAAGTCGCCGCCGCGAATCCGGTCAGATCGCCAACCACGCCACCACCGAGCGCCAATATCGTGGTATTCCGTTCGCAGTGATTTTTTAACAGTGCATCGAAGATGATATTGAGCGTTTCCCAGTTTTTATGCGCCTCCCCATCCGGCAGAATAATCGGCATCGCGCGAACCCCCTGCTTTTCCAGCGCGGTTTGCAGTTTCTCCAGATAGAGCGGCGCCACGGTAGAGTTGCTGACGATAGCAACGCGCTTTTGCGGCAAGCACGATACGATCAAATCAATGTGCTGCAGAATACCGTGTCCGATATGAATCGGGTAACTGCGCTTTTCCGCTGACGGAGTAAAGTCAACCGTAATGGTTTGCATAATGTTGCTCTGGTCACCTTGCATAATAGTGTTGAAATCAATCGATATTAATTTGTTAATCAGTTTTTGCACTAAAAAGCGCACACCTTGTTTTCCGCTGTCGATAATGACATGCGCGGTTTCGCGGTACAGCGCATCGCGTTGCACATAGAGTTCATTCAACCGGGCATACAAATTCTGTGTTTGCAGCAATGGCCGGTTTTTATCATGGCGGGTGCGCCGGTACAGATCGTTAACCGATGCGCGTAAATAGATCACAATGCCACTGCGCTTCAGCAATTGCCGGTTTTCAGCATTCAGAATGGCGCCGCCGCCGGTCGCTAAAATGATGTTCTGTTTTTGGCTCAACTCAAGCAGCGCTTCCGATTCCCGTTTGCGAAAACCGGCTTCACCTTCAATCTCAAAAATGACCGGAATTTTTACCCCAGTACGTTCCTGAATCTCATGATCGGAATCGACGAACTCCTTATCCAATGAACTCGCCAAGGCTTTGCCAATAGTCGTTTTTCCGGCCCCCATCATACCGACCAGAATGATATTGGTGTTCCCCAGTTTTTTCTGAATGGGTTGCAGTATTTTCGTTTTGCTTAAATTCATAGGTGCGATTGTAGCCGAATTCGCATTCCGTTCGCAGGGGCACCTACGGTTTCAGCGCTGCCAATAAACTACTCCCGGGGCTTCTTGATGGGTTTATAAGATAATGTTGCCGGTTGCCGCGCCGCATTCTGCCGGGTTTCAGCTTGCAGGCTTTTCTGATTGCGCACAAACCAGGAAAAAAATAACGGTACGAATATCGTCGCCACACAAGTGGCCATAATCATCCCGCCAAAAACACCGGTTCCCATCGATTGGCGCGCCGCCGAACCTGCGCCGGTGGCGATCACCAAAGGTACCACGCCCAGTATGAACGCCATCGACGTCATGACAATAGGCCGGAAACGTAACTGCGCCGATTGAATCGCCGCTTCTTTAATACTGACGCCCTCCTTCATTTTCTGGCTAGCGAATTCAACCAATAGAATGGCGTTTTTTGCGGTCAAGCCGATTAACGTCACCATACCGATCTGGAAATAAATATCATTGGGCATATCGCGCAGCAAAATCGCCACCAGCGCGCCTACCATCGCAAATGGAATCGCCATGATGACCGCCAGCGGCAAAGCCCAGGTTTCGAATTGCGCCGCAAGAATCAGAAAAACCATCACCACCGCCAAACTGAAAGCGAAAATTGCCGCCGAACCCATTTTCTTTTCCTGAAATGCGGTACCGGTCCAGGCAATTTGATATCCTTCCGGCAGCGTCTCGGCGGCAATACGCTCAACCAGCGCAATCGCCTCACCGGAACTGACACCGTGTGTCGCACTGCCGACTATTTTGGCCGACAATAATCCATTAAACCGCTCCAATTGCTCCGCACCGGCAATATGTTTCACCTTGCTCAACGCCGACAAGGGAATCATCGCCCCGGATTGCGCGCGCACATACACTTTCCCTAAATCTTCCGCTGTCATGCGATAAGCCGCTTCCGCCTGCAATTGCACGCGATAAGTCCGCCCGGAGCGGTTGAAGTCGTTCACATAAAATGATCCCATAGTACTTTGCAGCGTGGCATAGATATCCGAAATGGAAACACCTTGTGTAATCGCTTTGGCTTCATCGACTTCGACAAAATATTGTGGTACCGAGGAGCGCAAGAAAGTATTCACCGTCGCCAGCCTTTGATCTTGCTTCAATGCCTGCATGAACTCATTGACGACACCCGCCAGTTGCGCGGTATCCGAATTGGTACGGCTCTGCACGTATAATTCAAAACCGCCGGTATTTCCCAGGCCGCGTATCGCCGGCGGATTAAACGCGATCGCCAGGCCATCCGGCTGCTGTGCGCCGATCATAAACAGCTTATTGACTATTTCGGGTGCAGTCGTTGTGCGTTCCGACCAATCTTTCAAGCGCACAAACATGGTCGATACGTTGGTTTTATTACCGCCACCAATGAAATCCAGTCCATTCACGGCAAACTGAAAAGCCACGGCGGGTTCCTTGCCCATTTCGGTACTGATGGCGTTGGCCGTCTTGGTGGTTCGCGCCAGTGTTGCACCATCGGGCAGGATGACCGCCGCAATCACGTAACCTTGATCTTCCGGCGGCACGAAACTATCCGGAATATTTTTCACCAGATAAGCCAGACCGGCAATCATCACCACAAACAGCAATATGCTCCGGCCGGAATGGCGCAGGTTCAAACTGACCATATCGACATACAACCGGCGCACACGCTCAAAATGATCATTAAACCAATTAAAAAAAACCGAGTGCTGATGAGAGGATCGCAACAATACCGCGCACAGTGTTGGCGTCAGAGTCAATGCCACAATCCCGGAAATCACCGCGGCAACCGCGACCGTCACGGCAAACTGCTGGTACAGCTCACCGGCAATACCACCTAGAAAAGCCACCGGAATAAAAACCGCCGCCAAAACCATCGTCATCGCCACCACCGCACTCGATACTTGCTGCATCGCCTTGATGGCGGCATCGATCGGCGACAGATTCTCCTGCGACATCAACCGCTCGATATTTTCCAGCACGACAATCGCATCATCGACCACAATGCCGATCGACAGCACCATTGCAAACAGCGTCAGCGTATTGATCGAATACCCCAGCAACCACAATCCGGCAAACGTACCGATCAAGGAAATCGGTATGGCAATAATCGGAATCAGCGTCGCCCGCCAGCTTTGCAAAAACACATACACCACCAGAACCACCAGCAGCATCGCTTCACCCAGCGTTTTCACCACTTCCCAGATAGACGCTTTCACAAATACACTGGTGTCATATGAAATAAAGTATTCCAGCCCCTCGGGGAAAAAATGCTTCAGTTCGTTCATGCGGGTTTTCACAGCCGCAGCGGTTTCCAGCGCGTTGGCGCCGCTACGCAGGAAAATACCGATTCCCAAACCCGGTTCACCATTCAGCAGTGTTTGCGCGGAATAATCCTGCGCGCCCAGTTCAATGCGCGCCACATCCTTGAGATACAGCACGCCGCGCGGTCCATCCGAACGCAGGATAATATTTTCAAACTCTTCCGGTTCCAATAACCGGCCTTTTGCGGTTACGGTATAGACCAATTGCTGATCCGCAATCGCAGGCTCCTGGCCGATTTTACCGACGGCCTGCTGCGCATTCTGCGTGCGGACGGCATTCGCGATATCGCTGGTGGTAATGCCCAGCTGCGCCATCCGGTCGGGCCGCAGCCAAATGCGCATGGAGTAATCCTGTGCACCGAAAATCCGCGCTTCGCCTACACCGGTTGCACGCCGCAAATCATCGAGAAGGTTATTGGTGATGAAATTACTCAGAAACAGCGTGGTATGTTTGGGATCCTTTGAAGTCACGGCAAAAACCAGCAGCAGATCGTTTGAGCGCTTCTGCACGGTAATACCCGAACGTCTCACTTCATCGGGCAAACGCGCCAATGCCGTGTTGATTTCATTACTGACATTGAATGTAGCGCGGTCTATGTCCGTGCCGATTTCAAAGGTAATGGTGATGGTCAGCCGCCCGCTGGAATCCGCGCTGGAGCTGAAATACAGCAAACCCTCAATGGCGCTGAGTTTTTCCTCAATCGGCGCAGCCACCGTTTTGATCATGGTGTCGGCATTCGCGCCCGGAAAGGTGGCGGTTACGATAACCGTCGGCGGCGTGATTTTCGGATATTGTTCAATCGGTAATTGCGTAGCCGCTGCCAATCCGGCTAAAACGATAATGATCGACAATACCGATGCAAAAATCGGCCGGGTAATAAAAAATTGAGCCATGAATGCAATTGCTAGTTATTGATAGAGTCCAACCCCGGTCATCAAGAAGGGAACTGATCCCGCACTTGCGGCTCGATCTTTTTGCCCGGCATCAGCTTGATGAGATTGTCAACCACCACGCGATCACCGGTTTGCAATCCTTCCAGAATAATCCAGTCTTTCCCCATCCAGTTATCCACGATAACAGGACGTTGTGTGGCTTCATCGCTGTCGTTCAGCACATAGACAAAGCGCCCTCTATCCGAAGTCAGCACGGCCACCTGCGGCACCGTGAAAACAGCCCTCGGTTCTCCGGCAGTGACCCGTATCCGGACAAATTGTCCGGGAAATATACGCTGATCCTCATTGGCGAAGGTTGCGCGCAGTTGCTGCGTGCTGAGCTGCGGATCGATTTTACTCGCGGCAAAATTAATTTTTCCTTCCTGCTGATATTCCGATCCATCCGGCAGAATCATTGTCACTCGATGCACATTTTTTTCGCTTAAGTGACCGCCCAATCGAGCCATCTCATTATCCGCGAAACTGAATCTCACCCAGATCGGCGATAATTGCGTCAAAGTCGTCAACAAGCTGCTATTGGCTGATACCAGCGTGCCTTCGGACAATTGCGAGCGGCCTGTCACACCCTTTTCCGGCGCTCTAACGGTAGTATAGGAAAGATTGAGTTCCGCTTGCTGCACACGGACTTTGGCTGCCTGAAATGCAGCCGCGGCAATCGCCAGGTCAGCTGTAGCCAAGTCATAGGCGCGCTGGCTGACAAAATTTTCCGCTAACAACTGCCGTTGCCGGTCTTCATCGCTTTTCGCGCGCAATACCCGCACATTCTGTTCTTGCAACGCCGCTTTGGCTTCCGCCAAAGCGTTCTGAAATGGTTCCGGATCAATCAAAAATAACGGCTGCCCGGCTTCCACAGGCATTCCTTCGGTATACAAGCGCTTGAGCAAAATACCGCCTACACGCGGACGGATTTCAATTTCCTTAGCGCCTTCGGTTTGCGCGATCGTTTCCAGGCTGACCGGCATCATCACCGGCTGCACAGCCACAATCGTGGCCGGTATGGCTTGATTTTTAACGGGTGCCGGTTGCGCAGGTTTGTTACCGCTACATGCCATCAGCAACAAAGCCATTAAAACGTAACCGCAGAAATTGACGCAGCCCTGCTTGCCGATTCCAGCGATTCGCGGGAACTTTGGATAGCAGTGGCCGAAAAAAGCTAAAAAACCGGGGATTATCACTCGAGTCATTACTTCAAAAATTAAAAATTCAAAAATCTATTCACTATGGAAAAACCACAAAAGCAGAAATGGGTTCTGTATAATAGCCGCTCATGGTAGCTTGACGGATAATGTAGAAGTATTGCATATATGAAGATAAGATATTCCTCATAATTTTACCTGCCAGCAAATACACAGTTAAGTGTTTGTGCCTACAGTTCTGTCATAGCCGTTAGATCTGGCTATTGAACTGATACCGGTCGTATTAAAACTGCTTGATCTGATCAGCCATATTTATTTTTAATACTCGATAAATTTTAAAGGTGCGTTAATATGCCTATTCGTATTGTTATTGCCCTATTGATTTTCTCCTTGCTGTCGTCAGCAGCGGTCCAGGCATCGCTGAAGCTGCCAGAAACAGTGAAAGTTGATCCGACCGCGTTAACAGCTGAACCGATGTGCGATCCTAAGATTTCACCGGCATGGCGGGAAGCTCAGGAAATTGATGGCGTAAAAATTGCAGCATCACCCGGCTGCAGTCCGGACAATCCCGCCTGGATCGCAGCGGCAGTCAAAGGGACCAATCACGTTTCCATGGATACCTTGATGAAAACTGGCCTTTCGCCGGACGCCATCATCAAAACCGACGATCTGGACGGCGACGGTGATCCCGACCGGATTATCATCAAACTGGAAATCATGGAGCTGAATGGCAAATCCCCGGATTTTCCCGGCTTGGTGCCAACATTCGACATTGCTCCGGGCGTACAACCGGGCGCTTGGGTATTTGCACCGAAAACCAGCGGCATGTCGACCGAGAATTTTGAAAGCGTCAGAGCGAATCCGCTGTTAAGACTTCCCTCACCCGTGATTCGGGTTGAAGTGGGCGATATCGTTCAAATCGTACTGGAAAACACGCACTACTTTCCTCATAGCATCCATTTGCACGGTGTCGATCACCCCTTCTCGCATAAAGATCATGGCGGCAACGACGGCGTGCCGCAAACCAGCGAAAAAGAATTGATGCCGGGCGAACGGCGCATCTATGAATTTCAGGCGCGTCAGCCCGGCACCATGTTTTATCATTGCCACGTGCAAACGCATACCCACTTGGCAATGGGATTAGCCGGCATGATCGTCGTTGAAGAAAATAGACCGAATAACTGGTTGCAGACGTTGAATATCGGCGCAGGTCATGTCCGCCATTCCTCTGTTGCCGTGCGTGAAAATTACGATCAGGAATACGATCTTCACTACCACGCGATGGATAAAGAACTCAGTGAAATCACACAGAAATACAACGATCCGCGACTCATCGCGCGCGACATGAATCAACGCTATGACATCACCGATGCAACCGAGGATTATTACACCTTGAACGGTTTGTCATTTCCTTATACATTAAGAGAATCACTGATCATCGTTGAACCCGATCAAAAAATAAAATTGCGTCTGCTCAACAGTGGCGGCGAACTGATCGCCGTTCATACGCACGGCCATCATGCCACGATCACGCATTATGACGGCGTAGAACATAATCCGGTTGCTCAGATCATGCGCGACGTATTCGACATGGCGCCGGCGCAACGCCTTGACCTGAAACTGGAAACCGTCAACGATGGGAAACACAGTTACGGCGAAGGCGATTGGTTGATTCATGATCACCGGGAAAAAGGGATTACCACCAATGGCATGGCCGAAGGCGGCAGTATGAGTTCAATTGTGTACAAATCCTACCTGAATGACAGCGGTTTGCCGCAGGTTAGTCACTTCGGCATTGATCTCAATAAATTCTTTACCAAGGAATATTACGAAAGAAGAATTCCAGTCTGGCAGGATCTGGATGAATGGTCCAGTCTAGGCTCACCCAGCGGGCAAACCAGTCTCAGCGCACAAACACAGACCTCATTATTGAATGGTGTGATCGGTCTGTTGATAGGACTGGTAATTTATCTGATTTTCGCCAAACGGGAGCAAATCAAACAAAGTGCTATTGCGGCAGTTTCTCGCCTGAAAGGGGCCAAAGGGAGTAACCAAAAATGATAAAGACGACAACCATTACTTTCTTACTGACTGGAATTCTCGCGATCAGCTCGAATGCCATTGCTCAGCAAAAAACAAACGGTGCTGAACATGATCACTCCGGTCATAGCGGTCATGGCGTGAATCTAGCTCCGGCAGCGGCTGAGAAACAGCAGACCGAGGATCATAGCGGCCATGATCACAGTTCACATGACCAAAGTGCTGCACATGATCATAGTGGTGCGCATGACATTAGCGCAGAACAACATATTGATCACAGCGCACATGACACCAGCGCGCAATCTGCGGAACACGGCGATGGGCACCATCACCACCACATGGATCATGACCATATTATGGATCACGAAGGTACCATGATCATGGGGCAAAACCTCGACAAACTGCCCAGCAGCTGTAAAAGCATTTCCGAGGAAGTTGAAATTACCGTGCGCGCCGGCAGAAAGTATTCTGCTAAATTTCCCGGTACCGCTTTTGCATTCGATCAACAGCAATGGCATGTCAAACCTTGCTCCAAAGTCACTTGGCACTTTGTCAACGAAGATAATATCCGCCACCAGTTCATGATGCACGGATTACCCAAGTATCTGTATAAATATGGCATGTTCCACCTGGAAGTAACCGGGCCCAAAACGGTCTCCGGCACCATCATCGTACCTGGATCGGACGATACGTTTCTCGTCCATTGCGACATTTCCCATCACATGGAAAAAGGCATGAAAGCGCAATTAGTTGTTGGAAAAGGAGCCGAAAACATACCGAGTATTCCCGGTGTAACGCCCTATAACATCAACGATACTTACGAAGCGGAAAATCTGCCCAAAGTCTCTGATAAAGCCGAACAAAGCGCAATGGTGCGGCAAATTACGTCGTTCACGAATAATAATTTTCAGAACTATGGCATGATGCTGATTGGCGCACTGATCGGGCTACTGTGCATTCCACTGTTTAAGAAAATCCCGTTTCGCACAAAGAAAGCTGATTAAGTTCAGCAGCAATCGATCAATTCATTAATAAAAAACCGGCCGAATACATCCAGTTGTGGATTTATCCGGCCGGTTTCTTTGTGATTGCCGCTACTGAATTGAGCAGCAGCCTGCAGCAACCTGGACTTAACGCGAGGAGATGCGGTCAGCGCATTAATTGGTTTGGGGAAATTTTCTCACCAAATCGCTTAAATAGGCTTCGAATTCCTGTTTAAGCTCGGGGTGCTGCAAAGCAAGCTCCACCGTTGCCTGTAGATACCCGGATTTGCTGCCGCAATCAAAGCGCTTGCCGTCAAATTCATAACCCAGTACCGTTTCGTCTTGCAACAGTTTTGCGATGGCATCCGTCAGCTGAATCTCGTTACCCGCTCCCCGTTCCGTTTTTTCCAGCAGTTTGAAAATACGCGGTGTCAGAATATAGCGGCCAACCACCGCGAGATTCGACGGCGCCTTGTCAATCGGCGGCTTCTCAACAATGGCATTGACCTTGGACAAGTTACTGGCAATCGGCGCACTGCTGATGATGCCGTAGCGGTTAACCGTATTCGGCGGAACTTGTTCGATTCCCAGAATCGAACAATGATGCTGCGCGTATATATCCACCATCTGACTAAGGCAACTGCGGTCACCGCCATCGATTAAATCATCAGCTAGTAATACCGCAAAAGGTTCATCACCGACAACCGATTGCGCGCACAAAACAGCGTGTCCCAGCCCGAGCGCTTCGGCTTGACGGATATAAACGCAATCCACGTGCGGCGGCAAAATATTGCGGACAATGTTCAGCATGTCCTGTTTTCTTCCTGCTTCAAGATTTGCTTCCAATTCAAACGCTTTATCAAAGTGATCGGGTATTGAGCTTTTATTACGCCCGATGATAAAAATCAAAACATCAATACCCGCGGCAACCGCCTCTTCAGCAGCGAATTGGATCAACGGCTTATCAACGATAGGCAGCATTTCCTTGGGATTCGCCTTGGTTGCTGGCAAAAAACGCGTGCCTAATCCGGCCACGGGAAAGACTGCTTTTCTGATCGCTTTCATTTATAGTTCTCCTTAATATTAAGTCGCCACTATCGCATTAATGCGATTCCGGTAAACCAAAACAAAAATTTCAGTCAGCTTTGATAGCCCTTGGGGTTGATACTTTGCCAGTGCCAGCTGCTTGCACACATATCTTCTAGTCCAAGCTTTGCTTGCCAGCCCAATAGCTCAAGCGCACGTTTTGGATCCGCGTAACAAGAAGCAATGTCACCGGGACGCCGGGGGGCGATCTTGTAAGGAATAGGCCGCCCGCTCGCTTGCTGGTAGGCTCGCACGACATCCAGCACGCTATAACCTTGCCCAGTGCCCAGATTTACGGTCAAACAACCGGAATATTGATCACTTTGCTCGGAGCGCGCGGCTTCAAGCGCTTCCAGCGCCTTCAGATGCCCCAGCGCCAAGTCGACCACGTGAATGTAATCGCGCACGCCGGTACCATCCGGTGTGGGATAGTCGTCCCCCCACACATTCAGTGCTTCCCTTCGCCCTATCGCGACCTGCGCCACGAAAGGCATCAAATTATTGGGAATTCCCTGTGGATCTTCGCCGATTAACCCGCTCGCATGCGCACCGACCGGATTAAAATACCGCAAGATGGCAATGCGGAATGAAGCGTCGCTGTGCTGTACATCGCGCAGAATCTCTTCGATCATCAGCTTACTGCGTCCGTAGGGATTCGTTGCGGATAGCGGATGATCCTCGGTCAGCGGTAACCGCACCGGATCGCCATAAACTGTGGCGGAGGAACTGAATACCAAGGTTTTGACACCGCACTCCTGCATCGCCTCCAATAACCGTAATGTACCGCCTACGTTATTATCGTAATAGGAAAACGGCTGTTCTACGGATTCCCCGACGGCTTTGAGTCCGGCAAAGTGGATCACTGCTTTGGCTTTGCTTTTCTGCAAAGCGCTGACCAAGGCGGCGCGGTCACGGCAATCACCTGTGATTAATGCGGGTTTTCTGCCGGTAATTTTCTGCACCCGGGCCAATGCTTCGGGATTGCTGTTACAAAAGTTGTCGAAAACAGTGATGTCAAACCCTGCATTCAATAATTCCACGCAAGTATGCGAACCGATATATCCGGCACCGCCCGTAACAAGAATCATGATGTGTGACCTCGACTATAAATGACCGGTATGCAGCGCCAAAAAATGCACCAGGAATCGTAAGGTGCTATTTTCCGGCTGCCGTGTAGCGAAATGCATTCAAGCTTGCCGGGCTTTGATTTGTCAACTTATTGACCGGAATCTCACCGGTCCGGCCATCCCGGTACGCGTACTGTTGTGTTCTTGCCAATACGGTTGACTATCTTTGCATCAACCGAGAGCACCGATGTCCAGCAAGTAATTGATAATATGCTCGACCGCCTGCTCGGGTGTTTGAGCCGTCGTATCAATGCGGACTTCGGGGTTTTCCGGTGCTTCGTAAGGTGAATCGAGTCCGGTGAAATCTTTCAGTTCGCCGCTACGCGCTTTTTTATACAATCCTTTGGGATCCCGCTCTTCCGCCGCCTGAATCGGTGTGTCGACAAATACTTCAAAGAATTCACCCTGCGCTACCAATTCACGCGCCATCTCGCGTTCGGCGGAAAATGGTGAAATCATTGAAACCAGCACGATTTGCCCCGCATCAACCAGCAATTTAGCCACTTCCGCAGTACGCCGGACATTTTCAATCCGGTCGGCATCGGTAAAACCGAGATCTTTATTCAGGCCATGGCGAATAGTGTCTCCGTCCAGCAAATAAGTATGCTTGCCGAGCGAATACAGCTTTCTCTCGAGCAACATAGCGATGGTCGATTTGCCGCTGCCGGACAACCCGGTAAACCAGATGATAAAAGGCTTTTGTCCTTTGAGCGCGGCATGCGCCTGCTTATTGACGTGGAAATCTTGCCACTGGCTACTATCGTGCGGTTGACGCAAGGCCGAATGCAACATACCGGCACCGACAGTATTATTGGTTAGCCGGTCAATCATGATGAAACCGCCGGTATCGCGATCTTCGCTATAGGGATCGAATGCGATCAATTGGTCCGTACTCAGATTGCAAACGCCGATTTCATTGAGCTCTAATTTCGTCGCGGCAACCTGCTCGAGTGTATTAACATTCACCTTGTGTTTCAGCGTTGAGACATTGGCCGTTACTGTTTTTGTGCCAATTTTCATCAAATAGGGCCTGCCGGGCAACATCGCCTCATCGGTCATCCAAACCACCGTGGCTTCAAACTGATTGGCTACTCCGGGCGGTGAATCGGTAGTCGCCAGAACATCACCCCGGCTGATATCGATCTCATCCGTCAGTGTCAGCGTAATCGACTGACCGGAAATAGCTGTTTCCAGATCGCCGTCTTGCGTGACGATGCGCGCCACACGGCTTTCTCTTCCGGATGGCAGAACGCAAATGGCATCGCCGAGTTTGACACTACCGCGCACCACCATGCCGGAGTAACCGCGAAAATCCAGATTGGGGCGATTTACCCACTGCACCGGCATACGAAAAACACCGGATTGTTCAGCGGCATCTTCTACCTGTACATTCTCCAGATAGCTCATCAAGGTGTCGCCGCTATACCACGGTGTATTCCTGCTCAACTCGGTAATATTATCGCCTTTCAAAGCCGACATCGGGATGGCGACAATGTTTTGCAATCCGATCTTTTTGGCGAATACACGATAGTCGTGATCGATCCGGTTAAAAACCTCTTCGGAATATCCCACCATGTCGAGCTTATTGATCGCCAGCACCACATGCCTGATGCCGATTAATGACACCAAATAGCTATGCCGCCGCGTTTGCGTCAATACGCCCTTGCGTGCGTCGATCAGAATAATCGCCACATCCGCAGTCGAAGCGCCGGTGATCATGTTACGGGTGTATTGTTCATGCCCCGGCGTATCCGCTACGATAAACTTGCGCTTGTCGGTAGAAAAGAAACGATACGCGACATCGATGGTAATACCTTGCTCGCGCTCAGCCGTCAGTCCGTCCACCAGAAGCGCGAAATCCAAATCTCCGGCTTGCGTACCCACTTTCTTTGAATCGGCTTCCAATTGAGTCAGTTGATCTTCAAACAACATCTTGGATTCATACAACAGACGCCCGATCAAAGTGCTTTTTCCGTCATCCACGCTGCCGCAAGTAATAAAACGAAGCAGGCTTTTGTTCTCGTGTGTTTTTAAATATAGCTCGATGTCCTCGGCTATCAAATCAGATACATGCGCCATTAGAAATAGCCCTCCTGCTTCTTTTTCTCCATGGAACCGGTTGAATCGTGATCAATCAACCGTCCCTGCCGTTCCGATGTTCGGGTAAGCAGCATTTCCTGAATGATGGCCGTCAACGTATTGGCTTCACTTTCAATCGCACCGGTGAGCGGATAACAACCCAATGTACGGAATCGCACGCTTTTCATCATCGGCTGCTCACCTTCCCGCATCGGTAAACGCTCGTCATCCACCATGATCAAGGTGCCATCGCGTTCGACCACTGGCCGTTCCTTGGCGAAATACAATGGCACAATAGGAATATTATTCAGATAGATATACTGCCATATATCGAGTTCTGTCCAGTTGGAAAGCGGAAACACCCGGATACTTTCGCCTTTATGCTTACGCGCATTGTATAGCCGCCAGAGTTCGGGGCGTTGCAGTTTGGGATCCCAGCGGTGCTGCGCGGAGCGAATGGAGAAAATGCGCTCCTTGGCGCGGGATTTTTCTTCATCGCGGCGCGCACCGCCAAATGCCACATCAAAACCATATTTATCCAGCGCCTGCTTCAATCCTTCAGTTTTCCAGATATCCGTATGAATCGCCGAACCGTGCGTGAACGGATTGATATTCTTTTCCACGCCCTGCGGATTGATGTGAACGATCAACTCGAGTCCAAGCTTTTTCGCCATAACATCACGAAATTCAATCATTTCCCTGAATTTCCACGTGGTATCGACATGCAGCAACGGAAATGGCGGTTTTGAAGGATAAAACGCTTTCACCGCAAGATGCAGCATCACTGCACTATCTTTTCCAATGGAATAGAGCATCACCGGGTGTTCGCATTCCGCAACCACCTCCCGCATGATCTGAATACTCTCAGCTTCAAGGCGCTGTAAATGAGTCAGCATTATTAATTGTTTCCTTTATTGGTAAACACAGCCGGTATAGCGTTATATTAAATTGCTTTGGATGCATTTAATACGAAATGATTACTTTTTTTGTAGTCATTTACTGCCGCAGAATAGTGATTAGCACGCCAAAAACGTCCGTTAATCCTAGACAGAATAAATCCCAAACGGGATGTGGATTTTGATTTATAGCTCAGGGAATATTATTTACAACGTCGAGTTTTTAATGCGATTTACTGTAAATTTTTTACCTAACTTTGCCAACCTCAACCTATGTGAATATTTTATCCGATACTCGCAATATTGTCAGTCAACAAAACATTATATTCACTTCTTATGACAAAAATGAGCGCTCAATCTAAGAAAGCCATTTATATCGGCAATTGATTCAGGTATAATGCCGCGCTTTGGGTCGTTAGCTCAGCCGGTAGAGCAGCGGACTTTTAATCCGTTGGTCGGCAGTTCGAATCTGCCACGACCTACCAAACAAAAACAAGGGGTTAGCAGAAATGCTTAACCCCTTTATTTTTTCCGGGGTTACACCGGGGTTACTTTGCGGATTTTTTACTTGACGGAAATGCGGTTTTTTGGCGCATTGCTTGCGCCGATTTGATTAAAGCAAAGATGGAAATGTTAATTTTTCACGCCTCATTCGTGGTCGAAAAAATTAACATCAGTTAATTAGGTGCAATTCCACCAAATTAAAAACCCGCCGAAGCGGGTATGTGCAGAAATTAAACAGCCGGTTCAGGAAGTATTTCAGGATAACCGTCCCACAAATTAAACGCAGCGGTCTTGGTCGTCACATCTTGGTTGGCCTTGCCGCCGAAATAAACTCCAGGCAGATACATAGCCTGCACCCATCTGCCAAACTTACCTTTAGAGACGTTCATCGCTGGCTGAGTTAGCTGACTAACAGACGACCAGTTTGGAAACAGCGCATTCCATGCTGCAGCATACCCGGGCGTACAATCGAACAGAACGGCTTCTGATCCATCTACCTTTTTAATTTCTATCCTAAGCCTGCCAGAATCCAAGTCAGAAAAAGTAGCCGCGCGCTTACGGTATATTCTCAGCTTAAAAGGCTCGTTTATTGGCACGCTCACTGAGAAATTTTTGTATCTGTAATAAAACTCATCAGGGGCTACCTCGGTATTTCCCTTTGAGTCGCTTTGACAGTACCATCCAATAGTCCCGGATGGCGCGCCATACTCGTCATAGCCGTCGATTGATCTGGTTATCCCGAAAACGTCCCTTTGATCGCCCTGGCCCGCTCCAGTCCCTCTCGACTTTATATCCCAAAGAGTTACGACCTTACTGCTTGCATCAGTTAGAGTGCTGAAATCGGGCAGTGTTAGAACGAACTCATAGCATAATTCGAACAAATCGCCGGTTGCTAAAGTCAGGTCTCTGTTCAGGTGATGCCAGATTTGCGTCTGAAACCCCGCGGCAGTGCCTGTATTTTTTACTCGAAGGTTGAGTGCATTTAGCGACAATCCCTCGATTGTTTGCGGAGAAATTGACGCACCAAAGTTGTTGTCGAATCCGGCCTGATCAGCGGTTGGAAAATCACCGGACGGGTTAGTGGCCCGTCCTATAGCGTAGACAGCGTATCCGCCAGGATTCGTACTCACGCCGCCGACCGGCCTCACAGCCAAAGGTAGTGCCGCAAGATCGGATACGCTAAATCTGGTTAGCGTATCTGTCCCTTCTAGTGGCACCCAGGCATCGGCAGAAGTAAATCGGTTGGGTGCGCCAAGTTCTATGCCGGAAAATCTTGTCGCGAATAGCAAATTCGCGTTTGGGGAAAATTTCTTTGGAAATAAAAAACTGTAATCTGTAGCCATTTTATACTCCTGCCTGCCAATCTAACGATAGTGATAGTAGGTCTAGCCGATCGGATGCGTTTAATGCGTTAACACCAGCAGTTAGTACCATTGCCGCTGCAGTATTAAACGTGTTGGTTTTGTCAGTCAGCTGCGAAGCCCCGCCAGTTCCAGCCTGAAATGCCGTGGTGTTTGTTGTAAAAACAGTTGCGGCGGATATATCCGCATAACAATCGAATCCAGTATGATTGTTTGCGTTGTTGGGTATCGTAGCTTCCCAGATTGCAGCATCCGTGGTTATAACCCCTGATGTACCTAGTGTGATCTTCGCTTGACACGTACCGCCTGCGTTTCTTTTCTGCCACCGTCCACGCAAGAATAGCTTGTCGTTTGTGGCGAATAAACCGATTGGGTAAGACGGAGAGCCGATATCAAAAATATGGCTAGTGGCGTTGAGTGTTGAAGAGTTTGTCGGGGAAGCTAATGATCCGTAGTTCTTACTGAACAAGCTGGCTCTGCCGCCAGATGCGGGTACAAACCTTGCTCCATTGTGCTTAAGCTTAAGTTGTCCGCCTACGACATCATCACAAAAAAATTCCTGGTTTGACCATTTAGCAGATGAAATATCCGTTATAGCATTTGCCAGGCTGGCGAAACTCAACCTGCCACCAATATTAAACCAGCGACACCCAAGCGAATTCCAGATGAACGTGCACTGTTTATCGCGCACGTAAACCACAGATTCGTTAGCTACCTGGGCTGGCGTCAGGGCAAGAAACTCAGCCCATAAAATGCTGGCCTGTTTTATTATGCCTCCGTCCCTGTCAACGAACCCGGCCACATCGCCGGATGGCGCCCTGATTGCGCGTATAGCATCATTTTCAAGCATGCGCGTTAGAACCGCAGCTTTAGAAACATTGTCACCGCCAACCGGCGCCTTTCCTCTGATTGGCGGCGGCGTAACGACCAACTTTCTTGTGGCTGCTTTTTTTTGTTGACTGCTAATAGGCATTTTCACCCTCCGTTTTAACTATTTCCAATGAGTCCAACCACCAAGTCTCACACCAGCCCATATAGCCCAGGCAATACCAAGGCAGGCTATATTGATAATGCTGTCGAGCACGGATTCCGGTTCGTCGATGCGTAGGCATTCATACGTTGCGCCGCGAAGCACTTTGTCTGCCGTTGCGCGGTCGACCATAGAGCAGGCACTCGAAAAACACTTATGAGGAGGCGTATACAAATAATCATGCAGCACGGCTGCTGCTTTTCCACGGTCACCAAGCAGCCAATAGAAAAAAGGCACTCTAGGCGTTGAATCAAAATCCGTAGTCTGTTTCTCACTAACGATAATCTCGCCAACCGTGTTGGATTGATAAATCAACGGAGCGGTAAGCTGATAACGTGCACGCTTAAACAGTCCACCTCGGGACACTTCTTTAACCTGCAAATCTGTCAGAAATTTACCCATATTTTTACGCCAAAGTTGCGATTGTCCCGTTGCCGTCTACGCTATTGAAGCGAAATTCAAACGGCCCTGCTGTTAGATCGATAGCGGCCCCGAAATCAAGTATGGCCGCCGCTCTCTTATTTGCATCAGTGCTGTTATACAAAATTCCCCATCGTGCATTTGTTGGATTGCTGGCATGCTGTGCGATGCTGATCTTGTCTGCTTTCCAAGAAACTGTTCCTGCTGAGTTTGCAAACCCAACCGTTGTCAAAGCAGGTCCACCGGTAGCGTAGTTACCACCGGGAGTGACCTGGCTTGTTGAGAAGTTGGTTGTCCCTGTTCCACCCCAATGCGGCGCAGCATCTGCCGCAGCGGGTGTCACTGCGCTTGTGATAAACCCTACCTTCCAGGTATCGGAATCAAGGTCATGCAGCTTGTTGCCAAGGTCTGCTTTGAATTGATGAAATATTGTGATATCGCCTGCGGCCATCTCCGTCTCCTAATGGTTGGTGTAAAAAGTTAAAGTTAGTGGCTTAGGTGTTAAGCCTCTGAGCTTAGAATCTGTGTCTGTTACGGTAATAAATATGTTGTAAACCCCTGGCGTCGTGATTGCAGTTTTAGGGACGCGCAAAGTTACCGAGTCGGCAATAATGTTGATCGCCCCTTCGCTGAGTTTGAATGTGCTGGTAATAGACTGATCTTTTGTCATGGTCATGGTGACTGACATATCAACCACATCAGCAGCAGTTATGTCACCGCTCAACACGATCGGGATATTGATGTCCGTTTGAATATATAGGCGGTCTTCTGGCATATTTACGTACTCGCGTTAATGGTCACATTTACCAATGTGGCTTTTAATTTTTTAGTAGATAGTGATGCTTGTATGTCGATGGACGGTAGTGTTGCTTTAATGCGGACAGATGATTTAATAGAGTCATCAAATATGACTGACGCTCCCATGGCGGTTACAGATATAGACGCAACCGCTCCGTTAACAATTGAGTTTGATCCGGACCTGACAAACCCGGTAACGCCTAATATTTCGATCTGATCTGGCGTACCATTGATCGTTTTGCCAATCAATGCTTGCCCTAGCTGTGGCGATAATTGCAGACTTGCGATGTTAGCCTGTATCGTGATGCCTTTGATTACTATTCCACTGCCAGCTGATGTGATCAGGTTCGCCGCAGATGCGTTAATGGTGCGTCCAGCAATTACACTACCTTTCTGCCCTGCAATAGATGCGCTGGCTGCCGCGCTATTTATTGTCCTAGACAGTCTCGATAGTCCGGCGATAGGTGTGATAATCACGCTGGCCGCATTCCCGCCGATGGTTCTGCCAATTCTTACCAGCGCCTGCACCGCAGAGAAATTGACTGCCTGGGTATTCCCAGCAACAACTTTTGTCAAAATCGCAGCGCCTTTGATACCGCTAATATTTAAAGCCGAGGCGCTGGAATTAATTATCTTTCCTGACAATACAATTCCTGCAATACCACTAATAGATAGCGTTGCAGTGATGCCATTTATGGCTGTTCCTGCGGTTACGTTACCTAAATATAGTTGCCAGCTCATTTGCTATGCCGTCGTGTTAATCGCTAATGAGCCGTCCGCCCACTCTTTTGGGCTGCTTTGGTCAATCCATGTTATTAGAACCTGATCAGCATTCATTTGCGCCGCTGGTATATCGAGCTTCACCCCGACCGATCCAGATGGCGTCACCGTGGGAAGATTTGTTAAATTAACAAAAGAAGCGCCATCAAGGGATATTTTGAAGTCCCCGGCGGCAATTGTCGGGTTGCTTTTCATGCTCAAGTTATCAGTCGCGTCACGCAGCGTGACATATGTTACAAAAGCCTGATTTTTCTTGGGCGGGTTTGCATTAGCCATATTAAATCCCTAGTTGATAGGTTGCATTGTTTACGCCTTGCTCAACGTAGTAGCCGTACAGATATATCGTTACCATTACAGACTTAGTGGAGTAATCAGAAAAGGCGCCGCTATTATTTATTCGCCTTACAGCGTAAACATAATCGTTTGGGGGCATGATACGATTAGACTTTATTCCATCGCTACTATGGCCGTAAAGCGTCATGCTGTTTGTTGTTGTCGGCCTTGCCGTGATAGCGATCGGTGTGTTTGCTTTGACCAGATACGGCACAGCGAACGGAACAGTCCCGAGTCTTGTTGAGTTGCCTGTTTGCGCAATTTGTGTTGCATCTATGGTTAGTGTGCGCTGCGCAGAGGGCGTCCCAAATGGATCGGAATAAAGAATCAATTCAAAATCGGACGAGTTTGCAGACACATTAACGAGCACTTTTATGCCGAGCGCATTAAACGTATACGGAACATTAATATAGTTTCCGTACTCATCTGCCGTCGCGGAGTTCAAGTTAATAGAGTAAGATGTATTTGAATAGTGCGGGCCAATACCATCCATATAACCTACTGTGCCATCATCGAAAATGATGTAGCACAACGGCAAGCTAGTCGATGCCGTCATTGTTCCAGTGGTATTGTTTGCGACAACCGAGCCAAACAACGAGGGTACAGACGAGCCGGTCTGTTGAACCTGCAATGACACAGTATCACTACCTGCTCTTGTGGTCATCGCAAATACAATGGAAATTAAATCGCCATGATTGATTGTCTTTGATCCTGTCGACATGGCAGATTGATTCCATGCGCCGCTTGATATTCCGCCGGTTCCGGCAGTATATGACGTCGATACGACAAACGTACCATCCCCTTGCGAGGGCGACGCAGTGGTCGAGGCTTCTTGCAGCCCAACCTCGAACTTCGTGCCAGCATCCGCAATTGTAATTGTGCCGCCACCTCTCCAAACGATCTTGCCGCCAGACGAAGAAATTGTTTTGCTGCCGCCAAGCGGGTTTTCAAGATGAATATACCCGGTGATATGTACCGCCTCGCCGGTCGCATCTACGGTCATAGCCGTGCTTCCAGGCGAACTATCGCTATAGCGCCGATGAGGTACGGTTTGGTAATTTGTCCCAATAGAATGAATATGGCTCATATTGTCACCGTTAAGCCTGTAGTCAACGCACTTTTAAGCTGCGCGTTAGTTCTACCCTTACGCGCAAGCCGCAACACACCTTTTAAAAACGCTTCTTTTTCATCTTCGGTAAAAGGCGCGACTACATCGGGCGCGTAGATATTAATCGTGCCCGTGAAATCACCGGTAACGCTCAGTGTCATGTGTGTACCGTCTGCGCATTCGCGCGTTTTGGTAATTGTGAG
Organism: Nitrosomonas sp. Is35; assembly: GCF_033063295.1. Lineage (NCBI taxonomy): Bacteria > Pseudomonadati > Pseudomonadota > Betaproteobacteria > Nitrosomonadales > Nitrosomonadaceae > Nitrosomonas > Nitrosomonas sp. Is35. Next base: position 1,729,233 of record NZ_JAWJZH010000001.1, read on the forward strand.
TGTGCCCATAATTACCTCTTGATTGGATATATGCCGCCACGCTCCCAGCGGTCTTTGCAGCTATCGTCCGAGCAGGTTTTTATCGATTCAGGCAGCCATTGCATATTTGAAACGGAATCGCACCCGCCGGAAGCAAGCGGTATTACATGATCAACCTGCCATTTGCTGCGGTCATACCCTGGCGGTAATGGATACATCCGCTCGAACGCAAGACGAACCGCTTTGCTGCGAAGAATTTTCCCGCTTGCTGTGCGTTTAGGCTCGCCGCAGTAGCGAGTTTCGGTTAAATGGTTGTCAGCGTGCGCTGGCGTGTCGCAACCGATTAACATAAGCGAGAAAATTATCAATATTGATGGTCTACTAATCAGCATGTTATTTGTCCTTGCTGTGATTGATATTCCGCACAAATTCAGACAGGGACTTATGCCTTTCCTTGCATTCAGCGTATTGCTCGGAACGCTCCACACTTATTCTGAGTATCGTTGAAAGCTTCCCATCGGGAGCGGATGCCTGGTTCTGGCATTCAGCCAGAAGATTTTCAGGAACTTGGCGCTTCGGCTGCTGCACCGGAATTGAAGATACGCAGGCCGTCATCATCCAAACCGCAATCAGCATAACCAGTGTTTTTGTCGATGTTCTCATTTGCTTTTTCCCTTATGTACCGATATTCAATTTTGATTTTTTCCTGCACCTTAATTTCTTTGGCGGAGAGCTTATTGTCAGCAATTGCCTGTGCGCCAGCCTGCTCTATCGCCTTATTGGTGGCCTCAAGCTGTTCCGCTTTGATTGCATTGGCCTCAATCTTCTTGCCTTCATGGAACGCCCATGCATGAGAAACAAGCAAGAAAATCACGGCGGCTAAAATTACCCATGGGTTTGGAATCATTTATTGCTCACTTCTAAAAGTAATTCCTGCCGTTTCATTGCATCAATCACGGCCAGGCAGTGGCGGCCGCAATCAAGTTCTCTTCTCTTTCCAGAGTTTTTTTGGATAATTTTGATGATCATTTGAACCCCGCGAAAAACTTCAATGCTGACTCAATGGCGCCGGTGAATTTACCCGCCAGCAACAGGCCAATAATGATGATTGAGTACCCGAGAAGCGTAGCCGTCGCATGGATTCCTTTGATAAATCCGGACTGATTTGCTTTTTCCTCGATGATTTTCAGTGCATTGCTCTGCACGGTCAGAGTGAGAGAATTAATCTTCACTTCCATGGAGGTTTCAAGTTGAGCGTAATTCTTCTCAAGCGCAGATATGCGCGCCTCTTGCGAGCCGATTTGCATGGTGTGTGGGCAGCGGTTGTCTGTCATTTTTCAAATCTCCACGATCTTGAGTTGAGAAGCGTAATGGCTATAAAACGCGAATTCGGTCGTTATTCCGTCGTCGAACTTGCCGTAAAGCTGGCAAAACAACTCATCCTCGGTATTGGACGTACCTGGTGTGAGGCTGATGAATAGCGGTTGGCTTTTTCCTATTGAGCGGAATATGTTGTTAAGTGATGCTTTGTCTGTAGAGCTCATCGCTTCAAGCGAAAAACTCAGTTCCCGGTGAATCGTGCCGCGGTCCGTGATCAATCCGCCAGCCGATGTACGCTGCCCGATTGTGCTGTCAACGAAGCCAATTTTTGCACCGTATGACGCATTATCTTCAGGCTCCCAATATGCCCCGGCGATAATCCTGCTTAATTCGATGTAGCCGTCTGGATTGCCTGCGCTGGTGAATTCAATCTCCATTCTGCGCACGCCAGCAGTTGACGCAAAGAAAGCCGCCACATTCGCTCCGCCTCCGTATGCAAAACTCGCTGAACCGATTGAGCTAAACCCAATCGGCGCATCGTATGAGTAATCAACATCAACAGCTCCGGTATCCAGCAGCAAAATACCTCCAGTCGTTGCGTCGTATAAAGTAATCTGAAACGTGGATCCGGCAATCAAATTTGTAAATGCCATGGCAACTGCGCTCAATGTCTGCGCACTTGCCCACGTCACTTTTATTTTTGGCGATAGCAGATCGGTCGACCGCCATGTTTTACTCTTTGTGTCATCGGTCAAATTTGTCAGCGGAAACCCGCCAGCAGTCGAGCCAACAAGCTGCGTCAGCGTGTCGTAATCGTCGAACAGGTTTTTATAGATGATGCGCAGGTTCGCCATTATTTTTTAACAGTCGTTTTTGCCGGTACAGGTTCACTTGCAGCTTCTTTTGCCGCTTTTTCATCCGCTATGGCTTGTCGCTCGGATATTATTTTCTGCCGCACAATATCAATGTATTTCCACAGATCATCTTTCCGAAACACGCCAGCTGGCTTCGTTTCTGTAGCGTCCATCAAATCTTCGTAAGCGGGACTCTGGATTATGAAATTTTCATAATTCTGATTTTCAGATGGCACAAAAGAACCATCCGGCATAGCCTTTCCAAAGCCAACCAACACCCGCACAAAATTACCCGCAAGATTGTGTTCGTAACACACAATGTCTTCGTCTTGATCGACTATTACTGTTCGTTCTCTTGGCATATATCACTCCATTTATTAAACATTCGGCCACCAGGCCATGTGCCCAAATACTCCGTTCACAGTAAAAGGCACGAATTTAACCGTGGTTGTCGATCCAGGCTTGTTATTTCCGGGAAATGTTGCTGTCGCTGTACCAGTCACAGCCGCCTGGTCTGTTCTAAAATCTCCGCCACGCACAAGACCAGTCACTGTTATATTGTTTGGAAAAGTTTGATCGCCGGAAAAAGTGTTTCCGCCGGATAATTTGGCAAATGATGAGGCGTGGAATCCGTCGACTTGATCCGCGTTTAGGTTTGATACAAGGGCTGTGCTGCTGATTTTCATCTTGCCAACAACATCAAGAGCGGTACCCAAAGAAGCGGATGCCCTCACTCCTGTGCCGTTGGTTGCCGATCCTATTACGCCAACCCCGCTGGAATTTGTTCCGGATACTCCAAAGGAACTAACACCAGCGCCTGCAGCCGCCCCAGAAACACCAATACCATTAGTCCCTGCCCAGCCTATAAGACCATACGGCGCATTTTGCGACTCATTAAAAACCCCGGCATAATTGTTCCCACTGCTTAATGTCAATCCGTTGAATTTGCCAGTCCCGGTGATGTTGATGTTTGATCCACCGCTGATATCTCCAGTAAAATCGGGAGAACCGGAAACTGGGATATTCACTTTCAGCGTTCCTCCCTGGTACATGCGGATTCCGTTAGCGTCCCCTACCCACCCATTTGTTGGGTTCGATCCGACAACGGTTAATTTTGTCGATGTCAGTGATTTAACGTATTCGTTGCTTGAATCTAGTGCGTTGTATGCCCGTCCAGCACCGGTCACTTGATTTGCATTTGTGCGGAAATAGGTAATGCCATTTGCGATATCATCCAAATCCGCACTGTGCGGGTTGCCTGTTGATCCTGCATGGCTTGCGCCGGTTGATGCATTGCTTACCACTGTTGCCGCGGCGGTTCCTGCGACCGTACCATTTACATTTACCGTGGATCCAAGGTTAACCGTTGCCGTCCGTGAGCTGGCAGCTTGCAGATCAATGTCGCGCTTATTGACTACGGCGGCCATTAAACGATCACCTCACATTTAACAGTGAGATTGCTCCAATCGATTGATAGCCCGATAACCTGCCCCTCTTTGGCGGAATCAAGACCGAATCGCGGATAAGTCAACGTAACGCGCTGACCAAGCGTTAATTCAACAAGCCGCGCCGTGCCGGTGAATGTCACAACGAAACGCGGTGTTTTGTACAGATTCAGCAAGCGCGTTGCCTCTGCGGTTGCGTCCGATTCAGTCAGCAGCAGCGTATCCACTGGAATCGGTTCGGCATCAAGAGAGTAATTTGTTTTAACCGTAGAATCCTGCGCCGTGACAGAGAGCCATTCCAGCGCGTACATGTCTTTGTGTTCCTCTGGTATCCCGGTCTGCAATCCTTCCTGAACTGTCCAGTTTTGGTCATAATTGACCTTGAATGCGGCCTTGACCGGTATCTTTTGCGATATGCTAAGGCTGTTTTCGATGATATCGTTTGTGTCGATTGAAAACGCCGATCCGCTGGCTGGAAGTTCGATCTTGAGCAATTGCAATTTGCCCAGGCGCGACATAACCAATTGCGCGCCAACGCTGGCGGCAATCCGGTTGCACACGCTTAATGTGTTTTCCCGATCACTGATGTAAATCCCGATCGGCTGAGTATTAGCCGTATCGAATGCGGCAAGCTGCACGGTATCCAGATCGCCTGACACCAACTTATTCACGCCGCCATAGCCGGTTACAATGCGCTGCACCAGCTTGGATACTGTTTTGTCCCAGGCAGATGGCTTGTCACCCTGTACGCTGGCGGTGACTTGCCCGAACGGTTGCGCTGATAACGTAAATTTTCCTTGCGCAGCGGTAACCGTCTTGCTGACAGGAACGCCGTTATCGCGCACCTCAATGATTGATTCTATGGCCGCGCCGTGTACTTTATATTCAAGCGTTGCCGGGTTAGTCAGCAGCGGCGAAACGTTGAAACACTCACCAAAACACAGCGGAATCAATTCATTCTTGTTTACTGACGTGCCGCCCAGCGTGGTTTCGGTCAGCGGTGTATTGAGCCGCTGCAATTTGTCACGCACTTTAATATTGAGCGTATCGCGCGCGCGACTATCTATATCGTCAATCGTGCCGCTGAAAATCGTTGTGAAATCTGCGCGCAGCCACCGAACATCACCAACCAGCACGGTGATTGACTTGTTTACCCAAATATCAGTAAGCCAGCTATCCAGCGATCCGTCTACGTTGTAAATTTCGATATCGCCGAAGCTCATGGACGGAGATGAATCCAGACTCATGCGCTCGATCAATTGCACCGATTCAGCATTGACTATCGGATCGTAAATTCTCCCGGCCACGGTATCCGCATAATTTTTAGTCGACAGGTAGCGCGTTGTGTCTGATCCCGAAACATTCGCCACGGCCTCAACAATAACGCAGCGTATCGCGGTAGGATCAGTTAACCAGGCTGTGAAATCGACTGCCATCTATGCCAGCGCCGCTTTGCTGCGGTCGCTCCATTGTCTGGTTCTTTCAGCATCAGCCAAGGCTTTGGCTATTGCCTGCGCGTTTTGACGATTGGTGATGTCAGTCACCTTAATCATGTCGCCTGTTTGCCGGTTTTGTTCTTCGCGTAGTTTCGCCAACTCTTCGCGCAATTTTTTGATTTCTTCAGTGGTTGACGATGGAACAATTGCTTCCGCCCGGTGAACCATTGCCAAGCCGCTGCGGGAAATGAAATCCGTGCCTTTGGCAAACGATGGCAGGTTATTTTTGCGGACGAAATCTTGAATATCAGCCAGCGCCAAACCGCTTGCAGAAGATAGTCTGGTAGAAGAAATGCCGTTCTGTATTGCAGCGTTGTAGATCGCCATCGGATTGCTGATATTTGCATCAACGAACGATTTGATTTGCTGATCAGTCACATTTGCGGCATTGGCAAGCCGGATTATGTTGCTGGTGTCGTAACCGGCCGCCGCTAATTGATCAAGCGAAACGCCGCGCGATGTGGCTACGTTTGCCACTTCCTGCGGACTCATGCCGGGATGCGCCGCCAAATAACCTTGAATATCGCTTGTGGATATGCCTGGATTGCCTTTGCTGGTTAACACGGCAATGTTCAAATCACGGATCAAGTCGGCAACAGTTTTTGTGGTGTCTTTAATCTCAATCAGATTTTTCACGCTCTCATCAAGAGCGGTCAATTGATTCGTGGCGATATCTATCTGCGACAGCGCAGAAGCTTCCGCATTTTTAAGCACGTCATTGACCATGCCGAAATCTGACAGATAAGCCGCGCCTGATGCGTTGTATACTTGACTGGCCTCAAGGAATGACTGTGCAATTGATGGAAGTTTTGCTAATGCGTTTTGGTCGCCCGATGCAGCAGCCAGTCTTGTTTGATTAAATTGGTTGCGCGCTTCATCCAGCCTTTGCCCTGGCGTGAGTGGAGATAATGCCCCGAGCGCCAAACTTTCACGGGAAGAGCGCAACTGCCCGGCTAAATCTTTGAACCTGGAAATATTCGATTCAATTGCTGATTTTTGGGATTGGTATGCTGCATTAAGATCGTTGCCAAATCCAGCAATTACACTAGATAGGTTACCTATCGCATCAGCTGCTCCGCCTGTTGCGAAACTCATCGCATCCAAAGTGTCGCGCACGTTGTCAAATGTTCTCAGTAACCCAAGAAGCCCAAGCCGCGTTTCTGCGGTTATGTGATCAGACTGTATCAGAGCCTTGACTTGTTCTTTAGTAACATCGGTGGTGTATGCAAAGCCTAAATCTTTAGCTGCGGCAGTTAACTGCTCTATCATCGGAGCGATTCTTTCCGTAGGTGTTAAATAGTTTTCAGCAAAATAACTTGTTAATTGTTTGAGGTTTTCTGCTCCTCCAGCCAAGTCAATAAAAGCCATCCGCGCTTCAATGCTCATTCCGCTGACAAGCTGCTTCGCATATCCAACCGATGCGCCTAAATCAATAGCAGCAGAATTCAGCGCCTCAAATTCAGAATTTAGGCGCGTGAATGTTTGCCCCGCTGTTTCGCCTGTCAGTTTAAAGTCATCGATATTCGGCATTAATCTTGCAACGATCTCATCATTCAGACCTGACAGCATTTCGCCGACCGCTTCAGTCGTGAGAGTCTTACCTTTTTCAGACTTAATCTGAATTTCTTTGGTAAAAGTGTCTACTAGATTCGCATCCATGCCCAAATTAAGGGCGAATTGGTGCGTAGACTTGTAAATGTTTTTGATCGTCTTATCGATATCGCGGATGATTTCACTGGGGATATCGCTTTCAAACGATTTATGCCGGTTGCCTGTGAATACGGCGCCTTTCGAGCGGTAAACATCTGTTATCGTGCCGTCAAGTCCCGTGCTTGCAATGTCTCCCTGTATCGATTGCTGCCGGAATTTGTACGGGCCTCGCCCGAACAGAAACTTACCAATCAATGCCTCTGGAGTTTGCAGCCCAAGCCCCTTGACGGCGTAAGCCATCGGCGAAAAAGTTTCGTAAGCACCAAGGGCGAACTTAGCGCCGCCGCTCAGCTTGTAATCACCTACTTTTTTCTCTAGCGCGCTCAACACCATGAATGCCGCAGCCGCAGCCATGCCATACGGTCCGGCAGCAGCACCCAAAGACATCAAGCTGCTGGTGTTCATCCCGAACCCCGATCTGCCGCTTGTAGTGCCACCTATAGCTGTTCCAGGGCCGCCGATAAATGCAGTGCCAGCACTGCTACCGCCGCCAAAAACACCGGCGGATGTTGATGTATTAACACCGGCGGTTCTTACGCCGCTGAACATGCTGGCAAGGCTCGAGAGGATTCCTACGGTGCCTCCAGACCCAGTTCCTGAGACGCTTCCGCCAGATCCTAGCAGGCTGCTTACCCCTAATGCCTCAAGGATTTTCGCAGACGCGATCTCTGCAACCATGCGGCGGATGGTATTAATAAATGCGTTCAGCATGCCCTTTAGTCCGTCATCGAAGGGATCAAACAAGAAATTGGCAAATGATGTCTGGATATTGCGCGCGGCCTGGATCGTGTACTGATCCAAATCGCTCAATGTTGATTTTCCGGTTGCGCCGGTTTTTTTAAATTCTTCCTGAGCTTTTTTGAGCGCGCGGTTATAGGTTTCTTGGCTAATGGCCGCACCGTTGGTTAAATTCCTCAACCGGTTGAGCTCTTCGACAGTATCGGCAAACTTCTCTTGTTCGGTTTTAACACTTTCAGTTACCTGCTTATATTTATTCAGGTCGGAAGTGATTTGATTAACCTGAATGCTTTGCAGGTTTAATCTTTTGTTTTCCGCTTCCAGGGCATCGATTAACGGCGACGCGGCTTTGATTGCACCAAGCTTTGCAGCTTCCATTCGCTTGATTGCGAATTCGTTCAGCACGATAGAATCAACTTCGGTTTGCAATGCCTGAATGAACCGGTTGCGAGCGTCGATGTCTTTCTTTGCTCCCTCGGTGTTTTTACCGAGCTCAACGCTGTTTGATTTTAGAGACATGGTTTCTCTCTCTGTCGCCTTGGTGAGCAGATCACGTTCGGTGATTTGAGATTCAACCAGGTCGCGCATTTTTGACATGCTGGCCACGGCCGAGTCAAAGTCTTTGTTGAAATCTCCCTGGATTCGTATGGCCGTGCCGAAATCGAATTTCGATACCGCCACCGCTTGCGCAGCCATGGCGCCGATGGCTTTACCGGTAATATCAAATACGATACCAACAGACCGGACAGAATCAGCGGCAAATGCTGCAATGCGAGCAACCGAATCGCCCCATGCTTTCAATTGTCCAGTTTGAGTGAAGTTTTCAACGCTGGAATCAGCTTCTTTGAGTGCATTTGTGTATGCGGTTACTGCAAATATTGAAGTTTGATCGAACAGTCCGCCGATTTTTACCTTCAAATCCTCAACAAGCCGCTCTGTTGAGCGCATTTGCTTCCCGGCATTGGCCATCGCGCCCTCATACACGCCGGAAATTTTTGACGCTTCACCCAGTACCACATTCAGACGCGCTTGGAGTTTTTGCTGTTCTGTGAGGGCATTCTGAGTAACCCCCATTTCCTTGGCTAATTTTGCATAGGATTGCTCGAAGCTGACATTAATACCGATGCCGCGCAGCACTTCCACTTGCGCGGATGTGATGCCAAAGACAAGGCGATCCAGCGCTTCGGAAGAATTGATTTGACCGATAACTGCGGCATCTTGCGCCAGCCGCGCCAGTTCTGTGGCTTTGGATAAATCGATTTGCGATTGAATCATCCGCGTCACAATCTGGCGTGATTCAATCATGGAAATACCCTGCTTCCTGACCGCTTCGGTTGTGGCATCAACTTCGGATTTCAACAGACCGGCATTACGCCCGACAACATCAAGCACAATCCCGAGCTCGTTGTAGCGCTGCGATAGCGTAGCTGCTTCGTTGATTAAAGATGTAAGCTTTAATGTTGCGAGAATTCCACCGATGGCTTTCAATGAACCAAAGAAAACATCAGCAGCACGCGCACCGCTCCCGAGAGAGGCATTAAGATTGTTAACAGGCTGCACCCCGCGTTGAGCGCTATCAGCAATGTCATCAAGAGAGCGTTTGACGGTTCTGCCGCCGCTCTCATTGATTACTATGTCAACTTTTTCGGTGATATCGCCCATTCGCGCGCTTTATTTCTCGAGTACGGAAACGCCTGATTCGGTTGAAACGCCGTCAGCTATTGCTTGCTGAATAAATCCAGGGCTCGCTTGTGGCGAATGCCCTCTATTCAGATCATCGATGTACGGTATGTTGATGTTGATATGAATTTCTTCACCAAGCTGTCTATCCCTCAAAGCGGATTCGGCTTGATCGATTGCCGCCTGCATGTTGGCACCGGCTGTGCTTCCCTTTGTTCCGGGGACATAGGCTTGCGTCGTTTCTGAAAAGGATGCCTCACCCACTGTGACAACCACGGATGATCGTGCGCGCCCGGTATCGACCGGCATTGCTTTAACGATCAAGGTATCGATGGCCAGCGCAACGCCTCGCGTTTTCTTGTTCAGATTCACGGAAATTACCTCACCGTGAGCGCGAAGACGTTTTGCTAAATCATCCAATCCGCCGGGCATTTCTATTTCCCTTTATTTTTGGATGAATACCAGTCGATATAGGCAGCATCCAATGCATTGATGTGGTATTCCATATCTTCGCGTTGCTCCTCATCGGTTATGCCGGTTCTGTCGCAATATTCCTGAATTTGGAACCAGGAAATCTGCCCTACCCCGCCGAAGCCTATTTGCCTGCACGTACTGAGGCGGTCGAATGCCTCAATATAAATTTGCAATCCTGGCAATAAAACCGGGGCGTTCTTTATGGCTTTTGGTAATTCGGCGCCATCCTGCACGCACTGCCTAATGATTGTTTTCTCGGTTTTGCCCTGCTTTAACTGATAAAGCAGGACATCCGTTAGTTTTTTGCGTCTGCTTCTTTATCTGCCGTCCGGAACAACTGCATTTTGTTTGACTGGATTTGGATATCAGCAAACAGATCAGGCAACGCGGCAAACGTATTAATCACGTTTTCTTCGGTGTATGGCAGAATGGAGCCATCAGGCGCTTCAATGCCCTGCTTCCATTTTTCCTTGTCATCCTTGACTTCCCAGTTCAGCACCACGGCTTTCGCGTAGAGCTGGCGGCTGATTTCGCGCTCTTTCTCCACCGGAAGAATTTCTTGTTCGATCAAGCGGCGAACAGGCTTTGTCAGGATTTCGTGAGTGCGCACAAATTTATGGTTTGCGCTACCGGCGCGTGCCACGGTCACCCGGAACTGACCGTAATCAATAACGATTCCGGATTTCTCAAGGTTTTTGTCGGTGCTAAACTGTTGATACATTCCCATTTTTTGTTTCTCCGTTTTCTATAAAATTAACGTCCAGTATTTGTTTTATTTTCAAATAAAAACAATAACTTACAATATTACCTCGTTATCGCTGCTTATTTCTGCTCGTTTTGTCAAATTCTCTTTTAAATTCAATAATTTAATTGCGCCATTTAAGACCGTTTAATTTTTTGCTCATATCATTTATCAACCCGTCAAAAATAATCGCTCCAAAGTTGTTTAAAATAGTCGTTTTTTAAACCTCAGCCACGTCCGGCAAGTAATCAAAGAACATGATTGCCGCCGTGTAATCCATGCTGGTTGAGATACTCGCCGCTGTTGCTGCGTCCATCGACACAGGCAATTTCACGGCCTCATCCAGCTTGATATCCGGATTGCCGCCACCGAGCGATATCAACGGAAGATCGATCACGACACCGGCATTATTTTTAACAATCACCACATCGATGGTCACGTCTGAGTTATTCCGGATCGCGGCGATTGCCGAAACATCGGTGAAATAGGCGGTCATGCTTCCGCTCACCGCGAACGTGCCGGCGGAAATATCGAACGACCCCAAAACACCCACAGCCTTCGATTGCTTGAGGTTGTTATTGATTTCGAGCTTGAGGTCGGTCAGGTAAGCGAACATTGATGATGGCGCTTCGTCGCTTGAAGACACGAGCGACATTTTCATGCGCTTCATGTCGGAGCTTGTGTTGTACGCATCAGCGGACACAAGCGTTGGTCTGGTGCCGGATTTCAAGCCAGTGGGACCGTCAACCGTTTGCGCATCGGTGGCCATGAAAGACATGCTTGAAGTGATCTTCGTGGCGGTGCCAATATCAAGGCTGAATTGGTTCGGGATTGCTCCGATAACGTACATGCCTTGAATTTGTGAAGGACTGCCGGTATCTGGCGCACCCAGGCTTACTTCTGGCTGGTACGTTTTGCGGACAATATTCGATCCGGTTTCGTTTTGCAGTTTGCGTCCGAACCAGACGCGAATTGTCTTGCCGGAACCGTTATCGGTAACCATGGCAGACGCTGATTTGTCGAACTCAATTGCATTTGTTGCGATCGAACGGACACGCTTCCAGCCGTTATTTGCCGCAGTTGCAAAGTTATTGCCAGCGACATCGCCGCCGAAATACACCCATTCGCCAACAGACAGGCCAAGCTGCGTCAAATCCTTTGTTGATGTCACAAGCTTTGGTAATGTGCCGGATGCATCAATGGTGGCGTCCGCCGATGTGAATTGAAAACCAACTACCACAAGCTTGCTATCAGTTGGTGGAGATGCTTCAGCGGTAAGTGTCTCAGCTACAGCTATAGAGGTATTGAGAGTCACTGTAGTAACACGATGCAGTCCGCTGTTTCCGGCATTAGTGAATCCCGATCCGAAAACCAGAGAACCAGCATAAAATCCGGTTGTGCTTACAATTTCATACGTGTCATCACCGGCATTAACGGTCACCGATGGAATATCGGTGCGTTCCGCTTTGGTTCGGTAATCCGCGAAGAAAACACCCTGCAGGATGTTCTGGTGACTGGTTTGCGTGAAGTCAGAACTGAATCCAAAACCGGCTTCAAGATCGACAACAACGCCTTTTTTGCGTTGCCGTCCATCCGTGATCGGATTTCGTACCAGGGTAGATATTTTCGCGCCCAGCTCAGAATAGTCGTTCGGCTCATATTGATTCCAGATCGGAGTACCCGGCAACACACCAATCGAGCTTTCGTCAGCAATCCGCAGCCCGGTAATATTACTGTCGATCTTATTAACATTCGTTGTCATTTAGCACCTCCGTCATTAAACAATTTCGTCGTATTCAAACTCTGCGGTTACCGTTACCAGGAACCAATTTCCGTGAATCCCGCCTTCCTTGATCTGGATTGCCCTGAACCGCACGCTGTCGATGGTCTTGCCAAGAAAAGCCATTTCAACGAGTCTGGCGAGTGTGTACGCTGCTTCTGTGCCTTCGCCGCTTGGTGTGTAGATTTCACAAGCAAGCTGGCCTTTTCGCTCCCAAATTCTTTTTCCATCCACGCCCGGCAGAGAAACTTGCCGCCCGGTTTTATGTGCAATCCGGACAAATGCCCATGGATTGCCTTGTTTCATTGGCTCCGTGTCAGGCTTCTTGTTTGGCCAAACGACCGGATAAGTTGAGTTAACCGCCCAAGCCGTATTAAATGCGCCGTACACCGTATCAGTGGCTTGCTGTTGCGTAGGCATCAGCTGTTCACTCCAATGTAGTAAAGCAGCGTCAAATCAGCTGGTTTAAGCTTCTCGATGAAAGTTATCTTGAATTCCTGTCCGCCATCGGTAACAAGCTGGTATTGGTCAAAATCTTCCGGGGTATCCTCACCTGGCTCTGCGATAAATACGCTCTGCGTGTCTTTGTATAACTCCACCGCTTCGGCCCGTATTCCAAGGCTGCTTGCCGAAGACATGGGAACGTTGACTGCATAGATTGTGGTGCTGTCAGTATTCAGCGGATCGCGCGGATTCGTAACGGGTAGCCACGGCTTGCTCAAATCAGCGCTATCAGGATCAATGCTTGATAGCCTTATCTGCCGACCTTTGGCGCGGATTTTTTCTTTTACCTTGGCAAGTTTGGCGGCGTAGTCCATTACACGTACACCCGCGTTGTTCCGGAACCAAGAATGAAGCACGCCATAAGCGCGTCGGCTTTTGGATACGGTCTTTTTGTCAGGTATCCGGATTGGTATTTTTTGGTTTCTTTGATCGGCCCGGTTTCTTCCGATTCTTCGGTGACAATCTTCCCGCTGCTTTCAATTGTCGGGTTTGGCATCAATGATTGACTTAGCGATATCAAGGCGTATTCTGCCGTTGCGCGCTCAAGCCGTTGCGGGATCCCGGTTAATGCCCTGTCCTCGTTGTCATAAATATTTAGGCGCGGGAACAGAAGCGCTTGAGTGTCTGGAAATTCCAGCGAACCTTTCAGCAAATCACCCCAGCGAATATCAATGTACTCAGTGGCGGCGATCAAAGCCGCCTCTTTCGCCGAATTTGCACCGGTCCATGCAGCAATGCCTCTTGCCGCGAAGTAGGAATCGACATCAGCAAGACTCAAATATGACTGAGCGTTGCTTTTGCCGGTACCGTCTTCTACGACAATGGCCATTTATCACGCGCCCTGTGCGTTAATTACACATTAACCGTGGTTTTTGCCGGTTGTACTGCTCGCGGATGGACCTTGCGCGCGGCCGGTCTTTGATCAATTGGCGCGCGGGTATCAAGCTGCTTAATCAATTCCAGCGCATTCGCACCATCGCCAAGCAACTGATTGCGTCTAGCAACCTTCTCAGCACGCTTGCGCGCCTCACGCTGCAAGTAATACTGAATGTCAGAGATTGGGCCGCCATTCTCAGATTTGCTTTTTTCGATAATCAGCGCATCAAGAGCTTTGGTTTTCTCAGCAACCAGACGATTGATTTGATTCTGAGCGTCAACGGCCTCATTCATATCATCCTGGGCGCGAGCAATTTGCGCGTCGATGGACATATCAAGCGGCTCTTCTTCCGCTTTTTTGGCCGCTTCTTCGGCTTCAGCTCTAAGTTTTTCAGCGGCTTCTAGTTCAGCAAGTTCCGCAGCTTTAGCCGCCGCCTCTGCCTTGGCTCTTTCCGAAGCATCCGTTTCTGCTGCCGCTTTAGCGGCTGCTTCTGCGTCAGCCTTCGCCTTGGCTTCGGCTTCCGATACGCCTAAAGGCTCTTCAATCCTGATTGGAGCGTCTTTGTCGGTTGTTTTTGGTGGCATGATTAGTCGTCTCCCAGTACCGTATACAGAACTTCAACATAACCATTGGCCGTGAAATCAGCCGCGCCGGAAATAGCAGCGTCATCAATAAGCAGGTTAAAGTAGAAAACAACGTCGGCCGCAGTGTTGTCATGAATTACGCCGGTGTTGCTTGTGCTTGTCACCAAGCGTACATTTGGCGACACTTTGGCCGTTGCAGCCCCAAGGGATGTGCTTGCCACCAGATTCACTTCCGAGCCGGATAATGTTCCGTCCGATGTTGATCCGGTACCAATCGAGATATCACCGTCAAATGTCGCCGTGATGTCGGCATCCGATGTGGTTAAAGTTATGTATCCAGCCGCACCGTGAATCAGGATATTGCCTTCAGGAAGCCGAAAAGCTTCAGCACTCCCGTAACCTGGCGCACCGTCGACAACAGAGATTGTTTTATTAACAATCCTGAATAATTGCCGGATCATGGCCTGCCGCTTGTTACCGACAGGCCGCTCAGCGCTGCGTCTACGTCCTTTTGTCATGATTAATCCTCGCTACAAAATGTGAAATTAAAAAGCGCCGCTCAAAGCTCTTACGCTTCGCGCGTGATTAATCGTGCGATTTTGATTTGCTTGCGCTCAGGGAATACGCGTTGCCAAGAACCGGCTGCCGCAAGATCGTTACTGGTTGCAGCATTGCTTGGGCCGCCAGTTGGCGCTGTTCCGGCATACTTGCAGCCGACAGGGTGAATAATCCATTCCCATCGGTGAATCAGGCTTTCTTGACCGCCACCATTACCTGCGAGCGGCAAACGATAGGTTTCCATCGGCACGCGCGCATTGCCTTGACCCAAACGAACAGCGCCGCGACCAAATAACCAGGTGTTGTATACGCCGGTAGAAACTGGCATCGAGTCATCAACGATTACAATCATGCCGTTGAAGGTTGGGATGTTATAAGCACCCTCTGAATCCGGGATCATGTCGATCAGGTTGTTTTTCTGCATGCGGCCATAAATGACCGAGTGAACGCAGATCAAGCCCAAATCCTGCATGCTGTCGCCCATGGTGAGCTTGGCATCAATGACGGCTTCGGCAGAGAAGTTTGTCACGCCATCGATATACGATGAGCCGCTGATATCAACGGTCATATCGTTTTGAACGTGCTCAGTAGCTGAAGGAGCCGCGGCGTTATCAGCAAACACACCCTTGATCGTAGCAATGAATGCATCCTGCAATCTGCGCGCCCGGTAAGCCGATGCTCTGGTGATTACGCTCTGCAATGGATCGGCGCCAGAAATGTCGGCTGACAAATCCATCGAAGACCATACCGCGTTACGTGACAAGCGGACCTGAACCTCTTCGGAGGTGGTTATCTTGGATGCAGTTGCGGTTGTGCCGTCATTGTCGGTAGAAATGTTGTCGGCATCATCCGGCAAATCTCTGAAAGATGGTGACTCGAATGTTTTGCCGCCACCGGCAAGCGCTTGATCCAACGCTGTATCAGGCACCAACACGCCAGACTGTACCAGGCGTGATTTAACTTCGGTTTCTTGCTGGATATATGGGAGGTACTGTACTGGGATAACTAGGTCAGCTAGTTTTGTGACGGCCATGGCTTTTGTCTCCTATTGGCGAGCAATTCGATAAATCGAAGCAGGCTCACCACGGAGACTTGCTTCACGGAATGTTTGTGCATCCCATGATGCGTAAAGCCTTCGTCTAACTGGATTTTCTCATCACGATCGAACCCAATTAGAGATTCGCTATAAATATTAATACTGAAAATTTAATATATCAAGTTTTATTTATACTTCACTGTTTCATCATAAGCATTACTTATGATTAATTGATTGAATTATTTCTTTTTGTGTTGACACATTAAATGTATAAGTGTATGATTGTGATTGTAGATTCAACAAAACAACAAACCGGTCTGACGGAATCAGAAACCTAAACTGGAGAGTAGAAATGTTAACAAATGAACAAGCAAAAGAAGTCGCAGCAACAATCCTCACGCAACTCGGAGGGAGAAGATTCATGGCAATGACGGGAGCAAAAAACTTCCTTGCACTCAGCGATGGTGAAGGTGGCATGCGCTTCAATATCCCAAAATTCCCCGGCGTAAAAATCAATCTAATCGAAATAGTGCTGAATGGATCTAATTTGTACGATGTGAAATTCAGCAGAGTGCATGGCCTTACTTTGAAAGAAATCAGCAGTCACACTGACATTTATTTTGATCAGTTGAGAGAGCTCTTTGAACGCGAAACCGGATTAAGAACTTCACTGTAAGGGGATTAAAATGAGATCATCAACAGCACATGCACTGGCAGAATTGAACGCCACCGGTCAAGATTTTGAGTGGTACCCCACAACCAATGAAATAATCTCAGTCTTTCACGGACACGCGAACCAGCGCCGCCCGGAAAGCCTGCTCGACATCGGAGCCGGTAACGGCAAGGTGTTGGAACGCTTCAAAGAACTGAATAACAGGAACCCGGAAGACCGCGACAACTACCATACAGAATACTTCGCAATCGAAAAAGCGCGGCCTTTGTTGGATAGCCTACCTATCGACATAGGAATACTGGGCACTGATTTTTGGGAACAATCGTTACTTGATAAATCCATTGACTGCATTTTCAGTAACCCGCCATACAGCGAGTTCGTGGATTGGAGTGTGAAAGTTATCCGTGAAGCCAATGCGAATTATATTTACCTGGTTATCCCGCAGCGCTGGAAAGATCAAAAGCAGATAATCAATGCAATCGAAGCGAGGAAGGCAAGCTATGAGGTGATTGGGTCATTCGATTTTCTGGATTCAGAAGACCGCACGGCACGGGCAAAAGTTGACCTTGTTTTTATATCGCTATGCGATGACAAATATAGAACAGGAAGTTGGCACAGGAGGAAAGGTAGCATTGACAACATGGTGGATCCATTTGCGTTATGGGTAAAAGAATTTTTCCGTCTGTCCGAGACAGTCAGCAAGCAAGACGTATCAGAATACGACAAGGCGCGGTCAGCCGAGAAGGAACGCAAGGAAACCATTAAAAATTCACTCGTTGCAGGGAAAAGCACAATCGAGGCGCTTGACACGCTGTACCGGGCGGAACTTGACGGATTAATCGGCAATTACCAGAAGGTGAGCTCGTTGGATGAGGCGCTTTTCAAGGAACTTGATATATCGATCAAATCCATCATCAGTTCTATTCGATCAAGGATAAAAGGGCTCAAGAATGCCTACTGGCACGAGCTGTTCGATAATTACGCGCCATTGACCAGCAGGTTGACCGCGGCAAGCAGAAAAGCGTTCATTGAAAACATTACGCGGAAAACGAGTATCGACTTCACCGCGTCCAATGCCTACGCCATAACTGTTTGGGCTATCAAGAATGCGAACGGATATCTGGATAACCAGATGATTGAGACGTTCAACAAGATGGTTGATTCGGCGTGCGTGATCAATTACAAATCGAACGAGCGCGTGTTTAAAAAAAATAGCTTTCGCTATCTTTATGATGACGATAAACACACGCATTTCAAGCTGGATTATCGGATTGTTGTAACCGGGCAAGGTGGCGTTTCTAGTGGATACTCATCTCGCGGAGGATTGTCGGAAAGCGCTGCCAATTTTCTGGATGATATTCTGGTTGTCGCCAAAAACCTAGGATTCGATTCAAACGATGAGGTACTCAATCACGATTTTAC
Source organism: Nitrosomonas sp. Is35 (assembly GCF_033063295.1). Taxonomy (NCBI): domain Bacteria; kingdom Pseudomonadati; phylum Pseudomonadota; class Betaproteobacteria; order Nitrosomonadales; family Nitrosomonadaceae; genus Nitrosomonas; species Nitrosomonas sp. Is35. The sequence continues at coordinate 1,747,105 of NZ_JAWJZH010000001.1, forward strand.
CGCTGGCAGCAAGGAAGAATTCTACTGCACCAACAAAGCCGGTAAACTCATCAAGCTGATGGAAGTTCGCGCCTACATGAACGGGAATCTTCACATCAAATTCAACCAGGCTTTTATGCTGGCTTTGAATGTCGAGATCGGGCGCCTACAGGGATGGATCCACAACGCGCAGCATGCGGCGGAAGAGATGGGTGAAAAGGTTGAGCATGTTTCTGAATTCTTCAATACGGCCTATTCACTGGAAAATGATGTGAATGTGGTGCTGTTATTAACTGAGAAATCGGCTTAAACAAACATCACGCCAGGCCCCGGAAGGGCCTGGTTAAACTGGAGAAAATAATGAACACACTGACTGACAAAATTGATTTAACCGATGAACAAATAACCGCAGCTTTTGCGGCAATAGGATGTGATGTGGACATTAGTGGAGAATACGGTGAGCCACATCGTTTTACCGTAACATCTGACACATTAGATGACTTTGTGAATGCGCGGGAAGATTACAATAAACCGGGAACAATAGATGAGCAAAAGGACACACATCTAATCATAAGAGATGCGGCTGTGCGCTCAGGTGATCAATGCCATGATTATTACATAATCGATTTTGGTACAGCCAGAATCATTTGCCGGGTGTAATTTACAATGAATGACAAAAAACCACACGGCCTAACCGGAAAACCAAGCAACGCCACCAAGCCGGATGATCAGAAAGCCGAATCTCACATCCATGCGCGGTGCAAATCTTCGGACAAGGCCATGTGGGTTAAGGCTGCGCAATCGAAAGGGATGAAGCTGACCGATTGGATTATTTCTGTTTTAAATTCCAATGTCAGCAAAAGAGCTTCCGATACAGGTGAAACTAAAAAAGTTATTGGACACCGAAAAGGAGTGGGCCCATTAGGGTTTCTAATGGAATTAGAGCTTGAGTGCGGGCACCTTGTTGAATTTTCCAGAGAACATAATCCAAATAAAGCAATTCCCGATCAATATTTATGCGACAAATGTTCAAAATAACGTTGCAAAAATGAAAAATGGCGCACGAAGCGCCATTGATCATCCTCCTAAGCGATACCGCTACACCTGATAAACATTAACTTCCCCGCCGGTGTAAATATCACGTTTCATCGCATATTCGACAGCTTCTTTAGCGCTTTTCCCGTGATCCATGGCGGAAATGGCGAATCTTTCACCGCTGCCTATCGAGATATAATTTTCCCGCTTGTTTGGGCATTTGAATATCCCCTTGCCGCCATCCTCCCCGCCGATAATGAATATTTTTCCGTTATCAGCAACAATTGCCGAGGCATTACCGGTATCCCTACCGGTTGGTGAAAAATATTCATCGACCAGCTTATCGTGATCTGACGTGCTACCTGTCATGAAAAACATTACCCCGTCTTTAACGATGCATTTTTCGTAAGCATGATCGACAACCACTCCATCGGCAACCGATAGCGTATCAGTTGCCACCACTCCATCACGATAAGCAATGGTGGTCATATTTTACGCTGCCTTTTGCTGTGGTCTTGGGCCTCCCACATAAGTACCAGCAGACCGCGCCATTTGTTCTGCGCGCTTCTGATCGGCGTTCAATATTTCGGTCTGCTTGGTTATGTTCCAACCGGTAGCGGTCCAAGGGTTGTCACCGGAGATACCGCCTCCACCACCGTTACCTTTAGAATCGCCGGATTGACTGGCCGGCCACCAGTAGCGTTTTTTCTGTTGCATTTCGCTTAACCATACTTCCGGATCGACGCCGGGCGTTACGCCAACCTGATCCTTTGTGATTACCCGGCCATCCTCGGTAATTTCCATAACGTTATCCGCATAAAGCAGGATATCGTCCAACGCTTCGGGTATAACGCCTATTTTTAATGCGGCCGCGCGCGCTTTGTCGTGAATTGTGCGCTTCTGATCCTTGGCCTTAAGTTCAGCGGTAACGCCTTGTTCAGCTGCAAGCTGGTCCTTGAGTTGCTTGTTTTCGCGCTCGACCGGTCCAAGCTTGGTTCTGAGTCTGCCTTCGACAATTTCATTGATCTTGGCTTCATCAATCTTTCCGGCGGCGGCCGCCTCAAGTTCTTTGATGCGATCAAGTTGGGCAAGCAGATCAACCGGGTCTTGATCGCCCAATAGAGCAAACTTTTCCTTCAATGCTTTGTGATCGGCCCGTTCTTTAACGAGCGCTTGCGTTACCTTGTCGATATCGCCCTGCGTTTTCATGCCTTCGACACCGGTCAACAGGTATGTTTTGTCAGACTGTTCGGTATACAGCTCATGAAAAACCGAATCCAATCCGTCGAGCGTGGTAAGTTTGAGTTTAAGTTGCATTGGCATCGCTATTCTCCTAGTTTAAAAATTTGCTCACATCTAACCCGGCACGTTCAAATGCTGCTGCGTCCCGCTGCGCAACCTCTTTGAGTGTCAGAGTTGTCCCGTCTGCATCGATAAATTTATCCAACGTGAGCCCGCCCTTCCTGAATAGGTCGGCGCGCGTTTTTCCAAGCGTATCGATCTGGAATTCTTGAGTTTGGGTTTTAAGCCAATCGTTGTATGTGGTTTTGGCCGGCACCTGGCCAACCAGTTCACGAATGCGTCCGCGCGCCCAGTCGTCATAGTCACCCTTGGTTCCGCGCGGCAGATCATCGCGGCTTTTTATCGATCCAAGATCATTCTTTGCCGCGTATTCTTTGACAAGCAGGCGCTCAGTAACCGGTTTCGATGGCCGAACCCCGATATCCTGTGATAAGTACATCACGCGGGCGGACCGGCACCCAGGATGCGCAGGCGGCTGCGGACCTTCACCGGGCTTGAATGTTTTTCCATCGGTTGCCTTGCAAAATGGCGTTGTTCTGCCGTCGAGCGTGGAAACCCACTCTTCCATCTCAACGATGTCGGCATTTGCCAGAGACACCTCGCGGCGCGCGCTGCTTGTTATGTGCTGCATAGCGGTGCGAACCATCATGTTCACCGATCCGCGCGTCATTTGAGTGATTCCGTCCGTTCCTTTTGCATTGGCGGTGCCGAACAGATCGCGGGTAACCTCCTGCGCTGTTCTGCCTTGGACAATCCCGGAATTGATAATTTTGTTGATTCTGGAAATATCGTCTTCTGTTAACTTGCTCACCCAATCGGAAAGAATCCTGCCTTCAAATGGTCTTTCCGTGACAATTGCTTTCAATGTTTCCGGGTGAGGCGTAACCGTATCCAATATCACGGGCGATACGCTGGTAATCAGGTAGGCATAGAACTTCGATTCCTGCGCCACCATGGATAGCGACTCATCGTACAGCAACGATCCGGCAGACTTCCACGCCTCACCGCGTATCTCAAAAATGACTTGCTGCAGCTGATTCAGTCTTTCCCAATCACCAGGCTTGGTCAAGCCTTGAGATTTTCCTAGTCTCGCTATGAGCTTCCCTGATATTTCATCCTCAGTTTGGTCGAGCAGATCATTGATCTTGTTGCGCACCCCGGCAGAATAGCGCAGCACGTACGTTTGGTGACGTAGCGCAGCGTCGTACATCTGTTTATTAGATGTTTCCATTAGCTATTTCCCACCTGCCTATGGATGAATCCGTTTTCTTGACTGGCCTTTCGGCGTGATTGAACCGCTTCTTCGAAGGTTGCAAAAGTTCCTATATGCACACTCTTGCCGTTAATACTGATGTTTGCAGTCCATTTTCCAGTTGCTTTATACCAGTGAACCCCAGGATGACCGCTCGTGTTAGTTGCTCGTAATTTCTGATTCCTGCAATTTACTGATTGCGTAACATCTCGCAAGTTGGAAATAGCATTGTTCAGGCAATTTCCGTCGATATGATCTATATGATGATCTGGCCAAATGCCATATATATAAAGCCACGCTAAACGGTGAGCCAAGTACAACTTGCCGTTAAGATTAATATAAATATATCTCGCGGCTCTGTGACCAGCAAAAGCTCCGGCCTTTGCGTTATTTGATCTCTTAATCAGATTTGTGAAAATACCTGTTTTGTGGTCGTAGTGAAGCACTCGCTTCAGCTCTTCTTGAGTAATCATATTAATTTCTTCGTTTGCTGTGGGCATGCTTAATCAATCGCCTCATATGCGGAATGAAAAAGCTCTTCACTGCAAACCATGAAAACAACATGGCCGCTTTCCATCACCTTAATTAGCCACTGCCCCTCTAGTACGCTATGCCTTTGTTTTAAAGTTTCCAGTTCGATTGCTTCTATTCTTGCTTCGGCAACACTGTCAATATGTCGCGCTTTAGAGATTTCACCCAAAGCTTGCCCGGCGAATGCACGCAAATCTTCAATTCCGGATTGTGTGTATTGGAATTTAATAGCCTCAACAGGCGGCTGTTGTTTTTGTCGATAAAGCGTCATATCATTTTTCTCCAGGTGTGTGGTTATTGAAGTCCACCATCCTGCCCGGCCAACGCCTCAAGCTCTTGCTCATACGTTTTGTCAGTCATGCCGCCCTCGCGCATCCGCTCATGGATTGTTTCATCAGAAATGGGGGCGCCCATGGTTTGGGCCGTTTTCATGTCAATCACATCCTTGGCTGTTATGGTCACATCACCGAAGTCAGTGAATGGAGTCACAACAACCTCATCCGGATCGAGCTGCATCCAGTTGGCAATAAGTTTCAGCATTTTCTCGACTGCGGCAGCCGATGACTTGGCGATTTGCGTGAGACTTGCGGCCTGTGATCCCTTGCGGGTAACAAGCGCATCATTGCTCTCAACAGATCGCTTATCAAGAAGCTTCATTGCTTCATCCTCGGCTCGCTTGTAATCGTTTTCGAGCGCTAACCGCTCCTCGGTCAAACCTTTGGAATTTACGCCAGTAAAATGTGCATCACCGCCAAGACCGACATCAATGCAGGCGCCAGCCCCAGTTCTCACGCTATTGTTCGTAGTTTCGTCTCCCACGCCCATCGGCATGTACCCGATCCTGACAAGCGTGTCTTGCGATTGCATGTACAAGTGATACCGGTAATTTGCCTCCGAACGATAAATGCCCAGCACTTTGTTTGCCAATCCCAGTAGCGGCGGCATATCAGGCGTAGGCAAGTTGTCTTTGGAATTCACAAAAACAAACGGAATCTCTTCCAGCGGCCGGCCGAACAGCAGCACCGGCTTCATTTCGGATTGATTTATTTCGTCCTCGAACTTGCCGGTCACAAAAACATTCTTTCCGTTTTTATCCGCTGCCAGAGACAGAACCCTATATGTATCCTTGGTGGTCCATTTATAGTCAGAGTCGAGTTCTGTAGTCGGCTCGCTCAAAACCACCATGCGCAGACTGGCCACTGTCCCGGTTTGGAGTATTCCTTCGTCCCAGTTGGTTATCGATTCGCCGTAGTAAAGCGATATGTAGGGCAAATCCGTCTTTTCATCGCTATCGAGTAGCAAACCGAGCCGCCCGGCGATTAGTTGCTCTTCGTTCATTCTTCGGATGAGCGCATGAACCGATTCGCCATGCCTGGTAATCCTGTTAAGCAGAGGCTCCATTTTCACCGGGACATTAATCGTTGCATTTTCTTTGTGCATCGTACCGATTGCATTTTCAACTTTTTCCTTTACCAACCACGGCACGCGCGCGCCCTCGATGTACTTTTTATACGCAACAGCGCCAGGCTCTCCCTGGTTAAGTCCATCCAAAGTCTGCGCAACGGTAGGCGATAAGTAAGTTACAGTTTTTCCCTTAACATGGCGTTCGCCTTTGTAGAAATCCCGCACCGTCTGCATGTCGCGCATAGATTCATCATAATCAGGGTGTGTGTTTTTTACGCTCATAGTTTTAGGTTCCGTGAGTTCTGGTTGATGATGCAACTTGAAGCACCGGCATTTCATACGCGACAAAATACCCTAGCGCGTCATTTCCATGATCAAATCCGGCGGTTTTATCAGGCTCTCCGTTTGCATCGTAGGCTTGCTTTTCAAGATCGCTTGCGGTCCTTGGGCATTCTCTTGCGTTGACGAATAACTTGGCTTTGGTGAAAGCCACGTTTACCGCGTTGACGCGATCCTTAACAAAAGGATTTGACGCTTTTGCTCGAACTTCAAAACCAGATCCGATGAGAAGACCGATATCGGTGATTGATGCACCGGCTGAGTTACGTCCCGCGCCGGAGGCGTCCGGATACACAATAATCCTATTCCGCGCAGCCCATCGCTCCTTGATAACCTTGATCATTTCCGGCGTATCAAGAATGTCGTTTAACTCAGCCACGCAATGAAATCCGTTTGTTCGCTTCACAAATACACGCGCCGCCATTTTCTGCACGTTGAAATCCATGCCGATAAAAAGAATGTCTCCGTTCGGATTGATGGTTTCTTTGGAGTTATGCGTTACGCGGTTATAGGATCGGTAAACGGTGCCTGACTTGAGGTTTACGAATTGACCATTAACATAAGCCAGGACAAGCTCAGTTGAATAGGCTTCAATGAGCGAAGGAATATAATCATCCGGCAAATTTATTTCATTGTCGTAAGTGCTGGCCTGGATTAGCCCGTAGTTATGCGCAAGCTCAGGTTTGGCCACGATATCTTCGACAAACAGCTTGTGAGTTGCCAGGAATCCTTCAGGGGTTGTGGTTACGTCGATCCCGTTCCTGAGTCCAGCAATCTTGTAGCGCATGCGCGCGATGATTTTCTTCCACGCCAGCAAAGCTTTGTGAAGCGGCAGCACGTCAAATTCATCCACCAGGGCATGCCCGATCTTAAAACCGATTATTGAAGCCGGATCATCCATGGAGCGGCAGATCGTGGTTCCGTAATACCAGCGGCCCGAGTAAAAATGAACCTCTTTATTTCCTTGGTTGATTTTTACGTGCATTCCGAAGGCATAAGCAACCTCCTCAATCGTTGGATAGAAGATATCTCTGATCATCGGGTACGTGGGCGCAAAGTACCCGGCTTCTATCCCAGGATGTTGAAAGTAATGGTTGCACATCGCCATTCCTCCGACGAATGTCTTGCCGCTACCATACCCAGCCACAAACGCCCGAAACTTGTTCTGAAGAGCAAGAAAATTAGACTGAGGGATATTCGCCCTTGGGTCGGCTTCAATTAGAGCCAGGCTTGCGACCATCGTATGTCCTGATAATTACTTTTGCTGGTGGTGGCGTTGTTGTGTTGTCAGATTCAGCATTTCTTTCTGACCAACCTGCTTGTGTTTTCAAGAAAAATATTTGTGCAGTTATATCCCCTTCACGCGCTTTTGTTTTTAAAGAGCTAGCAATGCTTACTATCGCTGCTGTTTTGCCTTTTTTATATCTTGCCATCGCTTCAGGTTGCCTATCCAGAATCCTGCTAAATGTCCTTGCGGCAATCATAAAATAATCAGCTATTTGCGGTATTGTTAAAACAGAAGCCAAAGCTTCAAGCTGCGATAACTGTTCATCTGAAAGAACCTTTGGCGGCTTTGGGTTGAACGCTTTGGTCATTGTTTACCTGAGTGTTTATTTTTATTTGTGTAATTGTGCTTTATTTAAATATTTTCAATTAAATATCAATAACTTAAAAGTATTGATATATTAATTTTATGATATTTACAGAATTTATTTTTTAATCAATAAAAACAATAATTTACAACACGTTTTAACGGCGTTTAATTTTATTTTTGATACTTACATATTGCCAGCCATCTAATAATTGCTCATACATCGGTTTATTAAGTCGTTGTAATTGTTTATTTATTTTGATCAAATCAAAAAAGATGTTATAATTCAGTTGGTTGCATAACTTTATTAACCATCAATTAAGGAGTAATCATTATGAAACCTCAATTCAACCCAGACGGCACAAGCATAAAAGGCTGCTCATACATCTACGCCCCGAAAGGACAGGCCGGAGAGTACGCCCCTCTTGCAACCAATCCTTATCGAGGATGCGGCCACATGTGCGCTTACTGCTACGTTCCAAAAGTACTTCGCATGGACAGAGAAGAATTTAATTCCGGCGCAGTTGTTCGCCCCAATTACATTAAAAATCTTCGCAAAGATGCTGAAAAATACAAAGAACTCGGAGTTACAGAGCAGGTTATGTTTAGCTTCACGACAGACCCATATCCACCGCAACATCACATAGAGACAAGGCAAGCAATAGGTATTTTGCGTGATCATGGTCTTGGTTTTTGCACGCTTACAAAGGGTGGAACAAGAGCGTTGCGAGACATCGATTTGTTCAGATCAAACAAAGATGCGTTTGCTACAACTTTGACAAGCCTTGACGACAGTTTTAGCAAAAAATGGGAATCCGGCGCGGCACTTCCAGGCGACAGATTGGAAGCGCTTAAAAAATTCCATGACAAAGGAATTTTTACTTGGGTTAGCCTCGAGCCAACTTTAGATACTGAAGCTAGCATTAAGATCATTGAAGAAACTCATTCCTTTATCAGTTTGTATAAGATTGGCAGAGTCAATTATCTTCCGATGACCAAAACCACTGACTGGGAAGATTACACTCTCAGAATACTTGACACAGTAAATCGCCTTGATGCCAAACACTATATTAAGAAGGATCTGCAAAAGTATCTCCCTTCCGGCTACCCTAATCCGCTTCGCGTGCAGCAGCATCATTAACGGTAAAGCAAAAATAATGCTTTCTGTTTTTTGATCTGTGAATTATTTTTTTCACCCCCATAAAAAACAGCCACTCTTTCAGATAATCCCAGCCCCTTCTCGCCACAAGAGACGGGGCTGATTCTTTTATAGATTCCGGAAATTTAAGATCGTCAATTATTTTGTGTGGCAACGCACCGTGTATTGTTTGAATTGCAGTAACAAAAACCACGCCATTAAAATTAGAATTGATCACTATATCTATTTGATCAGCAGGTATTCCGTAGGCATCCAAATCAATCACGTCGTAATCTGATAAATCAAGCTCAGTCAGAATTCTGCTGTTATCTCCGTGAATATGAAATTGCATCAAATCTATGCGCTTATCGATCGGCGTTCTCTCTACGCTTTTTCCTGATATTTTTTTTACCGACGACCATACCGCGCCTTTCCCGCCGAAACAATCCAGCACTTTTAATGGTCTGTTATTAGGCCATGGTGAATTTTTTATTCTCATCATCACCTTGTCTGCAAGGTGGTGATTATCTGTCTTTTTAGTTGCTGGCATAGTCAACCAACCCACCATTTTTTTCTATTTCGGATAGGACATCATCGATGTTTTTTATTGTTACCCCAACCGGTATTGATAAAAGGATTCTTGTGCACTTAAGTGGCCTCAGCACCTCATTTTTTTCGTCAAGCTCTTCTTTTTCGATGTCATTATTAAAATCAATTTCACTTTCCATGCCGAGCTCAATAAGCTCGTTTACGTCAAATGTTTCAAGAAGCATTTCTTGATCCCATTCGCCAGACATGCCTTTTGGTGCGTTGTCCACAACCAAAAATCTTTTTTTCTTATCTTCAGAAAGGTTTGCTTTTCTTACCCATTCGTCTGGAATCTCTTTAAATCCAAGCTGAATTATCGCTTTCAGCCTTTGGTTTCCGCCGATAACTGTATTATCCTCATCAACCACAATTGGCCTTAGTGTCATGAACTCAGGGTCTTCTCTAATGCTTTCACAAAGACCATTTAAAGATTCAGCAGATATCTTTCTAGGATTGTTCTTCTCCGGTTTTAATGCTAATACTTTTATCATTTTTATCCTGATTCTTTATGATCTTAATTATAATTCATTTCTAATTAAAAACTTATACCACAACATTCATTCATCAGTAAAAGCTTATACATTGAGCAAATTTTTTTCAGAACTTCATATTTTCTTACCAACAAATGACTGTCTAACCTCTTCCCATTTTTTTACTATGCATCTTTTAGCCATTATTCACCCCAATTTAAACCTGTCTCTACATGGCGCGCAGAATCCGAACACCAATCTTCCGCTCTCCTCTTCGCAAGAGTCGCATATTCCAGGTAAACCCTCTGGAATTTCAGCCGCAGCCGCGCGTATAGCCGCAATATTACGCTCTTCCATTTTCTCTATATGATCATTCGCCATGTCTGCTTCATCCGCCATCACGCCGCCTCCAAACTCAATTCACGCACAATCACAACAACGCCTGGCACATCGGCATAGCGCTTCTTTTGCCTCGTCTCGACGATTTGAACATCATCTTTGTAAACCACGTTGTTCATTCCATCTGCGCATGCTTTGAAAATGTTGTCTATGTCTGGCTTCTTCGTGGGCATGAGCAAACCCTGAATTGCCTGCGCTTTCTTCTTGAGCGACCAGGATTCAGGAATCGGAAGTCTGATATCAAGCTCCACCGACACAGCGCCCTGGATCAAATCTCGCCCTGCCATAGCGATCATGGCTGAATGCGCCACCAGCCCTTCATAATTGGCTGTCTTTTCCGGCGTGTACATGGTGATGAACTTTCCGCGCCGAGCAGCTTTCGCCCTACCTTTACCGACCGGCGCACCCGGCACCACGAATTGAATTTCAACTGTCATTTTCTTTCCTCAGCCTTTTTATTCCTGCGCCTAAATTTCAATTCATTGATAATCTGATCCGCAAGCGCGTCGCCGAACAGTTCTCGCCATTTGGCTATGCACCTTATCTTGTATTCCCTGGTAAAGCATAGCTCGATAAAATCCGCGCCCTCTTTCACCGTTGGCGCTCTATATTTCATGTGTTTATTTCCAATAAGCTGTTGGTCAGATTAGTTTGGCTTCCTGCCCGATTTAACCACGCTCTTTTAGCACCGCTGCGCGCTGCGGCATCAAAGTTTCAGGCACTGTTGATCCAGTTCCCCGTCTATCCATGAGTGTTCGCTAAGCGGAGTTTCACCGCCGCGGCCAAGTCTTTCTAACCAACAGGTGGTGAGAACTGATCGACTTATTAGAGTTACTTCTTTCATAGTTAATGATCGTCAATTCCCACCCCTCTTGATTCCGTCTCTCCGGCTGTCACGCATTCCGTACAGGGCGATTATTTAGTTGTATCTTCCCAGCGTTTAGGTGTTCACTGTGTTGCTGTACCATCCGCAGCCACCGGTTTTGTGCGGCAAAGTTCTCTAAGACCGGTCTCCTACGCATTTGCGTTTCATAGCATTTCGGCTAATCGTCAGGGAGATTGGTGCCTGTTGTCCGGTTACAGGCTCCGAATATTGCTACTTAATAACTTCTTTCACGGTCACGGATTTTCCGTCATAAACAACCAAAGAATGTGTCTCACCGTCCTGCAAAACTTTTGTATGAGTGCCGCCCTCATGGCACGGATCGCCAGATATTTCTATATGCACTTCTTTTTTACTCTCACAATGCGCTTGAATCGTTACTGTAGTTGTCATTTCAATTCCTTGATTATTTAAAATTGCTCGGCTTGCACGAGACTCCGCTGAGTTTGCCGAATCCGCCATCAACTTCATGACGAACCCGGCTACAGCCTCACTGATACTGGCCAGTGTTAACCGCCGCGAATTCGCAGCGGATCAGTGTTATTAAAATTTCAAACCGCACCTAGCACACAAAACATGACCGTGTTTATTTGTAAATCTATGAGATGAGTCTTTCGGACATATTCGATTTAATACATCTTTAATTTTATTTTTCATATTGTTATCAACCACATTTTCTAATTCCCCCGAATTCGATGGTTTTAACAAGCATGCAGGTTCCAAAATTTGCAGTACCCGCTTGTGTCAGGTAAGGAACCTGCATGCGTGTTAATTTGCTGGCGGAAGCTCATACCGGCACGTTATTGACTTCAAAAGCGCCTGATTTTCGTCGTCAATGTCGCATAACAACCACGCCTCATCGCCGGTTACTGGATGTTTAACCCAGTGCACACAGTAAAATTCACCGGATTCTGCTTGAGCTAGAATTCTTCGGTCTTTTGGTGCAGTTTCTGGTGGATTTTTCTTTGTTGCAGCCGCAAATCCGTCGATAAATGCCAGTTTTTCTCTTTTTGTAGATAAATCTGACATCCATCCAGCAAGAGCATCGTCCAATTTACCCATCAAGCCACCTCAGTTTTATCAATCAGACGCAGATCAGGCGCCGATATTTTCATAAATACACCTTCCTCAGCCTTTACCAGCTCAAGAAGTTTGTTGCTCGCTGCTGATCCATCGCGGTATGGCAACAATCCGGAAACATGCTTTGCAGTCAACCGCCCCTTTTCAACCGCCTCCATCAGAACATGCTCGCGGCTCCGATGATCGTGGCCAAGCGAAGGTGACCACTGAACCTTGATTCCATCTTCACGAGCGCGCGAAACACGATCTTTGTACGCTTCGAGGAACGCCATGCGCGCCTGAACCGTGTCGCCCTCTTCGATCAACTTGTAGCAAATGCCAAATGCCTCGGCCATTTCCTGAGTCCAAACCACAGACGATGATTCGTGCTTTGGAATCATTGTCCAAGCCTCTTCAGGGCCTGGCCTGCCGTCATCGATGCGGGACAGAACTGCTTCTACCGTGAGTTTTGATCTCAGTCCTTTGCGACATTTTTCCAGCGCTTTCATGATTTGTTGCTCGTCGTATCCAGCCAAATCATTGGCCATGACACGGGCTGCATCGAGCGATAATTCTGTTTGCGTGAGTTCCGCAGTTACGGCTATTGCCTTGAGTAAATTTTCACTAATTGGCTGCATTCTTAGTCCTATTTTCGTCAATCAACTGGTTGAAAACATTTGCATTTGATTGTTTCTTGTCTGCCTGCCTAGCTTGCGTTCCGGTCATTTGCCTGTTCGTAGCCCACTCAGTTCTGAGTTTTTCAGCATCGGATAGCAAAAGCTTTGCTGGGTGCATTTGCTGCACGTAAAAATGATTGTTGTGATGCACGTAAAACCTTGCGACATGGGGAGATTCTTCCTTCCCAATGCGTTTTACGAATTGCGCTAACTGACCGTTTACGGTTGCGTTTCTTACCGGTTCTGATCCGTAACGAAGGAAATAGGCTTCGCTATATGCGTTCCAGGTTTCCGCAGTAATCGGTTCCTCGGATTTTTTGACCGGGGTTATGTCGGGTTTCCCGACTACCCCCGAAACAGAATTAATAGATGATGTATCGTTAGATACATTATCTATAATCCCTGTCCCTGTCCCTGTCCCTGTCCCTGTCCCTGTCCCTGTCCCTGTCCCTTGCGATCCTTTGACGATCGCGCCCTGATCGGGGGGCGATACATTTTTTATCGGGGGGCGATCCTTAGGCGATCCCGCCATGATGGTTACGACTAACTTCTTTTTGAGTGTGCGCGATTGCGGAGCGATGTTTTGTAGCAATACAATTGCCTCAATGAGCTTGCTTTTAACGCCGTCAGTATCAATTTCAACACTCCATCTTTTTGAGTTACCGGCGGCACCTGAAAGACTGTTAGCAAGCTTCTCTATCCATGCCTCAAGCACTTTTTCAGCAACAACGGGATGATAAAAACGCCCGTCTACACACTTAATCCAGCCATATAACGCCATGTTTTTAATCTTAATCCAGCTTTTAACGTCCCGGCCGTACTCTGCAAGTCTAGCCAGCGCAATGTCATCGTCGGGAATCGATGCGGCTGGAATCTGATGATAGGATTTGAGCCATAAAGTTACCCCTGCTCGCCACTCGGCGTCAGTTGCGCGCGCATGAAATTCAGAATTAAAGAGGCGCACAATATCGACAGGCATGAATTGAAAATCACGCAAGTCACATTCGCTTGGAACAAGAGGAAAAATTATTTCGCTCATAAAAAAATTCAGGCTCAAAAATTCATCTTAAAAACTTTTTAAAAAAATTAAAAAATTTCTAAAAAAATATTAAAAAAATAAAAAACTTTTCAAAAAAATTTGAAAAATTTCTCAAAAAAACCTCCGGCTCGACCTATTTCGGCGCCGGAGGTAAAGGCCACGTCAAAACGAGAAATATTGACGGCTAGGAGTAATCTGGCCAACAAACCAACCGGAACAGTTAGGTAAACCGGTTGGCTATTGGGTTTTTCACACGATTTGAAGCGTATTACCCGTTTCAACACACCGGCCGGATTAAATCCGGTTCTGACGCCAAATAATTCGGGCGCACGGGCTAAGTGGTTTCTTTTCATTAAGGAGGTTCTTATGAAAAACTTGATCATTGTTTCTTTGCTTGAATTGGCTGCACATTCAATGCTGATACCTGCGGATCAACCAGCGCTCTGGCTTTTCTGACAACCTCTTCAAGTTGAATCAGTTCTTGTTGCGCTTTAACCCATTCATCCGGCGTTGCGCCATCAAGCAATTCGGTTATCGCTTGGCACGCCTCAGCGCCTTCTTTGATCAATGCCTTTAGGTGATTAACCGGCTTGTTATCGATAGGCTTTTCGGATTGATCGGCAGCACTTGCAACCAAATTCATTGATCTCAGCATTTCGTTTATGCAGCGGACTCTTAAGTCGCTTGGTAAAGATTGAATAATTACGTGCAGAAAATTGGTATCGAGGAAATTCTTGTCTTTGGTTCTATCATCCAGCCAGCGGAATATGCGCGTTGAATTGACTCTGTTGCGCGTGAATATGTCCGGATGATTGGAGAACTGATCCAGTCCGGGCAACCCTTTTGGATAAATCTCATAGTATTTGTTGATGATCGCTTCAGCCGCAGTTTCCCGGCTCCAGTCGTTGGATGATCTCCATTCCTCGACATGCTCTGAAACAATCGATATCCAAGTTTTTTTATGCGCGCTGTGTTGCATGACTTCCCTCAATATTTTTTCTAAGCTGGCAGCATGGGAAATCATGCTGCCTTATCTGAGTTCGTTTGTTCTTGCTGGAATATCTCTGGATATTCAAGTTTTACGTATGGCGGTATGCCTCTCACAGTCCAGTTATAAACGCGCTGAACCGTGTATCCAAGCCTGTTTGCAACAGTTGATACACCGCCCAAAGATTCAATCAACTTTGAGTCTGAGAGTATTTTTGTTTGTGTGTTTTTATCCATGCAATAAATACTAAACGAGTTGTTTAGTTTTTGCAAACAATTTGTTTCCATTTTTTATATTTAGAAGAAATAGAATCATTGAATGAAAAAGGTTTGGGACGAATCCACTGATATGGGCAGGCTATTGATAGCAGCTAGAGCAAAATATCCGGATATAAAAAGGTTTGCGGATATTGCTAGACATTTGGATGTGTTCGACGCAGTCCTTACGAACTGGAAAAAAAGAGGAATTCCGGCCAATAAAATATTTGAGCTAAGTGAAATTTTTTCTTGCAACCCAAGATGGCTTGCCACCAATGAGGGGGAAATGAAAGAAACCAATTCCAATCAGTTTGGAATTAATTTTGATGAAGTAAATTTAGAGAAAATTAAATATTTTAAAGAAAAAATTATTCCAATGAGCGATGAGGAATTTTTAGCCAGGAAGGAATTATCTGAACAGGCAGATAGAGTTGCTGAGATTGCAAGAAGCAAGAAATCAGGAAAAGGGGAAAACGGTGGTGACGTTGAGTAATTGGTGCCACGACGAAGATTGCAAATGCAAATGCGGTTAAAAATGGGGATTCTACTTGACTTATTGTTAGTCTTTTTTTGTGTGTACTTGATTTACGCCATTATTACTGGAAAGAAATTGTTTCATGGGTTAAGAGCTGGCGCGCAAATTATTGAACCAAAGCCAATATATTCTGAGTCCGATATTCAAAGAATAGGTCTTCACCTTAAAAGGTTGATAGATATTATTAATGAATCTATTGACATAGCAAGGAAGTCAACTAATGCTGAAACTAAATTGTCGCGTCTGGGAGTGGCAAACGATAAATTAAGGGAAATACATGATTACCTTGGCAGATATCCGTCAATATCTCTGTCACACCTAGAAAAATTACAATCAAGAATTAATGAATTGCATGAAGAATTCAATTTGTCTGGTATTAATAGCATTGCTTCTGGTCAAGTTTTAACCGCAAGAGCCCTATTAAAACAAGCAACGCAACTTAAGAAAGAAAAGCAATTTGATGCAGCGTGTGAGAAATTGAAAGAAGCTTATTCTGCTTATGGTGCAAATGAATTGATGACGAAAGATTTTTTGCGACTCCCCATGTATCTGCAATTAGCCGGAAGAAGCGAAGAAGGTTGGGATTTGCTTAATGATTTGCTCAAAGATAACACGAGCATATTTGATCAAGCTGAAATAGCACATCAAATACAGATTTTTTTACGAAAAGAAAAAAAATACAAACTAGCGGTATTATTTTCAGCATGGGAAGCATGTGAAGTAGTCGAGCGAGATCTATTCAACGTAAGAGATTGTATTGAGATGGCTGACATACAGGCCTCTGATGATTTTTTACGCGAGATTTCAAAAAATCAAGAAGTTTATGGGTACACACCAAACGGCAATCCTATAACTCAGTATTCCTATGATTTTTTCAATAATAGATTACTAGAAAGCAAGACGATAGAATTTGTTCGCTCAAAATTAGAAAGTGATTTGGAAAAATCAGATTGCTCAGAAAAGTTAGAGCAATTATCCAATGATCTTCATGAGTACATCACAAGCAATAACAAATATAGGTTAAGTGAAGTAATTGCGATAGTAAGAAAATATGTCAATTATGATGAGAATGGCGTTTTTCGATTGCAACAATCATGAGTAATAAATTCTCTGCCAAAGCTGAAAGAATAACAGCAAAGTACAAATATAAATAAGGCTGCAAGTATTGGTTATGGCTCTACTACGAAAGATGCAAATGCAAAAGTGGATAAAGTTTATCTAGGCTATGCGGCTTACTGGGGTGGTAGAGTTTTTTGAATGAAAATAATCATTCGCCACATTTTTTACAAATCTTTGGTATAGGTTATATGGAAGCCATTTGCGTTCTTTCCATTCAGGAAGCACACCAGGCTGATTAAATGCTTCCTCCTCATTTTGGTAGTTAAGGATCTTTGCTAATGCTTTTTCTGCATCGTTTAGTTCTGTATTTTCCATGTAATCCTCGGAGGGGTTATGAGCAATGTTGAGGTATATGCGCCATTAGTTAATGGATCAGTGTTTCCTTACCATGAGACAGGAGAAAGTTGCAAATATCTGGTTGATCGAATTTTAGGTGATGACTTGCGCCCGCCCGCTAAAAGCTTGGTTCTAAAAATTATAACTGATTCAGGCAAAACAGTTATATTAAATATTCCGAATGATCATTCAGCGGCAACAGTAAGAATTGATGGCGAGATTATCTAAAATAATTACCAGAACCATCCACCTACGCGATGCTGCTGGCCGGGCTGGGGTTAATTGGGTTTATGGCCGGGCAGAGAAAATGATAGATTATTTTGATTATGTATTGACGTTATCAAAATACACTGTATAATTGTCTCCATGGTTGAGATGTTCTTAACCGCCGCGCCTCGGGATCAGGGGCTGGAGATGAAAAATGAATCAACAGCAAATAGAAAAATACGTTTCAGACTACCTCACCGGAGCCACTGAACAATTTCTACATGAAATAGTTAACCACGGAATCCATAACACGGGCGCGGATATAGTGAGCGTTGAAACCGATGATGAATATAATTTGCTGTCTGACGAGTTCAAAAAACAAGCGGAATCCCGGCTAAATGGTTAACCACCCAAACCGCAGCCGGGCGAGAAGCCCGGCGAGCGAACAGCCAGACAAAAAAGAAACTCGCGGCGGAAAAAGAATTGGCGCAGGGCCACCGATACAAAACGAATCCGGCGAAAAAATCATGCGTTCATACAGATTAGCACCGGATGTAATCAAAATACTCAATGACAACCGGCCGGCAGCACAATTAATAGAACGGTTAGCGCGCGAATATGCCGAACGACTGGAACAAGTTGCAAAAAATAGCTAGGCTGCAACGCGATATCGCGCATTTCGCGGCCCAGATCGAACGATTCAAAAACCCCCAATCCCCGCGCGAGAAAGCCGCCCTGACGCTATCGCAACGCAAACTAGCGCAGCGCCGCAAACTGCTGGAATTAATCTGACAAATTAGTCACCCACTAAACCCGCCCCGAGCGGGTTTTTTATTGCCAGCAAACCGCCATTGAGCGGTTTTTTTGTGTCCTGAGTTTGCAGCATATCAAAAATACTAAACAATGTGTTGACAATTACTAAACATCTTGTGTAGTATTGCCACATCGCCGCAGCTACCATAAGCCTTGAGAGCAGGTAAGCGGTGAATAACTCGGAGACTAAAATGCAAATAAATAACATTCGTGCTTTTTTCAGCAGGTTAAGAAAGAAACACAAACATCATGAACTTATTGAAGCGAAGAAGCGTGATCCTTCGTTGCAAATTCAGTGGGAATTGAATGACCAATGGATTGATATAGAAAATCCAGTGTGGTTTGAGAATCAAAAATACAGGGCAAAGGAAAGACCAAAAACCTTGAAGTTTAGAAGATACCTGGATATCGATGGAAACATCCGCCTGGTTGCTATCGATGCATCACAAAGAAGCGACTTTGTGAGATGGCTTGGTAACTGGGAAGAGATGGATATTGAAGGAGAGCGACATGAATAATAAGCACACCAAGCATATTGATACAGCAGATGAAGATGGTTTTGTTAAACGGTGCTTGTGGGCGCTGGTATTCGTGGCTTCTCTGCTGGTAATTCAAGATCGATTGAACGCTGATGCTGAAAAATTCCAGGTCGAACAAGCGGCAATCAGGGCGGCATCATGCAATTAATCAACTCACAAGGAGCGGATCATGAATGCAATGAAGCTGGTATCAGACACGATTTTCTTTGTGATGGCCGGTATAGCAATAAAACGTGCATGGTTCTTGGCCGGATTAACCAACAAGCACAAAAGATGAGCTGTGATTGCTCGGAAAAAGCAGAGCTGCAGCGCGTATTGAATGTGTTGCGCAATTGGGTTCTGGATAGAAACGGCATCGAGTTCACGATGAACGACCTCTATGCGGATCCGACGGTGAGCTGTCATCTGTCTGTTTCGATACAAACGATGATTCTGGTTGACCGGGCTTTGTTGGCTTTGAGGTGCACAATCGACCGGGAAAACCAAGATACCGTTTCATTTCAGAACCTGGTGTATACGCCGCCAAAAATCACCCGGGTTGACCGTGACTTGATGCCGACATGAGCGCTATCAGTGAGGCAGAAATGGACCTTGCTCTAAACCGCGGCGCTGAAGCGTACCTATTAGACAAGCCGATTGATTCAAATCCGTACGACAAGGCTGCTAATCCTGAAGCGCACGCAGCGTGGAATCAAGGGTATCGGCACGAGAAAAATTATTACGAGGGAAAATTGTAATGGAAGCATCGATTAGAGTCAGGGCATCATCATGGGCCGGTTTGTTTGACTGCGCGTATCGCTGGGAAGGAATTCACATGCTCAATATGCGCAACACTGTCGGCTTGCGCGCAGCGCTTGGCACCGCAATTCACGCCGGTTCTGCTGCATTCGATCAGGCGCGAATATCAGGCGACACAGTGACGGCGGATGACGCGGCCGGTGTGTTGGTGGATAAGCTTCGTGATCCTGAAAATGAGTTTGATCCTACAAAAGACGATCTGACAATGCGTGATGCCGAGGGTATTGGCATATCTCTACTCACAAAGTATTGCGGCGAAGTGTCACCAAACTACAACTTCGTTGCCGTGGAAATGGAAACAAAGCCACTGAATATCGATTGTGGCGGCGGAATCGTCGTGCAACTTACCGGTACCATGGATCGCGCAAGAATCAAGAAATCAACAAGTGGCGTTGGAATCGCTGATCTTAAAAGCGGCGCATCCGCAGTACAAAAAGGCGTTGCGGTTACCAAAGGACACGGCGCCCAGGTCGGAACTTACGAGCTGCTGTACGAGCACACTACCGGCGAACCGATCACGGCGGAAGCTGAAATCATCGGCCTCAATACCAAAGGTGAAGCCAGAATTGCATCCGGCTTTATCAGTAACGCAAAACAAATCATGACCGGCGATCAGGATAACCCAGGATTGATAGAGTTCGCCGCGGATATGTTCCGGACTGGCCGTTTTTACCCTAATCCCAAATCACTACTTTGCTCGGAAAAATACTGTCCGCGCTGGAAAACATGCCACTTTAAAGGAGATTGAATCAATGAATGCATCAACACAACAACTGGCAGATTTAAAGAATCCGCAACCAATCGAAGCGAAATTGCCAGCGATTGCGCCTGGATTCGGTTCACTTCAATCATTTGAATTGATGCAGCGTGCAGCAAGGCTTCTATCAAGCAGCACCCTTGTTCCAGCCGCTTATCGCGCAGTAACCGAGAAATTTGATAAATATGGCAACGTTAAGGAAAGAATTGAGAACCCGCACGCGGTTGCTAATTGCGTCATCGCCATGAACATGGCTCAGCGCATGAAGGCTGATGAGCTGATGGTCATGCAAAACCTGTATATCGTAGAAGGCCGACCAGCTTGGTCTTCACAGTGGATCATAGCCGCCATTAACGGATCCAGACGATTTTCTCCGTTACGCTTTGAAATCAAAGCTCTCGGCGAAAAGTCAGTGGATCGCACAGAAACCTATTGGGAAAATAACGAACGCAAGACGCGCACCCAGCAGGTTAAGGTTAATGACATGGCATGCATCGCCTGGGCAATCGAAAAAGAAACCGGAGAGCGTATCGAATCCCCTGCTGTATCAATCGAAATGGCGGTCAAGGAAGGCTGGTATACCAAAAATGGCAGCAAGTGGCAGACCATGCCGGAGGTAATGCTGCGATACCGCACTGCCAGCTTCTTCGGAAAACTTTATGCACCAGAACTGTTGATGGGGCTTCAGACAGTTGAGGAATTGCAGGATGCCAGAGTAATTGACGCATCGCCGGATGGCACTGGTGGTTTTTCCGTTGATATTGATTCTCTGAAACCTTCAAAACAGGAATCTAATGATACTGATGGATCGAAGGTTATTGATTCTGATACTGGTGAAATAGTTGAAACAAAAACATCGAAGGCAAAGCGAATCCCACAAGACAAGCCAGACATCAAACCCGAAGAAATCCAATCAAAAGGCTCTTTCGTTCCATCGCCAGAAGAACAGGAAGCAATCCGTCAGCGCGAAATAGCGGAAGCGGTCGCAGAAGAACAATCACTTAGTCTTGAGTAATCGGCATGGAAACATCAACACAGCAATCAAGCTGGTTATCGTGTTTTGGATTGATAAAAGCGCCCGTAACAGAGCCAAAAGTATCGAATGCAAAACGACACGGCAACTGCTTTATAGAGGATAAATACAAGGAAACGCGGCAATTGAAGGCGGATATTCTCGACAAGCTCAAGCATGGTGTTGCCGGGCGTGGAAATGTTTTCAAAGCTCTTCTGAGTGAAGGGAAAATCCCGGTAAAAAACGGCAATGCAATGAACATCGATGCTTTCAGCGAGCATTATCGCTACGTTAAGAAAAAATTCGGAGTTGATATTGGAGTAATGCCTAAGGGTGAGTTCAGAAAGCGCATCGTCGATTTGTTTGATAGCGGTGTTCCCGAAAGCGACATTTCAAAGGTGCATGGTTTTTATAGGACTCATGTCTACAGCACACTGATTATGTGCGGCAGGATCAAGAAAAGAGACCGCGCGCACAGGCTGGAAAGCGGATCAGTAAAAATAGGCCGGATAAACGAATTGCTTAAAACATCCGGAGATGTGAGTGCAATAGCTGAAAAGACCGGCACGTCAAGAAAGTATGTGCGGCAGTTAAAACTTGCCAGAACCAGAACAATTTCATTGTTGAATAACGGAAAAAGCATCGATGAAATTTGTGAGGCTGTTGAAATAAGTAGAGTGCACGCCGAAGCGATTGCTAAAGAGGTGAGAAATGACACAGCAAGTACAAGACCTGTATGACGATGAAGCTGAATTCAAAGAACTCATCGATTGCGCGCGCATGAGCGCAGCGAACGACTGGGAAGAAAAATTTGTAGCCGGGATTATTGATAAGTTCGAGCGATTCGGCAGAGGAATGTACTTATCAGATTTGCAGCATGAGCATTTGAAAAGAATATCTGGTGAAGAATAGCAATCAATTTTTTAAAAACTGGGGATTAAATCATGAGCGAACAAAAAGATTTTAGACACATTACCGCAGAAACCGCAGGCAAGGATTTATTGGGTGCATTGGTTACAGAGCTCAAGCTTTTGCCGGATGTATGGCAAAAGCTTTCAAAAGCCAAGCAAGATGATGTGATCGATCGGCTGCGCAATCGAGTGGAAGAGAACGTGAAGATGGTTGTATTTACCATCGCATCGCAGAACAGAACGACTGTTGCCGGGAGCTTAGACAAAGTAACCATCAAGGGAAATGTTGAAGCAGTAATCAAGTTTGGAATCAATGCAGGGAACTTGCCAGAGCTTTTTGCCGCGGCGGCTGATCAGGATAGCAGGACGGTGCTGGTTGTCGTTGCGGATCCAGCGGCTCACACGCAAGGCATGGATGAAGTAAAGGGTGAGGACGATCAGCGCACGATGGATTTGGGTCACGAATACCATGATAACGACGGCGGCGGAATGGATGGCGTATCCGATGTTGATCCAGATACCGGTGAAATGAAGGGGCTGCCCTCACCCGACCAAGTGCTGCCATCTGAAGAAGAATTGGGAAAAGCTTTCGATGACGGCTATCAGGCCGCAGCAGAAGGAAAACCGCAAACCGATTATTGCCCGATCATACGCAGCGAACTGGTTGTGGAGTGGGTCAGAGGATGGAAAGCCTGGCACGAAGAGAACGTTAACGAGGCAGAGGTTGCGTAATCATGAAGACTCTTATTTTTGACACAGAAACCACGGGCGTTGTTGATCCTGAAATTATCGAGGCGGCATGGATTGAACCCATTTTTACCGATCATCTGAGGTTAGACAAAATTGCAGATTCGTATATTGGACGATTTAAGCCATCAAAACCAATATCTCTATCGGCAATGGCGGTCCATCACATCATGGATGAGGATTTGGAAAATTGTCCGCCATCAAGCGGTTTCAGATTACCGGATGACATCACATATCTGATTGGTCATAACGTCGATTACGATTGGATCGCGGCTGGCAAACCGGTGGTTAACAGAATTTGCACACTGGCTTTGTCGCGCCACTTGTGGCCCGAACTGGATTCGCACACTCAATCGGCAATGCTTTACTACCTTGAGCGCGAGAGCGCAAGAGACGCGCTGACAGGAAAGGCGCACTCTGCCGCTCAGGACGTACGAAACTGCCTGATCATACTCGCTCACATAGTAAATAAATTGGGCGATGTTGATTCATGGGGAACGCTCTGGAAACACTCAGAAATTGCAAGAATTCCCACGGTAATGCCATTCGGCAAACATAAAGGCACTCCAATCAAGGATATTCCTGCTGATTACAAAAGATGGCTTCTGAATCAACCTGATATTGACCATTACTTAATGAAGGCAATTCGACAATCATGAAAATCAACCGAATAGCATCAAGCGGCTTTCTGGCCGTAAAAAGTATCGAAGCGGACGTGCGCTCACCAATAGTATTGTTCTGCGGGAAAAATGAAGCCGGGAAATCCAGCCTGCGCGATGGTATCTATCAGGCATTTACCGGTGATAATCCGCGCGTGCGGCTCAAGAAAGAATACAAATTCTTGGTAAACGACACCAATTCCGATCCGATCGGTTACACATACGTCGATTACGACGGCAACCAAAAAGCGTGCATCACGCTGCCAAACGGCACGCACGAACTGAGCTCACCGCTGCACCCCGCCCTGCCCTATGTCATTGACCCGGTGCTATTCGCCAGCATCACGCCGGATGAGCGCGGCAAGTTACTTTTTGATCTTGGGAACCTGCGCAGCGATGGAGCGGAAGTTAAGCAAAAACTGCTTGACCGCGGCTGCGATGCGGAGAAAGTAGAAACCATCATGCCTTTCTTGCGATCAAGCTTTGAGAATGCTGGAAAGCATGCTGAGCAGCAAACAAAGCAGGCGCGCGCGGACTGGAAGGCTGTCACCGGGGAGACTTACGGCGACAAAAAAGCAGAAGGCTGGAAGGCACCGGCATCCGTGATTGATGCTGAGGCAAAAGAAAAAGCTGCGGCGGAATTATCAAAAATCGAAGCCGAACTTGATTCTGCCAATCAAAAGCTCGGATCCATGCAATCCGAATTTAATGGCGCAACCGCACGTAATGCTGAGATTGTCAGACTTCGTGCCGAGCACGAAAAAATTGACCGGATCAAAGCCAAGCTTAGTAAAGATCGGCAAGATGTGGCGATATGGTCATTGAAAGTTAATGATACCCGACTGCTGGCTCAGGGATCAAAGCCGGGCGCCGTATCGTGCGCATGCCCGTCATGCGGAACAGAACTGATATTTGACGGTAAAAAGCTGATCGAGCGCGGTGGGGATTTGCACGGCGACGAAGAAGCGGCGGTGAATCTGCCGAAGTACGAAGAAACCCTGGCAATGTTGCAAAAATCAGTGGCAAACGGTGAACGCGATCTTGCCACCGCGATGGCGGCAGGCGAAAGGCTTGCAGCATTGGAAGGAGAAAACAAAGCCGCGCCGGACGAGCAAGCGCTGTCCACCGTTAAAGCGAACATCGAAGTAATAAAAACATCCAGAAGAGAAGCCAAGAACACGCTTGATGCCATACAGATGGCAATCAAGATCGCCAGCGAAGCGGAAGCTAAAACCAAAAAGGCAACCGAACATCACGCCGCCGTTCAAGCATGGGACAAAATAGCATCAGCACTGGCGCCCGATGGCATACCAGGCGAAATGTTGCATGCAGCGCTTGATCCTATCAATTCTCGCTTGGCCAGAAGCTCCGCCGCCACCGGCTGGAAAACTGTGATTATCAATCCGGATATGTCGATCAGCTACGACGGACGCCCGTATGGACTGGCATCAGAATCAGCAAAATGGCGCGCGAACGTGATGATTTCCGAAGCTATCAGCCATGTGGCCAGCATCAAGTTCCTGATGGCTGATGAGTTTGGCTTACTCGACCTTCCAAGCCGCAGCGCGTGCCTGAAATGGCTTATGGGATTGGCGCGCATCGGTGAGATTGATTCTGTTCTGCTGTTCGGAACGCTCAAAGAAAAACCGGCAACTCTCCCGTCATCGGTTGAAGCGCACTGGATTCAGGATGGTGTTATTGCCGGTCATGTTGCGGAGGCTGCGGCATGATGATGGTTTTGAACAAAGCAAATCATCATCACCGTCCAGAATGAAAAAATAGGTGCGATATGACTCAATATAAATGCACAGAAGAAGAGTTTCTGCTCGAAGTCACAGAGCACGGAATCAAGATTGTCCGTGACGACGACATTCACAGGCACGTCGTATTTAAGAACCCTGGAAGCTCAATTTATTGGTTTGAGCTTATTACATGGCCAGGAACGCTATGCATAAATGGCGATTGTGGAACATACGTTTTTTCACGTCTGAACGATATGTTTCAGTTTTTCAGACAAAAGAACGGTGACGATAGCTTGCTGATAAACCCGAGTTACTGGGGCGAGAAATTGCAGGCTGTTGATCGATGCTCAGGTTTCATGGAATTTGACGAAAATTCTTTCCGCGAAAGAGTGCGAGAACATTTTGATAGTTTCGTTGAATCGAACCCAGAATTGGATCCGGAATTGAATAATCACAGAGACGAACTTTGGGTGGCAATAGCAGATGATGTTTTGTATCACTCTAGTAACGAACATGAAGCATACCAAGCCGTGAATGATTTTAATCATGAAATTGGTGATAGTGTTTTCGAGTTCACCGACTTTTTTGACGGCGGTGGCACAGAAACATACACCGCTCGGTACCTCTGGTGCTTGTACGCGATTGTTTGGGGTATCCGGCAATATGATTTAACCAAGGAAAAGGTGGCGGCATGACAAGAAAAGTTATTGTTTATGAAATGGTATTGAATGGGGACACCAGGCGACGTGAGCGAACCCCTACAAAAACCGGGATATTCCATCAGTGGGGTTTGATACTTGAACAAGATGATCGCGGCTTTAGCAACGAAAGCGTGGCAATAGTGGAACTGGATGACGGCAACATCATTACTCCTCGAGCCGATTTAATTCAGTTTGTTAAAGATGAAGCAAGGCTTGGTGTTGGTGACAAGGTAATTTTGTATGACCGTTACAATTTTGCCATTCCCGTTAAAGGCGTAATTAATAAATTAATTCCTGAAAACAACAGCGCAGTTGTTAATCTGACAACCACAAATAATCCTCATTATCCAGTTGGTTCTGATTTTTATGCGCTTACCAAACAATTGGAGATAGATGCGCAATGAAAGAACGCCCAATACTTTTTTCTGCCCCGATGGTGCACGCGATTCTGGATGGCAGAAAAACTCAGACGCGGAGGATTTGCAAAGGTCAGCGTGAATTATCGAATATTCATGATTTCCAACTTGATCGATGCCCATACGGAAAACCAGGTGACCGGCTTTGGGTGAGAGAGACATTTGCGCCAGACTTCGAGCATAACCGCTACTTCTACAGAGCTGATTGTGATGATGACGGCACGGTTTCTCATTTGATAAATGGTTCTGGTTTGGGCGGTGGAGTCGGCAATGCTCAAATAAACAAATGGAAACCATCAATCCACATGCCGCGATGGGCATCAAGAATCCTTCTCGAAGTCACGAATGTGCGTGTTGAGCGGTTGAATGATATTAGTGAGGATGATTGCTACGCTGAAGGCATTGAAGAATTAGACGGGCATTTCGATGAGGCTGAATATTGCGCCATATCGAAGAAGATTGGCTGTTGTATAGGAGATTCAAAACCAACTTATGTGCAGCTATGGGAATCAATCAATGGCCAAGAGTCATGGAGTCTGAATCCTTGGGTGTGGGTGGTTGAATTTAAGGTGCTGGAAATTGCGAGGAAGGCAGCATGACCAAAATACTACCTTGGGATGTTGCGCGTTGCACTGGAAAATGTACAGATGGACACCCTACACCGATGAAAAATGGAAGGAGTTAAGCAAATGACTTTTGATATACAGGTTGGTGATAGATGGGAGTTTTCAACTAATATTGGAGTAATTCCTAGAACCGTAACGGCTGTAGGCTCTAAAAGAATTGCTTACTTAAATGCGCATGGCAATAAGTGTGATTGTAGTATTCAGACCTTTATGCGCTGGGTTAAGGGTGCTGAACTCTCATTTAGACTCCAAAGTAATGATGATAATTACCCAATCTACGAGGAGCGCAAATAATGCGAGGAATAGAAGAAAAAGAAGTGATGGGGTTTTGCCCGACCGACTACGATACGCCAAGGCAATTGCTGGAAGATATTAAACTTAGTTGCAAAGAACTCAACCCGTTGCTGCCGATTGATGAAAATACGCCGAAGGATAGACGTTTGAACCTATATTGGCCCGGAATTGGTTGGATTGCTGGTAGTTGGGTACAGCTAAATAATAATGTCGGATACTTTATTCATGATTTATTAAAGTATCAACCACCACCAATAAAACCAACACACTACCAAGAATTACCAGCAGACCCGAAGGAATGAATATGCAATCACTAGACACATTAATAACCAAAGAAACCAAGCTTCTCACGCCAGCGGAGGCGGCAGAAAGAATTGGCGTTAAGGAACCAACATTGAGAAACTGGCGATGCACAAAGATTCAGAATATTCCCTACCTAAAAGTTGGCGGAAAAGTCTTTTATGCAGAGCAAGACCTAATTGATTTTCTGAATAGAAAGCGTGTTGCGTGATTATTTTGATTTTTTGCGCTTAATGCCTATCACATCGGCTAGATTATTGAGTCCGGCTGCGGTTAGCATTGCGCCGGTTGCCTTGTTTACTGAATCACGCACAGGATCAAGGTCAAGTCTCGCATAAATCGCCGTTGTGTTATGGCTTTTATGATTCAGAGACTTGCCAATTATCACCATCGATGCGCCGGTTTTTGCCTCCCAGCTGCCGAGAGTGCGCCGCAAATCGTGAATGCGCAGATTCTCAATACCGGCCCGATCAAGTATGCGCTGCCACCCTTTTTTCGGCTCTTCGAGATGCCCGGATTTACCGGTACCGGGGAAAACGAATACGGCATCACCACCAGGCTTTCTGTTGCGCAATACCTGGATTGACTCTTCGCTTAGGGTTGCGGTCTGCGGCGTGCCGTTCTTGGTTTCCTGTATCCGCCACTCTGCCCGGTCAAAATTGATATCCTTCCAGCGCATGCTCAGCACATTCGCGCGCCGCGCGCCGGTCAAAAGAGAAATCAACACGTAATCACGGATGGTTTCGTTTTGTTCCTCGCCCAACGACTGAAAAAACCTCTGAAACTCATCGCCCTGAATGAATCTGTCGCGGCTTTTCTCACGGTTACGCTTGATTCCGGATGCCGGGTTGTTGTGCCATATCCCGATTGACATTGACCAGCCAAAAACGCTGGATATGAGCGCCAAAACGCGGTTTGCGGTTGCCGGGTTGCCTTTCTTCGTGATTGCCGCGTGAATCATCGAAATGTCATTTTTGTCTATCGCAGACAGTTTTTTGTTACCGATTGCGCTGCTGATGTGATTCCTGAATTTTTCTTCATCTTCCGCCCAGGTTTTTTTGTGCAGCTTAGAGTGTCGCTCTATGTAGTCAGCAAAAAGATCGGAAAACGTCATTTCCGCCCTACTCTCGCGCTTTCTCTCTGCCGGGTTGCGTCCCTCAGAAATGGCTAGATTGATTTCCATAGCTTTGCGCCGGGCTTGGTCAATCGTCATATCCGGATACCGACCGAGTGTGACGCGCTCAGGTTCGCCGCATTTTATGCGACGAAACACGCTGAACGTTTTTACGCCGGTATGCGATACTCTCAATTGCAGCCCGCCAGTTTTTGTGTCATGGTAAGTGTCTCTTTTGCCATGCTCAGGAATCGGGAGCGAATCTATTTCGGCTTTTGTGAAATTGAATTTTTTTGCCATTCTGTCCTGGGTAACGCCGGGGTTACTTTGGGGTTACAATTTATAGGTATTTTGCGATACATCTATAAACAATCGCGAACGGCAGATTACCCGAAGAATGGCTTTATATCAACAACCAATTACTTTAGATGACATCCATAAACATGCATAAACAAGAAGAATTGCGGACTTTTAATCCGTTGGTCGGCAGTTCGAATCTGCCACGACCTACCAAAAACAAGCACTTAGGAATAAAATCCTAAGTGCTTTTTTACTTTAGAAGTATCCTGTCAGCGCAATGTCAGGAATTCCACCCAGCACAAATCACTAAATCCCATCGCCTTAATATATCTAATAATCATACAATTATGAAAATTAAGCTAGCCGTGAACGGTACGTTAATGAGAGGTTTGGCGTTAAACCACAATCTGCTGGAGTTGGGCGGTGCATTTGTGGAAGAAGCGCTAACCGCGCCTTTCTATCGCCTTTGGTCGATTAACGGTCAGCACCCCGCAATGCAGCGCTGTGCCAGCGGCGGACAAATATCCTTGGAAATATGGTCTATAGACTCATCCCATATTGGTGAATTGTTAGGCCGCGAACCGGCCGGACTCACAGTTGGAAAAATTCTCTTGGCTGACAACCGGGAAGTATTAGGAATCCTTGGAGAATCCTATCTTTGCGAGGGGATGCAAGAAATAACAGAATTTGGAGGATGGCGGGAATACAAGGGACTGCGTTAATTTCACCCTGCGTAGACCCTGAATGATTCATCTAATTTGCATTATCTCCCTCATACTGCCCGGCACAACGAACATCCGTCGCTAACCGGTGTGCATCGCAGTATAATGCATTAAGTTTTTCTTGATTCATTCCCGAGCGTGGCGGTTCCATCAAAGCAGACTGTAGATTGATTCCGGACAGCCATTTTTCTGATTTTATGCTTGATATCGATGCCATTTTCGCGCCTGGCGGCGTGCTTTCCCGACACATTGCAGGCTTCCGCACGCGCGCGCAGCAAGTGGAAATGGCGCAGGCGATAGCAGACACAATCGCCAAGCATCAAATTCTGGTGGCCGAAGCAGGCACCGGTACGGGCAAAACGTTCGCTTATCTCGCACCTGCGTTACTGGCGGGCGGCAAGGTGATTATTTCGACCGGCACCAAAACATTGCAGGATCAGTTATTCAATCGCGATATTCCGACCGTGCGCGCGGCGTTGGGAATCCCGGTCACGGTGGCTTTGCTGAAAGGACGGGCAAATTATGTGTGTCACTACCATCTGGAAAGAAGTTTGCAGGATACCCACCTCAGCTTTATCAACCGCGATGAGATTCACTATCTGCAACTGATCGAGCGTTATGCCAGCCGCAGTCAGAGTGGCGATAAAAGTGGACTAAGCGAAGTGCCCGAAAATGCCGCGATCTGGCAAAACGTCACGTCCACGCGCGATAGCTGCCTGGGCTCGGAATGTCCCAGTTACAAAAAATGTTTCGTCATGGAAGCACGCAAGCAAGCGCTGACGGCGGATATCGTGGTGGTGAATCATCACCTGTTCTTCGCCGATGTGATGCTGCGCGATGAAGGATTGTCCGAGTTGTTGCCTGCCTGCAATACGGTTATTTTTGACGAAGCGCATCAACTGCCGGAAACCGCCAGTTTGTTTTTTGGCGAATCGATCAGTACCGGCCAATTACTCGATTTGGCGCGCGATGCCAAGGTAGAAGCGGTTCAAGCCGCCGGGGATTTTACCGGATTGCCCGACGCGATTGCGGCGATGGAAAAAGCCGTGCGCGACTTGCGCTTGACGATTGCGGAAGAGAATACGCGCTTGTCGCTGGCAGCCGCCAAGCAAAATAGCGGTTTCAGTCAAGCACTAGGCGATATGCTGGAAAAACTGACCACGCTGGTGAAATTACTGGAAAGCCAGGCGGAGCGATCCGAAGGGCTGGAGAATTGCCGTCAGCGCGCGGCAGCGCATTTGTATCTGTTGCAGCGCTGGCGCGATGAAACGGAAATGCAGGAGCATGTGCGCTGGGTCGAAGTCTATCACCACGCTTTGCAACTGAACGCAACGCCGTTGTCGATCGCGGAAATTTTCCAAAGACAAATGATTTCATCGCCGCGCGCCTGGATTTTTACTTCCGCGACCTTGTCGGTAAAAAAGGATTTCAGCCATTACAATAACGAAATGGGATTGACCGCGGCGCAAACGGCGTGCTGGGAAAGTCCGTTCGATTTCGCGCAGCAGGCGTTATTGTACGTGCCGTCCGGTTTGCCGGAGCCGCAGCAAAAGAACTATACCGATCAGGTGGTTCAGGCGGCGCTGCCGGTATTGCGCGCAAGCCGCGGACGTGCCTTTTTCCTTTGCACCAGTTTACGTGCCATGCAGCGTGTGCACGAATTGTTGCAAACCGCCGAGGATTTCGATTTTCCGTTGCTGCTGCAAGGACAAGGTTCTCGTTCCAATATGCTGGAACGTTTTCGTGCATTGAACAACGCCGTGCTCATTGGCAGCCAATCGTTCTGGGAGGGTGTCGATGTACGCGGCGACGCATTGTCGCTGGTCATCATCGATAAACTGCCGTTTGCTCCGCCGGACGATCCGGTGCTGGCTGCGCGGATTGATAAAATGAACCATGAAGGACGCAACGCGTTTATGGAATATCAATTACCGCGCGCGGTCATTAATCTGAAACAAGGCGCCGGCCGGTTGATCCGCGATGAAGCGGACCGGGGGGTGCTGATGATTTGCGATCCGCGCTTGACTACGAAAGCCTATGGCAAACAAATATGGCAAAGCCTGCCGCCGATGAAACGCACGCGCGATCTGGCGGAAGTCGAGCGTTTCTTTGCTGTCTGAGATGGTTTCCCAAGACGGCCGTGCTGATAATCAAAACCCAATTATTGACTCGAAAAACATGAAAATTAATTTTGCTTTACGTTGGCTTGTTTTCTTTTTACTGGCACTGGTGCTTTCCGGCGCCGGTGCGAGCACATTGGACATTCCTTTGATTGCTACCGAAAGGGAGCTGCAAAAAGAACTGGCTGTTGAGAAGCTCAATGACATTATCAGCAGCATCAAACTGCAACAAGATCAAGCGGAAGTGATGTCAAAGGCGTTGGCAAAAGCCAAGACGGAGCAGGAGAAAAACAAAATCCAGGCGGAGTTGACCGAATTGAGCAATGCTATCGCGGAGCAGAAATCGTCATTTGAAATGATTCTGACGGCGGGCTTGGAGCTGAGCAAAGAGGAAACAACAGAAAAGAAGGAATTCGATTGGCAGAAAGATTTACTGGAAATCGTGCAGCCGATCATGAGCGAATTGCGCCAATTGACGGAAAATAAGCGTAAAACCGATAGCTTGCAAAAGAAAATCGATTTTTATAAATCGCAAATCCGTGTCATCAATGAAGTGCTTAAACATATCGGGGAGATCAATACAGCCGGTTTTGAGAAAGAGGCTTATGCCGAGTTTGAGCGCATCAGCAAAAAATGGAACGATCAATTGCTGGAAAATCAGCACCTTCTGGAAGTTGCGCAATTACAACTCGAGGAGATGATTAAATCGCAATCCGCCAAGGAAATATCCTTGGGTGAGCATGTGCAGCAATTTGCCGCGGGACGCGGCGCCACCTTGTTGATGGCGCTGACCGCTTTTATTACCGTGTATTTCTCGATGCTATCGTTGCAAAAGCTGCTGCACTGGCTGAATCATCGCAAGAAAGAGGAAAGAAGAACCTATTATCAGCGCATCAGTACATTGTTTTATCATTTTCTGATGGCAGCGTTGTCGATCACAGCGGTGTTTTATGTGCTGAGTGTGCGTAACGACCAGGTATTAATCGGTATTACCGTGTTACTGCTGCTCAGCATCATCCTGCTGCTGAAAAACTCTATTCCCAGTTTTATCAATGAGCTGCGGATACTATTGAATACCGGATCGGTCAGGGAAGGCGAATGCATCAACTATAACGGTATCCCGTTGCTGGTGGAAAGTTTGAATTATTACAGTAAGTTGACCAATCCTATGCTGCCCGGGTTGGAGCTACGGCTCACTTTGGCGGAACTGGCCAATTACGTTTCCCGTCCGTACTCCGCAGACGAGCCTTGGTTTCCATGCCAAAGGGGTGACTTCGTGATGCTGACCGATAACACCTTTGCCATGGTGAAATGCATTACCTTGGAATGCATCGTGTTATCGCAGCCCAACGGCGTGATGCCGATCACCTATAGCATTGCCGATTTCCTGGCCGCCCAGCCGAAGAATTATTCCCTGGGATTTACTGTAACCAGCGATTTCGGTATCGATTACCAGCATCAAGCGCAATGCATCACTGTGATTCCGGAAATCTTATGTGAGGGTATCCGGCGCGGCTTGCTGCTGGAATCCTTCGGTAACTCACTGAATGATCTGGTGGTGCATTTCGCTCATGCCAATACGTCGTCGCTGGATTACAAAATTGTCGCCACTTTCGATGGCACCGCCGCGGGAGATCTGTTCGCCATTAAACGGGCGCTACAACGTTATGCGGTTGAGGTTTGCAATCAACAGCAGTGGGTCATACCGTTTAACCAGCTGGTTATTCATAACGCCAAGGATTAATCATGAAATTAGCAACCTGGAATGTAAATTCGCTCAAAGTAAGGCTACCGCAGGTAATCGATTGGCTGCAAACGAACCAGCCGGATATGCTGTGTTTGCAGGAAACCAAGTTAACCGATGAAAACTTTCCGGCTGCTGAAATTGCCGCGGTTGGCTATGAGTCGATTTTTACCGGGCAGAAGACCTATAACGGTGTCGCAATTCTCAGCAAGCAAAAAGGAAGCGAAATCATTACCGCAATACCCGGGTTTGAAGACGAGCAAAAACGCGTGGTGGCGGTAACCTATGGCGATATGCGTGTCATTTCCGCGTATGTGCCGAACGGCGATACGGTCGAATCGGAAAAATATCAATACAAATTACGCTGGCTGCCCTCCTTGACCGGATGGTTACAACAGGAACTGAAGAATTATAAGAAACTGGCCATCCTGGGCGATTTTAATATCGCACCGGAAGATCGCGATGTCTACGATCCGCAATTGTGGCAAGGTAAAGTATTGTGCAGTCAGCCAGAACGCGCGGCATTCGGTGATCTATTGAAGCTGGGTTTGACGGATAGCTTCCGCTTGTTTGAGCAAGCGGAGAAATCGTATACCTGGTGGGATTACCGCATGATGGCTTTCCGCCTGAACCGGGGATTACGCATCGACCATATTTTACTCAGCGATGCGCTCGCAAGCGTCTGTACAAGCTGCACGGTTGATAAAGCGGTGCGCAAGCTGGAGCGCCCTTCGGATCATGCGCCCGTTGTAACCGAATTATCCGCTTGAGCCGGGATTACGGGTTGCTGCGAGATACTTCCTGGAGTCCTTTTTTCAATGTTTCCAGATTCTTTTCCCGTGCGTCCATTTCTTCACGCATTCGCTCGACCCGGTTGAGATAGCGCTGATAATTACGCTCACTGCCCAAGCGATCCGGAGCACCGTCTTTGTATTCACTTTTTAATTCGCCCAGGCGTTTCTCTTCTTCCGTTATTTTGCTTTGTATTTTCTCGCGCTGTTCCTCGAGTTTCATCGCTTCACGGCGTTTTGCGATTCTTTCTTCGACATCGCCGGAATCGACCGAAGGCACCACCACAATCGGCGGTAAATCAACTTTCTTGGCGTTGCTCGACGGTACGTTGGAATAAGTTACGTTGCCACGCTCGTCGACGTGCTTATACACACCGGCTTGTATCGAGCAGGAAAAAAAAGCCAGAACAATCAACAAGGAATTATTTCTATTCATGCATCACCCTATGGACCGGTTGTGATTTTTGGAGCAGCTACAGTCTGGCGAGTTCTTTCTTTAAGGCAGTGATATTTCTTTGATGCTGGAATAACTTATTTCTTAGCTGCACAACTTTTTCATGCGGGTTATTTGCTTCAGCGGCATCGCCGAATTGATCCAGATGCGTTTGCGTATCGATGAAATGCTTTTCTTCGGCCGACAATTCCTTTTGCAGAATCTGGCGGCGTACCGTATCGCGTTCCTTTTGCGTCGTATCTTTTATACGCGGCACATTTCCATTGGACTGTAATTTGGCCGGAGCGGATTCGGAATTTCTGGAATACGACGCAATGGATATTTTTTCCGCGTTAGGGATGCGGCGGTTAGTGAAGGTGATATTGCCGTCCTTATCAACATGCTTGTAGATGTTTGTTTCAGCAATAGCCTGCGATATAGAGCTCAACAAAATAAGGGCGAATAGGATTAATAATGTTCCGGTTTTCATATTTTGCTAGAAGAATGTTGATCACAATTACCGCTACCCGATCAGTCTACCAATGATTTCTCTAACGAAAAGCAAAAAAAGAGCGAATAAATCCTGCTTATTGCGCTTTACGGTTCTATTTTTTCATGCCTCTCGATCTCGTCACGATGGTTAAAATCAATTTGAATTTCCCGTATTCTCAAATTTATAAGCTGTAATACATATCAAATTCAACCGGATGCGTCGTGGTGCGCAGTAAAATCACCTCATCCATTTTCAGTTGAATGTACGCATCGATGATGTCATTGGAAAAAACACCGCCGCGAATCAGAAAATCGCGATCTTTATCCAGACAGTCCAGCGCCTCGTCCAATGACGCGCACACATTCGGCACTTTGGCCGCTTCTTCCGGCGGCAGATCGTACAGATTCTTGTCCATCGGATCGCCCGGATGGATTTTGTTCTGAATGCCGTCGAGTCCGGCCATCATCAATGCAGTAAACGCCAGATACGGATTGGCGGTCGGATCGGGGAAACGGACTTCGATACGCCGCCCCTTGGGGCTGCTGGTGTGCGGAATGCGAATAGAGGCCGAACGGTTGCTGGCGGAATAAGCCAGGTTGACCGGCGCTTCATATCCGGCGACCAGCCGTTTGTAGGAGTTGGTGCTGGGATTGCAGATGGCATTCAGCGCTTTGGCGTGTTTCAGGATGCCGCCGATGTAATACAGCGCAATCTCGGACAAGCCGGCGTAACCGTTGCCGGAGAACAAATTCTTACCGTCTTTCCAGATGGATTGGTGCACATGCATGCCGGATCCGGCATCGCCAACGATCGGTTTGGGCATGAAAGTGGCTGTTTTACCGTATGAATGCGCCACATTATGTATGACATATTTGAGCACTTGATTCCAATCCGCGCGTTTGACCAGGCTGTTGAAACGGGTGCCGATTTCACATTGACCCGCCGTGGCGACTTCATGATGATGCACTTCGACACCGATGCCCATGTCTTCCAATGTCAGGCACATCGCGGAACGGATATCTTGCAGCGAATCGACCGGCGGTACGGGAAAGTAACCGCCTTTGATCGACGGGCGGTGACCGATATTGCCGCTTTCGTATTTGATCGCAGAACTCCAGGCGGCTTCTTCGGATTCGATTTTGACCGAGCATCCGGACATGCCGGTATGCCAGCGCACCGAATCGAAAATAAAAAATTCAGGTTCCGGTCCGAAATAAGCCACATCGCCGATCCCGGTCGATTTTAAGTAAATTTCACCCCGCTTGGCCAACGAACGCGGATCGCGGCTATAGCCCTTGCCGTCCGCCGGTTCGACCACATCGCACGTCATCAGCAATGTCGGTTCATCCATGAAGGGATCCATGTTGGCGGTATCCGGATCGGGGATTAGCAACATATCGGATGCTTGGATGCCTTTCCAGCCGCCTATCGATGAGCCGTCAAAAGGATGGCCATCTTCAAATTTATCCGCATCGAAGGTATGCGCAGGTACGGTAACATGATGTTCTTTACCATTGGTATCGGTAAAGCGTAAATCAACAAATTTAACTTCATTGTCTTGAATCAATTTCAAAACATCATTTACCACCATTTTTTCTCTCCAGACTAGCGTGACAAATTGTATAAATAAAGCTGCAATTAGATAGAATTATACCAGCACAATAACGCGAATGATTTGAAACGATGCAAACGATTGCGGACTGACCCAGCAGAAACTTCCAAGTGTCAGGGTGTGCATTCTACTGTACTATCGCCAGTCAAGTCTTTACGATTCGCACCATAGCAAGACGGAGCGATCGCTTGAATGTGTTGCTTATTCCCCTGAAATCAGAAAAATAGCGTTTCTTACCGAAGAAAATCAAGACCATGTAGTAGCCACATCCGGAATGTCCAACGCACTCACTATACTCAAGGAAGTTTTTGGTTATCCCGCCTTTCGCGGACAACAGGCTGAGGTCATCGAACACCTCGCCAGCGGTGGCGATTGCCTGGTTTTGATGCCGACCGGCGGCGGTAAATCGCTGTGTTATCAAATTCCGGCGTTGTTGCGCGATGGTGTTGCCATCGTCGTGTCCCCGTTGATTGCCTTGATGCAGAATCAAGTCGCGTCGCTGCATGAATTAGGGGTGCGCGCGGCGGTGCTGAATTCCTCGTTATCGCAGCAAGCCGCGGCGGAAGTTGAACAGAAGCTTCTGGCGGGTGAATACGATTTACTGTATGTCGCGCCGGAGCGGCTGTTGACAGCGCGGTTCCTCAATCTGATCGCACGTATTCCGGTTGCGCTGTTTGCCATTGACGAAGCGCATTGCGTGTCGCAATGGGGGCATGATTTCCGTCCGGAATACATACAGTTATCGGTACTGCACGAACGTTTTCCGGATGTGCCGCGTATCGCGCTGACGGCAACGGCCGATATGGACACCCGCAAGGAGATCATTGAGCGGCTCGGATTGGACGAAGCCAGGATTTTTGTTTCCAGTTTCGACCGCCCGAATATCCGCTATCAAATTATCGATAAAACCAACAGCCGGGCGCAATTACTGACATTCCTGCGAACGGAACACCCCGGCGACGCCGGTATTGTGTATTGCCTGTCGCGCAAAAAAGCCGAGGAAACCGCGGCATGGTTGACCGCCCAGGGTTTGCGCGCGGTCGCCTACCACGCCGGCATGAGCATGCAGGAGCGCAGTCTGAATCAGGAAAGATTTCTGCGCGAGGAAGGTATTGTGATGGTTGCCACCATAGCTTTTGGCATGGGAATTGATAAGCCGGACGTACGGTTTGTCGCGCATCTGGATTTACCCAAAAGCATTGAAGGTTATTACCAGGAAACCGGCCGCGCCGGACGCGACGGACAAGCGGCCAATGCCTGGATGGTGTACGGTCTTGGCGATGTCATTCAGCAGCGGCGCATGATCGAAGAATCGGACGCGCAGCTCAAATTCAAACAAGTTGCCGCCCGCAAACTGGAAGCCATGCTATCACTGTGCGAAACAACCACCTGCCGACGCTTGCGCATGCTGAGTTATTTCGGTGAAACCACCGATGATATGACGGCGTGCGGCAATTGCGATGTTTGTTTGAATCCGCCGCAAGTTTGGGATGCGACGGTGGAGGTGCAAAAGGCATTATCCTGTGTTTACCGCGCCGGGCAAAATTTCGGCACGGGTCATTTGATCGATATTTTGCGCGGTAATCTGACCGAACGTGTCAAAGAATGGCATCACGACCGGTTGACTACATTCGGCATCGGTAAAGAATTACCGGAAAAAACCTGGCGCGCGGTATTCCGTCAGATCATCGCACTGGGCCTGCTATCGGCTGACAGTGTAAGTCATGGCGCATTGCACCTGACCGAAGCAAGCCGCGCCGTGTTGAAGGGGCAGCAAGCCGTACAGCTGCGACTGCAAACCCAAGCGGGACGGGCATTTGAAAAACGGCAAAGCGGTGATTTGATGTTGCTGGATGCAACCGAACGATATCTTTGGGAGCAATTACGTGCATGGCGCGCAAAAATGGCTAAAGAACATGGTGTACCGGCGTATGTTATTTTTCACGATGCGACCTTGCGCGAACTGGCGCGGCAGTGTCCGAAAACGCAAGAAGAATTACGCCAAGTCAGCGGTATCGGCGCGCGCAAGCTTGATAAATATGGCGGCTATCTGATTGAAATCCTTCGCAGTTGTGAGTCAGCAGCAGGACAGTAAACTACTTGTTTGAATATTTAGAGTTCTGTTATATACTCGAATCCCTAATTAAATTTGGGTATTTTAAAGAGAAAGGAACGATTAGAATGATGAAAAAATCAATTTTTGCTGCAACTTTATTAGTTTTCTTAGCCGCTTGTTCAAACGCCAACATGGGTGATCCCAATGCTTCGAATGCCGATTGTCAGTTTGGCGTAGGTGGCAATGGTGAATGTCTCAAAGAAGGACAAGATCCACGGCCTTATGGTGGTACCAGCAAACCTGGGCACTAACCCTAAAGTAACAAAGCATAAAATAAAAAACCGCCCGAAGTGGCGGTTTTTTATTGCTACATAATCCGATGTACACAAGACATATCGGACAACAGACACAAATTAAATTTGCTTACGGCGCGCACTGTAGCCTACCAGACCTAACCCAACCAGTAAGATCGCGTAAGTATCGGGTTCCGGAACTGGGCTGATGGTACGGGAAAAAGAAGTGACGGGATGCGAGTGTGGATATGAATGTGGCGTCAGGGAACTCACCGAAAAAACCAGTTCGCCCCGATTGAAATTAAGCCCCGCCCAATTCACATACAAATGGTTTGCATCAAAACTCAAGGTGGGTGTGCCGCTCACCGCGGTATTGGAAACCAGACTGAATGATGCAAACGGATTGATACTCGCAGATACATCACTAATTGCAAAACCATTAAATTCGGTAGGCGAAAAATTGCCGCTATGCGCAAAGGAAATCACGAATTCATCGCCGCTGAAGTCTATGGTACCGAAACCATCGACCACATTCGATATTTCCACACCGGAATTCACCAGATAATCGCCATTACCCGCCGAAGCATACGGCGTACTCAAGTTCGGAAAATAGTACTGATAATTGATCGTGTGTCCGTCAAAAACACCGGCATTAGCCATACTGGTGACTGAGCCCAAGCACAGTGCAACAGAAACCACTACCAATCGAAAATAACTTTGCATCATTTCACTCCTTTAAAATTTAACCCGCGCATCAAACAATTCACTGCTAAATCATGCTGCCTATGATGCAGTAAGCACTCTGAATTAAATAGGGAAAAGTGTCATGAAATTAATAAGATGAATGCACCGAATGTGCCCTAGTCGGTTTGTAGTTGGGATTAACCGGGAGGTGAGCGGCTGGTGTCCCGGCCGGTATCGGATTACAGCTCGGTTGAATATGGTAAGTGACTAATTTATTGCTGCAATCGTAATTACTGCGAATAGGCGATGTACCAGTATACAAGCTGCAAAATGACGGTTTATTCATCCTGGTTGACAGATCAATCTTGAACAGGACCGGCAGTTAATCCGCAAGCAGTCAAAGAAAAATCATACTTTCTGTAAAACAATACATAAAATCACCATCACAGATCACAAGAAAGTTTTAATGAAACAATCTCACCGTCATAAAAATACCCAGCTAATGTATTCAGGCAGCGCATGAACAAGCTATTGCTATTCGGCTATGGAAATCCCGGACGCGGGGACGATGCATTAGGCCCCCTGCTAGTGGAGCATATCGCTCAGTTACGACTGGCGGATGTCGCTTGCCTTGTTGACATGCAATTGCTGATTGAGCATGCTGCGGATTTAACGGGCTTTGACCGGATTATATTTGTGGATGCGGATATGTCGTGCCAGGAACCTTTTGAATTTTCAGCCGTGACTACGGAAAAAGACGGCAGTTATACCAGTCATGCCTTAACACCGGCAGCGTTGCTGTATGTTTACCAGCAAATCCATTCGCATACCGCACCGCCTGCTTTTCTACTGCGCATCCGCGGTTATCGCTTTGAATTGGGAGATTATTTAAGCATTCAAGCCAATGAAAATCTGGCTGCCGCCATATTAAAAATTCAGCAATGGTATTTACAACAACGATGAAAAAAACGGTTCCGCCATTGAAATTTTTTTGGCTTTTGTTATTGATCATACCGATTCTGATCGCATCACCCCTGGCTTTTGCGCATACCGGTGACGGACCGCATAACGGGTGGCTGCACGGATTCGCGCATCCGTTGAGCGGGCTGGACCATATGCTGGCGATGATTGCCGTCGGCTTATGGGCCGCGCAAGCGCATGGTCGTATTGTCTGGCTTTTTCCGCTGATTTTTGTCGTGGTGATGGGTTTGGGCGGTTTATTCGGCGCGATCACCCTGCCACTCGCTTTCGCGGAGCACGGCATTATGCTGTCGCTGGTGATGCTGGGTGCACTACTCGTTTGGCGCAAACATTTACCGCTCAGTGTCAGCTTGCTGTTGATCGGATTATTTGCGCTCAGTCACGGCTATGCGCATGGCAGCGAAATGCCGCCCAGTATATCGCTGCCCTCCTACGCTGGGGGTTTTATGCTGGCGACGATGCTATTGCATTTGTGCGGCATCGGCTTGGCCCTGTTGTGCAAAAAATTTGCCGGCACCCGGTGGATTCGTTTTAGCGGTATCATCATTGCCGGTTATGGCGGTTTTTTATTAATCCCGTAAGCCGCCGGATAATGAGGTAATACATGCATGAGCTATCGCTTGCCGAAAGCATCTTACAGCTCATTGAAGACGCCGCGGTTGAGCAAAAATTCACACAAGTCAAAACGGTATGGCTGGAAATCGGCCAACTGGCTTGTGTCGAGCAGGAATCGCTGCGTTTCTTTTTTGCTGTGGTAACGGAAGACAGTATCGCCCGGCAGGCCAAGCTGGAAATTATCGAAATCACTGGACAGGCGATGTGCGATCAATGCCATCAAGTTACTATGATCGCCGCCTACCATCAGGCGTGTCCACAGTGCGGCGGCTATGGGCTGAATGTCACGCAAGGCGATGGCATGCGCATCAAGGAACTGGAAGTGGAATAAAAGGAATCGATTATGTGTACAACTTGTGGTTGCGGCATTGGGCAAACGCGCATTAACGGTCAATCGATGCGGTCGCGGCATCATTCAAATACCCGGCTTCACTATCGCCCGTTGCAATCCGCGCATGATCATGCGCATGAAAAAGTAGCCGCACCCGTAACAGCCAATCACGCAGCCGATACGCTGCATTTCGGCACCGGCATCGCGGGTACGCACGCGCCCGGTATGAATCAAACGCGAATGGTGAAAATTGAGCGTGATATTCTGGCAAAAAATAACCAATTCGCTGCTGAAAATCGCCGGTATTTAGCCGAGCACGGTATTTTTGCACTGAATCTGGTTTCCAGTCCGGGTTCCGGCAAAACCACGTTGCTCGTCAAAACGATTGAAATGCTGCGCGACCGGTTCCCGATTGCGGTGATCGAGGGCGATCAGCAAACCGACCACGACGCCGCACGTATCCGCGCAACCGGTGTCCCGGCATTGCAAATCAACACTGGTAAAGGCTGTCATTTGGATGCGCACATGATTGGCCAAGCTTTACAGCAAATGGTTGTAGCAGATAACAGCGTGTTATTCATCGAAAACGTCGGCAATCTGGTGTGTCCATCCGGTTTTGATTTGGGTGAAGCGCACAAAGTGGTCATTCTGTCCGCCACCGAAGGCGAAGATAAACCGCTGAAATATCCCGACATGTTTCATGCCGCCGATTTAATGTTGCTGAATAAATGCGATTTGCTGCCCCACTTAACTTTTGATGTCGATTTGACCATTGACTATGCGCACCGCGTTCATCCCGGATTACCCGTGCTGCAAATTTCCGCCACGCAAGGCAGCGGCATGCAGGCCTGGATTGATTGGATTAGCGCGGAATGCCTTCGCGCAGCAGCAAGCGAGTCTCCGCAACATATCGATTCCGCGCTTGGCTAATCCACGCGGTACCACTATCCCGCTGGCCATCAGCGGTCCTTCCGTTCTAGCTTGCGGCGCCTGGCTGAAAAATACCATTTGTGTAACGCAAGGCCATCGTGCACATATCTCTCCGTTGATTGGCGACTTGGCAACAGTAGAAGCTCGTCAGCAACTAAATCGAACCGTGCAGCGTCTATGCCAGGATTATTCCATTCAGCCGGAAATCGTCACGCACGACCTGCATCCGGATTTTTACAGCACGCAATTTGCGCAAACATACGCTGAACAGCGGCGTATTCCTGCATTGGCCGTACAGCATCATCATGCCCACATCGCTGCCATTTGCGCCGAACACCAATTGATTCAGCCGGTATTAGGCTTGGCGCTGGATGGTGTCGGTCTGGGAACGGACAACACACCTTGGGGCGGTGAGTTGCTATTGGTCGATGGCGCTCGTTTTGACCGGCTCGGTCACCTGACAACCTTGGCATTGCCAGGCGGTGACCGCGCCGCACAAGAGCCGTGGCGCATGGCTGCAGCAGCGTTATTCCGCTTAAATCGCGGCGCTGAAATTACCTCGCGTTTTCCAGATCAACCGGCGGCGGCGACGGTTGCCGCGATGCTGGCACAAAATTTGAATTGTCCCCATACATCCAGCATGGGGCGCTTGTTCGACGCAGCGGCCGGATTGCTGGACGTCAATGCGATTCAATCGAATGAAGCACAAGCCGCCATACAATTGCAGCAACTCGCCGAACAACATGGAGAAACTGGTGCGCTGATGGACGGTTATCGCATCAGCGCTGACAACCAACTGGATTTCTCGTCCTTACTGTCGGCACTGATCGATTGCCGTGATGCCGGACATGATGCCGCCTACGGCGCCGCGCTATTTCATGCCACACTGGTTGCCGGATTGGCGGCGTGGATTGTACAGGCGGCCGAACAACATCATATTTCACAGATAGCGCTGGGTGGCGGGTGTTTTCATAACGCGATATTGCGGCATGGCTTGATCCATCACTTGATTGCATCGCCGCTCCAAATCTTCATCGCACAGCAGATGTTGCCGGATGACAGCGCAGTTGCATTAGGCCAGGCATGGGTGGCATTGCAGCACAACCGGTTATAATGACGATTTCTTACAACCGAAGGCCTTAGAATGAGCAACAACTATGTACAACGCTTTCTTCTGGAAAATCTGGACATCCGCGGTGCCATCGTACACCTCGACTCGGTTTGGCAAGCCCTATTAACCGGGCGCAACTATCCACAACCGGTGACCCAGCTGGTAGGAGAGATGAGCGCCGTCACCCTGCTGCTGGGCGAAAATCTCAAGCAAGCCGGCCGGTTGACCATCCAATTGAATGGCAATGGTCCCGTTTCGATGTTGGTTATCGACTGCACCGATACTTTACATATTCGCGGCATGGCAAAACACGCAGAAAACATCGCAGCGCAGCCTGTGTCCGAACTGCTCGGTGATGGTCAATTGCTGATCACATTGGACATGCCGTCGATGCGCGAGTGTTATCAAAGCATCGTACCGCTCGACGGCAACAATATCGCCGAAATCTTTGAGCATTACTTCCGCCAATCCGAGCAACTGCCCTCGCGCTTATTTTTGATCACCACGGATACCGCCATTTTTGGCTTATTGCTGCAAAAACTGCCTAATGCCGATCTGCAAGACCCCGACGGCTGGGCGCGCGCCGAAGCACTGGCGGCGACAGTGCATGATCATGCACTATTCGACTTGACTGTGGAAGAAATACTGACCCGCCTGTTTTATCAAGAAACCATCCGCATTTTCGATGCACAAACCATCCAGTACG
Organism: Nitrosomonas sp. Is35; assembly: GCF_033063295.1. Classification (NCBI taxonomy): domain Bacteria; kingdom Pseudomonadati; phylum Pseudomonadota; class Betaproteobacteria; order Nitrosomonadales; family Nitrosomonadaceae; genus Nitrosomonas; species Nitrosomonas sp. Is35. The sequence continues at coordinate 1,791,584 of NZ_JAWJZH010000001.1, forward strand.
GCTGCCGCGAAGACTCTGCTAAGATTTACGCCATGCTACATTCGCTCGGCCGCGAGGAAGTCGATTCAATCCTGAAAGAATTCGGCGAAGTGGTTGTCAACGATGACATCTGCAATCGTGAGTACCGTCTGGATGCGCTGGCGGTTGATACCATATTCCGCGAGGCAGGGCCGACGGTTCATTGAGTTACAGCATATATCCTGCTAGAACTCATATATTATCGATATCTGCCGTTTTATACTTCACATATTTTTCACATTTGCTAAGATATGATCGGCTCAAGAATATCCCCGGTGAGCAAACGGTTTCTTTCTTGTAAGAAGCCTGACCGGGTTCACACGATGAAGTTAGGAGAATGATGATGGCACCACGAATAGCACATGTTGACGATGATTCCGATATCCGCGAAGCGGTTGAACGGATTCTTTGCAAGAATGGATATGAAGTTAGCAGTTATCTGTCCATGCAAGATTTTATCGATTCACTGGAAGATGAAAGCAAACGCCCTGATCTGGCAATTCTTGATGTAATGGTCGAATCCATGGATTCCGGTTTGACTACCTATGCAAAGATTCACAAACGCTTTCCACAAATACAAACCATTTTTCTCACCTCCTTGGGCGATATGATCAGACCTTATTTTGAGGATGGCTCGCATGAATGGGTGTGTATCATGGAAAAACCCGTCGAACCGGTAAGCTTATTGGCAACGATCAATGATCGATTAAAGCATACGGGAGAGGCTGCCTAGTTGGATTATGTGAAAATGGCGACAACTGAATTTTCCTGGGATAAATCCAATAGTCAAAATATTCTGCTTGAAATAAAAGGCGACAAACTTAAGCTCAGCGATGATGTATTAATCAGTAATATTCGCTGGTTTATTACTTTCCGCTGGGCATTAATTGTCACTTTGGTTTTCTTCGAAATCCTGATGCTATCGGCGTCGAATGTATTGACGCAATTTGGAATCAGCGAGCAGCAAAAATGGCCGGTCGCCATCATCATCGTACTGGTTGTCGCTAATATTGCTTACATCTTTGCATTAGACCGTTTCAAACCGGGTAAATATAACTCCCCCTCGATCAATCTATGGGTACAGATCATTGTCGATTTGATCTGTTTGTCTGTTGTTGTACATTATATTGGCAGCACGACTACACCCATTTCATTTTTCTATGTGCTGCATATTGCGCTTGCCTGCATCTTTTTTTCTACCCGCGAAAGCTTGTATGTCACCATTTTAGTGTGTCTCATGGATACGATAGTTATCATTGTTGATAACTTCCTGATCACGCAAACGCAAACGCCACTGTCAACATTGGTCAACAATCATCTGCTGTCGGAAAATGCGCGTAAAGATGGGGCAATGTTATGGATGTTTTTTCTCGATATCTTATTTTTTATCGTTTGGTATGTAGTGTCGAGACTTTCCCTGATCGTCCGGGCGCATGAGCGCCACCTGCTGGATGCTTATAGGCAAATCAATCAGGCGCAAGTCGAAAAAGATCAATACGCCGTGCTGATGACGCATCAGCTCAAATCGCCGTTGGATGCCATCCGCAGCAAAATCAATTTGATTAAAGGGGGTTATTGCGGAGATGCTTCAGACGGCGTAAATGAAGCATTGGACAAGATTGATAGCCGCGCACAAAGTATGTCGAGCTTGATTCTCGACTTGCTCAGACTCGAGCGCTTGAAAGATACCTGTCTTAATACCGCAGTGTTCGAGACAATCGACATTCAAACCACACTGCAAAAATGTATTGAGAAATTAACGCTCGTTGCCAATGCCAAACATATCGCATTCAATTTATCGATTGAAAATTTTTATTGCAAGGTTATCCCCGATCAACTGGAAATACTTCTGGAAAATATTATTACCAATGCGATCACCTATTCGCATGATAATACAGCGGTAGAAATTACATCCGCCATCAATCAGCGGGACCGAAGTGCTAGTATCACCATTACTGATCACGGTATAGGCATAGAGAATAAAGACTTACCGAATATATTCAACGAATATTTTTATTCGCCCAGGGCGGCACTGCATAACAAGGCAACCAGCGGAATTGGCTTGTCCATCGTAAGAATCGCGGCAGAAAATAATAAATTAAAAATCAAAGTGACCAGTGAACCAGGCGCGGGTACTTCGTTCACCGTACTGTTTAACGATATCGAATTGCCCGATGACGATCACTAGGGAAAACCCACTGACAACCTTCGTTTATCGATACCAACCCTATCTCTATTGATACTCATTGCAGTAGTCCCATCATTTCAATCCAATCTATTCGATTGTGCTGTGATACCAGTAGCGCCGGTTTGATTGTCTCCAACTCTCAACCGACCAGCCATTACTGGCAAAACGCAGCAAGATCGCGCCATCTCTGTCACTGCGCAGCAAGCGGCTGTTCAAGTTGAGATACCGTGCCATTACTTCTTCGCGCGGATGGCCATAGCGATTAAGGTAACCGACCGTAAAGACTGTCACTGCCGGACTCACCTGCCGCACAAAATTCATTGTTGACGATGACAGGCTGCCGTGATGTGGCGCGATCAGCACGGTTGCCGGAAGCTTCTCACTGGCGCGGCTAAGCAACGCTAATTCATCTTTACCTTCAATATCCGCTGGTAGTAATACGCTGCCATGCAGCGATGTGATCTTTAGCACGCAACTGTTTGAATTGGTTTTGCGTTGTGAATTTGCATAATCCTGCGGTAATGGGTGCAACAACTCAAAATGCACGCCATCCCAATGCCATGACTGTCCGGCATGGCATTGATCGTGATGCTTTGCAGTGCGCCGTATGGGATGCTGATCGTTCAAAGAAGACAACAACAATTCAACCGGTATTTCGTCCATTACCGACAAAGCGCCACCGCTATGGTCTGTATCCGCATGCGATACGATCATGGCATCCAGTTTCCGTATGCCCTCACCACGCAAGTATGGTACGACAATACGGCTGCCGCTATCGGTATCGCCAAAGCCAGGCCCAGTATCAAACAACACCGTATGATGCGCTGTACGCGCGACAACGGCCAATCCCTGACCGGCATCCAGGATCGTCAGCCATAACTCACCGCTTTTGGGTTGCGCAGGCAATACCCAAAACATCGGCAATAACGCCATCGCTCCGAGCCAGCGTGCTGGGAAACCTGCAAAGAATCCGCTTGCCAAACTTCCGGGCAACAGCATCCACAAAATTCCGCAAACGGCTGCCAAGATTGTCCACAGCGGCGGCGTATGCTGCTGCCATACGGCCTGTGGAAAATCACTCAGCGCGTGCAATATCGTCATAACGAAGCTTAAAACTTCGTGTGCCACCGGCAAAATAAAGTCAAACAGCGGTATCACTGCCAACAGAGTCAGCGGCACGACCACAAGACTTATCAACGGAATGGCAATAGCATTAGCAAGCGGCGATACCATCGGTACCTGCTGGAAGAAAATCAGTAACAGCGGAATTAACCCCAGGGTGATCGCCCACTGAACCCGCAACCAATCGGTAAACCAGTGAACTTTGCCAATCCGCCCTACCGTTATCAGCATAATGAGTCCGATGGCACCGAACGACAACCAGAATCCGGGCGCCATGACGGCCCAGGGATCGAGCAGAACCACCCAAAACAGCGCCCAAGCCAGCACCGTTGTTGCGGAAGATTGCTGCCCTCGCCATACTGCAATTGCCACAACGGCCAGCATATAGAGTGTCCGCTGCGCCGGAATTGCAAAACCGGACAGAACCGCATAAGCCAATGCCACAACCAGCCCAGCAACGACAGCAGCGCGGCGTGCCGGTAAACGTAACGTCAGATAAGCCGACCAGCGCCATGACCAGAAAACCAGCGCAAACATCATGCTGGAAATCATCGTGATGTGCAGCCCGGAAATGGCCATCAAATGATTGGTGCCGGTTCGGGTGAAAATTTGCCATTGATCGCGCGGGATAGCGTGTTGATCGCCCATAGCCAAGGCTTGCAATACACCCGCATACGCATGGCCGGGTAAATTGGCGGCAAAACGCTGCTGAATATCCTCACGGATATGCTCAACCCAGTATTTGGGCGTTGAAACCATTGGTTGCAGAAGTTCATTATCAACCGATGGGCGCACGTATCCGCTTGCACGAATATTACGCTCCAACGCCCACACTTCATAATCAAAGCCATGTGGATTTATGCTGCCATGCGGCTGCTTGAGCCGCACGGTAATACGCCAGCGTTCCCCCGCGTGCAGGTTTGGCCGCTCCAAACGGTACGTTCCTGTTTGCCGCTCTTTGAACCAGGATAATAGAAGATGTTGAGGCACAACCGCACCGGGTGTAATCACCTGCTCTACATCAAAACGGAAGCGGATACCACGTTCATTGCTGTGCTGCACACTCGCCACTACGCCGGTTATTTGTATATCCTTCCGCTCCCAGCTTGGCGGCAAGATATCGGACAAACGCCACTGTGCCAAAGCCGCAGCCCAGAAAAACCCGATCCCCAGGAAAAACAGACACAGTAAGATTTCGCGTAGCGTAATCGATGCGTCCGATGAATAACGCGCAAGCAATCCGCTGACGGCCAGGATCGGGATGAAACCCCAAGCCCAATCGAGTGCGGGCAAGTCAGCTTGCTGCTGCAGCAAACCAACCCCCAAAACAAAAGCCAGAATGTTTAATCGTACTGACAAACCGTTTCAACCTTCATGACGTGCAAATCAATGCTTAAAACATCAGTACGGCACCCGCAACTTTCACTGTAATCTCCAGTTCCTTCGTTTGTAGGATTTTTCTCATAAAATTATAGCGTTATGATTTGTAATAATTTGGTACTATAACATTACGTATTCTTAGCAGATGAAATACAGTTATGCTTGAATCACCGGGCACAGCTCCAGCATACGCGTAGGATGAGTAATAGGAGATAGTATGACGCAAAGTGAAGAGCAAAGAAGAAAAGATGACGATATAAAATTCAGCAAAACCGAGCTACTGAGCGAATTGCAAACGTCTCACTTTGAACTGGAGTTGCAGTACCGGGAACTTAAAGAAACACAGCAGCAATTGAGTGAATCTCACAGCCGCTTTGAAGATCTTTACGAATATGCACCAGTCGGCTACCTGACTTTAGACAAAACCGGGCACATTTTATCGCTTAATCTCAGGGGCGCGAAATTACTCAACAATGACCGCGAAGCGCTGATCGGCAAATCTTTCATGGAGTGCTTTTTTGATATCAACAAGCAAATTTTTACCGATTATTTGCAAAAAGTTTTCGTTACCTCAGGAAAAACCACAGTTGATCTAAAAATCAAGAACGCAGATGAGCATCTAAACTATCTCAGGCTGCAAAGCACAGTGATGTGTGATAACAGCACTTGCCTCATGATCATGTCCGATATCAGTCAGCTTAAGAAAACCATCAATCTTAATCGCAACCTATTAAATGAAAACAGACGGTTAATGAAAGAATTGTTTCAAGTGCAAGAAAAAGAACGGCGTTCACTCGCGCGTGAATTGCACGATGAGTTAGGGCAATGGCTTACGGTGATTCGCATCGAGAATGAAGTCATTCTGAATAACGCTCCGGCCGATTCGGTAAGTTCTGCCAGTGCGCGCGCAATCCGCGACTGTACTCAGAAAATGAATGAAGTAATCCATGAAATGCTGCATAAATTGCGGCCCGTGTTGCTGGATACGCTGGGATTGGTCGATGCTTTATTGGAACTGAAACGGCAATGGAGCACGCACCATCCGCAGATCATTCTTGAATTCAAATTGAGCGGTGAACTGGATAAATTGCACGAATCGATCAATATCGCCATCTTCCGTATCATCCAAGAAGGTTTGAACAATATCTACAACCACTCCGAAGCCACCTGGGCACAAATAAGCTTCAGCCGTGAAAGCAGTTTAGAGTGCATGGAAGATTGTTTGCTGCTCACCATCGAAGACAACGGCAAGGGATATAATATCAATCAACAATTTCGCGGATTAGGATTACTCGGTATGCGTGAGCGCGTCATTGCCATGGGTGGCACATTGTCGGTGCGCAGCGCATGCAATGAAGGCACGGAAATCAATATTAAACTGCCAATTGAACACTCAAATTATGACGAAACCAATCTCTATCCTGTTGATTGATGATCATCCCGTAGTGCGTACCGGTTATCGCCGGTTGCTGGAGAGCACACCCGATATCTGCGTTGTCGGGGAAGCCGACGATGGCGAGTCCGGTTACCAATACTACTTGGAATATCAACCGGATGTGACGATTCTGGATCTGAACATGCCGGGCATCGGCGGACTCGAAACCATCCGGCGCATCAAAGCCAGAGATCCCGCGGCACACGTCCTGGTATTCAGCATGCTGAATAATGTCACGATGGCGCAACGATCATTAAAAGCCGGAGCCACCGGATTTCTCAGCAAACAAAGCGGCATTGGAGAAATGGTTCAGGCGGTGCGGCAAGTCAATGCGGGAAAAATTTATATCGAATCGGAGTTAGCCGCAACACTGGCACTCAACGCAACACGCAAGGATACCTGCGAAAACCCTTTGGATATGCTCACCAAGCGAGAATTTCAAATATTCAAACTGATCGCGGAAGGAAACTCCAGCACGCAAATCGCGGAAAAACTCGCCATCAGCCCGAAAACCGTCGGTGTTCATCATGTCAACCTGATGCGAAAGTTACAATTGCAGAACACCACACAGCTTATTCGTCTGGCGATTAACAATAACGTCATTCAGACATAAATGACAGCGTAACTTAGGGTCTGTTAACACAATCTGATTGCTTCGACGATGAGAGCGAAGTGGATAAAGGAGATGAAGACGACATCGAGCTTATCGAACCTGGAGAAGATGCGGCGAAATCCCTTGAGCCTTCTGAACAATCGTTCGATCTCGTTGCGTTTTTTGTACATGGCACGGTTGTATTCCCAGGGTGACAAGCGATTTGCTTTGGGCGGAACAACCGGGATGTAACCCAAATCTAGTGCCAGTTGCCGGGTTTGGTCGCCCTCATAAGCACGATCCATCAGCAGGTAGGTGGGCGTATTGACGGGACCGAGGGAAAGCAAAAGCTGCCTGCCCTCTGGCGCATCGTGGGCGTGACCGGGCGAGAGGGCAAAGCCTATGGTTGTTCTGGAATCTGCGGCAACCAGATGAATTTTGGTGGTCCATCCACCTCGAGATTTTCCGATGGATTGGGGGCCGTTTTTTTTAACGCACCCGTACCGTCGGGATGGACTTTGATGCTGGTGCTGTCCAGCGAAACAGTTTCAATACGGATACGGATGATTTGCTGATGCTGAAGTTGCCCAAATACATGGCTCAGTACACCACTCTTTGCCCAGCGATTCATGCGGGTATAGATGGTATGCCAGTTGCCGAATCGCTTGGGCAGTCCTCGCCACTTGCAGCCATGCTCGGCAACGTAAAGAATGGCATTGAGAACTTGCAGATTGGAATGGCTGACGTTGCCACGCTGACGCGGCAGGCAGTGCTCGATCTGTTGATATTGAGTTTCGGTGATTTCCATCACCAAATTATATCAAATAGCGTTAACAGGCCCTAGTTAATGCGCAATGGAAATAAGCATAATACTTATTTTCTCAACCCGGCGCATCGATTAAGATGACTTCTCCGTAAGCAAGTCAAAGTGGCACCAAGCCATAGTCCCTCAATCAGGAGCAAAAATGACCAATATTTCCGCTGTTCTGGGTAGTGAAAGCGAGCTGCTGCTCAATCATGTCTGCCATACCATACCGAAGCAAAGCCTGCAGCTGCCCGGTGCTGATTTTGTCGATCGCGTCATGGCATTGAGCAACCGCAAACCCAGCGTATTGCGCAATCTGCAAGCGCTTTATAATCAAGGGCGTTTAGCGGGTACCGGTTATTTGTCATTGCTTCCGGTAGACCAGGGTGTTGAGCACTCGGCCGGTGCGTCATTTGCTCCCAATCCCATGTTTTTTGATCCCAAGAGCATTGTCGATTTGGCGCTTGAAGGCGGATGCAATGGTGTCGCATCCACATTGGGCGTGCTGGGTAGTGTAGCGCGGCGCTATGCGCACAAAATTCCGATGATTCTTAAAATCAATCACAATGAACTGCTGACTTATCCCAATAAATACGATCAAACACTTTTTGCCAGCGTCAATCAGGCATTTGATATGGGCGCGTGTGCGGTGGGTGCGACTGTTTTTTTTGGTTCGGACGAGTCCCGCCGTCAGATCCAAGAAGTTTCAGCAGCGTTTGAACATGCGCATAACTTGGGCATGGTCACCATTTTGTGGGCTTATACCCGTAACGCCGCGTTTAAAACCACCGAAAAGGATTATCACGTCAGCGCTGATCTGACCGGTCAAGCCAATCATCTGGCGGTAACCATCGGTGCCGACATCGTTAAGCAAAAAATGGCGACCAACAATGGCGGATACAACGCGATTAAATTCGGCAAAACGCACCCTAAGGTATACAGTGAACTGACAACGGAACACCCGATCGATCTGGTGCGGTATCAAGTGGCCAATTGCTACATGGGACGGATCGGCATGATCAATTCCGGCGGCGAATCCGGCAGCGATGATTTACAGCAGGCGATCCGTACCGCGGTCATCAACAAACGGGCAGGCGGGATGGGGTTAATCTCCGGGCGTAAGGCATTTCAAAAACCTTTTGCAGAAGGCGTCAAACTGCTGCACGCCATTCAGGATGTGTATTTATCCAACGAAGTCAATATCGCTTAGGCTATCTGGCCGAATGACAGCAAATGGCCGTGCCATACAGCGCACGGCCTGAAAATGAGCCATTATTTTCCGGATGCTTTAATCGCATCGAGATTAGCTTGCGCATCTTCATTTCCTTGTGCGGCCGCCTTTTTAAACCACTCGACCGCTTTTTTCTCATCCCTGTCTACGCCTTCTCCGGTGAAATACATGGCTCCCAGGTTATTCTGCGCATCGACATGACCTTGTTCGGCTGCACTCTTGAACAGTTCCGCCGCCTGTTCCATATCTTGCGGCACACCTTCACCGTTTGCGTACATCAATCCTAAATTAAACTGCGCATCGGCATAACCTTGTTCGGCAGCGCGGAAGAACCAGCCGGCAGCCAATTCCGGATCATTATTCAACACTTGGCCGGATAAGGTCTTGGATACTGCTTCCCCGGTGTAGTACATGACACCCAAGCTGTTTTGCGCAGCCGGGTCGCCTGCTCTGGCATCGGCCATTAATGCTTTAAATTTCTCTTCGGCGGCTTTAACGTCACCGACACCGCCGGGCATAATCTGATCTCTTAACTCAGCTTTCTCTTCCTCTGTCAGCCCTTCGCTCATGATGGACGGAATCTCACCCAATTTGGTGATCTCATTCAGCGGCGCGGATATTGAGCCTGCTTCTGATTTATCACTTTTCGGTTCACCATCGCAACCAGCAAGCAATGCAACCGTCGCAGCAAGAAATAAAACTGCCAAAACATTCATCTAGAATTTCCTCTATTCATTGGGTTATAACAATAACAACGCATTTTCAAATCCGGATGGACATCAAGATAGCATAGTAGTGACTACTTGGCTCCCGCCTTTATCAATAATTCAATCACTTCCTTATGATGATAAAGTTTGGCCAATGTCAGTGCAGTCGCGCTATTGCTGGCTTTCAGATTGGGATTGGCGTTTGCCGCCAGCAATGTATGAACCGCACCTAAATGGCCAAGCTGTGCCGCCAGCATCAGCGCTGTCGCGCCATTTTCCAATTGATAATTAACATCGGCGCCGGCATTGATCAATGTCTGAATGACTTGCCGATGACCTTGCTGCGCGGCCAGCGTCAGCGCCGTCATACTATCGGCGCGTTTTGCACTCACCTCGGCTTTTGCCGCCAGCAACAGATCGATGGCTTTCCTGCGGTCTTTCTCGGCCGCCATCATTAATGCCGTGCCATCTTCCGCAGCCGGCGCATTGACATCGGCACCGGCAGCCAGCAAAATTTCCACCGCCTGATCACGGCCATCACGAGCTGATCGCATCAACGGAGTATAGTCATCATCCGCTCTTAAATTGACATCCACACCTGCTTGTATAAATCGCTCGATTACAGTCGCATGGCCCTTTTTAACCGCCGCTAGAAAAGCCGCATTGAGTTCTTCTTGCTCAATACGTTGAGAATCCAGTATCTTTTTTACCAGTGGAAAATTACCCTTATCGGCGGCACTGATCAATTCGCTATCCAGATTCGCTGACCAGACTTCAGTGGAAACAATAGCAAGTAAAAATATTATCCATCCTGCCAATTTATTTTCAAAAAATCTCATCATGCAAAATTCCTTCCTATCCTCTTTGAGTCACACAGAAAATTCTCAAATTATCACCGCAGCATTGCTTCCATGAAACCGGCTTCACCGATTTCAAATATTGAACGCTGCGATTATACAGTTTAAGCCGTTTTCTTGCCTGCGCATCACAACAGACTTACCCAACCGCACATTCCACGATTCGTGGCAATATGCTATTCTCCTGCCGTATTCAACACGCAGTAATCATGACTCCAATCAGAATGCATGGGCTGCCACCGGAGTTCGCGGATAAAATATGGCATCCGGTCTATCAACCACACATAAATAATTCTGCAAAAATCTCAAGAAACACTATGATCACTGATCATTATGACATCGTTATCATTGGCGGCGGACCGGTGGGCATGGCTTTAGCGCTTGCGCTGCAGGATACCGGTATCTCAAGTCTACTGCTGGAAGCACGCGGCGTACCGGAAAAAGATGAAGATCCCCGCCCGCTCGCATTATCGCACGGCAGCCACTTAATCCTGCATCGCTTGGGTGTGTGGAACAAGCTGACAAAAAAAACACCGATCACGACAATTCATATTTCCAATCGCGGCAGCTTCGGCCAGACTGTTTTAACACCGGAAGATGCCGGTGTTCCTGCATTAGGATTCGTGGTCAACTATCACGATCTTTTTTGCTCGATGCATCACCGCTTGACTGGCAGTACCGCCGGTTATATTGCCGGTGCGATCGTCACCCGGTTAGAGACTACTGAAAACCTAGGCACGGTGCATTTTAATTACCAGGGGAAAGAACAGACAGTAACCGCTCAGCTGCTGGTCTTGGCCGATGGCGGCAAATTGGCTCAGCAATTACCTGATGTCGTCTATCAGACGCACGATTACCACCAATACGCCGTTGTCGCCAATATCAAAGCGCAGAAAAAACAAACCGGCATTGCATACGAACGCTTTACTGCCGATGGCCCCGTCGCATTGCTACCCAATGCAGAAGATTTCGCATTGGTTTGGACGGTAAGCCCTGAAGCAGTTCAAGAGATCACCTCGTTAAACGATAGCGATTTTCTGCTCCGCTTGCACCGGCATTTTGGCGACCGTCTGGGAAAATTCACGCACGCCGGAAAAAGATCGGCATTCCCGCTCACACTTAAACACGCAATTTCCACTACCTCGCAACGCACCGCATTGATCGGTAATGCTGCCCAAACATTGCATCCCGTCGCCGGACAAGGATTTAATCTGGGACTGAGAGATGCCTACGAATTAGCATGCGAAGCCATCAATACCCAAAGCGCAGCGCGGGAAATCGGCACAGCAGCGATGCTGTCCGGCTACCAGCAAAAAAGACGAATGGACAGCAGTGGCGGGAGAATTTTTACCGATTCCCTCATTAAACTTTTTTCCAACGGCAATGGAATACTCAAACATGCGTGTGGAATCGGTTTGAGCACACTGGATTGCATGCCGCCGCTGAAACGATTTGTCGCCCGCCGCATGATATTCGGGGCGCGCGGATAATTTCATTCTCTATCCACTATCTGCCCGGCAAAACTAAAGCTATAATTCGCCATTGTGCGCTGAGGGAATTATATGAATATTCCCATGCAGCGATTTAGACGCCAGTCATTCGAATTAAAGCTTCCCGGTAATCACTGCTTATTTAACCCACATACACCGCTTACATGCAAATTGGCACACACATTCTGAAAAACAAACTCATTGTCGCGCCAATGGCGGGAGTGACCGATCGCCCCTTCCGTCAATTGTGCAAAACGATGGGCGCAGGCATGGCAGTGTCAGAAATGGTGTCCAGCAATTCGTTGCTGTGGGGCTCCAAGAAAACGCAACGGCGCGCCGACCATGAAGGCGAGGTCTCGCCGGTTTCCGTGCAAATTGCCGGCGCCGACCCGCAGATGCTGGCAGCAGCGGCACGTTACAATGTGGATAATGGCGCCCAGATCATCGATATTAATATGGGTTGCCCAGCCAAAAAAATCTGCAATGTCATGGCCGGTTCCGCTTTATTGCAAGATGAGCAATTAGTGGGAAAAATTTTGGATGCCGTGGTTAAAGCCGTCGATATTCCAGTAACACTCAAGATACGTACTGGCTGGGACAAACAACACAAAAACGCCCTTTCCATAGCGCATATCGCTGAGAATTCCGGTATTCAAGCGCTCGCAATCCACGGCCGCACCCGCGCATGCGCATACACCGGCACCGCCGAATACGACACCATCGCAGCGGTTAAAGCTGCCATTAAAATTCCTGTCATCGCCAATGGCGATATCACAACGCCGGAAAAAGCCCGCGATATTCTTGCCTACACCAATGCAGACGCGATTATGATAGGCCGCGCCGCACAAGGCAGGCCGTGGATATTCCGTGAAATCAACCACTACCTCACCACTGGTCAACATTTACAAGCACCCGAAGTATCTGAAATTCACCATGTGCTCATCAATCATTTACATGATTTGTATGAATTCTATGGCGAATACTCCGGTATCCGTATCGCACGCAAGCATATTTCCTGGTATACCAAGGGGCTCGTTGGATCTGCCAGCTTTCGTCAGTCAATGAATCAGTTACAAACCAGCGATCAACAAATTTATGAAACCAATAAGTTTTTCTCTACATTAGCTGAGAAAGGTCAACGATTGAGTTATATCAAAGAGGGGGAGTAGTCAGTTTATGAATGCAATCAAGGAAAATGAAATTGCATCTTGCATACGCAAAGCTATCAGCGGATATCTCAATGACCTGGACGGGGAAAAACCATGCCATATTTACAATATGGTCATGCACAGCGTTGAAAAGCCTTTAATTGAAATCGCTATCCAATATACCAAAGGTAACCAGACTCAGGCTGCTGAGTTACTGGGGATAAACCGCAATACGCTACGTCAGAAAATGAAACAATATCAAATTAAATGACCATTAAATACGCACTCATCAGTGTTTCGGAAAAAACCGGAATTATAGAACTGGCCCAAAAATTGATTCAGCATGGCATCACCATCCTGTCCACGGGCGGCACCGCCAAATTATTGCAACAAGCCGGAATCAGCGTGATCGAAGTGGGCGACTATACCGGTTTCCCGGAAATGCTGGACGGCCGGGTCAAAACGCTGCACCCTAAAATTCATGGCGGCATACTGGCGCGTAACGATTTACCCGAGCATCAGCTGGCACTCGAACAAGCATCGATTCCCAATATCGAATTGGTAATCGTGAATCTCTACCCTTTCAAGCAAACGATCGCGAACCCGGATTGCAGCTTCGAGGATGCCATTGAGAATATCGACATCGGTGGCCCCACTATGGTGCGCGCAGCCGCAAAAAATTACCGGAAAGTTGCTATTGTCACCGATCCCCTAGATTATTTACCGCTCAGCCGGGAGCTGGCGGAAAATAATGGTTCCATCAGCTTGGCGACACGCTTCCAACTGGCGCAAAAAGCATTTACGCACACTGCTTCTTACGACAGCGCCATCAGTAATTATTTAACCGCACTGGATGGCGATTATCAGCAAAAAGATTTTCCCGATTCGCTGAATCTGAATTTCACCATCGCACAGCCTTTACGTTATGGCGAAAACCCGCATCAGAAAGCGGCTTTCTACCGGGATGAAACCATCACACCCGGCAGCCTGGCAAATTACCAACAGTTACAAGGTAAAGAGCTATCGTACAATAATATCGCCGATACCGACGCTGCATGGGAATGTGTCAAAACTTTCGATAACCCCGCTTGTGTGATTGTCAAACACGCCAATCCATGCGGCATAGCCATTGCGGAAACCACGCTACGCGCTTATCAGCTGGCATTTGCAACCGACCCCGTCTCTGCCTTCGGCGGCATCATCGCATTTAACCGGAGCATCGGTAAAGACACCGCTGAAGCGGTTCTAAAACAATTCGTTGAAGTCATTATCGCACCTGAAATCACACCGGAAGCGCAGCAGCTTCTGGCACAGAAAAACAATATCCGGGTACTGGTTGTACCGTTACAGGCAGGACACAATACGTACGACCTGAAGCGGATTGGCGGCGGTCTTCTGGTACAGACACCGGATATTCAAAACATCACCGCTGCCGATTTAAAAATCGTCACGCAATTAAAACCGACACCGCAGCAACTGAATGATCTGCTGTTCGCCTGGCGTGCCGCGAAATTCGTTAAATCCAACGCGATAGTATTTTGCCGCAACGGCCAGACGATGGGCATCGGCGCCGGGCAAATGAGCCGTGTGGATAGTGCACGTATCGCATCCATCAAAGCACAGCAAGCCGGTCTAACGCTGGCGCAATCCGTTGTCGCATCGGATGCATTCTTCCCGTTCCGCGATGGTCTGGATGTGGTCGTTCAAGCCGGCGCTACAGCCGTTATTCAACCGGGCGGCAGTATCCGCGACCAGGAAGTAATTGCAGCGGCTGATGAACAAGGAATCACCATGGTATTTACCGGTGTCCGTCATTTCAGGCATTAGATATTGGTTATCATGAAACTATTAGTGATCGGCGGCGGTGGCAGAGAACATGCCTTGGCTTGGAAGCTAAGCCTCTCGCCGCGCGTGCATAAAGTATTTGTGGCACCCGGCAATGCCGGTACTGCATTGGAACCCGGATTGGAAAATATTCCGATTACTTCCATTCCCGAACTGATCGAGTTTGCAACCAAGAAATCGATTGCAATTACGATAGTCGGTCCCGAGATTCCACTGGCTGCCGGTATCGTCGATGCATTCCAGGCAGCTGGCCTGAAAATCTTTGGCCCAACCCGGCAAGCGGCGCAACTTGAAACTTCAAAAATCTTTGCCAAGGAATTCATGCAACGGCATCGCATACCGACTGCCGCCTACGCAAGATTTACAAATCCCGAATTGGCGCACGCCTATATTGAACAACATCCCGCTCCGCTTGTCATCAAAGCCGACGGCTTGGCAGCCGGAAAAGGCGTCATCGTCGCGCAATCGGGAGAAGAAGCGCATTCCGCTGTGAATGCATTGTTAGTGGAGAAGCATCTTGGCAGCGCAGGACAGGAAATCATTATCGAAGAATTTCTTCAAGGCACGGAAGTCAGCTTTATCGTCGTAACCGATGGGAATCACATCCTTCCGTTAGTAACCAGTCAGGACCATAAACGGCTTCATGACGGTGACCAAGGTCCCAATACCGGCGGTATGGGCGCTTACTCACCCGCTCCTTTTGTTTCCCCCAGCCTGCACGCGCATATCATGCGCAATATTATTGATCCGGTCATTAACGGGTTAAAACAAGATGGCATCCGCTATACCGGGTTTCTTTATGCCGGTTTGATGATCACAGCAGGAGATCAGGCAAAAGTATTGGAGTTCAATTGCCGCCTAGGCGATCCGGAAACGCAGCCGATTATGCTACGTTTGAAAAGTGATCTATTAGGGCTCATCGAGCATGCCGTTCATGGGACACTCGATCAAGCGGAAATTGAATGGGACCGGCGTACCGCACTCGGTGTTGTGATGGCCGCGCAGGGTTATCCGGAAAATCCGAGAAAGAATGATGTGATTTACGGTTTGCAAGATTTGATTACAGAACAGGAAAATACTGGCAACTTTCATATTTTTCATGCCGGAACGTCGATGGGCGGGAAGAACGAAAATGAAATTGTGACAGCAGGCGGACGCGTTTTATGTGTAACGGTATTGGGCGATAGTGTAAGGATGGCTCAGCAGGCAGCTTATAAACTGGTTGAAAACATCCGTTTTGATGGCGCTCAGGTTCGTCACGATATCGGCCATCAAGGCATAAACTACCAGCGCGCCACTAGCGAAAAACGTGGCTGAGCAACTCTAAATATAATTAAATAGAGACAGTCCGGAAATTTTGATGTACGACTGCTGTGCAGCTTGAAGATAAAGCTGCTGCCGCTGCAAATCAGACGTTGCTTGCGCAAAGTCAACATCTTGCAGTTGTGAAAGCATTTGCTCAAATTGAATATTTTGATCACTGCCAACACTTTCCAAAGTATCGATCTCTTGCAGCCGCGCTCCGATAGAAGCTTGTTTCGACAGCACATGTTCCAAACTGTTATTAATATTTTGTAATGTTGATTTCAAATTGTTCGCCAGCCGGGTACCGCCAGGTTGTCCGCTAGACGGCGTTTCCAATGCAGTAATCAAGTCTCCCACTGTTTTGAAAATGCTTTGATTGTTACTTGGGGACACTGTAAATATATCTCCATTAGCCGGATTTCCTTTAATACTCAATTGCATTCCATCAAAACTGACTGTACTGTTGCTTACATAAGGATTAGCCGATGAAACCGTCGATCCTGTTGTGGTGTTAACGATATCGTAGGTTGTAACACCAGTTGCAGACACAGCAAACGTAATCTCATAATTACCACCGGTAAGGCTCGAAGGAGTTATCACCGATCCCCCATCAATCACACCGCTCCCCATATTTGACGAACTAGCGGCGGTAGCGAAAACACCGTTTCCGTTCTTGATGCGTTCAAAAACATCCGTGCCGGAATCACTGACTGCCAATTGACGTGCAGGACCCACTTGGTTTAAGCGTTGCCCTTGATCTCCCACGTACTGCACAGTTAATCCTGTCTGCGCAAAAGGTTTGGTATTAGCTTGAAATCCTGAGAATAAAAATTGCCCTTTCTCATCGGTTGTATTGGCTAAACCAACGAGTGACTCCAGTTTACTGCGCAATTCAGTAGCAAGTGTTTTTCTGTCCGCATCAGTCAGTGTCGCATTCCCCGCATACACGGTTGAGCTGTGCACATCCTGCAGGATTCCGTTCACTTGCCGCAGCACATTTTCTTCCAGTTGAAGCGAAGAGCCCGCACTGGATCGATTCACCGAATATTGCTCATTGAGTGCTGCTGATTGAGAAATATTTAATACTTGCGCAGCCGAGATTGGATCATCCGAGGGCGTTAAAATTCGCCGTCCGGTAGACAATTGTTGTTGTGTATTAATCAGTTTCTCTTGCTGCTGGAGCATTAAATTAGTTCCAGTTTCGTAAATTGTACCTGTACTAACTCGCATATCAAGTTACCTCTATTCTATTTTTCAACCGAAACGAAGAATTGAGTCAAATAAAGTACTGCTCATTTCAATAATTTTGCTGGAAGCTTGATAAGCCTGCTGGAAACGCAGCAAATTCGCAGCTTCTTCGTCTAGATTCACACCGGATACCGATTGAATGGATTGTTGAGTTTGTGCCAGCAAATTGGCTTGCGCTTTACTCGTTACCGCCAACTCACGTGTTTTGTTACCAACCTGACTGACAAGCTGCCCGTAAGCAGTCTGGTAATTGGCTGTGCCATTCTCCAGCGTATTCGTTGCTTGCAATGCGCCCAGCAACAACATATTGCGATTGTCGGCAACACCGTTATTATTAGGGGTGACAGTAAAAACATCTCCGGCAGCAGGACTACCGCTAATTTGAAATGTGTAGCCATTGAAACTGATATCCGTACCCGCTGTATACGTCTGATTTGTCGCAGGTAATCCAATCCCTGTCCCTGTGACATCAAATTTAGAAGGCGAGCTAAATGTAATTGTAAGAGGTTGTTGCAGATCAGTGTTCAATGGCAATGGATTTACAGTCCCAGCACTGATAGTGCCAGTACCTTTATTGGTTGATGCGGCACTGGTCCGGTTTAGACTTGCCGCAGCTATCTTAGTTGTGTCATTAATATTGACCGCAATATCCTTTGCGCCATTGATCGTAGGTTGGATGCGGAATCTCTCACTCGCCAGCATGGTGGCGCTTGTCACCGATATGCCATCCAGTGTTAGCGGCAAACTGCTCGATGGTGTAGCCGATACGTTATCGGATAATCTGGTCAACGTATAGTTTGTTCCATCATAGGAAAGCTCGTAATCACTGGTTGTCAACGCACTATAATCAGTAATCGCCATCGAGATGTTGGATGTCAAACTATTAGTCGATGCAGAGATTACGTTAGGTGCAGGTAACGTGAAAAAATTCGTTCCCATAGCGCCATTCAAGTCCATACCGAGTTGATGTTGTGCATTGAAAGTTTGCGCCAAGGTGAGTGCGACTCTCCCAAGCGAATTTTGTGCATTATCAAGCGTATTACTGCGAAAAGAAAAAATACCGCCTAAGGTACCACCGGTGATCTGATTCTCGGGAAGCTGAATTGTGCTGTTACCATTAACCAGCCCAATCGTTAAATTATTCGGACTATCCGGTGTTTTAATCGCTTCCAAGGAAAGGGTTTGCGCACCAACCACCAACGCCTGCCCATTCCCGATATATACATTCATCGTACCATCGCTTTGACGCACCGTATCGGTATTAACCAATTTATTCAATTGATTAATAAGTTCATCGCGTTGATCCAGCATATCGTTAGCAGGCTGCCCTCCGGCTGAACCTTCCGCCCATATTATCTGCTTATTGATCTCTCCAATTTGCTTGGCCAGTGAATTGATATGAACGACCGTGCTGCTGACTTGTGTATTTATCCCTTCCCTTATTTGCGACATGCGTTGATCCATACTATGAAAACGTGCAACTAAGGCATCAGCATTGCTCAGCATCGATTGTCGCGAGGGAATGACGCCGGGATTTGTGGCAACATCGTGGATGGCACTGAAAAAATTTTGCAATGTGGGTGAAAGTCCCGATGTAGCCTCGGCAAACATGTTGTCCAGCTGCTTTATCTCAGTATAGTTACTGTCAAGTGACTGGCTCTGTGTTTGTATCTGTAGTGACTGGGTAGTAAGAAATTGACTGTATATCCGTTGCACTGTAGAAGAATGAACGCCGCGCCCGATAAACCCTGCACCACCAGATTGCGGTGTATTTGTGCTGAGCAAGACTTGCTGACGATTAAAACCAGGCGTGCCAGCATTGCTAATATTATGACTGGCCGTCAATAATTGGTTTTGTGCAGTTGCTAAACCAGTAACTGCGATATCAAGAATTCCATTTCCCATAATGTTCTTTCAGTTCTTGATCTTAAAAAATATATAATGGCAATATCGGCACGCTGACTGAAGAATTAAAGAAAAATTCCGCATTAGATAAATTCGCGATTTTGCAATTTCTCACTATTCAAAATACGCATTAATTTCTCAGCGTACATAGGATCAGTAGCATACCCAGCGCGTTGAAGGCCATTAGCAAAAGTCGCGGCATCCGTCGAATTCAATACTTTAGCGTAGCGCGGATTATCCATAAGCAACTTGGCATAATCATTGAATCCCTCTGCATACGAGCTATAAGCACGAAATTTTTCAATCGCTTTCTGTGGCACACCATTGATATATTCAGTCGTTGTTTTTTCCACAACGTCCCCTTTCCAATTAGCACCGGCCTTGATGCCAAAAAGATTATGAGTTGGACTATTATCCGCATGACGAATCTCATGTTTCCCCCATCCACTTTCCAGTGCAGCTTGTGCCAACATGAAATTAGGTGGAATACCGGTTGATTCGGATGCGATTTTGGCATGCGGTAAAAGTTTATCGATAAAATTTCCCGATTGACTGGGTGCGCTTTTCTTCTGAACATCCGTCTGAATCGGTGCAGTGAATCCCTCAATTGCAGAATCGATTTTTCCTGCTGGCATCACCACATTGGACGACGTCTGATGGACTGACCACAGCTGTCCTGATTGATCATTCGGGTGCATACCCTCAACTAATGGCGCTTGCTGAATGGAATTAATCGCTGACAAAATGGTATTTGTTTGGCCGATTGAAGTCTGTGGTTCGATCGATTTATTATTTCGGGATAATTGCTGAACCATCATGTCAGCAATACCAATCCCTTTGGTGGATATCTTTTGTGCAAGCTGTTGATCATGCATCTGGGTAAAAAACTGCGTTTGCTGGCTATCAAATATTCCATCCTTAGGTGTCGCCTCGCGCATGCTTTTAAGCAGCATGTTCATAAATAATGCTTCAAACTGCTGCGCAACTTTTTGTAACGCTTCGTCTGGATTTTTTTTGGCCATTAAATGCAAGTCATCAACACTTTTGGCATCAACGGCAAGTTTGCTTGAGATATCCGGTGAAATAACCATTCTTAATATCCAGTAAGTTAAATAATTTCCAAATCCGCGCGTAGTGAACCGGCAGCTTTCAGCGCCTGCAGAATCGATAACAAATCCTGAGTGGTAGCACCGATCGCCGTTAAAGCTTTCACAACTTCACCAAGATCTGCTCCATTCGGCAATAACATTAAATTTCCTTCATCGGTACGGATTTCGACCTGCGATCGTTGTGTGACCACTGTTTCACCGCGCTGTGCGAAGGAGCCGGGCTGACTGATCACCGGTTCTGTATTGATGATTATGGATAGATTGCCATGCGCAACCGCACTTGATTCAAGCGTTACCGCCTGATTCATGACTACTGAGCCGGTACGTGAATTAACAATTACTTTTGCTGATGCTCTCGCCGGTTTGACATCCAGACTTTCAATCTGAGAAATAAACATAATGCGCTGGCTATTGTCTACCGGCGCTTTCACCTGCACTACCCGGCCATCCACGGCGGATGCGGCTGTAGGATAAAGTCCATTGATCGCATCAACAATACGGTTTACTGTCGTGAAATCCGTTGTATTCAGCTCAAGATTGATAAAATCGCCCTGCCCAACTGTCGTTGGAATCTCACGCTCTACGATACCGCCACTCGTGACACGTCCGACACTGAGATGATTCACCTGCACACTGCTGCCGCCCGCTGCGGCTCCGATACCGCCGACCAGAATATTTCCTTGAGCCATGGCATATACTTGATTGTCTGCTCCTTTCAAGGGAGTCAGCAACAGTGTTCCACCCCTTAAGCTTTTGGCGTTGCCCATGGAAGAAACCGTGATATCGATATGTTGACCGGGTTTGGCAAATGCCGGCATGGTCGCTGTCACCATGACAGCGGCAACATTACGTAATTGCAGGTTAGTGCCGGGCGGCAGATTAACGCCTAATTGGCCCAGCATATTGATGACACTCTGAACCGTGAATGGCGTTTGCGTTGTCATATCACCACTGCCATCCAAACCTACTACCAATCCATACCCGATCAATTGATTGTTGCGAACACCTTGAATCGATGCCAAATCCTTGATGCGATCCGCCACGCTGATACCCGGCAGCAGCAAAATCAGCGCAAGCAAAGAAAGAATAATGATGTTTCTAATTTTCATAATCTTAAATACCGACTTCTGAAGTATTCATCAATTTGAGCAATATCCTGCTTAGAAAGGCGTAATCGAAAGAAAGAAGCGCGACAACCACCCCATCGTTTGCGCTTCGTCAATATAGCCATTACTTCGATATTCAACACGCGCATCAGCAATTTGTGTTGAAGAAATCGTATTTCCCATGATGTGAGTCGGATTCACAATTCCGGACAATCGGATAAATTCCTGCCCTTGGTTGATACCGATCTGTTTCTCACCGCTCACGACCAGATTTCCATTCGGTAGCGCTTCGATGACTGTTACAGTAATGGTTCCTCTAAAATTATTTTTACTTGAGCTTTCACCGCTGCCATCAAATTTATTATTCGATTTAGCTTCAACCGTTGCGTGTTTCTTTAATAAACTTAACGGAATCCCCAGCAAGCTCGGCACGGAAAAATCAATGCTGCCAGAGCGGCTTGCGTTACTTCCAGAGCTCTTACTGGCGTTGGTTGTTTCGTTTAAAGTGACGATAATCGTATCGCCAATACTCCGCGCACGCCGGTCTTCGAATAACGGTGTATAGCGCACCCCGCCTGTGGTGCTGTGAACCATTTGCAAAATTGCGCCATTGGGTTGAGCCACTGCGGCTGCATGTTGCGGAGCACGTAATGTATTGGGCTGGTAAGTCGTGGTAGAAGGTGTCATAGCACAACCGGTTACAAGTGTGCCAAGCACCAACATGAAAAAATACCGGTTAAAATTGTCCATCACACTACCCCCGATAACCCGATCAATCATAGCTGCGCCAATCGTTGCAACATTTGGTCCGAAGTTTCGATTGATTTGGAATTCATTTCATAGGCGCGCTGGGTCTGAATCATATTCACCAGCTCTTCCACGACGTTTACATTTGAAGTTTCTACAAAATTCTGTTCCAGCAACCCCAATCCGTTGGTACCCGGTGCATTCTGATTGGGAGCGCCGCTCGATGCGGTTTCCTGATACAAATTCTCACCCATCTTTAACAATCCGCCTTGATTAACGAAGCTTGCCAATTGAATATTGCCGACTTGAATGGGCGCGACCGCCCCCGGAACTGTTGCGGTTACCGTACCATCGCGCGCTATCGTGATACCCAGCGCATTCGGTGGAACGGTAATCGCAGGTTGAACAGCATAACCGCTGGAAGTCACAAGCTGGCCATTCAGATCGGATTGAAATGCTCCATCGCGGGTATAAGCCGTTGTACCATCCGGTAGCAAAACCTGAAAAAAACCCACTCCCCGTATGGCGACATCACGTTGGTTCTCGGTTTGTTGCAATCCACCCTGAGTAAATATACTTTCGGTAGAAACCGGCTTTACACCCGTTCCTAACTGCAACCCGGATGGTAATTGCGTTTGTTGCGATGATTGAGCGCCGGGCTGACGTATCGTTTGGTACAGCAGGTCCTCAAAAACAGCACGGGCCCGTTTAAATCCATTGGTGCTGACGTTCGCTAAGTTATTAGAAATCACATCCATCTTGGTTTGTTGCGCATCAAGCCCTGTTTTAGCAATCCATAACGAACGTATCATATGATTTACCTATTAAAATTTATTATCGAATTAGACTCTTACTAGCATTATTTCGCTGGCTTTCTGAGCATTATTCTGCGCGTTATCCAGCATTTTCATTTGCATATCAAATTGCCTGGCCAGATCGATCATGTTGACCATTTCATGCACCACATTCACGTTGCTCTCTTCCAATGTGCCATCGACCAGCTTAACTCTGGCATCAACAGGTGCCTCACCGCCATCCTTGAGCCGGAACAAGCCATCCGTGCCCTTTACAAGCTTATCTTCCGGAGGATTTACCAGCTTGATCCGGCCTACTTGCGCTACGGTATTGGGTTGAGGCGTAATCGGCACAGATGAGACGGTTCCATCAACACCGATCGTGATGCGAGTGTCGGGTGGTAGAGTAATAATGCCAGTATCGCCTTTCACTTTATGTCCGCCATTTGTCTGCAGAATGCCATTGGGACTGACTTGCAAGCTGCCATTACGCGTATAAGCTTCCTTGCCATCATCCAATTGAATCGCAATCCATCCGGAACCACGAACCGCAACATCAAGATCACGGCCGGTAGTTTGCATTGCACCGGGGGTAAAATCGGCGCCGGTTGTTGAATCAACGACAAAAGCGCGTGTAGGCAGGCCATCACCGTATACCGGCACTGCGCGAAATGCATTGCTTTCAGCGCGATACCCCGTCGTTGATGCGTTAGCAAGATTCTGAGCAACGGTCGCTTTCTGATTCAGCGTATGGTTGGCTCCGGTCATTGATGTATAAATCAGTCGATCCATTTTCTACTCAATCCCAATAAGAATCTGTTTTTTATGAATGAAAGACAGGTTAAATTTGAGTAATTGTCTGAATAATCTGGTCTTGTGTCTCAATTTGTTTAGCACTGGCTTGATACAAGCGTTGCGCTTGAATCATTTTCACCAATTCCGCTGTCAAATCAACATTTGAATCTTCAACGGCGTTGGATTGAAGCACACCGAGATTTCCGGTTTTAGGAGGTCCAATCAAAGGTTCGCCTGAACCAGGAGTTTCTGCCCAGTGACCATCTCCGACTGGAACCAAACCTTGTGGATTTACAAAATTGGCGAGCACAATTTGCCCTAATGTTTTCGTTTGCCCGCTGCTATAATTTCCAAGAATCACGCCATCAGCGCTAATCGTAAAGCCTGACATACGGCCGGAAGTATATCCATCCTGGGTAATTGCATTTACACCGAAATCAGAGCCAAATTGTGTGGCAGTTGACATATCGAGACGGACGGTTTGCGGTGTTGTTGCGCCAAGCCCTGGATTAATGGCACTAAAATCTATCGCTAAGTCCAGTGGACCAGCAGGAAGAGCTGCAATACTCTGTAATTTTCCATCCCCGTCAAATACCATCGGCTGTGAAGTACTTCCCCCTATCTTGACACCAACAGGTACCCCGGCAGAATCTACTTTACCGTCTACAGTGGCAAAAACAGTCCAAGTATTGGGTGTTGCAGCCGCTTTCTGAAAATATATAGACAAAACATGTGAATTTCCAAGACTATCCACTACTGTTCCTGAAGTTGGGCTGGTATAAGTTTTTGGATTGGTCGCATTAAAAGCGGTAGTAATGGCGGGTTTCCGTGCATCCAAATTAAACCCCAGATCAAATGTGGTGGTTGCTTTAGGCGGAAGATCGGAAGTACCGAATTTTAAATTTGCCGGGACGCCGCTCGCTTTAATATCACCATTCACATCAGCCATAAAGCCCGTCAAATTGGCACCTGATGCATCGACAATAAAACCAGAATCGTCAACATGAAATTGACCGTTCCGGCTGTAATTTACCGTACCGTTATCGCTCATACGGAAAAAACCCTGTCCGTTGATCGCAATGTCCAAAGGATTATTGGTCGGTGTAATCGTACCTTGACCAAATTGCTGCGCAATCGAAGATATTTTTGATCCTATCCCTACTTGAGCGGTATCTGTCCCCTCCATGGAATTTGCAAAAATATCGGAAAATTGTGCGACAGATTGTTTAAACCCGGCGGTATTCGCATTGGAAATGTTATTACCAATTACATCCAGGTTGGTTGATGCTGCATTTAATCCACTTAAACCATGCTGAAAAGTCATAATAATCTCCTATCAAAACACCTGTTTAATGTCAGACAAACCAACTAATCCCAATTTATCTCCCATATCGAGGTGCGCACCCCCCTCTCCAGGCATTACACTATTTACCTTTCCAAATGAGAGGGTATCGACTTTAATGTCATTACCGCCTTGTTTCGCGCTTACCGCAAAGGTATAGTCTCCGTCCACCGCCTGAGTTCCACTATCAGTCTTACCGTCCCAAGCGATCGTGCTGAGTCCTGTCGGTTGCGCGCCAAGCTCAATTGTGCGAATGGCAATTCCGGCACCATCCAGTATGGTGACTTTTAGCTGATCGACGGGCTGCGCCAATTCAATGCCTGCAATAGCGCCATCCCCATTCAGCTTGATCGATGTCCCAGGTACGAATGCTTGATGTCCGATCAGTCCCAGCGCTTCAACAGAGCGGTTATCTTCAGCGCTGGTAACCAATTGCTGCAGCGTCGAATTGAGCTTATCAATACCCGATACCGTACTGATTTGCGCCAATTGACTGGTAACCTCGGCGTTGTCCAGCGGCTTTAGCGGGTCTTGATTTTTCATTTGCGTGACTAAAAGCTTTAAAAACCGGTCCTGCGGGTTTTCAGCATCCTTTTTACTATTAATGCCAGTAGTTGCACCCGTTGCGGCTGTTTGTGAACTTGCTTGCTGAACTGCATCCATTACACGCTCCTTTATTGACCAATAGTCAGGGTTTTTTGTAACAAGGATTTGGTGGTATTCATCATATCGACGCTGTTCTGATAGGAACGCGACGCTGACATCATATTCACCATCTCATCGACAACGTTGACATTCGGCATCGTCACATAGCCGTTTTTATCCGCCAGCGGATGCTTAGGTTCAAACAACTGCCGCATGGGCGACGGATCGTGAACGATACCTGCAACTTTAACGCCACTTGCACCATTAGCATCCGCTTGCAAAGTACTGAAAACCACCTGCCTGCCGCGATAAGGTTCACCGGTCGAACTGGTCACACTATCGGCATTGGAAAGATTACTGGCAACCACATTCAAACGTTGCGATTGTGCAGACATGGCTGAACTTGCGATACCAAATACATTAAATAGTGACATTTTCTATCTCTCCATCATTGCCGATGTTAAGTTTCTAAATTCATTGTTAATAAATGTAATGCTGGCATCATATTTAATGGCATTATCAGCAAATCGAGTCCGTTCCATATCCATATCCACCGTGTTTCCATCCGCGCTGGGTTGCAATGGAACCCGGTATAAAACACTATCGCCGAATATTCCTGATGCAGCAGAATTAATATGCATTGATGATGTCGTATTCATAGCTACCTTTTTCAGACTAGGCGTCGATGACAATCTGTCCTGAAGCATGCTGGCAAAATCGATATCCTTCGCTTTAAAATTTGGCGTATCGGCATTAGCCACATTGCTGGAAAGTAACTCTTGTCTTCCCACTCGCAGACTGAGGGCGTTGTGGTGATAATTTAATTCTTTATCAAGTTTGTTAATCATCGTCTCTACCGCCTGATTAAAATTATTTTCTATTCATCTATTAGCATTTAGCATGCCAGCAATAATATATGCACAAGTTAATCAACCAATCCGCAAATAAGACATGAAAGCGGTGCTATCTTTGCACTTGGATTTTTTCATGCTCGTTTAATATAGCTTCGGGTAGCGGCAATAATTGCCGGATACGGCAAAAATGAATGGTGAGATCAATCTATGATACGTTGCTTAATGACGATACTCTGTCTGCCGATGCTTGCTTCTTCTGCGCTGGCCTCACAGCACAACGCTGCAATAGCGCATCAAGAAATTCCGCTGATTAAAAACGCCATTGAGAATTTTCTTTACAACAATACGGCTTCACTGCCAGGATTGGTGCAGATCAATGTCGGTCAAATTGACAAGCATTTAACATTGCCCAAGTGTCCTCAATTAGAACCTTTTGTTCCGGCAGGCGGACGTTTATGGGGGAAAACCTCCATCGGCGTTCGTTGTGACAGTGAATTCGCAGCTTGGACTATTTATGTTCAGACTGAGATCAATGTCATGGCGGATGTTTTACATATCGCGCGACCCGTATCAACCGGACAAACATTGAGCTATGAAGATATCGCACCGCAGAATGTCAATCTGACGCAGATGCCGGATGGCATACTCACTGATGCGGCCCAAATTGTTGGTAAAGTGGCCGCCACCAACTTGCCCGCCGGTCAACCGATACGTCCGCAAATGCTGCGAGCACCCTATGTGATCGTGCGCGGTCAGACAGTGAATTTAGTGGTTCAAGGCCGGGGATTCAGTATTCGATCGGAAGGTCAGGCGTTGGCCAACGCAGCGGAAGGACAAGTCATTCAGGTTCGTAATAAATCAGGCCGAATCCTCAGCGGACTTGCACGTGCAAATTCAATCGTGGAAATTCAGCCGTAACATACTGAGCGTTTTTACCCTCCACGCACGCAGTCCCTGTGAATTTTCTGCAAGCACTGCGTAATCCCGCAATCATAATCTTCAATCAGCATTATAATACGCACTAGATTTCTTTAATACTGATAATAATCAAGCGCCTCATTGTGACAAACACAAGCCATACCACTGAAATAAAAAAGATTCTGGCTGATACCTTGGGATTGGGTAACCGGATCGATGCAATAGAACCAAACACAATTTTACTCGGCAATATTCCTGAACTCGACTCCGTCGCAGTTGTAACGATCATTCTGGCTCTGGAAAAAAAATTCTCCATCGCAATAAAAGATGATGAGATCAGTGCGAAAACATTTGCGACACTCGGTACCTTAGTTGATTTTGTAGAACAAAAAATAGCAGATCATGACAAACAACTCGGGTAAAACTTTTGTGGCAGCGATTGTTTTTTGATCGGAATCATGCATAATCGCTCACGATAGATTCGCAAACAACGAGGAAACAGATCAGTGAAGCTCCATCTAGCAAATTTCGCACAGCAATATATTTTCACGGGTTATGGTGAAGGATATGTATTGATTAATCAAACGCGCTACGAAAAGAGCTTGATCGTGTTGCCTGATCATTTGATTGAGGACTGGCCTGTACGATCCGTTCAAGAGCTTCAGGTTCAACATTTTGAAAGCTTGCTGCCGCATTCACCCGAAATCATTCTCCTCGGTACCGGCATTCAGCATAAATTCCCCAGTCACACATTGCTCAGTCAACTGACAAAATTGGGAATTGGGATTGAGATAATGGATACAAAAGCTTGTTGCCGGACTTATAATATTCTGGTTGAAGAAGGGCGTCGTGTCGCTGCGGCTCTTTTGATTTAACGTTGCAAGGAAAAAGCAGATTTTTTACATGCCGCTGAATTTTGGCCTGATCAACTACAGCTAACGTAAAAATTCGCCTCTTCAAATACGCAAGATTCTAAAAAGAAATGGCCTGACAGTTATGATTGTGATAAATTCATGGTTGGTAAGTCAGGTATATTAAAATTGGCTTCCTTCATAACATTAATATAGGAGTGGAAAATGAACAAATTTCTTATCGCTGCAGTTGGTTTGGTTTTTTTGATGGGTTCTTCTGTCACCATGGCAAGTGGAAACAAGGAATCAAAAATGCCACCAATGGCTGCTCAAGATATTCTGAATAAAATGGCTTGCGAAGGTAAAAAAGACGGCGAAAAGACCAGAGATCGCACCGACGGTGAAATGATTACCTGTCCCGCTAAAATCAAACAACCAAATTTTGGTAAGTAATAATAAGTCAGTTTTCTAGTAGCTGGCGAATAGGTCAAGTTAGATAAATAGGCTGATTTTTGCTACATTCGATATAGAAATAGATTGAATTGAGAAAAATATTCAGCAAATGTCGACTTGGCCTATCATTTCCTTTGGAAATAAAATGCCTTTCTGCTTTACGCTCAAACCTCAGCAGCACGCACTAACTGATAGATAGTCTGTAATAACATACACTCTGGCTCTCAATTGCAAATGACATTAAGTTATTTAATATCATTATGTTATACAGAATTCTGCAATTTCATTACCACCAGAATCTCTTAACTTTCTGCAAATAAAGAATTTATTTGCAAATTTTTATAAAAATATAGATGAAGATATAGTAAGATTAAGCGTGAAGCATATAAAAAACTCTAAATTGAATTAGCACTATCCTCGTTCATAAAAATATTTCGATGAATTCATAAGAACTTGTAATTTTTGTCAATCGGAGAGAAAAAGAATGAAATGGGGAATTTTTTTAATTTGTGTTCTGTTTTTTTTAACCAGCAATGCTTTAGCGCAAAAAAACGATCCGGATATTAAATCTCAAGCTGCACTGGTATTTAATGCGAAAAATGATCGTGTTATCTACGATAAAAATGCCGACAAGGTAATGCCCATCGCTTCCATTACTAAGTTGATGACTGCAATGGTTACCCTTGATGCGCGTCTATCGCCGCATGAAAAAATCACAATCACGAATGCCGATGTCGATAAGTTAAAACACTCATCGTCACGTTTGCCCGTTGGCAGCACGTATTCACGCCAAGAGCTGTTACGATTGGCATTGATGTCATCCGAAAATCGCGCCGCGGCGGCACTTGGCCGCACTTATCCAGGTGGTGCCAAAGCATTTGTAAGTGCTATGAATGCCAAAGCCAAGAAATTGGGCATGAACAACTCCCGATTTATCGATTCTACCGGCTTAAATAGCGGCAATGTTGCAACCGCACGCGATCTGGCCAAAATGGTTGCAGCTTCAAATAATTACGCCGCTATTCGTGAATTCTCCACCACATCGCAACATTCCGTATCACCTGGAAACAAACGCGGTCAATTGCAGTATGTCAATTCCAACAGTCTGGTACGCAATCAAGGCTGGGACATCAATGTTTCTAAAACCGGGTATCTGAGCGAAGCCGGACGCTGTTTGGTGATGCAAGCGAAAATTTCTGGGCAACCGATGGTGATTGTGTTGCTCAATTCGTGGGGCAAAAACACCCGTATCGGCGACGCCAATCGCGTCAAAAAATGGATCGAGAGCAATCAAGGCCGCCGCCGTCAAGCATAAAACCGGCGCGCGCTCCTTAGGCTAACCGATAAATTTCACTGTACTTGTTCTTCAGATACTCGACGAAATAATC
Source organism: Nitrosomonas sp. Is35 (assembly GCF_033063295.1). Lineage (NCBI taxonomy): Bacteria > Pseudomonadati > Pseudomonadota > Betaproteobacteria > Nitrosomonadales > Nitrosomonadaceae > Nitrosomonas > Nitrosomonas sp. Is35. The sequence goes on from NZ_JAWJZH010000001.1 coordinate 1,821,862, forward strand.
CGGATTCAGCGGTTCGCCGGTAACACGCTCAACCAGCTGTTGTGGTGTATAAAGCTTACCCTGACGATGGATTTTTTCGTTTAACCAATTCTTAATAGGTGCAAAATTTCCTGTAGCGATGTTTTGTTCGGTGTCCTGTTGCTCGCGCAGCAACGTGTTATAGAACTGGCACGCATACATCGCACCCAGCGTATATGAAGGAAAGTACCCAAACGCGCCGCCGCTCCAATGCGAATCCTGCAATACCCCCAACGTATCGGTCGGCGGTTTAATTCCCAAGTATTTTTGCATTAATTCATTCCAGATTTCCGGCAAATCATCGATGTTCATCGATCCATCAAACAGCCCTTTCTCGATTTCATAACGCAAAATCACATGCAGTGGATACGTCACCTCATCCGCTTCCACCCGGATAAAATCTGGCTTGCACGTATTGATCGCGCGATAAAAAGAATCCACAGTCGCGGATTGAAGATTTTCCGGAAACGCCGCGCGAATCGTTTCAAAATAATGTACGCAGAAGGGCTTGCTTTGCGCGATCATGCGTTCCCAGAACAGCGACTGGGATTCGTGGATACCCATCGTTAAGGATTCCGTAACCGGCAAATCGCCGAGTTCATGCGGGCGCCCCTGTTCGTAGAGCGCATGACCGGTCTCATGGATCACCGAATACAATGACTCGACAAAATTGCTGTCTTTATAACGAGTCGTAATACGCACATCGGTCGGATGGCTGCCGCCGCAAAACGGATGCACCGATATATCGATACGTCCCTGCTCAATATTAAAACCCATGTCCTGGCTAATTCTGCGCGCCAATGATTCCTGCTTATCCAGCGCAAACCTGCCCTGCAAGAACGACGTATCCGGCTGAACAGGGTGGTTTTGAATGGCAGCAATCAGCGGTATCAATTCCTGCTTCAAGCGCTCAAAGATCGGCGTGATCACGTCCATCGTCGTGCCGCGTTCAAATAGATCGATATTCGCATCGTAAGACTTCAAGTCCGGCGACACACACTGCGCCCACTCGGTTTTCAACTGCAAAAAACGCTTCAGCACAGGTGCAAAATCAGCAAAATTATTCTCCTGACGCGCGGTAACCCATACGCCATGCCCGCGTGAACCCAGTTCAGCCAGCTCCTGTACCAGCCGTTTCGGCACTTTCGTTTCCAGTTCATAACTGTACAACGCCTCGCGGATATTGCAGCGCTCCAGCTCATTCAAAACAGCAAAATCCTTAGCTTTGAGTTCGTACAAGCACTCACCCAGTGCTGGATCGGTCATACGCTCATGAATCACCCCTGCCAGCGCCGCAATCTGCTTGGCACGCGCATCGCTGGCGCCCGCCGGCATCATCACTTCCTGATCCCATCCCAGCGCGCTCATGACGCCGTTCAAATGCGTAATCTCTTCCAGTTTCTGAACTAAATTCTGATAGTGCTGATTCATCGTAATCTCGCTTCTCAATTCAATTATAAACAGTGCGCACGCTCTATCGATTCCAAGGGATGGCGCGAACATCTCAAGCCCAGTATCATACCAACTTTAACACTAATCAATCGTACTGCTATGCTTTGGATTAAATCACTGCACATCATTTTCATGGTCACCTGGTTTGCTGGACTTTTCTACCTGCCACGCTTATTCGTCTATCATGCCATGTGCGAAGACGCGCCAGGCAAGGAACGCTTCAAGATCATGGAACGCAAACTGTATTACGGCATCATGACTCCCGGCGCGGTGCTGACCGTGGTGTTCGGTGTGTGGTTATGGGTGGGCTATGGCTTTTCCGGCGATTGGCTGTATGCCAAAGTAGCGCTGGTTTTGATATTGATTTACTACCACTATTACTGCGGAAAATACGTCAAAGCGTTTAAAAACGACGCCAACCAGCATGGCCACGTGTTTTACCGCTGGTTTAACGAATTTCCGGTTTTGGTTCTGTTTGCGGTGGTGATATTGGTAGTGGTAAAACCGGATTTATTAGCGATTGTTTCTGAGCTTTAAGATTGCTCACGCCCGCTCGGAATGACGGCGTCGGCATGATTCTCAACTCAAGTGATAACTGATTTCTTGGTATTGTGAATTTCTCTGCGCCTGCTCTTCCGTCAGTCTGTAAGTTTCTCTGACTTATGGAAGCTTAAAATAAAAAAGAGAGATTCAACTCTATACGTTTGAATCTCTCCCAAATGTTCCTTCTTTAGCTTGCGCTAGAAAGAAACAGATTCTTTATCTTTATTTTAATTATCCTTTCTTATTGCGTAATGAGAAGCTTACCAAACCCAATCCGATCAGCAGCATCGCATAAGTTTCCGGTTCTGGAACTGCCGATACCGTCATTGAGCTGATATAAAATTGATCTGCTTTACTACCGCCACCGAATCTGAAGTAAAAGTCATGTCCGGTGTGACTCAAAGCGAATTGACCTACGTCTTTTGGTAGTAATCCTGTAATCCAGGTTGAATTGTCGAAACTGTATTGGAAGGTCGCATTAGCGATCCAGCTCGTCGTATTATGCCCTTCTGCACGAAAACCGACTGAAGACAATGAAACATTCTGATCGAAATGCAGCCAGATTGCTTCTTTTTCAGTGATGTTATCGTCACTGGTATCATCCTTCTTGTGATAAACACCTAAACCGGCACCGATTGCATCTTTTCCAGAAAGTTTCCCGTTGTAGCCATTTTCATGATCTTGAACAACAGCTGCTTTGGAACCAAAGTCGCCACCTTTGTATGAGCCTTTAGCGTGCACGGTCAGTCCACCGTTGGTGAAACTTAAATCACCACCGAGTGACGATGCGATGTTCGAACTGCACAGATCGCCGCCACTGCAGGCAATTCCATCCGTTGGCAGAAAACCGGTATTAATGCCGCCACTATACTTCAGGTTGGCAAAGTCGAAGACTACAGGCGCCGCAACTACTGGGGCACTTAGCAAGGTGAACAGTGATACAACAGATAAAACACGCATTTTAAATGCTCCTATAAGAATACTTAGTTTTGATTTTTTATTATTTTAGATAGAAAAAATTCCATCACTGGTAGCAACAATAACTTCCAGAGCAATCTAACACAATAGATCTATGCTACTGATTTATTAGGATTTTTATCCTAGCAAAAACTCACACTTGCAATAGTTAAAATAAGTATGAGAAAAATTTTATTGTGATTAACAATCATAAAAAATAAAAAGAGATTCAACTAGCAACATTGAATCTCCTGTGAGGACTTCTTTTTTAGTTTCTGCTAAAAAAGAAAATAGTTATTTTTATCTTTATTAGTTTTAATAGTTACATGCTTCTTTGACGACGCAGTGTAAAACCAAGAAAACCTAAGCCAGCTAATAACATACCGTAGGTTTCTGGTTCTGGAACTGGCGAAATGTACCAAGCAGAGCTAGGTGAAAAACTAGTACCTTGAATATGTAAAGCCAAATCTCCGTTACTTGGGAGCGGTGAACTGCCTAATCCAAAAGCATCCCATGAAACTGATTCTGCTGTCGTAAGTCTATCGCTTCCACTAGCGGTATCATATCTAAAATCAAAGCTACCACCAGGTCCACCACCAGGGCTAATGCCAACACTACTTACCCCGCCACCTGCCACAGTTGTAACAGAACTTGGTGTTATACCATCTACAGCCATTGAGCCAACAAATGCTTTAGAACCAAAAGCACTTAGATCAACGTTGTACAAAGTGAATGACCAATGACCGCCGCCAAGATCATTGATATCCAGATCCGCAAGATGCACACTTGCAGGTCCGCCACCTGATAATAATTGACCGAATTGATACGTTGCTGCTTGAGCGCCGCTTCCAATAACGAGAGCGCCGGTTGCAAGAGCTGATATTGCTAATTTTTTTAAAATCATTTTACCTACCTCCAAAAAATCCCAAAATAAGCCTTTTTGTAGCAATTCTGACTTATTTGTTATAACACCAAAATTACTACTCGTATTACCAAAACATGCAAGAGAAGAATCGCGCGTTAAATCAACAGCCTCTATAATTTATTAGCATCCATCTTTTACCTCTCCACGTTTAGATATTCCTACATTATTAGCGAAATTCATATTCCCTAAATGGGTACTATAAGTAAAAAAAGTATCTAATATCTTAAATCTACTGCACAGAACTGTGATTCCATTAGCTGTAAACACCGATTCTTGAAAGATAGCCAAAGACCAATTGACTGCGATTACGAACCCCGGTTTTAATAAAAACAGACTTCAAATGTTTTTTCACTGTTTCCGGACTCACAGAAAGTTGCAGCGCAATCTGTTTATTGGTCAATCCCTTCGCTACTAATTTTACAATTTCTTGCTCGCTCTTCGTTAATGCAATATCTCTTGATGGAATAGCGCAAGAAATATTGTGCCATCCGGACAACACATCAAATATCCGCTGCACCACGTGATGCGGAAACCACAATTCTTCCCGGTGAACGATCACCTGTATCGCTTTCTCGAATATTTTATGATCGGCTCCAACCGGTAAAAACCCGGATATGCGAAACTCGATAATCTCATCGATAAAATCTGGCGGATTTTTCTCGTAAAGCAGGATTATCTTAGCGGATGCCATCTTTTTTCTGATCATCCGCAACTGTTCGACCACTTTGTCAGCTGCTAGCCGCATATCGATCAAGATGGCATCTGGATATATTTCTCCTAATTTGGCACTTGCGGTCTCGACTTCTTTGAGGTTGTATTGATTGATACAGATGTAAGGTGAATTATCCGAATAATTGCGCAGATGCGTGTTTAAATCCGCTTGTTCAGTAATAGCCCATATACGAAGCAAATCAGCGCGATACCCTTTCGCCGTAGAAAACAGCGGTGTTAGCCCTGCGTTCACTAATTCCGCGCACATATTGTGCGGCTGCTTATGCAGCATGGATAAATCGCGCCGATCATTCCGGCGCCGGTCATAGCGTGCTTGTCCACGTAAAATCGATATATTGCGCCGGTCAAACTGCTCCCGCCGCCGATCGAGCAAGCGTCGATTCAAAGCAGCGGAATCGGAGCATTCCTGCCGTTTCTTATCGGTTTTCAAGCATTGAATATCGATAAATGATTTCAATTTCGTATGATTCCGGTATGGTTCATTATATTAAATATGGCGTTACTTCTTATTACCGTTCTTTTCTTTATGAATTTTCGACTCATTCACCATAACGCCTTTTTACTGCTGGAACTAACAAAAAACAAGCGATATCGATGCTTTATCTTTGTCTCTGCTTACCTAATGAGAATCCCACCAAACTAAGTCCGACCAGCAACATTGCATAGGTCTCCGGTTCAGGCACAGCGCTTACACCAATCACGAAGTCATCCCAGTCACCCAGATGTTTAGTTCCCGCACTGTCATTGTAGCCAAGTACATAGGCATAGGTTGTAGCTCCAACTAGCATGTTTGTACCAATCAATCCGATCGATGTGCCTTTGTCCCAGTGACCGCCGTTAATGGCAAATCTACCGACATCGCCTTCAAATTTGAAACTCAGCGGCCCGGCCGTGCTTACAACTGAGCTAACTGAGGTTCCAACCGCATTGGATTCAAGCAGTTTGGCTCCGCTTAACGTGTTATAAAATTTGTCAATAAAACCGGATTCCTGGCCAAGATAAGTATAGGTAACTGTTTGCGACCCTGGTCCTGTGTAATCGAGATGCCCAAGGCTAACTGCCGAGCCTGTCGGTAATGTAGCGAATCCTGCGATGTTAAATACTTCGGTTCGGGTGGCTGTATCGGTTACCACAAAAGAAAGTCCAGCGTGTGCAGCCCCTCCGGTCATCAGCATCATCGCCGCGATCATTGTATTGTGTACATAAAATGGTTTACTCATTTGTTACTCCCGCAAATATTGATAAAGCAAAAATTAAATGGATATCGCTTGAACTTCACTACTCAACTTTGTTGAGTTGACTCAGTGCATGAATTCATGACGATTGCATGTTAATCTGCGGGATAACTTAAATCTATAGTCTGTTAATCCTTATTTTATAAGGAGTTAATAGTAGGTTATGACTAAGATTACCAGGAACTCTGTCCCGGGAATGTCATTGCCTTAATCTATTGAAGCAGAAAAAAGTGATTTGCTTGCAGAAGAAAAAATCAAGACGAAACAACATCTTTGGATGAATTTACGGAAGGTTTCTGGGACAACTTCCCCCAGTAGCAACCGGCACAGATTCCGATCAACCAACCGGTAACAACCAGTATTGGCATTAAGTGCGAGCCGTTTGTATCACGAAACTGCATGATCAATAGTCCAAGCGGTGCAGCACCCATGACGATAAAAGCACATAACCCTATCGCACCGTTGCTCCAGCGCAATATGCCATAAGACAACAGCAAGAATGGCAGAATCATGATTAGCTGAGTATGCCAAGGGATGCCGCTCCACAGTAAACCAAAGCCAAGAAACGACAATAAAAATCCGCCTATTAGAGCGGCCAAAATAATACGTATGGTTTTCCAATGACTGCGGTGATTTGATACTTCTTTCATCTTTATTCCTTAGGGTCTTAGGAAGTTAAGCACTTACGGAAGTGTGTTAACTTACTGAGATGAATGTTAAAAATAGATACTATTTCCGTTCTCGGATTGGAGAAGCTAAATTCAGACAACTTATTCGCTATTTTGTTTTGGATTTTACCGCTACAAGTACCGCGCAATTGACCGGTATTTCTATCCGATCCGTCAATACGATTTACCTCAAAGTGCGGCAAAAAATTGCCTACTGCTGCGAACTTGAATCGCCGCTTCAAGGTGCTGTGGAAGTTGATGAATCTTATTTTGGCGCGCAGCGTGTCAGAGGCAAAAAAGGTCGAGGCGCTTATGGTAAAACCATTGTCTTTGGCGTTCTGAAACGCCAAGGGAAGGTATATACGGAGATTGTTCCTGATTGCTCCAAAGCCACGTTACAAGCTATTATCCGTGGGCATGTAGCACCCGATACCATCATCCATTCTGATGGCTGGCGCGGATATGACGGGCTGGTCGATATTGGTTTTGATAAGCACTTCAGGGTTTGTCATGGCAACAATGAATTCGCCAGTGGCGAGCGGCATATCAACGGCATTGAATCTTTCTGGAGCTTTGCAAAAAGGCGTTTGGCAAAGTTCAATGGTGTTCCTGAACATACCTTTTATTTGCATTTGAAAGAAACCGAATTTCGTTTTAATCATCGCCGTGATAATCTCTATCATCAGATTCTCAAATTATTACGTTTAAACCCGCTTTAACTTCCTAAGACCCTTCCTTAATATGATCGCGGTGTATTTTTATCACGCAACAAGCCAACCCCCACGATGGCCATTGCAATGGAAACAAAAGGATTCAATAAGTTCAGCAAAGCATAGGGCGCATAATCCAGTGTTGGAACGCCCAGTGTCGCCACATAAAAAGTACCCGCCGTTGTCCATGGAATGAGTCCGGTAGTCAAGGTGGCGCCTTCTTCGACTGAACGGGACAGCACTGCCCTATCGACCTTCCTTTCAAGGTATGCGCTCCTGAACAGCTGGCAATTGAGAATAATAGAGATATAAGCCTCTCCCATCGCAATGTTTCCGATCAATCCGGATAGGATAGTGGTCGCGATCAATGTGCTGACACGCTGAATGCGTGCGATGATATGGGTGAGCAGCACTTGCAGGAACCCGGCATGATGCATCACACCGCCGAGCGCCAGCGCCATGATGGACAGTAATAGCGTCCACGCCATGCTGTACAATCCCCCGCGTCCGAGTAAATCGTCAATGTTCTCAATTCCGGTAGTACCCAGCGAATTGACCCACAACGCGTTGAATACATCAACGCCATCCCTGCCTTGATAAGCGACGGCAATCAGCATGGCCAGCACAATACTGCACGACATGCTCACTTCGGCGGCGTAGCGCTTGATACTCAAACCGAACATCAGCAGCAGCGGCAGCAGTGTCACCCAGCCATTTAATTGATAAGCGCCTGCCAAAGCGGTACGGATTTCATCGATATGCGCTCGCGGTAAAGCATTATCACTGTAATGCTCTCCGATAATCATGAAGATCACCAGAACAATTAGTAACGTCGGTACTGTTGTGTAGAGCATGGAACCGATATGCCGGTACAAACTCGTTCCAGCGCTCATGGCCGCCAGATTGGTGGTATCCGAGATAGGCGATAATTTATCGCCGAAAGTGGCGCCGGAAATAATCATGCCGGCCACGAGCGGCAGTGGAATGTTCATCGCCTCACCGATACCGATCAACACCACTCCGATTGTTCCAACCGTGCCCCAGGAAGTGCCGGTAGCAACCGACATGAAACAGCATAAGATCAACCCTGCCGCCAAGAATGTGCCCGGACTCAACAAATCCAATCCGTAGTAAAGCAGGCTTGCGATGGTGCCGCTCTGCATGAAACTGGCAATGACCATGCCGATCAACAGAAAAATATAGATTGCTGGCAGCGCCTTGATGATGCCATCGTCCATCATGCGCCGGATATCGAGAAAGGAATAACCCAGCCAGCGCGCTTGCAGGCACACCCAGATCAATGCCAGAAAAATAACGGCATGAATGCTGATCGCAAATACGAACATACCGAGTGAAATCAACAGAAACACACCGGCAAAGCAAACCAGCGCTTGCAATAGCGTTGGCAACCGTTGCGAAGTGAGCAATTCCTCAATGAGTGGTTTGGTTTCTGTCATTGCGAGCCTATTTTCTTTCTTCATGCGCGAATAATGCAAGCAACTCGCCGTAGCCTTCCGTTTGTAAATCTTCTTTTCTTACAAACCTTAACGCGGCAGAGTTAATGCAATAACGCAGGCCCGTTGGCGGCGGGCCGTCGTTGAATACGTGCCCCAGATGACTATCCGCATAACGGCTGCGGGCTTCCGTGCACGGCATCCACATCGCATAATCGCTCTTAAGCCGGATATACTGTTCGTCAATCGGCCGGTAAAAACTGGGCCATCCGGTACCCGAATCAAATTTATGAATTGACGCAAACAGCGGTTCACCCGATACAATATCAACATAAATCCCGGCAGCTTTGTGATCCCAATATTCATTTTGGAATGGCGGTTCGGTGCCGGCATTTTGCGTCACCTGATACTGCAACGGTGACAAATCGGTTTTCAACAATTCAGGATCTTTAGCAAAATTTTCATAGTGATTCGCCATCACGGATCTTCCTTTTCAATAAATATAACTGACTATTCATCATGAAATTCACAGGGACGGTAACGCATTTATCGCAAAAGGGCTTGGGTGTGGTCAAAAACACCCAGAATAACATTTCTTATTTTGTTTATGGCACTTGGCCAGGAGATAGCGGTGAGTTTGAAACTATTGACAAGCCGCTGAATAATAAAAAATTTGCTTATGCCAAATTGATACAGCTCACGCAACCTTCGGCACAAAGACAAATACCCGCATGCCCTTTTGTCAGTCTGGAAGAAAATGCCTGTACCGGTTGCTCCTGGATGATCGCTGATTATACAAGCCAGCTCGAGCAAAAACGAAATCGCTTCCTCTATACCATGCAACGAGCCGATTTTGATCCGGCTCAGTTGAATGTCAGCGCTATTCAGCCAGCGCCGCAAATATATGGCTACCGCAACCGCTGCCAAATTAAAACGGATGGAATAAAACTCGGTTTCGTATCCGAAAACTCGCAGCAAATTGCACCGGTGAATGATTGTCTGGTACTCAATGAACAGTGCCGGAGCTTGCTGCAAACGGCAATTCAGCAGTTACCCGATAAAACTTGGCAGGAAAACTCCGGAGACAATTGGCTGTTTATTGAACTGGATGACGACATGCAAGCGGACGAAATCCGTACAAACCAGAAACGCCCGTTCAAACAGGGCAACACGCAGCAGAATCAGTGGATGCGACAGTGGTTACGGAATACACTCGCTCGCAACTCCCAGATAGGAAAAGCGGTGGAATTATTTTGCGGTTCGGGGAATTTCACGCAAATCATTGCGGAATCGAACTGTACTGCACTTATCGCTTACGAATCCGACCCGGATGCCATTCAATTATTGAAAAGCAAAGCGCTGGCGAAGGTAACTCCACACGTCGCGGATCTTTTCAGTCCGTCAATTTGGAGGAACATGCAAAAAACGGTATGCGATGCAACAACGTTGGTTTTAGACCCACCACGCGCCGGACTAAAAAAACATCAGGGCTTTTTTTCCTGCTTCGCTGCGTTAAAAACGATTATCTATATTTCCTGTAACCCGGAAACTTTCGCGCGCGATGCCTGGTTCTTTCAACAAAATAACTGGCAAATAAACGAGATTCAACTGATTGACTTGTTTCCGCACACTCCCCATATCGAAATATTGGCGGAATTTCGAAAGATTTGAGTACCCAAACGAGCTTATGGATTGAAAAGTAAATTGAGAGAATAAAAAAGGAGCCAATACTCACTGATCGTTAGCATTGACTCCTTATAAGGCTAATAAGGGGTTAAGCTGCAACTTTTACTGAAGAAAAACGCGCTTTATTTTTTGACACCATATACAACATTGCAACAGCAAGATAGCTCAGAAACAGAATTGATCCACTCATCACTTCCAATCCCACCCAACCTATAACAGAGTGTATTTGTGGCAATGTCGGGAGAGCGCCAAATAAAATAACGCTGACCAAGGGAATAATACCGAACACTACAAAGCAGATCTTTATTGCTGTTACAAAAAGAAATCGGCTCATTTTCATAAAGCCTCCTATAGAAGAGTTTGCAAAATTTGCCTTTTCAGGCGCATTCCGATCAATTCAGAATCTCAGAAACGGCAAAATTCACATAAATTTTACAACATTCTCACAAAATATTCACAATCTTTTTAATCGAAATTGGATATCTACAATCAATTAAATTTTATACACAGTAACTTATCCGGTTTTAGCGAAATTCATGATGGAACCTTCAGTCACTGCGGCCCATTCATTTCAAATGGATAATGATTTCGCATCCTTTCATTTTTTGTTGCAAGCGCAAAAAAAATTTCTGTACTTCCGCTTCTGAATCACCGCAAAAAAATACTCAGAATTTTGCTCAATCAAAAACCGCTAGAACACCATAAATTCGATTCTCTGCAACCAGACAACCGGTTTGAGAAAGTTTTTTCATGCCTCATTATCTTCACTTTTAATTCACATGCATTTCACTTTTAATTCACATTCATTGTGTTAGCTTACCCTTACAGCAACAGGGATTTAATGATTTCTGATAGTGGTAGTACAGTTTTTCTGACATAGAGGCAGTTTTGGTCCGATTCATACATCAGATTTCGGTTCACTTAAAAATTTCAAACAAATATGTTGAATTATTTATAAATATTTTTAATAAAAACTTAATCTTATAATAAAAGTAAAAGGATAAATCGTTCGATGGGAATACTCAGTACATTACTTCTAACACCAGTATTAGGTATTCTGATACTTGCGTTAATTCCGAGTAAGAACACAAACCAAATCCGTTTCACCGCTAATCTAATTGCACTCCTGGTATTTCTCTTAAGCTTCTGGCTGGTTCTTAATTACGATCGATCGGATGGTCAAATACAGTTCTATGAGTATTTTGTTTTTAATCCCAAGCTGAATACTGCACTTGCATTAGGCGTCGACGGATTATCACTGCCCATGGTGGTATTGGCCGCATTGCTCACTGTAATTGCGCTACTCGCTTCTTTCAACATCGCACACAATATCAAAAGCTACTATGTCAGTATCCTGCTGCTGGAATTGGGGATGCTGGGCGTATTTCTTTCGCAAGATTGGTCATTGTTCTATATTTTCTGGGAATTGACTTTAGCGCCGCTGTTTCTGCTCATTGATCGCTGGGGAGGTACACGCCGTCATGTCGCCAGTTTGAATTTTGTGCTTTATACGATGGGTGGCTCTATTTTCATGCTGATCAGTTTATTGGCGATCAGTCAATACATGCCGCCGCATGGCGGGACTCTGATGTCTGCGATGACCGTCGCGGCACAGAGCATGCCAAGGAATGAGCAAGTTTGGGTTTTAATTGGTTTTCTGATCGGCTTCGGCGTTAAGATGCCTATTTTTCCACTACACGGCTGGTTGCCATTAGCTCACGTACAAGCACCAAGCCCAGTCAGTATATTGCTATCGGGAATTCTTCTCAAAATGGGCGCCTACGGCATGATCAGAGTCATTGTCATGCTGCCGGAAGCAACACAGATGCTGCAAACACTCTTAATAACCCTGGCATTGATCGGAATGATTTATGGCGGTGTTCTGGCATGGCGGCAAACGGATATGAAAGCGATGGTGGCATATTCTTCGGTCAGTCACATGGGGATCATCCTGCTCGATATTGCCACCATGAATAAAACCGGCCTGATTGGCGCTGTTTTACAAATGACTGCGCATGGTCTGGTAGCGGGAGCAATGTTTCTGCTGGTGGGTTTGTTATACGAGCGCACCCATACCCGAAATATTCTGGACTATAGCTCTTTGGTAAGAGTGATGCCGCGTTTTGCCCTCTTCATGACGATTACTTTATTCGCAGCAATGGGGTTGCCTGGTACGGTGGGTTTTATTGCAGAACTGCATGCGATCGTCGGTGGATTCCAGCAATGGGGAAATCTCATGATACTGCTGGGGGTGAGTATCATGATCGGAACAGCTTACGCCATGCGCACCATCGGTATGTTATTCACCGGTCCGGTAAAACCCCAGATGCGTAACATTGAAGATTTAAAGTTGTACGAACTCATAGCAGCTGGTTTTCTGGTTGTATTGATCGTGCTGTTTGGTTTGTGGCCAGCGCCTTTGATTGACCTTTCAATGGCAACCATGAATCAAATGAACGGCATTATTATTCAAAGTATTCAATAGGATAACTGAAATGAATTCCGAATCTCATGATCTACGTCACCATATCATTGAAGCAATCCATCACTTGGATCATATTCTTCCAGGACAACGCCCGCTGCATAAATTTGTGCATCACAACACCATTCATGGTTTTCAACATCTCCCGTTCGAAGAAGGTGTGGCGGAATATGAAAAATTAACCGGTGTTTATGGTTATTTACCGGATTCAAAGAACAGGGACCTTTATCAGCAAGGCAAAATAACCGACACAGACCTTGCAGCCGCGTTTGAACATACAAAAAACTTACAGTCTGAGCACATTGTTTTTCATGCCAACGATCTGACAATCAATCGTAGAGATATCTACCAAATTGCGCTGCTGCATGAGCTGCCTACTCTGTCGATCAGTCAATTGAATTGGCAGATCGAAGAACGGAATGTGCTGCATACCATTCAACCGGATGTTTCTAAAGAAGCGCGTGCACGGATGCTCAGCTGCATTTCCGATCCCAATATCGCCGTTAAACAGCTTTGGGAAAGCATTCTCAACAAACTGGGTATTGAGCTAACCGACTTGCACCCCGAGAACATGTTGGATCTCTCAGAAGAGCAGGCCAAAGAGTGGCTGGAAAAAATCCAAACAAACCTGGCAAATGGCGAGGGCATTCCCGTACATCAAAAAATGCGTAGGGATGCGGAAACCAAACTCAATGAAATGCTGGCGCAAATCGGCAACAAAATTACATTACGCAGTTTTGTTCTGGCTTTAAGCGGTATCGATATTCTTTATTCCATTAGGCCGCAGATCATACGAATCTGCGCATCGGTACTGGATGAAGGCGTTGCGGCATGGCAATTGCCCGGTCGCAGCAAACTGGGGCTCTATGCAGCTTGGCGCTCGACAGCGCATTTCGACGTGAATCCTTTTTTACACGATTTGCCCGACTGGCAAAATATTGTCGACGAAACACCGGAAGATCCGGTCGATTGCATTATTCTGCAATTAACCAACATGGAGATTCCACAAGACAAATGGGAAGATTATATCCAGCAGCTGGCGCTTGAGTTGCCGGGTTGGTCGGGAATGATCAATTGGCGTGAGCATAATCCTGATTACCATACGGAAAATGACGCAACGCTGCATATGGCCGATTATCTGGCTATCCGTCTCACATTGGATCGGCTATGGCTCAATCAGGCCTGCAAAGACACCTGGAAGATCGAAGCCAAGCTGGGAACGATCGGCTATTATTTTCGCAGAAATTTATCCGAGTTCATGGTCCGGAAGCAATTGTATGATGGCAATTTACCGGAGTATCTGACCAATCTTGCCAAGGATTTGATTTTGCGCGCCGGATCCGAACGCGAGCAACGGGAAGAATGGCAATCCTTAGCCGACCTGACATGGACTTGGCAATTCAGTCCACTGGTTAAAAAAGATTCTGAACACGCGGCTTTTAATAGCGGCTGGCGGCTTTTCCGGCTGTGCCAGCATCTAGGGCTCACGGCTGCGGATATTCATGGCATGCAGAAAAACGATTTACTCCAGATGCTGACGGTACTGGACGAATTTAATGCGCCTGAGCGCAGCAAAATATGGCTGTATGCCTACGAATATCATTACCGGGAAGATTTTTTTCAAACTCTGCGAGCCAATGTTGGCCGCGGCCGCTGGGCCAAACGTACCCAGCGGCCGCAAGCGCAGATTGTCACTTGCATGGATGACCGTGAAGAGAGTCTGCGCCGCCAACTGGAAGAAATTAACCCCGCCATTGAGACCATAGGCGCTGCAGGATTTTTTGGCGTGCCAATGAATTACAAAGGGATAGACGATGTAGAAATTAAAATGCAGTGCCCGGTGGTCGTACGCCCTGCAAATGATGTCAATGAAGTCCCGAGAAAAGGCGCGGAACCGATACTGCAAGAGCATTTCAAAGGATATCGTTTTTATAAGAAACTCGCTTATGTGATGAATCAATCATTGCGGCGCAGTCTTATTCTTTCGCATGCCATCATTGATACATTAGCGCCGGTTGTGTTTGCCGGCCTGCTCGGCAGAGTGTTTTTACCGAAATATTTTCTGGCGCTCAATACCACCTTGCGTCAAAGTATTGAAAAGAAAGTCCCCACCGAATTGATGTTCAAAGCGCCTGCTTCGGATACGCCCGCAACCCCGGATCAGCCCCGGTTGGGCTTTACCGATACGGAACAAGCCGACCGGTTAACGGTATTCATGCGCACGACCGGCTTATCGTACGGTTTCGCCCCTATTGTTTGCTTAGCCGGCCATGGATCGACCAACCTCAATAATCCGCATGAGTTTGGTTACAACTGCGGCGCCTGTAGCGGCAAGCGTGGCGGACCGAACGCGCGGCTTTTTGCAGCCATGGCAAATCGTCCGGAAATTAGAAAATTACTCGCCGAACGCGGCATTCACATTCCCGACGACACCTGGTTTGTCGGCGCTGAACACGACACCTGTAGCGACGAATACTATTGGTATGATCTTGAAGATATTCCACAAAGTGTATTGCCTGCATTCGAAGCATTCAGGAACGATTTAATCAAAGCGAGTAAAGCTTCAGCTCACGAACGTTGCCGGCGCTTTGTCTCGGCTAACAACCCTCGCACCCCGGAAGCCGGAAAAGAACATGTGACCTTGCGTGCAAATGATTTTTCGCAAGCATTTCCGGAATTCAATCACGCCACGATTGCCGCAGCGATCATCGGGCGGCGATCCGTGTCGCAAGGAACATTTTTGGACCGGCGTGTTTTTCTCATTTCATATGATCCCACGCAGGATGCCGATGGCAAGTTGCTTGAAAATCTTTTGTTAGCGGTCGGTCCGGTGGGTGCAGGTATCAACCTGGAGTATTACTTCTCCACGGTAAACAATGACTATTTTGGCTCCGGCTCTAAAGTCACGCATAACATTACCGGGATGTTCGGCGTGCTGGAAGGCACCAGTAGCGATTTACGTACCGGGTTAACCAAACAGATGATTGAAATCCACGAACCGTTGCGATTGCAGGTTTTAGTGGAAGCCAAAACCGAAATACTGGGACAAATTTATGAGCGGCAAGCCAGCATCCGTGAACTCGTCGGCGGTGGTTGGATTTTGCTGAGCGCAATTGATCCCGATACGGCTGAAATTTCAGTATTTGAACGTGGCGTTGGATTTGTTCCTTGGCAAGCGGCAGGAAAACAAGTGCCTGAATATGAGTCGTCCGTTGCTTACTATCAGAGCATCAACGTGCCCTTGCCACCTGCTTTAATCAAACAACCTCATCCGACAGGAGCCTAAAATGGATCAATTGGTTTTTTTAATACCGTTATTGCCATTCATAGCCGCTGCGATCATCGGTTTCGGTATTTTGTTTGATCGCATCAGCGGAAAAAAAGACGAGCCGATCAGCGCAAATGTGGCTAAAAATGCCATTACCTTGTCGTGTTTGATCGCGATCGCCCTGTTAGGCGCTGATTTATTGGGTATCAATTCCAACTATACTTCGCTAGGAAAATGGCTTGGCAGCGGCAATCTCGTCGTTGAATTCAATTTCATCACGACAGGTTTCAGCGTCATTGCAGCCGCCTTATTTTCGATAATTTTACTCATAATCGCGCGCTTCTCAACAAGCTACATCCATGCTGAACCCGGATTTCACCGCTTCTTTTTTGTTTTATCCTTGTTCTCGTCGGCGATGCTGCTGCTCATACTCTCGGGTAATGCGGTTGTTACGTTTATGGGCTGGGAGTTAGCGGGATTGTGTTCGTATTTATTGATATCTTTCGCCTATGACCGACCCACCGCAACCATTAACGCCACACGGGTTTTTGTAACCAACCGTATCGGAGACGCCGGCTTTATTCTAGGCATAGCCCTTTCCTTTTACTATGCCGGAACGACGAATTGGTTCAACCTGAACGAAATTGCAACAACGCTATCAACACCGACTGCCACCGTAATCAGCTTATGCTTCGTCGTCGCTGCGGTTGCCAAGTCAGCGCAACTGCCATTTACACCCTGGCTAGCAAGAGCGATGGAAGGACCCACGCCTTCCAGTGCTGTGTTCTATGGTGCTGTGATGATCCACGCTGGCATCTTTTTGGTTATTTTACTGCGGCCGCTTATCGAGCTCGCACCGCTCACCATGTCCGTGCTGGTGGCGATTGGATTGTTTACAGCAATTTATAGCTATATTGTCGGATTGACACAAACCGATACCAAAAGCTCACTATGCTTTGCCATTACAGGGCAGTTGGGTCTTATGTTTTTGGAATGCGGTTTGGGTTTATGGGAATTGGCGAGCTGGCATTTGTGCGCGCATGCCATAGTGAGAAATTACCAGGTGTTAACAGCGCCTTCGTTACTGCGCTATGTCTATGGCAATCCGATGAAACCGGTAGCCGCCGCAATCGCCAATAAACGCTGGTTATATATCGCATCGTTGCAGCGCTTCTGGCTTGATCCGATTGCCGATAGAACATTGGTCAGACCTATTTATGGTCTTGGACACGATTTGGACCGGTTCGATAAAAATATCATCGATCGTGCCATGGGTGCTCCCGTTTCTTCAAACTACACCATCTCATCACTGACGCAATTGGAGAAAAAGATGGGTAAAGATATCCGTGATGGAATACACCTTGAGTTTGTCCGCGGTAGCGGCATAGTCGGAAAATTCTTTGAATGGGCAGCAAATATCATGAGCTGGTTTGAAGATCGTTTGGTATTGCGCGGTATCGGCATGGATACAGTCGATATTGGCAGAAAGCTCGGGCAGATTGCGAATACTTTTGAACAGACTATTCTCAAACCGCGTTACCTGGTGCTGTTTGTATTCATTGTCTTAATGATTGCCGCTTCAATTTGAGGTTTCGATGGATATTACACAAATTACTTATTGGTCAGAAACAGTTTCTTTTCCAGTTTTGTCGGTACTGACGCTTATTCCGCTGGTTATGATGGCCGCAGTCATCATGACATCCTCGCCGGTTATTGCTTTACGTCTAGGCTTCGTTGGAACGGCAGCGACATTTTTGCTCAGCGTCTATTTACTATCAGTTTTCGATCCCGACTTGCCGGGTATCCAACTCTATGAGCGCTATCAAGGCTTAGGCGTAACCTATACGGTCGGTGTGGATGGCACTAATATTTTATTTATACTGCTGACATCCACTCTGGCATTACTAACCCTTATTTATACCCTCACGGCGCGGCATGTGTCAGACCGTACTCATATTGCCTCTTTACTGGGTTATGAAGCCATTCTGATCGGTGCTTTTGCCGCACTGAATGCAATGCAGTTCTGGTTGTGGTGTTTTCTTGAAATGATCCCTATTGTCTTGATGACACTGCGATCGGGATCAAGCCAAAACCGGCGGTGGGTTGTGGCGTTACTGTTACAACACTTCAGTAGCGGATTGTTGATGGCGTTGGCAGGGTTTTTGATGCTTGGTTTTGGCGTCATGTTAACGACTGATGTCTTATCGTTCGATTGGCTTGTTCTGAAGGAAAGCAATGTTAGTCATGATTACCCGACATTGATTTTTTTCCTGCTTTTATTCGGTTTCGCCATTCGCATGCCATTGTTTCCATTTCATGCCTGGCTGCCGGTAGTGGCTGAACATGGCACTATCGCAAGTGTCGGAATTTTTCTAGTCAGTCTGAAACTGGGCATTTATGCGATCGTACGCTATTTAATCCCCCTGCTTCCCGAAGTTGCGGAGCAATGGGCTTGGTTTGTGACCTTGCTCGGTTTAATCGGGATTTTTTACGGTGCATTGCTAGCTTTCATGCAAATTAATTTTCGCCGCTTGATCGCCTTTGCAATCATCAGTCAAACCGGACTAATCACTGTCGGTTTATTTGATTCCAGCACACATAGTATGGAAGGCGGTATCGTTCTGGCCTTATCGTTCGGTATGGCGACCGCCGGCATACTGCTCAGTCTTGGCATGATCTATAAGCGTACGCACACAGCTTTTATTCCACGCTTAGGCGGCATGTTTGACACGAATGCGGCCATTGCCGTTTTATTTGTCATTTGCGCGTTAAGTACGATGGGTATGCCCGGAACACCGGGGTTTGACGGCATCCATTTGTTAATCGATGGCACTATTCAAGGTCAAGGGTGGCTTATTGCCATTGCCATTTTATTTGGTAACGTTTTGACAGTTGGATTGCTGTTACGTGCTTTCCAGCAAATATTTATCGCTGCACCGAAGCGTTTCCAAGGGCCTTTTGTGAACATGCATCACGCCAGTTCCCCGCCCTCTCCCAGGAACGAATGGATTATCACCATTGCCATCTGCGGCTTGCTCATAGGCGCCGGACTGAATACTTCACCGTGGTTGCATATCATTGATCAAAATATTCATGCCGGCAGTAATTCTCACAACAATATCGACGCGCTTAATACTAGCAAGCCGCTGACTACGCAATATATTATTTCAAAGGACAATTAGAATGATTGAAGCTGATTTCCCGCTGCTAAGCCTTACGATAATTGTCCCCATATTAGGGGCCGTATTGGCTGGATCAATACGTAATGTCGATTTTTCGAAGCAAGTGGCCTTTTTTATCGCTGTGCTATCTTTTCTTCTAACAATCTGCGTACTTATTTTATTTGATGCGGATAAAAGTGAATTTCAACTCGTTGAACGCCGCGCCTGGATTTCGCTTTTGAACATCGAATATTTGATCGGCGTTGATGGTATCTCAGTTTTGTTTTTGCCGCTGACTGCATTGCTGACCGTGATTACGATGTTAGCCTCGTGGAATACCATTTCCCATACTTCACGCTTTCATTTCTCTTTATTACTGGCGCTTGAAGGCGTCAGCATTGGAATATTCTGTGCCTTGGACACGGTGTTATTTTTCCTGTTCTGGGAGCTAACGCTGCCACCGTTCTTTTTCTTAATCGGTTTATGGGGCATCGGTTCGCATCGGCGCAGCGCAGCAATGAAATATACATTGTTTATGCTGTCCGGCGGCGTCACCTTATTGCTGGCAATTATCGTATTGGCGACAAACCATGCGCTACAATCCGGAGGGCAAATACCTACAGATTTGTCTTTCAGCTTACCCGTTTTGCTAGATACGCCGTTACCGAATGAATTGCAAGAACTGGTCTTTCTCTTACTGTTATTCGGCTTCGCCGTAAAATCACCGCTGGTTCCATTACACACTTGGCTACCTACAGTAGCGACCGAGGGGCCAACGCACATCGTCGCCATTCTGGTGGGTCTGAAATTGGGTATTTATGGGATTTTGCGTTTTGCGATGCCGCTGGCACCGGTTGCCGCAATGGAATACAGCTGGGTTTTGAGCGTGATTGGGGCTTTTACACTCATCTATGGGGCCTTGATCGCATTGCAGCAAACAAATCTGCGCCGCCTGCTCGCCTACGCCAGTGTCAGTCACGTCGGATTAGTCATGGTGGGGATCGCATCGCTCAACATACAAGGATTCCAAGGTGCTATTTTTCAATTGCTGAATTTTACGCTTGTAGCCAGCTCACTGATGCTCATAGCGGGCTTTATACAGCACCGGCTCGGTAGCACTGAAGCGATTCATTTAGGCGGGCTTGCTAAAGTCATGCCGAAACTGACGGCTTTTTATTTCCTGTTTACGTTGGCAAGTATTGGAGTACCCGGTACCAGCGGATTTCCGGCTGAGTTGCTGATGATTCTGGGCGCAATCAGCGCGCACTCTGTTTTAGGCATTGCAGCATTATCCGGTGCGATACTTGGCGCAGCCTATATGCTATCGTATACACGCCGGACTTTCTTGGGGCCGATTGTTCATGACGATGTCAAGCAAGTAATTGATCTGCAATTACGAGAAATGATTTTACTACTCATTCCGGCGCTGCTAATATTAGCTCTAGGTTTTTATCCTGAATACATTCTTAATATTAATCAAATTGCTTCGGAAGAATGGCTGTCTCGATTAACCTTAACAACCCGCTAGTTTTAAACTCATAATTCATAATATGCTAAATTTTTTTAGGAGAATGATGAAAAATTCGAATACTGGAATCGATTATTTACTCGATTTAAATGCAAGACATTCGCAAGCTTTCATAGATTTGGCCACAGAGCGCCGGAGGTATAGAGGCGAACATCCAACCGAAATAGCCGCGCTAAAATGCATGGATGGCCGATTGCATTTGCCGGTTATGACACAAACCGCGCTTGGGATCATTCAGCCATTTCGTAATTTGGGTGGTATCTTTGATCTGGGTTGGCCATTTTTTCAAGCAGCTATCGATCAATGGGTCGAATATTCCATCAGCCGCGGCAGACACTGTTTGGTTTTTGTCACCTATCACTTTGCTCGTGGAGATACACACCGCGGCTGCCGGGGATTCCATTACGATACGGAAGCTGCAAAAGCTGCTGCCGTTAAGCTAAAAAGTCAATTTCAATCGGTTTATGGCAAGGGTGGCGCGGTAGTGCCCATCGTTTGCGGCATTGAAACCGACTTGGATGCTCTGGTTCTGCACGGTGAAGATGGCCGCTCCGTTGATTTGGCGAATGCGAAAGAATCGTCGCAACTTGAACTGGAAGAAATGCTGCGTTCACTCTACCCCACAATGCCTGAAAGGGTTATCCGGGACTTGATGCCACTGGTGCGGGGGAATATCCGGCATATTGCAGAAATCCGTTCTACCAATCGGCCCATCGAAGAATCTGAACACAAAGAATGGGTAATCGGCGTTGGCCGTGGCTTTGACTGGCTGCATGTCATCAATACCGCGTTTATTGTCGGACCTTTTGATCCTAATCTTTCCGTTGCGATTGAAACAGCCGCCAAGCTTCTGAAAAACAATATCGACGAAGGCCGGATTGCTGCTGATGGTGTGGTGCTAATGACTTCCGGGGTGTATCGCGATGAAGCCGGTCCGGAATATCTCTTAGCAAAAGAAAAAGCGTTATTCCTCGGTAAATTTGCACTTAATATCATCAAGGATAAGGTTCCCGATCTAGCGCCTCATCTGCAAATACTGACAGCCTGTAATAACTTGAATACCAGAAAGCTTGAGGTAATCGAAAGAGTTGGATAAAACGCTACATAAATGAACAATTACTCACAATATGTTTTTTTTGATGCAGTAACTTCAGATCAATTTGTTTTGGTTTTTACAAAACAAAAAAACATAATTGTTTCAATACAGAATGGTCATTACACATTAGTTTCATAGACTAATACTGTTTTGGCCATTTCTTTTATGTGATTGACACCAACAATCAACTTTAAAAAGGAGGCAACCGCTCACCCAGTTACACAATAGCTTCGATAGTGACAGCCAGCGTTGTGTGTATATCCCCTAGATTTATCAATTTATCGCTGTTCCAACAAAAGGAGAAGTGCTATGGGTTTATTTGATTGGTTTACAGGTCTTTTCAGTTCTAAAAGCGACGAAGAGAATAAAGCAAGCGAAAACAACATAGAAAGAGATGATGATAAAGATCAGGCTGATAATGATTCAAGTCTGCAAGACGGGCATGAAATAGCATCGGAAACAATTGAATCTAAAATACAAACAAGCGGTGAGGCCGATATACAGCACAATGACGATGAGCCTCAAGTAATCAATCTTAAATGACTTGAATATATAAAAAATCCCGTACATAAGATTACGGGAATTAATACCATTAGAATTTTATTCGTTAAAAATGCAGGAATTTGCCTTCCTGCAGTATTTTCCTTGAGCACCCAGCAAAGTTTGCATGCAATTATCGTTTGGTATTGCATTAACAAATTATCTGAAGTATCGAAATATGCATAATTCCGCAGCATTTCAAGCTAAATTCCTCACGCGTGATCTGCAAGCCGGGGTAATCACAGGAGCAATGGCAATTCCATTGACTACCGGCATTGCACTGATGTCCGATTATCCAATCAAAGTTGCGCTAGCAACCGTTGTTTTTGCCTGTTTTGTTGGTTGGATCAATGCCTGGTTCAAACCCGGCAACTATATTGGAGCACCAGGAGTGGCTGCTGGCTTAGCGCCGGTTTTGGCACTAGGGGTTGCCAATTTTGGTATGGCCAATATGGCATTTGTGATTTTCCTGACGGCATTTATGCAAGCTATCATTTGGAAATTCAATCTACAGAAATATATTCTCCTGGCAGTGCCTGAATATCTGGTTGAAGGCTTATTGGCCGGTGTGGGACTTAAAATTGTCCTCAATTTCTTTGTCATGACGTATGAAATACCGGCAGAATCGGTATCCGAAGGCTTCTGGAATAGCGCTCGTATTTTGATGATCGTGATTTCGATCTCAGGCTTTGCTGTTTTTCTTTACCTTTTTGCCAAATTCCAAGCAACACAACCGGCGATCCCTTATTTTGTTTTAATTACTGCGGGAGTCATATTGGCGCAATTTGTTGCCATGCCGATGCTGCATGTGGAAGATGTGCCGCTCAATTTATCATTGCCGCTACCGCATTTCGATAGCGCATTGACCTGGTTGTATGTCATCGGTTTTGCAGCCATGCTGGCGGTTATCGATGTCATCGAGCAAGTCATGAGCAATGCAGCTATTCAGAAAATCGATCCACTAAACCGCAAATGCAATACCAACAATAGTTTATTGGCGATCTGGATCGCCAATATGGGATCCAGTTTCTTTGGCGGCATGACCAATCTGGATGGTGTGGCTAAAAGCACTACGAACAAGCTGGCAGGCGCTTATACAAAATTCTCCGTACTGGTGATCGGCTTGGTTATCTTGTTCTTTGTATTGAACACGGAGTTGTTAGAGTTTTTGCCCAAGTTTTCTTTGGCGGTGATCATGATTTTTACCGGCTGGAAAATGATCATGGGACTCGTACACGTCGCGCATCAAGGCCAGTATGCGATGATGCTTGCGGTCATTTGCGCCCTGCTTGTTTACCGTCTCGGCATTTTTGAAGGTCTATTGCTATCGCTATTGATGCACGGACTCATCAATTTCATTGTGATTTACCAAGTGCATCACACCAAGAGTATAAGTATTGTTAAAAAGTATTTGGAGCGTTTTTCCGGACAAGGCGGTGTCGATTAACGATTATTCCGCTGAAGATTTTGGCGTTCAGGCAAATGACGAATGGCGTCCGCGTTGCTGCTCGAAAACACTTTATCCGCTGCTTGTTGCCAAGGCAACCACATGAAGTTTAAATGTTCTCTGGCGGCAATCCGGATTGGCAGGATGCCAGGTAAGCTTAACCCAAACACATGTTCGGTATTGAACCGAACATCCGGTCCATAGCGCCAACGCCACTCTTCGTAAATTTCATAGCGATTTTCAGTTTGCCAATCAGTCAGCGCATAATCGGCAACGTTCAAACCGGTTTCTTCAAATACTTCCCGTGCTGCTGTTTGTGTCAATGTTTCACTAGAGTCCTGGCTTCCAGTCACCGATTGCCAGTAACCGGGGTGATCGGCGCGCTCCAGCAATAAAACCTGCAAATCAGCGGTATGAATCACCACCAACACAGAAACCGGTATTTTGTACATCCACAAACACCCGGTTGCCCGTTAACTGGGCTTGGTTTCAACCTGTCGCAGACGGATGTTCAATTCCCGCAATTGTTTTTCATCCACGGTGCTGGGCGCATGCGTTAACAAGCACTGCGCGCGCTGCGTTTTAGGAAACGCAATCACGTCCCGGATCGATTCCGAACCGGTCATCATCGTCAGAATACGATCCAGGCCGAATGCAATCCCACCATGCGGCGGCGCGCCGTATTGCAGCGCTTCCAGCAAGAAACCGAATTTCTCTTGTGCTTCCTGTTCGGAAATATTGAGTGCGCGGAACACCTTCGATTGCACTTCCTGGCGATGTATCCGCACCGATCCGCCGCCAATTTCGGAGCCATTCAGCACCATGTCGTACGCTTTGGAAAGCGCTTTGCCCGGATCGGTTTCGAGCAAGTCCTCGTGCCCGTCAGCCGGAGACGTAAACGGGTGGTGCAATGCTTGCCAGCGATTTTCTTCCTCATCCCGTTCAAACATCGGAAAATCGACAACCCATAGCGGTTTCCAGCCGGATTCAGCGTGTCCGTGCTGATGTCCGATTTTGATACGCAGCGCACCCAATGATTCGTTGACGACTTTGGTTTTGTCCGCCCCAAAGAAAATCAAATCGCCATCCTTTGCGTTGGTGCGCGCCAGAATGGTTTTAATTGTTTCTTCCGGTAAGAATTTCAGAATCGGCGATTGCAACCCTTCCACACCAGCCGCGAGATTATTGACTTTGATATAAGCCAAGCCTTTGGCGCCGTAAATTGCGACAAAGCTGGTGTAATCGTCGATTTCCTTGCGTGACAATTCCCCACCCCTGGGCACGCATAGCGCCGCGACACGGCCATCGGGTTTTTCCGCGGCTTCACGGAATACCTTGAACGGCACATCTTTCATGATGTCGGTCAATTCGGTGAATTCCAGCGGGATACGCAAATCCGGCTTATCCGAACCGTATTTGTGCATGGCATCGGCATAAGTGAGACGCGGAAAAGGATCGGGTAAATCCACATTGCTCACGGTTTTGAACAAGCCGCGTATCATTTCTTCCATCAACGACATGATCTCATCCGCTGACAGAAATGAGGTTTCAATATCGATTTGCGTGAATTCGGGCTGCCGGTCGGCGCGTAGATCTTCATCGCGGAAGCAGCGCGTGATCTGATAATACCGGTCGAATCCGGATACCATCAGAAGCTGCTTGAACAATTGCGGTGATTGCGGTAAAGCAAAAAAATGACCGGCATTCACCCGTGACGGCACCAGGTAATCGCGCGCGCCTTCCGGTGTGGATTTGGTCAGCATCGGCGTTTCAATGTCGAGAAATCCATGTTGATCGAGAAACACACGCACCGCCATCGCCACTTTATGCCGCAAGCGCAGATTCGATTGCATCGCAGGACGGCGTAAATCCAGATAACGATGTTCCAGCCGCACTGCTTCGCTGATATTGTCGTCATCCATCAGGAACGGGGGCGTCAGTGACGGATTCAATACCTCAATGGAGGCCACCAGAATCTCAATCTCACCGCTGACCAACGCGGTATTGATCGTTCCCTCCGGACGTTTTCTCACTTTACCGGTAATTTTCAGGACGAATTCATTGCGAATTTTTTCCGCGACCTGAAATGTTTCCACGCTATCGGGATCGCACACGATCTGTACCAGTCCTTCACGATCGCGCAAATCAATGAAGATCACACCACCATGATCCCTGCGCCGGTGCACCCAGCCGAAAAGAGTTACGGTTTGACCCAGATATCCGGTGTTAATGGCGCCACAGTAGTTTGTACGCATAGTTCTATTCAGTAGTCAGAATGGTGAGATAAGTGATTTTCCGGTATTACCGGCAGTAGCCAAGTACATGCATCGCGTTGTATTGGGATATTGCGGATCCGTTAATCGGCAGCCGCCGTGGAAGCGGAACTGCTTTCTGTTGTTGCCGGTGAATCCGTAGCGGCAGATGCCGCAGGTTGCGTATTTTCTTTTGCACTGGCTTTGGATTCCGTTTTCTGTGTTTTATTATTCTTAAAGTCAGTGACATACCAGCCGCTTCCTTTTAGCTGAAATCCAGCCGCAGAAATACGCTTCACATAATTGCTGCCGCCGCAGACAGGACAAACTGCAATAGGTGCATCGTTAATTTTTTGCAAATGTTCTTTCTCGGCACCGCATGAATTGCATAGATATTCATAAATAGGCATAGCAACCTCCGACAATCCAATATTGAGAAACCGGATATTATACCTTAACCGCTCTTGTTGGATAAGCATCCATGCTGCCCCGGTATCCGTACCTCTCAATATGCAGCTGAATCGAAATTGTTATTCAGGCCGATTCTACAATAATGACTTTATCTATTTGACAAAATGAGAGAATCCAAACTATATTCACTTCAGCTTTAGGACACTTTCAGCTTCAACCCTACCCAAGGAGACTATTTATGATCCGTTCTGTCATTTCTGTTGCTTGCTGTTTGACTATTCTGAGTTATTCCACGATCGCCGCCAGCTCACTCGTATCCAGCACTTTCGATAGCGATGCTGATGGCTGGAGCGGACTCACAACGGATGGCTCTCCTTCCTGGTCGGTCATCACCAGCGGTTTAACGCCCACACACAGCGCAGACGGCGTACCCGCCGGTTCCATTACGCTTGCCGATCCCGATTCGCAATGGACATATTTTAGCGCCCCCGGCAAATTCCTCGGCGATCAGAGCGCTGCTTTTGGCGGCAGCCTTCAATTCGATAGCCGGTATATGGTTGCGGGCACGAGTTACGCCAATGAAGCCGAAATTGTCTTAAAAGGCGCCGGACTGACGCTGGTTTATGAAGCCACCAACAGCTTGCCAGCCGCTTGGACGCATTTCGATGCTGCGCTCACAGCCGGTACTTGGCGGGTTGCCGATACTTTTTCCGGAGCTTTGGCCACCGATGCGCAATTGCTCGCTGTTCTTTCCAACCTGAATGCACTTTGGATCAATGCCGAGCACTTTACACCGGTGATGGAAGTCATTGCTCTGGACAATGTCAGTCTCCTGACACCGGTACCCGAGCCCGAGATCTACACAATGTTGCTTGCCGGATTCGGGTTGCTCGGTTTTGCTGCCTACCGCAGAAAAACGCTGCAAGCAGCGTAATTACAACACGTAGCGCGCCAAGTCTTCGCTTTGCGATAAGTCTTTAAGGCGCTGATCAACATACGCTGCATCAATCACAATCGTCTTTCCGCTGTGTTTTGGTGCATCGTATGAGATGTCTTCCAGCAGTTTCTCCATCACCGTATGCAACCGTCTGGCACCGATGTTTTCCGTTTTACTGTTCACGGAAAAGGCTATTTCAGCCAAGCGTTTGATTGCATCTTCGCCGAACTGCAATGTAACGCCTTCCGTGGCCAGTAGCGCTTCGTATTGACGGGTCAGACAGGCATCGGTATTGGTGAGTATCTGCTCAAAATCACTGACACTCAGACTGGTCAACTCAACGCGAATCGGGAAACGCCCCTGCAACTCAGGAATTAAATCGGAAGGTTTGGACATATGAAATGCGCCGCTGGCCACAAACAGGATATGATCGGTTTTGATCATGCCGTATTTGGTTGAAACGGTCGTGCCTTCAACCAGAGGCAGCAAATCGCGCTGCACCCCCTGGCGGGAAACATCGCCGCCGGTATGCCCTGCACGGCTGGCAATTTTGTCTATTTCATCGAGAAACACGATGCCGTTCTGTTCCACATTCTGGATCGCCGTCAACTTCAATTCTTCATCGTTCACCATTTTCGCCGCTTCTTCTTCGAGAAGAATCTTCCTCGCTTCACGGATTGTCAGCTTCCGGGTTTTCTTGCGTTCCCCGGTCATATTCTGGAACATACCTTGAATTTGCGAGGTCAAGTCTTCCATTCCCGGTGGCGCGAAAATTTCCATATTGGCGCGCGGCGCGGCGACTTCGATTTCGATCTCTTTATCGTCCAGCTCACCTTCGCGTAATTTCTTGCGGAATTTCTGCCGCGTCGCGTTATCCTGATCTTCTATATTCGAATGAACACCAAAATCTCTGGCAACGGGCAATAAAGCATCAAGAATCCGGTCTTCAGCCCGGTCTTCAACCAGCGGCTGCTTTTTGCGGGTTTCATTTTCGCGTGATTCCTTAACAGCGGTTTCCGCCAAATCGCGGATGATCGAATCGACATCGCGCCCGACATAGCCGACTTCGGTGAATTTGGTCGCTTCAATTTTGATGAAAGGCGCGTTTGCAAGCTTTGCCAGACGCCGCGCAATCTCGGTTTTACCGACCCCGGTCGGACCAATCATCAGAATATTTTTCGGCGTGATTTCCTGACGCAGCGGATCGGCAACTTGCTGCCTGCGCCAGCGATTTCTCAAGGCAATGGCGACGGCACGCTTGGCTGCATCCTGGCCGATAATATGTTTGTCCAACTCATGGACAATTTCCTGCGGGGTCATTTGTGACATGGTTTTAAATTCTGTGATAGGTGTGATGTAAATAGAGTATCGAATACCGTTCCGGTGTGGATTGTTACAACGGTATTGCGCGATTACCAGATATCAATCAATGGTTTCGATAATATGGTCCTGGTTTGTATAAATGCAGATATCGCCCGCAATGGTGAGAGCTTTTTTCACGATATCGTGCGGCGGCAAATCGGTATTTTCCAAAAGCGCGCGCGCTGCTGCCAATGCATACGATCCGCCGCTGCCGATGGCGGCAATACCCAGCTCCGGCTCAATAATATCGCCCGCACCGGTCACAATCAGCGTGGCGTCTTCGTTAGCAACCACCAGCATGGCTTCTAACCGGCGTAAAATCCGGTCGGTGCGCCAATCCTTGGCGAGTTCAACCGCGGCACGCATGATATGTCCGTGATGCGCTTCCAATTTACCCTCAAAGCGCTCAAATAATGTGAACGCATCCGCAGTGCCGCCGGCAAATCCCGCCAGAATTTTATCGTGATAGAGTCTGCGCACTTTACGCGCGCTGGATTTGGCTACCACCGCCCCCAGCGTTACCTGACCATCCCCACCGAGGGCCACTTGACGTCCGCGTCTTACTGAAACAATTGTTGTCATGGAATTCGTTTAATTCGTTACAAAATCGCATTATAACGTATAAAACCAGGCTGATTCCGCTAGAAGTCAATTCCGTTTTTTTGCGCGCGGATGCGCAGTATCGTAAATCTTGGTCAGATGCTGAAAATCGAGATGGGTGTAAACCTGCGTAGAGGTGATATGCGCATGTCCCAGCATTTCCTGCACGGCACGCAAATCACCGCTGGATTGCAATAAATGAGACGCAAAGGAGTGCCGCAAGATATGCGGATGCACATTCTGGTTTATGCCTTGCTGCCTGGCCCTGCCCTTGAGACGATGACTGATGGTGCGCATACTGATCGCATCACCATGCTGCGATAAGAATAACGCGGTTACACCCGGTTTGACGATCTGTGCCCGTTGAACAAGCCATGCTTTCAACGCTTGCAGGGCGAAATCACCGGCTGGAACAATGCGCTCCTTTCCCCCTTTGCCGCGCACTTTCACGGTTCCTTCGGCAAAATCTATGGCCGCCAGCTTAAGCTGGGCCAATTCCGCCAACCTCAACCCGGAGGAATAAAACAATTCGAACATCGCACTATCGCGCACCGTCAAAATATGATCTGCCGAAAACGTCAGCAGCCGGACAGTTTCATCAGGAGACAGCGCATTGGGTAATTTTTGCGGTGACTTGGGAACCCGCAAACCAATACAGGGATTATGCTGATAGCCGTGACTACGGATTAAATAGCGGTAAAAGCTGCGCCAGGCCGATAACATGCGCGCCAGACTTCTACCCGACAAGCCTTTGCCATGCAGCTGCGCTATGACTTGGCGGATATGCGGCGCTTGCACCTGCGCTAAGTCATCTTTTTGCAGATGACTGAACAGAAGACGAATATCCCGGGCATAACTGTCGGCGGTCAGCGGCGACAAGCGCCGCTCATGCGTGAGGTGATGAATAAATGCAGCGGCCAGTGACTCAGGTTTGCTGCTCATGAGCGGCATGATCTTGAGAAGCGATAGCACTAGCGGCTTCGGCGTGGTCGTAACGGGTTATCGTTGTACACACCAGCTCACCCAGCCGTTTTAAATGCAACGTACCCATCTCTGGGTAAAACCGCTCGGCATCGGGACTGCCGAGAACCAGCAAACCGATAGTTTGCGTTGTTTTCATCGGAATCATCGCAAATGAATGCAGATGCTCAGCACCTTCGCCGAACCATTGCTTGATTTCGTTCGCGACATGGTTACCGCAATACGGCTGCGGCAAACTTTCCGCGATGGTGCGCACATCGTCGCTGACCAGCGTCAATTCAATAGCCGGTCCAGCGTTATTGGCAATATTCCACAGCCGCATGGCCACCAGCGGAACGGCAAAATCTTCCTTCAGACTGAAATACAATGCATTAAAAAGCTCGTCTAGACTGGAAACGGAAAGCAGTGAAATAGCCAACCGGTGCATCTTTTCACCGATGGCATCGTTCTCTTCTCCAAAGCTGATCAACTCCAGCAATTTATCCTGCAATACGCGATTTCTTTCCCGCAATGACATGACTTGCCGTTCATTCAATGAAATGACCTTATCATCCTGCGGATGGGAAATTTGAATATCCGCCAGTAAGTCAGCGTATTCATTGAAGAATTGCGGATGCTCCTGCAAATACTGCGCGATTTCTTCCGGTTTCATCATAATTCCTTGGTTGATTACAAATTTATTTCGCCTTCAAACACGGTGACGGCAGGACCGGTCATCCAGACCGGTTCGTCGTTACCCTGCCAGCTGATCGTCAATTCACCACCGCGCGTACTGACTTTAACCCGGTGATCCAACAGTCCCAGATTAATACCCGCAACAACCGCGGCACAAGCGCCCGTTCCGCATGCCAGTGTCTCACCCGCGCCACGCTCATAAACACGCAACTTGATATGCGCGCGATCCATCACTTGCAGATAACCGACATTCACGCGTTTGGGAAAACGGGGATGCGATTCGATCAGCGCGCCTTCCGCATCGACCGGTGCATTGTCCACATCCGGCACCACGCGCACGGCATGCGGATTGCCCATCGACACCGCACTGATTGTAACCGGCTGGCCTGGCAATTCAAGCGGGTAAGTCAATGCACGTTGCTCAGCGATGAAAGGAATTGCTTCCGGTTCAAAAATGGGTTTTCCCATGTTGACGGTGACATTCCCGTTGACTTCCAAGTGTGGCGATATTACGCCACTGAGGGTTTCGATGCGAATTTCATTTTTTTGTGTCAGACCATGATCATGCACGTAGCGAACGAAGCAGCGCGCACCGTTGCCGCATTGCTCCACTTCTCCGCCATCGGCATTGAAGATGCGATAGCGAAAATCAGCTTGACCCTCGGCTTTTTCAACCAGCAATAACTGATCGCAACCGATGCCGAAATGGCGATCTGCCAATTTGCGGATTTGCTCCCGGTCGAGCGTAATAGCTTGGTTGATACCATCCAGAACGACAAAGTCGTTACCCAAGCCCTGCATTTTGGTGAATTTCAGTTTCATAGCTCAATCCGCCAAGCGGTTTAATTTCTCCAGGTCATCAAATAATCATTCATGACAAAACCATTGCCGATATCAACAATACTATCACCTGTAATTTCAAATCCATAATGCCGATACGCCGAAATCGCGGTGCGGTTATCTTTGTTGACGGTCAGAATCAGCGATTGCAGATTATTTTCCCGCATAATTTGAATCGCGTTTTTAATCAGCATAGCACCATAGCCTTTACGGTGATGGTCATGATGGATATAGAGTTTGTCTATTTTAAGCTCACCTGGCTTATTTGTAAGCATGCAACATGAGAAACCGATGATCGCCTCGTTCAAAATCAGCTTCCGCCACCAGATGGCCGGATTCAACAGTTGCTTCTTGATCAATTCCGGCTGGTAACGCTGCTGCAGCATATATTCGATTTGTTCTGTTGAAATAATATGGGCATAGTGATGCCGCCAGATCGTTTCAGCCAATGCCGAAATGGCATCCGCATCCCCTGTCGTCAAGGGCAATATTTCCGGCTGCTCGATATTTTTGTCTATTCTCATCTCAAACGGTTAATGCATTGCTTACAGCGTGATGAACAGGCTATCAGAATGGCCTGAGTATCCCAAAATTATTTTACTTTTTGGGAGATAAGGCTAGCGTGAGTGGCGGTTTATTGAATTTATGACGCATGGCATTGATGGCGTTAAATACTGTGGGTTGTCCGACAATTCGGACTTCAAACTCACGCTTGTAAGGAATATCCATAAAAGAAATACCGATCAGCATCGTCAGTATCCCTTGCCCAGGCAAAAATAGCATCAAGATACCTGCCATTAGAAATACTGCACCGGCAATATTTTTGACGATTAATCCAATCACCCTCAATACAGGGTGGTGCTCTCTCATCCAGTGACGGGGAACGCGCAAATCGAAATAGTCACTCGGTAACCGGATCAGAATCCATGGAATTGCAATCAAAGAACCGATGAAGCCAATGATTGAAGCGATCGAGAGCGCGATCAATGTTTCGGTCGATATCCATTGTTGAATAGGGGTTGTCAAATCTTCCATGATGTAAGAATACAGATATGCCGAATGAAATTATTCAAACCAACCGGAAGATTGATCCGCTGCAAATGAGTAAAGAAGACGCTGGGCAGAACTAAACCCGTTGCCAGAGTTCAGGCAACGGGTTTAGTTTACAGTAACAGAGAATGGATCAAGGAACGATCCGGTTGTTCAGAATTTCTTTGCTTTGACCATTCCAGATCACATCGGTCAGATTGGAGTAACGGGTGATGATTTGTGCTGCAATACCACCCGAGAATAAACCTGCCCAGCCCAGAATTACAAAGCCCCAGTGCAGTGGCGCGCTGAACAGTTCTTCCATGAACCAGAATGCGTGACCCCATTCGTTCAAACCTACGTTTGGCAGAATCATCAGCGGGCCAGCAATTGCCATCACCAGCGGGAACGATGTGCCGCGGCTGTACAGTGGCAGACGGGTCATCGCGTACAGGTATGATGCTACGCCACATACGATGTACATCGGGAATGAACCATAGAACACCACCACGTGACTTGGGGTAAAGCTGGTGTCACGAATAATCACTTGGTGCCAGGATGCGTCTTGTTCGGTGAAGAAGCTGCCGCCCCAGTAAACACCAAACAGATACACGCCCAGCCACATCATCCAGTAGAAGTAGCGTTTCACTTCCAGTTTCGGATCGAGATTGTCCAGTTGCTCTTTGGTATCACGGGTTTTCAATATCCAACCCCAGGTTACTAACGCAAACAAAGGCATCAGGGTCATGTGAACACGCCACAGGCCCATCCATACTTTGTCAAATTCCGGTTCCATCGAGTCCATACCGTGTGAGTATGCAAACGTTCTTTGGTACCAGATCCAGAATATCGCAACCAGCAGCATGGTTAACATACCCAGTTTGTAGTATTTTGAGTCATACCACAGCGACATATCATAGTCAGCACTTGATGCACTGCTACTCGTGCCATAAGTTGTTGCCATTTTATTTTCCTCCTATTAAATAAATAATAATAAGTCAGTTAGTTAATAGAATTAGTTACTTAGCACGAGAAATCATATTCCCATGTTAAGTACCTGGTTAGATGGGTACTATCGTCATGAAAGTTCCCGTCAATCCAAGAAAATCAAATTATGCATTACGCAACGTCATTGTTACTTTTGCGTTGAATGCATCCGGTATTTTAGGAATTAATAGTTACTATTTCAAGTAGTTAACCTGCCAGCACTGCTATTCCGGATAACAGGCTGTGTCATAAAAGCGTAAAAAAAATGTAACTGTCATAAAACTGTAACATTGATTCTATATAACGGTTGCCACCGTAGATGACTCACTTTTTCAACCCTGGATCAACGACAGATGATGAAATTATTCAGACTTACCCTGGCAACCACCGCGTTAATCAATTTAGGTGTTCTATCCAGCGCCTATGCACTCGATTTATATGTCGATACAAAAACCAAGCAAATTTTTGCGGAACCCGGTCCCGGCCGTGTTCATATGGGCACCTATGAAAAATCAGAGAAATCGGCCAAAACAAAAGCCCCCCAAAGCGTATTGGCAGCGCCTGCACAAACTCCAACCCATGAGGACCGGACAGCGGAAACGGAGAATAAACCTGCAGGAGACCGCTTGGTAAGATTGCGGGAAAAGGCTGAGAAAGAGCAACTTAAGAATCAAGTCTCGGTACTCGAAGAACGCGTCAAGGAAGTTGAAAAAATACACGGGAATTTTGATGACCGCGGCTTACATTGGTCAACCAAGGATGGCAATTTCTCGGTATCGATGAATGGACGGATTCAACCAGCCTCGCAATACAATTTTATCAATGACCCTGACCCCGCTTTCGGAGCGAGTACCGCAAACGAATTGAATAGCGGCATGAATATCCGCCGTGCGCGTTTGGGCATTGAGGGCACTTTTTACAAAATCTGGGATTACAAGTTCGAATACGACTTCAGCCGAGGCAATGGTACTGTCGGATCGGGAATTACTGATGCGTTCGTGCGTTTGAACCATACCGATGCGCTCTCTTACAAACTGGGTTCGTTCAAGGAGCCGTTCAGCTTGGAAGAAGCTGCCAGCAACCGCTATCTGACTTTTATCGAACGGCATATGTCCGTCAATTCGTTCGTCGATAATCCCAACACCTATAAAACCGGTATCGGCGCCAATTACGCGGTTAAGAGATTTCAAACCGGTATTGCATTCCAAACCGAGCCCATCGGCGGATGGTCTTCCGCATCGACTTCCGTCAATGCCAACGGCAATCAGAATCGTAACAATGGCTCCGGCGACACCGGCTGGCAAGGTATTGGCCGTGTCAGCGGCAGACCTTGGATGATTGATGACACCAAGTTTTTCCATGTCGGTGTTTCTGCCGGACATACCGATGTCAACACACAATATCGCGCCGATGGCACCATGGTCGGAGAAGGCCAGATCGGTGGCGGCGGCGGTATGTCATTCTTCGCCTTTCCGGGAACCAACGTGGACCGCACCAATATCCTGAATACCGGTAATCTGAGCACCGGTGCGTTGAGTGATCCGAATCGCCGTCAAGTCACCAGTTATGATCGCTACGGAGCGGAAAGCTGGTTTGTCTACGGCCCATTCTCGGCGCAAGCTGAATATTTGCGCACCAATATCAACGGTGTCGGTTATGACAGCGAACACCTAACCGGTTATTATGGCTTTGTAAGCTATTTCCTGACCGGTGAGTCGAAGGCCTATCACGTCAGAAACGGCGCGGCAAACCGCATCAAGCCTAACCGGCCCTTCCATTGGAACGGCACCGGCTGGGGCGCATGGGAAGTCGCATTCGGCTATGATTACATTGACATGAATTCCGGTGTCATCAAAGGAGGCCGCGCCAACATGGTCAGATTCGGTTTAAATTGGTACCCGCATTCCAATGTTAAGTTTCAGGCCAATGTCATCCATATGCTGGATATCAACACGGCAGCAACGCCAACCACGAATACCAATGGTTACTCAGGCGGCGCCGGAGCACGTACGCATGGATGGAATAATGGTGATCTGAGCGCATTCCTGACACAGTGGACGATTGATTTCTAAAAATCCGCCACTGAGAAGTTGAGCAAAAATCGAGTGTTCAGTGTGATTTTCTGAATGCTCGATTTTAAAAAGCCTGCAATCCATCAATGCTTAAGCTTTTACCAGCATGACATGATTGGAAAACATGCGTTAACATTTTCGTGCGCGGCATTTTGAATGCCGTCATTTACGCCGCATCATCTCAAACAGGAGAATGAAATGTCGCAACCTTATCACTTCAAGCAACTCGCTGTCGCAATCTCATTGGCAATACTGACTGGCTCTGCCACTGTCGCCAATGCACAAACAGTCATTAAAATAGACGGCTCCAGCACCGTTTATCCGATCACCCAAGCCGTAGCAGACAATTTTCAAGCCGCAAAAAAGAACGCGATTAACGTGACGGTCGGTATTTCCGGCAGCGGTGGCGGCTTCAAGAAATTTTGCCGTGGTGAGATTGATATCGTGAATGCTTCCCGCCCGATTCTGAATAGTGAAATGAAAGATTGTAAAAGCGCCCGCGTGCAATATGTCGAAATACCCGTGGCGTTTGACGCTCTGACGGTGGCGATAAACCCGGAAAACTCCTGGAGCACGTCAATGACCATCGCACAGTTGAAGAAAATCTGGGAACCGGCGGCGCAAGGTAAAATCACTCAGTGGAATCAAATCAACCCGGCATGGCCGGATGAAGCGATGAAATTATCCGGCGCTGACGAGGATTCCGGCACCTATGATTACTTCACCGAGGCCATTGTCGGCAAAGCCAAATCCAGCCGTCATGATTTCACCGAATCCGATAATGACAATGTGCTGGTAAATCATGTGGCGGGTAACAAAAACAGCTTAGCGTTTTTTGGCTTCGCCTATTACATCGAAAATCAGGACAAAGTAACCGCCGTTGCGATCGACAGTGGCAAAGGCGCGATTCTCCCTTCTGTCGAAACCGTGGAAAATGGCAGCTATCAACCGCTATCCCGCCCGGTTTTTATTTATGTCAATATCAAAGCGGCTGAAAAACCCGAGGTCAAGGCATTTGTAGAGTTTTATATGAAGAATGCGCTTCTACTGGTCAAAGAAGTTAAGTTCTTCCCTCTTCCACCCAGAGCTTATGCCACCATGCTGGAACACTTCAACAATAAACGGGTGGGTTCGGTATTTAGCGGTAAACCGGCAATCGGCCTTACGATTGACGAGCTGATCAGGCGTGAAGACCGGCTGCAATATGAGAATTTCTAAAAAATATCGTTTGCAACAATAATACGTCCTTCACACAACAGTTCCGGGCAGAGATCTTACGGAGACACTCGCCCGGACTGTTGCTTCCTTTTTCATGCGCAGATTTTCCATCATCACGCGACCTCAACCGTTATCAATGTTAGACTGTATCCTGCCTTAATACATTGATCGGTTTACCGGTATTGATAAATTTTCAAAAAATCCCAGCATTCATTTATGATATGAATGATTATGTGTAATTAAACCGGCCTCATCGCCGCAGAGCCATCCATCCTGACCATGTCTTTTAGCCCGATTATTTTGTGGACCGATGCGCTGATCTATTTGTTTGTCGCCATTGTATTCTTTATCGTTTGGTATATCCGCCGCCATGAACATCTGCTGGCGCAATGGAAGCGCGTGGGACATAGCGCCAGCGGCATGTCAGCGCTCACCGTGCTGATTTTTTTCCTGGCGATCGGTTTACTGGACACGGTGCATTTCCGCCCCGCGCTGGATCACAAGAACAACCAGGGCGAGACGATTTATAGCGTGGAAGTGCTGAGTTTGCTGGATGTACTGGTGGCCCCGTTACGCACGCAAGTCGAGAAAACCTACTCCGCACCGCTGGCAGCGCATTTGTACGCCAAAGAAACCATCGAGCAGGATGGCAAGCAAGTGCGGACTTTTGCCCGGCTCCAGTTTGGCGGCGCGCATTTGCAAGATCCTGACAAGGAACACAGCGCCGACATCACGCAACTTGCGTTAAAAGGCTTGGCCTGCGGTTTGCTGATCTGGAGCGTACTGTCCGTTGGCTTAATCGCCCGGCTGTCCCATCGCAGCCGGCAGAATTTTGCGCCATACCTGCTGGCCATCTGGCGCCGCAACACCGAAATTCCCTGGCGCGCTATCTTGATCACCCTACTCATTCTGTTGCTCATCATCGGCTGCATCACTGCATTGGCCGGGCATTATCATGTGCTGGGCACCGACAAGGTCGGGCAGGATATTTTATATCAATCGCTCAAAAGCATACGCGTCGCGCTGGTGATCGGCACGCTAACCACGCTCATTATGCTGCCGTTCGCATTATTGCTGGGCATTATGGCCGGTTATTTCCGCGGCTGGGTCGATGATGTCATTCAGTATATTTACACGACGCTGAACTCCATCCCCAGCGTTTTACTGATCGCCGCCGCGGTATTGATGATGCAGGTGTATATCGAAACCCACCCGGAATTATTCGACACCATTGCATCGCGCGCCGATCTGCGGCTGCTGTTTCTCTGCATGATCCTGGGTATCACCAGCTGGACCGGATTGTGCCGGTTGTTGCGCGGTGAAACGCTGAAATTGCGTGAACTGGAATACATCCAGGCGGCGCATGCATTCGGCGTTTCGCATTGGCGCGTCATCAGCCGCCACATTTTGCCGAACGTGATGCATATCGTGCTAATCGCCACGGTAATGGATTTCAGCGGATTGGTGCTGGCCGAAGCGGTGTTGTCGTATGTCGGTGTCGGTGTCGATCCGTCGATGATCAGTTTCGGCACCATGATCAACGCAGCGCGGCTGGAAATGGCGCGTGAACCGATGGTGTGGTGGGCCTTGCTGGCGGCGTTCAGTTTCATGTTTACTTTGGTATTAAGCGCCAATTTGTTTGCCGATGCGGTCCAGAATGCATTGGATCCACGCATCCGGACATTACGGC
The DNA here is from genome assembly GCF_033063295.1 of Nitrosomonas sp. Is35. Taxonomy (NCBI): domain Bacteria; kingdom Pseudomonadati; phylum Pseudomonadota; class Betaproteobacteria; order Nitrosomonadales; family Nitrosomonadaceae; genus Nitrosomonas; species Nitrosomonas sp. Is35. The sequence goes on from NZ_JAWJZH010000001.1 coordinate 1,860,818, forward strand.
AACGCACGGTACTCTCGCGTTTTGGCAAAAAAGAAAAAAGTGTAAAAGACAACGCGCCCGAAGCAACCGCAGCGGCAAAATCTTCTTCTCATCCATGAATACCTTGCTGGCAATAGAAAATCTCGAAACTGTGCTGCACACCGGCGATGCGCCGGTACGCGCCGTCGATGGCTTAACCCTGACCATCTCACCCGGGGAAACATTTGCGCTATTGGGTGAATCCGGTTGCGGCAAATCGATGACGGCGCTGTCGATCATGCGCTTGCTGCCGGATGTCGGTGAAATCGTTGGCGGAAAAATCAGCATCGGCGGCACGGATTTGCTGCAATTGCCCGAAACCGGCATGCGTAAAATCCGCGGCAAGCGCATCAGCATGATTTTTCAGGAACCGATGCTCAGTCTGAATCCGGTTTTGACCATCGCCGAACAGATCGAAGAAGTGCTGCTGCAGCATTTGAATCTATCGCAGCAGGCCATGCAAGCGCGCATCCGGGAATTGCTGGAACAAGTCGGCATACCCGATGCGGAACGCCGCATGCACGAGTATCCTTTTCAGTTTTCCGGCGGCATGAAGCAACGCGTCATGATCGCGATGGCGCTCGCCGGTGAACCGGAACTGCTCATTGCCGATGAGCCGACCACCGCGCTGGATGTCACGATACAAGCACAAGTGCTGGATCTGATGCGGCACATTCAACAGCAGAAAGGCATGGCCATTTTACTGATTACGCACGATCTAGGCGTGGTGGCGGAAATGGCGCAACGCGTCGCGGTGATGTACGCCGGTGAAATTGTCGAGCTGGCAACCCGGCACGATTTTTTTCATCACCCGCGCCACCCCTATTCGCAGCAATTATTCGCCGCATTGCCCGGAAAACAGAAACGCAATCAGGCATTAACCGTCATTCAAGGCAATGTGCCGTCACTGGCGCAGCAATTTACCGGGTGCCGGTTTGTCGACCGCTGCAACCAGGCACTGGCGCAGTGCCGCGATACCGTTCCGCAATGGCACACGATTTCCGGTCAACATCAGGTCCGCTGCCATTTATACCGCAACAACGCCGATCAAGTGGCCGCCGTTGCCAACACAGCATCACAGGAAACCGCGCATGAAATGCCATCGACTCCGCTGGCAACAGACGAAGTGCTGTTGCAGGTCACTGACTTGAAAGTGCATTTCCCGATTCGTAAAGGCTTGTTCAAACGTGTCGTGGGTCATGTCAAAGCAGTCGACGGCGTGTCGTTGAAAATTGCCGCAGGCAAGACGCTGGCGCTGGTGGGCGAATCCGGTTGCGGTAAAACCACGATCGGCAAAAGCATTCTGCAATTGATTCAGCCCACGGCGGGCAGCGTGCGTTTCAAGCAACAGGAATTGAATGGACTGAGGCGCAGTCAATTGCGGCCGGTACGTTCGCAGCTTCAGATCATTTTTCAGGATCCTTATGCTTCCTTGAATCCGCGTATGCGCATCATTGAAATTCTGCAAGAAGGCATCAATGCCTTAAAAGCCTATCAAACCGGTTACCCTGGCAACGATACGGCTGCATCCGCCCAGTCCCGGGAAGATGAAATCGATGCATTATTGCAACGTGTCGGTCTGCCTGCTGAGGTAAAATGGCGCTTTCCGCATGAATTTTCCGGCGGACAACGGCAACGCATCGCAATTGCCCGTGCCTTGGCGGTCAATCCCAAGCTGCTGATTTGCGATGAACCGACCAGCGCCCTGGATGTATCGGTTCAGGCGCAGATTCTGAATCTGCTCAAATCGCTGCAAAATAATTTAGGACTTGCATTTTTGTTTATTACCCACAATATCGCGGTTGTAGAGTATCTGGCCGATGAAGTGGCGGTGATGTATCTGGGACGTATCGTTGAACACGGGCGTATCGACGAGGTGATGAATAACCCCAAGCACCCATACACGCAAGCGTTGTTATCGTCGGTTCCGCACATCGAAGCGGATCCAGCGCGGCACATCATTCCGCTCATGGGAGATTTGCCATCACCGGCGGCACCACCGGCGGGCTGTCATTTTAATCCGCGTTGCGCGCATGCCATACCGGTTTGCCGTGCAGCCTACCCGCCAGCCAGTTCGTTCAGCGCCACGCATAGCGCGCATTGTTATCTTTATTCACAGGAACACAGAACTACCGATTATGAGCATTGATCAAGAAGTATCGCGGCGCCGCACGTTCGCCATTATTTCCCACCCGGATGCGGGTAAAACAACGCTGACGGAAAAATTGCTGATGTACGCCGGTGCGATTCACATCGCGGGTAGTGTCAAAGCGCGCAAAGCCAGCCGCCACGCCACTTCGGACTGGATGGAAATCGAGAAGCAGCGCGGCATTTCGGTGGCCAGTTCGGTCATGCAAATGGAATACCGCGATTGCGTCATCAATCTGCTCGATACCCCCGGTCACCAGGATTTCTCGGAAGATACCTACCGCGTGCTAACCGCCGTCGATGCCGCATTGATGGTGATCGATGCCGCCAACGGTGTCGAAGCGCAAACGCTGCGCCTGCTGGAAGTGTGCCGCGCGCGTAACACGCCGATCGTCACTTTCGTGAATAAAATGGACCGCGAAGTACGCGAACCGCTCGATCTGCTCGATGAAATCGAGCGTACGCTCGGCATGACGACTATTCCATTCACCTGGCCGGTCGGCATGGGAAAAAATTTCCACGGCGTATGCGATTTGCAAAACAATGGCATGCGCGTATTTCAACCGGGATCGGACCGCGTCGACAATGAAAACGAAGTGATCGCCAGTTTTGACGATCCGAAAATCCAGCAACGCTTCGGTGTAGGATTATCCACCGCGATGCAGGAAATCGATTTGATCAAAGGCGCATCTCCGCCTTTCGACCATGCCGCATTCCTCGCCGGTAAACAAACCCCGGTTTTCTTCGGTTCGGCGATCAATAACTTCGGTGTGCGCGAAATTCTCGATGCATTGGTCGATCTGGCGCCACCGCCCGAATCGCGCAACGCCATTCAGCGCGAAGTACAGCCGGACGAAAAGAAATTTTCCGGGATGGTGTTTAAAATCCAGGCCAACATGAATCTGGCGCACCGCGACCGCATTGCCTTTGTGCGCGTCTGCTCGGGACACTTCAAACGCGGCATGAACTTGAAAGTCGCGCGTAATGGCAAGGATATCCGCACCAGCACGGTCGTGTCCTTTTTATCGCAGCGCCGCGACATTCTGGAAGAAGCATACCCCGGCGACATCATCGGCATACCGAATCACGGCACGCTGCAACTGGGCGATACTTTGACTGAAGGCGAAGTGCTGCAATTCACCGGCCTGCCCTTTTTTGCGCCGGAAATCTTCCGCACCGTGGAAATCGCCGATCCGCTGCGCAGCAAACAACTGAAACTGGGATTAGCGCAACTGGGTGAAGAAGGCGCAATTCAAGTATTCCGCCCGCATTTGGGCAATATGCTGTTACTGGGCGCTGTCGGCACGCTGCAATTTGAAGTGGTCGCGCACCGCCTGCAACATGAATACGGTGTCGCGGCGCGCATCGCCTCGGCCAAATATCAATTGGCGCGTTGGATTACCAGCGACGATCCGCGCGAATTGCAGCGCTTTATCGAAGCCAATTCACACCGCATCGCCTACGACGCTGTCGATGCACCGACATTTCTGGCTTCGTTTGGCGCGGAACTGAGTGTGGCGGAAGAAAACTGGCCTGCCATTCGTTTTCATAAACTGCGCGAGCATGCCGGGCTGGTTTTTCAGAGCCACATGAACGGATAATAGAAACATATGACGGCATGGCTGCGGTTTTTTCTGGCATGGGCGCTCTTTACAACCGCAGCATGCGCGGACGATTCAACTCCTGTTGCTGAGAAGACTACCCGCTTTGTGGTACTGGGCGATATGCCCTACACCGATGCCGAATATGCCCTACTGGAGCAGCCCAATGGTGCAATCGCCAAAGCCATTCGTGCATTGAACCCGCCCGTGCTGATCCACCTGGGTGATTTTAAAAGAGGCCGGTTGAGCTGCAACGACGATTTGTTTCAAGACCACTACCGCCAGATCGCGCAACTCAATCCGCATAAAACGGTATACACCCCCGGCGATAACGACTGGACCGATTGCGACCGATTCAATACCGGCATGCGGCATGACGAACTGGAGCGCCTCAGTTATTTGCGCCAGCTCTTTTTTCATCAGAACCGGCAACACTTAACCCAGAATATTCCGGGCCTTATCCGGCAGGAAGGATTTATCGAAAATGCGCAGTGGAATATCGGCCCGGTCGCTTTCACCACGCTGCATATTCCCGGCACCAATAATGGCCGCAGGGAAATCCTACGCAGCAACATCGACGATGCCTTGAACGAAGCGGATCGCCGCGATCATGCCAACACCGGATGGCTGCAACAACGCTTTGCCACAGCGGAATCCGCGCAAGCGGTGGTCATCGCTTTCCAAGCGGATATGTTCGACTTTGATCACGAGAAACCGGTCTGCACTGCGAGCAACCGCACCGATTGCGATGGCTTCCGCTCGCTGCGCGATCTGATCAAGCACAAAGCCGAACAATTCAAGAAACCGGTTCTCATTATTCACGGCGACACCGCAGCGTATTGCCTGCACCAGCCCTACCCTGGCATTCCCAATCTTTGGCGCCTGAATGCGCCGGGCGATTACAAATACATCGACGCGAGTCTGGTGGCATTCGATCCGGAAAACAAAGACACGCCCTTTACCGTAACCGGTCTGTTGGACCGAAAACCCGCTCCGGCGATCTGTGACGACAACTTGCTCAGCTTATCCCGGTATGTTCCCCTTCAAACTTTAAAAGCACTTTTATCATGATTGTCAGCATGACCGGCTACGCCGCCGCAACCCAAGAAATGCCGTACGGATCGTTCAATCTGGAAATCCGTTCGGTCAATAACCGCTATCTCGACCTCCAGCTCCGTCTACCGGATGATTTTCGCAAGCTGGAACCGGCTATGCGCGAACTGCTGACGAAACAACTCAGCCGCGGTAAAGTCGAATGCCGCCTGAATTTTTCCCCGTCGGCGAACACGGAAAATTCACAGCAGCTCGATCAGGCTTTGCTGGAAAAATTGCTGCAACTGGAACAAACCATCAAAACACGCCACCCCGCCGCACCTTCGTTATCGGTGGCGGAAATCCTGAAATGGCCCGGCATGCTTGGGAGCGACACGGCACCCGGCGAGGAATCCGATGCAATCGGCATGACCTTGCTACAAACCGCATTGAATGACTTAAAAGCCGCGCGGATACGCGAAGGCGACAAACTGAAATCCGTTTTGCTGGAACGAATCAAGCAAATGCGCCAATTACTGCAATCCGCTTCCCCGCGCATCCCGGCGCTGATCGCCACTTTCGAGGAAAAACTGCGCACCCGGCTGGAAGAAATTCTTGGTACACAGGAAAACGAACGCATCCACCAGGAAATCACCCTATTCGCCAGCAAAATCGACGTCGACGAAGAACTCTCACGCCTGCAAGCACATCTGGACGAAGTCGAACGCATCATCAATAAAGGCGGCGCCGTCGGCAAACAACTCGATTTCATGATGCAGGAACTACATCGCGAAGCCAACACCATCGGCTCAAAATCGGTCGATCTGGAAATTACGCGGATTTCGATGGAATTGAAGGTGATTATCGAGCAAATGCGCGAGCAGGTGCAGAATATTGAGTGATGGAGTTAACCTTCATCATGTTTGACAAAAATCCAAGTCCATGACAATCGAACACAGCTCAACGATTGAAACCGCATGCCGACTTATAACTACAAGGGATTTCGTTCGTGCGTCACACATAATTTCATCTGAATATCCTTTTTGTCCATCTCAAAATCCTGGTCGAAATTATACGCCTACTGTTATGACCAAAATTTTCTTACGAGATGGCTTCATTGATCGTTACCGAGGTACAAAACTCGTATTTCCACCGGTGCTTCGGCTCTTGTCACATTATCTGCCAGCAGAATTTCCGTATCATAAAAATGGAAAGATGAGCGAAGGACATATGGCGTATTGGGAGCTTTTCCCAACCATTGATCACATCGTGCCAGTAGCCAGAGGAGGCTCCGACTCAGAGGATAACTATGTATGCTGTTCCATGCTCACAAACAGTATTAAATCAAACTGGACTCTTGAGCAATTACAGTGGCGTCTTCTCCCAGAAGGGGATCTCACTAAATGGGACGGCTTGCTGAGTTGGTTTTTGCACCAAGCAAAAGCAGATCCCGCAGTGTTGGGAAATGCCTATATTAAGAGATGGCATGCAGCCGCTTCCAAGCTTGTACAAAAGAATTAAGACTACGGCCAGCACATAACCCATACCTGGGTGAATAGCACCTAGCAGTAATACTCATCAGACCCTTACTTAGCCAGCACTTCGATTGCAGACGTATACTTCAACCCCAAATCCCGCGCCACCGCTTCATACGTCAAGCGGCCTTGAAAAACATTCAGCCCGTTGCGCAAATGTACATCGTCCGTCAGTGCTTTGCGATAGCCTTTATTGGCCAGCGCCAGCACAAACGGTAAGGTTGCGTTATTCAAGGCAAACGTAGAAGTTCTGGCAACTGCGCCGGGCATGTTGGAAACGCAGTAATGCACCACACCATCGACGGTGAAAATGGGATTGGCCAGCGTGGTCGGTTTGGAGGTCTCGAAACAGCCGCCTTGGTCGATGGCGACGTCGACCAGCACGGCGCCGCGATTCATGCGGCTGACCATTTCCCGGGTCACCAGTTTGGGAGCAGCGCCTCCGGGAACCAGCACCGCGCCGATGACCAGATCGGCGTTTGACACATGTTCTTCGACGGCGTCCACGGTCGAAAATACGGTATTGATTCTCGAGCCGTATTGAAAATCCAATTGCTGCAAGCGGTGGATCGATTTATCCAGCACGGTGACATGCGCTTCGACGCCCATCGCAATGCGGGCGGCGTTGGTGCCGACGACACCGCCGCCGATCACAACGACGCGCGCGGCGGGCACGCCGGACACGCCGCCCAGCAGCATGCCGCGGCCGCCTTGATCCAGCTCCAGCGCGTGCGCCCCGGCTTGAATCGCCATGCGGCCCGCTACTTCGCTCATCGGCGCCAGCAACGGCAAGCCGCCGAAACTGTCGGTCACGGTTTCATAAGCGATGGCGATACAGCCGGAATTCATCAAGGCTTTGGTCTGCACCGGATCGGGAGCCAGATGCAGATAGGTGAACAATACCTGCCCTTCGCGCAACAGCGGCAGCTCGGATGCTTGCGGTTCTTTGACTTTGACGATCAGATCGGCTTTGGCGTAAATCTCCTGCGGCGCATCCACGATCTCGGCGCCTGCGTTGCGATATTTATCGTCGCTCAAATCGATTTGCATTCCGGCATTTTTCTGCACCATGACGTGATGGCCATGAGCAACCAGTTCGCGTACCGTTGCCGGCGTCAGTCCCACCCGGGATTCGTGAATTTTAATTTCCTTAGGCACGCCGATACGCATTTGCTTCTCCCTTCCCTATCCGTTAAATAATTCCACCGTTGACGCCAATATTTTGTCCCGTAATCCAGCGGGCTTCATCGCTGACCAAAAACAACACCACCTGCGCAATATCGTCCGTTGCACCCAGCCTTCCCAATGCCGCCATCGCAGCCATGCGTTCGATATCCGCCGCCGTTTTGCCTGTGCGGAACAATTCCGTATCGACCGGACCGGGTGAAACAATATTGGCGGTGATACCGCGTTTCCCCGTTTCGCGGGCGAAAATCCGCGTCAATTGTTCGACAGCGGCTTTAGTTGCGGCATACACACCGTATTTAGGCAGCATCAAGCGCGTCACGGTACTGGAAACAGTGACCACGCGCCCGTGATCCGCCAGCTTTAGCGCCGCTTCGCGCAACGTATAAAAAACACTTTTGAAATTGATATCGACGATGCGATCGAATTCGTCGTCGCTGATTTCCGCGATTTCCTTGAACACCAGGATACCGGCGTTATTGACGAGAATGTCGATGTGCTGGAAACGTTCGATTGCAGCTGTGAAGAGCTGCTGCACCGCAGCCGGATCGCTGACATCGGCCTGCACCGCCAGGCATTCGCCACCGGTTGCGGTAATGGCGGCGCATACGTGGTCCGCAGCGGCTTGGTTTTGCGCATAATTGACGATGACTTTTGCGCCCGCCTTGGCTAATGTCAGCGCTATCTCCGCACCGATCCCGCGTCCCGAGCCGGTTACAATGGCGACTTTTCCTTGCAGCGTTTGCATGGTCAAATTACCGGCCGGATAGCTGCTTTTGCGTTCAATTTATTTCGCCACTTCGCGGCTCTTAAGAAACTTGACCATATCCGGGTGATTGTATTTTTCCGCCCAGGCCAGGGCATTGTCGCCATGCTCATTTTTGATCGCTGGGTCGGCGCCCTGGTCGAGCAACAATGAAACCGCATCAAAATGATTGCCCCTGACCGCCATCATCAATGCAGTCGAGCCATTGTCGGTAATCGAGTTAATAGCAGCGCCACCGGACAGCAGTAACCGGATGGTGTCCAAATGCCCGCCGTAAGCGGCGTAGGTTAATGGATTCCAGCCGCTATGATTGATCTCGGCGCCTTTGATGTAAAACAACCGCACCAATTCGGTCAGGCCATGATAGCTGGCCAGCATAATCGCCGTTTCGCCGTAGCGGTTGCGGATATCCAATTGCGCACCGGCAGCGATCAGCACTCGTGCCATGTCCAAATTTTTATCCTTGGCCGCGATCATTAAGGGCGTATAGCCATCGCGGTTCGCCAGATCCGGATTGGCACCTTTTTCCAATAACCGGGAAACTTCGGATAAATTTCCCTTTTCCACCGCCCACATGAAATCTTCCTGAATACCCGCAGCCGCATGAAGTGGCAGGTAAGAGAGCAGCACTACAGCACATATCGATAACCAATGCGATTTAAGCAGGTATGCCATATTTAGGTGGTTTGAATAGATTAAAAAAATTATCCGTGGTTGCAGTTGCAATATCTTCCAGATCCGCATTCCGCAAGCGCGCGATTTCCTCCGCTACATGCCGCACGAATGCAGGTTGATTCTGTTTACCGCGAAAAGGCACCGGCGCGAGATAGGGCGAATCGGTTTCAATCAGCATTCTATCCAATTGAATGTTCTTGGCAACTTCTTTTAATGCCACGGCATTTTTGAACGTCACGATGCCGGAAAATGAAATGTAAAAATTCAGCGCAATCGCTTGCTGCGCAACTTCCCAGCTTTCGGTAAAACAGTGCATCACGCCGCCCACCTGATCGGCACCCTCTTCTTGCATGATCCGCAGCGTATCGGCGGCAGCGGAGCGGGTATGGATGATCAGCGGTTTATTCACCTTACGTGCCGCGCGAATGTGCTGGCGGAAACGTTCCCGCTGCCATTCCAGATCGCCCTGCAGGCGGAAATAATCCAGACCGGTTTCACCGATGGCGATGACTTTCGGATGATTAGCCAGTTCGGCGATTTGCTCGGCGGACGGTTCGATCTGATCTTCATAATCCGGATGAACACCGACGGATGCGAATAGATTCTCGTGTGCTTCCGCCAAGGCGCGCACCCGTGGAAAGTTCGGCAAATCGACGCTGACGCAGAGCGCGTGCGTAACATGGTTGTCCTGCATGTTCAGTAATAATTGATCCAGATCTTTGGCCAGATCGGGAAAGTCGAGATGACAATGTGAATCGATAAACATAACAATAAATAGTCTCTAAAATTAGACCCGGCCACGCACCGCGTCGGCCCAGCAGTTCGGTGTTTCATACAGACGCACCTGCTCGAGTTGCAGATGATTGCCATAGCTATCCTGATAGGCGCCATCCAGAATATTAAACGCAATCAGCGCCAGATTTTCCGCTGTCGGTTGCACATCCAACACAACGGTTTTATGATCTTCGATCGATTGCAAAAATTGTAAAACTTTCGTATCGCCTGAGTACACTAAGAATGCGTGATCCCACTGATCGACCAGTACCGATTTGGCAATGCGTTTGACTTCGGAGTAATCCATCACCATGCCTTGCTGCGCGACACCTTCGTCAGCGATAATGTGGCCGGATAGCGTAATCTCGATACAGTAACGGTGGCCGTGCAGATGGCGGCATTGGCTGTTATGCGTTGAAATGCGGTGACCTGCGTCAAATTCCAGCCTGCGAGTAATGAACATACGTACAATTGAGAAGCAAAATGAATATATGGAATTGTAACATTGCGAGCAAACTCTAAACTATTGAATACGACCGATCACAGCCGCGACAGCGCGGGACTCACCTATGTATATCCGGTGATTTCGCGCCGCGCCGGTGGTGTCTCGATCGGCATCAATTTGAATCCGAACAATGCCTGCAACTGGCGCTGCGTCTATTGCCAAGTGCCGGATCTGAAACGCGGTTCCGCGCCGCGCATCGATCTGAACCGGCTGGAGATCGAATTACGATCATTTCTGCACGAACTGACAGCGGGAGATTACATGCAGCAGCATGTACCGCTTGAAGCCAGAAAAATTCACGATATCGCTTTATCCGGTAACGGTGAGCCGACAAGCGCGAAAGAATTCGAGCAGGTGATCGAATTGATCGGTCGCGTCAAAAATGATTTCGCATTACCGGCAGCGTTAAAAATCGTGCTCATCACCAATGGCAGCTTGATTCACCGCCCAACCGTACAAGCCGGTTTGAAGCGCATGGGAGAACTGAATGGAGAAGTCTGGTTCAAGTTCGATCGCGCCTCAAGCAAGGAAAGACAGCGCATCAACAACACATCGATCAGCCTGAGAAAAATCCAGGATCATTTACGGATAGCGGCTTTACTCTGTCCGACTTGGTTACAAACTTGCGTTTTTCAGCTGGACGGCATGCCGCCCTCGGATGAAGAAACTGCCGCTTATTTAAGTTTTTTGCAACAACTGAGCCACGATAAAATTCCGGTCCAAGGCGTTTTATTGTATGGCATCGCCCGCCCATCGCTACAGCCGGAAGCATCTCGTCTTTCCAAAATTGACGATGCTTGGTTATCACAATTCGGCGAGCAAATTCAACGCACGGGGTACGCCGTCAAAATCAGCCAATAGTGCGATGAATTGCTTTAGAAACCCAGTCTAAAACAGGGTTATATAGCACCCTATGTTGTTGATTTACAACAAAACAATATTCAATCAATTCCACTAAAATCAATCAGTTATTTGACCATCATTTCACCACGTAATTGACTGAAATCTATCAATTACTTTATCAATAAGGGAAAAGCATTGTTTTAACGTATTATTTCCCCACTTCTCCATACATTGCAGCTATTTATAATACGACACCCTAATTGGCCGCCCTTGGCGATGTCATGCCATAAAGACCGGTAGCCTGCGGTATAATATTTACAATTTTCTGATACCAATCATATGATTCCATTTGATTACCAACCCGGATTATTAACAACGGAGCTTATTAATGAATAACTCGAGATTCTTCACTTTCTCTGCATTTGCCACTCGTAAGCGAAAACTTGCTATGGCAGGAAGCATGCAGCGATGGTTACTTAAACTTGGTATATGCATGCTGAGTATGGGAGTGCCGCTGTCGGTGTATGCAAATCCACCCGCGTCTGCTCCTAAAGCTTTGGATGCACCCAAAGCTGCTGAAGCGCCCAAAGCGGCCGAGGCACCGAAAGTTGCTGACGGTAAATTTGACATGGCCAAAGTACCGGCCGTCTCTGCTCCGTCACGTCCAGGCTTGTTTCTGTTACCGCCTGCCGCTCCTGGCTACTTCTCACTGTGGGATTTGGTAACCGGTAACAAGCGTGAAAAACCGCCCGTTGCCCCTTATGCGCCGTTTGCGTTATTAACCACACCGTCGTACGACATTGACTTTCGTTATCTAGCCACACCGGGACACGAAAAAGACATATTCGATCCGGTTAAGAGAATGAATCTCGGCGATGACTGGTTATTGTCACTGGGTGGTAACTTCTGGTATCGCTATATTCACGAAACGGATAGCCGTTTGAATGCAGCGGGTACCAATAATGACTTCCACTTGATACGCACCAGGGTTCATGCGGATTTATGGTATCGCGACAAAGTGCGGTTATTTGCCGAGCTCATTGATGCCCGCGCCTTTGGTTCCGAGTTGCCACCGCTTGCAACGGATAGAAATCATGCCGACATATTGAATATGTTTACCGATATCAAGCTGGCCAATATCAATAATGGACCGGCGTATATCCGTGTGGGCCGTCAAGAGATGATGTATGGTTCGCAACGCTTGATTTCCACATTGGATTGGGTCAACACACGTAGAACATTCCAAGGTGTGAAAACGTTCTGGCGCACGGCGGAATGGGATGTGGATGCATTCTGGATGCGTCCGATGGTCATTGAGAAAGGGAACGTCGATAACTGGGATACACAACAGAACTTCTTTGGCTTGTGGGCTACCAATAAACCGAAACCAGGTCACTTAATCGATCTTTACTTCCTTAGTCTAATCAATGATCGCAACGTTTCCGCTGCTAATTTACTAGCGGGAAATATTCTGCAAGGCAATGCCGATACCCATACGCTCGGTGGCCGCTTGGCAGGTAACTTTGATAATCTGCTGTATGAATTGGAAGGTATGTATCAGTTCGGTCAACGCTCCAATCTGGACGTATCCGCTTTCGCTGTGGCAACCGGCGTAGGTTACCGTTTACCGCTTCCGATGAACCCGCAAGGCTGGCTACGCTATGATTTTGCATCCGGCGACGGCAATTCCAAAGACGGCAGAAGCAATACGTTTAATCAGCTGTTCCCATTCGGTCACTACTATCTCGGTTTCCTGGATCGTGTCGGACGTCAGAACGTGCATGACTTCAATGCGCAGTTCACCATGCATCCGATGCCTTGGATAACGTTCATCACGCAATATCATCGCTTCTACTTGGCGAATAACCGTGATTACTTATACAACGCTGCCGGTCAGGCAACATTGCGGGACGTCACAGGCCAATCCGGCAGTCATATCGGCGATGAAATTGATTTCCGTTTAAATCTCCATATGAGCCGTCATCAGGACGTGTTACTGGGCTACTCAAAATTGTGGCGCGGTGAATTCCTGGATAAGCAAAGACCGGGAACCTCTCCTGATCTTTTCTACGTTCAATACAATTTCCGCTTCTGAGTTAGTTTCAATCAGGTTAAAACAACAACGGCAACCCATGGGTTGCCGTTGTTGTTTAGAAGCGCAGTAATTGAATGATAATTTACTGGCAACCGGATACCGGCAGCCAATTCACCAACGGCCCCTCGCTGCGCAATAGCCCGTCCGCTTGCTTCATGAAATAAACATGATTATCCGCAAAAGAAATGCCTGCATACACTTGCGTGGCAGGATAATAACGGTAACTGTAGAGACTTGAAACCACCGTTGTCTGGCCAGCAGGTGATAATAATTCCGGGTATTTCCCTTCCGCCCAAGTCAGAAAACATTCAATACTTGCCGGGGATGATTGGTTAATGAATTTACTCACAATCGTGCGTCCGCCGGAAATCACCAATTGCGGATATTCCAGCAGTTTGAATTTCTGAAATGGATTACCTTTTACCGCAATCACATCGGCCGGGGCACCCGCCACCAATGTTCCTAGCGGCGCCAGACCCAAATGCTCACCCGCTTTTGATGTGGCCGCTTTAATGACATTGACCACGCCGGTAAAATCGATCGATTCCCCACTGGTTAAATGCAAGATCATATGCAGCTCTTCCCCGTTGATCCCCCAAGGCACATTGTCATGGCCAATCTCCGAGCCATAGATAAATTTCGCGCCTTTACTGGCCAGGCTCATGGTATTGGAGTGAATACCCTTGCCGGTGGCCGTGTTCACACAAGCTGCCAGCGTATCAATGGTGGTGACGAACGTAACCCCTTGATCCACCGCGCGTTGCAGCAAATCTTCCCTGATTTCGCCACAAGGAATATGCGCAAATTCATCAACGCCTGCATTAAGCGCCCGTTCAAAACCGGTATTCTCACCGGCATGCACCAGAACACGTTTACCCAATGCATGCGCTTTGGCCACAATGGCATTAGCGATGTCTTGCGATAATATCGGCCAGGGCGTCTCGGGTACCGGGCCATCGTGCGGTTGCATCCATGGCGCACCGGTTTCGCCTCCCGGTTCCAATGCCATTTTGATTGCAGTGGCCCCACCGGCAATCAGATCCGTGATCACTTTTTCGGCTTCTGCCGTGGATGCGACTGGAATGCCGATTTTGTCATAACCACCATCGCCACCGCCGAAAACATTCAGCGGATAACCACCGGCCGCTTGAATAATCGGACCGGTGTTTAACAGCCGCAGCGTCCCATCACCGCCTTCCTTAGCCTGCAATGGACCGCCGGTATCCTGAACGGTCGTTACACCGTGTTCCAACACAGCATTTTTTTAACACTCTGGAATGTAATATGCGCGTGCGATTCGATAAATCCCGGCAGAATAGTCGCATCCCCTAAATTAATCTGATTGGCACAGGACCCGCTCAACTCCGTCAAAGCCCCAATGCGCTTGATCTTATCGCCTTCAATCAGCACCGCCATATTGTCTTGCGGAAAATTGACGCCGTCGAACAACCGGGCGGCTGCCAGTATTTGGCATTCCGGCAGACCGGGCGCTAACGTAACCGAACCGCCGTGATCTTCTCCATCATGACCGAATGCGTTGAAACTGATCCCGTGCCAAAGAATCAGCGCAATGGTTATCTTTTTGTTAAAACTGAAATTTATATTTGTCATTTTAATCCAGTATGGATGAAATTGATTCAGCACAAACGGCAGCCCCGTATCACGCCGAAGAGGTAGAATTCGCGTGATACGGGGCTGTGCAGTACCAATAGCCAGGAGTAGTTGGCTATAGAATCAACTCCGATTAGAGTTTACGGCGGCGGCTTGCGCTGAAACCGATCAAGCCAAGGCCTGCCAGCAACATGGCATAGGTTTCAGGTTCCGGCACCACGGACACGACACCTGTCACACCTAATGAAGGAAATGGGGTAGCTGAACTAAAATAATCCGTACCGCCAACAAAAATGGAATAGTCACCGGCTGTCAAATGGAAGACTCCTGATACGAAATGATCCGCTAAACCATCACCACCAGCGATAACACCGGTGCCATAGTCGACGCTACCGTCATACGCATGACCGACATAAGTGAAAGCACTAGCCGGATCAGTGTTGTCGTTAGTAATGCTCCAGTCCGTCAATGATCTGAACGAACCTTCTGTCAAACCAACACCGCCCACAGCATCACGGATAGCGACCGAGCCTGTTGCAAAATCGTAATCCGCCGCGAATGGTGCAGTATGCGCAAGCCCGCGATAGACAGAAAATCCTGGCAGAATACCGGCCGCAACCGAGGCGCCAGCCGAAGTAACAAAGGCTTGTTCCTGGAATGCAATTTTGACATCGGCGTCGTTATCCAAGTGGAAACGGTATGCTCTGAGCCGATGGGAATCACCCCAATCCGCATCCGTTCCGTCAATCCAGCCGTGCAAGCCTGTAACAGCCTGGTTCGTAATGGTTGAAGATGCTGCCGAAGTGCCCGTGAACGAACCAAAATCGCGGCCACCATAGCCGATATGTGCCATGGCAGGCAATGATGTCAAACCCGCCAATAACAATGCATATTTCAATGTACTTTTAACGAATGTCTCTTTCATAAATGACCCTAATTTCTTATTTGATTATGAATAGGCGAGAAAAGATTTCACACCTGCAGCGTTGGCCAACGTACGCGCAGTATTGATCAAACACAGTTAAGGGTCAATGCGGTAAATTGTCGCAGTTACAATGAGTTACGTTTACTTTTACAAGACAAAAAGATCCCTTCCTGAACGTAAAAATAACGTCAAGAGCACAAACTCTGAATATGCAAGCAATGCAGATTATCTAAAGCATTGTATAAATTACAAAAATAAAATAGTTAACGATAATACGGCCACCGGTGATCACGACAGGAAAGAATGAACATCAAGGCAAAAATTTCGTATGCGATACCCATAATCCGTGCTTTTACCCGCCGTGATGTGTGGTGACATTGGTTTTCCTCTTCTCTTCAAGAGATCAAGCATGTTCGCAATCTAACAATGACCGGGTTCGATAAAACCCGTCAGCGCGGCGAGCGCGGCCATCAGGAAAAAATTACCCCACACCGATTCCACCAATTCTTCTTCGTTCTGCCCGGTTTTGTAGCAACACCCCCAGAAAACGCCGGTTGAGCTATTTTTCTGATTTTCACTGTATCCGGTATCTTGCTGAAATCCGATGAAATACTGGCTGCGGATGATTACACTGATCTGACGATGCGCGTAAGCGCGCCAATATTCGCCTTCGGGCAGCAAACGCGCCAGGGAAAGCATCGCAATCGATGCGATGACGGCAGCGGAAGGATCATCGCACGACACCAATTGGCCGAGCCGGTTAGGCGGCAAGGAATCCGGGCGGGAATACTGCCAATACTCACAGGCCGTTTTGGCATGCGTCAAATACGGTTCACCCCACACAGCCGCTGCCCGGGTTAATCCTAGCATCGCCCAGGATTGACCGCGTGACCATGTGCCCGCTTGATCGTCCGGCTGAAACCCCCTGCCGTCAAAAAACGCGCTGGCATGGAATGCGCCATTATGGCGGCGGCACGCCGTCAACATCGTCTCGGTATGATGCTGTGCCATGTAGTAATGGAGATTTTGTTCGCCGCTGGTCAGGAGCTGAAGCAGCGCAGCAAAATTATCGATCGCGATCGACTGATAACCAGTGGAAACTGCGCCCATCGCAGCACCCAGCGGAATGCAATTTAATTTCGGATTGAAACTGAGTGCGAGCGCGGTAATGGATTTCCGGGTCAGGGCGCGCGCTTGCGTATCGCGGAACCAGATTTCCCCCAAGGCTGCGCCATACCAGGAAATCAAACTGCGATATCCCGAATCGACAGGAATTTTTCCGGCCAGGCGCTGGCAAATATCGGCAGCATTCTGTTGATCGCTGACCGATTCGGTTAATTTTGCCCGCAACCACCAGCACGCTCCCCAGAAACCGCCCATCCAGGAACCGCCGGAGGAAACAGTCCAGGCATTGGTATTCTTCGACGAATACAATGGAAAATCGGTTGCGCAAATCGCATTGATCGCATCCATGCGGCGAAACATCAATTCCAGCGCCTCAATCATTTCTTTGGAACTAAGCAATGGATCAGCCTCGTTATGAGGTATAGATATAAATCTTTCTCTAAAAGGCAATGTCATGGCAAAAGTGCTGTAAATATTCCGGTTAAGTGCATGGCATATGCCGCGGGAAATTCTTTTAGCCTGCCGTCAGGGCAGGCAAGATGGTCACGATATCGCCATCCTGCAGGTTGGTTGCCAAGCCGTCATGCAAGCGGATGTCGTTATCGTTGACATAGATATTGATGAAACGATACGCGCTGCCGTCGAAAATCAATTTCGCTCTGATACCTGGATACTGCTGCTCCATCCGCTCAATGACTTCGGAAACCTTAACGCCTTCGATCGCGATATGCTTTTGCTGATTCGTCAAGGGTCTTAATAGCGTTGGAATAATTACCGTGATTGGCATGTCTGCACCTGCTTAAATATTTTCTGCGGTAGGAAAACGCGTATTACGTTGTCAGGATCGATCCGCACTTAAGCAACCATTTGTAATTCGAGCTCAGGTTGATATTGCCGCACGATCCGCACCCTTTCCTCAATCACCATTTGATCGGCAATGCGAAAACTGCGGATCTCCTCTTGATAGAGATGCTGCGTAGGAATGATGACGTAATGCGCTTGCGGCTCGGTAGCCAACTCGACGTCGCTGCGTCTCGGATAAGCTGGGCTGCTGGTGTGGGAGTGGTAAATAACGACCGGTTCCTCGCAACGCGCGCTCATTTCTTTCCAGACTTGCAATTGCTGCTGCGGGTCAAACAGAAAGAAATTGTCCGATTGCGCGGCATTACGCATAGGAATCAGACGCAGCGGCCAATTGGATCCCGCAGGACCGGCGATGATGCCACAGGTTTCCACCGGATGATCATTCAGTGCCTGAGTGATCATGGCTTCAACCAATTTAGCGTGTATCGTCAACATAATTCCTTGTCTCCTTTAGTTATTATGATTTCATGGCCGGTTTATGGCGTCTTTTTGCAGACGGGTAGCGACTGATCGGCTTCAATGCAATCGATTGCCGGACTGGGTAGTTCTTCTGGTCAGTCAAAATAGATTGGCAGTGCTTTGTGCGCGCACGTCCTTTCAAACCCTTCGTTGCAATTAATTCTGGCGGAATTTAAATTAAACAAACGGTGTTGGGAATGTGACAAATTGCCGCGCGGCAATTTGTCACAGCGTTGATTCATCTATTCCCCGGAGTGCTTATTAATAAGCAAAAACAAAATTCCTTAAGGAGAAATAGACATTAAACAATTCGATTCAAGCAACTGCGATTGATGTGCAAACAGAAATTGAAGATGGCGAGGAATCCGGTACGATGGATGTTTTCTTTCGTTCCGGGAAAGTGTCGCAAAAAATGCGGCGGCAAAAAAAACTCAGTTCAATGATCTCCGGCCTTGCTGGAGATCATTGAACTGTCATAACAGCGCGCTATTTCAAAATGAAATCCCGCACGATTTGTATCTGATGATCATCCATCAACATCGGCGCATGGCCGATACCGGGTAATTCGACGATTTGGGCTTTTGCGCCGCGCAGCTGCATTTGCGCCGCCGTTTCAGCCGATAAAATGTCCGATTCAACACCGCGCAGCACCAACGTTGGCACCGCCAGCTGATCCCATTGCGCCCACAAATCGATATCGGTGATTTTATGTTCCTTGAAGCTGACGGCAATCTTCGGGTCATAGCGGAAGCCGTAAGTACCGTCCGGATATTCGCGCACACTATGAATCGCCATATGCTTCCACTGCGCTTCGGTCAGAGGCCCAAACGACACTGAAATCACCTGCATGTACTGCTTGAATTCTTCAAAACTATTGAAACGCGGATCTTTACCGACATAATCGGCAATTCTTTTCAACGCCACGGCAGGGATCAACGGGCCGATATCGCTCAAGATCAATTTATGGATCGTAACCGGCTGGTCCGGTTGTATCGCCAGGATCATGCCGATCAGCCCGCCCATGGAAATACCGACCCAGTCCAAGGTGATTTTTTCTTGATACTGCGATTGGATATGCGCTATCAGCGACATCGCGTCGGATAGATACAACGGGTAGTAATCGTAATCATGTGCATGTTCAAGCCAATCGCTCTGACCGCGCCCTACGACATCGACGCAAATCACCCGGCAGTCCGCTTGCAGCGCCTGTGCGAGATAATCGAAATCACGGCAATTGCGCGACAAACCGTGCACACAGACGACCACATGCGGATTGTGCGGATCCCCCCAATCGGTGTACGCAATGTGATGCGGCTTTTTAGATTGGCCATCTCCCGACAGTGTGGGAACAAGCAGCCGGTTTACAGATATATTCATGATCCTCTTGCTCTTGTGAATTAAGTGTCAGACACGCATGGATTGCATTATTGCTGCACAAACCCAAGCAAAAAATGTAATTTATGATGACGAATATTCACACAATTCTGAGAGGCTGGATATAGCTCAGGTAAAAATTTTTGTACACAAATCGCATGATGGATAACGATTGGAATCGCATGTACTATGCTTACCATAATCCATACTTCACCTGAATACACCATATGAAATTATCGGAGCTGTATTGGCATCGCGTCACCCCGCTACACTTTGTGTTGTGGCCATTGAGTGTTTTGTATCGTTTTTTCCTGACCGGGAAAAAATTATGCTACTGGTTGGATATTTTCCCATCGGTCAAACTGCCGGTTCCCGTGATCATTGTCGACAGCATCAGTATCGGCGATGGCGGAAAAACACCGCTGCTGCTTTGGCTCGTCGATTTATTACTGGCGCATGGCTTTCACCCTGGAATCGTCACGCAAGGTAACTCCGGTAATGCCGGACCGCCAGCAGCCGTCACAACCGCCAATAGCCCGCAGCATAGCGGAGGAAAAGCATTTTTATTAGCGCAATTATGGGGAAAATCCTGTCCGGTCTGGATGGGCAACGATCGAATTGCCGCCGCACATGCGCTGCTCACCGCGCATCCCGAATGCAACGTCATCATCAGTAACGATGGCTTGCAGTATTATCGCCTGGAACGCGATATTGAAGTCATTGCCGTTGATTTTAACGAGCAGAGCTTCGGCAACGGGATGTTGCTGCCTGCCGGCCCTTTGCGCAGTGTCCTGAAAGATCTGGAAAAATCCAGCATTCTTGTAGCCAATAACTTGCAGAATCATTATATTGATCCGAATCAGCAGAATAAAATTTACAATATGAAGCTGATCAACGAAACCGCCTATCTTGTGCTCGATCCGCAACAGCGCAAAACTATTGCCGATTTCGGAAATGCATCAATCCGGATTGTGGCCGACGCCGACAATGTCCACTGGCTCTATGAGCTTATGCAAAAAACAGGTCTCAACGCGGAATTGCATTCGCATCCAGAAAATCACCGCTTTAAAGCGGAAGAAATTCATTTTTCCGATACCGATATTGTTCTCATGCCAGAAGAAAATGCGCTGCAGTGCAAAGACTTCGCGCACGGCAAACTGTGGGCAATCCCTCAAAAAGCCTGGGTGAATAGCGAACTGCAATCCGTTCTGTTAAGAAAACTGCGCGGCAACCCTGCTTTATAAGACGATGATGATTGCGGAGCGCCGGTCAGTCTTGACAAAATACCGTTTTCATTTAAAATCGCGGCCACTGAGAGACTGCGCTGATTCATCATTTCAGTACTCTCAAAGCTATCGAAATGGGTTCTCCTTCGCAATCCAGCAAACAAACCCAGATCATAGTTAAGTATTTCAGTTACTTCATTTATATCCTTCCAGAGTAGCATCCCGTAAGAAATATTCTGGAAGGATTATCCAATAGTTGATCAATCTTGAATAAACCTGAAGTACAAATAAATACTCATTGCTGCACGCATCCGCACAGCAGGATGGAAAAACAATACGCTACCTTTTTTAAAAGCAGCGCAATCTGGTTTTCTAGCAGTGAAATGTGTAGAATTACGCGGTTTTCCAATTCTGAAATTTAGCGGATTATTAATTCGTGGCTTTTTACGTACAAAAATATGGCGGTACCTCAGTCGGTAGTACCGAGCGAATAAAGAACGTTGCGCGCCGGGTCGCGAAATTTCACTCGCAAGGACACCAAATTGTCGTTGTCGTTTCGGCCATGAGCGGCGAAACCAACAGGCTGATTGCGTTAGCTCATGAAGTACAGGAAAACCCCAGTCCACGTGAATTGGACGTTATGATTTCTACTGGTGAACAGGTTTCGATCGCGCTATTGGCAATGGCATTGATGGAACTTAACGTTAAGGCAAAAAGCTATACCGGGCCGCAAGTTAAGATTCTGACCGATAGCACGCACACCAAAGCCCGTATCTTGAGCATCGATGAAGCAAAAATCCGCGCCGATCTGGATGCCGGATATGTCGTCGTAGTAGCCGGATTTCAGGGCGCGGACGAGAAAGGAAGCATCACCACGCTGGGCCGTGGCGGATCGGACACCACCGGGGTTGCATTAGCAGCCGCCCTGAAGGCCGATGAATGCCAGATCTACACGGATGTGGACGGAATTTATACGACGGATCCTCGCGTCGTTGCGGAAGCCAGAAGACTGAACACGATAACCTTTGAAGAAATGCTGGAAATGGCAAGTCTTGGCTCAAAGGTACTGCAATTAAGGTCGGTCGAATTTGCAGGAAAATATAAAGTTAAGCTGAGAGTGCTATCCAGCTTTGAGGAAGAAGGCCAAGGCACGCTGATTACTTTTGAGGAAGATGAGAATATGGAACAAGCTGTCATTTCAGGTATCGCATTCAATCGAGATGAAGCGAAAATTACCGTATTGGGCGTTCCCGATCATCCCGGCATCGCTTATCAGATTCTCGGACCCGTGGCCGATGCCAATATCGATGTCGATATGATTATTCAAAACGTGGGTCATGACGGTTTGACGGACTTTTCGTTTACGGTTCACCGGAATGAATTTAAAAATACCATGAACATCCTGCGAGAAAAAATCCAACCGCATATTGGCGCCCGTGATGTACTCGGAGGTGATAGAATCGCGAAAGTATCGGTGGTCGGTGTTGGTATGCGCTCACACGCAGGTATCGCCAGCAAGATGTTCCGGGTTTTGGCGGAAGAAGGCATTAACATCCAGATGATCGCCACCTCGGAAATCAAAGTATCCGTGGTTGTCGATGAAAAGTATATGGAACTGGCTGTCAGGGTTCTACATAAAGCATTCGATCTTGAGCAAGCGCTCTAAGAAATCGATAGCGTTGATATTCTGGAAAATCATCATAGTGTAGTCATTAACGGAGAGATGGCCGAGTGGTCGAAGGCGCTCCCCTGCTAAGGGAGTATAGGCTCAAAAAGCTTATCGAGGGTTCGAATCCCTCTCTCTCCGCCAAATATCCAGTATCCACGCCGTTTACAAGCTATATTGAAGTATATTACCATCAATAATACCATCAAAAAGATTTTGATTTGACTACCTGATTCTGGAGTTAAACATGAATTATCTTTACCTGTAATAATCAATATCCTTACTTCACATCGGCAATCACAACCCGGCCATTTCGTCTTTCAAGTTCAATAAACAGGGTTTCTCTCGCATTCTTTTCCAAAATGTAGGTATCTGGAGTATCAACGAAACGGCTGTGATAGCTGGTGCTATGACTGGACACAGTTTGATTGTTCTTTTCGTCCTTGCACCAAATGATCAATGCACCTATCTTATCCAGCTGAGCTTTGTAATTGTTGTCACATTCCCCTTTCTTGGACGGTGTGCGATGTGCGAGGGTAAATTTGGAGTTTTCAGAATGCTCAACGCGCTTGGCGGCAGTCTCAATATCGTAGGCTATTCGTGTTGCAGCATCTGTGAAGCATCCCGTTAACAGCAATAGCAAAAACAACAGAAGTGTTCGTAGGATTAAATGACGCCAATTACTGATTGGCGAAAGGTCGGATTCCGGGGAATCGGTGCGCAATCCAACATTCATATTTTCTGAATGTGCAAACGGATTTTGGCAGCTATCTGTCCAAACGCAGCAGCAGGTAATGCAAGCAGGCCAAACAGAATCAATCCTAGCGGTAATAAACCAAAACTGGAATTCGATAGCATCATCATCCCGGCTTGTCCGAACATGACAGAGAATCCCCAGCGCCATGGTTTTTCAGGAAACTGGTAACCGAGCCAGCCCACGAACAAAATCGAAAGTGGATAAGTCACAGACCAGTAAGATGGATCATCCCAGGCTTCGTTTTTACCGCTTATCGTTGCCGTTACTTGCCATAAGACAGCACCCCCGATGATGGCAAGTGCGCAGGCAATATGTATTGCTCTATCGTTCATAGCGAATTAATTCAGAAAGAAGCAATTATGAACGGTAAGAATTGCTGCTAATTGAAGTAAAAATCACCGCTCATTTCAAGACACAGATCAATTCATCCCAGCACGTCGTGTAATTGGGACTTTTATTCCCCTGCTTCATCTTCCAGGGTTGTTTGAATCCCTCGGATGCCAGTTTTAGCGTGCCTCGCCCCATGCGGGCATTGATCTGATCCATGACACTCATCAATTTACTGGATTGGGTATCGGCTATTGATATTGAGCCAAAGAGATCCAGTTGCCGGTATTGTCTAGGTACCAGTTCAGATAGCATCACCCCCGCTTTTTGATATTTATAGCCACGGCGATAAATTCTGCGTAATCCCCATAAAGCTACCTTGGTCAGCAATCTTGTATCGTCCGTTTGTCTTGGTAGCGCAATCGTCATGCCGTTGGCATAATGCGGTTCTTTTTCATTGAACGGGCTGGTGCGGATGCTGACATGCACTGCCCCGGCATACGATTGTTGCCTGCGCAGTTTCTCTGCGGCGCGGCTGATGTAGAGGGATACTGATTCTTCCAAACTTGCCAAATCGGATACAGGAATACCGAACGAGCGGGAACTGACGATCTGTTTTTTCGGCGGATTGATTTCTTCCAGCTCGATACAGGTAGTGCCGTTAATTTCACGAATGATCTTTTCCATCACAACCGAGAAACGGGCAAGTAGCTGCGATGGCGATGCAGTTCTGAGATCCAGCACGGTTTTGATGCCGATTTCATGCAGTTTAGGTGCTAGCCGCCTGCCGATACCCCAGATTTCACCGACCTCGATGCGTTGAAACCAATCCGTTTGCTGTTCGAGTGACAAACTATTGAGATCGCACACACCGTTAAATTCTGGGTTCTTTTTAGCGATATGGTTAGCCAGCTTGGCCAGCGTCTTGGTTGGACCTATACCCACACAAACTGGCAATCCCGTCCATTGTTTGATGCGCTTCCGGATTTTCTGCCCATAACCGGTATGGCTGTGTCTTTTAAACCCGCTGAGATCCAAAAAGCATTCATCAATCGAGTAGATTTCCTGTTCGGGACTGAACATGCCTAAAATGCTCATGACGCGATTACTCATATCCGCATAGAGCGCATAGTTGGATGAATAGGCGATGATGCCGTGTTTTCTGGCTAATTCTTTCAGCTGAAACCACGGTTGCCCCATTTTGACGCCCAGCGCCTTGACTTCATTGCTTCTGGCGACCGCGCAGCCGTCATTGTTGGAGAGCACCACAACCGGCCTGCCTTCCAGCTTGGGATTGAACACCCGCTCACAACTGACATAAAAATTATGGGTCTTAGGAAGTTAAGCACTTACGGAAGTGTGTTAACTTACTGAGATGAATGTTAAAAATAGATACTATTTCCGTTCTCGGATTGGAGAAGCTAAATTCAGACAACTTATTCGCTATTTTGTTTTGGATTTTACCGCTACAAGTACCGCGCAATTGACCGGTATTTCTATCCGATCCGTCAATACGATTTACCTCAAAGTGCGGCAAAAAATTGCCTACTGCTGCGAACTTGAATCGCCGCTTCAAGGTGCTGTGGAAGTTGATGAATCTTATTTTGGCGCGCAGCGTGTCAGAGGCAAAAAAGGTCGAGGCGCTTATGGTAAAACCATTGTCTTTGGCGTTCTGAAACGCCAAGGGAAGGTATATACGGAGATTGTTCCTGATTGCTCCAAAGCCACGTTACAAGCTATTATCCGTGGGCATGTAGCACCCGATACCATCATCCATTCTGATGGCTGGCGCGGATATGACGGGCTGGTCGATATTGGTTTTGATAAGCACTTCAGGGTTTGTCATGGCAACAATGAATTCGCCAGTGGCGAGCGGCATATCAACGGCATTGAATCTTTCTGGAGCTTTGCAAAAAGGCGTTTGGCAAAGTTCAATGGTGTTCCTGAACATACCTTTTATTTGCATTTGAAAGAAACCGAATTTCGTTTTAATCATCGCCGTGATAATCTCTATCATCAGATTCTCAAATTATTACGTTTAAACCCGCTTTAACTTCCTAAGACCCAAATTATTTACATCAATTAACGCGATGGCGCGATTAGGCATAGGATGGTTGGGCATTTCCATGCAGTGCGACTACTTCGACATCTTTGCGGTTCAGGAATTTAAGCAGATAGCGGTAGGTATCCCGGTCAAAACACGGGCGCGCCGATAATTCCTCCAATTCCCGATGATCCTTGACGCTCCCCAGATGGCACCACTGGTCAAAAACATGTATTTCCGTGATGTCATAGTCCGGGTTGTGCTCCCTGATTCCAATACGGCCAGCATACGGCCATGCCAGTAGTTTGTAATGGCTCAAAGCCGCGAGCAGGCGCAGCCAGTGTGATTCGGCGGATTCCTGACCTGTACACAAGCCTTTGCAGTGTTTTAACTGGTGCGCAAAACACACACCGGAGCCTTTCTCCAGTCCCAATGCCTTATCGCACAGCCCGTATTCATCAGCCAGCTTGTTTAAAACCTCCACAGCCTGTCGCTTCGTTCTGAAAGTGCCATAGACATTGTTTGCGTTACGCCAGTCGATGTCGCTTTCATTGATCAAAGTAACCAACGGTTTGGCATTGGGGTTATTCGATACTTGCCAGGCACAGAGTTGCCGCTCACGTCTGAGCTGCCGGTTATGGATGGGTTGGTATTCCTTAATCAGGCGCGATTCCAGTAGCAGTGCGCCCAATTCTCCGCTGGTGATGCGGTATTCGACGCGCTTAATTTCCTGTGCAATGCGCATTTCCTTGGCGGAACGATGATCGCCCTGGAAGTGGTTGAATACCCGGGAGCGCAATGAAACGCTTTTGCCGACGTACAGCAATGCGGTATCGCCATGGAATAAATAAACACCGCAGGTTTCCGGGATGGCATGGATATCCAGATGATCAAGTCCCGTTGGGGTCGCCTGCTGCTTCAGCAGTGTTTTGACGGTTTCCTGTAGGGTTGATTCGCCGAATTCACGGATTGCGACATCAATGAATGCCGCCATCATTTCGGTATCGCCCATAGCGCGGTGGCGCTGGTTACAGATCAATTGAAACCTTTCGATTATGGCATTGAGGCTATGTGAATGATGCTGCGGATAGAGTTTTCTGGAGAGTTTGACCGTACACAGCAGTTTCTTTTGAAAAGTAACGCCGATGCGCTTGAATTCGTTTTTGAGGAAACCGTAATCGAAGCGTACGTTGTGAGCGCACAATACGGCATCATCCAGCCATTCCAGCAGCGTATTGCTGATTTCCTGGAAAGCCGGTGCATGATTCACCATGTCCTGGGTGATACCCGTCAATCGCTGTATGAAAGGCGAAATGCTGACTTCCGGATTGATGAGGGTATTCCAGCGGCCTACTTCAATTCCATTTTCATAACGGATCAAACCGATTTCAGTAATGCGATCCTGAGTTGGGATAGCTCCCGTCGTTTCCAGATCGAGTAACACGTAGCATGGCAATAATGTCGTCATTTGAACCGGCGGAATGATCCAATTACGACACCAAAAATCTCGAACTGGGTATCGGGACGAATGTAAATCGGCTTGTAAGCGCCAGTGGAGTTGGCTGGCAACAGTCTCGGCATTTTGTTTGCCCCATGATCCAGGATTTTGATGGTGAATTCCCGATCCACCACTGCCAGCACAATGTCACCGATATTAGGCGTTTTGGAACGATCCACTACCACTTTATCACCCGGTAACAAACCTACATCGATCATCGAATCACCCTTGATCGTGACAAAGAACGTCGACGCCGCATGATCGATCAGGAATTCGCTGACATCGAGGCGCTTCTCGACATGATCATCCGCCGGGCTGGGAAAGCCTGCCGCCACTTTGGTCGCAAAAAGCGGTAACAAGGTGGGGTGATCGCTGATCTCGGGGACGAGAAATTCATCGACTTCGATTTCCGAAACTGCATTATCCCCAGCTGCATTGGCTCTCTTGCGCTGCAAGGCTTCCAGGAAATCTTTGATGGTTGCCGTCTGACTCTCCGGTATGCGCATGGTCACTGTCGGCTCGCCGAATTTACCCTGACCACGCGGCCTGCCTGCGTTTTCTCTTTTTCCGCCACGATTGGACATGTTCCGATACTCCACATTGAAATGCGATACATTATTCAAACACACGACCATAGTGATGTCAAATGTACCAACCCAATAAGATCAAGATTAAACAGTAAAGAGCAAGAAAACCTGCATAAAGGTCAGGCTCAAAGATATAGTCTGATATAAACTCCCGCAATTGGATTATTCTGAATATGTACAGTACATTTCTATATATTTAAAATAGCGGAAATTCTTTTTAAATCATTCTGGTCGATATGAATTGGAATACTTGGTGATGGACTTCGGCTAATGATTACAGCTTTCCAAGCAAAATACTTTGCGCACGAACTAACACGTCGTTTTCCAACAGATAGCGCTGAAAAATTAGCAGGTGCAGTAGCCAGTGCTCAAGTGGACATCAATCCACATCAAGTTGATGCAGCCTTGTTTGCTTTTAACTCGCCACTTTCCAAAGGCGCGCTACTGGCTGATGAAGTTGGATTAGGCAAGACTATTGAAGCTGGATTAGTGCTGTCTCAAAAATGGGCTGAGCGTAAACGGCGTATTTTGATCATTACGCCTTCAAACCTGCGTAAACAATGGTACCAGGAGTTGAACGAGAAATTCTTTCTCCCCTGCTATATCCTCGAAGCAAAATCCTATAATGCTGCAATCAAACAAGGCCAGTTTCGTCCATTTGAATCACCTGAAATCATAATTTGCTCATACCAGTTTGCAAAAAGTAAGGCCGCAGATGTTCATGCAATACCCTGGGATCTGGTTGTTATTGATGAAGCGCATAGACTGCGCAATGTTTATAAGCCATCCAATGTCATAGCAAATACATTGAAGATGGCATTGGCGGGAAAACATAAGCTACTGCTTACAGCAACACCACTACAAAATTCGCTGTTGGAACTCTATGGATTGGTGAGTTTTATTGATGAACATACTTTCGGTGATTTAAAAAGTTTCCGCGAGCAATTTGCCAATTTGAATCAGGAACAAGTATTTCAAACCCTCAAGGCTCGGCTCAAGCCGGTTTGTCATCGAACCCTGCGTCGCCAGGTCACTGCCTATATCCCATACACCAAGCGCCTGCCGTTGGTAGAGGAATTTACTCCGGAAGAAAGCGAAGATCGTCTTTACCACCTTGTTTCAAAATATCTGCAACGTGACAATCTACAAGCACTGCCATCAAGCCAGCGTTCCCTGATGACACTGGTGTTACGCAAGTTGCTGGCCTCATCCACCTTTGCCATTGCGGGCGCGCTGACTTCGATTTCAACTCGACTCAAGCGCAAGCTGCGCAAACAAGAAACCACAGAATCGCTTGAAGATGAACTGGATCAGGACTACGAAGCACTCGATGAAACCGCCGAGGAATGGACGGATGACGAATCGGCCGAATTGCTCACCGAGGATGATCGCAAGGCTCTCGGACAGGAAATTGCCGAGCTTGATGCTTTCGCCGCGCTTGCGATTTCAATCGACCATAATGCCAAGGGTAAGGCGCTGCTAAAAGCGCTGGGTATTGCATTTGCCAAGGCAAAAGAACTTGGTGCAGCAGAGAAAGCAATCATCTTCACCGAATCACGCCGCACACAAAACTATTTATTGCGCTTGCTGGCAAACAGTCCATTTGCTGAAGGAATTGTACTTTTCAATGGCACTAATACCGATGATCAATCCAAAGTTATCTACAATCAATGGCTTGAACGTCACAAAGGCACCGACCGAGTAACAGGGTCACGCACCGCAGATATGCGCTCGGCGCTGGTCGATTATTTTCGTGAAGAGGGACGCATCATGATCGCAACGGAAGCCGGTGCCGAAGGTATCAACCTTCAATTCTGCTCACTGGTCGTTAATTATGATTTGCCATGGAATCCGCAGCGCATCGAACAACGCATCGGGCGTTGCCATCGTTATGGGCAGAAGCACGACGTAGTGGTTGTAAACTTTCTTAACCGCAAGAACGCTGCGGACAAGCGCGTTTTCGAATTACTGGCAGAAAAATTCAAGCTATTTGAAGGTGTCTTTGGTGCTAGCGATGAAGTATTGGGAGCTATTGAATCGGGCGTTGATTTTGAGAAACGCATAGCGGCTATCTACCAACACTGCCGCATGCAGGAAGAAATTCAAACCGCTTTTGATCAGCTCCAGCTCGAATTGAGCCTAGAAATCAATGAATCCATGACACGCACGCGCCAACAATTATTAGATAATTTTGATGACGAAGTGCGTGAAAAACTCAAAGTGCGAGACGAAGCATCAAAAGCTTACCTTAATCATTACGAACGTTTGCTGATGCAGCTTACCCAATATGAACTCAACGGCCGCGCTAAATTCCTAAATGATTCCTCGTTTTGCCTGGAGAAACAGCCTTTCCCGGAGCAGGCTGCAACAATCCCAGTTGGATTATATGAACTGCCACGACGATCCGGTGAAGCGCACCTTTATCGCCTAAACCATCCGCTCGCTGAAACACTCATTGCCCAGGCAAAAATGCGTAACCTGCCTCCAGCAGAAATTCATTTTGATTATCAGCAGTACGATGGCAAAGTTACATTACTAGAAGAATTCATTGGCAAATCTGGCTGGTTAACTCTCTCGCTTTTTAGCGTTGAATCACTCGACCAAGCGGAAGATCATCTTATTTTTGCAGCGGAAACCGATGATGGCCAAATATTGGATGAGGAAATTTCTGCACGACTACTGACACTTCCTGGGAATGTGGTTAACCAAGTTCAGCCTGTCTTGGAAATCACCTCTCTGGAAACACAAAACCAAAAGCGCCAATTGGAAATACAGCGCAATATTTCAGAACGCAATGCCCGTTTCTTCGAGGCTGAGGCCGACAAATTGGATGGCTGGGCTGATGATTTGAAAGTTGGCTTGGAAAGAGAAATTAAAGAAATTGATCGCCAAATCAAGGAAGCGCGCCGTACTGCTGTAACTGCACTGACGCTGGAAGAAAAGCTCTCCGGACAAAAACTGGTCAAATCGTTAGAGGCGCATCGCAACCTAAAGCGACGCTCACTCTTTGATGCACAGGACCAGGTAGACAAGCAGCGTGAAGAATTGATTTCGGTGATAGAAGGGAAACTGAACCAAAGTATACGATCTGATCAATTATTTTTAATACACTGGACTATTTCATAGCCATAGCTATAAACAGGAGAAATATTGTTATGACAGAGCCAACGATCACCTGCCCTAACTGCAAAACAGAGATTAAGCTCACCGAATCATTGGCGGCTCCGCTGATTGAGTCCACGCGTAGGCAGTTTGAGCAACGACTGGCGCAAAAAGACAGCGAAATCATCCAACGCGAACAAGCCATGCGTGAAAAAGAAAAGCAACTGGCAGAAGACAAGCGTAGGCTTGAAGATCAAGTAGCCGATCAAGTGGCAGAGCAGTTGAAAGCAGAGCGTGCTCGCGTGATTGCAGAAGAATCCAAGAAAGCTAAACTGGCTAGTGCTGTCGAGCTGGAAAACAAAGCGCGTGAACTGACCGAATTACAAGAAGTGCTAAAATCCCGCGACGAAAAATTGGCGGAAGCGCAGAAAGCACAAGCCGAACTCATCAAGAAACAGCGTGAACTCGATGATGCCAAGCGCGAACTGGAACTGACCGTAGAAAAGCGAGTACAGGATGGATTGATCGAAGTGCGCACCCTCGCCAAGAAAGAAGCTAAAGACGAGCAGAAACTGAAAGTGATGGAAAAGGAACAAACCATTGCCGCGATGCAGAAGCAGATCGAAGATCTTAAGCGTAGGGCTGAACAAGGTTCTCAGCAACTACAAGGTGAGGTACAAGAACTTGAACTGGAAAATCTTCTGCGTAGCAAATTTCCTTTCGATACGATTGAACCAGTGCCCAAGGGAGAATACGGCGGAGATGTGCTGCACCGAGTTGTCGGCACAGGTGGCCAAACTGGGGGCACCATTTTGTGGGAATTCAAACGCACCAAGAACTGGAGCGACACGTGGCTGGTAAAACTGCGCGATGATCAGCGAACTGCAAAGGCAGAAATCGCTGTGATCGTGAGTCAGATATTACCGAAAGGCGTTGAAACCTTCGA
This sequence comes from Nitrosomonas sp. Is35, assembly GCF_033063295.1. NCBI lineage: Bacteria > Pseudomonadati > Pseudomonadota > Betaproteobacteria > Nitrosomonadales > Nitrosomonadaceae > Nitrosomonas > Nitrosomonas sp. Is35. The sequence continues at coordinate 1,892,506 of NZ_JAWJZH010000001.1, forward strand.
ATTGGTTGAAGGTGTCTGGGTCACACATCCGCGCGCTGCCCTGCCGGTAGCTATGATATTACGCCAATCATTGCTGGAAGTTGCTCTGGCACGCCAGTCATCCGAAGGCCAGCAAACTAAAACTGAGATGGTTTACCAGTACCTCACCGGCCCGCGTTTCCGTCAACGTGTGGAAGCCATTGTTGAAGCATTTTCCACCATGCAGGAAGACTTGGACAAGGAGCGCAAGGCGATTATGAAACAGTGGGCCAAGCGCGAAGAGCAGATTGAGCGCGTGATGGGGGCGACGGTGGGCATGTATGGCGACTTGCAGGGGATTGCGGGGAAATCACTACAAGAAATAGAAGGCTTGGATTTGACACAATTGGGGACGGTAAGCGGCACAACAATAGGGTTGGAGAAACTATGAATACCTCATCACACTGCCCGTACAGACAATCAACTCTTCTCCAACAAGCACTAGCGCCAGATAAGATGCGGATCGCATTCCTCTTGGGAGCAGGCTGCCCATTTTCAATTCAAATCTCAGATGGAGAAGTATCAAAACCATTGATCCCAGACATTCGGGGGCTCACGGAAATGGTTGGCGAAAAACTGAGCGTGTCTGAAAAAAAGGATAGCTATAACACGTTGCTGGAGCGATTTAAGGGAGGAGCACCAGCCATTCCCACGATTGAAGATATTCTGAGCCATATTCGTGCGCTTCATGATGTTGTGCGGGATGGCAGCATTGATGGTCTCGATAAAAACGCACTGGCTGCACTTGATGCAGAAATATGCAAAATCACCACAGAAGTAGTCGGAGTGGATCTACCTGATTCGGGTACTCCATATCATCAACTTGCAACATGGATTGGTGGGATTCATCGAGCGCATCCGATTGAGGTATTTACCCCCAACTACGACTTGCTTGTTGAGCAGGCACTGGAGTCACACAAAATTCCTTTCTTTGATGGATTTGTCGGATCGAAGCAAGCGTTTTTCGACCTGACTTCAATGGAAAGTGAATCTCTTCCTTCGCGCTGGGCGCGTGTCTGGAAAGTGCATGGCTCTGTAAACTGGTGGCGCACAATGAATGATGAGGTTGTTCGCCGCGAAAACTACTCCGAAGGTGCCAGGCAAATGATTTATCCATCGCACCTGAAGTATGACCAAAGTCGGCGTATGCCGTACTTGGCAATGCTTGACCGGTTGCGTGAATTTCTTGCTCGTGGGCAGGCGGTGCTGGTGACATGTGGGTATTCTTTTGCCGATCAACACTTGAATGAGGTCATTCTCCATGGTTTGCGAAGCAACCCGACGGCCATTTGTTTCGGATTGCTTTTTGGCAAACGTTCATCATACGCAGATGCTTTGCACAAGGCGCGTAAGCATCCAAACCTGAGTCTTCTTGCTGCTGATGGTGCTGTCCTTGGAACTGTTGAGCGAGACTGGCGGCCTGATGAACAAACGGGGCATGCTTTACATGAAATAAGCGTAATGAAAAAGGAGTTCGCGGAAAATTATGACCCAGCCTCAAATAACTGCGAATTTACGCTTGGTGATTTCAAGAGCTTTGGTAATTTCTTGGCGCAACAATTAACGCGCTCGAGTGACGAGCAGGCGGGAACAAATGCAGCGTGATCCAACATTCATAGGAACTGTTCAAGACGTTCACGGCGCAACAATCACGGTTGAGTTGAGCGACGAGACGGTTACCGGGCTTGGGTTTGTGCATGGCGAGGGTTACCGTGTCGGGCAAGTCGGTAGCTTTGTGCGTATCCCTCTAGGATTTGTTGATTTATATGGTGTTGTTTCCCAAGTAGGGGCAGGCGCCGCACCCGAAAGCGAACAAGAACTTAAAGCCTACGGCAACCGTTGGGTTAAGGTACAGATGGTCGGTGAAGGCCAGAGAGGTGGACGGTTTGAACGTGGAATTTCTCAGCATCCTACTATTGATGACCGCGTCCATATTGTTACTGAAGCCGACCTTAAAGCAATCTATGGTTCGGGGGATCCTCAGGACTTCGTGTCGGTAGGACATCTCGCAAGCGCCGAGTCAATTCCATCCCTTATCAATATCAATAAACTTGTCACACGTCATTCTGCCGTTGTCGGAACAACAGGATCGGGTAAGTCCACTACGGTGGCGGGGTTGCTTAATGCACTATCCGATATAACGCATTACCCATCAGCGAGGATTTTGGTGGTAGATATTCATGGCGAATATGCCAAAGCATTATCAGATAAAGCCACTGTTTTTAGAGTCGACGCTGATACGGCAAAAGGTGAAAAAGCTCTTCAAATACCCTTTTGGGCACTTAGTTTTGATGAACTGAAAAGATTTGCTTTTGGAAATCTAGGTGATGAGCAAGCAGCCGCTGTTGCGGAGTTAATCATTCAGTTAAAAATAGAGAGTTTGACCTCCCTTCCGAGAGAAGGGATGCGAATCTCCCGTGTAACAGTTGATTCACCAGTACCATTTTGCATTCACAAACTATGGTTTGATCTACATCGGAGGGAACACCAAACTGTAATTGCAAAACCTGGTGGCGCACAAGACGAACTTGAACCAGCATATGTTTTAGATGCCAATGGACAGCCTGTTCAACTCGGAGATGCGATGGCCGTATTGCCGCCAGCATACCGAACTGTTAAAACATCAGGGCCTAGAGATCAACATATCAACTGGAGCCAGTCACCCAAACCACTTAATCTGCGGCAGCAATTAGCAGGCTTGGCCGCAAGATTAAGAGACGCAAGATTGAATTTTTTGTTCAACCCAGGCGATTGGTTGCCTGACATCAACGGCAAAACAAAAAAAGATTTGGATAGCTTGTTGGAAGAATGGATTGGCGGACCGAACCCCATAGCGATTCTGGATCTTTCTGGCATACCATCTGCCATCCTCAACGACTTGGTTGGTGCATTATTGCGTGTTCTCTATGACGCAATCTTTTGGGCAAGAAATTTGCCCGAAGGTGGACGGGAACGCCCTTTACTATTGGTGTTGGAAGAGGCACATGCCTATCTTTCTAAAGAGCATACCGGAGCGGCGGCAACCGCCGTGCGGCGAATAGCCAAGGAAGGCCGTAAATATGGTGTCGGTATGATGATCGTCAGCCAGCGGCCATCAGAGATTGATTCGACCATACTTTCACAATGCGGAACACTTTTTGCTATGCGTCTCACAAATGATACTGATAGGGGGCATATAACAGGAGCCGCCTCTGACAACTTAAAAGGCATTTTCGAGATGCTGCCAATTCTTCGGACTGGCGAGGCAATTATCGTTGGAGAAGCAGTGAGCCTTCCCGTGCGAACCCTGATTACACCGCCCCCACTTGATCGTTGCCCTGACAGTGTTGATCCCCGTGTTGTGGAGCGTGGCAATCTGAATGAAGGATTTCAAGGGCCAGGTGGCTGGGGACAGCGTCGTGATCCATCTGACTATGCTGCCATGGTCAGACAGTGGCGGATGCAAACTCCCCACTATGAGCATAAGTCGCCAACGGTGGAAACTTTGCAAGAATCTGATGATAAATAAGGAGTGAAAAATGAATTGGATTGAAACACCAGAATCTTCAAACATTGCTCGCTTTGCCTATGACGATACAAACTATGTCCTGAAGGTCGAGTTCAAGAATGGCGGCATATATGATTACTTTGATGTGCCACAACATGTTTTCGAGGGGATGCGCACCGCACCATCAAAGGGACAATACCTAGCGCAACAGATTAAGGGAACTTATCGGTATGCAAGAGCCTAGTTGGCCTGCCGTGCACTTAATTGGCATGCATTGTCTGGAAAAATACGATGCGTAAGCAAAAACTTGAGCTCACCTGGATCGGCAAGGAGAACCGGCCCAAGCTTGAGCCGCGCATTTTGCTGGAAGACCCTTTGAGGAATTATCACGCGAAGCATCGGGTGACGAATGGCGATATCTTCGACAACCGGCTGATCTTCGGCGACAACCTGCTGGCATTGAAGGCTTTGGAGGCGGAGTTCTCGGGCAAGGTAAAGTGTGTGTTTATTGATCCACCGTACAACACCGGTAGTGCATTTACTCAATATGACGACGGAGTGGAGCATTCGATCTGGCTTTCGCTAATGCGCGACCGGCTGGAGATTATCCGGCGTTTGCTGTCGGAGGATGGTTCGTTGTGGATTACGATTGATGACAACGAGGCGCACTACCTGAAAGTGTTGTGCGATGAAGTGTTTGGGCGGGCGAATTTTGTATCCAATGTTGTTTGGCAAAAAAAGTTTTCGCCACAGGCAAATAGCGTTTGGTTATCTGACAGTCACGACCACATACTGGTATATGCAAAAAATAAAGAATCTTGGCGTCCTAACCTGTTGCCAAGAACCGATGATGCGGACTCAAGATACTCGAACCCCGACAATGACCCCCGTGGGTCTTGGACATCTGGGGACTTCACAATTAGTCTTACTGGAGGGCAGAGAGGGGCGCAGTTTGCAAAGACGGGGGTCAGCGAAAATATTTTTGAAATCACTACGCCATCAGGTCGGAAACTGATGCCTACCAAGGGTCGTTGCTGGGGCGCATCTCCAAAGCGATTTGAGGAGCTTCGAGCGGATAATCGAATTTGGTTCGGTGAAGCAGGTAACAATGTTCCGCGAATCAAAAGATTCTTATCAGAAGTTCAGGAAGGAATCGTCTGCATGACAGTTTGGCTGCGCACGGATGTTGGAGACAACCAAGATGCTAAGCGTGAAGTCGCAAAATTTAATTCGGAGGAGATATTTTCAACTCCCAAGCCTGAAAAACTTATTCAGCGCATTTTAGAACTGGCAACAAAGCCCGGCGACTTTGTCCTCGACTCCTTCGCTGGTTCCGGCACCACCGGTGCAGTTGCCCACAAGATGGGTCGCCGCTGGATCATGGTGGAGCTGGGCGAGCATTGCCACACCCACATCATCCCACGCTTGCAAAAAGTCATCGACGGTGAAGACCAAGGTGGCATTAGCAAGGCAGTAAGCTGGCAAGGCGGTGGCGGTTTCCGCTATTACAAACTCGCACCTAGCTTGTTGCAGCAAGATGCTTATGGACAGTGGGTCATCAACAAGGAATACAACGCCGAGATGCTGGCGCAAGCCTTATGCAAGCTGGAAGGATTCACCTATGCGCCTTCTGAAGTGCATTACTGGATGCACGGGCATTCCACCGAACGAGATTTTATCTACGTCACCACAGCAAATCTAAATCACGAGCAATTACAGCAGCTTTCCGATGAAGTGGGATTGGAGCGAAGTTTATTAGTATTGTGCACTGCTTTCCGTGGCCGAGGTGATTATCCGAATCTTACCGTGAAGAAAATCCCTAAGCAGGTGTTGTCACGCTGTGAATGGGGGCATGATGACTATTCGCTGCGAGTCGAAAATCTCCCCCAAGCCCCTCCTCCAGTAGAAATAGAGATGACAACAGCCAAGGGGCATAGTGCTGCAAATTCGGTCCAAGGCGGGTTATTTGATGAGGAAATGGAATGATCATTGTGAGGAAATTAGATCATTCTGCGGTAACCTATAAATCACATGCGCCAGTTTATGCAAAAATTGTGCCGCAAGTGGGTGAAAACTTCAGACATCCCATTTTTTCATGTTGGTCTTTGCCGTGAAGAAAATTATCATCATTGCTGGTCCCAATGGTGCCGGTAAAACGACTTTCGCCCGGGAATTTCTGCCCAATGAAGCCGGTTGTCCAAAATTCGTGAACGCAGATTTGATCGCGGCGGGTTTGTCGCCGTTTGCACCGGATGTAGCTGCGATGAAAGCAGCCCGTATTATGCTGGAAAGTATTAAAGAGCTTGAAGAGCGCAGTGAAAGTTTTGCGTTTGAGACTATGCTTTCTGGGTTGACTTATGCGCACCGGATTCGCCGTTGGCGCAAGGCCGGTTATCATGTCACGCTGTTTTTCTTGTCGTTGCCGAATTCACAAATGGCCATTGATCGTGTGGCGGAACGTGTGCGCCAAGGCGGTCATGACGTGCCGAGCGAGGTCATCCGCAGGCGTTTTGCTGCGGGGCTGCGAAATTTTGAACAGATTTATCGTGATGAAGTGGATGCTTGGGCGTTGTATGACAATGCAGGCGATGAGCCGGTACTGATTAATTGGGGAGAAAAGGCATGAACCAAAAAAGTATAGAGCTGGCAAAAGATCCTGATTTGGCGGGTTCTTTGGTTGCAATCCGCCGTGCTGCTCAGCGGGCGAGACAATTAGCGGCCAGTACGAACACTGAGCTTGTCGTTCTGCGGAATGGTAAATGTGTGCATATAAAGCCAAGCGGAGAGCCAAAGCCGCGATGAATCGTCATGTCAACGCTATTGCCGGACGTCTCAGTTTGCGTGCACCGCAGCGCCGTTCGCTAGAAATTCTGGATCGAATCACTGAGATTACTCCGCCCAAAAAAGATAGAGATCTTCTGGCAACACTGGAAATTATTCGCAGTGAATTTCCATCCGTCACAGATTTCGAACGCGAGTTTCCGTCACTGTGCTTTGCACTGGCTACAGGTGTGGGCAAAACCCGATTAATGGGCGCATTTATCAGTTATCTGCATTTGGCGCGCGGTATCAATAATTTCTTTGTACTGGCACCGAATTTGACGATTTACAATAAACTGATCACCGATTTCAGTGACCGCACCCATCCAAAGTATGTCTTCAAGGGTATCTCGGAATTTGCCATTGATACACCTGCCATCATCACGGGCGACAACTATAATCAGCATGATCCGGCCAGTGGCACACTCTTTGGTGGCGTGCGTATCAATATTTTCAATATTTCCAAAATCAATTCTGAGGTGCGTGGTGGCCGAGCTCCGCGCATCAAGCGATTATCTGAATATATCGGCGAAAGCTATTTTGACTATCTGGCCGGACTACCCGACCTGGTGCTTTTGATGGATGAATCGCATCGCTATCGTGCCAGTGCGGGCATCAGGGCAATCAATGAGCTGAAACCGATTCTTGGTTTGGAGTTGACAGCTACCCCTTTTGTAGAAGGAACCGGAGGTGCGGTGCCGTTTAAAAACGTTATTCTGGATTATCCATTGGGAAAGGCGATGGAAGATGGTTTTGTGAAAGAGCCTGCCGTGGTGACGCGCAAGAATTTCAATCCGGCAGGCATGTCGCCAGAAGAAATTGAACGCATGAAATTGGAAGATGGGATGCGCCTGCACGAGAGCGTAAAAGTCGAGTTGGAAACTTACGCCAGAGAAACCAGCAATCCTATTGTTAAGCCATTCCTGCTAGTGATTGCACGAGATACCACCCATGCTGGGCAGTTGTTGGCGTTGATCCAATCCGAGGGTTTCTTCGAAGGACGCTACAAAGACAAGGTCATTCAAGTTGATTCGAGCCGAACCGGTGCAGATGAAGAAGAAATGATCGAGCGGTTATTGAAGGTGGAACACACTGAAGAGCCGACTGAGATCGTTATTCACGTTAATATGCTGAAAGAAGGCTGGGACGTAACCAATCTCTATACTATCGTGCCGCTGCGTGCTGCCAATGCACGTACCCTGATTGAACAATCCATCGGTCGTGGATTACGGTTGCCTTATGGTAAGCGCACGGGCGTAACGGCAGTTGATCGGCTCAATATTGTGGCCCATGATAAGTTTCAGGAAATAATCAACGAAGCGAATCGACCTGATTCCGCCATTCATCTGAAAGCAGTGGTACTGAATAATGATGAACTCGATCAAAAAACAGCAACGATTGTTTCTCAATCTGAAGTTGCGACCCAATTGGGAATAAAGCCAGCAGATACAACTGCCAACACACAAATTGCGGGGCAAGATGTGCAGCCTCTTTTTACCAAACCGGAAGAACAAAAGGCAGCGCAGATTGCTTATGAAGTCATCCGCAAGATGGAGAATCAACCCAAGTCTGTGCCCACGTTGGCGCATTTGAAAAATCCGGAAGTTCAGGCTGCTATCGTTAAGGCTGTACAAGAACAACATCGACCCGTACAACTGGAACTGGAAGGAGTGGCAGAACTGCCGGATTTTGCAGCCGTTGTGGCTAAAACGGTGGAATTAGTAAACCAGAAGACTATTGATATTCCACGCATCCTAGTTGTGCCTAAAGGAGAAGTGAAAGCTGGTTTTAGACCGTTCACTCTAAAACTGGATACATTGAAATATCCAGCGGTGTCCGATGAGCTATGGATACAGTACCTGCGTACCAGTCAGCGAGATGAAATAACATTGGGCGCTGGTGGTATTGAAGAGAAACGAATCGAGGATTATGTCGTCAGCGGCCTGATGTATTTCGATGATGTTTCTTATGATGATCAAGCAGACCTATTGTATGACTTGGCTGCGCAGACCGTTGAGCATTTCTGCAGCTATCTATCCGAGGATGAAGCGCGTAAGGTTTTGCGTTGCTATCAGCGTGACATTGCCCGATTTATCCATGCACAAATGCAAGATCATAGTTGGGAAGAAGCAGTAGATTACGAAGTAGTTGTAAGTAAAGGGTACACAGAATTCAAATCTAGCGCCTACACTCATGCGATTAATGAACCGCCAGCCGATTATCGGGTATCACCCGCAGACAGGAGCAATATGTCGAAGTATGTGTTTGGCGGCTTCAAGCATTGCCTGTACCCGGTGCAGAAATTTGACTCTGAAGCAGAACGCGTATTGGCAAACATTCTTGACCGTGATGCAATCAAGTGGTTTAAACCGGCAAAGGGACAATTTCAGATTTTCTACCAACAAGGGGCCGATCATCCAGAATATCAGCCGGATTTTGTCGCTGAGACAAATAATGCGATTTTTATGCTCGAACCCAAGGCTAGCAATCAAATGACCGATCCGGTCGTTAAAGCCAAGATGGAAGCTGCTATCAAGTGGTGCAAGAATGCGTCTGACTACGCCATAGCCAATGGCGGCAAGCCTTGGCGCTATGTTCTGATTCCGCATAACGCAATTGCACAAAATATGACCCTTGAAGGGTTGGTGCAACAATTCATTTCATAGTGCTTATGCATAAACAGGGCAAGGCAAGAATACTTTCCATACTCGGTAGCGATAAAATAAATTATCGCTAGCCAGCAAGACAGAATAAATCCCTCTGATCCAGTAAAGCCAAATTACACCCCACTGTCCTTTTCCTCTTATCCAGGGCTGATTTAAAGTCGCCGAATTAGTATCATAAAGCACCTCAGATTTATTGACGTGAAATAAATCATCCATAACTACAGATAATTTAAATGCAGAAAATAGCCTGGTATTCCCTTGATTGGAAGAATCCTGACAACTACATGAGCATAATAACAACAGAAACTCCCAATGATGTTTGTGCATGGGAATTTCTGCGCAGGAATCTCGAGTACCAATATGATTATTTTGAATACGCCAGAACAGGCCAATTTCCAAATTATGTTCCACACCTGAATCAGGATGACTCTACCGATATGTGTGATTGGTATGGTATTGATAGTCAATCAAAGAATTTTGATCCAAAGGTCGATATTCCCCCAACTTTTTACATAGATGCGACACCAACTTTCACCACAAGATCTTTTAATGGCAGAAATTTACCTAGTGAGTTTATGGTCCGCTTATCTGTTGAACTGGATCGCGATATCCAGCTTAAAGCAATTAAGGATCATTTTGATGAATTTGAAAAAAAATGTAATGCCAAATTTACAATAAATAAAAAGAATTATGGAATTTATTTACGGATCCTTGATGCACTCTCGGCGGGGATTTCTGAAAATGAAATCACCGACGGATATGTGGCCATCACTTGTAATGTAAGAAAAGGGACCACTGCAGAATCCTACGTAAAACAGGCTAAGGCACTACGAGATCAAGATTATATAAAAATTCTCAAAGGTAAGATATTTTATCCCAAACCAGAAAAAGGAGGTGTAAATAATTTTGTGTAAATGGTCATATTGCAGGAAACTGTTTATATATTTTTGGAGCAAAAATGACCACACCCAAACCCCTGCCAGCCGGCTTAATTGATAGCCTGCTGGCCGATTACAAAAAGCCAGAAGATTTAATCGGTGAGCATGGTCTTCTCAAGCAACTCACCAAAGCGTTGGTTGAACGTGCCTTGCAAGCAGAAATGGCCGATCATCTTGGTCACGATAAGCACGAAACGGTAGTCAATGCCACTGGCAATACCAGAAATGGTAAAAGCCGTAAGACCCTGAAAGGTGAATTCGGTGAGTTACCCATCGAGATCCCCCGTGACCGTGAGGGCAGCTTCGAGTCTCTGATCATTTCCAAGCATCAGACCCGCTGGGCGGGCTTTGATGACAAGATCCTCTCGCTGTATGCCCGTGGCATGACAGTGCGTGAAATCCAACAGCACCTCACTGAAATGTATGGCACAGAAGTATCGCCTACGCTCATTTCTACGGTCACTGATGGCGTAATGGATGAAGTGAAGCAGTGGCAATCCCGGCCTCTCGATGCGGTGTATCCTGTGATCTATCTCGATTGTATCCATGCCAAAGTTCGTGACGCTGGTAGCGTTCGTACCAAAGCGATTTACCTGGCGATCGGCATTAACATGGAGGGCCATAAAGAAATACTGGGCTTATGGATTGCTCAGACCGAGGGTGCCAAGTTCTGGCTCAGCGTTGTCACTGAACTCAAAAATCGTGGCGTGCAAGATATCTTTATCGCCTGTGTCGATGGCTTAAAGGGCTTTCCCGAAGCGATTGAAACCATCTATCCACATGCCATTGTACAACTCTGTATCGTGCACATGGTTCGTAATAGTCTCAACTACGTCGGCTGGAATAAACGCAAGGAAGTAGCTGCTGATTTACGTTTGGTCTACAGCGCCGCCACGATTGATGAGGCTGAACACGCGTTAGCCGACTTTGAAGATAAATGGAACTATGCTTATCCACCGATCGCCCGATCTTGGCGCAATAACTGGCAACGCATCATTCCATTCTTCGACTACCCGCCTGAGATACGGCGCATTATTTACACCACCAATGCGATTGAGTCAGTCAATATGAGCCTACGCAAAGTCAGCAAAAACCGTGGATCGTTTCCCAACGATGAAGCTGTGATCAAATTGTTCTATTTGGCTCTCAGCAATATCGCCAAAAAATGGTCTATGCCACTAAGAGATTGGAAACCGGCACTAAACAGGTTTACTATTCAATTTAACGAAAGAATGCCTCGGCATTATTAACCACCGTTTACACAAAATCTAGGACACCCCCAAACCGGAGGCTGTGAAATTACTGGTACCAAAATCTCTCTATAAGGAATTACTTAAACGTTACCAATTAAAGGGATATTTGTTACCCGATTCAGAATTGAATAGCACTAGACAAATCTCTTCGAACGGCAATAAAATCGGTCGCTATCATTGTTTTGTTTTTCCAAGAGAAACGGAGAATATTGAAGCCGCGAAAGAATGTATCGCGGAGTTCAATGAAACAACCAAGTAGCTGATTTATAATACAACAGCGGGAAATTACACTGATTGTATTACCCGCTGTTGTTTTGTCGATTACCCCACCTAAATCAATTGCAGCTACCCCTCCAATAGAAACAAAATTGTATATCTGTTGAAAAATATCGTTCTATCCCTACTAGTTGCAATCCTGGCGACAATTTCCGGCTGTGCTGTAGAAAAGCGGGTTGCGCCAACTCAACAAGAATTAATCGCTGTTCCCGCTCAGATCAGCCCCTACAATCGCAAAGATTGGCCGCATTGGATTGATGCCGACGGGGATTGTCAGAACACACGGCAAGAAATGCTGATTGCGTTTAGTCAAATCCCAGTGCGATTTAAGGATGCTCGGCACTGCACCGTAGTATCCGGTGAATGGTTTGGTGTGTACACGGGCAAGGCATTTACCAAAGCTTCGGATGTCGATATTGATCACATTGTACCCCTAGCTCATGCGCATCGGCACGGTGCTGACAAATGGACGCGTGATCAACGGCGAACATTCGCCAATGATTTCGAGAATCTGCTGGTGGTTGATGATTCAGCCAATCAATCCAAAGGCGATCAAGCACCGCATGAATGGTTACCTCCTCGCAGAGATTACTGGTGCGAGTATGGCAAGCGCTGGAACCGCATCAAGGAGAAATACCGATTGTGGTATGCCGCTCTGGAAGTAAAAACTCTGCGCTTACTGGCTGAGACCTGCCAGTGACGATGGAGCTAGCAATAAATTCAATGCGTTTTGTCGGATTAGATTTCAATCCTTGTACCCAATTCAAGGACACGATTAGCCGGTAATTTAAAGTACTCGGCCGCATTGCTGGCATTTCTAGCCATCGTAGCAAATATCCGCTCCTGCCACTGCGTCATGCCACCACCAGGACTTGGCACGACAATTTCACGACTCAGAAAATAAGATGTTTTCAGTGGCTCAAACTCGAGTCCATGTTGTTTACATATTTCCAACGCAGCTGGCAAGTCTGGTTCGTCCTTAAAGCCATATTTAACAGTAATTTGATAACAATTTCCTATTAACGGTTTTATAGATACCCGCTCCTCTTCCAGAACTCTGGGAGTTTCCAGGTAATCTACGGTCAAGAACACTACACATTCATGTAAGACTTGGTTATGCGCGAGATTATGCAATAACGCATGCGGCACACCATTCACATTAGATGTTAGAAAAATAGATGTTCCGGAAACACGTACCGGTGGGTGTGCTAGCAATGACTCCAAGAATGGCTCAAGAGGGATATCATCTGAACGCAAACGCTCCAGTAAAATTTCACGTCCGCGATTCCAAGTAATCATTACAAAAAAGATGATTGCGCCAATGACTAAGGGAAACCACCCGCCTTGGAATATTTTTAATATCGTTGCAGCAAAAAATGTGGCATCAATGATCAAGAAAAATCCTGTCGCTACTATGCCAAGTATCAAAGGATACTTCCAAGCGAAACGAAGTACAAAAAAAGTCAATATGGTTTCAATCACCATTGTGGCGGTGACCGCTACGCCATAAGCCGATGCGAGACTAGACGATGAACCGAATCCCACTACAGCCATGATCACGGCTGCCAGCAGAATCCAATTGACGAATGGAATATATATTTGGCCAATCTTTTGGTCTGAGGTGTGCCTGATCTGCATGCGCGGCAAGAATCCCAGTTGGATGGCTTGCCGGGTTACTGAGAAAACACCCGAAATCACCGCTTGCGATGCAATGACAGTGGCTGCCGTAGCCAGCGCAACGGCTGGATAAAGCGCCCACGATGGGAACAGCAAAAAGAACGGATTGGAAATGGCCGATGGATCGGCAAGTAGCAGCGCACCTTGTCCTAAATAGTTCAATATGAGCGCAGGAAGAACGCAACCATACCAAGCCAGGCGAATTGGTTTTATCCCAAAGTGCCCCATATCAGCATAAAGTGCCTCACCGCCTGTCACTGCCAGCACCACGGCACCAAAAGCAATAAAGGCAAGCAATCCGTTGTCCAGACAAAAACTAACAGCAAACAGCGGATTAAAAGCTTGCAAAATCTCTGGTGCCGTAGCAATATTTATCAAACCGAAAAACCCTAGTGTAATGAACCATATCAGCGTTATCGGTCCGAACATCGCACCAATTCCACCCGTGCCACGTTGCTGGATCAGGAAAAGCGAAATCAAGACAATGAGCGTGATCGGTAATACATAGGGCTGAAGCAGCGGGGTTGCCACTTCTAACCCCTCTACCGCACTCAACACGGATATAGCGGGAGTAATTACGCCATCCCCATAGAATAGTGCTGCACCAAATGCGCCGATTATAAAAAGAATACGATGTAACTGAGGACGATTAAGGACTGAGGAGCTGGCAAGCGACAGCAATGCCATGATGCCGCCTTCTCCATGATTGTCTGCTCGCAAAATCAATGTGATGTACTTAACCGTCACTACCATCATGATCGCCCAGAAAATGAGCGAGATAATACCAATGATATTGTTATCACTGATAATAAGCCCATGAGCGGGATCAAAAACAGTCTTCATGACATACAAAGGACTTGTGCCGATGTCGCCATAGACAACACCTAGTGCAGCGAGGCTTAATACACTGAGAGATTCATTCTTGGCGGTGCTTTTGAGTTTATTGCTTGTGCTGACCATAAGGGGTTCATGCAAAATGTTTATTATACTGCTAGTAAGAAGGGAGAAAAAATGAAAGGATCAGCGATATGTGCGCCTTCAATAGATTCAGTCATATTACCTTGCTGATTTTGGGCTATTCAGACGCCATCCCGATAAGAAGAATTAAGGGATTTCTTGCGTGCAATCCATTTGCGCAGCTCCTCCAGAATGAACATTACTAATGCGCATACAATGATGAGACCCCAAACCTCATTTTCAAACGGCGCCGTTCCGAGGAGAGAATTTCCCCAAGGCGTATAGTTGATCAACAAGAGAATTACAATTTCTGATATCACACCAATAATAATCAGCTTATTACCCAGAAATCCGGTTGAAAAGACTGATCGAGCATCGCTTCTGCACAGAAACACATTCACGATTTGCATTACGATGATGGTGCTCAAGCAAGCGGTAGTAGCTTGCATATACAGGAGATCCTGGGCAGCCAAGTTCTGTCCATACTCCCATCCAGCGCTGTTAAGTACAAAGAAAAAGACCGCCATGGCGGCAGTTGCCTCAATCAATCCTAAAAAGATATAAGCGCGGAATACCAAGGGCCAATTCATCAGCCTTTCGCTCTGCGGGCGAGGAGGCCGACGCATGATCTGTGGATTGGGTCGCTCGGCACCTAGGCCGAGGGCGGTAAATGTGTCAGATCCCATATCAATCAACAGCGCTTGAATTGGTGTCAATGCCAAGGGAATCTTGAAAAGCAGAAAACCAAGATAAGGTATCAGTTCGGCAACATTGTGGACAAGGACATAAGTGAGAAATTTGCGGATATTTTCGAATACAGCGCGCCCTTCTTCAATTGCATTCACGATGCTCGCGAAATTATCATCAAGCAGCACCATGTCAGCCGATTCCTTGGCTACATCCGTACCGGCAATACCCATAGCAATACCGATATGCGCGGCTTTTAATGCTGGTGCATCATTGATGCCATCTCCGGTGACAGCCACAATATGTTTTTTCTTCTTTAATGCTTCAACAATGCGCATCTTTTGATTGGCGACGACCCGTGCGAAGATGATTTCTTGAGCATCCAAGGCAAGCTGAAGCCGGATATCCGAGAACCCTCTGAGCTGTTCACCAGTAATAATGGTTGGATTATCGGATTTACACAGCCCAATTTCTCGTGCGATTGCCGCGGCTGTTCCGGGATGATCGCCGGTAACCATGATCACTTTGATTCCAGCTTCTTGGCATTTGCGAAGCGCTTCTGGCACTTCTGGCCTGGGGGGATCTTCCAGCCCTGCCAGACCAACAAAAACCAAATCTTCCTCCAATTTCTCCCGATCATAATCTATAGGTAGTGTTTTGCAGGCAAATGCTAGAACGCGCAAGCCTTGATGCACCATTGCATCCTGAGCTTGAATTATGTTTGCCCTTGTTTCAACATCAAGGGGTTGAATCTTTCCGTTAATGACAATGTGCTGACAAAGCGGGATAACCGATTCGGGCGCACCCTTGCAATATAGAGAATTACCTTCAGATGCTTGGTTGATGGTGGATAACCGCATGCGCTCAGCGTCGAATGGTATTTCATCCAATCGCGGATAAACAGGAAGGGTAGGACTAAGATTCAGCACCATTTCTACCAGCGCAACTTCCATGGGGTCTCCCAGAATAGGAGATTTCCCGTGATTTCCTATTTCCTTCAGATCGTGACACATCCAGGCTGTTAGAAAGAAAAGCTTGTTGAGATTTAAGAAATCGGTTTTTTCTTTTATTCCAGCAAGCGAAATGATGGTCTTACTTAAATAGATTTGTCGAACCAGCATGTTGCCTTGTGTCAGTGTCCCGGTCTTGTCGGTGCAAATTACTGTTGTGGAGCCAAGTGTCTCGACTGAGGGTAGATAGCGTATGAGCACGTTGCGTTTTGCCATTCGCTGGGTGGCCAGAACGAGCGCCAAAGTCAACGTAGGGAGCAATCCTTCCGGTACCATGGCGACAATGATGCCGATTGTAAAAATAAATGCTTTCCAGAATGGGATGCCTATTATCCAGCCGATTAGGAAGAATAGAAGGCCGATTAGCACCGCTAGAGCTGCGGTCAAGCGACTTAAGTATGCGATTTCTTTGCGTAGCGGCGAAATCTCTTCCCCAGCCGTTTGGGTAAGACGCGCAATTTTGCCGAATTCAGTATGTATCCCAGTAGCAAAAACAATAGCTTTAGCTTGCCCGGATACCATTGAGGTGCCAGCAAGTACAATATTCTTGCTGTCAATCAAGTTATTCACTTCTGATGGATCAGCCTCACGCATTTTGGGTAGAGATTCACCCGTGATGGCTGCGTTATTGACCCTTGCACCAAATGTTTCAATTAGCCGACAATCCGCGGGAATTTTATCGCCTTGTTCCAGGTAAATAATATCCCCCGGCACCAGTTGTTCCGCTGACACTTGCGTAACCTCGCCTTCACGCACTACTTGCGCTTGTTGAGGCAATAATTTGCGCAATGCCACAAGCGTTTTTTCGATGCGATATTCTTGCCAGAATGAGAATATCCCGCTGACCAGAATTACGATTACAATGGCGTAACCTACTTTCGCCATGTCTTGACCGGGATCACTCCATTCTGCAAAAAAAGCCAATCCTGCTGCAATCCACAGAATCAATGAGAAGAAAGTTGCAAATTCTTTGATCAGGCGCAGCCATAGAGGTTTGCGAATTACTTTTTCTACCTCATTGGAGCCATATTCTTGTAATCTGCGTTCGGCTTCTGCATAGCTTAGGCCGGATAGAGTACTTTTCAGGCTTGCAATGGCATCAACCGGAGATAGCTGGTGAATTCTCATGAGAATCTCGCTGAAAGGTTTTCCGTTTAAGAAACATACTAATCCTTTTCATCCCACGACAACAAATAAGTCCGAGACGGCCACAAGGTATACATATCCCGCTTTCCTTTTCTATGATGCAGCGATCTGCCGGATACCCGATGATTCCGATAGAATCACAACGCATTGGGTGTAATTTGCCTAATGTTAATGCATATCCAATGGCTGAATACGGTCTAATGCTGATAAACACTGGTTACGAAATCTACAATTAATTGTTCTGCGAATTTTGTTCATAAATGAATGGAAAGATTATCATCTGAGTTATATTCATCCAATTCAATGCTCTCCGAGCCTGAAGAAGGTGTAACGGTCAGCGGTGCGCCAACTGGATTTGAATCCGCTATCGTTTGTTCAATTTGGCGTCATATCGAGGCTTGCAATGCAGCAGTCGTGCCTGGAACTGTGCCAGCAAATGTCTATGCCTGTTTGAATGTCATAACGGACGGTGATGTGAAAATTTGCGGAATTTCGGGAGAATCGCTTCCTCGGATATTTCTGACCGGCCCCTTCACTGCTCCCGTAAGAACTTTTGCTTTCGCTCCACTGAATTCTTTGAGCATAGTTTTTCAACCCTGGTTGCTGCAAAGCTGGTTTGACCTTGATGCGGGGAATATGGTGAATGCAATTATCGATGCCGCATACGTACCCCGCCTCACTGATCCCGCTGTAGTTGCCGCACTTCAATCCGCTACATCTCAGCCAAGCCTACTGGAGTCAGCATTAAAAATCCTTTCGGTTCCGCAATCAGATTCAGGTCACGAAGCGAGCATCATGGCCAATGTGCTGCTTGAAACACAGAGTATTGCAGAGACAGCATCTCGGCATGGCATTAGTGTGCGTCAATTTGAACGCCGGTTTGCGCGAAATTTCGGACTAAGCCCAAAAGAATGGCTACGCGTCAAACGTTTTGAAGCATCGCTTGTTAAATTGGCGAATGACAAAGAATCATTGGCCAATGTGGCTGCCGATGCGGGTTATGCCGATCAGTCTCACATGACCCGTGACTATCGCCGCGCAACCGGATTGACACCCCGTCAGACCAAAGACGGAATGAATAAAGAGACGCCCGGTTATTGGGCATTCAAACCGGCGAAAGTTATGGTTTAGCTTACTGAATCCGGATAATGTCGTTTTCGTTCAATATTTACTGTTGATCGACCATTAATCTACTTTGAACCGTACAGGGTATTTTGAGGTGGAGGTCGCAGTGTGAGTAAGATAAAACGAGTTGTTGTAATGGCAGTAGGTTCGGGAGGTGATGTTGCTCCGATGGCATCGGTAGCGGCTAAGCTTGCAGATCATGGCTTCGAGACCACACTGCTTGCTCCGGCACGTTACAAACATTTTACGGAAAACTCGGCAGTGGCATTCCAATCAATTGGTGCAGATGAAATATTTTCAGAAGTATTTGATGGAGAAGATATTTGGCATCCATTAAAGGGATCCACGGCTGCATGGCGCTATTACGGCGCAGCCATGCGCTCAGGATTCCAGGTTTTGCGTCAAGGATGGAGCACTTCCGATACTATTCTTGTAAGTTCATCATTTGCGGTCGCGGCACGCTTGGCAGAGGAGCTTGATGGTTACCGCAATACGACAATCCATCTGTCACCATCAGTAATATTCTCGGCACACCGACCGTCGAAATGGCCTGCATTCTCAATACCACCCACTTGGCCGTTGTTCTTGAAACGCTTCATGATCAGAACTGTAGAGCGATTGGTAACTGATCCCATGATAGGCACTCATGTCAATTCATTTCGCTTGGAACTCGGTCTACCACCAAAGAAAAATTTATTCTCCCAATGGCTACACTCGCTTCGACGTGTCATTTATGCTTTCCCGGAATGGTTTGCTGCACCAGCCGAAGATTGGCCAGCCAACGGCATATCGGCCAGTTTTCCAGGCGGGATTAATCGCGATCGCCTGTTACCGACTAAATTGGAAACATTCTTACGCAAAGGAAACAAGCCTGTGGTTGTGATTACTGCTGGCACCGCAGTGGCAGAAAGACCAATCTGGGTGGATTGCATGGTCGATTTTTCAGTTAGCCGTGGCGCACGTGTTGTGGTGATAGAACCGGCTTCACATCCGGGTCGAGACGATAATTTTGTGTATCGAATTCCCTTTGCACCATTCGAAGCGCTACTGAGTCGAGTTCATCTGATCATTCATCATGCGGGCATTGGAACGATCGCTGAAGCTATGCGTGCTGAGCTACCACAGTTGCTAGTACCGATGGCGCACGATCAGGCGGACAATGCAGCCAGGCTCCAAAAGATCGGTTTTGGACGAAAGATTGATCCCACAAATCTCGAGACCATCGAAGCAGCTTGGCATTGGGCTTTCAATCCCAATACTAAAAAGGCTCTCAAGGAAGCAAAACAGAAACTTATGGCTGATGGCGATGGTGCCAGTCGGATTGCAGAGACTATACTGGCTGATCTCAGCTATGAATGATTCGATAATTTTTCACAGAAAAATTCCTCAAGAATGCCTATGTTTCGGTTATATTTCTATACAAACGACAACAAATAAGTCAAAGTCGGCCATAGCGTATACAGCTCACGATTTTCCGTTTCAATGGTACAGCGATCCCTGGCAATCTGCCGAATGCCCAATGAGTCCGACAAAATCAGGACATTGGGCGTAATCCTTCTGATACAAGTCCAGTGTTTGATACGGCCGCTCAAGCAGATAATGGCCGCCGAGTCCGGTTGGCTTAAATGCTGGGTCAGCTTTTCCCAATATTGATCCAGTGTTACGTCATCGGTATCAAACGCGATTTGTTTGCGCAGTTTGCGTTTCTGGTATTTTTTGACAGACTTGACAGCGATATCTATCAAACCGTTTTCGTCTATATGCTCGATGCCCGAAGTCAGCACGGCTCTCAGCATGCCCTGTTTGTCCAAATGATTGATCAAGTCATGGAATAGAGTTTTGCGTTGACTGGCTTTATGTTTAAGCTTTCGATCATAATGGAATTTACCAATAACCGCTTCCGTCGCATTCATCACGGAATATACCCCGCATAGTTGATCAATACTGCCTTGCCGGATGGGCATAATACTTTCCTCATCAGACATAGTAGTTACCAAATTTGGCTAACCGCATTATTCACAAACAACTGACCATCCCGGATATAGCGCTGCAACATCACATCCGATTTATGCGCAGTTTGCTGACGGATTTTCCAGGAACTGACCCCGGCTTGTGCTGCACTGGTAACCAATCCCGCCCGAAGACTATGGCCTGAATACTGCTCCGGATTCAAACCGGCCTCAGCTACGCGCTGTTTTATGATCAGTGCCACCGAGGCTGCACATAATCCATAGTCAGTGACTTGATCGAAGCGGTTCATGCGGCGAAACAATGCACCGGTTTTGATGTTCGATTTTTCCAGCCACATTTTTAATGCACGTACCGGGCAATGACAGCCTTTAATATAGGGGATGGCAACCTTTCGGCCGACACCGTTTTGATCCGTTTTACTGCGTAGGACATGAATCAGTACGCCTTCCGTCACAAATCGCACATCTTCCACTTTTAACGCCACCAATTCAGAACGGCGGAATGCACCGGCAAATCCGATCAGTAATAAGGCTTTGTCACGGATACCGATCAACCCGGTGAGTTTTCTCGTAATCTTCATCAGATCAGATTTAAGTAAGGGCATGACTTGGCGCTGTTTACTGCCATTGATGCGCCGGATACCGCGCAAAGTATCAGTCACCAGTGCTGAACGAGTCGGTGATTTCAGTCCTTTATCTTTATGGGCATGGTTGATAGCCACCACACGCCGGTTTAACGTAGCCAGAGACAACGTATTGGCATGAACAGCCAAATAGGATGCGACGCAACGCGGTGTTGCCGGAATCTCGCCGCCGCTTCTCAGGAAATGAGCGATATCGTTCTGATACGCCAGTTGCGTATTCTTGGCCTGGGTGGCAGCCAGATATTCTCGGACTTTCTTGCGGGTATGATTGCTTGAGAGCGTTAGTTTGTTTTTCATCGCACACTCCTACCGGACATCGACGTAGCGCATACATACGCTCAATAAATGCTCGTAATCGCTGGCTGTGGCTTCACGCATGAATTCTTCAGCCAATTCCGGGCGATTGCTATTCAGGATACCGCGCCGTACTTGCCCCAGAATAAAGAAAGCATTGCCATCTTTGCCGGTTAATTCGACTACGGCATCGGTCAATGGCGAATCCAGTTTCTCAATCAATTTCATAAATAACTCCTAAGTAATTGATAACCCAATCATCACGGTCGTCATAATGATCAGTTATCGCTAGTTGAAAAATAATAAAAAGCCCACCAGCATTGGATTTACTGGCAGGCAAGTGGTTGGGTGTTTTCATTTATTTTGCTCCCATAACACCCGAAAAGAGCTTGTTGTAAGTCGACTAATAGCTAATAAGGAAATTGATTCAATATTCCTCGGGTAATAACAAAGTGGTGACGCTGCGATCTGCTTCGGTGATGATCCATAGATTCTGATTTTCACTGAGCGCATAGCTTGATAAGATGCGCCAGCCATTCTCGATCGAACGTAAGTTTTCTTCAGCATCGCCGGGCGGCACATTGCCCCAGTCACCGGATTGATGACGCTTGATCAAATCCATCGCATTGATGGCATACCGATCCAGTGCTTCGAGCGCACCGGGGGTTGCAACGATCCGGCCTAGTGGAAACAGCGCAATAGAACGCTGCTCCCCAACAGATTTGGGATTACACATTTCTTTTCTCCTTTTTCAGGGCGAGCAAAAGCAGACAAGCGCAAAAATGCGCCTGTTCTGATTGCTGCGATTAAATGGGATCTATTTGAGGTATTACTGAGGTGCTAACAGTTACTTTTGGAACGATTTGGTATTGCGAGGAAGCTAGCTTGAATAAAATTGCTTACTTTATGCAATGCAGAAGTTACAAATAAATAAATCTGCACATGCAATTGCAATACAGTTATATTTTAATAGGTTATTTTATGCGCTCAAAATGGCAATGATATTTCTATCAACTGCTTATGAAAGAAATTGTAGAGCTATTTCAATTTCATACTGTAATGCAGTTTTAAGTGATATCTCACAGTAAAGTATTCAATAACATCGGCCTTTAATTTGACAACCTGTTTAATTCATTTTACTTTTGATTGAAGGGAGAAATTGCTCAAACATAAAAATATAATCAGCAGCAAAAGTTTGTAAGATGGTATCAGTGTTCTCGCGTTCCAAAAGGAGTACAAGATATGACGCATGATCATAATGAACCTGAAGCTATTTATACCTGCCCCATGCACCCGGAAGTCCGGCAAACCGGGCCGGGAAGCTGTCCGATTTGCGGCATGGCATTAGAACCGGCGGAAGTATCACTCAGTACCGGACCGAGTACGGAACTCACAGACATGAGTCGCCGTTTCTGGATTGGCCTCATATTGACCGCACCCGTTTTTATCCTGGAAATGGGCGGTCATCTGATCGGGCTGGCGCATTTACTATCTCCCCAAACTTCAAATTGGCTGCAACTGCTGCTGGCAACTCCAGTCGTGTGGTGGTCAGGATGGCCGTTTTTTGTACGCGGCTGGCAATCGATAACAAACCGCGCGCTCAATATGTTCACGCTCATTGCGATGGGCACCGGTGTGGCATGGGTCTATAGCATCGTCGCAACCGTTTCGCCCGGCCTCTTCCCTGATACCTTCCGCAGCGGTGATGGATCGGTCGCAGTGTATTTCGAAGCGGCGGCAGTCATCACCGTGTTGGTGTTATTGGGTCAAGTGCTGGAATTGCGCGCGCGCGAACGCACGTCCGGTGCGATTAAAGCCTTGCTCAACCTGTCACCAACCACAGCCCGCCGTCTTGACGACGGCGATGTTGAAGTGGAAATCAACCTGGATCAGGTAGTAGCAGGTGACCGGCTAAGAGTTCGCCCCGGCGACCGCATACCTGTCGATGGCAAAGTGATCGAAGGCTTTTCGAATATCGATGAATCAATGGTGACAGGCGAATCCATGCCAGTTCGTAAGCAATCCGGAGATCAGGTGATCGGCGGCACCATCAATGGGCAAGGGAGTTTTGTGATGCGCGCGGAAAAAGTTGGGCGCGACACCATGCTGGCACAAATCGTCCACATGGTATCAGAAGCACAGCGCTCCCGCGCACCGATTCAACGCTTGGCGGACATCGTTGCCAGCTGGTTTGTCCCGGCAGTCATTGTGACTGCCATCCTGGCCTTTACCGCCTGGTCGATCTGGGGTCCGCCACCAGCCATGGGACATGCGCTGATCGCAGCCGTCAGCGTGCTGATCATCGCTTGTCCATGCGCACTGGGTCTGGCGACCCCGATGTCGATCATGGTAGGTGTCGGACGAGGCGCGACCGCAGGTGTTCTTATCAAGAACGCTGAAGCATTGGAACGTATGGAAAAGATCGACACGATCGTGATTGACAAGACCGGCACGCTGACTGAAGGTAAACCCAAGGTCACGGCAATTCACACTGCAGAAAATATCGGCAAAAACGAGCTGCTGCGCCTTGCGGCCAGCTTGGAACAGGGAAGCGAGCATCCTTTGGCTGCCGCTATCGTTGCCGCAGCGAAGGAAAGCTCAATTGTGCTGGTCAAGGCAACCAGCTTCGATTCACCGGTTGGCAAAGGCGTGCTTGGCAACGTCGATGGTCACTGGATTGTCCTGGGTAATACCAAGTTTCTTGCAGAATTGAATATCGACACCCGGGTGTTGGAAGCGCAAGCAGATGAACTGCGCCAACATGGGGCGACCGTGATATTCGTAGCGATCGATGGGGTGGTTGCAGGCATCGTCGCTATCGCCGACCCGGTGAAGGAATCGACACCCGCCGCTATCGAAGCTTTACACGCCGATGGCATCCGCATCGTCATGCTGACCGGGGACAACCGCGCTACGGCTGAAGCGGTCGCCCGGCAATTGGGTATCGACGAAGTGGAAGCGGAAGTGTTACCCGATCAGAAAGCGGCAATCGTCATGCGATTGCGCGAACAAGGGCGAGTGGTCGCCATGGCGGGGGATGGTGTCAACGATGCTCCGGCTTTGGCCACCGCCGATGTTGGCATTGCCATGGGCACGGGCACCGATGTTGCCATTGAAAGCGCCGGAGTAACCTTGCTGCGCGGCGATCTGCTGGGTATCGTCCGGGCACGGCGCCTGTCCGAAGCAACCATGCGTAACATCCGCCAGAATTTGTTCTTCGCCTTTATCTACAATACAGCGGGCATACCGATCGCGGCCGGAGTACTGTATCCATTCTTCGGCATTTTGCTGTCACCGGTTTTTGCTGCGGCAGCGATGTCACTATCTTCGGTCAGCGTGATCGTCAATGCATTGCGGCTACGCGCAACCAAGTTGGAGTAAGCATTGAAAGTTTAAGAACCACATTTCTAAATTTTTAATTTTATAATCTATATATACAAAAGAGTACTATCCAATTTTGGCAAAGTGTATGGTCATATCGAAATTATGGCCAACGCGGTGGCTGAAGGTGCACGGAACATCGAGAATACCGAGGTTGCCGTTAAACGTGTCCCCCGACCTCATGTCGGAAGAAGTGGCGCGAAGGGTTGATGCCAAGCTGAATCAACCAGCGCCCATTGCAATCGTTGATGAGCTGACTAACTATGATGCCATTATTTTCGGTACGCCTACATGTTTCGGCAATATGTACACGCAAATGCGTAATTTTCTTGATCAAACAGGCCGATTATGGCTAAGCGGCGGTCTGATCGGCAAAGTGGGTAGTGTATTTACGTCTACCGGCACTCAGCACGGCGGTCAGGAAACCACGATAACCTCGTTTCACACCGCCCTACTCCATCACGGCATGATCATCGTGGGTGTGTTCCCTGTCCCTGCCAGAAGATCATGAACATGAATGAAATCACCGGCGGTTCACCGTTTGGGGCAAGCACGCTGGCCGGTGGCGATGGCAAACGACTTCCGTCTAATAATGAAACAAAAATTGCGCATTTTCAAGGTTCTCATGTTGCGAAAGTGGCCAACAAACTAGCTCCCTGATAGGAGATTCTGAAAAAGAGAAAAATAATACTCGTACTTTCCACCAGCAGAGATTTTTAATGATGAGCCAAGTATCACAAGCCCTTTCGCCCGTTCTGTTTTTATCGCATAGTGGCGGGCCATTACCGATTCTTGGTGATATAGGGCATAAAAAGGTGGTTGCTTTTCTGCAGAAAATCGCAAGTTAGTTGAGCGAGCCCTCCGCAATTTTAGTCATCAGTGCCCACTGGGAAGAGGAACAGGCAACGATAACCTGTAATAGCTACCCCGGAATAATCATAGATTATTATGGATTTCCTGCCGAGGCCTATACTATTTAATATGCTGCGCCTGGTAATCATTTGCGAGGTGTGCAATATGTAGTCGTGGCAGGTTGGACTCACCAGCGGAATGCCAGGCTTGTCATGAAAAAATCCACGTTTCTGCCACCGGCCTGCGTCAAGGCTTCCCCAGTGTTAAAATGGACTGCAGCGGCGCGTATTTCCCACTGCGGATGAGGGCGATAACTACCTTCCAGCTTGATTTGATCACCAATGTAGCGCCCGGTTCCAATGGTTTCAAGTATCGCTACCAAGGGTGCAGGCGGCGTGTAAACAGCATCTTCTTTGTAATGTTTCCAGAGGAAATTCCAACCTAAAATGAGTGTTAACGTAGGAACAGGCTTAATCGTCACAGACGGTTGCAAATCCATGATATTACCCGGTGCCAGCAGTGCCGCCTCGCTGAAATAGGTGGGGTTGGGATAGAGTGCGTTAAAGGTACCGAGTTGCCCGTCATCAGGTTTTTTATCACCGCTGGCAATGTCCGCTTTCAAGCCGGGCCGAGGTGACCACGGCAGCGCAGTAAAGGTAAAACCTGTATCAGAAGCAACTGTCCAGGCACGGATAGTTTGATTGCCGATATGGCCGATCTGGAATACCGCTTCCAGATTCCAGTCCCAATTCTTTACAGAACCAAACAGTCGGGTGCCGAAAGAATGCCTGTGTTCCCGTCCCTGCGCTGCTGCAAACCGACCTTGATCTCTTTCATAACCAAGCCAGTAGAGATCGATTTTGAGCGGCGCAATACTTTTCGGTGCGAATGTGGCATATAAGCCGTACAGCGCCTGCGACTTGCTAGTCACATCATCAAAAGCTTCCGGTTTATTGAAAACCGGACGAAAGGCGAGAGCATCAATGCGATATGGCCCCTGTTTCCAACTGGCGCGTGCGCCATCGAAAGCAAGACGAATATTGGGACCCTCTCGTACCGCGATCAAGCGCGAGGTGCCCAGAATAACTTCCTGTCTACCCGCACGGAGGGAAAATCTATCGCCGTTCCACGCCAGAAAACCCTGCTGCAAGTCGAGATTGCTTTGATCGGTGATTTCTGCACCCCCACGGCGTCCAGATTCATCATAGACCCCGAACTGCACGAACATCTGAGCATGCTTGCCAACACGTAGATCGCCATGCATTAAGCCCCGAAACAGTGTATAGCTGTCACCCCTATGGCTGTTCATTGTGTTACCGATACCGAAATCCAGAGGCCAATAACCTTGGGCGCGCACGCGCGCGTCAGCACCGAGCGTAAGCGTAGTTTCCTCGGTGATACGCCAGCATTTGGGTGTCATTTTGTTGCAATTTGAACCCCAGTTTTCCTCGAATCGTAGCGGCATATATTCGGATGCAGCCACTGACAATGACATGGCAAACAGTACAACGGTAATCAGACTGGTTTTATATTTTCTGGCCGTCTGTTGGCACATATAGAGGTTTACTGAGCAAGCGAGGTTTTATATGCATCATATTACCCAGCACGAACAGCCGAGCGCACCCCAGAAGCCACGCTGATCACCAATATTCACAGCATCTTGATACGCACGTCCATGAGCATGTCCATGCACGGAACAACTGATTCCGCAGCCGCAAGCTGTCTGAGCAAACGCATTTAATGCGGCCACATTAGCCGCAGGCTTGAAATAGCCGCTGTAGTGATTCACCGGAGACCAATCTGGCATGGCTGGTGGCAAGGGTGGAGAAAGCGCGCTGAATTCGTCATCACCGTAAACAATGCGTCCGCCGACGACCGTCAGTACCGAAACAAGATTGCGAATTTCGTCTTCCGGCACGCTAGAGTAATCGGCGGACAGTACGGCGAGGTCCGCGTATTGACCGACTTTAATCTGACCTTTGATACCCTCCTCGTTCGAAAACCAGGTATTTGCCTGCGTGTACAGACGTAACGCAGTCTCGCGATCGACGAGGTTCGCTACCGGGTACAGCGAGAGACCGCCCAAAGTTTTACCACTAGTCAGCCAATAAAGGGCATTCCATGGATCGTAGCTGGCCACACGAGTGGCGTCAGTGCCAGCGCCGACATTGACGCCCATTTGCAGCATACGCCGATAAGGCGGCGTGCGCTCCGCAGCTTTGCAGCCGTAGCGCTGCACGAAAAATTCACCCTGATAAGCCATGCGGTGCTGTATGGCGATACCGCCGCCAAGTTTGGCGATACGTTCAAGATTGGCATCGGTTACGGTTTCGGCATGATCAAAAAACCAGTGCAGTCCGTCAAAGGGAATATCCCGATTCACCTTTTCGAATACATCCAGCGCACGTGAGATGGTCTCATTGTAGGTGGCGTGCAAACGGAATGGCCAGTGATTACTGACAAGAATGCGCACTACCGCCTCCAGATCGTTCTCCATATTCGGCACCATATCCGGACGTGGCATGCGAAAATCCTCGAAATCTGCTGCAGAAAAGACCAGCATTTCGCCTGCGCCGTTATGCCGGTAGTAACTATCACCGTCACCAGGTTTTCCCATCTTTGTCCACTTAGTGAAGTCGGCAATCTCTTCTCCAGCTTTTTGTGTGAACAGGTTATAGGCGATGCGTAGGGTCAGCTCACCCGTTTGGTGCAATTCTTCAATAATCTTGTAATCGTCTGGGTAGTTCTGAAAACCGCCACCGGCATCAATGACGCTGGTTATACCCAGGCGGTTCATTTCCCGCACGAAATGGCGCGTGGAATTGAGCTGATACTCGTAAGGCAGCTTGGGACCTTTGGCAAGCGCCGAGTACAGGATCAGCGCATTGGGCTCTGCCAGCAGCAGACCTATCGGTTCTCCGTTGGCGTCCTTGGCAATCAAACCGCCTGGCGGATTAGGTGTGTCACGATCGTAGCCGCAGGCGCGCAGTGCTGCGCGATTCAGCAGGGCGCGATCGTAGAGATGCAAAATGAAAACCGGGGTATCCGGTGCGACTGCATTGATTTCGTCGAGTGTCGGCAAACGTTTTTCCGCGAACTGCATTTCGGTAAAGCCGCCGACGATACGCACCCATTGCGGTGCGGGCGTGCGTGCCACCTGCTCCTTCAGGCGCCGCATGGCATCAGCCAGCGAGGGGATGCCGTCCCAGCGCAATTCCATGTTGTAATTGAGTCCACCGCGGATGAAATGCAGATGCGAATCGATCAGACCGGGAATGACGCGGCGGCGGTTAAGATCAATTACTTGTGCATGGTCATCGGCAAAACGCATCACCTCGTCGTCGTTTCCCACAGCAATGAAACAGCCTTCCGCAATGGCAACGGCAGTGGCTTGCGGATTCTGGCGATCCAGCGTCGTGAATTGACCGTTGTGTAGTATCAATTGGGCATTGTGGTTCTGCATTGATGCACCTCGCGAAGTTTCAGCAAGCACGCCAGTTTTCGAAAAACAATAAAGACACTCCGACTGTTTGCAAAATACGCCGACGGCGCAGGTTTACCGCGCTATCACCCATGTTTCATCCCTCTCGGAGCTTGACTATTTATTTCTTGGTAATGGCGAAGTAGCTCGTCATCAGGTTGCGGTAGTTAGGCAGATAACTGGAAAATAAAGCACCCAATCCTTCGATATCATTACGCCAATCGCGGTGCAATTCGCAAGCCACGCCAAACCAGCTCATCAGTTGCACACCTGCAGCTTGCATGCGTGCCCAAGCGGCATCACGAGTTACTTCATTGAAAGTGCCGGAGGCATCGGTGACTACAAATACGTCATATCCTTCTTCGATCGCAGATAACGCTGGAAAAGCAACGCAGACTTCGGTCACCCCACCGGCGATGATCAGTTGCTTGCGTCCGGTTTTTTTGATCGCGTTGACAAAATCTTCGTTATCCCAGGCATTGATATTGCCGGGACGAGCGATATACGGTGCAGTAGGATGCATTTCTTTGATTTCTGGTACTAATGGGCCATTCGGACCGCTTTCGAAACTGGTTGTCAGAATGGTCGGCAACTTGAAATACTTGCCACAGGCTGTCAGTGCTAACACATTATTCTTGAACTCATTTGGTGAGAAATCCTGCACCAGCGAAATCAGTCCTGCCTGATGATCCACCAATAGCAAAACAGCATCATCTTTAGAAAGCCGGTTGTATTTGAAAGTCTTGTTCATTGTAGTGCTCCTTTCATTGGTTGTTGTTATGCATTTTTATTCAATACAACGCATAGAATCGGTCACTGATGATCTTGCCATCTTTCCAGTGCTGTACCGCTACTTGATCAAACTTTTTGTGGCCTAAATCTTTATGCTTGTATTCATAATGCCACTCGGTCATCGTGACGTTTTCTCCTACGGCGGTCGATACAATTTCGGATTTGAGCCATACTTCAACACCTTCGAATAATTCGGATTCTCGATCTTTGGCTTGTTTCAAGCCTTTCGCCACCACATCATTTCTTTCGACTACGATGCAATCGGGATGGTAATACTTATCCATCGATTCCAATATCTCGCCATTTAAAATCATCCGATTTAAGTCGTTAAGTTTTTCTTCCAAGGTCATTTTTATTCCTAATTCTTCGCTTTCTAAAAGGACTGCAACTTAGAAACAAGACTGATTTGTGAGCTTATGTGGAAGGGATTGGTGCTATTTTGCCCATCTTGCCGCTCTGGTAGTCTATCTTGGCCTGGCGAATTTCCTCCGCAGTATTCATGACAAATGGGCCGCTGCCTGCAATGGGTTCTTCGATGGGCTCACCACTCAACAAAAGTGCGATGGTATCGGGTTTGCTGCTGATACAGATATGATCACCTGCCCGATCGAACAAGCCAACCTCCGCGGTAGCGAGGATTTCCGAATCATCGATGCAAATTGATCCCTTGAGCACTGCCAACAATGTGTTGTAACCATCCGGCACAGCAAGGTTAATAGACTGATCACTGGTCAAACGCAAATCCCATACATTAATCGGCGTAAAGGTATGCGCTGGCCCAGTAGTTCCATCGAATTCACCCGCAATGACGCGCACTCTTCCTTGATCCTCTGGGAGATTGACTGCGGGAATCTGGTTATCCAGAATGCTTTGATAATGAGGTGGCGACATCTTATCCTTAGCGGGTAAATTCACCCAAAGCTGCACCATCTCAAGTACACCACCATGCCTTGCAAAATCCCGGCCATGAAACTCTTCGTGAACCAAGCCAGAAGCTGCGGTCATCCATTGCACATCGCCAGGACCAATCCTGCCGCCGCCACCAGAACTATCTCGATGCTCCACTTCACCGCTATACACGATAGTGACCGTTTCAAAACCGCGATGTGGATGTTCGCCTACACCATGGCGTTGCTCAGTCGGTGAGAATTCCATGGGTCCAGCATAATCAAACAGCAAAAAAGGACTGATCATGGGGCCCAGCACTGAATAGGAAAATAGTGTGCGTACAGGAAAACCATCACCAATCCAGTGCTGATCTGTATTCCGTTGGATGCGTAACAGCTTCTTAACGGATGGATCAGATTTTAATGTCTGCATGGCTTATTATCCCCCAACAAGATTTTGTGTTTACGTGATAGATTAATACCGTCAGGATTAATTACAAGTACGCACAAAAAGGATACTGCCACGCGAAGGATGTCAAATGCCAAAGAAAGAAGCCTGCTGTCCCGTAGAAGTGACGTTGAAGGTGATTGGAGGGCGTTGGAAAGTTCTGATTATCCATAGCCTATTAAACGGTACGATGCGATTTAATCAGTTACAAAGGGATTTAACAGGAATTACTCACCGTACCCTCAGCCGACAATTGCGAGAAATGGAAGCAGACCAATTAATTATCAGGAATAATTTCAACGAAATTCCCCCGCACGTTGAATATTCATTATCTCCGTTAGGACATTCACTTAAAACTATCCTGTATGCGATGGATGAATGGGGAAAGAATTATGATGCAGGAGGCAAATAAGTGAGTACTTTAAGTGTGTTACGAGCTGCATCAGCTACTCTCAACTCACTTGTGCTACACAGTGCCGTTGCAAATAGCCTATTTTCAGGTTTATCAACATAACAGTGAGACATCATGATAAATATCATCGGAATTACAGGAAGTCTACGTAGCGGTTCGTACAATACTGCACTGCTACGTATGGCCGCAGGACTAATGCCGAACGAAGCCAAGTTGGAGATCGCGACACTCAAAGGCATTCCGCTCTATGATGAAGATGTCGAGGTCAATGAAGGTATTCCTCAAACAGTTATTGCGCTGCAAGAACAAATTGCTGCTGCGGATGGATTATTGCTGGCTACCCCAGAATACAATAATTCCATACCGGGCGTGCTCAAAAATGCGATTGACTGGCTATCTCGGCCATCAAGCAGTATTGCACGAACTTTCAGTGACCGTCCAGTTGCACTGATGGGAGCATCGCCCGGCGGATTTGGCACAGTCCTGTCTCAGAATGCCTGGCTCCCTGTGCTACGGGCATTAGGCATGCGTCCATGGTTCGGTGGACGGTTGCTCATATCACGAGCACATCACGTCTTCAATGAATCGGGTGAAATGGTAGATGAGGCAGCACGTGAGCAACTCCGAAGTTTTCTTGCTGGGTTCGCCGAATTTATCCAAGCTAGCAGCAGCCGCGCTGGAGATTGAGTGTTGCCTAGAACCATTTGACTATGTGCTTGCTCAGCGTAACGGGCGCCCGAAACGGGATGCCTGCAGGGTGACATCTGCACGCTCCCAAGCTTTTTTGAAGCGCGCTTCGATAAGCCTTGCCTGATCATCCTTTTTTTGCGCGCGCAATGCCTGTATCAGTCCGTAGAGCGCCCAACCATTGTTACGATTTCGCCGCAAGTCTTCCCAGTAAACGGTTTCCGCTTCAGTTGGCTGACCTGCTTCCAGTAAGATAGCGCCCAGTGCCAAGCGTGGCGGGAGATGAAATTCTGATGGCTCTGT
Organism: Nitrosomonas sp. Is35; assembly: GCF_033063295.1. Taxonomy (NCBI): domain Bacteria; kingdom Pseudomonadati; phylum Pseudomonadota; class Betaproteobacteria; order Nitrosomonadales; family Nitrosomonadaceae; genus Nitrosomonas; species Nitrosomonas sp. Is35. The sequence continues at coordinate 1,924,717 of NZ_JAWJZH010000001.1, forward strand.
ATATACCAGGGCATCCTCTAGTCGAACCGCTTTTTCAAGGTGTGCAATAGCCTGATCGAATTGACCGTGAGCAGCGGCAATTTCACCTGCCAGCACTTCAGGTGCGATACTGAGTATGGTGCTGGTGGTATTTTTAGACAACAGCGGATTGTCTAGTGACGGGTTTTTCATGATCTTGCGCAGCGCTATTAACTCCTGCTCAGCTTGTAGCGGTTGCCTCATCGCAACAAATGCTAGACCGCGTACATAATGCCAGCTCCCTGTCAAAAATGGATTGGTTGACGGCGGCGCAGGTTGTTCAAGAATTTCTTGCCAATGTCCAAACCTGGCTAATGCCCAATAAGGTGTCACGCGAAAAATTGCCGTCAATGGAATCGCTTTTAGCACTTCATCGTCAATTTTGCCAGCAGCTTGTTTGGCAGACTCAATCGCAATCTTGCTTTGACCATCCATTGTGGCTGCGAACCAGAGAAAGTGAATATTGTGCGGATAATAGACCATCGGGTATAACCCTTGAGCATGGCACTGCGTGATGTAATTTTCGTCTGCCGCGATTGCCAATTGATTGCTTTTCATGGAATCGGCGTAGCGTCCGATCCGCTGATAAATATGCGATGCCATGTGTATCATGTGCCCTGCTTCCGGCATTAAGTTCAGCAAGGTATCGGCGGCCTTCTCTGCACGCTCAGGTGTACTGGTCGGCTCAATCAGGTGAATATACATGTGCAGCGCGCCAGGATGTTGCGGATTGCGCTGTAATACATCTTCAGTAAGCGCGACGATTTCGGCTGTGCCTTCATACGGAGTACCGTCGAGCATCCAGTAGCCCCAAGGTCGCAAATCCATCATGGACTCGACATACAGCACCGCGATATCCGCATCATCCGGAAAACGCTGATGTACCTCCCGCATTGCCTCCGCGTAAGCCTTATCATTCGTTGTTCTGTGTTCGGTTTTTCCTGAATAGCGCTTTTCCAGTGCGCTGATGAGTGCTTGTTCCTTTGGCGAAGCATTTATCATCAGTGACTTGGCTTGCTGCATAATTTCCAAAGCCTGCGGCTCTTCGTTCGGCTCCATCATGGCGTTGATATTAGGACCGAGTACGAGTGCCTGACCCCAGTAAGCCATCGCAAGTCCGGGGTCAAGTCTTGCCGCCTCACGAAATGCGCGGCGCGCCTCAGCATGATTGAATGCATACGCTAGATTGAGGCCCTGGTTGATATATTGCTGTGCTAGTGGATTGCGTGTACTGACTGGAAATATGTGCGTACCCAGATTTTGCAGTCTAGGTATAAGCTGGCCGTCTGATTCAGTTGCTGCAAATGATTCAAAAGTACTTGCGACAACCAGGGTCAGAGCTAGTATTGCAAGGCGAAAAGTATGGGGTTGCATAATCATTACTCCCTTGATGAAAAATATTTTTCATGAGCGGCAAAATTTTTGCATGCTATTCAGCCGTAGTTGGATCAATCACGGATCTGACTTGAGAAATACGATTGGCTGGAAACTCGCCTTGTTCAGCATGTGCTCTAACGGTGGCCTCATCGGGGGCAATGTAGACGCAATAGACTTTATCGTCAGTCACATAACTTTCCAGCCACTGGATTCGTGGCCCCATACTGTTTAAGATACCGCATGATTTCTGCGAAATGGCTTTTAGCTCTTGTTGTGTCAGTGAACCTGCTCCAGGAATTTCGCGTTCAATAATATATTTTGGCATTTTTATCCCCTCTAAAATTGAATTAATAATATGACCGGTCGTCTATTTATTCGATAAAAAATAATCAAGCCTTAAAATAATCTTCCAGCAAATCCTGACAACATTGCTTAACCGGCGCAGATGATTTCTCTATTTGCATTCGCAGTAAAGCTCCTTGCCAGGCATTGATCAGCAAATCAGCCATTGCTTCGGACGATTTGTCTGACCTTACTGTTCCTTGCTGTTGCGCTTTGGCCAATCCAGACTGCAATAAATCTCGATAGCGCCTGATAGCCGATTGCAGGGATTGCTGACAAACATCGTTGGTGCTGCCGATTTCTCCCATCAGATTACCCAGCAGGCAACCGCCTTTAAATTGGTTATTTTCGAGTTCCACAATTAGCTCATCAAAATATCTCCTGATTGCATTTAGCGCGTCCGTGTCGGCTTTGCTCAGATGTGTGGACAACCTCACAATAAAAGGATCAATATAGTGCTGAATGACCTCAGCACCAAAATCTTCTTTACTGCCGAAATAATTATAGAAAGAACCCTTTGGAACGCTCACCGCATCGAGAATTTCCTGCAACCCGGTACCGTGATAACCTTGCTCAATAAATAAAGCGACGCCTTGGTTTAAGAGGTTTTCTCTATTGAGTTCTTTTTGGATCGATTTAGCCATACGCGCACAATACGACCGGTTGTCTTAATTGTCAAATAAAATTTTTCTAAACGCTTTCGCGATAAGACGTCAACTTAATGCATTTAGATTTCCAGCATTCTTAATCGCTTTGATTGATTGCAACTCATCTATGCAACTAATTTTTCCATCAACTCAATGATATGTTCGGATTCCATCATTCCCTGCATTGGGTGCTCATCCTCAGACAGAATAGCTTCCTTTAACTTATTCAATTCAGCGGGGTTGGTATCTGTTTTTAGCAGAACATAGTAGATTAATTCATACCTGATCTGGCATAGGTTTTCTGTAACAAACACAAATCCGTTACGCTGTACACAGGCTATCATGGCTCTTCGTTGCAGCCATAAATCTTTAGTCCAAATATCAGGTACATCTTCCAGGTTTGTTAACGCAATTTCCTGAATGATGTCAGAATCACTGTGGTGGTTGATGAGGTATGACAGTGCAAAGGATAATGCTGGATATAATGCATGGAATTTGTTCCATTCAGCAAGGGTTGCACTGACAATGGGATCCTCGATTTCTGTTTCTTCTATCTGTTCTTCTGGTTCGCTTTTTTCTTTACCAATACCGAGAAGCCACCAGTCATAGTAGAAATTCAGCAAATCTATAGCATATTTGCGAGTTCTCTCTTTGTCCGCAATAAACCGATTCCAGTAGACTTCATCTTTTAACAGGTTTATATCACTGAGTTCCGCTTGGAATGCACTAGAGCAGGCTTGTCTTCTGCCGAGGTAAGATTGGACGGCTGCATGTCCAAATTTATCTTGCAGGGTATTGAATAACCCGGAATCAAAGCCGTGCGAGAAGTAGTGATCGTACAAGCGGCAGAATGTCAGATCAATCAGCGGTTCCGGGTTGTTGGGATCTTCTAGTTGTTGTATTTCGGCTTTAATATCATCCGATTCCTGGAGATAACTAAACCGGTAACCTTTTGTACCTCTTTGACCAGTTTCCACAACATGCAACATGATGCCTTCGTAACAATATCCACACATCTCAATCACCTATTTTTATTTAGTTATAGAAAAAACAACGCTCTTTCTTAAATTAGTGGAATTGGGCTTGTTAATACGGTGTCGTTTAGGATTTAGAATCTGCTGTCAAATTGTTGCAATAATCTGCCCAGTCATCCATCAGTTTTATGCGCTTATCAAATAGGTCTCCCCGGCGATACGCGGCTTCGACTTTATTGGCAATGGTGTGAGCTAACGCCATTTCACAGACTTCTTGCGGGTAGGCAGTGGTTTCACTCGCCCAATCCCGGAATGTGGATCGGAATCCATGTGCTGTCAGATTACCGCGTTCCATGCGTTTCAGTACGGCTGTCAGACTCATATCCGATAGCGGTTTATCTTGCTTGGTGCCCGGAAAAACAAATTCGGATACGTGATTTTCTTTCATGCGTTCCAGTATCGCTATGGCTGCATCGGATAATGGAATGCGATGTTCCCGTCCGGCTTTCATTCTATCTGCGGGAATCAGCCATAATCTTTCCACTATGTTGATTTCCGGCCACAATGCGCCTCTAACCTCACCAGAGCGGGCTGCGGTCAGAATTGCAAATTCCAATGCAGCAGCACCGATGCCGGGTTGATTGCGCAATTGCTGCATGAATTCCGGAATTTCCTTGTAGGATAAGGCAGTGAAGTGATTGACCTTGGCGATCTTGGAAGGTGACGGTAATAATTTATCTAAATGCCCTTTCCATCTGGCTGGGTTCTCGCCTTCGCGATAGCCTCGCACGGTTGCCCAATCCAAAACGCTTTCAATGCGTCCGCGTAAACGGGTGGCCGTTTCTGTTTTGGTTTTCCAGATCGGTTCCAGAACTTTCAATACCAGACCGGTATCCACATGCGCCACATTGAGATTGCCGACAACCGGACAAGCATACGTTTCTAACGTGCTCCGCCACTGTGCCCGGTGTTTGGGATTTTTCCAGGCATCGCCATGTGCATCCAGATAGCTTTCGATACAATGTTGAAACTTGACCCGCTTACTATGCGCTTTTTTGTTAGTATCTATCTGCTTTTGTTTGTCTTCCAGGGGATCAATGCCCTCTAAAACCTGCTTTCGATAGTTGCTGGCTTTATGGCGGGCTTCTTCCAATGAGAAATCGGAATAGCTGCCTAACCCCATATCGCGGCGGCGGCCAGAAAAAGAATACCGATAGATCCATGAGGCTGCGAAAGTGGGATTCATATCGGTGGAATTGGGATTCGTATTGACGCAAAGATACAAACCCGGCACCCCCCCTACGGCGTGCATGCCTGGTACTTTAGAGAGTTTTTTAACACCCAGGGCCGATATGGCAGACTTAATTTTTCCCATCATCCGTCCCATCAAAATGTTTGGGATTTGATGATATAGCAAGAAACTTTTTGGAACAACGAAAACTTATAACTAATTAATAATTAGTTGGATAGGATACATCATGGGACATTGTGAAACCTGAAGCCAGCAGTCTCTCTCTCCGCCAAAGATGTTCCAAACGTTGCCCAGCAATACCAACAAATCCCTTTAGAATAAACAATATTACGGTAATTTTGCCAATCCTTGGCAACCCTGAGTAAAGCGGGTAACATTATCGAAAAGCGGGTAAAAAAGCGAGTAAAAATTTACCCGTATTTTTGTTACCCGTTTTTTGTTTTGTTCTTCGGTATTCAGGGGGTTGCATGAAACTTACCGATTCAATCATCAAAGCAGCAAAACCGAAGGATAAGCGTTACAACCTAGCCGATGGCAAAGGACTTGTTTTGCTGATACAGCCAGACGGTCAGAAAGCATGGCGGATGCGTTATTACTTTAACGAAAATGAAATATGCTTTCCCTTGGCTTCTATCCCACTGTGTCGCTAGCAGCCGCAAGACTGGAACACGCCCGCTTCAAGCAATTACTGGCGCAAGGTATCGACCCTTCAGAAAACCGCAAAGAACAAAAACGGCAGGCAGCCATTGCAGCGGAGAACAGCTTTGAATTAGGGCCTGTTAACGCTATTTGATATAATTTGGTGATGGAAATCACCGAAACTCAATATCAACAGATCGAGCACTGCCTGCCGCGTCAGCGTGGCAACGTCAGCCATTCCAATCTGCAAGTTCTCAATGCCATTCTTTACGTTGCCGAGCATGGCTGCAAGTGGCGAGGACTGCCCAAGCGATTCGGCAACTGGCATACCATCTATACCCGCATGAATCGCTGGGCAAAGAGTGGTGTACTGAGCCATGTATTTGGGCAACTTCAGCATCAGCAAATCATCCGTATCCGTATTGAAACTGTTTCGCTGGACAGCACCAGCATCAAAGTCCATCCCGACGGTACGGGTGCGTTAAAAAAAACGGCCCCCAATCCATCGGAAAATCTCGAGGTGGATGGACCACCAAAATTCATCTGGTTGCCGCAGATTCCAGAACAACCATAGGCTTTGCCCTCTCGCCCGGTCACGCCCACGATGCGCCAGAGGGCAGGCAGCTTTTGCTTTCCCTCGGTCCCGTCAATACGCCCACCTACCTGCTGATGGATCGTGCTTATGAGGGCGACCAAACCCGGCAACTGGCACTAGATTTGGGTTACATCCCGGTTGTTCCGCCCAAAGCAAATCGCTTGTCACCCTGGGAATACAACCGTGCCATGTACAAAAAACGCAACGAGATCGAACGATTGTTCAGAAGGCTCAAGGGATTTCGCCGCATCTTCTCCAGGTTCGATAAGCTCGATGTCGTCTTCATCTCCTTTATCCACTTCGCTCTCATCGTCGAAGCAATCAGATTGTGTTAACAGGCCCTAGTAGCGCGCCAATGGTGGAATCACTGGAAGCACGATAAAAACGAACGTCATGCAGGCTACACGATCCGGCGCATGGAAGCGGATATATTCCCGGTTATTGGTGCAAAACCGGTTAATGACATCACAGCCGCGCAGTTAATAATTATGATCCGCAAGGTCGAGTCGCGCGGTGCGCTGGATATTGCCAAGCGCGTATTAACCATGTGCGGTCAAGTCATGCGCTATGCCGTGGCGCACGGGCTAGCAGAGCGAAACCCGGCCGCAGATATAAAACCTTCCGATGTATTGAAACCTACCAAGAAAACCAACCACGCGCGATTGAGTGAAAAAGAATTGCCCGAGTTATTGCGCAAGATCGATAGCTATGACGGACAGCCCCTCACCCGCCTTGCATTGCAGCTTATGGCGTTAACGTTTGTTCGCACCGGCGAATTGATCGGTACCCGATGGGACGAAATCGACACGATCAAAAGAGAATGGCGTATTCCAGCTGAACGCATGAAGATGAAAACCCCGCATATTGTCCCCCTATCCGATCAGGCTTTAGCGGTACTGGAAGAAATCCGCAAGCTGGAGGCCGATGATGTTCTATTGTTTCCAAGTGAACGAAGAGATGGCAAATCAATGAGTAATAACACAATTCTTTACGCTCTTTACCGATTGGGGTATCACAGCCGTATGACCGGGCACGGCTTCAGAGGGATAGCGTCAACGATCCTTCACGAACAGGGATTCAATCATGATCATATCGAATTGCAGCTTGCACACACTCAACGCGATGCAGTTAGCGCGGCATACAACCATGCGCTTTACTTGGAACCACGGGCACGCATGATGCAGGAATGGGCAGATTACTTGGATAAGTTAGAACGCAATATGTAGTGAATTGTTGCACACAAAATTCAACCTATGGTAATCTTAGCCAAAAATCGTACAAGACTATTTTAAAAGATAAATTGTAAGAATTACTAGCGTTGTTTACAGTATTTGGGAGAATACTGTAGATGAACATACACAAACGCACCCGATTAACTTTATTAGATCGTCAGGAAATCTGGCGGCTTTATCAAACCCGGCTGTGGAAGGTGGCGCATTTGGCGGAACGCTTTCATGTCAGCCGGCCAACGATTTATGATGTACTGAAACGCGCGAGACTGCAGGAATTTACGCCGCGTGACAGCACCAATCAGCGGTTCAAGACGTTGCAATACGGTCTTAAGCGCCTGGCTAAGGTCGAACAAGCCATCCAGGAACGGCTCAAGCGTGAAGCCAAACGCTATAACAAGTCTTACCCAGGTGAGCTTGTTCACTTTGATACCAAGCGGCTTTCCTTGTTGAAAGGGCAATCCGCCAATGAACCTCGCGAGTACCTGTTTGTGGCCATCGATGATTTTTCCAGGGAGCTGTATGCCGATATTTTTCCCGATAAAACTCAACACAGCGCAGCTCGCTTTCTCATAGACACTGTCATTGCCCAATGTCCGTATCAGATCGACTGCGCTTATTCCGATAACGGCAAGGAATTTAAAGGAACTGACGGCCATGCTTTCGGCAAAGCTTGCACACAACACGGTATCGGACAGAAGTTTACCCGCATCAATCGTCCGCAAACCAATGGCAAAGCCGAACGAGTCATCCGCACCCTGATGGATATGTGGCACAGCCAGATTTCCTTTAAAGACTGCGCCGATCGGCGCATTCTGCTTTCCCGTTTCATTAACTTCTACAATACCGTCAAACCTCATAAGAGTTTGAATAATGCTACCCCTTATGAAATACTTCACGCTTATTTCAATCAACCTCTCTGTAAACAACCCTGAGATTTCTTACAGATAAATTTTATTAACACATATGCAGGGGGTGATAGCACTTTTTTGTGTTATCGAGAGAGTGAAAAATCCAAAGGAGAAACGTAAGTATGGTTATCAAATAAATATGCAATAAGAAGTAGATAGGAAAGAAGCTTCAAATTCCCTGACACATGATCAACCTAACGCCGTGATGGCGCTGGAGAAAAAGTAGACATGAAAGAAATTTCAAATTCACCTGACACAATTCCAAAGTTAGGCAAATCCCGTTGGTCGAAAATCGCTAAATTTTCACCATTTTCTAAAGAAAAATTCAGACAATTATCAAAAGCAGGAAAAGCACCGCAGCCCGAGCGCATGGGCGTACGCTGCACTTTCTACGATAATGCGGAGCTTCACCGCTGGCTTGCTGACCCGATCAATTACCGGGCGGGGGAATGAGCCATGCAGAAATCCACAAAAAAGCCGCACCCGGCGGGGGTAGCGGCTGGAATAAACTCACACACGAATTATAGCACCCATGACATATTGAACGAAATCACAAACCGTTTAAAGGGCGTTATCAAACGTCACAATGGCGGTATGCTGGCATTCTGCCCGAGTCACGATGACCGGAAAGGCCGCAGCCTTGGAGGGTGCTTTTCTAAAAACGGGTAAAAAAGCGGGTAAATTTCAATAATTGAAAATAAAAACCATCATGGATAATTGATTACAGAGAATCATATGAATCCCTCTCTCGCACTGATTCTCCAGTGTATGTCATCATTCCTGCTTTTATCATTCCTCGCCAATCTTACTGCGGAACGATTTTCTTTCGCTCTGTACCGATTTACTTTCCAAGCGTTTTATTTGAGAAGCTTTGGTCGGCTTGGTGGGTACCCGGGTTTTCAGTACAATCGTGACACTTTTAATCATTTCACGTAAGCGGTTGAGTGCATCTTCCCGGTTCTTAACTTGACTGTTAAACCGCTGCGCTTTGATGATAATGACACCTTCGCTGCTAATGCGGCTATCCTTTAATTGCAATAGCTTGTCCTTGTAGTGTTCGGGCAATGATGACGCCTGTATATCGAATCGCAGATGAATCGCGGTCGCCACTTTGTTGACATTCTGCCCGCCGGAGCCTTGCGAGCGGACAGCAAAAATCTCAATCTCAGTCAATGGTATTGTGAGATTGTTTGTTATTTTCAGGAAGGTTATTTTATGCACGAAAAAGACAATAATATTTTTATCAATTGGTTACGATAGCAATCGCCGGACTATTCCGATTCCATGCCTCAATATAACTCTAAGTGATATCTCGCAAGGCAGTATTCAATAACACCAAACTTCAATAATTGGACAATCGCCTTAATTCACTTTACTTAGGATTGAAGACAGAGATTACCCGAGCATAGAAATACAATCGGCAGCAAAAGTTTATATTAATGGCATCAGTGTTATCGCGTTCTAAAAAAACTGCAAGTTATGACGCATGATCATCACGAACATCAACAACATGATCAGCAAGCTTACTATTTCTATTTTACCCATTGCCACGGCAAATTTGTGGCTGAACCCAATACCTATCTAACCGGCAAGTCCCCAACCGGGTACGCCATTTACTCCTGCCCCATGCATCCGGGAATGTGGCAAGCCAGGCCGGGAATCTGTTCGGTTTTCGGCAGTCATTAGAACCGGCGGTAGTATTACTCAGTACTGGACCGAGCGCGGAACTGACGGACAGGATCCGCCGCTTCTGAGTTGGCTTCATATTGACCGCACCCGTTTTTATCCTGGAAATGGGCGGTCATTTGATCGGGCTGGCGCACTCCGGAGACATCTTGCCATCTCCGTTTTTTGCTGCGGCAGCGGTCGCTATTTTCTGTGAGCGTGATCGTCAATGCATTGCGGCTACGTGCATAACCAAGCTGGAGTAAGTATGAAAAGTTTAAGAACAACATTTCTCAATTTTTGATTTTATATATTATATAAAGCGAGTACTATCTAATTTCGGCAAAGTTTTAGTTCACAACCCCATCAATCAGGAGGCGTGCCATGGCAAAAATTCTCGTCTTGTATTACAGCATGTATGGTCATATCGAAATTATGGCCAACGCGGTAGCTGATGGGGCACACAGCGTCGAAAATACCGAGGTTGACGTTAAGCGTGTCCCCGAACTCATGCCGGAAGAAGTGGCGCGAAGGGTCGGTGCCAAGCTTGATCAGCCAGCACCCATTGCGACCGTGGATGAGCTGACTAACTATGATGCCATTATTTTCGGCACACCTACACGCTTCGGCAATATGTGCGCGCAAATGCGCAATTTTCTCGATCAAACAGGCCGCTTATGGCTTAACGGCGGACTGATCGGCAAAGTGGGTAGCGTATTTACGTCTACAGGCACTCAGCACGGCGGCCAGGAAACCACAATCACCTCGTTTCATACTACCTTACTCCATCATGGCATGATCATCGTGGGTGTTCCCTACTCCTGCCAGGAAATCATGAACATGAGTGAAATCACCGGCGGTTCACCGTATGGGGCAAGCACGCTGGCCGGTGGCGATGGCAAACGTCTGCCATCAGACAATGAAATAAAAATAGCGCACTTTCAGGGGACTCATGTCGCCAAAGTAGCCAACAAGCTATCTCGCTGATGAGGTAGTACACTGAGTTAACAAACGCTCGTACTTTATTTCAGCGGAAGTTTTTAATCATGAGCAACATTTCACAAACGCTATCGCCCGTTTTGTTTTTACCGCATGGTGGTGGGCCACTACCGATACTTGGTGACAAAGGGCATGAAAAGATGGTTGCTTTTCTAAAAGAAATAGCAACTAAGCTGGGCGAGCCATCCGCGATTTTAGTCATCAGCGCTCACTGGGAAGAGGAACAAGCAACCATAACGAGCAATAGTCATCCCGGAATAATCTATGATTACTATGGATTTCCTGCTGAGGCCTACCAAATTCAATATGCAGCACCGGGTAATCCCGAGCTGGCGAATGATATTTGTACACAGTTAACAGCGAGCGACATACCGGCGAGACTTGATGAGCAACAAGGTTTTGATCATGGGTTGTTTGTGCCGCTCAAACTGATGTTTCCGCAAGCCCAGATTCCTTGTCTCCAGTTATCATTACTGAAAAATTTAAATCCTCGATTGCATATTGCACTTGGAAAAGCAATTGCATTTTTACGCGAGAGGAATATCCTGATTATCGGTTCAGGCATGTCATTTCACAATTTGAAAACATTTTTTTCGAACGATATCGATAGCGGCAAAGAAAATAAGGGATTTGATCACTGGTTGATTGAAACTTGTACCGATCCGGAGATTCTATCTGCAGCGCGTGAACAGCGATTGATTGAATGGGAAAAGGCACCGTTTGCCCGATTTTGTCATCCGAGAGAAGAACATTTATTGCCTTTACATGTTTGCTACGGTATCGCCTGCGCCAGTACGCCAATAGCAAAAATTGTATTTAATGAGGAGGTGATGGGGAAAAAAGTGACGAGCTTCCTGTGGCAGTAGAATCATGGTATTTTGATGCTGATTTTCATTGTTGGCCATCAGCCATGAGCATTTGAATTAACCGCACCAAGCTGCCAGCTTATTATCATCTCAATGAAATACTGGAGAATCAGTATGGAAAAATCAAAATTGGAAAATTGGCTATTCGGTTTCATGTTCACAGTCATTTTTGCGGCAAGCAATGCATGGTCAGCGCAAGATGAGAAAAACAGTCCCGGATTTGCATGGAAGGATGGCGCAGAAATTTACGCCAAAATTTGCGCATATTGTCATGAAGCCCAAGTCGGACCGCACATTCGCCATCGTGACCTTCCCGCAGCTTATATCCGTGCAGTCGTTCGCAATGGTAACCGGGCCATGCCGGCCTTTCGTCCTTCAGAAATCGACGACGAATCGTTAGTCAAACTGGCGGATTTCATTGCAACCAAAGATGCACAGCGTTAAGGAGATCACATTCCATGGATGAAACGCGACGTAGCTTCATCAAAGGCATGCTGACTGGTGGAACCTTGTTGGCCTTCGGTATTCCTACCGTCACTCAAGCACTATCCACCAGCAAAACACCTTCCGGTAATATGCGCAATTGTCACTTGTTACTGGGGAATACCCCCATAGACGAAGCCTTTGCCAAAGGCGCCCAAGCCGCGTATACCCGTTTCAGCAGCTTCAACCAAGAAGGCGCATTACCGGCATTTCAATTTGCAGATGAGCTACTAACCAACCCCCTACGAATAATCGATCTATTAACACAATCCCGGAATATGCGTTGGGTAGCCATCATGGATTATGCCAATGCGGCCATATTCACTGAGTTGGTGCGAAACTCTGAACGGCATCTCCTCGCATTAGGCTCGCATATGTTCGCACCCAGCGATAACACCTCCCTCCCGCAGCGCCATGTATGGACTACCGCGTCACCGGCATACAGCGCCGGAGGATTACTTGCCTCCCTGCTTACCCATAATCAGCATGATTTCTCTATTGTCGAAAATTTTCTTGAACAAGCGAAAAAAGATAGTGCAATGAGCGATTCATCGTCAGCGGAGTTTTCGTCTTTTCGGTTGGCTGAACAACCCTCGACGCATTTGCATTGCGCCGGGGTATCTCCGCTGGAAGCCAGTCAACGGATTGGCTGGAAGACATCAGAAAATTGGGAATCTGTACTCTCTCGCGAAGATAAAACAGCGAATGCTACAGCTATTGAACATCCCCAGTTCGAGAACTGGATAGAGAACACCGGCTATGCCATTGTTGCTACGGCATTGGGAATGGGAGTGCAGCAAGCATCCTGCTCCAATCGCGCATTTGTACATCAATCGAATCAACGCAATTCGAACCATCAAGGGTTATCGGGAAAACATTTCGTTTCGTTTGTCATCGACGTGTAGGGAGAAAACAGCATGGCCAGTCAATATATCGCATTGCCCAAAGGCGTATCGGAAAAAAACTTCGATGCGGCCATCCGTGATTTTCGCAAAGTACTGGGCGACGCTGCTGTACTCACCAGCGCGGAACAACTTGCACCTTACATCAAGACGATGATGCCGGTTTCCGATGCCGAACACACCCCGTCTGCAGCACTATTGGCCACAACCGTCGAGCAAATCCAGAAAATTGTTGCGATTTGCAATCAATACAAAGTACCGATCTGGATGATTTCCACCGGAAAAAACCTGGGCTACGGCTCGGCAGCCCCGGCAGAGCGGGGTCAGGTAGTGCTTGACTTGAAGCGCATGAATCGCATTCTCGAAGTGGATAAGGATTTGGCCTTTGCCTTGGTCGAACCGGGTGTAACCTATCAGCAACTCTACGATTACATCAAAGAACACAAGTTGGGTTTATGGCTATCCATGCCCGCCCCTTCCGCCATCGCAGGACCGGTTGGTAACACGCTGGATCGCGGCGTGGGTTACACGCCCTATGGCGAGCACTTTTTGTTCGCTTGCGGCATGGAGGTCGTGCTGGCGAATGGCGAAGTGTTGCGCACCGGCATGGGCTCAGTGCCCAATTCCAACACCTGGCAGGTATTCAAATGGGGCTATGGCCCCTATCTGGATGGCATTTTTACGCAATCCAACTATGGCATCGTCACCAAATTCGGTTTCTGGCTGATGCCTGAACCACCGGCATTCAAGCCGTTTGTGATTCAATATCAGCATGAAGAAGATATCGTTGAGATCGTCGAAACGATTCGTCCGCTGCGCATTAGCGGCGTCATTCCAAACGCTGTGGTCATTGCCCATGCGCTCTATGAGGCGCCGGTAAAAGCCAAGCGCAGTGATTATGTGTCCGGACCGGGTTCAATTCCGGATGAAGCGGTGTATCGTATTATGAAAGATCACAAACTGGGGATCTGGAACGTATATGCCGCGCTCTATGGCACGCAGGAGCAGATTGATGTGAACTGGAACATTGTCACGCAAGCATTCGGTCAATCGGGTAAAGCTAAGATACTAACGGAACAGGAAGCAGGTGATGATCCGGCATTTGCTTATCGCGCCAAGCTCATGCGCGGAGAAATGACGCTCACGGAATTTTCGTTGTATAACTGGCGTGGAGGTGGCGGGTCAATGTGGTTTGCGCCCGTCTCTCAAGCGCGCGGCAGTGAAACCCTTAAACAAATGGCGCTGACTAAGCAGATACTGGCCAAGTACGGACTGGATTATTCCGGTGAATTTATCGTCGGGATGCGCGATATGCATCACATTGTCGATGTACTGTACGATAAGACCGACCCAGAGCAGACGAAAGCGGCCTATCAATGTTTCGAGGAATTGCTGACCGAATTCTCTGCGCGCGGGTATGGAACTTATCGGGTCAATACGGCATTTATGGACAAAGTCGCCGAAACCTATGGCCCAGTGCAGAGAAATGTTCACAAAATACTTAAAAAAGCGTTGGATCCCAATGGCATTCTTGCGCCGGGAAAATCAGGCATACGCTAGTTTCATTTTGACCTTGAGTAAGACCTAACGATTCCAAAGCGGAGGTACCCGTGAAAAAAATCAAGGCAGCCGTCGTCCGCCAGAAAGGCGGGCCTTTTCAGATTGAAGACCTGATGCAGGATGATCCGCGATCCGATGAAGTGCGCGTCCGTATCGTTGCGACGGGAATGTGCCATACCGATATGGTTGCGCGTGATCAGCTCTATGAGGTGCCACTGCCGGTGGTATTAGGGCATGAAGGCTCGGGCGTAGTCGAACAGATTGGTAGCCATGTGAAGAAAGTCGCTGTTGGCGACCATGTTGTGCTGACTTATATGTGGTGTGGTCACTGCAAGCCCTGTTTACGGGGCGATCTGACCTATTGCGAGCAATTTTATGCGCTGAATTTTGGTGGTGCACGCGAGGATGGCAGCATGTCAACCTTTACAACAGGTAATACTTCAGAGCCGATTCACGATCATTTCTTTGGGCAATCGTCGTTTGGCACCTTTGCGCTCGTACATGAGCGTAACGTCATCAAAGTCCCCAAAGATGCGCCCTTGGAGCTTCTTGGCCCGCTGGGTTGCGGCATTCAGACCGGCGCCGGAGCCGTCATGAATGCACTCAAAGTCAATCCGGGCAGCAGTTTTGCAGCTTTTGGCGGCGGCGCAGTGGGACTCAGTGCCGTGATGGCGGCACGTGCTGCCGGCGCTACGACCATCATCTCGGCCGATGTGGTTCCTTCGCGCTTGGCCTTGGCGATGGAACTCGGCGCAACCCATACCATTAACAGCCGGGAAACCGATCCAGTCGAAGCGGTTCGCAAAATAACGAATGGCGGCTCTGATTTCACGCTCGAATCGAGCGGACGCCCTGCGGTATTGCGTCAAGCCATTGATGCATTGGCTATCCGCGGGACATGCGGCATTGTCGGCGCACCGGCCTTGGGTACCGAAGCGAGCTTCGATGTAAACGGGGTGATGACGACAGGAAAACGCATTATCGGAATCGTTGAGGGCGATAGCAAACCGGATCTTTTTATTCCAGCACTGGTTGAACTTTATCAGCAGGGCAGATTTCCTTTTGACAAACTGGTGAAGTTCTATTCCCTCGATCAAATCAATCAAGCCGCTGAAGATAGTGAGAAGGGCATCACGATTAAACCGATCATTCGACTCTAATCCACAGTTATGTGCTTCACTTTGATTGGATTTTCCAAAAAAACACCCATGAGGAACGCCATATGGAAAAGAAATTAGCATCCCAATCGCCTTATTCAAATTTCGACCAGCTATTCATCAATGGCCAATGGCGCCACGGCAAGGGAGCAAAGATTCTGCGCGACCTCAATCCCTATGATGGCAGCACGCTGGTCGAAATACCCCATGCCAATCGCGATGACATGGACGAAGCCTATCGCGGCGCCGCCAAGGCGCAGCACGCATGGGCGGCATTAATACCGGGCGAGCGCGCAGCCATCATGCGCCGCGCGGCACAAATCATGGAAACACGCCGTGAAGAAATTGTGTCCTGGATCATTCATGAATCCGGTGGCACGCGCATCAAAGCGAATCTGGAATGGCATGCCGTGCATGGCGTGCTGCTTGAGGCAGCCACGCTGCCTTATTTGGTGGAGGGCCGGATTCTTCCGGCAGACATTCCCGGCAAGGAAAGCCGCATGTATCGTAAACCCGTGGGGGTTGTCGGGGTGATCAGCCCCTGGAATTGGCCATTCCAGCTCACCGCTCGTTCCGCAGCACCCGCGCTCGCGGTCGGTAATGCTGTCGTGGTCAAGCCAGCCAGCGATACTCCAGTAACGGGCGGACTGTTGTTTGCAAAAATCCTTGAAGAGGCGGGATTGCCTGCGGGTTTACTCAGCGTTATCGTCGGTGCAGGCAGCGAGATTGGCGATGCCTTTGTCACCCACCCCATTCCTCGCGTCATATCGTTTACCGGCTCCACGCCGGTTGGTCGCAATATCGCAAGATTGGCAGCTGAAGGACCCATGCTCAAGCGGCTTGAATTGGAATTGGGTGGAAATGGCCCGTTTGTGGTATTGAATGATGCCGATCTGGGGCAAGCCGTGGAAGCCGCCGTGTTTGGGAAATTTCTGCACCAGGGCCAGACTTGCATGAGCGTTAACCGCTTCATTATTGAGGACCGGGTTCACGATGAGTTTGTCGAACGCTTTGCCGATCGTGTGCGTCAATTGAAAGCAGGTGACCCGAATGCGCCTGATACGATGATTGGACCCATTATCAATAAATCCCAGTTGAATGGCCTGCAACAACGGATCCACGACGCCATTTCATCGGGAGCCCACCAAATGGTGGGGGGTGACGCACAAGGCCTGGTGCTACCCCCTCATGTATTCTCTCAAGTCACCAATCAGATGCCATTGGCGCAAACGGAATCGTTCGGCCCCATCGCACCGATCATACGTGCGCGCAATGAAACGGATGCATTGAATATCGCCAACGACACCGACCTTGGGTTGGCTGCCGCGGTGTTTACACAAGATATTGAACGCGGCCTTCGGTTTGCACAACAACTCGAATCGGGCATGGCGCATATCAATGACCAGCCGGTCAATGATTTACCTTATAACCCTTTCGGCGGTGAAAAGAACTCAGGAGTCGGTCGTTTCAATGGCGTCTGGGCCGTCGCAGCATTCACGACTGATCAATGGATAAGCGTTCAGCATACGCCGCGTCGTTATCCATTCAATGCGCAAGCCATTGGGTAATTTAATTGGAAATATGTAGATATAAAAACAGCCATTTTGCGATTTCTTACCATTTGCTTTTCAGATCTAAAAATTTTCATAGCGATTGATATCAAAAATACCTGCTATATGAGGCTCAAGTTCTTTTTGCCAGTCTGTAATGTCATGCAGGATTTCCCAGAACTGCGGATGCGTGCGCCGCACTCCCCATGTGCTCACAATATGTTCGAAGTGTTCCTCCTTTTTGGCTATGCC
Source organism: Nitrosomonas sp. Is35 (assembly GCF_033063295.1). Taxonomy (NCBI): domain Bacteria; kingdom Pseudomonadati; phylum Pseudomonadota; class Betaproteobacteria; order Nitrosomonadales; family Nitrosomonadaceae; genus Nitrosomonas; species Nitrosomonas sp. Is35. The sequence continues at coordinate 1,942,135 of NZ_JAWJZH010000001.1, forward strand.
TAGCAGCGATACAAATTCTTCAATATCCGAGGCGGGTACATCAAAAATGAAATTCGGATAGCTGCCGGTAATGCCGGGGTATACGGTCAGACGATCCTTTTCCGGTTGATACCGCAATTCCTCGCCCAGTATGAATGCAACGTTGCTATGCGCACGATCCCGCAACAATGTATAGACGGTACGCTTATCCTGATCATGTTTAACTCGCACGAAAGTCACTTCCGGCAACCGGTTGATGCCAGCCAGATCGGCCGCCGGCCGGGCTGCGATGGCAGACAACGCTTGATCCGCTTTTTGTATCCAAAGCGGTTGATCCGAACGGACACAGTCGACCTGCTCACAACGATTAATCGGATCATCTGCCATCGCATTGACGGATTCAAAACGCTGGAGGATCCGTGACACAAGTTCCTGCTTCGGATCATCAGTTGTGAAGTTCTCCGCCGAAGGCGATACATCGTCGATTTTTTCGTAAAAAATGCCGAATTTCAGTTTGCCTGAATGTTGATACCAATCGTGCAGAATATCCGTGCGTTGGCCATCCGGGATCAAACGCAAAAAGTTATGTTCCGAGCTATTGCGTATCAGATCGAAATACAGCCTGGTCAGAAGTTGATGCGCGACATTGCCAAACACGTTGTAATTCACCACCAGGATGTAGTATGTACGCTCAAGTAACGGATAATCCACGAGCCATAGCGTTTGAGGAATATCTCCGATCAATCCCCTTGTAACCGAAGCGCTATCGTAATGGCGGGTGATCGTCAGCAAGGCATCTTTATTCCGGCCATCGCCATCCCACAAGTGATCCAGCGATGCGCCGCCGGGGTATTGCAATACATACTGACTGCGGCGTTGTGCCAGATAATCGTTGTGATGGCCGAGATAGTGCAGCCATTCTTCACCCATCGCCAGCAGATCGTCGTTTTGCCCAGGCATTTCCAGTAACGGAATCGCTTGATGCCGATATGCGTTATTCGTAATAAAAGGATCGGATCCCGGATTCTGGAATAAAACCCAGAAACGGTCGCGCAGCACATCGGTGGCAATCTGACCACGGCATACCGGTCCGTGGATAACATTGCGCACATAGTATTCGGCATCATCCAGCATGAACCGGTAACGAGCATATGCCGGAATGGCCGCAAACGTGGCGAACGGATTCACCCGTTCCGCATAGCTATAACCAGGCAAATCACCCAGCGGCCATTCCTGACTGAAAAATAATTCCTTGATGCGGCGGTATTTAGCTTGATCGAGAGGATACGGAATCCGCCGTTTGTGCAGGATGCTGCCGGAAATCTGGCGTATACGATAGAAAAATGGCTGCCCGGGATCGTCATTGGGAAATACGGTGGAGATCGGGATGATCTCCCTGCCTGGTGGTGTCGATGACCGGATTAACTCAAAAAACCGCAGCTCCCCATCCAGATCGGGAAAATACAGCGTCGCCATAAACAGGTGCTCATACAACCAGCGCGCCACCAGTTTGCCGCGCTTATCATCACGATTGAAAAATGCTTCCCATTGATGAAGCGATTCCTTCTCGCCATCGGTAAGCGTCACCGGTTCATCGGTAATCACCGCGCCTTGCTTGACCCATCCAGACAGTAACGCATATTCCTGATCGCTGAGTCCGGTAACGGCAAACGGCATGCCGCTGCGCGGATAATCACGAGCATAACCGGAAAACTTCTCACTGGAAACACACTGATTTTTCCGGGTAATGCCCAGCTCGATTGAGTCCGGTATTTTGCTATTCGGTGGGAATGGATACTGTTTCGCCAGCGATATCATTCCCGCGATCAATGGTTCAGACTGTGCATTGTCGGATTGAAGAACAGAATGAAAACCGCGCTCGCGCCATCCCGGAACAGTCAATTCGTCAATACCCAACCGGGTGGGCGGCATGGCTTCGACTCGTGCGCCACCATAAATCGATTCGCGAAAGGCGCCACGCAACAACCCTTCGGCATTCTCCATCTTTAGCTGGCACGGCGCATCAAAACAACTGTGGCATGACAAGCACTTTGATTCGATGATTGGCCGGATTTCTTGGGCATAAGAAACCGGACGCTCAACCGGTGCTGGCAGTATTGCAGGGCTAGGAATCTGGTTATTGCCAGAAATTGCATCTTGATATTTTTGACAAGCAGACAATACAAAAAGCAAAGCAATGAGATATATACCTGAATAAACTATCCGCATGAAAAACCATCACTTAAATAAATTGAAAAGACGCTATCAGATAACGCATGAATTGTTTCACAGTGCAATGCATACATGCTGGACACAATGTGCATTGAATTTATTCCATTCAGCGAGGGCGGCATTGTCACATCGAATGATGTATTGGATTCCGATATTGTTGTTCCGGAATTTTTGTCTTGGATGATGCAGGTTTGTCCAGGCTACTTGCTACAAAATTTCGAATTCGCTTCTGGCAATTCCTGACTGGCGAATGATGGACTGAAGTGTTCCAATGCGTATTTCGGAATGATTAAGCACAGGTACGGTAATCGTTGTGTTATCCATTTTCTTCTGCATCACCACATGACTGCCGCGCCGCCGGACTTCAATAAAACCATGTTGAGCCAAGATAGCGCACAGTTGCTGTCCGGATAAAACTCGCAACTTACCCAACGGCAATCTCTAGGCGGGTTATATAAATCTCATCATGCAACCGCTGCTGAATTTCTTCCGCTGACGCGGTTTCGAAAAACAATTCCAGCGCTTCCCTCAGGTTTTCACGCGCTTCTTGAACGGTATCGCCTTGACTGGCGATATCGAGCTCCGGACAGAAAGACACATAACCGTCGCCTTCACGTTCAATGATGGCGGTCATTTGTTTATTCATGAGATTCGCTCCAAGGTTTGGTTTGCAAATAAAGATAAATCGATTTCATTGCACATCGTATTGTAAGTAAATTACATGGCCAGATTCAGCGTAATTCGAGTTTTAATGTGTAATTAAAAGAAATTTAATCCCGGGTGGCATAAGCTTATCAGGGCTACTTGTTGTTAAATCAGAGCTGCCGTTTGATACAAACTTTAATCATTCAGTACTTGCAATTCAAGACAGTATCTAGCCCCTTGCGTGATCTTCGGCTTTACCCTTCCTCAGTATGAATACGCAAGCTCACTGACGAGAGCATCACCCTCTGCGAACATCTTATCAAGGCTTGTTTCGAGTCGGCCCATAACAAATTCATGCTTTTCGTGTGCATTGACTTTAAAAATATCAATCTTGTCAATAACATAAGCGATAAAAGTAGTGGCCAAACCAGTAAGCCCGCCAGTCAGCACCGCAGTAAGAATATCGGCAAAAGGCTCTAGCCATGGTGCTGCTTTGATCATGTTGTCGATATGCTGCTCAACAGCAATGCCACCGATCACAGCCAAACCGGCTGCAATCAGCTTGGAGGCTTCGTGAGCTGCTTGTGCAATTGTCATGCCCTGAGGTGGGAAACACAACATCTTGATTGCTTTTAGTAATGAGTAGAACCCTTCTCTAATGACACGAACAATTCTCTTCCCTGTACGGACAAACATATTGATGATCACAGTAACTAGATTCGACAGAAACCCTGAAATGAACCCATCTCTGAAGGCTACGCATGCAACCTTCCATTTGGCGGCAACGCGTCTCGCAATGTGAGATAACCTCTCCTTCATTACAAGAAAAAAACGATTATCATCAAACCCAGCAGAATAGCCTTTAGCGTAGATGTCTTGAATCTCGTCAAATATCGCTTTGAAGAACTCGCAAAGAACAAGCCCCAGAGCTTGCTGTGTCCCCATCTTTGCACCTTCATGCGCACCAGTAGTGGCCATCCGCCCACTATAATATTTCACTTTGTCCAACTCAGTGGGAGCGTGCTTCTTGGCCGTAGCCTTCCCTTTCTCATAGCTGTCGTTCACTCGCTGACGATCTACTTCATAAAACTCCTCATTGGTCTGTTCGCGTTTGGCCTGCTTACTGTCAACCCATTCCTTCTTGTCATAATCATTCATCGACCGATTGATTTCCCTACGGGTTGACGCAAGATTATTGGTATCCGTTGCGAAGTCGGCCTTGCGCTCTGACTCCAGCATGAAGCCACCATCCTTATGGAATTCGGAATTCGAAACAACGTGATCTGGACTTGTATCGGAGCCTCTTTCAGTTCTTCCGGTATACGCGTCAACAAGGTTTTGTTTACGGTCAAGTTGAGAACGAGTGAATTCACTGCCGACGGAACTCTTACCACTGCCCTCAAATGACTTCCCCTCGCTGTTCTTCGCTCTGGTGTAGTCTTCCCGTTTATACTCGTCCTGCTCCATTGCATACACTTTTTCTTTGGCATTATGAATAGTGGTGACGTTTCCACCGTTCTTGTCCCCGCTAGACACGATACCTCCTAGACCGAAAGGACCAACGACCGCAGACAAAACCTCATTACGGCACGAAGTCAGAAGTAGTCGAAACCGTTCATCATTGAACTCATTCTCCAATACTGTTAGATGTTGCTGAATCTCTTCGTCGCTCACCTCAACATTGAACTCGAATTCATACTTGGCATCCAGTTCCATTCGGGTTCTCTGAACTGAATCCCAATCAACCTCGGAGTGAAGAAATTCATCGATAAGCGCGTTGTCTACCACAACTGCCAAACCATGCCGTAAGTTTCGTTGTTCTTGTACTAATTTTCGTTTGAGAAATCTCTTTGTACTATCCACAATTGCACCTCCACTTTCTATGCGACGGCTTTACGAAAAGCGTTCAACAATGCTCTCTCTTTTTCTGACACTTTTCCATCACTGGCCGAAATGACCTCAATGACCGACTCGAATAGGTTCAGATCGATATTTTCCAGTTTTGATACATACTCCATCGCAGTATTGAAGTTAGGTGGGTTATTTTTGAGCCTTGTGATCGTTTCCTTTACATGTGAAGGCAGGTTCGAGTGACCAATCCCCGCGATAAATTCATCAAGATCAGCTATTTCTTCATCCGAGATGTCACTATCAGCATTTGCGGTTGCCATACCAACTGCGAAGAGTGCAATGAGCAATTCGAAGTATGTTTTGTCATCGCGGAGCCTTTCTTCCGCTACTTTAAGAGCATCTATAAGCTTCGAACACTTTTCCTCATACTTGGCCGTGGCTTTTTTTTCTCCAGAACAGTGAGCATCTTTCTTCTCTTCCTCATCAATAACGGAGGCGGCAGCACCAGCCAATGCACCAAAACCACCTCCAATGGCGGCACCCAAGCCAGTGACCGCTCCTATCGGTCCAGCCACTGGCAACGCTACCACTACGCCAACTCCGGCAGCGATTCCGCCAAGGATTTTCCAGAACCCCATCTCTCTTCTCCTTCTTATTTGTTGTTTTCTACGATTGCAAGGAAGGGATGCATAATTAAGAATTCTTATTCTTACCCATGATAATACCAACTTGCTATTGGTTGTGCCTGCGCTTTACTATCGATCATGATTGTCATTTTCGTTCGCGTAGAAGTTTATCTTGCCAGCAGCTTCAATGCCTCCCGATACTTCTTTACCGTCTTTAGCAAAATATCCTCCGGTAATTCCGGCGCAGGCGCTTTTTTATTCCAATCCTGCGTTTCCAGCCAGTCGCGTACGAATTGTTTGTCGAAGCTTGGCGGGTTTTGGCCGGGTTGATATTGATCGGCGGGCCAGAAGCGGGATGAATCGGGGGTGAGGACTTCGTCGATCAGGTAGAGCTCGCCTTGCTCATCCAGGCCGAATTCGAATTTGGTGTCGGCGATGATGATGCCGCGTTGCAAGGCATACTCAGCGGCTTCGGAGTAGAGCTGGATGGCTTTGGCGCTGACTTTGGCGGTCAATTCCCGGCCTAACAGTTTTTCCACCTCACTGACAGCGATATTTTCATCGTGCGCACCGGCAGCGGCTTTGGTCGATGGCGTAAAGATCGCGCCACCTGGCAGCTTATCGGCGAGTTTCAATCCAGGCAGCAGCGGAATGCCGCAAATTGCGCCATTTTGCTGGTAGTCCTTCCAGCCGGAGCCGACGACGTAGCCGCGCACGATGGCTTCGATGGGCAGCGGTTTCAGGCGGCGGATTACGAACGCGCGGCCTTCCACTTGCTCACGTTCATTTGCAGCAACAACCGATTCCGGTGCGATGCCGGTGAGGTGGTTCGGCAGGATATGCGCGAGTTTGCCGAACCAGAATTGCGATAACGCGGTAAGGATTTTTCCTTTGCCGGGCACGGCAGTCGGCAGGATCACGTCGAACGCCGACAGGCGGTCGGTTTGCACGATCAGCAGTTTGTCATCGCCGACGGCGTAGATATCGCGGACTTTGCCGCGATGCAAAAATGGCAGGCTTTTGATGGCGGTTTCAAACAATGCAGTTTCGGTCATGGTGTTCGCTTTAACTTTGGTCGAGTTGTTGTTTAATATGCAGTGCTGCGCTCAATGCGGTCTCGATATCGCTGTTCAATACGGTGAAATGTCCCATCTTGCGGCCGGTGCGTGCTTCGGCTTTGCCGTACAGATGCAGCTTGGCCGAGGGGTGTTGCAGCACGATGTTCCAGTCGGGGTCACCGTTGCGCCAGACGTCGCCGAGCAGGTTGATCATCACTGCGGGGCTGAGTTGCGCGGTCGAACCGAGCGGTAAACCACACAGTGTGCGCACTTGCTGCTCGAATTGCGACGTGACGCAGGCGTTGATCGAATAATGCCCGCTGTTGTGCGGACGCGGTGCGATTTCGTTGATCAACAGCGTATCGTCGTGCAACACAAAAAACTCGACGCACAGCACACCCCGATAATTCAGTTTTTTAACCACCTGACCGGCAATCTCTTGCGCTTGCGAGGCTAATTGCGGCGAAATTCTCGCCGGGATGATGCTGACATCCAGGATGCCATTGACGTGCTGATTCTCGGCGACCGGAAACGTTTGCATTTCGCCAGCGCTGCCGCGTGCCACGACCACCGAGATCTCGCTTTTCAGCGGCATGAATTTTTCCAGCACGCACACGGCGTGATTCAGCTGCTCATACGCCGCCAGTAATTCCGCGCCGCTGGATACCTTGATCTGACCTTTGCCGTCGTAACCGAACTGGCTGACTTTCAGAATACCGGGCAGCAACTCCGCGGCATCCTGATCGGCAAAGTCATCCGCCTGCTGTATGACCGCAAACGGGGCGACGGCAAAGCCATTGATACCGAGAAATTGTTTTTCCGCAATTCTGTTTTGTGCGACCGAAACGCTGTATGCATCCGGGCTGACGACACAGGATTTGGCCAGTTTTCGCAGCGAATTCGCGGGGATATTTTCAAATTCGGTGGTTATCGCCGCGCATTGACTGCCGAGTTTTTCCAGCGCTTCCGGATCGTCATAATTCGCACAAATGAATGCATCGGCAATGCGCCCAGCCGGGCTGCCGCTGTCCGGATCCAGCACCGTGACTGGGTAGCCCATTTGCTGCGCGGCTTGCACGAACATGCGCCCGAGCTGCCCGCCTCCCAGCACACCGAGCATCGCGCCAGGCATGATCACCATTATTGCGGCAACTCGGCGTTCAGTACGGATTCGGTTTGTTTGCGCCGGTACTCGTCCAGCTGCGCGCTCAATTCACTGTTATTCACCGCCAATAGCGCCACCGCAAACAGCCCGGCATTCGCCGCCCCGGCTTCGCCGATGGCAAACGTGGCGACCGGTATGCCTTTCGGCATTTGCACAATCGACAGCAATGAATCCAAGCCTTGTAGATGTCTGGAATTCACCGGCACGCCCAGCACCGGCAGCGTAGTTTTGGCCGCAATCATGCCCGGCAGATGCGCCGCGCCGCCCGCACCGGCGATGATGCATTGAATGCCACGCGCCTTGGCTTCTCTGGCGAACTGAAACAGTAAATCCGGCGTGCGATGCGCCGAAACCACCTTGGCCTCGTAGGCGATATGAAATTCATCCAGAATAGCCACCGCATGCTGCATCACATCCCAATCGCTTTTACTTCCCATCACTACGCTGATTAACGGTTTAATCATTTCACTGTAACTGGCAAAAAATTAAAAATAAATATCCAAGAGAATGTTGTACTATCACACCCTGAAAGCCCGGCTGGCTATTTTATAAGTCTGTGCAATAATCGTGTAATTTATTTCGATCGCTGCAACAAAAAACACAACTGGTATTATACTCACCTGATTTAACAGCGAGCTTTTCATTGATTTGCGTTTAAAACGTTACCAGCTATCAATACAACCGGCATTTGCATGAATTTTCAACGCGGAAAACAAAATAACGATCCGGAAATCAATCTGATACCGATGATCGATGTATTATTGGTGATTTTGATTTTTTTGGTGGTGACGACGACCTATTCAAAATTTGCCGAGCTTGAAATCAGTTTGCCGGAAACCAGCGCGGAACAAGTCGATAAAAATATCGAGAAACCGAACAATATCGATATCACGGTAAGCGCGCTGGGCGATTACACCATCAACCGGGTAGCCATTAAATCCGCCAGTATCGAGAGTCTGCGCGATGCCTTGATGGCTGCGGCCAAGAATCAGCCGGATCCGTTTATCATCATCAATGCGGATGCAAAAGCAACGCACCAATCGGTGATCACGGTAATGGAAGCGGCGCGCTTGGCAGGCTACAATAAAATCACGTTCACCACGGAAACGAACAATATCCCCTAAGGGAAGTGATCAAATGTTTGATTTGTTAAAAAATTACACCAAAAAACTCACTAAGGAGACCCATATGTCCACTATTAATGTCGATAATTTTTCCCAAGCTGCTCAAGCCGGTACCCAATATGTTCTGGCGCCCCTGCCCTACGCAAACACTGCGCTTGATCCGGTCATTAGCGCCAACACGCTGAGTTTTCACTATGGCAAGCACCACAAAACCTATGTCGATAACTTGAATAATCTGCTGGCGAATAGCGATCTGGCCGGTAAATCGCTGGAGGAAATTATCCGCGCATCCGCCGGGCAAGCGGATAAAGCCGCGATTTTCAACAACGCCGCGCAAGTCTGGAACCACATGTTCTATTGGCACAGCCTGAAACCGAATGGCGGCGGCGAACCTTCCGCAGCACTGAAGCAAAAAATCGAAGCATCATTCGGCAGTCTGGAAGCATGCAAAAAAGAATTCGCACAAGCGGCGCTGACACAATTCGGCAGCGGCTGGGCGTGGCTGGTTGTGGACGGCGGTAAAATTGCCATCGCTAAAACCGGCAACGCGGAAACACCGATCACCAAAAATATCCGCCCCCTGCTGACCATCGACGTATGGGAACACGCTTATTACCTGGATTATCAAAACCGCCGCGCCGATTACGCCAATGCGATTTTGGATAAATTAATCAATTGGGACTTCGCGGAAGCTAACCTCGGATAATTCCGGATTTTATGACTGATATCACGATCGCCCTGTCAAAAGGGCGAATTTTTGAAGATACGGCGCCGCTGTTAAAAGCGGCGGGTATAGTCGCGCTGGGCGATCCAGAGTCGTCGCGCAAATTGATTCTATCCACTAACCGAGCCAATGTCCGCTTGATTATCGTGCGCGCCTCGGATGTCCCGACTTATGTGCAATACGGCGCGGCCGACTTGGGCATCGCCGGGAAGGATGTGCTGCAAGAACATGGCGGCGCCGGGCTGTATCAACCGCTGGATCTGAATATCGCACGCTGCCGCATGATGGTGGCTGTACCCAATGGTTTCGATTACGACTCCGCCGTGCGTCAAGGCGCACGGTTACGCATTGCCACCAAATACGTGCAAACCGCACGCGAGCACTTTGCCGCAAAAGGTGTGTATGTCGACCTGATCAAGTTGTACGGTTCGATGGAACTGGCGCCCTTAGTCGGATTAGCCGATGCCATCGTCGATCTCGTGTCCAGCGGCAACACCTTAAAAGCCAATAATCTTGTCGCAGTCGAAGAAATTATGCAGATTTCATCCCGGTTGATTGTCAATCAGGCTGCACTGAAACTGAAACAGGATGCCATTCAGCCGGTGCTGGATGCATTTTCCGCTGCGGTGAAACAGTAGATAGCCGCGCGCATCTGAAACCCATTCATACCATGATTCAAATAAAACGATTCAACTCCACCGATGCCGATTTCAATGCCTGTCTCGACAAGCTCCTGGCTTTTGAAAATGCCCAGGATGATGCTGTCGATGTCACGGTTGCCAACATTCTCACCGATATCCGCAGCCGCAGGGATGCCGCACTGATCGAATACACCAATCGCTTCGACCGGCTGGCCATTCAATCCGCCAAAGACCTCGAACTGACGCAGGATCAATTGCAGCATTCGTTAGCAACATTGCCAGAAGCTGAGCGGACTGCATTACAGCAAGCAGCGGAACGGGTGCGCAGCTATCACGAGAAGCAACCGCTCAGTTCCTGGCAATACACCGATGCCGATGGCACGTTATTGGGCCAGAAAGTGACCGCGCTAGATCGTGCCGGTCTTTATGTGCCGGGTGGCAAAGCTTCGTATCCGTCGTCGGTGCTAATGAACGCGATTCCGGCAAAAGTCGCCGGTGTGCAAGAATTGATCATGGTTGTCCCTACTCCGGATGGCGAACGCAACGATATGGTGCTGGCAGCCGCGGCCATTAGCAAAGTGGATCGCGTTTTCACCATCGGCGGCGCGCAAGCGATCGGCGCATTGGCGTACGGCACCGAAACCGTGCCGCCGGTCGATAAAATCGTCGGCCCTGGCAATGCGTACGTTGCAGCGGCCAAACGCCGGGTGTTCGGTATCGTCGGTATCGATATGGTGGCTGGGCCTTCTGAAATCCTGGTGATTTGCGACGGCAAAACCGATCCCGACTGGATTGCGATGGATTTGTTTTCCCAGGCGGAACACGACGAGCTGGCGCAGTCGATCTTGTTGTCGCCGGATGCGGAATTTCTCAATCAAGTCGCACAAAGCATCGACCGTCAATTGGCGGCAATGCCGCGCCACAGTGTCATTCGCGCCTCACTGGAAAATCGCGGCGCATTGATTCAGGTGCAAGATCTGGACGAAGCTTGCGAGATCGCTAACAAAATCGCACCGGAACACCTGGAGTTATCGGTTGAGCAACCGGAAAAATGGGTCGATAAAATCCGCCATGCCGGTGCTATTTTTCTTGGCCGTCATGCTTGTGAAGCGTTGGGCGATTATTGCGCCGGCCCCAATCACGTGCTGCCGACCTCACGCACTGCGCGCTTCTCGTCGCCACTCGGTGTTTACGATTTTCAAAAACGCAGCAGTCTGATTCAAGTGTCGCAGCAAGGTGCCGAAAAGCTCGGGAAAATTGCATCGATACTGGCTAACGGGGAAGGATTACAAGCACACGCAAAATCGGCGGAATATCGCTATATCAAGCACCGGTAATGACGCATAGCGTGAACCGACTCTCATAGCGGATTTGCACCTCATGCCAGTCATTACGTCACGCGACCATCCGCTCATCAAACAACTGATCAGACTGGAAGAATCGTCGCAATATCGCAAGAAAACCGGCTTAACGCTGCTCGACGGCATTCATCTAATTCAGATCTATTGCTCCGTGTTGGGCGCTCCGAAAAATCTGATTGTCAGCCAGGCTTATATTGACGATGCCGAGAATGAGCACTTTCTCACCATTCTTTTCGGCCATACCCCTCCCAAATTGACGGTGGTCAGCAATCTTTTATTTCGCGAGATATCTCCGGTCAAAACACCGTCCGGCATCCTCGCGCTGATTGCACTTCCCGCGGTGAAAAAAGATGTCAGTAACGGCAAGGAGATGTTCAGCGTTCTGCTGGAAACTATCCAGGATCCCGGCAATCTTGGCTCGATTCTGCGTTCCGCCGCTGCCGCCAACGTTAAGGATGTTTACTTGTCCAAGCAATGCGCCGATGCCTGGTCGCCCAAAACGCTCAGAGCCGCGATGGGGGCGCACTTTTTTTTGCACATTCATGAAGACAGTGATTTGCAAAAGGTCGCACAGCAATTTTCCGGAACGGTCATTGCCACATCGATACAAGCCAACCGGAATCTTTTTGAAATCTCTCTGGTTGGCCCCACCGCTTTTGTATTCGGTAACGAAGGCGCTGGATTGTCCAAAGAAATGATCCAGGCAGCAGACGAAAATATCGTGATTCCCATGCCCGGTAAAACCGAATCATTGAATGCGGCCGCCGCGGCGGCCATTTGTTTTTTTGAAAAGGTCCGCCAGGACAGAGCATACGCGGCGTCAACCGCTATTGGAACAAAATAACAGGCGGTGTATGATACCGCACCCATCAAAACAGTCACTTTGGAGCACTTATGAAATTTTCTTCTTTATCTCTCATCGCCCTGATGGGATGTTTGTTGTTCAGTTCCGCCCAGGTCATGGCCATTCACCATGAACCGCAAGATTCCCAGTCACCGCATGCATCCAGCGGAAAAATGGCGAATAACGAAGGAACCGTTGTCGATATCATCGATACTACCGGCTATACCTACATGGAATTGGAAAATGCCGGCAACCGCTTCTGGATCGCCGCACCGACGACTAAAGTGAACAAGGGCGATCGCATTCGTTTCGTTCAAGACATGGTCATGACCAACTTCACCAGCAAAACGCTGAACCGCACTTTCGGCACGCTCGTTTTCGTTTCTTCCACCGAAGTGAAGAAATAATCCTACTTACGCGACATCGGTAAAACCAATCAGCAGTTTGTTTTTAAGGCTTTTTAGTTCATCCCGGTACTGTGCCGCTTGTTCGAATTCCAGATTCTTGGCGGCACTCAGCATTTTCTTCTCAACCCGCTGAATCTCTTTGGCTAGTTGCGCTTCATTCATCGCGTCATAACGCGCCTGCACTTGCGCGGCCTTGAGATTCTGTTGTGCGGATTCATGGTTATAGACGCCGTCGATCAGGTCTTTAATCCGTTTATGTACCGATCGCGGCGTGATGCCATTTTGCAGATTATGCTCCACCTGCTTTTGGCGCCGCCGGTTGGTCTCATCAATGGCAACGCGCATCGAGCGGGTAATACGATCCGCATATAAAATCGCCGTGCCATTGATATGACGCGCCGCCCGGCCGATGGTCTGAATCAATGATCGCTCCGAACGCAGAAAACCTTCCTTATCGGCATCCAGTATCGCCACCAGCGACACTTCGGGAATATCCAGTCCTTCGCGTAACAGGTTGATCCCAACCAGCACGTCAAATTGTCCCAGACGCAAATCGCGGATAATTTCCACGCGCTCGACGGTGTCGATGTCGGAATGCAAATAACGCACTTTGATTTGGTGATCGGAAAAATAATCGGTCAAATCCTCCGCCATGCGTTTGGTCAGCGTGGTGACCAGCACGCGTTCGTTCTTGGCGGTACGCAAATGAACTTCCGACATTAAATCGTCCACTTGCGTGGCAACCGGGCGCACTTCAATGACCGGATCCACCAGACCAGTGGGACGCACCACCTGTTCCACCACCTGACCGCTATGCTGTTTCTCATAATCGGCGGGTGTAGCCGATACAAACACGGTTTGCCGCATCCGTTTCTCGAATTCCTCGAACCGCAGCGGACGATTATCCAATGCGGACGGCAGGCGGAAACCATAATTCACCAGATTTTCCTTGCGCGAACGGTCCCCTTTGTACATCCCGCCGATCTGCGGCACCGTGACATGACTTTCATCGATAATCATCAGCGCATCGGGCGGCAGATAATCGAGCAGTGTGGGTGGCGGTTCACCGGGGTTTTTGCCGGACAGATGACGGGAATAATTTTCAATCCCTTTGCAGAAACCCAATTCGTTGAGCATTTCCAGATCGAAGCGCGTGCGTTGCTCCAGGCGTTGCGCTTCGACCAGCCGGTTTTCCTGATAGAAATACTCCAGCCGTTCGCGCAATTCGGTTTTGATGGTTTCCATCGCGCGCAACGTGGTGCTGCGCGGCGTGACATAGTGACTGGAAGGATAGACGGTGAAGCGCGACAGTTTTTGCAGCATACGGCCGGTGAGCGGATCAAACAGCGACATGCTGTCGACTTCGTCGTCGAACAGCGACACGCGCAAAGCCGCTTCCGAGCTTTCCGCCGGAAAAACATCGACCACATCGCCGCGCACGCGAAAAACACCGCGTTTGAATTCCAGCTCGTTACGATCGTATTGCATCTCGGTCAGGCGCTTGATAATGTCGCGCTGCGAAATTTTCTCCCCGCTGCGCAAGTGCAGAATCATGCCGTGATAATCCACCGGGTCGCCGATACCGTAGATGCACGACACCGTCGCCACGATGATGGCATCATCGCGTTCCAGCATCGATTTGGTCGCGGACAAGCGCATTTGCTCGATATGTTCGTTGATGCTGGAATCTTTTTCGATAAACAGATCACGCGCCGGAACATACGCCTCAGGCTGATAATAATCGTAGTACGAGACGAAATACTCGATGGCGTTTTCCGGGAAAAATTCGCGCATTTCCGCGTACAGCTGCGCCGCCAGCGTTTTATTCGGCGCGATCACGATGGCCGGACGGCCCAAACGCGCGATCATGTTGGCAATCGTATACGTTTTACCGGATCCGGTAACGCCCAATAATGTTTGATACGCCAAGCCGTCGTTTATGCCTTCGACCAATTGCGCAATTGCAACCGGCTGGTCTCCCGCGGGAGCGAACGCTTGATGTAATTTGTACGGACTATTGGGGAAGGTTGCGATCACAGGTATAATTCCATCATTGAATTGTTTCTTTGTGTCATTTTAACATGCCGGTCTATCTATTTTAGTGCGAGGATTTTTGTGGAACTCTCTAACCGCGTTCAAACCATCAAGCCATCTCCTACTCTTGCTGTCACCGCCCGGGCTGCGAAACTCAAAGCCGAAGGTAAAGACATCATTGGATTGGGAGCTGGCGAACCCGATTTTGATACCCCTCAGCACATCAAGGATGCCGCTATTGCCGCGATCAATAAAGGTCAAACCAAATACACGGCGGTTGGCGGCACACCCGGTCTGAAAAATGCCATCGTGGCAAAGTTCAAACGGGAAAATAACTTTGTCTTCGATGCCAAACAAATTCTGGTTTCCTGCGGCGGTAAACAGAGCTTTTTTAATCTGGCATTGTCGGTGATCAATCCCGGCGACGAAGTCATCATTCCGGCACCGTATTGGGTTTCTTATCCTGACATTGTGTTAATCGCGGAAGGCAAACCGGTTTTCATCAATACCGGCATCGAGCAGAATTTCAAAATTTCCGCGGCACAATTGGAAGCCGCGATCACCCCGAAAACCAAAATGTTTGTCATCAATAGTCCGAGTAATCCATCCGGAGCGGTTTACACACTGGATGAACTGAAAGCATTGGGGGAAGTGTTACGCAAGCATCCGCAGATTCTGATCGCTACGGACGATATGTACGAGCATATTCTGTTATCGGGTCAGAAATTTATTAACATCGTCAACGCCTGCCCGGAATTATTTGCCCAGACCGTGGTTCTGAATGGCGTTTCCAAGGCGTATTCGATGACTGGATGGCGTATCGGCTATTGCGGCGGACCTGCGCACATTATTACCGCAATGGAGAATATTCAATCGCAAAGCACGTCCAACCCAAGCTCTATTTCGCAAGCAGCGGCTGAAGCGGCATTGAACGGTGATCAGTCCTGTATGAATCCGATGATCGCGGCGTTCAAGGAACGCAATATTTTTGTTACCGAGCAACTGAATCAAATCAACGGTGTGCGTTGCTTATCTTCCGATGGTGCTTTTTATGCCTTTGCGGATGCCCGTCAATCGATCGATGATCTCTACAAGAAAAACCTGATCGGTGCAGCAAACGATATCGCATTTAGCGAATATCTGCTGGAAAAAGCCGGGGTTGCCGTAGTTCCCGGTTCCGCTTTCGGATGTGACGGCTACATGCGTTTGTCTTTCGCCACATCAATGGATAATTTAAAGCAAGCGCTCAGCCGCATCAAAGACCTGCTGAAATAACCGGATTGACTTGGCAAATTTATGTTTTTCTAGTGCAAATTAGCAAGCGCTGCTTTTTTCGTTTTCCCAGCACGCGAAGGAATATTGCACAAACCGCACACATGGTTGGAATGAATCTCCAGTGAGTGCACGACAAAACTGCCGTGACAATTCACACAAGGCGCTATGCACAATACGCCGCTTTCCACAAAACGCACCAGAGTCCATGCGCGGGTCAAACTTAACACTTTCTCGAGTTGATGGACCGTGATGTGCTCGGTATAGAGCCGGTAACTCTTAATCAGCGCATCGATGCCGTCAATCCCGGTATTTTTCGTTACATAATGATAGATATTGATAAATAACGAAGAATGCATATTCGGTTGCCAGCTCATGAACCAATCCTCCGAATACGGCAGCATCCCTTTAGGTGGCGATACCCCTCTGATTTCCTTATAAAGTTTAACCAGTCTTTCACGGCTCAGATCGGTATTCATTTCCAGAACTTGTAACCGGGCACCCAATTCAATTAATTCTGTCGCCAACTGAATTTGCTTGGCTTCGGTGATAATGCTTCGATTGCGCATGATATTACTCCCTGATTTCGTCTATTGAATGCTATGCAATCGCTTCTGCCGGTTTTCCTGCCATTAGAATCGCGGCATGCGATTTGGTAACCGATTGGTCGCGGGAATCGTTGGACAGCATATCGGCAATCAATCGATCGTCAAAGCGGAAACGGCACAGTAACATATTGGAAGCCGCCATTTTGATCAGCTGTGCTGAACTCAGTTTTTCCAGTATATCAGCAATATCCTGATTAATTCCCAATCGATACATGGCGGCTACTCTGTCATCCCGCAACATCTGTTTAGCCAGCAGCAAATAACTTAAATTGATATCTCTGATTTCGTCTAGCAGTTGATTGGTTTCCATTTCATCACCCTTTTTAATTGAAAATATTTGAATTAAAACACCGTAACGCACAGGTGAGATTTTCAATTATGGGGCAGTGGAAGTAAATGGAAGATGAGCTTAATCGAGGTTAGGTAATCTTCTCATCAAAATGTAGGAATTTTACCTACAGAAGAAGCGCTTCATAGAACGGGATTGGAAGACTCGTTGCTGACTGCCGGGATACGCCAAGAAACTTGAGTCTCCTGACCAAGACTACAGCCTCGGCAATAATCTCCAGATTTGCAAGATCGGCAATACTATCACGTGTTATAGAACAGTCTATCTTAGGAATACCGGCGGAAAAGTGTTCTAAATTGCTAAAAATGCAAAATCCATCGGTACCGTGATCGATTGAGATACCCATCGCATCGGATGGATACCACGCGGCAACATTATTTTCCTGTTCATCCCGCACTTGAGCTACAGAGGAACCAACGCTCATTGTGATTTTCACTTCCACTTCCGGAAATTCCGGCAAATACTAAGTTGTGACTATTTTCAGGCACGGCAATTTTTGCCGGGTTTGCCGCTTGTTTGCACAAAAAAATCAAATATAAAAACGCAAACATAGTCTCTATATGCTTTGCTGCAGACTGGCATGATCGTTGCTCTTAGCATGTACAACAAAGTTTCCATTATTAACCGCAGCACTTATCGATCAGGAATTCCTATGCAAAATAAATTTGAGAGCTTGGAACTCGGCCAATTCATTCCTCTGCACTATCACCACAATATGCTGAACGACACTGCCCGCATGCAAGGGTTTAAAGATGCGATTGACCTCGCCGTCCAGCCGGGCGCCAAAGTGCTGGAACTGGGGGGCGGCACCGGCGTGCAATCGTTCTTTGCCGCACAAAAAGCGCAGAAAGTTTATTGTGTCGAGCGCAACCCGGAACTGATTAGCGCCGCGCGCAATCTGCTGGCGCAAAACAGTAACGGAGACAAAGTGGAAGTAATTCAGGCCGATGCCATGCATTACCTGCCGCCGGAACCGGTCGATGTGGTGATTTGTGAAATGCTGCATACCGGTCTGCTCCGCGAAAAGCAAATGCCGGTGATCGATTCGTTCAAACAACGTTACTTGAAGAAATTTGGCGGACCATTGCCTGCCTTTATTCCCGAAGCAAGCATTCAGGCGATCCAACCCATGCAACACGATTTTCATTTTGCAGGATTCTACGCACCCACCATCCAGTTCCAGAACCCCTACGCCACTCAGGAACGCAGCAAGGGCTTGGGAGATCCCGAAGTATTCCAATTACTGGCCTATGCCGAACCGTATAGCCAAACTTGCCAATGGGACGGGGAAATTCTGATTACCGAAGACGGTCAACTTAATGCCTTGCGGCTCATTACCAAGAATTTACTGGCCATCAATATGGCAACATGCAGCACCATCGATTGGCACACGCAATACATCGTCTTTCCGTTAGCCGAACCCATCAAAGTTTCCAGAGGCGACCAAGTTTCCATCCGCTTCAGTTACCAAGGTGGCGCACCCCTGAATGCCCTGACGGATTCACTACAAGTCCGCCTAATAAGCAAGCAAACCCCAGTATTGGAATTTGCTATGGAAGCAATGAATCGCTCAACAGAATTTCGCCCACAAGCCGCTGAAAATGCCAGTATCCTGTAATCACTTCTAACGGTATCAAATCTTTCCGGAGCCTTGCCAGGCGTCGCTTGGCAAGGCTCAATCATGTACCGGAGCAGCTGTTCTGTTCGCTCCTAAAAAACCGTATTTCATTCTACCCTTCGCTAATTTCTCCCGCCAAACCCTCTTCAATACGCCGCACTCTTAACAAAAAATTCACATTTATAACCCTAGCAAACGAACCGATTCCTGTAATCACCTCTAAAGGCATAAAATCTTTCCAGAGCCTTGACAGATGTCGCTTGGCAAGTCTCAATGGAGTGCTGGAACAGTCGTTTTGTTCGCCCTTAAAAACCCGGATTTCATTCTAATCTTCGCTAATTTTCTCCCGGCAAACCGTCTTCAATACCCGTGATTCTTAACAAAGAATTAACATTTAGGCCCTTATACTGGCCGCCCAATCAAAATGAAAGAGAGAAGCAAGGCATGCGACCTGATTAACAGCTGGATTGAGTCAGCAAGTGGAAGCTTCCATGCAATTTGATTGGAAATAAAATAACCTACTAAAATGAAAGGAAGTCTGAATGAAAAACATTCTTAACGAGGTACGTTCCGTTTTATTCGTTGGTGTGATTTTTTTTTGGTAGTGTGGCCTCATCTCAGGTTCTGGCACAAGATGCGGTAGCGCAACGGATTAAAGAACTGGAAGAACGATTGCGGGCCATGCAGAGTGGCATGCAAACGATGCAAAATGAACTGGAAAGCTTGAAAATTCAATCTTCCCAGGTAACCGGGAAAGTTGAAAAAATTCAACAAAACCCGCAAAACCAACAAATCCCTCAGCTAACTGAAAAAGTTAGAAAAATCCCGCAAACAGCAAGTTCAGCAGAAGCAAATCAGGAAGATCAAAAGAAAGGCAATATGGTATTTTTCCGCGGTGGCTTTGCGCATAGCTCGCAACATCGCGATGGCATGGTATTCCATAGTGATGTGGTCTCTGCCGGTGCACAAGACCGGCCCGATAAGAATGGCTGGTATTTCGGTGCCGGTTTCGATTGGAATCTCACCAAGAATGCCTGGGATCTGGCACCTAGAACCAATGTGTTAGCTGAATTGATGTTCGAGTACAAAGAATTCAGCTCACATGTGCAAGGTAATGCGTTGGCCAATATGCCGACCCAACTGATCGGCGGCGCCATCAATCCACACAGCGTGACAGTCAGCCAACTATCAATTTATGCATCGCCCAAAATCAAGTTTCTTGAAGGCAACCGGTTCAGGCCGTGGATCATTCCGGCCGGTTTCGGCATGCACATCATCAGCCCGCCGGGCGAATCGGCCTCCTTTTTTATTCCCGGCGTCGTATTTGCCGGAGGAGCGGAATATCGAGTCTGGAAAGATTTTTACGCCGGTGTCGACGCTCGTTACCATATTACCGGTGGTAAAAAAGATGGTATCAATGTCGATGGCTTGACGGCTGGTGGTTATTTAGGCATCGGCTTCTAACGTTCACATTTCATCAAACGATCTGAAGTCCCATGAAGTGAGGTAAGTGGCAATGCCGCTCACCTCGCTCGAGTGGGTAAATCAACCGATTTAATACCTGCATCATCCATTTCAAGTGCCAGTGGCATACAACTAATACGGCTTCACTCCGCTCATTAACCATCCCGCCGGGAAACATGTTAGCTTCCTGTTGCAATAATCGCAGCAATCACCCGGATTAGCGCCCCGTGCAGACCAAGAACCGGTAAGATCAGCAAAAAGCAGCGGTTAAAAAACAACAATGGATAAAAACTGAGATGACCCGGCACGATTTGAAATTATTCGGTATGGAAGCGGCAAAAGGCCGCTGGGTGTTTGTGGCGATCGGGTTATTGATCAATGTGTGCCTGGGATCGATTTATGCCTTCAGCGTTTTCCGGAAACCATTGGAAGCTTTGTGGGGGATCACGTCGAGCCAGAGCGGATATCCGTTCATGGTGTTTCTGGCGGTATTTGCCGTTGCGATGCCGCTGGCGGGCAATCTGATCGAGCGCTGGGGACCGAGAATGACAGCTACACTCGGCGGTTTACTGGCGGGAGCCGGGTGGATCGCGGCAAGTTTTTCCACGGATATCGCCACTTTAACGTTGTTGTACGGCGTCATCGGCGGCGCCGGGGTCGGCATCGTGTACGGCTGCCCGATTGCCGTCGTGGTCAAATGGTTTCCACGCCACAGCGGGCTGGCGATTGGATTGACCGTCATGGGTTTCGGCGTATCGGCATTATTGATTGCACCGCTGATGAAAGCGATGATTCTGCAACCGGAGATCGGGATCATGCATACGTTTCTGTATCTTGGTATTGCATTCACCATCGTCATCGCCCTGCTGGCGCAGTTATTGCGTTTCCCGCCGGACGCATGGAATCCTGCCGGATCCGGCACGCTGAACGCCGCGCCGGTTCCGCCCGCTTTGCATTTAAACCGGCAAGCCATGCTAAAAACCACCCGTTTCTATGCGCTATGGGCAACGTACACGATCGGTTGTGTGGCCGGATTGATGGCGATCGGCATCGCATCGCCGGTCGGTACCGAAGTGGCGCAGCTGGACGCGCCCACCGCAGCGCTTACGGTGTCATTGTTTGCGGTATTCAACGGACTGGGGCGGCCGCTGTTCGGCGCGTTAACCGATAAGCTCGGCCCGAAGCACACCGCGATGGTTTCGTTTACCTTGATCCTGAGCGCGTCTTTGCTGTTGTTTTTTTTCGGACAAGGCAACGCCATGCTGTATCTGCTGGCATTCTGCGTACTGTGGATGTGCCTGGGTGGATGGCTGGCGCTCGCGCCCACCGCCACCGGCATTTTCTTTGGAAAACTGCACTATGCGCAAAATTACGGACTGATGTTTACCGCCTACGGTGCAGGCGCCATCTTGGGAACACTGCTGTCCGGCAGCATCAAGGACATCACCGGCAGCTATCTGCATGCATTTGCCGTTGTCGCGGGGCTGGCGGTTCTCGGGATGCTGATCGCCGCAATAGGACTCAACGCACCGGATAAACGCACATCTTGAACTTGCCGCTGACCGCGGCGGCTCCACGGCCTGCCGCCGCTGATCTTCACTTTCATCCCGGTTGATAACAATTCGTTTCGTTTTAAATCTCCCCGTGATAACCTTCAACAAGGAATGATCAAGGAAAAGCAATCAAATGGATAAATTGGGACTTCCAATTGTTTTATTGGCGGCTTTATGGGGTGCTGTCAATACCACATTGAGTTTCTTTCAATTCATCAACGCCAGACGCGACATGGTGTTTGAATTGATCGACAAATGCGGTTATTGCCCGGAACAAACGCTCGGTCCGGTGGAAATCTATCTGACCAATCTTCTGCCGCTGACGATCGGAAACATCATTTTTCTTTACCTGATCAGCTATGTCATTTTATCCATTCCACGCCACATGAAGATTGAAAATGAAGATGAGGCCAAACGGCTCAAGACCGCATGCAATTACATTGCGGTATTGCCTATTTTTGGCGCACTCTCATTTTGCGGCGGCGGGGTATTCGATCTGGTGATGCTGATTCACGCCTTGAAATGAGAAAAAATCTCCTCCCGGCACTCGCGCTGCTACTGGCGGTTTTAACTTCCGGCGGCTGTGCTGTCATGGATAAAAACATTCCCGGCTGGACGCAATACCAGAATCTGGACAAAACCAACGCACTGGAACTGGCATCCCGGAGCACCGGCACCGGCGAACCGGTATTGCTGATTCATGGTTTTGGCGCAAGCAGTTATAGCTGGCGGCATGTTATTGAACCGCTGGCGCAAAAGAACCGGGTCATCACCATTGACTTGAAAGGCTTCGGCGATTCTCCGAAACCGCGCGATGATGCGTATTCCGTTTACGAGCAAGCCAGACTGGTGAGAAACTTCATTCTCGAAAACAACTTAAAGAATCTCCACATCATCGGCCATTCCTATGGTGGCGGAGTCGCATTGGCGGTATCGATCTATTTGTCGGCATCCAATCCGGGGCTGCAAAAAAGCCTGGTACTCATCGACAGCGTTGCCTACCCGCAGGAACTGCCCGGTTTCGTAAAAATACTCGCAACGCCAATATTGGGGCCATTGATCACTTATGCCGTGCCCAATACCTTCCAGGTGAAGAATCTGCTGAAGATCGTGTATTTCAACGATGACCTCATTCCGCAAGAAGCCATCGACCACTACGCCGCCGATCTCGGCAAACCCGACGCCAAATACGCGCTGCTCACGTCGGTACGGCAAATGCTGCCAACCGATTTGCAACAATTCTCGGAAAACTACGCCAGTCTGACCATTCCCACCCTGATTGTCTGGAGCCGGGAAGATGAAATCGTGCCGCTGGCTGTCGGCAAAAGGCTGCATGAAAATATACCGGATTCAAAGCTCGTCATCATGAGCGGTGTCGGTCACGCTGTGCAAGAAGAAAAGCCATCGCTGCTTTTGCCGCACTTGCGCAGTTTCCTGGAAGCCGGATCGCACCGCACGGCCGTCACCCCCTGAACACCAGGCGACCTGCATGATTCATTATTCACCGTTAAGAGCTAACCTATCATGAGAAATATCAGAATCCTGACCATGAACATCCAAGCGCAAGCTTGGCCCGCAGGCCCTCATAGTGACGCCAAATGGCGCGCTGAAGCGGTGGTAAAAGCGCTCGATCCCGGCAATTTTGCTTTTGACGAGCATCCCGATGTGGTGGTGTTCAATGAAGCGGACAATGAAGATGCAAAAGAGATTCTGGAAAATGGACTGAAGCCTCTCTATCCGCATTACATCGTGTCGTTCAACGGCGGCAGCGGCGATCTGGACGACGGTGGACTGGCAATATTCAGCAAATTCGAGTTGCGCGAATTGCCGCCGTCGGACAACAATTTCTCCAATAACCGCAGCCGGTTTTATCCCTATCAAAGCGGTCTTTTTTACCCGATGAGCGCCGGTGATGACGGCTTGGCGGAAAAAGGCGTGGCCATCGTGCAGATCAGTACGGGATTACACTTTGAAGTCGTGACCATTGCTTTGACACATTTGCAGGCGTTTTACGAAGAAGTCGGCGAACATCACACCATCCGCCTGCGCCAACTGAAAGTCATCGAAGGCGCGTTGATCGACCTCATCGGCGCACCGGAAGACAACGGCAATTGGGACAAAGTCATCGTGCTGGGCGATTTGAACATCCGTGGCGATACGCCGCCCTATTCCACCGAGGGCCACGGCGAATGGACCAATGTATTCATCAACAACGGCGGGCCGTACAACAATGCTTCGCAAGGCATCCCCTTCAGGCAAAACCAGCTGATTTTCACCGGGCAGCTGATCGACGGCTGGCGCACGCTCATGGCCCCGCCCGGCGCTTTCATGGAAGCGGACCCCGGTTTGACCAACACCAATCTGAAGGAAGGCGAGCATTTACCGGCGGGATTGAAAGAGCGGCTGGATTACATCTGCTTTCCGAAGCAACGCACCAATGAGATAGGCGAAACGCCGCGCCGGCTGGTCGCGCAGCACATGCGGATTTTGCCGTCCAATTTTTCCGATCTGGATATGGCATTCGAAAGAATCCAAAGCGACCATCGCGGCATTTTGGCGCAGGTGCATTGGCAGTTTCCGTACAACACGCCGAACCAAGCCAAAATCCAGAGCGATTTTGTGCATTTTCAAGCGCCGGATTCATTGGTCAAAGTCAACATCGCCAACGACCTGAAGATTCCCTCTCCCGGTGTGTTTCAGTGGATTTATATCCACGAACCAGGCACCTACACGTTCACTTACTCACCCAATCTGGAAGCCGCTTTTTATTACGACAACGCTATGTCCACCAAAATTGATCCGTTCAATCAAGTCAAATGGACTGAATTAGTACCCGACCACAACTGGCTGAACAGTTTGCAACACGAATTCCAGCTTGGCGAAACGGGTGATCAGGTCGACGTGCACCGGCCGATGTTCATCCGCCTGAAAGCTGCCGAGAGAGACGATCAATTCACCGGCAACATCGCTTTTTCCTTCATCAAGCACACCGGCGAAAACCGTTTCCTCGCCATCGGCCTGCAACCAAACGATATTCCCAAAGACCCGCGCTTGCCGGTGGGCCAGAAAAATGGCGCAAACGACGAATGCTGGTTCCGCGCGCCGCTAGCGGAGCAATTATTGAGCGGTAATCCTTATCCGGTGCAGTTTTACATCCAAAACGATTTTGCCCGGAAAATCCGCCTCAGCCTGTTCGAAGGCATCGCCGCCCCCGCGCCGTTTGAGCAAGTCTCCAATGAAGACAAACTCACCTTGATCGGCTACGACCGCGCCACCGACATCAAGGATGTATATATGCTGCTGGAACGCAGCCAGACCACAGATTATGAATTCCTTGCAGGCTACCGCTACAGTATTTCCTACCTGAATTACCTGGAAATCTATAGCATCGAAGACCAAAGCGGCCTGGGCGCGGATGAAATCCACCTCACTATGACCGCCGACGATATGACCACCAACTTCCTCGACTTCACCGACGAAGATTTTGACGACGATGAACGGCGGATGCTCAATTCTTATTACCCGAAAAACACCGCTTTTGACAACCGGCTCAACATCACCGTGTTCGAACTGGATAGCGGCGAAGACGACGACGGCCCCTTCACCACCACGATTCCCGCATTGAAAAAAGGCGAAAACAACCGCGAATCGTCGCTCATCATCGAAGCGGAAGGTGCGGAGTATCAAATCAGTTACAGGTTAAGCCGGAATCCGAACCGGTGAAGGCTGCGATGAATTTATTGTTTTGACGGTTTGTTTTCAGCTTGTAGGACGGATGCTCGGAGGGTGATTCGTCAAATCATGCGGGCGGAACGCTTTCAGCTTCCGCCTTACGCGGGTTCTTACGATAGCAAAAATGGGTGGTGAGTCAAACGTCACCTACAGCGATTTGTTGGACCCCATCAGCAAGATAGCAATCACGAGACTTTTCCCCTTCCTCCAACCAACAAGCCAATCTTTTTCATATGTGCAGCATTTATCTTGCTGGCTTTACTCTTAGTCATCCATTCACAGTTCCCTGGAAAATAGCCTCCTGTCTTGTCCACTCGAGCGAAGGCCATTCCTTTAGCTGGCGGCTGCCCGTTGTCGGCCAGAAACTGATCGAAGTCTCTCCATGCATTAAAAAGCTCGATGCCTACAATGTATTCACTAGACTTTGGGTTGATAACACCATGCACCAGCCTGCTCCAGACTTTATAAGCTGGTGTTTTCACCAAGCTCTCGCCTGGCTTGGCTGGTTGTTTGACGTTTACTCTGCCTTTTCGGATGCGCGCTGCTGCGGCGTAAAGGCTAATTTCACGCGTTTCTGCTACGTATGCCACCGCTGCCTTTATGCTTGGAAAGGTAATGCCATCCACCTCTATTGAACGAGAGTTAGAGCCCCCGCTTGTTCCGCCTGTAGAAATATTGAAACCAGCGGGCACCATAGTGCCCAATTTTTGGATCCACCTTCTTTCTTTGGCTTCAAGACTTCCTTTGCTGCTTCCCGTGTCGATTTGCTCAATGGTGAATTCAGATTCGCCATATTTCCGTATTGCTGCGTGAAGCGATTGCTTATTTTTGATATGCCCAGCTCTCGCTTGGTCCAGGTGATACTCCCATCGTCGATCCAGCGATTGAACCGTGATGCCAACGTACTTTTTACCAGTGCCCTGGTGAGTTACGATATAAATGATTCCCTCACCGTAGCCTGGATTGGGTACTCGGGAAAAAGCCTTCTCTGCCGAAACGCCGGACTCAATCCATCGCGCAATAGTCGTTGAACTTGCTGGAGGACTAAGAGCCCGAATCGCCTCTTCCAGGTTGGGATAAATATCTCCGTGCACCGTCACACTTCTGACCTTTCGTGAAGCCCTCACGTATCCTTCGCTGAGAATTCTATCCTCGCTCATTCCTGCTTGGCGTCGCTTGAGAGCTCTCCAGTAATCGATTCCCAATTCTTCGCATTTTTGTTTGAACGTTCCGATCTTGCACAAATTCGTGGCGCATTTGGGGCACCCGCTACCTCGCAGGTGGTTGTTTGGACTTTGATGGAATATTCCGTGTTCAGGACAATGAATGATTCCCTTTGTTGTGGTATTTACATACTCAAATTGGTCGTAGCCATACTTTCCACCGTGAACGATCTGAACTCGCTCGCGAAAACTATCAAGCAAACGAGATTCATTATGCTCGGGCTTTAGATGACCTAGTCCCAGTGCATGCTTGAGGGATTTGCATTTGGGACACCCAACGTGGCCACGTTGATGATTACGAGGCTCCTGTAAAAAAACTAAATCGTGTGCAACACATCGAATTTTAACCTTCTCCCCAAAGGGCGGCAATTCATGGAAAAGACTATAATCGTACCGATCTCCAAAATGCGTTCTGGATCTAGAAACAAAATCTTCTTTCGTTACCTTTTGTGACTCAAAGAAACACTCCTTACAGCCAACTCCGTTGATGTGGTGTCCAGGCAGAATGAGGAACGGACCATGTTTCAGGCAGACCACCTCAACTTTCGCTGTACTGTTCGTGTAGTAGACATTGGAGTAATCGCAGCTGTCGCCATGCACTGCTTGAAATCCTTCTATCACTTCTGTCTGTAATTTCTTACGTGGCACGATGGAGCTAAAATGAAGTTAGATGTTCGAAATGACGTGATATGTTACGTCAAACGTAATCGATAATCCTACAGAAATCATTCTATCTCCCTATTTTTCATAGAATTGTTACATTTTTAGGTTTCATCGCAAGATATTGCCAGAAGGTATTAGATCTCTATTCCTGAATTCCATACCAGCGAAGCATACCCTCCAACCGCCGTCCCGTGCAATGGATCGCCGAATCTGTGGATCAGCACTCATCATATCAACCCCGCTAAAATGCAATAATGCTTCCGTTATGCAATAAGGTGAAAACATGATTACTCTATATGGCATTGAATGGTCGCGCGCGAAATATGTATTGTTCACGCTGGCGGAGCTTGGTCTGGATTTCCAGCATGTCCGGATCAACCCATTTGAGAAAGAGAAGAATGCGCCCGAGTATTTAAAGCTGAACCCGCTGGCGCAGGTGCCCACGCTGGTCGATGGCGATCTGGTGCTGACCGAGGCGATGGCGATCAATTTTTATCTGTCGAGAAAATACGGCGCTGGGAAGCTGTGGGCGGACCGGCTGGAAGACGAAGCGCAAATCTACAAATGGAGTCTTTTTGCGGTCACTCAAATGGAAACTGCCTGTGTGGATCTGATTCTGCACCGGAAGGTTTTCGATGTGAAAATTAGAAACCCGGACATCATCCAGGCGGCGGAAAAGAAACTGGTGAAACCGCTTGAAGTCTTGAACAACTATCTCGCCGGTAAAGATTTTTTGGTGGCCGGCAAATTTACCGTCGCGGATATCCATATGACGGGTGTTTTGTCTTATGCGCTGGGCGGCGAATTTGATTTCTCGCCCTATCGCCATGTGGTGCGGTATTTGGATGCGATTTTATCGAGACCGGCATGCAGGAAAGCGGGAATTGCCCCCTACAGCGAATCCAAATCTGCGCATCACTAATGGGGATGTAATGCCCGATACAGATTCCTTGCTTCTTCTTCCTTCAGCGTGTCATCAATTTCACGCAGAACGCTTTGCAGGTCGATTGGTTTTTCAATACATTCGAAGTGCCCGGTCAAAACGCTGTCCGGATGGAGTTGTCCGCTTTGGTAGAGTGACCATATCTCCATGCCATAACTCGTCGTGAGCAATTCAGGCGCAGATTGGCCGAAATAAATCGCCAGGTTCTCGACATCGCGCAGCAGCATTTTGCACGCTTGGTTATTGGCGGCCGCGTCGATCGCTTGCGGCAAATCGATGATCACAGGCCCGTTGCTGTCGACCAGCACGTTATATTCGGACAGATCGCCGTGGATAATCCCTGCACAAAGCATGCGAACCACCTGCATTATTAGCGCGCGGTGATATTCACGCGCTAACTCGGCAGTCAGCACCAGTTCGCTGAGCCGCGGGGCTGCGTTGCCGTTGCTGTCAGTCACCAGATCCATCAGCAATACGCCCTCGTGAAAATGATGCGGCTTGGGCACACGCACCCCGGCAGCAGCAAGCCGGTACAGGGCATCCACCTCGGCGCTTTGCCAGGATTCTTCCTGTGCTTTGCGTCCGTAGCGGGTTCCTTTCTCCATGGCACGCGCACGACGGCTGTTTTTTACCTTACGGCCTTCGGTGTAGTCCATGCTTTGGCGAAAACTACGTTTGTTGGCTTCTTTGTACACTTTCGCGCAACGTATTTCTTCTCCACAGCGAACCACATAAACCGACGCTTCCTTGCCGCTCATTAATTGACGGATCACTTCATCGATAAAGCCATCCTGGATCAGGGGTTCAATTCTTTTTGGGATTTTCATGGGGGTAAATACTACGCTTATATTTTGAAATTCGGCGGAATGCTTTCAGCTTCCGTCTTACGCGGCTTAATTGAATTGCCAGACCGCTCGCGTCTCAACCGCGGAATGCCGCTTCGATTGCGGCAATGTCGATTTTCCTCATCGTCATCATCGCATCGAATGCTCGTTTGGCAGCTATGCGATCCGGGCTGGTGAATGCTTTCGTCAGGGCAACCGGCGTAATCTGCCAGGAGATACCCCACCTGTCCTTGCACCAGCCGCAATCGCTCTCCTGACCGCCGTTGCCAACGATTGCATTCCAATAGCGATCCGTTTCACTTTGATCCTCGGTCGCAACCTGAAACGAAAAGGCCTCGTTGTGTGTGAACGCAGGCCCGCCGTTGAGTCCGAGGCACGGGATGCCCATGACGGTAAACTCGACAGTCAATACATCCCCTTCCTTGCCCGATGGATAATCCCCGGGTGCCCGATGCACCGCGCCGACTGACGAATCGGGGAAGGTTCCGGCGTAAAATCGCGCCGCACCTTCGGCGTCGTTGTCGTACCAGAGGCAGATCGTGTTCTTTGCAATTTTGGTCATGTCATAGCTCCTTTTTCGTTTAGAAAAACGCCGATTGATTCGGCAGACGAAATGAAGTTTCGCAGGACGCGATGACCGAAGGGTGATCCGTCAAATCAAAACCGGCGTCAACCTATCATGCAATGCTACCATCACGCTCACTCGGTGGAATCATGCGGATGAAACACTTTCATCCGGCGGAATACTTTCAGCTTACGCCTTACGCGGGTTGGGTGCGTTACCCTAAACCTTGTGGACTGGTACTTTGTTACCAACAATCTGCTTAATGCGTGTAAGCGCACTCGACGGGGCATGGATCGATTCTATGAGATCGAATGGATTCCACCCAGGCACTGGATCATAGATAAAGGCCAAGTCTTTTCGTGGAACGGATTTACCATCTACATCAAGTTGTCGATTCCAGAAGATAGAATCAACAGTAGCCAGACGTTGTTTTTCTGCATCTGATAGCTCGCGACCCATCGGTCGACTGTTGATGCGTATATCGCCTGCAATCAGACGCCATTCCCTCTGACGATAGTAACCGAGTAGCTCACCGAGATGCAGATTGTCTGTTGGGCAGAACATGTTCAGAAAGACGCCAAGAACACCGATGCTATGGTCGAAAGGAATATTGTTAAACCCGACATGTTGAAGCACATTTTGCACGTGAGTAGCCGGAACCGCATATGTGGCAGCAACCTGCCCTGCCGCATCGGTGTTCTGTAAATCCAGCGTGTAGTTTGGAGCTACAGGCGAACCAAGCACCTGAGCCGCACTCTGTGGATTGCTAAGGTTCTTTAGCTGTTGGAGTTGCCCGAGCACGTACTTGGTGTGATAAGTACCGTTTACACAGAATGTGCCAATCAAGCTAAGGGGCGTAGAAAGGCCTTGCGGTATGTAAATGACGGGCATAGCTCCATTATCCCGGAGTTTTGCGTTGTCAAAAGAGAGCGCGAGTGGTCCAAAGACCTTGCTGTGATTTGGAAGATCTTCAACAGAGAGCTCTGTTAGGCACAATCTGCGCTGGAGAGTAAAGAGTGGTTTCTGGCCCGGTACTAGGGCCTGTTAACACAATCTGATTGCTTCGACGATGAGAGCGAAGTGGATAAAGGAGATGAAGACGACATCGAGCTTATCGAACCTGGAGAAGATGCGGCGAAATCCCTTGAGCCTTCTGAACAATCGTTCGATCTCGTTGCGTTTTTTGTACATGGCACGGTTGTATTCCCAGGGTGACAAGCGATTTGCTTTGGGCGGAACAACCGGGATGTAACCCAAATCTAGTGCCAGTTGCCGGGTTTGGTCGCCCTCATAAGCACGATCCATCAGCAGGTAGGTGGGCGTATTGACGGGACCGAGGGAAAGCAAAAGCTGCCTGCCCTCTGGCGCATCGTGGGCGTGACCGGGCGAGAGGGCAAAGCCTATGGTTGTTCTGGAATCTGCGGCAACCAGATGAATTTTGGTGGTCCATCCACCTCGAGATTTTCCGATGGATTGGGGGCCGTTTTTTTTAACGCACCCGTACCGTCGGGATGGACTTTGATGCTGGTGCTGTCCAGCGAAACAGTTTCAATACGGATACGGATGATTTGCTGATGCTGAAGTTGCCCAAATACATGGCTCAGTACACCACTCTTTGCCCAGCGATTCATGCGGGTATAGATGGTATGCCAGTTGCCGAATCGCTTGGGCAGTCCTCGCCACTTGCAGCCATGCTCGGCAACGTAAAGAATGGCATTGAGAACTTGCAGATTGGAATGGCTGACGTTGCCACGCTGACGCGGCAGGCAGTGCTCGATCTGTTGATATTGAGTTTCGGTGATTTCCATCACCAAATTATATCAAATAGCGTTAACAGGCCCTAGTTCCTGTAGGTTCCATTCAAGGATTTCAGGTGCCAAAACAAGACCTATATCCCGGATCAACGCGAGGATGCCGAACGCCCGCTCTAGGGTGGCATCTTCATTTTCGTCGGACCTAGGACGAGGAAAGCTGTGGATCAGCTTTTTATGTGATGATGTATAGTTCATCGAATAACGATACTCGTGCCGAGACCCAATTACAATTAAAAATCCGAAACGACGCAATAGATTACGTCAGAAGAAATATCCAAATTCACAAAACTCATTTTATCTCCCCATTTCTTATGAAATTACCATTGATTTAGGTTTCATAACAATGAGGTCATTAGATCCATAACCAAGAATTCTATTCTTGCGAAGCATAACTTCCAATCTCAGTTTCATGCAATTGATTTTTACACCCTCCATACCCCAGCAATCCCCTTGAAAAACATTTAGAATGCACGCCCCTTTCTAGTAACCATCATCCGCAGGTACCTGTTTTGATTACAACCGCCAATATCACCATGCAATTCGCCGCCAAGCCGCTGTTTGAAAATGTTTCCGTCAAATTCGGCGAGGGTAACCGCTATGGGTTGATCGGCGCGAACGGTTGCGGCAAGCCGACGTTCATGAAGATTCTGGGGGTATTTTAGGTGAATGATCAGGGAAGCTCTGGATAACTTGCATTTGTCATGCCGGATGCAGTGAAAAATCTTAAATAATCAATGCAATAGATTCCAGATCTGACTCGAAATGACACTTGTTTAGGATTTCCTTAAGCACGCTTTGGCAAATCGTGGAGAATCGCAAATTCAATGCGATTAATTGGTCATCGCAGCAGGTTACTCGCCGCCCGATTGTTAACCATATTTTTCTCGTTGATTATCAACCATCCGGAAACAAGGTATTGGTGAACTCATATTTGTCGGCTCTGTAGTTTTGTTTTTCTTCCTTCCAATCTTTTTGCCTTTCCTTAAGCCTCTTTCCGCTTTCTACCTTCTCGGCTTCTTCCATCGTTTTTGGTATGGGTGTTTTATCTTTCGTGTGCCTTGTTATTTCGGATGTATCGGCCAGCGCATCCGTCACGGTATCCGCGAATTCAGCCTTGGCACTTTCTTTCGCTTCATCGTAGCGTGTTTCACTGGTGGACAATGTTGTAGTTCCCAGCTTATTGGTTCCTGCGGCATTGACCGGTATGCTTT
This sequence comes from Nitrosomonas sp. Is35, assembly GCF_033063295.1. Taxonomy (NCBI): domain Bacteria; kingdom Pseudomonadati; phylum Pseudomonadota; class Betaproteobacteria; order Nitrosomonadales; family Nitrosomonadaceae; genus Nitrosomonas; species Nitrosomonas sp. Is35. The sequence goes on from NZ_JAWJZH010000001.1 coordinate 1,974,686, forward strand.
CCATTGCGCGATTCAGGTAATTGCGTTTTTTCGCCACGGTTTCTTTAAATTTACCTGTCTGTTTCGCAGTTTCCGCTGTAACTGAATTGTTGAGGCCGATTTCGAGGGAATATTTTTCAACCTCGTCGATAAAGTCTTTATCGATGGTATCGTCTTCTTTAGTGACGGCAATGCCGACAGTCCCGGGATCGCGGCCGTATAGTCCATCCGTATCGACGGATTTCTCAAATTGATCGGCCCATTTGTCTTCGGCTTCCTGGGGCCAGGCCACTACGTTCCACATATTGTCGGCGCCGCCCCACTCCCGTTTGATCAAATGCGCTCCAATCCATTTAAAACCAGGAGCGATGCGGCTGACATCGGCCGCTTGCGAAGTGCTTCTTCGCTTACCGGCTTCCTTGTCCCCTTCAATGCTGGCTCGCGTGCTGATCACATCGGTCGCGCTCTCATCTACATCTTCGAATCTTTTAAGAATCTCCGCCTTACGTTCCAAGAAATCTTTTCCCCGGAAATTGTCATCGGTATTATTATCTTGGGTTTTTTTGTAACTGGAAGGTAAGGGATACTCTTCGCGAAGCGTCGCCAGCATTGCCCCAACCGCGCGTTTCTTCGCCGATTGACCGTCTTTTTCTTTCCATGGCTTCGCCGCGGTCGTCAACGAAACCCGCTTCTCAATGGAATATTTGGCACGCTGAATTACGCCGTGTGGTTCCGGTTGTTTACGAGAAGTATCACGCCTCATTTGCACCGCATTTTCTCCCGTCTTATCGGCTTCCTGCTCCGATCCCCGGTCGTCATTGGCAAACACTCCATCTTTCATTTGCATCGTTGGTTGCCGGCGCTGAGCCGAGAGAATAGCGCTGCCTTGCATGGCTTCCAGGATCTTACGTTGGGCAAGTTGTTTCGAACTGTTCTTGATCAAGTTTGCCGTCTTACTCTGAGCAAGCTGCCTCGGACTATGTTTGATCGAATCCGCCAATTTGCGCTGAGCGATGCTTTCCGGACGATTGTTTATAAACCGGGCTTCCGGAGGCTTTGAAATAGTGCGAAGTGATTTTGCAGTGGGGTGCTGGTAATGTTCGAGCTGCGCTATTTTGGATGATTTCATGGTGCGTCCTGCCGTATGTACCGGAAAAATAAACCCCGCAAATGCTTAGGGAGAAAGTAGCAGGATCCGCATTAAGTGTCAAACTAAAAACCATGAATAATAAAGCATATGTGTATACTTTTCTGTGTAAATCTTATGAGTTATCACACAGCATTTTAAGTTATTACAATTCCCCATTCTTCACTTGCGAATTCATTCAGCTTTATGGGACGAATAAAGCATTTTGAGCTCGCCTGATGTATGCCAAAACCACTTGTCGCCAGCAGTCCTTGAAGTGACCTCGGAACACGTTGTTCAGGAAGTGATTGCTAATCCCATGCGGAGGCTCCGAAAAGCGTTGCGACAAATCAGGTATGTCCGTGGAGATATATTTAGTGATGTCGGGAGCCAGGAGCTTGCTAAGGATTTTAGGATTCCACTACATTGAAATCTAACTAAAATTAGGTGTAAGAATTACTAGCGTTGTTTACAGTATTTGGGAGAATACTGTAGATGAACATACACAAACGCACCCGATTAACTTTATTAGATCGTCAGGAAATCTGGCGGCTTTATCAAACCCGGCTGTGGAAGGTGGCGCATTTGGCGGAACGCTTTCATGTCAGCCGGCCAACGATTTATGATGTACTGAAACGCGCGAGACTGCAGGAATTTACGCCGCGTGACAGCACCAATCAGCGGTTCAAGACGTTGCAATACGGTCTTAAGCGCCTGGCTAAGGTCGAACAAGCCATCCAGGAACGGCTCAAGCGTGAAGCCAAACGCTATAACAAGTCTTACCCAGGTGAGCTTGTTCACTTTGATACCAAGCGGCTTTCCTTGTTGAAAGGGCAATCCGCCAATGAACCTCGCGAGTACCTGTTTGTGGCCATCGATGATTTTTCCAGGGAGCTGTATGCCGATATTTTTCCCGATAAAACTCAACACAGCGCAGCTCGCTTTCTCATAGACACTGTCATTGCCCAATGTCCGTATCAGATCGACTGCGCTTATTCCGATAACGGCAAGGAATTTAAAGGAACTGACGGCCATGCTTTCGGCAAAGCTTGCACACAACACGGTATCGGACAGAAGTTTACCCGCATCAATCGTCCGCAAACCAACGGCAAAGCCGAACGAGTCATCCGCACCCTGATGGATAGTGGCACAGCCAGATTTCCTTTAAAGACTGCGCCGATCGGCGCGTTCTGCTTTCCCGTTTCATTAACTTCTACAATACCGTCAAACCTCATAAGAGTTTGAATAATGCTACCCCTTATGAAATACTTCACGCTTATTTCAATCAACCTCTCTGTAAACAACCCTGAGATTTCTTACAAATTAGGCGTTCAAAATAGCGTGATCTATTACGTCAAGCATAATAGTTAATCCCGCAGCATTCATTTTATCTCTTTACTTTTTATGAGGTTATCACTGTTTTAAACTTCGCCATAATATTTTGTCAGAAGATCTTAGACCCATACCTCAAAATTCCATGCTTACGAAACATACCCACCCAACCGCCGCATCATGCAATGAGTTAAATTAACTCGTACCATAACCCAGCAATCCCCTTGAAAAACGTTTAGAATGTGCGCCCCTTTCTAGTAACTATCATCCGTAGGTATCCGTTTTGATTACAACCGCCAATATCACCATGCAATTCGGCGCCAAGCCGCTTTTTGAGAACGTTTCCGTTAAATTCGGCGGGGGTAACCGCTATGGGTTGATCGGCGCGAACGGTTGCGGCAAGTCGACGTTCATGAAAATTCTCGGCGGCGATCTGGAGCCGACTTCCGGCAATGTCTCGGTCGACAGCGGCGAACGGGTGGGCAAATTGCGGCAGGATCAGTTCGCGTTTGAAGATTGTCTGGTGATCGATACGGTGATGATGGGGCACGCGGATTTATGGCGCATCAAGCAGGAACGCGACGCGATTTACGCCAACCCGGAGGCGACTGAGGACGATTACATGCGCGCCGCCGAATTGGAGTCCGAGTTCGCCGAACTGGACGGCTATTCGGCAGAAGCGCGCGCCGGGGAACTGCTGCTCGGCGTTGGCATCTCCACTGCCCAGCACCAGGGATTGATGAGCGCCATCGCGCCGGGTTACAAATTGCGCGTGTTGCTGGCGCAGGCGTTGTTTTCCAATCCCGACATCCTGCTGCTGGACGAGCCGACCAACAACCTCGACATCAATACCATCCGCTGGCTGGAAGATGTCATCAACGCCAGCAAGAACACCATTATCATCATTTCGCACGACCGGCATTTTTTGAACAGCGTGTGCACCCACATGGCCGATCTGGATTACGGCGAGTTGCGCATTTATCCCGGTAACTACGACGATTATATGACCGCTTCGACCCAGGCGCGCGAGCGTATGCTGGCCGACAACGCCAAGAAGAAGGCGCAGATCGCCGACTTACAGTCGTTTGTCAGCCGTTTTTCTGCCAACGCGTCGAAAGCCCGGCAGGCCACCAGCCGCGCACGGCAGATTGAAAAAATCAAGCTGGAAGACGTCAAGCCGTCCAGCCGCCAGTATCCATTCATCCGCTTTGAATTTCACGACAAGGAAAAATTGCATCGCCTGGCCGTTTCCCTTCAAGCCATCGGCAAGCACTTTCCTGGCATGGATAAACCGCTGTTTAAGGATTTAAGCCTAAGCATCGAAGCCGGTGAGAAAGTCGCCATCATCGGCCCGAACGGCATCGGCAAAACCACGCTATTGCGTTGTCTGGCTGGTGATCTCGCGCCGGATTCCGGCGAAATCAAATGGACCGATAAGGCGCGCCCCGGCTATTTCCCGCAAGACCATGCGGCCGATTTTGCGGAAGATTTGTCATTGATGGAATGGATGGATCAGTGGCGGCGAGGCAGTGACGACGATCAAACGATTCGCGGTACGCTCGGCCGATTATTGTTCTCCGGTGACGACACCAAAAAATCCACGAAAGTCATTTCCGGCGGAGAACAAGGCCGCATGCTGTTCGGCAAGCTGATCCTGCAAAAACCGAACGTGCTGCTGATGGACGAACCGACCAATCACCTCGACATGGAATCAATCGAATCGCTCAATAGCGCGCTGGAACGATATACCGGTACACTGATTTTCATCTCCCACGACCGCGAATTCGTCTCCTCGCTGGCCACCCGCATTCTGGAAATGACACCGGACGGCATCAACGACTTCAAGGGCGATTACGAGGATTATTTGCGTTCGCAAGGGATTGAGTGACGCTGAAGCCCCTGTAATCTCTAAGATATTGCTATATATTTCTCTTTGCTGGATTCGCGATGTGCAGATTTATGGAAGAAAGACGGGGAAATTAAAAATAGGCGTTGCGCATTCAAGCATGTTCAGGTTCGCTTCAACCGGTCAACATGGATTGGAGAATCAAATTGATGCGATTGAATGTATTTAGCCGGAATTCTGGATATGGTCATAAAATCCAAGAATTATCTCATGCATGGATAATCTCGCTCTGTCTATTGATGCTATTCCTGGCGCATACCATCGAGAAAGCAGAGGAACAATCGCTATTCATTGATCACGCCGGCAAAAACCAATGCGGGCAAAAATTCTCAATCCAAGGATTCTCTTCCGTTCATTCCGATGATTCGATTATTTTGTACCAGGTGCAGGCCGATTCTTTAATCCAAAGCCCGCGGAAAGGTCAGAAATTCCTCTTTAAGAACTATTACGAACTTAATTTGCATAACATGGTGCTGGATCAACCTATCCATGGGCCCAGCTTGCAATTGGATTTTGAAAGCTTTAAAAAAACAACCGGGATCTCAAAGGAACGAATTAAATCAAATAAAAACCTGGAAGGTTGTTGGTTAAATCGAATACTGATTGATGATATCCAAATCAACTTCAAACCGGTCAATGGTCAGGTCATGACATTAAGTGCAAGCCATGCAAGGATGACATCCGATACAACGAACCTGAAATTTGAACGCAATGTAATTTTTAAATCTTCTCAATGTACAATCTCAGCCGCATTGGCAATTTGGTCAAATAATCATAATGGCTTGTTTTTTCCAGAAGCATATCAACTGAATGGCCATCATCACGGATCCGGTGATTTTTATCGATTCTTACACGACGGTAGCTGCCAATTGCACCAGATTTCCTCACCAGTCGAATACAACGATATTTTGGATGATGTCGAGGTTGAGTTATTTAATCATGTTTTCCAAAAATCCATTTGGTTCTAAGCAACTTTCAGATACGGCAATACAGTACAATGCAGCGTTAACTTTGGTCATTCTATTGATAACTTTTTAATGAGGAGAAAAAATTGTTTTCAGCCATTAGAGAACATCGTTTTTTGAAGCTGTCATTGGGTGCAGTATTGTTTGTCGCAACCATGAAAGCCGCTTATGCGGATGTAGTCGATGTTACACTCGAATGCCCAACAACGATTACCCCAGGAGGCACATTAAATATCAAATTAAATTTGGTGAGTTATGCCGACACCAACATTGCCAAGAGTGGTCTTATTATTCATTTGGGAAGTTTGGATGTCAGAGGCCCTTATGTGATTCCAATTTCCGTGAAACTCAATCCATTTGAACGTGTTACAACCGAATATTTGACCACGAAATTTCCAGCTGACGCGCCTAAAGGTATTTTTTCAAATATAGGAGTCGGTGTTTACGGTGCAAATAACAAAAGACTTGGACAAAACTACTGCTTGATAGAAGTGCAGTAAAGATGCAATGACATTACCCGCTAAAGCACGAGCGCAAACGTGCTGGCGGGGTGCGGAGTGATATCCCTTTTAAGTTTCCCCGGCATGGACAAGCCGTTATCGATGGCTTGAGCCTGGACATCGAAGCGGGCGAGAAAGTCGCCATCATCGGCCCGAACGGTATCGGTAAAACCACGCTGCTGCGTTGCCTTACCGGCGTTTAACTTCGGATTCCGGTGTGATCAAATGGGCGGAAAAACCCGCCCCGACTATTTATGCGGTCGATTCGCGGAAGAATTGTCATTGACCGAATGGAAGGATCAATGGCGACGGTTAAACGATCCATGACACGCCGGGCCAGTTACTGTTCTCCGCAGCGACGATGTGAAAAAATCTACGCACGTGATTTCTCGCGAAAAACAAAGCCGTATGCCGTTTGGCCAGCGGCTCCTTTAGAAATCCAATGTTTTTTGATGAACGAACCGACCAATCACCACTATCGCTATAGATAAATTTTGCCCTGGTCGCGAATTTTTGTTTGAATCTGAGGCACTACTTTTGGTCTTTAGGAGGAACTCACCCATCGAAGGCAGTTTGGATAATCAGGCAGTGGCACTCAAGGCGGAGAGTACTACGTTGTGGTAAACATCCATGCAAACTTAAATTGGCGAGATGAAGTATAGGGCTCTAAAATCAAAGCCTTTGAACAACAAAAAGACTTGAACTGGCAAACTCTTCACTCAATCAGCTAACTATCACATCTTACTTAGGGTTAATCAATCTTATGAATTATATTTATCAGTCGACTATTTATCACAATTTATCGATACTACTTTTGATTACCAGTTTATCCTTCACTGGAAATACTCAGGCGGGCACTTTCAACTCCGCAACGGGCGAATTATTTCTGCCTCACTTGATAAATGGCACTCAATCGTTATTGAATGCTGTCATAAAATTAAATCCGGATGGAACTTACATCATTCAAAGCGGCATCGAATCGGCACTGCCCTTTGTATGTAGCGGCAATTTCACCAGTGCAACATTGGAACTCATCAAATCTGCCAAAGGTAAAGATGAAGCCAACTCCCTATTAGGATGCCACTGGTACAGCCAACAAAGGTCTTCGTTTAATAATGAGGAAAATGGTCCAGCTTTTTCCTGGCTGGATGCGTCTTGTCAAACACTCTCTGTCGGATTCGATCAATCATCTAACAGCGTTAGTTTCTCATCAGTCGAAAAAAATAAAATGGGATGTAATCTTTACACTGCTTTTTATCCCTACGATATCAGCAAAAAATTGTTTTACATACAATATGTAATAATAGACAATGTTGCTACCGTATCCGATGTTTACATCAAATTCCACGATGGCAATCGATACGAGTTAGTCAGTTATTTAATCACGCCCAATAGCAATCCGCCTACCGTATGCAACCTAATTACAGAAGCGGATTATCATGCCATTAATACATCGATGTCCCCCGATGACATCAGTAATTTATTAGGCTGCCAATGGGGAACGGCTTCAATCTCATCGGATGACCCAGCAAGTTTTGATAGTTATACATGGATTGATCATGAATGGAACCATTTATATTTTTCCCCCAAAGCATCTTTAAGCTCAAAAACCTTCTGGCAATTCAGGATCGGCAATACACCAGACTAGAAAACATTTCATGGCTTCCGTTGTCTTTGGATTTCAGAGGAACGATTCAAGCTGTAACACAGTGTGAATTTTGTCACGATGATCATTGCTCACGCTCGCAGCATCTGCAAAGTTGCTGCCTGTGGGATACCACGTGCTGCACATCATATAGGATCGCTTTGGCTTACCCGCGTTTCAAACCGGCCAATTTTTCAACCGCGACAAAATCAGACAGATCGAATTCATCCCAATTGCCATTCAGTATTAGGTGATGCGAATAAGTCCAGCGTCCGGCTGGGTTGATAATTGTAGGTGACATCAAACGCGGGCGCCAATGACCAGTTAACTTGCTTATCCACCAGGAACGCGATGATTTTGACATGATTGCCCTGGTTGCAGTCGACGACATTGAGCATCATACTCCTGAATTGCTGCCCCACGTCGCGCATGGGCAAATGCAGTCGTTTGATCACCTGCAGCACTTGTTTGTAGCTGTAGGCGCACACCAGATTGTCATCTTAATGTGCCAGAGCGCCCAAAGATTGCATGTGCAATTTGTCACCATCGTCGAGACGATCAAAACGTTTAGTCATGAAATGACGGCGTTCTTTTTCTTCCAGCAAACGGCATTCGTTCATATGGATACCGGCAGCACACGTCATCCGGCAATAGGCATACTCAATCTCACCATAGCCTTTGGGATCTTCCAATTCTTTGTCCTTGTTGCCGCTAGCGCCGTCAAACTTCAGCAAAAAATAACCGAAGTCTTTCAGCACCTTCACCTAGCCGGAGCGCGCTTCGTTGGTTACAGGATTCCAGGTAATCACCTCCTTGGCACCGGCACTACCAGCCAAATTTTGATTTGAAATCTGTTCCAATTCCCTATCATCTTCAACAATATTTTCACAGCAATTCTCATGTGTGACGTTGAGAATGCGCTGTCTATTTTATAGGCAAATGTGTACAATCAGCGGCAATGCCCTTTGTATCCCTGTCCTGCCATTTTCCGGTTTCTTCCATGCCAGCGGTTATCGAGTGAACAGACGGTTGACGTGCCGCTGAAATCTTCCGGTTAGCCTGTCAACCAATCTGGCGCATATTCATATTTTTATAGAGGTTCTATGTGCTGGAGCGGTGAAGCATCTGCTGTGCTTGCGGTGACGGGTCTTGCCAGTACCGCCTATTTTTACCGGAAAGGCGAGTCTGGCGTGTTGTGTGCCGCGCTGGCGTATTTTTCGTTGATGGAATTGTTGCAAGCGTATACCTATACAGTGATCGATCAGTGCGCGGATCCGCGTAATCAGATTGCCACGTTTCTGGGTTACATGCATATCGCTTTTCAACCGTTTTTTGTCAATGCAGTCGCGATGCATTTCATTCCGGACAGTTTGCGCCGCCGCATCGCGCCTGCGGTTTACACCATATGCGCCGCTGCTGCGGTTGTCTTTATGATGCGTATTTATCCATTCGATTGGATGACTTACTGCTTCGATAGAGACTACAACATGACATTTTTCACCAGCGCGAAATACACCATGCCGTTCTGCGGTAAAGAGATTTGCTCGACTTCGGGTGCTTGGCATATCGCCTGGGCCATTCCCGCCAACGGCAATGTGTACATGGCAAATGTTTACGGCTATACCGCTTTTGTACTGCCTCTGTTGTACGGTTCCTGGAAAATGGTGGTGTACCATTTCCTATCGGGACCGTTGCTAGCCTATATGACCACTGATGACATGAACGAATGGGCAGCCGTCTGGTGCTTGTATTCCATCGGTTTGCTGTTGCTGATGATTAAAACACCGATCCGGCAATATTTGTATGTGAACAGCTGGTACGGATTACCGTTACCAAAATTTTTGCGCGCATCCTCGCACACTTGAAACTGCCTTAAAACAGCATCATCGCATCAAACGGTTGCGGCTCACTCGCACTAATCTAAGCCCCTCCGTTTCGGACATAACCCTTCTCAATCAAAATATCAGTCTACTTTAGCGCACCGTTTGATCCGGTGCGCTAAAGCTTTTACCTCATTGCATCGTTGTAAACAACGGGTTGTTTCCAGTCTATTTTTCAATTTTAAGGGACGATTGTAATGAAAAATTTTTATAAATCTGTAATGAGCATTCTACTTGTAGCCCCGATATACGCTTCGGCTGCCGTCGATCTTGTCACTAACGGAAGCTTTGAAGCCGATTTGCAAGACAATGGCTCATGGAATCTCTATTCAACTTTGATTGGATGGAGCGGCGCTCCGGATATCGAACTGCGCAACAATGTCGCCGGATCCGCTTTTGATGGCTCAAATTTTATCGAATTGGACACAAATTCAAACAGTTCTATTTCTCAGTTATTGATTGGCACGCCTGGCTTGTATCAACTCAGCTTCTGGTTTTCGGCCCGCCCCGGTACCGCTAGTGACACCAACGATTTGTCGTTCACATTGGACGGCTCGGCTCCGGTCACTGTTTTGACCGGTGTCGGTGGAGGAAGCGATCATAATTGGCAAAATTATTCGGCGCTATTTAACTTTGATGGTGAGGCGCTACTGACTTTCAGTGCGGTCGGAAGAAGCGACAGTCTCGGTGGCTCACTCGATATGATTTCAATGACCAGCACGATACCTGAACCGAAAATTGTCGAGATGATACTGGTTGGTTTTTTATTACTGAGCCTTACACTTCGCCGCACCAGTAAAGCTTATTTCTCAAGAAATAAGCTTTAAGTCACCGTAGACGATAGAGATAAGTCGCGGGTCAAAAATATGACCGCATGATTCTTGCTCCGCGACCTTGCAATCAAGAATCCTGCTGTACCTTCCCTGCCAGAATCACCTCGTGTTTAATCCTGGCCAGACCTCAAAAGAACAGCTCAAGCCGTAACGCAGTATAAATATTGGCACCGCATGGAATATGAAACAATAAAAAACCCCGCTACCGTTAACAGCGAGGTTTTTGTTTGCCGGATAGAGAAATTAACTATTTCTGAATCGTCGACCGGCAAAACCGATAATACCGAGACCCGCCAGCAACATTGCATAAATTCTCGATCATTTGACCGGATCATATGAGGGAAAGAATCATACTGATGAAGCACTTTCACGCGGCGGAACCGATTTGACTTCCCCTTAAGATGCTTAACTTTGCCAACTGCATTTTTAGTTGCAGTAAACTATCACTCCAATTCCAGCAACTGCAATAACCGCAAAGAGAAAACTTAATAGATTAAAAAAAGAGGCGACAAAACCCAATGTTTTGCCTTTGTATCCGGTTCGGGTTCGAACAATTGAAGATCCCGAACTATGGGGCACAACACGCACTCTGAATCTAGCTATCAATATGCATATAACAAGACCACTGAGTGCAACTACATAAGCGATATTAGTATATGTGCAGAAGTCGGCAGGTAAAGGTAAAGTCATAAACAGAACCCTAAGGTAACCACCGGCACAATTATTATGAGATTTCTCTGAAACATCTTTCTATCCTTATTATTATTCGATCGCGTGTTATACCAGAACGGTAAAACGTTGTCAGTTCCAGAATCAAGAGTATTCAATTCCAACAAAAACCAGCATCGGGTAATGAATCGCAGGTTACCCAAAACATAAACCCATTCACCGTTATACATCCAATCATCACTCTATCACCACCCTCTGCACCAACATCGGCCAAGTCCCTTTCTCAGTCGCTTGCCGGCCATCAAACACCAAATAGCTTTGCCGTCCGTAGTGCGGCAGCGGGCGGATTAGCGCTTCGAGCGATGCGGCATCTTGCGCGGAGATGATGGCGAGCGATGCGCCATCGGTGCGTGCCAATGTCCAGACTTGCGCGCTGCCTTTTTTACCGGTCTCATCCGGTCTGGGTGATAGTTGTTTGGCGGCGAGCCAGGTGTCGATTTCGGCTTGCAGGCCGATAATCAGGGTCGGTGCGGCAGAGAGCAGATCGCCGGGCGCTACCGTGTGAAGCTTGCGATCTTGCAATTTGCTGGCAAGCGTTTCGGCAATTTTGCGGACTTCGGGTTGATCGGACAACAGCACCGTCTGCGTGGCGGCGTTGACCATCACTTCGCGCAGAATCGGCGGCGCTTCGCCGGGGGCCAAGTGCCGGAACAGACGCAGATCGGGATCGAGTGAAACGGCTAGCGGTTTGTCCGTCAATTTCAGCGTATATGTCTGTTGCGCTTGCTGTAAATCGAATCGGTGGATTGTGCTGCCTTGCTGCGTTTCGACTGCGACCGGAACTTGCAGCTGATACGCCGGTTCGGCTTGTTTCAGCGTGATCGACAATTCATACCCGGAACCCGCCGCCGCATTTTTCACCTCAGCCAGCTCGATTGCAGGAGCACCGCTGCGATTCAGCCATTGCGCAAAAAAAGGCCCGAGCGGTTGCCCGGAAACCATTTCAAACATTTTTTGCACATCCAGCCAAGACGTCATTCTAAAGCGCTGCACCTTCCACAACCCCTGGATGCCGCGCTGGAAAAGCGTCTCACCCAGATGATCGCGCAGCATGAAGAAAAACATCGCGGCTTTGTTGTAACCGACAATTTTCGATGCGCCATGCGTGCGCGAGGTAAAAGCCGTCAGCGGCGCATCCTGCCCTGGCTGCAATGCGGCGAAGTCGCGCAGCCAGCTTAAGCGCATGTCGCGCGCGGCGGCGTCGCTTTCCTGTTCTTTGTACGCGTAATCGGCCATGAACGTGGTCAGTCCTTCCGACCAGTTGCCGCTCTTGTAATCCGGATAAACGCCATTGCCCCACCAGTTGTGCAGCACTTCATGGCCAAGCGAAGTACTGCGGATGAATGGCAATTGCAGCACATCGACACCGAGATAAGTCAACGTCGGCATGCCGAAACCGGTCGGCGTTGGACTCGATACGACGCTGAACTCCGTATAGGGATACTCGCCGATCGAGGATTCGTACAGTTCCAGATAGCGCTTCACGGCGTCGAGATAATCCTTCGACAAACCGCTGATCTGCGGATGAAAGTAGGTACGCAATTGAATCGGCTTGTGATTGATATTTTGATACGTCTGCGTTTCGATCGCGTATGGACCCGCCATCAAATCGATCCCTTCGGCGGGATGCGAGAATTGAAACACCGCCTGATAGCTTTGCGGCGATTCATGTTCTTCGATCAAACGGCCCGCCACCAAACCTTTCTGGCCGGACGGCAATTCGATGCTGACTTTATAGCGCACCAGCTGCCCAACAACGCGCGGATACCAATCCGAGCTATCCGGCAGGAAAGTACCGGCTTCGCCGCTGACAGCGACCGGCCTGGCCAGCGTCTGCTGGTGGTCGAGTGAGGTATCCAGCGGCGCTAATACGCCTTTCCAACGAATCAGGAATTGAACCCGGTGCCGGAAAAGAAACGGAATGTTCCAAATATGCGGTTGATTGGCCTGTTCGCGGCCTGCACCCATCGGCCCGTCGTTAGATTCCGCTTGAATCACTTCATACCCTGCGCCCAGCACCAACTGTAATTCTCTCGGTTTATCCACGGTAATGAGGCTTTTCCCCTCAATCGTGCGGTTAACCGGATCGATTTTCACCGTGATGTCGTACTCGACATCATTGTGTTTGACCGGCACAGGCGCTGATAACGCGGGTTGAACAATAATGCTGGTAAGTAGCAGAAAAAAACAAGTTCTGATGAAAGTGGAAGTAGTCATGGTTATGTTGAAAGAATTAATGCTGCAAGGCCGGAAATTTGGCGATAATCTGCATTTCCTGCTCATCTCGCTTGATTTTGAGCGGCAGCCAGGTTCCCGGCGCTTGGCGCTTTACGATGGTGGTCACGTCTTCCAGCGTTTTAACCGGCAGACCGGCCATTTCCAAAATCACATCGGAATCCTGTAACTTAGCGGCATCGGCAATGCTGTTTTTTTCCACTTGCAGTATCACCGCGCCACCCCTGCCCATTTCATAGCGGATACCGAGACGCTGAAACTGCGGCCGGAAAGATTCGGAAACATGCGGCAACACACCGAATACCGCATCGGCCACACCGGCAACCAAGGTCTTGCAGGATTTATCGCTATCCCACGGCAGCAATCCGGCAACGGATTTGATGCCCAAGTCGTGCAATTGATGCGGCACGCCAAAACCGTGCAACACGTGACCCGTGCCCATGATGCCAACGACTAACGGTTTTTCCGCGCCACCGGATTGCGTCACGGCTTGTTGCAGAATTTGCGCCATGGCGCGATCCCACAATTGCTGCCCGCCGATGAAGCGGCGGAAATCCGGATCGTCCTGCGTGGTTTCATTTTTATGTTTACGGTCGTGCTGTTTATAGATCGGCAGTAAAAAATCGACGTACGCCTGACTGGGCTCCGCCGGACGCGTCAAGCCTTCGCGTTCTTCCACCGGAACACCGTAAAAACCCTTTTCTGCCACTTGGCGGCGAAGGCTGGTTTCAATGTTCAGCGCGAGCATCGGAATGCGATTCATTCGGGCAAAATGAAACAACGGCAAATACAGGTTGGCATCGGTATTCCAGACTTGATCCCATTCCGCCGCGCGCAGGAATTCTTTTTCGCTCAATTCACCGGCAATCCATTTATCCAGCGCGGCTTGCACGCGGCGCGGAAACATTTCAAAACCGATCACCATATTCGGACGTTGCGCGTGCAAAGCCGCCAGCGTTTGCAATTGCCAGCGGTGATGATCGGCGTTGATGTGCGTCTCGCCCAGCAACACCACCGAGGCTTTGGCGGCACGCGCGATGACTTCCTGTTGCGAGGTTTTGCCGGAGCCGGGAACAATCCAGTCCCCCAGCGGCACGCAGTTATTCGGCACCGGTTTCTTTGCCGGAGTAATCACCGCAGCCGCAGGATGCATTGCCAGGCTCAGCAGCAAAAAGGTGAGATACAGGAGGCTGTTGCGTTGGGTTATCTTGAAATTTGTCATTTTATTCATTCTTTTAAAGGTTCAATTGATCACAACGGACTCGTTCACCCTACCCATTTACGCGCATTACGGAATAAGCGCATCCACGGACCGTCTTCCGCTTTACCGGAACGCACATCGGGATACCAGGAATGCTGCGTCACGCGGAACACTCGCTCCGGATGCGGCATCAACACATTGAAACGCCCGTCGGGTGTGGTTAAACCGGTCATTCCATGCAGCGAGCCGTTCGGATTGAACGGATAGCGCTCGGTGACTTGTCCGTGATTGTCGACAAAACGCAACGTCACCAAGGCCTTCACACTTTCGGGTTGAGCAGAGGAAAACTCAACTCTGCCTTCGCCGTGCGCTACCGTGACCGGCATCCGGCTGCCCGCCATACCGTCAAAAAACAGCGACGGACTGGGCTGTACTTCCACCATGACAAAGCGCGCTTCGAATTGTTCCGACAAATTGCGTTTAAATAGCGGCCAAGTATCCGCGCCGGGAATGATTTCGTGCAAGTTGCTCATCATTTGGCAACCATTGCAAACGCCCAGCGCGAACGTGTCGCCGCGCTGGAAGAATGCTTCGAATTCATCGCGCGCGCGCGGGTTGAACAGAATCGATTTGGCCCAGCCTTCTCCGGCGCCCAGCACGTCGCCATACGAAAATCCGCCGCACGCAACGAACCCTTTAAAGTCTCTTAAGGAAACACGCCCTGCGATAATGTCGCTCATGTGCACATCCATCGCAGTAAAACCGGCGCGGTCGAACGCCGCCGCCATTTCCACATGGCCATTGACGCCTTGCTCGCGCAGAACGGCGATGCGCGGGCGCACACCCGTTTGAATGAACGGCGCGGCGATATCGTCACTTGCATCGTACTTCAGTACAACCTGAAGACCGGGATCGGCGGTATCGAGAATGCGGTCGAATTCCTGTTGCGCACAGACCGGGTTGTCGCGCAGTTTTTGCATCTGATAGGTGGTTTCCGACCAGGCGCGTTGCACATCCACCCGTTTTTCCGCCAGCACCGCCTTGTTATTGCGCATCAGGCGGATCTCGTCCGACCGGTTCAATTGACCGATGATAAAACTGGCATCGCGCAGCCCCGCATCGGCCAGCACTTGCATGACTTCTTGACGTTGTGCGGCGGCAATTTGTATCACCGCCCCCAGCTCTTCATTAAACAGCACCGCAAGCATGCGCTCCAGGAAGCGCCCTCCGAGCTGCTCCGGGCGCAATTCCGATCCGTCGAGATCGCTGTATTGCGGATCGAAGCACAATTGATCCAGATTCACCGTTATGCCCGTATGCCCGGCAAACGCCATTTCGCACAGCGTTACAAACAGACCGCCGTCGGAGCGGTCGTGATACGCGAGTAATCTGTCCGCTGCGTTGAGTTGCTGGATGGCGTTGAAGAAATTACGCAATTGTTGCGCGCCGGTTTCGCCGTCAATATCCGGCGCGTGATTGCCGACTTGTTTATACACTTGCGCCAATGCCGAACCACCCAGACGATTCTGTCCTCGCCCTAAATCAATCAGAATCAATTCAGTATCGCCGCAATCGGTGCACAACTGCGGCGTCAAAGTTTTGCGCACATCCGTCACCGTGGCAAAAGACGAAATAATCAGCGACAGCGGCGCCGTGACTTCCTTGCGCGCGCCCGCTTCGTCCCAAGCGGTTTTCATCGACATCGAATCTTTCCCGACCGGGATGCTGATACCCAATTGCGGACACAGTTCCATGCCGACGGTGTGCACCGCGTCGTACAGCCCGGCATCCTCGCCCGGATGTCCGGCGGCCGCCATCCAGTTGGCTGACAATTTGATTTTTCCGATCCCGGCAATCGCCGACGCGGCGATATTAGTGATCGACTCACCCACAGCCATGCGCGCAGCGGCTTTCGGATCGATCAACGCCAGTGGCGTGCGCTCGCCGATGGCGAACGCCTCACCCAAAACGGTTTGATACCCCATGCTGGTGACCGCGACATCGGCGACCGGGATCTGCCACGGGCCGACCATTTGATCGCGCGCCGACAAACCGCCGACACTGCGATCACCGATGGTAATCAGAAAACTCTTATCAGCGACCGCAGGCAAGCGCAAAACCCGGTACGCGGCTTCAGTCAGTGTTACACCCGACCAATCGAGCGCGGGCAGGATTCGTTCTCCATGCGCCACATCGCGCGTCATTTTCGGTGGTTTACCAAGCAAAACCGGCAACGGCATATCGACCGGCGGCGTGGGGGATTGCGGATCTTCGACTACCAGCTGTTCATCGCCGGTCGCTTCGCCCACCACGGCGAACGGACAGCGTTCCCGCTCACAGATGCTTTGGAACAACGCCAGCGACTCCGGTTTGATCGCCAGCACGTAGCGCTCCTGCGCTTCGTTGCTCCAGATCTGCATCGGCGACATACTGGTTTCCTCGGACGGCACCGCGCGCAAATTGAAACGCCCGCCGCGCCCGGAATCGTGCACCAATTCGGGAAAGGCATTGGACAAACCACCCGCGCCGACGTCATGAATGAACAAAATCGGATTTTCCTCACCGCTGCGTTGCAATTGCCAGCAACGGTCGATCACTTCCTGCGCGCGCCGCTGCATTTCCGGATTACCACGCTGCACCGAATCGAAATCCAGCGCTTCGGTATTGGCGCCGGTATCCATGCTGGACGCCGCACCGCCACCCAGACCAATCAACATGCCGGGGCCGCCCAATTGAATCAGCAGCGCGCCCGGTGGGAATTTTTCCTTGCGCACATGGCGGTCGGAAATCTGGCCAACGCCACCCGCCAGCATGACCGGCTTGTGATAACCTCGCATTTCCCCGCCCACGCGTTCCTCGAAAGTGCGGAAATAACCCGCCAGATTGGGACGGCCGAATTCGTTATTGAACGCCGCGCCGCCAATCGGCCCTTCCAGCATGATTTGCAACGCCGAAGCAATGCGTCCGGGCTTGCCGTAGTTTGATTGTTCATCGCTTCGATTGAGTTCCCACGGTTGCACGAAACCCGGAATATTCAAATTGGACACGGAGAAACCACTCAACCCGGCTTTCGGTTTTGCCCCCCGTCCAGTCGCGCCTTCGTCGCGGATTTCCCCGCCGACGCCGGTCGCGGCACCGGGAAATGGCGAAATCGCGGTCGGGTGATTATGCGTTTCCACCTTCATCAGCACATGCGTTTTTTCCTGTGCGTAGCCATAAATCTGCCCGCCGCCCGGATAAAACCGCTGGATGGTTGCGCCTTCGATCACGCTGGCATTATCGGCGTACGCCACCAGCGTGCCTTGCGGGTGAGTTTGGTGCGTGTTGCGGATCATCGCAAACAGGGATTTATCCTGTGGTTTGCCGTCGATAATCCAATCCGCATTGAAGATTTTGTGGCGGCAATGCTCGGAATTCGCCTGCGCAAACATCATCAATTCGACATCGGTCGGATTGCGCGCCATTTGCTGGAAGTTATGCGCCAGATACTCGATTTCATCCTCCGACAACGCCAGCCCCATGCTTTGATTGGCTTGCCGCAATGCATCGATGCCGCCACCGAGCACATCGACGGTGTTGAGCGGCTTCGCTGCAAAATGCTGGAATAATTTGGCCGCATCGTCGAATGAATAAAAAACCGCTTCGGTCATGCGATCATGCAGTAATGCCTTGAGGCGCGCTTTATCTTCGGTAGACAGCGGCGCATCGCATTGAATGTAATAGGCAATGCCGCGTTCAATACGCTCAACCGCCGCTAATCCGCAGTGCCGGGCAATATCGGTGGCTTTGGTCGACCACGGCGAAATCGTGCCAGGACGCGGCAACACCAAAAAGAACTCACCGGGATGCCGCGTGTTTTCCTGCGTATGATCATGGTTGAGCAATTTGCGCAGTGCGTTCAGCTCAGCGTCTTGCAAGTTCCGTGTAAGCGAACAAAAATGCCAGTACTCGGTATTCAGCGCGGATACCGGCAGATTCAGCGAGTTAATTTGTTGTCGTAATTTTTCCAGACGAAACGGAGAAAGCGCACGTCCACCACAAAATTGGAGCATCAGAGGAAATAAGGCGGTTATTTAAAGATTGCAATTTTACACGAGAAGATGTACTTATCGCTGATCATCCAATCCCAATCCGCGTACAACCATGATATCCGCCGACCCGGTTTTTCTCACCGCTGAAATCCGCGACATTGAACAGCAAGCGGCAAGGCTGCCCAAACCGCCCCGATTGATGGAAAAAGCGGGCTTGGCGGCGGCGCAAGTGATCCGCGACCAGTTATTGAAAGGCCCAGGTCATCAAATCTTGGTGCTGGCCGGGCCGGGTAACAACGGCGGCGACGCCTTCGTCGTGGCGCGTTATTTGCAGGAATGGGGCAACGCCGTCACCGTGGTATTCGGGGGTGATGGCAATCGTGTTCCGCCGGATGCTAAACAAGCGCTGCAAGCCTGGTTCGATATCGGCGGCGATATTTACGCCGAAATACCGGATGGCGACCGAAACTGGGATATCGTGGTCGACGGTTTATTCGGCATCGGGCTGGATCAATCGCAACATCGCCCGATTGAAGGAAAATACCGCGAATGGATTGAAACCGTCAATCCAATGGCGATTCCCATTGTCGCGCTGGATATTCCGTCCGGGCTGGGTAGTGACGACGGTTGTATTTATGGCATCGCCATTCGCGCCACGCTGACGATCACTTTTATTGGTTTAAAACCGGGGTTGTTCACCCATTCCGGCCCGGAATGCTGCGGCACGATCGTGTTGCGCGACTTGGATATTCAATTACTCTCGCCGCCTGAGCCGCACACTTGGCTGCTGAATCATAAACTTGCGCAATCGATACTGCCGCCTGCGCGTCGCGCGAATAGCCATAAAGGCACGTTCGGTAACGCTGCCATCCTCGGCGGCTCCACCGGCATGACCGGCGCGGCACTGTTGGCAGGACGCGCTGCCTTGCATCTGGGTGCGGGACGCGTTTATCTCGGTTTGCTGGCCGACAATGCGCCGCCGGTCGATTTTTCCCAACCGGAGCTGATGCTGCGCGCGCCATCCGAGTTGTTCAAATTAGCGCCGCTCGATTGCTTGATCGTTGGCCCCGGTTTGGGGCAATCGGCGGAGGCATTGCGGTGGCTGGAGAAAGCACTCGATAGTAATTGCACGCTGGTCATCGACGCCGATGCGCTTAATCTGATCGCACAGCATTCACCGCTGGCGAAGAAACTCAGTCAGCGCAATGCCGCCACCATCCTGACACCCCACCCCGCCGAAGCGGCGCGCCTGCTGAACACCGGCACCGCCGCCGTGCAACAAAACCGCATGAATGCAGTGCTTCAAATCGCACAGCAATTCCATTGCCATGTCGTGCTGAAAGGCGCAGGCAGCATTTGCTGCTTCCCTGATGGAACACGCTACCTGAACACCAGCGGCAATCCCGCACTCAGCACCGCCGGGACCGGCGATGTATTAGCCGGAATAATGGGTGCGCTAATCGCCCAAGGTTTGAATCCCGGACACGCATTGTTGCTGGCGGTTTATCTGCACGGCGCTGCGGCAGATGGCTGGGTGCAGCAGCATCACGGAATGCTGGGGATGGTGGCGTCGGAAGTGATTGCTGAAGCGCGATTGTTGCTGAATGAGTGGATTATTTGAGCATGTTTCTCATAGCAGTTTAGATTCCACTCGATCCCATGAAAAATTTCTTCCCTGTCTCGCCGAATGCCCCGGGTTTCAAATTTTTTACAGAAATACTGCACTGCACTCAATCAACACATCGGCCCTTTATCCATGAAGTTTCAATCGACAGATTCAATTTCACGAATCTTGTGACTTTAATCACTTACAAATAATCACTATTAAATTAATCTGCCTTGGCATATGTGATATGCGCTATATACATTCAATCACAAATAAACAAGGAGTTATATTATGGCAAATATTAATGGATCAATCTTTAATGATAATAACCTCAACGGAACACCTTTTGCTGATTTTATCCAAGGGTTTGGAGGGGGTGATGTGGTTCATGGCAATGGTGGAAATGACACGATTTATGGATATTCTCAAAGCCCGGATTTTTGGTATTTCTCAGAAGGCGGGGATTTACTCTATGGTGATGATGGCAATGACAGCATCTTTGGTCAAAACGGAAATGATTATTTAGATGGCGGTAACGGTAATGACTATCTCAATGGTGGAAATGGCCAAGATACATTGGTTGGCGGTCTAGGCGCGGATATATTTGATTTTGACTCAGTCAGCGACAGCCCGGCGGGCGGCGCGGTTGATCAACTTTATTACTTCAATTGGGGTCAAGGCGATAAAATTGATTTATCAACAATTGATGCCGATCTTTTCCTCCCAGGAAATCAGGCTTTTACATCGAGTCAAATGACTTACAATTCAGCTAACGGAATGTTTACTGCGGATGTATACGGTGGCTCTGATTTGCAAATTCATATGGTAGGCACGCAAGCCGGATTCTTACCATTTCTCGATGTAATTGCTTAATCCAGTTCTGCATCGGCATTTAATAATCAACCTTTGATATCAACTTCTAAAGGCTTTCTAAAGCGAATTTAATAAGGCATTCCTGCAACAAGCTACGAGACATTAAATTTTTTAGAAATTAATGAAACAGCCTCTGAGCAAAGTCTCACGAGGCTGTTTCATTTTTGGCATAATCCCTATTCTTAACAAAATTACGCACATAATATTTGAAGGTATCCAATGGTTATACACACCGTTAAACGGGAAAAATTTTTCAGACTGTTCACCGGATTATTACTGGCTTTACTGATCGTTTCATCGAACGCGCAAGCGGTTCAACCGCCACCGAACGCAGAACTGATTGAATTACCTGAAGAAGCCGTCCAGAAGCTAAAAATCGACGCCGGATTCGGCTGGGGGATTTTCAGCGGTACGATCTACAACGGCAACAACCAATACCATATCACGCAACTCGTGGTCAGCATGACACCGGTGCATGACCATCACCATATGCACATGCATGCAAACATGTCGCATGATGCGAAAGTGCATCGCATCGATCTTGACCTGCCACCGCTATCCAAGGGTGCGCTATCGATGGCTTTGCCCGATGATGTCGCCGGTGTTCATGATTTCAATTGGGAAATTCTAAAAGTGACGGGTTATCCGGTAAACAAATGACTGATAATATGCAGCAATCACTGAAAAATATTCGCAACATTCTGCTCTATACGGCAGTAATCTCGCTGATTTCATTGGCGTATTTTATTTACGCTTACTCGGTTCATCCCATCCCGGAAGAACGCGAAACGTTCCTCACCGAAATCGGTGAAGGGTTTGGCAAAGCGGGGCTGGCGCTGTTGGTATTTATTTATTTCCGCACCTTATTAAAACTGGCGCTGGGTCAAGGAAAATTGGCGCAGCGCCTGCTCCCGGACTATATCGCTCCAATTGAATCATCGCAGTTGAATCGTTTATTGATCTGGTTGAACCGCACGCATATTTATTTCGGTATCGCGGCGGTTGCGATCATTTTGCTGCACATCGGGATGATGGGATTCTCGCGTTATAGCCATATTCTTTTCTTCCCGGCATTATTGGCGTTGGTGCTGTGGCAGGGGGTTTTCGGTTTGTTTTTGACCTTGCGCTATTCACCGGTCGAGTTCAAGAAATTTTCCTATTTGGTACATGCGCAATTCGTCACCGGCATCGCGATCGGTGTTTTCGCTCTCTTCGGCCATGTACTGATCGATGATTGATTCCATCTTTCCGTCATTGGCCTGCAATCCTGCATCCCTATGACCTTAAACCGGTTCCCAGCCGGTAACCATCGCTATCGTCCCGTTGCATAGCGGAAAAAAACGATCGCTATCTTCTTTATCGATACACAGTGTATGATCATGCGCTGATATTCCGAGAATCATTGCATTTGGCATTCCAATCCGTCCCTATTAGAAAAAACCATATGGATAGCGCATCTCACATTAAGATACTGATCCTTGATGACGACACCTTTATGCTCAAGCTACTGTCGCGGATGCTGATCAAGCTGGGTTATAGCGCTATCGCAACTTGTGACAACGGTTCGGATGCACTCAAGAAAATCGATCATGCGGATACATGCCCGGATTTGATCCTGCTCGACCTGAATATGCCGGATATGGACGGCATTGAGTTTGTCCGCTATCTGGTGGATCGCCAATATCACGGCAAGCTGATTTTAGTCAGCGGCGAAGATGAACGGATGTTAAAAACCGCTGAGAGGCTGGTCCACGCGCACAAGATATCGATGCTCGGCTATGTGCATAAACCCGTCGATCCCGTTAAATTAGCGGAAATACTGCTAGGATGGACAGCGGATGCAGTGAATCCATTGTCACCCAGCCGTAAAATTTATAGCGCGGACGATATTAAATCGGCCATTGCCCGTCAGGAGCTGGTGAATTATTACCAGCCCAAGGTATCGGTTGAAAACGGTGACGTCATTGGCGTGGAAACGCTGGTGCGCTGGCATCACCCGCAAGATGGCGTGATCATGCCGGACCGGTTTATTCACATTGCGGAAGACAACAATCTGATCGACGATCTGACACGTTTGGTGTTGACACAAGCGATCGTTCAGGCGGGGAAATGGCATCAAAGCGGGCTCACATTGCGCGTGTCCATCAATGTCACCATGGAAAATCTCGCTTCTTTGAATTTTCAAGACATGGTGGTCAATCTCGTCAACGAGAATAATCTGCCGCCGCAAAAAATCGTCATCGAAATCACCGAAAGTCAGGTCATGGGGCCGGACGCGCGCATTCCGCTGGAAATTCTCACCCGCCTGCGGCTCAAACGGTTTCATTTATCCATTGACGATTTCGGCACCGGACACTCATCCCTGGCACAACTGCGCGATATTCCATTCAATGAACTGAAGATCGACCAGGGGTTTGTGCATCGCGCTTGGAGCGACGATACCCTGCGCGCCATTTACGATGCCAGCTTGGCGATGGGCAAACAGCTCGGCATGGACATCGTCGCGGAAGGCGTTGAGGATCGCAACGATTGGGAACTGTTACGCGAGACGGGATGCGATATGGCGCAAGGGAATTTTATATCCGAACCGCTGCTTGCCGATGACTTGCCCCGCTGGATGGCGGAATGGAAAAACCGCGTGCACGCCGGATTATTGGACAATTCCCCGGCATCCTAATCAAGCAGGATCAGGCGTTTTTCCCGTCTTGCGCGCATAACCCATCGAGATAGGCTTTGACTGCAATCAGCTGCGCGTCAAACTGCGGCAACAGCACGGCCAATTCCGCCGCATCGTTCTTTCTCCCCGCTTGCTCCATCGCCGCGCATAGCTCACCCAGCGCCAGCGCGCCCACCGAACGCGCAGACGATTTAAGTTTATGCGCCAATGATCCGGCCGCAGCAAACTGGCCTGCTTGATAGGCGGCGTGCAATTCGGTTGCGATTTTTTCCGCGCTGGCGCGAAAATCCCGCAGCATGTCTTGGATCATCGCCGGATCATCACCGACTAATTTTTCCAGCACCTGCACGTCGACCGGCACTGTGGCTATTTCCATTTCGCGTACGGTCACGTTTGCGGGAATAACGGATTGCGCCGCTGCAGCCGGTTTGTCACCCGGCAGATACTGCTCCAGAACCCGGCGTAAATCGTCAAGCTGCACCGGTTTGCTCAGATAATCGTCCATACCGGCGTTCAGGCAATGCTCCCTTTCGCCTTTCAGCGCATTGGCGGTCAGCGCGACAATCGGCATGTGCTTCCAGACGGAATTTTGGGAGCGGATTTCCTGCGTCAATTCAAAACCGTCCATTTCGGGCATATGCAAATCGGTCAACAGCAACGCATAATTGCAGTTCTGCAATCGTTTTAGCGCTTCACGCCCATCGTTGGCAATATCCGCTGCATAGCCGAGCAAGTTGAGCTGCTGGCGGATGACTTTCTGATTGATGTCGTTATCCTCCGCCACCAAGATGAGCTTACCCTGCCGCAAGGCTTCTTCGCGCGGCATCGGCACCGGTCCGGATTTCAGTAAATTGACAACCGGCGCGGTTTCCGTGTTCATTTCCACCTTACCGGCAGCGATCGCCATCGCGCGCAGTAACGATTGGCGGTACATGACATCGCCGTCCAGCGTAATGATATCGATATCCTCGATACGTGCTTGCCGGCGGCGGCCACGTTTGATCACGACAAAGCGCGGTTCGATGGAAGATTGCGATGTTTCCAGCCCGGTTTTCGCTGCGCCTGTTATTTTTTTTGAACGGGCGTTAAACGCGGCACGCAATTCCTTGATGAGTGGAACATGCTGTCCGGCGTCAATGACAACGAGCCACAAACCCGGCGCGAGCTCCTGAATAAACTGATCAACCCGGTCAAGATCGGTCACTTGCTCAACTTGCGCACCGGCGCTTTTTAAGTAAACAGCCAGATCATTGCTCAGACTATCGTTGTCACCCAGTATCAAGCAATTCATACCTTCCAGATCTTCGATCTTATGGTCGGCAACGGCAGCCGCCGGCAGCGGTTTGAAGGGCATTTGTATGATAAAGGTCGAGCCTTGTTCCGGCTCGCTTTGCACGGTTATTTCCGCATCCATCAGCTCCGCGAGATGATGGGAAATCGCCAAGCCAAGTCCGGTTCCGCCAAAGCGCCTTGTGGTGGAAGGGTCGCCTTGGGAAAATGATTTGAAAAGCTTTTCCTGCGTTTCCTTATCCATGCCAATGCCGTTATCGGTTACCTGGAAGGTCACCAACACCTGATCCGGATTGGATTCCGTCAGTAATACCCGCACCGAGACTTTGCCTTGTTTTTCCTGTTTACTGGAAAACTTGATCGCGTTATTAATGATATTCACCAGTACTTGGCGCAAGCGTAGCGGATCGCCCAAGACATTTTCCGGGATCGCGGGATCGATGAATAGCGTCAGCTCCACCTTCTTACTCAGCGCCAAATGCGCCAGCATGCCGCACGCATTCTCGATGATGCTGGCCAGCGGCATCGGAATTTTTTCGATTTCCAGCTTACCCGCTTCGATTTTGGAGAAATCAAGAATGTCTTCAATAATGGCCAGCAAGGCATAAGCGGAATCACGGATCAGATTGGCCATTTCCATTTGATAACCGCTTAAACTGGTCTGCCTGAGCACGTCGATCATACCGATCACACCATTCATCGGTGTGCGGATTTCATGGCTCATGGCGGCCAGAAACGCCGATTTGGCTTTACTGGCTTGCTCCGCTTCTATCCGGGCTTGCCTGAGTTCCTTCATGATGTGCACATGTTCGCGGATATCACGCATGACACCGGTAAAATGCCGCTTCCCTGCGACAAAATATTCACTGACCGCAAGATACAATTCAATCCGCTCCCCGTCCTTGCGCACGCCTTCCACTTCCCGGCCCAAACCGATCCCATGCGAACCGGATAAATAAGCACGGCCGACATACTCCTGACCATGCCCGGTGCGGCAATAGTTTTCCATATAGCCGATATGTTTGCTGCGATCCGGCTCGGGCACGATAATGGATATATTCTGACCGATCATTTCCTCGTGGCTGTAACCGAATAATTTTTCCATCACCGGATTGGCGGAAAGTATCGTGCCGATTTCATTGGTGGTCACCACGCAATCCACCATATGTTCGACCACCGAACGCATTTCTTCTTCTTTGATCGCCAAAGCCACATTGGCGCGCTGCAAATCGTCGGTCCGCGCTGCAACGCGGTGCTCCAGTTCCAGATTGAGCTGCACCAGATTTCCTTCCGCTTTGTTGCGTTCCTGATCGCTGGCATTCAGCTGCTCCACCATGAAGTTGAAGGTATTCGCTAATTGCCGCATTTCATCCCAGCCTTCAATTGCCACGCGCTGATGCAAATTACCCGCCGAAATCTCCATGGCGCTACGGTTCAAATGCTTCAGAGGATCAACAACACGGCGGTTAAACAGAACGGCCCCCAATAGCGCGGCGAGTAACGTCAAAACCAGAATCATCAAACCAACATAATGCACTTTGTGCACGGAGGCGAACGCTTCATCGGCATCAATATGCACCACGATGCCCCATCTCATGAGCGGCAAGTAGCGCCAGGCGGCAACCACTTCCTTGCCGCGGTAATCTAGAGTCAGCGCCCCCCCGGAATCACCGCTCAGGGCATTCCGGATAGACTCCGCAGAAGGTATCTTGAGAGAAATTCTGCGCTCCAGCGCCGCAGCGGAATCGTATTTTAACGGTGCCATGACCAATGCGGTCTGATCGTCCTCTAGGCGCACTACAACTGTTTCACCACTCTCGCTCAGCCCGACATTGTTCGCAATCACAGCAAATACACGTTCACTAAAGATTTGCAGCGCCAGTACCCCTTTAATTTCACCGTTTATTATTACCGGCGTCGCAACAAATGCTGCGATAGCACCGCGAGATGGCGCATAGCGCTCAAAATCTGAGATGCTGCTTTTTAAATTATCCAGTGCATAACGGGTAACTTTACCGAGTGCCGTATCGCGATAAGGACCTGTGAGCAAGTTAGTGGCAAAATCGGATTCATGTGCCTGTGTATAGACGATATCGCCTTTA
The DNA here is from genome assembly GCF_033063295.1 of Nitrosomonas sp. Is35. Classification (NCBI taxonomy): domain Bacteria; kingdom Pseudomonadati; phylum Pseudomonadota; class Betaproteobacteria; order Nitrosomonadales; family Nitrosomonadaceae; genus Nitrosomonas; species Nitrosomonas sp. Is35. The sequence continues at coordinate 2,001,596 of NZ_JAWJZH010000001.1, forward strand.
GTGGAAATAAGAAAAATATCGTAATATTTCGCTTCCTCAACAAAACGCTTGAAATTTTCACGGTAACTGGCGTCCAATTGGCGGTAATCATCTGAATCCACCCCGCTTTGCTCAAATATTCTGGTAAATTCCATCAGAGCATTATGTGTCGTGCTGGAATCACGCACCAAGCTGGAATCAAGAAAGCGCTCCTTCAAGTAGCTATCGATCTGCTCGATCTTTTTATCGGCGATCGCAGAAACATTCCGGATAGCCGATTTTTTTATTTCCTTCTCAAAAGTATGTAGCAGGCTATTGCCAATCACCAATATGGGCAGCAAAGAAACCAATGTGAACCAAACAGCAAAACGCTGTGTCAGTGAAGTGAATTTCATCAGTTCCTCCTTGCATGAGCTGCAAACCGGTTTTTTAGCCTATTCTCCTGTATTTGATCAGAAAATCAAACAGGATGAAACAAAGACAGTTTTGGGTTGATTAAGTGCTATTGATAGCGGCTTATATTATCCCGGCTAATCTTACTGCGCTCGGATGCCGTAATCCCATCCACAATTATTTCCGCACCACAGCCGATACTTAATTTGATTCATGAATCTCATCCAAACTGTAAGAAGTACCGGTTAAGGAAAGCAAAAGAATAAAAAAGTGTTGTTAGAAATAATTTTATGAGAACATGCTATGGGAAGGTTAGGTTGTGTCGTTGTGTCAAACGCATTGATTTTTGTCCACTGGAAACTCTGAGAATCTCAAGTTAATGAACCATCAATTCATGGAAGTTACATTTACTCGTATCACTCAGTCCATTACGCCTATCGCAATCTGCTTCTCACGAACCACCCGGCTGCAGGCGCTCACGGCTGCGGGGATGGTATTGCTGCTGTGCAGCCACACCGCATGGGCCGCTGCATTTGGTAAGCTGATACAGCCTTTCGGCAGCTATGGCTTTACCGCGGACGACAATATATTGCGTTTGCGCACTGGTATGGATCCCGTGCCGCTGCTGGGTACGAGTAATCTTTTTGATATCTCCCATCGCTTTACCGGCGGCGTGATGTTTGAGAAAGAAGTCGGGCGGCAACGCTTGAATGCGAATTTAAACTGGTCGCATACCCGTTTTGAGAGATTCGACCAGATGAATAATAACCTGAAGAATTTCAGTGGCAGCTGGCGTTGGTTTCTTGGCAACCGTCTGGAAGGTAATATGGGTGCCAGTTATGTGCAGTCACTGGCGCCGTTTTTGTTTCAGCCGGGCGTTAAAAATGTGAGAACCGAACAAACCGAGTTTTTTAACGCCAGCTGGAGTCTCCATCCACGCTGGCGCTTGAATGGCGCTTACACCCGCTACGATCTCAATTCAAACAGTCCCAACTTGCGCTTTCTTAACCGTATTGAAGATCGCTTCGAAGGCGGAATCGATTTTGTGACATCGGGCAGAAATACCATCGGCGTGCTGTTTCGCGGCACCATCGGTGATTTTCCGGTTCGTGTCCTGGCAGCCGATGGTTCATTAACAGACAATAGCTATCATCAGAAAGAGGCATTGGCAAAAATCAACTGGGCCGTAACCGCTAAATCGAATCTTTACGGAACGGGCGGATGGGTAGAGCGTACCAATGCAAGTTTCCCCGTACGTGACTTTAACGGATTTAATGCCCGCCTAATCTATAGCTGGCAACTCACCGACCGGGTTGGATTATCGGTGAGCGGTTGGCGCGAGACCGCTGCACTGCAAATGCTTACCGCTAGCTTCAGCCTTAACACCGGGGGCAGTTTTATACCGTATTGGGATATCACACAAAAAGTGAAACTCCAAGGAGATTTTTCCTATCAGGATCTGAAGTTTGATAACTTTTCAATCTTTACCGATTCCTTCGCACCGATCGGCACGCACAATACGCTTCGCAATGCCGCGGTAAAACTCATATACGCCCCCTACCCTGGTTTGCAGCTGATGGCTTCGGTCTATCACAATGATTTACAAACCAATAACAGATTGGGCGGATTTAACGCCAATGGCGCCAATATCAATCTGCAATACACGTACGGAAAACGATGACAGTTAACGATTTACCGATAGTAGCCTTTTTCAAGCATCTGCTCGATCCTTTTATCATCTGGAGCATGCTGATACTGACCGCCTGGTTGTACGATGAAGATTTCACCAGTTACTACCTGGTGCTGGTCATCATTACCTTTTTCGTTTCCACCTACATTTACGAGCGCATTCTCATTTACCGCAATTGGCGCAAGGGGCGTTTGTTTGCTTATATGCGCGATACGGTGGTGGGTTGGCTGATGATTATCACTATCCTGGTGTTTCTGGGGTATGCCACCAAATTTCACAACCAATTTTCTCCGCAAGTGCTGCTGACTTGGTTCATCGTCACGCCGTTGATGCTGATTGCGAGCCACATTACGGTGCGAAGCATTATCAACAATCTGTACAACAAGGGTAAATTGCGTTCGGCGATTGTGATCGGGGCGAATGAAAACAGTCTGGCGTTCATTCGTCACATTGCCGAGCTGCCCTTTTTGCTGATCAGTTATCAGGGTTTCTTCGATGAGCGCAACAGTTCACGCATCGCCGCCGGCAACTTCGGCTCCCAGTCCGATGAGCCGGATGATCCCTCGTCCGCCGTTGCCATCACCAGACCGGACGACTTCGGTTCGCGTTTGGGGGGATTGGACGATGTTGTTCCTTATATCAAGAAGCATAATACCGAGATGGTGTTCATCAGTCTGCCGATGTCGTCGCAGCCGCGCATTCAGAAATTGATGGATGAGTTGCCGGATACCACGTCGTCGATCTATTTTCTGCCCGATATTTATATCTTCGATTTGATGCAGGCGCGTTTCGAGTACATCGGCGATACGCCGGTCGTGGCCATGAACGAGTCGCCTTTCATCGGTGTCGACGGGGTGGTGAAAAGTATCAGTGACTTTATATTGGCTGTGCTGATCATTATTTTGCTATCACCCATCATGGCGTGTATTGCCTTGGCGGTGAAAGTCACGTCGCCCGGCCCGGTGATCTTCAAGCAGCGCCGCTATGGTTTGAATGGGGAGGAAATCATCGTGTATAAGTTCCGCTCGATGACGGTGACCGAGGATGGCGCCACGATTCAACAAGCGAAACAGAACGATCAGCGTCTGACCAAAATCGGCGGCTTCCTGCGCCGCACGTCGTTGGATGAGTTACCGCAGTTCTTTAATGTGCTAGAAGGTAAAATGAGTATCGTCGGCCCGCGTCCGCACGCAGTGGCGCATAATGAGCTCTACCGCAAGTTAATCAAGGGTTATATGCTGCGCCATATGGCCAAACCCGGCATCACCGGCTGGGCTCAGGTCAACGGCTGGCGCGGCGAAACCGATGTGCTGGAAAAAATGAAAGCCCGCATCGAACACGATCTCTACTACCTCAAAAATTGGTCCATCTGGCTCGACCTCTGGATCATCTTCAAAACCGTCTTGGTCGTCTTCAAAAAAGATAATGCTTACTAACTTAGGAAAATTCGATATGACAATGTCATCGGATGAAGAAACACGATAAAAATCTTTGAAAGACAATATTCCAATTGAAAAAGGCCAGCCATTCTAACTGGCCCTTCCCTTTACTGCTTATACAAAAATAGCAGTCAATTTCGCTACCAATCCATTCAATATAGGTTGGAATACACCCAAGAAATTATTCAATTGCAGCACGCCAACGATAAGTATCATTAAACCGCCAGCAACAATTCCATATTTGAGACCCCGTGCAAAATTGGCCGATGCCGGAGCACGCGTGTATGTCTGATTGGAAAACGCCAAAAATATTTTTAATATCCCCAGTAACACACCCGTGGCAATACAGCCTAGAAATAGATGCAGCGCACAAAAGATTCGCTTGGTCAGATTCTCGTCAGCGAACTCAAGACTTGAGAAGCGAAGACAAACAATAATCACAAAGAGCAAAATGAGGGAGTTCCAAAAACCTCCGAATCTCATTCTAAACTCACTTTCCATACTCATATTCCTCTCCCTCTTAACAAAATAATTTAAAGATTATCCAAACTTATAAAACCATCAAAAACGATCATGAATTCATGTATTCGACGTCAGCAAAAATCGAGTATGCATGCACAAAACCGATCACTCTTTTTTATTTTCCAGGCTATTTTAGAGCTTGATGATTATAGCTAAATTAGTTCTATTTGTAGTCTCACCCCATAACAAATTTATTCATTTTGTTTTCACTTATCTATCATCCAGTTAACCATTAACCAAGAGTGCATTCCCAGCAAATCCCTGCAAGCTTCACATAAAAAAGATTTATAGTTGACTAAATCAATCGGGTATTGTATAGTTGACTATATTGATCAAGTATTATTTAACAACAAGTATTTTATATATAACCATCAACCCATCCGATTCTTACAAGGAGTCAATCATGAGATTAACAACGAAAGGAAGATTTGCAGTAACTGCACTATTAGATCTTGCTTTACAACAAAGCAATCATCCCGTAACGCTAGCTGACATCAGTCAACGGCAAAAAATCTCGCTCTCGTATTTGGAGCAGCTGTTCGCAAAATTGCGCCAATCTGAGCTTGTGGATAGTGTTCGTGGTCCTGGGGGCGGTTACTGCTTGGCGAAAGATTTGGACAAAGTTTCGGTGGCCGATATCATTCTCGCCGTCGATGAGCCTATTGACGCAACCCAATGTGGTGGTAAAGAAAATTGTCATAACGACGGAAAGTGCATGACACATGACTTATGGGCAAAACTGAATGAACTTATTTTCGAATATCTGGGTGCGGTAACACTTAAAGAATTGGTTGATAATCAAATCAATCAACAAGGTGACACCATTATGCCGCTCCTTGATATGCGTGAATCAACCGCTGCGTAAATTGAAACCAGTTGATCAAAGCACTCAATTTGCCATGAAATCACAATACTTTACAGAACATTTTAATTGAATCCGTGTCCAATTTTCCGGTAACTTCATTGATATCTGAAGCCCGTTTAATAGCACGGAATTCATAAAATTAAAGTATCGCACCTGATTTTAAATTGAGAAAATTGAACTGTTATGCCAATCACATTAACTGAAAATGCCGCGAAACATGTCCGGCAACAACTTGCAAAACGGGGTAAGGGTTTTGCCCTGCGCGTCGGAATCAAGAAATCCGGCTGTTCGGGCTTTGCTTATACCTTTGACTATGCGGATGAGATCAATTCGAATGATCAATTATTCGAGTCTCATGAAACCAAGGTGGTTGTAGATACCAACAGCTTGCCTTATCTGGACGGATCGCAAATTGATTTTACCAAAGAAGGTCTTAATTATTCTTTCAAATTTATCAATCCTAATATTGATAATACCTGCGGCTGCGGCGATAGTTTCAGTGTTAAAGAATCTGCTAAGATTTAAGCAACAACAACTTCAATTACAATGGTTTCTCAATTTGCGAATTAACCAAACCAGCTATCCGGCAATTTAAGATTCAAAGCGATCTGTTTCAAACAAAAGATACTAAAAAGGAATAAACCAAATGAGTGCAGTATTGCAAAGTCTGGTTAATCAACCGTACAAACATGGCTTCGTTACCGATATTGAGTCCGATATCGCCCCTAAGGGATTAAATGAAGAAATAATCCGGTTAATATCGGCTAAAAAAAATGAACCCGAGTGGCTTTTGTCATTCCGTCTGAAAGCCTATGAAAAATGGCTGACCATGACCGCACCCGAATGGCAGAATGTGCACTATCCAAAAATCGATTTCCAGGATATCAGCTACTATTCAGCACCAAAGCCGAAGAAAAAACTGGCCAGCATGGACGAAGTCGATCCTGAATTATTACGCACATTTGAAAAGCTGGGCGTGCCGATGCACGAACGCGCTGCACTGGCCGGTGTCGCTGTCGATGTGATATTCGATAGTGTTTCAGTGGCCACCACTTACAAGCAAAAACTGGCGGAAGTAGGCATTATTTTCTGTTCCATCTCGGAAGCAGTACATACTCACCCTGAGCTCATTCAGAAATACCTGGGGTCTGTTGTGCCGGTTGGCGACAATTACTTTGCAGCCTTGAATTCCGCAGTATTCACCGATGGTTCTTTCTGTTTCATTCCGAAAGGCGTCAAATGCCCCATGGATTTATCAACCTATTTCCGCATTAACACGGAAGGTTCCGGGCAATTTGAAAGAACGCTCATCATAGCGGAAGAAGGTGCATCCGTTTCCTATCTAGAAGGCTGCACTGCTCCGCGATTCGATACGAATCAACTGCATGCTGCTGTTGTTGAACTGATCGCCTTGGATAATGCGGATATTAAATATTCAACGGTACAAAATTGGTATGCCGGTGATGAAAATGGTGTCGGCGGTATTTATAACTTCGTCACGAAACGAGGACTGGCCAAAGGCGTCAATTCTCGGATTTCCTGGACGCAAGTGGAAACCGGCTCTGCGATCACATGGAAATATCCCTCTTGCATTTTGCGCGGCGATAACTCTGTTGGCGAATTTTATTCGGTCGCGGTCACGAACAATTATCAACAGGCCGATACCGGCACCAAAATGATCCATATTGGAAAAAACACACGCAGCACCATCGTCAGCAAAGGCATTACCGCAGGTCATTCCAATAGCAGCTATCGCGGATTGGTGCGAATTGCGCCAACTGCGGAAGGTGCACGCAACTATTCGCAATGCGACTCCATGCTGATCGGTGACCAATGTGGCGCGCATACGTTTCCATATATTCAGGTGCACAATAACAGCGCCAAGGTTGAGCATGAAGCTTCCACGTCAAAAATCGGTGAAGATCAGCTCTTTTACTTTTCACAACGCGGCATAGACGCCGAAGAAGCTGTCTCGATGATTATCAATGGTTTCTGCAAAGATGTATTTCAACAATTACCGATGGAATTCGCGGTTGAAGCTACCAAGCTTCTGAGCTTCAAACTGGAGGGCAGTGTCGGATGATTATTGCAAATAGTCCCACCATCCTTTCGGTGCAAGGCCTGCGCGCCAGCATCAACGGTACTGAAATTCTCAAAGGAATCGATCTTACGGTCAGAAGTGGCGAAATACATGCCATCATGGGCTTGAATGGATCGGGTAAAAGCACTTTTGCCAAAGTGCTGGCAGGTCATTCCGCGTATGAAGTCACCGGCGGATCGATTCAATTTGAAGATAAAAACTTGTTGGAATTACCACCCGAAGAACGTGCCCGTGCCGGATTATTCCTGGCTTTCCAATATCCGATTGAAATTCCAGGCGTAGCCAACACGCAATTCCTTCGCCTTGCCTATAACACGGTACAAACGCAACGCGGCAAAGAAGAATTGGATCCGCTCGAATTCGATGATTTTGTGCGTGAGAAAATGAAACTACTGGAAATGAAAGCTGATTTTCTCGACCGCAGTGTCAATGAAGGTTTTTCCGGTGGTGAAAAGAAACGTAACGAAATTTTGCAGATGGCGTTATTGGAACCCAGATTGAGCATACTCGATGAAACCGACTCGGGTCTCGATATCGATGCGCTCAAAATCGTCGCCAATGGCGTCAACCGGATCACCAACAAAGACAATGCAACGATTCTGGTAACCCATTATCAGCGCTTATTGGATTATATCGTGCCCGATTTTGTGCATGTCATGCAGGCAGGCCGCATTGTCATGACCGGCGGCAAAGAGCTCGCATTGGAACTGGAAACACGCGGTTATGACTGGATCACTGCGAACAAGCAACCGGCTGCCGGAGTTAGCGCATGAGTGAAGCGATCAGTACCAGCTACCTTGAATGCCTGCTGAAGTCCTGGCAGGCGAAGCCGGCTGAATCACGCGCTTGGTTGAATCAATTGCGCGCTCAGGCCATCGATTGCGTCAGTACACAAAAACTGCCGACCAAGCGTGACGAGGAATGGCGCTTTACGGATATTTCACCGCTCACCACTCTGCCCTATCGGCCATCTCAACCGGATCCGACCCTAAAAATAGAAGACATTCAGCATTTGTTTCTGAATGAGGCTAAAAATCGTCTGGTGTTTGTTGACGGTCACTTTTCTCAGTCATTATCGGCCATCGCCGAACCTGCGGCACTGATCGCTGGTAATCTCTCGGCATTGCTATCCACGCAGGCATCGATACTGGAATCTCATCTGGGTCAATACGTGCCATTTGACCACAATGTGTTTGCCGCATTGAATACCGCTTTTTTGCAGGATGGCGCTGTCGTCATCGTGCCCAAAAATACCGTCATTGCTGAACCGGTTCACCTGTTGTTCATTGCAACACAACATGAAGTCACCAGTTACCCGCGTTGCTTGTTAATCGGCGAAACGGGCAGTCATGTTACGTTGATCGAAGATTATGTCGCACTTCAGCACGCGGCTTACATTACCAATTCAGTCACGGAAATCAGTCTGGCCGCAAATGCACAGGCCAAGCATATTCGCGTGCAACGCGAAAGCGCGCAAGCTTTTCATTTGGCGAATTGCGCGGTATCGCTCGCCCATGCCAGCAATTATCAATCGGTCAGCATTTCGCTAGGATCGCAGATTTCGCGCTATAACCTGGATGTGCGTTTAACCGATGAAGCAGCTGAATGCACCATAGACGGATTGACTTTGATATCGGATCGCCAGCTGGCCGATACCCATACTTGTATCGATCATGCCAAACCGAATGGCACCAGCCATCAGCAACACAAGTGCATCGCCGATGACGCCGCGCACGCCGTGTTTAATGGAAAAATCATCGTACGCCCTCAGGCACAACGCACTAACTCATCGCAATCCAGCCGTAACTTATTGCTGAGTAAAACAGCACAAGTGGATACCAAACCGCAGCTGGAAATTTTTGCCGATGATGTGAAATGCTCGCACGGTGCAACGGTCGGGCAGCTCGATCAGGAAGAAATTTTTTATTTGCGCAGCCGGGGTTTGTCAGAAACGGCCGCACGCAATTTATTAACGTATGCCTTTGGTGCCGAAATTATCAGCCATATCCCTGTCTCTTCGCTGAGACAGCAACTCGAGCAAGCGGTACTCGATCAAACGCAGAGTAACCCATCATGACGCCAGCGAATGCTTCTTTGAAATCTGACGTTTCTTCCAGTCCGGATTGGGAAAAGATTCGCGCCGATTTTCCGATTTTGCAACTCCACATTGATGGCAAGCCATTGGCCTACCTTGACAATGCAGCATCCAGTCAAATGCCGCAACAAGTGATTGATCGTTTGGTGCGATATCAGACAACGCAACACGCCAACATCAACCGTGCTGTCCATTATTTATCCGAAGTCGCCACGCTGGAGTATCACAACGCGCGATGCAAGTTGCAGCAATTCATCAATGCACGCGAAGACCGGGAAGTCATTTTCACCAGCGGCACGACCGATTCCATTAACCTGGTAATGCATGGTTATGGCCGGAAATTCATCAAAGCAGGCGATGAAATCATTCTGACCACATTGGAGCATCACTCCAACATCGTGCCGTGGCAAATGCTTGCTAACGAGAAAGGCGCAACGATCTGTGTTGTTCCGGTCAATGACAAGGGCGAACTGGAAGTTGATGAATATGAGAAACTATTTAACGAACGTACCAAGTTTGTCGGCCTGATCCACGTATCAAATGCACTCGGCACGATCAATCCCATCAAAGGAATGATCGATTTCGCGCATCGGCACGGTGTGCCGGTATTGATTGACGGTGCGCAGGCAGCTCCGCATATCACCATCGACGTGCAAGCGCTCGATTGCGATTTTTACACCTTCTCCGCTCATAAACTGTGCGGCCCGACCGGTATCGGCATTCTTTATGGCAAAGCGGCCTTGCTTGAAGCGATGCAACCCTTTAAAGGCGGTGGCGATATGATCACTTCCGTCACATTTGAGAAAACGATCTACAACACCATTCCGCACAAATTCGAGGCTGGCACGCCGCCAATCGCTGCCGCCATCGGTTTCGGTGCAGCCGTTGACTATTTGACGGCAATCGGTATCGAACAAATCGCTGCGTATGAATTAGGATTACTGAAGTATGCGACGGCATGCCTCAACGACATTCCCGGGGTCAGAATCATCGGCACCGCCGCAGAGAAAACAGCGGTCATTTCGTTCGCCATCGACGGCATTCATCCGCATGATATCGGCACCATCCTGAATCAGGATGGCGTTGCAGTCCGTACCGGACATCACTGCGCCCAACCCGTCATGCAACGCTTTAATGTACCGGCCACTTCCCGCGCCTCATTTGCTTTTTATAATAAGAAAACAGAAGTTGATGCTTTGGTGGCGGGCATAAAAACTGTCCAAAAGATTTTTTTATAATGCATACCAATTCATTGTATCAAGAGGTCATCCTTGACCATAACCGGAAACCGCGCAACTACGGTAAACTGGATCATGCCAGCCATCATGCCACCGGGCATAACCCGCTCTGTGGTGATCGCCTGGATATTACGCTGCAACTGGAAGATGATCAGATCAACAACATCGCGTTTCAAGGTGAATCCTGCGCCATCTGCAAAGCATCCGCTTCGATGATGACTGCGGCGGTCAAGGGAAAGTCGCGCGCGAACGCGGAAACATTGATTCATGAATTCCGTGAACTGGCTACCGGAAAACTGGATACCAATCAACCGCATCATCTGGGCCGGTTAACTGTTTTTTCCGGCATACGGGATCTGCCGACACGGGTCAAATGCGCGATTCTACCGTGGCATACATTACATGCCGCATTGAATTCGCTCGATAGCGCATCGACTGAAGCAGACGATTCCGCGCCAACGATGCCGGATCATTCTTGATGTAACAAAACAACGTTCAACGCCAGGTTCGTATATGCCGATTCGATCTCATATTGCGGCCCTGTGTAGCCCCATTGATTAACTGCTGGACTCAATATTAACACCCATCAAAATGCCAAAAATTGCTGATATTGAAGGTACGCCGAATAAAAACGCTTTGAAGTTTATCCTCAAGGAACCACTGACATGGGGGGTTGCACGCTCGTACGATAACGCCGAAGCTGCCAAGGACGATCCATTGGCTTCCGCGCTATTCGATATCGATCATGTCACGAATGTTTTTTACATCGATCATTGGATCACCGTCACTCAAGACGGAGACGCCAATTGGCAGGATCTGGCGCGCGAAATCGCCGATCCTATCCGTGCGGCGCCCGCTGCCACGGCGCAATCCGCCGAAACCGTAGCGGCTGCCAGTAATGCACTCGCCGATTTAAGTCCGGAAGATCAATTGCGTCTGGAGAAAATCAATGTCCTGCTGGACGAAGAAGTGCGCCCGTACTTGCAGCACGACGGCGGAGATTTGCACATTCTGGGACTGGAAGGCAATATTTTGCGCATTCATTATCAAGGCGCATGCGGCACATGCCCCAGCTCGATATCCGGTACCCTGAGAGGAATCGAGAATATGCTGAAAACGCTTGAACCGGATATCCAAGTAATCGCCAGTTAACACTCCAATAAAAAAGGTGACCTCGGTCACCTTTTTTATTGAGTAGATCACAGTAATCGATCAAACACGTTTTCTGAATTCGTGGTTATGCGGATCAATTTCGATCTTGTCGCCAATTTCCACAAAACCGGGAACCTGGATTTCATAGCCTGTTCCCAGAAGCCGGGCTGGTTTCATGATTTTTCCGGTGGTATCGCCCCGTACCGCAGGTTCGGTATATTCCACTTCACGCACAATCGTGTTCGGTAATTCAACGGAAATCGCTTTACCATCGTAAAAAGTGACCTGACAAACATCTTCCATGCCATCGATCAGATAATTCAGAACATCCGACATATTATCCGCTTCCACTTCGATCTGATTGTAATCGGCATCCATGAAAACATAGAGCGGATCGGCATAGTAGCTATAGGTACAGTCTTTTCTATCGAGAACGACCAAATCGAACTTTTCATCCGCTTTGTAAACCGTTTCCGTCGTGGTGCTGGAAAACAAATTTTTCAGCTTCATTTTAACCACAGATGCGTTACGGCCAGATTTCGTAAATTCTGCTCGCTGCACAACCATAGGGTCATTACCAACCATGACGACGTTACCTGAGCGTAATTCCATTGCGGTTTTCATATTTCTGTCAGTTCCAAAATTAAGTTATAAGCAAAGATGATGTTATGTTGCAGCGCCAACATCGGATTCAAAAACGGCGAATTATAGCTGATTTTCAACACACTGCACCAGACCAGACACTAAGTCATCCTGTTCGAGCAATTGTTTAACCCATTTTTTATTATGCTGGATCAGAGACTCACGCAATGCCAAGAAGTTCATCCACATCGTAGCATTCAATGCCTTCCCGCCATTCCAGCAAAACCACATTTCACGCACTGCGATGGCCATTTCCGGCGGCATACCCGCAGTGTACAGATCAAGAAAAGCTTCCAGCTTTTTCCAGTGCGCACCTTCCGCCTGCGGATAAATATTCCAGATAAAAGGATTGCTTGCCCACTGCGTACGGACAAAAGAGTCTTCACCGCGCACAAAATTGATGTCGCAGCTCCACAGCAACCGGTCGAAATCATTTTGCGCCATAAACGGAATGATCTGCACGGTTAACTGCCGATGTTTGATTAATGATTCATTCGGCGAAGCAACATGACTTAAGATTATCTCGATACGATCCGCCACACACCCCTGCGGCACAATCAGCAAAACCGGGCTTGAAGATTCTGACAAAACACCGATCAGGTCCTCAACCGGTGCTGTGTCGTAACAAAACAGCGCAATGCGGATCTCACCGGACCGGCGTTCACACAGGCCTTTTTGATCCAGAAACGCTTGCTCCGCAGCAAAATCAAAAACCTCTCTTTGCGCTAATAAATTCTTTTCCCGCAACAATCCGCCTGTGCCCGGCACAAAACCGGGAAAAAAGAATGTCTTGGTTAGAGGAAAGCGCGGATGCGGTGAAGGCAGACCGTGATATTGTGCGACCCAAGGTTCGGCACTGAGGTATTCCAGATTGATCCAGACGGGCTGCTTGTTCTTGCGCACCATCGCGGCGATATAAATATCAGGCAGCTCGCAAGCGAATGCTTCAATCACCACATCGGCGGGTTCGACTTCCGGGAATGCCTTCTGCCAATGACAGATTTCAACAGCTTGCACGTTCTGCTGTTGAATTTCCGGATTCACGTCCGGTGCAATGCAGGAAAAACACCGTAAATCGTCGACCCATAACCGCACCATCTGGTTACGATCCTGTGTCAATTGCTTTGCCAAACGCCAACACACACCGATATCGCCAAAGTTATCGACAACCGTGCAAAAAATATCCCAGCGGCGTTGCATCAGACTCCGGATTATAAAAACACGTTTCCGGCACGCATTGATAAAGGTGTTACGCTATTTTGCACAATATTGCCAAGGCAGGATGAGCTCAATGGCGCCCCTCGTTCAGAATCTTTTCCTTCTGCTGTTCAAATTCCTGTTCCGTCAGAGCCCCTTGGTCGCGCAGTTGTTGTAACCGTTCCAATGCAGACAGGTGATGATGTCTCTGTATGGGAATGCTGGTGTCTAATTCAGCGGAAGTAACCGGCCCGGCTTTTACCAAGCCAAGAAATTTTCCTATTTTGGCGAGCACCACTTTGATCAAGTACCATAACTTCGGCAGTAACCAAATGGCAATACCGATAAAAATGACCAGCAGGATGAGAAAGATTTCCGGGTGCCTCACTGCAGTCCACATGCCTGAGAACACCATAAAATCCCCCGTGAGCGAGGCTGACCAGTTGGTAAAAGGTTCGGGCGAGGTATTGATCAACAACCTTGTGCCTGCCTTGGTCGCATGACTTGTAGCGGCCAAGCTGCCTCCCAGAATACCGGCCGCAATCTCAAGCGCCGGTGTCACATCGCCGACCGCGCCAGCCGCCAGCATGGCGCCAGCCGGAATGCGCACAAACGTTTGAATGGAATCCCAAGCGGAATCCATTCCGGGTATTTTGTCGATAAAAAACTCGATGAAATACATCACGGCAGCGGCGCCGATCACCAATGGATCTTCCAATACCGTCAGCTCGGCTGGCAGATCGATATGACCGGTCGAACCACCCCAGCCCAATACCAGCAAAACCGCATACAGATTGATGCCGCTTGCCCAGGAAACACCCATCATCAAGGCGATCGTCGTTAATAATGCTTCGTAATTTTCCATAATCTGATTTTCTTAATGAATACCTAGGCTTATTCTTGATAGCGAAGATCAATCGCCACGGATCAGAAGGATCGGGATATCCGCCGTGCGCACCACCCCTTCAGCCACACTGCCCAGCAACAGGCGGCTAAAACCGGACCGGCCGTGGGTCCCTACAATGATCAGATCCGCTTGCGCATTTTTCGCTTCGGCGGTAATCACATGGGCGACTCGCTCTCCATTGGCTTCGAGTAACTTTGCCTCCACCGGCACCCCGGCTTGTTTTAATTTCATCTGCACTTCGGCAAGTATTTTCTCGCCGCTGTGTCTCAACGAATCGACCAGCTCGGCATAATTGAGATAATTCTCCTCATCAAAATACCCGATTTCCTCCAGTACATGCACCACTTCCACACGTGCCTTGTGCTGTTGCGCAAATTTAACCGCTTCGGCCAATGCGCGCCCGGATGTTGCACTGCCGTCAACCGGCACTAAAATTCGCTGATACATGACACCTCCGTGAAAGTAGTAATATTCAGATACTTTATCAAAATGAGAAAGTTTGCGCATAACCCGGATAGTGACGGTACCGCATTGTATTTTGAAACAATAAAAATGCATACAGCGAATTTCTTTCTCCCAGTATGCCTGAACACCTGGAAAACCGGCCAATTCTTCAGTACACTTAATTTTGGTACCTTTTGCGTTCTTTATGAATGCTTGATTTACCGGATTATAAAATAATCAACTGAGAATCTTATTTTTCTCGTATCCACTGAACCCCATCGCATTTTACTATTCGTTGCCAGAAACGATACGGATACAGCGATTAAATCTACCGGGAAGATAGTATGCTGAATCAGTCAGAATTACAGAACAATAAGACGACAAAGCTTTGGTTTCAAGCGTCATTACCACGTGTTTGTAAAGAGGCTTATTCATTATCGAATCTGCCGATTGTTATCATTATTGCCCTGAGTTTTACCGGATGCGCTTCCCAGGAGCAACTTCCCGCTCCGGTTATTGAAACAGCACCCGTCACTGCTTCACAGGAAGAAAATCTACGCAAGGAAATCGCTCGCCTGGAAAAATTGCTCGCGGAAAAAGACGAATTAATCAAGAATCAGCAAATACGCCAGAAAAATCAGGCGCAAGTACTGCGAGAAGTCAACAAGGAAGCAACGCGGGCGCAAGTGAAGCTGCACAGACTCGCAACCAAACCCGGCACCGCCTCTGCCATCGCGGAAACCGAGGTGGCACTGGCAAACCTGAAACAAACGAAGGTTTCTCCAGCGGACCAAGTGCTGCAAATTCAAGCCAAGCATTTGGTCGATACCGCCTCGGTACTGTTTGCCAAGGATCAGTATGCCTCGGCCATGAATTATATTACCCAGGCCAAGCAATTGATCAGTTTGATCACAACCCCCAATCACAAAAAAACAGCTGATGAAAATAACTCGCTGCTGGAATTTCACACACCGATAAAATTACACACCAAGGCAAACATCAATTTACGCAAATTGCCAAGCGCCAAGGCGCAATTAGTGACCACGCTGAAAAAAAATACCGTGGTCATAGCGAATGCCAGTCAGGGTTCATGGTTACGCGTTCAAGTCGACCAGAAACAAGGCTGGGTTCTCAATACCGGTCTAGAAGCGGGCAAAAATCACCATCCTTAGCAGGGCGTTAAGAAACATTTCCGAGGGGCAAAACAGGTCAGAAAGGCAGTTTAGGCGTGTGAATGCATGATGCGTTTGTAGTTCATTGCAGCGGCAACGCAAAACGTTCTTTCAACAGCCCGCAAGTCTATGTAGCTGAATCGGATTTAGGCTGTACGCTGTACACTCGATCACGCCCCGAGCGCTTAGCTTCATACAACGCGCCGTCGACCCTGGACAACAAAATGGTCAGCGATATGTCTTCCGGTTCACTTTGAATGACGCCGATGCTGAGCGTTACTTTGAGCGTCTTGTTGATCGCGCCGCAATGCACGCTTGCTGCATGCGCCCGGATGCGTTCCGCAGTCTTCAGCGCTTCACTGATGGCGGTATCCGCCAGAATGATAATAAACTCGTCGCCGCCAAAACGGGCTGCAAAATCGACGTTGCGGATCGATTGCGAAATCTTTTTTGCTATCCCTGCAATGATTTCATCCCCGGCGACATGCCCGAGGCTATCGTTCAATGTTTTGAAATGATCGACATCGATCATCAGGACGGAAAACGGCCGCTTGTTGCGCTCATATCTCGCCAATTGATCATTGATGATGGCATTCAGTTTATTGCGATTAAATAACCCCGTAAGGCTGTCGGTAACCGATAGCGTTTCCAAGAGCGCGTTCTTTTGCTGCATGGCAGCACTCGCTTCCTCGATTTTCGCTTGATCCAGACGCAACTGATTTGTCATCTGATTGAACATCTGTGTCAGCTGCCCGAGCTCATTGCGCTGCGTGCTCGTCAATTCAACGTTGAGATCGCCTTGCACAATTTTTCCGGTGGCATCGATCAATCTTCGCAATGGAACGACAATCGCATGACTCATTTGGAAAGCGATAGCGGCGACCACCAGGATGATGATACTGATCAGACCAACGAATAAATTGCGCTGTTGTTCCCAAAACGCATAGATCAATTGATGACTTCTGGTGGCAATAATAGTAATCAGCGGTTTTTCCGACACATACGCCAGACCGGCAACTTTTTCCTGCCGCAGTCCCCGGAATATCTCGTATTCTCCCGGGTTATCGCGCAACCGTTTTATTACTTCCACATCAAGCGACACCGGGTTATCCGGATTGACAATCGCGGCATCGCTAGCCAGCATGACATTGCCACCCTTGTCCAGAAGCAGAACATCGCCAGGCGGCGATTTGATCTTGTCCTTTAAATTTGACTGGATATCGCGCAAATCAAACGTCACGATCAGCGCACCCAAAATAAAATCGTCCACCGACAATATGGGCACCGCGATGCTCAGCACGGCCGTTGCATAATCCGCATTCCACTGCGGTGGCCCAACAACTTCTCCTTGAGTCGACGCATCTTGCGGCCAATCCGGCGAGAGTTTCACCGGGAAAGGCGATTCGACGTTGCTGGCGAGTATTCCCCCTTCCACATCGACCACCGTTAATTCCAGCACGGTTTCCAGCCGTTTATGCACGGATTGCAGGTACAGTTCCAGTCCCTTCCGCTGCACTTTGAGTTTGTTTTTCCGCGCTTGCGCTTGATTGTCTCGCGACAATCCCTCGATCAGAATCTTGGATGTCGCCAGTTCCCGGACCGTCAGAATCTGTTCCTTAATCCACAGCTCCAGTTCCCGGCTGGCATAATTGGCCAAAGCACGCAACTCGCGGGTGACATTCTCGTTGATCATCGTTTCGTTTTGTTGAAACGACAATATACCCAATCCCAATGAAGGAATCAGTGTAGCCAGAATGGAGAAAACGATAATCTTGCTTTTGATGCTTTTCAAGATCAATCCCGCAAGGTTATTGAAAACTATGCTGTATGAAGTGTAACCGGCTGTTTATCCGGGTAATTGCTCATCTGATAACCCTGCCATAACCGCCCCGCGATAAACGTCGCAATGGCATTGGCTTGCTGTTGCAGGTTCGGATTGCCCAGTTCCCCGGTTGTCTCTTTGAACAGTTGCAACCAGCGCTCAAACAACGCCGCATTGAGATCGGGCAAGGCAATATGCTTAGGCATCGGCGCGCCGCGGAACCGGCTCGTGCCGCGCAACTGCGCCGACCAGAAATTGATCATCTGCACAAAATGCGCATCCCAATCGATGACATGCGCCTCGAAAATAGGCCCCAGTCCGGGATCTTTCCGGGCTTTTGCGTAAAATGTATGAACCAGGTTTGCTATTTCTTCTTCAGTATATAAACTAGGATCCGGCATTGGAAATGGCGATTGACTCATAATGTATTGAAATTACCTCAGTGCTGATTAGAAAGAATTAATCCATGGCTGGGATGGATTGTAACTGTGTTCCGCAGATACCATTGTCAAGCGTATCTGATGATGGAAACTAGTTTATCTTCGGTTTTCCGGATTGTCCAACTTTGCAGCAAATTAAGCGGTTTTGTACCGCATCAGCCATGGCAAACCCCGCTGGCTATTAGGGAGATAGGGATCAAAATGAAAAATTTATACGGCAAAGCGTTGTTGGTCGATCCGGGACTCACAAAATCAACGGCATTTACGCGGGAAGAGCGGGAGCGGTTCGGTTTGCGGGGATTACTGCCCTATGAAGTAGCCAGCATCCACAAACAAATCGAACGCGTCTTAGGCAGCATGCGCTGCAAAAGCAGTGCCATAGAAAAATATATCTTTCTGAATGCCTTGCTGGAACGCAATCAACGGCTTTTTTACCGCACCATGATCGACCACATCGAAGAAATCATGCCGTTGGTCTACACCCCCACGGTCGGCGAAGCCTGCAAGGAATTTGCACACATCTTCAGAAAACCGCAGGGATTCTATATCACCCCTGAGGATCGCGGCGAAATCGCCACGATTCTGAAAAATTGGCCGGAAGAAGATATCCGCGTCATCGTCGTGACGGATGGAGAGCGCATCCTCGGTTTGGGCGATTTGGGCGCGAATGGCATGGGCATACCGATCGGCAAGGTTGCTTTGTACGTCGCCTGCGCCGGCATTCATCCGGCGCAATGCATGCCGGTCATGCTCGACGCCGGTACGAATAACGTAGCATTACGCGAAGATCCGCTTTACCTGGGTTATCCCCATCCCCGCATTGACGGTGCAACTTACCGTGCGCTGGTCGACGAATTCGTCCAGGCCGTGCAATTACGTTTTCCCAATGCCGTCATACAATTCGAGGATTTCCTGACGCCCCACGCGTTTGAATTTTTGGAACGCTACAGCGGACAAGTGCGCTGCTTTAACGACGATATCCAAGGTACCGCCGCCGTGACGCTGGCGGGCATTTACACCTCATGCCGCATTACTGGGAAAAAATTCGCCGATCTGAACATCATGTTTCTCGGCACAGGATCGGCCGCCAGCGGAACGGCGGAATTGGCCGTGGATGCGTTTGTCAAAGCCGGACTCAGCAATGCAGAAGCGCGGAAACGGCTATGGTTCATCGACCGGAAAGGATTAATAACCACCGCGAACGAGAACATCAAACCGCGCATTAAACCGTTCATTCAAGCCCATGCGGCGTGCAGTTTTGCCGATGCCATCGGCGAGATCAAACCGGATGTGTTAATTGGCGCAACCGGTGTAGCCGGTACGTTCAGCGAAACCATTGTGCGCAGGATGGCGGCGGTGAATGAGCGCCCGGTAATCATCGCCCTATCGAACCCGACCTCGCATACCGAATGCACCGCGGAACAAGCTTATCAGTGGAGCGACGGGCGGGTTATTTTCGCCAGCGGCAGCCCATTTGACCCGGTGCGCTATGGCGATACAGTTTTCAAACCGGCGCAAGGAAACAACGCCTATATTTTCCCGGGTATCGGCCTGGGCGTCACCGTCAGCGCTGCGCGGCTGGTGACGCAAAGCATGTTTTTGGCCGCCGCCGAAGTGCTGGCAAACACGGTGACCGATTCGGAAATCCGCAACGGCGCGGTGTATCCGGCATTAACCCGGGTACGCGACGTATCGCTCGCGATTGCGGCAGCCGTTTGCCGGGTGGCGATGAATGAAGGATTGGCGGAAGCGGCGTTACCGGAAGATTTGAACAGCTATATCCGGCCGCTGATGTATGAACCGGATTACTAAAACCGATGCATTACCGTTGCACCGCCACAGTTCATGCGAATAAATTGGTGACGCCGTCCAATCCGACATAATCGATTGAATACGTCGCCTGTTGTTTGACAATCGGCTTAGCACGATAAGCGATGCCAACACCCGCTTCGGCCAGCATCGCCAGATCATTGGCGCCGTCTCCGATGGCGATGACCTGTTCACGCTGTATTCCCAGTTCCGCGCAAACTTGCTTCAGCACTTGCGCTTTGCCTTCTCTGCCGATAATTTCTCCAACCACTTTTCCGGTCAGCCGTTCATTGTCTATTTCCAGCACATTGGCTGCGGCAAAATCGAGTTGCAGTTTTGTCTTGATCCGTTCGGTGAAAAATGTAAAGCCACCGGAAATTACCATGGTCTTGATGCCGGATTGCTTTGCCAGCTGTAACATTCTTTCCGCGCCCGGACTGAGCTTCACACGCTCATCGTAGACTTTCTGTAAGTCATCCTGGTGCACGCCACGCAATAAAGCCGTGCGCCGTGTCAGGCTTTCTTCAAAACTGATCTCACCACGCATGGTTTGCACTGTGATGGCGGCCACTTGCGGTTTGATCTGCTGCATGTCGGCAATTTCGTCAATCGACTCAATCGCCAGCAAGGTCGAATCCATGTCCATGGCAATCAATTTGAAGTCGGAAAGTTTCGTTGCCGCATTTACAAACGCAAAATCCAGCTCGGCTTGCGCGCAATATTCCGGTACCGCATCGGAATGCGTAGCATGAGTCAATCGGAAAGCTTGCCCGGTAATCCGTTCGATAGCGTCGGCATGCGATAACTTCGCCAGCTCGCGCAGATCGCTGTTGTTTACATCCAATCCTTGGATAATCAAATTCATAAGGTTGTAAAGAGTATTAAGTGCAGTATTTCAGGTTGAAAAAACTATCAGGCGTTACCGTCCCATTCCATAATCTGATTCCGGCCCGCATGCTTGGCGGCATAGAGCGCGGAATCAGCCGCTTTGATCAGATCGCGCGGGTCGCGTATTTGTGCCGCATTTTCCAGATATCCGGCGACACCGATCGATGCCGTGATGCGGATGGTGCTGCGGCCGTCAAATTTATACGCGATTTCCGCGATCGAATCTTTTAGCCGTGCAATGAGATTTCTCGAAGCCGCCACCGCCGTGCCGGGAAGAATCAAGGCAAATTCCTCTCCCCCATAGCGGCTCAGGGTGTCATCCTGACGGATTTGATCGAAAACCGTTTTGACCACCATGGCCAGTAATGAGTCTCCCGCAACGTGGCCATACGTATCGTTAACATTCTTAAAATGATCAAGGTCGATGATGGCAATCGTCAACGGCAGATTGTATTGCACCGCCAGATTGAATTCGCGCCGTAACGTTTCGTCAAAATAAGTGCGATTATAGGCGCCGGTTAAACCATCCCGCTGCGACTTATCTTCCAGGTCGCGCATCCGGGATAAATCATGAATCATCAGCAGTTCTTTCGCTTCGGCGAGAATGCCACTGACTTCCGCTGGATCGTGAATGTTCATTTCAAATAAATCTTCCACCGCATTCAATCCCACTTCCATGATTTTAATCACGTCGATGAGCACATTCGCGTCAAATCCGAGCCAGTCTTGCGCCGCTTGGTTCAACGCGGTCATTTTTTCAGCCTCATGCGGATAGAGAAAGTAGTCGGCCAGATAGCGGGAGACCGCCAGACACGATTGCAGTGTCGGTCCCAGACTCTTGGGTTCCGGCTGCGAATGGCTATTGATGCAGGACAACGCGATGTAATCCGGAATATGCCATCTTTTCAGCAACGCATAACCCAGCTCATCGTGCCCCGCGCCGAATACCTCGCGCTCGCTATTCAGCAAAACATCGTGATCCGAAGTCGACGCAAAAACCTTGCCGTATTCTTCCGGCATGATGACCCAGAATGCCAGAATACCGATTTCTTGAATTAGCCCGGCCAGAAATAAATCGTCCAGATAATTCAGCTCGAGTTTTTCTCCCAGTGCGCGCGCGGCAAGCGCCGATGCGATGGAGCGGCGCCAAAAAACCGTACTGTCAAAAACCGCGCCCTGATCCGGCGCCGGGTTTTTCATCAGCGAATGGGTCAGCGAAAAGGATAAGGCGATCACAAGGACGGTGTGCGTACCCAGAATACTGACGGCTTGACGGATATTGGTTGCCACCCGGCGGGATTTATATAGCGGTGTGTTTGCTGTACGCAACAGTTTTGCCGACAGCACCGGATCCAATGAAATATATTGGCAAACGGTACCAATATCGGCATCGGGATCGTTGGCCATTTCAATGATTTTGACAGCCACAGCCGGTAAACTTGGCAGCGCCGTGCAATGATTCAATCGCTTTTTCAATGCATCATCAATCACTTATTATCCTTCGTGTTAGATAATAATCATATATTATTGAATAATATGATAATTGTTGCTGATTATAAAATAAAGACAGTATATTAACTTATTTTAATTTACGCCATTCGCAATAATTCGCAGGCGTTTCCCGCCTATTTCCTTTGCAGCAGTACAACTATTCAGCTTTTCCATTAAGCTGATGTTATGATGTTATTTGACGTGTGTTGTCACTATTTTGCTTATCGCGGGCAAAGTGATTACACGATAACCGGTTGTACTCATAGATTAAGTTACATAAGCAAATGGCTCGCAAGAGCATTCTGGATGAAGGAGTTTAATGTGGAATTTGGAATAAAAATAGGCACCCCGGAAAAACAACGCGGCGCCTGCGCAGTCATCGGTATTTTTGAATCAAGAAAACTGTCGGATTCAGCAAAAGTTCTGGACAAAATCACCCAGGGGTATATCAAAAATATCCTGGCATCGGGCGACTTGGACGGTAAAGCGAATACTTCGCTGTTATTGCATAACGTGCCGGACACCTTGTTTAAAAGAGTATTGCTGATCGGTCTGGGCAAGGAACAGGAATTCAAGGAAAAAACATTCTTGTCGGCGCTCGGCACCACGTTGAATGCGCTGCAAAAAACCGCAGTGACCGATGCCACGCTGTTTTTATCCGATTTTCCCGTCAAGGACAAAACCAATGCTTGGAAAGTCAATCAGACCGTCATTGCCGCTATCAGTAGCGGTTACCGTTTCGATCAGCTGAAAAGCAAGCCGGATAATAACCAAAGCAGCCTGCGCAAACTGATTATGTGCATCGACAACCGCACCGAACTGGCCGCTTGCGAAGCCGCCCTGCAACAAAGTATAGCGATTGCACACGGGATGAATCTGGCCAAGGATCTAGGCAACCTCGCGCCGAATATTTGCACCCCCGCGTATCTCGCCAAGCAAGCCAAGGATCTTGCCAAATCACACAAACTGAAAGCCTCCGTGCTGGAAGAAAAAGACATGGAGAAACTTGGCATGGGTTCTCTTCTGGCCGTGGCGCGCGGCAGTGAGCAACCGGCAAAACTGATCGTGCTGGAATATCACGGCGCGGCCAAAAAAGACAATCCGGTGGTTCTGGTCGGTAAAGGGGTGACCTTCGATACCGGCGGCATCTCGCTCAAGCCCGCTGCTGAAATGGATGAAATGAAGTTCGACATGAGCGGCGCAGGCAGTGTTTTGGGAACCCTGCAAGCGGTGGCGGAAATGAAGCTGCCCATCAACGTGGTGGGGATCATCCCGGCCACCGAAAACATGCCCAGCGGCAAAGCAACCAAGCCGGGTGATGTGGTCACCAGCCTGTCCGGCCAGACCATCGAGATTCTCAACACCGATGCGGAAGGACGGTTGATTCTATGCGATGCGCTCACCTACGCGGAGCGCTATAACCCGAAAGTGGTGATCGATATCGCCACATTGACCGGCGCATGCGTCATCGCGCTGGGCAATTTCACCACCGGTTTGATGAGCAACGATGACAAGCTGGCGCAAGAACTGCTGGCCGCCGGAGAGCAAGCTGCCGACCGTGCCTGGCAGTTGCCATTGTGGGATGAATACCAAGATCTGCTGAGAAGTAACTTTGCGGATATCGCCAATATCGGCGGACGCGCCGCAGGAACCATCACCGCCGCGTGCTTTTTGTCGCGTTTTACCAAGAAATACCGCTGGGCGCACCTCGACATCGCAGGCACGGCATGGAAATCCGGCAAAGATAAAGGCTCAACCGGGCGTCCGGTGCCGCTGTTGACGCAATTCCTGATTTCGCAAGCGAAAGCAACCAGCTAGCCGTCTTCCGCACCGCTGATTAATTTATGACTCGCGCTGAACAAGCTGAACCGTCCGCCTCCGTCATGAATTAATCAGCCGTTATGGAACGTACAAAAAACAAACTCACGATCGGGTGCTCAACCGGACAGTGATTCGATGACACAGATTTATTTTTATTCGGGATCGGGCAATAAGTTACAAACGGCTTGCCGGCTTTGCGCCAAGGCGTTGCAGCAACATATGAAAATATTGATTTATACGCCCGATGCAACCATGCTCAAACAATTGGACGAACTGCTGTGGACGTTCTCGCCCGCCAGCTTCATTCCGCATTGCCATATCCGCGAAGACAGTGCGCTGGTCAGCGCCACGCCCGCGATACTGAGCGACCGCATACCAGCGGATATGCCATTCGATGTTCTGCTGAATCTGCACCGGGAACAACCGCCCGCTTTCGATCAATTCAACCGGCTCATCGAGATTGCGGATAACTCGCCGGAAGACAAGCAAGTGGCGCGTGAACGCTATCGTTTCTATAAAGATGCCGGTTATCCGCTCCAACACTTCCAGCTGGATGATTAAATGAAACCGTTGCAACCGTTGATTTTCCTATTATGAGTGACGACAAAAGCGCAGCGGATTTCGACGATACCGAGATCATGGTCAAGTTCCGCAGCTTGCTGGGCAAATACCAGAATCACGGCAAGATCGCAGGCACTGCACCCGTCGGCAAAGCCCCGGAAATCGATAAAACAGCCCCTGCGATTGGCGCGGATGCCATACCGCTGCTGACCGATGCCGTGTTTCTTCATCCCGCCGTGATACAGCCGCAACCGGCGCGCTTAACGCCCATCCGCCAGATTCTCGATGCCGCATTGGAAGATGCGAATATCGACATGGACGTGCAGGACCGGAAAGCGCTGGCGCATGCGCTGGAAACCCGCTTGTCCAAGCAAATTAAATAGCCGCCGCTCACACCGCACCGCTTTTACGGTGGCATCCGCTTCTCCGGTTGCTGTGCAGCGGTCATCGCTCTTATTGTCCGCAGCAATACCCCATCCGCTATAATGGCGATCTTTTGCGCCATTCAATACAACGAAAAATCCATGGAACTCGAAAAAAGCTTTGACCCGAAACATATTGAAGATCGCTGGTACTCCATCTGGGAATCGGCCGGGTATTTCAAACCGGATGCGGCAACCGGTCAATCCGCTTATTGCATCATGCTGCCGCCGCCCAATGTCACGGGCACACTGCATATGGGACATGCCTTCCAGCATACTTTGATGGATGCGCTGACGCGCTATCACCGCATGCTGGGCGATAACACCTTGTGGCAGCCAGGCACCGATCATGCCGGTATCGCCACACAGATCGTGGTTGAACGCCAGCTCGATCAGCAGAAACTCGATCGCCGCACCATGGGACGGGAAGCTTTTCTGGAACGTGTCTGGCAATGGAAAGAAGAATCCGGCTCGACCATCACGCGGCAAATGCGCCGTCTGGGCACTTCCTGCGACTGGACGCGCGAACGTTTCACCATGGATGCCGAATTATCGCGCGCCGTGACCGAGGTATTCGTGCGTTTGTATCGTGAAGGTCTCATTTATCGCGGCAAACGGCTGGTGAACTGGGATCCGGTGCTGCAAACCGCGGTATCCGATCTGGAAGTGGTGTCGACCGAGGAAAACGGCTCGCTGTGGCACATCCGCTATCCGCTGGAGCAAGCCGATGGCCAGCATACCGAACCAACGGAAGCGTTGATCGTCGCCACCACCCGCCCCGAAACCATGCTCGGCGACGTCGCCGTCGCTGTGCATCCGGACGATCCGCGCTATCAGCATCTGATCGGACGCCATGTGCGCTTACCGCTGTGCGAGCGCACCATCCCCATCATCGCGGATACGTATGTCGATCTGGAGTTTGGCACCGGTTGCGTGAAAATCACCCCAGCGCACGATTTTAACGATTATCAGGTTGGCCAGCGGCATCATCTGGTGCCGATCAGCATCTTTACGCTGGATGGAAAAATCAACGATCTGGCGCCGCTTGACTATCAAGGCATGGATCGCTTCGATGCCCGGAAAAAAATCGTAGCCGACCTGGAAGCGCAAGGTTTTCTGGCCGAAACCAAACCGCACAAACTGATGGCGCCGCGTGGCGACCGCACCAACACGATCATCGAACCGATGCTGACCGATCAATGGTATGTCGCCATGGAAGGTTTGGCCAAGCGCGGTTTGGAAGTCGTCGCTGACGGTAAAGTGAAATTCACGCCGGATAACTGGACGCATGTCTACAATCAGTGGCTGGAAAATATTCAGGATTGGTGTATCTCGCGCCAATTGTGGTGGGGACACCGCATTCCGGCGTGGTACGACGAAGACGGCAATGTCACGGTCGCATACAATCTGGAAGAAGCGCAACAGCTTTCCGGCAAGCGCGATCTGAAGCAGGACGACGATGTGCTGGATACCTGGTTTTCGTCCGCGCTGTGGCCCTTTTCCACCTTGGGCTGGCCGGATGACACGGCGGAATTGAAAACTTTCCTGCCGACTTCGGTGCTGATCACCGGGTTTGACATCATATTCTTCTGGGTTGCGCGCATGGTCATGATGTCGTTGCATTTCACCGGCCAGGTACCGTTCCGGGAAGTGTATATCACCGGCCTGATCCGCGATGCCGAAGGCCAGAAGATGAGCAAATCCAAAGGCAATGTGCTCGATCCGCTCGATTTGATCGACGGTATCGCACTGCCCGATTTGATCGCGAAACGCACCACCGGATTGATGAATCCGAAGCAAGCCGAATCAATCGAGAAAAACACCCGCAAGCATTTCCCCGACGGCATCCCGGCGTTCGGCACCGATGCCCTGCGTTTCACGTTCGCCAGCCTGGCATCGCACGGGCGCGATATCAAGTTCGACATGCAACGCTGCGAAGGCTACCGTAACTTCTGTAACAAGTTATGGAATGCCACACGCTACGTGCTGATGAATTGCGAGGGCAAAGATACCGGATTGGATGAGACTCTGCCCCTCGCCTACTCCGCCGCTGATCAATGGATCATCAGCCGCTTGCAGCAAGCGGAGCAAGCAGTTGAACAAGCCTTTGCCAATTACCGTTTCGACTTGGCCGCACGGGAAATCTACGAACTGGTGTGGGACGAATATTGCGACTGGTACGTCGAGCTTGCCAAAGTCCAATTAAACTCGGATCAAGACGCGGCGCAGCGAGCCACCCGCCGCACCCTGGTGCGCGTACTGGAAGCCATGCTGCGGCTGGCGCATCCGGTGATTCCATTCATTACCGAGGAATTGTGGCAAACCGTTGCGCCACTGGCGGGAAAATCCGGCGCCAGTATCATGTGCCAGCCGTACCCGGTTGCGAATGCTTCCGCCATTAACCCGCAGGCCATCGAAACTATCGGTTTACTGAAAGAAATGATCAACGCCTGCCGCACCCTGCGCGGCGAAATGAGTGTGTCACCCGCGCTCAAAGTGCCGTTGCTGGCTGCCGGTGATCAATCCATGCTGTCCGGCTACGCGCCATATCTGCTAGCTTTGGCGAAATTGTCCGGGGTGGAAATCCAACCGGGCGGACTACCCGAAGCGGATGCGCCGGTCGCCATCGTGCGCGATTTCAAACTGATGCTGAAGATTGAAGTCGATGTAGCGGCGGAACGCGAGCGCCTGAGCAAGGAAATTACCCGCATCGAAACGGAAATAGCCAAAGCGCAAGCCAAGTTATCCAATCCGAGCTTTGTCGAACGCGCGCCAGCCAATGTGGTGGAACAGGAAAAAGATCGCTTGAATGCGTTCAACTCAAAACTCAACAGCTTGAACGAACAATTGCAAAAGCTGAATTAATCTTCCACACACCTAGCCAATCAATTGATCCGAGCAGAAAACGGACACTCAACATGCAGTGCTTCGTTTTCTGAGTCCTGGCATGAATATCGGGGGCCCCCTTGTCCCCCAGCACCCGGCTCACATCGAAAAAATGCTAAACTTTCACCCGCATCGATGAGAACCTGGCAGCTCGCCTAGAGCCGCTGAGTTTTATAACTTAATATTTTAATGAGGAAAATTGTATGAACAGAATACTTATGACAACATTATCGGCCACATTACTATCACTATCCGGCATATCGCTTTCACACGCCGAAAGCGTGGCTGTCGAAGGCGGATCTATTTTTATTGTGGATAACAGTGTGCCGGGCTCGCAAATCTTGGTGAAAAATCTCGCCAATGCCGCTGCGAATGCCTGTCTTATCAACGCGGGAACCAACCTGCTGGGTTTAGGCACGGACACGACCGCGACCGATATCGTCATCAAAAACGGCACCGCGGTAATCACCACGTATAACGCAACTCTTGCGGCCACCGACGTTAAGCTGGTCGATGTCACCAGCTGTCCGATCACCTCTGTTGTCGATCTGAGCGCATGCTACGCGACGGTGAATGATGGCAAGCTAACGATCCCTTGTCTCGAGTATGACGATGACGTCATTTCCGTCGTACTCGGACAACGCGGCAAATCGATGAATTTTGAATTTGAATCGTACAAACCCGGCAAAGGCCGCGGCCACGATCACGATTAAATAGCCGCGCAGCATTCCAATCCATTAAAAAGGCTCTGAACCGGTCAGAGCCTTTTCACAATGCATCGTGTTAGCAAAAGCTTGCACCAATGCCACGGTTAGCACAAAAAAAAGCATCATATCGAAACAAAACAACGGCAATAAGCTGGTGTTGGAAGTAAAAGGCGTCGGCGGCGAGCGCAACCGCACCGAACGCGCGACGATGGCGGTTTGGATCAGGACGGTCAACGAGCAAGGCGGCTTTGGGTAGTGGTGCTTCGATGCGGTGTTCGAACCGGCGAGAACGAGAGATGTGTTGCTAAAACAGGCCAGCGAATGCAAGAACTGGGAATGAGCGCTTTTTCAATCAAATAATATGATCAAATCTTGATTAATCGAGTGCTCCAATTTGATTGGCCATGCTGTCTTTATGCAGGGAACACCACTCATGCCAAACTTTTCTGGCTTCCTCAATATTGCTGAAAGTCCACAGCACAACACCATCTTCGGTCATCAAGGTTGCCATTTTGTTTGGCCATTCTTTAATTAAGCAGTACATTATTTTTCCTTTGTAGTTACAACTGCGGCAAAGTTTAACCAAATAATGTGAAACTTATATGAATGAATTGTGAAGATTTTATGACACTATTCCGGTTTAAAAAATGTCAACCCAGCGCACACAACCGCTCCGCATTGCAAAATTACGCAAATACCTTATAGCAATTTATTGTGAAGAGCCTATGATGAACTATATACAAAAACCTTAATCATCAAAAAGGGAGCAAAGTGTATGATTAAATTATTAAGAATCCTGTTATGCAGCGGTATTTTTTCGGTTGGATTGTTAGCGAATGCGAATGCGGCATTAGAGACACGTTTGGGTGGTCTGGCTGTATATGATACGGATTTAAATATCACGTGGTTAGCGGATGCGAATTACGCTAAAACATCAGGGTATGATGCTGATGGTTTAATGAATTGGTATGATGCCAATACTTGGGCGGCAAGCCTCAATATAGGTAGTACCAGTAACTGGCGCTTGCCGGAAGTTAATGAGATGATTCATTTATACAATGTAGAAGATATCTCAATTTCCTCACCGAATCTATTCGTTAATATTCATTTTTTCAGCTACTGGACCGCAACGGAATTTGAGCATATTCCGCTTAATGCATGGTTCTTCGGTATGGTATACGGTCTTTATGACTGGACCACAAAAAATGCCGCTTTACCCGCATGGGCTGTTCACGATGGCGATGTCGGCGCGGCACTTGTACCCGAACCGGAAACGTATGCAATGCTGTCTATCGGACTATTGATGCTACTTGGTTTCAGAAGAAGATTAAAACGGTATTAATGACAGAATAATTCTTAGCGCCATTAATCACCCGTCCCAGTGGCGGGTTTTTTTATGACTACAGCCCAAAGTCATGCAGGCTGGCGGCGATCCGCGCGAATGAATCCTGAATATTGGAACAAACCGGAATCGAATGTATACCTGCACACAGGATTGCACGCTATAAAAAATAAACATAACCACATTAATAGATGAAAGTAATTTACGATGCTGCCACGGATGCAATAAACAAGGAAAAGCATGACGTTCCATTTACCCTACGACTAACTAGGATGATTTGCTAATAGTTTGGCGATAGAATCTGAGAAGAACAATAAAACGAACAGATATTTTTTTGGAACATACACTTAAATGGCGCAGTTAGAAAATATTGAAGCAATTGAAAAACGTCTTTGGGGCAGCGCCGATAATTTACGCGCCAACAGCAACTACGCCAGCAATGAATACTTCATGCCTGTCATGGGGCTTATTTTCCTGCGTCATGCCTACAGTCGCTATCTGGCCGTAAAACCGGACATAGAAGCTTCACTGCCCTCCCGTGGCGGCGTGACTCGGCCGCTGACTAAAGAAGATTTCTCCAGCAAGGGTGCCATCTTCCTTCAGGAGAAAGCGCAGTTCGACACCTTGGTAAACCTGCCCGATGCGGACGACCGTGCCCAAGCCGTCATCGACGCCATGGAGGCCATCGAGGCCGACTACGAAACCCTGAAAGGCATCCTGCCCAAGAGCGAATACCAAGAGCTGGATAACGACGTGCTCGGCAATCTGCTGCGCACCTTCAATGACCCCGCACTCAAGAAAGCCACGGGCGACATCTTTGGCCGTATCTACGAATACTTCCTGACCCAGTTTGCCAATCAGAGCGCCCACGACGGCGGCGAGTTCTTCACGCCCGTTTCACTGGTGCAGATGATCGTCAACTTTATCGAACCCGATCATGGATCAGTGATAGACCCGGCTTGCGGCTCTGGCGGTATGTTTGTGCAAAGCGCGCACTTCATCGAGAAGATGCACAAGAACCCGCAAGACGTCGCCACCTTCTATGGCGCGGAGAAAAACCCGACAACAATCCGCTTAGCCAAGATGAATTTGGCTGTGCATGGTCTGGAGGGAAAAATCCAGAAGGCGATTTCCTATTACGAAGACCCGCATGATTTTCTCGGCAAGGCTGATTTCGTCATGGCCAATCCGCCGTTCAACGTCGATGACGTGGACGCGGAGAAAATCAAAAACGACCCGCGCTTGCCTTTCGGCTTACCCGGTGTGAACAAGAAAGGCGCGGTTTCCAACGGCAATTACTTGTGGATTTCGTACTTCTACAGCTACCTGAGTAAAGCAGGCCGTGCGGGCTTCGTTATGTCCTCGCAGGCTTCCAGTGCCGGAGGGCAAGAAGCCGAAGTACGCCGCAAGCTGGTTGAAGGCGGGCATGTCGAAGGCATGATCGCCATTCGCTCCAACTTCTTTTATACGCGCTCCGTGCCGTGCGAGCTGTGGTTTTTGAACAAGAACAAGCCCGCAGGCATGAAAGACAAGGTGCTGATGTTGGATGCGCGTAACGTTTATACAAAAGTCACGCGCAAGATTTACGACTTCTCGCCGGAGCAACTGACCAACCTGACCTCCATTGTCTGGCTCTATCGCGGCCAGAAAGACCGCTTTTTGGCACTGGTGGAAAGTTACCTTTCACGCACGCTTGAGGATGCCAAAGCCGCCAAACCCGCGATGGATGCCTTCATTGCATCGTTCGGCAAACTGGCGGGCAAGCTGGAAAAGGTTGAAGAAGAAACCAGTAAGGCCTTTGAGCTGCTAGCTGGTGACATCAAGGCCTTCGAAAAAGCCATTGAGGCTGAAAACAAAGACTGGGAGAAAGCCCCGCGAGACAATGCGGGTTTACTGAGCGCCGCCAAAAAGCTGGAGCCATTGGCGGAAACCAGCCGCGATCTGATTAAACAGATCGACCAACTTTACAAACTCGCCGATAAACAAGCCAAACAAAGCGTCGAAAAAGGCTTGAACAAACTCATTAAAGAATTCGACGATGAGCGCAAAGCCGCCGTCGAGCAATTAAAGCAAGTGCGCTACATCTTCAAGCAGGCACACTGGCTGCAAGAGCGCTTCCCAGATGCCGAGCTGCGCGATGTCGAAGGTTTGGTCAAGCTGGTGGATGTTGCCGAGATCAAAGCCAATGACTGGAGCTTAACGCCCGGTCGCTATGTCGGCGTCGCGCCGGAAGAAGAAGACGAAGATTTCGACTTCGAGGAAACGTTGCGCGACATTCATATCGAACTGAAAGGCCTGAACGAAGAAGCCGCCATACTCGCCGCCCAAATCCAAAAGAATTTTGAGGAGTTGGGGATATGAGTCACTTTCAGGAAAAAACAATCGCGGAACTAATAGCTGAAAAGGCAATTTTGGCTATACAAGATGGAAACCACGGAGAGAAACACCCGAAGTCTACCGATTATGTCGAGGAAGGCATCCACTTTGTGATGGCAAACGACCTAAATTTTGGGACAGTTGACTTGAAGGGATGCAGCAAAATTCCAGAAAGTCTTGCATCCAAATTGCGTATTGGCTTTTCAGTAGAGGGTGATGTTCTACTCACGCACAAGGGAACCATTGGAAATGTCGCGATTGTTGGCAGTATTGCCCCTTACATTATGTTGACCCCGCAAGTCACATATTACAGAACTGATAACGAAAAACTTTCAAATAAATACTTAGCCTACGCATTCAGAGAGCCTAATTTTCAAAAGCGGATGAAGTCGTTGGCGCAACAGTCTACAAGGCCATATATCGGCATAACCGCTCAGCGAAATCTGAAGATTTTATGGACTGACAGAGAAAGACAAGAATCCGTAACGGAAATTATTTCAAAATACGACGACCTCATCGAAAACAACAAGCGGCGGATTGAATTGCTAGAGGAGTCTGCGCGGCAGCTTTACAAGGAATGGTTTGTGCGTTTCCGCTTCCCCGGCCATGAACACGTCAAAATTATTGATGGCGTGCCAGAGGGGTGGAGGATAACAACGCTCGGAGAAGTGTCTATTACAAATGCCCTGAGCCATAAAGCCAAAGAGCTACCAGAGGAAATTAACTACATCGACATTTCCTCGGTTTCGACAGGAAGAATTGAGACTAAAAGCAGAATGCCCGCAGAGGAAGCGCCAGGTAGAGCAAGAAGAATTGCACAACATGGCGATGTTATTTGGTCAAATGTGAGGCCGAACCTCAAAGCATATGCTCTTGTCCTGCATCCAGAAAACGAAGATGTATTCTCAACGGGATTTACGGTTATATCGGGGATGAGTATTCCATACTCATTTCTCTACAACTTTACGACCACAGACAATTTTGTCAGCCATCTTGTAAACCACACAACTGGTGCTAGCTACCCTGCCGTAAGGCCGCAGGACTTTGAAAGGGCTGAGCTTCTGCTGCCACCAAGACCTCTGCTAGATCAATTTCAAGAATATTGTGAGCCTAACTATGAGCTTGTATACATTCTTGCTGAACAAAGCAGCCAACTGGCTGCGGCGCGCGATGTTTTACTACCTAAACTCATGAGCGGGGAGATTGCTGTCTAATGGCTCCACTCAATGAAGATACGCTGGTTCAGGCCACGACAGCCGACTATCTGGAAGATCAGCTCGGCTGGGACAGCATCTACGCCTACAACAACGAGACCTTTGGAGCCGAGGGCACGCTCGGGCGACAGTCAGACAAAGATGTTGTTCTAACCCGCTATCTGGGCGAAGCACTGGTAAAACTCAATCCCGGTCTACCGAATGCAGCGTATCAAGATGCGCTGCGCCAGATCACCGAAGCG
The DNA here is from genome assembly GCF_033063295.1 of Nitrosomonas sp. Is35. Taxonomy (NCBI): domain Bacteria; kingdom Pseudomonadati; phylum Pseudomonadota; class Betaproteobacteria; order Nitrosomonadales; family Nitrosomonadaceae; genus Nitrosomonas; species Nitrosomonas sp. Is35. Next base: position 2,035,453 of record NZ_JAWJZH010000001.1, read on the forward strand.
CCTGTCACCGAAAACACGCTGCAAATCAATTTTGAACAGTACGAGCTGGTTAAAAACGGGGTATTGGTGCAGTTCCGCAATGCCAGGGGTGAGCTGGAGAGAAAGCGCCTAAAAATTTTCGATTTCGAAAATCCCGAAAATAATCACTTTCTTTGTGTGCGCGAGCTGTGGGTGCGTGGCGATATTTACCGCCGACGCGCCGACATCGTTGGTTTTGTCAATGGCCTTCCCTTGATGTTTATCGAGTGCAAAACCATTCACAAAGACATCCGCCATGCTTTTGAAAAGAATTTCTCCGACTACAAAGACACCATCCCGCATTTGTTCCACCACAACGCCTTTGTGATTTTGGGCAATGGCGTGGATGCGAAAATCGGCTCCCTTTCCAGCAAGTTCGAGCATTTCAATGACTGGAAGCGCTTGGCCGAGGAAGAAGCGGGCGTGGTGGATATGGAGACCTTACTCAAAGGCGTTTGTAACAAGCGTAACTTTCTCGATCTGTTTGAAAATTTCATCCTGTTTGATGAAAGCAAGGGCAAGCTGGCCAAGATCGTTGCGCGAAACCACCAGTTTCTGGGCGTCAATCGTGCTGTCGAAGCGGTAAAGACGCGCTCAGAACGCAAAGGGAAACTTGGCGTATTTTGGCACACCCAAGGATCGGGTAAGTCTTATTCCATTGCTTATTTCTCCCGCAAGATACACCGCAAAATCGGCGGCAATTTCACCTTCCTGATCTGTACCGACCGGGAGGACTTGGATAAGCAAATTTACAACACCTTTGCAGGTTGCGGTCTTGTCGATAACGATCAAGACCCATGCCGTGCCGGATCGGGCGATCATTTGCAGGAGCTTTTGAACCAGCATAAATCCTATGTCTTCACGCTGGTGCAGAAATTTAATAAGGACGTTGACCCGAGCAATCCCTATTCTGACCGCGAAGACATCATCGTTATCACTGATGAAGCGCACCGCACGCAATATGGCCGCCTATCCCTGAACTTGCGCAATGCGCTGCCCAATGCCAGCTATATCGGCTTTACCGGAACGCCTCTGTTCAAAGACGATGAAATTACCCGCCGCGTGTTTGGCGAATACGTTTCGACCTATGACTTCCAGCGTGCCGTGGAGGATCATGCCACCGTTCCGCTTTATTACGATGCGCGTGGCGAAAAGCTCGGTATCGCCACCAATGACCTGAACGAGAAAATCGCAGCCAAGCTGGAAGAGATAGAAATTGAAGATCAGGACGTAGCCGAACGCTTGGAGCGGGAATTAAAGCGCGATTATCACATCATCACCGCGCAAAGCCGACTTGAGCAGATCGCTGAAGATTTTGTGGCGCACTACAGCACCGGATGGGAAAACGGCAAAGCCATGTTGGTATGCATCGACAAGATTACCTGTGTCCGTATTCACGCCATCATTTTGGAAAAATGGCAGGCCAAAATCGTCGAACTGGAAAAGCAGATTGCCAAACTCCCCGACGAACAATCGGTCATGGACCGGGAGCGCAAACTGGTGTGGATGCGCGAAACCATCATGGCTGTGGTGGTGAGCGAGGAGCAAGGCGAAGTCGATAAATTCCGCAAGTGGGGCCTGGACATTACCCCGCACCGCAAGCTCATTAAAGAAGGCTTTGAGACACCAGACGGCAAACGTCTTGACGTGGAAAGCGCTTTCAAGAAAGAAGAGCATCCATTCCGTGTAGCGATTGTCTGCGCCATGTGGCTGACCGGCTTCGATGTACCCACCCTGTCGACGCTGTATCTGGATAAACCACTCAAGGCACACACGCTGATGCAGGCTATCGCACGAGCAAACCGCGTGGCCGAGGGCAAAAACAACGGTCTGATCGTCGATTACTGTGGCATTCTGAAGAATCTACGCAAAGCGCTGGCTACATTTGCTGGCCATACAGGCGGTGACGATACCACGGGCGACCCGCCACCTGAGCTTGACCCGGTAAGGCCGGAAGAGGAATTGCTGGCCGATCTTGAAGAAGCCATTGAAGCAGTTCGGGCATTTTTGGATGCCAAAAGCTTTCGGCTTGAAGATGTGCTGGAAAAAACAGGGTTTGAACGTAACAAGGCCATCGTGAAAGCCAAAGAAGCCGTCAACCAGAACGACGAAACACGCAAGCGCTTTGAAATTATCTGCCGCGAAGTCTTCAAGAAATTCAAGGCTTGCCTGACCATCAAAGCGATCAACAATTACCGCACCGCCTGCGATGCAATTAATATCATTTATAAAAGCTTGCAGGAAGATGTGGACAAAGCCGACATCTCCGGCATTATGCGTGAGTTACACGCCATTATCGAAGAAAGTATAGAGCCCGTCAGTGGCGTGAAGGAACCGACGAGACTCTACGACATCAGCAAAATTGACTTTGAACGCCTCAAAAAGGAATTTGAACGCTCGCCCGCCAAGAACACGACCGTGCAGAGCTTGAAAGAAGTCATCGAGAAAAAACTTCTCAGGATGTTGATGCAAAATCCGGCGCGTACCAATTTTCAAAAGCACTACGAAGAGATCGTCGAGGAATATAACAGCGAGAAAGACCGTGTAACAATCGAGGCCACGTTTGAAGCTTTGCTCAAGCTGGTCGATGCTTTGAGCGAAGAAGAACAGCGCGCCGTGAAGGAAGGCCTCTCAGAAGAATCTCTGGCACTGTTTGACTTGCTACTGAAACCCAACCTTTCAAAGCAGGAAATTGACCGGATTAAAAAGGTTGCAGAAGGCCTATATAAGACCCTAAACGTGGAAATAGCACGCATTCAGAATTTTGCGGCTAAACAAAGCACTCGGGATGAAATCAAAATAAAAATTAAGGATTTCTTATGGGATGAGAAAACAGGTCTTCCAGAGAGCTTTGAACCTGATGAAGTTGACGAAAAGACTGAAGCTGTTTTCAAGCATTTACTGGTTTCACAGCGAAGTGGCATGCACATTCACAACCAACCGTAAGATTTTTAAATTTTCCAGTAAAAGCGGCGAACCCGCACATTAGAAAATCAGGTCCGGTGTTTAATGTGTTAACCGGATTTCCTTATATCAGCCTTACACGAGACCCACAAACAAAAAAACACTTAGGATATTATTCTCTAAGTGTTTGTTTTATTGGTGGCCAAGGGCGGAATCGAACCACCGACACAAGGATTTTCAGTCCTCTGCTCTACCGACTGAGCTACTTGGCCATTTGGAAAGCGACAGTAAACGGACAACCCATTTACCGGCAGTTGTAATAGATATTCGATGAAATGAATGGCGCGCCCGGCAGGATTCGAACCCACGACCCCTTGGTTCGTAGCCAAGTACTCTATCCAACTGAGCTACGGGCGCTTTGTGCAATCTAATTACTTCCAGCTTGTTTCAGCAACCGGGAGATTATATCAGATTGAAGCAATCACGGGATTCGAACTTATGTTTTTGCTGCTGTATTCGATGCCTTCAAACTGTAATCGGCCAGGCCGATTTTTCTATCAATCATCACAATTACTTTTTGCGGGGGCGATGATCGTGTATTTGGCCGGTCTTGTCAAGATTAAACTGCATCTGGGCGCGATTTCCGCTACATATCTTCTTCCGGTTCCGGGTCTTCTTTGCATGGCGCTGACACTGCCGGTGCGGCACTTGCTGCGCCATTCACACTGCCGGGAATTTTCGGTGTTTTACAATTCACATCGGCATTTTGCGCGCGATGCCGCAAAGCGTGATCCATCAATACCAAAGCAAGCATGGCTTCGACAATCGGCGTGGCGCGGATGCCAACGCAGGGATCGTGCCGTCCATGCGTTTCGACGATGACCGGGATGCCATTCTTGTCAATTGAATGCCGTCCGAGGCGGATGCTGGAGGTCGGTTTGATCGCGACATGAACGACGATGTCCTGCCCGGTGGAAATACCGCCTAAAATACCGCCCGCGTTGTTGCTCAAGAAACCATCCGGCGTCATTTCGTCGGAATGCTCCGTGCCTTTCTGCGTCACGCTGGCGAATCCGGCGCCGATTTCCACGCCTTTCACCGCGTTGATGTTCATCATCGCGTAAGCGATTTCGGCATCGAGCCGGTCATAAACCGGTTCACCCCAGCCGACCGGAACACCCTGCGCTACTGCACTGATTTTTGCGCCGACCGAATCGCCGGACTTGCGCAATTGATCCATGAATGTTTCCAGTTGATCGGTATAGCTGCTGTCAGCGACGAAAAACGGGTTTTGCTGGACATCGTCCCATTGTTTGAAAGGAATCTGTATGGGACCCAGTTGCGCCATATAGCCGCGAATCACAATGCCATATTTTTCATGCAGCCATTTCTTCGCAATCGCTCCGGCCGCAACCCGGACGGCCGTTTCCCGCGCCGATGCACGCCCGCCGCCGCGGTAATCGCGGATGCCGTATTTTTGCCAGTAAGTGTAATCCGCATGACCGGGACGGAAGGTATCCATGATTTTGCTGTAATCCTTGCTGCGCTGATCTTCATTGCGAATCAGCAAAGCAATCGGAGTACCGGTGGTTTGCCCTTCAAACACGCCGGATAGAATCTCAACGGTATCGGATTCGCGCCGCTGCGTGACATGCCGCGACGTGCCGGGTTTGCGCCGGTCCAGTTCAAGCTGAATCTCTTCGGTGCTGATGGCTAATCCCGGCGGACAACCGTCGACAATGCAGCCGATTGCGGGACCGTGCGATTCGCCAAATGAAGTGACGGTAAAAAGCGTGCCAAGTGTATTGCCAGACATACGATGCTATTTGGGTATTAAAAAAAGATTGTGCGAGTCTATCATACGTACCCCTGCTTTTTGGCAATTTGCTGACCACCCGCCGAGGATAACAATCAGGTGCAAACTTGAGGCGCGTCAACAATGAAATGCCATCCACATGCTATACCTGCGCTAAAATGCGGTTATTGTCCGGCATGGGCGCGTTTTGAGCCATTTTCATAACATTAGAACCAGGAGTTTGCATGAACACACCCCAAGTGAAAGAGTTTCTTATCAGTTTGCAGGACAGCATCGTCAAAGGGATAGAGCAGGTCGATGGCAAGCCATTCAAGCGCGATCAATGGGATCGTCCGGAAGGTGGCGGCGGCATGAGCAGCGTGATCGAAGAAGGCAATGTGCTGGAGCGCGGCGGCGTTAATTTCTCCCATGTATATGGCGCGGGATTGCCCGCATCGGCTACCGCGGCTCGCCCGGAACTGGCCGGGCGTTCGTTTGAAGCGATGGGGGTCTCGCTGGTGCTGCATCCGCGTAATCCGTATGCGCCGACGGTGCATATGAATGTACGGTTTTTCGAGGCGCGCAAGGAAGGCGCGGAGCCGGTGTGGTGGTTCGGCGGCGGTATGGATCTGACGCCGTATTACGGCTACGCGGAAGATGCGATCCACTTTCATCAAACCTGCAAGGATGCATTGCAACCGTTTGGCGGCGATATTTATCCGCGCCTGAAAAAATGGTGCGACGACTATTTCTTCTTAAAGCACCGTAAGGAACCGCGCGGTATCGGCGGCGTTTTCTTCGATGATTTGAATCAACCCGATTTTGATACCTGCTTTAAACTCACGCGCAACGTCGGCGAGAACTTTCTCAACGCGTACCGCCCTATTCTGGAACGCCGCAAGGACACACCGTACGGCGAACGCGAACGCGATTTTCAGGCGTACCGGCGCGGGCGTTATGTAGAATTCAACTTGGTGTGGGATCGCGGCACGCTGTTCGGGCTGCAAACGGGCGGACGCACCGAATCGATTTTGATGTCATTGCCGCCGATTGTGAAATGGCGCTACGACTGGAAACCGGCAGCGGACACCCCGGAAGGCAAACTGTACTCAGACTTTTTGATCGGCAAGGATTGGGTGTAAACCGTCTGTGAACAAGTTATCGCTCAATAATCAGATTTTGCTCGGCGCGCTATCGGGTGTTCTACTCGGTTTATGGTTTTCGATACTGGGGCAGGAATCCGAGATCAGCCAAGGCGGGCTGTATGCCGCAAAACTGACCGGCACCTTGTTTACCGATTTACTGCGCATGGTTCTGATCCCGCTGGTTTTCACGTCGATTGTGGTCGGTGTCGCCAATCTGCGCTCGCACCAGCAAATGAATCGCGTCTGGCAAGTTACGTTGATTTTCTTTATGTCGACCATGGCGTTCGCGGTCGTGCTCGGATTGGCCGCTGCCAATATTTTCCGGCCTGGCAGTGAATTGCAGATCGCGATGTTTCAGGATGCAATGCAAGGTTTTCAGGCTACTCAGATGTCGCTGCCCGATTTCTTCGCGCATTTCCTCCATTCATTGTTCCAAAACCCAATCGCGGCGCTGGCGCAAGGTAATGTGCTGGCGGTGGTGATATTCGCGTTGCTGCTCGGTATCGCGCTGGTGGTGGGTGGTGAACGCTACCGTAATATCCTGACGCTGATGCAGGAATTTCTGGAATTGATCATGATGCTGGTGGGTTGGATCATGCGCCTGGCGCCATTTGGTATCATGGCGTTGGTGTTGCAACTGGTCGCCACGCAGGATACCGGTCTGATTATGGTGATGCTCAAGTTTGTAGCGGTCGTGTTAGGCACCACGCTGTTGCACGGTGTGGTGGTGTTGCCTTTGATTCTGTATGCAATGACCGGTGTCACGCCGTATAAATTCTGGCTGGGCGGGCGTGAAGCGTTGATCACCGCTTTTGCCACCAGTTCAAGCGCAGCAACATTACCGGTTACGTTGCGCTGCGCCGAGCAGCATTTGCATGTCAAACGCGATGTCGCGGGTTTCGTCATTCCGTTGGGAGCCACCGTCAATATGGATGGCACGGCGCTCTACGAAGCGATTGCCGCTTTGTTCATCGCCAATCTGGTGGGGGTTGAACTCAGTTTGATGCAACAGATGATCGTATTTGTCACCGCAATGCTAGCAGCCATGGGCGCGCCGGGCATACCCAGCGCCGGTATGGTGACGATGGTGATGGTGCTGCAATCGGTTGGCTTACCGGCCGAAGCCATCGCCATATTGCTGCCGATTGACCGGATACTCGACACTTTCCGCACCATGGTGAATGTTGAGGGCGATCTAGTGGGAAGCCTGGTGGTTCAGCACTGGATCAAACGCGACGGCTCCAGCACTTAAATTTCTCCGGTTTTTATCTCTACATCAAGTCGATATCGCGAAAGCGCTGCTGTATTTCCAGCACTTTCGCGGCATTATTGATCAACGCTTCGACACAATCCTGATCCAGCTTGGAATTGGACATTTGCCGCAGCATACCGAATGCTTTTTCATTACTCCACGGTGCCTTGTACGACCGCCGCGACGTTAGCGCATCGAAAACATCGGCTACCGCGCTGATGCGCGCTTCAATCGGAATTTCCTCGCCTTTCAAACCATTCGGGTAACCGCTGCCGTCGACCGCTTCATGATGAAATTCGGCGATATTGCGCAATATATTGGTGTGACCAAACGCGCCCAAACCAAAATCTTCCAGCACGGAATCAATGATCTCGCGGCCCTTCGCCGGATGCGTTTTCATGATATCGAATTCCGCTTCGTTCAGCCTGCTGGGTTTGCGCAGGATGTTATCCGGAATGCCGATTTTGCCGACATCGTGCATCGGTGAAAACAAAAAAATATGTTCGATCTGTTCATCGGAAATGCCATAACTCGGCGCCAGTTCACGTGCGATCAGGCGGGCGTAGTGTGCAGTCCGGTCGATATGCGAACCGGTTTCAAGATCGCGGTAATGCGTCATGCTGCGTGCCGCACGCACGGCGGCAAGTAAGGTGCGTATGGCGGAAAGCTCATTGATCACCATCAACGCAATCAAATGACCGTAAATATCGATCTGGCGCAGCGCTTTTGGCTCAAAAGGGTGTTCTTGCAGCGAATTAAAGAACAAAAAACCGATAAAAGCGCCGCTTTGATACAGTGGCATGGTATAGCTTGATTTATAACCTGTGGCGGCTACCCGCTTGGTGTGTTCGTGCGTGCCTTTGGCAAAGAGGTTCAGATCCTGCACCAAGCGCGGGCGGCGGTGCTCAATGATGGCCAATAACGACGGCGCACCGCTTAGCGGCGCCTCGTAGGTGGTCACCGGACTATCGTTGCCTTCGGTACTGTGCGTATACGTTTTGAGCATTTCCGTTTTTTCATCGAACAACGCAATCGCCAAACGGTCGACAAAGGGAAAATCCTGGCGGATGATTTGATGCAGAAAACGCAATTTCTCGGTTAACGGGAAATTTTCATGCAAATTCGCCAGCGTATCCTGGTGGGTAAATAAATCTTCTTCGGATTGCATAAACTTCTCCCAGAGAATGGTGAAGGCAATAACCATGACGCTGCCGCCCGGAATTTTCGCAATATGGCGGCCAAACTGTATATTCCCGCGCTATTTTAAACGATTTAGCGTGAACTCGTAGCGCTGGTTTTTTCATTGAATTGATGGAATTGGGAGAAATTTTCCATATTCCATTTTTGCAATTTGTTATGTGGCAATTTGCCGCGCGACAATATGCCACATTCCAAAAAGAAATCATTCTTCCTACAATTTGTTCAACGTGGTTATCCCAATTCGATTGATACCGATGATCGCGGCAAGGACAACACATTATTTACATTACCCGGCAGGAGGATGACAAGCGTACTTTAATCACGTACGCCGGCATAAACCCTATGAGAATACCCAAACGACTAGAACCGCTGATTGAAGAAGGTTTGATTGATAGCGTAATTTGCCAGCTCATGAGCGGTAAAGAAGCGATGATTTATATGGTGCGCAGTGGCGAGCAAATCCGTTGCGCCAAAGTATACAAAGAAAGCAACAAGTGCAATTTCCATCAACGCGCCTGCTACACCGAAGGGCGCAAGACTAAAAACAGCCGCCGCGCCCGTGCAATAGAGAACGGCAGCCATTATGGCCGCAGCGCACGCGAAGAATCCTGGCAAAGCACCGAAGTCGACATGCTATGCCGCCTGGGAATGGCAGGTATTCGCGTGCCGAAATTCTATAACTTTTTTTCCGGCGTGCTCTTGATGGAGCTGGTTACCGATGCGGGAGGAAATGTAGCGCCGCGGTTGAATGATCTGATACTAACGCCAAAGCAAGCACGCACCTATCACAAAATTTTAATCGAGCAAATTGTCACCATGCTGTGCGCCGGGATCGTGCACGGCGACCTGTCGCCATACAATGTGCTGGTCGATAGCCATGGCCCGGTAATCATTGATCTACCCCAGGCCGTTAACGCAGCCAGTAATTTCCAAGCGCGCCATATGATCAAACGCGACATCGATAACCTGACGACATTTTTGAGCCGCTTTGCGCCGGAATTAGCACAATCCGACTATGCGGCGGAAATATGGTCTTACTATCAACGCGGGAAGCTACCTCAGGCACGCTTAACCGGAACCATTAAACAGCAAAACAAACCTGTTAACGTTGGCAATGTCCTGCAGATTATTGATAGCGCCATCAAAAAAGAAATTGCCTGGCAGCGGCATAAACAAACCCGATGGAATAATAATTTGTCACAATGTTGAATTAAATTCTCTTAATTAAAAAGACTGTAATCAATGTTCATTGACCTGCTCGTGTTTGCTTGTGCTATAATCCCGCTCCTGACGCGGGGTGGAGCAGTCTGGCAGCTCGTCGGGCTCATAACCCGAAGGTCGTAGGTTCAAATCCTGCCCCCGCAACCAAACAAATCAAGCACTTAAGAAATGTATATTCTAAGTGCTTTTTTGTTTTCATAAGTACTGACTGTGAAAGCTGATACAAGCATCTATGCCTTGTATACATAGCAAACAAACGCACCGCTTCCTGTTGCGCCCTAGTCAAAAAATACTACCGTACTTTCACTTATTAAGTGAGCATTGATTTTACTTAGGACAAGAATCCTAATAAATCGGGAGGAGTGATCTATTGTTTTCGATTGCTCCCGCGGTTATTGTTAGCACCAGCAGGAAGACGTGTTGATTGCTAGATGGATAAAAGTGACACAAGACCTGATTTAAGAATTTTTTGGAGGTAGTAAAAATGATGTTAAGAAAACTGGCAATGTCCATTATCACAGCGGGCGCTCTTGTTATCGGAAGCGGTGCCCAAGCAGCAACTTATCATTTTGGGCACCTGCTATCCGGCGGCGGCCCCACAACAGTGCACCTTGCAGATTTGGATATCAATGATCTGGGTGGCGGACACTGGTCATTCTTTCTTCACAATATTAATTTAAGCGCATTTGGCTCTGGTGCATTTGTCGGTGCAATGGCTGTAGATGGTTTAACACCTAGCTCTGTAACAGTCGTACCCGGCGGTGGCGTGAGTACTGTTAGCAAAAACCCCGGTGGCGGCCCCGGCGGCAGCTTTGATTTTAGATATGATTTTGGCCGTGGAAGCGATAAGCTTAAAACTGGCGAAACAGTTTCATGGGATGCTTTTGGATTAGGCAGCTCGCATCTCCCGATTAACGGAGAGTTGGCTTTACATGTGCAAGGCACAAGCTTCTCGCCAAATTCTGCATGGTACGTCTCGCCCGTTCCAGAACCAGAAACCTACGCTATGTTGCTGGTTGGTTTAGGCCTGCTAGGATTCTCGGCACGCCGTAGAAAATAATTGGTAAGGTAGTTATTTTGATTTAATTCAAAACGGGAGCTTAAGCTCCCGTTTTGTTTCCTATGTACTTTCAGTTGAATCAGTAAACACATATCCACAGTCCACCGCTCAATCCGATCAAACCAGAAAAGCGGTTTGCTAAATCGTGTGCGCAAAAATCCGGATACGTGTTGTGGTGCTTCTTCCCCAAACTGAAACGAACGATCTGCATTAGTTAAAAATCACCGGCCCATCCGCCAACCGTGATATTCCGATTCTTTTGAGAAATCATCCCAGACAAACAGCGGATCCGGAATCGGATAAGTGGGTAACCAGAAAGTCACAAGATCCAATGCGCCATTGCCTGTCCTGCCAACCGTATGAAAAACGCCCCATAACAATCCTTCAGTAATACCAATCAACGCATTTTGATCTCTTTGGTTCCATAAAGAGATATTTTTCGGCAACTCCATCCAACCGGTAGCCACATTAGCAACACCGCTTAGAATCTTCGTGCCAGCCCTGTTAAAATAAACGTCGGCAGTTATTGTTTCACGCGCATGCGCTTGAAACGAAAAAAGTAATGATAGAACAACAAGCAAGGTAAATCTGGATATTATGTATATCATTAAAAATATTCCTTTGAAATTTTTAAACTATCATACTGTTAATTATTCAATTTAAAAAGACTTCAACATTAGTCGTCATATAATAAAAAAACGCTCCTTATTTCACTATGAAACCTAAAATTGCCAATCTGTCACTTGATCCAGTTATGGATAATTTTCTTTATGAATAAGAGATTCGCTATTACAGTGATTGCAACAGTCCTAATACTGAGTGGATGTAGCGCGGTAAGAGACAATCGCATCCAGCAGGAAGTTTTAGCAGACAACAATCTGCCGGAAGAAATTCGCAGAGCGATCAATCTTAAGGAGCTCGCCGTAGGCATGACGCAGGAGCAAGTGATTGCTTCCTGGGGATCTCCTTGCAAGTGGTGTTATAGAACCCGCAATAGCTCGAGCGGAGATACCTGGGAATACCATATTCCCGGAGCGGACTCCATCATTGTCGGATCCGACTTCATTGGCATTGGAACCGGAACTTATTTGTACTTTGATAAGGATAGAATACTCAGATACTGGTCCAATCAGTAAATTTCCTAAGGAAGCGCTGATTAATTGACTGCACGAACGAATTGCTTCGTTGCGCGGTACTCACTCCTCGCCTATCAGATTGATATGTCTCGGTTGTTGCGTTCCGTGCGCCTCGCCCTTCATCACGTTCGTTGAATTAATCAACGCTTCCCCAAGCTACGGATACATAATCACCTTACAGCGGCGATAATAATTGTGTCTCCTGGATTAAGAAAAAAGACTTGATGGACGATTTAATCCGCTACGCTCTGTCATTTAATCCTAAACGTTCCATCCGGTAACGCAGCGAACGGACCGTAATCCCCAGAATCTTGGCCGCTTTGGTGCGGTTGTACCGGTTTTCATTTAATGCCTTGACGATGGAATCTCTCTCCAGTCGATCGAGAAAATCCTGCAGCGGCAGATTCTGTTCCAGATCGACGGGGAGCCTGATCGTGGCAATTTGCGGAATCTCTTTTGCTTTATGTGGTAACTGCAAATCCTCTTTTCCAATTTCCGTGTCAAAACACAGCGCAAGTGTTCGCTCCAGTATATTTTCAAGCTCACGCACATTACCCGGATAATCGTAGCTCTTGAGCAGTGCCAGCGCGTCTTTCTTCAGACCACAAGCTGGCCGCCCCGCTTCCCGGCATAGCTTGGCCAGCACGGCTTCTGCGATCAGCGGAATATCTTCGCGCATTTCGCGTAGCGCCGGCATATTCAATTCGATCACATTCAGCCGGTAGTACAAATCCTGGCGGAATTGCCCGGTCTCGACGCACAGGTTGAGTTTTTTATGTGTGGCGCTAATGATGCGCACATCGACACTTTTTTCTTGTGTCTCACCGATTCTCCTGACTTGTTTTTCCTGTATCACCCTGAGCAGTTTGACCTGCATCGTCAATGGCAAATCGGCGACTTCATCCAAAAACAGAGTACCGCCATTCGCTGCCAGAAAAAAACCGTCATGATCTTTTTCCGCACCGGTAAAGGCGCCCTTCTTATACCCGAAAAACTCGCTTTCCATCAAATTCTCCGGGATCGCACCGCAATTGACGGCGACAAAAGGCTGTGTGTGACGCGCGCTCCTCTCATGAATCATTCTGGCCGCAAGTTCCTTGCCGCTACCGGATTCACCGCTGATGTAAACCGCAGCCTGACTACGGGAAAGTTTATCAATCGTTGCGCGCAGCTGAAGCATCGGCGGAGATTCGCCTAATAACACACGCTGACTGACTTGCACTGCCGATTCAGGCTGCATCGGCGGCAGGCTCAAAGCTGATTTGACCAGATCGCGCAGTTGTTTTAACGAAACCGGTTTGGGCAAATAATCAAAGGCGCCGGCTTTAAGCGCAGCCACGGCATTTTCCGTGGTGCCATGCGCAGTGATCACGGCGACCGGCAAATCCGCGCAATGCTGTGCAATATATTTAACCAGCTCCAGCCCATCTCCATCCGGCAAACGCATATCGGTCAAACATAACTGAAATTGCCGGGATTGCAGCAACTGCTTGGCGTCGCCAATACACTGCGCACTGGAAACATCCATTCCCATGCGAGCCAGCGTCAATTCAAGTAATTCGATAATATCGGGTTCATCATCCACAATCAGAATATGCGGAGAAGCGGTTTTTCTATGGGAATTGACGGATCGTTCGCTATCTACAGACATGATTGATTACTTTGGCAAATAATACGGAAATGTCCGCCGCTGGAACCTTCAATGTAATCCAGCGAGGCTTGATTGGTTTCGCACAATTCGCGCGCAATATATAAACCCAGACCGGTACCTCCGGCAGCCGTGGTAAAAAACGGCTCAAAAATCTGCTTCACCTGTTGCGGATCGATACCCGGACCATCATCCACGATATCCAGGCAGACATTATTTTCATTGGCCGCTACGGATAACTCGATGCGAACACTACCCACCTGTTTGCAGCAGTGTCTCCACGCATTGCGGCATAAATTCCAGAGTACTTGATTCAAGTGATCGCGATCAAAACTTATCCAGTGATGGTTGGAATTTCTCAACACGAACACATTCCCGTCCATTTTTTCCGCGTGACAAAACTCCTCCAGAAATTTTCCCATAAACTCATGTAAATCAATCAAATCAGGCTTTGCAATATTACGCCGGTTTAATTGCAGCACATCCTGGACGATCTTGTTTAAACGCCGGGTATTATCACAAATGATGCGTACAAGGCGCGGATCTGTATTGCTCTCAAGCTGCTCTTCTTCCAATAGTTCAGCCGCGTGATTGATGGCGGACAGCGGATTACGGATTTCATGGGCAATGTTAGCCGTCAGACGTCCTAAGGCGGCAAGTTTTAACTGCTGTAACTGCGCCTGTATGCGCCCCATATCCTCGAGGAAAATAACAACGCCGTTGCGGGAATCCGCTTGTATTGGAAGAAAACGCGTCCGCACCAGGGCGTTACTATGGGCTAGGCGCAGCAAATCGAAACTGATACTGCTATCACCCTGCCAGCTGGTAAGACGGCTGGCTAACTCGGGCATACAATCGGATAATTTGAGCCGTTCCGCTTTATCCGCAGATACATTCAGATCAAATAACCGTTCCGCATAGGCATTACGCTGCCGGATATAACCGTACTGATCGACAACCAATACCCCTTCATGCAAGTCTTGAATAACCAATTGATTGACTTGCGCCATATTCGCCAGATCGATGCCGCGCTCTTTGGCCAGCTGTTCACTGGCCAAGGTATATTTGGCCAATCGATGCGCCAGCCAGGCAACGGCAAAATACGCCATGCTCAATAAACCAGCCTGCGAATATTGCGCAGCGTAATGATCGACCGTCCATAAGGAGTACGTTTCCTGCAGCAGCAGGCTGATCGTCGCAATAGAAGCAAAAAACAACGCTAAGCGACCGCGGCTGATAAGACCCGCTCCAGCCAGCGATACCAACAATAAAACACCCAAACCGCTTTGTAAGCCGCCACTGGCATAAAGCATCAGCGAGAAAAATGCGATATCGCTGATGACCTGGATTGCCAGTTGCCGGTTAAAACAAGGAAAACGCAACCTGATCAGCAGCATGAACAAGCCGCTGAAAAGCACATGGCCAATGCCGGCATATAAAAACAGCTGATAGTGATAAGAACCAAGGTTCGCGAATCCGGATTGCCATGAGACAATCAATAGACCACTGCCGATCACAAAGCGGAAGCAATTGAAATAATAGAGAGAACGCCAGTATTGACCAGTATAATCAGCCGCCGTTGTGCCTGATTCTAGCGGCCAAGATAATGAATGTTTATGGGGTGAGAGGTATCGTGAAGTTGACACAAAAATCGGCTCAAGTTGAAGATTTTATATACAAGTCACAATGCTCGTGACTACAAAAATATTTAGTATGACTATGGATAGCTTCACTTTTCGGCAGATAAACACCGCATTGCGCGCAATTCACCATATCCTCAACAGATTCCGGTGAAGCTTCATGCTTTTCCTGCTTGGGGCGGCGGCTTCTGATTATCCAATAAATCAGCAGTGCGATCAGTACGTAAAAAATTAATTTACCCATATTGATTCTGATACTTCCTTTATGGCATCAATCTGATTTATTGAGTGTATTGCATTCGCATTGCCGCGCATCAATAACCTGCCAATCCGGATTTAATTGCCATAGCCGGATCAGCATAACAATTTTTTGCCGTGGCAAATGATCGATTAACCGGGGTTTTATTCCCTATCAATAGAATATGAAATATAAAATAATAATTTGATCAGATCAAAATAATTTTGATGGAAAAACGGATAAAACTCAGGAGTGGAAACACAAAAAAATGTTGCGTTGCATATACCGTAGTTGAAACAACCTTGATCGATAGAAGAGAAAAAACACTTCCTTCAAAATCCATAGGGTGATCACGAGTTAATCAGCACAACAATTTCTCATGTTTTTTAATGATTGCGGGTAATGGCGAAATCCGCCAATTGCATAAGGCATTTTTTGTTTTCCGAATCCGGCAAGGATGCTATCGCAGCGGTCGCGGTTACAATCTCAGCCTCGGCGCATTTCCGCGCATAATCCAGTGCTGCGGTTTTCTGGATCACATCAAGGACGGGCTGAAACCCCTCTTCCCCGCCATTTTCAATCGCCCTGCGGATAATGCCGGCTTGTTCCGGGGTACCCACACGCATGGCATAAATAAGCGGCAATGTCGGTTTTCCTTCGGCCAGATCGTCACCCAGATTCTTGCCGATATCTTGATTGTTGCCGGTATAGTCGAGCATGTCGTCAATAAGTTGAAATGCTGTGCCCAAATGCATACCGTAAATCGACATGGCATTTTCTTCTTCCGGCGTCGCACCACCGAGAATCGCGCCTAACCGGCTTGCTGCTTCAAACAATTTGGCGGTTTTATAACGAATGACTTGCAGATAGTTTTCTTCCGTCACTTGCGGATCGCGGCAATTGAGCAGCTGCAGGACTTCCCCTTCGGCAATCGTATTGGTAGCGTCCGCCAAGACCTGCATTACGCGCATGTTGTCGACTTCCACCATCATCTGGAATGCCCTGGAATAAAGAAAATCCCCTACCAGAACACTGGCGGCATTGCCAAACAATGCATTGGCGGTTTCTCTATTGCGCCGTAGTTCCGACTCATCGACCACATCATCATGCAGCAAAGTTGCGGTATGGATAAACTCGACAACCGCTGCGAGGTTGTAATGAAATTTACCCTTATACCCAAACGCGCCCGCCGATAAAATCACCAATGCAGGGCGTAGCCGCTTACCTCCGCTATCAATTATATATTCACTAACCTGGCGAATCAGAAGGACATGAGAATGCAATTTTGCGCGAATCACATCGTCAACGATGTTCATGTCTTGCGCGATGAAGCTTCTAATATTTTCGATTGACACAATAATACCTTGTAGAAAACGCTATGTTAGGAATGACGACGCCCAAGTGTCAAGCATAATGATAAATTGCATGAAATTTTCCACCACAATCAAAGGCTATTTATGTATAATTCGCGGTTCTGTAAAAGGGAAGCATGGAGTTAATTATGTATGCGGTCATAAAAACCGGCGGTAAACAGTATCGAATTCAAGTGGGTGAGAAACTGAAGGTGGAGCAACTGCAAGTGGAAAATGGCAGTGAGCTTGTTATCGATCAGGTATTGATGGTGGCTGATGGTGACAAAGTATCCGTGGGCACACCGCTTATCAGTGGCGCCAAAGTCAGTGCGACGGTTCTTGGTCAAGGCCGTCACGACAAAATTCGCATTTTCAAGATGCGCCGTCGCAAACACTACCAAAAGCATCAAGGTCACCGGCAGAATTATACTGAAATACAAATCACCGGTATTTCAGCTTAAGGCTTAAGGAGCAATAAATGGCACATAAGAAAGCGGGCGGAAGTTCTAGAAACGGACGCGATTCACACTCAAAACGGCTTGGTGTTAAACGCTACGGCGGTGAATTGATCTCAGCCGGATCGATTATCATCAGACAGCGCGGCACGCAGGTTCACCCGGGAGAGAATGTCGGCATCGGTAAAGATCATACTTTATTTGCCAAAGTGACAGGAACAGTGAATTTCAGTATCAAGGGTGCATTACGACGCAAAGTAGCAAGCGTAATACCTGCGTAAAAAACAAATACACCTGATTTACTTAAAAAGCCCTGTCGCAACCGATGGGGCTTTTTTGTTTGCAGGATGCCGTAAAAACAGCAAGGAATCATTAACCAGTTACTTATGAAGTTCATAGACGAAGCGGTTATCCAGGTATTGGCGGGCAAAGGCGGTGATGGCGTCGCCAGCTTCCGGCGCGAGAAATATATCCCCAAGGGCGGGCCCGATGGCGGCGATGGCGGCCGAGGGGGCAGCGTATTTGCCGTAGCCGACCGCAACATCAATACCTTGATCGATTACCGCTTCGCCCGCATTCACCGCGCCAAGAATGGCCAAAACGGTCAAGGCTCGGATCGCTATGGAAAAAGCGCCGAAGATATCATTCTGCGTATGCCGGTCGGCACGCTGATTAAGGATATCAATACCGGTGAAGTCGTCGCCGATCTGGTGCATGACCAGCAAAAAATTCTTCTAGCCAAAGGCGGCAACGGCGGTATCGGCAATCTGCACTTCAAATCCAGCACCAATCGCGCACCACGGCAATTCACCTTCGGTGAGCCCGGCCAGGAACTCGAGTTGAAACTGGAACTCAAGGTGCTCGCCGACGTCGGCTTACTCGGTATGCCGAATGCTGGAAAATCCACGCTCATCCGCGCAGTATCGGCCGCGCGCCCGAAAGTAGCCGACTATCCGTTCACCACCTTGCAACCGAACCTTGGCATGGTGCGCGTTGACCAGAACCGCAGTTTCGTCATGGCCGATATCCCTGGGCTGATCGAAGGTGCGGCCGAAGGTGTAGGACTAGGGCATCGCTTCCTGAAACATTTGACTCGCACCCGGCTGCTGCTGCATGTGGTCGACATGATGCCGCCGAATGAAGATACCGATCTCGTGCATGAAGCCCAAGCACTGGCTGAAGAGCTGAAAAAATACGACGAAGCACTGTATCAAAAACCGCGCTGGCTGGTGATGAACAAAACCGACATGATGCCGGAAGACGAACGCGACGAAATCTGTCGTCAGTTTGTGGAAAAACTGGGATGGCAAGACAAATACTTCATCATTTCGGCATTGACGAGCGAAGGCTGCCAGCTTCTGACGTACGCCATCATGGAATATCTGGAGCAGCATCTACCGCCACAACCTGAAAACCCGATTCCGGAAAACGAACTAGCGAATCCATGTTAAAGCAAGCACGCCGCATCATCATCAAAGTAGGCAGCAGCCTGGTCACCAATCAAGGCAAAGGACTCGACCACGCCGCACTGGCCGGCTGGGCGGCGCAAATCGCCACACTCAAGCAAATGGGCAAGGAAATCATCCTGGTTTCTTCCGGCGCGATTGCCGAAGGCATGCAACGGCTCAACTGGGAAAGCCGCCCTACTGCACTGTATGAATTGCAAGCAGCGGCCGCCGTGGGCCAAATGGGATTGGCGCAAGCCTACGCATCCAGCTTCTCGCAGTATGGTCTGCAAACCGCGCAAGTGCTGCTGACGCACGAGGATCTGTCGAACCGCAAACGCTATCTGAATGCACGCTCGACGCTGACCACGCTGCTCAAACTGAACATCATCCCCATCATCAACGAAAACGATACCGTCGCCACCGATGAAATCCGCTTTGGCGATAACGACACGCTCGCGGCTCTGGTTACCAATCTGGTGGAAGCCGACGCGCTGGTGATTCTGACCGATCAAGCCGGTTTGTATACCAGCGATCCGCGCAAGAATGCGGATGCGAAATTGTTACCCGAAGTCCACGCCGGCGACCCGGCGCTGGAAAAAATGGCCGGCGGCGTCGGCAGCGCCATCAGCCGCGGCGGCATGCAAACCAAAGTGATCGCGGCCAAACGCGCGGCACGCAGCGGTGCGGACACAATCGTTGCTTCCGGGCACGAAGACAACGTGCTGGTGCGCCTAAGCCAGGATGAAGCCATCGGTACCCGTTTTGTCGCCAAATTACCGGTGCTGGCGGCGCGCAAGCAATGGCTCGCCGATTATCTGCAAGTGCGCGGTTACGTCACGCTTGACCCAGGCGCGGTCAAAGCCCTGATCGATGACGGCAAAAGTTTGCTGCCGATTGGCGTGACTGACGTCAATGGTGAATTCGAACGCGGTGAAACGGTTTCCTGTCTGGACTCCGACGGCCGCGAAATCGCACGCGGGTTGATCAACTACAGCGCCGTGGAAACGCAAAAAATCCTGAAACAGCCCAGCAGTGAAATCGAAGCGATCCTGGGCTATGTCGACGAACCGGAACTGATTCACAGGAACAATCTGGTTCTGCTGTAATTACTGCCAATCCGCAACCATGCCACTCGATAAAAACGCGCAACGCATCGCCGCCATCGACTGGCTGCGCGGCATCGTCATGATTCTGATGGCACTCGATCATACCTCGTGGTTTTTCAACAGCCAGCGCATTTTCGCCGATTCGGTTTTACTCTACCAACCGGGTGCTCAGTTCGCAGCCGATCAGTTTTTCACCCGTTGGGTCACCCATATCTGTGCACCCACGTTTATATTTCTCGCCGGCACCTCGATCGCCATCAGCAATTTCCAGCGGCAACAACAAGGCATGAGCACCGCCGCGATTGACCGCGAGCTACTGCTGCGCGGCGCCTTCATCGCATTACTCGACATCGCGCTATTCTCGCTGATTGGCGGCAAACCGGTGCTGCAAGTGCTGTACGCCATCGGCATCAGCATGATGCTGATGGTGCATCTGCAACGTCTCGGCGCTGGCACTGTTTTCTGGCTGGCGATTCTGATCGCCGCCGGGAGTGAATTACTGCTCATGGCATTGTGGCAACCGGGTGGCGAGGTTCCCTTCTGGCTCGCCATCACCTTTGCCCCGGTGTTCGGCGAAAAGTATTCGGTGTTATACCCAGCATTGCCGTGGCTCGGCATCATGATGCTCGGCTGGGTATTCGGTGAGCGGCTCATCGCTAGGCAATCCAACTCATGGAAACCGGAGCGCCTGCTGATGACCTGCGGCTGGTTTGCATTGACGCTATTCGTGGTGATCCGCGGCCTGGACGGCTACGGTAATCTATTCATGCACCTGGAAGGCAACACTCTGGTGCACTGGCTGCACGTCAGCAAATACCCGCCCAGTCTGGCGTACACGCTGCTGGAACTGGGTCTGATGGCGATCATGCTGTCGTTGCTGATGCGCCTGGAGTCATGGAAAAAAACCATCCACCCCAATGGCCCCGTGCTGGTATTCGGGCAAACCGCGTTATTCTTCTATCTCGCCCACTTCGCCGTGCTGACGGCACTGAAGCCTTTGTTTGAACGCGGCAGCCTGGAACAAACCTACGCGATCACGTTGCTGGCGCTGATCATTCTGTACCCCATCTGCCGTGCCTACCGCAATTTGAAATGGCGGCATCCTCAAAGCTGGTTGCGCTTTCTTTAACATCAACCGGCGCAGCATGCCGCCAGTAATCGATCCGGCTGCGTGACATCGGCTTTCTATACCGATTTATGATTTATCGATGCGGGCTTTGTGGCTATAATGTGCGCCCCGCTGAATTGGAGTAACCACAGTCTTGTCATGCTGTAGCAGCAACGGGAATATCGTGTCAGAAATACCGCTTCCCATTGACTTCGGAATCACGCGCCATCGATTAAAACATTTTTAAACATACATTTTCCCAATGCAAGGCCGTTCGATATATTCAAAATGGTTATTGTTAACCATTGCTTGTTATTTTTCCGTTTTTTTCATGGATACTGAAAATCTCTACGCTAATGAGCTGAGAAAATTTCTAACCTATAAAAAACTGGAATTCGGCGGCTGGATTCATGGCGGCGCCACATTCAATCCCAGTCAATCAGGCGGCTATAACGGCCCGGTCATTTTTGCAGACCAAGCCAATCGCTTTCAACTGAACCAATTAAACCTGTTCATGCGCCGCCCCGTGGTGTCGGAAGGCAATAAATGGGATTTCGGCGGACGCTTTGATTTCATGTTCGGCACCGATGCCATTTTTACTCAAGCCTTCGGTGTACCCGCCTTCGATGTCAATACCGGCGCCCCCCTAAAAAGAAGCAACTGGGATCTCAATTTATGCTGCGCCTCCACGCGCACATACGGTATTGCCTTGCCACAGGCATTCTTGGAGACTTATGTACCGATTGGCAACGGCCTCAACATCAAGCTCGGTCATTTTTATACACCAACCGGCTTCGAAACCGTTCCAGCGCCGGATAATTTCTTCTATACGCGCGCGTATACTTTAAATATCGGCGAGCCGTTCACGCACACCGGCGTGCTCTTTAATTACAAAATCAATTCCAATTGGCTGATTCTAGGCGGTCCGCTCACCGGCAGCGCCAACGGCGGATGGGACGCAGGTTGGGACAAACAGTTGAAAAATTGGAACGGCATTACCGGTTTTACCTGGAGCAGCGACGATAAAGCGACTTCATTCCATCTTTCCGGCACTTATGGTAAAACCTCGGAACAAAGCAGCGAAATATGGGGGTTTTATAATGTCGTGCTACAACACAAGATCACACCGCAGACTCAGATAGTTCTACACCATGTTCATGGCCATGCCGGCGGTATTTTGCTGAATAATCTCAAATACAACAACGTCATCAAAGACGCCGAATGGTTCAGCGCAATTGCGCATTTATACCACGACCTTACCGATAACGTATCGGTCGGCATACGCGGCGAATGGTTCCGCGATCAAGATGGTTTCCGCAATCCTTCGCCGTTCCGCGTTGCAGCCGCCACCAACAATATCAATGGCATACCCGCCAGTTACGCCGGCAACATCAACAGCGTAACGATCGCACCCGCCGACTACTATAACTTCACCGCCGGTATTAACTGGAAAATAGCCAGAACATTTAAATCCCAGTGGGATTTCATCAAAAAATTGAATATCCGTTCAAATATTCGCTACGACCGGGTTGATGCCTATAAAACCTCAGCTTACCGGCCGTTCGCAGGCAACAAGGATCAAATTTTATTTTCGCTGGATTTCGTCTTACCGTTTTAAGGCGGTTATGAAAAAAGACGGCGAACAATGTTCAAATATTCTACTCACGAGCATTACCGAATAGACCAAACATCATTCGGCTCGCTACTTTTTCCATTCAGTTTTTGTTCATACAAACCGGCGTAGATTGGCTCCATCAGCAATCAATTTGCATGAACAACTAACAACTGAGAGGAGAATAAAATGGAAACCAGAAAAATAAAATTATCCGGTCTTATGCTTGCCTTGTGTTTAGCTATCACTTTGGCCGCCCCATCGCTTGCGCAAGCAGGCAGAGGTCATCATCGCCACCATCATCATCACCATGACCACGGACATCACCGGCACCAGCATTTCATCGGTGGCGGATATAATTACGGTTATAGCCAACCACGCGGATATTATCCGCCAGCGCAATATAACTATAATTACTACCCAGCACCGGTATACGTTGTCCCTCCGCAAATGATGATGGGCATTAATACCGGAAATATGGACTTTATGATACGCTTCTGACGCGCGTTGTGACTGGTAACAGGCATGAAAATACCGTATCTGTTACCAACCTGATTTCTACCTCCAATGTATGGGATTGTTGTTTATGAATAGATGGTGGAAAATTTCAATCATTGCACTGCTAGCGATCATTGCATTCACGCCCGCGACAGCCGGCAGGCATAGTGCGGCCAATGAACATCCCACGCCAAACGATCCGGCTACTGGCATCACGGAGCAGCGGGCAATCGCCATCGCGCAACAGCATTTCAAAGGCCGCGTGCTGGCGATCAATCAGACCGATCATACTTACCGCATCAAAATTCTCAGCAACCAAGGCACAGTCCATATGGTTCTGATCAATGCGCTGGATGGCACGGTCATTTCAACGCATTAGCACGCGCACTGCAATCCCATGGTTCAACCAAGCAAATTATTATGTACGCAGGAGTAAACGATGCGCATCCTGGTCATTGAAGACGAATTCCGCTTACAAAACCAGATCCGGCAGCAACTGGAAGCGGCCGGTTATATGGTCGACACGTGCAGCAACGGCGATGAAGGATTGTTTCTCGCCACCGAATATCCGCTCGATGCCGCCATTATCGATATCGGCCTGCCCGGCAAATCCGGTTTGGAGATTATCAAAGCATTGCGCGAACGCGGCAGTTTGCTGCCGATTCTGATTCTAACCGCGCGCAGCAGCTGGCAGGACAAGGTACAAGGGCTGGAAATGGGCGCGGATGACTACCTGACCAAACCATTCCAGATGGAAGAGCTGCAAGCCCGGGTCAAAGCACTGTTGCGCCGCTCTACCGGCATACCGCAAACCCTCCTGAAATGCGGCCCGATCACGCTCGATGTCACGGCTCAATCCGTTACCGTCAATGGAGAGAGCATCGAACTGACCTCGTTTGAATACCGCTTGCTGGAAGAATTGGTGCGTCATCACGGTGAAGTGCTATCCAAACACACCTTGGCTGATTATCTCTACCCGCACGACGAAGATCGCGACAGCAACGTGCTCGAAGTGATGGTCGGCAGGCTGCGTCGCAAACTCGACCCCGAGGGTACCTTGAATCCGATCGAAACCATGCGCGGCCGCGGCTATCGCTTCACGCTGGAGTGCAACAAATCGTCATGATGTCGCTTAACCGGCGCATTTTATTCAGCGCAACGCTGGTGTTATTGATTTTTATCGTCGGCATCGCCTGGACGCTGGATCGCGCTTTTTATGACAGTGCCCGCGTCGGCGTCAAAGACCGGCTGTTTGCGAAGGTACTGATGCTGATGGGTGACGCCGAAGTGGAAGATTCCGGCGAGCTGGATGTGCCGACCAACTTACTCGATGCCGAACTCGGTCACGTAAACTCAGATACTTATGCCTTCATCATCGGCCCGGCCAACACCATCGCCTGGCGCTCCACATCATCGCTGAACAAACCGATCCCGAACATTACCTTGCTGGAAAAAGGCAAAAAAGAATTCGCGCAAATCATGATTAACGACGAGTCGCATTTTATTTACCGCTATGGCGTGGCTTGGGAAACACCGTCCGGCGATTATCCGCTGACTTTCAATGTCATCACTGATACCGTACTGTTTGAAGCGCAAATTGACCGTTATCGCGAAGATTTATGGGGTTGGCTCGGCGCCATGGCCATTTTGCTGTTAGCCACGCAAATGCTGGTATTGCGCTGGGGCTTGCAGCCATTGCGCAAGGTATCGGTGGAGCTTGCCGCGATCGAATCCGGCCAACAGGAAAGGTTGAAAGGCGTTTATCCGAGCGAACTCCAGTTGCTGACCGACAGCATCAACTCTCTGATCGCGCATGAGCACAAACAGCAAAAACGCTACCGCAACGGCCTCGCCGATCTGGCGCACAGCCTCAAGACACCGCTTGCCGTCCTACAGGGCGCCATTCATAGTGAAGACGATGAAGCCATCCGGCGCAAAACGATTCAGGAACAAATCGACCGCATGGACAACACGATCCAGTACCAGCTGCGCCGCGCCGCAACCGCCGGCAGCTCACCGGGCATGGGATTGATTCTGTTACGCCCGATGGCCGACCGGATCGTCAACACCGTCACCAAAGCCTACCGCAACAAACAGCCTGCAATAACCGTCGCCATCGATGACAGCATCGGCCTGCGCATCGACGAAGGCGACTTGATGGAATTACTCGGTAATCTGGTCGACAACGCCTTTAAATGGTGCCGCAACAGCATCCATTTAGCGGCGGGTTATCAGGAAAATCAGGTGGTGATCCAAATCAAGGACGACGGCCCCGGTATCCAACCGCATGAAATCGCCAGAATCCTGGAACGCGGTGTGCGCGCCGATCAATCCACCCCCGGTCACGGCATCGGCTTGGCGATTGTGCGCGATATCATGCAGGTGTACGGTGGAGAACTACTGATTGAGAACAATCCAAACGGCGGTCTCTGCGTGACTTTGCGTTTAAAGAAAAGCAAATAATACTCACGACGCCACTTATAGCGAGCTTGAAAAACCTGGGATGTGACCGCTCCCGCCTACGCCTTAATCAGCGTCCACGCACCAATCAGAATAAACCCCGCCCCTGCGATATAGTGCAAATGTTTTTCGCTGATATAATCGGAAATCACGCTGCCAGCCAGTACACCAAGCGCCGAAGTCGCAATGAGCGCCAGCGATGCGCCGACAAATACCGTCAGCTTGCTGACTTCCTTGTCGGCGGCAAACAGCATCGTAGCCAATTGCGTTTTGTCACCCAGTTCCGCGATAAACACCGTGGCGAAAACCGTCAGTAAAATTTTGTAATCCATTCCGTTTCCAAGACCTGTAAGAATCTAATACCGGGTGATCGCCGATAAACTGCTTCACCACCCTTCCTCTTTAGATCATACCGTTTATCTTCTTCGTTGTAATAACAAAACATCACGTCTTATTTCGGCTCATCCGCAACCGGGCCATACAAAAACAGGAAAACCGCGTCAAGCAACATTAAGACTTAAAGGTCACCATGGTGTAGCCATAATTGGTGTCCTTCATGCCCGGGCTGAATGGAACCTTATCAAAGTAATCGCCTTTGAATCTCCGTCTCCCCTTTTTCCACTTCCGCTGCGAATAAGTGCGGGCTCCATAAAAAACACCCAATAATGAAAAAAACCATCCAACACGTGACCATAATATTTTTCCAAGCCATGGTTTTATACCTCCTCCAGTAATTTTCTCGAGCAAAACGGCGATCCAATCTATTCAGCTGTTTTGAATATTACGTGGGAACAACGGGTTGAAAAATCTGTGCGAGCACTTAAGCGTAAGCCCTTATAAGCCATAGGGTTTGGTGCTCGGGCATAATAGCGATAAAACGGAGACCGGTATCCGGCACGGGTATAAGCAAAGATAGTGTTGACAAGAGCGGCAGCCCGCTTGAAATGCCTCATCCGGCGGAAGTAGTGCAGCAATCGGCCGGAACTGCGCTTTCACGATTGATCGCACAGTTTTTTACAATTCCAGGAAAAGGTTTGAATGAATAATCCCGGCTGATCACAGCCGGGATTCTGTTTGATGCGCAAGGACTAACCGTCCAAGAGGTAATAGTAATCCGGTTAAAATGAAATGGCCGGCCCTATCACCCATTGGCAATCGGAAATCAGGCACATACCGCCGAAATCCTTTAGTTTCGGTTGAAGCGTCATAATGACTTTCTCTGCTTGGTCCTCTTCACAGGCAAGAACCATCACCGCATTATGCTCTTCCAACACATAATCATCCGGGTTGCGCTCACCGGTTGAACCCAACCCTCCCGCCTTCTTGATGACTGTGTAGCCACGCACATCGGCATCCCGAAGCAGCTTCAGCATATCATCCAGCGACTTTTCATCAATGACGATCTCGATGCGCTTCATAGTCACTAAAATATCTGGTCTTAACACCATCATTTCTCTCCCAAAATTGTTTATGTCGTACTCAGGCTCTGCACATTCCGGATCAATTCCCGAGGCTATCCTGAGTCATTTCAATCACTGATACATTCCAGCCGGTGCTTTTTTGATTGAAACATTCCATATCGTGGCAGGCAGCGATTCATCATCGCATCGCTGCCCCATACCCAATATGCTTTCAATCATGCGTAACCAAACCAGCAGCGGAAATATCCATCACCACGGATAATAAGTCTCGTGCAAGTACTGGGCAGCCGCATAGTACATAGGAATACCCACCACCACGTTGAATGGGAAAGTCACCCCGAGCGACAGCGTCAGATAAAACGATGGATTCGCCTCTGGAATCGCAAGCCGCATGGCCGGGGGCACCGCGATATAGGAGCAGCTGGCTGCGAGTACGGTTACCAACGTGATACCACCGATTGAGTACCCCAAGAGGAAGTGACCGACGAACAATCCGCATACCGCGCCGATTAAAGGCATAGCAATGCCAAAACCCACTAGGAAAACACCGACGGTCTTAAATTCCGATAACCTTTTCCCGGCTTCCATCCCCATATCGCACAGGAATATACACAGCGCACCCATGAAGATGAGTTCAAAGAACGGCTCAATTTTCTTGTAGCTCGGATCGGAAACCACCCAGCCGATCGCCATCGAACCGAACAACAACAGAATACTGCCGTTGGTAAAGGCTTCGATGATCAGATGTTTATACATTCCTTTGTCGGCTTTGGTGGCTCCGCCCAAAATTTTCCGGGAATAGCCGGCCAGCACCAAACCAATCATGATCGCGGGTGATTCCATGATCGCCAGCATGATCACGGGATAGGCTTCATACGTCACGCCGATACCCCCCAGG
Organism: Nitrosomonas sp. Is35; assembly: GCF_033063295.1. NCBI lineage: Bacteria > Pseudomonadati > Pseudomonadota > Betaproteobacteria > Nitrosomonadales > Nitrosomonadaceae > Nitrosomonas > Nitrosomonas sp. Is35. The sequence continues at coordinate 2,063,068 of NZ_JAWJZH010000001.1, forward strand.
AACGCAACCGCCGTCATATAGGTTCCTGCGCTCACCGAACCATAGTGCGCGGAAATGGCCGCGGCATTGAGCGGATCGATTTTTCCCAGCGCCCGCAAAATAATATAAGCCACAATGGGCAACCCGCAACCAAACGCAAGTGCCGCCCATACGGCGGGAAGCGCGGATCCCATATCAGATCCTGCAAGCGCCTTGCCGCCATGAAGTCCGATACCGATCAGCAAATAGATAACGATCATCTTGTGCATATCGGGCGGAAATTTCAGATCCGATTTGATGAGGCAAGCAAACATACCCAGCGCGAAAAAAAGTATCGCCGGTACGAGAAGACTGGACAGAGACATGGTTACACTCCTCTTATACGAATAGTTATTAAACGAGGGAGACTCTACGTGTTACATCCGGGAGTATCGTATCGGGACTTGTGTTAGCTTTGACCGGGCTCTCTTTACAACCCGCCAGCGCTTGCCCGGCAGCGAATATTTTGCCCGGCAATAGGGATAGCGTAGCCAGAACAAGTCCGTAAGCTATTATTTTTCTACTCATTTCGTTTCTCCAAACAGTTAAAGGGGTTAATATCATGTAGTGAAAACAACACGCCGCCGAACGCGGTTAATGCCTCCAATAATCCGCACGATTGAAAAAAGCCCACCAGCAAACTTAGACGATGCAAACGGAATGGAATGGTGGGCAAACTCGCGTCATATTCCCTACCCGGCAAATCCTACAAGAGAAAAACAGGGGGCAATATTCGTGCTGACACGTAAGGGCAAACCCTTACATATCAATAAATTGATAGAAAATTACAGGTTTTTATCGTAAGCTTCACCGCGGTACACACTCGAATTCAACAGCAGGAAAACAATGTGAATAGCGCAGTGAAAAACTTGAATTTCCGGACAGTGTTCGATGCAGCGGCGGATGCGATGCTGTTGACTGAAAACACGGGACATATCGTCTTGGCCAATCCGACAGCACAAGAATTGCTGGGTTACAGCGCGGATGAAATGAAAGGGCTGGCCATCGAAATGCTGATCGCACCCCGCTATCGCAAACAGTACCGCTACTATCAACGGCTGTTCTTGAACCGGCCGGTAAAGCGCTCCATGAGCGTTGGCAATGAATTGATCGCATTAAATCGCGATGGCAAAGAAATATTGCTGGATATCAGTCTCAGCCCCATCAAAACGGGACAACAACTTTTCATTCTTATCCTATTCACGATCGCTAACCGGCGTCTCGATACCGAAGATGCGCTGCGTTCCAGCGAGGAACGCCTGCGTTTGGCCAAGCAAGCAGCCGGCTTAGGTATTTTTGACTACGACTTCAAGCGCAATATCATTTATTGGGACAGGCAGATGCGCAAGCTGTGGGGCAAGCATTCCGAGAAAACTGTCAGTTACGAAGAATTCGTCGCCGCAATACATCCGGAAGATCGTGAGGCGCGGCAAGCGGCTATCGATAAAGCGATGGATCCCAACAGCAATGGCGAATTCAAAGCGCAATACCGCATTATCAATCCCATTAACGGCGTTGAACGCTGGATATCCGCCAGGGGCCGGGTATATTTTGAGGCCGGGTGCCCGCACCGCCTGATAGGCGTTACACGCGACGTCACAGAACAGAAAAACATTCAGAAAAAACTGCAAGTGCACCGCAACGAAACCGAAAATATTCTCAAGCAGCAAGTAGCGGCACGCACGGCTTCGGCAATCGCGCATGAACTCAATCAACCGCTGGCGGCAATCTCCGCTTATAGCGAAGTGGTGCTGCACGCACTGCAAAACGACAGTTTCAGCGCGGACAATTTAAAGCGTGCGTTGCAAGGTTGCGTGGAACAAGCCCAGCGGGCCGGACGCAGCTTGCACGAACTGCTGGCTTTTCTGCAAAAAGGCGAATTGGTGACCGAACGGTCGAACTTGACCGATGTCATTCATGGCGCGCTGAGCATTGTATACAATGACGGCTACGGAAGATTTCACCCGATACTGCATTTGCAGCAGAATCTCCCGGCAGTCCAGTGTAACCGCACGCAAATACAAAAAGTGCTGGTCAATCTCTTCAGAAATGCTATCGAAGCGATGCGCAACATCGATTTCCCGGTTCTGACGATCACCACCACGGTGCAGACTGTCAATGATCAGGATGTCGCGGTTGTGATCGTGCAGGATAACGGCCCGGGATTTGATCAAGTGGTAGCAAAGCGCATATTTGAGCCTTTTTTTACCACCAAGCCATCCGGCATCGGCATGGGACTTTCGATCAGCCGTGCGTTGATCGAAGACAACGGCGGTCAACTCTGGGTTGATTCCGATGCAAAAACAGGCGCAAAATTCCATTTCACCCTCCCCTTTGGACCATGATCATGCAGGAACTCACCGTTTTTATCGTAGATGACGATGCAGCCGTGCGCGATTCCCTCACATTGATGATCGAACAGGCTGGTATGCGGGTGCAATCCTTCGAGAACGCCAAAACCTTTCTGAATGCTTACCGTCCGGATTTTTTCGGCTGTGTCATCATTGACGTAAAAATGCCCGGAATGGACGGTTTGCAACTCCAGGAAGAACTGGCTTGGCGTAAGATTTTGCTACCGGTCATTTTTCTGACTGGGCATGGCGACATTCCCATGAGTGTCAGGGCGATCAAGGGCGGTGCGATCGATTTCCTGACCAAACCGGTGATCCGGGAAAAACTCTTGATCTGCGTACGTGCTGCGTTTACCGAAGCCAAAAAACGATTGAGTGACGCCACGCAAAACCGGGAAATAACCACATGCCTGACAAAGCTCACCCGGCGTGAGCGGGAAGTCATGCTCCTCGCGGTGCAAGGACATTCCAATAAGGAAATCGGCTCTTATCTGGGCATCAGCTATCGCACGGTGGAAATCCACAAATCCAAAATCATGCAAAAGACTGGCGCCAATAATCTGCTGGATCTCGCGCGCATTGCACGCGAAAGCGAGTTGAGCGAATGATGCCGCTTTACCCGACAAACGGCGCCGCAATGATCACACACCTTCCATGACGCAATTTCTAACAAGCATTACACTAAGGAAGCGCTAATTAATTGACTGCACGAGCGAATTGCTTCGTTGCGCGGCACTCACTCCCTCGTCTATCAGATTGATATGTCTCGGTTGTTGCGTTCCGCGCGCCTCGCCCTTCATCACGTTCGTTGATTTAATCAGCGTTTCCCTAAGTAATGCACCGGCGGCTCCTTAAAGTTATTTAAGGAGCCGCCTGCTTCTCAAATATTGACGACACTAAAACTTGAAGGTCACCATGGTGTAGCCATAATTGGTGTCCTTCATGCCCGGGCTGAATGGAACCTTATCAAAGTAATCGCCCTTGAATAAATGACTATAACCAAAGTCGAAGCTCATTCGTTTCATGTAACTCCACTGCGGATCCCAGCCTAAACTGACATCGAGCATATGACCGAGAAAGCCCCCGGCCCCGCCGGTCGCATCTTGCAGGCCACTGCCGACAAACGCGCCGCGCTTATCCGCCAGCCAGTACGCACGGTGCGACATCATCAGGCGCACCGTGGGGGTGGGAACGAGCGTGGCGCGAAAGCCGACGGGCGACATCAGATTGGACGGGAAGAACGGCCCGAACATACCGGTCGGACCATATTCAACCCGGCGTTTTGCATACAAAATGTCAAAGTTCTTGTCCGGATCGCGGTCTCCCGATGCAAAGTCGAATAAGTACAGCGCCCGCAACGGCATCGAGGTATTGAAGCTATACCCGACTTCGCCGTGATGGCGATGGGCGAATAGGCTCTTGTTCCGGGTATCGCCGAATTGGTACATGGATTCAATTTCATAATCCATGCTGCCTTTCGTCGGCTTGGCGAACAGCCTGAAACCGGTGGTCGATAAGTTACGCTGTCTGAGATTATCGCTTTCGTTCAACTGCAAGAAATAACCGTCGAAGTTAGCCCAACGCAGATCGCGATTGGTAACGTAAGCGCCGGAGAAGTAAGTTTCGGGAGTGTTCCAATTCAACGATGTCGGATCACGTTGCACCGGACGGGCGCCAAACACGCGCAAACTCCATTTTTGATCGGTATTGCCCATCATGAAGTGCAAACCATCAAACGCGGGTGATAAGGTACCCCAACGGTGCCCCCCTACCAGGCGGGCTTCACCCAAGTCCATCATGAAACGGCCGACTTCGAATTTCGCCGCATAGCCTGTGCCGAGAAAGTTTTTGTCGTGCAGACCGAGATGCATTTGGGTGAAGTCAAAATGATCGGCCATAGTCGGGTTATGATCTTGCCCGAAGTTGGCCAGTGGAGCGCGGATGTCGGTCAGTTCGAGGGTGAACTTCAGCGGATCGATGATGTTCTTGACTTCAAACAAGAACCGGGTACGTTGATGAATCTGATCGTTGAATCCCGGAATACTCTTGGTAAAACCGTGATCGTATACGTCGTAACGGGTACGGTGTTCGATTGCCACATTGAGCCAATCCGGCGCCATAGCGGCAAGCGGCGTTTTGTGATCCTCCATCAATTTGGTCAGATTATCGAAGTCAAAGCGCGTACGCCCAGGTGATTCCAGTGCGCTGAAAGGTGCGCCATTGGCTCCATTGGCTACGGTCTTGTTTTGAACGACAACGGATGGTTTCGTTGTCTTCTCCGTCTCCCCTTTTTCCACTTCCGCTGCGAATAAATAATTGCTGCCTAAAAGAAACCCGGTAACGGCTAAAGCCATCCAACGGGCACACCGAGCATTTTTCCTAATCATTCCTTTTTCCTCTCCCTATTTAATTTTGATGGTTTGAACAGAGAATCCTGTTTTCGAAGGAATAGTACTTATGTATAAGAAATAGCAACATACGCGTAAGCACGTAAGGGTAAACTCTTATGTAATGGAATCTAATAGAGAAAAATAAATTTTGAACACAAACTTCAGCAACTAAAAAGCTGAGCTCTACAATCGGAGCGTAATGTGACCGAAGCGATAAAAAACTTAAGTTTCAAGGTATTATTCGATGCTATGGCGGATGCGATGGTGTTAATTGAAAGTGACGGGCGTATCGTGTTAATGAACCCAGCAGCGCTGCAATTGTTCGGTTTCAGCGAGAATGAACTCGAGGGGCTAACGATTGATAGGCCAATCGCGCCACGATACCGGAAACAGTACCAGCATTATCAAGCACTTTTTTTCAATAAACCGGTCAAGCTGCCAATGGGCAGTGGCACCGAATTCATAGTACTCGATCGTTCCGGCCAGGAAAATGCGGAGGTGTAAATAATTTTGTGTAAATGGTCATATTGCAGGAAACTGTTTATATATTTTTGGAGCAAAAATGACCACACCCAAACCCCTGCCAGCCGGCTTAATTGATAGCCTGCTGGCCGATTACAAAAAGCCAGAAGATTTAATCGGTGAGCATGGTCTTCTCAAGCAACTCACCAAAGCGTTGGTTGAACGTGCCTTGCAAGCAGAAATGGCCGATCATCTTGGTCACGATAAGCACGAAACGGTAGTCAATGCCACTGGCAATACCAGAAATGGTAAAAGCCGTAAGACCCTGAAAGGTGAATTCGGTGAGTTACCCATCGAGATCCCCCGTGACCGTGAGGGCAGCTTCGAGCCTCTGATCATTTCCAAGCATCAGACCCGCTGGGCGGGCTTTGATGACAAGATCCTCTCGCTGTATGCCCGTGGCATGACAGTGCGTGAAATCCAACAGCACCTCACTGAAATGTATGGCACAGAAGTATCGCCTACGCTCATTTCTACGGTCACTGATGGCGTAATGGATGAAGTGAAGCAGTGGCAATCCCGGCCTCTCGATGCGGTGTATCCTGTGATCTATCTCGATTGTATCCATGCCAAAGTTCGTGACGCTGGTAGCGTTCGTACCAAAGCGATTTACCTGGCGATCGGCATTAACATGGAGGGCCATAAAGAAATACTGGGCTTATGGATTGCTCAGACCGAGGGTGCCAAGTTCTGGCTCAGCGTTGTCACTGAACTCAAAAATCGTGGCGTGCAAGATATCTTTATCGCCTGTGTCGATGGCTTAAAGGGCTTTCCCGAAGCGATTGAAACCATCTATCCACATGCCATTGTACAACTCTGTATCGTGCACATGGTTCGTAATAGTCTCAACTACGTCGGCTGGAATAAACGCAAGGAAGTAGCTGCTGATTTACGTTTGGTCTACAGCGCCGCCACGATTGATGAGGCTGAACACGCGTTAGCCGACTTTGAAGATAAATGGAACTATGCTTATCCACCGATCGCCCGATCTTGGCGCAATAACTGGCAACGCATCATTCCATTCTTCGACTACCCGCCTGAGATACGGCGCATTATTTACACCACCAATGCGATTGAGTCAGTCAATATGAGCCTACGCAAAGTCAGCAAAAACCGTGGATCGTTTCCCAACGATGAAGCTGTGATCAAATTGTTCTATTTGGCTCTCAGCAATATCGCCAAAAAATGGTCTATGCCACTAAGAGATTGGAAACCGGCACTAAACAGGTTTACTATTCAATTTAACGAAAGAATGCCTCGGCATTATTAACCACCGTTTACACAAAATCTAGGACACCCCCTAAAACAAAGCAAATTTCCAATACAAGACGCAATCTGATGGTTGACCGGAAGGCTTCAAAACGTTAACATGCGCATCTCATCAATTCCCTGATAGCTCAGTCGGTAGAGCGACGGACTGTTAATCCGCAGGTCCCAGGTTCGAGCCCTGGTCGGGGAGCCAATTCGGTACAAAACTGGGCACTCTTTGAAGCGAGTGCTTTCTTGTTTCTTCCACAGCGTGAGCAAGCGCAGAATAACTGCCGGTTATCTCCGCTTAATTGTCTTTGATACGGATTTCACTCACCAGCAGTTTGAAATATTTCTTACCGAATCCGCTTTTTCTGTCCGGTAGCTTAGTTCGTAGTGCTTTGGTGAAAGCTTCAAGCTGATTCTGCTTGATTTCGGAGAATTGCTGCTGGCGTCGGTATTCCGCAACCTGAATCAATAACTCCTGCTTTCTCGCATTCAGTTTGTGAGAGCGCTCATGCAATGAAGCATCCAACGGTAAAAATCCTTTCTCAACGACCTCATACAGTCGATCAATGGCAAGCTTTATTACAAATCTATCAAGTACAGCCACATCAACGAGCTGTCTAAGCTTGATAACATCATTTCGCATGAATTTTATTTTCTCTCATGTTATTCAGTTCAGAGAAATCACTTCATTCTGCACAAATTATTTCAAGTAATACTTCAAATCTTAGCCTTATATATCTGATCTAATAAATTTCTGTTTTTTCTTTTTTAAGTATTATCTTAGAGAAAATTAAGGTTTTTGCTTATTCTAATTTTCTCTAACGAAGAATAATCTCTAATTAAGTATGGCTTATAAAAGTTGTATTCCCGTTCAACGGAACTACAGTACATATTTGGCAGAATTATGTATTTTACTTATATAATCAAGTGCTTGCATTGTCATTATCATAGTTTCCCAATTTAATGGAGAACAATCATGGCTAATCAGGAAAAATCTCAATCAAATGATGCAAATGAATTAAATTTGCGAAAAAACTTCAAAGCAATGCTCGCAAATAATCTTAATTATTTTGGAAATTTACCGCAGAGCAATTTCAAAGCAGAAAACAAGAAAATATCCGATATATCCTATGAGCAACTCACTTGCGTCGGTTTTAACCCGGAAACCAACTTTCTGGAAGCCACTATCGCAATTAAGCGTCCTTTCGGTTACGGAGGGGATCTGTGCAGCAAAGGTAGCACTGAATTCGTTCGATTCTTTGTCGATTATGGCTCCGGTTGGGAAGATGCTGGTGTTACAGCTGTTACGGTTCACGATATTCCCACTGGGACAGACTGTTCAGAGCAACCCGAGAAGCCGCTTATCTATGTTGCTAATCTCCGCTTGGAACCCAAAACTAATTGCTGCAACTCTCCTCTATTGCCCAAGGTGCATGCAATACTTTCCTGGCAATGGCAACCGCCAGCCGGTGCCGCCAATGTCAGCTGGACTCCGGTATGGGGTAATTCTCTTGATTGCCAGATTCAGATTAAACCCAGGCCGTGGAACCTGTTCTGCCTTTTCGATCTGATTAGTGCCTCTCTCCCTCAGAAAATCAAGATTCCTCCGCTTTTCGAACAAGTTAAGTATCAACCAATTCCGCAACCGGATCCTGCACCTTTCGGTGTTACCCAATTAGCTAAACTTTACAGTCAGAAAACAACCTCCAACATGGCTTTGAGCGTTCCTGCACACCGGTTCGGCGTAAAAGAGATTCACTCAATCGTTTCTACCGGAGTGTTTAGCCAGGAACTTGCCGCCGCGAAGACTACGGAATGGACATCAGCCGGTTTGGATTTTGCCAGTGCTATTGGAGCGCTGCTGAAGACTAGCTCGGATGTGAACTATGAAGAGATCGAGTGCCTTGGACTCGACGAGGGCGCACCTGAAAGATTAGTCGCTACTTTCCGAATTAAACAACCACTGGGTTACTCTGGCGACCTATGCCATGCTGGCAGCCAGGAATATGTAGCTTTCTGGGCTGATTTTGATAACACATGTGAGTGGACCTACATGGGAACCGTACAAGTCAATGTGCATGATATCCCATCAGTTCCTAAAATGGGATTGTGTTATTCGGCCATTCTTCCTGTCGATCTGACCAAATTTCGCCAAAGTTGTAAAAAACCTAAGATTGCCAGGATTCGAGCAGTTCTCTCCTGGAATATCCCTCCATCTACGACCGATCCAGACGCCCTAAACTACTACGGGAATCGTATGGACACGCACGTTCAGATCAATCCATCCGAGCCTGGTTCTCCAAAGCAGCCAGAAATTCGGAATATCGGCGGCATACCTGTGGAATTTATCAATACGACTGTCAGCGGTCTAACTCTATCTGGCGTCGGCGCCGCATTCGCACACTACCCTGGTGTGCCAGCCGATGCTCATGATCGTGAGTGCCCCTTTGGCGGTGCTCTCTACATGGATGCACAATTTTACCCTGGCTTTTTCTATCGAGTAAGAGTACGAAAATCCAGTGATCACTCCATCGTCAAGGTTTTGGATGACGGCTTCCAGGTGGAGCGTTGGAATCACCCGCCAACATTCGACACACAAACTGCAGTGGGCGGTTTCTTCAAGTATCTAAATCCAATTGACTACGTGACAAGAACCATCGCCGTGTGGTCCTCCTCTTCCTTGGCGTTGGCAGATAGGGATGATCTCTGGGAGATGCAGCTCGACATCGCCACTGCGCCCAATGATCTAAACATTATCGGCAGCAGCCCATGGTACCGTGTACAACTCGATAATACTGCACCAGCCTTGCCACCAGCTAACCCTCCGAGCATCGATATTCATATCGCGGCAGGCGGCGATTGCAAGGATTTCAGTCAAGACTCGACTATTACTGGTAATTTTGTTGCAAACGATCTTTATTTCGGATCATGGAGCCTTTCAACTGAACCTAACACGTCCACCACACCTTCGAATCAGCCCCACCCTAACCCATTTTTAGCGAATACGTCACCCGCTCCGGCTCCAGGCGGACAAGGCTGGTCTCTTGATACGCTTAACCCCATCCAGATGAAGCCCTGCGGGTATGTCGTTCGACTGGATGTAGTCGATCGCTCGATTGTGAATAGCATCCCAGGCAGTCACAATTGGAATCACATCGAGGTTGGGTTCTGTTTGCGCGAAAAATAAAAAATATTTCGCCCTCACAGACACAAAATATTGATTGCCGGAAAAATTAAAGCTTATATTTGACCTCTATCTCGGTAGAGGTCAAAACGCAGCAAGACAAGCCAATTTATAAGATATTGATCGACAATTTCTTCCACAAAAATAAATTATTGAAATTAATCAATTAGCTGCATGATTAATACTAAAAATAACAAGCAAGATAATTTCATAGCCATACATTAATTTTCAATTAGCTTAATTATCAAATGCTGTTACTGCTGCCAATTTTTATTTGATTTTCCCATCGCTTGCTTCAGCTTGATAATCAGTAAGTATGCCAACTAAGATAATAGTAATACCCATCGCAATGTAAAAATTTCTTGCGGCTTCTTCGGTTGAAAAATTAAGGAGAAAAGGTATGGCTATTAACAAGGGGCCGACCATCCGCTCGATCCAGCCATGAACGGTAAATGGAATTAGCTTTACTACCCCAAAAGGAAAATCAGAAGCCAGAGTGACAAGCAAATGTACTACAGCAAGACTATAGGCAAGTATGGCTGATAGCTGACCTAATCCTAAAAGTGTAGGGGCAAGTAAAAAAATAAAGACGGTCAAAAAATCAAGATAACCATGTATACGCGGCGAGATCACTTTCATGTAAATGCTCCTGTATTAATTTTTGGTCACTCCAATAGTCACCATGACCCATAAATTAATACAGCGCTATCATCGATGTCTGTTATCTACACAACAAATCTACAAATTCCTTACTAGGTTGTTAGGGAAGCGCTGATTAATTGACTGCACGAGCGAATTGCTTCGTTGCGCGGCACTCACTCCCTCGCCTATCAGATTGATATGTCTCGGTTGTTGCGTCCCGTGCGCCTCCCTTCATCACGTTCGTTGAATTAATTAGCGCTTCCTTAGGGGCGCAGGAATCTGCAAGAATCGACAAGAGCAGCGTCATTAATACAAATCTGATCGCGCGTATAATCAAGCATTCCACGATTTCTGAAATCATTCAAAACCGTACTCACCACTGAGCGGCTTGCCCCCACCAAATCCGCCACTTCCTGCTGGGTCAAATGGATTTCCAAGGTATACCCATGCGTACATCGTATTCCAAACATCCTAGCCAATTCTAATAATGTAGTTACAACGCGTACTTCAACGGATTGAGTCAAAATAGTTCTTAACTTGCGCTCAACTCTCTGTCTCCGAGCATACATATCTTCAATGACATACCAAGCCAACTCTGTTTGATGAGACATCATTGCTTTAAAATCGCTATAGGCTATTCGATAGAAATTAACATTATCCAATGCCTGCGCAGTCTCATCTATTTCCTGACTGGCAGAATTATTTTGAAAGCAACCAGTGACATCCCCTCTTTTAAGCAGATCAATAGTAATTTCACTCCCTTGCTCTGCTAAATGAGAAAGCTTAACAATACCGCTTTTTATCCAAAATAAATTGCAACAACGATCACCTTGGTGGTAAAGAAAAGCTTTTTTAGAAACATTCATTTCCTGAATGGAAGGATAAATTTTCTGCAATTGATTCAAATCATGTTCAAAGAATTCGTTAATCAACCTGGATTTAGCATCGCATACTATGGATTGCATTTTCAATTCCACTAAAATTTAACTGTATTTAATTATGTGTAAGAAATCTCAGGGTTGTTTACAGAGAGGTTGATTGAAATAAGCGTGAAGTATTTCATAAGGGGTAGCATTATTCAAACTCTTATGAGGTTTGACGGTATTGTAGAAGTTAATGAAACGGGAAAGCAGAATGCGCCGATCGGCGCAGTCTTTAAAGGAAATCTGGCTGTGCCACATATCCATCAGGGTGCGGATGACTCGTTCGGCTTTGCCATTGGTTTGCGGACGATTGATGCGGGTAAACTTCTGTCCGATACCGTGTTGTGTGCAAGCTTTGCCGAAAGCATGGCCGTCAGTTCCTTTAAATTCCTTGCCGTTATCGGAATAAGCGCAGTCGATCTGATACGGACATTGGGCAATGACAGTGTCTATGAGAAAGCGAGCTGCGCTGTGTTGAGTTTTATCGGGAAAAATATCGGCATACAGCTCCCTGGAAAAATCATCGATGGCCACAAACAGGTACTCGCGAGGTTCATTGGCGGATTGCCCTTTCAACAAGGAAAGCCGCTTGGTATCAAAGTGAACAAGCTCACCTGGGTAAGACTTGTTATAGCGTTTGGCTTCACGCTTGAGCCGTTCCTGGATGGCTTGTTCGACCTTAGCCAGGCGCTTAAGACCGTATTGCAACGTCTTGAACCGCTGATTGGTGCTGTCACGCGGCGTAAATTCCTGCAGTCTCGCGCGTTTCAGTACATCATAAATCGTTGGCCGGCTGACATGAAAGCGTTCCGCCAAATGCGCCACCTTCCACAGCCGGGTTTGATAAAGCCGCCAGATTTCCTGACGATCTAATAAAGTTAATCGGGTGCGTTTGTGTATGTTCATCTACAGTATTCTCCCAAATACTGTAAACAACGCTAGTAATTCTTACAAATTATGCAATAGTTTAGCTGCTTAACGAACTTAGAAATCGGCACAAATAAGACGTGACAAATCTGACAAACATTGGCGAATGTTGGAGAGTATATTATTAATAAAAACAGTTAATTAAAACACGCCAATCCGTAGGTCCCAGGTTCGAGCTCTAGTAGGTGAGCCAATTCGGTACAAAACTGGGCACTCTTTCAAAAGAGCGCCTTTTTGTTTCTTCCACAACGTGAGCAAGCGCAGAATATTAGCCAAACTCCAACGAATAACGAAAGAAACATGACAGACTATGCAAAACCACCACATCGTAGGGACTGGGTTTCAGTGAAGCTTCAGTCAATCATTTGCTGAAACACCGGCCTTTTGCCATCGGTTGCGGATGCACCCGGCTCGACGTATTCCATGATTACAGAGTAACCATTGGCCTTGCACCAATCGCGCATTTGCCGCAACTGATCGGGTATCGATAAATCCTTTTCCGCTTGCTTGACCGTGGAAACGCGAGCATAGAGCGCTATCCGGATTTTTCTTGTTCCGTGTTGGAGAATTGATGCGTCATGTTATATCAAAGCCGCAAGCGCGCATAACTCCACAGGTATCCCCCTATGGATTTATGCGCTTGCCGAGTCTCATGGCTACCAGCAACGCCGCCTTGCCTGCGCGCCCGTCCTCACGTCCGGTTGCTCGCACAGGCAGCTTTAATGATATTTAATTGATTGTCGAAAAATCTAAGAACCTTTATAGTTGTTCTTTATTTTTCAAGGGTATGTATTTGTAGCCCCCCGTGTTACTTGAACGGGGTTCATAGAACACAGCAAGATAAACATAATGAAATGGAGAAATTACCATACCGATGAAACCAGCGTGGAACAAGTTTATTTGCCTACTTATACTTATGACCTTGCCTTCGTTTGCCCTTGCTGATATCAGAAGTGCCACTGGTAAGCCATTATTAGATTTTTACACTATTTATGGTGCAATTGACTCTGTAAAAATAATTAACGAATTATGCAATATAGAGTTTCCTGAATATAAAAAACAAAATGACATCGCATATAGTTTATGGCGTTCTCGATATAAGGATTTCATATATAAAATAGAACAATATAATCATGAAATCGTAAAGAAAACTTCTAAAGGGAATGAAGCTTCATATGCAAAACAAATACTTGATACAGCTCATACTTATGAGAAAAATAAAGTATTTATGAATCAGATGTTTTTAGATTACGGTGAAACCGTATATCGCCAAACATGTTCAAATTATCCAGCATACACAGAATCGGAGAAAACTGATTTTCCAAATTACTATAAAGAGCACTTGCAAGTATTCGAGAGTTACTGGCGTAAGCAATAGTAAGGAGAATCTATGTCGGCTTTCGCTATCTTGGTAATTTCTTCAAAAAATTAACATTTTGGATTTTTAATGTCTATTTGCCAATTATGTCTTAAAGATCTTGATCTTAGAAATTCTCATATTGTTCCTGAATTTTTGCATAAGAAGTTGTATAACAATAAGGGGCATTTAGCCGCTATAAATGGTCAAGGCAATAAAGGCTATAAACCCCTTCAACAAGGGCTCCGTGAATATTTATTTTGTGAATGCTGTGAACAACATTTTAATGAATATTGCGAGAAACCATTCCAGACTCAGTGGATAAACGCTAATCCTAATCCACTTCCAGATCCTTGGAGCATTTCTGAGCCCTATTGGATTACAGTTGACTACAATTCATTTAAGTTATTCCATCTTAGCGTGCTATATCGCGCTAGCGTCAGTAGTCTGCCTAACTTTGCTGAAGTTTCTCTGGGGCCGCATCAAGATAGCTTACGTCAAATGATTTTGAATCGAGATCCTGGCAAATTTTGGCAGTATCCAATATTTGGCGCAGCAGTCATTCATCACAAGACCAAAGAAATTATACATTCAGTCACAATGGCTTATCGAACAAAATATAAAGAGCATACTTGTTATAGCATCATCTATGGTGGAGTTCAATGGTCGACATCTGTTTCATCGCACCGCAATCACGAGTTTGAACGCTGTGCTTTACAAGAAGATGGTCGTATGCCTTTTCATGCAGTAAGTTGGAATGAACTGGAAGTTTTTCAAACTGCTGCAACAATGCTTCGGAATACACGTTAACGAACTTAGAATCAATGACTTTAGAAACTCTACAATTGTTTTAGTTACAAGAAAATAATGGATATTTGCCAGTTACCAGACTTATCCGTTTTGGTGAGCCAAAAAATCATGAAGTCTCAATAGTTACTTAGAAAGTATTCAATCCTTGTGACTGTAAATTGATTGCATTGAAGATCTACGCAATCCGGAATTACATAGTAGCCGGTCCACTCGGATAGTACTTTCAAGCCGTTACGCATATTTCCCCATTTCAGATTATTCTGTTTAATACACAAAAATCATCTGCCCAAGCTTTTATTTTTTTCAATTCACCTTTGATCTGATTCCAAGCGCTTTACAGTGCTTCATCATTGCGCGAAGCCTTTTTCTGTCAACATTCCGATTCCGATGAGAAGAAAATATCTACGAATCAACACCACTACTTCAAATCAAACGTAATTTCATGAATTCCTGATCATAAAATCATTGGTTTGACAAACGTTCAGTTCTTTATTATCGTCCCCCCTCGGTAAAAAAGTGGCCATCGCTCTTTGACGTGATAGCCCGGAAAATTCTAAGGAAATCGATAATGACCAGCCCCTATCGCCAGCATCGCCGAATACTAGTCGCAAGTCTGGTGGGAACGGCGGTGGAGTTTTACGATTTTTACATTTACGCGACAGCGGCGGCGTTGGTGTTCGGGCCATTATTTTTTCCAGCCAGCTCTGCATCCGCGCAGTTGATGCTGTCATTTCTGAGTTTTGGTCTCGCGTTCATCGCGCGCCCTTTCGGGGCGATTTTATTCGGCCATTTTGGTGATCGGATCGGGCGGAAATCCACGCTGGTTGCATCATTGATGTTGATGGGGGTGTCAACCTTGCTGATCGCTTTCCTGCCAACCTACGCGATGGTTGGATGGGTTGCGCCTCTTCTGCTGTGTATCCTGCGCTTCGGGCAAGGGCTTGGTCTTGGCGGGGAATGGGGCGGCGCGGCGCTACTGGCGGTTGAAAATGCCCCTGAGGGGTGGCGGGCGCGGTTCGGCATGATTCCACAACTGGGCGCGCCGATCGGATTCATCGCCGCCAATGGACTGTTCCTGCTGATCGGCATGGCGTTGAGCGAAGCAGAATTTGCTGCGTGGGGATGGCGTATACCGTTTCTGGCCAGTGCAATCTTAGTCGGCCTCGGTCTGTGGGTGCGCTTAAAGATCAACGAAACGCCCGAATTCGCGCAAGCGTTGGCAAAGGACCCGCCGGTTCCAGTGCCCATCGGTGAACTGGTCCGCAACCATGCGCTGGTCACCTTCGCCGGGACTTTCGCGGTAGTCGCTTGCTTTGCGATTTTTTACCTTTCGACCGCTTTTGCACTCGCGCACGGAACGGTTGCCTTGGGATACAGCCGTGAGGTTTTCCTGACTACCCAGCTTTCTGCCATTCTGTTCCTTGCGCTCGGTATCATCGTCTCGGGTATATGGTCTGATGCAACCAGCGCGGCGCGGGTATTGACTTGGGGATGCGCGGCAACCATCGGCATGGGATTAGTATTTGGACCGCTTCTAGGTTCAGGATCGTTATGGCTGGTATGGACAGCGCTGTCGCTCGCGCTATTCGTCATGGGCTTTGTCTACGGTCCCCTCGGCGCGTGGCTGCCATCGCTGTTTCCGCCACGGGTGCGCTATACAGGCGCTTCATTGGCATTCAATGCGGGCGGCATCCTGGGCGGGGCCGTCGCTCCAATCGCCGCACAGGCGCTCAGTGACTTTGGCGGTACGTCACTGGTCGGTCTTTACTTGACCATTGCCGGGGTGTTCAGTTTGATCGGGTTAACGCTGGCTCGACGGTTTTAACAATCTTATCGTTTGCGCAAGCAAGCGGTTTTGTTCAATTCTTGCAGACGGGATACAATCCCGGCATGCAGATGCTTTAACGATAAACAGAAATCCCGCTCAGGCTAATCAGTGTTAATTTCCGGCCATACCGAAAGAAATCTCGCTTAGCGCATGTTAAGTCTTCGCAATATAAAATGAATATCCCCGCCGAATATTGGCTGCATCACACCATCTTTTATGCAATGCTGTTTTTAATCCACTATATTTGTGGATTACTCGTCATTCATCGAAATTTCAAAGTCAATTACACAAGAAAAATCAATCATTTTGCTTTTTTCTTCCTGCCAACTTTGCTGCCGATGGTCATTGACTACCCCTATAGCGCAGCAACATTTTTCATCGATTTAGGGCCTGTTAACACAATCTGATTGCTTCGACGATGAGAGCGAAGTGGATAAAGGAGATGAAGACGACATCGAGCTTATCGAACCTGGAGAAGATGCGGCGAAATCCCTTGAGCCTTCTGAACAATCGTTCGATCTCGTTGCGTTTTTTGTACATGGCACGGTTGTATTCCCAGGGTGACAAGCGATTTGCTTTGGGCGGAACAACCGGGATGTAACCCAAATCTAGTGCCAGTTGCCGGGTTTGGTCGCCCTCATAAGCACGATCCATCAGCAGGTAGGTGGGCGTATTGACGGGACCGAGGGAAAGCAAAAGCTGCCTGCCCTCTGGCGCATCGTGGGCGTGACCGGGCGAGAGGGCAAAGCTTATGGTTGTTCTGGAATCTGCGGCAACCAGATGAATTTTGGTGGTCCATCCACCTCGAGATTTTCCGATGGATTGGGGGCCGTTTTTTTTAACGCACCCGTACCGTCGGGATGGACTTTGATGCTGGTGCTGTCCAGCGAAACAGTTTCAATACGGATACGGATGATTTGCTGATGCTGAAGTTGCCCAAATACATGGCTCAGTACACCACTCTTTGCCCAGCGATTCATGCGGGTATAGATGGTATGCCAGTTGCCGAATCGCTTGGGAAGTCCTCGCCACTTGCAGCCATGCTCGGCAACGTAAAGAATGGCATTGAGAACTTGCAGATTGGAATGGCTGACGTTGCCACGCTGACGCGGCAGGCAGTGCTCGATCTGTTGATATTGAGTTTCGGTGATTTCCATCACCAAATTATATCAAATAGCGTTAACAGGCCCTAGTCTGTGCCATTATTTTTCTGACATTTTTTATAGCGCCCGTGCGTAATAGGGTTGAAGTGCTGTCCGTGATGTTCCGCTCGTTTGACCGGCCGGAAGACAGGCCATTAACGCTGACTTGGCTTTATACCCAGTTTATCGCCAGCTATTTGGTACTCATTCCCTTACTGGCCTACTTTGAGAGTCATGCGCTGCTACCGGTCATCATGATCATCATTATTGCCAATGGCGTCGGCGACGGGCTTGCCGAACCGGTGGGGATAAAATTCGGAAAAAGAAAATATACGACTTATGCGCTGTTTACTCGGGAAAAATACGTTCGTAGTTATGCCGGTAGCGCATGCGTATTCATCACAACTTTTATCGCCATTTTAGCTTTTCACTCCTATTTCAGCACAGTCCAATTCATCGCCGCTGTGCTCACGGTGCCGGTTCTGATTACCCTGGCTGAAGCCTTCTCTCCGCATACCTGGGATAGCCCGCTCATTTATGCGGTTGGCGGTGCGTCGCTGATCGGTATTTTGCATTTTTTGTAACAATTGTTAGCCGTGTATTGGCGGTAACTGCATCGATAAATTATGATCCATGCCAAACAATTTCAAATATACTGTGATTCAGCTTCATGACGAGGGCGATCCGGGATACTTTTTTACGCACCTCCCCGATCAGCCCGCGCAACCTGTTAAGTATTGAACTATCATCGATCCATACGTTTAATCAACTTAAAACCAAGGAGTTATCCATGTCATTGCGCATTAATGATCAAGCACCCAATTTTCAGGTAGAAACCACGCACGGAAAAATCGATTTCCACGAATGGATTGGAGACAAATGGGCGGTACTCTTCTCGCACCCTAAGGATTTCACCCCCGTGTGCACAACGGAATTGGGTTATATGGCCAGTATTCAATCCGAGTTTGATAAACGGAATACCAAAATCATCGGACTGAGCATCGATCCGCTGACTGATCATGAAAAATGGCTGAAAGACGTTGAAGACGTCGGCGGGTCGGCGGTTCGCTATCCAGTGATCGCGGATACCAACCTGCACGTCGCCAAACTGTACAATATGTTTCCCGCGGATGAAACGGGTTCGGCGGAAGGGCGGACCGCGTTGACGAATGCAACCGTGCGTTCGATCTTTATCATCGGCCCCGATAAAAACATCAAACTGATGATGACCTACCCCATGACGACCGGCCGTAATTTCAATGAGATCTTACGGGTGCTCGATTCCATGCAGCTAACCGCGAAACACAAGGTGGCAACACCGGTGAACTGGCAGCAAGGCGACGATGTCATTATCGTGCCTTCGGTCAGTAACGAAGAAGCGCAGAAGATTTATCCCGAAGGCTGGAAAACACTGAAACCCTACCTGCGTAAAGTAAAACAGCCCTGATTCGTTGATCACCTTCTCGCTATCCTATTGAACAACACCGAACTTACTCCAACAGAATCAATTCGATGTGTTATCAGGATAGCGTGATCAATACAATGTACTTACTGGGTGGCAAATTGATGCATCTGTTCCAGCGCATCGGTAATATGTTCACCGGCGATATCGGTATGTCCCTGTTTGGCGTGGCTGATCGCTTCGACCAAATGCCGGATGGATTCAGTGATGGGTCTCCTTCCCTTGTCGTTTCCGCCAGCAATCGCTTCCGCTTCAGCTTTCTTGGCATACTCCAGGCTCTTCTCCGCATGTTCAATAATATGCTCGGCATGCGCTTTATGCGTTCTCGCTTTTTCCGCATGTTTGATGGCCTGGATCATCGAATCAACCCCTTCTCCTCCGGATTCAGTCTTGTTTGCATAGCCTGAGGCATTGATTCCATTACTGAATAAAAGTACCCCAATAGCCAGTGCTAAGATCGATAAAATATTTTTCATGATATAAGTACCTCACGGATTGTTGATCAAGGTAAAACATACACTACCACTTCTTGCCGGTTAAATACGTTTTTCACCGGAATAAACACCGCTTTCGATATGTTCCGGAATAGCGAATGTGATTAAAATGAATCGGTTAGCGGTTAATTTCCGAATTCGCGATTGTATGAATGCGACAGATCTGTCATGCTGAAAATAATAAGAGTGCCAAGTCAGGTATCCGTTCAGACCACCTACTCGTGAAGGAGAATAAAACATGTGTTTCACATTTTCAAAGATCTCACGGACACACAACTGGAATTGGGACGGAGAACGGATCGTTCATGAATCCATCGTTCCTTCATCGCGCCCCCCGGTAGGACACAGCAAAGGCAATTACGATATCGATGTGCGAGAATTCTTGGTAAGCGAGCGCAATGTGGTGATGCGCCGCACCTTGGAAAACGAGATTAAGAAATTCATGGCCAAACTACCGCACGCCAGCTGGGAGTTTTTCCGCTCTCGAGATCCGGGATCGTTCGATTTCCGGGCAAATGTCATTGCCGAATTCGTGGCCAAGGAAATTGAATACACACCGACAAACGGTCTCGATCCGTGGCAGTTTCCAGAAGAAACGCTTGCGCTTAAATCGGGTGATTGCGAGGATCGCGCATTGCTGATCGCATCGTTATTGCTGGCGAGCGGCATCAGTTCGTTCAATGTCAGGGTGGCGCTGGGGAAATTCAGAACATGGACGAAAGGAAAACAGCATGACTTCGATCATGTCTGGGTCATGTACAAGGATGAAGCCGGTCACTGGCAAGTCATCGAACCCGCTCATGCGAAAAAAATACAAAAACAGACTGAAGTCAAAAAAGATCTGCCGGAGAAAGCCGAGTATGTGCCTTTCTATCTGTTCAACGACGTGCACTTATGGCAAACACAGCAACCCTCCGTGTATAAAAAGAAAATATCGGAAGATTTAAAACGCGATTGGTCGAGCCTTCATCCGGAATTCGCCGGGTGGGTTCATAAAAGCTTACTGAACAAAGCGCTCTCAGCCGATATTTGCCCGCCTTGGGTTTTAAATTCGCTCAACCGGCATTTCACCAGTGTTTTATGGCAGAAAAGCCTAACCGTTGATGACGTCGACTTGCCCGGATCTTACGATCCAAGGGATCACTTTGATAACGGCTACATCACCGATGGCTGGGATTTAGTCAAAGTCCGGCTGGCGCAATTTGAAAAAGAGAGCCTGAAAAACCTCAATGCATTTCATCTCGCCGCACATGCGATAGCCGATTTTTACGCGCATACCAGTTATGGCCATTTCGGATCGGTGAGCAAGGGCAGCTTGCAGTTATTCGACCCCGATCATCCGGACGCCAACCTAGCGCAGAAACCCGATTACGGCTCAGGATCATCCTTCGATTTTGAGAAATTTTCCCGGAACACCAATCTCAACAAAGGATCAGCGGCCGATGCGGCCCAATATTGGCAAGGGCAAATCATTTCCGGCCGCTATGCGCAAAAAGGCGATACTCACGGTCCCGCGGAAGCACTTACGTTCATTCCGCCCGATCTCGTGAAAAAGAAAGATTTTCCTGGCCGCGGATTACTGCCGCATCACAATGAGATCGCGGTCGATGAAAACGACCGCGACAAAGCACACATCTTATACACGAACAAGAAAATGTACTTGGAACAATACCAGTTACGTTACGATGCTGCGGTAAGACATATCCGGGATGCTTTCGTGAAACATTGGAAGCCGTAGGAAAACTCAGAACAGGTTACCAATGACCGGGCACAAACTATTTTACGTGCCCGGATCTCCAGCGAGAAATCATCAATGATTACAAATACTAAAACATTGCGGAAACGCCTACAGAGCCAATCCCCACGAAGAATATGATATTCTTCGGGGTATTATTTTAATAAAAAAAGGAGATTACTCGATGAAAAATACCTCGAAAAAATTTGTAATGGGCGCTTATGCCATCATTCTGTCCGGTAACTTCCACCTTGCTTTTGCCGAGATAAGCAACGACACCGAAATCTTATTGAATTGGGCCGAAAATACCTATCCCGCGTATTTTCCCAATCATCAAGCGACGCAAAGCATTGAACCCTGGCTGTTCCGCTTTTATCCGGATACCGGTATTTATGCAGGCGTGAACAAAAGCGACAATAAGGTTTACGTCATGGGTGGGCCTTGGGGCGATAATCCAACCATCGTTTCGCCATTAGCGGATTTAATCGCCCAGATCAACAATTCCGGCGGCAACGGCAGTATTCCGGCGTGTAACACCGCCAACGCGCCGACCGGATTAACCTATACGCAAAGCGGCAATGTCGTCAACGTAACCACCAACGGCCAGTGCATTCCGATACCGGACAGTAATAGCTTTTGCCAGACACCGCAACAGACCGCCGCATCCGGAATATCGATGCTGTCATCGACCAACGTGACTTTCTCTAAGATCAACGGCATCAACATTTCGATTCCCGGCATTCCCAATCCGTTTGAATCCTTCGCCAGCAGCTTCGCCAGTGGCAAACATTGCACCGTCAACGCTCCCGCCGAAGCAACCAATCTGATTATCAATTCCGACACTTGCTTCGACATCACCAATTCATTCGGCAGCTTGCCCACGGGCATACCAGGCGTCACCGTCACCCCGCCGGTGACCTTGGCGCTTAAAGACACCGTCACCAACCAAACCGTCGCCGATTGCTTCACAACCGATGCCGAATCGATCTTCGATGCGTTCACCAATGAATTTTGGATCAAGCAAGACGGCCGTTTCGTCAAAATTAATTGATTTGAAAAAAATTGGGGCTGTAGTAGATTAGCTTAACTGATAAGCTAATTTAATGAAGATAAGTCATTGTAGATTATTAAAGAAAACGCAATCAAGGTTGTTGGAATATTTTGTGTTGGAAGTTACAGCGCGATCAGCAGCCGATATATTGGGAATTCAACCTAATAGTGCAGCACTGTTTTATCGCAAAATACGGGAAGTGATTGTTTATCATCTAGAGCAAGAATCTCACGAAATTTTTCATGGTGTAGTGGAATTAGATGAAAGCTACTTTGGTGGTATTCGTAAGGGCAAGCGTGGTCGCGGCGCTGCGGGTAAGGTTGCTGTTTTTGGCATATTGAAGCGCGGTGGCAAGGTTTATACGAGGGTTGTTGGAGATACTAAGACAGAAACGTTGATGCCGCTAATTACTAGAAAGATAGCGCCTGACAGCATAGTTTATACAGACTGCTATCGTAGTTATAATGCGCTCGACGTGAATCATTTTTACCATAAGCGTATCAACCATTCCACACTATTTGCACAAGGTAAGAATCACATCAACGGCATTGAAAACTTTTGGAATCAGGCCAAACGCGTCTTAAGAAAATACAATGGTATTCCTAAAGGATCATTTCCATTGTTTCTCAAGGAATGTGAATTCAGATTCAATTATGGAACTCCTAAACAACAGTTAAAAATTTTGAAATCTTGGACTCATATTTAACCTGATCTACTACAGCCCCAAAAAATTTAACCAATATCCGGATCGCTCGATAAGCTCGCGATCCGGCACAAACCACACCCATTAATTACGTTCGTAAATTGCCGGGAAGGCGTGGTTGAAATCACAACTTCACACGCGTCTATTGCGAAAGATTGAATTGCCAAGCACGAGAGACCATTATTTATACCAGCGGCAACGTTACTAACAAAAGCCCAGGCACCATACAGGTTCAAACAATTTTGCATCCACACAATCCTCTGTAGGTGAACCTCAGCGACGCCCCCAGTGTCGAAAATTTGTCTAAATTACACCTAGAGATTCATCATGAAAAAGACTATCGCGGCAATCGCCGGCTTATTATGTATTCTGACAGCCTATGCAATGGAGAAAAACGTGACACCTACCGATCGGAATAGCACTATCACAAAGGATTACATTGTCTTGGGAATGGGTTGTTTTTGGGGCGCGGAGAAACGCATGAGCGAGATCCCGGGCGTGCTCGACGTAGAAAGCGGCTATGCCGGAGGCGATTTGCCCGGCGTCGGTTATCAGCAGATTCTGGATCACGAGCGGAAATTAAGCGCAGGCCGGACAACGGCACGAAACCATGCGGAAGTCATCAAGGTCACTTTCGATCCGGCAAAAGTCACGCTGGAAACCGTGCTGGCGAAGTTCTGGGAGAACCATAACCCGACGCAAGGCGACCGCCAGGGCAACGATGTC
Source organism: Nitrosomonas sp. Is35 (assembly GCF_033063295.1). Lineage (NCBI taxonomy): Bacteria > Pseudomonadati > Pseudomonadota > Betaproteobacteria > Nitrosomonadales > Nitrosomonadaceae > Nitrosomonas > Nitrosomonas sp. Is35. Next base: position 2,086,590 of record NZ_JAWJZH010000001.1, read on the forward strand.
GGCAGCAATTACCGCAGCGCTATTTATTATCACGATGAAACTCAGAAAGATCTGGCGCTGAATACTCAGAAAGCTTATCAACAAGCACTGAACACCGCCGGATACGGCGCGATCACGACCGAAACCCTGCCGCTGAAGAACTACATCACCGCCGAGGAGTATCACCAAAATTACTTGCAGAAAAACCCGAACGGCTACTGCGGCCTGGGCGGCACGGGGGTGAAATATCCGGCATCCGGCCAGTCTGCAACGCAAACCGCTACCGGCAGCAACCTCACTCAACCGCTGGATGGCAAGGATCTGAACTTTGCGCAACAATTGGTGATTTTTGAGGCCGAACATTGCGAATACTGCAAGCTTTTTGATAAGGAAGTGCTCAATCAATGGCAGGCAGCCGTACCCGTAGTAGCGACAATGAACACCAATCCACCGGCCGGTTGGACACTGGAAAAACCGCTGTTCGCAACACCGACCATCGTACTGTTCAGGAACGGCCAGGAAGTCACCCGGTACACCGGGTATAACGGGGAGCAAGCCAATTTCTGGAAATGGCTGGGATTTCAATTATTGACGCCGGAACAACAAAAGATCGCTTTCGCGCAAGGCACCGAACCGCCGTTTACCGCGTCCAATCTGGACGAAAAACGCCCCGGTAAATTCGTCGACCCGATTAGCGGCGCCACGCTTTTCCTCAGCCAGACAAAATTCAACAGCGGAACCGGCTGGCCCAGCTTTTTCGATCCCGTCGAAGGCTCAGTGACGCTGCACGATGACCATTCGCACGGCATGAAACGCATCGAAGTCCGCAGCGCCAGCTCCGGCATCCACCTCGGCCACGTCTTCGACGACGGCCCGCCACCGAGCCATAAGCGCTACTGTATCAATGGTAATGTGTTGAAATTTATTCCGGATTGATTTGATCACTCCATTGAGTCAACGACTTTGTAACTTCATTAGATCGCAAAACGAGCTATAGCGTGAAACCACGTGACGAAATTCAGAAGCAGTATGCCGCTAGATTGTACGAGCAACGAAGTCAGGGCGTGCTTCTAAAACGCTTGAATGTCAGCGTTGGCGAGTGGCAACCGCTTTCTAATCAATGCCACCTCAATGTAACTGAATTGTGCACTTATGATAGCCGTTACAAGCCAGTTCGGGGATGGCTGTACTTTGATCTAGCGCCGTTTCCCTTTGTAAAGTTCGTTTCTCATTCTGCAGTGCGTACACCTGATGGTCACTTGTACGACATCACGCCAACCTCCGTGGCAAAAAGCTATCCCTTTATTCCTGCTACAGAATCAGAAGACGAGTATGCTGCCATGAACCTGTCAGGAATCACGGAATTGTGGTATTGCAAGTGAGTTGCGATCTAATAAAAGGCTTCAGTCGACGTATTTGCCTTCGCTTTGCTATGGTAAATCCACAGCTAAGCAAGAGCGCTAGGACCTTCTCTCAATGAGCTCCGTTGCAAAGGGCAATAAGTTCGAAGATCAAGTGTTTGCCGCAATCTATGATGAAGTGTATGAGGGACGGCTCGGGTTACAACCTCAGCAGTGCAGAATTTTTCAGAAGAAGGGGTATTACTCGCGAGATCGAGGCGGCAATATCATCGTAGATATCTCCATTGAGCTATGGTTACCAGGTGCGCCTCAATGGTCGATGCTCTGGATTTGTGAATGCAAGGACTATTCCGGGTCTCTACCCGTAGACGATGTCGAAGAGTTCAAATCGAAGCTGGATCAAATATCCGGAAAAAATGTCAAAGGACTTCTTGCTATCACTGGCGCTCTTCAACGAGGAGCGTTCAACTATGCAAAATCTCAAGGCATCGGAGTCGTAAGAATCCTGCCGGAGGACCAAGTTTGCTGGGTTATGTATCACATGACATCTGCAATGTTGTCCCACAGCATTAATCTACGCGAGTTTGAGCAAGCCTTTATGCTGCCACGCTTCAGAGCCGAGAATCAGTCGTTCTTTGGAAATGCGGATGGCTACTTCTTCGATTCATGGCGAGGGCTTCTTAAAAAGACTCTTACCAGTGGCGAAGAATCCTAATCTTTCGCTTTAGCGGACCGCCTTCGGCATCCGCTAAACTATATTTCAATTCATATAGAGTGAGTGGAATATCATACCAATATCTTAGTAAACCAATACCCAAATCCATTGCGGAGTTAAAATTCTACATGGCTGTTTTAATGATGACCACCCTGACACTCACCTCAACATCCTTTGCCTACAACGACATGATCCCCGCCCGTTTCACTTGCGACGGACAAAACATTTCACCCGCGCTTAACTGGAGTGGAATACCGGAAGGCACGAAGAGTCTGATGTTGATCGTCGACGATCCGGATGCACCCGATCCGGCGGCGCCGAAAATGACCTGGGTGCATTGGGTGCTGTATAACATTCCACCATCCGCCGCCGGTTTAGCCGAGGGTATTGCTGAGAAAGATTTGCCGCAAGGCACGTTGCAGGGAGTTAACGACTGGAAGCGAACCGTTTACGGCGGCCCGTGCCCGCCGATTGGCACGCACCGTTATTTTCATAAGTTGTACGCGTTGGATACCGTGTTGCCGGATTTAAAACATCCAAGCAAAACTGCGCTCGAACATACGATGAAAGGCCATATTCTTGGCCAAGCTGAATTGATCGGACGCTATCAGCGGCCGCACTAACCGAGTTAATCGTAGCTGACCCGATCAATAATACTCCCAGCACCCATCCGCTGCTGCAAAAGCCGCATGATTCCTCACTGTACCGGTCTGCGCGTTTCCCGGAACCAAGCCCGGTACTGTTCCATTTTCACGCGTTGTTCCGCCGGAGCGCGGCGGCGGCAGGTGGTGAATTCTTCCGTATCCGCTTTGGCACCCCAACGGATTTCGGCGCAGTCGTTGGGGTTGTAGGCCATTTCAAAAGCCGGTTTGCGCGCCAACACATCGGCCACCGACAACTCCCACGGGCTGCCGTCGCTGCGCGTGTAGCGGATACTGCTTTCCAGGACGCGTTGCGCGTGATGCTGTTCGATCTGGGCTTTGGCTTGCGCGGGACTTTGGTTGCCGAGAACAAATAATTCCGGATGGCGCAGAATTTTTTCCGGCAAGCCGGTGAGCACATTGATCGCGATGATCAAACGCATATCGCGCGACGGCGTGGAATAATCTTCCCAAGGTCCGAGAGTCTGAAAAATCGCCGCGCCGCTGGGCATCGGGATAACGCTGCGCGGATTTTTGCGTAAATACGCTTCGCCGTTGTTCACCGACGTGACGCGCGTCTCGATTTGTTCCACCAGCGCAGCCAGTGTGGCTTCGTACGCTTGCACCGGATCAAAACCCTCGGGATTGATCAGTTTGGCTAATTTGGCGTAGAAATCGTCGGGCGTGAGCTGATCCTGCTCCAAGGAATAAGCGGTAAATTCAGGGTGACCGCTCAGTTCATTATTGCTGAGAACACGCCATTGGCCGGGAGCAGTTTGAGTCAATGGACGGAACGCCTTGAAACCCGGCCCTGCATTCGCGGTGTTGGCAAACAACAGGGTGCCTTCCCACACGCGCTTGCGCGTCACCGAGTTGTCCGGTTGCGCATCGACGGCCAGCAGCACGCCGGGATTATCTGCCGTCTGCGGCACCCATTCGGCCACGACCAGAATATGACCATAGGGATCGGCGTAGACCGTTCCCGGCCACAGCGTTTCCCGGCTCATCGGAACCGGATACAGATCGGTTGATTCGTCCGCCAGCCCGGTGCGTGCCGAACCCGAGTGAACGGTATCCACCAGCCGACGGCTGAATTTCGTGAAATTGCTCTGCGAAGTAACACCACGGGTAAATTCAGACACGATGGTCGGCGCGTTGCAACGTGGCGGCGTCTTGGCCGAGCCGCGTCCGCACGCGCGGAAAGCGACCGGCAAACCGGTCTTCCAGGCGAAATACGCCCTCAATGTATACGGCAAATCGGCGCAGTCGGGCGTCAGCGGCAATTTATTGTCTTCGCCCAGACCAAGATAATTGTGCAAGAAGTTGCGCTCGGCGTTGCGCAATACCGGCTCCAGCGATGTAAAGCTGAGATTTTCTTCGGGCGGCGCGCCAAACAAGGTTTCGATCCAGGCGGAATAAAACGCTTCGGCGGCAAGATTCCATTCTTTGAGTCTTTCCTGCGGATTGGGTCCACCCACGGTAAATTGATGGCAGGCAACTGGCTTGACACCCCGGCTCGCTTCGACGCGATAGTGCCCTGCGCCGGGTTCTTCCCATCTGGCAGCCAGACTCCAGGGCGGGCCGCCGCGGTGGCGCGGCTGCAGCGCTATCCGCTGGCCTTGATCGCCGGTCAGCGTCAATTCCGCCAGCGGGCCATCGGTCGAAACAGCCATGATCTTGACCGGTTCGCCGTTTCTGGGATTTAACGGCGAAATCCAAATGTGCGCCGCGCCGGTCTGCTCACACGCGATGTCCTCGGCGAGCGCTTGCGGAATGCCCACCCCTGCCAGAAAGCACGCAAGAAAACAATTCATGAAATAGACCCGCAAGCTTTTCATCCGCATTCTCCTGTGATACGCACACGCCTTCAAAACCAATTGTTCGCTTCGCGACCAGCTATTCCTTTTTAATCAGCGCGATTTCATCCACGATGTCATTTTCGTCATAACGCACTTGAAATGCCATGTCATCGCCACTGAAGGTGATTTCCGTGGGCGTGCCGACCAGCTCCCATAAACCCAGCGTCACGACATTCGCCGCGCCATGCAGAAAGGCCCTGCTCGCTTTCGCGCCTGTGCTATACCCTTGAACAAACTTAAAGATTTCATAGCGCTTACCGTCGCGGAATTCGCTGATAACCGGCGCACCAAACTCGGAAATCAGCATGGCTCGGGACGTGCCTTCCTTTAATAAATCGACATCCTTCTTTTCAGGCTGTTTGGCCGCCATAAAAACAGAGCAGCCGGAAACTGACAATAGCAATATCAACAGCACCGTAAAAAACATAAACCTTCTTAAATTATTCATATCTCGCCAGTTTAATTCACGATAATCCAATTACTTCGGACACAAATGAGGAAAAAATACCGGCCATTGCTGATCCGGATTTTCCTCTTTTTAGTGCTGCATTTTACTGGAATCGCTTCGCCGGTGTGTCGCTACAGCGATGATTTACTCACTTGTCATTCAATTAATCCGATACTTCAAAAATTACTTTTTATCATAATTATATTGATTATCATCTGGTTAGCAATGAAATATCATGTTACCACAGTACAGCATAATGATTTTTACTTATATAGAAATTAGAAAATATTATTTCTATTTATATAAAAAAATTGCTATCGTTCGCTTCCATCAATTTTTACTACTGTGTTGAACACTATAAATGACTACCGATTCCGGTTTGGAACACAAAATTGTTGCAAACAATGATCCAATCAACAAGGTTCCCGTGGAGGTCGCGCAGGAAATTTTGCGCGCGGTTGCAAGCATCGAATACGGTTCGATTGAAATCATCATCCACGGCAGCAGAGTAGTTCAAATTGAGTGCCGGGAAAAAATTCGCGTCAACCAAGGCGGACCAAACCGGAAAACGCTAAAACCGTAACTACTTAAATGGGTTAAGTTTTAAGTTCCACCAATGCAGCAAAGCCAACCTACCCCTTAACAATACCAGCCAAAAAAACTGGCCGGCATAAAACTAAATGAGCAGATCGACGGAATTTCCGGTGAACTTACTCAGGAGAATATAGTGAAATTTCTTTGGTACATATCGAGAATTATGACATTGAGCGCACTGACTATCAGCGCTACTCAAGCATCTTCCGATCAAAAAACAACGCTTGATTTTCAAGCAACGCAACAAACAATCCTGCAAGTTGTGCAACAAATGCCGGAAACGGCTAAGCCATCAGCCGTCAAGGCATCGGAACAGGGTAAACCATCTGAAGCGGGAAAAGGATTGCCCGCCATCGTGCCGGAGACAAAAACCGCCGAGGCAAAAAAGCCAACCAGCTACCATCAGCGTTCCAACAGCTACGCCACCAACCCGGATTCCGATCCGCCGCGCTATGTGCGCCGCTTGAGCGATATCGGTGTTGAGGCATTTAAAGATGTCACCTGGCTGGAAATCGGTCTGGAATCCCGCATGCGTTACGAGCATCGCCACAACGATATCCGCCGTATTGAAGGTGGAAACGACGATCCTTTTTTCTTGCGCCAACGCGCATGGATAGGGATCAAAGAGATTCTGGATCCATTCCGCTTCGCGGTCGAATTTCAAGATTCCCGGGTTTATAACAACCGGTTTGTACGGACCGATCAGGAAAGAAACGAGTACGACCTGCTCAACGCATACGGCGAACTGTATTTCAAAAAAGCGCTTGGCGCCGATGACCGGGGTAATGATCGACCGATTCGATTCCGCGTAGGCCGGATGGCTTATGAAACAACCGACCGGCGTTTTATCGCGCGTAATGAGTGGCGCAATACCACCAATACATTTGAAGGTTTCCGCTTGAATCTGGGTCGTGAAGCCAATGATTGGGAGCTTGATCTGTTCGGCATGCAGCCGGTGCGGCGTTTGCAAACCAAGTTTGATGAAGCAAATGATAATCTCTGGTTCTTTGGCGGGATCGGCACTTTACGCAAATGGTCTGACATCGCTACTCTCCAGACTTACTACATGGGGCAGAAGCAAACGGGTGATCCGAATGGTTTCACAGCAACCAACCGGCTGGACCGGGAAATTCATATGCCTGGGTTTCGTGTATATGGCAAGGCGAGCGATATTCTCGATTTCGATGTCAGCTATAACCATCAGCTAGGATTCAGCGGCCCCAATCGCGTGGACGCGCATGGATACACCATCGAAGTAGGAAAAACATTTGACCATGCCTGGAAACCACGGATTGGCCTGTTTTACGGTTATGCCAGCGGCGACAAGAATCCCAATGACAATGTCGACAACCGCTTTGACCGCTTCTTTGGATTTGCGCGGCCTTGGTCGGCGGATCACTATGTGATTTATGAGAACTTGAAAGCACCGAAAATTCGCTTTGAATTCAGCCCAACGCAGAAACTAGGATTTGAAGTTGGTTATGGCGCCTATTGGCTGGCCAGCAGCAAGGACCGCATGTTCGATATTCTCGATGGCAACATCAGTAATACCATCAAGGACCCTGGATTCAATCGCGACCGCACCGGGCAGAGCGGCGATTTCGGTGGCCATGCCTTCGAAGGACGCATACGCTACCAAGCCACATCGAGAATCAGCACCATATTGGGTTACACCCATTTTACCGCCGGAGAGTTCGTTAAAAACCGTATCGCAGCGACTTCTTGCGCAACCTTGCACAAGCACCCTTGCACCGATCAACGCTCAGGCAACACGGATTTCTTATATTTTGAAGTGCTTATCAGCCTTTTATAAACCCTTTTAAATCATTAGTGGAGAAAATTCTCATGAACATCAGAACATGCCTCGCAGTAAGCTTCTTGACAGCCGGTTTGATTGCCGGCGGTAACGCATTGGCGGACAAAACCTTGCTCAATGTATCCTACGATCCAACCCGCGAGCTCTATCAAGAATTCAATGCGGCCTTCGCCAAATACTGGCAAGCGAAAAACAACGAAAAAGTCACGGTCCGGCAATCGCATGGCGGCTCTGGCAAGCAAGCGCGTTCCGTCATTGACGGCCTTGAAGCCGATGTAGTGACACTGGCGTTGGCCAACGATATCAACGCTATCTCCGAGAAAGCCAAATTGCTGCCGGAAAATTGGCAATCAAGGCTGGCACTCAACAGCACACCGTACACTTCGACCATCATCTTTCTGGTGCGCAAGGGAAATCCCAAAGGCATCAAGGATTGGGATGATTTGGCCCGCCCTGGCGTGGCGGTGATTACACCGAACCCGAAAACATCCGGTGGCGCGCAGTGGAATTATCTGGCGGCATGGCAATACGGCAAGCGCAAGTTCGACGACGAAGGCAAAGTGAAGGAATTCGTCAGCAACATTTATAAAAATGTACCGGTACTGGATTCCGGCGCGCGTGGATCAACCACCACATTCGTCGAACGCGGTGTCGGCGATGTGTTCATTTCCTGGGAAAACGAAGCCTTTTTGGCGCTGAAGGAATATGGCGCGGAAAAATTCGAAATTGTCATTCCATCGCTCAGCATTCTAGCCGAACCACCCGTCGCGATCGTCGATAAAGTGGTCGACAAACGCGGCACGCGCCAAGTCGCGGAAGCTTATCTGGAGTACCTCTATTCCGAAGCAGGCCAGGAAATTGCCGCCAAGCATTTTTACCGCCCTACGCATCCTGGCGTGGCTGAAAAGTATGCCGCCAAATTCCCCAAAATCGAATTATTCAAAATCGATGAGGCGTTCGGCGGGTGGAAAAATGCACACAAAGCCCACTTCGCCGATGGCGGCACATTCGATCAGATTTATCTGAAGTAATGACAACATAGCGCGCTGCGGCGCGCTAACAAACAAAGAGGATTCAACATGACCGTTCTTATCGTGGGTGGAGATTACGTGGCATCGTTCAAGCAGCTGATTGCCACGCAACACAATGCACGCATCGAGCATTGGAGCGGCCGCGCAAAAGGCTTTAATAAGCGGCAGCTTCCACATGAAACACAATTGATCATCGTTATTTGCGACTTCATTAATCATAACTTTGCCAATTCGATCAAAGAGCAAGCGAATCGCAATGGTATTCCGCTTGTTTATTGCCATCGTTCTGTTAATGAATTGAAACGCAAATTAAAGGATATCTACCCAACCGATAAGGACAGTTGTTGTAACAGTTTTGGTGAAAAAAGAAATCCAACACACAGATATCACTAACCAGTTCAATTGCAGCCTATAGAAACATCTCAAGTCTGTAACAGAACCATTGTTTTCTCTGTCTATGCTTAGCAGCATTCATTTCCATGAAGATAATTCCATGAATACAGCAGCACAAAAAACTTTTACAGCCTTCGAGGAATTTGAGCTTATCCATTCCGCCACCGGCTCTGCATTAAAACGCCCTGACAACGGCTGGATCAGCGGATATTTTCATCAATACGCGGTGCGAATTAAGCTACTCTCCACGATCGAAACAACCGCGTTGCCGCTCGTTTCAGAATTACTATATACTCATCTTGCTGATAAAGATGGTTGTTGTAACAGCCTGCTTGAAAAAAGAAATATCTTAAGCACGTAATAAAACAACCGGCTTTCTCTGTCTGCGCATTGCAGTTCATTTCTATGGAGATAATTCCATGAATTCATCAGCACAAAAAACATTTACCGCTCTCGAAGAATTTGAGCTCATCAATTCCGCCACCGACTACGCTTTAAAACGCGCCGACAACGGCTGGATCAGCGGATATTTTTATCAATGCGAATTAACCAGCGTTTTTCAACCCATTTTTAGCATCGATTTGGGCAAAACCATCGCACATGCCGCGTATGTGCGCTCCAAGTCCAACGAAGAAATTGCACTCTGGCCATGGCAAGTGTTCGCTATGGCGTCAAAAGACGATCAATTGATCGAATTGGATCGCTTATGCCGGGCGATTCATGCACTGAATTATTATTTCAATCATATATCCCGGTCGGACAATTTGTTTGTCGAAGTTCACCCGCGTCTGCTGGAGAGCGTCAAGGACGATCACGGCCGCGCATTTGAGAATTTTCTCGATCTGATCGGCGTGAAAACCTCGCGCGTCGTCATCGAAATTCCGGCTATCGTCAACCGCAACTGGAAATTGCTGCAGCATGTCATCGGTAATTACCGCTCGCGCGGTTACCGGATTGCCGCCAACTATTCCGGCAGCAGCAGCGATTGGATGGCGGAACTGGGCAGTTTGTATCCGGATGTGGTGCGAATCGCGGCCAGCGATCTGATGCGCCATGAAACCATTTCCGGACTGGCGGATACCGTCCATAGCTTCGGCGCAAGTTTGCTGGTACGGGACATCGAAACAGTGGAACAGTTAACGGCCGCTAAACGCACCGAAGCCGATTATCTGCAAGGCAATCTGCTCGGCAAACCGGCATCCGTGATCAAAACATCCGAGCTGACGGCTGCTTCAAGACCGGATAATTAAAACAAAAGGAGAACATCCATACGTCATCTTTTCAACTCGTTTCACAAGCCTGAAGCAGTACACGTTGCAACATTATTGACTTAATCCAAGGAGAATCACAATGACCGATATTCATCAAGGAAACACCGCATTAGGTGACGTAGCCGCCCGCACGCTTGCCAATGCCACAAAAACTGTCCCGATGATGGGAACCATCACGCCGCGCTGGCTAACCCACTTATTGCATTGGGTGCCGGTCGAGGCGGGTATTTATCGCGTGAACAAAGTGAAAGACCCCGATCAGGTGGAAGTCGATTGCTCTGCCAAGGATGAACGCGAATTACCCGCGACATTCGTGGATTATGAAGAATGGGGACGGGAATATGTGTTGAGTGCGGTCAATACCGTGCTGGACGTACATACCCGCGTTTCCGATCTGTACAGCAGCCCGCACAATCAAATCCGCGAACAGTTACGTTTAACCATTGAAACAGCCAAAGAACGCCAGGAAAGCGAGCTGATCAATAACAAAGAATATGGGTTGCTCAATAATGCGGCCAAATCGATGCGGGTGAAAACACGCACAGGCGCACCCACACCGGATGATTTGGATGAACTGATTGCGCGCGTGTGGAAAGAACCTGCTTTCTTTTTAGCGCACCCGCAAGCGATCGCCGCGTTTGGCCGTGAATGTACCCGCCGCGGCGTCCCGCCTCCAACCGTAACGCTGTTTGGTTCACAATTCCTGACTTGGCGCGGCATTCCATTGATTCCGAGCAACAAGTTCAATATCACCGGTGGTAAAACCAGTATCATCCTGCTGCGCACGGGTGAAAGCCGCCAAGGCGTGGTTGGACTCTATCAACCGGATTTACCGGGCCAGCAAGGCATGGGATTGTCGGTGCGCTTCATGGGCATCAATCACAAGGCGATCGCTTCTTATCTGGTTTCTCTCTATTGCTCGCTGGCAGTATTGACCGAGGATGCGCTCGGCGTACTCGAAAATGTCGAAGTGGGTAAATATCATGAGTACAAGTAATCTCGATCATCCCACAGGCGAAAGCTTGGATGCGGCATCCAGCTATCTGCCGGATGTCGAGTTACTGACCCGCATGGCCAACGAAATGTTTTCCGCTTTGCCCAATGCAACGCCTGCCGCAGGCGTACCGTCCTCTGCGGCAGGCACATCCGCGGCCGCATCACCGTCTGCGCTGGAAATTCCCGCATTCCCCGCGGATCATCCGCGTGCGGGGAGTTCTGTGTACGCTTCAGCCATTCCATTACCATTCGAGGATGAACTCAACACTTTGCTTTCATCGGCAAAAGAGAGTTATTCCGCTGTGCCCGGCCTAACGCAAACGGCTGGCGCTCCCTCTGCGGAAGCGCTCACGGCTGCACCGCTGCCAGCGCCGGAAATTTCCGCAGTGAGCGTGGATCATTTCAATCTGGCCACTTCCCCTATTCCATCGGTCATCCCGCTACCGTTTGAAGAAGAATTACGCACGCTCTTCACACCAGCGCAGAAAGCTACGCTTGCACATACCACCATCCCGGCCAATCCAAGCCAGGCATCGTCATTCTATTTTCTCGACAGCATCGCATCACCAGCGACGGGCACGCCGCTACCGTCCTATGCGGCCGCGCATCCGCCGTTCGATGTGAATGCCATCCGCCGCGATTTTCCGATACTGAAAGAACTAGTGCATGGCCGTCCGCTGGTTTGGCTGGACAATGCCGCGACGACACAGAAACCGCAATCAGTCATCGACCGCCTCAGCTACTTTTATCAACACGAAAACTCCAACATCCATCGCGCCGCGCATGAATTGGCGGCACGCGCGACCGATGCCTACGAAGATGCGCGCAAGAAAGTCCGTCATTTCCTGAATGCGTCATCCGTCGATGAGATTGTCTTTGTCCGCGGCACCACCGAAGGTATCAATCTCGTCGCACAAAGCTGGGGGCGACAACATATCAATGAAGGCGACGAAATCGTCATCTCCTGGCTGGAGCATCACGCCAATATCGTGCCGTGGCAGCAGCTGTGTACCGAGAAAGGCGCCAAATTGCGCGTTGCGCCCGTGGATGATCACGGCCAGATATTGCTGGATGAGTATCAAAAACTGCTGAACTCACGCACCAAGCTGGTGGCATTCTCGCAAGTCTCGAATGCGCTGGGTACGATCACACCGGCGCAGCAAATGATCGCGATGGCACACCGCGTTGGCGCGCGCGTGCTGTTGGACGGCGCGCAATCGGTTTCACACATGCGCGTCGATGTGCAGCAGCTCGATTGCGACTGGTTCGTTTTTTCCGGTCATAAGGTATTCGCTCCAACCGGGATCGGCGCACTGTTCGGCAAATTAGAATTGCTCAATTCCATGCCGCCTTGGCAGGGTGGGGGCAATATGATTCAGGATGTCACCTTTGAAAAAACCATTTATCATGCGGCACCCGCCCGTTTTGAAGCCGGTACCGGCAATATCGCCGATGCCGTCGGATTGGGCGCAGCGATCGATTACGTTCAGCGCATCGGTCTTGAAAACATCAGCCGCTATGAACATCAGCTGCTGGTTTATGCGACACGCGGCCTCAGTACGATTCCGGGTTTGCGCCTGATCGGCACTGCCGCGGAAAAAGCGGGCGTGCTATCTTTTGTGCTGAAGGGATTCAGTTCCGAAGAAGTCGGCGCAGCGTTAAACCGCGAAGGTATCGCCGTGCGTTCCGGCCATCACTGCGCACAGCCGATTTTGCGCCGCTTTGGCCTGGAAACCACGGTTCGTCCGTCATTGGCGCTGTACAATACCTGTGCGGATATCGATTTTCTGGTCGCCGCACTGCGCCGTATCCAAAGCGGACGCACGAGCTTTTGATGATGGATTAATCTAAATCAACACAAGGAATTCTTAATTGAGCAGTTTCAAGCAATACAGTATTTTGCCAGGTTTCAATCTGGCATTGGGATTCACACTGTTGTATCTCAGTCTGATCGTTTTGATTCCGTTGTCGGCCGCGTTCATTCGTACCGCCGAATTGACGTGGCCGGAATTCTGGTCGATTGTTACCACCCCGCGCGTGCTGGCTTCTTACCGGTTGACATTCGGCGCATCGTTCGCGGCCGCCACTGTCAATGCCTTTTTCGGTTTGTTGGTCGCGTGGGTGCTGGTGCGTTATCATTTTCCCGGCAAGAAAATAGTTGATGCCTTGGTGGATCTCCCCTTCGCCCTGCCGACTGCGGTAGCGGGTATCGCACTGACAGCGCTGTATGCCGGCAATGGTTGGATCGGACAGTTTCTTGAGCCGCTCGGCATCAAAGTGGCTTTCACGCCACTGGGGATTTTCGTAGCGTTGACTTTTATCGGTCTGCCGTTTGTAGTACGCACCGTGCAGCCGGTGCTCGAAGATATCGAAACCGAGCTGGAGGAAGCGGCTGCAACGCTCGGCGCCAACCGCTGGCAAACCTTTACGCGGGTGATTTTCCCGGCACTCTATCCCGCCTTAATGACCGGTTTTGCGCTGGCTTTTGCACGCGCAATCGGCGAGTACGGCTCGGTGATTTTTATCGCCGGGAATATGCCAATGATTTCCGAAATCACACCGCTGCTGATTATCACCAAATTGGAACAGTATGACTATGCCGGGGCCACGGCCTTGTCGGTCGTGATGCTGGTGATTTCTTTCACGCTGTTATTGATTATTAACTTATTGCAATGGTGGAGCCGACGCCGCAGCATGCAAGCTTGAGAACCATAATGACTACAACGATTACATTCCCCTTAACTGGTAAAACCTTCCGGCAGCGCGCCACACAGGAGCCTGCTTGGGTGCGCCGCTCCTTGATCGGCTTGGCGCTGGTATTTCTAACCCTCTTTTTGTTTGTGCCGCTGATTTCGGTCTTCTACGAAGCTTTGAAAAAGGGCGTGGAAGTTTACGTCGCGGCGATCACCGATCCCGATGCGGTTTCCGCCATCAAACTGACGCTGCTGGTAGCAGCCATTGCAGTGCCTTTGAATCTGATATTCGGTATCGCGGCGGCCTGGTCCATCGCCAAGTTTGAATTTCGCGGCAAGAATCTGCTGATCACGTTGATCGATCTGCCTTTCTCAGTCTCGCCGGTGGTTTCCGGGTTGATTTACGTGCTCGTGTTTGGCTTGCAGGGATGGCTGGGGCCGTGGCTGGCGGAGCACGATCTGAAAATTATCTTTGCCGTTCCCGGTATCGTGTTAGCCACCGTGTTTGTAACGGTACCGTTCATCGCACGCGAATTGATTCCACTGATGCAAGCACAGGGCACCGAGGAAGAGGAAGCGGCCGTTGTGCTGGGCGCCAGCGGCTGGCAGACTTTCTATCATGTGACGCTGCCGAATATCAAATGGGGTTTGCTGTACGGCGCTATTCTGTGTAACGCCCGGGCGATGGGTGAATTTGGCGCGGTATCGGTGGTATCCGGCCATATTCGCGGCAGCACCAATACCATGCCGCTGCACGTCGAAATTCTCTATAACGAATATAACTTCGCCGCTGCGTTCGCGGTCGCTTCGCTGCTCGCCTTGCTGGCGCTGGTAACGCTGGTGCTAAAAACACTGGTTGAATTTCGTAATAAACAACACCAAAAACAACGAGGTCTCGAATGAGCATTGAAGTGATTAGTCTCTCCAAACAATTCGGCACGTTTACCGCACTGCATGATGTCAGTTTACAAGTGCAATCCGGTGAATTGCTGGCGTTACTGGGGCCTTCGGGTTCCGGCAAAACCACGCTGCTGCGTGTGATCGCCGGACTGGAAACCGCCGATAGCGGCCAGGTATTATTTCATGGCGAAGACGCAACCGATCAGCATGTGCGTGACCGCCAAGTCGGATTCGTCTTCCAGCATTATGCCTTGTTCCGCAACATGACAATTTTCGAGAATGTCGCCTTCGGTTTAAATGTGCGTCCGAAGAAATTCCGCCCTTCCAAAGAGGAAATCCATGACCGCGTGATGAAATTATTGCATTTGGTGCAGCTGGATTGGCTGGCGGACCGCTATCCGCACCAGCTTTCCGGCGGCCAGCGCCAGCGTATTGCTTTGGCGCGGGCACTGGCAGTGGAACCGAAAGTGTTATTGCTTGATGAGCCTTTCGGCGCATTGGATGCCAAGGTGCGCAAGGAACTGCGCTCCTGGCTCCGCAGATTGCACGATGACATGCACATTACCAGTGTATTTGTCACACACGATCAGGAAGAAGCACTGGAAGTCGCTGACCGGGTTGTCGTCATGAACGAAGGCCGGATTGAGCAAATCGGCACACCGGATGAAGTGTACGAGCAGCCTGCCAGTCCGTTCGTGTACGAGTTCCTTGGCAACGTTAATTTATTCCATAGCCGCTTGCATCGCGGCCGTGCCTGGATCGGCGATCTGGAAGTCGATGCACCGGAGCACGCGGAAGCGGAAGAACTGGCCGCCATTGCTTATGTCCGTCCGCATGAAATCGAAGTCGAGCGCACCCAAAATGGTGAAGCGGCGCTGGCGGCGCAGATTGTTCATATTCTATCGGTAGGTCCGATTGTCAGGCTGGAGCTGGTACGCGAGAACGACAAAGATAGGCACCCGGTGCACGCTGAAATCAGCAAGGAGCGCTTTCGCGAATTGCAGCTCACCAAGGGAGAGAAAGTCTTTATCAAACCCAAACGGCTTGATTTGTTCCCCAGCTATCCGCAAAGCCAATTGAAACATTAATGCATGACATTAAAAAACAGATTGAACAAAATGGATTGAAGTCATGACAACCGAACTCAAAACACAGGACACAACTGAACCGGAAATCAATCGTATGGAAATCGATCATATTGTTTCCCAATTACGTGCGTTACGTGTGGCCTCCCTGGAGCACCGTCAGCGGCTTAACAAGCCTCCCAAACTGCCTTCACGAAAAGTCCTGGCATCGATCATTGAACGGTTAAGTGCGGCGTTGTTTCCGAATCGTTTGGGCACACCCAGCATTTCCGATGAAGGAATCGATTACTACGTAGGACATACCCTGGATGTTACATTACGCGACCTGATCGATCAGATTCACCACGAATTGTTTTTTGTCTCGGGGCAGGAAATTGCCGGTCCGTCGATTCGTGAACATGCTGCGAGCATTGCCAATACATTTGCCCAGCAATTACCCAAAATCCGCAGTCTGCTGGAAAATGACATCCGCGCAGCTTATGAAGGCGATCCGGCAGCACGTAGCATTGACGATGTATTAGTGTGCTACCCGGGGATTACTGCGATTATTCACCACCGCATCGCGCATGAGTTGAACCAGCTGGGCGTGCCGCTGATCGCACGCATGATGTCGGAAATCGCTCACTCACTCACCGGCATAGAAATCCATCCGGGCGCACAGATAGGCGATAGTTTCTTTATTGATCATGGAACCGGCGTAGTGATCGGCGAGACTACGGTCATTGGCCGCAATGTGCGGTTGTATCAGGCTGTCACCCTCGGTGCCAAGCGCTTCCCCGTCGATGAACACGGCATTCTGGTGAAAGGCAATCTGCGTCATCCCATCGTTGAAGACGATGTGGTGATCTATGCCGGCGCTACGATTCTCGGTCGTATCACCATCGGCCGCGGCTCAACGATCGGAGGCAATGTCTGGCTGACACACAGCATCCCGCCGGAAAGTCACGTCACGCAAGCGCAAATTCGTACGGATGTAATCGCAGCCGGTACCGGAACTTAGAATTCTTTGTATTTGAATCCCGTCACAGGTAAGGCGAATATTTCCTCAATGCGCTCAATGAGATGCAAATATTAATTGATCTGAGAATTCACCTGCGGCTATTTTTTCCAGCAATTTTTTCGCTTTCTCACTGACCCCCGCCCCATGTTGCAGATAAGATTGCGCCGCCAGCGCGGGTGAATAATCACTGACCGTATATCCCTGCGTATTGATTTCTTGCTGCGATATCGTTGTCACTGTCAGTTTTCCTTTTCCTAGCTTGATCACAAGCAGCTTCTTTCCACTCGCCCCCGCAATGATTGCAGTATGTCGATGTCGATTGATAATCACAGTTGGTTGCATTTTTGTCGGTCTCAAACAGTCAATAGCGTATACGCATACGATACCACTGTTCATCGCCCGGAATCTTCATTCACACCTAAGTAAAAATGTTTATTCATTCTTGGCCTGCATTTTCTTGACCAAAACGTACAGCATCTCTATAATCCACCCTTCGTTTCTGAAGTGATTCCAGTCACACAGCAACTTCTTATTGCGGGAATAGCTCAGTGGTAGAGCACAACCTTGCCAAGGTTGGGGTCGCGAGTTCGAGCCTCGTTTCCCGCTCCATTCTTTCTGTGGAATGGCTCTTTGAAATTTTACTTGCTGGGAATCGAATAATTACTCCTGACCGGCTTTTTTCCGTAGGATTAAAAGACATTTAGAAGTTATGCAATAATGGCGGGGTGGCAGAGTGGTCATGCAGCGGCCTGCAAAGCCGTCTACGCCGGTTCGATTCCGACCCCCGCCTCCACCGATCTGATATTTCCATAGCCCGGGTGGTGAAATTGGTAGACACAAGGGACTTAAAATCCCTCGGGCCTAAAACGCCCGTGCCGGTTCGATTCCGGCTCCGGGCACCAATAATCAATAAACTAGACTTATTTCATCTATCAAAAAATCTCCCTTTCTGTTCCGCAATTCTGAAAAATACAGATCAATTTGACCAACAAAACCATCTGAACGCAGAATTCGTGCAAATGCTCAAAGCACCTCTCAAAGCAGATAGCCACGCGCCCGATAGTCGTGTTTTTTTACGCCCGTAGTTTGCCTATGGCTGGGTATGAGCACGCTTTATCGATGTTTAAAAACGCGGTTGCAAATGATGAATGCGGTTTAGCAGCCGCATAGTGGCGTGCAAACGTGATGATTGCTGAAGCGATCAGCCATGTGGACGACATCAAGTTTATGATGGCAGATGTGAATTTGATTTGCTCGATCTATCAAGCCGCAGCGCTTGTCTGAAGTGGCTCATCGGATTGTTTCGCAACCATGAAATTGACTCGGTTCCGCTATTCGGTACTTTAAAAGAAAAACCGGCAAAACTATCCGCAGAAGTAACTCCACATTGGATTCAGGATGGCATAATTGTTGATAAAGCTATGGAGGCTGCGGCGTAGTCGGTGAAGCAGGCAGGATTATTGAGATTAGATCGTATAAGGATAGGATGAAATGAGTTTTTTCGAATGGCCGTGTGAACTGGTTTTCAGTGCTTGCACCTTTTTTGTAATGACAAAGGCTTTATTGGCATTAATTCTCTGCGTTATCTCGGCCGGGATGATTTTCATCGTAATAAAAGAAATAATCAAAGATTTCAGGAAATAATAGAAGCTCTTACTCATATCGGAATATCAATAGAAACGCCCGGTGAGGGACTTTGAATCTCAGCCGGGCGTGGAGATCATATGTGGATACGCCAATTTAGTATTGGACGGACATTAAAGAAACTTTAGGGATTATTAATCAAATTATTAATCCAGTCCGGGTTGGTATACCAATAATATCCACCCGCAATAAGCAGGAAAACCACAATTAAAGCGACAACTACGCACATCAGAATATCGCTATTACTAAGTCGCGGACCGTCTGAATTGACAGTTTTGCTCTCGAATTCGTTGGGATTATTGGTGCTCATGGTTAACCTCGTTTTTAATAAAATGCAATGTAGCTGCAAAAAAATTATTGATCTGTTCGGTTGTTAACATAGGGTCAGAAAATTTTGTGCATGATCTTAGAACTGTAATAGCGAAATTTACCGGAAGATTTTGGCGCGTTACTACTGAGCAACTGATTCAGATTTAAACAATTCAATAATTGATATCATCTTTAAATGGGGTTATGACCAAATGAGCAAAACTCAATGGATAAAATGCAGCGAACAGATGCCCCCAGAGGACTATACTTTGATAGTAATAAAGGTCAAAGGAAAAGTGCTCGGAAAAATAGTCAGCCTGGATTTTCATCGGTGCAACTATTACGCAGCAGAGGATACTGAATGGTCTCTGACTCCAGCAGATAAATGACGACCCTTACGCGCTCATACGTACAGATAAATTAGAAATGCCGAATCAATAGATTGCCATGAGTTTGTTCCTTGATTCAGAAGACGTCTCCATACTGACCGGCAGAAAAACAAAATTCGGCCAGATTGACACACTGCGCCGGATGGGCACACTATTTTACGTTAACGCGGTGGGTAAACCCGTTGTACCCTGATCCGCGATAGAACCTAGCAGCAGGCCTCAGATTTCACGATGGCCGTTAAAAAATGGTCAGAATTGCAGATTGACGCAAAGCCAGCACATCAAGAAATAATCACGTTTCGATATGTGGCAGAACGCTATATTAGAGACGTTATCCCACTAAAATCACCGGCAACACAAAAGAACAATCTCAAGGAATTGGAGCGACTGTACAAATTCTTTGACGATCCACCCAGCGCCCTTCTGATGTTTTGAGAATAACAGATCATGACATCAGTGATGGAATATTGTCAGTCCAGCAAAATAAAACCGGAACCATAGCGAGAATTATCATTGAGGATGAACTTGAAAGCTTGATGAAAAGAATCTAAGCTAGAAAATCAGGCTACAAAGCGCGGAGCTTAGAACTGATTGTTGATGATAATGGGCAGAAATTGACCGCCAGCGCTTTGCGCGGTCATTTTGATAGCGCGCGCGAAGCGGCCGGAATTGACAAAAAATATTTCAATTTCGTGATCTCAGGGCCAAGGCTGCTACAGACACGACCGAATTAACCGGCGACATCAGAGAGGCACAAAAACAACTAGGTCACACAACTATAGCAATGACCTAACACTAGGTAAAAGCTCGTCGTGGAGATATAGTAAAGCCGACAAAAACTCGCAAATCCGCTCCGCAAACCTGAAATAGGCTATTGATTGGCGCGGCCCTTGAGAGTTATTTTTTGTAGCATTTGCGGAGCGGTATTTATAATAAGCCTTTATTTATTATAGGGTCTTAGGAAGTTAAAGCGGGTTTAAACGTAATAATTTGAGAATCTGATGATAGAGATTATCACGGCGATGATTAAAACGAAATTCGGTTTCTTTCAAATGCAAATAAAAGGTATGTTCAGGAACACCATTGAACTTTGCCAAACGCCTTTTTGCAAAGCTCCAGAAAGATTCAATGCCGTTGATATGCCGCTCGCCACTGGCGAATTCATTGTTGCCATGACAAACCCTGAAGTGCTTATCAAAACCAATATCGACCAGCCCGTCATATCCGCGCCAGCCATCAGAATGGATGATGGTATCGGGTGCTACATGCCCACGGATAATAGCTTGTAACGTGGCTTTGGAGCAATCAGGAACAATCTCCGTATATACCTTCCCTTGGCGTTTCAGAACGCCAAAGACAATGGTTTTACCATAAGCGCCTCGACCTTTTTTGCCTCTGACACGCTGCGCGCCAAAATAAGATTCATCAACTTCCACAGCACCTTGAAGCGGCGATTCAAGTTCGCAGCAGTAGGCAATTTTTTGCCGCACTTTGAGGTAAATCGTATTGACGGATCGGATAGAAATACCGGTCAATTGCGCGGTACTTGTAGCGGTAAAATCCAAAACAAAATAGCGAATAAGTTGTCTGAATTTAGCTTCTCCAATCCGAGAACGGAAATAGTATCTATTTTTAACATTCATCTCAGTAAGTTAACACACTTCCGTAAGTGCTTAACTTCCTAAGACCCTATTATAAATATAACTCTGAACTAAAAATCCCTCGGGCCTAAAACACCCGTGCCGGTTCGATTCCGGCCCCGGGCACCAATAAAAAATAAGCTTCTCAATCCCGTCAGAGCTGACAAGCATCCAGTACCATTCCGCAATTTTGTTTGTAAGAATTTCTAGTATTGTTAGAACGCCACTCTCTATGAAATACTCAACGCTTATCTTATTTAAATCAATCTCTCTGTAAACACCCCTGAGATTTCTTACATACCTAAAGAAGTTTTTAGGTAGACCGATGATTGGAGTCTAGCACCCAAAAATAACGCTGAATTTGACTGCACATCAGGTTTTATGTATATTTTCAAAACAAGTATCTATTTTTCCTACACATTCTATCACCGTAAAAAACGCAGAATGACGGTATAAACATTATTAGTCACTCAGCGAATTATCAAAATACAGGACAAAGTTGATCTATGATCAAGTATCTGGCAGCGGCAGTAATGCTAAAAATGTTTTCACTGAACAAATTTACACGTTCTAGTTATCGGTACCTGGGCAATAAATTTGGTCAAAAAAAACGTCAACAGCAAAACATCGACATGTACGTAAATCGTGGCGACTTATTAGTCCAGTTAATTAAGAAGCATAATGTATTTAAGGATGATGGAGCAGCTGTTGAGCTTGGTACCGGCTGGATACACTGGTTTGGTTTATATTTAGCGCTACATATCGATAAAAAAATCAGCTTGGATCTATTTGATGTTTGGGACAACCGTCAATTAGATGCATTGAAGGGAGCTTTTAACAAATTATCATATCAGTGGGAACATGATACCAGTATAAATACAACACAACGTAATCGACTATCTTCTATCCTGTCAGTCAATTCTTTTGATGAACTCTATCGTATATTTGATGCAAAATATACCATCGATAATGAAGGTTCACTTGCAGGTTACCCAAGTACAAACTATGACCTGATTTTCAGCTTCCATGTCATGGAGCATGTTAACAGAGGCTCTATCGAAGAATCAATTGACCATATGTTCCGCATGCTAAAACCGGGAGGTTTCTGCATACACCAAATTGGTATTGATGATCATCTAGCGCACTATGATAGCCAAGCTTCGCAAAAAAATTACCTTGAATTCTCACTGACTAGGCGTAAATATCTATTCGAGAATATAGTGCAATATCATAATGTCTTGCAAGGCGATGACTATCAAAATCTATTCCGCAAGAAGGGTTTTGAAATTATAGAAATTGATCGTGAGCGATGCGATATTTCGAGACTCACTATTCATGATGACTGGAGCAATTATTCTCGCGAAGATCTGGAAACGACTATCTTTACTATCGTCTGCCATAAACCGGCAAACGTAAATGGTTAGTAGTTATGAATGCGATTCATCTATATCGTATCGCACATTATCTGCACTGCAAACACATACCACTACTTCCCGGTCTGCTGCGCTTACTTATGTTCCTGCTCTATAACAGTGTAATCCCTCCAAAATGTAGAATTGGACAAGGGTCTTGGTTTGCGCATGGCGGAATTGGTGTAGTATTACATCCCGATTGCCTTATCGGTGATCGAGTACTGATTGGTCAGGGTGTCACAATAGGAGGCAACTTTGGGTGCGGAGTACCAAAAATAGGAAACGATGTTTGGATTGGCCCGGGCGCTAGAATACTAGGAGCCATTACAATTGGATGTAACACTATTATTGGCGCCAACGCTGTGGTCATTTCGGATGTGGCAGAAAATAGCGTGATTGGTGGAGTACCTGGTAAATTAATAAAATCAATTAGTCCGGGATCGCTTAATGTCACGGAAGGAAAACTAAACGATTAGATAAATCTATGTTTCCCCGCATAGAAATATGCCTTCTGCCGTACAATTTATCGTAGCGACACAAGTTCCAGTCCAGGAGATGAGTGACTATAGATTGTAGTACGTAAGTTAATCATCCAGAAGCAGAAGTGTATGCCCGAAAAACCTCTTTATATGACTTCTTCCATTAGGGAAGCGCTGAACAATTAGCGATTTTCAGATTTTCCGGTAATCCTGCCAGTTTCTTGAACACGAATTCCCGGCAATTCATTTTTCAGAGGTGTTTTGTAGCCGGATTTCCCCTGTTTGTGCGTCATTATCCGCCGCCGGGGTATGATGGACGGACTTTTCCCTCAAGCGATCATCAACTGCCTGCGCAGCGGGTACAGGTTGACCAGGCCCATCAACATGTTCACCTGAACGGCATTCTTCATCAGCCCACGGTAGCGAGTCCGGGTGAATCCAAACTGCCGCTTGATCACCCGGAATACATGTTATACCCGCGCCCGGATCAAGGAATGCTTCCGGTTACGGTTACCACTTAGAAATGGATTGTTTTATTTTTAAGCACTTAAGTGTATTTCGCGAAACACTTTGAGATTTATCCTCATACAGTTGGAGACAACAATGAAAAAAATTCAAAAATATATAATTGGCGCCTTGCTGGCATCACCGATGCTTGCTTCTGCAGCAACAAGTTATAATTTACCCAGTGACTTCAGCAACACAAATAATCCAAACGGAGCTTGGTCTTTCTTACAAGGGACGACACTGCTGGCGTCTCAAATACCCTTGAACAATGGCAACCCGCTTTATCCTGCGACTACTGCAGGCTATTTCAGCACCGGGCCTAATTTGAATACCGACACACCTGACGTCATTAAAACCGCAGTGAGCGGTAGTAGCGCAGGTCAAACCGATACCGATTTCTTAGCTGGGGATGTAATCATTCATAGCCCCAACAGCGGAGATCCATTATTTGTAGTATGGACTGCACCCAGTGACGGCATAGTCGATTTCACCAGTGATATTTGGTACGCCCATTCGATTGTAAATCGCTCAAATGATGCTTCTATATCGTTGGGTGGATCTTTCCTGGGTTCGGCCACAATATCAAACGCTTCTTATGGCGACAGAACCAATCCATGGCATATCAGCGGTGATGATTTGGCCGTTGTTGCCGGAGATACACTTTCATTCGCCTTCACAAAAAGCGCCGGACAATCTTTTGGATCTTTAGATGGCATAAACGTCGATATCTCATTTACCAGTGCGGTTCCTGAGCCTGAGACTTACGCGATGCTATTAGCCGGTCTAGGATTGCTGGGATTAGCCATACACCGCAGAAATCAAACCACCTAAGGAAGCGCTGATTAATTGACTGCACGAGCGAATTGCTTCGTTGCGCGGTACTCACTTCCTCGCCTATCAGATTGATATGTCTCGGTTGTTGCGTTCCGTGCGCCTCGCCCTTCATCACGTTCGTTAAATTAATCAGCGCTTCCCTAAAATAACTGCCCGATTTTACCGGGCAGTTTTCGTTTAACTATTGGTATCCGGCATCACCTACACCAGCGGCATGCTTCCGAAGCACTGATCCAATCTCGCTGGGAAGTCCGATTTATCAGCTTCATCCCATCGACACCAGAATATCCGCTTTTGTCGCAGTTTCACAGGATTTACGTACATTCTCGACAGCAATCCATCCACTATCGTTACATCAGAAAATACCAGATTGGATTGATATATCGCGCTGACGAGCAATCTTCATCACAATTATCACGGTATGAATCCAGCACTACATTCTATCAAACTATAAACTTTTGGCGTCCGCTTCCGATAAGTGCTGAGAGATTAAGATCAGGAATTTGATCCGACTTCGTTCAATTAATCCACATTCACAATCAAACACTGACGAATTATTCCTATGCCAAAATTACGCCTAAAAGTCACTAAACCCAAAACAAAAATGTATTCACCTCAAACAGACAGTTTTCTTAACAATGCGAGCCGCTTCGTGCAAGAAAAAATCCACAGGATGCTCGACAATGATGTGTTGCCTTTGATCATCGCGCCATCGATTTTCCTGATATTTGCGGGGCTGGAGTGGTGGCGCTGGTATCTGGAAATACCGACACCTATTCCGCTGCTTTTGACTATCATAGCGCTGGGCTTAGGCGTATATTGCTCCCATAAATTATTGGGGCATAAAAGAAATGAGAGCAGACAAAAAAACTTACGCACAAGCATCAATCAACATCCAGAATTGCACTAAGCACGCAAAAAATTGATTCTCAATAGATTTTTAAATAGAAACAAACTCCGGAATGCCGATTAAAGTGTATTACAACAGTGCTTGCCCTGTTTGCAATGCAGGCATAAAAGATCAATGCCAGCGCATGCAACAGTGCGGGATCAAGGGCATTGACTGGGTGGATGTACACAACAACCCGGCCACGGTGTCAGAAACGGGCAATCCGTTGGAACAGGTGCGCGAACGATTACACGTAAAAGACGATGGTGGCCGGTTGCATATCGGTATCGATGCATTTATCTATCTTTGGCAGCAGACTCCGAATCAGCGTTGGCTGGCAAACTTGCTGCAATTGCCGGTCATCGGATCACTGGCACGACTCGCCTACAATGGCTTTGCCAAATTGCTTTACTGCTGGAACCGGGTATTAAAACATTGGTAATTCTCTGCGCCCACGTTTTTGCAAGAATTTCCCGGCTTTACACCAATTTCCAATTCACAGGATTACCCGCATAGAGCGGTATTAATTGCTCTCCGGCAAAATCAAACTGCTCCGGGACAATCCAGCTTTCTTTCTTCAGTGTAATCGAATCTTTATTGCGCGGCAGTTGATAAAAATCCGCGCCATGGAAACTGGCAAACGCTTCCAGTTTATTCAGCGCTCCCGCCTGTTCAAAGGCTGTCGCATATAACTCGATGGCCGCATGCGCTGTAAAGATTCCTGCGCAGCCGCAGGCATTTTCTTTACTTGTTTGCCCATGCGGCGCACTATCGGTCCCGAGAAAGAATTTAGGATTTCCGCCGGTCGCCGCATCCAGCAAAGCTTGCCGGTGTATTTCACGTTTTAACACCGGCAGGCAATAATGATGTGGACGGATACCGCCTTGAAACAGCGCATTACGATTCAATAACAGGTGATGCGCCGTGATTGTCGCAGCAATCCGCTGAGATGCTGCCGTTACAAACTGCACCGCATCGCGCGTGGTGACATGCTCAAATACGATGCGCAAGTCTGGGAAACGACGTGTCAGCGGCGCCAGTATCCGATCGATAAAAACTTTTTCGCGATCAAACACATCCACATCAGAATCCGTCACCTCGCCGTGCACCAGCAACGGCAGATTATTCTGCTCCATCGCCGCCAGCGTGGCATAGCATTTGGCGATATCGGTGACACCGGCATCCGAATTGGTTGTAGCACCCGCCGGGTATAATTTCACGCCGTGTATTATGCCGCTTTCCTTAGCCCGGATGATTTCCGACGGCGGGGTATTGTCCGTCAAATACAAAGTCATCAACGGTTCAAAATAATTCTGCAAAGCTACCGGCAAAGCCGCCAGGATTCGAGCGCGATAGGCCAGTGCCATTTCGACTGTCACCACCGGCGGTTTCAGGTTGGGCATGATGATGGCGCGCGCAAACTGCTTGGCGGTATGTGGCAACACGGCGTGCAACTGCTCGCCATCGCGCAAATGCAAATGCCAATCGTCAGGCCGGGTAATGGTAATGCTGGTCAAGATTTATCCGCAAATGGGTTAAATAGCCGCATTATAGCGCAAGCATCCATGCTATCCGGAATCTCCCCCCGCCTTTAAATCCAGCGCCAATTGATACAGCGTGTTTTTGTTCGCGCCGGTAATCGCTGTGGCGAGTTTAACCGCTTGCTTTAAAGGCAATTCAGCCAGCAGACAGGTTAATGTATGCCGAGCTTCGTCGCTGATCTCGGATTTATCCACAATTTCCGCCCCGGATAACAGTAATACAAATTCGCCTTTCTGCTGGTTCGAATCCGCTTGCAACCAAGACAACACGTCGACTAATGTTCCGCTATGAATGGTCTCGAATAATTTGGTTAATTCCCGCGCCAGAGTGATCCCGCGCTGCACGCCGAAAATATCGATCATATCCGTAATGCATTCCAGAATCCGATGCGGCGCTTCATAAAATATCAATGTATAGGGATGCGATTTTAATGCCATCAACTCACGTTTGCGCAACCCGCTTTTTGTTGGCAGGAAGCCATAGAACAAAAAATGTGGATTCGTGATGCCAGCTGCGGATAAGGCACAGATTGCTGCATTCGCCCCGGGAACCGGAACAACCCGGTAGCCGCTTTCCCGCACGCGCTGCACGACAATCGCGCCGGGATCGGAAATGCCGGGCGTGCCTGCATCGGTTATCAAAGCAACGCTTTTCCCGGATTCCAGCAAAGTGACTATTTTGCCCGCGACTGCCGCCTCGTTATGTTGATGCAACGCGATCAATTTCGCCGTAATAGCATGCGCCGCCAATAAATGTTTGGAATTCTGCACATGCTCGGCGGCGATTACGTCGGCTTTTGCTAATACATCCAGCGCGCGCAAGCTGATATCGCTTAAATTTCCTATTGGGGTTGCAACCACATATAATGCACTTTTTTCCAGCATAATCCTCACTATGCCACGTTTATTGACAATTCTCGCGGTATTACTCCTGGCACTATACGGCAACCCGCCAGCCATGGCCACCGGCGCGGAAGAATCCCCGCAGCCGGAAATTGTACCCGGGCCGTTGATCGTTGCACATATTGCACTACTGCTTCCGCTTGAATCCGCGGCGTTTGCAGAAGCGGCAAATGTGGTCAAAGAAGGATTTGAAGCTGCCGCGCAGCGCGGACAATCGTTGCCGCTGACAATCCGTCTGTACCCGACCAGTGACGATCCGCTCGATATCGTGATGAGTTATTATCACGCCGTGACTTCCGGCGCGGCGTTTGTAGTCGGTCCGTTGACGCGCGACGGTGTATCCGCCATCGCTTCCAATCAAACACTAGCAGTACCGACATTGACACTCAACACGGCCGATAACCATCAGACCCTGCCCGCCAAACTATACCTATTCGGTTTGCAAACGGATACCGAAGCCGCTCAAATCGCAAAACTGGCGCTCGCAAGCGGCAGGAGTCATGCCGTTATCATCGGCGACGACAGTGCTCTGTCGAAACGCCTGCAAAATGCCTTTAAACAGCGCTGGCAGGATGAATATGGCAAAACCCTTGAATCGCTGCGCTATAGCGAGAATCCGTTGATATTGCAACAACTGCGCGAATTGACAACCGGTACTGACCGGCTGGCTTTTCTGGCCCTGGATGCCGCCAAGTCACGCATCCTGCGCGCTTATCTCGATCCGGAAGCGCCGGTGTATGCCACCTCACAGATTTTTACCGGAACCGATAACTTCCTGCTCGCTAGCGATTTAAATGGCATTCAGTTTCTCGATATGCCGTGGTTACTGCAACCCGATCACCCTGCCGTCATGGCGTATCGTCACACCGGCAAAACCAGGAGCACCGAGATGGAACGTCTCTACGCGCTGGGGATTGATGCTTTCCGTTTGATGACCAATCTGCTGCAACAGCAATCCGCCAAAGAAATCACTTTTGATGGTGTCACCGGCAATATCCGTTTCGCGCCGCCCAACTTATTTACCCGCGAACCTGTAGCGGCGCAATTCGACAACGGCAAAGTACGATTGATTACAATACCATCGAATACGCCGGAAACACCCCAGAATTCGCCCGAAGATGAAGGGCAGTGACGCCGAACAGATAGCGCTATCGTACCTGCAACGGCAAAACCTCGTGCTCGTGGCACAAAACTACCGTTGCCGTTTCGGTGAGATCGATTTGATCATGCGCGACGGCGCAACCCTGGTTTTTGTCGAAGTCCGCATGCGTGCAAACGAATCATTCGGCGGCGCCGCCGCCAGTATCACACCGGCGAAACAAGCCAAATTACTGCATACCGCCCGGCATTATCTATCCCAACTCAATAGCGAACCGCCCTGCCGCTTCGATGCGCTGCTGTTATCGGGTACTGGTGGACGAGAAATTGAGTGGATTAAGGATGCGTTTGGGGAGTAACCATTCAATCTGAATGAACACTCTTCATAAATGAATACTCCGCCCGCCATCCACCGCAATGATCTGCCCGGTGATATAAGGCGCATCGGTAATCAAAAACTGTACGGTTTTGGCGATATCATCCGGTTCACCGCAACGTTTAAGTAAGGTGCTGGCAATAATTTGATTCCGTTCCGCTTCATCGGTCCATTCGCCGTCTTCCGGCCACAGAATGGGTCCTGGAGAAACACCATTGACACGCACTTCGGGCGCCATTTCCACCGCCAGCGATTTGGTCAGCGATAACAATCCGCCTTTGGCGGCGTTATAGATCACGTAGTTCTTTAATGGCCGTTCGGTATGGATGTCGACGATATTCACGATGCAGCCGTGCCGCTCCTTTAGGTAGGGTGCGGCCGCCTGAGCCAGAAAAAGCGGCGCTTGGAGATTGCTGCCGACCAGATCGCGCCAATCGTCCAGCGTACACTGCTGCAGCAGGGTCGGGAAAAAACTCGAAGCGTTGTTAATCAATACATCCAATTGGCCAAAACGGCTGACTGCTTTTTCCACCAAGTCCGGCAATAATTCCGTATCGAGCAAATCCGCCTTTACCAGAGCCACGGAATCAGAGCGTTCTTGATTCAATTCGTCGTGCAGCGCTTTAGCTTCGTCGAATGAAGAGCGGTAATGCACAACCAGCCGCGCGCCTTGCGCATGCAACCGACGGCAAATGGCCGCCCCTACCCGCTTTGCACCACCAGTCACCAAAATCACATTTCCTTGCACGTACGTCTCCTTCAAAGAACTGATACACTATGGCCCATTTTACGAATAAACTTTACAATCCACTCTAACTTTATTTCCTATATTATTGATCATAAACATGCTACCTCCCAGTGAAATTGCTTTAGCACATAGCCGATCGGTACAAGCGATGATCCGGGAAAAGATTCTTGCAATCCATCATTGGATTTCTTTTGAAGATTATATGAATCTTGCATTGTATGCACCAGGACTGGGTTACTACAGCAGTGGCGCAACCAAACTGGGCAGTGCAGGAGACTTCGTCACGGCACCGGAAATTTCTCCGCTATTCGGCCGCACACTGGCGCAACAGCTATGGCAGATTTCACAGCACCTTGCCCAATTTAATATTCTTGAATTTGGCGCCGGCTCAGGCAAATTGGCGCGGGATATCTTGCTGGAACTGGAAAAATCCGCTGCGTTGCCGGAGAAATATTTCATTCTTGAAGTCAGCGCCGATCTGCGTGAGCGGCAACAATCACACCTTATGCAAGAAATACCTCATCTTGCGGATCGAATCGAGTGGCTGGAACAGTTGCCCGGTCAATTCACCGGCGTCGTGCTCGCCAATGAAGTGCTGGATGCAATGCCGGTTCACATCGTCAGATGGCATGCCGATACCGTGCTGGAACGCGGTGTTACTTGGCAAAACGATCAATTCGCCTGGCAAGATCGTGCGATTCAAGATCAAGAGCTTCTGACAACCGCCCAGCAGCTAACTCCCGCAATCAATCCGGCCAATCAACCCATCGATTTCGTCAGCGAAATCAATCTTGCCGCCGTTCATTTCATGCGCAGCCTGGCAAGCACGCTGCAACAAGGGGTCATATTGCTCATCGACTATGGCTTTGGCCGCAGCGAATATTATCACCCGCAACGCAGCCAGGGTACGCTGATGTGCCATTACCGCCATCATGCGCATGACGACCCGTTTTATCTGCCCGGACTACAAGATATCACCAGCCACGTCGATTTCAGCGCCATCACCCAGGCCGGACAAAGTGGCGGACTGGCCCTTCTGGGCTACACAACACAAGCCTATTTTCTGCTCAACTGCGGCATCACTGGGATTCTTGCTCAGACTTCCGCGGAAGATACTAGCCATTACTTGCCGCAATCGAGTCAAGTGCAGAAATTGGTCAGTCCGGCTGAAATGGGCGAGCTATTTAAAGTGATCGCTTTTGGAAAAAACTTTTTTGCGCCGCTGAGCGGATTTAGTACTGGCGATATGAGCCGTCGATTATAACAATGCGATTCCGGTAAAGAAGACAAGAAACCTGCCGATTCACCTAGCGGATAAATTTTCCTCACTGTCATGCAATCACTGTAGTTCTGCTAGTAGTCCCTTGTCATACCAAGCGCGCAATATGAATTGAGCAGTTAGTAATACTGCCAACTAAAATTTAGAGACCGAGTCAATGTTGATTATTAACAAACTGGAATTCAGCCAGAACTTCCGCAGTATCCTGCAGCAAGCCGGGCAAATTCCTCCGCTACCGGAGACTGCGCGTGAACTATTCAAGTTACGCAACAATCCGGAAGCCAATCTGGAGCAGCTGGCGGGAGTCATTGAGAAAGATCCCAGTCTGGCAGCTTTTATTATGAAATATGCCCGTATGTCCATTTTCGGCTACGGCAATCGGATCAATTCGGTTCATCATGCCGTATCGCTGGTACTCGGCTTTAACGCTGCACTTAATTTAGCCATGGGCATCGTCTCATCCGGTTGCCTCAAGCTACCGAATCACGGCGCACTCGGCCGTATCCGCATTTGGCATCAAACCTTGGAATGCGCCGCCTTATGCCGCGAACTTTGTCACATCATGACAGAAAAGCATCTCGTCAATTGCGAGCTGATTTATCTGAGCGGGTTATTTCACAATTTTGGATATTTATTGTTCGGACACCTGTATCCCAAAGAATTTGCTTATCTGAACGACTTGGTTACCCGCTACCCGGAACAGGAGGCCCGCACATTGCAGCAGCAAGTTTTCGGCATCACCCACGACACGATCGGCATGTATCTGATCAAAGCGTGGGATCTGCCGGAAGAAATAGCCGTTGCAGTTGCCGAGCAAAATTTTCCGGATTATTCGGGTAAACATGCCTCCTATGTCAAACTGCTCGCAATCGCTAACCGCCTGCGGCAGGATCAAACACAAGCTGACGGCTGCCCGTATATCGATACATTCTCACTGATGGAATGCCTGGGAATCGATGCCATACAAGCTAAAGCAGTACAAGAAAAAATACGCGGCTGTCAAAACGAGTTTCGTACCTTGGCGCAAGATTTGGCGGCATAACAAGACATCGCCACCCATCAATGCTGAATGCCGGTGAATAAATGCCCGGTGACAATTTGAACTATAAACCCTGTATTGAGTTAAAATAGGCGCCTATGCCTAATTTTTACAACCCAGAAGACATTATCCGTCCGGAAATTCTCGCGTTATCCGCTTATCATGTGCCTCCGGCAACTGGCATGATCAAGCTGGATGCGATGGAAAATCCCTATCCGCTACCGTCTGCGCTCCGCGATGAAATCGCTCAACTGACGCTGAATGCGCCTGTCAATCGTTATCCCGATGCCAGTGCCGCTCCGCTTAAAGCAACGTTACGTCAGGCTCTGGGCATTGCCGATGACATGGATATTCTGCTGGGCAACGGATCGGATGAAATCATTCAGATCATCGCCATGGCGGTCGCCAAACCTGGTGCTCTGCTGATGAGTGTGGAACCAGCATTTGTGATGTTCCGGATGATTGCCACGTTCGCGAATATTCAGTATGCCGGAGTACCACTACAGAAAGATTTCTCGCTGGATCTGGATGCCATGTTAGTGGCGATTGCTCAACATCGGCCGGCGGTGATTTTCCTGGCTTACCCGAATAACCCGACAGGCAATTTATTCGATCCCGCGGCGATTGAACGCATCCTGCAAGCCACTTCGGGCATTGTCGTCGTCGATGAGGCTTATCATGCTTTTGCGGACGCGAGTTTTATCGATAAACTTAGTCAATATCCGAATTTGCTGTTGATGCGAACATTATCTAAATCGGGGTTGGCCGGTTTGCGGCTTGGGCTTCTGATTGGCCGGCCGGAATGGCTGAAACAGCTAGAAAAGGTGCGTCTGCCTTATAATATTGGCATAATGACGCAATTGATCGCCGAAAAGGTATTGCATCACACTGCGGTATTATCCCAGCAAGCCGAAGCCATCAAATCGGAACGCACGAAAATGAACACATTTCTTGGTACAATGCGCGGCGTTGAAGTATATCCGTCCGATGCTAACTTTATTTTGTTTCGTGTCAATGCAGCCAGCCGGATTTTTCAGGCGCTCAAACAACATAATATACTGATCAAAAACCTGGACGGTACTCATCCTTTATTAGAGAATTGCTTGCGTGTGACAGTGGGTACCCCCGATGAAAATTCACAATTTTGCGCGGCATTACGCACCATTCTGAGTGAAACAGTTTAGAATCCTTTCAAATTTCCTTGCATTCATCCAAGATTAATCATCTATGCGCCGGGCACAAGTCATACGAAATACGTTGGAAACCCAGATCAGTGTCAATCTGAATTTGGACGGAACCGGTCAATCCACACTCGAAACCGGTGTGGCGTTTCTCGACCATATGCTCGATCAGATCGCGCGTCATGGCATGATCGATCTTGCCATTGCCGCGAAAGGCGACTTGCATATCGACGCCCATCATACCGTTGAAGATATCGGCATCACTTTGGGCCAAGCATTTGCCAAAGCGGTGGGCGATAAAAAAGGATTGCGCCGCTATGGGCATGCGTACGTGCCATTGGATGAAGCATTATCGCGTGTGGTCATCGATTTATCCGGCCGTCCGGGCTTGGTCTTCAATGTCGCTTTCACGCGCGCGCGTATCGGCGATTTTGATGTCGATCTGTTTCATGAATTCTTCCAGGGCCTTACGAATCATGCCTTGATGACGCTGCATATCGACAATTTATCCGGCAGAAATGCGCATCACCAGGCCGAAACCGTCTTTAAAGCATTCGGGCGTGCCTTGCGCATGGCGATCGAGCACGATCCCGCGGCAGCCGGAATTATTCCATCCACCAAAGGTACTTTGTAAGTCACTTTGCTTCTATACATCACGGTATGACTGATATCGCAATTGTTGATTATGGAATGGGAAATTTACGTTCCGTTCATAAAGCACTTGAACATGTGGCACCAACGGTTTCAACAACGGTCACCAGCGACCCTGACATCGTTCGCAAAGCCAGTCGGGTCGTGGTACCCGGGCAAGGCGCCATGCGTAACTGTATCGATGAGCTGGAAACTCGCGGATTGCGCGAGGCCGTCATTGAGGCCGCTAAGCACAAACCTTTTCTCGGCATCTGTCTGGGTTTGCAAATGCTGTTCGAGGAAAGCGAGGAAGGAAATGTCAAAGGCTTGAACATCCTGCCCGGAAAAGTCGTGCGTTTTCCGGCTTCAGCCATGACAACTGCGGATGGACAGAAGCTGAAAGTACCGCACATGGGCTGGAATCAAGTATATCAGGCGGTCAAACATCCTTTATGGGAAGGCATTGCGGCGGATGCGCGCTTTTATTTCGTGCACAGTTATTATGTCGCAACACCCGATACGGCATTGATCGCGGCGCAAAGCCATTATCCTTTCCCATTTACTTGCGCCGTTGCAAAAGATAACATTTTCGCGGTACAGTTCCATCCGGAAAAGAGTCAACTGGCAGGATTAACCCTGTTGAGTAACTTTGCCAAATGGACACCGCACTTCTAAAACCAAAAGTAGTAAACTGACTCTGTTAATCAACTATCAACTCTGATTAAGCTATGCTGATTATTCCTGCAATAGATCTTAAAGATGGACATTGTGTCCGGCTCAAACAAGGGGTTATGGAAGACGCTACGGTGTTTTCCGAGAACCCCGGCGAAATGGCGGCGCACTGGCTGAATCAAGGCGCGCGTAGACTTCATTTGGTCGACTTAAACGGTGCATTTGCCGGAAAACCGAGAAACGAAGCTGCGATCCGTGAAATTGTAGACGCTCTGGGTGACCAGATTCCGATTCAATTGGGCGGCGGCATTCGCGATCTCGACACAATTGAACGTTATCTCGATGATGGCATCACCTACATCATTATCGGTACCGCAGCCATTAAAATACCGGGATTCCTGCAGGATGCCTGCAATGCATTTCCAGGACAGATCATGGTCGGATTGGATGCCAAGGAAGGCAAAGTGGCGGTGGACGGTTGGTCCAAGATCACCGGACATGATGTCATCGATCTGGCGAAAAAATTTGAAAGCTATGGCGTAGAGGCGGTTATCTACACGGATATCGGCAGAGACGGCATGCTGAACGGCATCAACATCCATGCGACCGTTGAACTGGCCAGACAGCTCACCATACCGGTCATCGCCAGCGGTGGCATCACCAACATCAGCGATATCCACAAGCTTTGCGAAATCGAATCGGAAGGCATCATGGGCGCCATTACCGGGCGCGCTATTTATGAAGGTTCGCTGGATTTCAAGGAAGCGCAGGTACTGGCTGACAAACTCAGCAAAGATAACGGCATCTCTTGATACTGCCCCGCTGACAATCACTACCGCACACATTATCTCCTTCTCAATTTCACAACCGGCTTTTAAATCCGATGAGCCTCGCTAAACGTATCATTCCATGCCTGGACGTAACCAACGGGCGTGTAGTTAAAGGTGTAAACTTTGTTGAACTGCGCGACGCGGGCGATCCGGTGGAAATCTCGCGCCGCTACGATGAGCAAGGCGCGGACGAACTCACTTTTCTCGACATCACCGCCAGTTCGGATAACCGCGACCTGATTCTGCACATCATTGAAGCTGTAGCAACACAAGTATTCATACCGCTGACAGTTGGCGGCGGTGTGCGCCAGGTAGCGGATGTCCGCCGCCTGCTCAATGCCGGCGCCGACAAAGTCAGTATCAATACCTCGGCCGTTCTGAATCCGCAGCTGGTCGCCGACGCATCCGATCATTACGGTTCGCAATGTATTGTGGTTGCAATCGATGCCAAACAAGTCAATCCACCCGGCGCTACGCCGCGCTGGGAAGTTTTCACCCACGGCGGACGTAAAGCAACCGGTATCGATGCCATTGAGTGGGCCATCAAAATGCAGTCGTTCGGTGCCGGTGAAATTTTACTCACCAGCATGGATAGGGATGGCACACGAAATGGTTTTGATCTTGCCTTGACACGCGCGATATCGGATGCCATCGATATTCCGGTAATCGCCAGCGGCGGAGTTGGCAATCTCGATCATCTGGTCGACGGTATCTTGCAAGGGCATGCGGATGCGGTGTTGGCCGCCAGTATTTTTCACTATGGCGAATTTACCGTGCAGCAGGCCAAGCAGTATATGGCGGAGCATGGCATCGAAGTGCGATTATAATGTTAGAATCTCCGGTGAAATTTATAACTGAACGAAAGTACCGCTTACTGTATGCCTCCTGATACTTGGCTTAGCAAAATCAACTGGTCGGAAGACGGACTGATACCGGTCATCGCTCAAGAAGCGGATAGCGGAAAAATCCTCATGGTTGCCTGGATGAATCGCGAAGCACTCAAGCTAACAGTCGAAAAACGTGAAGCCGTATACTGGTCACGTTCGCGTAAGAAACTGTGGCACAAGGGCGAAGAATCCGGGCACACGCAAAAAGTAAAAGAAATTTATTTGGATTGCGACCAAGACGTATTGCTGCTCACGGTCGAGCAAACCGGCGGAATCGCCTGTCATACCGGGCGGCACAGCTGTTTCTTCCAGAAACTGGAAGGTACTGAATGGGTTACCGTAGCCCCCATTATCAAAGATCCGGACGAAATTTACACCCAATGACCGATACCACCATTCTTCGCCGCCTCGCGGAAACCATAGAAGCACGCAAATCAGCCGATGCAAACAGCTCATACGTCGCCAAACTGTTGCATGGCGGACAGGACAAGATACTCAAGAAAATCGCGGAAGAGTCTGCCGAAACCTTGATGGCGTCCAAAGATGGCAATACCGACCAGGTGATTTATGAAACCGCCGATTTATGGTTTCACTGCCTGATATTGCTCGCGCACCACGGACTGACGCCGGACGATGTGTTGCGAGAGCTGGAAAGACGCGAAGGCGTTTCCGGCATCGTAGAAAAAGCCTCTCGAAAACCGGATTAGCCATGGATAACTGTATATTCTGCAAAATCGCACGCAAAGAAATCCCATCCAATGCAGTTTACGAAGATGATGATATTCTCGCGTTTCACGATATCAATCCGGCCGCGCCGGTGCATTTCTTGCTGATCCCCAAGCTGCACATCGATTCACTCGCTGACGTGCAAGATAATCATCAGGATTTACTGGGGAAAATGCTATTATTAGCGCCTAAACTGGCGAAAGCGCAAGGCTGCGAAGATGGTTTCCGCACGATCATCAATACCGGGCGGGCAGGCGGACAAGAGGTATTTCATATCCATTTCCACATCATCGGCGGCCGGGAACGTCTGCCTGGGATGATTCACCACGGCTAGGCCAGCACTGTTCCATCTCACAGGAGAAAGTCATGGGTACATTTAGCATCTGGCATTGGATTATCGTGCTGGTCATTGTTGTACTGGTATTCGGCACAAAAAAACTGCGCAACCTCGGTAGCGATCTGGGCGGAGCGTTGAAGGGGTTCAAGGAAGGCATGAAGGAATCGGAAACCGATACAGCTTCAGCCCGCACAAATTCAGCCAATGATAATGTGATTGAAGTGACGGCAAGCAAGGAATCGGCCGCGAATACCTTCAAGGAAAATCATACGCAACCGTCTGCCAGCACAGCCAACGCAGCGCATAGCGCAGCAGCAGACGCCGAAATCAAGGAAAAAGCGCACCCCAGGACTTAGGAAGCTTTTTTTCGCAGGAGAATCCGGTCATGTTCACATCAATCGTCTCATCACTCTGAATCCGGTCTACGCAACAACATGTTTGATATCAGTTTTATGGAGTTGCTGGTTATCTCGATCGTAGCACTGATCGTAATCGGGCCTGAACGCCTGCCCGCCGTGGCGCGCACTGTAGGTCATCTGTATGGGCGCTGCCGCAACTTTGTTTATGCCATCCGAACCGATATCCATAACGAAATGCGCATGGAGGAGCTGAAAAAAATGCAGTCCTCGGTGCAAGAAACGGTGCAATCGATTGAAGACTCGGTACACGAAGGCGTTGATCGCTTGAAAACCACGATGACCGATGCAAAACCCGAAGACAGCCCGCCTTCCGGCTCGTTGCCGCCACAATCCGGTCAAGAACCGCAAGCAACGATCTCCGGTAACGATGAAACCGCACAGTATGGCTCCTGTCAGGAAAGAAAGTAGCCGTTGGGCGCGGACTACAAGGTGTTTATCGATGCCGATTCAATATAACCAGCGCTACCGCGATCACCATGCTTGAAGGCTCATTCCTGTCGCATTTAGTGGAATTGCGCGTCCGGATGATCCGCATCCTGGCTGTGCTCATGCTTGGATTCCTGCCCTGCGCTTTCTATGCGCGCGAACTGTATACCTTGCTGGCGCAACCGCTGCTGGAGAAACTGCCGCAAGGCGGACAAATGATCGCCACCGATGTCGCGACACCCTTCTTTGTGCCGATGCAGGTTGCGATGATGATGGCTTTTGTCATTACATTGCCGCACACGCTATATCAAATTTGGGCTTTCGTCGCACCCGGGCTTTATTCACATGAAAAACGCCTTGCCCTGCCGCTGGTCTTCGGCAGCAGCCTGCTGTTCTTTTGCGGCATGTCGTTCGCTTACTTTGCCGCATTGCCGCTGGTATTTGAATTCATTACCTATTTTGCACCGGAAGGTGTCGCGGTAATGACCGATATTAGCAAGTACTTAAGCTTTGTTTTATCAATGTTTATCGCTTTCGGGGTCACTTTTGAAGTACCGGTATTTGTCATCATATTGGTCAGAACAGGTGTCATCACCATCGAGAAACTCAAGGAAATACGCCCGTATGTGATTGTCGGCGCATTCATCATCGCCGCCATTTTCACCCCGCCCGATGTGGTTTCGCAGTTTATGCTGGCGGTACCTTTATGCCTTCTGTACGAACTCGGTATCTTCATCGCCGCATTGATGATCAAAAAACAGCAGCAAGAAGATGCAACAGATATAACACCTGCCAAGCAGGATGCTTCAGCACAAAAAGATATACCAGAAAAAACCGACTGACCGGATCTGCACGAGGAATCGATCAGACCCGGCGGAAATCGCTATAATGAAACCAACGCCATTCCTCCCGATCTAAAAAATTCGTTACAGCAATTGACTGCAAGGAGATTCGCGATGTTGAGTAGCCGTTCCGTCTTGAATACCGTAAAACGGCTGATAGGATCAGCCATCCTTTTCAGTGTCTGTGTTCCGGCTGTAGTACTCGCACAATCAACCGCCGCGGAGCAAAATGATCCACAGCAATCCCAGCGCTTGACCACCCAGCCGCCACCGGAAAGCCCCCCTGACGTCAACCGGCCACCCAGAACCATTCATCGTATTGGCACCGCCATTGGCGCACCCCGCAACAGCGTCAGTATCAAAAGCACAGACGCCGGCACCATACCCCGGCAACCCGCGGCATCAGGTTGCATCAATTGCGGTGTCATCAATTTCGTCAATAGAATCGGACAAGGCCCTGGTTTGAATGCCATTGCAGGTGGCGTCGTCGCCGGAACTGTCGCGCGGGAGATCATCCGCCAGAATCCGTATCCGCATGACACGAGCTATCCCGGCACCGTGGATGGCGCTCATGCGAGAAGCACAGCGCAACCGCACGATCAATATCAGGTCGGCATCACCATGAACGATGGCCAGCAAGCCATCATTGCGCTTCCGGATGCGGCCAATTTCCATCAAGGCGATAGAATCCGGTTGGTGGACGGCGTGCTGGTGCCTGATCGCCCATAACAACCACTCCCCGGTATTATTGGATCCTATTTGTGAACTCTCCGCCCCTCAAACACATTGAACTACCCATCGAAGGCATGACCTGTGCCGCCTGTGCCGCGCGCATCGAGAAGAATCTGAACAAATTGCCGGGTGTCGAAGCGGCCGTCAATTTCGCCAACGAAAAAGCTCAGGTGAACTATGACGAGAATCAGGCAAATGCGGATGTGTTGATTAAGGCCATCGAGAAAGCCGGTTTTCACATTGCACCGCGCACGGTACAACTACAACTGCACAAAATGACCTGCGCCGCCTGTGCCGGACACATCGAAAAAGCCTTGAATCAATTGCCCGGTGTCACCGCCACAGTCAATGTAGCCACTGAAACAGCCAGGGTCAGTTTCATGCCGGGCATGATGACTGCCGATCGTTTGATCGAAGCGGTCGTCAATGCGGGATATGACGCCACTGAAATCAGCGAATCCAGTCATGCCGAGGAAAAAGCGCGGCGGCTTGCCGCCTACCAGGCCGAATTGCGGTTATTCTGGATTTCAGCGGCCCTTACCTTACCGCTGGTGCTGCAAATGGGCGCCATGTTCACCGGTCACGACATGGACATGCTGCCGCGCTGGCTGCAATGGCTCTTGGCCACACCGGTGCAATTCTGGATCGGCCGCCGCTTCTATACCGGCGCGTGGCATTCTCTGCGAGGCGGTGGCGCCAATATGGATGTACTGGTGGCCTTGGGCACCAGTATGGCGTATTTCTTCAGCGCTGCGGTCACCGCCTTTGCATTGGATCAGCATGTTTATTTTGAAGCCAGCGCCGCCATCATCACCCTCGTGTTGCTCGGCAAATTGATGGAAGCACGCGCCAAAGGAAAAACTTCCGCGGCGATCGAAGCTTTGATCAGACTGCAACCCAAAACAGCCCGCATCGAACGCAATGGCGAGATTCTCGAAGTACTGGCCAGCAGCCTGCAAGTCAACGATATTTTTATCGTGCGCCCGGGTGAAAATTTGCCGGTCGATGGTGTCGTCGTTGAAGGCTCATCCAACGTCAACGAATCCATGCTGACCGGTGAAAGCTTCCCCGTCAGCAAGCAAGCCGGTGCAAAAGTGTTTGCTGCCACGCTGAATCAACAAGGTTTGCTCAAATGCCGCGCCACCAGCGTGGGTGCGCATACGCAGCTGGCCGCGATTATCCATCTGGTCGAGGAAGCGCAAGGTTCGAAAGCGCCCATTCAACGCATGGCGGATACAATTTCGGGAATTTTCGTTCCGGTCGTCGTGATCATCAGCGTCCTGACGCTGGGGATCACCTGGTGGCTCACGCACGAATTTGTTACCGCACTGATCAACGCCGTTGCCGTACTGGTCATCGCTTGTCCGTGCGCATTGGGACTCGCCACGCCGACCGCCATCATGGTCGGCACCGGACGCGGCGCGCAGGCCGGGGTGCTGGTGAAAAATGCAGCCGCCTTGGAACACGCCGAAAAAATTCAAACGCTGATTGTTGACAAAACCGGCACATTGACGGAAGGTCAACCGGAGGTCACCGATATTGTTCCGGCTGGATCATTGCATGCGCAAGACTTGCTGCTCATTGCGGCTTCCCTGGAACAAGGATCCGAACACCCGCTGGCGCGGGCGGTTCTGGATCGCGCGCAGAAACAACAGCTATCGCTGCACGCCATTGAAGATTTTTCGGCCATTGCCGGCAGCGGTATCACTGCTCGCATGAATGGCATCCAGTACCTGCTCGGTTCGCCCAAATTTTTGACACAGCACGGTGTCGCTGTGGATGAGCAACAAATTACGGCGTTGCAAGCGGAAGGAAAAACCGCTATCGGTGTGGCATCCACAGCTGGCGATATATCTCAGCTGCTCGGCTATCTAGCCATTGCGGATCGCCTGCGGGATACATCCATTAAAGCAATCAAACAACTGCAATCGATGGGTATTGAAGTGATCATGCTGACCGGCGATAACGCCGTGACCGCTGCGGCTATTGCCAAACGTACCGGCATTACGCAATACCGTGCCGAAGTTTTGCCGCAGGAT
Source organism: Nitrosomonas sp. Is35 (assembly GCF_033063295.1). Lineage (NCBI taxonomy): Bacteria > Pseudomonadati > Pseudomonadota > Betaproteobacteria > Nitrosomonadales > Nitrosomonadaceae > Nitrosomonas > Nitrosomonas sp. Is35. The sequence goes on from NZ_JAWJZH010000001.1 coordinate 2,128,180, forward strand.
AAAGCGGCTGAAGTGTTAACAATGAAAAACAGCGGACAGTTTACCGCGATGGTGGGTGACGGTATCAACGATGCACCCGCCCTGGCTGCTGCGGATGTCAGTTTCGCCATCGGCGCCGGTTCCGATGTCGCGATTCAAGCGGCCGATATCACTCTAATACGCAATGATCTGATGAGCGTCGCCGATGCCATTTCCTTATCGCGCGCCACGCTCAAGAAAATCCGCCAGAATTTGTTCTTTGCTTTTGTCTACAATATCCTGGGCATCCCGTTGGCGGCAATGGGCATGCTCAATCCGGTCATCGCCGGCGCCGCCATGGCCATGAGCTCGGTATCCGTTGTCAGTAATTCATTGTTATTAAAACGCTGGCAAGCCAATCATTAAAAATAAAATCATTGTTAGGGAGTCGTCGTAATGCAAACCGCCACTATTAAAATAAAAGGCATGACCTGTATGGGCTGTGTCAATAGCATCAAAAATGTCCTCAAGAATGTGCCGGGAATCGCTCAATTGGAAGTTACGCTTGATCCGGCGCAAGCCATCGTTCAATTCAATCCCGAAAACACCAGCCTGAATCAACTCAAAGAAACGATCATTGATGCCGGATTTGACGTCGTGGATTAAAAATAATCAATCAGCATCCTGTTGTGAATTATCAGAGATCTTTCATAAGTATTAGAGTTATAGTAAAATTCTTACTACTGTTATAGTAAAATTCTTACCACTGTTGTAGGGCATTTCCTCTATTTCATATTCTAAATACTTATTGCGTTATCCCAATAACTATAACAAAACGGGATTTTATGAAAGTAGTTATCGAACCGATACGGTTTGATTCAATGGCTCCCGCTATAAACGGAACGGCGAGTATTGATGGCCCCGCTATCGTACCGGTCCTAGGCCTATTGAACGCAAACAATACGTCCAGCTACATTGAGAATTCTGGATGTATCCCGCAAATAACGCCGGAACATTCCCGCTATCCCATCCAGTCACGGCGAATACGGCCATGACACACAAACAAGTCATCAATGATGCAGCACAAAAGATTCTGTCTTTCGTCGATCTGATTATTATTGTCACTGACGAAGAAGGCATCATTCTCGAAGCTAATCACAGTGCTTGCGAATTATTTTGCTATACCGCGGAAGAATTAACCGGCATGCCGGTACATCTCCTGTTGCCGCCGCGTTACCGCGAACGGCATGTTGATGCACTGAGACAATTTGTCCTCGGCAGCGAAACACAGCGCCGCATGGGTCAACGCGATTCAGTCATCGGCTATCGCAAGGATGGCACGCTGATTGAGCTCGATGCGGGAATCGCCAAATTCCATAGCGGCGGCCAATGGATATTGGTGGTCAGCATGACCGATATCACACAGCGTAAGCACCAAGTGCAGGAATTAATCCGGCAGTCGACACACGACGCATTGACCGGTTTACCCAACCGCAAATTGATTCATGAACGGCTGAATAACGCACTGCAGCGTTCCCTGCGAAAAAAACTGAATGTCGCGTTACTGTTTATTGATCTGGATGGTTTCAAGCTGATTAATGATACCTACGGTCACATAACCGGCGACGAGGTATTAAAAATAATCGCTGATCGTCTGCTGATTCAAATCCGCCCTGACGATACCGTGGGCAGACTATCCGGCGATGAGTTCATCGTATTATGCGAGCAAGTTGAAAAACCGGAGTTAATTGCAAATTTAGCAACGCGCATTAATGATGCTTTGAAGGAAAACATCACCTGCCAGGATATGAGTCTATCGGTAACGGCAAGTATCGGCATTATTATCGGTCATGGCCAGCAGTACTCAGCGGACGAAATGATGCGCTCGGCAGACACGGCCATGTACGAGATGAAACAAAAAGGCAGGGGTGGATGGCAATTCTTTAATGATCAGCTACAGAAACAAGCGCATCAGAAAAATTCAATCGGCCAAGGATTGCGGCGAGCACTAGAACACAACGAGCTTACGGCAGTTTATCAGCCGATCATTACACCAGATACCGAGCAAATCGTCGGCGCAGAATTACTGCTGCGCTGGAATTTGAATGGAAAATCCATATCGCCGGAAATCTTCATTCCGGTTGCGGAAATGACCGGAATGGTTTTTTCCATCGGTGACTGGGTTTTTCGAGAAGGTTGCAAAGCGCAGGCGGATTGGCAACGGCGTTGGGGGGATCAAGCACCCTACGTATCCATCAATTTATCAGCCCGGCAGCTCAACCATAAGCAATTACTCAATAATTTTTCGGCAATCCTGCAAGAAACAGGCGCCAATCCGGCTAAGATTGTGGTTGAGTTAACAGAGGCTGCGCTAATGCCGGATGTTGAATCGAATCTAGCAGTCTTTCATCGGCTGGCAGATCTCGGTTTACAAATTGCCATTGATGAATTTGGCACCGGCTATTCTTCGTTAGCGCAATTGATTCAGCTACCCATCAACTTATTAAAAATCAGCAAGTCGTTCGTTGACGATTTGGAAAGCCAGCATGAAAAACAAGTGCTGATTCGCACAGTTATCGGATTGGGGCATTCTTTAGGATTAAAACTGATTGTGGAGGGTGTTGAAACCGAAGCTCAACTAGCGGAGCTGAAACAGTATGGCTGCGATTTTATACAGGGTTATTTCTTTTATCTACCCATGCATGAGCAGGATTTCATTCGAGCAATGAACCATCAAGCTTCCAAAGGGGTAAAGATCTGACAGTATGAATTCAGACTGAGGAAGTCTATATAATCAATCGCTGGTGCGGGGTAGCAATCTTACACAGATCGCTACAACACATACTCATCTCATTGCCTAAAATAAATAATACCCATCTACCGGATTCTCCGTCAGATGGGTATTTTTTTGGGAATACTTGACTGACTCTGTCCTATCTATCACTTACTGTGATGGAATAAGTTTTTTAGTAAAACTTAAACCTCAAAAGGACATTAGTGAGTATTTCAGCCTAGAATACGCCGTAAATGATTGCCCCGATAACGAGGAAAACAGCTGTTGAAATGAAGAATAATCTTAAAACTTGCGCATCTGTTTCTCTTCTGTTGATTTCGGCCATAACAATCTCCTTTGATTAAGAATTAAAACCGATCAGTGACCGGTCCCTCCGTATACGATTACAAAACTTTATAACCGTTTCACTTTATCTCTGTTCCTTAGATTCACTGTGACAGCAATCCTTTCTTTATAGAACCGAGTACATTATTCGCAATCATCTTGCACCATTAAGATCACTGCGTGGGCAAATTCTAACTCACATTTAACAACATTGAAAGTATTGAAATTGAGTATGCCCTATTTTTACTATAAAAATCCATGCAATCCGGCAAAATATCCCGCGCGCTATCGGCTGATTCGCCTTGTGTTTTCAGGCTATTTTCATTCCTCGAGTCAATATTCTCCGGGATAAAAATCATTTTCATAATGCTAAAGGTTTCACGTAACCGGTTAACTCAAGATAACCCTTTCCGGCGGGCTGATTGTCCTTAGTCAGCGTCACCGCGCCCTCCCAGTAAACCGAACCAGTGGATTGACGCGAATCCAGCTCCTGGTCATCCAGCAAAGGCGTAAGCCGCCACTCAATCTCAGCGGTACGGATATGCATCGCAACCGGATAAACCGCCTCCGTATGCGGCGATTGCCAAGTGCGGATCGGGGTGAATTCCACTTCTTCCGGCTCAAACAATCTCATCCTACCGGATGCGTCGCGCAATGCCGCATACGCCCATACTTTACCCCCGCCTTTGCGGCGTATTTGAAAAGCCATCAACGCTGAACCATCGTCCAGATTAGCACCCGTCCAATCCCAGCCATCCGCTTCGGGATCCAGATAAGCGGTTGACCACTCATGATCCAGCCAGGCACGGCCACTCACCGTAACCGGCTTGTTATCCCGGAAGACCGTGCCGGTCACGCTTAAATGCGGTTCGCTGTAATAATAGCTCGCCTGTTCCGGTTTCGGACCCTTGCGCGAAAAACCGTTTTGATCTTGCAGCATCGCCATTTGTGTTGGGGTCAGTGCTAAGCGCAAACCGATATCGCTGCCTTGCATTTCCACCTGATAATGCCCATCTTCCTCGCGTACCAGCGTCCAATCATCCAGTCTCACATCGGTATTACCTTCTTTGGCATAAGCCAGATTGAAACCTTCCCGCAACGACTTTTCTTCGTGCATCAGCTTACCTGCGGCGGGATCGGATAACGCCAAGTGCGCGATGATCAGATACTTCGCCGCGAACTGGCTGGGATTATCGTGATTCTGATCGGTTGCATAACGGAAAAAAGTAACCTGGAACCCCAATGGCTTCTTATCTTCAGTCTCCAGCCAGCCAGTGATGTACCACCATTCGATGCGAAAATCCTGGTGCGCGCCGTAATCCTGCGGAAAAATAAGTTTATAACCGGGTGTGACCGGCTTTAACCGGTCCGATTCAGCCAGCGCCCCTGTTCCCAGTAAAGCGAGAAACAGCAGCACCAAGGCGATCACAGCGCTTGCACCGCTCCAGTTGTTTTGCTTCATTACCAATCCTCCCGCACCGCACGTATCACTTCACCGGAAACCGCCCGCCGCCCGGCCAGCAATGCCGTCAATGCCGCTGCAACCAGCATGATCAGCGCAATCAGCGCAAGCCAATTCCATGGCAGATGCAGCTGCATGGTCCAATGGAACGATTGCGGATTGACGATAAAAACCAGAATCAGGCTGATGCTCCACCCCAATAGAAAACCCAGCACCATGCCAAGCGCGGTCAATAAACTGCCTTCCGCCGCCAACATCACCAGAATCTGCCGGCGCATCACGCCGATATGCCGCAGCATGCCGAATTCCTTGACACGCGCCAATGTCTGTGCGGAAAAACTCGCCGCCACGCCAAGCAAACCGATCACCACCGCGACCAGTTCCAGCAAATACGTCACCGCAAAACTGCGGTCAAAAATTTCCAGGCTTAACGCGCGCATATCGCTCGATCTCGATATCTCCAGCGCGGCACCGAACGGCAATTGACGCAATCCGGCAGTAGCCGCATCCGGGCTTGCCCCCGGTTGCAGCCATAGGGCCACGGTATTGACACCTAAATCGCCGGTTATAGCTTGATAATCCGCCAATTGCATCTGAATTGCGCCAAATTGACGGCCATAGTCGCGCCATACTCCGGCAACCAAAAATTCGCTGGACTTTGCACCAATCGGCAATGTGACTTTCTCCCCTACCCGGTAACCGTATAGGTCGACCATCGCCTCGGACACCCAGACCGGCATGACATTTTCCGGCAACGCTTCCGAAGCGATCATATCGTCCGTCAACGGCAATGTATTACGCGCATCCGCTTTATCGACAGGACGGGCGAACAGCGTGATTTCCGGCCGGTTGACATCGAGCGTCAATTGCTGGGTACGGAAAAAATCCACCCGGTCGAAACCGGGCAACCCGGCAATCGCCTTCTGCGCATCCGTTTGCAGATCGCCGCTGGCTGCGGCACGCACATATAAATCGGCCGGTAGCACGCGCCCCAGCCAATTATCGATTGAGATACGGAAACTCGTCACCATGATCGCCATCGCGACCATCAGGCTGAAACTGGCCAGGATACCGCCTAGCGCGATGGCCGCCTGATTCGGCGCATTCGCCAGACGCGCCAATGCCAGCGTAGACACAGCGCCGCTGCGATGACGCTGCCATTTGGTCAGCACTGCTGAAAAGAACCCTGCAGTCAAACGCGGCATTAATGCAATGCCGCCGATCAGCAGCAATACAATGGCCAGATAACCGAAAACAGGCAGCTCGAAAACCGGTGGCAATTGCGTAAACAATGTCGCAACCGACAAACAAATCAGCGCAAACCACGGCGGGGATAATTTCGCCATTGCCGTATCTTCACTGCCGGAGCGCAATGCCAATGCCGGTTTGGCCCGTGCCGCTTCCAATGCCGGGATGATGCTCCCCAGCATCGTCACGCCCAAGCCCACTGCAAAAAATATCCCGGCATCCCAGGTATCGAAATGAATGCCCGGTTTGACACCCGGAAAGAAATCAGTGCCCAAATCGCCGCCCAGCAAACGGATCGCCAGCACCGCAACCGCATAACCCAGCGCCAATCCCAGCAACGAACCGCTCACCCCCAGAATCCCGCCTTCGGTCATGATCTGCCGCAGCAATTGCTGCCGTGTAAAACCCAGCACGCGCAGCAACGCGAATTGCTGACGACGCCGGATGACCGACAATGCTTGTGTGGAAAAAACCAGGAAGGTGCCGGTAAACAGCGCCACCAGCGCCAGCATGTTCAAATTAATGCGGTAGGCGCGCGACATATTGGCAATCCGCTTTTCCTGATCGGCCGCTTCGGTCACCCAATACGCTTCGCCCAATTCTTCAGCCAGTTTGGCTTTAAACGCCGCGTGATTGACACCATCGCGCAGTTTCAGTTCGATGCGCGACAACACGCCAAGCTGCTGAAAGCGCCACTGCGCCGCGCCGATATCCATCACCGCAATACGCTGCCCCGCTCTGGCGCGCACCAAACCGCCCGCCACACGCAACGTAACGGCTTGCAATCCGGCATTCAATTGCAGCGCATCGCCTTGTTCAACCTGTAACCATTCCATTGCCGCAGGTGAAAGAAAAATCGCATCGTCCGCCAACCGGTCCAGCGTTTTCCCTTCTTCAACCAATCCGAGCAGATCGGGTGAAATCCGCATCGCCCGGAACATGTCGATGCCGATGATTTTCAGTTTGTGATCGTTTCTGTTTTGCTGCTTACCGGGTATCGCCACATCGAATTCCAACACCGGATTCGCCACTGCGACACCGTCATGCCGCGCCAGCACAGGGTATAGCGCTTCGTCAAAGAACGCTTTGCGCCCGCGCACCTGTAGATCCGATTGCCCGGACAAACTTTTGCTGGCCGCGGAAAATTCATTGAACGCCGCGGTATTGATCAGATGAATGGAAAACGCCATGGCCACGCCGATCGCGATGGCGATCAGCGCCACGATCATTTGCACCCAATGCGCGCGCCACTCACCGAGCAATAGCCAGCGCGATAACGTCGCCGTGTTCATATGCGCTCGCCGGGTTTGGCCGGATGCAAACCGTCCTTGGTCAAATTCAGCACCCGGTCCGCTGTCGCTGCGGCGGCATGCGAGTGCGTCACGAGAATGCCGGTAGCGCCATTGGCTTTGATTTCGGTGCGCATCAATTGGAGAATTTCATGCGCCGTATCGGGATCGAGGTTGCCGGTCGGTTCGTCCGCCAGCACCAATTGGGGCCGATGCACCAGCGCCCGTGCAATCGCCACGCGTTGCAGTTCGCCGCCGGACAACTGGCGCGGAAAATGATGCCCGCGATCGTGCAATCCCACATCCGCCAGCATCTGTGCCACGCGCTCCGTTGCCGCACCGTTCAACAATAGCGGCAAGGCAACATTCTGCGACACGGTGAGGTGCGGCAGCACATGAAACGCCTGAAAAATAAAACCGAACTGCTCGCGCCGCAATCGCGTCGCCGCATCGTCGTCCAGCGATGAAATCGCCACGCCGTTAATACGGATCTCGCCCGAATCCGGCGTATCCAACCCGGCGACCAGATTCAGCAAGGTCGACTTACCCACGCCCGACTCGCCCATGATCGCGACATACTCGCCCGCTTCCAGCGTATAGCTTAAACCGGTCAGCACTTTCCGTCCCTCGGCATACGCTTTGTTGACATTCATTAACTCAAGCATTCGCACCGCCACCGCACAAAATTTTCATCTCACCCTCTTCGCGTAAAAATGGCACAATGCTTCAATCAGCACGCCAATCTGTGCTTAAATGTACCATGTACGGCAAATTATTTTTGATAAATACCAAAGGAGAATCTCATGGCACGAGCCAGCGCACGTCATATTCTGGTAAAAACCGAAGAACAATGTAACAACCTGAAAGCCGAAATCGAAAACGGCGTCAGTTTCAGCGAAATAGCGCAGCAGCATTCGCTCTGTCCTTCCGGCAAGCAAGGCGGTGATTTAGGCGAATTTGGCCGCGGCCAAATGGTGAAGGAATTCGATACCGTCGTGTTCAGCGCACCGGTCGGTGAAGTGCAAGGCCCGGTCAAAACACAGTTTGGCTATCATTTGGTGGAAGTGACAGAAAGAAAAGATTAAATCATTATTTTTACAATATCATTAAAAATAGAAAAATTGATTTTGTGTAACCCTTTAATCCTCCCAATGATAGAAACCTCCTATTACGTCTACGCTTTAAAAGATCCGCGTTCTTCACCAGCCAAGCCTTTTTACATTGGGAAAGGAACTGGTGTAAGAGCCTATGATCACCTGATAAAACCCGATAATTCCCGGAAAGGTAAATTAATCCAAGAGATTATGGACCAAGGCGCTCAGGTTCTTGTTACGATATTGGTTGATTCAGTCAGTGAAGCGCAATCAATTAAGCTTGAAGCTGAGTTGATATCCGCATTTGGCACAATTGATACAGGTGGTTTTCTTACAAATGTAATCATTCCTTCCGGGTTATCTGGAAAAGTGAGATCTTCTATCGTTGTACCTCACGGCGCACAAGAAAAAGCTCAAATCGGACTCTCATTATTAAAAGATGCGGTTCTCGAATTTGCTAAAGCGAACCCATCAGGAATCTCAAATTCTGATGCTGCAAGTCTTTTAGGCCTAAAGAGTGATTATGGTGGTGGTTCGAAGGATTATCTCTCATATAGTATTATTGGTTTACTTATGCGCGAGGGAAAACTTGCAAGAGAAGGAAACTCACGGAAACATGTCGCTAAAGTACAATAAATGATCAAAGGCATTGACATAAATGTACAAAGCCGAGCAAGACAAATCCTGATCCACGGACTGGCATTGGTATTAGTGGGCATCATCTGGGGACTGGTGATACCGCACACGCCCTTCCCGCGGCTGGCGCTGAGCGCGCATATTCAAGCGGTGCTGAACGGTATGCTGTTCATCTTGATGGCGGTGCCGCTTCTTACGCTGCCACATAAAGTCAGCGCGCGCTCGGCCTTGGTCATGCTGATTGCCGCTTGTTTGACGTGGCTCACCGTCATTTCCGAAATCGCCAATGCCTGGTGGGGTACTGCGGAATCGCTGGCAATCGCGGCGCAGCAGGCCGGTGCAAGCGGCGGTGCTATGTGGCAGGAGCAGTTTGTGAAACTCACGCATATCCCGGCCATTATCGGGTTGATCGTTGCCTGGATACTGCTCATCGCCGGATTTGTGAAAAAACCCAATTCTCAAGATTAACCCGCCCATCTTATAGCAATCACAGTAGCGCCCGCTATCCGGCGGGATTCATTCATGACAGATTCTCCAAAGAACACACAAACCCGCTGGCAGAGCATCAAAAAAGCAGCGCAGTTTATCGCGCCGTACCGGCACCAGGTCGTCTACAGTTTGCTGGCGCTGTTATTTACCGCGACGATTACATTGTCCATCGGGCAAGGTATCCGGTTGATGATCGACCAGGGATTCGCCACGCAATCCAAGGAACTGCTCAGTCAGTATGTGGTGATCTTTTTACTGCTGGTGATCGCCTTGGCCGTCGGCACGTTTACGCGCTATTACTGGGTTACCTGGCTGGGCGAGCGGGTGATTGCCGATATCCGAAGCAAAGTATTCAATCATCTGATCCACCTGCATCCGGGCTTTTTCGAGGAAAACCGCAGCCTCGAAATCCAGTCGCGCCTGACTGCCGATATGACGTTACTGCAAACCGTGATCGGCTCATCGGTATCGTTCGCGTTGCGCAATTTAATCATGATGATTGGCGGCATCATCTGGTTATTTATCACCAACGCGAAGTTGACCGCGCTGGTGACGATTTGCGTGCCGCTGGTGGTAGTACCGATCTTGATTTATGGCCGCCGCGTGCGGCATTTGTCGCGCCAAAGCCAGGATAAAATCGCCGCGGTCGGCGCCTATGTCGGCGAAGTGCTCGGGCAAATTAAAACCGTGCAGGCCTACAATCATCAATCCATCGATCAGCGCACCTTTCACACTCAGGTTGAAGAAGCTTTCGCCGTCGCCAAACAACGCACCCTGCAACGTTCATTGTTGATTACCCTGGTCATTTTGCTGGTGATGGGCGCTGTCGGATTGATGCTATGGGTCGGCGGTATCGATGTGATCGAAGGCCGGATCAGCGCGGGCGAGCTGGCGGCGTTTGTTTTCTACAGTGTCATTGTCGGCTCGGCGGTTGCTTCCATTTCGGAAGTCATCGGCGAACTGCAACGCGCCGCCGGTGCCGCCGAGCGCACCATGGAATTGCTGCAAGCGCCGAATCTGATTCAATCACCGGAAACCCCTCAGCCGTTAACCAACGTATCGGGAAATATCGCCATCGATCAACTGTGCTTCGCCTACCCTTCCCGTCCCGATGTGCTGGCCATCGACAATCTGACATTGACAGTCCGGGCAGGCGAAACACTGGCGCTGGTCGGCCCTTCCGGAGCGGGCAAGTCGACGTTGTTTGATTTGCTGTTGCGTTTCTTTGACAGCCAGTCCGGCGCTATAAAACTGGAAGGTATCGATATCCGGCAACTCGATCTTTTTGCCTTGCGCCGCTGCTTTGCGCTGGTATCGCAAACCCCGGCGTTGTTTTACGGCACCATCGGCGACAATCTGCGCTATGCCCGCCCCGATGCCAGCGATGCGGATGTGCAAGCAGCGGCTGAAGCGGCTTACGCGCATGAGTTTATCTGTCAATTACCGCAAGGCTATCAAACGCATTTGGGAGATGCCGGTTTGGGTTTATCGGGCGGGCAGAAACAGCGGCTGGCGATTGCCCGGGCGATTCTGGCGGATGCGCCGATTCTGCTGCTGGACGAAGCCACTAGCGCGTTGGATGCGCAAAGCGAATATTGGGTGCAACAAGCATTGCAGCAGCTGATGCGCAATCGAACCACGTTGGTCATCGCGCATCGTCTGGCTACGGTGCAATCCGCCGGCCGGATTGCCGTGCTCGATCACGGACGGCTGGATGCGATCGGCACACATGCGCAATTGCTGCAATCCAGTCCGCTGTATGCACGGCTGGCGGCATTGCAGTTTCAGTCACTCGTATCGACTGATCTGCTCTCGCTTAACTCGGCATCACGATAAAGCATGTAATCACTCGCGAAAGTCAGTCCGGTTTTTTGCACGACCTCCGTTAAGGCGGAGCGCGCTACGTGCATTCCAAGCGCGAGGTGGATCAGCGTCACGACTGAGACCGACCGGTTAAGCACCAATTTAATGAGCTGAATGGCATCCACGCTGCCATCGGGATATACCGCGCCCATCAATGCCTCCGGCGGGGAAAATTCGAGCGGATCGACAATCGCCCGGATAGCGAGAAACGAAATGCCGGCATCGGCCGCCACTTTTGCCACGGCCGCCGATTCCATATCCGCCGCGCAAGCACCGGTAGCCTCACCCAACGCCAGTTTTTGCGCGCGGGTAGTGAGCGGCGCTTCACAAGATGTCAGGATTCCGTTCGTAACCGTGACGTGTTTTGACATGATACCGTGCAGCCGGTCGCGCCATTCCATATCCACCGGCAGGATCTCGCCGTCCATCATAACTGCTTCGGGCAATACCAGATCGCCGGGAATTAACTTGTCATCCAAGGCCGCAGCCACACCAAAACTGACTAAAGCATTAATGTTCTGCCCGCACAATTTCAATGCCGCCCCGCGCGCCGCGCTACCTCCTATGCTGCTGAGACACAACGAGGTTCTATCCCCGATATCCACCACTTGATAAAGAGGAAAACGACGTTTATCCACCAAACAGCTTGCTTCTGACTTCAGTGCCGTAACAACTCCGATAATCTTCAATTGATAGCCCCCCTTATCAAAACATGATAGCGCGCCGGCATCAGATTGGGAAGAATTTTGCATGACCATAACAACGCAAATTGAACGCGCATGGATTCACGCCTATAAGACTGTAAACATAAAAAACGCCATTGGCACTACAGCGGCGATCGGACTTCTGGAGGTATCAGTGGATTGATTGATGTGCCAGCATTTTGACAATAGTGATTACCAGCGTTATTGCGGTTTCTAATGGCGCATGTTCTCGCACAATTGATCTGATGTTTTTCCGGGAAAGATATTTGCGCTGATCTCACGGCTTCCGAGTATCACGATATTGGCCTCATTTATTCAATTTGACCGCCGGAAAGCGCTGATTCTTTAGAAGCGTTTTACCGGGAGTTGCGTAAACCCCCGGTGCAGTATCCGGTTCCGCGGTGCAGCAGCTAGCCTAGCAAGACACCAGCGGTTACCGTTCACTAATTCTCTGTTATTTTTGAGTTTCAATGCCTTGCTTATGACTCAAAAAGAAACTTCTTCTACTGATTTCCTGAACCCATTGCTTAGCCGGAATGATGGGAGAGAACATAATCAATCCCAGTATAACGGGAATAATTAATCCCAAGCAAACGGCCAGGATTCTTAGCGCAATATGCCACGGGGATACCGCATCAGGATCGACACCGACGTGCAATGGAATTCTAAGTATATTTTCTTCGGTTATTGTATTTTCTTCCCCGACTGAAAGGTACAGCGCGTAAAACCCTTCTTTGTCCAGTTCGATATGTGTCTCCACCATTCCCCGCGGGTACAGCTTCGCCGGTACTTCAAAAATGGTGCCGGTATCCTTGAAGTTTTCCACTTTCTTCTCATCCTGTCCGATCAGTTCTTGTTTAACCAAGCGGACACTGATAGGCGTTTCCCTTGCGTCTTCGTCAACCAGATCTGCGGTAAAGTAAAGCGAGCCCGTTTTGGGGATTTTTTTACAATAAGATCGTAACAATTTATTTCTATCTTTCCCTTTTATATTCTCCAGATCACCTTCAGGCTTCAGATAAGCACTGAAATAAATTGCGTACAAATCATTAGTGACGAGGCAACCCACCGTTTCGGTATAGTCAAATTGCACCGGGGCGGTTACATTTTTCTTGCTGCAGGCAGGTAACAGCAAAATGGTGCCGCATAATAGAATCGTTAATAACTGTTTGGTAGTGAATGGTTTCATCATGTAGTGCGCTCCTATCGATAAGGAATATGGGTATTGAAGCTAGTCGGATTCCGCAACAGTAAAGTCAAATTTGCCCGAAACCGCGTGTGTATCCGCGGATATCACGCGGTACCGGACGGTGTAAGTATCCGGAGGGAGCTGCGGAATGCTGATATAGATATGCGAGGGATCCAGCACTTCCTGTTCAATATCCTTGTTATCAACACGTTTTCCTGCACTATTCATCACGGCAAGCGATTTAAAAGCGCTCCTGACATGCTCGTTAAACCAGACATCCACCTGCTTCGGTGACGTGGTGATGGTGCTATCCTTTTCAGGTACCGATTTCACCATGACAGCATGCGCGAAAGCGGCTTCCGGTAAGATTAAGAAAGTAATAAAGAACAAACACATCAGTAGATTCATTGAAAAAAAGATACTGCAACGTGCCATAGCGTTTCTCCTGTAAAAATGTAGTGATAGCAACCCACACCCTGCCGTCAGGCGTGATCGCGTGATGAATCAGTGCTATACATTATTCAAAAACATACCAAGCCAATTCACTGGAATGCTGCTTGTTTTTTTCCGTCCATACGGCTAAAAATCCATGTTTTGTCGCCACTAATTTGGGTTGCGTTGCGGAATACTTTGCTTCGGTCAAACGTTTGGGCGTTGACCAGGTCGCGCCGCCATCTTCTGATTTCGCGTAAAAAATACTCGCTCCATCCGGTTCCATTTCATTCCAAATGGCCGCAACAGCATTGCGATTGCGCGCCGCAATATCGCCATTCGTTGCCATACTCCCGAGTTTCCGGGGAATCGACCAGGTTTGGCCGTTATCGCTTGAAGAGAGATGATATAAACCGGATTTGTCTTCAACGCCGGTCCAAACAACACTGTGCAGTTGAGCGATATGGTCTGTGCCAGCAAATTTTAAAGCGCCGCCGACATGCGGACAGCCCTCGAATTTCCATTGAAAATCACCGACTGTGCTGGCGTGCCGCCAGGTTAATCCGGCATCGAGCGACTGCACCAGCGACATGTCGCGAGGCGCCGTATTGCGATAAAGAACAGCGAGTTTATTGTCAGGTGACAATGCCAATGTGTTCCAGCAGCATGAGCACGTGGAATCGTCCAGAGCAACCGGCTGACTCCACTGTTTGCCTTGATCAATCGACCGGGCATAGTGCAAACCTTGGTAACCATTTTCCATGGGATCCGCCAGCCAAACCGCGTGAAAATTACCTTTCCGGTCAGCAATCACATCGATGTGAGCTTGGCTGCCGTCATTGTCCATGGCCGGATTGGCGCCTCTTTTCCAGGTTTGGCCAGCATCCGGGGAATAAGCGCTGACCATCGGTCCCATCGTTGGGAACTCGCCCTCAGTCTGCCACAGTGATACCAAATGGCTACCGTTGGCCGCCAGTTGCACATCGTTTCCACGGCTGGCCAGTGCGGCCGGCAATGACTCATTTACAGTCACCGGATTTTTCCATTGACGCCCGCCATCTTCAGAGCGTGTATAGCGAATCGAGGCATGCTGATTTTGAGCAGAGCGTTTTCCGCTCGCGATGAGGTGGATAATTTCTTGGTCTACATAAACATCGAATGATGAAATATCGAACAATCCCAGCGTCGATTTCACATAAGCGGTATTGTTTGCCGGATTGAGTGCGGTATTTTCCGGCGCTTCCGTGCTTAGCACCGGCCCCGGCGAGCAACCGAGGATCACTAAAACTAATTGCAGGGAAACAATCAATCCACGCTTTCTTCCGGATTGCATGTCATTGGTAATGGCGTACATCCACTGTTTCAATTCAGCAGCACCTTGAAAATATTGTTGTAGTCCTCCTTGGATAACGCGCCGCTAATGCCATGACGTTCATTATTTTTATTGATGAAGTAGGTTCTGGGTAACTCGCCATACCATCTGGGATCAATCTCATGGCGCAATTTTTGTGCATTTTCTTCGGCAAAAATCCAGTGCTCCAGATTGGTCAATTCGTTTTTCGCCAATACGGTTTGAACTAAGCCGGTTGCTGAGGCATCGTCGGCGGATAGCATCACGATATTGATTTCCGGTCTGCTTTTTGCCAGATCATGCAGCAGTGGCATTTTCTTCATACAGGATGAACAGGTGGTCGACCAGATCACCAGCATGAAAGGCTTATCCGCATTGCTATCCAGCAATTTCTGATAACTGCCGGGAATAAAAGGTTTGAGTTGCACCTGCTCGGCACTGGCCGGTAAAACAAAACCGGATGACAGAATGAGTGCACATAGTAAAAATATTTTGCGTAAGGTCATGTTTTTCTCCTTTTGGTGATGAATTCCAGGTACCCCGGATCAAGTTAAATCTTCAATGTAAAGCTCAAGCGGAAACTCACCGGTTCTACCGGATGAAAGTGAAAATCCCTCACGCCGTCAGTCGATTCACCGGGCAGCCGCGATGTATAAAAATAAGTGATCGCGGGATCGTTACGATCGAGCATATTGAACACCTCGGCCTGCAAGCTTAATTTTTTGTTGACTTCATAACCGAGCATGGCAGACAGCAGAATCGTGGAATCCGAGCGTTTACTGTTGTCTTCGATTAAAGGGCGCGGCCCTAAGAAACGTAACCGGGGGCCACCGAAAAAACCGCCAAAAATATGATGAAAAGTTGCGCCGGTTGCGACCACCGCCTCGACCGAGTTCGGCACATAATTACCTTCATCCGGTACTTTATTGCGGAAACGTGCATGGGAAAAACTGACATCGGCGTCAAAGGTCAACCAATCCGTCGGTGAATAGTAATTTGCAAACTCAAGCCCGTAGCGGCGGCTGGGGCGGCTGGCTTCGGTCGTTCCGGCATCCCCGACAAATAGCAGCTCTGAGTCAATATCCAGCCACCACAACGCCAGCGTGCTTTGCAATCCTTTGATCCGCACCGTGCGTGCACCAACCTCCGCACCATAAGTACGGACCAGCGGATCGGCACGCTGAACGGAATCACCGCTGAGCGGATCGATACGGGTGTTGATGCCGCGCGCATCGTTGCTATGAAACCCAAGACCGCCATTCAGATAAAACTCGGTATCCGCCCACGGTCCTAGAACCATGCCAAATTTAGGACTGACCAAGCCATCGTAGCGTTCGCCCATGTTCTGTCTGATATTGCTGTGATTCACGTCAAAGCGGAAACCGTCGAAACGCAACCCCAAACTGGTACGTAACCAATCCGTCCAGGTCAGCTTGTTTTCCGCGTACGGACTGATGCTGGTTACCCAGATGGTATCCTGGCGCGTGATGCCGGTTCTTCTTTGTGCATGCGTTCTGGTCAGTGCGTTGTGAATATTATCGTTACGCACTTGCAAACCGAATGTGGTTTCCGAATCAACAGAACCGATGGTGTGAAAAATCGTGTGGCTGCCCTTGAAGCCGGTTGTCCAACGATCGTCCGGTTGCCCGAATTGATCGCCGCACGTATTAAAAAGAGCTGGATTGAATTGTCTCCCTGAATCCAATCCAGTTAAACCGGCACAGCCGACGGTGTTGGTGTATTCATTGTCATCCAGAAAATAGGTGAAGTTTGAGAACAGACCCAGCTTGGAATTCACCCCATAAACCATTAATTTAGTAATACTGTTCTCACCCCGGTGATGCCATTCACCAGTCAGGCTATAGCGCTGGCTGCTGCCGCCATCGGTAGGATCAAGCGCATCATAGCGGCCAATGACCCCTTGCTGCAGCGCGCGCCTTGGGATCTGATCGGTCGCTTTCCAATCGGACTTAGTGGCCATGGCGGTTACACTCCAGCCATGATTGCCGTACTCCTGGCTATATCGCAACAGACCGTTAAATTTCAAATAATCGTTGCCAACCGTCCACGGACCATTGTTGTGCACGATTTCTCCCGCATACAACAAATTACCCGTTCCTAATGCGCGGGAACCGGCGATCAATCCGCGGTAATAATCAAAGCTGCCTCCCGTGAATCTGACCATGGTTTCCGGTAGCTTTTTAAAATAGCGGATATTGGCCGAACCGGTACTGGAAAAATCTCCATTCTCGGCATAGTGCATGCCTTTTTTGTATTCCAGCGTTTCGATCAGTTCCGGAATGAGAAAATTGGTATCTATCCAGCCTTGTCCGTGGGAATGCGATAATTGATTGACCGGCACGCCTTCAATCTGGGTTAGAAAATCGGTGCCGTGATCGAGATTGAATCCACGTAGAAAAAACTGATTGGCTTTGCCTTCGCCGCTGTGCTGTGTGGCGATCATGCCGGGAATGGTTTCCAGCACTTCCGCCGGACGCGTGATCGGCCGGAATTTGATCTGGGCTTGCCCCACGTTGCCTTGAGAAGCGCTATCGGCAACGCCTATCAGTGAATTGGCCCGCTCAGTCACACGCATCTCGTTAAATACCACCCATTTTGCTTTACCTGCTTCAGGCTTGATTTCCGTCATTGATCTGGGGGTTGTATTGATCAATTGAGCAGTTTCTTGGGCATGCACGTTGTTACCAACGAAAAAAGTCAGTGCCAATATCACTAAACGCGCAATCAGTATGCCGGTGCCATGCAACAGTAAGGTGGCGAATACGAACCCGGAGGTATAGGAAATCAGACTGGCGGAAGCGGATATTTCCTGGCCATGCGCGTAGCCATGGAAAAAAGCAAACAGCGCGATGATCAGCATATTAAGCGGGGCGCTAAATTGAATTTTGCGGATAATGAATACATTGAGTAGCAGGACGGACAGAAGAATGATATTTTCCGTATAGGGTAGTGCGATATCCACTGCACCGGCAAATCCGCCAAGACTCATGACGCTGGCAAATACCAGGGGTAATACCCAGACAGCTTGTCCGCGCGATTGCGCGGCCCATATTCCTACCGCAATCATGGTCAGAATATGATCCCACCCTTCCAATGGATGATGAAAACCGTCGTGCCAATCACTGCTAATGACAAGCATCATGGCCGGGTTTTGCGGCAGGAAAAAAGATAACAGCATGAGTGATCCAAACGCGAGGATCATGGTCGATCGTTTCTCAGATTTTTGAGTAACTTGCGGCATTTGCTTGAGACTTGAGCTAAAGATAATTGCCATTATCTTCTTAACGCAAGAGGGTTCGAAAGTGACAAATTGCCACAGCGGCAATTTGTCACACTTAACCTAGAGCCGGATCGGAACGATTATTTGGATAGGGAAAAACACAAGCTGCCAGAATTTTTCCAAAAGACTGGGAATGATCCGATTCGATAAATACAATTCTGATCAGTGACTTATTCTGTAGCACAGCATGGTTATTGGATGTAATCCTGATAGACAGCGGCAAGTGACAATGTCCGATCGGCTCAAACAGAGTCGGGTCAATGGCACCGGCTTAGATTCAGGCCAACCCTGTACCGGCGGATTGAATAACCTTTGATAAAGTTTTGCGTGCCGCACGCATACCGGCACCCATTTGCAGCAACGTGCCGATACGAACTGCGCGTTTCAGCAGCAATGCCGTAAGGCGTAGCGGATTCACACCGCCATCGGGATACACGGCGCTGAGCAATGCTTCCGGTGGCGAGAAATGAAGCGGATCGATAATAGCGCGCACAGCAATGAACGGGATGCCTGCTGCTGCTGCCACTTGCGCCACGGCGGCGCTTTCCATATCCACCGCACAGGCACCGGTGACTTGCGCCAGATTGCGTTTGGCTTTTTCATCCGTCAGCGGCACAGCACTGTCCGCCAATCCGCCGTTGACGACGGTAATATCGATGGCCAGTAAACTTTGCAGCCGGTCACGCCATGCCAAATCAACCGGCAACTGTTCACCTGCGTGAATGACATCCGGCAAAACCAGGTCGCCTGGTTTTAGGGTGGAATCCAACGCGCCGGCAACACCAAAGCTCACCAGCGCCATCGCACCCTGTTGATACAACCCTTCGGCGGCCGCACCCGCAGCCTGCGCGCCCATGCCGCTTAACCACAAGCACGCATGGTCATTCAGCTGCACCATTCGATTGAATGGAATCCGCGCCGGTACTATGCAACTGGCTTCAGCCCGTAAGGCTGTCACCAGTCCGGTTACACGCACGCGGCGACTGTTCTGGTCAGCGCACGGTAACGCGCCAGCGCCCATATCGGGAAGAATTTTGAATAACCGTGATAGCGCAAATAGAACACGCGCGGAAAGCCAGGCGCAGTGAACCAAGGATCTTCCCACAAGTGATCGCTGGATTGATTGCGCAACAGATAATTAATTCCTTTGCGAACCGATTCGCTGTTGACCTCACCCGCTGCCATTAAGCCCAGTACAGCCCAAGCGGTTTGGAATGCCGTGCTGGTTTCGGGAAACCGCCCCGCCAGTTGCTTATCCAAATAAGAATCGTTGGTTTCACCCCAGCCGCCATCGGCTCTTTGCACCGATTCCAGCCACTTCACGGCGCGGCGCACGGAATGGTGTTGCATATCGAACTTGGCCAGTTGGAAAGCTTCCAGCACTGACCATGTGCCATAAATATAATTAGTGCCCCAGCGCCCGAACCAGGAACCGTCTTGCTCCTGTTCGCGCAACAAAAAGCTGATGCCGCGCCACACTTCGAGCTGGTGCCTGCCATATTTTCCCAGCAAACCGACACAACGCGCGGTCACATCGCTAGTGGGCGGATCGATCAGAGCGCCATGATCGGCGAAAGGAATTTCATTCAAATAGTGATGGGTGTTATCGATATCGAAAGCGGCAAAGCCACCGTTACGCGATTGCATACCTGCCAGCCAATTGGCTGCGCGCTCCAGCGATTTATGATGCCGCTCCGCGCCGCCTTGATCCAACGCCCATGCCACAGCGGCAGTATCGTCCAGATCCGGATAATGCGGATTGGCGTACTGAAACGCCCAACCGCCGCCCAACAATTCAGGACGTTTGTCGCGCCAATCGCCCGGCTCGTCCAAAACCTGCTGCTCAACCAGCCAATCCAATGCTTTCAATACCGGTTCTTGACCGGTGGTTGGATCTTCCTGCAATGCCAAGCTGGTCAATACCGTATCCCAGACCGGCGATGTACAGGGCTGACACCAAATGCGCTCGCCTTCGTCGACCAGCAATCCACGCAGCGCGTTACGGCATTGCACTCGATTAGGGTGATCATAGGCATAGCCCAACAGCGTCAATGCTTCATGCGCATTAACCATGGCCGGAAAAATCGCACCGATACCGCACTCGCCATTCAGACGTTCAAGCGTCCAGCGTTCCGCTTTACGGATCGAATATTGCCGGATTGATTGCGGCAGCTTCGGCTCCACCCGCGACAAAATACGCTCAACCAGCATAAATGCGCGCTTCAGAACGGTATCCGCTCTGGGAAAATAATTTTTTTCCTCTTCCGGCGGCACGATAAACAATTCGCGAATATTCACTTTACGCGGATTGATCGCACGCGCTTTCATGGTGCACAGAATGGACAGCGGTATCATCACGGTACGTGACCAGTACGAAACTTTGCTGATATGAAAAGGAAACCAGCTTGGCAGCAGCACCAGTTCCGATGGCACCACCGGCACGCCACGCCACGGGATCTGATCGTACATAGCCAGCAACAAACGCGTGAACACATTGGCTTTGGCTGCCCCGCCGCGTTCCAAAATAGCTTCCCGTGCGCGCACCATGTGCGGCGCATCAGTCGAGTCCCCCACCAGCTTCAGCGCATAGTACGATTTGATCGTGCAGCTGATATCAAACGCGCCGCCATAATAGAGCGGCCAGCCGCCGTGCGTCATGTCCTGCTTGTCACGGATAAAACGGGCGATCTTGTTTTCCAAAATCACGTCGATCTCATCCATGAAGTGCATCATTAAAATATACTCGGCCGGGATCGTGCAGTCCGCTTCCAGCGGAAAACACCAGTGTCCGTCCGGATTTTGTAATGCCAGCATGGCTGTACGAGCTTGGTCAAATTTCGTTTCCAGCTCGGCGGTGTTGATACCATCCTGATTCAGGGTTGTTGCCATATCCGATTCAGGGGTTTCACCGTTAACCGTAAAATCACTTTGTTGCTGCGATAGATTCGCTACTCTCTGAAGTCCGTCCATATATTCCTAACACTGTACGTTACAAATTCCCCAATGGATAAAACACTTGCTGCGATCCAAACTGATTTTATTTTTACATAAGAGCGGCTTCCTGCCGATGCCTTGCTGCAAAAGCCATGAAACGATGATTATACCGGCTCGTTACTTTTGCTTTTTTCCGTCTTTTTCAAAAGGATTATCCTGAAAATGCTCATAGTCATAAAGATCTAATGGCAGTTTGCCATCATGCACGAGAAATTCGCGTTGTTGCAACGAGGCTTCCCGCACAAACAAATAGGGATCGATTGCAGCTTCATCGCGAATTCGCATCGGACCGATCAAGCGCGCGCGCTTATCGATCGCCCCCAGAATGGTCAGAGGAGCCGCGAAGTAGGAACCCACCACAAGACCGGCATAAAAAAGCACATTGGTGAAAATACCGACGGGAATATTCGTGACGTCACGTTCACTGCTGGGCCCCACGAGCGGAATAAACAGATAAGATCCTGGATTTACTCCCCAGACACCCAGCGTTTGGCCGAAATCCTCATCATGCTTTTGCAGCCCCATATGCGTCGCCATATCAAAAAGTCCGAACATGCCGACTGTTGAATTCACAAAAAAACGTAAGGTATCCGAGGCACCCTGCGTCACTTTTCCCTGCAGAAAAGAATTCAGTGCAACGTTCGGATAAGACAAATTATCGTAGAAATTTCCGATCGACCGCTGCGCAGCATTGGGAACATAATCAATGTAAGCATTCACAATCGGCACAAACACGGTCCGATCCACTTTGTCGGTAATATCGTAGGAAGCGCGATTAATTTTTTCGTGCGGGTCGGCCGGATCCAAATCCTGATTGCTATTTTTTGGAGCTGATACACAGCCTTGCAAAGCAACAATGCTGATAAACAATAAAACAACCATTAAGCGGCTATGATTAATTATCGAATTTGTATTTCTCAAGATACGAATATTCTCATTCATTTACGTGTAAAACAATTAACCTGTAAATTTCATAGCAGAAAAACCATTGATCCGCTCTGCGGATGATCTGAGCAAATAAACTTCTGGCTTCTGAATCAACTGATAACGGCGAGCTCCATTTACTATTGCTACCCGCCTGTTCTTGTGTCATTTTTCCAGTCAAAAATTAATCCAGCCGAAGTATACACTACTACTTTGACATCATGTTTTGCTGCCTCAGCTATTCCGGTTTTTGACCGGATATGCTTTATGCTCCGGATTAATCTTGTTGAGGGTGTGCACTAGGCTAAAGAACGCACTACTCAGCTTTCTCGTTCCCCGTGAACCATTTCGACTAACTTCAAAGCTTGCAATTCCATTTCAATGACGATGTCGTCGACTTTGGCGCGAAAATGACGGTAGAAAATCATGCTGGGAATCGCCACCAGTATCCCGAAAGCCGCATTATACAAAGCGACTGAAATTCCGTATGCGAGTTGCGCCGGGTTGCTGCCCGTTGGAGAATTCGAACCGAAAATCTCGATCATACCCACCAATGTTCCAAACAAACCCATCAAAGGACTCAATGCCGCAATCGTCCCCAGCGTTGTCAAATAGCGATTCAGATCGTGCGCGATCACCCGGCCCGATTCTTCAATGGATTCTTTCATCACTTCGCGGGTGCTTTTAACATTTTTAAGCCCGGCGGCAAGAATTTGCCCCAGCGGCGAGTGCTGCTGTAAGCGCGCCAGCATCTCTGCATTCACACCATTACGTTTATATTCGTTCAACACCCTGGGCAGCAATTCCTTTGGTGAAACAATACGCAACCGCAATGTCCACATGCGCTCCCCGATGATGCCCAAAGCCACGACAGAAGCAATGATGATCGGCCAGATTGGCCATCCGGCCGCTTGAATTAACGATAACACGTGATAATCTCCTCACTCTCTATATAGATCCGGGTATTATTCTGTGGCTTACTATATTACCCGATTAATTGATTTCGTAATGATGCTCGATTCGGCATGCAATGTATCGTGATCGCCGTTTTGCTGCAAAAAAAATACCGATTTTCTATCCACAATTTCTGTGGATAAGTTTGTGAGTATGTAACCAATACGAGAATTAA
Source organism: Nitrosomonas sp. Is35 (assembly GCF_033063295.1). Classification (NCBI taxonomy): domain Bacteria; kingdom Pseudomonadati; phylum Pseudomonadota; class Betaproteobacteria; order Nitrosomonadales; family Nitrosomonadaceae; genus Nitrosomonas; species Nitrosomonas sp. Is35. The sequence continues at coordinate 2,151,361 of NZ_JAWJZH010000001.1, forward strand.
GTTGCCCAATTCAAACATTTTTTCTAGTTTGATTATTTTTTAATCTCGAATGATACTGATTAATAAACAATAATTTACTTTAAAATTATAGCATTCTCCAGGACTTAAACGCTACACCGGCTCTGTTTCGATCAACAGGTGAAGATTGCCGATCTCTATGATGAATCTATTTCCAATATCCAGTCTTACGCATAAAGTGCTTACCGTCAGCGAACTGAACAGCAGCACCAAGCTATTCCTGGAACAGAATATTCCGCTGCTGTGGATCAAAGGTGAGATCTCGAATTTGAAGTGCTATCAGTCCGGTCATTGGTATTTTTCCCTCAAGGACAGCAATGCGCAAATCCGTTGTGTGCTATTCAGTCACAGAAATCAATATATCGATTGGCAACCAAAGGATGGCATGCAAGTAGAAGTGCTTGCTCTGGTCACCCTCTATGAACCACGCGGCGATTTTCAGCTCAATATTGAAACAATCCGGCGCGCCGGATTGGGCGAATTATTTGAGGCTTTCGAGCAGCTTAAAGCCAAGCTGGAAAAAGCCGGATTGTTTGATCCGGTCAAGAAAAAACCGTTACCCGCATTCCCAAAGCACATCGGTATCGTCACCTCCCCGGATACGGCTGCACTGCGCGACGTGCTGACGACATTGCGGCGCCGCATGCCATTCTTGCCGGTGATCATCTACCCGGTGCTGGTACAAGGTAAAACCGCCGCCAGCACCATTGTGGACGCCATCACAGTTGCAAACCGGCGCGCGGAATGTGATGTGCTGATACTGTGTCGCGGCGGCGGCAGTATTGAAGATTTGTGGGCATTCAACGAAGAAATGGTTGCAGCCGCCATAGCTGCCAGTGAGATTCCGGTTATCAGTGGCATTGGGCATGAAACTGATTTTACCATCGCGGATTTTGTTGCCGACATTCGCGCCCCCACGCCAACGGCAGCCGCCGAACTGGCTAGCCGGGATCATAAGGAATTAAGCCAGGGCCTGAATGCATTGCACCAGCGCATGTACCGTATTACGTTGCATCGTATAGAAAATGCGATGCAGCGTACCGATATGCTGTCGCATCGCTTAATTCATCCGGGTGATCGCATCAAACAGCAATCCATTCATTTGCAGCATCTGCAAGACCGCTTCCGTACGACTTGGGCGCATCAAGTGGAAAGGAAACAATGGAAATTACTCGAATTCAATCAGCGCTTAATGGCAGCAAGCCCCAATATTACTGACATGGAAAAGCAGCAAAAAGAATCGATTGCACGTTTTCGTGCTGCCTCTATCCGCTATTTTGAAACCCTGGCGATTAAGCTGCACCATGTACAAGCGCAATTATGTCATTTAAATCCGCAATCGGTTTTGGAACGCGGGTACAGCATTACGTATACCACCAACAGCAGCATCGTTCGTGACAGCAAACAAGTTCATTACGGCGATCGAATTCAGGTAAAATTTGCGCACGGAACGTGTGAGGCGGATATCACAAAAACCGGTGATTCCTGACATAACGCAGGCATTTAATTCTCACTTCTCTCACTTAACAAGAACAACAAGGACGAAACTATCGATGCCAAAAACTTTTCTGATCCTAGGTATACTGAATACGGTTTTATGCATCGCATTGGGCGCTTTCGGCGCACATGGCTTAAAGCAGTTTTTATCAGCCGATATGCTGTCGGTTTATCATACCGGTGTGCAGTACCATTTTTATCACGCCTTTGGAATTATTGTCATCGGCCTGCTCCTGCTGCATTTCCCGAAATCCCGGTTAATGCCGGTGTCAGGCTGGTTGATGATGGCAGGCATTGTGCTGTTCAGTTTCAGTCTCTACGCACTGAGCGTAACCGGAACAAGGTCACTTGGCATGATCACACCCTTCGGCGGTGTTTCATTCCTCACCGCCTGGATATTGCTGGCTTATGCGATCTGGAAAGAAAAATGAAATGACCATTTACCCATATTTCTGCTTACTTGGCCATTTTCCGGTGTGAAGCAGCCATTCCCGTATTACGCTCCGCTGCTTTTGTATATTCCCGCAATAAAGCTTCGTGGTGCGCCTGGAAATCTTGACCTTCTCGACCGTAATACTCGCTATGACGCCGATATTCTTCCAATAATTCTTTTTGTGCCTTGGCTTTTGCAGTCATTTCGTTAGCTTCTTTTTCATACATCTCAGCTAATCCGATATGATCGAATTTAGTTGTAGCCTGGGCTTCAGCTTTATCCATTTTCCCTAATTCTGCAATAGATGCACTTGAGACAAATAAAGTAGAGGTAATCAACGTTATAATCAATATCTTTGTTCGCATGGCAAATTTCCTCGATTGAATAAATGAAAAGTAAATTCCAGTGCTACTCTAAATATTCGATAAACTGAATATGTTCATCATAGCAAACTATCTGAAATCCACAAATACTTTGTGGACAAACTGAGCAACCAATTCGATTGAGAGAAGAAACAAATGAGACTATTATTCTTATTTATTCTGCTTTGCTGTACCGGTCTTCTAGGCTACGCGCAATACTTGCAGCATGTGGAAGGATTACTACCTTGTCCATTATGCGTAGCACAACGCGTTGCTTACTGGATGTTAGGATTGACTGCACTAATGGCGTTTCTGCATAAGCCAGGAGTGATCGGGCGGCGGATTTATGGTTTCTTGTTGAGCGTATTCGCGCTGACGGGTGCAGTCATTGCCGCACGGCATGCGTGGTTAATACGATTTCCGGAAGCATTTGAATGCGGCATCAGTCCGGAAGAAGCTTTTCTAAATTCCTTACCGATTGCCGCTTGGTGGCCTGGAATGTTTGAGGCTAATGGCGATTGCGCCAATATCGATTGGAAATTTTTAACACTGACAATCCCGGATTGGTCATTAATCGCTTTTGCGGGGTTTGGAATTCTGGCGCTTTATGTACTATTGGCCAAAAAATAACGCCGGATTACAACCGGAAACTATCCCCGCGGATGGTGTTTGGCATGCAGCTGCTTCAGGCGCTCACGTGCAATATGCGTGTAAATCTGCGTAGTAGAAATATCGGCATGACCCAATAGCAGCTGCACAACACGTAAATCGGCGCCATGATTCAATAGGTGTGTGGCAAAGGCGTGACGCAAAGTATGCGGAGATAACTGTTTATCTATCCCGATAATCTGCGCATAACGTTTGATAAGGTACCAGAACGCTTGGCGCGTCATAGCTGCACCGCGTGCTGTGACAAATATGGTATCTGTAACAATGCCATTTAGCAGTGCAGGTCTGGCTTCTTTAGTATATCGGCTTAGCCATTCGAGAGACTCTTCACCCAGCGGCGCAAGACGCTCCTTTCTGCCCTTTCCCATGACCCGCAAAACCCCCATATCCATGCTCACTTGCGAGTATCTTAAATTGATCAACTCAGATACGCGCAATCCACTGGCATACAACACCTCCAGCATGGCACGATCACGCAAGCCAAGCGGATGCTGCAAGTCAGGAGCACTCAACAACAGGTCCACTTCTTTTTCTGTCAAACTTTCCGGCAAGCTGCGCTGCAATTTAGGTGTTTCGATATTGAGACTGGGATCGGTAGTAATTTTTCCCTGACGCAATAGAAAACGATAGAAGCGCTTCAGACTGGATAATTCCCGGCTGGTAGTGCTCGCCTTGATCTTGGCGGATACTCTGGATGCCAAAAATTCAAGCAAATCGGAGTGCGTTGCGTCGGTTAGCACACTATTACCTTGATTGCGTTTTCTGAGCCATTCACCAAATAACTGTAAATCATTGCGATAGCTGTCCAGTGTGTTCCGCGACAAACCATCTTCCAACCATAAGGCGTCGGAAAATTCGTCGAGCAGACCGGCGTTTAGTTCAGGTGCTCTCATGGCGCAATAACCAACGCTTGATTTCTAAAGGGTTGCCTTCGCTCGCATTCATAAAGCCTCCTAACCCGCCATTTTTGGCAATAACACGATGGCAAGGTATTACAATCGGAATCCGGTTAGCGCCGCATGCCCCGCCTACTGCCCTGGGTGCGGAATGGAGTTGCGCTGCAATTTCAGCATAACTGCTGGTTGCTCCACTCGGAATTGCCTGAATCGCTTGCCAGACACGCTGTTGATGGGTTGTACCGCTGATATGTAAACTTAAATCAAAAACAAAATCGGGCTCGTTGAGATAGGCTTTCAGTTGCCGGCATACTTCTCTTGCTAACAAAGTCTGTGGTGCTAATAGTGGTGTGTCAACGGGCAAATAATCAATGGCCGTAAGCCAATCTTCTTCTGTTCGGATACCGAGAACAGCAAACGGCGCGAGTAGTTTAGCCTGATATGATTTGATCGAATCGTCAACGACCTGAATTCTTGTTGATCTACCCACTGTGTGCCCGGCTATTAACTGAAAAATTGTTGAATACTATTTATTGTGTCCCAAGAATGGACAGTTGGAATACATAGAAGTTTCAGAAGAAATTTGAATCTTCCGGCATCAACTCGATGACGCCGGAAGATTATCGAAAGTAGAGAAGCAGAATTAAACTTAGGATTTCAGTAGCAACAATTCGTTAAGCCTTTTCACGAAAGCGGCTGGATCTTCAAGCTGACCACCTTCCGCCAACAATGCCTGATCAAATAATAAATGACTCCAATCCTCGAAATTTTCGACCTCGTTTTTCAATCGCTGCACCATCGGATGATGCGGATTGATTTCCAGGATCGGTTTGGCATGAGGCACATTTTGTCCTGCTGATTTCAGCAATCTTTCCAAATTACCGCTCATATCATAGGTATCCGCAACGAGACAAGCGGGCGATTCAGTCAAGCGAAAAGTAACACGCACATCTTTTACTTGTTCACTGAGTGTTTGTTTCATTTTTTCTGTTAGTTCCTGGAAGGCGTTGGTTTCTTTTTCACGTTGTTCTTTTTCGACTTCATCCTCCAGATTTCCCAGATCCAAACCACCTTTGGCGACTGACTGCAACGGCTTACCTTCAAACTCAGTTAGATTGCTGACCAACCATTCATCCACCCGATCCGATAGTAATAACACTTCTATGCCTTTCTTACGAAACACTTCCAAGTGAGGGCTATTTTTAGCTGCCTTAAGGCTATCTGCCGTTACGTAATAAATCTTTTCCTGACCTTCTTTCATGCGCTGCACATAAGCTTCCAGCGAAATCGTTGGCTCGTCGACATCGCTCTGTGTGGTAATAAAACGCAACAATTTCGCAATGCGCTCACGGTTAGAAAAATCTTCTCCAACACCTTCTTTTAGAACTTGGCCAAATTCCCGGTAGAAAGTTTTATATTTTTCTTTTCCATCTTCATCCTCACTTTTGGACAAATCCTCGATCAAGCCCAATACTTTTTTAACCACGCCAGCTCGGATTGAGTCGATGTCTTTGGATTCCTGCAAGATTTCACGAGACACATTTAGTGGTAAATTATTAGAATCAATCACACCACGAACAAAACGCAGGTAATTTGGCAGCAATTTTTCTACGTCATCCATAATAAATACCCGCTGCACATATAACTTGATACCGTGCCGGCGTTCGCGATCGAATAAGTCAAAAGGCGCACGCGCAGGAATATACAACAGCTGTGTGTACTCTTGTTTACCTTCTACGCGCGCATGCAGATACGCCAGCGGTGGTTCAAAATCATGCGCCACGTGCTTATAAAATTCATTGTACTGATCAATGGTAATATCATTCTTGGAACGTGCCCACAGCGCATTAGCTTGGTTAATCGTCTCATCTTCATCGGTAATTTTATTTTTCTTCTCTTCTTGCGACCATTCTTCCTTTTTCATTACGATCGGCAGTGTAATATGGTCGGAATATTTGCGAATGATATTGCGAATACGCATGCCGTTGAGAAAATCGTCCTCGTCCTTGCGCAGATGCAAGATGACGTCGGTACCTCGTCCAGGCTTTGCGACGGTCTCCAGAGTGTAATCCCCCTCACCGCTGGATTCCCAGCGCACGCCGTGCTCTGCAGTCAATCCTGCACGCCGGGTGATCAGAGTGACTTTATCAGCAATGATAAATGCGGAATAAAAACCAACACCGAATTGACCGATTAAATGCGCATCTTTAGCTTGATCGCCAGTTAAAGAATTAAAGAATTCGCGAGTACCCGATTTCGCGATGGTTCCAATATGGTCAATAACTTCTTGCCGCGACATCCCAATGCCATTATCGGAAATGGTGATTACTCGTTCGTCAGCATCGTAACTTACACGGATTTTAAGATCGGAATCAGTTTCATACAGTGCCGCATCAGTGAGCCCCTCGAAACGCAATTTATCAGCGGCATCGGAAGCGTTTGAAATCAATTCACGCAAGAAAATTTCCTTATTACTGTATAAGGAATGAATCATGAGTTTAAGCAATTGTTTCGCTTCCGTTTGGAAGCTTAATTGTTCTTTGGTTGTTTCAGCTTGCACGTTTATCTCCTCAAATATTTTGCGTAGTTATGGGGATTACATCGAGAAATTCAAGATGATCTGATGACAAATTAATATTTTCAATTAATCTGGCGAGTTTTCCAAAAAATATTTTTTGGAAAACAGTAAATAAAGAGTAAAGCTGGAATGGAAAATTAGAAAGAAATGACTACTCAATTAACTATGATCGTTACTTTGAGTAGTCATTGTGGAATCATCACAAAGGTGTCACCTGCATACACCCGATATCGATTGCATTACTACATAGAGCTTTGGATTGCGTAAAGACTCAATCCCATCAAGGATTGAGGAAATATACCCAGCGCTAACACAGCAAAACCATTGGCGCTCAACAAAATCTTCACATCACTGTTAGGTACAAGCGGCTCTGTTGTTTCAGGTTCATCAAAATACATCAGTTTAATTATACGCAGATAGTAAAATGCGCCAATCAGTGAGAACAATACCGCTGCAACCGCCAGCCAAACATATCCTGCATTGACAACTGCTTGCAACACGGCAAATTTCGCATAGAACCCAATCATCGGCGGTATGCCTGCCAGCGAAAGCATCAGCAGTAACGTAATGAAAGCATACCAGGGGCTTCTTCTACTAAGTCCTTTGAAATCATCAATATTTTCAGCCTCAAATCCGCTCCGGCAAAGCAACATGATCATGGCAAAAGTGCCTAACGTCATTAATACATAGGCAATGACATAGAATAATGCTGAGCTATACCCGTTTGAATCTGCACTGATAAATCCAAGCAATAAGAAGCCCATATGGGAAATGGTTGAGTACGCAAGCATACGTTTGATATTGGTCTGAGCGATCGCGGCTAAATTACCCACAGCCATCGACAGAACAGCCAGAATCACTAACATGCCTTGCCAATCCGAGACCATTTCACCCATACCTTCAACCAGCAGACGCATTACAAAGCCAAACGCTGCCAATTTTGGCGCGGAACCGATAAATAACGTTACTGCCGTGGGAGAACCTTGATAAACATCAGGAGCCCACATATGAAAAGGCGCAGCACTAAGCTTGAAACTGATACCGGCTACTATGAACACCAAGCCAACGACCAATACTTCTTTGCTACTTGCTTCGCTTTGAATAATTTGAGCAAGTTGTGAAACATGCAAGGTTCCGGTCGCTCCATAGACCATCGACATGCCATACAGCAAAAATCCGGATGCTAAAGCGCCTAACACGAAGAATTTCATAGCAGCTTCCGTAGCTACGATAGACTCGCGCCTTAATGCCACCAATGCATACAACGATAACGAAAGTAACTCTAAGCCAATATACAATGTTAGAAAATGACTGGCGGAAATCATCACCGTCATTCCCAAGGTTGCAAACAAAATCAAGCTGAAAAATTCGCCTCGCAGCATACCGCGATCACTTATATACGCATGGGAATACACGAGTACCGCCGAAACAGTGCCATACACCATCAGTTTCAAGATATCAGCCATCGTATCGTCAACATACATCCCATGGAAAGTGTGTTTAATTTCTGTTGAAAATGATACGAAGGTCAGTATCGCACAACCCAATAGCGTTACCTGCGTCAACAGATAAGCGACATAACGTCGACTGTCACCCGCTGTAAGATCAGCCAGCATAACGACGCACACCATGATGAGCATAAATATCTCAGAAGAAGCTGGCGCAAAATCAGGTGGTATAAAATTCATTAATTCTTAATCCTTATATGAGGAAATACTTATATCAGGAATTATTACTGTCTCGGATTGATTTATTTAAAGTTTGCTGTTGTTAACATGCGATAACAATTGATCAACTGTCGTATGCATGACCTCAGTTAGCGGGTAGGGATACACACCAAACCATAATACGGTGATAGCCAAAATGGCCAATAATGCAAATTCACGTTTGGATATGTCCTGCAAACCTTCAACTGCAGGATTTGCAATGGCACCGAATATTACTCGTTTATACATCCACAATGTATAAGCCGCGCCAAATATCAGTGTTGTTGCAGCCAGGAATGCATACCAAAAATTAACTTTGACGGCACTCATGATGACCATGAATTCCCCAACAAACCCGCTCGTTCCAGGTAATCCAGCATTCGCCATTGCAAACAACATAAAAAATGCTGCAAATGCAGGCATTTTATTCACTACCCCACCATAATCTGCAATTTGCCGAGAATGTAACCGGTCATACAACACACCGACACAAAGGAACATGGCACCAGAAATAAAGCCATGAGAAATCATTTGCACCATGGCACCTTCTATTCCATAGGTATTCAACAAAAAGAAACCTAAGGTCACAAATCCCATATGCGCCACAGATGAATAAGCAATCAGTTTTTTCATGTCGGCTTGCATTAGTGCGATCAAACCGATATACACAACGGCTATTAAAGACAGCGCTATCATCATGTCGGCCAGATAAAGACTGGCATCGGGCGCTATCGGTAACGAGAAACGTAGAAATCCGTATCCGCCAAGCTTCAACAGAATTGCCGCTAAAACGACAGATCCTCCAGTTGGCGCTTCAACGTGCGCATCCGGTAACCAGGTATGCACCGGCCACATTGGTACTTTAACTGCAAAAGCCAGCAAAAATGCAATAAATATAAAAATCTGCGGTGTCAGTGGAATAGCTAGTTTGTGATAATCCTCAATCGAGAAGCTACCTTCCGATGCTTGATACAAATAAATAAGTGCGATCAGCATGAGCAGGGAACCAAGCAATGTATATAGGAAAAACTTGATTGCGGCATAAACCCGATTAGGGCCACCCCAGATACCAATGATCAAAAACATTGGAATCAACGAAGCCTCCCAAAACACATAAAACAGCATAGCATCCAGCGAAGCAAAAACACCATTCACAATACCGGACATGACAAGGAACGCGCCCATATATTGAGATACACGTTCTTTAATAACTTCCCATCCGGCGACAACAACCAATGGGGTGATGAAACAGTTTAACAAAATGAGTGGCATCGATATGCCATCCACTCCCAGGTGATAATTCACATTGAATCGTTCAAACCAAACATGATTTTCCACAAACTGCATTGCACCTGTGGCGACATCAAAATTGCTATACAGCGGGATTGCAACCAGAAAACCGAATATCGATCCTGCCAGCGCTAACCAGCGAGCGAGTTGCGCGTTACTGTCTTTTCCAGTTGCAAAAACGGCAATACCAAAAACAATGGGCAGCCAAATAATCAAGCTCAATAGTGGGAATTCAAACGACATGCTTATTCCGTTTTATTTGTTAGTACTTATTTACGTATTCGAATTATTGCTATTTAGGATTCACTACTATCTTGAAAGTTAGTAAAGCCATAGCGTCAAGATAACAAATATACCGACAATCATAGTGAATGCATAATGATAGATATAACCTGTCTGATACTGCCGTACCAAAGCTGCTGATAGTGCAACTACTCGAGCTGCACCGTTCACAAAGAAACCATCAATCACCTTAATATCGCCATACTTCCATAAAGCTGTCCCCAAAGCGCGAGAACCGCCAGCAAATAACCATGAATACAATTCATCAATGTAGTATTTACGATCCAGCAAGTTATATAAGAAACCACAGCGGACTTTAATTTTTTCAGGAATATCAGTTCTCACGTTATATAAAAACCAAGCAGTGAATATACCCGCAACTGACAGCCAGAAAGGTATCGTCGATAAAGCATGCAACATCATGCCAAAAATTCCGGTAAATTCTGCTCCTAATTTCACGATCGCATCGTGTTGTGGCAAGACATGAATTACATTATTAAAATAATCACCAAAAACGATCGGACCGATAAACCATCCGGCTGCTATTGTCGGTACAGCAAGGACCATCAATGGTAAAGTAACCACCCAAGGTGACTCATGCAGATGATCTTTGGTATGCTTATCCATTCTAGGTTTGCCATGAAATGTCATGAATATCAAACGGAATGTGTACAATGCGGTGACAAAAACCGTTGCCAATACACAGAAATACGCGAAACCGGCACCTGGGATATTGGCAAAATGAACAGCCTCAATGATTGCATCCTTAGAGAAAAAGCCGGAAAAACCGGGCACACCGGCACTCGCTAATGCTGCGATAAACATCGTCAAATAAGTAATAGGCATATAACTTTTAAGTCCACCCATTTTCTGCATATTTTGCTCATGATGCATGGCTATGATGACTGAGCCCGCGCCCAAGAATAAAACAGCTTTAAAAAAAGCATGAGTCATCAAGTGGAAAATCGCAGCCGAATAAGCGGAAGCGCCCAATGCAACCGTCATATAGCCTAACTGGGATAATGTGGAATACGCGACAACCCGTTTGATATCATTCTGAACCACCGCAACCAATGCCATAAATAAGGTGGTAATACCGCCAATAATCAAAATTGTGGTTAGTGCGATATCCGACAACTCAAATAGAGGGGACATGCGCGCCACCATGAAAATGCCTGCTGTCACCATAGTAGCCGCATGGATCAATGCTGAAATTGGAGTGGGGCCTTCCATAGAATCAGGTAGCCACACATGCAGTGGAAATTGCGCAGATTTACCCATTGCACCAACAAACAATAGGATACAAATCAGCGTTATCACCAGCCATGGCATACCGGGGACTAATTCAACCTTTTCGTCTACTATTCCCGGTGCTTGTGCAAAAACCGATGCATAATCCAAGGTGCCAAAATGCATTAACACCAACGCAATCCCTAAAAGAAAGCCAAAATCACCAACGCGGTTAACTAAAAAAGCCTTTAAGTTGGCATAAATTGCAGTCGGGCGAGTATACCAAAAGCCAATTAATAAATAAGAAACCAAGCCAACTGCTTCCCAGCCGAAAAATAACTGTAAGAAATTATTCGACATCACCAGCATCATCATCGAAAAGGTAAACAATGAGATATAACTGAAGAAACGTTGATAACCTGGATCGTCATGCATATACCCAATGGTATAGATATGCACCATAAGAGAAACCAAACTGACTACAACCATCATGGTTGCGGTTAATTGGTCGATTAAAAAACCAACTTCAAATCGCGTTTCACCTGAAATTAACCAAGTATAAACACTACCGTTATAACTGTTACCTTCCAGGACATCTAAAAAAATAATGATCGATGCGACTAAGGAAACAAAAACCAATCCGATAGTTGCTCGATGACTCCATGTCGGTCCTATAAAACGTCCGAATAATCCAGCTATAATTGCACCGATCAACGGAGCTAGCGGCACCAGTAAGTAAAGTTTTTGCATCTCGATCAATTATTTTCTATTAATGATAGGTACTTCAATTGTTCTGCGTGGCCTGTTTAACCTTTAAGTTCATCCAGATCATCCACATTAATCGTCCGCATATTACGAAACAACACCACAAGAATCGCCAATCCAATTGCTGATTCTGCTGCTGCAACGGTCAGAATGAAGAACACAAAGATTTGCCCCGAAATATCCTGCAGGTAGTGCGAAAATGCAACAAAATTCATATTGACAGCCAATAACATCAATTCAATCGACATTAGTAAAATAATGACATTCTTTCTGTTAAGAAAAATGCCAACTAAGCCAATGGCAAACAAAATTGCTCCGAGGACTAAATAATGAGATAACGATATCAAACCAACAACCTCTTTTTTATATTTTATAAATCGTCACAAATTTTTTGGAATGATTCCTTCATTCCTTTTTTTCAGCTGGCATTGTTACTATACGTAACCGATCTTCTTTTCTGACTTTGACTTGTTTGGATGGATTCGGTGATCTTTTATCTTCGCGATGCCGCAATGTCAGTGCAATGGCCGCAACCATCGCAACCAATAACAGCACTGCCGCTAATTCAAAAGCATAAACATATTCCGTATAAATCAAGCGCCCCAGTTCTCTGGTGTTACTATAATCAGCATCGTGCGGTCTGGGTACCGGCATTTCTTCGAGTCCAAAATATTTACCCATCAACACCATCGATATTTCCGCGACTATTATCAATACAATCGTCGCACCAAACGGAAACCATTTCCAAAATCCTTCCCGCAATCGATCCAGATTGATATCGAGCATCATAACCACGAATAAAAACAATACCATGACTGCGCCGACGTATACCAGCACCAAGGCTATTGCTAAAAACTCTGCTTCCAGCAGCAACCATAAGCCTGCGCAAGTAACAAAAGCCAGCACCAATAATAACGCCGAATTAACTGGATTTCGCACCGTAATAACACCCAGTGCTGACGCAACCAAAATGGCTGAAAAAATATAAAATAAAATATCTTGAAAATTCATTTTTATCTACCAGCAAGATTCAGCGATAACGTGCATCAGCTTCTCGATCTTTGGCAATCTGTTCTTCGTAACGATCTCCAATAGCTAACAACATTTCTTTGGTATAGATCAGATCACCTCTTTTTTCGCCGTGATACTCCAATATGCGTGTTTCTACAATTGAATCTACCGGACAAGATTCTTCACAAAAACCACAAAAAATACATTTACTTAAATCAATGTCATAACGTGTAGTCCGTCTCGTGCCATCTGCACGTTGCTCTGAGTCAATGGTTATTGCCATCGCTGGGCAAACAGCCTCGCACAATTTGCAAGCAATGCAGCGCTCTTCCCCGTTTGGATAGCGACGCAGGGCATGCAGGCCACGAAATCGTGGCGATTGTGGTGTTTTTTCCTCTGGAAAATGTACAGTTATCTTTGGTTTGAATAAATACCGGCCTGTAACCGCCATACCTTTTAATAGCTCAAATAACAAAAAGGTACTAAAAAATTTTTTGATGCGATCCATTGTATTTTTCTCTATTTTAAAACCAAATATTCAACGGAAATGTGTTCCGTATCGATTCCGGTAATTGCATGATCGAGCCCAACAAAACAATCCAAACAAGCGTAATGGGAATAAATATTTTCCAACCCAATCGCATAATTTGATCATATCGATAGCGCGGGAAGGTTGCACGAAACCATAGAAAAAAGAAAAGAATAAATGCAATTTTTAATAATAACCAAATAATGCCCGGTATTAGTGTAAACGGTGCTATATCGACAGGAGGTAACCACCCACCTAGAAACATGATGGATGTCAATGTGGCTACCAATATCATGTTGGAATATTCAGCCAGGAAAAATACTGTAAAGGCCATGCCTGAGTAATCAACATGGAATCCCGCCACAATTTCTGACTCTCCTTCAGCCACATCAAAAGGAGCCCTGTTGGTTTCAGCCACACCCGAAATTAAATAAACCAGAAACATCGGGAATAGCGGAATCAAATACCAGTTCAAAAAACTATTACCCTGTTGCCCATTCACGATATCGCCCAGATTCAAGCTTTGTGACATCATCAACACACACACCAAGGCAAAACCCATCGCCAATTCATATGAAACCACTTGAGCCGCCGAGCGCATGGCTCCTAAAAAAGCATACTTAGAGTTCGATGCCCAACCAGCAATGATAATGCCGTAAATGCCCATTGATGTCATTGCAAGAATATAAAGCAGCCCTGCATTAATATCAGCCAGGATTAATTCAGGAGAAAAAGGAATTACCGCCCAGGCCGCCAACGCTGGCATAATCGTTAACACTGGAGCCAAAATAAAAAGGAACTTGTTTGCACCCGTTGGAATGACTATTTCCTTCATGATTGCTTTTACAGCGTCAGCAATCGGCTGACCCCATCCACGCAACCAAGGTATGCCAAAAAAGGTCACTCTATTTGGACCAACGCGAATTTGCATGTAAGCGATAATCTTACGTTCAGCAAATGTCAAATAGGCAACACCCAATAGCAAGGGCACCACAATGGCAAAAATAAATGTCATGTTTGTCGCTAACGAAAACAGCATGGAACCCCATTCCGTTCCGAATATTTCCACAAACTGTTGTTGAATGTTCTCCATTAATAAACTCCAACCATCGCCATCACAGTTTTTCCAGCACAATTTCACCAAACAAGGCACCCAGTGCAACCGTCTTAGGATGAGCACCTGCTATGCGTATACAATTCACCGGCAATTTCTCATCTTGAGCGGCTTCAAGCTGCACAAATCCTTCTCCCTGTTTAATTCTTACCTGATCACCCGCAGCAATACCTAAATTTTCCAGCAATGCTGTTGGCATCCAAGCTTTTGGTGGAGCCGCATCATGCGTAGCTTGCAAGGATTCTGCCCGGCGAACAATCGGGTCAGCTTGATAAATTGGGATTTCGCCAATACGCTGTATATGATGGCTTTCATTTATCGCAATCGCAGTATCGTAACGCTTGGATTTATTATTCAGATACTGATTGATTTCTACACCGGCAGGGAAAATTTCTTCACGAACTTGTTCTGCCGTTTCATAATCAAATTTTTCCAACCCTAGCAAATTCCCCAATACACGCAAAACTTTCCAAGCCGGCCGTGCTTCTCCTTGTGGCGAAACAACACCGTTAAAGCTTTGCACTTTACCTTCTGTGTTGACATAAGTGCCAGAAGTTTCGGTAAATGGGGTTATCGGCAGCAATACATCCGCATAATCTTTACCGTTACCTTGATATGTAGTAAGCGATACTACAAATTCACTTGATTTGATGGTTTTAAGGGCTTGATGAGAATTGTAAGTATCAAACTCCGGTTCCACATTCATTAATATGAATGCCTTACATTTTTCTTTCGCCGGATCATCATCGGATCCCAGCATTTGCGCTGCGGTTAATCCTGATTCAATGTGATTTAGTTTTGCAGCGATCGATATAGCGCCGATTCCCGGAATGGCACCAGCCAAATAAGCACCAACACTATTCGCAGATTCACCCAATACGCCATAACTCGCGCCGACTATTCGGGCAATTGAATCTGCAAGCAGGCTAATTATTGAATAATCAGGATGGTGTTGCGAAATATTTCCCAAATAAATCGCTGCCGGCACATTTTCTATCAAGCTCGAAGCAATTGCGAAAGCATTAGCAGTGCTAGGGATGTTGATTGAATTAATAAATTGCTTTAATTCATCAGTTAGTTCGGTTCCTTTAATCTCAGCAGCAGCTTTTAGTATTTCTGCTAAAACTCTGGTTATTGAAGCCGGAGAAACTATTACTTTATGTGCAACCTTGACCAACAAGTCATCATCAACCGGATTCACAATATTCAGCTTCATGCCATTTTTAGCAGCTTGACGCAATCGTTGCGCAATAAGCGGATGATCTTTGCGTAGCGTACTACCGATAATTAACGCGGACTTCAATTGTGAGATATTCGCGATACTGGTACCCAACCACGGAACACCCAGCATATTGTTATCCGCACGAAAATCAGATTGCCGCAAGCGATGATCAATGTTGCCGCTACCCATAGCGCGTATCAGCTTCTGCAGCAAATACAGCTCTTCCGATGTGCTGTGCGCAGAACCGAGTGCTGCTAAACTTTTTGCACCATGTCTTTGTTTGACTGCTTGTAACGAATGCGCGGTAAATTCCAAAGCTTCTTGCCAGTCACATTCAAACCATTGCCCGTCACGCTTGATCATGGGTCGCGTCAATCTGTCTTCCGAATTTAAACCTTCATAAGAGAACCGGTCTTTATCAGATAACCAACACTCATTAATCGCCTCATTATCTCGAGGAAGCACCCGCATGACACGGTTTTGTTTGACCTGTACAACAAGATTAGAACCTAAGCCGCAATGCGGACTAATTGATTTTCTACGTGATAATTCCCAGGTTCGCGCTGAATATCGGAACGGTTTACTGACCAAAGCACCAACTGGACAGAGATCAATCACATTACCCGACAACTCGGAGTCAACCGTTTTGCCAACAAAAGCTAGAATTTCAGAATGCTCTCCACGTCCGGCCATTCCAAGTTCCATAATTCCAGCAATTTCCTGACCAAAGCGCACACAACGCGTGCAATGAATACAGCGCGTCATATCGGTTGAAATCAACGGACCCAGATTCTTGTTAACAACAACTCGCTTTGCTTCGGTATATCGCGAACCGCTTGCACCGTACCCTACAGCAAGATCTTGCAGCTGACACTCACCGCCTTGATCGCAGATCGGACAGTCGAGCGGATGATTGATCAGCAGAAATTCCATCACGCCTTTTTGCGCAGTAACTGCTTGCTGAGAGTGTGTATATACCTTCATGCCATCCATAACGGGTGTTGCACACGCAGGCAGCGGTTTAGGCGCTTTCTCTACTTGAACCAAACACATACGGCAGTTGGCTGCTATGGATAATTTTTTATGGTAGCAAAAATGTGGAATATAAACACCAATCTGCTTCGCACCATCCATGATGGTGCTTCCTTTAGGAACAGATACTTGCTTACCGTCGATTTCTATATTGACCATCGGCTAAAATTCTTGTGTTAATCACGAATTATAAAGTTGATATGCTCTGATTATTTAACAGCTAAAATCAGACCATACATTGCTTATGTTCTATATGGTAAACAAACTCGCTTCGAAAATGTTGAATCATCGCACGAACAGGCATTGCAGCCGCATCGCCTAAAGCGCAAATCGTACGGCCTTGTATATTGTCTGCGATGTTATCCAGTAATTCCAAATCTTCTAATCGGCCTTTACCATGTTCAATGCGGTTGACAATACGATAAAGCCATCCTGTTCCTTCACGACATGGCGTACATTGCCCGCAGGATTCTTCAAAATAAAAATAAGACAACCGCTCCAATGCTCTGACCATACATGTCGTATCATCCATGATGATAACAGCACCAGAGCCTAACATAGAACCAGCTTTGGCGATCGAATCGTAATCCATATCCGTCTGCATCATAATGTCACCAGGCAATACTGGCATAGAAGATCCGCCTGGAATACAGGCTTTTAACTTCCGTCCTCCACGCATTCCACCAGCGAGTTCCAGTAATTCTGTAAATGGAGTTCCGAGCGGTATCTCATAGTTACCAGGTTTATTCACATGTCCCGATACTGAAAAAATTTTAGTCCCGCCATTATTGGGCTTTCCAAGCTGAAGATATTTCTCTCCGCCATTCCGGATAATCCAAGGGACAGAAGAAAAAGTTTCAGTATTATTAATCGTAGTTGGCTTGCCATACAAACCAAAATTCGCTGGAAATGGCGGTTTAAAACGAGGTTGGCCTTTTTTACCTTCTATGGATTCCAGTAGCGCGGTTTCTTCACCACAAATATACGCACCGTAACCGTGATGATTATGCAATTGGAAACTGAACGAGGAGCCTAATATATTATTTCCCAAATAGCCTGCTGCTCGCGCTTCTTCAACAGCGTCTTCCATTCGCTCATAGGTTTCCCATATCTCACCATGAATATAGTTATACCCTGCTTTTACACCCATCGCATATGCCGCTATTATCATTCCTTCGATCAGCAGATGAGGATTAAATCGCATTATATCGCGATCCTTAAAGGTGCCTGGCTCTCCCTCGTCCGAATTACATACGATATATTTATCGCCCTCATACCCTTTCGGCATGAAACTCCACTTTAATCCGGTTGGAAAGCCAGCTCCGCCTCGTCCACGAAGGGCTGATTTCTTAACTTCTTCAATCACTTCCTCAGGAGAAATTTTTTTCGCCAGTATTTTTCTAAGTGCTGCATAGCCTTCACGCTTTTCATAGCTTTTAAGCCGCCAATTTTCAGGATCGGAAGGATTCACTCCGTTCATTAATGTTTGCGGAAACTGATTCATTTGCCCAGTTCCTTCAGCAATTTATCGATCATCTCATTGGACATAAAGCTGCACATACGTTTGTTATTAACCAGTAATACTGGCGCATCGCCACAGGCGCCAAAACACTCGCCTTCTTTCAGGGTGAATTTCCCATCCGGTGTTGTTTGATTAAAACCAATACCTAATCTTTGCTTCAAATATGCTGCCGTATCATTACTACCCGATAACGCACAAGGCAGATTGGTACATACCGTAATTTTATATTCACCAACGGGTTCCAGGTTATACATATTGTAAAACGTGGCCACTTCATAAACCGCGATGGGTGTCATACCTAAATATTCCGCGACGAAATTCATGGTTTCGTTTGCAAGCCAGCCTTTTTCTTCTTGTGCAATTGCAAGTGCTGACATGACAGCGGATTGTTTTTGATCAAGCGGATACTTCGCGATTTCTCGATCAATTCTCTTAAGGGATTCAGTGCTTAACATCGTTATCTATCTATCTCACCAAATACTATGTCTTGCGTACCAATGATAGCAACCACGTCAGAAATCATATGACCTCTCGACATTTCATCCAAAGCAGCCAGATGCGCAAATCCAGGTGCGCGTATTTTCAAACGGTAGGGTTTATTTGCACCATTCGATACTAAATAAATACCGAATTCACCTTTAGGGTGCTCAACCGCTACGTAGGCCTCACCCGGGGGCACATGAAATCCTTCCGTAAATAATTTGAAATGATGAATCATTTCTTCCATGTTTTGTTTCATACCGACACGTGAAGGCGGCGCAACTTTGTGATTATCAGTAATCACCGGTCCCGAATTTTTACGTAACCAATCGACACATTGCTTAATGATGCGATTGGATTGACGGAACTCTTCCATACGTACCAAATAGCGATCATAACAGTCGCCATTAACTCCAACAGGTATATCGAAATCCAGGCGGTCGTAAACTTCATAAGGTTGTTTCTTTCTTAGATCCCATTCGACCCCTGAGCCGCGCAACATAGGACCGGTAAAGCCCAATGCTTTAGCACGTTCAGGCGAAACAACACCGATATCAACCAAACGCTGTTTCCAAATTCTATTATCTGTCAATAATGTTTCATATTCATCAACATATGTTGGAAAACGATTGGTAAAATCTTCGATAAAATCTAACAGCGTACCTTCTCTATTCGTATTTCGTATGCGTGTTTCTTTTTCACTATGAATCTTAGAAGACTGGTACTTCGGCATTGTATCGGGTAAGTCACGATAGACACCACCGGGCCGGTAATAGGCGGCATGTAATCTGGCACCCGATACTGCTTCGTAACAATCCATCAGATCTTCTCTCTCACGGAATGCATACAAAAACATTGTCATTGCGCCCACATCCAATGCATGCGCGCCGATCCATAACAGGTGATTCAGTATGCGGGTGATTTCATCGAACATCACCCGGATATATTGCGCTCTAATTGGCACTTCGATTTGCAGCAGTTTTTCGATCGCCATGACATACGCATGTTCATTGACCATCATCGAAACATAATCCAGCCGATCCATATACGGTACGGATTGGAGGT
Organism: Nitrosomonas sp. Is35; assembly: GCF_033063295.1. NCBI lineage: Bacteria > Pseudomonadati > Pseudomonadota > Betaproteobacteria > Nitrosomonadales > Nitrosomonadaceae > Nitrosomonas > Nitrosomonas sp. Is35. The sequence continues at coordinate 2,171,062 of NZ_JAWJZH010000001.1, forward strand.
ATGTTTTATTTTCCGCTAATTTCTCAGTAGCACGATGCAATAATCCAATATGGGGATCAGCACGCTTTACAACTTCTCCATCTAATTCCAATACAAGCCTCAACACGCCGTGCGCTGCAGGGTGCTGCGGTCCAAAATTCATGGTGTAATTACGTATTTCGGCCATAAGCTACTTCATAAAATTCTTATAAGATACAATGCAAGAGACTCAATAGTCGTTATGATTCACAGTCGCCATAATGTTCTTCACGAATTACAAGCGGTGTGATTTCTCTCGGTTCGATAGTAACAGGTTGGTAAATGACACGCTTTTGCTCAGCATCATAACGCATTTCAACATGACCGGTGATTGGAAAATCTTTGCGGAACGGATTGCCTATAAAACCATAGTCGGTCAATATACGACGCAAATCCGGATGACCGGTAAAAACTATTCCATAGAGATCAAACGCCTCGCGCTCAAACCAATTAGCAGTTGGCCAAATTTCAGTCACTGAATCCACACTCGGAAATTCATTATTCTCAGCTAAAACCCGAATGCGTAACCGATAGTTCTTTTCTACTGAGAGTAAGTGATAGATCACAGCAAATCGCTTATTACGCAGACCATGCCTTGCTGACAACTCGTCGCCATAAGCTGAGTAATCAATACCACACAGGTCTATCAATGTATCAAATCTTAATTGAGAATTGTCTCGTAAATTTGTACACGCAGTGATGATATCTTCCGCGCGCACTATGATCGTTATCTCACCGAAATGTGTTTGCAAACTGACCAATTTATCGCCCAACACATCCTTCAATGCTGCCGCAAGATTCTCTAATTGAGTAGTAGACATAGGGTTAGCGTGCAATAGTATTGGTACGGTTTATTTTATTTTGTAGCTGAATAATGCCATACAGCAAGGCTTCAGCTGTCGGTGGACATCCAGGTACATAAATATCAACAGGCACGATACGATCACATCCACGAACTACCGAATAAGAGTAGTGATAATACCCGCCACCATTTGCACAGGATCCCATGGATATCACCCAGCGTGGCTCTGCCATTTGATCGTAAACCTTGCGTAAAGCCGGCGCCATCTTGTTGCAGAGCGTGCCGGCGACAATCATTACATCCGATTGGCGTGGACTAGGTCTAAATACAATACCAAAACGATCAAGATCGTAGCGTGATGCACCAGTCTCCATCATTTCAACCGCACAACAAGCCAAACCAAATGTCATTGGCCACATCGAGCCTGTCCGCCCCCAGTTTATGATCGAATCCAAACTGGCTGTGACAAATCCTTTTTCAAGTGTTCCTTCAATACTCATAACATCAATCCCACTCTAATGCACCCTTCATCCATTCGTAGATGAAACCCACGACTAGGATACCCAGGAATGTCATCATAGCAATAAATCCAAACAAACCAATTTCGTCAAGCACAATCGCCCAAGGAAACAAGAAAGCAATTTCCAGATCAAATAAAATGAATAAAATTGCAACCAAGTAGTAGCGCACGTCAAATTTCATACGTGCATCTTCAAAAGCTTCAAACCCGCACTCATAGGGAGAAAGTTTCTCACTATCCGGACGATTCGGCGCCAACAACCATCCGCATAACATCGGAACGACACCAACCAGGAATCCAACAATCAAAAACAATAAGATCGGGAAATAATTTTCAAGCATTTTTAAATAATTCAATCATTCCAATTTATAGAATTTAAATCATGAATAAGAATAAAGTTTTCAAGAATATCAGCTTAGTGTGGTGCCGACGGCGAGACTCGAACTCGCACAGCTTACGCCACCGCCCCCTCAAGACGGCGTGTCTACCAATTCCACCACGTCGGCAGCAAAGCAATTCACATTATGATCAACAGGCTGCCTTACAAAAAATCCCTTAGAAACTATTCTGGTATCTGATTTACCTTTGAGCTACTCTCTACTTCAAGCACATTTTGATCGCGATCTGGAATTGATTTTTTCTCTGCTCCTGCCCCAGATGCACTTCCAGACTCTTCGGCCTGATCCATTATACTCATCACACTTGTTGAGCTCTCAGTTTGATTTACTGATAGATAGGTTAAACTCATGCTTGTAGCAAAAAACATTGCAGCGACAAAACCTGTAGCGCGGCTCAAAAATGAAGCAGACCCGCTTGCACCAAACAAACTTCCCGCAGAACCGCTACCGAATGCCGCCCCCATATCTGCACCTTTGCCATGTTGCAATAATACCAAAACCACTAATACAATCGCCAGCAAAACATGCGCTGCCCAAACTATAATTTCCAATGTGTACTACTCCCTAAAAATTAGTGACGCAAAGCGCGGCAAATCGCTATGAATTCACTTGAAATAAGTGAAGCTCCACCTATCAAACCACCGTCGATATCCGGCATTGCGAATAATTCAAGTGCATTATTAGCTTTCACACTGCCGCCATAAAGTATGGCTAATTCCCGTGCAATGCTCGCATTCTCTTTGGCAATGCCAGTTCTAATATACGAGTGAACATCTTGCGCTTGTTGAGGAGATGCGGTCTTGCCTGTGCCTATAGCCCATATTGGTTCATATGCAATGACCGCCTGACTCAGAGATTCTATGCCTGCCAATCGAATAACCGCCGTAAGCTGATCTTGAATTACTTGCTCAGTAATTCCAGCTTCTCGCTGCTCAAGTGTTTCACCCACACATAAAATTGGTGTTATGCCTGCACGTTGCGCGGCTAAATACTTTTCTGCAACGATAGTGTTATTTTCGCTAAATAATGTTCTTCTTTCCGAGTGCCCAACAATGACATACCGGCATCCGAAATCCTTTAGCATGGCCGTTGAAATTTCTCCGGTATATGCACCTTTTTCGTATTGACTTACATTCTGAGCGCCCCATGCAATATTGGTACTCCGCAGTGCATCTTGTACTGATGAAAGATAGGGATAAGGAACACAAACCGCCAGACGAGCTTCTTTTAACCCATTAACTCCAGCCACAACCTCGTCTAGCAACTGCTTGTTATCAACTAAACTACCGTGCATTTTCCAGTTACCCGCAACCATCTTTTCGCGCATTTTTACCACTTACCTCTACTTCCTAAAAGGGGGGAATGCTACATTTGATTCTTTACTAAGTCAATTATGATTCCATAATCGTCGTCCGCTGATACAGACAGTAAAGAATTGCTTTCAAATCCTTATTAATACTCAAGATACTATCTATCTAACCAAGATTACTTCAACTTCTGACATATACAGGCTTTATTAATGTATATGGATTTTCAAACTTATCGACAATATTTAACCGAATCGTCCGGTAATATAATCTTCGGTCTGTTTATTCTTCGGCTTGATAAAGATGGTATCTGTCACATTAAATTCGATTAATTCCCCTAAGTACATATAGGCGGTGTAATCGGAAACTCTCGCAGCTTGTTGCATATTATGGGTAACGATAAGAATTGTTACCTTATTTTTTAAATCAGTTATTAATTCTTCGATACTGGCTGTTGCAATGGGATCGAGCGCGGAAGTCGGTTCATCAAACAGCAATATTTCAGGATCTGTTGCCAAAGCTCTGGCGATGCAAAGTCTTTGCTGTTGTCCTCCGGAAAGATTAAAGGCCAAATGGTGTAATCGATCTTTTACTTCATCCCATAGCGCGGAATTGCGTAATGCAGCTTCGACCTTTTCATCCAAAATAGCGCGCTGTTTAATCCCGCGCACGCGAAGCCCATATGCAACGTTTTCATAAATGGATTTGGGAAACGGATTCGGTTTCTGAAAAACCATGCTTATTCTCATCCGCACTTCAATTGGATCAACGTTTGAAGCCAAAATATTGACATCATCCGGGTGAAGAATAATTTCACCTTCATAGCGATTACCGGGATATAGATCATGCATGCGATTGAAACAGCGCAGAAATGTCGATTTCCCGCATCCGGAGGGTCCTATTAAGGCAGTGATCCTCTTATCGTGCAAGACCATATCGATATTCTTCAGCGCATTAAATCCGCCATAGTAAAAACTGAGGTTTTTAACTTCTGATTTATATTGAATCGTTTCTATTGGTTTTTCAGAGTTGATTTGCATTGCTTTTACCACTTAATATTTTTTCGCATGCGATAACGCAAATAAATCGCCAAGCCATTCATTGCTAGCGTCATCACTACCAATACCAGCCCAGCAGCAGCAGCATTTAATTGGAATGCCTCTTCCGGCCGTGATACCCAATTAAACATCTGTATCGGCATCACCGTAAAAGGTGCTGTCAGCCATTCAATGGATAAATAAGGAAATTCACTTTTCACCGGTGAAGGCGGTAAAAAAGCAATAAATGTTAACGCACCAATCGTAATAATCGGCGCAGTCTCGCCAATCGCTCGAGCCAAGCCGATAATAATGCCTGTTAGAATTCCCGCAGACGAATACGGTAGCAAATGATCAGAAACCGTTTGCCACTTAGTCGCGCCAAGTGCATAAGCTCCTTCCCTTATTGATACTGGAATTGATCGTATTGCTTCGCGAGTTGCGACAATCACAACCGGCAAAATAAGCAACGCCAAAGCAAGTCCCGCAGCTAAAATGCTTTGCCCGAAACCCAATTGGTAAACGAATAATCCTAATGCGAGCAAACCATAGATGATAGAAGGTACACCCGCCAAGTTAGTTACATTAATCTCAATGATTTCGGTTAATAAATTTTTCGGTGCATATTCTTCCAAATACACACCCGATCCAATACCTAATGGCACTGCGGCAAATGCTGTTACCAACATCACCAGGGTTGTACCAACCCAAGCCGATAAAATTCCCGCTGATTCAGGCCGGCGTGAAGGAAAAGATGTAAAGAACTCCCAAGACAGACGTGGCATCCCGTCTATCAACATATGAGCAAATAGAGCCATAAAGGTTAATACCGCAATCATAAGCGCAATAATTCCGGTAATCATAAAAATCAGATCCCATTTCTTATGCAGTCCAATGATTTTTCTGATTTCTTCTATATTATTAACGCTCTTCATTACAAAAAATCACCCAAAATATTTTCACTTTTTGACCGTGTTAATTGTTAATAAATTTCTCTATATCGCTTACGCAATGCATGACCGATAATATTAAATAACAACGTTATCAGCAATAAAGTCAAACCGGCAGCAAAAATAGTTTGATAGCCAATACTACCGTGAGGCAAGTCACCCAAACTAACCTGGACTATATATGCTGTAATGGTTGCAGCTGGTTCCATGGGATTCCAGGTTAAATTTGGTTGCATCCCGGCAGCAATTGCAACCACCATTGTTTCCCCCACCGCACGTGATATGCCCAAAATATATGCAGCAGCTATCCCAGAAAAAGCAGCCGGCATCACGACTCGGATAGCCGTTTGAAAGCGCGTAGCGCCCATCGCGTAAGAGCCTTCTCGGAGATTCATTGGAACCGCTCGCATGGCATCCTCAGTCATTGAACTCACATAGGGGATAATCATTATCCCCATTACCAATCCGGCAGATAGCAAATTAAAGCCAGGCAATTCAGGGAAAATAATTTGCAACAATGGCGTAACAAATAATAATGCAAAATAACCATACACTACTGTCGGCACGCCGCCCAGCAATTCCAAGAAAGGTTTCGCCATTTCACGCACTGTAAATGGCGCAAACTCAGAAAGGTAAATAGCGATAATTGTTCCGAGTGGAAGCGCAACCAGCAAGGCAATTAATGAACTGACTATGGTGCCGGAAACCAGTGGCATTATTCCATAGTGAGCATCATCGAATAGTGGTGTCCATTGCGTATCGGTTACAAATTGCCAGATCGATACATGTTGAAAAAAAACCAATGATTCTTTTACCAGCATCACAATGATTGCGAGCATGATCGCTATCGAAAGTAGCGCCGACAAGAATAAGAAAGTCTCTATAAATCTTTCGTGCAAATGACGACGAAAGCTATATCCTAGTTTGCCAGCGTGAGTTATTTTAGTGCGTGACTCTTCTGCCAAAATACAAGCCCTTCATATGTTGAAGCATTATCGTAAAAGAAACGCTAGTGTGCTTTCAAAAACACAACCATTAATGATTTTTTCTTTTCGCTATGCTTTTCTTTTTTATTTCTTCTGTTAACACAAAAAAATTCTGGAGATAGCAACATCTCCAGAATTTTATTTACACTACTTTGAAGAGATGAAATTCACAGAAGACTACTCTTCATCTTCATCTTCATCATCACTCTGGGCTTCTGTGCTGCCAGCTGATCCTCCAGCCGCTCCTTCACCCTCGTCTTCTTCCTCGTCTTCGTCTTCTCCACTACCGCCTTCATCTTCTTCCTTCACCAAAACCAGCTTGCCAGCTTTCAAGCTCGCATTCAGGTCGGTCTTCGGTACTTCTTCATGTACCAGGTTCTGATGGCAGTCTATACACGTCGCACCTTCCGTCTTCATCTTCTTGTGCGCTTCTTGGGCGTCAGCTCCCGGTGGATTCGGGTTCTTATGGCAGTCACGGCAGGTGATGCTGTCCCATTTCTTCAGGTTCATCCGCGCATCGTGCGCCATGATCAAGCGGCGTTCGTTAAATTTCTCCAGCGTCGAGTAGTCATTCATCAGTTCCAGATACAGTTCTCTCGCGCCATCCACTGCGTGGCTATACACCGCTAAATGAAAGTTCTTGAAGCCTTGCGGTATATGACAATCTTTACAGCTGGGATTGACACCCAACGCACCATAGTGCGTCGATTGTCTTAATTCCGTTTGCGTATAGGTCATCGAGTGGCAGCTGGTGCAGAATTCTTCGGTCGAGAGTGCTGCTTCCCCGCCAAATACGACCGCTACCAGTACGATGCCCAGCAGACCACCTGTCAGCAGCGTGCCTATCGCTCCTTTTTGTATGCCTGTCATTACTCTTTTCCTTTATCTTTTTTGTCCCCTGTCTTTTCCTTTGCGCTGGCTTGGAATTCGTCATGGTACTTGAATTTTGGCTCGCCTACGAAAGTGCCGTCCAGTTTGTAATGCTCGTGCATTGCTTTGACGTCTTTGACCATCTTGTCAAAGTCAAAGGTGTATTTAGGGTCTACTGCAGGGGTGAATGGGGTGTAAGGGGCTTTCGCGCCTTTCCAGGGTGAGCCTTCGTAGTTCAAATGGCAAGCTGCGCAGGCTTCTTCAAAGTGGAAGTCTTGGCCTTTGTCAGCAACCACTTTACGTTGTGTGGTGGTGCCTTTGCTTTCAAATGCTTGTCCTGCCTTGCGGTGGTCGCCACGGTAGTTCTTACCAGGTCCGTGGCACGATTCACAACCTACTGCCGCTAGGGGCTTCTTCGCTGCTTCTATGGTATAGCCGCCTTTCTTGCCGAAGCCGTCTACGTGACAGCCTACGCAGTCTTTGTCTTGGGTGTAGTCTTTTTCCGGATCCAGTTTGGCTTTAACTTTGGCTTCTTTGCGTGCGCCAGGTTTCAGCGATTCCATCGCTTTGGCGTGCGCGGTGTCTTTCCATGCTTTGGCTTGCGATTTGTGGCAGGAGCTGCATTTCGCGCGTCCTTCAAAAGTGTCCGCTATCGCTGCGCCTGAGAAAAATGCGGCTGCTGCCAGAACAGCCAGTAGATAGGTTATTGGGTGTTTCATCCTTCCTCCTTTATGCTTTTTTAATTCAAGTTTTTGATGGCTCGTATTGTACGCTATCGCCGCTTTGTGTAAATGGCTATTTCGCTGGCGTTTCCGTTTACGGTAGCCGGTATACCCAGTAGCCGCCTTGTTGATAGATCAGTTGCGCTACGTCCAGTTCGGTCGGGGCTTTTTTGTCTACAAACGGTAACATCCTCGCCAGTAGGGTTTGGCTGCTCTTTTCGTCACTCAGGAAGAATACTCTGATTTCTTCGTCCGCGACCGATTGCAGGGTGTAGGTGTCAAAGTCGTTTTCCTTCAGTTGCACTTTCATCTGGTTGATCATGCCGTGCATGTTGCCGGTCATCGGGAAGTTCTGAAACGCTACGCCGATTCTGTCGGGGTGCATGAGTCCTGCTTTATACAGGTCGGTGACATGTACGATGACATAGGTTTCCCGGTCTGAGCCTATCAGTTCCCGCAGTTGCTTGACGCCTTCTTCCGCAGGGGCCGTCAGGGCTTCGCTGAAACGTTTGAATTGCTCCCGTTCTTTTTGACTGGCTTTGCTTCCCCAGAATTGTTTTTCATAGGCTTGGATGGCTTCGCTTTGTTCCAACCAGGGGACCGGTATCATCAGCGGTTCGTTCAGGTGGCTGGTAAAGAGTGTGTCGTGGCCGGTGAGCAGTTTGATTTGCCGCGATGTGTCCCACCATGAGAGTATCAGGGCGTCTTTCGGGGCGTGTTTGGCTATCGCCGCTGCCAGGGTGCTAAGTTCCGATGGTTTGCGGTCAAAGTTGTAGAGTATTTCGTTGGTGCTGTTCTTCCAGTAAATTAGTACCGGTGCTTCATCCTTTTGTCTTGCAACGATGAATTCGGCGATGGGTTTGGCTACGCCGTCCGCTTGTACTTTGTATTGGCTTAGCTTGAGTTCGGGCCAGCCCGATAGGTCCATTTTGCTGAACTTCTGGCTGTCGCCTTCCGCGACCAGTTGATATTGATAGGGGGCCGGTACCGGTTTAAACCATAAATACGCAAACCAGCCCAATAAAAGCAAACCTCCCGTCACTAGGATGATTCCTAATGACGGGAGTAGCTTGTCTGACGATCGCACTGCCTTGGCAGTGCGATCTTCTGCGTTAGCGCTTATCAAGCTTCGCTTTGTTTACGTTTGCGCCAGCCTGCCAGTGCCAGTGTTCCGGCTAGCAGCATGCCACCGCCTAAACCGCCCAGAGAGATTTTCTCTGCTGTGCCGTCTAAGTCGAGTAGGCTGGTTTTCTTGGTTTCAAGATTTTTAACACGTTCTTGCAGTGCAACCATTTCACGGATGCGGGTGTTTTCGTCTTGAATCTCAACATAAGCGCGGTTGATCGGACCCCAGCCTTCGGTGTAGGTCCAGCCGCCTGGGTTAACGTGCGCTAGGCCTACGTGCATCTTGGCCAGGTCGTTTTCATGCATTTCCAGCACTTTCAGTTCGATGGCTGCAGGGCTGTTGCCTTTCGACCAGAACAGTTGGGCAAAGTAGGCGTAGCCTTCTTTTTCCGGTGCAGGTGGTGCAGGACGGTTGGTTTTTTGACCGGTCAGCAGGCCTTCTTTGTACAGTTGATGTACGACTGCATTGGCTTCTTGGTATTTAGCCAGTCCTTCCAATGTGCCTTTGTCCATCAGATCGAGGTAGGAGCGGGCAAAACGTTCCGAGTGGCATTGGGTACAAGTGACTACCCATGAGTCCAGACGTTTTTCCGACCATTCACTTTTGATGTTTTCCGCAATTCCAGGAACAAACGGGTAGTTCGCCCAGCGGATTTTTCTGACCATGTTGTGGCTATATTCGCCTTCGTATTCCATGTGGCAGCCGGCGCAGGTTGGTGCGCTTTGTCCGCCTACTGCATAGGCGTCTTTTAACGGTGCTTCCCAGTTCCATTGGTTGCCCAGCATGCCGACAATTTTGCCGTGCTTGGACATGGAGTACGCTTCCCAGTTGTTGTGGTCTACGCCGCTGTGACAGGTTGCGCAGGCTTCCGGTCTGCGGGATTCCGCTGCTGAGAATTCGTGACGGGTGTGGCATGAGTCACATTTGTTTTGGTTGGTGTGGCACATTGAGCAGCCTTCGGCTACTTCACGTTGTGGCATCGCTGCCCATACGGTAGTTTCTACGTTGGCTTTGTAGTCCAGTGCGTGCGATGGGCGTCCATCCGGCCATTGGTCGTGCGGCCAGATCATCGTGTCGCGTTCCGATTCACGTTCCGCAAATTCTGCCAAGTGACAGGTGCCGCATACATCGGCCGTCGGCATTCTGATGTCTTTGGTGTGGTCGGCTTTTTTCTTCGCACCAATGTCTACGTGACAGTCGATACAGCCAACTTCTTTCAGGTTCTCGCCTTCAGCCAGTCTGCCCATCGAGCGAAGGTTCTTTTCGACTTCTTCCAGTTTGGCTTTCTTGTAAAAAGTAGGTTCGCCCGGTTTCAGGTTGCGCACTTTGTCCAGGTTCGCATGGCTGCTTCTCTTCCATGCTTGTACCCATACCGGTGATTCGTCGGTGTGGCATTCCACGCATTCTTTACGGCTTGCTACTTCTTTGTTCGTGGTCGGTGATTTGTAAAATGTCGCCGGATCCAGGTAAATTCCGTACGGGATCGGTTCCCAGTATTGCGCCAGTGTGCCGCGTCCCGCTCCTTGCGCAGGATCTTTGTAGCGCTTAACCAGCGCTTCGTGCAGTTCCTTCGGCGTTACTTTCGTACGGTCCAGTTTCAACGCTTCATACAGTTCGTTCGGTACGCTCGGTATGTCAGCCTGGGCCGCTCCTATCAGCATCCCTCCTAACAGTACCGCTACTATCCTCGGCCATAGCTTGCCTTTCATCTCTCTCTCCTTTGGTTTTCCATAAGTTTCTTCCTTGCCTCTTCTTTACTTTGCTCTTCTTCTTGTTCTCTTCCACCATGAATACCCTTCATATACCCAGTATCCAGAGCTTTTACTTCCTTTATCTATCCATTCCCTCTGCCCATACAATTCCTCATCCCACAGGCAGTAAGCATCTTCTAGACTACTTAGTCACCTCACCACTGTCAAGGGGACTGTAAGCACGACACCAGCGCATTGTCCAGGTCTTTTTAATATATTTTTTACGCTATAAAATAAAAAAGTAAATTAACTATTCACTTAGCCATTTTAGCTATTTAGCATTTTGATGGCAGCAGATAATCGGCTTTTATAACGCGCAGCCTTATTTTTATGAATGATGCCTTTACCGGCAATTGAATCAACAGTTCCCAAGGAGCTATTGAAAGCATTTTGCGCCAATTCCTTATTTCCTGTTCCAATTGCCTTTCTAACTGATTTTATCGCAGTACGTAATTTAGACCGCAAACTGACGTTATATTCTCTGCGTTTGACCGCTTGCCTCGCACGCTTTCTTGCTTGTGCACTGTTAGCCATAAAAATCCACAGCTCCTTCAAAGAAAAAGGGTTAGATACTACTTTCTTTTTTTCTATATTGCAACCATAACTGCCTAAAACCTGAAGTAAATCTACAAAATCTCAAACATTTTAATGACTACTGCTCATCATGATAATTTTTAAAACTACAATTATAAAATCGATGATAGATTCCTATTGATTCTATTTTATAGAGCGTGGGGGTTTACAATAAAAACGCGATGGATATTCCGGATTGCGCTGTTTATTCCGAATAACGTCACCGCCTTCGTTGACACAGACCATTACCGATTTGTCTAGATTGGGAAAATATTCATTAGATCCTGGTTGAGCCGAGGTTGGCGGTACCTTTTCTCTGATTCTAGCGCAAAGAGCTGGCTCATTTGGTTTTGGCCGGTCATTTTCCATCGCTGGCAATGGACAAAGATTACAAGGGTCTCCAGGACATAAACAGCCTTCGCAATTGGCTAGTATCGGTGTCGCATAGGCAATTAGCCCTATACCGAGCAATAAACTCGCACTGATTTTAAATACTGATAAAAACATTCTTACACCTTTCGTCATATTTTTCCACCTGAAAAATTTTATCTCAACTTTGTTTTTACATCTTTAATAATGATTTGATAATCGATAACAATCAGCAGAAGCATCTGCTTTTTGTTATACTGATTTTACCTGAACTTAGATTGAGCTAAGAGTAACGCAAAAAACTTTGAGTCCATAAATCATGATAATGAATCTCAATTTAAAACTATTAAAATCTACTTTATGCATACTGAGTGTTCTGGTCGCCTCGTTTGCTCGTGCCGAAACCATTGAGCTTCTACAAAAAAATGCCAGTGCGGCATATGAAAAAATGATGGAATCCAAGCAAGCTGCTGAATCTTTGATGAAAGACGTTACTTTCGCTGAGAAAAAACTAGCCACAGCTAAGCAAAAAATGATTGAAGCTGAACGCGAAGCCGAAACAGCCAGGAGAAAATCGGAGCAAGCTAGGGTTGCGATGCAACAGGCAACTAGCCGGTGGAAACAAGCATCCGATACGCTAGCAAATGAATGGGGCAAATCGGAAATCAAGTAGTCAAAGTTGATTCTCTGATGAAGAGTGTCATTTTGACATGCGGAATACCAGCCTCCATGAATTCTTCTCCCATAATTTGAAATCCAAATTTTTTATAGAATGGTATAGCGTTCGTTTGTGCATGCAACTGCGCTTCAAACTGACGCCGTTTTATTAATACCTGCAATAAAGTTGTCAGCAACGCACTGCCCAAACCTTGACCGCGCCATTCTTTTAATACCGCCATACGGCCGATATGGCCATCCGGTAATAATCGCGCTGTGCCCACCGGCTGCCCAGCTTTATTTAAAACAAGCACATGCACGCTGGCTGCATCAAACTGATCCCACTCTAATTCTTCCGGAACCTGCTGTTCGCGAATAAACACCGCTGTTCGTACTGCGCGCAGAGCAGTCGCAGCTTCTTCCCAACTTACGATTTGTACAGCATCAGCATGGCTCACGATTAACTTCTAGTAAGCGGCATTATTTGAATGGATGACGCAGCAGAATCGTTTCTTCTCTGTCCGGTCCGGTAGAAATCATATCGATCGGTATTTCACAAACCTCTTCAAGACGCTTCAGATAGTTTTGCGCCGCTTTAGGTAATTGCGTGAATTCCTTAATTCCAGCTGTATTTTCTGACCAACCCGGTATTTCCTCGTAGATTGGCTCGCAGTTATCCAGGTCGTCAGCACCAACGGGCAGAATATTGCTGCAACTGCCATTACTCAATTTATAACCAACACCAAGATTCAAACTTTCCACACCATCCAATACATCCAGTTTAGTAATACATAGTCCAGTCACGCCATTGATTTGTATCGAACGCTTCAGCGCGACCGCATCAAACCAGCCACAGCGACGTGGCCGTCCTGTAGTTGATCCAAATTCATGACCACGCTTTGCGAGATGCTTGCCAACTTCGTCATCCAGTTCTGTTGGAAATGGCCCTGATCCAACTCGTGTGGTATAAGCTTTGGTAATTCCCAAGACGTAATGCAGCATCTGCGGCCCGACCCCACTCCCGGGAGCTGCGGCGCCAGCGACGCAATTGCTGGATGTGACAAATGGATATGTGCCATGATCGACATCAAGTAGCGCGCCTTGCGCACCTTCAAACAACAGATTATTTCCTGCTTTATTCGCCTCAAATAACAATCGCGGAACATCGGCTACCATGGGTTTGATTCTCTCGGCTTGGGCCAATGCATCATCCATTGTTTTTTGAAAATCTATAATCGGTGCTTGAAAATAATTTTTCAACACGAAATTATGATAATCCAGCATCTCACCCAGCTTGGCAGCAAAACGATCGCGGTGAAACAGATCCTGCAAGCGAATAGCCCGGCGTGCGACTTTATCTTCATAAGCCGGTCCAATGCCACGTCCCGTAGTACCTATTTTTCCGACACCCCTGGCCGTCTCGCGCGCGGTATCCAGAGCAATATGACAAGGTAAAATTAACGGGCAAGCTTCACTAATTCGCAACCGATTGCTGACATCAATTCCACTTTGCTCCAACATATCAATTTCACTGAGTAGCGCCTCCGGCGAAATCACGACGCCGTTGCCGATATAACAAACCACCGTATCACGCAGAATACCGGAGGGAATCAGATGCAATACGGTTTTCTTGTTGCCGATGACCAATGTGTGACCTGCATTATGTCCGCCTTGAAAACGCACCACGCCTTGCGCATGATCCGTAAGCCAGTCGACGATCTTGCCTTTTCCTTCATCGCCCCATTGCGTACCAATGACGACAACATTCTTAGTCATATTACTAATCTCTAAAAAATTCTGTTTCCAGATGATTAAATTTCTTTAACGATCCATTGCCCGTCATGCAATATTAATTGCCTGTCGCAATCGAGAGATTCGCCTGTTTGTCCCGGCAATTCCACCACAACGATCTGCCCTTCCTTGCGCAATTGCTTGATTTTGCTTTCCAACTCAGTGCTTTTTTCCTGATAAGGGGCGCTAATTGCCTTTGGATACGATTGCGGCTTCATCAATCTGGACAATTCTCTTAAATCCATACTAAAACCTGTGGCCGGGCGGGCCCGCCCGAATGCTTTGCCTATTTCATCATAACGTCCACCTAAAGCAATCGCATTGGAGCAACCACTTGTATAGGCAGCAAAAACCATTCCGGTATGGTAATGATATCCGCGTAGATCGGCTAAATCGAATGCGATCTCATCGACAATCGGTTTTATCTCCTCGTTAGCAATGCTCAATTCATTCAGGGCCGATCTGATTTCCGGATAATCAGGCAATCGATTGGCAGCATCGGCCAATACTTTGTGATCGCCATAAAGCTCAGGCAATAGCAATAATGCTTCGCGCGTTTGCTTTTGCAAATTCACACATAGTTCCTGCAAAGTCGATACATCTTTCGCTTGCAGCACCGCGTAAAGTTCAGTCTCAAGCTCGTACGAAATACCCGCACCTTTAATCAGGCCACGAAAAACTGCAACATGGCCAAGATCCAGATGGATTGCATTCACACCGGAGACCGCCAAGCACTGCAACATAAGCCGTTGAACTTCCAAGTCACTCTCCAAACCGGAATGACCATAAAGCTCTGCACCTACTTGTAAAGGTTCGCGCGTTTTAGTTACGCCTGCGGGTACGGTATGCAATACGCTATTGGCGTAACACAAACGTGTAACACCCTCAAAATTCAATAAGTGCGCGTCAATTCTTGCCACTTGCGGTGTCATATCAGCACGCAGTCCCATCATGCGGCCACTCAACTGATCAATCACCTTAAACATGTGCAGATCCATGTCACTGCCACTGCCGGTCAGCAACGATTCCACATACTCCAATAAAGGCGGCACCACTTGTTGATAGCCATGCACCATCAGCAGATCTATGACTTGGCGGCGCATACCTTCAATATGTATTGCTTCCGCAGGCAATATATCTTCAACAAACTCTGGAAGTAACCAATTGCGCATATTTACGATTGAAAGCCGTCAACAAAAAGAAAAAAACATCAACTGAAAATAAGAAGCACCATTAATCCGACTAACATCGAAGTCAAACCTACAAACCGGATCTGATTATCGTTAATCTCTGTTAGTTTTCTAAATGCTTCCCGCCATGTCTGCGGCGATAGAAAGGGTAACATTCCTTCTAAAATCAACATCAATGCAATTGCATTAAGAAAAGTTTCCCACATATTCAAAACAAACTCCGGATTTATCGTGCCAACCTGATTTCTCTACAAGAAACAGAAAAATTAAGAGGCTCTGATGTAATCGCATATACAAGAACCATTACGATTTCCAGAACCTCTTTCTCAGTAATTACATAATCGAGTTACATAAAACCACCTAGGTATGCTATGCAGAAATTGCGTTTACACTCTCATCCATACCGTCCCTCGTTACTTATTTGCTGACTGCCGGATTTCTCAGATACTTGAAAAAATCGGAGGTAGGCTCCAACACCAGCATGTCGCCCTTGTTTTTAAATGATTGCTTATAAGCATCGACGCTACGCCAGAAAGCATAAAATTCCGGATCTTTCTGAAATGCGGTGGCATAAGTCGCTGCCGCTTGACTATCACCATCACCCATCGTTTTTTGCGCTTCCCGGTACGCTTCAGCTAAGATGACTTCACGCTGTCTGTCGGCATCCGCACGAATCTTCTCTGATTCAGCCGCACCGGTAGAACGTAATTCATTAGCAACTCTTTTACGTTCCGCTTCCATACGTCTAAATACCGACTCACTGACCTCCTGCGGAAGATCGACACGCTTCAAGCGGACATCAACCACTTCCACACCAATAGAGCGCGCATCGCTATCCGCTTTCTGACGCATAATCTCCATAATGACATCACGCTCGCCCGAAACCACATCGTGAACTGTGCGATTACCAAATTCATCGCGCAAGCTCGCATTGATAGTTTGAGCCAAACGTGTCTGTGCCAGTGCTTCATCGCCACGCACGCTGATGTAATATTGTTTTACATCAACAATACGCCACTTCACAAACAAATCCACCAAAACATTCTTTTTCTCTGAAGTAATAAAACGCTCTGGTTCTTCGGTATTCATTGTCAGAATGCGTTTCTCAAAATAACGAACATTATGAGCAATTGGAATTTTGAAATATAAACCAGGTTCGGTTTTAACATCGATAACTTCCCCCAGCTGGAATAGAATGGCTTGCTGCCGCTCATCCACAACATAAATAGCTGAGCTACCCAGGAAAAAAATCGCAATAACAATACCTGAAAATACTGATGTAAAACTTTTCATCTATCTTGCCTCCCGTTCGCGACTGCGAAAAGATTCTCGAGCCCGCACACTGCTACCCTCAGATGTCGCTTCCTGCATCATAGGCTGCACGGCTACAGGTGAAACCGATGATGGCGCTCCGCTCATATTAATCAATTTATCCAATGGCAAGTACAAAAGATTGTTACCGCTTTTCTGATCAACAATAACCTTGCTGGTGTTAGAAAGCACTTGCTGCATCATGTCCAGATATAAACGTTCACGCGTAACTTTCGGCGCTTTACTATATTCAGCAAGAATCTGTTCAAAACGGCTGGCATCGCCCTCCGCACTGACAATCACACGTTGTTTATAACCCTCTGACTCCTGAATCAACCGAGCCGCATTACCCACCGCTCTTGGAATCACGTCATTGGCATAAGCCTGGCCTTCGTTCTTTTGCCGTTCTCTGTCTTGACCGGCTTTAACCGCATCGTCAAAGGCTGCTTGAACTTGCTCAGGTGGTTGCGCGTTTTGCATCGTCACTCTGCTGATCGAAATACCAATCTCATAACGATCCAAAATCTTCTGCATTAATTGCGTTGCATTAGCTGCAACTTGCTCACGGCCTTCGTAAAGAACATAGTCCATTTTACTTTTACCGATTACTTGACGGATTGCCGTTTCTGCCGCTTGCAAAACAGCTTCGTCAGGATTCCTATTCTTAAATAGGAAATTTTCCGGGTTATTCAATATGAATTGCACCGCAAATTGAATATCGATGATGTTTTCATCATCGGTTAACATCAATGATTCCCGCAATACTTTACTGCGCACATTGTTACGATAACCAATTTCAACCGTACGAACTTGACTGACGTTCACTAATTCTACTTTTTCAACTGGGTAAGGTATATGCCACCGCAAGCCTGCCGGCGCGGTATCCACATACTGGCCGAAACGCAACACAACGCCTCTATGCCCTTCATCCACGATATAAAATCCGCTTGCTAACCAGACTACCGCAAGCAAACCAAGAATCATTGCAATGCTACTGCCACTTTGCGGCTTGGGGCTTGGAGTGTTAGAACCAGAGCCGTCATCGCCTCCGCCGCCTTTTTTTTGCCCGAAAATATTATTGATCTTTTTGTTGACATTACGCAGTACGTCATCCAGATCCGGCGGTCCAGAATCACCTTTGTTTTTTCCCCATTGTGGATCATTTAATCCCATAATAATTCCTGTTTTGTTCGTTCAAAAAAGTTCTTGTACCGTAGCACAATCTCCAGTTATTTTCGGAATATCTGTAGATTCTTCATATAATTTCTTAGAGTTTTCTACTGCTGCTTCTGTCAATGCCTGTCTTACAAGTGCTATTCCGTCACCAGTTTTTGCACTTAAACGAATGCGCGATATTCTATCATATTCATCACGCGTGCAACCTTTACTAGCTTCTGCTAAGTCAGTCAGATCAATCTTGTTTAAAATTAAAATTTGCGGAATCGTATCGGCGCCAATTTCTCTCAAAATCTTATTCACTTCTTCAATTTGCTCATCCCGGTTAGGACTGCTGGCATCGATGACATGCAACAAGATATCAGCTTGCACAGTTTCTTCGAGTGTGGCACGAAAAGCTGCCACCAAGGTATGCGGTAGTTCTCGAATGAATCCTACCGTGTCTGAAATGACTACCGGCCCTCCTCCAGCAAGAAATAATTTTCGTGTCGTCGTGTCTAATGTGGCAAACAATTGATCGGCGGCATACGTTTGTGCGCGGATCAACTTATTAAATAAAGTAGATTTCCCTGCATTGGTATAACCAACAATAGATACCGACAATACATTGGTACGCTGTCTTGATCGCCTCTGCACAGTACGCTGGCGCTGTAAAGTTGCGAGTTTCTCTTTGAGCAATTTAACACGCTTCCGGATCAAGCGGCGATCTGTTTCCAATTGCGTTTCACCCGGACCACGCAAACCGATCCCCCCCTTCTGCCTTTCCAGATGAGTCCAGCCGCGCACAAGACGGGTCACCAGATGTTCTAGCTGTGCAAGCTCTACTTGCAACTTCCCTTCATGACTTTTAGCACGCTGAGCAAATATATCCAAAATCAGACTGGTGCGATCAATGACGTTACAATTTAACCGCAATGCTAAATTGCGCTGCTGTGCCGGAGACAAATCATGATTAAATACAACGAGTGTAGCGTTATTTAACGAGCTCAGCCGTGCAATCTCGTCGACTTTACCGCTACCAATATAAGTTGTCGGGTCAGGCCGCGAACGCTTCCCTTCCAGAATCGCCACAACTTGAAGTCCTGCACTAATAGCCAGTTGCTGCAATTCCTGCAAGCTATCAGCATGAGTGCTACTGCCAAAATCAATACCGACCAGTATCGCTGCAATGGCAGCATTCGCTCTATCCATACCTGATTCAAGCATCAGGCATCACGTGTATCCAATGTTTCTATGGGAATAGTAACGGCTCTTGCAGGCACTACCGTAGAAATCGCATGTTTGTATACCATTTGCGTAACCGAGTTTTTCAACAACACAACATATTGATCGAATGAATCAATCTGCCCTTGTAATTTAATACCATTCACTAGATATATCGATACCGGAATATGCTCTTTCCGTAATATATTCAAAAACGGATCTTGCAGTAACTGTCCCTTGTTACCCATGGGTAACTCCCTATTCTAATTATTGGTTATCGGAATAGTGACTCTACTTTATTTTTTAATGTAAATCTATACCTGATTGCACTAATACAGTAGAGCCATCATATTAATCTAAATCAACTACTGCCCGTAGCATCACTTACCTGATTTGGCGGTTCACAGACATTCAGATTGTGCGTTGACAACCTGAATGTCTGGATATTGATTCCCCGGTTTTGTTTCAATATTAAAATTGCTTATTTTTCAGCAACCTGTTCATTATTAGAACGGCACAGATCTTGGGGTATTATTGTTGGATGGCGGCAAAACCGGTAGTTTAATATCAGGTTGATCACCGGTTAATGTTTTTAAGAAAGCAACGATGCTATCAATTTCTTTCTTATTGAAATCACGGTCCAACTGAATTTTACCCATGGTTTTTACGGCATCTTCCAAAGTCGCTGCCGCGCCATCGTGAAAGTAGGGATAGGTTAATTCAATATTGCGCAAAGTCGGTACTTTAAAAACATTCAAATCGGTATCTTTTCCAGTGACCGCTTTTCTTCCTTCCGCTTTGCTTGCGGTTTTATACGGATGATGCACGCCGAACTTTTGATAAAGCGCGCCGCCAACTGCCGGGCCGTTATGACAACCGGCACAACCGCTGCTCTTGAATAATTCATAACCTTCGACTTCTTGCGCATTCAATGCTTTTTTGTCACCTTCCAGCCATTTATCGAAACGCGATCCCGGTGTAACCAGTGTTTCTTCGAAAGCGGCGATTGCGGTGGTTACCCGGTCAATATCAACCTGATCGGAACCAAATGCTTTTGCAAAATGAGCACGGTACTGAGGAATGGATTGCAGCACTTCGACAGCCACTTTATGGGTTGAAGCCATTTCACCTGGATTGGCAATCGGACCGCCGGCTTGTTCTTTCAGATCTTTTGCGCGTCCATCCCAGAATTGCGCCAAGTTCATACTGGCATTAAGAACGGTCGGGGCATTAATCGGACCTTGCTGCCATTTATGACCGATCGAGGTTGGAATATTATCCGTTCCGCCCATGCTCAAATTATGGCAAGAGTTACATGAAATAAATCCTGACTTTGACAAACGAGGATCAAAAAACAACATTTTACCCAGTTCAACCACATCAGCATTTGCTACTTTTGCGGCTTTAATGGGCTGAATAGGTTCATTGGCTGAAACATTAATCGAAGTGACAAGAGCGCCAATCGATAACAGTGACGCAACCACTGCACGTATCTTCATCGGTATTCTCCATAAGTAAATAAATAAAAAAACGGCTGTGATGGCGCAGCCGAACACGCCTGATGAAACACCCACACATGGGAATTTGTAAAAAGCGGAACGGCTTAACTGCGTTCCTGTTACTTGCAGAGCAACTTAAAAACCCTGCAAAACTCTCAGACGAACTATTCGTTTACTTCCAGTCGATCAGCCAGGATCTCTCTCGATCCTTTGGGTAGAATTTTTTGATCATATCCCGCTCCGATACTTTGGTTTGGGCAAGAATCCGTTTTTAACAAGCGCGACAATTCCGTGAGTGCTTGCTTATATACTTTGCGTTTAAATTCAACAACCGAATCCAATTCAATCCAATACTGGTTCCAGCGCCAAGCATCGAATTCAGGGTGTGCACTCCTGCGCAATGAAACATCACTATCGCGCCCGATCAAACGCAGCAAATACCAAATTTGCTTTTGCCCCTTGTAATTCCCCCGCCACTCCCGCCGGATCCAACGATCAGGAACCTCGTACCGTAACCAATCCCGAGTGCGCCCGACAATCTCTACGTGATTTGGACGCAACCCGATCTCTTCGCTTAATTCCCGATACATGGCCTGTTCGGGACTTTCTCCCGACTTAATGCCGCCTTGAGGAAATTGCCAAGAATTTTGTCTAATACGTTTGCCCCAGAATACCTCATTTTTTGAATTCAGGAGGATAATACCGACATTGGGGCGATATCCATTACGGTCAATCATATGGAATACTCATTTGACCTATCAAATGGGTGGATTTTTTCATACTTTTCTTTAGATTGAAAGTGCCCGAAGAATAAAAATCCTAGCACTCCAGCATTTTCATCAATCTCAATTAAATTACTTATTTGTCATATAGGGACTAATTCCCACTTAACCAAGTATTTCAAGGTAAAATCCTTACAATTTTATTTTCATAATGGAATCCCTTCATGCGCGTTTCGCAATTTTTTATTTCAACGCTTAAAGAAGCTCCTGCCGAAGCGGAGCTCATCAGTCACAAACTCATGCTCCGCGCCGGACTCATTAAGCGCTTGGGGAGCGGATTGTATACTTGGATGCCATTAGGTTTAAGGGTATTACGTAAAATAGAGAATATCGTGCGGGAGGAAATGAACAAAAGCGGCGCCATCGAATTGCTCATGCCCGCGATACAACCGGCGGAATTATGGCAAGAAACCGGCCGCTGGGATGTTTTTGGGCCGCAAATGCTAAAAATCAAGGATCGGCATGAGCATGACTTTTGTTTTGGTCCCACGCACGAAGAAATCATCACCGACATCGCACGTAAGGAAATTAAAAGCTACCGCCAGCTACCACTCAATTTTTATCAGATTCAAACAAAATTCCGCGATGAAATCCGGCCACGCTTCGGTGTCATGCGTGCACGTGAATTTGTCATGAAGGATGCTTATTCATTCCATACCAATGAAAATAGTTTGATGCAAACGTATCAACTCATGTATGAAACTTACAGCCGCATTTTCACCCGCCTCGGATTGAAATTCCGTGCCGTTGCAGCCGATACCGGCGCCATCGGAGGCAGTGGCTCCCATGAGTTTCATGTCCTAGCGGATTCCGGGGAAGATGCCATCGCGTTCTGCCCTGATTCGGACTATGCCGCCAATATCGAATTAGCTAACGCATTATTTGCTCAGCAAGAACGCGACACACCGGATGGCGATATGCAAAAAGTAGCGACTCCCGGTAAAAAAACCTGCGCCGAAGTCGCCGAATTTTTAAAAGTTCCCCTGCAAAAAACCGTCAAAACGCTTGCCGTCAAAGCCAATGACGAAATATTCCTTTTGCTGCTACGGGGTGATCATCAGCTCAATGAATTAAAAGTAAGAAAAATACCCTTTTTATCCGGGTTTCAGATGGCCACTGAAGAGGATATTCTACGCACTACTGGAACAGTGCCCGGATATATCGGCCCTGTCGGTATAGAGGCTCGTGTGATTGCCGATCAAGCGGTCATGAATATGAGTAATTTTGTCTGTGGCGCTAATGCGGAAGGCTTTCACTTGACACAAGTAAACTTCGCGCGCGACCTCAAACTACCCGATCATGTCTTTGATATCCGCAATGTTGTTCCGGGCGATGATTCTCCGGACGGCAAAGGTAAACTGGAAATTTGCCGCGGTATTGAAGTGGGTCATATTTTTCAATTGCGTACCAAATATTCCGAAATCATGAAAGCCAACTATCTCGACGAATCAGGCCAAACTCAAAATATGGAAATGGGTTGCTATGGTATCGGCGTCTCACGCATTGTCGCCGCTGCCATCGAACAAAATCACGATGAGCATGGCATTATTTTTCCCGATACCATCGCGCCTTTCCAACTTACGATCGTACCCATCGGTCTGCAGAAAAGCGCCCTCGTCAAGGATACCGTGGAAAAACTCTATCAGCAGTTCACCGATGCACAGATCGAGGTACTCTTGGATGATCGCGATGAGCGCCCCGGTGTCATGTTTGCCGATATGGAATTAATTGGTATTCCGCACCGGATTGTTGTCGGCGAACGAGGACTCAAGCAATCGACCATTGAATATCAAGGACGAACAGATCAAGCTTCACAAGCGGTACACATTGATGAAATTTTTTCATTCATAACGGCCAAGCTATGCAAAAACTAATCAGTACAGTCTTCTTTCTATTCTCATCCAGCTTTATTCATGCCAATAATTTGCAGTATGAACAGCTGTCTGCCAGCACTCAGACCATCACTTTCCATGAAAAAAGTGATCAAGCGGCTTCGTACGTCGAGTATGCCGCTGTCGCTAACAGCGTAACTTGGTTGATCAGTATGAGCCGCCGATTGGAAAAATACATACCGGATCTGATCGAGCGGGAGGAATTTCTAAGAACGGTTTATTACGAAGCAACGCGGGCTGGATTGGATCCGCAACTGGTGTTAAGCATCATCCAAGTCGAAAGCGGCTTTAAAAAATATGCCGTTTCACATGCCGGTGCACGCGGCTATATGCAAGTCATGCCGTTCTGGACTGGCGTCATCGGTCACCAAGATCACAATCTGTTTCATTTGCGCGTGAATTTGCGCTACGGCTGCACCATTCTGCGCCATTATCTGAATAAGGAAAAAGGCGACTATTTCCGTGCATTGGGACGATACAACGGCAGTCTCGGAGAAGCCGCCTACCCGCAATTGGTGTTCAACAAATGGCAGACGGTTTGGCGCTATTCAGCATCCTGACCGGACGGAATAAGCAATTGGTTATATCAGTGTTGTTGATTAACACTTTTTTTGTTTGATTTTGACTCAATAAACTCTTCAATACTCTCGCGCGAAATAATTCCCTGCTGGCGCGCAGCCGGGTTTCCCTCCGGATCAAAGAAATAGGTGCTGGGTAATAGTGAAACGTCATCCAGCTGGGACGCAATTTTCCGGTCACCTAACACAATGGGATAGGTAATGGACATGGACTTCACAAAATCCATCACCACTTTCGGGTCATCAACATCCATCGCGACTCCGATCACTATCACGTCTTTACGTTGTTCATACAGCGCAATCAAATCGGGAATTTCTTTCAGGCAGGGCGGGCACCACGTCGCCCAGAAATTGACCAGCACCCAGCGCCCTTTGTAATCCGCAAGCTTATGAATTTTCCCGGTTGTGTCTTGGAATTGAAACGCTTGCACTGGGAAACTCAACAGCAAGACAATCAAACAAAATAATACTGTGATGTTACGTTTCATCATCTTGCGCAGAGCTTCCATTTTATTTATTCAACATCCCAGTCAGCTATACCTGCGGGTGAGCTCGTTCCAGCTTGCTGTGCAGTTTATTCAGCGCGCTTAGATAAGCCTTTGCCGAAGCAACAACGATATCCGTATCAGAGCCATGCCCGTTTACGATGCGGTCGGATTTCTGCAACCGCACAGTCACCTCGCCTTGCGCATCGGTTCCACTGGTAATATTGTTCACCGAGAACAGTTGCAGCTTCGCTTCGCTAACCAGTAACGTTTCAATTGCGCGAAAAGTGGCATCCACGGGACCACTACCTTGAGACTCGGCACGCATTTCCTTGCCATCATCGGAAATCACAATGCGCGCATATGGCACTTCACCGGTTTCACAATGTACGGTGAGCGATATAAGACGGTAACGCTCCTGCAATACCAACACCTCATCAGAAACCAGCGCTTGCAAGTCTTCATCGAAGATTTCGTGTTTCTTATCCGCCAGCTCCTTGAAGCGCATGAACGTATTATTGAGCATTTCTTCGGATTCCAATTCTATTCCCAGTTCCATCAGACGGTTACGAAAAGCATTACGGCCTGAGTGTTTTCCCAGCAATAATTTATTCGCGCCCCAGCCGACATCTTCCGCTCGCATGATTTCGTAGGTCTCACGATGCTTCAACACCCCATCCTGATGAATGCCGGATTCATGTGCAAAAGCATTGGCACCCACAATTGCTTTATTAGGCTGTACCGGAAAACCGGTAATACCGGACACCAGTTTACTGGCCGATACGATATGCGTAGTATCGATTTTTGTATCGCAGGGAAAATAATCCTGACGCGTACGCACTGCCATCACGATTTCTTCCAGCGCAGCATTGCCTGCACGTTCTCCCAGGCCGTTGATCGTACATTCAACCTGGCGCGCGCCATTCATCACAGCGGTCAATGAATTGGCCACAGCCAACCCCAAATCATTATGGCAATGCACCGAAAAGATCGCTTTATCGGAATTCGGTATGCGTTCACGCAGATTGTGAATCAGCTTGCCGAATTGATCGGGCATCGTATAACCAACCGTATCGGGAATATTCAATGTCTTTGCACCAGCGTCAATCACCGCTTCCAATATCTGACAGAGAAAATCAATTTCCGACCGGCCGGCGTCTTCCGGAGAAAACTCAACGTTATCGGTATATTGGCGTGCCCATTGCACCGCTTTTACCGCCTGTGTGATCACCTGATCGGGCGACATGCGCAGCTTATTCTTCATATGAATCGGCGATGTTGCAATGAACGTATGAATGCGAGCCGATTGCGCACCTTTCAATGCATCACCGGCACGTTGAATATCCGCTTCAATCGCCCGCGCCAAGCCACACACGATACTGTCTTTAACCGAATCGGCAACCGCCTTGACTGCCTCAAAATCTCCGTTAGAAGCTGCGGGAAAACCGGCTTCAATGACATCGACACCCATGCGCTCCAGTTGCCAGGCAATGCGCACTTTCTCTTCTTTCGTCATGGATGCGCCAGGACTTTGCTCACCGTCACGTAACGTTGTATCAAAAATAATCAAATGCTCTTGCATTATGCTCTCCGCTTGAGGAAGAAAACCTTAATGAATAATAAAACTCGTGATGCGAATTTTATAGGGAAGAAAGGGAAATAGGGGGAGAAAATTTTAGCGCGCAAGGCGCAGCAGCAGTTCCACTAGAACTGTGGAAGCTGGAATAAATTGCAATGATTGGGTAAAGTGCTTAGAAAACATGATGGACGGGAATATAAATAGTTTTTCCTTTGGATGCAATAGGTAATCTTCAGGTACCGGGTGTCTCACTATTTTTTTTACTTCTGCCAAATCGCCATAACTTCACAAAATAACCGGAAAATGCATAAGCCGCGAACAAAATGAATAAGACCAGTGGCGGATGGCTCGGAATCAAAACGAAAAAGAACAGCACCAATAACAGGACTGTAAAAAACGGCACACGGCGGCGCAAATTAAACTCCTTACCGCTATAGTATGGAATATTGCTAACCATCGTCAAACCGGCAAATAAAGTCACAATAGAAGCCAGTCCCTTAATATCGCTGCCTTGCACTTGAAAATCAATCGTTACCCAAACCAATCCTGCAATCAATGCAGCAGCAGCCGGACTGGGCAAACCTTGGAAGAAACGTTTATCGACCACTTCGATGTTGGTATTGAAGCGAGCAAGCCGCAATGCGGCACAAGCGCAATAAATGAATGCAATGATCCAACCCCATTGCCCCATTTCCTTCAATGCCCATTCATACACAATCAATGCCGGTGCAACACCAAAAGAAACCATGTCCGACAAGCTATCGTATTCGGCGCCGAACTCACTTTGAGTACCTGTCAATCGCGCTACTCTGCCATCCAATCCATCCAGTACCATGGCAATGAATACCGCGATTGCCGAATATTCAAAATTTCCGTTCATCGCCTGCACGATGGCATAAAACCCGGCGAATAGTGCAGCCGTTGTAAATAAATTGGGCAACAGATAGATGCCACGCCGCCGCAACCGGGCTTTAAGTACAGTACGTTCTGGCAGAGAATCGGACATTATGAGCACTTAACTATAAGAATACGAAAACGGGAATACACTCGACCAAAAACGAATGACAGGAATCCCGTGAAAGCCTGGTTCAATACCGGTTATGATTCTGAGCGCCGGTACAAAGAATGAAACACGCGCTCCTTTCAAGCCACCACTTTGGTTTCTTCACGAAATTCCGCCAATATGGTGAGTGTCGCCGACACTTTATCACCGATATTGACATTAATTTTTGTATTCAGCGGCAGGTACACATCCACGCGCGAACCAAACCTGATGAAGCCGAAACGTTGACCCCGCGACAAATGCTCGCCGGGCGATACGTGACAAAGTATCCGCTTTGCAATCAACCCGGCAACTTGTACACAGGTCACATCAGCACCACGATCGGTTTTGATCCATAACGCATTGCGTTCATTCTCCAGCGAAGCCTTTGGCAAATCCGCGTTGACAAATTTACCCGGAAAATACCATTTGTCACGCACCTCACCGTCAACCGGACTCCGGTTGGAATGCACATTAAACACATTCATAAATACACTGATTTTGAGCGCTTCACGATCCAGATAAGGATCTTGCGTTTTTTCTACGGCGACGATTCTACCATCCGCCGGTGCCAATATGGCATTGGGATCCTTTGGCACTTCGCGCGGCGGGTCACGAAAAAATTGCAAAACGAACAATGCGATCGTCCAGAACGGGAGTGCCCAAAGCCAGCCCAACAATTCTGTAGAGCCAATCGCAACAGCGAATGCAATCACAATATGCAGCCAACCTTCGCGAGCAATAATAGGGTGAGGATAATAAGCCATAAATTATTACAACAAGAACCTAAAAAGTAAAAAAACCAAAACCGGAATTATAAAGAATGTGTTGATTCTTTAGTTTTTCCCTTGATCAACCAGTTTATTTTTCTTGATCCATGGCATCATATCGCGCAGCTTCGCGCCTACTTGCTCAATCGGATGCTCCGACGCTATACGGCGGCTTGATTTAAGCACCGGTGCGCCAGCCTGATTTTCCAGAATGAACTCGCGCGCATACTCACCGGTTTGAATCTCCCGCAGAATTTTACGCATCTCAGCACGTGTCTCATCGGTAATAATGCGCGGTCCGCGTGATACATCACCATATTCCGCGTTATTGGAAATTGAGTAGCGCATATTGGCGATGCCGCCCTCATAAATCAGATCGACAATCAATTTAACTTCATGCAAGCACTCGAAATACGCCATTTCCGGCGCATAACCGGCTTCCACCAGCGTCTCAAAACCAGATTGAATCAGCGCAGTTAAGCCGCCACATAGCACCACTTGTTCTCCGAACAAGTCTGTCTCGGTTTCTTCGCGGAAACTGGTTTCAATTACACCGCCACGAGTTCCGCCGTTAGCAGCTGCGTAAGAAAGCGCCAGATCTCGCGCTTTACCGGATTTATCCTGATGTACGGCGATCAGTGATGGCACACCGCCGCCTTGTAAGTAAGTCGAGCGCACCAGATGGCCTGGGCCTTTGGGTGCAATCATGATCACATCAAGATCTTCACGCGGCGTCACTTGCCCATAATGCACGCTAAAACCATGCGCAAAAGCCACTGTCGCATTTTTTTTCAAACCGGGTTCGATTTCTCTTTTATATACCGTTCCAATTTGCTCATCGGGCAATAAAATCATGACGACATCGGCATCTTTAACGGCTTCGGCCACTTCCATCACCGTCAAGTCCGCTTTTTCCGCTTTGCCCCAGGATAACCCGCCTTTACGCAGACCGACGGTCACTTTCACACCGGACTCACTCAAATTGTTAGCATGCGCATGCCCTTGCGAACCATAGCCCAATATGGTTACTTTTTTTCCTTTAATCAGAGAGAGATCTGCATCTTTATCGTAATAAACTTTCATTATTTTCCTTTTAAACAAAAATAGGATAGAAACTGGCGAGCACTAGAGTGAATACTGTTTTCACGGATTGATTACTCTGGATTACCAACCTCAAGACCGGGGATTAATCAGCAAATGCGGATTATACCTTCAAAATCCATTCTCCGCGTCCTATGCCGGAGGCGCCTGTACGGACAGTTTCAAGAACCGCGCTGCGTTCGATTGCTTCAAGAAATGCGTCCAATTTCGAGCTGGTACCCGTTAACTCAATGGTATAAGACTTATCCGTCACATCGATGATAGAACCACGGAAAATTTCGGCCAGCCGTTTGATTTCTTCGCGCTCCGAGCCTACCGCGCGAACTTTCACCAGCATCAATTCGCGTTCGATATGATTGCCGTCATTCAAATCGACGATTTTGACCACTTCAATCAGTTTGTTCAGCTGCTTGGTCACTTGCTCCACGACTTCATCCGATCCGATCGTTACCAACGTCATCCGCGACAAGGTGGGATCCTCGGTAGGCGCAACCGAAAGTGATTCGATATTATAACCGCGCGCCGAAAACAGACCTGCTACACGAGACAAAGCACCCGCCTCATTTTCCATCAATAAAGAAATAATATGTCGCATTTATTTTTCTACACCAGAATCATTTCAGAAAGACCTTTGCCACCCGGCACCATAGGGAATACGTTTTCGGTCTGATCGGTAATAAAGTCCATGAACACCAGCTGATCTTTCAGTTTAAATGCTTCTTTCAGCGCATCTTCGACATCTTCCGGCTTTTCAATCTTCATGCCGACATGGCCGTAGCTCTCCGCCAGCTTAACAAAATCGGGTAGCGCGTTCATGTAGGATTCCGCATAGCGGTTACCGTGGAAAAACTCCTGCCACTGCCTGACCATGCCCATATAGCGATTATTCAAATTAACGATTTTCAGCGGCAGTTTGTACTGTTTACACGTTGACAGTTCCTGGATACACATCTGAATACTGGCTTCACCGGTGATACACGCCACTTTTCCTTTAGGATTAGCGAGCTGCACCCCCATCGCGGCAGGCATGCCGAATCCCATCGTACCCAACCCGCCGGAATTGATCCAGCGGCGCGGTTTATCGAATTTATAAAATTGCGCGGCCCACATCTGATGCTGTCCGACATCCGAAGTAATAAATGCATCACCCTTAGTAACATTGAATAATTTCTCAATCACCATCTGCGGTTTGATGATTTTGCTGCTACGGTCAAATTTCAGACAATCCCGTTCACGCCACAGCTCAATCTGTTTCCACCATTCTTTCAATGCGGTTTGATCCGGCTTTTCTTTCTCGGCTTTGAGTAGCTTGATCAGCTCTTTCAACACGTCCAGAACATCGCCTACGATTGGCACATCCACTTTGACGCGCTTTGAAATGGAAGAAGGGTCAATATCGATATGAATGATCTTCCTGTTTTCGTTGAAAAAGTGCTTCGGATTGCCGATCACACGATCGTCAAAACGGGCGCCCACGGCTATCAGAACATCGCAATACTGCATCGCCATGTTCGCTTCGTACGTGCCATGCATGCCCAGCATACCCAGCGATTGCTTATCGGTCGCGGGATATCCGCCCAATCCCATCAACGTATTGGTGCACGGGAAATTCAGCATTTGCGTCAATTCAGTCAACTGCGGTGCAGCATCGCTTAAGATCACCCCGCCACCCGCATACACCACCGGACGCTTGGCGCTGAGAATCAATTCCGCCGCTTTCTTAATTTGCCGCGAATGCCCTTTGGTCACGGGATTGTAGGACCGCATGCTAATCTTGTCCGGATATTCGAACTTGGTTTTTTGTTGCGAAACATCTTTGGGTATATCCACCAGCACCGGGCCAGGGCGGCCAGTAGAAGCGATATAGAAAGCTTTCTTGATGGTCAGCGCCAGTTCGGTGACATCTTTCACCAGAAAATTATGTTTGACACAGGGGCGCGTGATACCCACTGTATCAACTTCCTGAAATGCATCAAGGCCAATCGCACTGGTCGGTACCTGCCCGCTGATCACCACCATCGGAATCGAGTCCATATAAGCGGTGGCAATACCCGTTACCGCATTGGTAACCCCGGGGCCTGATGTCACCAGCGCCACGCCCACTTTGTTGCTGGAGCGCGCATAGCCATCGGCGGCGTGTATCGCAGCCTGTTCATGGCGCACTAAAATATGCCGGACTTTATCCTGCTTGAACAATTCATCATAAATAAATAACACCGCACCGCCAGGATAGCCGAAAATACATTGCACGCCTTCTTCCTGCAGACAACGTATCGTAATTTCAGCACCGGTTAATTCCACGCTCATGCTTTTTGCATCCCAATATCAATTTCAACAAGTTATAAAAAAATTCTCTGTCATCATCACATCGTCAAATTCCTGTCCCACCGACAGTCAATCCATCGATGCGCAAGGTCGGCTGCCCGACACCCACCGGCACGCTCTGACCTTCTTTCCCGCAAGTCCCGACACCCGGATCCAGCAACATATCGTTACCAATCATGGAAACCCGGGTCAATACATCCGGCCCGTTACCGATCAAAGTTGCCCCTTTAACCGGATAGGTGATTTTACCATCTTCAATCATGTAAGCTTCGGCAGCTGAGAAAACAAATTTGCCGCTGGTGATATCAACCTGACCGCCGCCAAAGTTTGCCGCATACAGACCATGTTTCACCGAAGCGATAATTTCCGCCGGATCCTTGTCACCGTTCAACATATACGTATTCGTCATGCGCGGCATAGGAATATGCGCGAACGATTCACGCCGGCCATTGCCGGTAACCGGCAAATCCATCAAACGAGCATTCAGACTATCCTGCAAATAGCCTCTCAGTATGCCATCTTCTATCAATACAGTACATTGTGTCGGATTACCTTCGTCATCGATATTCAACGACCCACGCCGCCGTGGAATCGTTCCGTCATCGACAACCGTAACACCGGGAGCGGCGACGCGTTCACCGACACGCCCTGAGAAAGCCGAGCTGCCTTTGCGGTTAAAGTCTCCTTCCAATCCATGACCGATTGCTTCATGCAACAAGATTCCTGGCCATCCGCTTCCCAAAACTACCGTCATGGTGCCAGCCGGTGCCGGACGGGCATCCAGATTGACCGTGGCTTGATGAACAGCTTTTTTTGCATAATCGTGCAAAATTTCATCGGTAAAATAAGCATAACTGAAGCGCCCGCCACCACCGGCCCCTCCTTGCTCACGGCGGCCGTTTTCTTCCGCGATCACTTGCAGCGACAAGCGAACCAGCGGCCTTACATCGGCCGCAACCAATCCGTCACTGCGCGTCACCAGGATCACTTCATACTCGCCAGCAAGTGATGCCACCACTTGCGTCACACGCCGGTCAAGCTGCCGGGTAATGCGTTCCAGTCTTTCCAATAGCGCTACCTTATCCGCGTCCTTAAGGCTCGCAATCGGATCTTCGGGTAAATAGAGCCGTGACCGCTGATCCAGTGCATTACGTTTCCCAATTTGAGCCGGTTGCATACTGCCTTGATTGGCAATCGCCCGCGTTGCCTTAGCGGCCGATACAAGTGCAGGCATGCTGATATCGTCGGAATAAGCAAATCCGGTTTTTTCTCCACAGACCGCGCGGACACCGACACCTTGCTCAATATTGAAGCTCCCCGATTTCACAATACCTTCTTCCAGCATCCAGCCTTCGGACCGGCTATACTGAAAATAAAGATCAGCATAATCGATTTTATGCGTCAGTATTTGCCCTAATACCTGTTGCAATCCGCTTGTATCGATATCGTAAGGCGACAACAAGCAGCGATCGGCAATCGCAAGAAAATCCTTTGACTCTGTCATATATTCGGTTGTCATTTATGCTGTTCTATCAATCGTTTTGATCAACAAGGCTGTAAGATCCGGTGATCTAACGCGGGTAAATTGGTGCGTAAACTGGTCTGGTACTCCGGATCGATTGCCGCCACCACGGCTCCAGAACCGCGCGGCAGCCGTTCCATGACAACCCCCCAGGGGTCAACGATCATGCTATCGCCGTTGGTTTCACGCCCATTGACATGATAACCGCCTTGTCCGGGCGCAATCACATAAGCCATATTCTCAACTGCGCGCGCACGCACCAGCACTTCCCAGTGTGCTTTTCCAGTAATTGCGGTAAACGCCGCAGGTGCCAGAATAATATCAACATTATTCATCATGCGGAATAATTCCGGAAACCGCAAATCGTAACATATCGATAAACCGATACGGCCAAAAGGCGAATCGACCGTCACTACTTTGTTTCCCGCCTTAATGGTTTTCTCCTCGGCGTAATGTTCATGACCGAGTTGCAGGCCAAACAGATGAATCTTATCGTAGCGCGCGACCTGTTCGCCGTTATCCGCATAAACCAAACAGCTATTATAGACTTTATCCGGTTCGGATGACGCCAATGGCACTGATCCGCCCACCAACCAAATCCCCAGCCGTTTTGCCGTATCACTGAGAAATTTCTGAATTTGTCCGTCGCCCGGTTGTTCCCGGACCGCGAGCTTATCAGTATCTTTCATTCCCATGATGCAAAAATACTCCGGCAATACTACCAGCTCAGCTTTTTGAGATGCTGCATCCTCGATCAAGCGTGCAGCCTCTTCCAGATTGGCAGACACACTCGGACCCGATGCCATTTGAATGGCGGCGACACGAAAGCCTTTATGTTTTTTGTTTTCCATCATTGCTTGTTGCTGTTTAGTGGTATTGTTTAACATAGTTGTCCGACTGTTCTGATTGTTAGAATGAATCAGCCAATAATCAACACCGTGAGCAAATCCCTTTTCAAATTACCGTGATCATTAAGTGATTTTCTTTTTATTAACTATCGTATAGAAAATAAAGATCTCTGCTGTACAGGCTTGATTCTAGCATTTACTCTGATAACGTTCTATTTTGATTTATGCTTAATCTAAATTGCTTTGCTATTCTATAGCCTTTACCACCCGATTATGCCCATAACCGTTCACTCATCCGCTGCAACCCTCGCCGCCGCATTACCTTTCAGCCGCTACGCACAACGCATATTGGACAGCGAGCCGATGCGAAAAATCGCGCTGCAGGAAACGCTGCAACTGCCCTTCCGCAGAGAGGAGATGCAGACTTTTCTTAATTCGCAAGCTGGCAAAATCACCCATGAAGAAGCTTTGCATGAGATCCTGCGCGATCTGCGTAAACAAGTCATGCTGCGGCTCGCCGTGCGCGACATCAGCGGCCAAGCCGATTTGTTTGAAGTAATGTCCAGCATGACCGATCTCGCCGAGGTCACGATCAATTTCGCTCTGCAACACCATGAAATCTGGCTGACGCAATCGGATCGTTTCGGATTGCCGAGAGGGGAAAACAGCAACACCATTCAGCATCTGATGGTGGTAGCCATGGGCAAATTGGGTGGCGGTGAACTGAATGTATCATCGGACGTTGATTTGATTTTTGTTTATCCCGAAGATGGCGAGACCGATGGCGCCAAATCGATTTCAAACCATGAATTTTTTGCCCGCCTGGGACGCAAGCTGATCGCCAGCCTCAATGATTTGACAATCGATGGTTATGTATTCCGGGTTGACATGCGGTTACGCCCGCACGGTGAAAACAGCCCTTTAGCGATCAGCTTTTCCATGCTGGAAGAATATTTCATCAAGCAAGGACGCGAATGGGAGCGCCATGCCTGGATCAAGGGCCGGGTTATCACCGGTCATGCCAGCGCAGACGCCGAATCGGTGCTGATGGAAAAAATTGTCAGACCTTTCGTTTTCCGCAAATATCTGGATTTCAGCGCGTACGAATCGATGCGCAACTTACATGCGCAACTGCGCAAGGAGGTCGAGCGCCGCGAAATGCACGACAATATTAAATTGGGGCCCGGCGGTATTCGTGAAATTGAATTCATCACACAGGTTTTTCAATTGATTCGCGGCGGACGCGATGTCGACTTGTGTATTCGCCCGACACTCGGCGTTTTACAGCGCTTACAAAAAAAACAACAACTCCCGGCAGAGGTTATCACGCAGCTCACCGATGCGTATCATTTCCTGCGCAAACTGGAACATCGCCTGCAATATCTCGACGATCAGCAAACGCAAACGCTGCCGCTAAATGTGGACGATCAAACGCTAATCGCCACCGCCATGGGATTTCCCAATTATGCAGCTTTCATGGAGCAGCTCGATATTCACCGGAATGACGTTACGCGTCACTTTGAGCTCATTTTTGCCACCCCACGGAAGTCATCCGCGCACGACACGTTGGCCAATTTGTGGCAAACCGAAACACAAGACGTTTCGCAAACCGAAGCCGCCACCATGCAACTGAGCACACTCGGATTTAGTAATCCGGTCAAAATTTCGGAACGGCTACGGTTGTTTTATCAGGGCAGTTTTTATCAGCAACTACCTAAAACCAACCGTGAGCAAATTAATACCTTAATTCCGCTGTTGATTGAAGCAGTGGCCGGACTACCTCCGGTTGAAGCCACGCTGGAGCGTATGCTGCAACTAATGGAAAAAATCAGCCCGCAAACATCGTACCTGGCGCTCCTGCTCGAACACCCGCACACACTGCATCGCGTAGCCGAACTCGCCAGCATCAGCCAGTGGGCAAGCGATTATCTCGGGCGTCACCCTATTTTGCTAGATGAATTACTGCGGCAGGATTCTCCTCATCCCGTTCCCGATTGGCATGCTCTTAGTGATGAACTTGCCTATCAACTG
This sequence comes from Nitrosomonas sp. Is35, assembly GCF_033063295.1. Lineage (NCBI taxonomy): Bacteria > Pseudomonadati > Pseudomonadota > Betaproteobacteria > Nitrosomonadales > Nitrosomonadaceae > Nitrosomonas > Nitrosomonas sp. Is35. Next base: position 2,206,273 of record NZ_JAWJZH010000001.1, read on the forward strand.
AATCATGCCAACAACCCCAAGGATGATGTCATCGAGTGGCAAATGGATGTTTTGCGTCACTTTCAGCACGCCCAGGCATTCCGGTTGCTGGTCACCGATCTAGAAGGTTCATTATTGCTCGAAACCCTCAGCGATCACCTGACCGCCTTGGCCGATCTGATATTGGAAACGGTACTGAACCTGGCATGGAATGGTTTAAAAAAACGCCACCGGGAAAAACCCGCATTTGCGATCATCGGCTACGGCAAACTGGGAGGAAAGGAACTCGGCTACGCATCGGATCTCGACATGATTTTTCTGTACGACGACGATCATCCCGATGCCGCCGAAATCTACACCAAGCTGGGACAAAGCATCAATGCCTGGCTCACCCGTCATACGTCGGCAGGACTGCTGTACGAAACAGACTTGCGTCTGCGGCCGAATGGCGCTTCCGGCTTACTAGTCAGCTCCATGGAAGCATTTGCGCAATATCAGCACCATCAAGCCTGGGTATGGGAGCATCAGGCATTAACCCGGGCGCGTTTCGTTGTTGGTAATCGACGAGTGGGTGATATTTTTGAAAACACACGTAAAGAAATCTTGTGCAAGCCGCGCAATTTAATTGAACTCAAAGAGGATATATTGAAAATGCGCGAAAAAATGCTGGAGGCTCACCCAAATCCAACACCGCTGTTCGACATCAAACATGACCGGGGCGGCATCATCGACGTCGAATTCATCGTGCAATACTTGGTGCTTGGATACGCCGGCTGTTACCCGGAATTGACTGGAAACATTGGCAATATCGCACTTCTTAAACTTGCAGGAGAACTAATGCTCATTCCCAAAGACACTGCCGAAAAAGCGCGTTCCGCTTATCGCGAGTTCCGGCGCATTCAGCATCGCCTGCGATTAAACAGCGATGCCGATATGGCAGGCAACGCACCCAACGATGGTCAAACACAAAAATTCACTCGAGTGGAAAGCAGTCATACAAAAGACGATCGTGTGGCAGTACTGATGTTATGGGAAGAAGTTTTTGGCAATTGAAAGCCCATACCATCAAAATTCCTGCTAATTCATTAAATATAAAATTAAAATATTGCCAAAAATGCTTACAAGTCAACTGAACTTTAATTTGTAACAATTGACCAATTATGCGGTTTAAAATTCTGGCATGATTTCTGCTTAAGATGCTTCACACACACTTGGTGTGCCTTACTCAACCCAAAGGAGAACAACAAATGCAAAAAGTACAAAAAGGTTTTACCCTGATTGAATTAATGATTGTCGTCGCAATTATCGGTATTCTGGCTGCGGTAGCATTACCTGCTTACCAGAACTATGTGAAAAAAGCAGCCTATACAGAGGTTACTGGCGCAATGGCGCCTTTTAAACTAGCTGTTACTGAGTGCTTTAACAATACTGCAGCACTCACAGCTTGTGGTAATGGTACCAATGGCGTTCCAGCAGCTCCAGCAGCAAGTGCAACTGGCGCTTTTAATACTCTCGCAGTAACTGCCGCGGGCGTTATTACGGCTACACCCAATGCTTATAAAGGAATCGTAGTAGGAGATACATGCACTCTAACCCCTACCGCGAACGCCGCCAACGACCGACTCTCTTGGGCATACAGCGGTGCTTGCGTAACTCAAGGTTATGTATCAAACTAAACCAATTTTCTTAACCCTTAAATTCTAAAAACCGCCTTTAGCCAAGGCGGTTTTTTTATTCTTACCTTACTTTGTCACATGGTTCTTACTTGATACACACCACTCGTACCTGATGTATATCGGTAATTCCCTGTAAAACCTTTTCAATGCCGTCCTGCTTTAGCGTCCGCATACCATCACCCAAGGCCGTCACCAGCATATCCGCCACTCGTACGCGCTCTTGAATATTCTTTTTCAGTGCATCGGTGGCTGTCATCAATTCATGTAGTCCTACCCGCCCGGAATAACCGGTACCGACGCAATCGTCACAACCGGCCGCCTTGTACAAGGTAATTTGACCTTGATCATCTCCATATTGTTGGATCCATTGTTCGCGTATTTCACGAAGTGCAGCATCGGGATCGGCTTTAAAACGGTCGATATTCCTGAGCTCGGCGCAATACTCGGCTAATAATGTATCGACTTCATGTTCGCTGGCTACATACGATTCTTTACAATTCTTGCATAAGCGCTTCGCCAGACGTTGCGCCAACACACCCAGCAGAGCATCAGAAAAGTTGAACGGATCCATGCCCATATCCAGTAACCGAATGACCGATTCCGGCGCGCTGTTGGTATGCAGTGTCGCCAAAACCAAGTGCCCGGTTAATGAAGCTTCGATACCGATACTGGTAGTTTCCTTGTCGCGCATCTCGCCCACCATAATAATATCCGGATCTGCTCGCAGAAAAGAACGCATGATGGCAGGAAAGGTTAATCCCGCTTTGACGTTAATTTGTACCTGACGCAATCCTCTTTGCGTGATCTCAACCGGATCTTCCGCAGTCCAAATCTTGGTATCGTCGCGATTGAGATATTTCAATACCGAATGCAGCGTGGTTGTTTTACCTGAGCCTGTCGGGCCGCATACAAAAAACAACCCGTACGGTTTGCTGATAATTTTCTTCAGCTCCTCCAGATTGTGCTCGGTAAAGCCCATTTTATCCAGCGGAATCGGTTCACCGGCAGCCAGAATCCGCATCACGACATCTTCCAAACCACCGGCTGAAGGAATGGTCGCGACACGCAATTCGATATCCAGTGGCGCAAATTTCCTGAACTTAATCTTGCCATCCTGCGGTTTTCGCTTTTCGGAGATATCCATATCGCACATAATTTTTATGCGTGTGATCATAGAATTGCGATAACCTGCCGGAACCTCGATATATGGCATCAGCGAGCCATCCTTACGGAAGCGCACTTTGGTTTTTTCTTTCCCTGAATAGGGTTCGATATGAATATCCGATGCGCCCATTTTATAGGCGTCGATAATGATTTTATTCACCAGCTTGACCAGTTCATTGTCAGTCGCTGCGGAGGATTCCTCTATTTCACCCGCCGTCTCTTCGACATCTTCAGTCCCAAGATTAGTAAGCATTTCATTGATGTCGCCGGTACCGATCTCATCCTGGCTGCCACCAAAAAATTGTTCGACCGTAGCATTAAATTCTCTTTGTGTAGTAACCGTGTAAATGATCTTTTGCTTGGGAAAAATTGCATTGGCAATACGCTGCGACTTAACCCGTTCGGGATCCAGTGTAAGTATTACCAGGCCATCTTTGGTTTCATCAATCGGCAATAAGGCATTACTTTCAACATAATCTTTTTTTAAATTCTTAAGCAGATCAAGCGGTTTAATCCTGTCCGCTCTAAAAGGCTCATACTTAACCTGAAAAAAAGAAGCTAGTGCCTTGCCGATGAGCGGCAAACTCATGCGGAATTCGTCAACCAGCACATCTTCCAGATCACAGCTTTTTTTACGTGCCGAGCGTGTCGCCAACTCCAGCTCGGGAGCGGAGATGATTGCATCGAGAATCAGATAATCATATTTCGATTTGAGCAATTGAGCGGGCTTCTGACGCTGTTTAAAAGCAATCGCAAGAACGCGGCAAATTTCCACAACCCCTTCCATGATCGCGGTAGTGAATGATTCATTCGATCTATTATTAATCACCTGAACCACGCCCATCAGTTCCCGGCTATCAGCGTTCAGAATCGGTACCGCCAACATCTGTTTGGTTCGATAACCGGTGCGTTTATCCACTTCATGGGAGAAAACCAGCAGTGGATTAAATTTTTTTAACTCACTTTTATCGTACACATCTGCAATATTGACCACCTTCTTTTGCAAAGCGGCGAAACCGATAATACTGTTTTCCGTTACCGGTAGTCTCAAATCCTGAAAAGAATCAAATCCAGTTTTAACCTTCGAAACAAAAGAAGATTTATCTTCATTCAGTGAGTAAATGGTAAACCGGTCCGCGTTGAGCAATGCGCAAATATCCTTGCTAGTTTCCAGCATGATTTCTTCAACGCCATTTGCAGCGTATATTTTATTGATAATAACCTGCAGATTTTTGGAAAAAGCCGATTCGTTATTGTTATTTACAATATTCTTTTGGGGTTGGATCATCGCGACTGTACTCATAGCCTCACTTCCTAAAATTCGAATAATTGATTGTTCTCAAGGCGGCGTGGATTATATTTTCCAATGCACTGATCGATTTCTTCCATGATGACATCAGCCTCACCGGGTTTCAGGTGCGTAATAAATATTTCCGCGTTCCGTTCCAATTTCTCTAATTCTTCCGCCAGCAAGCTGGGGCAAAAATGCCGTGATCTGATCGCGATATCCCTTTTCTGATTGCAGAAGGCGCATTCAATGATCAAATACTGCAAATTTACAATCTTATTAACGGCCACCCAGAAGGCATCATTAGTAGTTGTATCACCGGAAAAAACAAGACTGGCTAACCCTGAGTCCACCTGAAAACCGACCGTAGGAACGGCGTGATGGGCGGGTAGTGGCGTAATCGCACGGCCATCGAGAAGAATGGTATCCCCCAACGACAATGTTTCGTACCGCATATAGGGGGAAATATCATTGGGAATTTTTGTAAAATCCGGCCACAGATGCCAGTTGAACAGATGCTCCCGCAACGTATCCAGCGTGGGCTGGATGGCATGAATGGTTATCGGTTTGTTGCGGATGGAACCGGCGGTATCCACCAGAAACGGAATAAATGCGACATGATCCAAGTGTGCATGCGTGACAAGAATATGATCAATTTTGATCATCTCGGACAAACTCAAATTACCCACGCCTGTTCCCGCGTCGATCAGCACATCGTCGTCCAGCAACATCGCAGTGGTTTGTTCGCCGCTTCCTATCCCTCCGCTACACCCTAAGATCCTGAGCTTCAAAAGACTCGCCCCGGAAATTCATTACTTAATCAATAATACGGGAATTTTTGCCAACTGCATCACTTTGCTGGTTACCGAGCCCAACAACAAACCTTGGATACCGCCTGCTCCGCGCGGCCCCAGCACAATCTGATCAAATTGCTTTTCACTAGCGAACCGGACGATCATTTCGGCCGGATCACCCACCACAATGTGATATTGATAAGCAACACCCGCTTGATCGAGCAAAGCGCACGTGCTTTGCAATTCTTTCTGGCCTTCTTCCTGGTGATATTGCTTAATATCCGTCTGGTTAATGAACAATGCCACATTGCCGCGCAGCGGATATTGCACATTCAGCAAATGCAGCTCCGGTTTTTCCTTATACCAGTCCAATAACGCAATGAAGCCGGTTATTGCTTTATTGGCATAATCAGAACCATCGACAGGTAATAAAATTTTTAGCATGATCAATCTCTCAAATTTTTATACGTGAATGACTATTTGGGCATTTTTTCATCGGCCAAATCTTCCAACGGCCGAGGTTTTACCGGTTTCCGGGCCGCCAGCAATTTGCCGGCCGCAATCACCAGAAGTGCTACAGAAGCCGGCGCGATCCACTGAAGATACTTCGCCTGCGTACTGACCCATTCCTTGGTGACGACATCGGTAACCGCCATATCGCCCGCAATCCATCCCAGCAATCCAGCGCCAATCGCGATCGTAACCGGATATCGATCCATGACCTTCATCACCATTTGACTGCCCCATACGATGATCGGCACGCTGACGACCAAACCGAAAATGACCAAACCGATGTCATCCTTGGCCGCGCCCGCGATGGCGATAACGTTGTCCAGGCTCATCACCGCATCCGCCACGATAATCGTTTTAATCGCACCGATTAACGTCGTGCTGGCATCGATCTCATGCGCGCCCTCCGGCTCGGGTTGCAGCAACTTGATACCGATCCAAACCAATAAAGCCGCGCCGACAATTTTCAAATAGGGCATAGTCAGCAGACTCAAGGCAAAAAAGATCAGCACCACGCGCAATAGGATTGCGCCGAACACTCCCCAGAAAATACCCAATTTGCGCTGCTGTTCGGGCAAACGCCGGCAAGCCAGTGCGATGACAACGGCATTGTCGCCACCCAGCACAATATCAATTGCGATAATCTGTAATACAGCGAGCCAAAATTGCGGACTATCAAAAGCCATTTACTTTTCCTGACAAAAATTTAATCCAATAAAAACGTAACGACCGTATGCGCTATACCTTGTCTTGAACCCCAATAAACTTCAATAGTTCATTTTTTTGCTGCATGGTATCGTTATAACCCAACTCGATTAAATCGCGGCAGAAAGGCACTTCAAATAATACGTAGCTGAGTAAAGTCGAACCATTCGGTCCCATGGCGCCGATGGCACGGTACAAATAGCGCATGATCCACGGCAGCGTATGCGCATATTTCTGCGCAATTTCGTTGATTCCCTCGCTCGGTGCAATCATCATCGCCTCAATGGGACGCAGCGATATGTTATTCGCTTTAAACGCCTCGGGCGGAATCAGTTTCAGTGTTTCATTAATGCGCAGCAAACGTTCCAGATCCACATCCAGGCTGTCGACAAAGATGCTGTTCAACGCATGCCCGGCAATCTGTGCAAAAGGCGGATAACCCGATGCGCTGATACGTTTGGGCTCGTCGGTCACCGGCTTGCGCACACCGATGATCAATACCTTGTCGGCACCCAGATGAAGCGCCGGGCTAATCGGCGCCATCTGACGCATAGAGCCATCGCCAAAATACTCACGATTCAATTTCACCGCAGGAAAAATAAACGGTATCGATGAAGAAGCCATCAAATGTTCAACCCCGATCTCGACCGGAAGACCCAGTCTTTGCGCCCGTTTCCACGGCAACACTTCTCGTGCCGCTTGGTAGAAAGTCACCGATTGACCCGATGTGTATCCCCAGGCAGTCAATCCCAGTGCATGCAGCGAGCCGGAGCGGATACAGTGTTGAACGGTGCGGAAAGAAAAACGGCTTTTCAGCAAAGCTTCCAGCGGTGCATTATCCAGCAGGGAAATGGGATTATGCTGGCCGTATTCGCTCGATACCAAGGAGAGCATACAGCGCAAAGTGTTATGAATAACACCCATGAGATCCGACCGGTAAATCTGATCGACATGAAAATTCGACCAGACTTCTTCCAGCCGTCCGACACCTTCGGCAAAATTGTGGGCGGAAACGGCAATACTGGCGGCATTGATAGCACCGGCGGAGGTGCCACAAATAATCGGGAACGGGTTACGCGTCTTATCGGGTAATAATTCGGCGATTGCGCGCAACACACCCACTTGATAGGCTGCGCGCGCTCCACCACCGGTCAGAACAAGTCCAACTTTCGGTACGTCTAATGATTTCTTCTGTTCATACACGAACTGCAAACTCTGACTTCACCCTCTCCAGCGCATCCCGTAAGGTTTCTTCTGGTAAATTGTTTAACGAACTGGACAGGATTTTGGCTGCCTGGCAGACCGAATCCGGCAATAACGCACTGTCCATCTTGGCTACAAACATAGCTGCGGCACCAGTCGCATCCAGCAGGCTTTGACGCTCATTCATCAATATTTCCATTTCTTCGCGCAACATGGAAACTTCTTGTTCTCTCAGGATAGTATTAGGCATATGATATTCCTTTTAACATTGATACAGTAGATAGCCTGTCGAGCAATATAGCAGAACTATAATTCATTTAAGACCTGAACTCTGTGATGTTTACCACTCTTTTCGATCTTTCTTAAACCCAATTAATTATCGGCATTTGTACCCATATCATGAACCACCATTCCCCTGCTGCGCTTTACCATGAAATTCAACCCTACCGGCAAGGCACATTAGCCTTGGATACCATCCACACCATGTACTGGGAGGAATCCGGCAATCCTTCCGGCACACCAGTGGTATTTATCCATGGCGGCCCCGGCGCGGGATCGACACCGGCGCACCGGCGCTTCTTCGATCCGGCATATTACCGCATAGTCATATACGATCAAAGGGGCGCGGGGCGCTCAACACCGCTGGGTGAAACACAAGACAACACAACACCGCATCTGATCAACGACTTGGAAACACTGCGCCAGCATTTGGGAATCGAACGCTGGCTGGTATTCGGCGGCTCGTGGGGCAGCACGCTCGCACTGGCGTATGGTGAAGCGCATCCGGAACGTTGTCTGGGCTTCATCCTGCGCGGCATTTTTCTGTGCCGCAAACAGGAAATCGACTGGTTTTTGTACGGATTGCGCAATTTGTTCCCGGAACCCTGGCGTGAATTGGTTGCGCCCTTATCCGGCGCGGAACGCAACGACATCCTGTCCGCCTATTATCAACGCCTGATGAACCCGGATCCGGCTATCCACATGCCCGCAGCACGCACCTGGAGCACCTACGAAGGCTCATGCTCGACGTTATTGCCGAATCCAGCGACAGTCCGCTATTTTGCCAGCGATACCGTAGCGCTCGGGTTGGCGCGCATGGAAGCGCATTACTTCATGCACAATATTTTTCTGCCGGACAACTCGTTGCTGGATAACGTGCACAAACTGCACAACATCCCCGCCACCATCGTGCAAGGCCGCTACGATGCCGTCTGCCCTATCGTCAGCGCGGACGATCTGCATCACGTCTGGCCGCAGGCGGAATACATCATCATCGACGACGCCGGGCATTCGGCGTGGGAACCGGGGATTCAATCCGCTCTGGTCCGGGCCGCCGACCGGTTCAAAACACAAAATACCTGACTGCACGCTTACCGCGGCTTGCCCTGCTGGCACTGCTGCGGTAAGCGTCTTGACGCCTAGTATTTATCCACTCCTGAAATTCCCGATATAAGCGCTGACCTCCATCATCCACGCGATGCCGAGATGCACCGCCAGACCACCGGCGATGGAGCGGGTTTGATACGCGACGACACCCAAAATCAACCCGCCGAAGAAGGAAGAAATGCACTCGAGCAGCGGTTTGCCGAAATGGACACTGCAATAAAAAACCGCCATCGGCAGAATCGCCGCCGGTCCAGCATAACGGGCAAACGCAAAAATCAGGAAACCGCGGAAGAACAGTTCGATCGTGACAAAATCAATGCCGTAACTGACCTCGTACAACAACTGAAACCAGCCGAAATGCTCTGTGTGCAGCGCGATGAAGGCAATCTGCTTTAAGCGCGGATACGCCGCGAGAAAATCCGGTTGCGTCCCGGCGTACACAATCAGCGGCACCATCATCAACAGCATCAAACCGTACGGCCACCAGCGCACATTGCGCAGCGTCAGTCCCCAAAAACCCGGCTGCTCAGGAAACCACCGCTGTATCACGATCAACGGCGCCAGCACCACCAGCAACTTAAAAGGCAGCGTCGTGACAATCGTCCAATAACTCCCCCACACCCCATCGATTTGATTTTCCAGCGGATTAGCCACACTCGCCTTAATCGCAAACAAAGCCGGTGCGATCAGCAGCAACCACCAAAATAGCGGCGTAGCCGCGATCAAATGGCTGCGGAATACCATGGCAAACCCATACGGAACCACAAACGCGCTGCAATACACCAGAAACAGCGCAACACACTGCTGCCAGCGAGAATCCAGCCCTTTGATCATGCCGCTTTCAATGCCCAGCGTATAGTTCAGCGTGATCAAAATCCCCACCCAAACCGTGCAAAATAGCAGCAGCCCTTTGTCCAGCAAAGACCCGCACTCGCGCAAACGGATGAGAGCGGCCGTCATCGGGAAAGGAGAAGCAAGCCGGGCGGCAACACGTTCAAGACTTTGCCGCTTCCGCTGACGGCTCATCCCGGCCAGATGAAACCGGTTGCAGCATTCCCTCCAATGTACCGATCCACTGCTGCTTCTCATGATCCAACCGATTTTCACGCTTCAATCGGTATAAAATCTCCAACGCATCCGCCAGCAATCCCTTTTGCTGTCCGGTCAGAGTCTGCGACAGCTTGACATAGCTCACCACCAGATCGGTTTGCCACTGCACCACAGTCGGGTCAAGCTCCGCCAGTCTCTTGGCGATGGCAAGACCATCTTGATACGCCTTCAGCGCCGCCGCGTTGTCACCACGTTTCACATGCATGTCTCCGACTTTGTTATAACTCACCGATAAGTCGCGCTGCCACTGCGTGTGCTTCGGGTCGAGTTCCGCCAGTCTCTTGGAGATGGCAAGTCCATCCTGATACGCCTTCAGCGCCGCCGCGTTGTCACCGGTTTTCTCATGTACGCCGCCGATCTTGTTATGACTCACCGACAGGTCGCGCTGCCAACCCGTGTGCTTCGGGTCGAGTTCCACCAGTCTCTTGTCGATAGCAAGACCATCCTGATACACTTTCAGCGCCGCCGCGTTGTCGCCGCTTTTCACATGCATGTCCCCGACTCGCTCATAGCTCACCGACAGGTCGCGCTGCCAACCCGTGTGCTTCGAGTCGAGTTCCGCGAGTCTCTTACGAGTCGCTAGCGATTCCTGGTACGCCTTCAGCGCCGCCGCATTGTCGCCACTTTTCACATGCATGTCGCCGACTTTGTTATAGCTCACCGACAGGTCACGCTGTAAATCGATATTATCCGGTTCCGCTTTCACAAGTTGCTCCAGCAATAATTGGCATTGCTGGTATTTCTCAAATGCTTTCCGGTTATCGCCCAGCGCAAGCAAAATATCCGCTTCATCACCTAATGCGATTACAAACCACCAGAGATCTTTTTCTGGATCGAGCTGTTTCTGCAGATTTTGCGCGGCTTCCAGCGCCAGCGTACTGTTGCCCATTCTCCTGGCGATGCTGCCGATATTGCGCCAAGCTTCGGGGTAATCGCGCCGGAATACGACGGCCTCTTGATACAGCGCCAATGCTTTGCGCATATTGAAAGCGTTTTCCCAGCGCTCCGCGGCTGTATACGCTTCCTGCGCCAGTTCTGCCGTTTTTTCCCGTTTCAGGTTTTGATAATAGCGCTCACGGATTTGCGCCGCCTGTTCCAATTCACCTGCCTGCAAGGCTTGCTGTTCTGCCAGCAGTTGCGGATTTTCGGGATTCTTTTGCAGATCGGCTGCGTTTTGCACCAGTGCATCGCGGTATTTGCTTTCCCATTCCGCCACATCGCTGCGGTATCTTTCGAGCAGATCTCTGAGATTGTGATTATTGCGTTTCTCTTCGGTAAGCTGTTTCTCCAATTGCGCCACGAGCGTTTGGACTGCGGCATCGGGCAAGTTGGTATACGAAGCAACTTGTACCGCCTGTTGCGCAATATTGACGTTTAACGCAAGCCCGCTACCGGTCTCCGGCGGAAGATAAATCATGCCGCCGATCTCTGGCGCCGGTGTCGCGTGCTGATCTGTCAACAACCGGTACAGCGCGGTGTAGTCTTGCGGTAGTTTATAGGTGGTAAAGCCTTTCAGCGGCAACGGCACATCGCTCAAACTGCCGCGTTCGGGAATAACCGGGATGAATTTGGTGTTGCGGTAGTAATGATCGTACAGCGTTTGCGAAATCACCACGCCTTCGAAATTGACGCCGCGCCCGCCGTCCGGATCGATTCCCCGGTAGCGCTGCAAGTACAGCGGCGTGCAGACGATCAACACGAAATCTGCTTGTTCGATCTGGTTTTCCATCCAGCGTTGCCAGCCTTCCGGCGGGAAACCGTTGACGTATTGATCGATCTGGCAATCCAAGCCATCCCGGCGCAAATCGTTGGCCAGATTGTGCACGAATGCACGGTGCGTATCCGAGTCGTGGCTGTAACTGATAAAAACGCGGGCAGTTGGATTCATGGATAGCGGGTATCACGGATTCGATGAGCGGCAAGCATAAGTAAAACCGGCGGCAAAGTCTACCGGGTGCCCAACGGACGCGAGAAATCTCCAAAGCATGTTGCAGTAAATCTCCCGCTGAACGGAAAACCCCGTTTGTTCCCGCTTTAGGCTGCCGTCACCCTACCGTATATTCCAGCTTCATTTACCCGAACAAGCAGTTGCATTCATCGATCATCGCGGAGGAATCAATGGAAAGTTATTTTCTTGGCCGGCAACCCATTCTGGATCGTAATCAGAACTTAGTCGCGTACGAATTGCTGTTCCGTCAGGAGCAGACTCAGGAGACTGCGAAAGTCACCGACGACTTATCCGCATCGGCGAACGTGATCGTCAACGCGTACGGCCGTTTCGGTATCCAGAATGTGCTCGGGCAGCAGCGCGGCTTCATCAACGCCGACCTCGACTTGATCATGAGCGACATCATCAGCCTACTCCCGAGCAAGCATGTGGTGCTGGAAGTCCGGGTGCCGGAATGCATCACGGCGGAATTCTTGCAGCAGTGCAACGAATTGAAGCAAAGGGGATATCAATTCGCGTTGGACAACATTGTGGCGATCGACAGCAAAATCGAGCAATTGCTACCGATCGTCAGCGTGGTGAAAGTCGATGTGCTGGCACTGCAAACGGACGAACTGGAGAAACTGGTCACCACATTGAAACGCTGGCCGGTTCTGCTGTTGGCGCTGAAAGTGGAAAGCCGGGAACAGGAAATACGCTGTAAACAACTGGGATTCCAGATGTTTCAGGGTTACTACTTCGCCAAACCCGAGGTGATGTCAGTGAAACGCACCGATCCGGGAAAGCTGTCGCTGCTCAGGCTGTTGACTTTGGTGACGGATAATCACGATCACGACGAAATCGAGCGGGAATTCAAACGTCAGCCGGGCTTGAGTTATAACCTGATGCGCATGGTCAATTCCGTCGCCGGTGACTTGCCGCGCAAAATCAACTCGATCAAGCACGCGATCACGTTGATGGGACGCGAGCAATTGCTGAAATGGATACAACTGCTGCTGTACACCTCCAGCCAGCCGGAAGACGGCGCGCCGGATATTCGCATGCAAATGGCAGTGGAACGCGGCAAGCTGATGGAATTGATCGCCACCGCCGAGCGGCCGCACGATAAAAATCACCACGAGCGGGCATTTATCGTCGGTATTCTGTCGCTACTGGATGAATTACTCGGCATCGACATGCAGCAGATTGTCAACAAGCTCGGTATTTCCGACGATATGTGCCAGGCTTTGATGAAACGGGAAGGACGCTTGGGACAGGCACTCAAATTGCTGGAAGCCGATGAGCAGGACGATCATGCCGCGATTCAATCCATCTTGGCCGGTCTCGGTTTTTTGAGCCGGGATGAATTCACCGCTATTAAAATACAAGCAACCGGCTGGGCCGATCAAACCGGCGGCATCGCCAATTAGAAAAGGATAGGATTTACGCTTAAGGCAACCGCTCAAACGCTGATACCGCCAATCCGAGCTCGTCATCCGTGGCCCTTTTGATGCGATCGATGTTGATCCGGGTTGGAAAACCATAGCTGGGATGATAAGCCACCGCGATTTGATCCGCCTTGCCGTTCAAGCTCGCTTGCAGTTCCGAGAACAGCCGGTCGATTGTCGCGTAACGGGCAAAAAAATCATATTGAGCATCTGCCGCCGTAATCGACTTGCCGGTGTTATCCGTCATCGCGGCAATTTGGCCGTTCAGCACTTCGATCTGCAACGGCATGCGGTTTCTGAAGGTACAAAAACAAATCATATTCAGCTCGAAGCGGTAGTGCGTGATATTCGCTTCTTGCCATTTCTTCTGGTGACGCTCGAAATCGCTGCGCATGGGCGATACGCAAGCCATCAGCAGCAAAATTGATAGGAGCAGAAGCGTTTTTTTCATGTGGCGCGAAATTCCCTAATCATCCATTTTCCCGGATGCTCCAGCGGGTGTTTCTATCTGAATTTCCGGCTCGATCACCGGTGTGGCGGAAAATTTGATTGGCAACTCGCTGTAGTTCGCCGGTGTAACGAACACTTCCATATAAACCGGTGTAGCGAGAAATTCGGCATAAAAAGTATTGGCATAGCCGCCGGATGCCGTGGCAAAACCGAATCCATGCGGGGTGATCTGTCCCTTCGCATCGATACGGATCAGATTATCCAGCGTAAACGGTTCGTTTCCCGGAATCGATTTCCCGGTGGGATGCAGACCGGTAATGCGCTCACCATTGCGGTGACCGGCAATGCTGAGAATTTGATAGAAGCCTTGCGCATCGGCAGTTTCGGCGGTCGTAAGCGTCCCTCGGGCGACAACGCTGCCGCTTGTATAACGCCAATTCCATATTTTCTCGGCGCTGGCATTGTGTGCAAATACCAGCAGTAGCGTGACAACAACACCGGATAAAATATGATGCGTTAATCTACTCATCCTGACTCACCGTACGATAGATTCTTTCTATGACTTCATTATTGTAGTCCTGAACCACGCTTTGCGAATTAAACAAATCCCTCAGCTCAACCACCGTGATCGCAATAATCAACAGCAATCCGAAACCGGCAAGTCCGGTAAAGAGCATGACTGTTCCGGTAATGAAAATGCACAGATTGATTGTGCCACGCAGCGATTTACCCAAATAGAAATGATGCAGTCCGGCGACAAAAAGATAATTCAGCACCGCGTAGGTATCGGGATCTTTCAGTTCTTGTTCGGCTTGTGTGAAAAATTGCAGCCGTTTGTCATCCGGCAATGCACGCACACGTTGTCTGATGCGCTCTTCGTCTTCCCGGATGGCCCCCTGGCTTTTCATATGTGTGGCAACGCTCAACGCGCCAGTGTGATAATCACCGCTTCGCGTTTCCAGAACAATAAAAACCGCTTCTGTTCGACGAACTGGAACACCAGCGTCCAGCCATCCGCGGCTTCCTTGTTGAGTGTCATTTCCAGCCGCTTGATCGGAATACCCGACGCACCCAGGAAAATCGTTCCCAGCCCGCCTTCCGTCACGTATAACACTTTGTATTCTTTGTAAGCCATATGGTTAAGTCCCTGTTGATTTCACTGGAATGTAGGGGATTTTTCAAATCAGCGGCCTAGTGTACCGCAACCGGGAAATCCGGTGTTGTGACGCAATAAAATCAGAAACGCATTACGCCACAACGACCCGCCTGCGGTACGCGATCAGCGTAACCATGAAAACACAAATCACCAGCATGACAGCCGGAAACAACAGCGTGGTCACGGAAAAATTCTCCAGCGCCAGCATCACCAGTACATTACGCAACGTGAACAATGCAAAGAATTGTAGTGATTCCGAATAGGGGAATTGATAGGCTTTTCTGACCGTGGGCCCGAATCCGATCACGTCGATCGCTGTCAGCAGCACCACCGCCCACACCGGATCGGATGTCCAGAACCACAGCGGCAACGAAGACAACGCTGCGATAAAAAATACCCAGTCGGCTCGAGTGACCGTCACATCGGCGCGCTTCAGGTAGGCCAGATAGGCAATACCGATGGTAATTCCGGCTGAAACACCGATCGGCCATGTACCCGCGCCGCCCTTGTCCTGCAATTGCGCCACAAAAATCAGCAACGTCGTCGCACCCCAGATCACCCAGGAAAAAATATGCGGTTTGATCGAACCCCGGAAAATTTCCCGGATGTACGGAATGAACGCGGCCAAAGTGACTGCAATAGCAATCAGACTGAGAGTTTCTTTGTAGAACATTTTCTTTTTGCGGTGCGCTGTGAAAAACAGAATCGTGTAAGAGCGCATTGCACTTGATTGGTTCAGTCTGGAACAAAATATTCATGATGCACCTGATACATCAGGCAAAAAAAGAATACCAGCCATTTTGGGTTACCCGATCAGGGTGTTTTCGTGGTTACAACGCTGGTGTTTCTGTTGGGATGGTTCCGGTTTTTGTTGGCTTGAAATGTATCTGATGTGATGGGTGAATCTTGGATGGACACCACCGGACTTGTCCGGCGGCATCCCATTGAATATTAGACTACTTGATTTTTACGGCGCACCATAAATCCCAACAGACCCAGACCTGCTAATAACATGCCATAGGTTGCGGGTTCAGGTACGGGACTCACCGTACCGCCAATATAGAAAATGCCGGTGCTATTGTAAGCCGCATCGATTGCAGCCACGGCCGTGGCATTCAACGTAATTGATACGATACTGCCGTTACTCGATGAGTCAACTGAAATCGAACCGTAAGCATTACCGGATGCCAGATCATTGAAGATTCCAAGTCCGGTATCGCTGAGAGGATTACCGGAAACATCGAACAGGGTATACAGCAGTGCAGCCGATTGGCTCAAGAAGCCGCCATCCGCGCCACCGTTCTCTCCAACGGCTGGTTGATACAAATTCAACACAGCACTGGTGGTTCCAATAGCGCGATGCACGTCGAATGCGAAGTAGTTATTCGCAAACGTATCGCTTCCACCGCACGAGTCGGATGAGCCGCAGGTACCCGCAATATAGTTTCCTGTCGCGCCGCCAAAATTGTTGGTACCGGATGCATCAACCCAGCCGCGATTGGTCGCCGTATACGTTGTGCTGCCGTTCAGCACCAGTTGCGCGCTGCCAACGTTGTGAGTCCAAGCAAAAGTGTGGTCACTTAATCCAGCCGATGCAACCGATGGCAGTACCGCCAATCCTAGAATGCATGCCACTGTGCTAACTAATTTATTATTTTTGATCATTTTCTTTCCTTTCAAGACTAAAATTATTTTTAACCTATTTCGCACAGGGATAGTAGTTTGCTGTAAATATTAAAACCATAGGGCAGCACTACTTTTTTTATAGTCGAGTTGTACCATTTATGGGGTATCCAATCGATCCATATCCGCTGAAAATCTCCTTAGAAATGGGTGCAAACACTGGCCGGTGTCAGCTGAACAACGAGTATGGGTACCCCTTCGACTCTGTGTGTAACAACAGCAGATTGCATGATTTTTTTGAGAATGGAGCACTTGGAATCGCCAGATACGACACAGCATCCTTGCTCCCAGTGATCACATCAAAAACGCCCGATGTAAAGCACGACAATAAGTCCCAACGCCAAGATAGCCACTGCGACATTCACCAGCATGCCCCAGCGGGTTCCGTATCCCTCGGGAAATTCCGCTGGATTCAGAGTTTTCAGGAATACCGCATACTGACGGGATGAATAAATGGCAGATACCGCGCCGAGGAGGACAAAAGCAAATCCCAGCCAGAATGTCAGCGCCATACCGGAAGCATGCACGTGATCCGGCGCGAGGACATTCATTAGAAGGCCGGTGCGTTCGACCAAGAAACCGAAAGCAATCAGAGCAAGACTGGTACGGTTCCAGGCCAGCAGCGTCCGCTCCGCCGCAAAGAGTACCCGGGGATCTTTGAGTTCCGACATGCTTTCTCCTTAGCGTGACACTGAATTGGTTAACAAAATTGCACTATGGAACAACAACCTTTCTCGTTGATTCGATGGATTTCTACTCCCAAATCACCATCTTGAAGCGTTCCTTGACGATACCGAAGTAATTGCACTTCCAATCGCTTTGCGCAAAAAAATCCAGGTGATGCCATTGGTCTTTCTGTTTCAGGATACTGGCAGCGGCATCGTCCCAATCCGTGACGGCCAATTTAACTTCCAGCTGCTGTTTACGTTCGGCCACTTCCGCGTAATCAAAACCGTCATATTCCCAATGCAACACTTCAAACACATTACCCGCACGGTCGGCGTAATCCATGCTGAAATCCAGCCCCCACTTGGGACGCATGCGGATAATCTTGTAAATCAGCGGATTGGTTTGCGCCCAACGTTCGAGTTGCTGCAGTGCTTCGCCGCGATACCCTTTGCGCTCGAATAACAAACTGTGGTTAAGCACTGCGCCTTCCACCCGTTCCGGCTGTGTGAACCAAGGCGTCTTGATCGCGTGCCGGTGTTCCCGGTGCGCATGCGCAGATGTCAGATTAGCCTCGGCATAGCGTTGTTCCAGACCGGTCAAGTCGTACCCGTTTTGATCGAACAGGGCCAGCTCATGGGCTGCCGGTGCATTCAAACTTTCCAGCGGGCGGTCCCAAAAACCTGTGGGATTGAATTGATTGTTGGTTAAATCTAAGTAACTCATGGGATTAAATAAAATTATTCCTGATTGGCAAGCTAAAAAACAGATTATGGTTGGATGCGCGGTTTTCCATACAATTCCCGCAGCTCATTCTTGGCTTTTTCCAGCACCTCGCGCTGCTGCACGGACAAATGCTTCCCCGCCCGGTTGATGTAAAAATTCAACATCGACATCGCCGACGCAAACGGCTCCGCCTTGCGCCGCTGGCTATTATCGGCCGACTGCTTCAACGACAACGCGATTTTGCGCGGATCATCCCACGAAAAAACACCGGACTCAAGATCCAAGGCGTTGCTGGTTTCGGTAACATGGCGGGACCAATTTTGAGACATTAAATTTAGCAGATCTCTTAATGCATAATCCTTTCAAGCAGCGTTCACAATACCTAACCTGTAAGAAATCTCAGGGTTGTTTACAGAGAGGTTGATTGAAATAAGCGTGAAGTATTTCATAAGGGGTAGCATTATTCAAACTCTTATGAGGTTTGACGGTATTGTAGAAGTTAATGAAACGGGAAAGCAGAATGCGCCGATCGGCGCAGTCTTTAAAGGAAATCTGGCTGTGCCACATATCCATCAGGGTGCGGATGACTCGTTCGGCTTTGCCATTGGTTTGCGGACGATTGATGCGGGTAAACTTCTGTCCGATACCGTGTTGTGTGCAAGCTTTGCCGAAAGCATGGCCGTCAGTTCCTTTAAATTCCTTGCCGTTATCGGAATAAGCGCAGTCGATCTGATACGGACATTGGGCAATGACAGTGTCTATGAGAAAGCGAGCTGCGCTGTGTTGAGTTTTATCGGGAAAAATATCGGCATACAGCTCCCTGGAAAAATCATCGATGGCCACAAACAGGTACTCGCGAGGTTCATTGGCGGATTGCCCTTTCAACAAGGAAAGCCGCTTGGTATCAAAGTGAACAAGCTCACCTGGGTAAGACTTGTTATAGCGTTTGGCTTCACGCTTGAGCCGTTCCTGGATGGCTTGTTCGACCTTAGCCAGGCGCTTAAGACCGTATTGCAACGTCTTGAACCGCTGATTGGTGCTGTCACGCGGCGTAAATTCCTGCAGTCTCGCGCGTTTCAGTACATCATAAATCGTTGGCCGGCTGACATGAAAGCGTTCCGCCAAATGCGCCACCTTCCACAGCCGGGTTTGATAAAGCCGCCAGATTTCCTGACGATCTAATAAAGTTAATCGGGTGCGTTTGTGTATGTTCATCTACAGTATTCTCCCAAATACTGTAAACAACGCTAGTAATTCTTACACCTAACCTAATGTATATTAAAAACTTCATCTCGTCCTTACAACCAGCCTAAATCCAATGACTTTCACAGAAGCCCAGACGATTGAAAGTCTGCTGCCAAGTGTCTACAGAATAATTTTGCACCACCCCTAACTCGTCCATGCCTATTGTGGATTCACCTTTACAGCATCAAGGGCGTCATTTCTATCCCGTCAATCTTTTCTCCCCAGCCACGCAACCAGCGGAGCAGTAATTCGGTGTCCGCTACGGTAGCCGTGATTTCCAGCTTATCGCCCAGATCGCTTGCCGTTTGATCAGCGGCCAAAGGCGATTCTAGCAGATGCTGGCCACAGGTTTTATCGATATGAAACCGCAATCGAACCTTACGGCCGCGACTCATGCCGAATTCACCATCGTTGCAATAATTCGCGAGGTCGAAACCGGTTGGCCAGGGAAATACTTCGCTGCGAGCTTCGGCTTGCACGATACGCGGCAGCGCAAGAATACGCTCGTTGTCGTAACCCTCGAAACGGCAGACAAGATATAACCTTACCCCTTGTTGCACCAAGCCTAGCGGCCAGACTGTCGCTTGCTTATGCCGCCCTTGTGCATTGCGGTAATGGATGTTGAGCTTGCATTCACGATAGAGAGCATCGCTCACCGCATCGAACACAACCGAGGCGATCTTTGGTGTCAACAAGGGTTGACTCTCCGGAATACGCTGCACCTTCTTCAGCCAGCGCCGTTCTACCTGTGGCGCAGGCGAGGATTCCAGCTCACGGCGGGCGGTGGAGAAAAGCGGGGCCATACTGGCCAACGCACGCGCTGGCAGTAACTGCGATATCTCGCTTTTAGCCAATTGCAGCAACAAGGCCTCGCCGGCGGTGAGCAGCGGAAGTTTCAAACCCTCGGCGCCTTCCATCCAGCGGTAGCCAAAAGGTTTGCCGCGCGTATCGCATTCAATGGCAAAGCGGCTGCAAATCGCATCCAGATGGCGCTGCACCGTGCGCAGACTCACATCATGACCGGCAGCGATGATCTGCTCGCGCAGATGCACGCTGGTGGTGTATGTACGGCGCGGAATACGGCGCAGGATTTCGAGAATCAGCAGCGCATTATCAAGCACGTAGGAATGTGATCCGGGCATGGAGCTTACGATGACCTCAATCGCTGCCTAAGCCGTTTCCACAATGTCGAAGCAGCAAGGTCGCTTCGTACTTGCAAATCAGCGTAATTGCAACGGGGACAGCAATCAGGCGGCAGATCAGCGACGGTCAATGCATCGGATGCGGGTTGCCACACCTGCTGCCAACCGCACTGCGGACAACTGATTTCAAGTGGATTTGATCGAATGGGCATATGAACCTGGGCGGGTTATGAGTGAGCGATCACCATCAAAGCGGTGTAACATCTGTCGATAAATCTATTCTTCCTAACGAAGAAGACATCATGGCATCGACCTCCTCTATCAGTCCCTGCAATCGTTCAACCTGTCCAGCCTTGTCAGCCAGCGCCGCACGAAGACGTTCGACATCGGCAGCGAGCGATTGGGTGAGCGCTTGCTGCAACTGGCCGGCCAGCGTATCGAGCTGGGAGCAAGCCTGTTTCACGGCATCGTCAAGCCGCACGGCCAGCGTTTGCTGTAGATCTGCGACAACTTGCGCCAGCCGTTCCCGCAACGCCGCCATTTCGCCGCTGCCGCGCAATTCGCCGGAAAAGCCTGACAGCGCCTGCCCTGGCTCGGGTGATTGGACATCCAGTTGCGGCCAGGGCAGCCGGGCAAGCGTGGTTTCGATCAACGCGCGCAAGCCGCGTGGGTCGAAATCGCCGCTGCGGGTGTCCAGCACGCCCAGCAGTTCGCGGCGCAAACCGGTGGAAAGAGCATCCGGAGCAATCAGTTCGTCATACAGCGCCAACAGGCGGTGGCGGGAATCCTCGAAGTAAATGCGCAGATTCTCCAGCGCATCCGCAACGGCCAGATAGCGATAGGTAGTGGTCTCCGTGTAGAGCTCCGTATGGGAGCTTCCCCACGAGAACGGATTCCACCATTTCGAATCACTGACCTCCACGCTCCGGACGCGGGTTTCATAACCGGTGCGATCTTCCAAGGCGCGTGCGCGGCCAGCCCCTTGTTGCAGATCGTTGAGCATGCGCCGGGACTGGGCGCGGGCGGCATTGGCCTGCTCTTGCACATAGCCGGACAGCGTGTCCGCAATCGCCTGCAAGCGTTTTTTGGCCTTGCTGGCGTGCGCGTCCAAGTCAGCCATATCGTGCGTCCGCAAGAAGGCAATGCGCTCATTCGCCTGGACGCGAAGATTGTCGAACAACTGCACGCGCGAACGGCTGAGTTCTTCCTCCAGCTTGTTGCGCTGGGTGGCGAGAATCGCCTCGCGGTCGGCAAAGGCTTGTTCCAGCGCCGTGCGCAACGCCGCAAAACCGCCGATACGCTGCCAATCCAGTTTCGTGGGCGCAATGCCATTCCAAGCATCCTCGGCTAGCTCTATAAATTGCTGGTGAAGATGACGCTGGCTCCTGCTCCACTGCTCAGAGGGCAAGCTGGCCAGCGCCTCGGCGTAGGTACTGGCAAACAGCGGTGAACTCATGCCACGCAAAAGCGCCGCAATATCGGTAAAACCCTGTTTCTCGCGTTGAGCCGCCAGTTTTTCCAGATTGCGCCACGCATGCTCACCGAGTCGTTGGTGCAAGCGGGTTTCACACTCGCTTAGGTTATTGCGGTCGAAGCCGTCGCCCAAAATGGCGGCATCGAACTGCGACCCCACCAGCACGAGACGTTTGACCCCCTTGGCGGGCAACTGGGCAGCCAGCAATTCCTGATCGCTGGCATCGAAAAACTGGCTAGCGCGGGAGAGGAAGAACACCACATCGCACTTGGCCATGTAAGCGCGCGTTTTGTCGGTACGGCTTACCACCGGGTCGTTCATGCCGGGGGTGTCGACGATTTCGACGCCGGCCAGTTCCGGCAACGGCAACGCCAGCTCGCTGCTTTCCACCAGCGGGGTGTAGAGGCCTTCGGCGCCGACATAGTCGTTGATGCGCCCGAGCAATGCGCCCATGTCATCGGCGTGCAGTTCGATCTTACCCCGTATCAACAAGGCGGTAATCGCTGTGCCGTGATCCCGCCGCGCCTGCTGCACCAGCTCGCGGGCGGCGCAAGCGGCGATATCCTGCGCATCACTGGCTGCCAATTTTTCCAGCGCTGCCCAGGATTCGGGCGCATAGAAATGAGCCGTGAAGCACGGCCTCTCGGCGTGGCGGATGCGGGTCAGATTGGCCGTCTTGGGTGTGGCCGCTTCCGGCAATAGCGGCTGGCCGTCGAACAGCAATTGGTTAAGAAAACTACTTTTCCCGGCCTTGACCTGCCCCATGATACCAATCGACAGGGGCGGGTGTTCATGCGTAAAACGCTCGCACCGGGCAAGGGCATTACGCTGCCATTCGTGGAGGGCGGCGAAGGCTTCGGGGAAGTCGGAGTAATAAGAAGAAAGAAAGTCAGGGAGATGATTCATGTAAGAACCCAGAAGAATCAGTTTTAGGGGATGATAAGTCGCCTCTTCCTGAGGTAATGTCGGACGAGAGATTCTGTTTGATCAATAAAAATCATTTCACTACACTCCTCCACTTCTCAGCCACTCGAATAACATGTTCGTTCCCGTCGTAGCTGAAGGCTTGACAGTGCACATAGGGTTGCTTTCTGATTCGATCAATGGCGAGAGACCTGATGGTGTAGGTTCCGT
The DNA here is from genome assembly GCF_033063295.1 of Nitrosomonas sp. Is35. Lineage (NCBI taxonomy): Bacteria > Pseudomonadati > Pseudomonadota > Betaproteobacteria > Nitrosomonadales > Nitrosomonadaceae > Nitrosomonas > Nitrosomonas sp. Is35. The sequence goes on from NZ_JAWJZH010000001.1 coordinate 2,229,139, forward strand.
CGGCGTTTTCTTCAAGTGAGCAGAAACCACGGCTTGAAACAACGTCAACAGGCATCTGATAACCATCGACATTCTTTGTCACAACAACCAATTCATCATTATCGATCCTATGAGGTGTACACAGCTTCTCTATTTTTTCTTTGAGCAGATCAAGTTTTGCGGCTGGCACCTTGGCCTTTCCTGATTCCCACAGCTCCCAAGTGCGACGCGTAACATGAACCAATTGTGCGGCATCCGTTGTTTTCAAACCAATATTTGTGCGCACTCGAAAGAGAAAATCGTTATTTTCCATATATTAACCTTATGATATGCTGATTGCGAATATATTACTGTTTACGAAAAATATTCGCAATAGCGAATTTTTGATTGCCCTCTACAGTTGTTCGATAAAATGATGCCATGGCAGCGTCCGCGCTTGTCCGTCCCGATCCGGATTATCTGTGCTTTGAGGGTATTGGCGAATTCCGCATTGGTAAATTGGCTGCCTTGGTCGGTGTTAAAGATCTTCGGGGTGTCATAGTGAGACAGTTAGGGATAGACCTGGTAATCAGGATACGGATTGCTGGTGTTCGGCTTTTGCCAATGGCTCTCAGATCGAACTTCTTCGTCAAACTGCAAACACTATCCCAAAAAGGAATATCGACTGAGTAAAACAAAGCAATTACGAGAAATTCTACTAGGGCCTGTTAACACAATCTGATTGCTTCGACGATGAGAGCGAAGTGGATAAAGGAGATGAAGACGACATCGAGCTTATCGAACCTGGAGAAGATGCGGCGAAATCCCTTGAGCCTTCTGAACAATCGTTCGATCTCGTTGCGTTTTTTGTACATGGCACGGTTGTATTCCCAGGGTGACAAGCGATTTGCTTTGGGCGGAACAACCGGGATGTAACCCAAATCTAGTGCCAGTTGCCGGGTTTGGTCGCCCTCATAAGCACGATCCATCAGCAGGTAGGTGGGCGTATTGACGGGACCGAGGGAAAGCAAAAGCTGCCTGCCCTCTGGCGCATCGTGGGCGTGACCGGGCGAGAGGGCAAAGCTTATGGTTGTTCTGGAATCTGCGGCAACCAGATGAATTTTGGTGGTCCATCCACCTCGAGATTTTCCGATGGATTGGGGGCCGTTTTTTTTAACGCACCCGTACCGTCGGGATGGACTTTGATGCTGGTGCTGTCCAGCGAAACAGTTTCAATACGGATACGGATGATTTGCTGATGCTGAAGTTGCCCAAATACATGGCTCAGTACACCACTCTTTGCCCAGCGATTCATGCGGGTATAGATGGTATGCCAGTTGCCGAATCGCTTGGGCAGTCCTCGCCACTTGCAGCCATGCTCGGCAACGTAAAGAATGGCATTGAGAACTTGCAGATTGGAATGGCTGACGTTGCCACGCTGACGCGGCAGGCAGTGCTCGATCTGTTGATATTGAGTTTCGGTGATTTCCATCACCAAATTATATCAAATAGCGTTAACAGGCCCTAGTTTCTCTAAATGAGCCTCTTCTAGATCAAATGCGGATGCAAGCTCACTTATGACAGAAATCATTTCATCGTTTAGTTGAGTATCAATGCGTAGCAGAACTAGCATATCGATCAAAAGTCGATTCTCGAGTCCTTCCTTGTGAGTAAGAATAAGGTGTATAGGCTCAAGTAATGACTCAGGTTTGAGACCATAGGCTTGCTCAAAGAGTTGCCTACGAATATCACCAAGTTTCAAAGAATTGAGCAGCAGGTAAAGCAAACGGGTTTGAGACTTGGAAATAGCCGATTGTGTCGTCAGTGCGGCAGCCAAAAATAATGCGTATTGTCTGCGTGTGTGCTCGTCACATGATGCAATGGCGTGATCATGTAGAGAATACTGGTTAAGTGTTTTTCCCTTTGCAAGGAGTATCAAAGATATTGAAGAATTTGAGAGAGGATTGCTATTGTCAACGGATTGAAGATTCATAGCCTCAACTTTGGCTTGCAGGCTGACAAGTGCCCGTCGGATATCAAGCTCTTCCCGTCCTTCTTGCTTGCGTAGCGCTACAAGTTGTTCCAGCAGGTTGCTGCGCCCCAGTTCCAGCAACTCCACTTCATGCGGTTCAGGTAAGGGGATGCCGACGATATCGCCGACGCGCTTGAGTTCGCCGAAGAAGCGGCCGCGCAGTTCGCGCAGGCGCGCTTCCACCTTTTTGAGCGTTTCCATGCGCTCGTCGATCATGGTCTTGAGTTCACCCGCATCGCTGGCGAGTTCGCCATCGGCCAGGGTAGCGATACGATTGATGCGGTGCAGTTGCCAACGGGCGGCGGCGGCTTCGCGTTCCAGCCCGCGCTGGTAGCGGGTGAACAGCATCTTGAAGCGATGCGCGAAGCGCTGCCGGCGGGGCGTCTGGTTCCAGGCGGCGAGTTGGGCACGCAGCGGGGCGAGCAATCCGGCATGGCGCGGCCGGGCGGAAACGGCCAATACGCCGAGTATGGGTAAGTTGCGTGCGGCCAGTGTTTCGCGCATGCGTTCGATCACGGCGTCGCGGTCGCTTTCAGTGAGTTCGTCGGCATGACTGGCGACGATGAGACGCGGGATGGCTGGGTCAAGCCGGGCGAGGAAAGCGAGGTCTTCTTCGGTGAGGTCGCCCTGTTTGATGGAAGTCACCCAGACGATGGCGTGAGCGCCGGATAGTTGCGTGGCGGCGAGATCGGCATCGGTGCGGTCGCCCGCCGTGGCGCGGCCGGTGTAGCCGGGGGTGTCGACGAAGGCAAGGTTCTCCCAGGGGAAGTCTTGCCGGGTGATGAAGGCGGCGCCGAGCGCGCGCGACACCTGGCTGCCGTAGCGGTGGGGTTCGTCGTGGGTGAGACTGGCGAGCTCATCATCGGTAAGTGGCACGCGCAGACGATGGAGATTGAGAGCATGCACGGCGTCGCTCTCACCCGCCAGCACGTAGGCAGGCAGCGCTGTGGTGGGGTCGACTTCCACCACCAGCAGTTTCTTGCCGGTCAGGGCGTTGATGAGGCTGGATTTACCGGCGGAAAACGGGCCGCCGAAGGCAACGACGGTTTTTCCGGCCAGGCGCGGGTCGGCGCAGAATTCACGAAAGCGGGCAAGTTCGCGGGCAAAACCGAGATAGATGTCGGCAAAGTCGTTCGGGCTGCCAAGCCGGGCAAGTTCAAGCAGTTCGCGGTGGATGAGGTCATCGAGCCGACTGACAGTATCCAACGCCGGTTGGGGATCGTTCAGTCCCGGCGTGGCTTGCAGGGCGCGGCAAAGCAGGCCGTAGCGTTGCTGCAGGATGGCGGGATCAATATTTTCAAGTGGCATGAGGGTCTCCATTTCAAGTGGCGGAGGTGATTTCTGCGATCATGACGAGCAGTTGATCGAGGTCGGCCTGAGCGCGCTGGCGCAGAGCGGCGATTTCGGCTTCGCCTTGTTGCAGTGCGGCGACAAGTGTGGTCAGGGTTTTCTTCACTTCCGCGCGTTCGGCTTCGATGTTGCGAGCAACTTCGGCTTGCGCCTTTATCACCTGTTCGCTCAAGACCGGACGAAGTTGGGCATCGATTTGCCGGGTGGCGTCGCTCAAGGCGGCGTGGATGCGGCTGCGGACTTCTTCCCGCTGGCGCGCGGCCTCGATTTTTTGCCGCTGTCGATCGGCGTGATTATCAAAGAGCGCGGCAAGTAAAGGCAACCATGGGGCGAGCAGTTTACCAAGTGGATGAGGTATCTGACGTAACAATGGAGCGAGAAGTGTACCCAACTCCTTCCAGCGGAATTCACCGTCGCTGTTCGCGTCACCGGACATTTTGATGTTGCCGAGATTCAGCTTGAAATCGAGCCGGCTGGGCAGAGCATCGACCAGGCGGTCGAGATAGCGTTGTATGGCAGGCTCGAATTCTTGCCGCAGGGCTTCGGATATGACCAGGCGGGCCGTGCCGAGGATGTCGTCGCTGATGTCTTGGCCGTTTAAGGCATGTGACGTCAGCGTTTCGAGACGATCGGAAAGGGCGCTTTCGACGCGCAAGCGAATGGTGCCAAGGATGGGGCCGATCTGTGCTTGCAGTGCTTCGGTTTCTTTTTGCAGGCGGGTATCGAAGGCGCGGATATCCTGCTCGAGTTTGTCGATGCCGGCCTGGATACGGTCTGCGTCCTTGTTTTCCTGGTTGGCAAGCAAACCGAGGTGCTGCGCGGCGTGTTGTAGATTATTCCGATAAGCGCCAACGATGCGAGTTTCGAAAATTTCGCCTGCTTGGGCTTGCAAGCTGTCGAGGGCGGTTTCGAGTGTGCCGAGGTCTTTCTTGCGCGCCGAGGTCACAACCACGGCCAAAGGTTCGCGGCCCATCAGTGCGGTGACGGCATCGCGCAAATGGTCAACCACGGCTTGCACGTCTTCTGGCGGGCGATTGTCGGTCTTGGAAACAATCAAGATCACGGGCATTTTGGCAATGGCCAGTTCGAGCAAGGCGCGGCGCAAGCTGTCGCGCAAGGTACCTTCTTCTACTCCGATCATTACGCCATAAGCGAGACTGCGTTCAACATAGCCGTCAATGACACGCTCGTGGGCGGCAATGCCGGAATCCCATCCCGGCAGGTCGACCAGCACCAGTTGTTGCCGGGAGGCCAGTGCCGGACTGGGTATTTGCGCTTCGACCCAGCCATCGGGAACCAGCGAGGAAAGGTAGTTTTCCCGCAGGCCGGCTTCTTCCAGGGGAAACCGGCGGCCATCGGGCAAGCAGCCAACAAAGTGGCGCTCGGGGCCGTAACGCAACTCGGTGGGGACGGCGGTTTCCGGCGTGACGGCAGTGGCCAGCAGACGCTCTCCCAGCAACGCATTGAGCAGGCTGGATTTGCCGCAGCTGAAGGCGCCGATCAGCGGAACGCGAATCTCGAAATGCTCGATGAGCGGAGAGAGTTCATCGATGTTGCTTTGGTCGAGGTGGTGACGTGCATGGATGTCACGCACCTCTTGAAGTTGCCGTTGCAGCGTGGTCTGTCGTGAAACAAGTCGACTCATGGATTTATCCTTATTTTTTCGTTTTGTTATACAGTTTTCCAAATGCTGTTCAATTTATGATGCCCGCCGACCGGCGACGCCACTTCGGTCAGCCATAATGTCAAGCCGCACCCGGATTGCTTTGCGATGCATCAACTTTGCCAGACAATGTGTCAAGCATGTCAACATATCCTAACCGGGCAGTCTGGATGATGGTGCGGGTTTCTTCGCGAATCGATTCGATGATCTTTTCGCGCAACCCGAGTAAATTTTTGCGCAAGCGGCTGGCATTGTTGTTTAGCTCGCGATCCCAGGCATCGGAGCATGGATCGCTGGAGAGAAGCAGCATGCCGATCAGTCCCGGTTTGGCGCGTTCGATGGCCTGACCGATCAGGTCGTCGGCATGGGTGCGCAGCTTCAAACTCTTGCGCAGGCCCGTGAGACTGATTCGTGCGCTATCGAAGTCTGTTTCGCTGGCGCCACCTTCTCGCAGTTCATTTTCTTGCCGTTCAAACAAATCAAGCACGTGATGTTCGAAAGCTTCGTCGTAGCTCAGTGCCAGCATGCCGCAGAGAGCCATTTGCGTGTTCGTGGCCAGGTCGAACATGAAACCGTCTGCTGTTACCTCCTCAATCTCGACTTCGAATTTGTCCCATACTTCATCAGCTACTGTGTTGGCAAGATCGTGAGCATCGTCGCGCAGGTCGCGCATGCGCTGACGCTGCCGGTTAATCAGATTTTGCAATTGAGTGTTCATAATTTTCCTCCATATTTGATTGACCGGCGGGTATGCCGGTGAAAATCATGATGCCTGAGCAAGGCGACAGAAGGTGACGCGTGAACGCACTCTCAACTTATTTTTCTGATTCCGGATTGGAGTGGTCAGGTAGGTAGCGGATCGATCATATCCTTGCTCAGAAAACTGAGCACAGATTATCATTCCCAAATGTATTCAAACACCTGAATAGCAAGGAATTATCACAGTATTTCCAGCTTATTAATATCGAGCAATTTTGCGCTTGCTGGCGCATTGACTTCCACATCGAACGGCACTACCACAAGCAGCGGAGCATCCAGCCGTTGTTCCAACGTGACGATATTTTCCGCTACAGCCAGCATCTGCGGATCAATGCAGTTGGCCACCCACCCTGCCAAGGTCAAACCGGCTGCCTTGATCGCTTGAGCCGTCAGTAATGCGTGATTCAAACAACCCAGACGCATACCAACCACTAAGATCACTGGCAGATTCAGTGCTCGTGCTAAATCCGCGCCAGTCTGATGCTGATTAACCGGCACCAGAAATCCACCAACGCCTTCGACGACAACCCTATCCGCTTGGGCGCTGAGTGTTTGGTAAGCTTGTTGAATCACCGTCAGGTCGATTTCCCTGCCCGCTTGTTGCGCAGCAAGGTGCGGCGAAATGGGCGGGTCGAATGCGTACGGGTTGATTTGCTGACGCGTTACATTCACGTTGCTAGCAGCGAGCAGTTGCTCGACATCGTGCCATTTTCCATTTTCGACGCCTGCGGCGATCGGTTTCATGCCGATGACTTTGTGACCTTGCGCGGCCAACGCACGCAACAACGCGCAACTGACGGTGGTTTTGCCGATGCCGGTATCGGTGCCGGTGACGAAATAGCCTTGCCCCATATTAAGGCGGCAATCCCAATTGCCGCCGCGTTTCCGGTGTCAGGATCGAACGCGGGTCGAACGGCTTCCAGGCATGGCCGTACACCACTTCAAACGTGGCCGGTAACTTACCGTCGCGGCGCAGCGTTTCGTATTCGCCGATGACTTGCTGCCACTTATTTTTTCCCATCAATCCCTGCCGCCGTCCCTGGATGACGTTGTGCGCACCGATGGCTTTGAGGTCGCGCATCACGCTGATCACATCGTCGTACGTCAAGGTGATGTATTCCATGTCCATCACCGGCGTGGAGAAGCGGTTGTTGACCAGCAGATCGCCGATGTCGTGCATGTCGGCAAAGCGGTTGACGTGGTTATAGCCGTCGATCTTCGCAAACGCCTGGCGCAGTTCCTTCAAGGTATCCGGACCGAAGGTACTGAACATCAGCAATCCATCGGCGCGCAGAATGCGGTGCATTTCGGCAAAGGTGCGATCCAGGTCGTTGCACCATTGCAGCGCAAGGTTCGACCAGATCAGTCCGACGCTTTCGTTTTTGAACGGCAGTTGCTCGATATCGCCGCACACGTAATCGCTGCGCTGCTGCAACGGCAGCAAACGTTGCCACCAGGCGGTGTTGGGGCGCGCGTGCGTGAGCATCGCCCAGGCAATATCGACCGCAATCAATTGGCTGTTGGGATATCGTTTGACCAGTTGCTGGCTGCCGTAACCGGTACCGCTGCCCGCGTCGAGAACCACATCGGGCTTATATTTGATGTATTCCAAGCGCGCCAGCATGCGGTTGCTGATTTCGCGTTGCAGCACCGCCGCTTGGTCGTAACTGGCCGAGGCGCGTTCAAACGCGGCACGCAGTTGTTTCTTGTCAAGAATTTGTCCGGAATGCATTGAGATGAGCCACAAATTGTTCGGGGTAAGATAAAAACGGCGCGTGGCCGCAGTGCGCAAACATCACCTGCTGCGATTGCGGCAATTGCCGGTGCATCCAATCGGCCGCTGCCGGGTGGGTAATCACATCGTTTTCACCATGCACGATTAAAACCGGTTGTTTGATGGTTACGATGCGTTCGCGTAAATCGCTGTGCTGCAAAATCCGCAAGCCTTTTTCCAATGCATCGGGATCGGGCTCGCCACGCTGGAAAAAACTTTTACGCAATTGCGATAGAATCTTGCTGGCATCGCGATCGCCGCTCATTTGCAATGTCAGAAAGCGATTGATCGTGGTGGAGTAATTGAGTTTCAAGTTTTCCAGAAACAATTGCAGCAATTTGCGCTCCATGCCCCATTCCCAGTCGTCGCGTTTGGCAAAACACGGTGTGGTCGAGATCAGCGCCAGCTTATCGACACGCTGCGGCTCGCGCACCGCCAATTCCATCGCCACTTGCCCGCCCAGCGACCAGCCACCGAGCATACAGCGTTCCGGTAACATTCCGGCTACCATGCCGACCAAATGATCCAACGTCCCGGGCTCGCTCGCGGGACTCAAACCATGTCCGGGCAAATCGACCAGATGCACACGGAACCGTTGTGCTAATTCATCGCGAACACTGCCCCAAATGCCGCTATGCATCGCCCAACCGTGCAGCAACACGAGATCAGGACCCTGCCCCAGGGTTTCGATATGCAATGACGTCATGACGGCGCCAAATCGTGCAAAGCCCGGACAAGGCGCTGAATATCGTCCGGCTGATGTGTGGCGGATAAGGAAATGCGCAGGCGGGCCGTACCCTGTGGCACTGTCGGCGGACGAATGGCCGGAACCAGTATGCCGCGCTCACGCAATCCTTGGCTGATGCGCACGGCTTCAACGCTATCACCGATCAGCAAAGGCTGAATCGGTGTCATGGAAGGCAACAGTTTCCAAGGTGACGTCTGCAAACCCTGTTTCAATTGCGCAATATTACGCTGCAGCGCCTCGCGCCGCCATTCATCCTGTTCGATCAAACGCACACTGGTCAACAATGCGTGCGCCAGCAACGGCGGTGTGGCGGTGGTGTAAATATAGCTGCGTGCCGATTGAATCAGGGTTTCGATCACTTCCGGCTGTGCCGCGACGAATGCGCCGAATACACCGGCCGCTTTGCCGAGTGTCGCCATGTAAACGAGATTCGGCGAATGGGAATGCGCATTTTTCGACAAAAATAAGCTGCCGCGCCCCTGCTCGCCCAGTACGCCAAAACCATGCGCATCGTCCAATAACAGCCATGCATGGTAGCGTTCGCACAATGCGATCAATCGCCGGACCGGTGCGATATCCCCTTCCATACTGAACACGGCGTCGGAAATGACCAGCTTGCGCCGCGCTTGGACTGTGGCCAGACGTTGTTCCAGCGCGGCTAGATCACAATGCGGATAGCGGATGAATTGCGCGCGCGACAGTAAAGCCGCGTCGTTCAGCGAGGCATGGTTCAGTTTGTCGGCGAAAACCGCATCTTCGCGCCCGGCTAACGCCGTGACCATGCCGATATTGGCCATATAGCCGGTGGAAAACAATAACGCTTGCGGGAATCCGGTAAATGCCGCCAGCGCGGCTTCGAGATCATGATGCGCGGCGCTATGACCGTTGACCAAGTGTGAGGCGCCCGCGCCAACGCCGTATAGACGGGCGCCGTCACAAGCCGATGCGATCAGTTCCGGGTGGTTGGCAAGTCCCAGGTAATCGTTGCTGCTGAACGCCAGATAATCGCACCCATCAATCGTGATATGGCTTGCTTGCGAGGAATCGGCGATTTGCCGGGTGCGCCGCAGACCTTTTTGTTCACGTATGCGCAGTTGCTCAGCCAGATCTGCAAACATCTACGACAGCGCGTGCAGCCCCAGCTTATCCAATAACATGCGGTCGCGATCGGTTTCGGGATTGCCGGTCGTCAACAATTTGTCGCCGTAGAAAATGGAATTGGCACCGGCCAGGAAGCACAGCGCTTGAATCGCATCGGACATTTCTTGCCGTCCTGCGGACAACCGCACCATCGCTTTCGGCATGGTGATCCGCGCCGCGGCGATGGTGCGTACGAATTCGAGCGGATCGAGCGCTTCCGTACCGTACAGCGGCGTACCCTTGACTTGTACCAGATGATTGATCGGCACCGATTCCGGATATGGATTCAGATTGGCCAATTGCGCGATCAATCCAGCGCGCGAACGGCGCGTCTCGCCCATGCCGACAATGCCGCCGCAACACACGTTGATACCGGCTTCACGCACTTCCTGCAAGGTATTCAAACGATCCTCATACTGCCGCGTGGTGATGATTTCTTCATAAAATTCCGGCGCGGTATCGAGGTTGTGGTTGTAATAATCCAAACCGGCTTCACCGAGTTGCTGCGCCTGCCCCGGTTTCAATAAACCCAGCGTGGCACAGGTTTCCATGCCCAGCGATTTGACTGCGCGCACCATCTCGGTCATTTTCTCGATATCGCGCTGTTTCGGGCCACGCCAGGCAGCTCCCATACAGAAGCGCGACGCGCCTTTGGCTTTTGCGGCAGACGCGGCAGAGACCACTTCGTTCAGCGACAGCAGGTCCTGATTCTCAACGCCGGTGTGATAACGCGCCGCTTGCGGGCAATAACCGCAATCTTCCGGGCAGCCGCCGGTTTTTACGGAAATCAGTGTCGATAATTGCACGCCATTGGCGTCGTGATATTGCCGGTGCACGCTTTGCGCGCGATAGATCAGATCGTTGAACGGCGCATTCAGCAATGATTCAATATCCGCTACGCTCCAGTGCGCCGAGTCTTGCGATTTTCCGGTCATCCCGCCCAGATCGTTTTGTGTTTCGTTGCTTGTCAGTGAATCCAAGTTCATATCAATTTACCTATTGTGCTGTTTAAATGCTGCAGCGATCGCGCCCATTGCCGATAGCCTTAGAAACCCAGTATTGTATTCATGCGGGTTATTTTACCACCGCCGATTTTTAAACAATGGATTAAATGCGATGCCGATCTGGATCCGGAAAAATTGTCTGCTATGCGGCACCGCCAGCGCTCAGGATTTCTGCGCAGCGTGTTACCGCGATTTACCGCAATTGCCCGATCACCATTGTCCTGTTTGCCTACGGCCGGTACCGGCGGGGGAAATCTGCGGCGCTTGCTTGAAAAAGCCGCCCGCATTCACGCGCACGATTGCAGCGCTGCGCTATACTTTTCCTGCCGATGCACTGATCCATGCATTAAAATATCAAACCAATCTGGCGATCGCACCGGTTCTTGCCCATCTGTTCATTGCCCGGTTAGAGGCGGTAGAAACGATGCCTGATGTCATCGTGCCGATGCCGCTGCACCCGATCCGGCTACGCGAGCGTGGCTTTAATCAAGCGATGGAAATCGCCCGTTACATCGCCAAGCAAACCAGCATTACCCTGCTGCCGGATGGTTGCAGCCGCATCAAACATACGCTGCCGCAAGCCGGGTTGCCGTGGAAGGAGCGGCCGAAAAATATCCGTAAGGCTTTTAGCTGTACAATGGATTTATCCGGCAAGCATGTGGCGGTGGTTGACGATGTCATGACAACCGGCGCGACACTCAACGAACTGGCCAAAGTATTGCAACGGCAGGGTGCTACTGAAATCAGCAATTGGGTGATTGCCAGAGCCTTGCCGGAAATAAAGCAAACCGGTCCTTTGACTTCATTCTAATCAACACACTTTGATAGCCGTATGTTTCATATCGTTTTGCATCAACCTGAAATTCCACCCAATACGGGTAATATCATCCGCCTGTGCGCCAATACCGGCACACAACTGCATTTGGTCAAGCCACTCGGTTTCCCGCTGCAGGATAAGCAATTGATTCGCGCCGGTCTGGACTACCATGAATTTGCTTCGATCAAAGTCCATGAAGACTGGACCGAGTGCAATCAGCATCTGCAAGGACAGCGCCTGTTTGCGATCACTACGAAGGGAAAACAGCGCTACGACACAATAGCGTATACCGCCGGGGATGTTTTTCTGTTTGGTTCGGAAAGCTGCGGCTTGCCGGCTCACATCATGGAAACTTTTCCGGAGCAACAACGCATCCGGGTGCCGATGGTGGCAACCAGCCGCAGTCTGAATCTATCCAACGCCGTCGCCATTGTGGTTTATGAAGCATGGCGGCAAATTGGATTTCCGTCGGGACAATAACCGGCAATTACTGAAGATTGAGATTTTCGCTCAAGATGCGCGGCGTTACAAAAATCAGCAATTCACGTTTATTATCGACTTTAGTGGTATTACGGAAAACGTAGCCCAGTACCGGGATATCGCCCAGCATCGGCACTTTGTTCACCACTTCGTTTTCAGTGCGATCAAAAATACCGCCAATCACCACCGTTCCACCGTTTTCTACCAGAACCTTGGTCGTGACCTGCTTGGTATTGATCGGCGGCGGCAAAAACTGGTTGATTGCAGTACCGATCTTGTCCTGATTGACATTGAGCTCCATGTCGATCTGGCCATTATAGGTAATCAGCGGTTTCACTTTTAACCGCAGCGTAGCGTCCATGAAACGGATACTGGTGGCACCGCTGCTGGTCGCCTGTTGATACGGCACCCGGTCCCCTTGTTCGATAATTGCTTCCACACCGTGCGCGGTCACAACGCGTGGACTCGCAATAACCCGTCCTTTCTGATCAGTTTCCAGCGCGGACAGTTCCAAATTAATGAGGCGGTTATTGTTAATCTTTAACAAACTCAATCCTAGAGCTGCAGGTCCACCTAGCAATCCGGTCGCAGCTGCCGCGGGCAAATTAACATTCAGATTGCTCCCCCCTCCCGCTGAACCGCCGCCAGCTAAAGCACTCGAATCGTTCAAATTGCCCGAGATCCCAAGCCCCTGACTTCCCAGATTGGTTGAATTCTGAATCCCGAAACGGGCTCCCAGATTACGGCTAAATAAGTCTGTTGCTTCCACAATACGGGCTTCGATCATGACTTGTCTTTCAAAAATATCCAGTTTCTGAATACGTTTCTTAATTTCATCCAATCTAGCCGGAATATCGGTAACGGTAATCGTATTGCTGATTTCATCCACATTGATCGTGCCGCGTTTGCTGAGCATGCTTTCAAACGACATGGAATTAACCCTGCGGTGATTCAAGCGGAAAATCTCCGAACGCAGCGGTTCCATATCGGCGATTTGCATCTTCGCTTCCACATCAAGCAATTCCCTGTCCGCCATTTCCTTTCGCGGTGCGACAAAAATGACGTTGCCGGTCTTACGTTTATCCAGACCTTGCGCCTGCAACACGATGTCGAGCGCATGATCCCACGGAACATCTTTCAACCGCAGCGTGAGATTGCCCGCAACGGAATCGCTGGCAATGATATTCAGATTGGTAAAATCAGCAATGACTTGCAGAACCGCGCGCACTTCCACGTCCTGAAAATTAAGCGACAGTCTTTCCCCAGTATATCCGCCGTTGGCCCGCTGCTTCTTTGCAATTTCTTCTTCATCTTCGCTCAATGCGCGGATTTCCAGAACAAACCGGGTACCGGTTTGCCGCGCCGAATGTTCCCAGCGCCCGCCGGATTTCACATGCATCCGGACGTTATTACCTTTCTTCGATGCTTCGATGGTTTGCACGGGAGTGGCAAAATCGACCACGTCGTAGCGTTTTTTCAAGCTACCGGGCAGCAATGTATCGACAAACTCGACGAATACATCATCGCCTTGGGTTTGCACATCAACACTCGCACCCGACTTTGTCATATCCACTTCAATCCGGCCTTCCCCCTTTGTGCCACGGCGGAAATCGATATCTTGCAAACTGTTCATATGCTGATTGGGCATTTCTTCCGCAAACCGGATGACGGTGGCGGTTGCCGGGTTCTCTGGTACGCTCACGAGCCGGACAAAAAGAATGTTCTCCTGTGCACGGATGTCGTGCCGCATGAGCCTTGCCAGATTCATCACCAGCCGGGTGCGATCCCCAACTTGCACAATATTGACGCTGCGTAAGTCACCCTCGGCAGCTTCTTGCACATTTCTGCCCAAACCATTGGCGACCTGATGAAAATCGAAATAAATGCGATGCGGGTTATCTAATGCAACTCCCGCCGGGAGAACGGAAAGCGGTTGATCTAAGGCAAGTTTGACGATGACCTCGCCATTCAGAAAAGTGGAAATATCGATGGAACGGATACTATTGGGCGGTGTTTCCGCAGTTATCGTTTGTTGCGCAAAAATTGCCGTCGCAAAACAAATCAACAGTGCTGCTAATACGATGTTGAGACCATATCTTTTCATCATTATTGGTAGCTTTAGGGTTGTTTTATTTCTAATTTTTCAGCATGAGTGTACTCGTTTTCTCAGTCCATTCATTCGCTCCATCCTGCACAATCTCCAATAGTTTAACTTCTGATTCCGAAATATGGTTAATTTTTCCGAAATTTTGTCCTAAATAATTACCGGCTTTCACGCGGTACAGTGTGCCATCCGGGGATTTAATCAGGGCGAAAATCATATCATGTTGCTGCAATGTTCCAACCATCAATAAATTTTCCAGCGGAAAGGATTCCAAAACCTCCTTGCGCCTGGTTAAATCAGGCTGAATTCCACTGGCAACTGCCTGCACTTGACCATTTTTACGGGGTACGAAGGGGCTGGGAATGTCGAAAGCTTGATAAGTAAAATATTGATGCGGTTTAATTTCGGGAAGCGGATCGACCTGACCTTTCAAGCCTTCGCCAGAGCTTTGAATAAAAGCTTCCAGATCGCTATAGTCATTTTGACTGCAAGCAGTCATTGTCACCAAAGCTATTGCAAGTAATACTAACAGGCATAGGTTTCTTATCATCATTCATTTACCCTTAGCTTGCTTGGCTATTTCATCTTCATCCAAATAACGGTAGGTCTTTGCAATCGCATCCAATACCAATTTTCCATCGGTACCTGGAGCAATCGTAATGTCATTGAGCGTGACAATTCGCGGCAATCGCGCGATATCGCTAGCAAAAGCGCCAATATCATGATAACCGCCTGTGACCCGGATCGAAACCGGCAGTTCGGCATAAAATGCGTTGATCGTTTCCTTCTCGGCCGGTTTAAATAGTTCAAATTGCAATCCGCGGCCTAAGCCTGCCTGATTGATATCGACCAGCAACGCTTCCATTTCGGATTTATCCGGCAGTTGCTTCAACATGGCACTCAGCGATTGCTCTATTTCTTCCAGCTGCGCGCGTAATGCCGGTAAGTTAACCGCGCTTCTTTTTTTAAGAAGATAAGTATTTTTTAATGTTTCTTCCTCAGCTTGGATTTTCTCCAACGTTTCGGTCTGATCTTGCCACACCAGGAAATGACCGGCTATCACGATGACAACGAATAAAATGACCAGAGCAGCTATTTTAAATGCTACCGGCCAGCTCCCTGCTTGATTGATATCAAGCTGACGCAATTCAATAAGCAAATCATTCATACCTTAGCCTTACAATTTTCCAGCGGGATTGGCTGGTGAATTCTGCACATCGTCAATCGATGTCCTTCTGAGCTTGATTCTCATATTGAATTCGTTCTGACGGATGTTATTAACTGTTATCGCCTTAATTTCTACCAGTAGTGGGGATTCCAGCCAGGGCGATGATTCAAGATTACGCATCAGCATGGACACCCAGGCATTGGATTGCGCATATCCGATAAGCGTAATAATCTGATCGTTCTGCTTCACACTTTGCAGATACACGCCATCGGGAAGCAGTCTTACCAGTTGATCCAGCAAGTGCACCACTTCAGAGCGGCTGTTCTGCAAGGTTTCCACCACCAGTTTGCGCGACAGCAGCTCCTGAGTTTGCGTTTTGATATTTCTGATTTCAGCAATTTCTGTATCCAGTACAGCGATCCGGCTCTGCAAATACTGATTACGGGCATTTTGATTTTCTATTTCGTCGTCGATCATCGCATAAACACTCCAGACAGCCGCAATCCCCAGAAAACCGGCCACACCGGCCAGAATCGCGATTTGTTGTTGCTGTGCTTTGCGCTTCAGTTCACGGTGAGGCAGCAGATTGATGCGGATCATGATGGATCAAAGCTCCGCAAAGCCAGACCGCAGGCGATCAAAAGAGAAGGTGCATCTTGGTTTAGTTGCCGCGAAATGATTCGGCTTGATAATTCCATATTTGCAAAAGGATTCACAACAATCGTACTGACCTGCGTCCGTGCGGCAATGATGGCATCCAATCCGGGTATGACAGCGCATCCTCCCGCTATAAAAATATAATTTACTTCAGTATATTGCGTTGAAGTGTAAAAGAACTGAATGGCGCGCATCACTTCAATCGCCAGGGTCTCGCAAAACGGTTGCAAGACTTCCGCTTGGTAATTTCCCGGCAGACTCCCGCCGCGCTTGGCAGCCTCCGATTCTTCCAGTGACAGATTAAATTGATTGTGAATTTCCTGTGTCAGTTGATCGCCGCCGAAGTGCTGGTCGCGCGTATAGAGTGATTCATCATTCAATAGCACATTGACCTTCATGACAGTCGCGCCAATATCAACCAGCGCAATCACTTGATCTTTTCCGCCGCCCGGTAATTGACGCAACGTTAATTCAAATGCTGCCTGTGCCGCATAAGGTTCAACATCCACGATCACTGTCTTCATACCGGCTGCAAGCGCGGCAGCCACACGATCCTCTACTTTTTCCTTACGCGAAGCCGCAATCAGGACTTCGACTTCTTCCGGGTTATCCGGAACGGATCGGGTTACTTGAAAATCCAGATCCACTTCATCCAGCGGAAAAGGAATGTATTGACTGGCTTCATTCTCTACTTGAAAAACCAGGTCTTCCTCGCGTTGCCCGGCTGGCACTACAATTTTCTTGGTAATCACATCCGTCGCGGGCAGTGCGAGCGCCACATTCTTTTGCCGCGTTCCCATCCGCTTCCAGCCGCGCCGCAGGCTTTCGGTCACTGCTTCCATATTGGCAATTCCACCGTCCTGCATGGCGTCAGCCGGCAAGGATTCTATGACATAGCGTTCGATGCGGTAAGCTTGATTGTCTCTGCCAATCATCGATAACTCAACCATCTTCACGGATGAGGAACTGATGTCCACTCCGATCAATGGTGGCGACTTCAGCTTTAAGAAGTCTAAATTGATAGCAAAATTTCCCTTGAACATTGGCCTGTTAGAAGCGATACTCGCGCATTATAAATTACCCTGTTAAAGCTGAATATAGGTAAACTACTACCCATTATCAAGATAAATCCAAGTTTATTCAGCAAATTAAAAAGCCGGTGTTGATTCTGACAGAATTCGAAAAATCCTATTCAAAGAAAAACAGTAGATATACCCCCTATAATTTTGTATTTTAACCGTTTCATCATTTAATTATTCATGTTTGCTCGCTGGTTGTACTATCTTTTTGTCACATTATCCGCATTAGGTTTGATCGGCGTGCTACTGGCAGGTTTTGCCGGACTGGTCATTTACTCCAATCTGCCATCACTGGATACACTGACGGACTACCGCCCGAAAATACCTTTACGCATATACAGTGAAGAAGGTCAGATGATCGGTGAGTTTGGCGCGGAACGGAGAAACGTCGTCAGTATCTCTGAAGTGCCGGAGCATCTGAAACAGGCCATTCTTGCGGCGGAAGATGATCGCTTTTACGAACATGGCGGGGTCGATTATTTGGGTGTATTGCGTGCGGCTTATTCCAATTTCTCCGCGGGCAGTGTCCGCCAAGGCGCCAGTACGATCACCATGCAAGTCGCCCGGAATTTTTTTCTGACCAGGGAAAAGACACTAACCCGGAAACTCAGCGAAGCGCTACTGGCATTTAAGATTGAACACAGCCTCAGCAAAGACAAAATCCTAGAATTGTATGTGAATCAAATTTACCTCGGGCATCGCAGTTATGGTTTTGCAGCGGCGGCACATACCTACTTCGGTAAGTCATTACAAGAGATCAATATCGTAGAAGCCGCCATGCTGGCCGGATTGCCCAAGGCGCCTTCCAGTTATAACCCGATCAGTAATCCTAAGCGGGCTAAAAGCCGGCAATTGTACGTATTGGGCCGGCTCCATAAACTCAATTACATTTCCAGTAACGAATTGAGTGAATTGGAAAAACAACCCGTTCCCGTGAAGAAGCAATCGTCTGCCTTCGCCATGCGTGCCGAGTATGTGGCAGAAATGGTCCGCCAGGTCATCTATGATCGATATCAGGAAGAAACCTACGATAAAGGGATCAAGGTCTATACCACGCTGCGGCAGCTGGATCAGGAAGCCGCTTATCAGGCGCTCCGTAAAAATGTGATCGAGTACGACAAACGCCGCGGTTATCGCGGTCCAGAGGCTTATATCGATCTGATGAAATATGGCGGTAATCAAGAAAAAACACTGGACGATGCGCTGGATGAAATCAACGATAGCGATGATATTTATGCCGCTGTTGTCATAGCGGCTAAACCGAATTCTGTCCAGGCTTATAAAAAGGGTGGAGAGTTCATTGAAATCACCGGCGATGGACTAAAATTCGCACAGAAATTTTTGGCGGAGAAAAAAGATCCCGGTAAAAAATACATTACCCCCGGTGCATTAATCCGTGTGCAAAAAAATCAGAAGAATGTCTGGCATATCGTTCAACTACCGGAAATAGAAGCGGCGCTTGTTTCTATCGACCCTAATGATGGCGCTATCCGTGCATTGATCGGTGGATTTGATTTCTATAAAAACCAATTCAATCATGTCACACAGGCATGGCGGCAGCCGGGCTCCAGTTTCAAACCTTTCATTTATTCGGCTGCACTGGAGAAAGGTTTCACGCCAGCCACCATTATCAACGATGCCCCGCTCTCGTTCAGCGCAGCCCAGACTGGCAGTCAGCTATGGGAACCGAAAAATTTCGATGGAAAATTTGAAGGGCCGATGCGCATGCGCACCGCGTTAACCAAATCAAAGAATCTTGTGTCGATCCGGATCTTGCAGGCGATCGGCATACAGTACGCACAAGATTACATTACGCGATTCGGTTTCGATGCCAGCCGTCATCCGCCCTACTTACCGATGGCACTCGGTTCGGGTTCCGTCACACCGATGCAAATGGCCGCCGGATATGCAGTTTTTGCCAATGGCGGTTTTCGCATTGCACCTTATTTCATCAAGAAAATCGAAGATGAAAAAGGCAACACCATCGAACAATTCCAACCTGTCTCGGTCACCAATGGCGCAAAACGTGTGATCGATCCGCGTAATGCCTTTCTCATGACCAGCATGATGCAAGATGTTGTGAGTCAGGGTACGGCAGTCAAAGCCAAACAACTGGGACGCACCGATCTCGCGGGAAAAACTGGTACGACCAGTAATTTTATCGACGCTTGGTTTTGCGGTTTTCAAAAAGACCTGGTAACCATTGCCTGGACTGGATATGACGAGCCTAAATCGATGGGAAACAATGAAACCGGCGGGCGCGTCGCATTACCGATTTGGATGGATTACATGGGGCCTGTGTTGAAAGGCGTCGCCATGGCAGAATACAAACCGCCCAATGGCGTCGTTGCCGCGAGAATTAATTCAGCCACCGGATTCAGGGAATCCGGCGGAGATATGACCGAGTATTTCCTTAGTGAACAGCTCCCGCCGCTGAATGAAAATCCGGTTGAATATACACCGAAAGTTACCCGGGATTTACAAGATCAGCTGTTCTAACTTTATACTCTATTATTTTATCGCTTATTGTCTCTTCTTGAGCCAACTTGCGGCTTCTATGGCGTAATACGTTAATATTCCGTCCGCACCGGCACGTTTGAATGAAAGCAATGATTCCAGCACACAGGCCTCTTCATCTAACCATCCGTTAATCGCGGCAGCTTTAAGCATCGCATACTCGCCGCTCACCTGGTATACAAAAGTGGGCGCACCGAATTGATCCTTCACACGACGCACGATATCAAGATAAGGCATACCAGGCTTAATCATCACCATATCCGCCCCCTCGTTCAAATCCAACCCAACTTCCCATAAAGCTTCATCCGAGTTTGCCGGATCCATCTGATAAGTGTATTTATTCCCCGCGCCGAGATTCGCTGCTGACCCAACCGCGTCGCGAAATGGTCCATAAAAACTCGATGCATACTTCGCGGAATACGCCAATATGCGGGTATGAATAAACTGCTGACTATCCAAACTATTCCGGATCGCCGCGATGCGCCCATCCATCATGTCGGAAGGCGCGACAACATCAGCACCTGCTTGTGCATGCACCAGCGCTTGCTGGCGCAGAACATCCACGGTTTCATCGTTCATAACGTAACCGTGCTGATCAATAAGACCGTCTTGACCATGACTGGTATACGGGTCAAGCGCAATATCCGTAATGATCCCTAGCTCGGGAAAATTCTGCTTCAGTTGCTGCACTACCCTAGGCACCAATCCATCGGGATTGTAAGCTTCACTCGCAGTCAGATTCTTAAATTCAGCGTCAATCACCGGAAAAATAGCCAATGCGGGAATGCCAAGCCGTAAACAGTTTTCCGCTTGTGCCATTAAAAGATCCAAACTTTGCCTGACAATCCCAGGCATTGATTTCACATCTTCGCTGCGATTCTTCCCATCCAAAACAAATACCGGATAAATCAAATCATCAGCGCGGAGATGATTTTCTTGCATGAGACGGCGGGAAAATTCATCACGACGCATGCGTCGCATTCTTTTTTGCGGAAATTGGCTATAAAAAGACATAAATAAAAATTAGGAAAAATAATACGATAAAAAATAATTCTATTAATTTGAGGAACTAATCGAGTCGATAAGGTCTCTTAGCAAAGGACATTTTGATCGTCCCCCTGTCTTTCCTCCCTGAGACAGGGCCTTAGTGTGATATTAAGGCGATTCCCCCCGGTTTTACTCCCCTTTAGCCGGGGGCTTTTTTTACAGTTTGAATCGCTCAGCACTAAATTCTAATCAGCATTTAGCCAAGAATTAATGACGGAAGTAGCATCCTCGATCCCGCTACGAGTTAAGCTAGAAAATAACTGCACGCTACAGCCCGGATAGGACTCATGTAAGTATTGCTTAGCATGTTGTAATGTCATATTTGCTTGTTGTTTACTCAATTTATCGGCTTTCGTCAATAAGATATGGACTGTCTTTCCTGTCGGTATAAACCAATCCAGCATCTGAATATCCAGCGCTTTGAATGGATGCCGGATATCCATAATCAATACTAAGCCTTTAAGTGACTCGCGCGTCTGTAAATATCGACTTAGTAACTCCTCCCAATGCTTGCGGATGTTATCCGGAACTTTCGCATATCCATATCCGGGTAAATCAACGAGAAACTGATTCTCATCCAGTCGAAAAAAATTAATATGCTGTGTGCGCCCTGGTGTTTTACTCACAAAAGCCAGTCGGTTTTTGTTGGCCAAAGTATTTATAGCACTTGATTTACCAGCATTAGATCTTCCAGCAAAGGCAATCTCAACTCCAGTATGCTGTGGTAATGCATGCATATCATTGATGGAGGTATAAAAGGTCGCTTTCTGGAATAAGTGCATGATATTTTAAGAACTGTACAGCTCTCTTCTTTTCAATTCATCCTTAGCAATCACTAACAATCCTTCTAAAACTAAATTGTCAATTATCTTAGTAGGATACTTAATGAAAGAGCTTAGCAAAAATGCGTTTCCACCACTGATGATGCAGCTTATAGTTGAACGCGTGGGTTGAGTAGATAAAATATCATACATACGATCAATAGCACCTACCAAGCTCTGTATTATGCCACTATGAATCGCATTTTGCGTATTAACGGGAAAATTTTGGTAGACACCCGATTTATTAGGTTTCAATTGAGTACCAGAATAAAGGCTATTAAGCATCAAACCAAAACCAGGTAAAATAACGCCCCCCAGGAATTTTCCGCTATCAGACAGTGTATCGATAGTTAACGCAGTACCAGCGTTAATAACTAAACAGGCCTTGTGTTCTATATTCCAAGCAGCAATTAAAGCTGCCCAACGATCACTACCCAGTTGCTTTGGATCTGAATAGCAATTTAAAACACCACATTGATAGGATTGCGAATGGTGCCATATTGGTTGTATGGACCAGCGTGAAATGGACTTATAAATTTCATTTTTTGTTTCATCTCGTGCCACGTGTGAAATAATAATTAAATTCGGTTCAGATAAAACACTAAATTCTTTTTTTAACTCAAAAATATCATCATACGAAACAGTATTTTGAGATAACCAATTATTTTTATCAAACAATCCCCATTTTACACAGGAGTTGCCAGAATCAATGATTAGTAAAGTGGGATTCATTGGTCGCTTAATTATTTTTTAAGCGCATAGAGATATTACCGGTATTGTAAGACTGTTTGCCATTAGGTGTTATTAAGCAAATAGAACCGTCATCATTTACATCATCTACAACTCCAACAACTGATTTATTATCTGGAAAAAGCAGTGTCACATTTTTTCCTTGATATGCATGATAACTCATCCATTCATTTTTGAAATATGAGAATCCATATTTCACAAAATCAGATAAAACAATATATAGCTGAACAAGAAGTGCACCAAGTATTTCGTTACGATCATGCACTTTGCCTGTGCATTGAAATAAATCTGTTACTTTTTGTTGGATGTGAGATTTAATCGAGAATGGCAGATGAAAATTTATACCAATTCCAATAACAGCAAATGATGGCCCATGAATCTTTCCACGAAGTTCTACTAATATACCAGCCAATTTACTATTATCATGCAGAATATCATTAGGCCATTTAAGGTAAATATTACTATCTGAAAAGGATCTTAAGACACGTACGAGAACAATACCAATTACTAAGCTCAAACCAGATAAAGAAGAAACACCCTTCTCGAAACGCCATAAAATTGAAAAGGTAAGAGTATTACCTAATGTTCCACCATACCATTTACGATTTTCACGGCCGCGCCCGTTAAATTGGATCTCAGAAGCTGCAACAACTATTAAATTATTATTGTACTCAGATTTATCAAATTTATTCAATAAATAATTATTCGTAGAATCAATTATATTGAATATTTTTATATTAAATATCTTTGAGTAACATGGAATAAACTCAAGAATTTTATTTCTATTTAATAAGTTAATTTTAATTACATCAAAACTATCAAATTTTCTTAAACATGAAATATATAAAAGTATATTTTAGTAGTAATTTAGTGATAAAAATGATAAATACATATTACGAAACAGCAACAGTCTTATTCCTCACTGATTTCATTCTTGTCATCTACTTCGTCAACTGGACGATCAAGTAATTCAACAAGCGCCATTGGAGCGTTGTCACCTTTTCTATATCCAAATTTAAGAATTCTGACATAACCACCAGGTCGAGTAATATAACGTGGTCCAAGTTCATCAAACAATTTTGTTACGATTTCGCGATCGCGAAGTTTATTAAAAGCTGCCCTTCGATTAGATAAAGACGGTTTTTTACCTAATGTAATAACAGGTTCAACATAACTTCTAAGTTCTTTTGCTTTTGGAAGTGTCGTAGTAATTACTTCATGACGTAATAAAGAGTTACTCATATTACGAAACATTGCCAATCTATGACTACTAGTTCTATTTAATTTCCTAAACGCATTATTATGACGCATGATTCTGATCCTTCGATATATTTTCTAAATTAGCAGGCGGCCAATTATCTAACTTCATGCCTAAAGTAAGTTCTCTCGACGCCAATACCTCTTTGATTTCATTGAGAGACTTTCTTCCTAAATTTGGGGTTCTGAGTAGCTCAGCTTCTGTACGTTGAATCAAGTCTCCAATGTAATAAATATTTTCGACTTTTAAACAATTAGCAGATCTGACAGTTAGTTCTAAATCATCAACAGGGCGCAGTAAAATTGGATCAATTTGAGGCATCTGAGGCTTTTCTTTTGGAATAGGAGTACTCTCCAAATCAGCAAAAACAGATAGCTGTTGAACTAAAACACGGGCTGCGTATCGTATCGCTTCTTCTGGTTCGACAACTCCATTTGTTTCCAGATCTATAATCAGCTTATCCAAATCCGTACGTTGTTCTACACGAGCACTTTCGACAATGTAACTGACACGTCTAACGGGACTAAAAGAGGCATCCAAAAAAATTGTTCCTATGTCTTTATCAGTATTCTTATTTTTTCTAATTGTCGCCGGAACAAATCCTCTACCTTTCTCAACTCTCAATTCAATGTTAATTTTACTATCTGCAGTCAAATGAGCAATAATGTGTTCTGGATTTATTATTTCAACATCATGACCAGCTTCGATGTCGCCAGCAGTAACAACACCTTTTCCATTTTTCCTCAAATATAAAGTAGCTTCATCATTATTATGAAGTTTCAGGACTATACCTTTAATATTCAATAGAATATCAACAATATCTTCTTGAACTCCATCCAAAGCAGAATATTCATGAACGATTCCTGCAATTTTTACTTCTGTTGGAGCAAAACCTGACATTGAAGATAATAGAATTCTTCGAAGTGCATTACCTAATGTATGGCCATAACCTCTTTCAAAGGGTTCCATCACAACTTTGGCATGCAAAGGAGATATATTCTGAACATCAATAATTCGTGGTGTAAGCAGCTCCGTACCGAGCATAAAAAATCCTTATGTTTAAAAATCTATATGACTATTTTGAATATAATTCAATTATCAATGATTCATTAATAGAAGCAGGTAAATCAGAACGTTCAGGTTTCATTTTATAGACACCTTTCATTTCGCTAACATTTACATCTATCCAGGAAGGAAAATTTCGATTGCTGGCTATCTCAATAGAAGATTTAATACGTAATTGATTTTTTGCATTCTTATCAATTTCGATCGTATCTCCAACATTAACTAAATAAGCAGGTATATTAACTCTATGACCATTAACTAAAATACAGTTGTGTCTAACAATTTGACGTGCTTCCGATCTAGAAGATCCAAATCCCATATGATAAACGACATTATCAAGGCGGCTTTCTAACAATTGTAGTAAGTTATCGCCTGTGATACCTCGCTCCTTGTCGGCTGCTTTATAAATATTACGAAATTGCTTTTCTAAAATTCCATAGATTTTTTTCACCTTTTGTTTTTCACGCAGCTGACCGCCGTAGTCAGACAATCGACCCTTTTTTTGGCCATGTTGTCCAGGAGGGTAATTCCTACGTTCTATAGCGCATTTGTCAGTAAAACATTTTTCACCTTTTAAGAATAATTTTTCACCTTCTCTTCGGCATTGTTTACATTTTGGTGCAAGATTTCGAGCCAAGATATCTCCTTAAATACGGCGTTTTTTAGGTGGTCGACATCCATTATGGGGTACGGGTGTCACATCTGAAATGCTAGTAATTTTAAAACCGGCCGCATTCAAAGCTCTTACTGCAGAGTCACGACCTGGACCTGGGCCTTTTACTTTAACTTCAAGATTTCTAACACCACAGTCAATTGCTATTTTACTTGCTGTTTCAGCAGCAACTTGTGCAGCAAATGGTGTGCTTTTTCTTGATCCTTTAAATCCAGCCCCACCTGAAGTTGCCCATGATAGAGCATTTCCTTGCCTGTCAGTTATAGTAACTATTGTATTATTAAAAGAAGCATGTATATGAGCGATACCTTCAGATACATTTTTCTTGATTTTTTTCTTAACACGTGAATTTGTTTTATTCATTATGGCACCAAAATTACAACTATTTATCTAACATAGTTAACGAGCTCGTATTGCTTTGCGAGGGCCTTTTCTAGTTCTTGCATTTGTTCTTGTGCGTTGTCCACGAACAGGAAGACCACGCCTATGTCGTAATCCACGATAGCATCCTAAATCCATTAATCTTTTAATATTCATCGAAATTTCACGACGAAGATCACCCTCAATTGTCATTCGAGTTACATATTCACGCAATTGATCAATTTGCTCTTCTGTAAGATCTTTTAATTTTTTATCAGTTTCGATACCCACTGCTTGACAAATGTTCTTAGAACTAGATCTACCAATACCATAAATTGCAGTGAGAGCAATGCCAACATGTTGATGATTAGGTATGTTTACGCCAGCAATACGTGCCATTTATATTTTCCTATATAATCTTGCTTTCACTTTCTATGTTTAACCTTGTCTCTGTTTGTGTCTTGGATCTATGCAAATAACTCGGACAACTCTATTACGTCTTATTATTTTGCAATTTCTGCAATATTTTTTAACTGAAGCATTTACTTTCATAAGATTAAATTTGATAATTAAAATTGGTAATAATAATATGTTTATGTAATTTTGATTTTTTACTATTTAGCTCGGAAAGTGATGCGAGCTCTTGTTAAATCATATGGTGTTAAGTCAACTGTAACTTTGTCGCCCGGCAAAATTCTTATATAATGCATACGCATTTTCCCAGAAATATGTCCTAACACTATATGTCCATTTTCTAATTTTACTCGAAATGTTGCATTGGGAAGAGTTTCGAGAATTTCACCTTGCATTTGTATTGTATCTTCTTTTGCCATCAAAAAATGCCAAATATTTATCTTGTAGTTAATTTCGTTTGGTTACTTTTGAAATTAGTTTTCTTAAGCAAGCTATCGTATTGCGACGACATTACATGTGACTGAACTTGTGACATAAAATCCATTGTCACAATTACAATAATTAAAAGAGAGGTACCACCAAAATAAAATGGAACATTCCATTTAAGAATCAAAAATTCAGGTAACAAACAAACTAAAGTAACGTAAATCGAACCCGATAGTGTCAAACGTAACATAATCTTTTCGATATAACGCGTAGTCTGTTCTCCTGGCCTAATACCCGGAACAAAAGCTCCACTTTTCTTAAGATTATCAGCAGTCTCTTTAGGATTAAAAACAAGAGCTGTATAAAAAAAACAGAAGAAAATGATCATCATGGCATATAAAATGACATATATGGGTTGCCCAGGAGATAATGCAGAGCTAATATCCTTCAGCCATGTTACAGATTCATTATTGGCAAACCATCCAGCTAATGTTGCTGGAAATAAAATTATGCTTGAAGCAAAAATCGGTGGAATTACACCAGGCATATTAAGCTTTAAAGGCAAATGGGAACTTTGGCCGCCATAAACTTTTTGTCCAATTTGGCGTTTTGCATAATTAACTAAAATTCTTCTTTGTCCCTTTTCAACAAAAACAACAATTCCAGTGACACAAGCGGCAGCGATAAAAATTCCTAAAGCAACTAAAAAATGCATCGAGCCTGTACTAACTAAATCTAAAGTACCTCCAATAGCACTTGGCAAACCAGCAGCTATACCCGCGAATATTATCAATGATATTCCATTACCAATTCCACGCTCTGTGATCTGTTCACCCAGCCACATTAAAAAAATTGTGCCAGTAACTAATGTAATAACAGTAGTAATCGTAAACATTCCGCCCGGGTTTATTACTAAACCCGCTTGCGACTGTAGCGCAATAGAAATTCCATAACTTTGAACCAATGCTAAAGCAACGGTGCCATATCTTGTATATTGAGTAATTTTTCTTCTGCCACTTTCTCCTTCTTTTTTCAAAGATTCTAGGAAAGGTATTGCAACTGTTCCTAATTGCATAATAATAGACGCAGAAATATAAGGCATGATTCCAAGCGCAAAAATCGAAAATCGTGAAAGGGCGCCCCCCGAAAACATATTAAACATCCCCAAGACACCGCCTTCTTGCGATTCGAATAGATCCTTCAACACAATAGGATCTATACCAGGAACAGGAACATGAGCGCCAATTCTATAGACAATTAACGCTAATAGTAAAAACCATAAGCGCTTTTTTAGATCAGAAAATTTATCTACAGCAGAATTCGACATATTATTTGGATTTAAATAATCATTATGAAATTGTACTTCCAGAAGTCAAAAGTATATCTTTAGCTCCTTTACTAATCACAATATTCTTAAAATTAAAGGTTTTTGTACAATTTCCAGATTGAAATATTTTAACTTTATTCGTTTTTTTGGGAACTATATTATTTGCAATCAAAGTTTCAATAGTAATCTCTAATTCGGAAAGTGAATTCAAATCATTCAAACGTATATTAGGATATTCTCGTTTTCTTAAAATCACAAAACCTCTTTTTGGCAAACGACGTTGAATTGGCATTTGCCCACCTTCGAAACCCACCTTATGAAACCCTCCAGACCTTGATTTTTGCCCTTTATGTCCCCTACCACAGGTTTTCCCAAAACCTGAACCAATACCACGTCCAACTCGCACTTTATTTTTTTTCGAACCTTCAGAAGGTTTAATAGAATTCAAATACATAATTTAATCGCATTTAACTAAATAATTAATCTTGTCAATCATTCCACGTATTTCGGGTGTATCCTTAAGTATTGAAGAACTATTTAATTTCCTCAGCCCTAAACCTCGAGCTGTAGCTTTATGCGATTCTTTTGTTCCTATCAAGCTTTTAATAAGTGTAATTTTGATAGTTTTTTCTTTTTGAGAATTAACCATAATTTCAACCTATTATGTCTTTTATTGTCTTATTGCGCTTAGCTGCAATTGTTGCTGGAGTATTCATTTGATCTAAGCCTTTTAGTGTTGCTCTAACTACATTATATGGATTTGTAGAACCAATGCACTTAGCTAAAATATTGGTCATTCCCATGACTTCAAATATAGCTCGCATAGGTCCTCCAGCAATTATACCTGTTCCTTCAGGTGCTGGTTGCATATATACCTTAGCAGCACCATGTGATGCGGTTATAGGATGATATATAGACCCATTTTTCAATTTAACTTTTATCATTTTTCGACGAGCTTCATCCATTGCTTTCTGCACTGCGACTGGCACTTCACGTGATTTACCTTTACCCATGCCAACTCCGCCATCACCGTCTCCGACTACAGTAAGTGCCGCAAATCCTAAAATACGACCACCTTTAACAACTTTTGTAACCCTGTTGATAGCAACCATTTTTTCACGTAAATTATCGCCACCTTCTTCTGCACCTATCGTTTTAGTACTCATATTTTGACCTTGGATATCATTACATTCTGTTAGAATTTCAACCCTTCTTCACGAGCTGCCTCAGCTAAAGCCTTAACTCGACCATGGTATTTATATCCAGATCTGTCAAATGCAATATTTGATATACCAAACTTTATTCCTTTTTCTGCAATTCTTTTTCCAATTATTACAGCCGCCTCAATATTACCACCCACTTTAATTTCCTTCCTTACATCAGGTTCCAAGGTAGATGCACTAACAATAGTTTTATTTTTCTTATCATCAATCAACTGTGCATATATATGCGAGTTACTTCTATGTATAGATAATCTAATGACACCCAATTCGGCTATAGTGGCACGAGTTTTTTTTGATCTTCTAATACGCTTTTCTTTCAAATTCAGCATGTTAATTTCACTTATTTTTTCTTAGTTTCTTTAAGAACAATAATTTCATCTGAATAACGAACACCTTTTCCTTTGTAAGGTTCTGGTTTTCTGTATGCTCTAATATCAGCCGAAACTTGCCCAACCTTTTGTTTATCAATGCCTTTAATTATTATCTCGGTTTGTGTTGGAGTTTCAATTTTAATTCCATCAGGAATTTCAAAGTTTATTGGATGTGAAAACCCAAGTGTGAGACTTAATTTATTAGCAGTTGCTTGCGCTCTGTAACCAACTCCAACTAGTTGCAATTTCTTTTCAAATCCTTTTGAAACTCCATGAACCATATTTGCAATTAATGCCCTGAATGTTCCAGATAACGCATTTGCATGTTGAGAATTAGAATTTGCTTTAATTTTCAGAAAACCATCTATCTGATCCACACTAATCTCACTTGCGATAGGATACTCTAAAGCCCCAAGAGGTCCTTTTATCGTGATATCTTGTCCAGATAAAGAGATTTGAACATTATCAGGAACAGATATTGGATTATTACTTACACGAGACATTTAATAAAATCCTCTAAACTAGAATGCACAAGAGTTCGCCGCCTATACCTAACTCGCGCGCTTTATTTTGCGTCATCACACCTTGCGACGTTGAAACAATTGCAGTGCCAAGGCCATTCATAACATTTGGTAAATCCTTACTAGATTTGTAAATTCTTAAACCAGGTTTACTAATACGTTTAATATTCTCAATTACAGGCTTACCTGCATAATATCTTAGTAAAATTTCTAATGTACTTTTGCTATTTTCGTTAATAACACTATAAGAATCAATATAACCTTCTTCTTTTAAAACATTAGCAATTGCCACTTTTAAGCGAGAACTTTCCATTTTAGTAAATTGCTTTCTTGCCATCTGAGCATTTCTAATTCTTGTTAGCATATCTGCAATCGGATCGCTCATACTCATATTGATTACACTCTATAATTAATTATTTATACTATGATTAACTTATTAGACAAAAAATTACCAACTAGCTTTTATGATTCCTGGAATTTTTCCACTCATTGCCATATCTCTCAATTTGTTTCTTCCAAGTCCAAATTTAGAATAAACTCCTCGTGGTCTTCCTGTTAATTCGCATCTATTTCTTAATCTAACAGCGCTTGAATCCCTTGGAAGTTTCTGTAATTGCTGTCTAGCTTTTAACCTATCATCTTCATCCAGTGAATAATTTGAAATTATTTCGCATAAGTTTTTTCTTTTTTCAAAATATTTACTTACTAATTTTTGTCTTTTATTATTTCTATTCACTGTTGATAACTTAGCCATAACTTCCTCAATTCTTGAAGGGAAAACTAAATGCTGCCAACAAAGCTTTCGCTTCTACATCATTTTTTGCAGTTGTTGTAATCGAAATATTCATACCGCGTAAAGCGTCTATTTTATCGTAATCAATTTCAGGAAATATAATTTGTTCTTTTATACCTATATTATAATTTCCTCTTCCATCGAATGATTTTCCAGATATTCCTCTGAAATCCCGAATTCTAGGTATTGCTATAGTAATTAGTCTATCAAGAAACTCATACATCCGAACCTTCCTAAGAGTTACCATGCAACCTACTGGATAATCTTTTCTAACTTTAAAAGTTGCAATAGATTTCTTAGCTTTTGTCACAACCGGCTGTTGACCACAAATCTTTTTTATATCAGAAATTGCATTCTCAATCACTTTTTTATCAATTGTCGCTTCGCCCAATCCAATATTAAGTGTAATTTTAGTTATACACGGCACTTCCATTACTGATTTGTATCCAAATTGCTTTTTTAATTCTTTTGCTACTGTATTACGGTAATAATCCTGTAAACGAGCCATATAATTACAATTCCTTTTATACTTCAATCAATTCATTTGTAGTTTTAAAAAAACGCACTTTTTTATCATTAGAATCTACTCTAAACCCTACTCTATCAGCTCTTTTTGATGTGAAGTTATAAATTGCGACATTCGAAATATGAATTGGCATTTCTTTATTAATTATTCCTCCAGTGACTCCGGTTGAAGGATTAGGCTTTTGATGCTTTTTTACCGAATTTATTCCTTGCACCAGCAAACGCTCAGAACCGATCGTACGAAGTACTGTACCTTTTTTTCCCTTATCTTTTCCAGTAATTACAATTACATCATCATCTTTTTTAATTTTTTTCATATCTATTCTCTTCTCGATATTACAGAACTTCTGGAGCAAGCGACACAATCTTCATAAAGCGCGCATTACGCAACTCACGAGTGACTGGACCAAATATCCGTGTTCCAATCGGCTCAAGTTTGTTATTCAAAAGCACGGCGGCATTTTCATCGAATTTTAACAAAGAACCATCTATACGTCTCACACCTTTTGCTGTACGTACTACAATAGCATTATATACTTCGCCTTTTTTC
The DNA here is from genome assembly GCF_033063295.1 of Nitrosomonas sp. Is35. Classification (NCBI taxonomy): domain Bacteria; kingdom Pseudomonadati; phylum Pseudomonadota; class Betaproteobacteria; order Nitrosomonadales; family Nitrosomonadaceae; genus Nitrosomonas; species Nitrosomonas sp. Is35. The sequence continues at coordinate 2,260,513 of NZ_JAWJZH010000001.1, forward strand.
ACACGTCCTCTTGGCGCTGCATCTTTGATGCTCACTTTAATTATATCGCCAATACCTGCGTATTTTCTCTTTGATCCACCAAGAACTTTGATACACATCAATGATCTCGCACCTGTGTTATCTGCAACTCGCAATATTGATTGCATTTGTATCATTTAATATTCTCTTTTTAAAAACTCATATTGAATATTTATTTAGATTTATTTCGATCAAATAAATATTTATTTTAATAAGTATCCCGACGAATCAAAAAGGCGGCATTATACAAGAAAACACTCTTTTTTGATATAATTTATAGAAAATCACGCACTTCAAGTAGCAAAGAAACTATTTATCTCTCGGATACATTATTAACGTGTTTTACTACTTTCCAATTCTTGGTTTTTGATAATGGACGACATTCTTCTATTAAAACAATATCACCTATAGATAAATGTTCATTCTCAACATGAGCATGATATTTTTTTGATCTAATTACAAATTTTCCATAAAGTGGGTGTTTTATTCTGCGTTCAACCAATACTGTTACTGTTTTATCCATTTTATTACTTGTGATACGACCAGTCAGTGTACGTTTCAATTTTTCGCTATTCATAATTAACTTGCTTTCTGAGTCATAATTGTTTTAACTCTTGCGATATCTTTTCTAACCATCTTCATTCGACTTGTGTCTGAAAGTTGTTGTGTAGCTAATTGCATTCTTAAGCTAAATTGCACTCTTAATAAGGAAATGAGTTCTTTATTGAGTTCAGATAATGATTTTTCTTTCAATTCACTAACTTTCATTGTTATCCGCCAAATTGCCTAATAGTAAATACTGTTTTAATTGGTAATTTTGCTGCAGCTAGTCTAAACGCTTCTTTAGCTAGTTCTTCACTAACTCCATCCATTTCATAAAGAACCTTCCCAGGCTGAATTTCAGCAACATAATACTCTGGACTTCCTTTACCATTTCCCATCCGTACTTCAGCTGGTTTATGTGAAATTGGTTTATCAGGAAAAATCCGTATCCAGATACGGCCACCCCTTTTGATATGTCTTGTCATAGCTCTTCGAGCAGCTTCTATTTGACGTGCTGTTAATCGGCCTCTATCAACTGCTTTTAGACCAAATTCACCAAAGCTAACTTTTGAGCCTCGTGTTGCGATGCCGGTATTTCTTCCTTTTTGCTGCTTTCTATATTTAGTACGCGCTGGTTGAAGCATTTCTTTCCCCAGAATTTATTTTTATCAGATATCAAAGAATCTAGTAATTGTAAATAAATGTTTAAATCATTCAATGCTTTTATCTATTTTAGAATCGGATTCTTTAATAAACGATGGAGAGGATTTTTTACTAATTTTCTTTTTCTCACTATCAGAAACAGTACCTAAGACATTTAAGCTATTTGCGTCACTTTTTCCAAGTATCTCGCCTTTAAAAACCCACACTTTAATGCCAATAATGCCATAAGTAGTTTTAGCTTCTGAAGTTGCATAGTCGAGATCTGCTCTTAAAGTATGAAGAGGAACTCGGCCTTCTCTATACCATTCCGTTCGGGCAATTTCTATCCCGTTCAATCTACCCGAACTCATTATTTTTATACCTTGAGCTCCCAATCTCATAGCATTCTGCATTGCCCGTTTCATTGCTCTACGAAACATAATTCTTTTTTCTAATTGTTGAGCGATATTATCGGCAATTAGTTGCGCATCCAGTTCTGGTTTTCTTATTTCTTCGATATTAACATGGACGGGAACCCCCATTCTTTTTTGGAGCTCAGTGCGCAATACCTCTATATCTTCTCCCTTTTTGCCAATGACCACACCTGGACGAGAACTGTAAATAGTAATCCTTGCATTTTTTGATGGTCTTTCTATCAAAACTCTACCAACCGAGGCATTTTTAAGCTTTTCATTAAGAAAAGTCCGTACTTTTATATCCTCATTCAGCATAGTTGCAAAGTTATTGCTATTTGCATACCACTTTGACAACCAATTTCTTTGAACTGAAAGACGAAACCCGATTGGATGTATTTTTTGACCCATATCAATTAGTGCCTTTGATTTTATTTAATTTGACTACCATTATCGCTTACTGTTAACGAGATATGACATGTAGGCTTAACAATTCTGTTGCCACGACCTTTAGCACGTGCACTTGTTCGTTTCATCAGTACTCCTCTATCAATATATATAGATGAGACTTTCAATTCATCAATGTCAGCGCCATCATTATGTTCTGCATTTGCAATGGCTGATTCCAAGATTTTTCGAATTATTTCTGCGCCTTTTTTAGGGCTGAAAGTCAAAATATTCAGTGCTTTATCAACTGTCAGACCTCTTATTTGATCTGCCACAAGACGTCCTTTTTGTGCTGATAACCTAACCCCGCGCAATTTAGCAGTAGTTTCCATATTAATTCCTATCGCTTAGTAACTGCTTTTTTATCGCCAGCATGGCCTTTAAAAGTACGTGTAAGTGAAAATTCACCAAATTTATGACCAATCATATTTTCTGTCACAAAAACAGGAATATGTTGCTTACCATTGTGTACGGCCACTGTTATCCCTATAAAATCGGGCAATATGGTGGACCGTCTTGACCATGTTTTAACAGGTCTCTTATCATTTGTTTCACGCGCTTTCACTATCTTTTCCATTAGATGCGTATCTACAAATGGTCCCTTTTTAACTGATCGTGCCATTTAATCTATTATCCTTTTTTTGAATAACGATGACGAACTATCATCACTTCTGTTCTTTTATTTTTTCGAGTTCTATAACCCTTAGCTGGTGTTCCCCATGGACTGACTGGATGCCTTCCTGCGGATGTCCTTCCTTCTCCACCACCATGTGGGTGATCTATAGGATTCATTGCCACACCTCGTACAGTTGGTCTAATTCCACGCCACCGAACTGCACCTGCTTTACCAATAGATCTTAAGTTGTGTTCAGCATTACCTACTTCACCGATTGTGGCACGACAATCAATATGCACTTTCCGCATCTCTCCTGAGCGAAGTTTCAGTTGTGCATAATTTCCTTCTCGTGCTTGTAATTGTATCGAAGCACCAGCCGATCGTGCTAATTGGGCGCCTTTTCCTGGCAATAATTCAACACAATGAATTATCGTCCCCATCGGTATATTGCGTAAAGGTAGCGCATCTCCAGGTTTTATTTGAGCATTTTTACCACTAGAAATTTTTGTGCCTACTGCTAATCCTTTTGGAGCAATAATGTACCTTCTTTCCCCATCCTGATAGCAAATTAAAGCAATATTTGCTGTCCTATTAGGGTCATACTCAATACGTTCGACGATACCAGTTATATCATCTTTATCACGTTTAAAATCTATCAATCTATAGTGTTGTTTATGTCCGCCCCCACGATGCCTTGTAGTGATGCGACCATAATGATTACGTCCCGCAGTTTTAGTTTGTTTTTCTATTAAATTTTTATAAGGTTCGCCATTGTACAGATCATTATTTGCTATTTTAACTACTGATCTTCTTCCAGGTGAAGTCGGTTTTAATTTAACAAGGGCCATTATTTAACCTCTGCATTTGAAAAATTTGCAAAACTCAATTCCTGCCCTGCCTTAATGCTTACGATGGCTTTTTTCCAATCACTTCTGCGTCCCATAAAACGTCCAAATCTTTTGCTTTTTCCTTTCACATTTATCGTTTGAACATTCTTCACTTCTATCTTTTGTTCTTTCCATAATAACTCTATGGCATGTTTTATTTCTTTTTTAGTTGCATCTGTTGCTACACGAAATACCGTTTGATTATTTTTCTCTCCGATAAATGTAGCTTTCTCTGAGATATGCGGCGCTAATATGACTTTTAATAAACGTTCTTGATTAATATTTGAATTTTTCATGACAGAAGTTCCTCAAGATTCTTCAATCCTTCTGTTGTAAGTAAAATCTTTTCAAATTTCAAAAGACTTACCGGATCTACATTCTTCACTTCAACTACAGAAACATGTGGAATATTGCGCGATGAGAGATACAAATTTTCATCCACATTATTCGTAATCAACATAACCTCACTGAGCCCTAATGCAATTAGTTTTTCTTTAAAAGCTTTAGTTTTATGCGTATCGACATTAAAGTTATCTATAATCATTAATCGCTCATCACGTACTAACTGAGACAAAATGATACTTATACCGGTACGATACATTTTTTTATTGAGTTTTTTTCTAAAATTCTCATCAGGACTATTTGGAAAAATTTTTCCGCCTCCGCGCCATATTGGACTTGATGCCATACCGGCACGAGCGCGCCCTGTTCCTTTTTGCCGCCATGGCTTACGAGTTGACTTGGCAACATCTGCACGCCCTTTCTGAGCTCGCGTAGCTCCTCGCGCATTTGATAGATAAGAAGTTATAACTTGATGAATAAGTGCCTCATTGTAATCTTTATTAAAAAGTTCATCAGAAACAGTGATATTTTCTGTTGCCTGATTCTTTTCACCGATAAGCTTCAACTCCATTACCTGTTCATCCTATTGTTATTTCGTTTTATTAATCAATCTATTTTCTTACTTTAATGCTCGAACGCACTATGACATTGCCGCCTTTAGATCCTGGTATTGCGCCTTTTAAAAGCAATAAACTCCTTGCTTCATCAATTCTTAATATCTCTATATTTTGAATAGTTCTTCTTACATTACCCATGTGGCCTGACATTCTTTTACCGGGAAAAACTCGACCGGGATCTTGCGCCATCCCAATTGATCCTGGTTTATTATGCGCTTTTGAATTACCGTGACTAGCTCGATTTGAAGAAAAGTGATGCAACTTTATCGTTCCTGCATAGCCTTTGCCAATAGTTGTTCCAGACACATCCACTCTTTGGCCAACTTTGAATATACCACATGTAACTGTAGCGCCATTTTGTAGCTCATTGATATCTTCATCTGAAGTTACTCTAAACTCTTTTATAGTGCTTCCTGCTTCTACACCTGCTTTTGAGAAGTGCCCTGCAATTGATTTATTGACTCTATTAGGTCTTTTTTTTCCAAATGTTAATTGCACCGCAGAATAACCATTTGTATCAGACCTTTTTAACTGAGTTATGCGATTATTGGAAACATCAATGACAGTTACTGGCAAGCTATCACCATTCTCAGTAAAAATCCGAGTCATTCCAATTTTACGACCAATCAACCCTATTGCCATTTTCCGCCTCGATCTAAGAGCACATGTCTTTATTAAGAAGAACTAAATACTCTAACTATTTAAAAAAACTTATAATTTGATTTCCACATCCACACCAGCAGGCAAATCCAATTTCATTAAAGCATCGACTGTTTTGTCTGTTGGATCAATGATATCCATTAATCTTAAGTGCGTTCTAATCTCGAACTGATCACGAGATGTTTTATTTACATGAGGCGATCTCAACACATCAAAACGTTCGATTCTAGTCGGCAATGGAACGGGGCCCTTAACAACAGCTCCAGTTCTTTTTGCTGTTTCTACAATTTCCAGTGCCGATTTATCTATCAACCGATAATCGAATGCTTTTAGACGAATTCTAATTTTTTGGTTTTGCATATATATTTTAATCTCGAGTTTATAGATTCAATTTTACAACTGGATTGACTCTAACTCTATTTCGCCTTATAAAATATCATTCAATAATTTTTGCGACGACGCCTGCACCAACCGTACGTCCACCTTCCCGTATCGCAAATCGCAGCCCATCTTCCATCGCAATCGGCGCTATCAGATTGACCGTTACCGATACGTTATCCCCGGGCATCACCATTTCCGTACCCGCCGGTAATTCAATCGCCCCCGTAACATCCGTCGTTCTGAAATAAAACTGTGGGCGATAACCAGGAAAAAATGGGGTATGTCTTCCACCTTCTTCCTTGCTCAATACATATATTTCCGCTGTGAATTTGGTATGTGGCGATATGCTACCCGGTTTTGCCAGCACTTGTCCGCGTTCTACTTCTTCACGTTTCGTGCCACGTAGCAGTATTCCCACATTATCACCGGCTTGACCTTGATCCAATAGTTTACGGAACATTTCAACGCCCGTGCATACTGTCTTCAGCGTGGGTTTAAGGCCTACGATCTCTATCTCTTCGCCTACTTTGATGATGCCTCTTTCAACCCGTCCCGTTACAACCGTTCCACGGCCCGAAATCGAGAAAACATCTTCTACCGGCATGATAAATGCGCCGTCGATTGCGCGTTCCGGTTGTGGTATGTAGCTATCCAGCGCTTCCGCCAATTTTAATATGGAAGGCTCTCCGATATCGCTTTGATCGCCTTCCAGCGCTTTCAGCGCCGAGCCTACAATAATCGGAGTGTCATCACCCGGAAAGTCATATTTGGATAATAGTTCGCGTATTTCCATTTCCACCAGCTCTATGAGCTCGGCGTCATCCACCATATCTGCTTTATTCATATACACAATGATGTAAGGAACGCCTACTTGGCGCGCCAGCAGGATATGTTCTCGTGTTTGCGGCATTGGACCATCGGCAGCAGACACCACCAATATGGCTCCATCCATTTGTGCCGCACCCGTGATCATGTTTTTCACATAATCCGCGTGCCCAGGACAGTCCACATGCGCATAATGACGATTCGACGTTTCGTATTCCACGTGTGCCGTATTAATGGTAATCCCACGCGCACGCTCTTCCGGTGCTGAGTCAATCTGATCGTAGCTCTTCGCTTCTCCGCCAAATTTCTTCGTCAATATCGTCGTAATCGCCGCCGTCAGCGTCGTCTTACCATGATCCACGTGCCCTATCGTACCAACATTTACGTGTGGCTTCGACCGCTCAAATTTACTCTTTGCCATGTTTTATCCCTCTACACTCTATCCAATTCGATTATTTTTTATTGATTATCGCATCAGCCACATTTTTCGGTGCTTCTGAATAATGTTTAAATTCCATTGAGTAAGTTGCCCTACCCTGCGTGGCCGATCTTAATGCTGTCGAATAACCAAACATTTCTGCTAGCGGCACCTCGGCTCGAATTACTTTAAACCCAGGCACGTCTTCCATCCCTTGTATCATGCCACGTCTAGACGACAAATCTCCAACTACGTTCCCCATGAAATCTTCTGGTGATTCCACTTCAACCGCCATCATTGGCTCTAACAGCACCGGATTGGCTTTACGCATGCCATCTTTAAATGCTATTGATGCAGCCATCTTGAACGCATTTTCGTTTGAATCAACATCGTGATATGAACCGTCAAAAAGTGTAACCTTAACATCTACCACGGGATATCCTGCCAATACTCCACTTGGTAACGTTTCCAGCAAACCTTTCTCGACCGCTGGTATATATTCGCGCGGCACGGAACCGCCTTTTATCTCATCAACAAACTCAAAACCTTTACCCGTCTCATTAGGTTCCATTTTCAACCATACATGACCATACTGACCACGTCCGCCTGATTGTTTAACAAATTTTCCTTCAATCTCAACATACTTTCTTATTGCTTCACGATATGCAACTTGAGGAGCACCAACATTAGCCTCCACGCCAAATTCCCGTTTCATTCGGTCAACAATAATTTCCAGATGCAACTCACCCATTCCAGAAATGATGGTTTGACCCGATTCTTCATCGGTGCGCACTCTGAAGGAAGGATCTTCTTGTGCTAATCTGTTGAGCGCTATGCCCATTTTTTCTTGATCAATTTTTGTTTTTGGCTCAACAGCAACATGAATAACCGGTTCTGGAAAATCCATTCTTTCCAATGTAATTACCTTTTGCGGATCACAAAGTGTATCTCCCGTTACAACGTCTTTTAAACCAACAGCTGCCGCTATATCGCCCGCTCTTACTTCTTTTATCTCTTCACGCTGATTCGCATGCATTTGCAATATCCTGCCTATTCTTTCTTTTTTACCCTTGACCGGGTTATAGACAGTATCGCCAGAAACAACAACACCGGAATAAACTCTAAAGAAAATGAGCTGCCCAACATACGGATCGGTGGCAATCTTAAAAGCAAGCGCTGAGAATGGTTCATCGTCATCAGCCTTACGTTTATCAGCCTCACCTCTCTCGTTCTCGCCTTGTATCGCCAATACATCGGTAGGCGACGGCATGTAATCTATGACTGCATCCAGCATTGCTTGCACGCCTTTATTCTTAAAAGCGGTTCCGCACATCATGGGAACTATTTCATTATTGATAGTCCGTGCACGCAGACCAATTTTTATATCCGAGATTTCCAAGTCTCCACTCTCAAGATATTTATTCATTAAATCTTCGTTTGCCTCGGCCGCTGATTCCAGCATTTTTTCACGCCAAGCTTGCGCATCCTCCTTTAAATTTTCCGGTATATCGCGCTCTTCAAACTTCATCCCGCGACTTTCATCATCCCAGTAAATTGCCTTCATTTTTACTAAGTCAACAATACCTTCAAATTTATCCTCAGCCCCTATGGGTAACTGTATAGGCACTGGCATGGCTTTTAATCGTGCCTTAATCTGCTCATACACACGCATGAAATTTGCGCCAGAACGATCCATTTTGTTCACAAAGGCAAGACGCGGAACCTTATATTTATTTGCCTGCCTCCAAACCGTCTCTGTTTGCGGCTGCACTCCACCCACTGCACAAAATACTGTACACGCACCATCCAGCACACGCAATGACCGCTCCACCTCAATCGTAAAATCCACGTGACCAGGTGTATCTATTATATTAACTCGATGCTCAGGATAGTTCCCTGCCATTCCTTTCCAGAAACAGGTTGTAGCTGCCGATGTAATCGTAATACCTCTTTCCTGCTCTTGCTCCATCCAATCCATCGTGGCCGCACCATCATGTACTTCACCAAGCTTATGCGATACACCAGTGTAAAAAAGGACGCGCTCGGTCGTCGTTGTCTTACCAGCGTCGATATGAGCCATAATGCCAATGTTTCTATAACGCTCTATTGGAGTTTTTCTTGCCACGGTTTAATGCCTTACGATTAATTCAACTTACGGTTATGTTTGATGCCAGAGATTTAATTTATCAAAATCTAAAATGTGAGAATGCTTTATTGGATTCCGCCATTCTGTGCACTTCTTCTCGTTTTTTCACAGCACCACCGCGCCCTTCTGCAGCTTCAGTCAATTCACCTGCCAGCCTGGCATCCATCGACTTTTCACTTCTCTTTCTAGCCGCATCGCGTAGCCAACGCATAGCCAACGCATTCCGGCGCACCGAACGTACTTCAACCGGCACTTGGTAATTAGCTCCACCTACTCGGCGGCTCTTAACTTCCACTATTGGACGAACGTTAGTCAACGCCTGGGTAAAAACTTCCAGCGGATCATTTCCGGTTTTTTTGCCTATATGCTCTAGAGCGCCATAGATAATTCTTTCTGCAACAGATTTTTTACCACGCGTCATGAGAACATTAACAAATTTTGCCAATTCAACATTGTGGTATTTTGGATCAGGCAATATTTCACGCTTTGGAACTTCTCTACGTCTTGGCATTATTCAACCCCTACATTACGCAATTTTATTTTTTCTAGCACTTTGGATTGACACCTAAATTAATTTTAAGCAGTTTTAGGTTTCTTAGAACCGTATTTCGAACGACTCTGCTTACGATCTTTAACACCCGCAGTGTCAAGACTACCCCTGACCGTGTGATAACGCACACCTGGCAAATCCTTAACACGACCACCACGGATTAATACCACCGAGTGCTCCTGAAGATTATGCCCTTCACCACCAATATAACTAGTCACCTCAAATCCATTAGTCAACCTTACCCGGGCTACTTTCCGCAACGCTGAATTTGGCTTTTTGGGTGTTGTTGTATATACCCTTGTACATACGCCCCTTTTTTGCGGGCTATTCTCGAGCGCAGGGACAGTACTTTTAACTTGCTTGGCAGCACGTGGTTTTCTAACTAACTGACTGATTGTCGGCATTTCTGTGTCCTAAAAAACTGGAATGGCTTTAAGCCGTTCTTCATCTGTTTGCTGATTTGCTTTAATTTCCCAACATCAAACATATTGGTAATTATCAATACCGACCTCCAACCAATCCGAAGATGCGGCAAAAAAGAGAGCGGATTCTATTGGGTTTATTTATATATGTCAAGACGAAGATAGCTCACTTGAACAATACACTTCCATCCATCATCACATATCCCTGCAACTTCCTTTCTGCTAAGAATCCTAACCTTGTTTCTTAAACTGCAAAATAAGTTTTCAAGTATCAACTAATCCCTGTTAATCCCTGAAATTTTGAAATTGTAATGGAAAATTATCAATCGATTTCTTTATCAGCTGAATTGCTTCTTGCAGCACATCTTTTTTTGCACCGGTTACACGTACCACATCGCCTTGAATGCTGGCTTGAACTTTGAGCTTACCGTCTTTGATGTGCTTAATAATTTTTTTTGCCAGCTCAGTTTCAAGCCCTGTTTTAATTGTTACTGACTGCTTTACTTTGTTTCCGCTAATTTTTTCAACCTGGCCTTTCTCCAAGCATCGCACATCCACATTCCGCTTGGTTAGCCGGGTTCTGAGAATATCCAATATTTGTTCCAGTTTAAATTCGTCGTCTGCGAATACAGTCAGCTGATAATCCGCCTGCTCCACTCTGGCATCGGAACCTTTAAAATCAAACCGAGTAGTGACCTCTTTGTTCACCTGGTCGACTGCATTCCTGACTTCCTGCTTATCCACTTCTGAAACGATATCAAATGATGGCATTATTTCTCTCTGTGTCTGTGCATAAACAATTACGCTATACCCGCTTTCTATGCATTCACACTTCCAGGCAAACCGGTGATATTCCGGTCATAAGGGTTTGAAAAAGTTATTTCTTATGTTTCTTTCCAGCGTTAGCCGCAATGCGCATTCTCAAAGCATTCAGTTTGATGAATCCTGCCGCATCCCCTTGGTTATATGCGCCCGCGTCGTCTTCAAATGTTGCGATGGTGGGGTCAAACAAGGAATCGGTTTGTGAGTCTCTGCCGACCACTATGACATTTCCTTTATACAGCTTCAGCCTCACCCAGCCATTTACTTTTTCCTGGCTTGCATCGATCATGGTTTGCAGCATTTTGCGTTCCGGACTCCACCAGTAACCGTTGTAGATCAACGACGCGTAGCGTGGCATTAAATCATCCTTCAGATGCGCCACTTCGCGGTCGAGTGTAATCGACTCCATAGCACGATGCGCTCGCAACAGAATGGTCCCGCCCGGCGTTTCATAACAGCCACGTGACTTCATGCCCACATAGCGATTCTCCACCAAATCCAACCGGCCTATGCCATGTTTCCCGCCTAATTGATTGAGCTTTTCCAATACACTCGCTGGCGATAATGCGACACCGTTAAGGGCTACCACATCACCGCGTTTAAATTCGATATCCAGATATTCCGGTTCATCCGGTGCTTTTTCCGGCGAAACACTCCAGCGCCACATGGATTCTTCCGGTTCCGCGGCAGGATCTTCCAGAATTCTACCTTCGTAAGAGATATGCAACAGATTGGCATCCATGCTGTAAGGCGATCCCGCCTTCTTCTTCATTTCGACCGGAATACCATGCTGCTCGGCATATTGCAATAACGTCTCACGAGAGGTCAAATCCCATTCACGCCACGGTGCAATCACATGAATATCCGGTTGTAATGCATAATAACCCATCTCAAAACGCACCTGATCGTTACCCTTGCCGGTAGCACCATGCGATACCGCATCAGCACCGGTTTCTCTCGCGATTTCAATCTGTCTTTTTGCGATCAATGGACGCGCAATACTGGTCCCCAGCAAATATTCCCCTTCGTAAATCGTATTGGCGCGGAACATGGGAAATACAAAATCGCGGACAAACTCTTCACGCAAGTCATCGATATAAATTTCCTTTACACCCAGCTGCTTTGCCTTTGCACGCGCCGGTTCCACTTCCTCTCCCTGCCCAATGTCCGCTGTAAAAGTAACGACTTCACACTGATAGGTATCTTGCAGCCATTTCAAAATGACGGATGTATCCAATCCCCCGGAAAATGCCAAAACCACTTTATTAATCTTTTTCATTATTCTCAGTACGTTCGTTTATCTAGCGCTGTAATCCGTTAATGCGCAATCCATGAATACCAATCGCAAATTTATTTTGCAGTATCTATTTTACCCAGCAGCAAATACTCCATCAGTGCCTTTTGGGTATGCAGCCGGTTCTCCGCTTCGTCCCATACCACGGATTGCGGTCCATCCAGCACTTCCGCACTTACCTCTTCACCCCGATGAGCTGGCAAACAATGCATAAATAATGCATCCGGTTTGGCCAATGCCATCATTTCCTCGTCAACACAAAACTCGGCAAAATCATTCTTTCTTTGCTCAGTTTCCGATTCAAACCCCATACTAGTCCACACATCCGTCGTGACCAGATCTACTCCCTCCACTGCCTTGTGGGGACTGGCAAATTTCTCAAAATGCGCAGTGCCGTTGAGTCCTATCTGCGCAGGGTCAATATCGTAACCGGGCGGCGTGGAAACATGCACTTTAAAGTTAAATATCTCGGCCGCCTGCAACCAGGTACTGCACATATTATTGGAGTCACCGATCCACGCCACTGTTTTACCTTCTATCGAGCCTCTGTATTCCGTGTACGTAAAAATATCACTCATGATTTGGCACGGATGATATTCATCGGTCAAACCATTAATCACCGGTACTCTGGAATACTCCGCAAAACGCTTGACAAGGTCATGCTGATAAGTCCGGATCATAATCAGATCGACCATGCGGGAAATCACCCGCGCCGCGTCTTCCACCGGCTCTCCCCGCCCCAATTGCGTATCCCGCGTTGACAGATAAATGGCTGCACCGCCCAGTTGATGCATGCCGGCTTCAAATGACAAGCGCGTACGGGTTGAATTTTTGTCAAAGATCATCGCCAATGTGCGATCGGACAGCGGCCAGTATTGCCGGTATTGTTTGAACTCCTGCTTTATCCAACGCGCGCGCGCAAATAAATACTCATATTCATCGCGGCTAAAATCCTTGAATTGCAAAAAATGCTTTAATTGCATAACGCGATAAACAACCAATCAGCAATGCATTACTACGCAATCTGCTTAGTTATTCAAAAACTCCTTTATCAACAGACAAGTAATATCAATCACTTGCTCAGCTTCATGTTGCTGCATCACAAACGCCGGTAGCAAGCGAATCACTTTATCCGATGTTACATTGATCAATAATTTCTTCTCCAGCGCTTTTCGCACCAATTCGACGCAAGGCACGGAAAGTTCGACACCGACGATTAAACCCTGACCTCTGACTTGCACAACACCCGGAACATCGGCCAGTTGATTCCGCAGCCGATCGCGCATGAAATCGCCCAATTTTGTCGCATGCTCCAGCAGACCTTCATCGGCAATTACTTTCAGCGTTTCGATCGCCGCCGCACAGGCCAACGGGTTACCACCAAACGTGGAGGCATGATTACCCGGTTTGAACACTTCGGCTGCTATACCTTTCGCCAAACAAGCACCAATCGCCACACCACCGCCGAGTCCCTTGGCCAGCGTAACGACATCCGGCATGATATCGCTATGCTGAAACGCAAACCATTTACCGCTGCGCCCGATTCCCGATTGCACCTCATCAAGCATCAGCAGCCAGCCATTCTGGCTGCACAGATTGCGTAATCCTTGCAAATAATGCGCTTCGGGAATATTTACCCCGCCCTCACCCTGAAATGGCTCCACCAACACCGCCACGACATCTTTATTATTGGCGGCCACTTGCGCGATCGCATCCAAATTATTATAAGGAGCGCGCACAAAACCGGTTAACAGCGGTTCAAACCCGGCTTGCACCTTGCGGTTTCCGCTGGCTGTCAGCGTTGCCATGGTACGACCGTGAAATGACCGCTCCATGACAATGATCGTGGGCAACGATATCCCTTTGTTATGTCCATACAGCCGGGCCAGTTTAATGGCGGCTTCGTTCGCTTCCGCACCGGAATTGCAGAAGAACGCATTATCCATTCCGGATAATTCCGTCAGACGTTCAGCCAGCCGTTCCTGCTTTTCAATATGAAAAAGATTAGAAGTATGGATCAGCGTCCCGGCTTGTTCACAGATCGCCCGGGTTAATCTCGGGTGGCAATGACCCAGTCCGCACACCGCCACACCGGCCAGTGCATCCAGATACCGTTCACCGCGATCGTCCCATAACCAGACCCCTTCGCCTTTGACAAAGGTAACAGGCAACCGTGAGTATGTATTCATCAAATTAGACACTGCATCACACTCGCATTTGTATTTTAAACGAAAAATTCAATTCAGCGCTCCACCCGGTACGGTAAGGAAAATTTGAAAAAGTTGTTATGGTTACCTATTTAGCCTGCTTTTTCAAGCTTTTTTCTTTGCATATCCACTCATTTATGGCAATTTTATGCGCGGGTCATAGCAAAGTTAGTCGAGAAACGATAGCAGCATGTTAGAATGATCCGATTTATAAATTTCTTATATCCAGTTTCAGCAAAGATATATTTCTGCATCATAACCTGTTGTTTCTCACAAAATCATAAGATATGAATCAGTTTGCCAAGGAAACTCTGCCCATCAGTCTTGAAGAAGAAATGCGGCGTTCCTATCTTGATTACGCAATGAGCGTCATCGTGGGCCGCGCTCTGCCGGATGTTCGCGATGGCTTGAAACCGGTGCACCGGCGCGTGTTATTCGCCATGCACGAGCTATCCAACGACTGGAACAGGCCCTACAAAAAATCCGCGCGTATCGTCGGTGACGTTATTGGTAAATACCATCCGCATGGCGATACTGCGGTCTACGACACCATCGTTCGCATGGCGCAGGATTTTTCCTTGCGTTACATGCTAGTCGACGGACAGGGTAACTTCGGTTCGGTCGATGGCGATAACGCCGCGGCGATGCGTTACACTGAAATCCGTATGTCGCGGATTGCGCACGAGCTATTGGTCGATCTCGACAAGGAAACGGTGGATTTCGGTCCCAACTACGACGATTCCGAAAAAGAACCGCTGATTCTGCCGGCCAAAATACCCAATTTGCTGATCAATGGCTCCTCGGGTATCGCCGTCGGCATGGCGACCAACATCCCGCCACATAATCTGAATGAAGTCGTGGAAGCCTGCCTCGCCTTGCTCAAAAACCCGGATATTACCATCGATGAGCTGATCGATATTATTCCGGCGCCGGATTTTCCCACCGCTGGCATCATTTACGGTGTCGCCGGCGTACGCGACGGCTATCGCACCGGCCGTGGCCGTGTGGTGATGCGTGCACGCACACATTTTGAAGATCTGGAAAAAGGCAGCCGCCAATGCATCATCATCGATGAATTGCCATATCAGGTTAACAAAGCCAATTTGCTGATACGTATCGGCGAGCTGGTGCGCGACAAGAAAATCGAAGGTATTTCCGATCTGCGCGACGAATCCGACAAATCCGGCATGCGCGTCGTCATCGAACTGAAGCGCGGCGAAGTGCCCGAAGTCATCCTGAACAATCTGTACAAAGAAACCCAGATGCAGGATACGTTCGGCATGAACATGGTGGCTTTGCTGGATGGCCAGCCGCGCTTGCTGAATTTGAAGCAGATCCTGGATGCCTTCCTGCGCCACCGCCGCGAAGTCGTCACGCGCCGCACGGTTTTTGAACTGAAAAAAGCGCGCGAACGCGGTCATTTATTGGAAGGCCTGGCAGTTGCATTATCCAACGTCGATGAAATCATCGCGTTGATCAAAGCAGCGCCGACGCCTGCTGATGCCAAGGAAGCCTTGATGGCAAGAACCTGGCAGTCCAAATTGGTTGAAGAAATGCTGTCGCGCGCCATGGCCGATGCCAATGCGCTGCGTCCGGAAGGATTGGATAATTTCTTCGGTTTGCAAGCACAGGGTTACCGGCTTTCCGATGCGCAAGCGCAAGCGATCCTGGAACTGCGTCTGCAACGTTTAACCGGTCTGGAACAGGAAAAGATCGTCGATGAGTACCGGGAAGTTATCGATAAAATCATCGATTTTCTGGATATTCTGGCCAATCCGGAGCGCATCACCAGCATCATCACCGAAGAACTGGACGCGATCAAACTGCAATTCGGCGACAAACGCCGCAGTGAAATCGTCATCGACACGCAGGATTTGAGTATCGAAGACTTGATCACCCCGGCCGATGTCGTGGTGACGCTATCGCACAGCGGCTATATCAAATCCCAGTTGCTCGACGACTATCGCGCGCAAAAACGCGGCGGGCGCGGCAAGCTGGCGACGAGCACCAAGGAAGATGATTTCATCGACAAACTGTTCATCGCCAACACGCATGACTACATCCTGTGCTTCTCGAGTCTGGGGCGCGTGTACTGGATCAAGGTCTACGAAGTGCCGCAAGGCGGGCGGCAATCGCGCGGCAAGCCGATCATCAATTGGGTGCAGCTGGAAGAAGGCGAGAAAATCAACGCTATTCTGCCGGTCAAAACTTTCGACGAGAACCGCTTTGTCTTTATGGCCACATCGTTTGGCACCGTCAAGAAAACGCCTCTATCGGAATTCTCCCGTCCGCGTAACAATGGCATCATCGCCATCGGACTGGACGAAGGCGATTATCTGATCGGTGTCGAACTGACCGAAGGTAAACATGATGTCATGTTGTTCTCAGATAATGGCAAAGCCATGCGCTTCAGCGAAAACGACGTGCGTCCGATGGGTCGTACCGCCCGTGGCGTCCGTGGCATGAAACTGGGCTCCGGACATAAAGTCATTTCGATGCTGGTAGCGGAGAATGAAGAACTGGCGGTGTTAACAGCGACGGAAAACGGCTTCGGCAAACGCACCCCGATCAGCGAATACACCCGCCACAACCGCGGCACGCAAGGCATGATCGCGATCATCACCAGCGCGCGCAACGGCAAGGTGGTCACCGCCAAACTGGTAAAACCGGACGATGAAATCATGCTGATCACCTCCGGCGGCGTCATGATCCGCACGCGCGTCAACGAAGTACGCGAAATGAGCCGCGCCACGCAAGGCGTTACCTTGATCAATCTGGATCCGGGCGAAAAACTGGCCGGTCTGGAACGGGTGGTCGAAAGCGAGGACAGCGATGGAGATGGTGAATAGCCAATAACCACTTACCGGAAAAAACGCCATGAATCAGATCTACAATTTCAGCGCAGGACCCGCAGTCCTCCCCAAGGAAGTATTGCAACAGGCGCGCGATGAGATGCTCGATTGGCACGGCAGCGGCATGTCGGTGATGGAAATGAGTCACCGCGGCAAGGAATTCATGTCGATAGCGGAAAAAACCGAGAACGATCTGCGCGAGCTGGCAAACATTCCGCGCAACTATAAAGTGCTGTTTCTGCAAGGCGGCGCTTCCAGCCAGTTTGCCATGGTGCCGATGAACCTGCTGCGCGGCAAAACAACAGCGGACTATATCAATACCGGCCAGTGGTCGGCCAAAGCCATTGAGGAAGCCAGCCGCTATTGCACGGTCAATGTGGCCGCTTCTTCAGAAGATGGTAATTTCACGTACATCCCGCCACGGGAACAATGGCATCTAAACCCCGATGCAGCCTATGTGCATTACACCAGCAACGAAACCATCGGCGGTGTCGAGTTTCACTGGGCACCGGATACGGAGGCTCCGCTGGTTGCCGACATGTCGTCGGATATTTTGTCGCGGCCGTTGGATGTCACGCGTTTTGGTCTGATTTATGCCGGTGCGCAAAAAAACCTCGGCCCCGCCGGATTGACGCTGGTCATCGTGCGCGAAGATTTATTGGGCCAGCCGCTGCCCGGCACACCGACGCTGTACGATTATCAGATTCACGCCAAGAATGATTCGATGTACAACACCCCGCCCACTTACGCCATGTACATCACCGGCCTGGTGTTCGCCTGGCTGAAAAAACAGGGCGGGCTGACAGCAATGGAAAAAATCAACACGGCCAAGGCCAATCTGCTGTACGACTATCTCGACAGCACCGATTTCTATCACTGCCCGGTGGCGATAGCCAACCGGTCGCGTATGAATGTGCCGTTCACACTGAAAGATTCCGCGTTGGACGGTGAATTTCTCAAACAAGCGCAACACAACGGTTTATTGCAGCTGAAGGGACATCGCTCGGTCGGCGGTATGCGGGCATCAATCTACAATGCCATGCCGGTCGAAGGTGTCGCGACACTTGTCACTTTCATGAAGGAGTTTGCCAGCCGCCATGCCTGAACAACAATCCTTTAAAATTCTGACGCTCAATGCGATTTCTTCGCACGGACTCAACCGTTTTCCCGCGGAGCGTTATCAGACCGGTCATGACATCGAGGAACCGGATGCCATCTTGGTGCGCTCGCACAACATGCTGAACAGCGTCATCCCAGAGAGCGTCAAAGCGATCGGCCGCGCCGGCGCGGGTACCAACAACATCCCGGTCGACGCGATGAATGCGCGCGGTGTGCCGGTTTTCAATACGCCCGGCGCCAACGCCAACGCCGTCAAGGAATTAGTGCTGGCCAGTTTGTTTCTGGCGGCGCGTAACCTGGTACCGGCATTGCAATTCGCCGACAGCCTGCAGGGTGACGATGCGGCGCTCAACAAGCAAGCCGAAGATGGCAAAAAACGTTTTTCCGGCATCGAATTGCCGGGGCGCACGCTGGGCGTGATCGGTCTAGGCGAAATCGGCCGCCTGGTTGCCAATTCGGCCATCCGGCTCGGCATGAAAGTCATCGGTTTCGACCCGAAAATTACCGTCGAATCGGCCTGGAGCCTGTCGGCGGAAGTCAAGAAAGCCAACAGCCTGGAGGATTTGCTGCGCCATAGCGAATTCATCAGCGTACACGTGCCATTGCTCGATTCGACACGGCACCTGATCAACAGCAGCACGATACAGTTGATGAAGCCGCATGCAATTGTGCTGAATTTCTCGCGTGGCGCGATCGTCGATGAAGATGCCATTCTGCAAGCCATCGCCGCCAACAAAATCAAAACTTACGTCAGCGATTTCCCCAGCGAGAAACTACAACACCAGAAAAACGTGATTACCTTGCCGCACCTCGGTGCATCGACCGCCGAAGCGGAAGACAATTGCGCCGTGATGGTGGTGGATCAGTTGATCGATTATCTGGAAAACGGCAATATCACCAACACCGTCAACTTTCCGGACACGCAGATGGAACGCGAAGTGCCTTACCGCGTCGCGGTCGCCAATGCCAACGTGCCGAATATTCTGGGGCAGATTTCGACCAGCATGGCGCAGGCCGGACTGAATATTCATACCATGATCAACAAATCGCGCGGTGGCATGGCTTATACGCTGGTCGACACCGACAGCCCGGTCCCGCCGCATGTTTTGCATGAGATAGCATCGATCAGCGGCGTGCTGATGGCGCGTTATTTGCGTCTTCCCGGATAAACCCCAAGCACTACCGAATCGCCCAATGTTCAATGATTAACTAACATGTCCGAAGAACTCAAACAACTCCGCGATCAAATCGACGCCATCGACAACGAATTGCTGCAATTGGTCAGCAAACGCGCCGGATTGGCGCAGCAAGTCGGCAAAATCAAAAAAAGCGGCATCGTCTATCGTCCCGAACGCGAAGCGCAAATATTGGCGCGCGTGCAGGAACAAAACCCCGGGCCGGTCAGCAACGAACACATTAAACATTTATTTACCGAAATCATGTCGTTGTGCCGCTCCTTGGAAAAACCCATGAGCGTGGCCTACCTCGGCCCGAACGGCACCTTCTCCGAAGAAGCGGCGCTGAAACGCTTCGGCAGCGCGATCACTGAGGTCGCGTGCGATTCGATCGACGATGTGTTCCGCACGGTGGAATCGGAAGCGGCCCATTACGGCGTGGTGCCTGTGGAAAATTCTTCCGAAGGCGCGGTCGGCAGAACCATGGATTTGCTGCTGCAAACGCCGCTCACCATCTGCGGCGAGATTCAATTGCCGGTGCATCAGTTTCTGATGGCGCAGCAAACCGATCTAGCGCACATCAACAAAATTTACTCGCACCCGCAATCGCTGGCACAGTGTCATCACTGGTTAAGTACCAACTTACCGCATCTGTCTCATTCCGCGTTGATCCATGCCGCCAGCAATGCCGATGCAGCCCGGCAAGCCGCAGCCGACAATCAGGCCGCAGCGATCGCCAGCCAAAGAGCGGCGGAATTATTCGGGCTTTCCATCTGCGCGGAAAACATCGAGGACGATCCGAAAAATACCACGCGCTTTCTGGTGATCGGCAGGCAAATCGTCGCGCCTTCGGGAAAAGACAAAACATCGCTGATCGTGTCGACCAATAACCGTTCCGGCGCGATTTACACCTTGCTCGAATCGCTGGCGCAGTATGGCGTCAGCATGAGCCGCCTGGAATCGCGCCCGTCCCGCACCGGTCTGTGGCAGTATGTTTTTTTCATCGATCTTGAAGGACATCAGCAAGATGACAATGTCGCCGCAGCCGTGGCGGAGTTACGCCACAAAGCCGCTTTCCTGAAAATTCTGGGATCGTATCCGGCCGCCTGACAACGCACCGCCGCTGAATAGCCGCATTATTCAATTCACCACATTTTCCCTATTCTTTTTTATTCATTAACACATTTAATCTTATGAATCTTTGCGATTTTGCTCCGGAATATATCCGCTCGATCCAACCTTACCAGCCCGGCAAACCGATTTCGGAACTGGCACGTGAAATCGGACTGGATGAGTCTTACATCATCAAACTGGCGTCCAACGAAAATCCGCTCGGAACCAGCCCGCTCGCGCTCGACGCGATGATCAACACATTGCACGACGTCGCGCTGTATCCGGACGGCAGCGGCTACGAGTTGAAAGCCGCGCTATCGAAACGCTATGGCGTCGATCCGACGCAGATTATTCTGGGCAACGGCTCCAACGACGTGCTGGATCTGGCCGCGCGCGTTTTTCTCAAACCCGGTGCCGCTGCGGTGTATTCGCAGCATGCCTTTGCGGTGTATCCGCTGGTGGTGCAAATGATCGGCGCGAACGGTATTGCGGTTCCCGCCCGCGATTACGGCCATGACCTGCCCGCGATGCTGGATGCCATCACGCCGGAAACACGCATCGTCTTTATCGCCAGCCCCAACAACCCGACCGGCACGTTATCCGGCGAAGATGAATTGTTCCGTTTCATGGAACGGGTATCGCGCGATGTGCTGGTCGTCATGGACGAAGCGTATTACGAATACCTGCCCGAAGCCAACAAACCGGACAGTATCAAATGGCTGAAACAATTTTCCAATCTGCTGATCACGCGCACTTTCTCCAAGGTTTACGGCCTTGCAGGCGTGCGTATCGGATTCGGACTGACGCATCCGGACGTAGCCAATCTGATGAACCGCGTGCGCCAGCCATTCAATGTCAGCAGCATCGGCCTGGTCGGCGCGCTGGCCGCGCTGCAGGATGCCGAGTTTGTGCAGAAATCGTATGCGCTGAACCGCGCCGGTATGCTGCAACTGACCGACGGCTTCCGCAAAATGGGCGTGGAATACATTCCGTCGTACGGCAACTTCATTAGTTTCCGCATCAAAGGCGATGCCGCCAACACCCCGAAAGTGTATCAAAGCCTGTTGCAGCAAGGTGTCATCGTGCGTCCGCTGGGAATCTACGAAATGCCGAACCATCTCCGCGTAACCGTCGGACTCGAATCGCAAAACAAACGATTCCTGGAATCGCTCGAGCAGGCCTTAAGCGAACTGAATTAATTACCACATCACAGCAATAGTCATGGCAACTATCACGGCACTGAATAAACTGGTCATTGTCGGCGTCGGCTTGATCGGCGGATCGTTTGCGCTGGCGCTGCGCAAAGCGGGTTTGGTCAAGCACATCACCGGCGTCGGGCGCAGTCAGACCAATATGCAACGCGCCGTTGAATTGGGTGTGATCGATGAAATTGCTACCGATATCGCCTCCGCATTGAACGGCGCCGATCTGGTGTTCCTGGCCATGCCGGTCGGCCAAACCGCCAGTACCCTGGAAAGAATCGCACCGCATCTGCACGCCAACACCCTCGTCACCGACGCGGGCAGCACCAAACAGGATGTTATCGCTGCGGCCCGCCACCATCTTTCCATGCAGAACCAGCACCACTTCGTGCCCGGCCACCCGATCGCCGGCGCCGAACAAAGCGGCGTGCAAGCCGCGCAAGCGGATTTGTACAGCAACAAACACGTGATTCTCACCCCGCTGCCGGAAACCAGCACGGCAGCCGTCGAACGCGTGCGCCAGTTATGGCAAGCCTGTCACGCCCAAGTCTCGCTGATGCCCCCGGACGAACATGACCGCGTACTTGCCGCCACCAGCCACCTGCCGCATATCCTGGCGTTCACCCTGATGAATCACCTCAACCACAGCACCGATGATCCTGAAAGCTTATTGCGCTTCGCCGGCAGCGGCTTCCGCGACTTCACCCGCATCGCCAGCAGCTCCCCGGAAATGTGGCGCGATATTTGTCTGGCGAATCGTGAGGCGTTACTTACGCAGATTGAGGCGTATCAGACTGAATTGAACAGCTTGCGAGAGTTATTGAAGAAGAATGATGCTGAAGCATTGGAACAAGATTTTTCCAACGCAAGGAAGATTAGGGAAAATTGGATAAAGAACAAAAACTAATATTTTTTGTTCTTCACTCTCTGATCTATAGTTTGTCTAAATTTTTGTTAGAGGTCTTTATGTGGTCAATTTCTGATCTGAAGAAAAAATTCGATAAACACATAGAAAATCATGACTTTGAAACAGAAATGGCAGGGAAACCACACTTCCCAGTATGGCGTATTCTATTAAATCCATTTATTAATTTTTACCTTCTACATTGGAAGTGGATCTGGTCAATAGCTATTGCATCTATCAGTGCATATGCAGCCATTCTTAAGCTCGCCTGTTGATAATTTCCCCCTGATTATTGACTTCCAGATTTTCCCGGCTGCTTACCCGCCGCCCGCAAATCGACAATCTTATTCAGCAACTGAAACCAGAACGGTGCACCAAGCGATCCGGCGAAAGTCGTGATCAGGATGCCCATGATTTTGACCAGCCAATCCATGGCTTCAAATTTTTCCGATACCCAAACCCATTTTTTCTCTTCGCCATCCTTGACCGTCCATCCTATCGGCAAGTGCAGTTCTTCAATTTTTTTAATCAACTCCCCAACATCCTTGGGGGATTCCGCAGTTTTCTTGACTACACCATCATCATTCCCGGCGGATATTTCCTCTGCCGATTGCTTTTCCGGTGGTTGCGGCATCAAACTTGCAACATCCGTCGAAGAAGCAGCTTGTACCAAAGCTTGCCTGAGCGCGATATCGGTCCACAGGGTCTGGGAAATTTTGATGGCGTCGATATTCAAGGCTGTACAGACCATGAGTGAAATACCAAAAATAATGACTTGCGTTTTTTGTTTGTACCAGCCGCCCACCCGGTCCATCGCATCGTTGTACCAGCTCTCCACGTTCCTGCGCGCTTTCTCCGCGTCGTCGCCTGCTTCGTGCAGCAGCAGGATGATCGATTTTCCCGCTTCGGTTTGCGCAAAAAACTTTTGGCTCTCGATCTTTGCAATGAGCGATTGATTGTCCGCCGGAAGCTTGCCGGTACTGCCGGTCATGATATCCATCAGCGCCAGGGTGAAATTCTTCGGCGGGATATAGGAAGGTTTCTCTCCCGCTTTTGAGAGCCCGCTAATCAGCGGATGCTGATAGAGATCGGCGACCAATTGATTGGCTTCGCCGGATTGCAGCAAGTTGGTCAGACCGGCTTCAAGATTTTTCGCGCGCATCCGGATGAATTGCGCAATCATTTCATTGACCGCGGAACACAATAAACTAACCAGAACAAAGAGAAACACCATGCCCATGGCGATATCCAGAATTGAAGAATTCAGCATTTTTCCTCCGGCTAATGATAGTCGTTACACGTCGTCGATCAGTTTAGCGCACGAAAACGGAAACGGGGTGCTTTGTTTGACAGCTTTCCGGGTTTTCAGTATATTCTGGACTGAAGCGGGGTTATTATTTTTCTATTCCAACAGAAAAATGAAATACGAACAAAGGGTTAATGTTTCATCCATAAAAACTAATAACACGCATACCCACCTAAAAAAACCCTACACCGGAACACGTATCCGATCGGCAAACCGGTTGCTGATTAGCAAGGATTAGTAAGTTCAGTCAAATTAGAAACGTAGTAACAAAATTCACCCGTAAGGGCTTCCGTACCAGCATCACTGCATCTGATCGTCTCGAGTCATCTTTGATGATAGGAAGCGATAAGTTGAATAATTAAGCGCATCACTGAGTGTATCCCATCAGCTGACGGCTTTATTAATAGGTGGTTACTATGACTGCAAATGCCTCGTTCAAATTGACCGGCCACTCCGGCGCTTTGGTTAAGCATCACCTTGATGCCGCATTACCGCGTGTCGGCGCCGCCATCAGCAATCTGAAAGGCATTTATCAATTCCACCACATCAACGTAGGCTTGGGCACGCTGGGTTTCCTGGCCGCCAAACGTAACGCTCCGGATGGGGAATCGCTGGTGCTGGTATCCAACCGGCATGTTCTGTTCGCCAACGATGCGGAACACGACGAAATTATTTTTCAACCTGATTACGAAGAACACGATGACCATGTCATTTTCGACGCGCCACGCTTAAATGCCATTGCCAAAATCGACGGCGAAGGACTGTGCGGGCATTTCTCCTTTGCCTATCCGGGAGAACCGGAAAAACCCTATTACATCGATTGCGCAACAGCCAGCCTGCTGCTGAAGCAATGCAAAAATCCGCAGCAGACGCAAGGAAGAATCCGGCACTTCGCAAAAATCGCCCGGGTGCATCCGCTGGACACGCTGAGAGGACGAGAACTGAAAGTCCGCTTGTTAGGCCGCCCTGATTCAACGTGGGGAAAAATCATTGACAGCGCAGCCACGGTTGAGACTGTCCATGGCGAACTGTGCCGCAACACGCTGATCATCGAAGCACTACCCGATCGCCACGGCATTAGACAACCGTTCTCACGTAAAGGCGATTCCGGCGCTTTGCTCGTCGACCAATACCAGCGCGCGGTAGGGTTGCTCTGGGGCCATCACATGCGCGATCCCTATATCTCCTACGCGTGCCACATTCATCCGGTGCTCAGTTGTTTGCAGATTACGCCCTGGTACTTCGATTTTTGCGCGCCCCGGTCTATCAATAAGGATTAACGCTATGCCACAGAAAAAACGCATTGTATTCGCATACTGCTGGCCGACTGGATGGAGGTAACGTAATGGATCAAAAAGAATTGGCTATATTACATGCGGAAGCCGAAGCTGAGCTGAAAAAAATCCCGGGCGTGGTTGGCGTTGGCTACGGCTTGAAAGAAGTCGGCGGCAAAACCACCAATCAAATTTCCTTCCGCGTGTACGTCAAAGAAAAACGCAAACCGAAAGACCTGAATCCAGCCGACATCATCCCGAAAGAATATAAGGGCATTCCCACCGATGTGGTGCTTGTCATTCAATCCAAACCAATACATTGCGAAGACTTGGATCAACATTCACCGCTGATTGGCGGAATATCGATTACCAATTTCAAAACGAATGCCTCGAATCAAATTGGCTCCGGAACATTGGGATGTTTTGCCACGTTAAATGGTGTCAGCGGACCGGAAAACGTGGTGCTGCTGTCGAACAATCACGTACTTGCAAGTAATGGCGCAGTCAATGGCGATACGATTTATCAACCGCGCTATATCGATAACGCAGGTACTATCACTCTTGACGGCACACAAGAACGGCGTAATCCGATCGGAAAAATTCACAATGTGGGTCAACAAGCCCCCTATTCTTATACCTACCCCAGTGAAACAGCCCAAGACTATTACTTGGATTGCGCCATTGCAAAACTGGATATCTGTATTTCCAGCTGGTGCAATACCAATTGCGGCGTATCGTACAAGAACGAAATTCGCGGACTGAATATCGGCGGCAACAGCAAATTGGAAGATGTTGCCCGCGTTGCACAAAGTGATCTGGGCGGTAGCGATTATGTCGTGTATAAAGTTGGGCGTAGAACCAGCAAAACCACCGGCAAAGTCATCGACACCACCGCACTGGATGCTGGTGGCGGGCGCATGATCTACATCGAAGCGACGCAACCCGATTGCAATGGCGACTTGATATTCGCCGATCATGGCGACTCCGGCTCCGCTGTTGTCAACGCGCAAAACAAAGTGGTCGGGTTATTGTATGCAGTGGATTCGGCCAATCCTGCTCGAGCGCTTGCATCGCACATTCACCCGGTCATGGCCTACCTCAGCATCACCCCCATCACAACCGCCAACCCGCCGGTCGGCCCCGCGGGGCAAACATTAAACGATGTTGAAGGCATTTTCACTGGCATCAACCACACCACCGAGGTGCGCGAGCGTTTTCTGAACACGCGCAAAGGCGCTGAGATTTATCAGCAGATTCTCGATCACCGTCAGGAAGTGATTGCCCTCGTCAATCACCGGCGACCGGTCACCGTGGCTTGGCATCGCAGCAAAGGCCCGGCGTTTCTAGCGCACTTTGTCAACAATGCGCGCGACCCGGCGCATGTCATTCCGTTTGAAGTGGAAGGCATCACGCGCGATCAGATGATCCGGCGTATGGCCGAGGTGCTGACGCAGCATGGCAGCGCTGCGTTGCAGCAAGTGATTCAGCGTTACGTTGAAGAAGTGATGGGATTCATCAACAGTTTCGATAATCTGCACGAGTTCGTTAAGCAGTTTGAAGACGCATCCGGCTCCAGCGAATTCAGTGGACACGCCGCACTCATGGAGGAAACCACCGATGTCAAATGAAGTGGATACCTTACAGCGCGTTTTGCTGCAAATCTCCAACGTATTGGAGCCGCTGGAACGCGAGCTAAATAGCACGCGCGCGGTGCAAACGTTTGCCGAACTCGGCATTACGCTCAACAGCGGCCAGGTTTCGTCACTGGCTTCTCCGATGCAAGCGCTGATCGCCAGCAGCAAAACCGTGCTGCAAAAAGCCGGGGATTTGGTGGAAGCCATCGAAGCGGAAAATATCGAGCAAATTGTCACCATCAGCATAGAGCTGATCAGCCAAGTCATCACCGCCATCCAAAAAATCGATCAACTGCAAACCGCCGTGCAAGGCATCGGCAGTATCCCAGCGAGCGTTTCCAGTCATTTTGCCGAACGGTTGTTCAACTACTTGCTCGTCCGTGCGCTGGATACCGCCAACGGCATCAATGAGTTGTTCGAGCTGCTGGGCATACTTGAGCGGCAACGCAATAACGTTGGTTCCACCGACCCCGGTAATCCCGAGTTTACAATCTCTACCTTCCATTTCAACGAACTAGGCAAGTGGCTGGAATCGCCGGTATCGGCATTACAGTCGCACTATAACTGGGGCAGCAACAGTCTCGATGCCGCCAATTTGTTGCAGCGGCTCGAACGCTTGTTGCTTCATCTCAAAGCACCGGCTTTTTTTGACGATACATCGCCCACGCCGATTCTCGAAGCTGTCATTTTTCAACTGCGGCCGCGCACCGATCTCAATCCCAACGGATTGAGCCTGTCGATCCGGCAGAATCTCAGTCCCGGTAAAATCGAATTTGCTGCCGACGATTTAAAAGTCATTCTGGATTTGCAGGCCACGCTGCCGTTCGGCGCCGAGCTTGTGATCCAGCCGCCGGCCACATTCACTTTTCATACCTCCGCAGCCGACACGGTTTCCGGTTTGTTGAACCTCAGCGTCACCGCCGACCGCACGCAAGCGGCAACACCGTATCTATTGATTGGCGACCCCGATGGCAGCCGGTTGGAAGTCGGTAAATTCGGCGTCAGCTTCGGCGGCCGGATTCAAGGCAGCGGCGGCCAATCGGCAGCCGATTTTACCGTCGGCGGTGAAATCGGCGCCGGTAAACTGGCGATCTCATTTGCCGACGGTGATGGTTTTCTTACCGATATCTTGAGCGGCGTCCAGCTCAATTCGGATTTCGGCATGGCGTTCGGCTACAACAGCAACGATGGGCTGTTTTTCGTCGGCAGCAGCGCCTTGGAAATCAAATTGCCGCTGCACCTGAATCTTGGGCCGGTGGAAGTCAGCGCGTTAACCTTTTCGGTCGGTATCGAAAACAACAAATTCCCTACCGCCATTTCAACGGATATCAAAGCTGCGCTCGGCCCGCTCGCCGCTGTCGTGGAAAACATCGGCTTAGCGATCGATTTCGCCTTGGTCGATAACCGCAGCGGCAATGCCGGGCCGGTCGATATCCAGCTAGGATTCAAGCCGCCGAATGGCGTCGGCTTGTCGCTGGATGCCGGTATTGTCAAAGGCGGCGGCTATCTCTACTTCGATTTCGACAAGGAAGAATATGCCGGTGCATTGGAGCTGATGTTCAGCGGCATCGTCACGGTGAAAGCGATCGGTCTAATTACGACGCGCATGCCCGACGGTTCCGAAGGTTTCTCGTTGCTGATCATTCTCAGCGCCGAATTCGGCACGCCGTTCCAGCTGGGTTTCGGTTTTACGCTGAACGCCGTCGGCGGGTTGCTCGGCTTGAATCGCACCATGGAACTGGAAGTGATTGCCGCCGGTGTTCGCACCGGATCGATCAACAGCATCATGTTCCCGGACAATATCATCGAGAATGCGCCGCGCATCATCAGTGATTTGCGCCAATTCTTCCCGCCTGCGCAGGATGTGTTTCTGATCGGCCCGATGGCCAAATTGGGCTGGGGCACACCGACACTGGTCAGCGCATCGCTTGGCATCATCGTCGAAATACCGCCGGGCAATATCGCCATTCTCGGTGTGCTGAAAGTTGCATTGCCCGATGAAGACGCGGCGTTGATCGTCATTCAGGTCAGTTTCATCGGCGCGCTGGAAGTGGATAAACAGCGGCTGTGGTTTTATGCCAGCTTATATGATTCCCGGGTTATTTTTCTCACCATCGACGGCGATATGGGTCTGCTGATCGCTTGGGGTAACGATGCCAATTTTGTCATCAGTGTAGGTGGTTTTCATCCCTCCTTTAAACCACCTCCACTGCCTTTTCCCAATCCCAGCCGGATTGCGATCAACATCCTGAATACTTCATTTGCACGGATCCGCGTGGAAGGTTATTTCGCCGTCACTTCCAACACCGTGCAGTTCGGCGCCAAAGCGGAAGTTTATTTCGGTCTCAGCGCCTTCAATATTTCCGGCCATGTCGGCTTCGATGCGTTGTTCCAGTTTTCGCCATTCTATTTCATCATCACCATTTCCGCGTCGTTCGATGTCAAAGTGTTCGGTATCGGCTTGTTCGGGGTGCATATGCGCGGCGAACTCGAAGGCACATCACCGTGGCACATCGAAGGCGAAGGCTCCATCTCGCTGTTATTCTGGGATATCGACGTACCTTTCAGCCACACCTGGGGCGAGGATGAAAACACCACGCTGCCGTCCATCGACATCATGCCGCTCATCACCGCGGAATTCGATAAGCTGGATAACTGGACGGCCGAATTACCCGCATCCAGTCAATTGCTGGTATCACTGCGCGCCATTGAAAGCACCAGCGATCTGATTTTGCACCCGGTCGGCGTATTGCGCGTCAACCAGCGCGCCGTTCCGCTCGATCTGGATCTCGACAAAGTCGGCAATCAAAAACCGAAAGACGCCAAACGGCTGACCGTCGAAGTGATCGATACCGGCCTGGCTAAGATCGCGGACACCAAAGAATCGTTTGCCACGGCGCAATATAAAAACTTGAGCGACGCCAACAAACTGAGCGCACCCTCCTACGAAAAACAAAATGCCGGTATCGAACTGTCGGTGAGCAACCAGCAACTCAAATCGCCGGCAGCGGTTAAACGTGTGGTGCGCTACGAGCAAAATATCATCGACAATAACTTTGTTTCGTTGCTGATCCGTTTTGTCGCCATCGGCGCCGAATTCTTCAATCACTTTTTAGGCCGCAACGCCGCATCGAAATCGGCACTCTCGGCCAGTTACAAGGCGCAAAAAGCACCGGTCGATCAGAAAATCATCGTGAAAGAAACCGGCTACGTGGTCGCCTCGACCATGAACAACAGTCCGCATAGCAAAGACGCTTATTTCGACACGCACGCGCAGGCGCAGGATTTCCTGCGTAAGCAAGTGAATCAGTCGCCCACGTTGCAAGACAATCTGCACGTCATCCCCAGCGCGGAAGCCGCGCCATTGCAGGAGGCGGCATAATGGCGATCGGCACGTATACTTTTCTACCGTGGCTACGGCAAGGCGTCGCCAATAATATCCAATCGGCGGATCTGGATGCTTCGGTCAAAACACGCGCCAGTGTCGCCGTCAGTCTGAACATCAAAGGCAGCGGCGGCGAAGGCGGCGATGTGGCCGCTCCGGTCAACAAGAACGTTGCCCTGTACGGCCCCGGCGATATCATCGGTATTGAGTCGAGAGCGATTATCAAAACCGAACCGCTCAACTGGATCACCAACTTTGAACCGAATTATCTGTGTCATATCGAGTTCTACGACGAAGATTTTCCTTGGCGTTACACCCCGGCGGCACCGGCGGGATCGCGGTTACGGCCATGGGTCACGTTGATCGTATTGACCGAAGCGGAATTTGCCGAGGGCGGTAATATTTCCGGCAAGCCGCTGCCTTTTATCGATATTAAAGCTGATGCGCTGGGATCGGTATTTCCCAAAGCCGAGGAACTGTGGGCGTGGGCGCATGTGCACGTCAATAAAAATATTGCCGGTGGTCAAGATGCGCCGCAAGCGCCGGATATCAACAACGCTCTGTCGCAACTGCAAAGCGTGCTGGCGCAAAACGCCGACGAAGCCTATTCGCGCATCGTCTGCCCGCGCAAACTGACCCCGAACGAGCGCTATCACGCTTTTCTGATCCCCACCTTTGAAACCGGCCGTTTGGCCGGACTGGGGATGAACCCCGACGATGCAACGCACGCGACATTTTCAGCATGGGGCGAAGGCCGCCCGGCGCCGACGCAGTTTCCGTTTTATTACCGCTGGTTCTTCCGTACCGGCTCGCAAGGCGATTTCGAATACTTAGTGCGCCTGCTCGAACCGAAACCGGCGGATAGCCGCGTCGGCCGCCGCGACATGGATGTACAGAACCCCGGCTCCAATATCAGCGGTATCCAGAATCCGGATCTCGAAGGCGTGCTAAAACTCGGCGGCGCACTGCTCGCACCGTTGAGCAAGCAAGCCGAGCAGGAAATCGCCAAATGGGAAAATTGGGATCAGCCGTATCCGCATGTGTTCCAGCAGGAATTGGCGGCCTTTCTGAATCTTGCCGATGACTACGCCCGGCTCGCCGCCGATGCGGCTCACCAGAATACCGATTTGCCCGATGCCATCCAGGCCGATCCCGATCCATTGATTACACCGCCGATTTACGGCCGCTGGCATGCGCTCAGAAACCGCGTACTGAAAGAAGCCGACGGCAGCGATGCGCCCAATGACCAAAATTGGCTGCACCAGCTCAACCTCGACCCGCGCTGGCGCAGCGCCGCCGGTTTCGGTACCGACGTCATCATTGCCAACCAGGAAGAATACATGGATGCGGCGTGGGACCAAGTCGGCGATGTGCTCGAAGCCAACCGCCAAATCCGCCTGGCGCAGCTCGCCAAGATCACCGCCAATAGCTGGTATCAGAAGCAAGTGCTGCCGTTGCAACAAATCAGCCACGACAAAGTGCTGTTCATGACAGCCCCGGTGCAAAAACGCGTCATCAGCCAAGGCATCACGGTTTCTCATCGAATCAAGCAAAGCCCGGTCACGC
The DNA here is from genome assembly GCF_033063295.1 of Nitrosomonas sp. Is35. Taxonomy (NCBI): domain Bacteria; kingdom Pseudomonadati; phylum Pseudomonadota; class Betaproteobacteria; order Nitrosomonadales; family Nitrosomonadaceae; genus Nitrosomonas; species Nitrosomonas sp. Is35. The sequence continues at coordinate 2,292,293 of NZ_JAWJZH010000001.1, forward strand.
CCGCGCTGACCTCCTCACCACTGCGGCGCATGTTGCGCCCGAACGGCCGCTTGCAAAAGCTCTCGACCTTTGACGAGCGCATTCATCCCAACAATTTGATCACGCGCGTCAACGACGGTATTGTCACCGCCGCGCCGCCGCATGAAGTACCTGCTTCATTGCCCACCTTGGATAATCTATCGCAAGATGCGCAACCGAAGAACGTGCCGTCCTGGTTGCTGGATTTACTGAAACGCTATCCGTTGATCCCTTACCTCTTGCTAGCGTTGATTTTGCTGCTCGTGATCGTGTTGGCGGTCATCGGCGCCAGCACCGCAATCTGGGCTGTAGCGGCGGCGCTAAGCGCGGGATTATTGTGGGCTTACCGTACTGCGCAGCGTTTAATCACGCAAATGAATCAAGCCGATTCGGTATCCGAAACCAGGCAAACACCGGCTGCGGTCGACTCGATGCCACCCAGCAGTAATTTTGTGCTGACGCCGGAACTGAATCCTTTAGCGCTGGATCCGGCCAATCCGCCGCAACCCGCCAGCGCCGGTGGAGCCGATAGCATTCAATCCAGCCGTTTTAAAACTGCACTGAAAGACTCTTACACAGTGTTGCAAAACGGCCTGCAAGCCGGTGTCATACCGGCAACCGTACCGGTCAATATTGCTCAATTGGCAACGGATACGCTGGTCAAACTGAATCCAACAGTTACGATTCCGAAATGGACACTGGGCAACATCCTGTTACCGCCGCACATCATCGGGTTAATTGGTGAAAAGTTTGTCGAAGCGATGGCGTATCCGGAATTCGATGTTCCGATGTACAAACCGCTGACCGATAAATCCACCGAGTTGTTTGTGCCGAACCTGAATTTCATCGAACAAAACACCATCACGTTATTGAAGACCAATCAGCCGTTCATCGAGTCGTACATGGTCGGCCTCAATCACGAATTTGCGCGCGAGTTGTTGTGGCGCGAATATCCGACCGATCAACGCGGCTCCTACTTCCGGCAGTTCTGGGACGTCAGCGGTTTTCTCAGTCCGACCGAGGACAGCAAACAACGTCGCGAAGAATTGAAAGACATTCCGCCGATTCACCGCTGGTCACGGTTCTCCAAACTGGGCGAACACGATCATCGCGAACAAGGTTTGGAAAACGAAGAAGAACTGGTATTGGTAATTCGCGGCGAATTGCTGAAAAAATACCCCAATGCGGTGATTTACGCGCAAAAAGCCAAATGGCAACCGATCAGCGCTACCAATCCGGCACCGGACAAAAAAACCGAACGGGTATTCGACGATAGCGTACCGATCAAAACACCGCTGTACGAAGCGCAGGTCAAACCGGACATTTACTTTTTCGGCTTCGATTTAACCGAGGAAGAAGCGCGCGGCAATCCCGAGGTCGACGACGAACCGGGCTGGTTCTTCGTGATCAAGGAACGGCCGGGTGAACCGCGCTTCGGTCTGGATATCGATCGTGAAGGTCCGATTCAGGTTTGGAACGACCTCGCTTGGACCGATGTTGCGCCCGGCATCAGTGATGGCGAATTTATCGACATCGCCGCCGCACCCGCGCGCAGCTTGCCAAACACGGCGCCGGGCGGCACCGCGCAAGAAAAAGCGGAGCAGTGGAAAGAGGATCATTTGTTGAGCTGGACTAACAATATCAATTCGGCGGAACTGGCTTACATTTTATTCCAGGCGCCGGTACTCGTCGGTGTGCATGCTGCCGAAATGCTGCCGCGCGATTAAGCATGGTTACATAAGTACAAAATCTCAACCGACAGAAATGGCTTATGACTCAATTTAAAGACACGCAAGAACAGATCGATCAAGCACGGCATCAGCACCGGCAAAGCCGGTTAAGTTTGTCTGCCGCCAATGAGAAGCTGCAAAAAACCGAACGCTTGATCGCAGCATTGCGCCGCCGCTCCGACGGTGCAGCCAAGGAACAATTGCAGACTTTGCTACGCGAGCAAGAAGCGTTGCGAGCTGACACCGGCAAGCTGCAAGCCGAGCTTGAGCGGAACCGGGAAGTATTGATCGGCCGGGAATCGCTGTTCGAGACTTTCTCAGACCCAACCAAAAACATCGGTCAATTGAACGATATCCATCCGATTCTGCTGTTACCGCTGCGCATCGAGACACGCTTCAAAAAAGTCACCGGCCCCGGCGGACGCGATGTCAGTGTCGATCAACTATGGGTGCGCGTCTACCCGGATGACATCAGCGTCGATACTTTTGAAGAAATTCCATCCGAAGTCGAAATCAGCAACACCCGCGTGTATTGGACCAATATCTGGAAAGCGGGCGGCATCGACAGCGAAAAACGTGCGGCGTGGCAAGCGCTGGTCAAGAGCCACGGCGCGGGCCGGGCGTATTGGTTGAGCCAATTATTCAAACCGCTGAATTTGGCTGAAGAACCGGTCAAAGCCGACGGCGATTATATTTTGGTGATTGTTTCGGAACAGCCGCTGCCCGCCACCGAGAAACCGTTCGTACAGGAATATTGGCAAGCGGTATTCAACGCCAATAACGATGCCACGGCTTTGGATGCGGCGTATGCCAAACTCAAAAACGATCTCGGCGCAGCGCGCGCGCAGGAAATCGTCACGTCATACCAGCCACAGAATCTAAACGTCAAACCCGCACCATCGCAAATTATCACTAACGTGCGCGTCGAATTCCTGGAGTTACCCGTCGCCGACGGAGTCGATACGCAGCTGCAAGCTTGGACCAATCCGGCACGCGTGGCGCTGTTGCCGGAACGGTTTGTGGTGATGGGTTTCAACGGAAAGGAACAAACGTTACAGCATATCGGCCGCCCGGTACCCTCGGAACTGATCGTCGGACCCAATCCCAATGCTCCGGAAGATCAACAGCTACGGCTGGAAGACGACGAGCTGATCGTACCCGATGAAATGAAATGGGTCACCGACTTTGACGAAGCGGTTGCCAAAGGCATGGGCTTCAAGATTAATCTGAACGATATCCAAGCACGGCGCGGTTTCGACCGGCTGTTTGTGCTCGGTGTGCGGCTCAGCGCCGATGTCGACAAAAGCCGCGAGCAATTGCAACAGTTGATTCAGCACCATCAACGCAGCCGCAAAGGATTCAGTTTCCTGATGCAGGGTGCGCCGACCAATAACGTTGAAGATCAGGAAAGCGGTTATACCTGGTTCAGCGACGCCGACGCCAGTTACGATCATTATTTCAACCAGTACGCCGCCGACGATGATCCTGCCGATTGGCGCACACGGAAAGACGGCCGCTGGCTGGCAAATAGTCTGGGTCTCGACCCGGCGATCCTGAAGTTATCGCCGCAGTATTACGCCAACGATCAGATGGAAGCCCGGGCAATGAACGAGGCACTGTGGCCGGCAACACTCGGTTATTTCATGGAACAAATGATGGAGCCGGTGTTCAGCGACGGCACCATCACCAGCACACGCAACTATTTCAACCGTTATGTGCTGGGCCGCGGCACGCTGCCAGCGATCCGCATCGGCAAACAACCGTACGGCATCTTGCCAGCCACGCCGTTCTCGCGCATGGCATGGATCAATCGTAAATTATTCAACGACGATCGGTTGGAGCCGCATATCTCCGGCTCATTCCTGTTCCTGACCCGGCTCTACAGCCTTATCAAGAAAGCCGACGAGCGCTGGACTTCACTGCTGCCGAAAGTGTCGTACGTCGGCAAACCGCAAACCGATCCGCAACAAGCCTTGCTCGACATCGTTGGTCTGCATCCGGCATCGGTCGAGTTTTATCAACGCTACGCGGAAAGCGCCGAGCAGCTCTACAACCGCTATAAAACTTCCGGCATCAACGGCGCGATTTACGCCACGATTGCCTCGCTGTTTTATACCCAAAGCGGCCTTAACTTACTGGCGCAACTGGGTTATACGGCGCAGGACCATAACAAGATTCCCGATATTCTGAACAAATTTTTCACGCTCACCGCCAACCTGCTGAAAGGCCCGCTGATTGACGACCAAGCGCTTTCAGAATTCAACCCGGCGCGGATTTATCACACTACTAACACAAATTATCTTCAGTGGTTGGTTACCGCAGCGCGCGATTCGCATAACACCCTGCGCCTGCAACAAGGATTTATCGACGATAAGCCTCCGGCTGCCTTGCTCTATTTGATGCTGCACCATGCGCTCGATTTGTCGTACCTCGATACCAGTCTGCGTCTGCACCTGGAAGCGAATGTGCTGAACCCGCAGCAATTCTCTGTGGCGAAACGCGAGCCGAAGTTCATGCACATCCAAGAGTCCGGAGACGATAAAGGCAGTCCTTGGCAATATCTATACAAAGCGGAACCGGCGATTACCAGTCAGCCGAATTTGCAAATCGGCGATTTCATTCCGCAAATCCTGACGCTGCGTAACCCTTACCTGAATATCCAAATCAACTCGTTGGAACGTTTGCAGCACACACCGACGGCGCGGCTGGAACGGATTTTCGCCGAGCACATCGATTGTTGCAGCTACCGTCTCGATGCTTGGTGGTTAGGACTGCTGAACGTACAACTGGACATCATGCAGCAAATCGCCGGGCAAGCGCAGCCGGAGCCCGGCACGACACCGGATCATGGTAACGCTGCCAACTCGCATGGTTGCTACTTGGGCGCATACGGCTGGCTGGAAGATGTCCGGCCGGAAAACAAAAATCTGACACCGGTCAAACTGACCGAGGAGCTCGATAAAATTTTCAATAAGCCCGGTCAAGCACCGTTGACCGCTGACGATAAGAATTTCGGCTTCATTCACGCGCCCTCGTTGAACCATGCCGTTACCGCTGCCGTATTGCGCAACGGTTATCTGGCCAATGCCACACCCAGCAATCCCGATAGTCTGGCGATCAATCTCACTTCCGAGCGCGTGCGGCTGGCGATGAACGTCATCGAAGGTATGCGCAACGGCCAGAGCCTCTCGGCGCTGCTGGGTTATTACCTGGAGCGCGGTCTGCACGACGCCGGTGATTTATTTCTCGATAGCATCATTTTCGATCTGCGCAAGCAATTCCCGCTCGCGGGCGACCGGTTATCAACTACCGCAACTCCCAGCAACGAGCCGATCAGCGCGGTGGAAGCACGCAACGTCGTCGATGGGCTGGCGCTGATCGAGCATGTGCAAGCACAAACCGGCGCAAAGCGGAATTATCCGTTCGGTATCGCGCAACTCCCCACGATCACCGAGCAGAATAAGCTGGGTGCGATCAATCGCGAAGTGCAGCGCATCATGAATATCAACGATGCCGTCGCCGATCTCGCGATGGCCGAGGGCGTGTATCAAGTGGTGCGCGGCAACTATGAGCGCGCCGCCGGAACACTGGATGCCTTCAGCAAGGGACATTTCCCACCGGTACCGGAAGTGGTACAAACGCCGCGCAGCGGTGTCACGCTCACGCATCGGGTCGGCTTGCACTTGCGCGCCGGATTGAACCCCGCCGATCCCACCAACAGCACGCCGCGCGCAAAAGGCGAACCGGCCGTCAATCAATGGCTGACGCAACTGCTGCCACCCATGAGCGGCATTTTCTGTATCGTCGATTATTTCAACCAGGGCAATGCGCAACAGGAACAACAAACGATCAGTGCGCAGGACCTTGGCTTGCTGGCCATCGACTTGATGTACATGCTATCGAGCGACCAGCAGCAAATGACCGCACTCGATGACCGTATTTTGACTCATGTTTATGCGATTCCCGGCGTGCGCATCGATAGCGATATCAAAATCCAATACCGCGGCAAACAAGCCGGAAAATATTCGTTCTTTGAAGTGATGCCGATGCTAAACGACCTCAAAGCATTGATCACCCAATCGCGTCCGCTCAAAACCACCGACGTCAAACTGCCGAACGAAGCATCGCAGCAAGAAGATAGCGTGGCCGCGATCCGTGCGGAAAAAGTCACCGCGGTGCGCGATTTGCTGCTGCCGCAACAAACGGCCTTGAATGCGCTGAAAACGCAAATCGATACCTGGCTGAACGATCCCGACCCGGCTGCCGCGGAAAGCAATGCGCTCACTCATCTCGATGAAATGATCAACGGTTATTTGCCGCTTGCGCAGGCGGTCAATCGATTCGGCTTGAGCAGCGCGGCAACCGGCTTTGTGTACGATTGGCGGCGAACCCAATTCCTGGCGCTGCTGGAAAAGCTGCAAAACATCGTTACGCGCTGGCAGGCGGCTTTACTCGAATTCGAACAACGTATTACCGGCTTCGGCGCATTGGATCCTGCCATGCCGGTCGAAGACAAAATGCAGTACCTGATGCAAGCAGCGTTATTAATCGTAACCGAATCGATTCCGATCCCGGCATCGAACGACCCCAACGATTTACTGACCACACTGAATACCACACATAAAACCGGTTTTCAAAACAGCCTGACCCATCTTGAAAATCTGCTGGCAACCGCCAGTCAAGCCGGTGCGTTGTATGCGTCGCTGATTGCCCGGGAAAACGATATCGCGCTACATGACACGCAGACATTGGATATTGCCGACAACAAAACGGCCCTTGTTAGCTTTGCACAAACCTTACAAGCCAAGGTGCAAGGTCTGGCGGCGGATATCGACAAACGCGTGGCGGCGGCCAACGGTTTAATCACCGGTGATGCTTCAGCTTCCGCCGAGCAACGCATCGACGAGCTGACACAAGCAATCCGGCAGTTGACGCACGACGATTTTGTCATTCTGCCGGAGTTTAATTTGGCCGCCGTACATGGCAGCGAATGGCAGCAAAGCTACGACAATCGTGCACAGTTGCTGAGTTATCAGAAGAATGACCTGAGTGTGGATTTCCCCGAAGACAACTGGCTATATGGCGTTGCACGGGTGCGGGAAAAATTACAGCGCTGGGAAAGCGTGACGCAGTTCAGTGAAGCATTGAACAATGCCAGCTTGAGTTTAACGCCGCTGCAGTTTCCTTATCGCACCGATGATCACTGGCTGGCGTTGCAATATCCCGATACCCAGCCCGGCACAAGCGAACCGTTTGTGATCGACAGCGATAAATTGCTGTACACCGCGCATTACGTCGATGCTTTTGCACAGAACGATGCGATTTGCGGGTTATTGCTCGACGAGTGGACCGAAGTGATTCCCACCACTCAAGAGACCACCGGATTGACGTTTCACTACGACCGCCCTAACTGTGAGGCACCGCAGTCATTGTTGCTGGCGCTACCGGCCAACTTCAGCGGTCACTGGCAGTGGCAGGATTTGGTCGATACCTTGCACGAAACTTTGGATATGGCCAGCAAGCGCGCCGTTGAACCGGCGCATTGGAACGAAACCGAATACGCGCGCTTCCTGCCCGCCGTGGTTTCTTCGGTAACTCGCTATCCGATTATGATGGCGCTTGATCTGGCCTTTAATAACGCGGTGCAATTCAAATCCAACGTAGAGAGTTAATCATGAACGATTTTATTGCGATAAAAAATATCCAAGAAGTCATTGATCGCAAAGTCTTGCTACCTACGGTGGTGCTATGGAACCGCCTGGAAGGACGGCCACGCACCAAAAACTTTATCCGCGCGTTGCGCGCCGAAGTCCGCGATCCATTGTGGATGCTGTGCAAACAATGGCAAACTGGGGAATTCAAAGGCGACGATGCCGGATCGCCGATCTTCGCCAAAGTACATATGGCCACCACCGAGTTGACTAGATATCAACCTGGCGACGCCGCCGTACAGGATTTCGACCGGTCGACGCCACTGGAAGCGATCGTCGAACAACGGCCGTTGCCTTACAACGGGCAACAGCACATTCTGTCGTTGGATATCCGTCTGTTGATGGGGCGGCAGTGGTTAAAATATTTGCAGACGGCTGGTTTATCCGCGTTAAAGCCGCAATACTTGCAGCATCCCAGTTATCGCATCGCCGAACCCGATCCCGCCAGCCGCAGCGATGCTTTCCTGACCGCACATCTGGCAGTGTGGCAAAGTTTCTCTGCCATGGCAGGACGCGCCATGGATGGCGCCAATCTGTATTTTTATTTAAAAGCCGACAGCTTGCATCACGCTTACGACGGCATTACCCTGGCCAACGACGGCGATAAAACGACCATCGACGGCCTGGCCAGTAAATTCGTGCAATGGTACGAGCAGTTGTTCTACCAGCCGGATCAAGGCCAAAACGATGCGTGGCTGCCGCAGCAACTGGAATATCAGTTTGCGGTATCGGCACCGCAGAATGGCGCGGAAAAAGTCATGACCGCCGAGGAGTATTACCAAGGCCGGTTGGATTGGTACAACCTGGACGTCGATCCAGTCCGGGAAAGCTTAGATGGCGGCAATGGTAGTCCGCCGGTGGAGGGAAAATCCACGTTGTCGTTTTTTCCGACCGCGATTCAATTTGAAGGCATGCCGAATACGCGCTGGTGGACGTTTGAAGAAGGCAAAACCAATTTTGGCGACATCAAACCCGATACCACCGACATCAACAAACTGCTGCTGATGGAATTCGGTCTGGTTTATGCCAACGATTGGTTTCTGGTGCCTTTCCAGTTGCCGGTCGGCAGTATCGCCGATGTTCAAGGTCTCGCGGTCACCAATGTGTTCGGTGAAAGAATCTGGGTCACGGCATCGGGTTCCGGCAGCGATGAGAACTGGCAGCGCTGGGCGATGTACAACCTCTCAGTCAAAGGCAGCGACAACGTGCGTGCCGATACCTCGCTGCTGTTGTTGCCGACCGTGCCCAAAATTCAGGAAGGAAAGCCGTTCGAAGAATTGTGGTTTGTGCGCGATGAAGTTGCCAACATGGTGTGGGGCATCGAAAAAAATATCCCATTGGCGACGGGCCGCAGCAAACCGGGTAACGAAGCAGGCCGTGAGCTTTTTAGCCGTTTGGAAAGTATCCTGGATAGCGAAATCGAGGGTGGTCTGGTGGTACCGGAAATCCCGGAAGCAAGCGCCGCGATCCGCTATCAATTGATGCAAGGCGTACCGGAGAACTGGATTCCGATGATTCCGGTGCATCTGGATAACAACAATCGCGAAATTCAATTGCAGCGCGCGTCGATGCCGCGCATTATCCTGGGTGACTCGAATTCACCGGAAAAAATCAAACCGCGCACGGTATTATTGCGCCAAGGACTCGATCAGCAACCGCCGCAACCTTACTTTCTGCACGAAGAAGAAGTACCCCGGGCCGGCATACAAGTCACGCAAGCGTATCAGCGCACGCGCTGGAACAACGGTCAGGTCTTTTGCTGGCTCGGTGTGAAGAAACAAACCGGTCGTGGTGAAGGCAGCAGCGGTTTGGCTTTTGATCGCGTCAAACCGTCTAATCAACGCTTACGGCGGGCACTGCGCGGTCAGTGAGCAGATAATTCCTTTTATCTGCCCGAACAACCCGCCTCTGTAACGATCCTTTTCCCCCAGCTCGCGTTGTATACGCTCGACGGCAACGCGCGTAGTCAGGCCTATCTATATTCATGGCAAATCCTTGGTTAACCACAAGTGTCACTGGCAAGCTGAAAAAATTACTGTCATCAGTATATAATTTCCCCTTTCATTTCTTCTTCGCTAAAACAAAATGCAGGAACCTGAACCCCCGGTTATACAACCATTCACTTTTGTTTTCAGTTGGCGGCGTTTTCTCGTGCACAGTGCAATCATGAGTATTTGCATACTGCTGGGGCTGATGACGTGGTATTTTGGCAAACCGCCTAGCATCCGTTTTTATGAAACAAAATCCGAAGATACGCTGGCCACTGGGATAGCACCCGGTATCAACATGGCACTCGATACGCGCAGCTCCGTCGCGGTAAAAGAAAGTCAGCCGCTACAAGTCGAACTATTTAAGGGAAATGTGTATTTCGATATCAAAAAGGATACGATCAACCAACTTGAAGTCAAAGTCGGCAATGCCATCATCAAGGATTTCGGCACTCGCTTCAGCATCGAGATGCATAAGGATGGCAGCAGCCATATCGCAGTTGCGGATGGACACATTAAGATCCAGGTCGCTTCAGGAACTTATCAGATCAACGCGCTTGAACAAGCTGATTTTGATGACACCAGTATCAGTAAACACCGGTTAGTCACAGAAAGCGACATTGCGCCTTGGCGCTCCCTGCCGCAGTAAAAATTAGAGGAACCTAAGCTCCTCTAATTTCCAGAACAAAATTTCTTTAAGAAATCTTACGACGGCGTGCCATGAATCCTAATAAGCCCAACCCTGCCAACAACATCGCATAGGATTCAGGTTCCGGTACCGGGTTCAGGATTGCTGCAGTTAGAAAAATTCCATCTTCCGGCTGATTCGGGAAGGTACCGATAACACTGGTACTAAATGCCCCGGCTGCACTATCCCAAAATATATGGTACATGTTGTGATTGCCTTCATCGGTAATCACTGCATCACCTTTGTAAGCCGAAAATTCGCTTGCACCGGCTTTAATCACATTAACGGGATAATTCGCGGCATAAAAACCTTCCAGCGGATTGCCGCTGTCACCTAAGTTTAAGGGCACAAAGCTCAGCATTTCAGGTGTACCAAAGTGTAGTCCCAAGTCTTTTTCCGTGCCATCGGGTGAAATAGCTGTCAACCGCCCGGTTCCTTCCGACACAACGACCAAGGTATGCGCTGGAATATCGCCGAATGCTTGAGGTGTGAAATCCAGGCCTTCCGCATCTGCACCGACATTGGCTAATAATGTGGCGGAACCCGAGCTGTCGACGCGATAGACGTTACCTGTCTGTGTTGTCACCACCATATTGAAACCGTAGTTGCCGTAAGGATCAAAAGCGATGCCGCGAACATCGCCGCTCAATCCAGTGGCAAACAGCGATTGCGTCGATCCGTCGTTAGAGAAACGGTAAACATTGCCTGCCGCTTCTGATCCAGCAAATATATCACGCGCCCCAGTTGATCCAAACCCGCCCAGTCCCAAGGAACTGGAAACGTATATTTCACCGATACTGCCACTGCTGATAGGCAACGGCGCTCCGAAAGGCAGAAGATTGCCGCCGCTGAGATCCGTTTGATAGAGTTGATTGTTAAAATAATTTGAACCTACGAATTTATTACCCGCGTAGGCAAATCCAATGGGCGAGCCACCTGTGCCGCCTACAAAAGTACTGAAACTAACCGCAGACGCATTGCCCGCGCACAACAATGCGAGACTTCCTATTACTGATAATGACGTTACCAATTTCTTTTTCATTTTATTCTCCTGTCGATCAAAGGTAATTATTCTTATTGGGTAAATGATCATAAGCTTGAAGAGCCCCTTAAATAAGGGAAGTCTGTACTGTTTGATCTAGGTTATTTGTCCTACTTTCGGGGCATTTAACACCTAAAATCAAATAGTAATGACAGGAGTAGCTTAGCACAAATTTTACCGGAGGCCTATGATATCCAGCTTCCGGTGTTGTCCAGCCAATTCGATGAAAAAAGTTGTTTTATAGGAATCTTACGATCGCACCACAAGACATCCCATTCCCTGCCGGACCAGACTCTGACAGGCGGTACGCGCTTGGTTTTCTTGCAAACCGACCAGACGCGCCCGGTACAATTTGCGATTACTGACTTCCACTTCGGTGATTACCACTTCACCCGGTATCAAGCGAGCGGCAACCTGAGCTTGCGCGCGCGCCCTGTTCGATTCCTGGTAAGAACCTATCTGCACCGCCCAGCCGTCGTTTGGCAGCATAGCCACCTTCTGCGGCTGCGATTGCGGACTGGCTGACGGTTTGACGGCCAGTTGCCGTGCCGTGGGCTCGGCTGTTTTCTCAGCAGTCAGCGCCGATTTGGGAGGCGAGGCTTGGACTCTGGCTTTCTCTTTCCGCTCGCTAGGCAATGCTGCCGGTACGGTTCGGCTATCAGTTGTATTACTGGCTAAATGAACCGCACCCTGATTAAAACTGCGCTCCAGCAATTGCGCCATGTGTTGATCGCGGGCCACCGCAGTGTTTCCTCCCATCACCACAGCAACCACGCGACGATTGCCGCGCTTGGCGGAAGTAGCCACATTAAAACCGGAAGCCCGGATAAACCCGGTTTTTAAACCATCCACACCCGGTGTATTACGCACCATACGGTTGTGACTTTTATAAGTGATGCCTTTGTGGCTGAACGATTGGGTAGAGAAATAATGATAATACTGGGGAAAATCCTTGATCAACCGCGCCGAGAGGGTGACCATATCCCGTGCCGTTGTCTTTTGTTCAGGATTGGGCAGACCTGAAGCATTGCGAAAAGTAGTGGATTGCATACCCAACTTACGTGCCTTCTCTGTCATCATGCGGCCAAAATTCGTTTCGCTGGCACCCAAAGCCTCGGCCACCACAGCCGCCACATCGTTTGCAGAACGCACAATCAATGCCGGAATCGCTTCCCGCACACTGATACTATCCCCTGCGCGCAAACCGATGTTCGTTGACGGCATCGACGCCGCATGCGCAGACACCGGCATGCGGGAATCCAGCGTCATTTTGTGTTGCTCGATCGCTTCAAACAACAAATAAAGCGTCATCATTTTAGTCAATGAAGCCGGATAACGGCTCGCATCCGCATTGGATTCATGCAGTACAGCGCCTGTACTTGCATCGATTACGATAGCCGCGGAGCGCGGATTCGCTTGCGCCGGATTCACCAGAGTCAATAACACCGCGAGAACAAAAAAAACTTTCACTCCTGCGCGCTCCGGTATCGTCATACGATCTACTCCTTCTGAAAGCTTGCCCATAGAAAGAAGCTTAAATGACCGGCATGAAGTTTTCACACTCCGGATCAATGCTGCTTCCGCTTGCTGAAATAACGACAAATATCCATTGATAGCTGCTTTTTTATTATTTATTTTGCTGATCATATATCGATAACTCAAAAATTTCCGTGGCGTAATTTCTCATCTGCGCATTTTACTGGAACAGCGTAGTTCTATATTTCGTAATAAATAGCATATTTCCCTCTATCTACAAAGAAGTATTTTATGCTGCAGCGCGATGTTAAACGTCCGGCAATTTCGCCCCTCAGTTCCAAAATGAATAATCCAGCAAGAAAAGCATAATGCTCATGGCAATGAGCAGGCTGTTAAAAAACCAAGATACTGCAAAACTATCATCTTGATTAAACGATTCTAATGACTACCTGGCAAACACACTAACCGTGACTGAACCGGCGGAAAATGCAGCATGCTACGGAGAGTGAATGTGGAACAGAATGCGCTGACTGGCTCGCCAATCAGCGCAGTGCAAGGAGATATTGTTTTTAGAAGTGAATTACTACAGATAACAACCAAGAGCACCGCTTCGCACGGCAGCGCTCTTGTACAAATGCTTAGAACTCTTCCCAGTCACCACCGCCAGCAGCAACCTTGCGCGGTTGAACTTCTTGTGCTGTCGAGCCCGAGTTGGGATTAGCTGCAATTTTTTTGGTTGCAGCCCCGCGATTAGGCAGCTTGGCAACCGGTGCCACGCGATTGCTTCTTCTAACCGGCGTGGCTACGGTATTGCTGCTGCCATGCGATAACTTGAAGGTGCTGACTGCTTGTGTCAGGGAGTGCGCTTGGTCTTGCATGGATTCGGCGGCGGCAGCGGCTTCTTCCACCAATGCTGCATTCTGCTGCGTTACCTCATCCATCTGCATAACGGCTTGGTTCACTTGCTCAATACCCGAGCTTTGCTCCTGGGATGCAGCTGAGATCTCCGCCATAATATCCGTGACACGTTTCACAGCATTGACGATCTCATCCATCGTAGAACCTGCTTCATCGACCAGGCGAGAACCATCTTCCACTTTGGCGACCGAATCACTGATCAATTCCTTGATTTCCTTAGCCGCCGCCGCTGAGCGTTGCGCCAGGGTGCGCACTTCCGTCGCCACCACAGCAAATCCACGCCCTTGTTCACCCGCCCGTGCTGCTTCCACCGCAGCATTCAACGCCAGAATATTGGTTTGGAAAGCGATGCCATCAATAACGCTGATGATGTCAACAATCTTTTTGGAACTTTCATTGATCGAACTCATGGTTTGCACAACCTGGCCGACCACCGCTCCCCCTTTCACTGCAACCTCGGAAGCACCTGCTGCCAGTTGATTGGCTTGACGGGCATTATCGGCATTTTGTCTGACCGTAGAAGTAAGCTCTTCCATTGAAGATGCGGTTTCCTCCAGGCTGGATGCTTGTTCTTCGGTACGTTGGCTCAAGTCCGAGTTACCCGACGCAATTTCTCCCGATGCCGTTGAGATTTGATCTGTACCCACACGCACCTTACTCACCAGATCCGCCAGATTGTCATTCATGGCTTTCAGTGCTTGCAACAACCGTCCGGTTTCGTTGTTTGAATTGACTTCAATGCGGCTGGTCAGATCACCGGCGGCGACTGCATTCGCCACTGCGACAGCTTCATTCAGAGGACCGATAATTGCACGTATCAGAAGAAAGCCGATGATTACTGCCAGCAGTATTCCTAATGCAATCACCACCACACTGGTGACCAAAATATTCTCGTAACTTTTTTGCGATGCCGCGTATTCCTTAGCACCCTCATCACGCTGAAGATCGATCAATTTGAACATGGTGGCATGCGCCCCATCAAATTTAGGCGTTGCATTAGTAGCATTTACAATCGCCGCATCAAAATCTCCAGCCGCTGCCAAGACCATTGTATGATTACGAGCCTCCACATAGGCTTTCCATTCGTGATTAAAGTTTTCAATCAGTGTTTTTTCTGCTGGCGTCAAATTGGTTGCCAAGTACTTTTGCCAAGTTGTGGCAATCTCGGCATCCCGCTGATCGTTCATGGCTTGCCGTTCTTTTACCACTTCAGGCTTACGCGCATACGCGGACAATACTGCATTCAAACGCGTACGTTGCATCCGGTCAATAACCAACCCCAAATGCCCCAGGGGCACAGCGCGATCCTCATAAACTCCTCTGAAAGCGTCATTTGTTTGATTTAGCCCGTAGATACCTAAACCACCGATACCGGCCAGCAATATCGACAGCAAACTAATTACAAACACTAATCGCGATTTTATTGTTAAGTTATTAAACACTGGTGCCTCCTTAAAGTCTTTCTATTAAAAATTACCTTACCTATCAACCTATACTTCGTTCAAGCAAACCCATATCGCTATTACTCATCATTTTTTCGATATCAATTAATATCAACATCCGTTCCGCAACAGTTCCCAATCCCGTGATATATTCGGTATCGATCACAGCGCCAAATTCAGGCGCAGGCCGGACTTGATTAGCTTCAAGTTCAATCACATCCGATACGCCATCCACGACAACCCCCATGACTCGCCCGGCGACATTCAAAATAATAACCACAGTGAATTGATTGTATTCCACACGATCCAGCCTGAATTTGATCCGCATATCGAGAATCGGGACAATGATTCCCCGCAGATTAACAACCCCTTTAATAAAATCCGGAGCATTCGCTATTTGCGTAACAGAATCATATCCTCTGATTTCTTGAACTTTGAGTATTTCGATTCCGTATTCTTCATTACCCAAGCGGAAGGTTAGAAATTCATTGATCATGTGTTTAACCGCTGAACCAGGTGATTCAATAGGTACATTAACCGCTTGTTCTTGCAACATGTTTATGCTCCTCTATGCACTATCTAAAAACCGGATCAATCGATGACGAATAAGTTTTCATCGATTCTTCATGAAGATTTCTTCATAAACTTCTTAATTTTCATAGATTCTTCTATTTCATAAAATGCAGTTCATTCTTACGGAATTCAAATCTATATATTTTGCCGGTCGATTCTTCTTTTATCTTAAGAATTAACGGCATAAGTTTGCAGGAATTATCTTACACAATCGGGGCAGCGCTCTGATAACAATATGATAATTATGAACATTACAACTTCAGTTAACAGCTCTGATCAATAAAACTGTTCTCAAGAAGGGTAAGGGTTGATCAATATTCGAGGGGGGAAACACCGTAGGAGTGTTTAAGTGGAAAATGAGATAGTTATTGTAGTCTGTCGAAATTGTTTTCATCACAACAAAAAACAATTGAACAATTTTGGGAACCTGAATCTGCAAAGACCGCTTGATTGTGAAAAATAACTTTCAAGTGTTCAAGCTTTCTTCTAGGGATTGCGTTGGAATAAAAAAACACCACCCGGAAATCCGGATGGTGTTCTTGAAACAACTCAGAAAATTTTAGAATTCTTCCCAATCATCGCCACCTCCCGCAGCTACTTTACGCGGTTGTTCGGGTAATGCTTTAACATTCGGTTCGGGCTTTACCGCCGCCTTTCTCGTCGCCGCGCCGCGATTCGGCAGTTTGGTAACCGCAGTTGCGCGATTACTTCTTTTAACCGTTGTTGGTGTTGAGTAACCGCCGGATAATCTGAAGATGCTTACCGCATGAATCAATGCTTGTGCCTGTTCTTGCATGGATTCAGCCGCGGCGGCGGCTTGCTCCACCAAGGAAGCGTTTTGTTGTGTGACCACATCCATTTGCGTCACAGCTTGGTTAACTTGCTCAATGCCAGAGCTTTGTTCTCGCGATGCAGCCGAAATTTCACTCATGATATCCGTGACACGTTTGACTGCATTGACAATCTCATCCATCGTGGTGCCTGCCTCATCGACCAGACGCGTGCCATCTTCCACTTTTGCTACCGAGTCACTGATCAACTCCTTGATTTCTTTTGCCGCTGCAGCTGAGCGTTGCGCCAACGTGCGCACTTCTGTCGCCACTACGGCAAAGCCACGCCCTTGTTCTCCAGCACGCGCTGCTTCGACTGCGGCATTGAGGGCCAATATGTTGGTTTGAAAGGCAATACCATCGATTACGCTGATAATATCGACAATCTTTTTGGAGCTATCGTTGATCGAACTCATGGTTTGCACCACTTGACCGATCACTGCACCACCCTTCATTGCCACTTCGGATGCGCCTGTCGCCAGTTGATTGGCTTGACGGGCATTGTCCGCATTTTGTTTCACGGTGGAGGTTAGTTCTTCCATCGACGATGCGGTTTCTTCCAGACTGGATGCTTGCTCTTCGGTCCGTTGGCTCAAATCCGAGTTGCCCGAAGCAATTTCCCCGGATACCGTTGAGATCTGATCGGTTCCCATTCGCACTTTGCCGACCAAATCTACCAAGCTGTCATTCATTGTCCTCAATGCTTGCAGCAAACGTCCGGTTTCATTGGTTGAGTTGACCTCAATACGGCTGGTCAAATCACCGGATGCCACGGCATTGGCCACAGTAATGGCTTCGTTTAAAGGATTCACAATCGCCCGGATCAACAATAACCCGATTATTATCGCCAATGACACACCCAATATCATTGCCGCGGACGACATCACAAAAATACTCTCGTAATGATCTTGTGCAATCTCATATTCCTGCGCAGCGACTGTCCCTTGTAAATCAAACAGGGTAAACACAGTATTTCTAAGCACATTAAATTTTTGTACTGAATCCGCTGCCAGATTTTTCGTTGCGGCGTCAAAATCTCCTGCCATCGCCAATTTCAGGGTTTGATTAATGGAATTAACGTACTGGATATGCTGCTCGCTTTTCGTTCGAGTCAACAGCTCTTCTTCCGGCGTTAATGCAGTTTTCAGATACTGCGCCCAAACCCCTTCATTTTGTTTGACAAGCCGGTTCACTTCCTCCGCCAGCTTTTTCGAGGTCTCGATATTCTTCGATTCAACTGCATCTTCCGCATTCTTACGCACTTGATACCAAACATCCAGAATTTTCCCCAACTGCACCGCAGTCACAGTCCGGTCTTCATAGACGGATTTCAATCCGGTATTGGATTGATTGATGCCATACAAACCTAAGACACCGATACTGACAAGTAATATCGACAACATACCGATGACAAATGCTAGACGGGCCTTAATTGTCATGTTGTTCATCATGATCTCCTGTGAAATTTATTTTTCATGAAACTGTAACTTTCTGTTAATTTAAACTTTGCTCAATCAAGCCCATGTCGCTGCTGCTCATCATTTTTTCGATATCAATCAATATCAGCATGCGTTCGTCTACAGTCCCCAGTCCCATGATATATTCCGTATCAATCACCGCCCCCAATCCCGGCGCAGGACGCATTTGCTCCAGCCCTAGTGTGATCACATCCGATACGCCATCCACAACTATCCCCATCACCCGGCCGGCCACGTTCAAAATTATCACTACGGTAAATTGGTCGTACGTTGCATTTCCCAGCCGGAATTTAATCCGCATATCTATGATCGGCACGATTATTCCGCGCAAATTAACTACTCCTTTGATAAATTCCGGAGCATTCGCTATCTGCGTTATCGCGTCATAGCCTCTTATCTCTTGTACTTTTAGTATCTCTATACCGTATTCCTCACTTCCTAACCGGAATGTCAGAAATTCATTCGCCATTTGATTCATCGCCGAACCAGATGACTCAGTGACTGTATTCATTGCCTGCTCCTGAAACATAATCTAAGCTCCTTTCGCTTTCTATCTAAAATCGATTCAACGATCGTTAATGCATCGTATTTATGGTTTCTTAATTAAACTAATAAGGCTTTTCTTACGGAAAAATGAAAAATCATCTTTAATCATTTCGAAAATTTCGATTACATTATTGATTTATCATCATTGAATATTTGCAGGAATAAGAGACTCTTCACAATTTATTTACAGGTTCAGCAAAATGACAATTGAAGGCATGAATCATTTCACTGTAGTGAGCAATGATTTGGAAAGAAGCAAGGCTTTCTATATGAATGTTCTTGGATTGAAAGAAGGCTACCGCCCGCCGTTTGCATTTCCGGGCGCATGGCTTTACGCCGGCAATCAAGCAATTCTGCACATCATGGCGGGCAAGCCGATGCCGGTCAACGCAACCGGTGTAATCGATCACATGGCTTTTACGGCAAGCAATCTGCAGGCCACGGTTGATTGCCTGAAGCTACACGGTATTCAGTACGACTTGCACCGCTTGAAAGGATTGGAAATCTGGCAGTTGTTTTGCCATGATCCGGATGGCGCCAAAGTGGAATTGGATTTTCCGGCCAGTGAACCGGAACCCAAGGCTTAGATCGTTATTTGGCACACTTCGGATTCTTACCCGCAGCGCGCGCTTGTTGCATCAATGCCGTAGCTTTGGGTAAATGCGCACGTAAATCGTCGATACGTGTTTCGTGTGAAGGATGGGTTGACAGGAATTCAGCCGGTTGCGCTCCCTGACTGGCTTGCGCCATTTTCTGCCACAGTGTGACGCTTTCGGCGGGGTTAAACCCGGCTTTTGCCATTAACTCAACACCTATCATGTCCGCCTCACTTTCGTGCAAGCGGCTGAACGGCATGATCACCCCGTATTGCGCGCCAACCCCAAGCAGACTCAGCGCCGTTTGTCCCATCGGTGTCGTTGGCGCAGCGACTGCGGCAATCAGTGAGATGCCCACTTGCGCCCCCAGCTTTTGCGACATCCGCTCATTACTGTGCCGCGCCTGCACATGGCCAATCTCATGACCGATCACCGAAGCCAGTTGATCCTGATTATCCACAAGCTCAACCAAACCGGTGTGCACACCAATCTTGTTGCCCGGCAAGGCGAAGGCGTTCAGCGTAGCATCTTCGAATACGACTACTTCCCAAGTACCGCCTACTTCACGAGTGATCGCATCAGTAACGCAGGTTACAAACTGGTTTTCTTTTGTGTCTTGACTGATTTTCTTTCCCTGCTTCAGATCCGAGAAAGCTTGCAACCCCATCGCATCCACTTCACTATCCGGCATAAAAACCAGCTGACTTCTACCCATCGGTGAAGTGGCGCAGGCCGTCAAAGAAAATATAATCAACAAAGCACATAGTATTCTGAACTTCATATCAAACTCTCTCCATGGGGTGGGTGTAGACGATTTTTCTCGTCGCCGTCATGATATTCCTTTTAGCCAGCAAAAAAGCAATTTTCTTTACCATCATTATTATATTAAGATTCAGACGCAGCAGAGCACTTAAAGTATGATATAACGCATTTTTTAACAAACAAAAGGAGCACCAAAATGAGCGATCATGTGTACAAAGTTATCGAAATCGTTGGTTCGTCGACTAAAAGCAGTGATGATGCGATTCAGCAAGCCGTCGCCAAAGCGGGTGCATCCTTGCATAACCTGGATTGGTTCGAAGTAGTGGAAACACGCGGACATATTACCAATGGCAAGATTGCACATTACCAGGTTAAATTAAAGATCGGTTTCCGCCTGGATTGAGGCGATTAGCGCATCGATAATACTGCAACAAAGCCTCAGAACTTGAGGCTTAATCCCAACAAGTCTTCACATTCTCCCGCTAGCGGTTATTTACCAAGCATCGTGCTACGAACAGCGCAAGTTGTTCCCTCTCCCGCTCTCGTCGCAGCATTCTCTCATCTATAAGCCAGCGTCAAGCCTACCGGTTCGCGGTATAATCAAACAATTTACCCAATAAAAACATCGCTCCCATGCAAGAAAAATATCATCCCCAGGAAATTGAGAAAAAAGCCCAGCACCACTGGGAACAAACCGCAGCATTCAAAGCGGCTGAAACCCCAGGAAAACCGAAATATTACTGCCTATCGATGTTTCCCTATCCGTCCGGCAAGCTGCATATGGGACATGTGCGCAATTACACCATCGGCGATGTGCTGTCGCGTTACCGCCGCATGCAGGGCTATAACGTATTACAGCCCATGGGTTGGGATGCATTCGGATTGCCTGCGGAGAATGCCGCGATGCAAAACAATGTGTCGCCGGCCAAATGGACCTACGACAACATCGCTTACATGCGCAAACAATTGAAAAGCCTGGGATTGAGTATCGACTGGGAGCGCGAGATCGCCACCTGCGATCCGAGCTATTATCACTGGAATCAGTGGCTGTTCTTGCGCATGCTGGAAAAGGGACTGGCGTATCAAACTACCGGCACGGTCAATTGGGACCCGATCGATCAGACGGTGCTGGCAAATGAGCAAGTCATCGACGGTTGCGGCTGGCGCACCGGCGCACCGGTGGAAAAACGCGAAATCCCGATGTACTACCTGAAAATCACCCAGTACGCCGACGAACTGCTGGCGGCACTGGATACACTAACTGGCTGGCCTGAGCGCGTCCGGACCATGCAAGCCAACTGGATCGGCAAAAGCTACGGTGTCGATATCACCTTCCCGGCCGATCGCGAATCCGGCACACCGCAAGATCTGAAAGTATTCACCACCCGTGCGGATACGCTGATGGGTGCCACCTATGTGGCGGTAGCCGCCGAACATCCGATTGCATTGCACGCTGCCCAAAATAATCCAGCACTGCAAGCCTTCATCCAGGAATGCAAACTCGGCTCAGCCAAGGAAGCGGATTTGGCCACGCAGGAAAAGAAAGGCATGGATACCGGTTTATTCGTGATTCATCCGCTCAATGGTGAGAAACTGCCGGTGTGGGTCGCCAATTATGTATTGATGGGCTACGGCGAAGGCGCCGTCATGGCAGTTCCTGCGCATGACGAACGCGATTTTGCTTTTGCCACGCAGTACCGGTTACCGATCAAAGCGGTTATCAAACCTCTGGAAGGCAATTTGGCGCTACCGCTCACCGAAGCCTACACTGAACATGGCATCACGTTCGACTCGGGCGAATTCTCAAGATTGGAATTTCAGCCAGCAGTCGATGCGATGGCCTCTGCATTGGAACGGAAAAACCTGGGTAGCAAACGCGTGCAATATCGCTTACGCGACTGGGGCATTTCCCGGCAGCGCTACTGGGGCTGCCCGATTCCATTGATTCATTGCGCCGATTGCGGCGTGGTGCCGGTACCCGACGATCAATTACCGGTAGTGCTGCCGCAGGATCTGGTACCGGATGGTTCCGGTAATCCGCTCGGTAAAACACCGTCCTTTTATGAGTGCGCCTGTCCTAAATGCGGTAAGCCCGCACGCCGGGAAACCGATACCATGGACACGTTTGTCGATTCTTCCTGGTATTACGCCCGCTACGCTTGCCCGGATCAGCATAACGCCATGACCGACGAACGCGCCAACTACTGGCTGCCTGCCGATCAGTATATCGGCGGTATCGAACACGCCATTTTGCATCTACTGTATTCGCGCTTCTGGAGCAAGATCATGCGCGACCTGGGTTTGCTGAAACTGGACGAACCGTTTACCAATTTGCTGACGCAAGGCATGGTGCTGAACGAGATTTTTTACCGCAAATCCAGCAACGGGCGCATGACCTATTTCAATCCGACCGAAGTCAGCCTTCAGTATGACGAGCAAGGCAAACGTTGCGGCGCAACTCTACTGGCGGATAATCAGCCGGTCGAATCGGGCGGCATCGGCACGATGTCGAAATCCAAGAACAATGGCGTTGATCCGCAAAAACTGGTGGAAGAATACGGCGCCGATACCGCGCGTCTGTTCATGATGTTCGCCAGCCCGCCGACGCAAACATTGGAATGGGCGGACGCTGGCGTCGACGGTGCGTACCGTTTTCTGAAACGCCTGTGGCGGCAAGCCTACTTGCATCTCCAGCATGGCGCGGTCCAAATCGACCCGGCATTGCATGCCACGTTACCGGTGGAACTCAAAGCCTTGCGCTGCCAGTTGCACCAGACCATCGCCAAGGTAACCGACGACCTGGAACGTCGCCATACTTTCAATACTGCGATTGCCGCGGTGATGGAATTGATGAATGGCTTGGCAAAATGCCAGGACACCGACGCCGCCAGCCGCAATCTGATGCAGGAAGCGCTGGAAAGCATCGTGCTGCTGCTGTCCCCGATCGTACCGCACATCTGTCATGAGCTCTGGCGCGAACTCAGACCGGGCACCGAGCTATCCGGTCAACCCTGGCCGCAAGCGGATAACGCTGCAATGGCGCAGGATGAAATCAAGTTGATCGTGCAAGTGAATGGTAAGCTGCGCGGACAAATCAATGTCGCCAAGGATGCCGGAAAAGAAGCCATCGAGCGCACTGCCTTGGCCAACGAGCATGTACAGAAATTTATAGAAGGGCAAACAGTGAAAAAAATCATTGTCGTACCCGGCAGACTGATCAACATAGTCGTATAAAAATACTGACGCCCATACCCCTATGAAACTGAGTAAACAGCACATTCTTATCTTGGTGATCTTGTTCCTGCTGACGGCTTGCGGTTTTAAACTGCGCGGGCAAATTTCCTCGCTGCCGTTCAAAACCCTGTATATTTCCGCTCCGGACGGAAACACCATCGGTATGAATCTGGAGCGTGCCATCGGCACGTCGTCAACAACCAAGGTGGTTGCCAATGCGGAAGATGCTGAGGCTACTTTGGAGGTCATCAGCGCCACCCATGAAAGGATCATCCTGTCGCTGTCCGGAGGCGGCCGGGTACGTGACTTTAATCTGTTGTATCGCGTCAAGTACCGTCTTTACGACAAACAGAACGTAGAAATCGTCCCACACACGGAAGTTACCTTAACGCGCGTCCTCCCATTCCTGGATGCGCAAATCCTAGCGAAGGAAGCGGAAGAGCGGTTGCTGCAAAAAGATATGGAAGCCGACGCGATTCAGCAAATGCTGTGGCGTTTGTCGACCATCCAGCGATAGCCGGATCCGCGAATCGGGGATCACTCCGCTTTTAATCCACGCGGCGCCATCATGCGGATAAAACTCGAACAGCTTCACCAGCAGTTGCAGAAACAAACCGCCCCGCTGTACACGTTATTCGGCAGCGAACCTTTGCTGATTCTGGAAGCTACCGATCAGATCCGCGCGCACGCACGCCAGCAAGGCTATACCGAGCGCGAATTGTTCACAGTCGATCAGCATTTCGATTGGACAGAGCTGCTCAATGCCGGCAATAACCTATCACTGTTTGGCGACCGCAGAATCATGGATCTCCGCATCCCTTCCGGCAAACCCGGCAGGGAGGGTGGCAAAGCGCTCGAAACCTATTGCACCGCGTTACCGCCCGATACCGTGACACTGATCACGCTGCCGCGCATCGACAAACAAGGGCAAGCCAGCAAATGGTTCAAAGCGCTCGAAACGGCGGGTACGTTGATCGCAGTTTATCCCATCGAACGCAATCAATTACCCGGTTGGATTGGTCAGCGTCTCGCCAAACAACAGCAAAAAGCCGATGCCGCCACCTTGCAATTTCTCGCTGACCAAGTCGAAGGCAACCTGCTCGCGGCGCATCAGGAAATCCAGAAACTTGCGCTGCTCTATCCTGCCGGTAACCTGACATTCGAGCAGGTGAAAGACGTGGTGCTGAACGTCGCGCGCTACGATGTCTATCAGCTATCCGACGCCATGATTACAGGCGACATCGCTCGCTTTATGCGTGTTCTGACCGGATTACAAGGCGAAGGCACCGCCCCGCTGCTGATCCTCGCCACCCTGGCTGAACAAATCCGCCAATTGATCATTATCCGTAAAGGCTTGGATAACAGTCAGCCACCTGTGCAATTACTGCAAGCCGCCAGAATTTGGGGTGACCGGCAAAAACCGGCCATGGCCGCCGCCCAGCGCGTCAGTATTCAAGCATTGTTACAAGGCCTGACCGCTGCCGCAGAAATTGACCGGATGATTAAGGGCGTGGCGCAAGGAGATGCTTGGGAGGGATTGTTGCAGTTGGGGTTACGTTTTACCCGCCACAAACTAAGCAGTTAGTCTGTGACTGGTCTATTGCATTTGATAGCCGCAAAAAATCAATTATATTTCCGGCTACTTTTTCTGATCCTCGGTCTTCTTATCCTTTGTGACAGGATTCTGCACACCATATCCAGCTTCCTTGGCCTTGTAGCCACCGTATGCACCGGCTCCCCCTGCTGCAAGAAGCCAACAACCCGATAGCATTGGGATCATGAGCAGAATTAACAGGTAATGTAATAGACTTGCTTTCATCGTAGCCTCCTAGAAAAATTCATCAAAATTTTCACATTCACTTTCTCATTCTAGTACCGGCACTTGTAACAAGTGAATAAGCATTTTGCTTATTTTCAACTCTACTCTTGATAAAGTATTTGAATAATAGAGAGAGTCAGCAAGTGCATTATGCAGCATCACGCTTATAACATCGAAAAAAATGGGAGCCAAAGCTCCCATTTTTACACGATCAATCCGGATTATTACACTTATGCTTCTTTTCTACGGCGTGCTGCGAAACCCGTTAACACTAAACCGGCCAATAACATGGCATACGTTTCAGGTTCGGGAACAGGCGTTACCTCAAATCCTGCGTATCTCACATTTTCCTGTGAATTATTGTAGAAACCAAACTGCCCGGAAGTGAATGATGTATCAACGACCGTAACGTTCCACAATTCGGTAGCACCCTGTTTAACAACGATATGAATTTCGCCTGGATTCATATTAAAATCAAGGTGGAAATTGTATAGCACATTGTCCGCCCACCCCTTCGAACTGGAGTGATTGGTAGCAAGAACTTCCATATCGCCAAAATTAGCCGTGTTCTCCCAGAACTCTTCCAATGACAAGTCTACGAGACCGTTACCTGTAGCACCATGAAATTCCTTAATGGTCATACCTTCCGCTGCGGTACGGCCAACATAGCCTTGCGCCGCTTGTTTCCAGTCAAACAAATAAAAATTACTCGAATTCTGGTAGCCAAAGACAAAACCCATGTAATCATCATCGCTTGTTGTCGTAACCTGCCATGAGCCATCGACTGAATAGCTGCTAAGATTCAGATTATTCAAATAGAAAGAAGGATCGGCATTAATGACTTGCTTAACTGCCGTATTGCCAGGCTCCAACACCCAGCTGCCAGCACCTTGCCCGCCTGGATAATTCAGCGTTAATGGTGTCCAGCTCGATAAATCGATCGGTGCAGCCTGAGTAGTAAGCGGGGTTAATAAGAATAATCCAGCTGTTGCCAGGTAACGTAAATTTTTTTTCATCATGATAGGTTCCTCTAAAAAGTTTTTATTCTAACAAGGCACTCCCTCATTAATAGTATCTTATTATTATCAATAATTTACCTTGCATTTTTCTGGTGAAAAATTAACTGTTTCCAGTTTCACCAGTTCCGATACTAATACTTTCAGGTAATAAATTGAAGCAAAATTTACTGGCTTTCTGAGTCGCATCGCATAGAATGTGCCGGAAAAAATAGCACCAACACTTTCTACAGACGGCACATGCGAGTGAACCTGCTCGCATGTGTTTCTTACAAAATTTACCGCTCGTACGCCAGCACCGGGGCCAGCCAGCGTTCGGCTTCCTCCAGCGCCCAACCCTTGCGTTGGGCGTAATCTTCCACCTGGTCTTTACCGATTTTTCCAACCGCGAAGAAAGTGGATTCCGGATGCGCAAAATAGAACCCGGACACCGCCGCAGTCGGCACCATCGCGAAGGATTCGGTGATGATGATGCCGGTGTTCTCGGTGGCATTCAGCGTGGCAAACAACGGACCTTTTTCAGTGTGATCCGGGCAGGCAGGATAACCCGGTGCGGGACGGATGCCGCGGTATTCTTCGTTAATCAATTGTTCGTTGGTCAGTGTCTCGTCCTTGGCATAACCCCAGAATTCACGGCGCACGCGCGCATGCATATGTTCGGCGAATGCTTCCGCCAGCCGGTCGGCCAGCGCTTTGAGCACAATCGCGCTGTAATCGTCATGCGCGTCCTCAAACACTTTGATGCGCTCGTCAATACCGAATCCTGCGCCGACGGCAAACAAGCCGATGGTATCCTTAATGCCGGTTTCCTTCGGTGCAATAAAATCGGACAGGCAGCGATTCGGTTTCCCGGTCGGTTTTTGATCCTGCTGACGCAGGCAATGGTACGTCATGGCGATTTTGCTGCGCGACTGATCGGTGTAGATCTCAATATCGTCGCCGACCGAATTGGCCGGGAACAAACCGATCACCGCATTGGCGCTGAGCCATTTCTGCTCAACGATTTTCTTCAGCATCGTCTGCGCATCGCGGAACAACTGGCTGGCCGTTTCTCCGACCACTTCATCGGTCAGAATGTCCGGATACCGCCCGGCCAGTTCCCAAGCCTGGAAGAACGGCGTCCAGTCGATATACGGCACGATTTTTTCCAGCGGGTAATTGTTCAATGTGCGCACACCGATCAGTTCGGGTTGGTACGGCTGGTAATTACTCCAGTCGGTTTTGTACGCATTGGCGCGCGCTTCGGCGAGCGCCAGCAGTTTCGCCGGGCCTTTTTTGTTCTTGTGCTGCGCGCGCACCTTCTCGTACTCATCCTTAATTTCCTGGATATAACCCGCATGCAAATCCTGCGACAGCAGATTGCTGCACACGCCCACCGCGCGGCTGGCGTCGGGCACCCACACGGTCGGGCCGTTGTAGTGCGGGGCAATTTTGACTGCGGTGTGCACCCGCGACGTGGTCGCACCGCCGATCAGCAACGGAATAGTGAATCCTTCACGTTGCATTTCCTTGGCCACATGCGCCATTTCCTCCAGCGAAGGCGTAATCAAACCGGACAGACCGATAATGTCAGCTTTTTCGCGCTTGGCCATGTCGAGAATTTGCGCGCTCGGCACCATCACACCCATGTTGATCACTTCGTAGTTATTACATTGCAGTACCACGGTGACGATGTTCTTGCCGATGTCGTGTACATCGCCTTTGACGGTGGCGATGACGATCTTACCTTTCGGCTTGTTGTCACCTGATAATTTCTTTTCAGCTTCGATAAACGGCAGCAAATGCGCCACCGCCTGCTTCATCACACGCGCCGATTTGACCACTTGCGGCAAAAACATTTTTCCGGCGCCGAACAAATCACCGACGACGCCCATGCCTTCCATCAACGGGCCTTCGATCACCTGAATCGGACGCCCACCCTGTTTTTCGATTTCCACCCGTGCCGCTTCGGTATCTTCGACAATATACGTGGAAATACCTCTGACCAGCGCGTGCGTCAGGCGCTGTTGCAGCGACTCATCGCGCCAGGCCAGATCTTCCACCTGTTCTTTTTTCTGTCCTTTGAAGTTTTCCGCGAATTCAACCAAGCGTTCGGTTGCATCCGGGCGCCGGTTCAGAATCACATCCTCGACCTTCTCCAGAAGCTCTGCGGGAATATCCGAGTAAACGCCGAGCTGTCCGGCGTTGACGATCCCCATCGTCATCCCGGCCTTGATCGCATGATACAGAAAGGCGGTATGAATCGCTTCGCGGATCGGTTCGTTGCCGCGGAACGAGAACGAAACATTCGATACCCCGCCGCTGATCTTGGCGTACGGCAGTGTTTGCTTGATAGTGCGGGTTGCATTAATAAAATCGAGACCGTAGTTGTTATGCTCTTCGATACCGGTCGCTATCGCGAAGATATTCGGATCAAAGATAATATCTTCCGGCGGGAAACCGACTTGATCCACCAACAGGCGATAACTGCGCGTGCAAATATCCACCTTACGTTGCAACGTATCGGCCTGCCCCTGTTCGTCAAAGGCCATGACAATCACCGCTGCGCCATAACGGCGCGCCAGTTTGGCGTGCTTAATGAATTCTTCCTCACCTTCCTTCATGCTGATCGAGTTGATGACCGATTTGCCCTGCACACATTTCAGACCGGCTTCGATCACCGTCCATTTGCTGGAGTCGAGCATAATCGGCACCTTGCAGATATCCGGTTCGGCGGCGATCAAATTGAGGAAAGTCACCATGGCTTTTTGCGAATCCAGCATCGCCTCGTCCATGTTGATATCGATAATCTGCGCGCCGTTTTCCACCTGACTGCGCGCCACATTCAGCGCTTCTGCGTAGTTATCGCTGAGTATCAAGCGCGCAAACGCACGCGAGCCGGTCACATTGGTGCGTTCACCGACGTTGACGAACAACGAATCGTCACCGATGTTCAGCGGTTCCAAACCGGACAGCCGCAATTTTTTAGGAATATCAGATACCTGGCGTGGCGCGATAGCGCTAACCGCTTGCGCAATGGCTTTGATATGCGCAGGCGTGGTGCCGCAGCAACCGCCGACGATATTGACGAATCCCGCCTCGGCAAAACCTTTGATCTGGTTTGCGGTGTACTCCGGCGACTCATCGTAACCGGTTTCGGAGAGCGGATTCGGCAATCCAGCGTTGGGATGCACGCTGGTGTACACATTCGCCACTCCGGATAATTCTTCGATATACGGACGCATCAATTCGGCACCCAAAGCACAGTTGATACCGACCGACAACGGCCGGGTGTGGCTGATTGAGTTCCAAAAGGCTTCCGGTGTTTGTCCCGACAGTGTACGGCCGGATGCATCGGTAATCGTCACCGAAATCATGATCGGCAGCCGGATGCCATGATCTTCAAAGAATTGATCGATGGCGAACAACGCCGCCTTGGCATTAAGCGAATCGAAAATGGTCTCGACCAAGAGAATATCCACTCCGCCATCGACCAGACCGCGAATCGATTCGGTGTAATCCACGACCAATTGGTCATAGGTAATGCCGCGAAAACCCGGATCGTTGACATCGGGAGAAATCGACGCGGTTTTGGTGGTCGGACCAATCACACCGGCGACAAAACGCGGTTTATCCGGTGTTTTTGCTTCAAAGCTTTGCGCGGCCTCACGCGCCAACTTGGCCGCTGCGCAATTCAATTCATACACCAAATCCTGTAAATGATAATCCGCCATCGAAGCCGCGTTGGAATTAAACGTATTGGTTTCAATGATGTCCGCGCCCGCTTCCAGGTAACCCGAATGGATCGAGTGAATGATATCGGGCCGTGTCAGCGTCAACAAATCGTTATTGCCCCTCAGATCATGCGGAAAATCAGCAAAACGCTGTCCGCGAAAATCCGCTTCGGTTAGTTTGAACGTCTGAATCATCGTACCCATCGCGCCATCCAAAATCAGGATGCGTTGTGCAAACAGGCTTTCCAATAAGGCAGTGCGGGATTCTCTAGTCATGGATGTTTATGTTGTGAAAAGATGAAAAGTCATTATACCTGAGCTGTTCCGCTCTATCGCGCAGGCTATCGGTTTTGCAAGCGGCTAAACACGCGAAAAAACCGCCTATAGTACGTTTATAATACACAATGAACTGTTACCCGGTTAGCAGAGAATGAGCGATATTTTCATGGGTTATCCGGAAAATGACGGTGCAATTGCAGAGCAATGGTCGCAGACCAAGGCTTGCTGATCCTGTGTTGGCGCTGCGTTATTCTCCTGCAACCTCCGCCTCAATCCCGGTCAAATCCTCCACGTCGGCCAGCTTAGCCAGCAACCGGGTGTAATTTCTTAATTGTGTTTGCAAAGCTTGCAATTCCCGGCGGAATTGCTGGCATTCCTCTGGCGAAGTGAAAGCGCCTTGCTGGCTTTTGCGGTGCCACTTGGCAGTAAAAGGACGCACCACCTGATTAAGAACGATGATCGCAATTCGTGCGAACTGATCACAGCCTCGGCCATGATCCTTGAGTGTTGTGCGCGTGATACCGAACAAGGCGTGTATGCTATCCAACGCGGTTTGTTCCACACCGTCCTCGTCCGGCAGCGGTTGCGTCGTAATGCGCGTGAGCAGTTCCACATAGAGATCCCAAGCGGCGGCTTTGTCGGAATCGGATGGCTTCCACTCCAAATCTAGAAATGGTGTTTTGATTCTGAGTCCAGTCAGTCCCCATTTTTCAAACAGATCTTTGATTTTCATGATTTCATCCACTTGATCGAATAGCTATTGAAATTTCAAGGATACAGCAGCAATAGGCGATAGCCCAAGGCATTCAGCTGGCTGCTGTCGAAATCCAGGCGGATATCCATTTCATGCCGAGGTGCAATGAATGGCAAGGTTTTATCGGCTTCCAGCAAATAATCCTGCGCGCTAAAAATGCGGCTGGCGATAACTTGCTCCTGCGCGTCCAGCAACAGCAACTGCAATGCCGGGAAAGCTTGCGGGAAAGGCGCGTGGTTGCTGATGATCGCACGCATGGTAGTCACTTCCGGTTGACGCGCGGGATTTTTCTGCAAATCGGACGATTCGATACCGAACTGCTGGATATCTTGCGCGTAAGGCACCTGACAGCCAATAAACGCGCAATAGCGCTCCCAGTATGGTCTGGTTTCCGGTGCGATAATGGTCAATTCAGTGCGATAGGTATACGCGATCTGTCCGAGCAACAGCAATAACAACAATACATTCGCCAATCCCCACCAGCCGGATGATTTTTTGACCGGTTCTTCATCGAAGAGATCCACCGGGGATTCCGTTGTTTCCTGTTCGCCACCCGAGAGAACCGGTTGGTCCATGCCGTTATTCACCTGCGCCGTCAGTGCGCGGCTTTGCAGCGATGATCTCAGTGGTTCGGCTTGTAGATCGTACTGCGGTTGCGACGGCGGCGGAGACTCAATCGCCGATTCATGCACGGTGATCAAGGTGGCAAATCCATTGAATACCCGTTGACACTGCCCGCAGCGCACATCGCCGCCGTGCGCCTGCAATTGCGCGGCATTCACGCGGAACGTCGTGCCGCAGCCGGGACAGAGCGTCACCAACGCCATGGGTTACTCGCTGTATTTAGTCGCATTGATATCACCGGTTAATAGGTAACAGGATCAGGTATCGGCAAGGTTATGATTGCTTTACCTGCTTTCAACCAGCGGCAAATTATTTCACCTTTTGATTCCGGTTAACAACACCCAGCCTTCCTGCTCGCGGGCAATGCGCATATCGAACCACTGCTGATAGACAGCTTTGACTTCCTCGGCCTGCTCCTTGAGGATCCCGGATAGCACGATATGGCCATGTTTCCGGGCAATTTGCATCAACAGCGGCGCTAATATGATCAACGGATTGGCCAGAATGTTAGCGACGACCACGTCCGTTTGCTCTTCCGGTTGCACACTCCGTTCCGTAGCTTGATGTGCCGTCGCAAAATGAAATTTTGCCGGATCGCACTGATTATGCAGCGCATTTTCCTGGCTGGCTTTGATCGCCTGGGGATCGATATCGATGCCGGTAACATACCGCGCACCCAGTTTTAATGCGGCAATAGCGAGTATTCCGGAGCCACAGCCATAATCCATCATTTTGTCGCCCGGTTGCAGATTCTGATCCAGCCAGCCCAAACATAGTTGCGTGGTGGGATGGCTGCCGGTGCCGAAAGCCAGCCCGGGATCAAGTATCAGATTGATGGCCGCCGGATCGGGTGATTGGTGCCAGGTCGGCACGATCCATAAGCGCGCCGAGATTTGAATCGGATCGAATTGCGATTGCGTCAAGCGCACCCAATCCTGTTCTTCGATGCGTTCGATACGGTAGTCGAGCGGCTGATCCGGCTGTATTATCCGCGTGACATTGCGCAGGATTGCCACAATATCCGCGTCCTGATCGAACAGCGCGGAAACTTCCGCGTTTTGCCAGATTTCCCCGCTGGGTTCACCCGGTTCGCCGAACAGCATTTGCTCGTCTTGCGTATCGGCGGCGGCATCATGAATATCCACCGACAATGCGCCTTGTTCCAGCAGCGCATCGCTCAGCACCTCGGCATGCGCCGCATCCGTTTCGATAATCAGTGTCACCCAGGACATGCTGCGCGATGAGGATTGTTAATGGATGGGTCGGATTCGATACGCCAGTCTGTCAATTCGATTTGTTATGCAGTGCGAGCTTTTGCTCTAAATAGTGAATCGAAGCGCCGCCGCGCAAGAAGGAGGCATCATTGAGCAAATCCCGGTGCAGCGGGATATTCGTTTTGATACCGGTAATCACCATTTCAGACAAGGCGATGCGCATACGGGCAATCGCCTGCTCGCGTGTATCACCGTACGTAATGATCTTGCCGATCATGGAATCGTAATACGGCGGCACCATGTAATTGTGATAAACATGCGAATCCACACGTACGCCCGGTCCGCCCGGCGCGTGATACTGCGTAATGCGCCCAGCCGATGGCGTTAATTTGTAAGCGTCTTCGGCATTGATACGGCACTCGATCGCGTGCCCTTTCATGACGATATCTTTCTGCTTCACCGGCAGCACAATACCCGCTGCAACGTTGATTTGCGCTTGCACCAGATCGATGCCGGTCACCGCTTCGGTCACCGGGTGCTCCACTTGCAGCCGCGTATTCATTTCAATGAAATAAAATTCATTGTTTTCATAGAGAAATTCAAATGTGCCGACACCGCGGTATTTGATGCGGCGGCAAGCCTCCGCGCAACGCTCGCCGATTTTGTCGCGTAATTTTTCCGGTATGCCGGGCGCTGGCGCTTCTTCGAGAATCTTTTGATGGCGGCGCTGCATGGAACAATCCCGCTCTCCCAGATGCACGGCATTGCCGTACTCATCAACCAACAATTGAAACTCGATATGGCGTGGGTTTTCCAGAAATTTTTCCGCGTAAACTACCGGATTACCAAAGGCTGTTTGCGCCTCATTACGTGTCACGATGATCGCATTGGATAACGCAGCCTCGGTATGCACCACCCGCATGCCGCGCCCGCCACCGCCACCCGCAGCTTTAATGATGACCGGGTAGCCGATCTCGCGCACGATCTTTTTGATCTCATCGATATCTTCCGGTAATGCGCCATCTGATCCGGGAACACAAGGCACACCGGCTTTTTTCATGGCATTCTTCGCGCTGACTTTATCACCCATCAAGCGGATGGTTTCCGGGCGCGGACCAATAAATACAAACCCGCTTTTCTCCACACGCTCGGCAAAATCCGCATTTTCGGATAAAAATCCATAACCGGGATGAATCGCTTCGGCGTCGGTTACTTCAGCCGCGCTGATAATCGCCGGCACGTTTAAATAACTGTGCGTTGCCGCAGCCGGACCGATACAAACCGATTCGTCGGCCAGCATGACGTATTTCGCTTCGGCATCCGCTTCGGAATGTACCGCCACCGTCTTGATACCCAACGCACGGCAGGCGCGCTGTATCCGCAAAGCGATTTCGCCGCGATTAGCAATAAGAATTTTCTCAAACATAGTGATCTGGCCTTTATTCAGACGATCATTGGATAACGAATAAAGGCTCGCCGTATTCGACCGGTTGACCATTTTCCAGCAGGATTGCTTTAACAACCCCGCCTTTATCGGCCTCAATTTCATTCAGCAGCTTCATGGCTTCAATGATGCACAAAGTATCGCCTTCCTTGACTCTTTGCCCGACTTCCACAAATGCGTTCGCACCGGGAGATGGCGCACGGTAGAAGGTGCCGACCATCGGAGACTTGACGACGTGGCCATCGGGTAGCGCGCTCTTATCGGAACCATTGCTGTCACCGGTTTTCGCATCGCCGTTTTTATCTCCATCCGGCGCCGCTGCAGGCAATTGCTGTTGAACCGGCGCCATCACTGGCGGCATGAACGCATAATTTTGCACGCCGGAGCCGGACTTACTGATACGAACCTTTTCTTCGCCTTCGGTAATTTCCAGTTCCGCAATACTTGATTCTTCAACCAGCTCGATGAGCTTCTTAAGCTTTCTTAAATCCATTTTCAATCTCCCGAGACTACGCCTCGTTTAAAGGTAGTGTTATAACTAGAAAACAAAATACTGCGTGTAAAAATGCGCAAAATTGCGGCAACGTAAAAAGAATTTCACCTGATGCATCGAATGTGACCGGTTAATGAGATGTCATTGCGTATTCCAGCGCAAGTTCATAGCCCTTGGCGCCCAAACCACTGATGACACCAACCGCCAGATCCGAGAAATAGGATTGCTGCCGGAAAGACTCACGGGCATAAACATTCGATAAATGCACTTCGATAAAAGGCCGTTTCACAGCAGCCAGCGCATCGCGCAATGCCACACTGGTATGCGTATACGCAGCTGGATTAATAATTATAAAATCCGTCCCGTCATGCAGGGTTTGCTGAATCCGGTCGATCAACGCGAATTCAGCATTACTTTGAAAAAAATCCAGATGAATGCCTTGATTTTCGGCTAATTTGCTTAAGTTTCTGTTAATATCTTGCAATGTAGTAGCGCCATAAATCTCCGGCTCACGAAGCCCCAGTAAATTCAAATTCGGGCCATGCACGATTAAAATATTTTGCACTTTTACATTTTTGGAATCCATCAGATAATTATGGACTCTTATAGTAAAAATGTACAGATTTTTGGCGAAATTCGCCGAACTTAGACGAAATTTAGTCAAAAAATACTGAATGGGATTGCGCAATAAACAGTATCCAACGAAGAAAAAACACAAACAATTGAATTCAACTCTTTATCATTTGCCCGTAATTCCCCAACCATCTATAATACGCCGCTTGATTTAAGCAAGGCTGTTGTAGCTCAGTTGGTAGAGCAACTGATTCGTAATCAGTAGGTCGGAGGTTCGACTCCTCTCAACAGCACCAATAAATTAATAAGTTACAATAATAAGTCTGCCTATCATTTGCGAATACATCTAATGACCAGGAAACGAGGAAATTCCCAGAGTGCAGGGTATTTCAATTCAATTTCTTT
Source organism: Nitrosomonas sp. Is35 (assembly GCF_033063295.1). Taxonomy (NCBI): domain Bacteria; kingdom Pseudomonadati; phylum Pseudomonadota; class Betaproteobacteria; order Nitrosomonadales; family Nitrosomonadaceae; genus Nitrosomonas; species Nitrosomonas sp. Is35. Next base: position 2,327,659 of record NZ_JAWJZH010000001.1, read on the forward strand.
CTGAGGCATAGGCTCAGTTAAATGATCAATCTCAAATCCGGATTTACGCAACTCTTTTAAGTAAAGATTAATCGGTCTATGGAAATGGGTGGTTACCCCAACCACTTCTTCATCTGAAGAGACACGAAAAGGTGCCTCAATGGCAATCTCTTCATCATATTTAAACCAATCATACTTATCGTATCCCCAGTAAGTTGGCCAAAACCAAGGATGAGAAATTGAAAAAACTAGATGCCCACCGGGAAGAATAATTTTTGAGAAAGCATTTATACATTGCTTAAGATTTTTTACATCTTGTAAAAGCATATTTGCAACCAACAATGAAAATGTTGGTTGCGCTATTTTCTTAGTATAGGCTTCAATCGTTCCGTATGAGTATTTAATATTATCCGGTTTGTTTGTACTTGAATTTGCAATTCTAATGTTCACGCGACTCATATCTATTCCAACCACCTGTCTAGATGATTTTGCGATTCTCTCTGTTAAGACACCAGATCCGCACCCCGCATCCAGAACAAGATCCTTATTAGCTAGTTCTATCAGTTTTAATATTGTAGGCATTAGAACAAATTGAAAACTCAAGTCTTTACCTGAACGCAACTGTTTATTACGAGCTTGAGCAACTGCATCCCACTGATGAGACAAGTCACGATTACTTATTGGAAATGCTTTTTTTGGAAGAATCTTCATCAAAGATACATTGAAAAAAATTTTGCTGACACAATTGAAAGACCTGAAATCATGACAATAAGTTTTTCAGGGAAAAGTTTGGCTTAACAGGCTGGGATGAATGTTCCGCAAGTTGAACAAATGTTTCAACTAGGGCCTGTTAACACAATCTGATTGCTTCGACGATGAGAGCGAAGTGGATAAAGGAGATGAAGACGACATCGAGCTTATCGAACCTGGAGAAGATGCGGCGAAATCCCTTGAGCCTTCTGAACAATCGTTCGATCTCGTTGCGTTTTTTGTACATGGCACGGTTGTATTCCCAGGGTGACAAGCGATTTGCTTTGGGCGGAACAACCGGGATGTAACCCAAATCTAGTGCCAGTTGCCGGGTTTGGTCGCCCTCATAAGCACGATCCATCAGCAGGTAGGTGGGCGTATTGACGGGACCGAGGGAAAGCAAAAGCTGCCTGCCCTCTGGCGCATCGTGGGCGTGACCGGGCGAGAGGGCAAAGCCTATGGTTGTTCTGGAATCTGCGGCAACCAGATGAATTTTGGTGGTCCATCCACCTCGAGATTTTCCGATGGATTGGGGGCCGTTTTTTTTAACGCACCCGTACCGTCGGGATGGACTTTGATGCTGGTGCTGTCCAGCGAAACAGTTTCAATACGGATACGGATGATTTGCTGATGCTGAAGTTGCCCAAATACATGGCTCAGTACACCACTCTTTGCCCAGCGATTCATGCGGGTATAGATGGTATGCCAGTTGCCGAATCGCTTGGGCAGTCCTCGCCACTTGCAGCCATGCTCGGCAACGTAAAGAATGGCATTGAGAACTTGCAGATTGGAATGGCTGACGTTGCCACGCTGACGCGGCAGGCAGTGCTCGATCTGTTGATATTGAGTTTCGGTGATTTCCATCACCAAATTATATCAAATAGCGTTAACAGGCCCTAGATCGACAATGGCTTTATTAGAATCATTAAACTCATCAATCAAGTGCTCTCCATTAGAGGAATACCCTATAAGAACCCTGCTTCCCGTTTTTTCATAATCCAATACAGTAAAGCGAGATTTTGGCTTATAGCCTGAGAATTTCTGATAAGTTCTCACTTCGGCACCTTCATTGGCTAATTTTTGTGCAATAGAAGTTATTGATTGAACAAACAGAACTAGTTCTTTTGAATTTGCTTTTTGCAAAAGTAGTTTCTCGGCTTCACTGCCGGAAGTGATCCAGCTAATATCCCTAGAAAATATGGCAACCCTTCCAGCCTTCTTTAATTGCTCACATAAAAAAACAGCAATTTTAGGATCATTGGATTCAAAGCGTTTTCGGTCAAGTAATTCATGTTTAATGTCAGAAACAATAAAAAAAGTCACAATACCAATGGTCAAAAGTAACCCAAAATTAATACCTAAACTACCGAAACTATTGGTGCTGAAATCAATAACAGACACGCAAGTAACAATTGCACCAATCGCACCAATCAAGCGACTACTCAAGTTAATATATTCCTTTTTCATAATCCTAAGATGTAAGAAATCTCAGGGTTGTTTACAGAGAGGTTGATTGAAATAAGCGTGAAGTATTTCATAAGGGGTAGCATTATTCAAACTCTTATGAGGTTTGACGGTATTGTAGAAGTTAATGAAACGGGAAAGCAGAATGCGCCGATCGGCGCAGTCTTTAAAGGAAATCTGGCTGTGCCACATATCCATCAGGGTGCGGATGACTCGTTCGGCTTTGCCATTGGTTTGCGGACGATTGATGCGGGTAAACTTCTGTCCGATACCGTGTTGTGTGCAAGCTTTGCCGAAAGCATGGCCGTCAGTTCCTTTAAATTCCTTGCCGTTATCGGAATAAGCGCAGTCGATCTGATACGGACATTGGGCAATGACAGTGTCTATGAGAAAGCGAGCTGCGCTGTGTTGAGTTTTATCGGGAAAAATATCGGCATACAGCTCCCTGGAAAAATCATCGATGGCCACAAACAGGTACTCGCGAGGTTCATTGGCGGATTGCCCTTTCAACAAGGAAAGCCGCTTGGTATCAAAGTGAACAAGCTCACCTGGGTAAGACTTGTTATAGCGTTTGGCTTCACGCTTGAGCCGTTCCTGGATGGCTTGTTCGACCTTAGCCAGGCGCTTAAGACCGTATTGCAACGTCTTGAACCGCTGATTGGTGCTGTCACGCGGCGTAAATTCCTGCAGTCTCGCGCGTTTCAGTACATCATAAATCGTTGGCCGGCTGACATGAAAGCGTTCCGCCAAATGCGCCACCTTCCACAGCCGGGTTTGATAAAGCCGCCAGATTTCCTGACGATCTAATAAAGTTAATCGGGTGCGTTTGTGTATGTTCATCTACAGTATTCTCCCAAATACTGTAAACAACGCTAGTAATTCTTACACCTAAGAAAATAATTTAAAAACTCAGACTAGCAGGAAATTCCTATTTCGCAAATGTACTTTGCATAGATCCTTGATTTAAGAAATACGTTAGCGCAGAAATTATTTCATAGTAATAACAGAGCACATACTCCGTGTCAGATTTAATTTATTTCGTACAGTTATTAACAGAACTCGAACTCCAAGGTGGTATTGATAAGTATGATTTCCTTCAGTACATCGGGGTGGCGTTCAAGAATAACAATCAATGTTTGCTGCATCGTTGGGATTACGGCGACGTTGTTCCCAATCGCGCAAGGTGCGCACTGACACGCCAAACAATCTGGCAAATTCTACTTCGGATAGCTCTGATTTTTTCGTGCCGATATGAGAGGTGACATGACGACGCGTCCCTTCCCCGCTTTCATTTGACGGCCAGATTCCAGTAATTCAGCGCTTAAATCTCCCGGCTGCTTCCCCAGGCTTCCAGCTCCTTATCGGCTAGCGGTTGCTTCCTTAATGTCATGTATTGCGTTTACAATCGATTATGTCTGTAAATTTTATGTAGTCTCAGAGATGGCTGCGTGCACTCGCTCAAGCATTTTGCTGGTTATGTTGTTGCGGCGCTCAATTTGGCTGACATAGGCTTGACTGACACCAAGACGCTGGGCCAACTGCTCTTGTGTAATGCCTGCCCTGGTGCGTGCTAAGGCGACGGGATTATCGACGTAATCCTCAAGCACGAACGGTTCATAGGTTTGTTCGTCACCCTGATTTGCTTGGCAAGCCGCCAATTCGTTTTCGATTTGATCTTTCAGAACGCGATAAACCGCGATTGGTAACAAAACATATTCATCTTTACCTTGGATGGATTTGATTTTTTGCAGTGTCATTTGTAAGCATCTTCACGCGATTTGATTTTCTCAATCGCAATAATTCTAACAACATCATGCCATTCAAAAATGATGCGCCAGTTACCCACTCTCATAAAGCATTATTTTCAAATGTTTTGATAGACCAGAAAGTTTCCAACGATGATTGAAAATCTATGAATAAAAATACCGTGCGAGATTAAATTATTTTAATAATGTCTTATTCTATAAAACAAAATCATTATATGTGAATTTTTCATCAATAATATGTGAACTTTTTGTGAATTATTGAATCTTAATATTCGTAAACTTTTGATAACTTCAATAAACTTTCATTTAGGAGATAAAAATGAAAACAAGTCAAAGCCTTTTGAGCGCAGCTGTAAAAACTACTTTCGTTTTATTCGGTGTTTTACCGCTGATTGGACTTATCACATTTGGTGATTTGCATTCGTTCTCAGTCATGCAGTCTGAAATAAGCTGGTTAGAAATTGATCTCATGTTGGGGGCAGTATTCTTTGTAAGCTATCTTTTAATTGGAAGTGTATCGAAAAGTAAAACGCGCCTTCCGATGAAAAAAATATATGCCTAAACTGTAAGCTCTTTACCTGCCTGCCTATAAGGTCAATGTTTTTTTAGACATTGACCTTTTTTATTTATAAAGTCAGCAGAAATCAAAAGTGTCGAATTAAGAAATCATCTCTGGCAGAGCCGAGGAAAGAAGAATGCCTTGGTGTGCCATCGAACCCAATCGCTCAGACTCCTTCCAGCGGCAACATTTTCAAAACCAAACAACTGCCATCATTCTGTGGATTCACATAGTTTCATTCTTACCGGCGATGCAGATTAACTTGCTGTGTGCAGTAGCAACATCGCGCATCTGGTTTCCGGCAATTTTACTGTCAATTTCAGCTTACCCTAACGATGAGCAAACGATCGCATACCGGATAAATTAGCGCTCAGCAAAACTCCTTTACACATTAAGTCGGGACAGCTTCCAGTGTTGGCAATCGGATTGAAAAGATTTTATGATATTATTCGAGCCCGATTGAGGGTTAATCCCATTGAATCGTAACTAATTGTTTAAATAAAGGTAGCATGTATGATTTTCTGGCGCGTAAAATCACTTGATGCCATCCTGGCAACTGCAGAAAAGAAAAGTCTCCACCGCACCTTGGGCGCATGGCAGTTAACGCTGCTGGGTATTGGCGCGATTATCGGTACCGGTATTTTCGTTTTAACAGCTGAGGCTGCACAGAAAGCCGGGCCCGGCATGATGCTTTCCTTTGTTATTGCCAGTTTCGTGTGCACCGTCGCCGCGCTGTGCTATTCCGAGCTGTCTTCCATGGTTCCGGTATCCGGGTCTGCTTATACTTATTCCTACGCCGTGCTGGGCGAATTGGTCGCGTGGCTGGTCGGGTGGGCGCTCATGTTGGAATACTCCGTTGCCGCCAGCGCGGTTGCTGTCGGCTGGTCAGGTTATTTTGTCGGTCTTATGCAAAACTCACTTGGGATAGAGATACCCTTTGCGCTGGCGAATGGACCTTTTGCTGGTGGAATTATTAACTTACCGGCGGTTTTCATCTGCATACTGGTCATCGCACTCCTGGTTATTGGCACACGCGAAAGCGCCACATTTAACGCCACATTGGTCGCTATCAAGATTGCCGCATTAACGCTTTTCATTGCTTTAACACTACCGGTTGCCAATCTGGAAAATTTCCAGCCTTTCTTACCATTAGGAGAAGCTGGGGTAGTGGCTGCGGCATCGTCCATATTCTTTGCTTATGTAGGATTTGATGCGGTTTCCACCGCTGCGGAGGAAACCAAGGATCCGCAGCGCAATGTGCCCATCGGGTTGATCAGTTCGCTGGCAATCTGCACTGTCTTTTATTTGCTCATTTCAGCCGGCGCGATCGGCGCTATCGGTGCACAGCCGCTGCTGGATGAAACCGGTAAGAATTTGGTGCCCGGTTCCTTGCAATTGGCCGAGCAATGCAAATCGCTAGCCGCTCTCGGACAGCAGCCGCTGGTTTGCTCGCGTGAAGCATTGGCGTTGGTGTTACGTGAGATTGGCTGGGAAAAGATTGGTAATTTTCTGGGGCTGACCGCTTTCCTGGCGCTGCCTTCGGTGGTTCTGATGATGTTGTTCGGCCAGACGCGCATTTTTTTCGTCATGTCGCGCGACGGTCTGCTGCCGGAAGTTTTAAGCCGCATTCACCCGCGCTTCAAAACGCCGCATATTGTCACTTACGTAACGGGCCTGGGTGTCATGGCCGCCGCCGCTTTCCTGCCGGTTGGAAAACTGGCGGATATTTCCAATTCCGGAACGCTGTTCGCTTTCATGGTCGTAGCGTTTACCGTGATGATACTGCGCATCAAAGACAAGAACCGCGTGCGCCCCTTCCGGACACCCATAGTCTGGCTGATCGGCCCGCTCGCCGTACTGGGTTGCATCACGCTTTTTTTCTTTTTGCCAGCCGATGCAAAATTGGTGTTCCCGATCTGGTCAGGAATTGGATTGATTTTCTATTTTCTCTATGGCTACCGCAAAAGCCACGTTGGCCGGGGCGTTGATACACCCGCCGGTGGTGAAGATATCATCAGCCAGGTCCGGCCTCTGGCCGATTGTGATCCGGACGGCACGAACAAGAAAAGTTGAGTTCCTCGCTTAGCGTGTTATGCATTCGCTTTAACCCCGGCAGCCGGAGCGCGAAGCAAAGCCGGCAGAATAATGAGTGTGCAGATCAGGGTAAAAGCCAATCCCACAGTCAGCAGTATCCCCATACTCGCCGTACCCAAATGCGACGAGAAGATTAAACTGGCAAAGTCCACCAGTGCTGTCAGCGCACTGTAAAAAATGGCCCGCGCGGTGCTGGTATGAATCAGAACTTCACTCACCAGCTCATTATTGATACTCCGATACACCATGTGCAGACTGCTATCGATGCCGAGTCCGAGTAAGAGCGGCAAAGCTATGATGTTGGCAAAATTAAACGGAACATCCAGCAGAATGGTGAATGCCGCAGTGAATAAACTCGACAGCAACAGCGGCAATAGCACCAGCAAGGTATATTTAATACTGCGCAGTAACACCAGTAAAATCACCACCACACCGATCAGTGCCAAAGAGAATGCCTGAACAAATGCCTGCACCACGGCTTCGCCCGCTTCCAGACTGATCACCGGTACGCCGATGGCATGCGGCGCCACTTCTTGTACGGATCGCACAAAGCGCCGTAAGGCATCGTTATCGTTAAGATCCTCAACCGGATAAACCGCTAGCCGGTACCCGCCCGCATCGCTATGCCAACGGTCTTTAAACGCAACGGGCAAATCCCCCTCATCGAAAACAGTTGCCTCAGTCGCAGTACGCAAACTTTGCAGAGCCAGCGGCAACATCGCCAGCAGATCGTCTTCGATGGCATATAACAGTTTACTTTTTTCATCGTTGCTCACTTTATCCAATTGCGTGAACAAATGGGTCAGCGTCGACTTTAAAGCACTTACAGTGGCGGCCGATGGATGCTCCGGATGGTTGACGGCAAAACGCTCCAATGCCGCGACTAATTCCCGTAAGGCCTTATATTGCTCGGCCAAAATCGCATCGCTGGTGATCCGGATTTGCGGCGGCGGTGTCGCGGCAATCGGTCCGATCGTCAGCGCCATTTCCTGAATCAGCGAGAATTTCTCTTCCTGCTGCGCCGGCACAAAATCCAATACCGTGACGACTTTGTTGACTTCGGGCAGATCAGCCAGCCGTTTGGCCAAAATTTCCGTTTCCTGCGGATTGTTAGCCAGCACTGCAATATGCCAAGGCGAAAGATCGGGCTCGGCCAGCAATTCCCGGAAAGTCTGTACTGCGCCCCCCTTCGGGTCTTGCATATTGAGCAAATTGTAGTCGAATCGCACTTGCGGTAAGATTGCCAGCGCTGCCACCGTCGCCACCAGCGTAACCGCGTACGTTGCTTTGTGCCACTTCAACGAAAGCTCGAGCACCTTGCCAACCGAACTTTTTGCAGCCGGTTTTGCCACCGCCTTCTTCGGTAGATAGCGCAACAACGCAGGGCCGATAATGAGCGTAACCAGCAAACTGATGATCATACCGGTTCCGGAAATGATGCCGAGCTCGGCTACTCCGCTGTAATCGGTTGGCATGAAAGCATAGAAACCGATCGCATTGGTGACGGTACACGCAGTCAAGGCTGCTCCGGCATCGCCGCCGGAGATATGGATGGCTTCAGCCGGGGAATGATTATTTTCCAGAACTTCGCGATAGCGCAGCAGAAAATGGATTGCAAAATCCGCCCCCAGGCCGATATACAGTACGGCAAAGGCAATGGAAATCAGATTCAGATGGCCGACAACCGCAGTGGCAAATGTCGCCGTCAAAATCAATCCCATCAGCAGGCACACCAGCACATTGAGGATCAACCCTCCGTTACGCATGGCGAAGAAAAGCACGAAGCCGACCAGCACAAACGTCATAATTCCGGCATATTCCATACCGCGCAGCGAGCTGTTGAGCTCTTCTTCGGCCAGGGCCACCTCGCCGGTAATGCGTAAGCGGATTGGACTACCCTCTGTGATTCCGACACTTTCCGCCGCGGCATGCAACGCGGCAATGGATTGCTCGGCTGGAAACAGCTGAGAAAAATCAAGCCGCGGCTTGATGATGATGAGTTCCTGATAAGTGTTTTTTTGCGCTTCGCCGCTGAACATTGTCTGCCATGACAATGCTCTGGGAGAACCATTCAATCGCGCTTCCAGGGTTGCATTGACGCCCTTCAATACCGGACGCAATTCGATGCTCCGTCCCTTGTTCAACTCATCCACTGCACTGGTCAGCACATCGGCAAAAGCAGCCAGCGAAGGATCGCGGCTGATGCGGGTGATCAAGGGCTGCGCCGCAGCCAAGCTATCGGTAATCCGCTCAAGCTCAGGAATACTTTGGTAAAGCAATCCGTTACGCGCGGTAAAGTCGTCCACTCGCGGTGAATAGACATCATAAAAATTGTTGGAATCTTGCTTTAACCGTGCGGCCAGATTCTCGGTCGCCACGCGTACCTGTTCCGGCGTGGGCGCATCCAAGACAATGAGAAGCGTATCGATGTCTTGCGGGAATGATTCATTGTAGCGTTTCAGATTGACACGAAACGGCAAGTCTTCGGACAGCATCTCGGCGGTATCGGTATTCATACCCAAATTGCGCGAGACGTAGACGCCGCTGACGATTGCGATCAGTAGCGCCGCTAGCAGGACCCACAACGCATACTGATAAGAAAATGTGGTCCAACGCGCAAAAATGGCATGAACACGGCTATGTGAAGTTTCCACTGGTGTTGTCATTGTTCTGAAGAGGAATTGAAACGATCGGTGATGAATATTGCCTGCGCGAAATTCGGGATGCTGGCGATCACGGTATTAAGATGCACCGGCTGTTTTTTCGCGCACAATATGGGGTCAAATCGCACTGAATGATCTTTCAGTTGAGTTAAATATGCTGATTTTACATTAAAAACTTGGTCTTACGGCAATTAGTCACAGCACGGATTTAACCTTCTGATAATTATCACTCTTCAGTCTGATGAAATACACCGCTATCCGCAGGAGATTCTTACTGTTTTTTGTAGCGGTGCTTGAGATACTCAATCACCGGCGGCGTTATCGATAGAATGATGATCGCTAGAATGATGAGTTTGAAATTTTGCTGCACCATCGGCAGCTGCCCAAAATAAAATCCGGCATAAACAAATGTTCCGACCCATAGCACGGCGCCCACTATGTTATATACAATAAAGGTGCGGTAAGGCATCGTGCCGATACCCGCAACAAAGGGCGCAAAGGTACGGATGATGGGAATAAAGCGTGCGATGATGATGGTTTTTGTGCCATGTTTCAGATAAAAGGCTTGGGTTTTTTCGAGATATTCCCGTTTGAAAAAGCGGGATTTCTGCGAAGCAAATACTTTTGCTCCCACCGTTTTGCCTATCCAATAATTCACAGAATCCCCTAGAATACCGGCCAAACTCAAGCCAGCAAATAAGACATGCGGATTAAGCTGAGAACCTTCCAGCGATGCCAGAGAACCGGCCGCGAATAACAGGGAATCGCCCGGCAGAAGCGGCAACACAACGAGTCCGGTCTCGCAAAACACGATCAGGAAAAGAATGCCATAAATCCACAACCCGTATTCTGAAGCAAGCTGTTGCAAATGCTTGTCGATATGAAGAATGAAATCAATAAGAAACATAAATAATTGTGGGAAGAATGAGAACGTTAGGCATCGGACTCCGGATGGAGAGGCATACTTAAACTGAAGAAGAATCCAGTTTGGTTAAGTTTAACTGGAAGAACAGAAAAAATCTCCCGGAATATCGCTTTATTTCCGGGAGATTATTATAGCTACAACGTGATGAGCGCTTTATAGAGATTGAAACAGCTAATCGTAATGATCAGAATACCCACGAGTATCAGTAAAGTACGCGCATGAAACTTCTTGCACAAGTAAGCAGCGAAAGGCGCTGCAAACAAACCGCCGAAAACCAATCCGATAATCAATGGCCAGTGATCGGTTTCCATCAGGAGTGCAAACGTCGCCGCACTGGCTAATGTCAGAAAAAATTCCGCAAAATTGACCGAACCGATGGTTGTGCGCGGATCAGTGCCTGTCCCCACCAAGGTTGAGGTCACAATCGGTCCCCAGCCGCCACCACCCGCTGCATCCATGAATCCACCAAAACAGGCCAGTTTACCGATATGCTGAGGCGCGTCCTTACGGGCGCTCAGTTGCCGGAAAGCTTTACTGAGAATATAAACACCCAGCAGAACTAAGTAAGCGGATATGAAAGGCTTGAATAATGCGCTATTGACATGCGTAACTAATAACGCGCCCAAGATACCGCCCAATACACCCGGCACCAGTAAACGAGTGAACAATTGTTTATTGACATTACCGAATTTGGCATGCGCAATGCCTGAGACGCCCGTGGTAAATATCTCAGCGATATGCACACTGGCACTAGCGGCAGCCGGACTTGCACCGGAGGCTAATAAAAAAGTGGTTGCGGTGACGCCGTAAGCCATACCCAAAGCGCCATCGACTACTTGCGCAAGAAAACCAACGGCAACTGCACTCCAGAAAATCCTGCTATCGAGCGTGCTGCTAATAATCTGCCAGCTTTCCCCCAAATCCTGCGCAAGGAAAAAGCGAATGATCAAAAACGCGATCAGTAAAACTAATACAACTACTGCAAACCATACAGCAGCACGCAAAAAAGGATGTGCGTCCAAATGGGAAACAGTATCTTCGACAGGCGGCAATCCTAATTGCTGATGTTCCTCATTGACGGAATTGGATGTCAGATCAAGATTGCGTATTTTCATGAGCTTAGCTTTATTTAACCTTTAAAATGCGCTGCACTATAGCCGCACCCGAACATAATTTGAAATAATATTTAGTAATATGCTTATAGCAATAAGTTAGAGCTATCGCCGGGTGCAGTATCCGGCAGAAATGCGATTACAACCAAAGAATACGCCGGAATCGGATTGGAGTTTGTTTGAATCAGATAAAGGAAAAATCAGAAAAATACCAGAACAGCAATGAATCAATCGTTTCTACTACTATCACTGCTATCTTTAATCATATCGAGGGTATCGCTGGCATTTGGCCAAGTGCTGAACGGAAACGGGCGTTGCTCACTATTAAAAGTCAGGAAGTTAATGATCTGATGAATATAGATGCTTAGACGCTGACTGAATCCAAGTAAAAATTCATTCGTTTTTCCGGTTAGTATTAACGTGGCAAATTGGAAAAACAAGATACCAATGACCAATGAATTAGAAAATCCGTAAATGAACATGAAGAAAAGCATAAAAAGTCCACGCTGCCAGTTTTCTCTTTTCTGAATTCTTTGTTTAATCTCTTCATTCATTTTATTTTTCCGTAATTTGATGCAGTCACATTACGCGATCTGCATATAGGAAAACAAGAATACCACTATGCTGGATTTGCTTGAGTTGAATCAGATAATGCTATTTTTTCGCTTATATGCGAACCGATTTCCAGTAGTTGGATTGCCAGTAAACATGGTCCAACCGGGATATTGTGACACCTTTCTTTTCGGAGGCATGCAGAAATTTATTTTTTTCCAAATAGATTCCAACATGATTTGAACTCGGACCCGTTTTGAAAAATATCAGATCACCCGCTCTTAAATCGTTTTTCCTGATTTCTTTCCCAACCATCATCTGCATTCTGGTTGTTCTAGGCAGATGCATTCCAAGTTTTGATTTGAATGTCAGATGCACGAAACCTGAACAATCGATTCCGCGCTGACTCATTCCGCCACGCTGATACCGCACCCCTTGCCACTCATTAAATTGGGAATAGAGTGCTTTCTTAATGTGACCGGAATCTGTTGATTTATTGACTGGTGGGCGCGAGCCCTGTTTTACCGAAGGTTTTTCCTGAAGGGATCCACAACTCACCAAGAAGCTGATGCCAATAAATATAATAAGCCGAGAAATAATCCTTTTCATTGATAAGTCGCTTTACTCTATAACCAATTAAAAGTAAGTTCTTACAGCGATTATACGCGATTACCGTGCGATCCCATACTTGATATTTTTGACAAAACAGACCTTGCCATATCTTTTAATGATACAACTTCATTGACGCCACCTGCTGCGATTGCTTCTTTCGGCATCCCAAAAACAACACAACTGGCTTCATCTTGGGCGAAATTATAAGCGCCTGACTTCTGCATTTCAAGCATTCCGGCCGCACCATCTTTTCCCATGCCCGTGAGAATCACACCGATAGCATTTTTGCCTGCACAATTTGCAACCGAACGGAATAGTACATCAACCGATGGCCGATGTCGACTGACTAGCTCCCCCTGATTTAATTCCGTCATATAGTTCGCACCACTTCGCTTGAGCAATAAGTGCGAGTGTCCAGGTGCGATAAATGCATGTCCTGGTAACACCCTCTCACCTCCCTGGGCCTCAACCACAGCTATCTTGCACAGGCTATTTAAACGATTGGCAAATGATTTTGTGAATCCTTCCGGCATATGTTGAGTGACCAGAATCCCCGGCGAATCAGGCGGCATACGAATTAGAAATTCTTTGATGGCTTCTGTACCACCGGTAGAAGCTCCCACGATGATTAACTTTTCTGTCGAGGCGATTCGATTCGCAATGGCAGGCAACACTGCATCCGCAGTTGCACTTTTGGTTACCAGTGGGGATGCATTTCGCTTGAGTCTGGCAGACTTCGCAATACGGATTTTATTGGCAATTTCGCTACCGTATTCTTTTAATCCCGATGCAATGTCAATTTTGGGTTTAGCCACAAAATCAACTGCGCCCAATTCAAGTGCACGGAATGTCACATCGGAGCTTTTCTCAGTTAATGTTGAAACCATAACCACCGGCATTGGCCTTAATCGCATTAATTTTTCCAAGAAATCAAGCCCGTCCATTTTGGGCATTTCAACATCCAGCGTCAGCACATCCGGATTCAATTCCCGGATCATTTCCCTTGCCGCTAGCGGATCAGCCGCCGCTCCAATGACTTCCATATCGGGCTGGCTATTAATTATCTCAGTTAATAGCTTACGAATAAGCGCCGAATCGTCAACAACGATAACTGTTATTTTCTTCATAATAAAAACTCAACGTATTTCATGAAACAGGTTCAAGCTAGGAAAACAATTCCACATCTCCACCGCTATCAACCTTGTGCAGACGCTGTCTATAATCCTTTTCACGCTCGGAAATAGTCGGGTTGTGTATATTGCGTAATTTTTTTACCATTACTTTGCTGCTTTTTGGAAAGAAATAGACTTTGCGCGGAAAGATATCAACCAGATCTTGTGCTACGACTTTTATTTTCTCTGTTTGTAAAAACTTCAAGACAAAATCCGCATTCCGTTGTCCGACATTGGCGACTGTCAATCCATCCAGAACGTTACCACCGCCGAATACTTTTGCTTCAAGGTTTCCACGGCGAGCGCCTAGCTTCAATAACTGATTAATCAGTATCTCCATTGCGTAAGTACCATAACGGGCTGAAGCATTTAACGGACTACCCGCATCCCCCCCACCATCCGGAAGCATAAAATGATTCATACCACCGATACCGCTATAACTATCTCGAATACAAGCCGCAACACATGAGCCAAGCACGGTTACGAGCAGTAAATCCTTATCCGTAACATAGTATTCCCCTGGAAGCAGCTTAACAGCCTGATTATTGAAACTTTTATCAAAGTACAAATTGGTAGCAACTTGATCATCGATGATCTCAGCCATACGATTACCTCTGTTTATTAGCTAACTCATAAACGGTTTTCTCACGCAATTTAAACAAATCAACTGCATGCTGAAAGCTCTCTGAATGACCAGCAAACAACAATCCATCCGGTGCCAAAAGTGGCACAAATTTTTTCAAAATTTTATATTGAGTTTGTTTATCAAAATAAATCATTACATTACGACAGAATATCGCATCAAAAGGACCGCGAATCGGCCAGCTTTCATCAAGCAAATTCAGTTGCCGGAATGTAATCATATTCCGCAATTCAGGACGCACTCTCGCCGATCCGGCGTTATGCCCTTTGCCTTTAAGAAAAAATTGTTTAAGTTTTTCTTGGGGTATTTTTTCCAGCTTATCCAATGAATAAATACCCAACTGTGCTTTTGCAAGAACATTGGTATCCAGATCCGTTGCCAGAATGTGCACTGGAGGTGAAAATGTCTTAAATGCCTGCACCATCGCCATCGCCATTGAATAAGGCTCTTCACCGGTTGACGATGCACTGCACCAGAGTTGAATTTTGCCCTGATTCTTGCGCTTCTCTACATGCTTCTCAAGAATCGGAAAATGATGCTGTTCGCGAAAAAAAGCTGTCAAGTTAGTTGTTAAAGCATTTGTAAACGCTTCCCACTCTTCAGGATTGCCACGTTCCAGAAAATTAAGGTACTCATGAAAACTCGTCAGACCGTTGGCACGCAGACGCCGGGCAAGTCTGCTATAAACCATATTTTGCTTGCCTTTGGAAAGTGAGATGCCTGCATGGTTATATATCAGTTTTCTGATGCGTTCAAAATCAGCCTGAGTAAAAGCATACTCACGTATCCTGCTATCAGAGCTTTCATCACCACCCAAAATCATTTCCATAATGTATCCATTTGAATTCTAACAAATACTGCTTTACTGTCATTCCTTACAGTATCAGACTCTGGAGCTTCACCACTATTCATCAGACAGAATATATTAATATATTGAGTAAACAATGATATACAATTAGTTATATCTATTGCTAATATGGAGCAGATAATTCGAAGGCATAATCTTTATGCCAGTAGCGAATTTTGCACCCAATTTCTTACTGCTTTCTTCAGTCCCATACGTGAACCGGTAACTTAACAATCACCAATTGCCTGCCTCGTTTCTTCTTAAGATCTCCGCTCCGAATCAACTATTCTCTAATTGATCGTTTGCTCTATTAACCCCATGTCGCTGCTGCTCATCATTTTTTCGATATCAATCAATATCAGCATGCGTTCGTCTACAGTCCCCAGTCCCATGATATATTCCGTATCAATCACCGATCCTAATCCCGGCGCAGGACGCATTTGCTCCAGCCCTAGTGTGATCACATCCGATACGCCATCCACAACTATCCCCATCACCCGGCCGGCCACGTTCAAAATTATCACTACGGTAAATTGGTCGTACGTTGCATTTCCCAGCCGGAATTTAATCCGCATATCTATGATCGGCACGATTATTCCGCGCAAATTAACTACTCCTTTGATAAATTCCGGAGCATTCGCTATCTGCGTTATCGCGTCATAGCCTCTTATCTCTTGTACTTTTAGTATCTCTATACCGTATTCCTCACTTCCTAACCGGAATGTCAGAAATTCATTCGCCATTTGACTGGTATGTTGATTGACTGCATTAGAAGTAGTAATCGCTGCTTGCTCTTGAGACATGGTAAACACTCCTGATTAATAAGTTATCTTGGTATAAAAATATCAACTATCCAATCGATCTATACCATTTCTTGTTGGCATGCCAACACAAGCGCAGCAGTGTCCAGAATAAGTGCGACTTTACCATCGCCCATAATCGTCGCACCTGAAACCCCCTGTACTCTGCGATAGTTACTTTCCAAACTTTTAATCACAACTTGATGCTGCCCAATTAAGTCATCCACAAACAAGGCTGCTTTGTGACCTTCAGCTTCAAGAATCACCAGAATTCCTTCATGCACCGCCGTCACATTAGGATGTAAGTTGAAAATTTCATGCAATGCAATCACAGGAAGATATTCGCCACGCACCTGCACCACCCGGCCATGACCACTTACCGTCTTAATATCAGCAGCTGTCGGTTGCATAGATTCGATAATATAATTGAGCGGCACGATAAACATCTGATCTCCAACTGCCACTGATAACCCATCGAGGATTGCCAGCGTTAATGGTAATCGAATCGATATGCGTGTACCCACACCGAGTGCCGACTCAATATCAATGCGCCCGCCCATACCTTGAATATTACGCTTCACAACATCCATACCCACACCGCGGCCAGATACATCAGTAACTGTTTCAGCGGTAGAAAAACCTGCCTCAAAAATCAGCAACCAAACTTCTTGATCAGACATGCCATCACTCACTGGCAAGCCACGTTCCTTGGCTTTGGCGAGAATTTTTCCTCGATTTAAACCCGCACCGTCATCGCTGACTTCTATAACAATGCTGCCACCTTGATGGAAAGCACGTAATGTAATCGTGCCTTGCGCGGGTTTGCCCGCCGCAATACGCTTCTCAGCCACTTCGATGCCATGATCAAGACTATTTCTTACCAAGTGAGTTAACGGGTCGGCGATTTTCTCGATAAGACCTTTATCGAGTTCAGTATTTTCACCGACAGTTTTCAGCTCAACACGTTTATTTAATTTTGCCGCCAGATCGCGCACAACACGCGGGTATCTGCTGAATACAAAGCTAATCGGCATCATTCGGATTGACATAACAGACTCCTGAAGATCTCGCGTATTCCTCTCTAACTGACTCATTCCACTAAGCAATTTCTCAAAAACCACAGGATCAAGCTGTGACGCCGTCTGTGCCAGCATTGCCTGGGTAATCACCAATTCACCCACGAGGTTGATCATCTGATCAACTTTTTCTATGCTGACTCGAATCGATGAAGTTTCGCTGGCGGAAGCCGATGCGCTTGCCTTGCTGGAAGGCTTATTCGTCACGTTCTGTGTTTCATTCTTATTACTATGGATGTTTTGCTGAGGCGCTGAACTCAGCTGCAATTCTGAGTCATCGACATCTTTGGGTGCGGCTGGGGCTCCAGGGAAAAAACCATAGCCAGGCGCAGGCGGCATACTTGCTATTGAAAGCTCATCTTCATCGGCAAAAGGTTCTGCAACAGAATCCTCCTCACTAGAATGAGGCTCCACAATCTCTGTAGTACCTGCAACACACTGAGTTGCAACCTCGATCTTTAAGTTTGCCGGATCGACAACAAATGCCAACGTTTCCCAAACATCTTCTTCGCTACTGGCGGTCGTAAGTTTCAGTTTATGATCTTTCCCGCCTGCCGAGGTTGCATCTTCAAGACTACCTAAGCGTTTCAAGTTAGCAAATAAGTTTCCAACTGCCGCATCACCCATCCCGGTACTGGAGAACTCTATGCAATACGTTAGTTTCGCTACGTCACTTTCTGATTCAGTTTCGCTAATCGCAACATTAGATGATCTCCCAATATCGGTCTCTACAGGGATAGCTTCCACTCCAATGCCAGAATCCGCCACGGTTTCAAAAGGTGGTGCCGAAACTTGTGTTTCATCACTCAGTTTTTTCAGTTCTTCACAAACTTCCGCCGCAACTGCGGGATCCGCTTCACCTTCTCCACGGTGACCTGCTAGTTGCGCCTTAATGACATCACCGGCTCTCAAAAAAGCATCCACCATCTCACTCCGTACTGCAAGCTCCCCTTTGCGCAATCTATCCAGCAATGTCTCCAACATATGCGTCATCTCCGTCATATCTGTAAAACCAAAAGTACCAGCTCCACCCTTGATAGAATGCGCTGCACGAAATATAGCGTTCAAATCTTCCAAATCGGGCGAATTTACATCGAGCCTCAGCAGGCACGCCTCCATGTCCGCAAGCAATTCTGAGGATTCTTCAAAAAATATTTCATAAAACTGTTCGAGATCTGTACTCATAGATAACCTGTTTCACGTTGAGTTGTTAGGCTAACACCCTAAAGAAGCGAGAAAATAGAAGCAGTAAGTACTTAACTTTCCAAATAAGTATGCTATCGGCAACCCATTAACCCACTTTGGGATATCAATATCTAACCAATTACTTTTCCGATTACTTCCAGTAATCTTTTCGGATCGAATGGCTTTACGAGCCAACCAGTAGCACCTGCCGCTCTGCCTTTTGCTTTAATTTCATCACCGGATTCGGTCGTTAGTATCAAGATAGGAATATTTTTGTAGTGCGCCAATTTACGGAGTAACTCCAGTAATTTCAGTCCGTCCATTCGTGGCATATTGATATCAGTTAACACCAAATTAACCTGATGATAATTAGCTTTATCTAATGCATCTTGACCATCGACTGCTTGAATGACTTCATATCCGGCGCCTTTAAGCGTAAAAGCAACCATCTGCCGGATGGAAGCAGAATCATCCACTGCAAGTATTGTCTTAGCCATTGATCTCACTCCTATTGCTAATATTGTTAATTTGTTTGATAAAAATATGCATACTAAAACAGCTCAATATCACCCATCTGCATACCTTGCTGCACAACTGGCTTTCTCTTACTTTTAGTTCTTGCCATATTCACTGCTTTAGAAATCCCTTCATGTATTGTGCCTAACGTATTTTTACCCGCATTTTCTTTCCAGCTTCCCTGTCGCTCAATGCGTTGTAGTTCAATATTCAATGCCTCCACTTGGCGCGTAGTATGTGCAAGCAATTGCGTTACTAAATCACCAAACTGTAATGAGGTAACAGCCATCTCCAATTCCTGTTCGATCTTATCGGCGATAACCATTTGTTTTTCTAGCAATTCCAATATGGGTTTACTTCCTTCAGGTGCTGCCATTTTTTCAATAGCCAAAACCATATCATGATGTGATTTCGTCAAATTACTGATATAACCAAAATTAATAACCAGATTATTAACCGCATCACTTACAAGCCGGTCGACCTGACTTAATTCTTCCTTGATATTCATAAAGTATTCATCAGCTTCAGCATTACATAACACACCATCCCGCTCCATCAACGCTGATTGATGTGTTACTTGGCTATCAGATTTGCCCTCAGCTGCTTGCAGCTCAGCCATAACTCTCTCCTCGTCGCTCATCTTGATCGAAGCTATTAAACTGCCATTCAACTCAGCAAACTGGCTACTTATTAATCTCTGTTTGCTTATACTCCCAGCTCACAAAAACTAAGGAATTTGTTTCGATGAGTACCTATCAACGGTTTTCACTAAAAAACAAAACTATTTACACTCAATAGGTTAACGACATTAACTAGAATAACTTTAGTATCTAAAAAATAAAAAACTACGTTGTGTACTGACCAAAAGTCAGCTACCAACGCTTTTTCTCGATAGATAATGCTTCATTTTAATTAGCTGCCTCACCAATCCGATTTGCCCATTCAATCGCTTGTATCTCGATATCAGCTAATTCGCTTAAACTTAAAAAACCCAACTCCGACAGAATCGATTGAATTGCAGCAATCTCACCTTTTTCATTGGCTTCAATGAGTTTCAATTCCTGACCTAAACGTCCCTCCCGGGTCAATAGTGCCTGGCTCATATCATCCGGAATTCCCAGCCTGTCAGTGATTTGTTGCATTTCAATGCCCAGCAATACATCTAGCAGCGATAGTATTCCCACCATGAATGCTCTTTCCTGGTGATTTTTGTCATGAGGACGTTCCGCTGTTGCGATCAACTCCATCAATTTCCCACGTGCCGCTGCTGTTTGCATTAATGCATTCGACATACTATCGTCGGATTGATTGGCGGTATAAAGCAACAGTTGTATCCATCTTTGCAGTTGCTTACGCCCTAAGATCATGATTGCATGTTTGATTGAATTAATTTTCTGAGGCAATCCACTTGAAACTGAATTTACCATGCGCATCAGGTTGTAGCTTAAACCAGGCTGATGCTTAAACTCCCGTTCAAGTTCTTCGATATCACTGTCACCCATGACCAATGTCAGTAGCTTCAGCAAAGAAAGTTTGCCTGGATCGGCACGTTTTACCGTCATTACTTCAGGTTTTGCGAAATAATAGCCCTGGAACATCTGGAAACCCAATTGCATGCAGTATTTCTCTTGTTCCCGGCTTTCCACTTTCAGTGCCAGAAGCAATACCGGCCAGCGATTTAATTCAGCAACCAACTTTGTGAGCACATTTTGCTCAAGTGCGAGCACATCTACTTTCACCACACTCACCACAGGCAGTAATTGTTCCACCTTGCTATTCATTTCAACAATATTGTCCAACGCAAACTGATAGCCTTTTTGCTTCAGCTCGTTACAGCGTTGCATAAATTCCGGTGTTACCGTTGCTGTTTCTTTTATTTCCAATACGACATGCTTACTAGGCAATAAACTGATAATGTCACTCATCACCAACTCAGGATCGGCGTTGATAAAACCACGCTGCTTCCCTAATACATTCTGGATTCCTAACTGACAATAAGCGTTGATAATGACATTTGCTGATGCGGATAAATCATCTGTAATTCTGACCGACTCTTCAGTTTCTTCTTGTCTAAACAGTAACTCAAATGCTACAAGATTTTGATTACGATCTAGAATTGGCTGCCGCCCAAGAAAAAAACCTTCCATTTATCCTCCCGCGTTAATTCATATTTTTTGTATAAAAGTTTTAACTCATCGGCTGCGTTACACGTTTCTTAAGTATTTTTTCTTACTCGTCCACACTATTGATCCAATTCCCAGCTTGATCACAGCAAAACACTCATTCATGAGAATTTTGTTTAAGCTCGTTAGATCAATGCAGGAATAGCGCGATTTTTGCCTGTGCGCTTCGCTTGATAAAGCGCCTTATCAGCGCGGCTTATGACTGAGTTTTGATGCTCGCCAAACGAACGAAGCGCGACACCGGCACTAAACGTTATCGGTAATATTTGGTTATCCGCTTGGATTGAGTAATTCTTTGTCAAGTTATTTTGTATCCGTTGAATAACAGTCAGCGCATCTTGCATCTCGACATCGGGCAACAAGATGACAAATTCTTCTCCGCCAAAACGCGCCACAATATCGGAAGGCCGTAGTGTTTCTTTGGCTACGGTAACAAAATTGATCAGCACACTATCGCCATATTGATGGCCAAGGTTGTCATTGATCTGTTTAAAGTTATCCAGATCAACCAGCACGACCCCTAATGATTGCGCATTACGGTCTGCCCGAGCGGCTTCACGCTTAAAAATATCCTCTAAACCACGGCGATTGAATGCACCGGTCATTTGATCCGTTTGCACCAGACCTCTTAACTGCTCCAGCTCACTCTTCAGAGATTCAATCTTCTGTTCCGCGCGCTTTACTTGCTCTTGCGCAGTGAAAACTTCATCACTAAATCTCAATCCCCGGGTTTCTGATAACACAATGTCAAGAATCCCGATGATCTCATCAGCGTTATTTGTTTTACGAATCTGCTCGGCATATCGTTCCACTTGCTTGTAATAGTCTTCAGAATCAATCATAGGTTTCTGCTCACTTTTAATAGCATTTGTTGATTTAACCAATCTCAGCATTCTTTTTTGTTTAGTAGCTTCTTGCATGGCTATCCTCCTCAATTGACATCATTAAATGCCAGACTACGCCAGTTCAGGGGATAATTCGTTGGATTGCGAAGGAGAACCCATTCCGGTATAGACTGCCATGTCAACAACGTTAACAGAGCAGCCTGCGAATGGATTGAATGAATAAAAAGGGAAATCGGTGCTATTTACCGACAGAAAGTATAAATACTATGACTAACAGAATGTTACAAAACTAACCAGCGATGAGGATTTGATTCTTACCGCCTTTCTTTGCACGATACAAAGCTTCATCGGCTCGCTTGAAAACACTTTCCTGAGATTCGTCCGCTTGCAACTGTGCAATACCGGCGCTAAAAGTTATAAGTAAGCGCTTATTCTCATGCAGGAAGAACTTCTTGGTTAGATTGCGCCGGATTCTGGATAGAATCTGAGTCGCTTCTTCAAGACTTGTGTTCGGCAGCAAAATCACAAACTCCTCACCGCCATAGCGTGACACGACATCTTCGGGACGTGTCGTATCCTTAACGGACTCAACCAGATAAACCAGGGCATCATCACCAACTTTGTGACCATGTGTGTCATTCAACAGTTTGAAATTATCAATATCCAGCAAGGCAAAACACAATGGCGTCTTATGGCGTATTGACCGGGAAGTCTCCCGCTCAAAAGCGGTATCCAAACCACGCCGGTTCAGTATCCCGGTCAAATGATCTTCATGAACTTTTTCGCCCATTTCCTGCAACTCGGTTTCGAGTTGATTGATTTTATCTTGCGCCAGACTCACTTCAGCACGCGCCGCCAGAAAATCATTACGGTAATTGAGTGCGCTTTTTTGCATCTGCTTGGTTTCTTCCATGATCTGCACCAGCAGTTGATTCAGCTCTTTTATATCATCCGTTTTACTGATTATCTCGGAATATTGTTCAAGCTTTTCCTGATATCCTCCAGTCGTATCGCTGAGTTCTTCGATATTGGTGATCAGTGAAGTCACCATCTTTTTCAGTGTCAGCTTGGCTTCACTCAAGTTACGCCGGATAATTTCCTGCCTCTGTGTGATTTCTGCCAGATAGTGCTCTGCTTGCTCGATGACTTGAAAATCCAGCGGTCTGGATATCGTTTCACGTAGTTTATTGATCTGCGCGCCAACCCATTGGTCTTCAGCCAACAATTCACCGGTACTCTTCATCAGCATATTGAGCAGATTGAGCAATCCCTGCTGCAATCTCCGGCCACTCTCACCATATTCATCAAACCTGCGGCAGAATTGTTTGAACTCCGCAGTAAACCGCTCCATTTCCTGCGTCTCTTTAATCTTGCGAACTTGATGAGCCAGCACTTTGGCTTCATCCGCCAGCGTAATATCATCTACTTGCGCGGCAACAACTTGCTCTAGCACTTGGGCCAGCAGCTCCAGCAGCTGATCAGTAAAATGATTGACCGAATGACTTGACTCCACGGCGGCTGGCTTGGATCGCACACCTTCCTGATCCACACCGGTTTGTGCAATCGCATCTTCCACTTCAATCGCAGTACTTGATTCTTGCGACGCAGCAGCCAATGCACCCCATGAATCGATCAGCGCTTTTAGCTTGTTGTGCAATTGTTTTGAATCTTTCGAGAACTTGGTTAGAACCCGATTCACACCCTCTTTTTTCTTCGCGGTTGTCAGCGTGCCATGCTTGCTTTCCAGTTGCTTTAACAGCGTTTCTATTGTCTCTCCCCAAGCTGGAACGGTATCAATGATTGTATTCTCTATGGGCAATTCGAGACTTGCTGAACCCGCAACCGCTGAATTGGTATTTCCTTCCGGGTTACCTGAAATCTGGTTATACAATTTATGATAATTGTCAGGAGTCGGAGGAATTCTAAGCGTTGCAAGCTGCCGCAGCGTTTCACGGGCTATGATGGTTGGATTGGAGTCTTTTAATTGCTTCATAAAATTGGCCAGAATTAATTACTATATCAGCAGCAGTTCATAGAGTTCAAAAGTATCGGCCAAGCCGTAGAATTCTTAATCCTGATCCGATGAGAAAGCCCGAAAATAGATTAAAAATTGGCTTCCCGCGACAACAATGAGAAATCAGTCGACCAATCTATTTTTAATTGCATAGCGAATGAGCTCAGAATTATTAGTTAACTTGAGTTTTTCCAGCAAACGGGCTCGATACACGCTGACTGTCTTGGGGCTGAGGAACATCTCAGCCGATATCTCTGACAATGTTTTACCCGCGGCAATAAAACATAAGGTTTGATATTCCCGGTCGGATAACGTGGTGTGGAGGGGTTTGTCGACATCCGTGTTAATGATGTTCGCGAGTTCTTGCGCCACCACCGGACTCACGTACTTATCACCGGCAGCTACTTGGCGGATTGCCACTACCAGTTGAGCGGGCGCGCTTTGTTTATTGAGATAGCCGGATGCACCTGCTTTCAGTGCGCGAATTGCAAATTCGTGTTCGTTATGCATGCTGAGCATGAGAACGGCCAGACTTGGCCTGTCTTTCTTTATTTGCTTCAAAATTTCAATACCGTTTCTGTCCGGTAAAGAAATATCCAGTAGCATGACATCGAAATCTTGCTGCCGTGCAATCTTGATTGCTTGAAATCCCGTCTCTGCCTCACCGGTTACTTTGATGTCATCGGTTTCGCTCAGTATCTGTTTTAGACCTTGACGAACAATTGCATGATCATCAGCAATCATCACACTTATCATGGATACCTCCGGCTTCTAGAGCCGAGAAACCTTCTTTTTCTTTTTCATTGTTTCTAGCTGTACCGGCCGTTCCAATTCACTCTCCAGTCCAATCACATGCCCGGACTGATATTCCGGGTTACCTGTCGGTATGAGAATAGTGACTTTCGTTCCTTTTCCCTTCTCTCCAGATATATGAAAATTGCCCTTCAATTGCTGACAACGCTCGCGCATGCCTCGTATTCCGAATGAATCCTGCTTTTCCATATCGATATCGGTAATACCGCGGCCATTATCAATCACTTCAAGCAAAACCAGTCCTTCTAATTCAATGAGCTTCACTTGTATCCGGGAAGCGTTGGCGTGTTTGGAAATATTTGTCAGCGCTTCCTGGAAAACACGGAAAATCGCTATCGCCAAATCCGAGTCTAACGATATTTCATCTTCTTCACACGAAACTTTACAGGCAATGCCATTCCGGTCACTGAATTCTTTTGCTTGCCATTGAACAGCCGCTACTATGCCGCAATCCAAAATCCCCGGACGTAAATCAAGCGAAATCCGCCGGGTGCTATCAATCACCCGATCCACAAGCGATTCGATCGATTTTGCTTTTTGTTGATAAAATTCCTGCTTTCTGGCCGTTGAATCCATGCAGGGAAACAACTCGCATTTAATGGCGGTTAATGTGCCACCGATATCGTCATGAATTTCGCGCGCAATACGCGCACGCTCTTGTTCTTTGACTCTTTGCAAATAAGACGATAATTCCGCCAGCTGTTCGCGGGAGCGCGCGATTTCTCTCTCCGCCAGCTTATTGCGCGTAATGTTAATCATGATGCCATCCCAGAGTGTTGCATTATCCGACACTCTCCTGGGCGTCGCACGCAGGCTGATCCATTTGATATCACTATCACCTTTAACCTGAATACAGCCCTCCCAGTTCCAGGTTGATAACTGCTCTGCAGAGGTAACCATTAGCTGATGATAAGTTTTTTTGTCTTCTTGCAAGATTAATTCCGGAAACAGTTCCGGTCTATCCATCAGCATCTGGGGCGGCAATCCCAATAATGTCTCACTGGCATCACTTACATAAGGAAAACTTGCCTGATGTTTACCCGATAATAAAAATTGAAATACCACGCCAGGAAGATTGGAGGTGATCACTTGAAAAAGCGCTTCGCTCTTCTGTAAAGCAGTTTGTGTGGTAATGAAACGCTGATAATTCTCAACTTCGTGCAAGCTGCGCCGGATTGCCGGTACCAATCGAGCCAGATTTGATTTCATCATGAAATCATAAGCACCTAAAGCCATGATATGTTCTGCTGCTTCCTCACCTACGTGACTGGATATGATAATCAGCGGTATATCGAGCTCTTTGCTTTTTATGACTTGCAAAACTTCCTGAGCACTCAATCGAGGTAAATCATAATCCGATAGCACTACATTCCAATCCCGGGTCATCAGTGCTTCATGCAGAGCCTCAGCCGTAGTGACACACAGGCAATCGGTCTTAAAACCGCCTTGCGAAAGTATTTGCAACACCCGATCGATATCCTTCTCGGAATCCTCGACCATCAGTATGTTCAATTTCTCTTCATTAATCATCTCAGCATATTACCGGTTGAAGTCGATATAGCATATAACTTCTCTTAACTTGTCAAATTAAACAACTGAATATATTCCCAATTTTACAAGATAATTTTACGAGAGAAAATCATTTTACACCATGAATAGCTCATATTAACCAATCAATTGGACAAAAACCATGAAAGTAAAATCCTAAACTTTTCAAAATGATTTCCGATAACTGCAATCAACGGTGGTTACACACCCTCTTGGATTGCAGGGCAGCCAACGTCGTAAATGGCAATTATGCCAAAACAAATAGTTATCAAAAAGGAGAACCCAAATGCCACAAATCATTAACTCTAATGTAGCCTCATTAAATGCACAACGTAACTTAAATACATCACAAACCGCGCTGAATACATCATTGACACGTTTATCATCCGGTTTACGTATCAATAGCGCCAAAGATGATGCTGCAGGTCTGGCGATTTCGGAAAGGATGACTTCACAAATTCGCGGTTTAAACCAAGCTGTACGTAACGCGAACGATGGCATCTCTCTATCGCAAACTGCTGAAGGTGCACTTGGTGAAATTGGCAACAACTTGCAGCGTATTCGCGAACTGGCAGTACAGTCCGCCAATGCAACTAATAGTGCCAGTGATCGCGCCTCACTACAAGCTGAAGCCGCTCAATTAAGTGCTGAGGTAACCCGTGTCGCCAGTCAGACACAATTTAACGGTCTGAACTTGCTGGATGGCTCTTTCCTAAACCAAAGCTTCCAGGTCGGCGCTAATGCAAACCAAACCATTAATATTTCTTCAATCTCTGATGCACGCGCTACTGCATTAGGCAGTCATATATTGACTACCAATGGAACTGCTGTAAATACCACAACAGCGGCTGGTGCCGATAACACAGCGGGTAATGGCGTTACGGTTGAAGCCGCTTTGGTGCTCTCCAACAATAAAGGAGCCACGGGTAATATTGGTTACGCAGTAGGATCTGACGCAAAAGCGATAGCCGCCGCCATTAACGCTTCTGCTTCCAGCATAGGTATTACGGCAACAGCTACCAATAGCGCAACATTAGGCAGCATCGCTTCCGCTGGTACAGTATCCTTCGATTTAAACGGTAACACTGTTTCCGCTACCGTTACTGACACCTCCGATCTAAGTGGTTTAGCTTCTGCCATAAATGGTTTGCAATCGCTAACTGGTGTTACTGCTTCATTCGCATCCCCGACCAACAAATCAGTTATTACATTGACGACAGCTGATGGTAGAGATATAGGAATCCAGGACTTTAATAATACTGGCGCAACAAAAACAGCTAATGTAGTTGCTGGAGCCACTACAACCACATTAACAGGCGGTGCAGCAACCGATTCTACGATTGCTACGGGTACTGTTGAACTCGCTAGTGCTGGTGGTCAAATATCTGTCAGCGGTGGAAATGCTGATGTATTTGGTGCCACTTCCAGTTCTTTTAACTCTGTTGCCACGTTGGATATATCTACCGGAACCAACGCACAAACAGCAATTAAAACACTGGATGAAGCTTTAAAAGCCATCAATAGTTCACGTGGTGATTTGGGCGCAATTCAGAATCGTTTCAGTTCAACCATTGCAAACCTGCAAACAGCGTCGGAAAATCTTTCTGCTTCTCGCAGCCGGATTCAAGATGCTGACTTTGCCGCAGAATCTGCCAACCTAACACGCGGACAAATTCTGCAACAAGCAGGTGTAGCGATTCTGGCGCAAGCAAATTCACTACCCAATAACGTTCTATCATTATTACGCTAAACAGATCGTAACAGATGATACTTCGTATTAAATAAAGCTGATAGAGCGCGAAATTCAAGAAATATTTCGCGTTTCTATCAACTTTAAGGAGTTACAACATGACTATCAATCAAATAAATACTATCGGCGCACTTCCACCATCTTCGCCGCCATTATCGACATCTCGAAAATCATCCATATCTAATGCGGATGTAACTGCATCGCCAGTTTCAACCACAGGCTCCAAAGTTAATAACAGCCCGAAATCCGAAGATCAAGTTAAACAGGCCGTCCAAAAAATTCAAGGTACTGTAGATAACTTGGCACACAACTTGCGATTTTCGATTGATGAGGATACCGGGAAAACAATTATTAAAGTAATGGATGTGCATACTGAAGAAGTTATCCGCCAGATTCCATCAGAAGAAGCTGTTGAAATAGCCCGCACCTTAGACAAAGTCCAAGGATTGTTATTCAACGGAAAAGCATAATTACAATCATATTGGATAGAGCCCAAAAATGCTTTCATCTCCAGGAATTGGATCAGGCTTAGATGTCAATGGCATAGTCAGTCAGTTAATGAAGGCGGAAAGCCAGCCGCTTGCCGCTCTCGATGCCAAAGAAGCTAAACAGCAAACCCGGTTAACCGCTTTTGGTACCCTGAAGGGAGCATTATCGTCATTTCAAAGCAACCTTGTGGCACTGTCCGATCCGGC
Source organism: Nitrosomonas sp. Is35 (assembly GCF_033063295.1). Lineage (NCBI taxonomy): Bacteria > Pseudomonadati > Pseudomonadota > Betaproteobacteria > Nitrosomonadales > Nitrosomonadaceae > Nitrosomonas > Nitrosomonas sp. Is35. Next base: position 2,356,222 of record NZ_JAWJZH010000001.1, read on the forward strand.
AAAATTTACCGCCGTAACGGCTAATTTCTCTGATACAACATTGGCCAATGCAAGCGCATCATCGTCAGCGGTCACAGGAAGTCATTCTGTAGAAATTCAGACACTCGCTCAAGCTCAAAAATTAAAATCGGCTAACTTTGCAAACACCAGCGCCACGGTCGGCAGCGGCACTTTAACGATACAATTTGGCACATACAATAGCGGTGCATTTACACTTAATCCGGATAAAGCCGCACAGTCTATTGTCATTTCCCCAAGCAATTCATCGCTATCCGGTATTCGCGATGCAATTAATCAAGCCAATGCGGGAGTAACCGCCAGTATAGTCAATGATGGAACAGGCAATCGCTTAGTTGTTGCGTCTCAAGATACTGGTTTAAGTAATGCTCTGAAAATAACTGCGACTGATACCGATGGGAACAATACGGATAACACCGGACTCTCCCAGCTTGTTTACGATGCATCGACTGGTGGGACGACTAACCTGACTCAAACTATAGCTGCTAGCAATGCCACACTGGTTATCGATGGTATCTCAATCAGCAAAGCATCAAACAATATTACGGATGCTATTGAGGGTGTCACATTAAATTTATTAAAAGCAAATCCTGGCACCACATCTACCTTAAATTTATCGCGAGATACAGCGGGTATCCAGAATGTTGTGTCATCATTTGTAAAATCCTTTAATGATTTAAATAAAACGATCGTTGGTCTCTCGAAATATGATGCAGCAACAAAGCAAGCATCAATTTTAACCGGGGATTCAACAGTTAGATCAATTCAAACACAAATACGTAATGCAATTTCCGATCCATTGACTACTGCGGGTGGGGGTTTAAGCTTATTATCAGAAACCGGCATTTCCTTTCAGTCAGATGGAACACTTAAATTGGATTCAGCCAAGCTATCAAAAGCACTGAATGATCCAACCAAAGACATCTCAACTCTATTTGCCTCTGTTGGGAAAACCAGCGACAGCCTCGTTTCATTTACCAGCGCTAAACCCGAAACCGTCAATGGCAAATATGCACTGAATATCAGCCAAATTGCAACACAAGGCACCGCAGTAGGCGGCACCGCAGCAGCATTAACCATCAATACTGGGGTTAATGATTCGCTGAATCTCACCATTGATGGCGTTAATGCCAATATAACCCTTGCAGCCGGTACTTATACAGCAACCTCTCTGGCAGCTGAGATTCAATCGAGAATTAATGGCTCGTCTGCAATTTCCTCTGCAGGAATCAAAGTAACAGTCAGTCAGTCTGCTGGAAATCTAGCTATTACCTCGGATCGTTATGGCTCCGCCTCAACCGTATCCATAACGGGTGGAAATGGTAAATCGGATCTATTCGGCACACCCGTTGAAACTGCGGGAGTAAACGTAGCCGGCACGATAAATGGCATCACGGCAACAGGTTCTGGTCAAACTCTAACTGGCGCCGCTGATAGCAGCGGGCTCATACTCAAAATAACTGGAGGTGGCACAGGTGCAAGAGGGGATATAGATTTCGCACATGGTTTTGCAGCGAAATTGAATAAATTGGTGGGAGGAATGCTAAACGGCCAACTTCTTGACAGCCGCATAGATGGTATAAATTCATCTATCAAAGATATAGGCACACAACGAGAAACTCTAACTCAGCGTCTTGCTGACACAGAAAAACGAATACGCGCTCAATTTACCGCATTGGATACAACCATTGCCAGCATGACGCAAACCAGCAATTTTTTACAACAGCAATTATCAAGATTACCAAAATCAGAATAACTAGTAACCAGTCTCGTCAATAAATAAAGGAGTACAGAATGTATACAACCATGAATAGTGCGATATCCGCTTATCAACGTGTTGGCGTTGAAACAGGAATTGAATCGGCCGATCCGCACAAGCTTATTTTGATGTTATTCGAAGGTGCGCAAGAAGCCTTGGCAAAAGCAAAAATGCACATGCACCACAATGAAATTGCCGAAAAAGGTCAAATGATCTCAAAAGCTATCATGATTATTGATCACGGCCTGAAAGCAAGCTTGGATATGAATGCCGGTGGTGATTTAGCAGTTAAGCTTCAAGCACTGTACGATTACATGGCATATCGGCTTCTAGTTGCCAATATCCAGAATAATCTTGAAATTGTCAATGAGGTCAGCAAATTGCTATCTGAATTGCATGGCGCTTGGAAAGAAATTGGACAAACCGGTGAAACACAAACTGCAATCAAAGCAGTCGCAGTCTAGCTCACAATTCTGTAATAAAAATAAGGGTACAAAGATAAATGAATAGTGTACAAACACTGAAAACATATGATGCTATTTTAGCAACGACTGGAAAAATGCTGGCAGCAGCGCAAAATAGCGAGTGGGATCAATTAATACAATTGGAACAGGAATGCAGACAATTAACCGAAGTACTTATTGAAAATGATCAGGAACCCATATTAGACGAAGAATTACTTCAAAAGAAAGTAAAAATTATCCATCAAATATTGGCTGATGATGCGCAAATCAGAGCGATCACAGAACCATGGATGATGAAACTGCAAGATATGCTCTACACGAATAGTCGTACACGCGATCTTCAACTAGCTTATCAACCTGTTAACAATCTATAAATACACATAGAAACAATATGCCGCACTCAGAATTCTTCCAATTCATTATTTAGATTGAAGATGAGTTGTCGTGATTCCGACCATAATTAAAACAGATGTAGCCGCAATTTCAAATCAAATCAAGCCAACCGCCCCCGTTACGCCCGTAACGGCGATACTCGATTCACAAACCTCTCCCGCAGAGTTCATACAAGGTCAAAAGTATCAAGCGCTAGTTGAGTCCCGCTTATTGAATGGTGATTCACGGGTATTGGTTGCAGGCAGGTCATTACAAATGCACTTGCCTGAAAATTTTCAACCGGGTAACAAACTGCAGCTCGTTTTCATTTCAAATGAACCGAAGCTTGAGTTTCTGGCTTTGAGCGATACACCGCCGGATAGTGAAACAAATAATACATCCATAAGCACCACCGGACGTTTCTTGGGAGCGCTGATGCAAAACATCCTAAGTCAAGCACCTGCAAACGCACCGAATACCCCGGCCACACAATCACTCAGCAGCTCCGCTCCTATCCTGACCAGTACACCAATAAATAGCACTGATTTACCCAGTTTATTACAAAAAGCAATTGTTCAAAGTGGTTTATTCTATGAATCACACCAAGCACAATGGGTTAATGGAGAAAATACACTTGAAAACTTGCAGCAAGAACCTCAAGGAAAATTAATGCTGGTTGCGGCTGATTTATCTACTGCCAAAGTGGCTGTACAAGCTTCGGTAAGTCCGGAGATGCCGGTGCACGCCCAGGCAATTCCGCTAGTGCAACAACAGCTGACCACTTTGGAGACCGGTCATCTGCTTTGGCGGGGCGAAGTCTGGCAAGGCCAGTCGATGGAATGGGATATTTATGAACAGCCCGCAGACGAAAAGGCGCAGGAAAATGAGCTCGATCAAGCAGCGCAGTGGCGTACACAGCTTCGTTTATCGATGCCGCAACTGGGTGATATTACCGCCAGCATTGCGCTGAATGCAAATGGCATCAGCATCAAACTGAACGCTGCGCAATTAGATACTGCCGGTTTATTGAAAGGTAATCAATTACCGCTCGCCACCGGCATGCAATCCGCAGGGTTAAATATTCGCGCAGTAGAGGTCGAGTATGATGGAAAATGAGTCTTATCTTACTGCGGTTGCACTCGCTTATCGCGAAGGGCAAGTTGCTCCCAGAGTAGTTGCCAAAGGCCGCGGTCTGATTGCCCAAGAGATTATAAAACGCGCCAAAGAAAGCGGAATCTATGTTCACGAATCGAGTGAATTGGTCGCGCTACTCATGCAAGTCAACCTTGACGATCGAATTCCGCCCCAACTCTACCTCGCTGTCGCGGAATTATTAGCATGGCTTTACAAATTGGAGCAAGGCAAAGCAACTTCAACCGCAAATAGCCTGAACAAAAAGATTACACAGAAAATTCTGGAGAACTAAAAATGTTGCATACATCCGATCAAGTCGCCGAAGAGCCTACCGTATTTACACCCACTCAATTCTCTCGAGAAGAAATGAGCGAAAATTTCCGCATCCATTCGGAAATCGATATTCTTTTTATTCTGCGGGGGATTATGCAAACAAATTCATTAATCACGCTCTATCCCGATTACGCCAGTGATTTTATTTTGACTTCAATTCTCGCAATCGATGCGAATAAAAAAGAAATGGTGATTGATTACGGGATCGATGACAAACATTGTCAAAAAACACTGCATTCCAAAGCATTGGTCTTTGTAACCACGCAAAATAGAGTAAAAATAGAATTTATTTGTGATCAAATCAGAAAAATTCAGTTTGACGGTAAAGATGCTTTTGCGGTCAATATTCCTAAGTCACTGTTACGCATACAAAGAAGAAATCACTTCCGCATTACCACTCCCATCGCCAAACCCCTTAAATGCGTCATTCCAATTCCGGGGAAAGATCAATCCACCAATGCTGAAGTGGCATTGCTCGATATCAGCTGCGGTGGAATCGCCGTGATTGATCATCATCCAATCATCAATTTTGATCCAGGTATGATTTATAGCGATTGCAAAATTTCTCTTCCCGATATTGGCACGATTACGGTCAACATTCAGGTAAAGAACACCTATGAAATCACTTTACGCAACGGACAAAATTGCATGCGCGCAGGGTGTCAGTTTATCGAGCTGACAGCCAGCATGGAAGCGATGATCCAACGCTATATCATCAAGCAGGAACAAATAAGAAAAGTCAAATAATCGTTTGAAACAACTTGTAGCATCGGAATACGCCAGTCAGTTTTGCTATAAATACCGGCCCAGTTGTCTTCCGTACATAATAACGATTACCCCGATCAAGCAGATACCTACTCCAATCCAATCCGTCATTGCCGGGCGGATAGCATCGACCGCCCACAACCACATCAGCGCCACACAGATATAAACACCGCCATAAGCGGCATAAACACGGCCAGCCGCTTGTGGATGCAGTGTCAACAACCAAACAAATATCACCAAGCTGACCGCTGCGGGAAAAAGCAACCAGAACGGCTTGCCTCCTTTCAAATAGAGGTACGGCAAATAACAGCCGATTATTTCAGCGAGCGCAGTAACGATGAATAAAGCCAGTGTTTTTAGAATTTCCATAATTTGATTTTGCGGCCTTAGTATCGTGTATATTATGCCCTCATACTATCATTTAAGGATTTATCACCATGACTCAAGACGCAATTTCATGCGATCTTCATGATTTTGTGGAAGTTGCTTGCATGTACGGCTACCGGCTGAAACTCATCTTAAAAAACGATCAAATTATCGAAGGAAAAGCCATCGATATTGTCAACTCCCCCGAGAAACATGAATGTCTGGTGATCGATAGCGATTCGCGGCAACAAGTCGAATTAATCCATCTCGCCAAAATGGAAGTGCTAACCCCCAATGCCAAATTCAGCGAAGTTATTTTCCCGTAAATCTTGCCAAAGAGTGATCGCCACATAGCATTTATGACAGCTTCTCCAGGTCATCCGCTCCAGCGCATTTGAGTTCTCATGTCGTTCATAGCATCCCGGCTCATCCATTGGCATAACGACCATGGCCGTCACCACTTGCCTTGGCAACGGAGTCGCGATCCCTATGCAATTTGGCTATCTGAAATCATGTTGCAGCAGACACAAGTCAATACAGTCATTCCTTATTACGCCCGGTTTATGCAGACATTCCCAACCGTTGCAAGCCTGGCACAAGCGCCGCTCGATGCGGTGCTGGCTTTGTGGAGCGGACTTGGCTACTACTCTCGCGCGCGCAATCTGCATCGGACGGCTCAAAGGATTATGCAAGATCATCAAGGCCAATTTCCCGCGACGCGGGAAATTATTCAGCAACTGCCGGGAATCGGGCGATCCACCGCCGCTGCTATCGCCGTTTTTGCTTTTGGCCAGCGCGAAGCGATTCTGGATGGCAATGTTAAGCGAATCTTAACGCGTTATTTCGGCATTAGCGGTTATCCGGGAGAAACCAAAGTTCAGCGCCTACTGTGGGAAAAAGCGGAAGCATCACTACCCGTTGACTACGGCGACGGTGCGATTGAAACCTATACGCAGGCACTCATGGACCTGGGCGCTACGGTTTGCATACGCACAACTCCACGCTGTGAAGTCTGCCCGCTACGGTCACAGTGCACTGCATTTCAGGAACAACGTGTGGATCAATTACCGGCTGCCAAACCCCGTAAGGCGCTGCCACAAAAAGAAACCGTATTTTTATTGCTGATGTGGCAGCAGAAATTACTTTTGCAAAAAAGAGCTTCTTCAGGTATTTGGGGAGCATTGTGGTGCCCTCCGGAAATCGAAACCGCTACCGATGCGATTCATTATTGCGAGCATCAGCTTGGCGTCAAGGCTCACTCGCCGATTGAGTTACCGGTTCTGGATCATCAATTTACGCATTTCAAACTGCGCATTCATCCGCGTTTGCTGCATGTTGTGTCGAATTCCGGGATTACAAAAACGGAATCAATCTGGATCAACCCGGCTGATGCGCTTGAACAAGGCATTCCGGCGCCGGTCAGAAAACTGTTAAAACAAAACTTTGTGTCTGATCGCCCAACTGCGGATATTTAGGTCAAGGATTATGGACAATTTACCGGAATGGAAAAAACAGCAGCGCAAGCAATTAATCGCGGCCCGCGAAGCCATACCGGCAAAAATCCACCAGCAATGGAGCCAGGCCATTACCGGCTTTCTCAAGCAAGGTTTGCCGCAGCCGCAAAAAATGATCATCGGGATTTATTGGCCATTTCGTGGCGAATACGATCCTCGCCCGATCGCTCAGTATTGTTTGCAGCAGGGCGCCATCCTGGCTTTGCCGGAAATAACCGGCAAAAACGAGCCACTTTGTTTCCGCGAGTGGTCGCCGGATACACCGATGAAAAACGGCGCTTACGGTATTCCGGTCCCACTGGAAACCCCGATTGTCCGGTTGGATGCCTTGATGATACCGATGGTCGGGTTTGATCAGCATGGTTACCGGCTAGGTTACGGCAGCGGCTATTTTGACCGCACCCTAGCTACTTACGAACACCAGCCGCTCACCATTGGCGTGGCTTTTGAGCTGCAACGGCTCGATAGTATTTATCCGCAGGCACACGACATTTCGATGCATTATGTGGTAACCGAAGCAGGAATTTTTCGCACTAAGGATCATCAGCTAATGCCCGCTTCGATACTGCAAGATGCGCCTGAGTAACAACCGGAGAATATAGCGAGCGTCAGCTACCCGTTCCCCAGCGCGCAATCAGGTCATGCTTGACGCCCAGGTGATCCAGAATACGCGCCACGACGAAATCCACCAAATCCTGCACCGTTTGCGGATGATGATAAAAACCAGGATTGGCTGGCAAAATAACCGCACCGCTTCGCGCCAGTTTGAGCATATTTTCCAGATGAATGACGGAAAATGGCGTTTCCCGCGGGACAATAATGAGCGGCCGGTGTTCCTTTAACATGACATCGGCTGCGCGTTCGATCAAATTCTGACTCAAACCGGCAGCGACCGCAGCCATGGTACCCATGGTGCAAGGACAGATCACCATTGCATCGGCCGGGTTAGAACCGGAAGCAACCGGCGCAAACCATTCCTCGCGCCCGAACACCCGCAGCTGCCCATCCGGCACCTGATAACGGCGGTTAAAGAAAGCTTCCGTTTCCTTGGCGCTGGAGGGCAGCGCCAGATCCATTTCTTGTTGTGCAACGATCTGCGCCACTTTGGAATACAGCAGGTAGACTTGTTTACCTTCCCGCAACAGCATTTCCAGCAAACGAATACCGTACGGCATGCCCGATGCACCCGTCAACGCCAAGGTAATTGTTTGAGGATTGTTCATAACATCCGTGTTGACTTGGAGGTCACTCCCGGAAAGGCTGAGAAAAATAAATGCGTAAGAATTAATCCGCGCCGGAATTAATTCTTATCGGCTAATTCGTTATTCATCTCACGTTCGTGGCGTTCAATGAATTCCTTCGTGCCATCGATGCCGCGCAATTGCAATACATAATTCCGTACTGCCGCTTCCACCAGAACGGCCAGATTACGGCCAGCCGCGACGGGAATGACAACCTTGCGGATATCGACACTCATAATGTTTTCGGTGAGATCACTGATCGGCAAGCGCTCCAACTGACCTGAGCTTGATCCGCCGCTATTTTGCAAATGCACGATCAATTTCATGTTTTTGCGGCGCCGCACCGCCGTTTCGCCGAAAATGGTGCGGATGTTCAGCATGCCCAGACCGCGCACCTCCAGATAATCCCGCAGCATCGGCGGACAGCGGCCTTCCAATGTTTCCGGTGCAATACGGCGTAATTCCACTACATCATCCGCAACCAAGCCATGGCCGCGGCTGATCAATTCCAGCGCCAATTCGCTTTTACCGACCCCGCTTTCGCCGGTGATCATCACGCCCATGCCAAGCACATCCAGAAGCACGCCATGTAGACTGCACGATGGCGCCAGCGCGGTGCTCAGATAGGTGCGGATCAGCCAGATCACTTCCAGGCCGGGATAAGGCGAATGCAGCAACGGAATATTGTTTGCGCTCGCCATATTATAGATCGGCGGCGGCACTTCGGCATTATCCGCGACGATGATGCAGGCCAGATTAATCTGCGTGAGCTGATTGATCTTTTTCTCCAGCGAGGCGGCTTCCAGCTTGTTAAGATAATGAATTTCATCGCTACTGATGACTTGAATCCAATCGGGATGAATGAAATTCAAATGACCGATCATACCCTGCCCCGATTGCGCGATTTCCTCATCGCTGAGCTCAATCGCAGCGCCTGCTTGACCGGTGATCCAGGTCAGTTTGAGTTTGTCTTTTTTATCCTCGAAAAGCTGTGCAATACTAATTCGCGACATTGGGTTCCCAGTCGGTAATGAGCTTATGGATTCCGGCGGCATCCTTGCATTTCAGGATACTTTCACGAAACTGCTTATCGCTGAACATTTGCGCCAGCTCGCTTAGAATCTGCAAATGCTTGTCAGTGGCTTTTTCCGGAACCAGCAAAATACAGGCAATATTGACCGGTTGACCATCCGGCGCGTCAAACGGTATCGCTTCCTTCATGGTCACCAGCGCAGCGATCGCTTCGCGCAATCCCTTGATCCGGCCATGCGGGATGGCGACACCTTGCCCTAATCCGGTTGAGCCGAGTTTTTCACGCGCAAACAGGCTGTCGAAAACCTGGCTGCGCGCAATTTGATTCGTATTTTCAAATAACAATCCAGCTTGTTCAAAAACACGTTTTTTGCTGCTGACATCAAGATCGACAATGAAATTGGTCAATGGCAGCAATTGCGAAATTTGATTCATGGAAAATGGAATACTTTCTTCTAAATGATAATACCGCGGGTCATGCTGAAACCGCATGATGCCGCAACATCTTATTGTTCAAGATCCTGATCTTTCAGTGCGCCGTGATTGCGCCGTTCAAGATTCTTTTCCTTGTGTTTGAGGATTTGCCGGTCCAGCTTGTCAACCAGGCTATCAATCGATGCGTACATGTCTTCGCTGTCGGTCTCGACAAAAATATCTTTACCGCGTATATGAACATTAGCTTCAGCCTTTTGCTTAAGCTTTTCAACCGAGAGAATGACGCTGACATCAATGACATGATCAAAATGGCGTTTAATTTTACTGATTTTTGAAGTGACATAATCACGCATGGCATCAGTAATCTCTACATGGTTACCGGTAAGTTTAAGGTTCATATCCTTCCTCTAATTTGATTAAATGGACTTGCGAAGATTTGCCGCGGGAATCTGTAGCGATTCCCGGTACTTCGCAATGGTTCGACGCGCAACAACAATACCCTGTTGCTCAAGAATACTTGAAATTTTATTATCGCTCAGCGGCTTCCTTGGATTTTCTTCCTGTACCAATTGTTTGATCAACGCACGAATTGCCGTGGCTGAACAAGCGCCGCCTGAATCTGTGGCAACATGGCTGCCAAAAAAATATTTGAGCTCAAAAATACCTCGCGGAGTATACATAAATTTTTGTGTCGTTACCCGTGATACTGTGGATTCATGCAGATCCAAAGTTTCCGCAATCTCGCGCAGCACCAGCGGGCGCATCGCAATTGCACCGTGTTCAAAAAATTGCTGCTGCCGCTCCACGATGGCATTGGCTACTTTCAGAATGGTATTGAAGCGTTGCTGTATATTTTTTATTAACCATTTGGCCTCATTCAGCTGACTGACTAATTGACGCGCGGAATGATGCTCCTGTTTGAGTATGTTAGCATAGAGATGGTTTATATTGAGGCGCGGAATCGCATTCGCATTAAGATGTGCAACCCATACACCGCCTCTTTTCGTCACCGTAATATCGGGCACAATGTAGCGTTCGCTATGAGAACCAAATTGCGCACCCGGCTTAGGGTTCAAACTGGTAATCAGTTTGTTGACAGCACGAAGGCTCTCATCATCACACGCCAACAGCTTTTTTATTTGACCGAAATCATGAGAAGCCAGAATTTCCAGATAATCCCGCACTACCTTGATCGCTTGGTCACGGTGACCAGCATTACTTGGCATCGCCTGTAGCTGCAATAGCAAGCACTCCTGCAAATTGCGCGCCCCCACGCCCGCAGGATCAAAATGCTGCAAGCGTTGCAACGCACTTTGCAAATCATCGGCACCGATGTTTAGCTCCTCGGGCAGCAGAGTCATCAACTCGTTTAAATCTTGTAACAGATAGCCATCATCGTCCAGACTGTCGATCAGCAAGCCGATAATTATTTTTTCACGCTCGGAAATCTGACTCAAGCAGGTTTGAAAATTCAAGTGCTCCCGCAAACTTAAAGGCTTATCAGGTATCTGCGGTCCATCCAGATCATCATCTTCAGGAGTACCATAAGAGACAATATTGTCTTGCTGCCATTCCGGATCGTGCTCAAAATCCTCTTCGCGCTCCGCTTTAACTTCGGTTGATTCCGCTTCTGCTGCAATAGCGTCAGAATCTGCTGATTCGGAAGCGGTTTCCGGGTGTTCGGATGAGACAACCGCTGGCGGGGCGCTCCACTCCTCCCCCAATTCCAGCAATGGATTCTCTTGCACCATTCTCTCAATTTCTTGATTCAGTTCAACGGTGGATAATTGCAACAACCGGATAGATTGCTGCAATTGGGGAGTCAGTCTGAGTTGCTGCGATACTTTTAATTGGAGTGTCTGCTTCATAATCCTGAAAAAACAATAATCGCCAATCGATTCAGTTGCAGTCCGCCCGGAACGCTATAGCCGGAAGTGTTCCCCCAAATAGACTTCTCTAACTTTTTCATTATTGATGATCTCTTCAGGTTTACCTTGGGCCAGCACGTGGCCTTCGCTGATGATATAAGCCCTGTCACAAATACCTAAAGTCTCGCGCACATTATGATCAGTAATGAGAACACCGATCCCCCTTTCCTTTAGAAAGGAAATCACCTTCTGAATATCGATGACAGCAATCGGATCCACGCCGGCAAACGGTTCATCCAACAGAATAAACCGCGGCTGGGACGCCAATGCACGCGCTATTTCAACACGGCGGCGTTCACCTCCGGACAGACTGATTGCGGCATTATCGCGCAAATGACTGATGTGTAAATCGTGTAATAAGTCATCTAAATACCGCTGTTTCGTGTCTTCATCGAAAGGCTGCAATTCCAGGATCGCGAGAATATTTTCTTCAACGGTCAAACGCCGGAAAATGGAGGCTTCTTGCGGCAGGTAACTTAATCCGAGTTTTGCGCGCTGGTGAATCGCCATCTGACCTAAATCCTGATCGTTCAGATAAATTCCGCCGCCATCCAGCGGCACCAAGCCGACAATCATATAAAAACAGGTCGTTTTACCGGCGCCATTGGGCCCCAGCAAACCAATCACCTCACCGCTGCCCAGTGAAAAAGACACATCCTGCACAACCGTGCGTGATTTATAGCGTTTTTTTAAATTACTCGCTCTTAACTCACTCATTTTATGAGATTCATTCCACTCGTTGACCGGTGACTTATTCTTCGGGTTTATTTTTAGGCTGGATGGTGATACGCACCCGCTTATCGGGGCCGCTTTCAACACCGCGCTCCTTGCTGCCGACAACCTTGAAAAACTCGGTGGTCATATCATAGGAAATATAGTCGCCCTGCACTTCATCGGAGCCTCGCTTCAGCCGCGCTTGCCGGAACAATTCGATTTTGTCCGCTTTACTATCGTATTCCGCCCGTTCGCTCCATCCCTCGACGTATTCATTCATGCGATCGCGTTTCTGCCGGAAACTCACCAAGTCCCCCGTTGCGGTAGCATGCCGGAATCCTTGCGGATCCTCCTTCATCACCACTTTATTGGCCAGTATGCGCAGCGTTCCTTGCGTCAGTACGACGTTCCCCGTGAATGTGCTAATCCGGATGCCTTCCTTACGATTCACATCCTCCACCGTAGCGTGATCCGCTTCCAGATGCATCGGCTTCTCACGATCGGCGCGCTCAGCCATAGCCGGTTGGATAAAAAATAAACTAGCAAAACCAACAACGAACAGTATCTTCATATTTTATTCAATTACTTTTTATTAACAGCTTTTACATTGGACAGGAGCTGTATCATCCCGGTACGGTTGTTGAACTCCAATCCGTTCGCATTGACCGTGGTCTTAAATCTTGAAATGGTTACGTCCTGGTCTGACTTAATCAAGCTTTCGTCCGGAATAAGATGCAAGAAATTAGTCGCTAAAGTAATCTTGCTTTTATCATCATCCGTTCCTCGGATAGCCGTCACATCTCCGGTTAAATAAATATCCTTACCTTTACTGATTATGACCGCCCGATCCGCAAACAAACGCATCAACGGTTTCTCCGGTTCGATGTTGATAAAATTGACATGCTCCAATTCGGTAACTTTATCATCAAGGTAATGAAATAATTTTTGCGCGGTGAATTTACGCTGAATCGCATGCTCGTATTCTATCCGGATGCCGGATAAATTCTCCGCAATATAATCCGGATTGCGATACAAATCCTCATCCTTCACTTGTTCCGGCGGCCGGGTCAGACGATCCAGCCAGAAGGTCAAAAAGATCAACAAGACTATGAGAATCAAAGGAGATCTGATATGTAGGCGAGCGCTCATCTGGAAATTTTATTCGTTTCTTTAACTGCGGCAATTTGGAATCGGACCAACACTGCCGATTAAAATTTCCACTTTTATGAATTATAACAGAACACTAATTCTCATTTTATGAATCGATTCTCACTGCGGCCCTTTAAATTTCAGCTTGAATCTATATCTTAAAGTAGAGTAATGTGCATCATTCAATCAACAAATTGGGAAGAATAGGATCGCGATGCATCAAGAAGCCTTTGAATTTGAACAGTATGATCAACTGCAGGATGAAATATGCGCGCAACGCATCGTCAGCGCCAAAAAAGCGTTGGGAAAGCGTGCCGTCATTCTGGCTCATCATTATCAACGCGCCGATGTATACCGGCACGCAGACTTGACCGGTGATTCCTTAAAGCTTTCCCATCTGGCCGCGCAAACAGATGCGGATTATCTGGTATTCTGTGGTGTGCACTTCATGGCGGAAGTCGCGGACATGCTTTCCAGTTCCGAACAAATCGCTATTCTGCCCGACATGGCGGCCGGCTGCTCCATGGCCGACATGGCCAATCTCGCCAATGTCGAACGCGCCTGGCGTGAGCTTGCGGAAATACTAAATCCCGATGAAGTGATCACTCCCGTGACCTACATCAATTCCGCCGCCGACCTGAAAGCGTTCTGCGGGGAACACGAAGGTATCGTCTGCACCTCCAGCAATGCCGGTAAAGTTCTGCAATGGTCGTTCAAACAACGCGAAAAAGTGCTGTTTTTCCCTGACCAGCATCTGGGCCGCTGGAGCGGAAATCAATTAGGTATTCCGCTGGATGAAATGGTGGTATGGAATTTTGACGAACCGATGGGCGGATTGACGCCCGAACAAATTAAGAAAGCCAAAATTCTGTTGTGGAAAGGCCATTGTTCGGTGCATCAAATGTTTCAGCCGCAGCATATTATCCGTTTCCGCAATCAACATCCCGATGGCATTGTGATCTCGCATCCGGAATGCAGCTTTGAAGTGTGCAAGGCATCGGACTATGTCGGTTCGACGGAATACATCATCAGAACCATCGCAGCCGCAAAAAGCGGCACACGCTGGCTGGTTGGCACGGAATTGAATCTGGTCAGCCGGATCGCCGAGGAATTCAAATCTCAAGATAAAATTGTTCAATTCATGTCGCCGATGGTATGTATGTGTTCGACCATGGCGCGGATCGACCCCCAGCATCTGGCCTGGGCGCTGGAAAATCTGGTTAACGGCAATGTGGTCAATCAGATCAAAGTGCCTGAACATGAGGCCAAACTGGCAAAAGTGGCGTTGGATAGAATGCTGAGCATCTCGTAACCGCGTCGCATCAATCCGTGTCTGGAAATCCGCCGACCGTTTGTTGCAACATGCCGGAACATTTCCACCGGCTGATTGACCGCGTATTAATGCCTATCGCACCGGCACAGCGCTTGTTTTCTCCATGAGAAATTTTCACTTTGTTGAGAACAATCACGTCACTTTACTGCACAATGGCGCGGAGTATTTCCCGGAATTAGAAGCTGCAATCGACAAAGCGCACACTGAAATTCACCTGGAAACGTATATTTTTGAATACGATGCAATTGGTAGAAAAATCGCCGATGCTTTAAAACGTGCGGCTCAGCGTGGTGTAGCCGTGTTTCTGCTGCTCGATGGCTTCGGCTCGCAGGATTTCCCCCGGGAAGAAATACAGCGGATGCTGCAAGCGGGCATCAAAGTGCTTATATTCCGGCCGGAATTTATTTTTTCAAAGCCGCGCCGCTACCGGTTGCGTCGCATGCACCGCAAATTAGCCATCATTGATGCGCAAATCGCTTTCATCGGCGGAATCAATATCATCGACGACGAACATAACCCGGAAAATCTGACCCCGCGCTTCGATTATGCCGTCATTATCCGTGGCCCGTTACTGGTGCAAGTCCATAAAGCTGTGCGGCATTTATGGCTGATCGTCGCCTGGGCGCATTTTAAGAAGCGCTGGGGCCATCCTGCCGCGATTAATCCATCCGGTGAATCATGCGGAAATCAAAGAGCCGCATTGCTGATACGCGACAATTGGCGGCATCGTCACGATATCGAGCACGCTTACTTGGATGCCATTGATCAGGCGCATAGCGAAATTATTATTGCCAGCGCCTATTTTCTGCCGGGAAGAAAATTCAGCAACGCGCTGAAAAATGCTGCACGGCGCGGTGTGCACGTCGAACTTTTGCTGCAAGGTAAAATCGAATACCGCTTGCAGCATCATGCCACCCAAGCCCTGTACGAAAATCTCTTGGGAGCGGGAATTAAAATTTATGAATATAATCGCAGTTATTTGCACGCAAAAGTAGCGGTCATTGATCAGCATTGGGCCACAGTCGGCTCTTCCAATATTGATCCATTTAGCTTGCTGCTTGCGCGCGAGGCCAATGTCGTTATTGAAGATCACGCATTTGCCGCGACCTTAAGAGCCAGTTTAAAGACGGCCATTGCGCAGCAATCGACCCCTGTGACGCCGGCCAGCAAAAGTATCTTTTCATGGCGCAACTACATCGTGAATTGGCTAAGCTTTCATATCGTGCGGATGATGCAGGGCATACTGGGATATGACTGGCATGACAATACGCCGTGATTCATTTCACCGCATCATGGCATGATTGTTTGCCTTAATCGAGAATCGAAAGTTACAACAATGCAACCAACGTTATCCACACCGCAGTCCGGCTTGACCGCGGAGCAACAACAGCAAATTACTGCCGCAGCGGGAATATTATGCGCGGGCGGAACGGTTGCGTTTCCAACTGAAACGGTTTACGGTCTGGGTGCCGATGCCACCAATCCTTCCGCTATCCACAAGATATACCGGATAAAACAACGCCCCGCCGATCACCCGCTGATTGTCCATATCGGCGCTATTGCGCATTTGCATTACTGGGCGCAAGCGATTCCGGAATCCGCGTGGAAGCTGGCACAGCACTTCTGGCCCGGGCCTTTGACATTCATCCTGCAGCGCAACCGGCGCATACCCGATTGCGTAACGGGGGGGCAAGATACTGTAGGGCTGCGTATGCCGGCGCATCCCATCGCGTTGGCTTTACTGCAAGCATTGGGCCCGGAAAAAGCATTGGCCGCGCCTTCGGCCAACCGGTTCGGGCGCATCAGTCCGACCACAGCCGCGCACGTACAGCAAGAATTAGGCCCGGAAGTCGATATGATCCTGGATGGCGGTGCGTGCGCAGTCGGTCTGGAAAGCACCATCATTAGTTTTCACGATGACTTACCGCAAATACTCAGGCCGGGAGGGATTGCGCTATCCGCGCTTGAAACCGTGCTGGAAGGTCCGGTTCTGCTGGCGCACAACGGCCAGCAAACCATCCGCACTTCCGGATCCTTGCCCGCGCACTATGCGCCGGTAACGCCATTGCGAATTTACCCTGCGGAGCAACTATGGCAACACGCAGTAGCTCTGGCGGAACAAGACTTGCGCATACTGGTCATAACCTGGTCCCACAGCGCTCAGTCACGGCCCGCCTTGAGTCAATCCATCGAACAATTCGCCATGCCGTCCGATCCTGTCGCGTATGGTCAGCAACTGTATGCCAGATTACGGCAGTTTGACCGGGCAGCATTTGATTATCTGCTCGTTGAGGCGCCGCCAGATCATCCGGGATGGTTAGCCATCACGGATCGTTTGCAACGTGCCAGCTACCACTGATTCAATACTTACCAAGACTAATACAATGAATACAAATAATAAATTACAAGCTGTACTATTTGATGTTGACGGCACGCTTGCCGACACGGAACAAGATGGTCATCGTTTGGCTTTCAATGCCGCCTTCAAACAATTCCATCTCGACTGGAATTGGGATATCGATCTTTATGGTGAGTTATTGCAAATTACCGGTGGCAAAGAGCGGATTCGCTATTTCATGGAAAGATATGCACCCGCCGAGCTCGACAAAAGCAATCTGACCGAATGGATCGCCAGTCTGCACAAAACCAAAACCAAGCATTTTGAGTCGTTGATGGAAACCGGCAACATCCCGTTACGTCCCGGTGTCGCCCGGTTGATTCACGAGTTGCGCCGGGAAAAAGTAAAGCTTGCGATCGCAACCACGACGACGATGGAAAATGTCACTGCGCTGCTTAAATCGACGCTAGGTGAAGAATCGATCGGCTGGTTTGATGTGATCGGCGCGGGCGACATCGTGCCGTTGAAAAAACCGGCGCCGGATATTTACCACTGGGTGCTCGATCAACTCAAACTAACCGCGCCGCAATGCATCGCCATAGAAGATTCGGAAAACGGCTTGAAATCAGCACGTGCGGCAAATCTTTCCACCCTCATTACTGTCAGCGGTTATACTCGTTCACAAGATTTTAGCGGTGCGGTGACTATTCTGTCCGATCTGGGCGAACCATCCCAGCCATTCACACACATGGGCGGTGTAACCCTTGAGCGGGGATGGGTCGATTATAAAACACTCAATAACCTGATCAATCCTTAGTATTCCACCCGTACGAAAAAGATCACTATTGAGCATTGGTAACCTTTTCTTAACCAGCACGGAGGGAAGTAGCATGAAACTCAAGCAAACTTTAGCGATCACTGTGATCGGCGCCTTGTTTTACTTCAGTTCACAAGCCATAGCAGCGGACGCGCGCCAACATACAACGGAAGCGATAAAACACGCGGAGGATGCGCAAATTCACGGCAAAGCCGGACATAGCAAAGCATTGCTGGATCACGCGCAAGAAAGCCTCACCCATGCCAAAGCCGCCGAAAAAGAGTCTGCTGAGGCACATCAACACATAACCGAGTCGATCAAGCATTTAGAAGAAGCGATTGCGCATGCGAAACAAGATCATGCGGAGGAAGCGACCAAACATACTGTCGAAGCGTTGAAACACCTGCGGCAATCAGTTGCTGAATAAAAAAGCAGCGGACATAAAAAAGCGCATAACCTTCTATAGTTATGCGCTTTTTTGCTATTTCTCGAGCTAGTTTACTACCGGCTATTACGATTGATTAGGTAAATATTGTAATGGATCAACCGGTTTTCCATGTTTACGGATTTCAAAATGCAATTGGATCGTATCCGTATCGGTATTGCCCATTTCCGCGATTTTCTGCCCTTTCACCACGGCTTCGCCTTCTTTGACCAGCAATTTACTGTTGTGCGCATAAGCGCTCAGAAATGTATTGTCGTGCTTGATAATGATCAGATTTCCATAGCCGCGCAGGCCATGACCGCTATAAACCACCTCACCCGCCGCGGAAGCAAGAACCGGTTGCCCTGCTTGGCCGGATATCTTTACCCCTTTGGAATTCTTGGAAAAAGATGATAATAATTTTCCTGTTGTCGGCCAGATCCAATCGGCAACCGAACTAGCCGCTTTATCGGACAGTGATGATTCAGGTTGAGGAGCGACTTCAATTTTGGTATTTTTTTCCGCTACTGCGGATGCAGGCGGTATTGCAGGCGAAGGGTTATTGGCCGGATATTGTGATCGTGCTACATTCTGCTCTGAAAAAGGCAATTTAAGCGCTTTAGGACTGGTTTTTACCTTGCCGCTACTGACTGCGGGACTGCTTTCGGGCGGAACCGGAGTAACTCGGTCAACCGGATTCTGCGCCGGTTCAAGCGTTACCGTTTCGGGTTGCTGCGGTAACGCGAATAATGCCGGTTGCGAGCTTTTTGCCGGCATCGATAAATAAATTTTTTGCCCCGGTTTGATCGACTTTGGATCGGTAATATTATTCCATTCCGTCAATTTCTTGAAATCCACACCATGATTAAGCGCGATTCCGTATAGGGTATCGCCTTTCTGCACCGTATAGACTTGACCATCCGTATTGTTCGATTCGACCGGCTTTACAGGTTGCACCGCATCGCTTTTTGCGCGATCGATTACCTGGACGGGAGGCTGTGTCGTACTACACCCAATCAACAGAAGACTGGCGCCGCACAACAAATAAAAATCGCTAATGGGTAACGTTAACCGCTTCGGTAAAGAAAATATCGTAACCATATACTTGCAGATATCAATAGTGTTGATCAGTTTGATCGTTGCATGATTTGCCATTTTATACCTCGCGCCGCTATTGTTTTATGACTCCTGCCAGTAAAGGTACAAAATTCACTTCTTCCAATACCGTCTCGGCAAAACCTTGCGAATTCCGTTCAATAATGCATAAATGCTGCTTTTGGGTTCCCTTCGGGAAAACCATCCTGCCGCCGACTTCCAATTGTTCCAATAAAGAAAGCGGCACGTGCGTCGTCACTGCCGTCATGATAATACCATCAAAAGGTCCCGCTTCGGCAAGCCCAAGCAAACCATCCGCATGTTTTAAATAGATATTCCGGATTTGCAATTCTTGCAGCCGGATACGAGTGCGTGTCAGCAGCGGCCCAATCCGTTCTATTGAAAAAACCTTTTGCGCAATATGTGCCAGCACGGCAGTCTGATAACCACAACCGGTACCAATTTCCAGCACCTTGCCTAAACTTGCATTGGCACGTAAAAGCTCGCTCATGCGCGCCACGATCCAAGGACTGGATATCGTTTGTCCGTAATTTATAGGTAAGGCAACATCTTCATAAGCCCGGCTTGCCAAGGCTTCTTCAACAAAAATATGACGAGGAATGGTACTCATCACGGACAAAACCACTTCATCCGCGATTCCTTGTGCACGCAAACGTTCAATCATGCGCATGCGTGTACGCTGCGAGGTCATACCTATTCCAGAATGACGAACATTCACCAATCAGTACCTATAAAATTTCAACTCTCTCGACATAACAAGCGCCTAGTTATTAAGCCAGCTTGTTATCAGATCCAACTGATCATAACGGGTGAGATCTATCTGTAACGGCGTTACCGAAACCCGATGATGCTGCACAGCATAAAAATCCGTACCTTTCCCAGCGTCTTGCGCCGGACCTGCCGCGCCCACCCAATATACGGTTTCACCACGGGGATTTTGCGATTTGATGACGGGTTCCGCTTTGTGCCGCCGCCCCAAGCGAGTCACTTCGATTCCTTGCAGTTGCTGATATTCGATATCCGGCACATTAATATTCAACAAAACGGGACTCTGAATTTCATTTTTTTTGAAACGTTCCACCATATCAACCGCAACACGTGCGGCGGCGGAGTAGTTCCCCCTGGACGCATCGACCAGGGATACAGCCAATGAAGGAATTCCCAGCAAAAAACCTTCTGTGGCCGCAGCAACAGTACCCGAATAAATCGTATCGTCACCCATGTTAGCGCCCTTGTTGATTCCGGAAACAATCATGTCCGGCATAATGTCGAGCATGCCGGTGACTGCCAAATGCACACAGTCTGTCGGTGTGCCATTGACATAATAAAAACCGCTATGGGATTTACGCAGGCTTAATGGACGATCCAGCGTCAAAGAATTACTGGAACCGCTTCGATCTCTTTCGGGTGCAACGACTATGATTTCTGCAATTTGTGCGAGTGATTCAGCAAGGTAAGCAAGACCGGGAGCAAAATATCCATCATCGTTACTGAGCAATATGCGCATTTTTATGAAGTTATGAAAATCACCAGATAATCAAACGAACATTCGTGCACAGTAAACTCAGCATCTGTCATATTTTTAAGTCGAAGTCCAATCAAGTGGTCGGGGCGAGAGGATTTGAACCTCCGACCACTTGCACCCCATGCAAGTACGCTACCAGGCTGCGCTACGCCCCGAGCGGGCAATTATAGCAAACAATACACGTGAACTTTAGAAACTCTTACTTAGAAAGCATCACTTACTATCACTCATGAGCGCAATTGCGACACAATACTCTGAATTTCACGCCGGATATAACTTAAATCCGTCATTGAAGGCTGCGGACCGGCAGTAATATCTTCCAATGAAATCAATTCGCTTTCAGCATGTTCCAAACGGTTACGCGCGCCACTGATTGTAAATCCTTGATCATACAGTAACTCTTTAATGCGCCGTATGAGCAATACTTCTTGATGCTGATAATAACGTCGATTACCACGGCGCTTTACGGGCTTTAATTGCGCAAATTCTTGTTCCCAATAGCGCAATACATGCGGTTTGACACCGCAAAGAACACCCACTTCCCCGATAGTAAAATATCGTTTGGCAGGAATCGGCAGTAGTGTATTACTTACTTTTTTGTTTTCCATGATAATTTTTCTCAACCAAAGATTTTAACTTCTGGCTTGCATGAAATGTGACGACACGACGGGCAGTAATCGGAATTTCTTCCCCTGTTTTTGGATTCCTTCCCGGACGCTGAGGTTTTGCTCGTAATTGAAAATTACCGAATCCAGAAAGTTTTACTCCCTCACCATTTTGCAAAGCGGTACGTACTTCTTCATAAAACGACTCGACCATATCCTTGGCCTCACGTTTATTAAGTCCCACATTTTCAAACAATAAATCTGCTAATTCAGCTTTTGTTAATGCCATACTTCACTCCAGTTAGTTATTAATTTTATAGCTATAATTCATCTAAATTAGAATCATCAAGCAGTAACACTTTTACTTTAGATAAAAAGAGATTAATAACTTATCTCATACATTCAGTTTTTGCGGAATCGATCCATAACAATCAATACCGAATAAAATATCGACACACAGGTAATAGAAACGTATCAATTGCGCAATGCAGCGGAAAATTTACTCTTCAATATTTCCACTATGCTTGCCACCGCAGAATCGGCCTCTTCATCGGTCAGTGTTTTCTCAGTATCTTGTAACAACACCCGGAATGCAAGACTTTTTTTGCTGTCGTCCATCCCCTTGCCGCGATAAATATCGAATAACGAAACGTCTGACACTATCGCCGATTTTCCCGCATTTATGGCATCGAGCAGGGAATGCACACTAGCGTTATTATCGACGATAATTGCAATATCGCGCCGTACAGGTGGAAACTTAGAAATTTCTTTAACCGCTGGTAGCGATTTAGACATCAAACTGCCTGATTCCACCTCAAATAATATGGTGTTTCTCTGTAATCCATATTTCTTCTGCCAGCGCGGATGCAATTCACCCAGCCATCCAACCGGCTGATCGTCAACCAAGATTTGCGCGGATTTCCCCGGATGCAATGCCGGATGAGAAAACTTTCTAAAATAGAGAGCCTTGCCTTGACACAAAGCCTCTACATCTGCTTTGACATCATAAAAATCGACACCTCTCGCCGTTATTCCCCACTGTTCCGGCGCCATATCGCCATAGCTCAATCCGGCAAGCTTTTCCACTTGTTTGCAGTCGCTTTCATCATCCCTGATAAAACAGCAGCCGATCTCGAATAAACGCACTCTGGCTTGCTTTCGGTTCAAATTAAACTGCAAATTGGAAATCAAGCCGCCTATCAAACTACTCCGCATGACACTCATTTGACTCGCAATCGGATTCTGTAATGCGATTGGTTTACTGTTATTGACCAAGTCAAGTTCCCAATCGGCATCGACGAAAGCATAATTAATCACTTCCTGATAATCTCGTGCTGTCAACGACCGTTTTATATCGATTGTGGCATATTTTGTTTCGGATGCCGGAAGCATCGCCATTCCACCATGTGGGAAATGCACCGGAATCCGGTCATAACCATAAATCCGCGCCAGTTCCTCTATAAAATCCTCTTCAATTGCCAGATCGAAACGATAACTTGGCGGTGTCACATTAAAGGCATCATCATTCACTAAAAATTCAAATTGTAAGCGCTTGAAATAATCATTGATTTGCTGCTTGCCGATATCGATACCCAATACTCGTTTGATTCGCTCAACACGCACGGGGACAGACGATCGTTGCGGCAGTTCATGTTCGACCTCAGTCACCGGCCCCGCCTTACCGCCACAAATCGTTTGTATCAGGTGAGTCGCATATTCCAGCACATCTTTCGTGGCTGCATAATCCACTCCGCGTTCAAACCGATAAGCCGAATCCGAGCTGAATCCCAATTGAAAAGATTTACCGCTGATCGTATCCGGACTAAAGAAAGCACTTTCCAGAAAAATATCCGTCGTACCCTGAGTCACTCCGCTATCCAACCCGCCCATGATGCCAGCCAGTGCCAGCGGCTTTTGTTCATCGGCAATTAACAACATCCCGGAATCAAGGTCAATCTGATTACCATTCAGTAACTGCATTTTCTCATCCCGGCCAGCATACCGGACTTGAATAACTCCCTTAATTTTGGCGAGATCGAAGGCATGCATGGGCTGTCCGGTTTCCAGCAATACATAGTTGGTAATATCGACGATGGGATTTATCAACCGCAGCCCGCTGCGTTCCAGACGCTGGGTCAGCCACAATGGCGTCGGCACATTGAGATTGATATCCCGCATAATCCGGCCGCAGTAAAGCGGACACGCGCCCGAAGCCGTGACCTGCACACCCAGCGTATCGTTTATTTCTCCCGGAACAGGTTTTCTCTCCAGCACAGAGAGTCCGGCCGATGTTATTGCCGCAACCTCACGCGCCACGCCCAGCACGCCAAGACAATCCGCCCTGTTTGGTGTCAGCTTTAACGTAAAAACATGGTCATCAAGCTCATAATAACCACGGAAATCCATGCCTACAGGCGCATCACCGGGAAGCAACAACAAACCATCCACAGCATCGCTGATGCCTAATTCTTTAGCCGAACATAACATACCGGCCGACTCGATACCGCGCAGCTTTGATTTTTTGATGGTGAAACCCGGCAAAGTTGCGCCAATCAGTGCGCACGGTACTTTTACACCCGTGCTCACATTGGGTGCACCACACACAATTTGCAATACATCGTCCTCGGCTTTTCCAGTTCTGACTTTACACACTTTGAGCCGGTCAGCTTCCGGGTGCTTTTCGACGGCCAGCACCTCGGCCACAACAACCTTATCAAAGGTGGCCGCTACTGGTTCTATGCTCTCCACTTCGATGCCGGCCATCGTCAGTGCATGCGCAAGCTCGTCACTGGAAAGCAGTGGATTAACAAAACTGCGTAGCCAATTCTCGGAAAATTTCATAAAATTCAGTTGTTATTAACGATAATGAGTAAATCAATCAGATTCAATTGAATTGTTTGAGAAAGCGCAAATCATTTTCAAAAAACAGCCGCAAATCATTTACACCGTATCTGAGCATTGTCAGTCGCTCGACTCCCATACCAAAGGCGAACCCAATATATTGCTCGCTATCAATGGCCACATGTTTTAGTACATTGGGATGAACCATTCCGCATCCCAGCACTTCCAGCCAGCCGGTATGACTACAAACACGGCATCCCTTTCCGTTGCACATAACGCAACCTATGTCCATTTCCGCCGAAGGCTCGGTAAATGGAAAAAAAGACGGACGGAAGCGCACGGGTAAATCATCTCGTTCAAAGAATTGCGTCATGAAATTTGCCAGAACACCTTTCAAGGCGGAAAAATTGGCATTCTCATCGATCCATAAACCTTCCACCTGGTGAAACATGGGCGTATGCGTCACATCGGAATCACACCGGTAAACACGTCCGGGCGCGATCACCTTAATCGGCGGTTTATTATTCTGCATATAATGGATCTGTACTGGCGACGTATGTGTGCGCAGCAAATTGCCATTATCGATGTAGAAGGTGTCGTGCATTGCCCGTGCTGGATGATTCTCTGGGATATTAAGTGCCGTGAAGTTATAGAAATCGGTTTCTATTTCCGGTCCCGAAACCACATCAAATCCGATCGAGTGAAATAATGTTTCAATCCTCTGCAACGTTTTTGTTACCGGATGCAAGCCGCTGACTCCACATCCTCTACCTGGCAAGGTAATATCCAGAGCTTCCTCGGTTAATTTAGCTTCCAGCTCTTTTTCCTGAATTGCATGACGGCGTAATTTAAGTGTCGCTTCCAGCCGGTTCTTTGCTTCATTGATCTGGCTTCCCATTGCGGGACGTTCTTCAGCAGGCAGTTTACCCAATCCTTTGAGTAACTCAGTCAGCACGCCGCTTTTACCGAGATAACGCGCTTTAACATTTTCCAGCTCGGCAGGGTCTTTGATGTTATCCATCTGACTTATTGCTTCAGTGATAATTTCTTCCAGGTTTTTCATGTCAACAAGCGCATTAAGATTAAATAACAACTACCCTATCGTTCCACTTCACAAGAAAAAGGGAGGTTCAGGTTTTACCCGACCTCCCAATATCTATCGGTTTACATCCAATTATGGAGTAAGGCTCGCTTTTGCTTGTGCTGCAATTTTCTCAAAAGCGCTTTTATCGAATACAGCTAGATCAGCCAGAACTTTCCGGTCGACTGCAATACTTGCTTTCTTAAGACCATTCATAAATACGCTGTATGACAAACCGCATTCACGGGCAGCTGCATTGATACGCGCAATCCATAATGCACGGAACTGTCTTTTACGTTGACGGCGGTCCCGGTAAGCATACTGGCCAGCCTTCATGACCGCTTGTTTGGCTATACGATAAACATTCTTACGACGTCCGCGATAACCTTTGGCTAAGTCTAAGATTTTCTTATGCCGCGCATGAGCGGTTACACCACGTTTAACTCTTGGCATTATCTTCTCCCTTTATGCGTACGGCATCATAGCGCGAACCGATGCTTCATTCGTGGCATGCACAGCAGCAGTACCTCGCAGTTGACGCTTATTTTTGGTTGTTTTCTTAGTCAAGATGTGGCGTTTAAAAGCTTGTGAGCGTTTGACACTCCCGCTCGCTCTAAACTTGAAGCGTTTTGCCGCTCCACTTTTAGTTTTCATTTTAGGCATAAATACTCCTCTTTGATATGAAACCAGGTGCTCTCATGTTTGAGAAACTTTACCAACCTGGAGATCACTTATGATGACACTCAACTACTCTACTGCGGATGAATCTTCCGCTGATACTTTTGCTTTATCGGCTTTGGTATCTTTCTTTTTGGGAGACAACACCATTACCATTTGCCGTCCTTCCATCTTAGGAAATTGCTCCACTATTGCAAACGCTTCTAGATCACCTTTGACACGCTCCAGAAGACGCATACCGAATTCCTGATGCGCCATTTCACGTCCGCGGAACCGCAATGTCACTTTAACTTTATCTCCTTCGTTCAAGAAGTTGATTAAGTTTCTAAGTTTTATATTGTAATCCCCTTCATCCGTATTCGGTCTGAATTTAATTTCTTTAATCTGAACTTGCTTTTGCTTGATCTTCGCATCGTGCTTCTTTTTACTTTCTTGATAACGAAACTTACCATAATCCATCAAGCGGCACACCGGCGGCTGCGCAGTGGGCGCTATTTCAACCAGATCGACTCCCGCTTCTTCCGCCAAGGCATTTGCTTCAGCAAGTGTCACAATACCGATCTGCTCCGCATTTACACCAATCAAACGAACTTCTTGCACATCGATTTCTTGATTGATGCGCACTGATTTTTCCTGAGCTATGGTAAATTCTCCAAGAGTAATTTATAAAGAAATTTATACTTTTGCAGACAGTTCTTCATCAAGACGCACAAGCAGTGTTTCTAGCGTCATCTGACCCAAATTATCACCTGCGCGATTGCGCACTGCTACTGTATTCGTGCGCACCTCTTCATCCCCGACTATAATTTGATAGGGAAGCTTCTGCAAGCTATGCTCGCGGATTTTATAGGTTATCTTCTCATTTCTCAAGTCCAAGGTGACTCTAATGCCATGCCGCTCCAATTGTGCAGCTACTTCCTGGGCATAATCGGTTTGTGCACGAGAGATATTGAGCACGACAACTTGCTCGGGTGAAAGCCACAATGGTAATGCACCCGCGTAATTCTCCAGTAATATGCCGATAAATCTTTCCATAGACCCGAGTATGGCCCTATGCAACATTACAGGTATCTGTCTTGAATTATCTTCTGCGACGTATTCTGCGCCCAGACGATCCGGCATGGAAAAATCCAGTTGCAGTGTACCGCATTGCCAAACTCGCCCAATACAATCTTTTAACGAAAACTCAATTTTCGGACCATAAAATGCACCTTCGCCAGGCTGTAGTTCCCATTCGAGCTTAGCTTCAGTTAATGCCGCTTTCAGCGCTGCTTCCGATTTATCCCACTGCACTTCCGATCCGACACGTTTCTGCGGCCGGGTTGAAAGTTTAACCATCAATCCTTTAAAGCCAAAATCGGCATAAACACCTTTCAGCAGATCGATAAATCTCACCACTTCATCTTGTATCTGATCTTCCGTACAAAAAATATGCGCATCGTCTTGAGTAAACGAACGCACTCTCATGATACCGTGCAGCGCTCCTGATGCTTCATTGCGATGACAAGAACCGAATTCAGCCAATCGTACCGGAAGCTCTCGATAGCTCCGCAGGCCTTGATTGAATATTTGCACATGGCCGGGACAATTCATCGGCTTAATAGCAAAATCGCGTTCGTCCGCATGAGTGGTAAACATATTCTCGCGAAAGTTTTCCCAATGTCCTGAACGCACCCACAAATCCTTATCCAAAATTTGCGGTGTCCGAATTTCCTGATAGCCATTTTGCTTCAGTATATTTCGCATGTACTGTTCAATCTGCTGCCACAACAGCCAGCCTTTAGGATGCCAGAATACCATGCCAGGCGCTTCATCTTGCGTATGAAACAAGTCCAGCTGCTTGCCGATTTTGCGATGGTCCCTCTTTTCCGCTTCTTCCAAGCAATGCAGATATTCCTTCTGATCATCCTTATTGGTCCACGCGGTTCCATAAATGCGCTGCAGCATTTCATTATTGGAATCGCCACGCCAGTACGCACCGGCCACTTTCATCAGCTTAAATACTTTTATTTTTGATGTGGCCGGAACATGCGGTCCTCGGCACAAATCGGTAAAATTACCTTGGGAATAGAGTGATAAATCTTCATTGCCCGGTATCGATTCAATGATTTGCGCTTTGTAGTGCTCGCCTTGATTCTTGAAAAAACTGATCGCATCCGTGCGTTCCAGAACTTTCCGTTCTATCTTTAAATCGCGCTTGCTGATTTCCAGCATGCGTTTCTCAATAGCCTGCAAGTCTTCCGGTGTAAATGGCCGTTTATAGGAAAAATCATAATAAAATCCATCCGCAATCACGGGACCAATAGTAACCTGTGCGTCAGGAAATAGTTCTTTTACCGCGTGCGCGAGTAAATGCGCACATGAGTGCCGGATAATCTCCAATCCTTCGGCATCTTTCTCCGTGATAATTGCGAGCTCACTATCATCTTTAATCTGACTATAAACATCGACCAGCTTTCCATTAACTTTTCCAGCAATAGCCGCTCGCGCAAGACCCGGTCCAATGGACGAAGCCACGTCTAATATCGTTACTGGTTGATTAAAAATACGCTCAGATCCATCAGGTAAACGCACAACAGTCACAGAAATTCCTTCCAAGTAATCAGATAATTTGTTGAATATCGGATCTTAATTGCTGCCATTCAAATCATTCAAAGTTTTTTTGGGGCAGCAGGTTACTTAATAAATGATGTTTTATACCAGCTATTCATTTTTTGCAATCCGTTTAGAATTTTTGGTGCGAAACCGATTGCTACCGCATCCACAAGACAATACCAGGCAGCAACACCGCTCGGCGGATTTCCTTGTGTCCAATTGAAAACCGGCTCTATGGATGCCCACTTCCATGTACCGGCTGCTGTCCCCACAATTTCGAGCCAAGTGCAAATGAAAAAAGCACCCAGATATACCATCGGCGATCGGCCTTTGAAAAGACAAATAACAAAAATACAAAACAAAAACGCACCAACCTGATCTCCTTGCTCAGGAATACCGCTGATTCCCCACAACGACCATAGGCCACCGGCTGCGATTACCAAAACCGCTAACTTCCTGGCATTGATCAGGAAAAATCTCGAGCGTGAAAGGGCAACCGCTGTCAAATAAACCATACCATGACCGGGCGGCACATAAAGCGGCACATTTCCAAACCGATAGGTATAGCCTTCCATATAAATCGATGCAAAGTGTTCTCCGGCCGTTGCAAATGCCACAGCAACGACAACTTGCATTCTTACTTCTTTATTCTCACCGATCAGCAGCCCAAACAGAAAAATCCAGGCGATCACACCCAGTAAATTCTGCATTTCTTTACTTGCGCTACCGTCAATCACCAGACTGACTCCAACACAGAAGAAAGTAAAGCCCGCAATAAAATAATCCCTATTCCGATGCGGATAATCAATATTTGGTTTTGGAAAATGACTCAACATCTTTTTAAAAAACCTTACTGTAATAAAAAGCCCGCCATAGGCGGGCTACTGAATTTCCATAAATACTACAGCATTTGCTTATACTTACCAATATATTATCTGCAAACGCCTTGATATGTCCTGCATAGTTTATATTTACTTCAACGAAGTGTGAAGATAATTACTCTTCATCCTCATCTTCATCATCACTCTGGGCTTCTGTGCTGCCAGATGATCCTCCAGATGATCCTCCAGCCGCTCCTTCACCCTCGTCTTCTTCCTCGTCTTCGTCTTCTCCACTACCGCCTTCATCTTCTTCCTTCACCAAAACCAGCTTGCCAGCTTTCAAGCTCGCATTCAGGTCGGTCTTCGGTACTTCTTCATGTACCAGGTTCTGATGGCAGTCTATACACGTCGCACCTTCCGTCTTCATCTTCTTGTGCGCTTCTTGGGCGTCAGCTCCCGGTGGATTCGGGTTCTTATGGCAGTCACGGCAGGTGATGCTGTCCCATTTCTTCAGGTTCATCCGCGCATCGTGCGCCATGATCAAGCGGCGTTCGTTAAATTTCTCCAGCGTCGAGTAGTCATTCATCAGTTCCAGATACAGTTCTCTCGCGCCATCCACTGCGTGGCTATACACCGCTAAATGAAAGTTCTTGAAGCCTTGCGGTATATGACAATCTTTACAGCTGGGATTGACACCCAACGCACCATAGTGCGTCGATTGTCTTAATTCCGTTTGCGTATAGGTCATCGAGTGGCAGCTGGTGCAGAATTCTTCGGTCGAGAGTGCTGCTTCCCCGCCAAATACGACCGCTACCAGTACGATGCCCAGCAGACCACCTGTCAGCAGCGTGCCTATCGCTCCTTTTTGTATGCCTGTCATTACTCTTTTCCTTTATCTTTTTTGTCCCCTGTCTTTTCCTTTGCGCTGGCTTGGAATTCGTCATGGTACTTGAATTTTGGCTCGCCTACGAAAGTGCCGTCCAGTTTGTAATGCTCGTGCATTGCTTTGACGTCTTTGACCATCTTGTCAAAGTCAAAGGTGTATTTAGGGTCTACTGCAGGGGTGAATGGGGTGTAAGGGGCTTTCGCGCCTTTCCAGGGTGAGCCTTCGTAGTTCAAATGGCAAGCTGCGCAGGCTTCTTCAAAGTGGAAGTCTTGGCCTTTGTCAGCAACCACTTTACGTTGTGTGGTGGTGCCTTTGCTTTCAAATGCTTGTCCTGCCTTGCGGTGGTCGCCACGGTAGTTCTTACCAGGTCCGTGGCACGATTCACAACCTACTGCCGCTAGGGGCTTCTTCGCTGCTTCTATGGTATAGCCGCCTTTCTTGCCGAAGCCGTCTAC
Source organism: Nitrosomonas sp. Is35 (assembly GCF_033063295.1). Classification (NCBI taxonomy): domain Bacteria; kingdom Pseudomonadati; phylum Pseudomonadota; class Betaproteobacteria; order Nitrosomonadales; family Nitrosomonadaceae; genus Nitrosomonas; species Nitrosomonas sp. Is35. Next base: position 2,386,961 of record NZ_JAWJZH010000001.1, read on the forward strand.
GTGACAGCCTACGCAGTCTTTGTCTTGGGTGTAGTCTTTTTCCGGATCCAGTTTGGCTTTAACTTTGGCTTCTTTGCGTGCGCCAGGTTTCAGCGATTCCATCGCTTTGGCGTGCGCGGTGTCTTTCCATGCTTTGGCTTGCGATTTGTGGCAGGAGCTGCATTTCGCGCGTCCTTCAAAAGTGTCCGCTATCGCTGCGCCTGAGAAAAATGCGGCTGCTGCCAGAACAGCCAGTAGATAGGTTATTGGGTGTTTCATCCTTCCTCCTTTATGCTTTTTTAATTCAAGTTTTTGATGGCTCGTATTGTACGCTATCGCCGCTTTGTGTAAATGGCTATTTCGCTGGCGTTTCCGTTTACGGTAGCCGGTATACCCAGTAGCCGCCTTGTTGATAGATCAGTTGCGCTACGTCCAGTTCGGTCGGGGCTTTTTTGTCTACAAACGGTAACATCCTCGCCAGTAGGGTTTGGCTGCTCTTTTCGTCACTCAGGAAGAATACTCTGATTTCTTCGTCCGCGACCGATTGCAGGGTGTAGGTGTCAAAGTCGTTTTCCTTCAGTTGCACTTTCATCTGGTTGATCATGCCGTGCATGTTGCCGGTCATCGGGAAGTTCTGAAACGCTACGCCGATTCTGTCGGGGTGCATGAGTCCTGCTTTATACAGGTCGGTGACATGTACGATGACATAGGTTTCCCGGTCTGAGCCTATCAGTTCCCGCAGTTGCTTGACGCCTTCTTCCGCAGGGGCCGTCAGGGCTTCGCTGAAACGTTTGAATTGCTCCCGTTCTTTTTGACTGGCTTTGCTTCCCCAGAATTGTTTTTCATAGGCTTGGATGGCTTCGCTTTGTTCCAACCAGGGGACCGGTATCATCAGCGGTTCGTTCAGGTGGCTGGTAAAGAGTGTGTCGTGGCCGGTGAGCAGTTTGATTTGCCGCGATGTGTCCCACCATGAGAGTATCAGGGCGTCTTTCGGGGCGTGTTTGGCTATCGCCGCTGCCAGGGTGCTAAGTTCCGATGGTTTGCGGTCAAAGTTGTAGAGTATTTCGTTGGTGCTGTTCTTCCAGTAAATTAGTACCGGTGCTTCATCCTTTTGTCTTGCGACGATGAATTCGGCGATGGGTTTGGCTACGCCGTCCGCTTGTACTTTGTATTGGCTTAGCTTGAGTTCGGGCCAGCCCGATAGGTCCATTTTGCTGAACTTCTGGCTGTCGCCTTCCGCGACCAGTTGATATTGATAGGGGGCCGGTACCGGTTTAAACCATAAATACGCAAACCAGCCCAATAAAAGCAAACCTCCCGTCACTAGGATGATTCCTAATGACGGGAGTAGCTTGTCTGACGATCGCACTGCCTTGGCAGTGCGATCTTCTGCGTTAGCGCTTATCAAGCTTCGCTTTGTTTACGTTTGCGCCAGCCTGCCAGTGCCAGTGTTCCGGCTAGCAGCATGCCACCGCCTAAACCGCCCAGAGAGATTTTCTCTGCTGTGCCGTCTAAGTCGAGTAGGCTGGTTTTCTTGGTTTCAAGATTTTTAACACGTTCTTGCAGTGCAACCATTTCACGGATGCGGGTGTTTTCGTCTTGAATCTCAACATAAGCGCGGTTGATCGGACCCCAGCCTTCGGTGTAGGTCCAGCCGCCTGGGTTAACGTGCGCTAGGCCTACGTGCATCTTGGCCAGGTCGTTTTCATGCATTTCCAGCACTTTCAGTTCGATGGCTGCAGGGCTGTTGCCTTTCGACCAGAACAGTTGGGCAAAGTAGGCGTAGCCTTCTTTTTCCGGTGCAGGTGGTGCAGGACGGTTGGTTTTTTGACCGGTCAGCAGGCCTTCTTTGTACAGTTGATGTACGACTGCATTGGCTTCTTGGTATTTAGCCAGTCCTTCCAATGTGCCTTTGTCCATCAGATCGAGGTAGGAGCGGGCAAAACGTTCCGAGTGGCATTGGGTACAAGTGACTACCCATGAGTCCAGACGTTTTTCCGACCATTCACTTTTGATGTTTTCCGCAATTCCAGGAACAAACGGGTAGTTCGCCCAGCGGATTTTTCTGACCATGTTGTGGCTATATTCGCCTTCGTATTCCATGTGGCAGCCGGCGCAGGTTGGTGCGCTTTGTCCGCCTACTGCATAGGCGTCTTTTAACGGTGCTTCCCAGTTCCATTGGTTGCCCAGCATGCCGACAATTTTGCCGTGCTTGGACATGGAGTACGCTTCCCAGTTGTTGTGGTCTACGCCGCTGTGACAGGTTGCGCAGGCTTCCGGTCTGCGGGATTCCGCTGCTGAGAATTCGTGACGGGTGTGGCATGAGTCACATTTGTTTTGGTTGGTGTGGCACATTGAGCAGCCTTCGGCTACTTCACGTTGTGGCATCGCTGCCCATACGGTAGTTTCTACGTTGGCTTTGTAGTCCAGTGCGTGCGATGGGCGTCCATCCGGCCATTGGTCGTGCGGCCAGATCATCGTGTCGCGTTCCGATTCACGTTCCGCAAATTCTGCCAAGTGACAGGTGCCGCATACATCGGCCGTCGGCATTCTGATGTCTTTGGTGTGGTCGGCTTTTTTCTTCGCACCAATGTCTACGTGACAGTCGATACAGCCAACTTCTTTCAGGTTCTCGCCTTCAGCCAGTCTGCCCATCGAGCGAAGGTTCTTTTCGACTTCTTCCAGTTTGGCTTTCTTGTAAAAAGTAGGTTCGCCCGGTTTCAGGTTGCGCACTTTGTCCAGGTTCGCATGGCTGCTTCTCTTCCATGCTTGTACCCATACCGGTGATTCGTCGGTGTGGCATTCCACGCATTCTTTACGGCTTGCTACTTCTTTGTTCGTGGTCGGTGATTTGTAAAATGTCGCCGGATCCAGGTAAATTCCGTACGGGATCGGTTCCCAGTATTGCGCCAGTGTGCCGCGTCCCGCTCCTTGCGCAGGATCTTTGTAGCGCTTAACCAGCGCTTCGTGCAGTTCCTTCGGCGTTACTTTCGTACGGTCCAGTTTCAACGCTTCATACAGTTCGTTCGGTACGCTCGGTATGTCAGCCTGGGCCGCTCCTATCAGCATCCCTCCTAACAGTACCGCTACTATCCTCGGCCATAGCTTGCCTTTCATCTCTCTCTCCTTTGGTTTTCCATAAGTTTCTTCCTTGCCTCTTCTTTACTTTGCTCTTCTTCTTGTTCTCTTCCACCATGAATACCCTTCATATACCCAGTATCCAGAGCTTTTACTTCCTTTATCTATCCATTCCCTCTGCCCATACAATTCCTCATCCCACAGGCAGTAAGCATCTTCTAGACTACTTAGTCACCTCACCACTGTCAAGGGATTTTAGCTGACATGGTAGCGTAGGAATAATTGGTATTATCTTACTCACTGGTTTTGATTCAAAAAATCAAATTGCACCGCTTGATTCAATCACAACCTAAGCGGTGCATATCACATCCGTTCCACCAATGAAAAAAGCCTTGTCAGTTTACACTGAAGTTTACGCTTAAGCTTCCGATGCCTTTTTGCGGCGCACAAAATAGAATGCAGCGCCACCGCCAGCAACTAGGACTAATACAGCAATTTCCATCATGCCAAGACCGCCGCCATGACTGCCATGGCCACCGCCTTTACCAACACCTAATGGAATTTTAACGACTGTTTTGACATTGCCTGCGTCGTCTTTCTTTTCCAGTTGTATAGCGTACTGACCTATTTCCTGGATATTGGCTGCTACCACAATGATTCCGGAGTTATGCTTTTGCGCGGGCATATAAACCAAACCATGTTCAGCAGCATGTCCTGCGTGCTGATCATGATTCATTCCTTCGTGTCCTGCATGATCACCAGCATCCGCTGCTTTTTGCTCCGCCGGTGCGGCTGGCTTGGCACCATGGCCTTCATGTCCATCTTTAACTAAGCGAACTGCTAAAGGAATTTCCCGTGCTTCATGCGGTAATTCAATGGTCAAATTCACCTTGCCGGTATTTGGCAGATTCTCGCAGAACGAATGCATCGGTGGTATGCCGCCTTCCGGTACTTCATACGCACTGAACGTTACCGGGAATTCGCCGGTTTTGATCGTACAACCGCCAGCATCGTGATGACCTTCGTGAGCGAGCATTAACTGCGCATACGATGGTAGCGCCATAAAAGATGCCAATACTGCACCACCAAATTTTGCTACCCAATTACTTTTAGAAACTACCTTCATATCTTCTCCAATTGATTATCTATATGCCTGTTACTCATTTATGTATGCCCAGAAATTTCGCCCGAACAACTTAGCCAAGGATTGTATAACAAAAAATTTAGAATATTAATCGAAATGAAAACTTTTCACCGTTCAGCTGCCGGATAACCGCTCATCCAGAAGCTCAACCCAGTGCTTGACTGATAACGCGGTGCCGGTCTGCAAATGCATTAAACAACCGATATTCGCAGTGGCTATCTGATCAGGCTTACCAGATTCCAGTGCTGTCACTTTATTTTTCAGCAGCTGCTGCGAAAGCTCCGGTTGCAGGATAGAATATGTACCCGCCGAGCCACAACACAGATGGGCATTGGGCACCGTAGTCAAATCAAAACCGGCGCTGTGCAGAATTTTCTCAACCACGCCGCGAATCTGCATGCCGTGCTGCAACGTACAGGGAGAATGAAACGACAATTTGGTCTTTCCAGCATTAATACGCTGCTGAGCGAGTAATTGCTCAATCTTATCCAATTCCGCATGAACGATTTCGCCAATATCTTTGGCAAGGGCCGAAACCTTAGCGGCCCTTCCGGCATAAACCGGATCATGCTGCAAAAAATGTCCGTATTCTTTCACCGTCACGCCACAGCCGCTGGCAGTGACCACAATCGCATCGACTTCCTTTCGTTCCACCCATGGCCACCAGGCATCGATATTGCGGCGCATGTAATCGAGTCCATCCTGCTGCGCATTCAGATGGAAAGCCACGGCCCCGCAGCACCCGGCATTTTCCGCTTTCATTAACGAAATTCCCAGACGATCCAGTACACGCGCAGTAGCGGCATTAATGTTAGGTGCCAACGACGGTTGCACACACCCATCCAGCACCAGCATTTTCCGGGCATGACGCGATTCAGGCCAGGCCTTGGCGGAACTGAGATTAGTTGGAATTTTTCTTTTTAAACTCTGCGGCAAAAACGGCCGCACAAGCTGACCTGCCTTGAACAAAGTATTAAATACCCAAGCATTGGGCAACACTTTACGCAACGTAAAACGCAACACCTCCGATTGCGTGTCGCGTTTCACTTGTTGTTCAACCATAGCGCGGCCGATATCGACTAAAGCGCCATAGCGCACACCGGATGGGCACGTCGTCTCGCACGCGCGGCACGTCAGACAACGATCCAGATGCAATTGGGTTTTTTGTGTAACCGGCTGCCCTTCGAGCATCTGTTTCATCAAATAAATACGCCCGCGCGGACTATCCAGCTCATCGCCCAGAATTTGATACGTCGGACAAGTCGCCAAGCAGAAACCGCAATGCACGCAACTGCGCAAAATAGCGTCGGCTTCCTGGCCTTGCGGGGAATTTTTTATAAAATCAGCGAGCTTGGTTTGCATTTAAATCTCGGAATAAAGTCGTCCGGGATTGAAAATCCCGGATGGATCAAATTTTTCTTTCAGCACGCGATGGATTTTCATCATGCCGGAAGGTAAAGGGTGGAACACGAAAATACCTGATTTATTATGACGAAACAATGTAGCGTGACCACCCGCTTCTTTCGCGGCGGCACGAATAGCTTCAGCGTCTTCGCCGCCATCGGTGCGCAGCCAGCGCAAGCCGCCATTCCATTCCAGCAGCTGCTTACCCGGCAACAATAAGGGTGGTGTTGTCGATTTGATCGATAAGCGCCACAGCGGTTTGTCCGGCTGGAAAAAGCCGTGCATATGTTCGCGCACCGATTGCCAAAAAATTTTATCATCCGCCAGCGTTTCTCCACCCAATTTCACTTGGGCCGCACGCACTGCCGGTTCGGCGCCGGAAAGTCTGACAAATAATTGGCCATCGGCAAAACAAGTCGCGGAAACCGGCAGCGGTTTACCCGCCCATTGATTCATCTTTTCGATCGCACCCGCTTCATCCATAGCCATGCATAGCGTCGTTTCCATCGCCGGTTTGGGTAAAACTTTCAGCGAAGCTTCGAGTAATACACCCAGCGTACCCATCGATCCCGCCATCAACCGAGACACATCGTAACCGGCGACATTCTTCATCACCTGCCCGCCAAAATGCAGATCTTCGCCTTTTCCGTCGAGCAACCGCACACCCAACACAAAATCGCGCACACTACCAGCGGCGGCACGGCGCGGACCGGATAGCCCCGCAGCAACGCAGCCGCCCAAGCTAGCCGCCACACCGAAATGCGGCGGTTCGAATGCCAGCATCTGGCCATACCGGTCAAGTTCGGCTTCCAGATCGGCCAGCCGTGTACCGGCACGTGCGGTGATCACCAGTTCGGTCGGTTCGTAATCCACGATACCGTTGTAATCGTTCATATCCAGCAGCGTGCTGTTTTGTTCTCCTGCCCGATTACCGTAAAAATCCTTGGTGCCGCCGCCGCGTATTCGCAGCGGGGTTTTAGATTCAGCCGCAGCGCGAATCACTGCTTGGTATTGATCGATTGTGGTCTGCATGGCATTCAAAAGCGCGGCAAATCGGCAAATTTTTGCTCACCGCGATGCACATGCATCGCCCCCAGCTCCGCGCAACGGTGCAATTCAGGTACAGCCTTGCCCGGATTCAGCAAACCCGCTGAATCGAACGCCGCTTTCACGGCATGGAACATGGCCAGTTCTCCGGTTCCGAATTGTGAACACATCTGATTGATTTTTTCCATTCCCACGCCATGCTCTCCGGTGATCGTACCACCAGCATGAATGCACATTTCCAGTATTTTGCCGCCGAATTCCTCGGTTCTTTCCAACTCACCCGGTTTGTTCGCATCGTACAAAATCAGCGGATGCAAATTGCCGTCCCCGGCATGAAACACATTCATGCAGCGCAATCCATATTTTTGTGAAAGTTCTTCAATGCCGCGCAGCACATCGGCCAGGCGTTTACGCGGAATGGTGCCGTCCATGCAGTAATAATCCGGCGAAACCCGGCCCGCCGCGGGAAACGCCGCTTTACGCCCGGCCCAGAACTTGAGCCGTTCGGCTTCATTATTCGACGTACTGATGTTGGTCGCGCCGCTTTGCTGCATGATGGCATAAATCCGCCGGATTTCATCCGCCACTTCCTCGGTGCTGCCGTCCGACTCGCACAATAAAATGGCTTCCGCCGCCAAATCATAACCGGCGTGCAAGAATTCCTCCACCGCATGAATCGTAATTTTGTCCATCATTTCCATCCCGGCAGGGATGATGCCGGCGCCGATGACATTCGCCACCGCGCTACCGGCCTTCTGCACATCGTCAAACGCCGCCATCACCAATTGCGCTTTTTCCGGTTTGGGAATCAGCTTGACGGTGATTTCCGTGACGATACCCAACATGCCTTCACTGCCCGTCATCAACGCCAGCAAGTCATAACCCGCGCTGTCCAGGCTATCGCCGCCGATCTCCAGGCACTCGCCGTCCATCGTCAACACCCGTAGTTTGAGAATGTTGTGCACGGTCAGACCGTATTTCAGGCAATGCACACCGCCGGAATTTTCCGCGACATTACCGCCGATCGAACAGGCGATTTGCGACGAAGGATCGGGCGCATAGTACAAACCATGCGGTGCCGCCGCTTCACTGATCGCCAGATTGCGCACACCGGGCTGCACGCGCGCCGTGCGCGCCAGCGGATCGATGGCGATGATTTGCTTCAACTTGGCCAGCGACATCAAAACACCTTCGGCATGCGGCAACGCGCCACCCGATAAGCCGGTACCGGCACCCCGTGCCACCACAGGCGTTTTCGACGCATAGCAAAGCTGCAAAATTTTAACGATCTGCTCTTCGCTCTGCGGCAACACCACGATCATCGGCAATTGCCGGTAAGCCGACAAACCGTCACATTCGTACGGTTTCAAGTCTTCGGCTTCATGCAACACCGCTTCATGCGGTAAGAAAGCCCGCAGTTTATTGACCAGTTCTTGAGAAGGCATGTGATTATTCAGGGTGTTTTTGAATTTCGTGGTTGGCCAGTTTTTCCAGCATTTTGACAATGGCGGAATTATCCCACTTTGCGCCGCCGTGCGCGAGACATGCGGAAAACAATTCGCGCACCGTCGCCGTAGTCGGCAGGCTCACACCCAATTCGGCGGCGCTTTGCAACGCGATATTCAAATCCTTATGGTGCAATTCGATGCGAAACCCCGGCTCGAAACGCCGTTCGATCATGCGCTGCCCGTGCACCTCCAGCGCCTTCGACGCGGCAAATCCGCCCAGCAACGCTTGCCGCACTTTGGCCGGATCGACACCGGCCTTGGACGCGAACAGCAGCGCCTCGGCCACCGCTTCGATTGCCGACGACACCACAATCTGATTGGCGACCTTGCACACCTGTCCGGCGCCGACATCGCCGATATGCGTCACGCTCTTGCCCATCAACGCGAGGATCGGCTGAATCCGATCAAACACCGTTTTGCTCGCACCCACCATGATTGTCAGCGTGGCATTTTGCGCACCGATATCGCCGCCCGACACCGGCGCATCGGCATAGTCGTGCCCGAGCGCATTCAGCCGCACGGCAAATTCTCGCGTCGCCAGCGGCGAAATCGAACTCATATCGACGATGATCTGGCTCCGTCCAGGATCGGATTGCAGCCCATCGGCTACACCATGCTCGCCGAACAGCACTTTTTCCACGTCCGGCGTATCCGGCAGCATGGTGATGATGATGTCCGCATGCCGCGCCACTTCCTCGGGCGAAGATGCAGCACTGCCACCCAATGCAACCAAATCCGCAGGCACGCCGCTGCGCGAGTGTAAAAACAGACGATGCCCGCCTTTGATCAAATGCTCCGCCATGGGTTTGCCCATGATGCCGAGACCGATGAAACCGATAGTGGCCATTTTCAATAATTAACCTATCAAAACTGATTTAACCGATGATGGATAACGTTTCGCTTGTCCATCCCACCAAACTAGTTGCCATACCCATATAAATGCATTGAATTATTTTTTTAAACACATAACGAAGACTTTAACAGACAAACAAATTGCTTTTATTAGTCTATTATTTATGACCTTATAAATACACATAAACAATAAAATCAAATACTGTTTTCTCAAACCGGCAATCATACTGGCAATCAATTTTTCCGGTCAAAAAATGTGTTGATAACAACTTCAAATCACCACTAGAACTTATCGCCCTCGTGGTGATTAGCGTACTCTCAATCCCCTCAGCCAATACTTTAAATGACCCTGCGAATATCCTGATTTGTTATGGTTAATGGTTGTGTCATCGTGAGAAATCTTGTAAATTGACCGTCATCGATCACGTCCAAGTTTCACGATCCTTTTGATTATTATGCATAAAAAATATTTATCGTTGTTCCGTGATGGCCTCGCGTGCGGCTTCTGTGCCGGTCTTCTGTTCCTCACCGGTTGCCAATCGATTCCAACCCAACAAGCGGCGTCGCCTGTACCTGTGGTGAAGCCATTGCCTATCCCGGTCGCCAGTCATGAGTTCAGTTTTGATCCGGCGCGCGACGATGTGGTTGGTTCGGTGCAAGTTATCACAGCGAGCAAGGACGATACGTTGTCCGACATCGCGCGGCGCTTCAACCTAGGTTATGAAGAAATCGTCAGCGCCAATCCCGGTATCGATCCGTGGTTACCGAAAGCGGGTACCAGGATTGTGATCCCCACGCAGTTCGTGCTGCCGGACGCGCCGCGTCAGGGCGTTGTGATCAATCTCGCGGCGATGCGGTTGTTTTATTTTCCCAAGACCAAGCCCGGCAAGCCGCAAAAAGTCATTACGCATCCGGTCGGCATCGGCCGGGTGGAATGGAAAACGCCGGAAGGGATGACGCGCGTTGCCTCGAAAACGGAAAATCCCAGTTGGATTCCGACGCCTTCGATCCGCCGGGAACACGCCAAAAACGGCGATCCGCTGCCCGCCGTGGTACCACCCGGACCGGATAACCCGATGGGCACGCATGTATTGAAACTGGACTGGCCGAACTACGCCATTCACGGCACCGACAAACCACCCAGCATCGGCTTGCGCGGCAGTCATGGTTGTCTGCGCATGTACCCGGAAGACATCGTCGGCATTTACCGCGATGTCCCCGTCGGCACGCCGATCCGCATTGTCAATCAGCCGCGTTTGCTAGGCTGGCGCGGCAATCAGTTGTATTTGCAAGCTTACCCGATCCTGGAAGACGACAAGCGCAATCACGCCAATCTGCTCAAGAAATCGTTAAGCACTGTGCGCGCAACGCCCAAAGGTAAGCGCGATGCGCGGCGACAGGCCAAGGTCAATCAAACCCTGCTCACCGAAGTCACGCGCAACCCGCGCGCCATCGCCATTCCGATCACACAACCGGAAATGACGCTGCATGCTTATCTGAATCGCGCCAAGCTGGTGCAAAATACGTTGCCGTTCAACGCCACCTGGGATGGCGACATGAGCAGGCAGCTCACGGCAAACGATGTATTGGAAATGGCGAATAAGGAATCTACCCGGGTTCGATAGCTATCGTTAAGGCCAATTCGCATTTAAATTCAGGAAAAAGAAAAATGTTAAAGAAATATGCGCTAGGGTTGATGATAAGTTTAGGACTTTTTACTTTTTCTACGGTAACTACAGCATCGGAAGAGCAGTGCACTGCACGCTACGATGTTTCCAAAAACAGAGTACATGTTCCTTGCGTGATGATCGGCGAGGAAAAAATCTGGGCAAATTTAAAATTGATTCAGCCAGAAAATACTTTTGCTATTGAAGGATTCGACAAAGATTTTCTTCCTTTATGGCTTGTGCAAAAAATTGATGGTTTCATAAAAGTGCCTACTGCTACTGATCGCCCCCTTTTGATCAGACAATTTGAATATAAAGGTGCAAGAGTTTATTACTTCGCCTCGCAATGCTGCGATATGTTCAATATCTTGTACGACACAACCGGCAACGTCATTTGCGCACCCGATGGCGGCTTTACGGGCCGCGGCGATGAAACATGTCCGGATTTTGCAGAAACAAGCATAGCGGGTACCATTATTTGGGATGACACAAAAAAGTAACTTGGAATCAGCACTCGCTACACTCACTTCTCATTCTTTCTGATTCATCAAACCGTGACCGGAAAACACCAGACTCTCATTGATACCGCGCCCATCCGCCTCATCATTCATGGCGGCGCTGGCGCGATCAACCGCAACCGCCTGACTGCGGAACGCGAACAGGCTTACCGGCAAGTGCTGGCTGAATCGCTAACTGCCGGCCACGCCGTCCTCAAAGCGGGCGGCAGCAGTATCGACGCCGTGATCGCCGCGATTGTGTTGATGGAAGATTCGCCGTTGTTCAATGCCGGCAAAGGCGCGGTGTTCAGTCACGAAGGCCGTAACGAACTGGATGCATCGATCATGGATGGCGCTACGAGCATGGCGGGCGCTATTGCCGGGGTCACCACGATCCGCAACCCGATCCGCGCCGCGCATGCGGTCATGACGCAAAGCAAACATGTGATGCTGATCGGCCAGGGCGCCGAGACTTTCGCTGCCGAGCACGGCGTGGAAATCGTCGACCCAGCTTATTTCTACACACAGCGCCGCTGGGATCAGCTGCAAAAAGCCATCGCGAAAGAACAGGTGGTGCGCGATCACGACATGGACTCAGGCACGCCGTCGCCCGATGGCGATGAGAAACACGGCACTGTCGGCGCCGTGGCACTGGATCGCTACGGCAATCTCGCCGCAGGCACCTCGACCGGGGGACTCACGAACAAACGCTACGGGCGCGTCGGCGATTCACCTATCATTGGCGCGGGCACCTACGCGGACAATCGCTCGATCGCGGTATCCGCAACCGGCAGTGGTGAAATGTTCATCCAAACCGCAGCGGCGTTTAATACGGCGGCACAGGTGCGGTTGCAACAAATCCCACTTGCCGAGGCTGCCGACCGTACACTCGCGGAAGTCGCCGCGCTCGGTGGCGACGGCGGTTTGATCGTGCTGGATGCGCAAGGCCGCTTCGCGATGCGTTACAACACCAGCGGCATGTTCCGCGGCAGCATCGGGGACGATGGCGTTGCACGGACGGGTATTTTTCCGGACGATCCGGATTTTTAATGTCACCCGGGTGCTTAGTCCGGCTCCCGCTCCAGACCGCAGCAATGCGGCGCTGCATGTTCTACATCCGGTTTATGCAAAATTTCGCCAGTCACCGCATTAGGCCGGAACGTAGTGCAGCCTTTCAAGCCGAAATCGTACGCTTTCTGATAAAGAGTACTAAAAGCTTCGAAATCATAATCCGCTGGAACATTGATCGTCTTGGAGATCGCCTGATCGACATACGGCTGGATCGCTGCCTGCATATGCAGGTGTTCGTCCGGTGTCAGCGCATGCGCCGTAACGAAAGCCGGAGGCAGATCGTCACGCGCACGTTCTTTGCGCCATAGAGCGGCAGCATAATCGGTCACTGCATAATCCGCGTAACAGCCGTCACGCTTAAGTACCTGGCGCATGTAATCACTGCCAAATACCGGCTCCAGCCCGCTCGAAACATTATTGGCCAGCAGACTGATAGTACCCGCCGGAGCGATAGCGGTCAGATGGCTGTTGCGGATACCGTACTGCGCGATGCCGCTGCGGATCGATTTGGGCAACGTCCGCACAAAAGCACCGGCCAGGTATTTTTCTTTATCGAGCAGCGGAAACGCGCCTTTCTCCCGCGCCAGTTCTATCGAAGCTTGATAAGCCGCGTGACAGATGTGCTGCATGACTTGCTGCGTGATTTTCTCCGCTTCATTGCCGCCGTAACGGATTTGCAGCATGATCAATGCATCGGCCAAACCCGTGATACCCAGACCAATACGGCGCGAACGCTGCACCTGTTCAGCCTGGCGGGCTAAGGGAAAATGCGAAACATCGATAACATTATCCA